>NZ_JAVAMA010000010.1 GCF_030730875.1 Sphingomonas sp. DG1-23
GGAACGCTTCTTGGTCACCGCTGTGCGGGGTGGCAGTGAGTAACAGCAAGTGGCGCGTGGCGTCTTGGGCCAGTTCGCGCAGCATCGCGTAACGCTGCTGCGTCCCTCCTTGCCCGCCGCCGACGCAGCTATGCGCTTCATCGACGATGACGAAGGAGGGACAGGATCGAACGAACTCCGCGCGGCGCCCTTCTGCCTTGATATAATCCAGGCTGACGACCGTTGCAGGGTAGGCGGAGAAGATACTCTCGGAGACGGCCAACCCTCGTTCCAGGGCGCGCGCTCGCGCCGACGTGACGGCGACTGCGTCGATGTCGAACTTGGTGCCTAGCTCCTCCACCCACTGCTCGACGAGGTGCGGCGGGCACAGCACGGTGAAGCGATCGGCTTCGCTGCGATCCATCATTTCACGCAAGATCATGCCTGCCTCGACCGTCTTGCCGATCCCGACATCGTCGGCGATCAGCAGGCGCTTCACGTCCTGGCGCAACGCCATCAACAGCGGCACGAGTTGATAAGCGCGCGGTTCGACACCCAGATGCGCGGCGCTTCGGAAAGGCCCCGCGCCGCGGCGCAGCGACAATCTAAGGCCATCGGCGAGCAGTTGGGCTGCCTCCTGGGTATCGACCTGCTCTGCAGTAGGCGCCGCGAACGACGCGCTGGCCATAGGCACGGCTTCGAGCGCGGGGGCAAAGGTGATTGCATCTTCTTCGGATCCGGACAGCGGCCGAACCCGCACCACCCCTTCGGCCGGTTTGCCTAGCACAATCCACTCCCGGCCTCGCGCTGTGACGAGATCGCCGGCCTGCAATTGCGCTGGGCTCATGCGGTCACTCCAAGTGCGTCAGCCAGCGGCTGCGGCATAGCTGCTGGCGGGGAAGCGGGTAGTTCGATCAGGTCGCGTCCCAAGTCCTGGCAGCGTTCGATTAGTGAGGGGGGTGGCGGCGATGTCACGGCCATCACCATCAGATCCGGCCAGCACAATGGATAGGTCGCGCCATCAATCGCCTCGACCGACGGCGAGGGAGCACCCCAGCCAGCCAGTGCCTCGGCCCAAGGCTCTGCATCCAAGTGCGAGTCTGTCTCAGCCCCACATCGGGAAAGATGGTCGAGAACGCTCAGCACCTCGACATCCCGGCGGTCGATGTGCGCGTGGTCGGGCTGGTTGTAGTAGGACAACAAACACCGGTAACAGCCCGCAACACAAGGGTCCTTATCGGGATTATCGCCAAGCACACCGTCGGTCCGGTGAAGGTGCATCAACTCAATCGCAACATCAGCCAGGCGTCGCCAGCGGCCGGCATTCTCCATCAATCGCTTGAGCACTCCCGCGCCCCCTTCGGACGCCTCGTAGAGCAGCAACGATCTGCGGTCATCGCGCGTCGGCAGCGGTTCGCCTAGCAGCTCGCCGGCGTCGAGCACGTGTTCCGCCTCGATCGCGCGGACCAGCGCATGTTGCAGCGTGGCCATCTGCTCGTTGGAGAGGTTCAGGTCGGGATTGAAGCGGACGAGCAGCGCGTTCTTGGTGTCCTCCACCATCGGCACGATCGTCTGGCGTCGGGTGCCCCTGACCGGATCTGCGCCCTCTTCCTCGCCCCTCGCCTCGTTTTTCAGCCAGCGGCCCGAAACCGTGTCGATGTCGAAGCCGATTGCCTCCTTCTCGGCACGGCGTCGCAAGCCCAGGTTCACGCGGGACAGTCGAGTCTGCGGCCCATAGCGAGCCTCAAGCAGCGGAACCTCGTCCGCCCACAGTGACAGCCGCTGCTCACCGGCGCGGCTTTCACGCCAGCGGAACACCGTTCGAATTTCGAACCCCCGGCGCTGGCGATCCTCGTCGTTGGCGGTGATCCGCGCACTCGGCTGCGCGTCAACATTCTCGATCCGGAACAGCTCGGCGATCTGGCCGTCAGCGGTCAAAGGCTCGCTGCACACCATGCAACGCTCCTGCGTCTTTTCTTCATGAGCTGCGCCGCAATTCTGGCAGCAGTTGAAGATCTGCGTCGCAAGCCGCTGCTGCTCGTCAAGTGACCCAGAGGCCAACTTCGCGCGGTGACAGCGATACGCCTTGCCCTCATGATACACGAGCGCGTTCGGTCCAAATTCCGCGATTGCAAGGAAGCGGGGACGCTGCAGCACAGCCGACACCTTCTCCTGATCTATAAAGGCGTAAAGCGGCAAGCGCGGAAAATTGTAGCCTGGGAGAAAGCCCTCGGTCGCAAGATAGCGATAGGTGTAGAAATCCGATCCTGACGAACTGGTGCCCGTTTCGAGCAACTGCACCTGCCGATCAGCTGCTAGGTAGCGACTGCGGGCGTCAGCGCGGTCCTTGGCCGACAGGCCAGCGCGTTGCGCAATGGCATTAGCCGCCTGCCGCTCATCCACTGCGGATTTATACAGCGTGCGCCATCGTTCGAAGGCCTGCTCGAAGGCCGCCCCGGCGGCGCGCCAGCGCGTCTCAACCAGCGCGACTGGATCTGCGAGCTCCTCCGGCCTCTCGTCCGGTAGCGCCGAAAGCACGATAGCAACGGCGCGTGCGCGTGCCGCCGTATCCTCCGTTGCTGCAGAAAGTGCGGGCCGCAGACGTTCCGCGACGGGGTGACCGTCCGTATCCATCTGGAGATTGTCCGGAATGGCCGTCCCGATTGGCTCGCTCACACTGGCCATCCACTCGGCGTGGATATGGCTTGCTAGCAAGTCGGCGTTCACCAGATCGATCGCGGGCGGCTTGACAATACCGGCGACGAGCGCTTGGCGGCGCTGGAAGTAATATTGATCGTGCGGGCTCTGCGCCGCACAGTAAGTAATCACCAGCGCGGCTTGCCCGCTACGGCCGGCGCGGCCCGCGCGTTGCGCATAATTGGCTGGTGTCGGGGGCGCATTTCGCAGGAACACCAGATTGAGCTGGGAGATATCTACGCCCAGCTCCATGGTGGGCGAACAGAACAGCAAGGGAAGGAAATCGCTCCGCTCGCCACGCTGCTCCATATCCGTCCGCTCGTCCGCGATCCGCTTGCGATCAGTTTCGCCGAACCGGAAGCGATCCTCACGCCATTGACGCATTTTCGCATCGACCTGGGCCGTATGCTCGCGCCCCTCGAATGCAAAAGGCAGCCGCCCCTTTTCGCCCAGTCGCTCCGCGACATCGGCATAGAGGCCGCTGAAGAAGCGGTTGTCCTGTCCCGGCTTAGCCTCACCACCGCCCGCGTGCAGGCGGATTGCCCCAGGGGCTAGGCGCCACCCGCCCTGTTCGACCCGACGAACAATTTGATGGGCCTCGGCTGCCTCCAGCATCGCTTGGATCAACGGTTCGCGCTCTTTCGCCGGAACACCGCCCAACGCCTTGTCCAAAGTGCGGCCGATCGCACTTTGCGCTGATGCCTTGATCGTGCCAAGCTCGACGCGACCGTCCGGCTTGCCCACCACCAATGTACCGCGCCGCGCCAGATCGCGCTCTTCTTCTTCGCGCGTGATCGACCAGGGCGCCTTGAGATGCTCGCGCGATCGTTGCGACACCTGCTCAAGCGCTGTGCGATCGAGCGCATCGACTTGGATCGCCAGCCCTTGCCGCATGGTGCCAAACAGGCAGCGGAACAGCTCCGCGCGCTTTTCAGGCGTTGCGCCGGCGAGGTGGGGATTGCCTGCGCACTCCTCATCATCCGCGGCCAGCATCTCGACGCCGGGATAGCGCACGTCGATCAGTGCTAACTGGTCAAGATTGGGATTTGTGTAGCGCCAGCCGCGGCGCAGGTCATTCCAGAGCCGATGGGCAAGCACCTGATTGATCGTGCGCTTGGCTTCGTCAAATGCCGCGAAGCCTTTCGCGTCTGGCTTCGCCATCCACTCTTCACGCCGCGTTACAAGCTCCGGGTCGAATCCGAGGGCGCGGCGTAGCGCATCGCCGAACTGTTCGTGACTGAGTCCTTCTTCTCCAGCTAGCCGAACGGCACGAAGCATCGCCGCACGCAGCAATGTGACGAAGACAAAGTCGTTAAAGTGACCGGACTGAAGCGCGGCATCCTGGCGATTGTCGGTAAATCCAAGCAATTTGCGGCGATGCCGGTCATCAGGCGCGTTCGTTTGCTCCATCCAGTCGAGTGCCGAGATCGTGATCAGCGTGGTCGCGGAGCTGCGCCCTTCGGCCGACAGGCTGGCGAGCTTGTTGATATCACGAGCCTGCGGAGCCGGCTGGTAAAGGCAGTGCGGACAGAAGCGGAAACGGCCGGCGAAGAACCAGGCGGTCAGCCCCTCCTGCAAGTGCTGCCCGTCCGCACCCAGGTTCAGGCGCTGCCCTTCGTGCTTACCACGATGGCTGCTTTTTAGGCGGCGGCCTTTCGCCGCCTCCTCGATCCAGTCGTCGGGATAGCAATCGACATCGCCGGTAAAGGCGAGATCTCCAGTCGCGTCGGGGACAAGGAAGCCATGAAGCGTCCCATCATGGTCGGCTTCGTCCTTCGCCGTCTGATCGATGGAACGCGCGATCACCCGGCCAGATCGTTCGAGCGAAACGCTATGCACTTCTTGACCGCATTGTCGGCAGAAGAAGAGAGGATACAGCCGTGCTTCCGGCTTCTCCCGATCGAACTGCTCGGCGGCGAGCCGAACACGGCGAGCGCCGGCCGGCTCCAAGGTCGCATGTGCGTGACCGGCACCGGCAAGAAAGCGATGCAGCTTGAACGCCATGAAGGCACTGGCACTTCCATCGGCGACTGTGCTCATTGCTACCAGTCGCTCCTGCAAAGCGGTGGCGCACTCGCCCGCGCCCAAGCCAGTATCTTTCGCAAGCGCCTCCGCTGCGTTGGTCAATGTGCGGGGCGTAGCGCGTTCTAGTGTCTCGCCCGCGTTGAGCCCGATGTTCAACTCGATCCACACCGCCAGCGCGTCGCTGCGCCAGTCAGTCGCGGCGGCAGGTTGCTGCACCGCGCTGCTCAACGCCGTCAAAAACGACGCTTCACCGCCATGCCACTCGGTTGCGCGGTCCAGTGTCTCGGTAATGACATCGTCCGGGGAGACGGCGCTGCCGAACAAGGTGGTGCCGACGCGCGCAACGGTCTTGCGCCCGCCATCCGTTTCCCCCGACGACATGGTTGCCGACGTGCCGATGCATAGCATGTCGGGCGATCCCATGCGCTCACGCACCCGTCGGACCAGCATCGCGACATCCGCGCCCTGGCGGCCGCGATAGGTGTGCAGTTCGTCGAGCACGAGGAACTCAAGCCCCGCCATGTTGGCAATCACTTGCCGATCAAGCTGATCTTGCCGGGTCATCAGCAACTCGAGCATCATGAAGTTGGTGAGGATGATGTCAGGCGGATTGTTCGCCACCTTCTGACGGTCGCCATCACCCTCTTGGCCCGTATACCTCGCAAAGGTAGGCTTGAGATGATCCGGCAGCCCGCTTGCTTCGACGAACTTGTCCAATTCTTCGAGCTGAGAATTCGCCAGCGCGTTCATCGGGTAGATAATGACGGCGCGCGTCCGCCGCGTCTCGCCCGCGCGGCGCGCCTGCAGCACGCGATCAACGATTGGCACGAAGAAGCACAGAGATTTCCCGGAGCCAGTGCCAGTGGTGACGATGTAGTTCTTCGCCTGCTTTGCCTTGTGGAAAGCCTGCTCCTGATGACGGTGCAACGTGATAACCGCGCGCGGCGTGCCTAACGAGAACACATCGGCCAAGGCTGGGTCAGCGACGCCGTCGCTTACCAAGCCTGCTACCGAGCCCCCGGAACGATAGCGCGGGTTGAGCCCGATTAGCGGCTCGGGCCAGAATACTCCGCTGTCATAAATAGCATTGATCTGCGCGTTCAGGTCCGAACTGCGAATGTCGGTAAATGACCGAGCAAAGCTTTCGTAACGCTGAATTAGATCGGCATCGAGATCGAAGACGTTCATGAAGGTCTCTTGGAGAAGAGAGAGGCTGGCCGCCCATCCGTTCCGTCGCTCCACCTCTTCAAGTGGATGCATGTGCTATTCTTCACTTTAGCCCCCGGGTATGGTGATGCCTCGCACAACCGCTAAGGTCACAGCATGCAGTGGTATCAGCTGAGCGTAAAGCGCCGAAAACGCCTATATTAGTCTAGATCTCTCTCTAGAGCCCGCGCCCGTTTTGCAGCCGACCCACGTCCCGCGTAGCGGCGGCCTCGGAAAAGCGCTCGAAAGGCTCAGTATGGCATTAAGGGGGGGGGCATAGAGGACGCTTACGTTAGGCTGGAAGGGGCGTTCAGAATGATTTGGGAGAGTACTCTCAGTATCATCACCACTTTCGGAAAGCATGCCCCCGCCCCTGAACAAGATAGATGGAACCGCTCTGGGAGAGCGCGGGCCTTTCTGCACCACGTCCCCCCCCCTTTGTCAGTTTTGGCAGTTGCCGAAGACAGGCTGGGATATTGATCCTGACGACCGTGACGTCCCCACGTCAGTGGAGCCGCTACGAAAACGGGCCATCCCGGAGCTCGTCGAGATGGTGGCTCCACCACTGCGCCATCTGTACCCGCTCGGCCCAGTGCTTCCCGCGATGGTACACGCCGCGCACTGCATTTCCGTCCCTGTGGGCGAGCGCGCGCTCGATCGCGTCGGGACTCCACCTGCCGGATTCGTTGAGAAGCGTGCTGGCCATTGCCCGAAAGCCATGCGCGGTCATTTCCGCGCCCGTGTAGCCGATCCGCCGAAGGGCGGCATTCACGGTGTTCTCCGACATTGGGCGGTTACCCGGATAAAGCGACGAAAAAACATAACGCTGCCCGCCACTCAGCGCTTCGGCCGATCGCAGGAGGCCTACCGCTTGGGTCGATAGCGGAACGACATGCGGATCACGCATTTTCATCTTCTCCGCCGGTATCGTCCATATTGCCCCGTCCAAGTCGAACTCAGTCCATTCCGCCTGGCGCAGCTCTCCCGGACGGACGAACACGTGCGGGGTCAGCTTCAGGGCGATGCAGGTCAGCGGCTGGCCCTGATAGCCTTCTATTGCCCGCAGCAGCTCACCCACAGCAGCGGCTTCGAGTATTGCGCTGTGATGCTTCACCTTCGGAGCCGCGAGCGCGCCACGCAGCAGCGCGGTGGGATCACTCTCCGCACGCGAGGTGGCTACGGCATACCGGAATATCCGGCTGGCCAGCGATCTCATCCGGCGGGCTGTCTCGAGATGGCCCTTCGCTTCCACCTTCTGAAGCGTTGATAGCAATTCCGCCGGCTTGATCTCCGCCACCGGGCGCGAACCCAGATCCTTGTCGATCAACGAGTACAGCCAGCGCGACTTCCCGATTGTAACGGCCGCTCGGCCTTCACGGGCAATCTTGTCGAGATATTCCTCCGCCACCGTCCTGAAGGTGTTCCCGGCTGCCTCGCGCCGGGCGTCGTTGGCTGCTTTCTTGGCAGCGGCAGGATCGATCCCATCAGCCAGTTTGCTACGCGCTTCATCGCGCCGCTTGCGCGCCTCCTTCAGGGAGACATCGGGGTAGGTGCCTAGGCCCAGCTTCTTCTCCTTGCCGTCGACCCGGTATTTCAAGCGCCAGAGCTTTCCCCCGCTCGGCTGCAGCAGGAGGAAGAGTCCCCGCTCATCGAACAGTTTGATTGGCTTGGGGCCATGTTTGGCTTGGCGGATGGCGGTGTCTGTCAGGGGCATTGTGGGGGCCACGATTCGGAGCGTTAGATATGTGGCCCCCAGCATGGCCCCCATTTCCGCCCGGATGTGGGCGAACAACGGCGATCAGTCCCGGCTGAGCCGGTGCAGTTTTTCGCAGATTTCCGTGGGTTTCGCAACTGTTGGCGGTCAAGTGCGAACAGGAAAATGGTGCCCAGAAGAGGACTCGAACCTCCACGCCCTTGCGAGCGCCAGCACCTGAAGCTGGTGCGTCTACCAATTCCGCCATCTGGGCACGGGGTAGGCGGCGCGCTCTATTGGAGGGTCGGGCGGCTGTCAACAGCGCGTCGACGCCAGGATCCATATCGTGCGCATCGCCCGGCCCGTCGCCCGCATGGCTTGCCGTTTGCGTAGCCACGCGGCATGGGGTGCGGCTCGCACGAGGCTCAAGAGGCAGGCATGAAGGACAGGCTGGTAACGCTGATCGGCGGCGGCGGATTTCTGGGACGCTATGTCGCACAGGAGCTCTTCCGCACGGGCGCACGGGTGCGAATCGCGCAGAAGCGACCGCGCGACGCGTGGTTCCTCAAGCCGCTGGGCGGGCTCGGCCAGACCCAGTTCGCCGCGGCCGATGTGACTCGCCCGGACACCGTGGCGCGCGCGATCGACGGATCGGATCTGGTGGTCAATCTCGCCGGTACCTTCGGCAGCGCGATGGCGAAAGTGCATGTCGACGGCGCGCGCAACGTCGCCGAGGCAGCGCGGCGCAGCGGTGTCGCGGCGCTGGTCCACCTCTCCGCACTCGGCGCCAGCCTCGATTCGCCGGCTGCCTATGGCCGCTCCAAGGCACAAGGCGAGGCCGCGGTGCGCGACGCCTTCCCGAATGCGACGATCCTGCGCCCCTCGGTGCTGTTCGGCCGCGAGGACGCGTTCGTGAACCGTTTTGCCGCAATGATCGCGGCAGCACCGGTGGTGCCGGTGCTGCGCGCGGAGGCGCGCTTCCAGCCCGCTTATGTAACCGATGTCGCCGTCGCCGCGGTCAAGGCGTTGGCCGACCCCGCATTGCATGGCGGCCACGCCTACGAACTGGGCGGCCCCGACATCCTCACGATGCGCGCGCTCCATCACTGGATCGCCGATGCGATCGGTCGCGATGCGCGATTCGTCGAGCTGCCCGATGCTTTGGGCAGCCTCGTCGCGATGCTCGGCGCGCTGCCCGGCGCACCGATCACCAGCGACCAGTGGCGGATGCTCCAGCAGGACAATGTCGTCCATGCCGGCGCCGAAGGCTTCGCGCAGTTCCATATCACCCCGACCCCGCTCGCCACCGTGGCGCCTGGCTGGCTGGTGCGCTTTCGTCGTCATGGCCGGTTCGGTCAGCTCGGCGCGGCCGCCTGACGCGACCCAGCATGACCCGGTGCGCCGGCCCCGCGCCGGCTGCCGCCTGACCGAGAGGCTTGCCCATGACCGAATATCTCGTAGCGATCCTGCTCGGCATCGTCGAAGGCGTCACCGAATTCCTCCCCGTCTCGTCGACCGGGCACCTGATCCTCGCGAGCGAGCTGATGGGCTATGACGCCGCGCAATGGGCAGTGTTCAACATCGCGATCCAGCCCGGCGCGATCCTCGCGATCGTCGTGCTTTATTGGCGGACCTTCCTCGCGGTGTTCAAGGGCCTGCTCAAATGGGAGCCCGGCGCGGTCGCGTTCGTGCGCAATCTGCTGATCGCCTTCTTCCCCGCAGTGGTGCTCGGGCTGGCCTTTGGCGACCAGATCGACGCGTTGCTCGAAAACGCCGTGGTCGTCGCCTGGGCATTGATCGTCGGCGGCGTGGCGATCCTCGTGGTCGAGCGGCTCGCGCGCACCGGGAATGTGCTCGGCATCTCGGGCGTGTCGACGATGCAATCGATCAAGATCGGCCTCGTCCAGTGCCTCGCCATGATCCCCGGCGTCAGCCGCTCGGGGGCGACGATCATGGGCGCGATGGCACTGGGCATCGATCGCCGCACCGCCGCCGATTTCAGCTTCTTCCTCGCACTGCCGACCCTGACCGGTGCGACCGTGCTCCAGCTCTACAAGCATCGCGACGCGATCACTGCCGACGGGCTCGGGCTGATCGCAGTCGGCTTCGTGGTGTCGTTCGTCGTCGCGCTGGCGGTGGTGAAAGCGTTCCTCGCCGTCGTGACGAAGCACGGCTTCGCGCCCTTCGCCTGGTATCGAATCGTTGCCGGCGGGGCGGCATTGGCATGGCTCAGTCTTCGCCAATGAGGCCGCTGCGGCCCTAAATATGCGCAATTTTGTTGCGCTTTTTTTATCTGGGGCGCCTGAATCGATAAATAGGTAAGCTTTGCTGCCTTTTATTGCGTAAGCCTCTGGATTAGGGGCGGCGCATGGCAGACGATCCTATGCTCAAATTCGTGGCGTGCGGGCAGCAATACCCCGCCAAGCGCGAGGCCGAACTCCGCGCGGAAGACTTTCGCGAGATTGCGGATCGCTATGCGGTGCCCGACGCCGAGGCGCAGGCCGGGCGCTGCTCGCAATGCGGCGTGCCCTATTGCTCGGTGCATTGCCCGCTGCACAACCACATCCCCGACTGGCTGCGGCTGACCGCCGAGGGGCGGCTGCGCGAAGCATATGAACTCTCGAACAGCACTTCGACCATGCCCGAGATTTGCGGCCGCATCTGCCCGCAGGACCGGCTGTGCGAAGGCAATTGCGTGATCGAATTCTCCGGCCACGGCGCGGTGACGATCGGATCGGTCGAGAAGTTCATCACCGACAAGGCGTGGGACGAAGGCTGGGTCGAGCCGGTCCGCATCGGCCCGGCGCGCGGCCAATCGGTCGGCGTGATCGGCGCGGGCCCGGCAGGGCTCAGCGCGGCCGAATATCTGCGCGAGATGGGCTATGACGTCCATATCTACGACCGGCACGACCGCGCCGGCGGGCTGCTGACCTATGGCATCCCGGGCTTCAAGCTCGAGAAGCACATCGTGATGCGCCGCGTCGCGCGGCTCGAGGAAGCGGGAATCGTCTTCCACACCAGCTTCGAGATCGGCCGCGACGCGAGCCTCGACGAATTGCGCGCGAAGCACGACACGATCCTGATCGCCACCGGCGTCTACAAAGCGCGCGGGATCAAGGCGCCGGGCGTCGGCGCCTCCGGCGTGGTCGAGGCGCTCGATTACCTGACCGCATCGAACCGCAAGAGCTTCGGCGACACCGTCCCCGCGTTCGAGGACGGCAGCCTCAACGCCTTGGGCAAGAACGTCGTGGTGATCGGCGGCGGCGACACTGCGATGGATTGCGTCCGCACCGCGATCCGCCAGGGCGCGGCTTCGGTGAAATGCCTCTATCGCCGCGACCGCGCCAACATGCCGGGATCGCAGCGCGAAGTCGCCAATGCCGAGGAGGAAGGTGTCGAATTCGTCTGGCTTTCGGGCCCCGAGGCGTTCGACAGCGAAGGCGAAGGCGGCGGCACGGTGACCGGAGTGCGCGCGTCGAAGATGCGGCTCGGCGCGCCTGATGCCTCGGGCCGGCGCGCGCCCGAAGTCGATCCGGGCGGCGCGTTTCAGCTGCCGGCGGACCTCGTGATCAAGGCATTGGGCTTCGAAGCCGAGGATCTGCCCAGAATGTTCGGCGCAGAGGGCCTCGGCGTCACTCGCTGGGGAACGCTGCGCACCGACGGCAAGTCGATGATGACCAGCGTCGAGGGCGTGTTCGCCGCGGGCGACATCGTCCGCGGGGCAAGCCTCGTCGTCTGGGCGATCCGCGACGGGCGTGACGTGGCGGCGCATATGCACGCATGGATGCGCGCAAAGGCGAAGGTGGCGGCATGAACAGGATCGCGAAGACCTTGGGATCGGGAATCGTTCTGGCGCTGGCTTTGCCCGGTGC
The DNA here is from genome assembly GCF_030730875.1 of Sphingomonas sp. DG1-23. Classification (GTDB taxonomy): domain Bacteria; phylum Pseudomonadota; class Alphaproteobacteria; order Sphingomonadales; family Sphingomonadaceae; genus Sphingomonas. Next base: position 11,473 of record NZ_JAVAMA010000010.1, read on the forward strand.
GGCAATGGCGCAGGCTGCGCCGCAGACGGCGCCGGCGGACCCGGCGCGGCTTGCGGTGGCCCAAAAAGTGGTCGCGAGGCTGGTTCCGCAAGGTATTTACCTACGGATGATGCGCGATGCCTTCCCACAGATGATGGACGGCGTGATCGCGCAGATGAGCGGCCTCACCGCCGCCGACCTGGGCGAAAAGGACGAAAGCGGCAAGACGCTCGAACAGATCGCCGCCGAGAAGGACCCCGCCTTTCGCGAGCGCATGACGATCATGACGCGCGTGATGGGCGAGGAAATGGGCAAGGTGATGGACAAGCTCGAGCCGCGCGTGCGCACGGCTCTGGGCAAGGCCTTTGCACGGCGCTTCACGCTCCAGCAGCTCGGCGATCTCGACGCCTTCTTCGCCACGCCCTCGGGTGCGGCCTTTGCGAAGGACTATCTGCTGACCTTCATGGATCCCGAGATGATGCAGGAAATGTCCGCATCCGCGCCCGAGATGGTGCGCGCGATGCCCGCCATCATGAAGCGAGTCGAAAAGGAGACGGCGCATCTGCCGCCGCCGCCCAAGCCCGAGACCGACGCCGCCGAGCCCGCAACCGAGACCGAACAATGATCGACGAAACCGAACGCACCCGTCTTGCCGAGGAGGGCATGTACCGCCCCGAATTCGAGGGCGATGCCTGTGGCGTGGGCATGGTCGCGGCGACCGACGGCCAGCCGTCGCGCCGCGTCGTCCAGTCGGCGATCGACGCGCTCAAGGCGGTATGGCACCGCGGCGCGGTGGATGCCGACGGCAAGACCGGCGACGGCGCCGGGCTGCATGTCGACTTGCCGGTGCGCTTTTTCGACGATGCGATCGCCGCCGGCGGGCACCGGGTGATGCCGAACCGCCTCGCGGTCGGCATGATCTTCCTGCCGCGCACCGATCTGGGCGCGCAGGAGGCGTGCCGGACGATCGTCGAATCGGAAATCATCGAGGCCGGCTACACCATCTATGGCTGGCGGCAGGTGCCGGTCGACGTGTCGGTCATCGGCATGAAGGCGCAGGCGACCCGCCCCGAGATCGAGCAGATCATGATCGCGGGCCCCTTGCCCGACGCGGTCGACGCCGCCGAGTTCGAAAAGAACCTCTATCTTGTCCGCCGGCGGATCGAGAAGCGCGTGATCGCCGCACAGATCAACGGCTTCTACATCTGTTCGCTGTCGACGCGATCGATCATCTACAAGGGGCTGTTTCTCGCCGAGAGCCTCGGCGAATTCTATCCCGATCTCAAGGACGAGCGCTTCACCAGCCGCGTCGCGATCTTCCATCAGCGTTATTCGACCAACACCTTCCCGCAATGGTGGCTGGCGCAGCCGTTCCGCTGCCTTGCGCATAATGGCGAGATCAACACGATCCGCGGCAACAAGAACTGGATGCTCAGCCACGAGATCAAGATGGCGAGCATCGCGTTCGGCGAGCAGAGCGAGGACATCAAGCCGGTGATCCCGGCGGGCGCATCCGACACCGCTGCATTGGACGCCGTGTTCGAGGCGATCTGCCGCTCGGGCCGCGACGCCCCGACCGCCAAGATCATGCTGGTGCCCGAGGCGTGGGACGAAGACACCCCCGAATCGCATCTCGCGATGTACAAATACCTCGCGAGCGTGATGGAGCCGTGGGACGGCCCCGCCGCGCTGGCGATGACCGACGGGCGCTGGGCGGTGGCCGGGGTCGACCGCAACGCCTTGCGGCCGCTGCGCTACACCCAGACTTCCGACGGGTTGCTGATCGTCGGCTCGGAGACGGGAATGGTCCAGATCTCCGAGACGAGCGTGATCGCCAAGGGTCGGATGGGCCCGGGGCAGATGATCGCAGTCGACCTCGAGAACGGCGTGCTGTTCGACGATATGGCGATCAAGGACCGTATCGCCGGCGAGGCCGATTATGCCGCGATGATCGGCGAGTTCGTCAGCATCGACGATCTGCCGGCAGCGCCGACCGACGCGCCGTATGACCGCGCCGAGCTGACCCGGCGCCAGGTCGCGGCGGGGCAGACGCTCGAGGATATGGAGCTGATCCTTTCCCCGATGGTCGAGACCGCCAAGGAAGCGATCGGATCGATGGGCGACGACACCCCGCTCGCGGTGATCTCGGACAAGCCGCGGCTGATCAGCCAGTTCTTCCGGCAAAATTTCAGCCAGGTCACCAATCCGCCGATCGATTCGCTGCGCGAGCGCCAGGTGATGACCCTGCGCACGCGCTTCGGGAATCTGGCGAACATCCTCGACACCGAAGGCACGCCGGGGCGCGTGCTGGTGCTCGAGAGCCCGGTGCTGACCAATGCCGACTGGCACCGGCTGCGCGCGCATTTCGGCGCCCAATCCGCGGAGATCGACTGCACCTTCGAGGCCAAAGGCGGACCCGAGGCGCTGCGCGCGGCGATCACCCGCATCCGTTACGAAGCCGAGCAGGCCGTCCGCGCCGGCTGCACCGAATTGTTCCTCACCGACGAACATATCGGGCCCGACAAGGTAGCGATCGCCGGGGTGCTCGCGGTCGCCGCTGTCCACACCCATCTCGTACGGCGGGGCTTGCGCTCTTATGCCAGCGTCAACGTCCGCACCGCCGAATGCCTCGACACGCATTATTATGCGGTGCTGATCGGCGTCGGCGCGACGACGGTGAACGCCTATCTCGCCGAGGCCTCGATCGCCGACCGCCAGGCACGCGGGCTGTTCGGCGAACTGAGCCTGTCCGAATGCCTCAAGCGCCATCGCAAGGCGATCGACGAAGGCCTGCTCAAGATCCTGTCGAAGATGGGGATCGCGGTGATCTCGTCCTATCGCGGCGGCTATAATTTCGAGGCTGTCGGGCTGAGCCGCGCTTTGGTCCATGACCTGTTTCCCGGGATGCCGGCCAAGATCTCCGGCGAGGGCTATGCCTCGCTGCACCTCAACGCGATGATGCGCCACGAAGCGGCGTTCGATCGTGCGGTCGCGGCACTGCCGATCGGGGGATTCTACCGCCAGCGGCACGGCGGCGAGACCCACGCTTATTCGGCGCAGTTGATGCACCTGCTGCAGACCGCGGTGTCGACCGACAGCTATTCGTCATACCTGCAATTCGCGCGCGGCGTGCGCGACCTGCCGCCGGTCTATCTGCGCGATCTGCTCGAGTTCAACTTCCCCAACGAAGGGCTGGCGATCGATCAGGTCGAGGCGATCACCGAGATCCGCAAGCGCTTCGTGACGCCGGGAATGTCGCTCGGCGCGCTCTCTCCCGAGGCGCACGAGACGCTGGCGATCGCGATGAACCGCATCGGCGCCAAGGCTGTGTCGGGCGAGGGCGGCGAGGATCGGCTGCGCTACACGCCGTACGAGAATGGCGACAACGCCAATTCGGTGATCAAGCAGATCGCCTCGGGCCGCTTCGGCGTCACCGCCGAATATCTCAACGCCTGCGACGAGATCGAGATCAAGGTCGCGCAGGGCGCCAAGCCCGGCGAGGGCGGCCAGTTGCCCGGCTTCAAGGTGACCGAGTTCATCGCCAAGCTCAGGCATGCGACGCCCGGGGTGACCTTGATCTCCCCGCCGCCGCACCACGACATCTATTCGATCGAGGATCTCGCGCAGCTCATCTACGATCTGAAGATGATCAACCCGCGCGCGCGGGTCTGCGTCAAGCTGGTCAGCTCGGCGGGGATCGGCACGGTCGCGGCCGGCGTCGCCAAGGCGCATGCCGACGTGATCCTCGTCGCCGGCCATGTCGGCGGCACCGGCGCCTCCCCCCAGACTTCGGTGAAGTATGCCGGCACGCCGTGGGAGATGGGGCTGACCGAGGTCAACCAGACGCTCACCCTCAACGGGCTGCGCGGCCGGGTGACCCTGCGCACCGATGGCGGGCTCAAGACCGGGCGCGACATCGTTATCGCCGCGATCCTCGGCGCCGAGGAATTCGGCATCGGCACGCTTTCGCTGGTCGCAATGGGCTGCATCATGGTCCGCCAATGCCATTCGAACACGTGTCCCGTCGGCGTCTGCACGCAGGACGAAAGGCTGCGCGCCAAATTCGTCGGCACGCCCGAGAAGGTGATCAACCTGATGACCTTCATCGCCGAGGAAGTCCGCGAGATCCTCGCCAAGCTCGGTTTCTCGAGCCTCGACGAGATCATCGGGCGCACCGAATTGCTTCGGCAGGTCAGTCGCGGTGCCGAGCATCTCGACGATCTCGACCTGAACCCGATCCTCGCCAAGGTCGATGCCGACGACGCCAACCGGCGCTTCAGCCTGAGCACCTTCCGCAACGAGGTTCCCGACAGCCTCGACGCGCAGATGATCCGCGACGCGGCGGCGGTGTTCTCGCGCGGCGAGAAGATGCAGCTGACCTATTCGGTGCGGAACACCCACCGTGCGGTCGGCACCCGGCTGTCGTCCGAGGTGACGCGCAAGTTCGGCATGTCGACGCTCGCCGACAATCATGTCCAGGTGCGGCTGCGCGGCAGCGCCGGCCAGTCGCTCGGCGCGTTCCTGTGCAAGGGCATCACCCTCGAAGTGTTCGGCGACGCCAACGATTATGTCGGCAAGGGCCTCTCGGGCGGCGTCATCGCGGTGCGCCCGATGGTGAGCTCGCCGCTCGCATCCCAGGACAATACGATCATCGGCAACACCGTGCTCTACGGCGCCACTTCGGGCCGGCTGTTCGCCGCCGGGCAGGCCGGCGAGCGCTTCGCGGTGCGCAATTCGGGCGCCGAAGTGGTGGTCGAGGGCTGCGGTGCCAATGGCTGCGAGTATATGACCGGCGGGACTGCGGTGGTGCTCGGCAAGGTCGGCATGAACTTCGGCGCCGGGATGACCGGCGGCATGGCGTTCATCTACGACGCCGATGCCTGCTTCGCAGCCCGCGCCAATCCGGAGAGCATCGTCTGGCAGCGGCTGTCCTCGGCGCATTGGGAGGCCAGATTGCACGGGCTGATCGAGGCGCATGCCGAGGCGACCGACAGCAAATGGTCGCGGGGCATTCTCGAGGAGTGGGACCGCGCGGTCGGGCATTTCTGGCAGGTGGTGCCGAAGGAAATGCTCACCCGGCTTTCGCATCCGCTCGACGACACAGTGGAGGCCGTCGCGGCGGAGTGACGTTCATCGCGTGCTAAGCTGTTGAGAATGATATATATGGCGTTCCTGACGACTCGGGAGAATGTCATGCGTCTGCTCTCCACCGCCGCGATCCTGTGCGCCATCGCCGTTCCTGCCGCCGCGCAATCGCGAGAGGCCGACGCCGTGCGCCGGCTCAACGATCCGATGGTGCAGGAAGGCGTGGCGATGGCGATGAGCGCGCTGGCCGGTATCGTGCTCGACACCAAGGTCGGACCTCTCGCCAACTATGCCGATCCGGATGCGGATATCCGCCCGTCGGATACGCTGCGCGACGTCGAGCGCCGCCGCGATCCGCATTTCGAGGCGAAGCTCCACGAACGGACTCGCCGTGCGGTCGGCACCGTCGGCGCGGTCGCCAACGACGCGCTGGCGATGCGCGGCGAACTGGCGCGCACCGCCGATCGGCTTCGCGCTGCGCTGGCGCCGCTGCAGGGCGCGATCGAGGCCTATGACGATAATTGACGCATCGGCTGGACGCGCCGCGCGCGGGCGGTAGATACGGCTGCATGTGGCAGCTCCTCCAATTCCCGCTTTGTCCGTTTTCGCGTAAGGTTCGCCTGCTGCTGGGCGAAAAAGGCGTTGGGTACGAGCCGGTGCGCGAATCGCCCTGGCTGCGCCGCGACGAGTTTCTCGACCTCAATCCGACCGGGCAGGTGCCGGTGATGGTCGATACCGAGCGCGGGGTGACCTTGATCGATTCGACCGTGATCTGCGAGTTCATCGAAGAGACGGTCAGCAAGAATGCGATGATCAACGGCACCGCCACCGACCGCGCCGAGATCCGCCGGCTGGTGATCTGGTTCGACCATCACTTCTACGGCGACATCACCGCGCCCCTGCTGCACGAGCGGATGATCAAGCGCGTGGTGCACAAACTGGCTCCCGATGCCAAGGCTCTGCGCGAGGCGATGAAGGCCGCGGTCGCGCATCTCGACTATATCGACTATCTGCTCGATCACCGCACCTGGCTGGCGGGGCCGACGATGAGCCTCGCCGATCTGGCTGCCGCGGCGCAGATCTCGATCGCCGACTATCTTGGCGGAATCGACTGGAAGAGCCATGAACAGGCCAAGCGTTGGTATATCGGCATGAAGAGCCGGCCGAGCTTTCGACCATTGCTGTCCGAGCGGATGGAGGGCATCCCGCCCCCCGCCGATTACGAGAAGCTCGACCTCTAGCCCGCCGGAGCGGGATCGGCTGACGACAGCCCACGATGCGCTCCGATACACGACAATACGCTGGCGACGACGAGGGCAAAGGCCGCGGCCTCCAGCAATGTCGGCCCGCGCCGCTCCCACAGGAAACAATAGATCAGGGCGAACAGCGTCTCGAACAGGATCATCTGGCCGACGAGAGTCAGCGGCAGCAGCCGGCTCATACGGTTCCAGAGCAGGCTTCCCAAGATCGACGCGAACACCGCCACGCCGACCGAGACCGCGGCAAATTCGGCCCAGGCGGTGACATCGTGCCGCGAGTCGTCCAGCATCAGGGACACGGGGATGAGCACAAGGGATTGCGCGCCGGTGACGATGCCGATCAGCAGGTTCCAGTCATGCGCGGTGACATGGTCGAGCCGAACCAGCCAGCGACTATTGTTGATCGCGTAGATCGACCAGGCGGCAAGTGCCCCGATCGCGCAGCCGAGTCCGATCAATTGCGCGCCGACCGAGCCCGTTGGGATCGCGATTGCCTGCCATCCGATGCAGATTGCCCCGGCCGAGCAGAACAATAGAGAAGGGGCGAGCCTGCGCAACGACACCGCCCCTTCGTCGCGGCTGCCCGCGATCGTGACCGCGACCGGGATGAAGCCGATGACGAGCGAGGTCATCGCGATCCCGCCAAGCTGCACCGCGCTCGACAAAAGGATGTAATAGAGCGTGTTGCCGGCCAACGAGAGCCAGCAGAGCGCCAGCCATTCGCGCCGGCCGAGCTGCTGCAGCATGCGCCAACGCGGCGCGATCAGCGTGGCAGAGATCAGACCATAGGCGAGATAGCGCCCGATCGTCAGTTGCAGCGGGCTGAACGCACGCACCATTTCGGGAGTGAGGAAAACCAGCCCCCACAAGGCACCGGCCCCTATCCCGAACAGGACGCCCAAAGGCAGATTCCTGCCTCCTTGCCGGTCGACGATCGCGAGTTGCATGGTGTCCCTCTTATGCCAGCGACAAGCTTATCAGGATGGAAGCGAGCCGTGCGCTCTTGATCGGGGGGCGAAATGCAACAATCACTCGTGCGATGGCCCGATTCCGTATCTTCGCCCGCGCGCTCGATGCTTTCGATCGTGCGATCCTGCGGATCGTCCAGCACGACAACAAGACGCCCCAGAGGCAAATCGCGGAAGCGGTGAATCTGTCGGCGGCGGCGGTGCAGCGCCGGATCGCGGCGATGGAGGAGGCGGGCATCATCGCGCGAAACGTCGCAGTGATCGACCCGGATGCGCTTTCGCTCGCGATCACAGCGATCGTCGAGGTCCATCTGCGCGACGAACGGGCTTCGACCGTGGACATGGTCAAGGCGGTGTTTCGCGACGCGCCGGAGGTGCAGCAAGCCTATTATGTCACCGGCGGCGTGAGCTTCGTCCTCGTCATCCTCAGTCGCGACATGCGCGAATATGAAGCGCTGACCCGGCGTCTGTTCGAGGAGAACGACGCGGTCGACCGCTATCGCACGCTGATCGCGCTGGATCGGGTAAAGGCCGAGACGGCACTCGTCATCCCGCAGAGCTGAAAGCGCTCAGGAAGCCCGCACGCTGGCCCAGGCGCCACCGATCTCCTCGAGGCTCGCCGCAGCTTCGCGGAACGGCTCGGGATCGATGCCGATGCTGGCGTGGAGCACCTGCTGGCGGAGCCCGTGATAGAAGGTCGCGAGCGTGCGCGACACTTCGCCGCCTTGATCGAAGTCGAGCCCGGCCTCGAGCGCGAACAGGATCGCAGTGGCGCGGGCGACACGCTCGCTCTTGATCGCGAATTGGCGGGTTTCGGCGGCGCAGGCGGCTGCGCGTAGCGCCGCGACGCCCTCTTCATAGAGCAAGCCGACGAGCCGGTGCGGGTCGGCACCGGTGGTGCGGCCGGCGAGATCGACCTGGCGATAGGTAGCCGCGGGATTGGCGAGCGGCGTGGCGTAGCGCGTCATGACGTCAATCGCCCCCGTTCCACGCCTTGATCTGCTGCTCGAGGAAGCTCTGCGTCGATTTGTACGCCGCCACCTTGGCATCCATCGCAGCGAATTGCTGGGTCATGCGGCTGCGCAACTTCTCGGTCGCGGCGAGCACGTTCTCTTTCGCATCCTCGACCTTGGTCTGCGCCTTTTCGTAATTCGCCTGGCTGACGCCGAGGCCGGTATCCTTGTTGGTCGCGCGGCTCGCGATTTCCGAAAGCGCTTTGGTGAGGCCGACGCCCTGCGCGAAGATCGCCTCGACTTCCTTGGGGAAAGTGGTGAGCGTCGTGGCGAGCCGGGTCGCGTCGACGGTGAGGCTGCCGTCGCGCTGTGTCGCCACGCCGATATCGGCAAGCGTGGCGGGATGATCGGTCGCGGCGTTAGGGACGAGTGTGGCGAGCGTCATGCCCTTGAGCTGGCGGAGCAGATCCTTGGCGGCGGGATCGCCGCGCAACGGTCCGTCGACGGCGTTCGTCGCTGCCTTCACCAGCTTGTACACTTCGTTCCAGGTTTCGACGAAGTTGGTGACCGACTGCTTGAGCTCGGTAGTCGGCGCCTTTGCGCCGATATTGACCTTGGTCCCGATCGCGGCCGAGACCAGATCCAGCCGGACCCCATCGATCAGCCCGTAGACGCTGTTGGTATTGTACGTCGTCTGGACGCCGTCCAATGCGACGATCGCGTTCTGCGCGGCGGTGTTGATGTCTGAGCCGCTCTCGTTGCGACCGATGTCGAGTTCGCGCAGCTGGCTGCTGCCCTTGAGTTCGAACGCCTGCGAGGCGCCTGTCGCGCCCTTGACCACCAGCCGCGCGCCATTGGCATCGGTCATGATCGACGCCGTGACGCCGGCATTGGCGGCGTTGATCGCGTCTGCGACGCCCGCAAGCGTGTTGTGGGCCGAATCGATCGTGATCGAAATCGGGTCTGCAGGACCGGCAGTGAACGACGTCATCGACGTGCCCGACACCGTAGCGGTGCCGAAGGTGAGCGTGAGCGTGCCCGTGCCGACCACCGTGTCCTCGCCGTTCGCGAACGGATCGGTGCTGGCGACCTGCGCCTGGGCGAGCTGGCGGACCTCGACCGAGGCGCTCAGTCCGGTGAGGTCGGCGCCGGCGAGCCGGGTGGCGGTGACCACGTCGCTCTTCGAGCTGGTCGGCTGGGTGGCGAGCGTGCCGCCGCTGGTCAGCGCCGCGAGCGCGCTGGCGAAATCGCTGATCGTGCTCTTGAGCTCGCTGACTTTGGAGATCTGCGCGGTCAGCGCGTCGGCCTTGGCAGTGAGCGCGGCATTCTTGTTCGCGAAGGTCGCTTCGACCAGTCCGGCGACGAGGGCGGTGACGTCGACTCCCGAGCCCGTTCCCAGCGTCTTCGCAATCGATTCGATGGCCATTGCTTCCCCCTGTCCCAATAAGCGGCAGCGCAGCGGCGCGCTTTAGGCCGGGCGCTCGATTTTCTGACCGTTTTCGTCGAACAAGGCGCCCGGCGGGACGGTGACCGGGGGCTGGCTGCCGCCGGCACGCTTGTTGATGCCGAAGACAAAGGCGAGGACGATCGCGATCGCGTGATACAGGTCGTCGCGGACCTCCTGGCCTTCGCGGCTGGTGTAATAGACCGCGCGGGCGAGTTGCGGATATTCGAGCACCGGCACTTCGAACTCGGCGGCGAGTTCGCGGATCGCGAGCGCGGTCTGGCCGCGCCCCTTGGCGACCACCACAGGGACCTGATCCTTGCCCTGATCGTAGCGAAGCGCGACCGAGAAATGGGTCGGGTTGGTCAGCACGACATGTGCGGTGGCGACGGTCTTTCGATAGCCGCCCTTGAGAATCTCGCGCTGACGTGCGCGCTGCTGCGCCTTCAGCTCGGGCGAGCCTTCGGATTCCTTATGCTCTTCCTTGACCTCCTGCTTGGTCATGCGGAGCTGACGGAAGTGGCGGATCATCTGGATCGGCAAGTCCACGCCGGCGATGATCAGCAGTCCCGCCGCCATCACGAACATCAGGGTCAGGAACTGGCCGCTCAGCGCTCCGACTGCGCCCGGCAGGTCAGACGAGACCTGGCCGAGCGAGCGGTGGGTGATCGAGCGCAGCATCCACGCGCCCATCGCGCCGAGCAGCAGCACCTTCAGCAGCGACTTGCCGAGCTCGATCAGCCCGGTCGGGCCGAACATCCGCTTGAGCCCCGACCCCGGATTGATCCGCGAGGCCTTGGGCGCGAACAATTTGTTGTTCCAGCCGATCGAGCCGAGCCCCGCCTGGCTGAGGATCGTGGCGATCATCGCCAACACGAACAGCCCGATCAGCGACGGCGCGAGCTTCCATCCCGCGCTCGCCAGCGGCCGCCACGGCTCGAAATGTTCGACATCGCCGCGCCCGAACGAAAAGCTTGCGGTCATCACTTCCTTGCACGCGGCGATCAGCGACGGGCCGAGGAACGCCATCCATACGCAGCCGATCAGGATCACCAATGCAGTGCCGAAATCCTTCGATTTGAGAAGCTGGCCTTCTTCGACCGCCTTGCGCTTGCGGCGGGCCGTCGGGGCTTCCGTCTTCTCGCCGAAGCTCTCGGACATCAGCCGAGCACCAGCCGCGGCGCGGCGTCGAGTGCCTCGCGGACGATGACGAGGAGGTAGTCGCCCATGGCCGGCAGCGCGAGCAGGATCGCGACCACGCCCATCGCCAGGCTGGCGGGCAGACCGACCGCGAACAGATTGAGCGCGGGCGCGGCGCGGCTGAGCATGCCGACGACGACGTTGAGGCAGAGCAGGAGGAAGCCGACCGGGAGCGCGAGCAGCAACCCGGCAAGGAACACATAGCCGCCGAACAAGGCGATGCCGAGCAATCGCTCGGGCGCGATCCATATCCCGGGCGGCACGGCCTCGTAGCTGCGAACGACGAGGTCGACGAGGACGAGATGGCCATCGACCGCGAGGAACAACAGAGTCAGCAGCAGCGACAGGAACTGGCCGAGCGCGGGGGTGGAATGGCCGCTATTGGGGTCGACGGCATTGGCGAAGCCGAGCCCCATCGACATGCCGATCACTTCGCTGGCGACCATAGGCGCGGCGAACGCGATCTGGAGCACGAAGCCGAGCGCAAGCCCGACCAGGGCCTCGGCGGCCACAGCCAGCATCGTCGTGAGCGAGAAGATCTCCGCGGGCGGGGTGATGTGGGTGGTGTTGATCACCAGGACGCCGATCGCCCCGGTAAGCGCGATCCGCGCGGGCAGCGGTACCGCGACTGCGCTGAACACCGGGGCGGCGATGAACGCCGCGCCGATCCGCACCATCGCGAACAGCAGGGCCCAGAGCTGCGGCTCGATCGAGAGGCCGAAGCCCATCATGGGCGACGGGGAAGCGCAAGCGTGCTCCCGCGAAAGCAGGAGCCCAAGGTTCCAGGCGCGTCGCCTGTGGCTCTGGGCTCCTGCTTTCGCAGGAGCACCGGGACGGAATCGGAATTCACTTCACCAGATCCGGGATGCGCTCGAAGATGCTCGTCGTGAAATCCCCGAGCAGCCCGAGGATCATCCCGCCGAAGATCACGAGGCTCACTGCCACGACGATCAGCTTGGGGACGAAGGTGAGCGTCTGTTCCTGGATCGAGGTCGCCGCCTGGACCATGCCGAGGATCAAGCCCGCCAACAGCGCCGGCAGCAGAATCGGCGCCGAGGCGAGCGCGACGACCCACATCGCCTCGCGCGCGACGGTCAGGAAATAATCGGCATCCATGCCTAGGTTCCGAAGCTCGCGGCGAGGCTGCCCATGGTCAGCGCCCAGCCGTCGACCAGCACGAACAGCAACAGCTTGAACGGCAGCGAGATGATCGTCGGCGACATCATCATCATGCCGAGGCTCATCAGCACGGTAGCGACGACGAGGTCGATGACGATGAAGGGGAGGAAGATCAGGAAGCCGATCTGAAACGCGGTCTTGAGCTCGCTGGTGACGAAGGCAGGGAGCAGCACCGAGAAGGGCACGTCGGCGGGGCTGGCATAAGGACCGCTCTTTGCCATGTCGGCGAACATCTTCACGTCGCGGTTGCGGGTCTGCTTGATCATGAAGCCGTGAAGCGCCTTGCCGGTGCCTTCGATCATCTGCGTCGCGCTGATCTGGCCGGCGGCGTAGGGCTGGATCGCCGTCGTGTTGGCCTGGTTGAGCACCGGCGCCATCACGAAGAAGCTGAGAAACAGCGACAGCCCGACCAGCACCTGATTGGGCGGGGTCTGCTGGAGCCCGAGCGCCTGACGCAGCACCGACAGCACGATGATGATCCGCGTGAAGCTGGTCATCATCAGCAGGATGCCCGGCAGCACCGTGAGCAGGCCCATGATGATGAGGACCTGCAACGACAGGCTGAGCGGCGCGTCGCCGCCGCCGAGATCGCCGAGCGCGCGATCGACCGCGTCGCCTACACCGGGGACGGGTGCCGGCGCCGGCACGCCTTGGGCGAATGCCGGCGCGGCGAAGAGAATGCAGAAAGCGAGCACCCCGACGAACAGGGCCGCGCGCCCGCCGATCGAGCGGGGAGTCGAAAGTCGTGCGAGCATCAGCTTTGCGCCTTGTCGACCAGCGTGACGCCGCTGCGGCTGACCGAGACGAGCAGCTTCTGCCCCTCGAACTCGACCACCGCGAGGCGGAGCCCGGGCGCCAGCATCATGGTTTCCTTGACCTGGACCATCCGCGTTCCCTGATTCTTGGGCAGCCGCGCCTCGAGCTTGCGCCACGCATAGAGGCAGCCGATCAGCAGCCCGCAGACGAGCGGGAGCAGGATCACCAGCTTGAGGATGTAGGACCACATCATGGGCGTGCGGTCCGCTTTTCCGGACTGACCAATTCGGTCATCCGCACGCCGAACTTCTCGCCGACGGTGACGACCTCGCCGCGGCCGATCAGCGTGCCGTTGACGAAGATGTCGAGCAGTTCGTTGGCGTCGCGATCGAGCTCGATCACGCTTTCCTCGCCCAAAGCGAGCAGCTCGCGCAGCGACAGCGACGTCGAGCCGATCTCGACGGTCAGCTTGACGTCGACATCCTGCAGCAGCCGGAAATTGGCGGCCACCGAAGTATCGACGGGGAAGCCCCCGGCCATGTCGTTCATCGGAAATCCTCTTCGCTGAGCTCTTCGAGCTGGGTGAGCCGGACCGCGGCGCGGCCATTGGCAGTGCCGACGAGGCCGGTGCCGAGGCGGCGCGACGCCACCATCACCGGAACCTCGGGGCCGAAATCGATCGGGATCACGTCGCCTTGCTTGAGATCGAGCAGCATACCGAGCGGGACGACCGGCTCGGCCAGCACCGAGCGGATCGGGAATTTGACGCCCATCACGGCGCGGGTGAGGCCGCTACGCCATTCGGGCTCGACTTCGGCAGACAGGCCATGGACCTTGACCATCAGCGCCGCGGCATGCGGCTTGAGCGCCGCGACGGGATACAGGATGTCGATGAATGCGGGCTTGCGCTCGCCGAGCGCGATGCCGAAGCGCGTGACGACGATGGGGTCGTCGCCAGAAAATTCGGGAAGCGCGCCGATATTGGCGCCCTCGATCCCGCGGAACCCGACGCGGGTCAGCGGCTCCCATGCGGCTTCGAGCGGTGCCGCGAGCAGGTTCGCCAGACGCAGCGTCAACGCTTCGGCCGCGGGAGTGAATTCGGCCGGCAGCGGATTGGGCGCCTCGCCGTCCCCGCCGAAAAAGGCATCGAGCAGTTCGAACAGATAGTTGCCGTCGAGCGCCAACTGAACCCGCGCCCTCGCATTGCCCATCGTGAGCGGCTGCCACGCGGTGAGGGAGTGGCCGCGCTCGGCGCGATAATCGGCCCAGCGCTGCACCGAGAGCGGCTCGGCCCAGCTGCGCACATCGGCGCGCGAAACCCCGTCGAACACCGGCTTCAAGGACTTGGCCAGCCGCGCACAAAGATGCTGCAGCGTGACGAGGTCGCCGAACGGGTTCAGGTTCGCGCTACCCAGCGCCGGCGCGTGTTCCGCGCTGGCCCGGGGGCGTTCCCGCCGTTCGATGCTGCCGAGTTCTGAAGGGGCGTTAACCATGCCCGTTCACTGAACAATGAAATTGGTAAAGTAGACGTTACTTACGCCTCCGAAACCTTCCTTTTCCTTCAGCACCGCGTTGATCGCCTTGACCAGCCGGTCCTGGATGTGGCGCTTGCCTTCGGCAGTGAAGACTTCTTCCTCGCTGGTTTCGCCGAGCGCCATCAGCACCTGCGAGCGGATCGCGATCTCGTGGGTCTTGATGTTCTCGAGAACGCGCTCGTCATAGGGCGTCGACACTGCGATGCCGACCTGAATGAAGTGGACGCTGTCCTGGAGGTTGGACGTGAATTCCTTCTCCATCGGATAATAGCTCGATGCATATTTGTCGCCGCCCTCGCCCTTGGGCGTCGGCTTGCCGTGGCCGCCTTCGGAGGCGCCGCCCTCGCCATGGCCCTCGCCGCCTTCCGCCTTCAACGCGGCGCGCTTCTCCTCGCTCTTCGCGACCAATCTGGGTTCGTCCGATTCGGCTTCGGCCGGCTTCACGCTGAACCAGCCGGCCTGCATGCCATAGACCGCGGCGCCGCCGCCGCTGCCGAGCAGGGCGATCGGGATCCCGACGAGGATGAGCAGCTTGCCGCCCTTCTTCTTGCGGGGGGCCTGGGGTGCTTCATTGGTATCGGCCATGACGGGCTCCTTCGATCTCAGGCGATGCGGTCATCGTCGGCAGCGCCGACGGCGGAATCGGTGACGGGGCGCGGCGCGAGCGGCTGCCGCGGCGCAGATTGCTCGCGGCCCTCACGATTGGGGCCCTGCCCTGCCGCGCCGCTTTCGAAGCTGGTCTGGCCGAGCTTGAGCCCGCGTGCCTCGGCAAGCTCGCTCAGCCGCGGCTGGGCATCGGCGATCAGCTGGCGCGCGGCCGGCGTCTCGGTGGTGAAATGGACATGGACCCGATCGCCTTCGTGGCGGATCGAGACGTCGACCTTGCCCAGCGCTTCGGGGGCAAGGCTGAGGCGCGTCTCGCGGACGGGCGCGGCGTCGCGCAACGCCTCGATATGTTCGACCATCCTGCCCGTCCATTCCTGACCGCGCGTGTCGAGCGCGCCGTGTTGAATATCGGCCGCGGCAGGCACGGCATGCCGCGGCGCGGCCTCGGGCGCGGCAGGAAGCAAAGCGGGCGCGACCGAATCCATGGCCGGCGCCCGGCGCAGCGGCGCGGGCGCGGGCGCGGGCGGCACGCTTGCGGCGATGGTCACGATAGCCGGGTCGATCGCCGCAGGCGGCGGCGCCAGGATGGGCGTCCGCAGCGATTGCACCGTTCGGGCCTGTTCGGGAGCGTCCTGGGCCGGTGCCCTACGCAGCTGCGCCGGCGCCTTGGCCGCCGGCCGGGTCGCGACTTCCAAGGTGGGCGCAGGTGCCTCGGCTGGACGGATGCGCTGTTCGATCTGCGTGATCGGAGCAGCGGCTCTGCCAACCGTGGCGCTCGGGATCGTGGGTCCGGCCTTGCTCGCCGGACGAGGGGAAGCGGGGGCGGTCGGTACGGCAACAGCCGACGGGTCGCCGGTCGGATTTGGCAGCGCCTTCACTTGCGCCTGTTCGGCAATGGCGAGCGTCGGCAAAGTCGCCGGCGCAACTGCACGTTCCGGAGCACCGGAAGTCGATGGAAGCTCGGGCGCTGCACCAGCTTCGCTCGGGAGCGTCGCAACGGCGGAGAGATCGGCAAGCGCAGCGGCGGCTTGCGGGCGCGGCGCGCTCGCGTCCACCCCAATCTCGATCGCGGGCACGAGAGCAGCAGCTATGGACGCCGGCTGCGGAACGGGTGTCGTTGCGAACCAGGCGAAGGCGATGTCGGCGCCATCCTCAGGTGCATGCCGCTCCTCGGCGCTGTCCTCGCACTCGATGCCGATCGTCTGCTCCGGCAAATCCTTGCCGGCTTGGGCAAGCTCTTGCCGTCCGGACGGCAGCACCGCGCTTTCACCCTTCGTCGTCGGCAAGACGAGCGCGCCCGGCGCGAGCACGAAGCTGCTGGTGCCCCCGGATGCGAGCAGGACAGGACGAACCGGCCCGTGCGGCATGGGAAGGAGCGACGAAAGCTGGATCAAGTGCGAAACCCCCGGGGTGAAACTGGTCACCCCCGCGGTTCAGCAAATATCGTGCCGTTTTCTGGTAGTGGCCGGAAGCGCCTCGAGTTCCCGAAGCGCCTTGAGCGCGGCCTTGGCATCTTCGCGCTCGATGAGCTTCTCGATCGCATTCTGGTCGCGATGCGCTTCACGGGTGGCGGCGCGGGCGGATTCGAGGCCTTGCTGCGCGACGACGACGCGGCGCTCGGCGGCATGGGCGGACTGGTGAAGCCGGTCGCGATAATGCGCGGCGGCGATCAGCGAGGTCGCGAACGCAGGTGCGGGCGCCGCGACGGGCGCGACATTGTCGGCGAGGGCGGCGATGCGCTCGCGCAACGTCTGTTCCTGATCGACCTTGCTGCGCGCGTGGATTTCGGCGGCACGGACCTGGTCGAGCTGGAGCGTGCGAACCCGCAAAAGCCGTTCGAGCTTCTTCACGGTCCTAGGCATTTTTGCTGTCCCGCACCGGCCCGCTCCCCCACCCGGCCACCCATATGATACTGCCGTTGGGTGGCCGGGTGGGGGAGCGGGCTGGCACCGTCGTCAGGTCACGCATCGCCGAACACGCCGGTCAGCTCGGCGACGGCGTCGGGCAACGCCACTATTTCGTCCGCGCCCTGGCGGATATATTCCATCACCGCGGGGTGGCAGGCGATGGCCGCATCGATCTCGGGATCCGCGCCGGGGCGATACGCGCCCATCAGCACGAGATCGCGATTTTCCTCATAGGTGGCGAGGTGGCGGCGCAGCACGCGCGCGGCGTGGACATGCTCTCTCGCGGCGATGTCGGTCATCACCCGGCTGACGGAAGGTCCGAGATCGATCGCGGGATAGACGCCGCGCTCGGCAAGCGCCCGGCTGAGCACGATATGGCCGTCGAGGATCGAGCGGGCGCTGTCGACGACCGGGTCGTTGCCGTCGTCGCCATCGGCGAGGACGGTGTAGATGGCAGTGATCGACCCGCCCGACGACACGCAGGTGCCGGCGCGTTCGATCAGGCTGGGCAGCATCGCGATGGCGCTCGGCGGATAGCCGCGCGCGCTGGCGGGCTCGCCGAGCGCAAGGCCGATCTCGCGGCCGGCATGCGCGACACGAGTGAGCGAATCCATGATCAGCAGGACCTTCTTGCCCTCGGCACGGAAGGATTCCGCGATGGCGGTGGCGCGGAGCGCGCCGCGGATGCGGAGCACCGGCGAATGGTTGGCGGGGACGGCCACCACCACCGAGCGCGCGCGCGCGGCACCGAACACCTTGGTCTCGAGGAAATCGGCGACTTCCCGCGAGCGCTCGCCGATGAGGCCGACCACCACGACATCGGCCTGCGCCGCGCGGACGATCATCCCGAGCAGCACCGACTTGCCGACCCCCGAGCCGGCCATGATGCCGACGCGCTGGCCCTGGCCGATGGTGAGCAGCCCGTTGATCGCGCGCACGCCGACGTCGAGCGGCTCGAGCACCCGGCCGCGATCGAGCGGCGACTGGAGCTTGCCGGCGAGCGGCCATTTGCGCGCGCCCCGGATCGGCCCGAGCCCATCGATCGGCTTGCCCGCACCATCGACGACACGGCCGAGCAAGGCGGCACCGACTTCGGCCTCGCCGGGCGAGCCGACCGGCCGCACCGGCGCATTGGGGAGCAAGGCGGCGGGGCCACCGAGATTCATCATCAGCGTCTTGCCGCCGCGGAATCCGATCACTTCGGCCTCGACGCGGCTGGCGCCGTCGCCGATCGCGCAGACCGTGCCGACCGGGAGCGAGAGCCCGACCGCTTCCATCAGCAGGCCGTCATAGGAAGACAGGCGGCCCGACACCTTGGCGCGGGGCGCAAAATCGCGGCAGCCGAGGCCGTCGAGATAATCGTCGGTGAACTTGTTCAGCATGCGGGCGGGATCGGAACGCGGTCGATCGCGAGCGCGAGTTGCTCGAGCCAGATCTCGGGACCATCCTCGACGATCGTCGAGGCGCTTTCGATCACGAAGCTGCCGCGGGTGACATGCGGATCGCCGACCGGAAAGATCGCCGCGGGGAGCTTGCCCTGGACGAGCGGGACATCCTCGGGGTGCAGCCGCAGCAAAGCCGATTCGGCGCCGTCGGCGAGCAAGTCGACCGCGGCGGCGATCCGTGCGGCGAGGATATCGGGCGCGATACCGGCGTCGCCGATCATCCGCTGAACGAGATGGAGCACGGTCTGGCGGAGATGCCCCGCCATCCGCTCGCGATCGAAATGCGCGCCCGCGGCGAGCGCTTCCGACACCTGATCGAGCAAGGCGGCCTCGCGGGCGCGGGCCTCCCCTAGTTCGGCGAGCGCGGCGGCGCGGCCCTCGGCGAATCCCGCTTCGTGCGCGGCGGCGATCGGGTCGACGAACGCTGCCGGGGTCGCCGGCGCCTCGGCCGCGAACGGATCCCAACCCTCGGTGGGGTTCGTTCCCGGATCGGCGGGCGAGAAATGGCGCGGCGACACCGCGGGCTCCTCGAAGCCGCGGCGGCCGATGCTGCCGACATCGGCGGCGGCAAAGGCGCTACCCTCGCCGAAGGCGCGCTGGAGCACGTGTGCGGCGGCATGGATGCGGCCGGCGAAGCCGGGGGCGAAATCAGACATAATCGTCGTCGCCGCCCTTGCCCGGCATCTGCAGCGTGCCGTCCTTCACGAGGCCGCGGGCGATCGCGATCATCACCTTCTGCGCATCGAGCACATCGGCGAGCTTCATCGGCCCGCGCGCTTCCATCTCGTCGCGGATGCCGTCGGCGGCGCGGCTCGACATGCAGCCGAGGAAGCGATTGCGGACATCCTCCTCGACTCCCTTGAGCGACTTGGTGAGGATGTCGGCATCGACGCTGCGGATCAGCGTCGAGAGATTCTTGTCGTCGAGCTCGAGCAGATTGTCGAAGACGAACATCGCTTCCTCGATCGCCTTGGCCACTTCCCGGTCGATCTTGGCGAGCTTGGGCATCACCCTTTGCTCGGTGAGCTTCCGCGCGCCCGACAGGATCTTGGCAGCCTCGCGGGTGCCGCCGAGCTGGAGCCCGATCGATTTCCGGGCGCTGCGGGCCCGGCTGGCGAGCATCGCCTTCAAGGTCTCGATCGCCTCGGGCGGCACCGGACCCAATTTGGCGACGCGGCGCAGGATCTGCGGCTGAACGTCCTGCGGCAAGTGATCGAACACCTGCGCGGCGACTTCGGAATCGAGCTGGGCAAGCAACACCGCGGCGATCTGCGGATGCTCCTCGGCGATCATCGCGGCGATCTCTTCGGGCTCGAACCATTGCAATTGCTCGAGCCCCGCATTGGCGGCGGGCGGCATGATCCGCGCGAGCACGCCCTCGGCGCGTTCGCTGCCGAGCGCCCTGGTCATCATGCCGGCAATCTGCGGGCGCGGATCGAACACCACGCTCGAACGGCCGCGCGCCTTGAACACGAAATCGTCGAGCACCTGATCGACTTCGGCCTCGCTGACGTCGGCGACGGTGAACATCGCCTTGCCGAGATCGCGGACCTCATCGGGATCGAGCTTCTGGAGGATGGCCGCAGCCTCTTCCTCGCCGACCAGCATCATCAGCACCGCGGCGCGCTCGACTCCGTTGAAACTGCGCAACGCGTTCATGCCGCGTCCGCCTTGATCATGTCGCGCACCGCGAGCGCGGCGCGGGCGGGGTTCTCGCGGGTGAAGCCGCGCACCAGACCGACGCGATCGTCATAGCTGTTGCCGCGGTCTTCGAGCATGTCGATCGACACGCTGGGGAGCGGCGCAGGCGCACCCTCGGCATTGGGATTGCCGATCGGAAGGCCGGGGCGCTGGGTGGCGTCCTCGCGCTTCTTGAGCAGCGCCCTGGAGAGCGGGCGGACGCCGAGGAAGAGCACGAGCAGGGCAATCACCAAAGCGGTCGCGTTGCGCGCGGCCATCGGCACCCATTCGGCTTCGTACCATGCCGGGCCGGTCTTGGCGGCGTCGGCTGCGGCGCTGAACTTGCGGCTGATCACGGTGACCTGATCCTGCCGCGTCGCGTTGTAGCCGACCGCGGCGCGAACCAGCTCGCTGAGCTGATTGATCTCGGCAATGCCGCGCGGCTTGCCGTTCTCCTCACGCAGCACCACCGCGACCGAGAGCCGGCGGACATTGCCGGGCGTGGCGCGGGTGACCGAGATTTCCTTGCCGGTCTCGTAGGTGCGGGTGAAACTGTCGCTCTGCTTGGTCTGCGGCGCCGCGGCGGGGGCGGCAGGCGTGATCGCAGCGGCACCGCCGGCGTTGGGCGCAACCAAGGTGCTGGCCGGGGGCGGGGTGTTGGAAAGCGTGCCCGGAATCCCGCCCGGAGTCTGGCCGTCCTTCGAGGTTCCGGTCCATGCGCCTTGTTCGGCGCGCATCACCTGTCCCTGCTTGTCATAGCTTTCGCGGGTAGCCTGACTTTCGTCGAGATCGACATCGGCCTGCACCTCGGCAGTGAAATTGCCTGCGCCGACCAAAGGCGTCAGCAACTGGGCGAGCTGCTCGCGATACTTGTCCTCGACGCGGCGCTGGAAGTCGATCCGCGTATCGCCGGCGCTGGCGTCCTTGCCGCCCGATCTGGACAGCAACGCGCCCATCTGATCGACGATCGTCACGGCATCGGGCTGCATTCCCGGCACCGACGAGGCGACGAGATTGACGATCGCGCGGATTTGCGCGTCGCCGAGCGCGCGGCCCGGCTGGAGCTTGACGATGACGCTGGCCGAGGGCGCGGCGCGATCACGGACGAAGGCCGAGGCCTCGGGCGTGGCGAGATGGACGCGCGCCTCGGCGACGGCGTCGATCTCCTGGATCGAGCGGGCAAGCTCGGTCTCGCGCGCCTGACGGAGGCGCTCGCCCTCGACTGCGCGGCTGACGCCCATCGGGAGATTGTCGAGAATCGCGTAGCCGCCCGGCGCGGCCTTGGGCAGGCCTTCGCTGGCGAGGAGCATCCGCGCCTTGTGATACTCTTCCTCGGCAACGGTGATTGAGCCCGAGCCGTCGATGCTGTTGGCGATATTGGCGCCGTCGAGTGCCGACGAGATCGCCGCTTTGTCGGCATCGCTGACATTGGCGAACAGGATGCGCTGGGGCGAGGTCGACACCATCGACCAGGCGATGAAGCCGGCGAGGACGAGGCCGATGAGGAAGACGAACGGCAGGCTGCGCTTGACCGCAGGCTGGCCGAGCAGGCCGCTGACCTGCTTGAGCGGTTCGAAGCGAGCCGGGGTGCCGGCGTCGGTGGGTGCGAGGGCATTGCTCATCGGATCAGACCGGCATGCTCATGATGTCCTTGTATGCGGACAATAGTTTGTTGCGGACTTGCAGGGTCGCCTCGAAGCCGACCGAGGCCTGCTGGCGGGCGAGCATCACCTTGGCGATGTCGATGGTTTCGCCGCGTTCATAGGCTTCGGACAGCGCACCGGCCTGCGCCTGCGCCTGGTTGACCGACTTGAACGCGTCCTGAAACGTGTCGACGAAGCTCGCCGGCTTGCTCTCGGCGGGCGCGGTCGGGGTCGGCGCCTGCTGGGCGCGGCCGAGCGCGGCGTTGCGCTCGAGGATCTGCGCGCGGAGCGCGAGGACGCGGTCGACGCTCATCGGCGCGGTGACGCCGCTCATGCCGAGATCGCCTGGGCGATGTCTTCACCCTGTTCGCGTGCCTTGGCGAGGCGGTACCGCAAGGTGCGTTCGGAGATGCCGAGACGTTTGGCGGTCTCGATCCGGCTGCCGTTGCACTCGGCCAAGGTTTCGCGGATCGCCTGGAATTCATGCATCTGGACGATGTTGCTGAGCGTCTCCGGGCGCTCCTGCCGCATCTCCGGCCGGCGATCGAAGATCAGATGCTCGGGCGCGATCACATCGCCCGGCGCGAGCAGGAGCGCGCGCTGGATGACGTTCTCGAGCTCGCGGACATTGCCCGGCCAATCGTGATCGGTGAGGATCTCGACCGCTTCGGCGGTGATCCACGGCAGCGACGAACGGGTGCCCGCGTGACGCAGCACCATCGCCGCAGCAAGCGCGGCGATGTCGCCACCGCGCTCGGCGAGCGCCTTGGTGGCGAGCGGGAAAACGGCGAGACGATAATAGAGATCGGCGCGGAAGCGGCCGGCAGTGACTTCGCCCTGCAAGTCGCGATTGGCGCAGGCGATGACGCGGACGTCGATCTTCTCGGGCACCGTGCCGCCGATCGGAACGACTTCGCGCTCCTGCAGCGCGCGAAGCAATTTTGCCTGGAGCCCGAGCGGCATCTCGGCGATTTCGTCGAGCAGCAAGGTGCCGCCATTGGCGGCGCGGAAGAAGCCCTGCCCGCCCGACGACGCGCCGGTGAACGAGCCCTTGTGGTGGCCGAACAGCATCGCTTCGAGCATCGTCTCGGGAAGCGCGGCGCAATTGATCGCGACGAACGGGCCGTCGCGGCGCGTCGAACCCATATGGATCGCCTTGGCGAGGACTTCCTTGCCGGTGCCAGTGGGTCCGTTGATCAGAACGGTGATGTCCGAGGCGGCGACGCGCTCGGCCAATGCGAGCAAGGCGAGGCTTTCGGGATCGGCGGCGACCGGCTCCCACGGGCCACGCGCCATCGCGCTGGCGAAACCGGCGCCGATCGCGGCATCGTCGCTGCCATAATTCAGCCGGGCGGGATTGCCGTCGCGGAAGGGGACGGCGACGCGTTCGCCTTCGCCGAGAATGAGGGTGCGGGCCGGTGCCGGCAGAACCTCGCCATCGGCGATCAGGAACAGATCCTGCGCGCCGGGCTTGCCGTCCTCGCACGATCCGATCGCGAAACCCTGCGCGCGAAGCGCCGAGACGAGAGCGTATTTCTGCCGGAGAACTGCTGCCGAAGGAACGATCGAGCGCATGTGTGACCCCCTGTTGTGAGCGTTCTTTGGGGCAAGGTTGGTTAACGCGCCGTAAAACTACGTAACGACGCACTTCTGCGGTCCCCGCCCGTCTACGCGCGCGCGTGATGGACGATTTTTTTGCTTAAGCCGGGAAATGCGCTGCCGTTCCTTGGCTTGGCGGCTCCGCTTTCCCGTTCAGGGGGGACGCGGGAAGCCGACGAGCATGGAGATGAACATGACTGTTATCGGAACCAACATCGCCTCGCTGCGTGCTTCGAACGCTTCGAACTCGGCGAACAAATTGCTGGGCACCGCGATGGAGCGCCTGTCGACCGGCAAGCGCATCAACAATGCGAAGGACGACGCCGCCGGCCTCGCCATCGCTTCGACGATGACCGCATCGATCCGCGGCATGAACCAGGCGATCCGCAACGCAAATGACGGCATCTCGCTGGCCCAGACCGCCGACGGCGCGCTGGACGAAGTGAGCAACATGCTGCAGCGCATCCGCGAGCTGGCGGTCCAGTCGGCTTCGGGCACCTATAGCAGCACCGACCGCGCCAATCTCGACAAGGAAGCGACTGCGTTGACCACGCAGATCCAGTCGATCCTCAAGGACACCAAGTTCAACGGCGTCACGGTGTTCGATTATGCCGCGACCGACACGGCGAGCGACGACGTCACCATCCAGGTCGGCATCAACAGCACCGACACCGTCGCGCTGACCAAAGCGTTCTTCGACAGCGACAATTTCGAGGCCGCCGACTTCAAGGTCGACACCGCCACTGCCGCCGGCACCACGCTGACCAATGCCGACGCCGCGCTGACCGCGGTCAACACCGCCCGCGCCACGCTCGGTGCGTCGCAGAGCCGGCTCGAATCGGTGGTCAACAACCTGACCACCAACGTCACCAACCTGTCGGACGCGCGCAGCCGCATCGAGGACGCCGATTTCTCGGCCGAGACGACCGCGCTCGCCAAGGCGCAGATCCTGTCTCAGGCTTCGACGGCGATGCTCGCCCAGGCGAACCAGAGCCAGCAAACGGTTCTTTCGCTGCTCCGTTAAGCGCGTGCCGGTCGGGGTGTCACCCCCCTGACAGGCACCGCGGCCGGTCACCTCTCCGCGTTGGAGAGTGCGCAAGAGGAACCCCGGTGGTCCGCGTGACCGCCGGGGTTTTCCTTTGCCCGAGGTTGTGACTGGTAGCGCTACCAGAAATGGGTTAGCCTCGTTCCAGACGATAATGGAGAGGCCGAGAGTGACGAGGAAGCTGGTGATCGCGCTTGCGCTGACGACGCCCGGCGCATGGGTACCGCTGGCGAGCGCACAGACCGCCGCCGCCGGAAAACTCGGCGACCCCTCCGCCACGCCCGAGCAGCGCGCGCGCGACGTGATCGCGCGGATGACGCTGCAGGAAAAGGCGCACCAGCTCGGCCATACCGCCCCGGCGATCCCGCGATTGGGCGTGCCCCGATATAATTGGTGGAACGAGGGCCTGCACGGCGTCGCCCGCGCCGGCATCGCCACCGTGTTTCCGCAAGCGATCGGCATGGCGGCATCGTGGGACGCGCCCTTGCTCCACCAGGTCGGCGACACGATCGCGACCGAATTCCGCGCCAAATATGTCGAGCGGCGGCACCCCGACGGGGGCAGCGATTTCTATCGCGGGCTGACCGTGTGGTCGCCCAACATCAACATCTTCCGCGATCCCCGCTGGGGCCGCGGTCAGGAAACCTATGGCGAGGATCCCTATCTGTCGGGGCGCCTCGGCATCGCGTTCATTACCGGGCTGCAGGGGAACGATCCCAAATTCCTGAAGACCGTGGCGACCTCGAAGCATTTCGCGGTGCATAGCGGCCCCGAGAGCAACCGTCATCGCGAGGACGTCCATCCGAGCCCGCACGACCTCGAGGACACCTATCTCCCTGCGTTCCGCGCGACGGTGACCGAGGGCAAGGTCGAATCGGTCATGTGCGTGTACAACGCCGTCAACGGCGTTCCCGGCTGCGCGAGCAGCTTCCTGATGGACGACATCCTCCGCAAGAGCTGGGGCTTCAAGGGCTATGTCGTGTCCGATTGCGGCGCGGCGGCGAACATCTATCGCGAGGACGCGCTGCACTACACCAGGACCGCCGTCGAGGGCGTCGCCGTCGGCATCAAGGCCGGCATGGACCTGATCTGCGGCGACTATCGCAACAAGATGACCACCGAGCCCGAGAATATCGTCGCGGCGGTGAAGGCGGGGCAGCTGCCCGAGGCAGTCGTCGACCGCGCGCTCCAGCGGCTGTTCGAGGCGCGGATCCGGCTGGGGCTGTTCGATCCGCAACTGCCCTTCGCCAACATCACTGCCGAGGAGTATGACACGCCCGGGCACCACGCGCTCTCCCGCAAAATGGCGGAAGCGTCGATGGTCCTGCTCAAGAACGAGGGCGACCTGCTGCCGATCAAAGGCGAGCCGAAGACGATCGCAGTGATCGGCCCCAATGCCGACAGTTTCGACGCGCTGGTCGGCAATTATTACGGCACTCCGTCAAAGCCGGTTACCGTGCTCGATGGAATCCGCGCGCGCTATCCCAAGGCCAGGATATTGCACGTGCAGGGAACCGGGCTGATCGGGCCGGCCGAAGTGCCGGTGCCCGACGACGCGCTTTGCGTCGACGCGGCCTGTGCGGCGCGGGGACTCAAGGTCGAGTTCTTCGAGGGCGCGAACCTCGAAGGCGCCGCGACCGAGAGCAGCACCCAGCCCAATGCGCGCTTCGAATGGCGCGGCGATCGCGAGAGTTCGGCGCGCTGGACCGGCACGCTCGTCGCGCCCGAGAGCGGCGAATATGGGTTCCGCTTCGCCAGCGAGAATGGCTATCGAATCTGGGTCGACGACAAATTGGTCGTCGACGAATGGGGCGTCGGCGACGCGCCATCGATCCTGTCGGGCACGATCGCGCTCGAGAAAGGCCGGAAGTATCCGCTGCGCGTCGAGGGCTTTCAGCGCGGCCAGCGCAGCAGCCAGCAACTGGTGTGGAGCCTGCCGAGCGCCGATGGCGATCATGCCGTCGCCGCAGCGAAACAGGCCGATCTCGTGATATTCGTCGGCGGCCTGTCGGCGCGGATCGAAGGCGAGGAGATGAAGGTACAGGCACCCGGCTTCGCGGGGGGCGACCGCACCAGCCTCGATCTGCCGGCGCCGCAACAGAAATTGCTCGCCCAGCTGCATGCGGTGGGGAAACCCACGGTGCTCGTGCTGATGAACGGCAGCGCGCTGGCGGTGAATTGGGCCGACGCGCACGTCCCGGCGATCGTCGAGGCCTGGTATCCGGGCGGCGAGGGCGGGCATGCGGTGGCCGGGCTGCTCGCCGGCGATTTCAGCCCCGCCGGACGGCTGCCGGTGACCTTCTACCGATCTGCCGACCAGCTTCCGCCCTTCTCCGACTATCGCATGGCCGGGCGGACCTATCGCTACTTCGCCGGCGAGCCGCTCTACCCGTTCGGGCACGGGCTCAGCTATACGCGCTTCCGCTATGGGACGCCGACGCTGAGCAATGCCCGGGTGGGCGCGGACGGCAAGGTCACCGTGACCGTCGAAATCAGCAATATCGGCACGCGTGACGGCGATGAGGTCGCCCAGCTCTATGTGTCGCATCCGGGCACCAGCGGTGCGCCGGTGCGCGCGCTGGAGCGTTTCGAGCGGGTGCATCTGAAGAAAGGAGAGACGCGGCGGGTGCGTTTTGCCCTCGATGCGCGGGCACTGAGCCTCGTCGACGCGGAGGGCATTCGCCGGCTCGTACCGGGACGCGTCGACCTGTGGATCGGCGGCGGCCAGCCGACCACGCGTGCGGGATTGCCGGCTGCGGCGGGCGTGGCCGCGCGGCTCGAGGTCACGGCAGGCGCAGTGCTGCCGAAATAGTCAGCCGAGACGCCGCTGGAGCGCGCGCCTGAGCCGGGCGTGCGCCGAGGCCTTGATCTGGCAGACGCGCGCGGCGCCGACGCCGAGCACCTGACCGATCTCCTCGAGGTTGAGTTCCTCGACATAATAAAGCTGGATCACCTGCGCTTCGCGGGTGGGAAGCTCGGAGATCGCGGCGATCAGCGCCTCGCGCTGGTCGCAATCGGCGAGCTGGTCGAAGGCATTGGGCTCGTCGGACATGAACCATGGCGATTCGTCCGAGTACATCTCGTCGATCGAGTCGAAACGCACTGCCTCCGCAGTGGCATATTCGGCGCGGAGCTTTTCGGGCGTGACCCCCAGCCTCTCCGCGACCTGCAAGTCGTTCGGGGCGTGGCCGATCTCGGTGGCGAGCGCGGATACCGTTTCCTGATAGGCCTTGCGCCGCCGCATCGCGCCGCGGGTGAGCGTCGCCTGGCGGCGCAATTCGTCGATCATCGCACCGCGGACGCGGGTGACCAGATATTGCTCGAAGGTCACCTGGCCGCGATCCTCGAAGCCGCCGACCGCCTCGATCAACGCGACCATGCCGATCTGGATCAGGTCCTCGATATCGACGATCGCGCTCATCGAGCCATGGACGTGCCAGGCGATGCGGCGCACCAAAGGCAGGTGTTTCCGAACCATCGCCTCGGCGTCGCGCTGCGGCGAGGGCCCGCGTTCATAGGTCAGCGGCTGGCATGCGAGAGAAGCCATGTCTTTGAGGTTCCCCGGGGAGTAGGCGTTCATGCGGGCAGCGCCTCCGGCGCACCGATCACCGCGACGACTTCGACGGCCTTGTCTTCGGGCACTTCGAAGAAGCTCATCACCGGCGTGTCGGGAAGGATGGATCTGATCAGCTTGCGGATCGCGACGCGGATCGCCGGCTGGACGACCAATGCGAAGGGCTTGGCATCGGCGATCAGCGGCGCGGCGGCGCGCTGGAGCGCATCGGCGATGCGGCGGCCGAGATCGGGCTCGATCGTGTGGCGGCGCGACGGATCCGATCGCACGGCCTGCCCCAGCAGGGATTCGAGCTGACCTTCGAGCGTCATCACGCGCAACGGCTCACGCACCCCGCACAGCCGCTGGATGATCAGCGGGCCGAGATCGGGGCGGATCAGCTCGAGGACCTCCTCGGCGTCGAGCGTCTTCTGCGCGGACACCGCGATCGCGGCGGCGATCCGGCGGAATTCCTTGAGCGGGATATTCTCCATCAGCAGCCCGCGCAGCACCGTGGTGAGCGTGGTGAGCGGCACCGGCTGCGGGCACAGCGCCGCGACCAGCGACGCGGCACGGTCCTTGAGCCCGTCGAGCAATGCCTGGACCTCGTCGGGGCCGAGCAGGTCGGCGGCGTTCTGGATCAGGACGTGATTGAGATGCGTCGCGACGACGGTGCCTGGATCGACGACGAGATAGCCGGCGCCGGTCGCGGCATCGGCGTCGCCGCTGGCGACCCAGACCGCGTCGAGTCCGAAGGTCGGGTCGCGCACCGGCTTGCCGGGGAGCTTGCCCACCGCCTGGCCGGTATCGAGCGCGAGCATCTCGTCGGGCGAGACGCTGTCCTCGCCGACCACGACGCCGCCGATGACGATGCGATAGGTGAAGGGGGACAGATTGATGTCGTCGCGGACGCGGACCTGCGGAATGACGAAGCCGAGCTCCTTCGAGAGCTGGCGGCGCACCCCGGTGATCCGGCCCATCAGCGGACCGCCGCGGCGCTCGTCGACCAAAGGCACGAGCCCGTAGCCGATGTCGAGCATCACCTGCATGTTGTCGGTGACTTCCTCCCAGCCGATCTTCGAGAGATCGGCGGGCTCGGCAACCGGCTCGGGCGGCGGCGGGCGATTGGCGTGCGCGCGCATCTTCCACGCCGCGAACCCGGCGGCGGCGGCGGCGGGCAGGATCACCAGATGCGGCATGCCGGGCATCACCCCGAGCAGGCCGAGGATCACCGCGACCGGGGTCCAGGTCTTGTGGCTGCCGAACTGGCTGCCGATCTGGCCGGCGAGATCGTGCTTCGAATTGACCCGGGTGACGATCGCGGCTGCGGCGATCGACAGCACCAGAGCCGGCAGCTGCGCGACCAGGGCGTCGCCGATCGCGAGCATGATATAGGCCTGCGCGGCGTCGCCGACCGTCATCTGGTGGCTGACCACGCCGAGGATCAGACCGCCGACGATGTTGATCGCGAGGATCAGCAGCCCGGCGATCGCATCGCCCTTCACGAACTTGGACGAACCGTCCATCGCGCCGTAGAAATCGGCTTCGGTCGATACTTCGATGCGGCGCGCGCGTGCTTCGTCCGGCGTGATCAGACCGGCGTTGAGATCGGCATCGATCGCCATCTGCTTGCCGGGCAAGGCGTCGAGGGTGAAGCGTGCGCTGACTTCGGAGACGCGGCCCGCACCCTTGGTGACGACGATCATGTTGATGATCATCAGCACCGCGAACACGACGATGCCGACGACATAGTCTCCGCCGATCAGGAAGGTGCCGAACGCCTCGATGACATGGCCCGCCGCGGCGCCGCCCTCATGCCCGTTGACCAACACCACGCGCGTCGAGGCGACGTTGAGGCCGAGGCGGAACAGAGTCGCGAACAGCAACACGGTTGGGAAGGCCGAGAAATCGAGCGGCTTCTGCGCGTTCAGCGCCACCATCAGCACCGCGAGGCTGATCATGATGTTCATGATGAAGAAGATGTCGAGCAGGAAGGCCGGGATCGGCACGACCAGCAAGGCGACCAGCAACAGGATCGCGCCGGGAAGCGAGAAGCTGCGGAGTGCCGGCGCGAGGCCGGCGGGGAGCGTCGGACCGTTCACGCGGATCAGGCCCCCAGCCTGGCGAGCATCAGATAAGCGAGCTTGGCGGTCTCGGGCGTCGGCCGCAGCGACTCGAGCCACGCGCCGCCGGCCAGTTCGGTGTTGCCGCGTGCGGCCTTGAGCTGCGCGAGCGTCGTCTCGACCCAGTGGCGGTCGCTATCGACCGCGTTGTTGCCGAGCACGACTTCGGCGCCCTCCATGTCGGCGCCGAAAGCGTCGAGCCCGTTGGAGAGCGCATCGAAGCCGTCCGAGGCCCGCCCGGGGGCGCCGACCGCAGCGGCGCCCTGATCGAGCTTGCCGGCGAAGCGCGAATAAATCTCGCCCAGCGTGCGCGGCTGGCCGCTCGAGGCGTAGAAGATGCTGCGATTGGCGCGCGCGGCGGCGGGGAACATCGCCGCGCCGGTGCGGCCCGGATTGCTTTCCATCGCGCCGAGGAATTTGGCGGCGCCGCCCTGCCCCAGGAAATGCGCCATGTAGAGATCGGTGCCGGTGGCAGGCCGATCGAGCCTTTGCTCGAGCGCGGCCTTGTTGTCCGAGGCATGCTCGGCGGCCATCAAAGCGGCGGTACCCGGATCGCTGCGCATGTCGAGGATCGCGCGGCGAGTGGCGGGATCGCTGACGACATAGCGGCCGCTCGCGGTCTGCCGGATCGAATCCGACGCCCAGCCGAGACCATGTTCGGCGCCATGATTCTTCATCACGCCGAGCCAGCTCTGCTCGATGAACTGATAGAGGCCGGTGGCGCTGGAAGTGGTGGCGCGCGCATTGGCGCGCATGCCGCTCTCGACCTGCGCCTGACCCAGCAGATAGTTGAAGTCGATTCCGGTCTTGCGGCTGGCGGCGGCGATTGCCGTCTGGATGCCTGCCTTGCTGTTGACCGATACGATGCTCATCGACCCCTGATCCGATTGCCCTTGATAGGGCGCAGATCAGCAAGGACCGTGCCAGTCGGACCTCAGGCTAGCGCATATCCACCCGGCCGATAGGCCGGCGCCGTCTCGCCGGAAAGAAGTTGCAGGCGGCGGCGGACATTTGCCGCCATCAGATTGACGTAAATCCGGCAAGTCTCGTTGAGGCGGTGCGCCTCGGCGGCGAGTTCCTTGACCTCGGGCGAGGGCGCATCGCCTTCGTAGAGTGCGACCGTGTCGATTCCCGAAAGCTTCGCGCGCGTCGCCGCTTCGAGCGCGGCGACGTCGTTCGCCTTCAGCGCCGCGATTTCGGCGTGAAGCGATTCGATGACATGGATCAGCGCGTCACGCCGGGTCATTGGGGCTCCATTCGAGCTTGAGCGCGAGCAGCCGGTCGGCGATCGTCGAAGGGTAGATCGGGAATTTGCCGTCCTCGATCGCCTTGCGGATCTTGGCGACGCGCTCGGCGTCGACCGGGGGTTTGGCGGCCATCGAACTCGACAGCGCCGCGGCGCTCGATTCGACGGGCCTGACCCCGCCGGAGACCGGTTTCGCCACCTCCACCGGAGCGGCGGGAGCGACCGGCGCAATACGACGGTCAGCGACCGCGCCTGCCTTGTTGCCGATGGGATCCACCATTGCTGCTTCCTCGGGAAACTAATCCTGCAGCGATAGGAACGGCCGCTTTATCGAGGCCTTTAGCAAAAAATCATTCGGCCCAACCGGGGAGCCGCGCGCGACCCGGTTCGAGCGCGACTGCCTGGATCGGCGGCTTCCTGTCGTCGACCTTGACCATCAGTCGTGCGCCGGCGGCGGCGTCGCCCATCGCGATGCCGTCGCGCGAGATCGAGAAGCCGGGCGAGCCGGCCTCCACCGTGATCGGATCGCCGCGGCGGATCACCGGCGCGGCCTTGACCGCGACGACGGGCGCCGGCGCTGCCGAGTCCGGGACGGGCCTCGGCTGCGGCACCGCATCGACCGGCACATAGATCCGCCACGCCGGCGCCATGCAGCGGACCACCACGGCATCCTTCGCCGCGCTGCGCCATTCGAGCTGGGGCGCGGCGCAAGCCTGAAGCCTGAGTCTCTTGTCCACCGGCGTGCGCGCGCCGCCTTGCTCGCCTATGCCGACGCCGGTGAACTGGGCGACGATCGCGTCGAGAACCGGGGTCGACTGGAAATCCTGCGCGGCGGCGGGCGTGGCGGCGGCAAGCGCCAAGGACAGCAGCATGGTCGTCTCCTCGAGCGAAACGGAGCGGCAAGAGCGGGTTGCCGGGCGGCAGATCATTGCCGGCCCCCGTCATAACCGAGCGAAAGCACTGCGCGGCGGTGACCGCGCGCAGTGGCGATGGCGATGCGCTCGGGCGCGACGGCGCCCGACCGGATGAGCATGGCGGCGACCGCGCGGGCGCGATCGGCGGCGAGGATCGGCCCGCTGCCGGTGAGCGGGTCGACATCGGCGGCGCTGCCGTCGACTTCGCCGATGATACGCAGCCGCGTGCGCGGGTCGGCCGCGGCGGCGTGTGCCCAGCCGAGCGCGGCACTGGCGTCGGGAAGCTGTGCCGAACCAGTCGCAAACCCGCTCACCGTGGCGAGATCGACCGGCATCGCCGGGGCATTCTCTTTGACGCCGAAGCCCGCGCGAAAGCCGGCGGCGAGCGTATTGGCATCGACCTGATTGGCCTGGAGCAGCACGAAGAAACCAACCAGCAGCAAGGCAAGGTCGGCGAGCGTGGTCAGCCAGATCGGCCGCGCGGGAAGATCGTCTTCGGCGATCATGCCGCAAGCTCCTGCGCGCCATGGCGCGGCTGGACGGTGGCGAGCTCGGCAAGCGGCGCGACGATCCGGGCGCGCTCCTGCGCCTCGTGGCGCGCGTGGCGCTTGAGCCGCGCCGCCACCGGGGCGGCGATCAGGCTGGCGACGACCGCACCATATAGCGTAGTGAGCAACGCGACCGCCATCGCCGCGCCGATCGTCGCCGGATCGCGCATCGCCGTGAACATCTGGACGAGCCCGATCAGCGTGCCGATCATGCCCATCGCCGGGGCGATATCGGCGGCGGCGCTCCACATCTCGGCAGCGGCGCGGTGCCGCTCGAGCCGGGCGAGGCGGCGCTGATCGAGCAGCAGGGTGATCCGTTCGGGCGCGGCGCCGTCGACGATTTCGGCGATCGCGGCCGCGATATCGGGGTCGCTGATCACCGCGCGATCGAGCGCGATCACGCCGTGACGGCGCGTGATGCGGGTGAAGGCGCCGATCTGCGCGAGCAAGGGCTCGGCATCGAAGCGGCGGCGCCCGAGCGTCCCCAATGCCGCGATGCCGCGGCCGAGATCGCCTAGCGGAGTCCGCAGCAGGATGGCGACCACCGTACCGCCGAGCACGATGGCAAGCGCGATCGGATCTATGAAAGGCGCGAAGTTCATGCGCTCCCGGTTGCAAGGCGCGGGCCAATCTTCATCGTCATCCGGCGAACGCCGGGACCTCGGGCGAAGGCGTGGGTAGGGAGCCGCACGAGGCCCTGGCTTTCGCCGGGATGCCGTGGATAGAGAGTGGTCCGTCGCGGCAGCCCGTTGCCGCTCGACCGGCAAACCCTTGCCGCCCCTCCCTCGCATAGAGGCAAATCGAGCGCCCGGCACGCCTTGCCGCAAATTGGCACGGCCATTGCAGCGACACGCCCGAACTTTTGTGCGGGAGACGTGCAATGCCCAATAACAGCCTCTTCGGCGTACACGGCGCAGCGCTGACCGTGCGCTCGCAGCGCATGGGCGTGCTCGCGTCGAACATCGCCAATGCATCAACCCCGGGGTACAAGGCGAAGGACGTTGACTTCCAGGCCGCGCTCGCCTCGATCGAGACCCCCGGGATCTCGCGCGACGCCGCGATGGACTCCGCGACGCTCTATCGTGTTCCGCTCCAGCCGAGCCAGGACGGCAACACCGTCGAGCTCGCCACCGAACAGACCGCCTTTGCCGAGAATGCCGTCGCCTATCAGACGACCCTGTCGTTCCTGAATGGCCGCATCTCGACGATCACCCGCGCGCTCCGAGGAGAATGAGCATGGCCGATCAGCCGCTCTCGATCTTCCAGGTCTCCGGCCGCGCGATGAGCGCGCAATTGCTGCGAATGAACACCACCGCGTCGAACCTCGCCAACGCCGGTACCGTCGCATCGAGCCCCGAGGCCGCATATCGCACGATCAAGCCGGTGTTCCGCAGCGCCTTCGACGCGGCTTCGGGCCTTTCGACCGTCGATGTCGAGCAGATCGTCACCGCCGGCGCCGAGCCGACCAAGCGCTACGATCCGGGCAATCCGCTCGCCGACGCGGACGGTAATGTCTGGGAGAGCGCGGTCGATGAGACCCGCGAGCTCGTCGACATGCTCGAATCGTCGCGCACCTATCAGAACAATGTCGAGGTCATGCAGACTGCCAAGCAGCTGATCGTCGACACCCTCAAATTGGGCCGCTGATCATGGATTTCGATAGCACGCTGCAGACTCTGGGCGTCAACCGCTACGGCGCTTCGGGCTCGGCCTCGAACACCGGGACCAAGGACACCTCGGGCCTCGGCAAGACCGAGATGGACCAGAGCGATTTCCTGACGCTGATGACTGCGCAGCTCAAGAACCAGGATCCGTTCGAGCCGGTCGACAACACCCAGATGGTCGCCCAGATGGCGCAATTCTCGTCGCTCTCCGGGATCACCGAGATGGGCACGACCCTGAAAGCGATCGCCGCCAAGCTGGGTAGCACCTCGCTCGGCGACGCGCTCGGCTATGTCGGCAAGACGGTGCTCACCGAAGGCTCGATCGCGTATCCGCGCGAGAGCGGCGGGATCGCCGGCGCCGTCGCGCTCGCCAAGGACGCCACCGACGTCAACGTCACGATCAGCGACGCCGACGGCAAGCCGCTGAAGACGATCGCGCTCGGCAAGCAGGCCGCGGGCGCCGTCGCGTTCGACTGGGACGGCAAGACCGACAACGGCGCCGATGCGGGTGCCGGCCCCTATACCGTCAAGGTCGCCGCGCTCAACGCCGGCGCCAAGGTCGATGCGGCCCCGTTGGTCTGGGCGCCGGTCTCCACCGTCTCGCTCGGATCCGACGGCAAGCCCGTCCTCACGCTTCCTGGCATCGGCCAGGTCCCCCTCGATGCCGTCTGGCAAGTCGGCTGACCCCAAGGAGTAACGCACATGTCCTTCTTCACTTCATTGAGCGGGCTCCAGGCTGCCCAGACCGAGATGTCGACGATCTCGCACAACCTCGCGAACGTCTCGACCAACGGCTTCAAGCGCTCGACCACGCAATTCGCCGACGTGATCGCCTCGACCTCGAACTCGAACCCCACCCAGATGGTCGGTTCGGGCACGGTGGTGAAGTCGGTCCGCCAGCAGTTCAGCCAGGGCGGCTTCACCCAGTCGTCGTCGGCGCTCGACGTCGCGATCTCGGGCGAGGGCTTCTTCATCGTCAAGGGCAGCGACGCGAGCAACAACGTGTCGTTCACCCGCAACGGCAGCTTCCTCGTCGATTCCGACCGCTATGTCGTCGACGCGCAGGGCAACAAATTGCAGGTCTATCCGGTCGACGGCTCGGGCGCGGTGGTCGCGACCGGCATCGCCTCGACGGTCAGCCTGCGGCTGCCGCAGATCAGCGGCAAGCCCGAGGCGACCGAGGACGTGACCCTGTCGCTCAACCTCAACGCCAATTCGATCATCCCGTCCGAGGACGATCGCTGGACCGACGTGCCCTATGCCTTCGACCGGTTCGATCCGGCGACCTACAACCATTCGGCGCAGACCACGATCTACGACGCCAATGGCAACGCGCTGACCCTGACCACCTATTTCGTCCGCGAGACGACGCCGACCACGGCGGACCCGACCAGCGCGTGGACCGCTTATTCGTTCGTCGGCGACAAGCAGCTCAATTCGGGAACCGATCCCGACGACATCCAGCCGATCTCGATGACCTTCGATGCCACCGGCAAACTCACCGCGCCGAGCGGGCCGACCCAGTTCCAGGGCTTCCTCGCCCCCGGCGCGACCACCGAGCAGATGATCACGCTCGATTTCGGCGATGCGACCACGCAGGTTTATTCGCCGTTCAGCATCGACGCGAGCTCGCAGGACGGTTCGCCGGTCGGCCAGCTCGAAGGCGTCACCATCGCCGACGACGGCACGGTACGCGCGAGCTTCTCCAACGGCGACAGCCAGGCGCTGGGCAAGGTGGTGCTCGCCAGCTTCTCCAATCCCACCGGGTTGCGCCAGCTCGGCAGCAGCACCTGGTCGGCCTCGGGCCTGTCGGGCGAGCCGCGGCTCGGCGAGCCCGGCGCCAACGGCTTCGGCGGGCTGATGGCGGGCGCGATCGAGCGCTCGAACGTCGACATCACCGAGGAGCTGGTCGGACTGATCGCGGCGCAGCGCAACTTCCAGGCGAATGCCAAGGCGCTCGATACCGCGAGCCAGATCTCGCAGACGATTTTCAACATCCGCAGCTGACGAAAGGCTGAGGGAGACATCGCATGGACCGCCTCGTCTACACCGCAATGTCGGGGCTGCGCAGCCAGATGGCGGCGCAGTCGACGATCGCGAACAACATCGCGAACGCGTCGACGATCGGCTTCCGCGCCGAGCGAGTCAATTTCGACCGGCTGGTGCTGCAGGGCCAGGGACTCGAGACACGCCAGCTCGCCGCGGAGGAAGTCGAGGATTTCGACCGGCGCGCGGGGACGATCGTCCAGACCGCGCGGCCGCTCGACGTGGCGGTGACTTCCGATTCGTGGATCGCGGTGCAGGCCGCGGACGGCAGCGAAGCCTATACGAGGCGCGGCGACCTCTCCGTCGCGGCCTCGGGCGTGCTGGAAACCGGCGACGGTTTCCCGGTGATGGGGTCGGGGGGCCCCATCACCGTGCCGCCCCATCAATCGATCGCCATCGCCGAAGACGGCACCGTCTCGATCGTGCCGCTCGGCGGTGATCCGACCCAGCCGCAGGCGATCGACAAGATCAAGCTGGCCAGCCCCGCAGGCAGCCAGACTGCCAAGGGTCTCGACAACCTCCTCCACGTCAAGGGCGGCGGCGTGCTGCCCGAGGATCTGGACGCCAAGCTCGCCTCGGGAGCGCTCGAGCAATCGAACGTCAACCTGACCCAGGCGCTGGTCGACATGATCGAGAACCAGCGCAGCTACGAAGTGCAGGCCAGCCTGCTCAAGGAAGCCAAGACCATGGACGAGAGCGCCGCATCGTTGATGCGGATGCCCGCCTGAACGAGAAGGATTAGACGATGGGTTCCTCGGCAATGCACATCGCGCGCACCGGGCTCGACGCTCAGGACATGCGCATGCGGGTGATCTCGAACAACCTCGCCAACGTCAACACGACTGCGTTCAAGCGCGACCGCGCCTCGTTCCAGACGCTTGCCTATCAGGTGGTGACCGCGCCGGGCGCGCAGAGCACCGCGGAGACGAAGTATGCCACCGGGCTCAATCTCGGCACCGGCGTGCGCATCCAGGGCACCGCGCGGGTCGAGACGCAGGGCACTTTTCAGAATACCGGCGGCTCGCTCGACCTCGCGCTCGAAGGCGAAGGCTATTTCCAGGTCCAGCTGCCCGGCGGCCAGCTCGGTTACACCCGCGCGGGCAATTTCTCGCGCTCGGCCGAGGGCATGATGGTGACCAGCGACGGCTATCAGGTGATGCCGGGGATCACGATCCCCGAAGGCACCACCGGGATCACCATCGGCGCCGACGGCACCGTCTCGGCACAGGTCGCGGGGCAGACCGAGGCGAGCCAGCTCGGCCAGATCCAGGTCGCGACCTTCCCCAATCCGGGCGGACTGCAGGCGACCGGCGACAATTTCCTGATCGAGACGACTGCGAGCGGCGCTGCCAGCCTCGGCGCGCCCAACGAAGCGGGCCGCGCCAAGATCCGCCAGGGCGCGCTCGAGGCTTCGAACGTCAATGTCGTCGAGGAGCTGGTCGACATGATCGAGACCCAGCGCGCCTATGAGGTCAATTCGAAGATGATCTCGGCGACCGACGAGATGCTCAAATATGTCAATCAGAACATCTGAGGCGGCCGCGATGAAGTTCCTCACCGGCCTCGCCACCGGCGCGCTCGTCGTCGCCGCGCTCGCCTTCACCAGCGCTCCCGCCAAGGCGCAGTTCCTCGGCATCGGCAAGAAGAAGGCGAAGGAGGATTTCTCCGCGACCTATCCCGCGCCGGTGCCCGTCGCAGCGCCGGCCAACGGCAGCATCTTCCAGCCCGGCGAAGGCTATGCCGCACTGTACGAAGGCATGCGCGCGCGCCGCGTCGGCGATCCGCTGACGATCGTATTGGTCGAGCGGACCAGCGCCTCCAAATCGGCCGGCACCAAGCTCGACAGCAATGGCGGCTTTTCGCTGACTCCGCCGACCACCGGCGCGCTCAACCTGTTCGACAAGAGCGACGCGAGCATGAGCGGCGGCCGCAACTTCACCGGCACCGGCACTGCCGATCAGGCCAACGCCTTGTCGGGCGAAGTCAGCGTGACGGTGGCGGCAGTCTATCCCAACGGCACGATGCTGGTGCAGGGCCAGAAGCGCGTCACCCTCAATCGCGGTGACGAGTTCCTCCAGATCAAGGGCATCGTCCGCACCGCCGATATCGACGCCAACAACCGCGTCGCCAGCACGCGCGTCGCCGACGCCCGCATCGCCTATACCGGCAAGGGCGACGTCGCCCGCGCCAGCCGCCAGGGCTGGCTGAGCCGGTTCTTCCAGATCCTCAGCCCGTTTTGAAAAGGGCCGCAGCCATGATCCGCAATCTCTCCTTCTTGCTCCCCTCCCTGAAAAAGAGGGGCCGGGGGCCCTTCGCGGCAGCCGGACCATGCTCGCTGCGCTCGCTACCCACCCCCAACCCCTCCCTTTCAGGGAGGGGAATGGCGCTTGCCCTCCTGGCGCTGTTCGCCGCCATCGCTCCCGCCCACGCCCAGCGCGTCAAGGATCTGGGCGGCTTCCAGGGAATTCGCACCAACCAGCTCACCGGCTATGGCATGGTCGTCGGCCTGCCCGGCACCGGCGACGACAATCTCGAATATACCGTCCAGTCGATGAAGGGCGTCGCTTCGCGCTTCGGCCTCCAGCTGCCGCCCGGCGTGAGCCCCGCGCTCAAGAACGCCGCGGTGGTGATGATCACCGCCGAGCTGCCGCCCTTCGCCAAGCCCGGGCAGAAGCTCGACATCACCGTCTCCTCGATGGGCAAGTCCAAGAGCCTGCGCGGCGGCACGCTGATCCTCACCCCGCTGCAGGGCGCCGACGGGCAGATCTATGCGATGGCGCAGGGCAATCTCGCGGTCGGCGGGCTCGGCGCGGATGGTGCCGACGGCTCGAAGATCGTCGTCAACACGCCTTCCAGCGGCCGCATCCCCGAGGGCGCCACCGTCGAGCGGATGGTCGATACCGGTTTCGATCGTGCGCCGTTCCTGACCTTCAACCTTGCCCGCGCCGACTTCACCACTGCCCAGCGCGTGCAGGACGCGATCAACGGGCGTTTCGGCACCGCGCGCGCCCGCGCGATCGACGGCGTGTCGATCGCCGTGCAGGCGCCGGTCGGCGCCGATGTCCGCGCAGAACTGATGTCGGAAATCGAGAATCTGCCGGTCGAGGCGGCCGAGGCGCGGGCGCGCGTCATCGTCAATGCCCGCACCGGCACCGTGGTGATCAACTCCGCCGTCCGGGTCAGCCCCGCCGCGGTGACGCATGGTAAACTCACCGTTCGTATCGATGAGGCCCAAAATGTCAGCCAGCCTCTGCCGTTCAGTAAGGGCGAGACCGTCACCGAGCAGCACAGCGCGCTGAGCGTCGAGGAGGAGAAGAAGCCGATGTTTCTGATGCAGCCCGGGCCCAGGCTGGCCGACGTGGTCAAGGCGGTCAACGCGATCGGGGCTTCGCCGGCCGACCTCGTCGCGATCCTCGAGGCGCTCAAGGAGGCCGGTGCGCTCAAGGCCGAGCTGGTGATCCTGTGAGCAGCGTCTCCGCCCCGATCGCGAGCATGAGCGGCGGCGTGTCGACCGACACGTCGCGGCTGGCGTCGAGCGACAATCTCGACGCCGCCGGCAAGCGCTTCGAGGCGATCTTCACCGGCATGATGCTAAAGTCGATGCGCGCGGCCAAGCTCGGCGACGGACTGTTCGACAGCAAGGCAAGCGAGCAGTTCCGCGATATGCAGGACCAGCAGCTCGCCCAGGCGATGGCGGCGCATGCGCCGATCGGGATCGGCAGGGCGATGACCGAGTTCCTCGCCCGGAACGCTTCGCTGGCTCCCGCGGCTGAGGGGAGCAGCACGCCATGAGCGACATGCTCTCGATCGGTCTGTCGAGCCTCAAGGCCTATCAGACCGCGCTCACCACGGTGTCCGAGAACATCGCGAGCGCCGGCACCGCCGGCTATTCGCGCAGGACCACCGATATTCGCGAGGTCGTCGCTCCGGCCGGGATCACCACCGGTACGGCGCAGGGCATGGGCGTGGTCGCACGCGGGCTGACCCGTGCCGCCGACGTCTACAAGACCGCCGAGGTACGCACCGCGACCGCCGACCTCGCCAAGACCGAGGCCGGGGCGACCTGGCTACAGCGCGTCGAGGAGTCGCTCACCGGCAACAAGCTGGGCGATCGCCTCACGACCTTCTTCAATTCGGCCAAGGCCGTCGCCGCCGATCCGGCCTCGCTGGCGCCGCGCGCCGCGATGATCGAGGCGGCGTCGAGCATCGCCTCGTCCTTCGCCGCCACCGGCGCCGCGCTGGACGGCGCGATGGAGGATCTCGACAAGAGCGCCGAGGCCGCAACCACCGGGCTCAACGCGCTCGCGCGGTCGCTCGGCCGGGTCAATGCCGGACTCGGCCGCCAGCAGGAAGGCACCAGCGGCCAGGCCGCGTTGCTCGACGAACGCGACCGGCTGCTCGAGCAGATGAGCGCGATCACCGACGTCTCGGTGATGACCGATCCTGCCGGGCGCGCAGTCGTCCGCGTCGGCAGCGTCGCCGGGCCGATACTCGTCCAGGGCGAGAATACCGGCGCGATCACGTATCAGCGCAGCGACGAAGGACTGGTCGCCTACACGCTGCACTTTCAGGGCGAGGGCAGCGCCGCATTCCCGAGCGGCGGTGCGCTCGCCGGCTTCGCGGAGGGCGCCGAGCGCATCGCCGGCGCGATGGACGAAGTGAACAGGCTCGCCACGGCATTCGCCGAGGGTATCAATACGGTGCAGGCCGCCGGCGAGGATCTCGACGGGAACAGCGGCGGGCCGATGTTCGCAATCGGCGATCCGGCGTACCAGCTTGCGCTCGTGCTCGACGATCCGCGCGGCATCGCCGCGGCGGCGAACGGCGCGGGCATCCGCGACAACAGCAATCTCGCCGGACTGGAGGCGCTGCGCGGCAGCGGCCGGTTCGAGGACACGATCGCCAGCGTCACGTCGGCCAACGCCGCCGCGCTCTCGGCGCGCAAGTCGGTCGCCGAAGCGCAGACCGCGATGCGCGATTCCGCAATTGCCGAGCGCGCCGCAGCGACGGGGGTCAATGTCGACGAGGAAGCAGTCGATCTGATCCGCTTCCAACAGGCCTATCAGGCGTCGAGCCGCGTGATCCAGATCGCGCGCGAGACGCTCAATTCCATCCTCGAGATCCGGTGAGGCTGACCATGCGCGTCGCGACTTCGCAGCTCTACAATCGTCCCGCATCGCTGATGACGCGGCTGACCGCCGATGCCGACCGGACCCAGATCCAGATCGCCACCGGCAAGAAGTTGCTCGCGCCTTCGGACGATCCGGGCGCCTATCTGCGGCTGCAGGGGATCAGCCGGCAGAGCGCCAACGACGGCGCCTGGGCCGCCAATATCGGCATGGCGCAGGGGTTGCTCGCCCAGACCGACACCACGCTCGAGAGCGTCGAGGCGCAGCTGACGCGCGCATTGGAGCTCGCCACCCAGGCGGCAAACGGCACGCTTTCGGACACCAATCGCGCGGCGATCGGCAAGGAACTCGAATCGATCCGCGACACGCTGTTCGGGCTCGCCAACACCATGGACGTGCGCGGCCAGCCTTTGTTCGGCGGCGCGAGCGGCGATGTCGCTTATGTGAAAGCGGCGGATGGATCGATCGACTTCGCCGGCAGCGGCGAGCCCTCGGCGATCCCGATCGGCGAAGGCACCGGGGTGCAGGGCACGGTGACCGGGGACCGCGCCTTCGCCAGCGGCGGGAGCGACATGTTCGCGGTGCTTGCCGACTTCGCCACCGCGCTGAATGCCGGCGGCGACGTCAAGGCGGCAGCCGATAGCGCGCTCACCGGGATCAAGGGGTCGCTGGAGAGCGTGACCCTTGCGCGGGCGTCGGCGGGTGCGCGCTCGGCGCGGCTCGAGCTCGATGCCGACCGGCTGACCGCCGCCGGCGAAGCGCGCGAGGACGTACGCTCGGCGCTCGAGGATACCGACGTCACCGTCGCCGTCACCGAGCTCCAGAAGACGCTGACGATCCTGCAGGCGACGCAGGCGAGCTTCTCAAAGCTGTCGAGCCTGTCGCTGTTCGACTATCTCTGAGGGCAGGCGCCAAGACCGCGATTTTCCGCTCAAACTTACGGCGAAGCGGTCGTTTACCAAAGCGAGTGGCCGAATGACGGCACAGGGGGAAGTTTAGTCGCATGTTCGTGCTGATCGGCTTTGTCGTCCTGATCGCGATGGTGTTCGGCGGGTTCGTCATCACCGGCGGCGCGCTCGGGCCCGTGCTCCATGCCCTCCCCCACGAGATGCTGATCATCGGCGGGGCCGCGATCGGCGCGCTGAT
Organism: Sphingomonas sp. DG1-23; assembly: GCF_030730875.1. Classification (GTDB taxonomy): domain Bacteria; phylum Pseudomonadota; class Alphaproteobacteria; order Sphingomonadales; family Sphingomonadaceae; genus Sphingomonas. The sequence goes on from NZ_JAVAMA010000010.1 coordinate 54,125, forward strand.
CATCGGCAATTCGATGAAGGAACTGAAGGCGCTGGGCAGCGGCTTCATGAAGGTCGTCAAGGGCCCGAAATACAAGAAGCAGGATTATCTCGACACGATCTTCCTCGTCTCGAAGCTGATGAAGATGCTGCGCACCGAGGGGCCGATCGCGCTCGAGCCACATGTCGAGGACCCGAAGTCCTCGGCCATGTTCGCCGAATATCCGCGCCTGCTCGCCGATCACACGCTGATCAACCTGATCACCGATACGCTGCGGCTCGTCGTGGTCTCCAGCGGCACGCTCGACGTCCATGCGGTCGAAGAGGTGATGGACAATGCGATCAAGACCCATCACCACGAAGTGCAGGGGCCGCAGACGACCTTGCAGGGTCTTGCCGACGCGCTGCCCGCGCTCGGCATCGTCGCGGCGGTGCTCGGGGTGGTCAAGACGATGGGCTCGATCGACAAGCCGCCGAGCATCCTCGGCGGGATGATCGGATCGGCGCTGGTCGGTACCTTTCTCGGCGTTTTGCTCGCTTACGGCATCGTCGGACCGCTCGCGACCCGGCTCCAGCAAGTGATCGACGCCGACGCGGCGATCTATCACACCGTCAAGCAGATCATCATCGCCTCGCTCCACGGCCATCCGCAACCTTTGGTGATCGAGGCGGCACGCTCGGGCATCGCGCATCACAACCAGCCGAACTTCGGCGAAGTGTTCGACGGCTTGCGCGGACGCTGACGTCATGGCTGCAGCGCGCGCGCCCCACGGATCGAACCAGCCGCCGAAGATCATCGTCAAGAAGATCTTCGTCGAAGGCCATGGCGGCCATCACGGCGGCGCATGGAAGGTCGCCTATGCCGATTTCGTGACCGCGATGATGGCGTTCTTCCTGCTGCTCTGGCTGCTCGGCGCGACCACCGAGAAGCAGCGCAAGGCGCTGGCCGACTATTTCGCGCCGACATTGGTCGAGCTGCGCCAGAACAGCGCGGGTTCGAACGGGCTGTTCGGCGGCGATGCGCTCAACGCCAAGGACAATTACCCCAACAAAGCCTCGCAGACCGGCACCAAATCGCTCACCGTCCCGGTCGGCGGGGTCGGCGGCAAGGAGGTCGGCACCGGCGAGAAGGGCACGCTCAAGGACCAGCGCGCGCTGACCGAGCAGGACCAGAAGAATTTCAACCAGACCGCCAAATCGATCCAGAACAAGATGCGGTCGCGGCCGCAGCTGGCCAAGCTCGCCAAGCATATCCGCTTCGTCGCGACCCGCGACGGGATGCGGATCGACCTGCTCGACGACGCCAAATATTCGATGTTCGATCTCGGCACGACCGCTTTGGTCAGCGACGCCAGCGCGCTGATCGGCACGATCGCCGAGAGCATCGCGGGGATGGAGAATCCGATCATGATCCGCGGCCATACCGACAGCCTCGGCTATGGCGATCCGCGCAACATGAACAACTGGATGCTCTCCAGCGGCCGCGCCGAGGCGACCCGGCGCCGGCTTTCGGGCGGCGGGGTGCCCGAGATGCGCTTCGAGCGGATCGAAGGCGTCGCCGACCGCGAGCCGCTGATCGTCGAGACCCCGACCGATCCGCGCAACCGCCGCGTCTCGATCACTTTGCTCTACCGGCGGATCATGGAGCAGGACAAAGGCGGCGGCCGCTTCGAACGGCGGATCAAGCAGCCGATCATGGCCTCGCGCTGAGCCCTAGAAGAACTGCTTGCGAATGCTGAGCCGGACGACGCGGCCGGTGGGATCGAGCAGATCGGGCTCATAGGCGGGCGGGGTGCCGCCGGTGCCATCGGTCACCCGCCGCCGCGTATCGAACAGATTGTCGACGCGGAAGCTGACTCGCGTGCCGCGCAGCCACGGATGCTTGAGCAGCAGATCGAGTTGCTGGCCGAGATCGGCCTGCGCGACCAGATTGACCTTGGTCAGGCTGCCGAAATCGAGCCGGTCGGTGCTGCCGAGCGCGCCGGTGGTCACGTCGGTGCCGCTCTCCCAGCTGCCCTCGAGCCGCAGCCGATAGCCGTCGCGCTGGATGCCGCTCTGGAATTCAAGCTTGTGCGCCGGGGTGCCGCCGTTGCTGCCGAGCGCGGCGCCGTCGAGATAATCGAGCACCGGAAGCCCCGCCCGGATCACGCGCTGGTCGCGGAAGACCCAGGTGTGGAAGAGACTGAACTGCAGCGTGTTGCCGCCGAAACCGCCACCACGGCCGCCAAAGCCGCGCCCACCGCCACCGCCACCCGGACCAAAGCCGCCGCCCGGCCCGCGACCCGGTCCGCGGTCCTGTCCGGCGCCGGGAGCGCCGCCTTGCGGTGCGCCCTCGCCTTGCGGCCGCTCGCCGCCCTGCGCCTGGCCCTGGCCCTGCTGGCGCTGCCCCTGGCCGCGCTGGTTGCCGCCGAACAGGCTCTGCTGCTGGCCCAGCCGGCGAAACTGGTCGAGCTGCGCGGCCATTTCGGGAGGCAGCGGCTGGCCGGTGCGCCGCGATTCGGCCATCGCAGCCTGGAACGCGGTACGGCGCGCCTGCATGCGCTTTTGCGCCGGCGAGGCGATCGGCACGAACAGATTGAAGCCCCAGCGCAGTTCGGAATGGTCGTAGCTGGCGAAATTGACCGGGCGATAGTCGATGCTCAGCAATTGCCCGTCGGCATCGCGCACGAAGCGGTCGGGGAATGCCGCCTCGACCTCTGCCGTGGCGCCGGGAAGATTGCCCGGCGTGTTGCGGTAGCGCTGATTGGTATAGTTGGCGATGATCGTCAGATTGGTCTCGGTGAACGGGCGGATATTGAGCCCGGCCTTGAACACGTGCCGGCTGTCGGCCCGAAGCGAGGGATTGCCGCCGGTGATCGTGGTGATGTCGACGCTCTCGCCGCGGACATAATCGAAGACGCGGACATTCGGCGTGGTCACCGTCGGATTGCCGAGCTGCTGCGGGCTCGGCGCATTGCTGTCCTGCGTCCAGTTGACCAGCGCGCGGACTTGCGGAATCGGCGACCAGTTGAAGCCATAGCCGGTGGCGGTGAGCCGCCCGAAATCGGAAAGCTGCTCGACTTCGAAATTGGCGTTGAGCGAGAAATCGCCGATCGCGTCGAGCACCGCGTTGCGCCGGCTGGCGATCGGCAGATCGAGATTGCCGCGGATATTGGCGCTGTCGCGCGAAATGTCGGCCGAACTGGCGATGCCGCGCCGGAAGCTCTCGCTCGAAAAATCGCGGGTCTGTCCAGAAACGCGGATGCTGGCATTGACGTTGCCGGCGGGCAGCCGGAACAACGGACCGTTGGTGAGCATGTCGATCCGGCCGGTGCTCGACCGCGTGTTGGCGGTATCGAACGGGCGGCTGCGGATCAGACTCGCGGGAAGCGCCGCGAAGGGATTGAAGGCGGGATCCCCCGCATCGAGCCGCGCCTGCATCGCGGACGGATCGACGCCGTTATCGGTGATCGACTGCGTCGTATTGAGCTCGTAATTGCTCTGGAACGACCAGCGCCAGCTGTCCGCCCAAGGCGTACCGTCGCCGTTCACGGTGAGCCCGAGCTCGGCATTGCGGCTGCTGTTCGAGCGCGTCAGCGGCGACTGGCCGACATAGCGCAGCAGCGCAACGTCCTCGGCGAACGGCGAATACGGATTGCCGGCGGGCAGATCGAGCGTGATCCCGGGGAGCCCGAGCAGCGACTGGCTCTCGGTCCCCTCCAATGCGACGGTCGCGGCGGCGCTGATCTTGGGCGACAGCGGGCGGCGATAGACTCCGCTGAGGTTGAGCTTCTTTTGCGGGCTCACCAGCGTGCGATACGGCGTGACGTCGGTACGGTTCGGCGCACCCGCAAAGGCGCTCGCAGCCAGCGGGCCGGCTGCTGCGGCTTCCGGCACCCCGACGGCGGTGGACGGTTCGCCGTCGAAGACCAGATTGCCGCGGGTGTCGAACAGCGAAGAACCGGCGCGCGAGACGCCGCGTTCGCTCTCGAGAATGCCCGACGACTGATCGTAGAGCAGGTTGAGCGACAGCCGGTCGTCGCGGCGGATCTTGTCGAGCTTGGCCTCGCCCTTGCCGCCGGCATTCCCCCCCGCGGTGGGCGTGCGCCCCTCGATCTCGGTGGTGAGCGCGAGGAAGCGCCGGCGCAGGACGAAATTGATCACCTTTTGCGAGGCGCTGTACCCATATTTGAGCGCCACTTCCTCGGGCAGGATGTCGATGCGCTCGATCGCCTCGGGCGGCAGATCGCGAACCTCGCCCATGCTGGCGCGACGGCCGCTGAGCAGGATCACCGGCGCCTCGCCGCCGCGCCCCTGACCGGTGCCAAGCTGCGCCGACAGCTGGCCGATCAGTTCGGCGACGTTCGACGCGCCATACGCACGAATATCGGCCGGGTTGAGCTGGACCTCGGGCGGAATGTCGCCGGGGACCGTGCCGCGCAACTGACCGGTGACGACGATCTCCTCATTGGCACTGTCCTCGGCGGCTTCCTCCGCGGGGGCCGGCGGCTGACCTTGCGTCGCTGGGGCAGCCTGATCCTGCACGGCACCGGGCTGGGTCGCAGATGCGGGCATGGCCTGGTCCTGCGCGTTCGCCACCATCGGCGGCGCACCGACCATCAGCGCGCCGATCGCGCATCCCCACTTCACCATTCCGTCTACTCCAACACAGGCGCGCAGCCCTGAGCGGGCGCGTTCACCGGTTGGCTACAAGCGACTTGTCGCAAAATTGTGCCAGAGCTGGAGAAAAAATCGGGGCCGCGCTGCGGCGCCCGGGGGTTTCTGGTGCGGTCGAGAAGACTCGAACTTCCACGGCCTTTCGGCCACAACGACCTCAACGTTGCGCGTCTACCAGTTCCGCCACGACCGCACGTGAAACTCGCCGGGAGGCTCCCGGCGTCTGGTAAGGCGCGGCCCCTAGCAAAGCGTTTCGACCCACGCAACCCATCGTCGCACGCTTTCGCGAATCCGCAGATACGCCTACACGCGGCGGCCCGCATGTTGCTCTCCCCTTCCCTCTCCGCCGAGATGCGCCGCATCCTCGCGCTCGCCTGGCCGGTAGTGCTGACCAGCCTCAACTGGACGATCCTGCATGTCACCGATGTCGCGGTGGTCGGATTGGTGAGCACCGGCGAGGCAGCGGCATTGGGCGCGAGCCGGTCGCTGACCTTTCCGGGAATCGTGGTCGGGCTGGGCTGGCTGACCGGAATCCTCGTCTATGTGTCGCGCGCCGACGGTGCCGGCGAGCTGCGCGAGACCGGACGGGTTTTCCATCAGGGCATGCTGCTCGCGCTGATTCTCGGGCTGACCAGCGGGCTCGCATTGTTCCTGTGGCCCGAACCGATGCTGCTCGGGCTCGGCGTCGCCCCGGCCACCGCGCCCGCCGCGGCGGACGTGGTGCAAGTGATGGCGCTCGCTTATCCGTTCCAGCTGATCATCGTCGCCGCGAGTTTCTTCCTCGAAGGGGTGAGCCGGCCGCGGCGGGTGACAATGGTCAATCTGTCGGTCCTGCCGGTCAACGCGGTGCTGGCATGGGTGCTCGCCACCGGGCAGCTCGGCTCGCCGGTGATGGGCGCAGTCGGCGCGGCGCTGGCCACTGCGATCGCTTCGGCGCTCGGCGCGATCGGCATGGTCGTCGCGGCGTGGACCTTGCCGCGTGCGGGACAGCGCGGCGTGCAGGACCTGACCGAGCTCGGCAGCCGCGATTCGTGGCGGGGAGCATGGCGGCTCGCCTGTTTCGGCGTGGTGCCGGCGATCGCCTCGGGGCTCGAACTGATCGGCTTCGCGATCCTGATCGCGCTCTCGACCCGGATCGACGCGACGACCGCGCATGCCTTCCAGATCGTCTTCTCGATCCACAACGTCACCTTTGCCGTGGCGCTGGGGCTTGGCTCGGCGGCGGGCGTGCGCGTCGGCAATGCCGTGGGTGAAGGCGTGCCCGGGCAGGCGGCACGGCGGACCGCGATCGCCGCGATGCTGGCGGCGCTGGCAACGGGCATATTGTCGCTGGCGCTGATCGTGCTGGCGCTGCCGGTGGTCGCGGTCTTCCCCGCGACCGAGCCGGTGCATCGCCTCGCCGCCGCGATGCTGGTGCTATGGGCGCCGTTCATCCTGTTCGACGGGGTGCAGGTGGTGTTCGTCTATGCGCTGCGCTCGCTCGGCGATCAGGTGATCGCCGGCGTCAACGGCATCCTCGCATTCTTCGTCATCACCGGCGGATTGGGCGTGCTGCTGGTCCATGGCGGCTATGGGCCGAACGGACTGGTGCTCGCCTCTGGCCTTGGAATGGTCGCCGCCGCCTTGCTCCACGGCCTGCGGCTCGGCTGGATCAGCCGCCGATTTCGCTCGCGAAGCTGAGCTCGACGACCTTGGCATTGGGCGGAACGTCGAGCTTGGCGCCGGTGAAGTCGAGCGAAGCCCTGGGGCCCAGCGCGCGGTTCTCGGGGGTGATCCGCCAGCTATAGACGAGCTGGTCGGCACCGTCGCGGAGCTCGACCCGGATGTCGGGCACGCGCTGCGGATCGCCGGTGGGATTGATCACCTTGCCCGAGACGACGAACGCCTCGCTGCCATTGGGCATGTTGCGCAGTTCGACGCTCTTGTCGGTGAAACGAAGCGGCGTCTCGGCCTCGCCGCCGATGCCGAGACCGAGTTGCGCGGCGATGCCCGGCGCGCCCGAATAGAGGATGGCGCCGGTGCCGAGCAGCATCGACACGCCGGCGATCACCGCAGCGGCGGTCCAGCGCCTAGCCGGATTGCGACGGGGCTTGAAGCGCGGCGGCGGGGCGAACGGATCATATTCGGGCGGCGCCTCGGCGATCGGATCTTCGTAGACGCGCGGCGCGGGTGGCTCGACCCGCGGCTCGGGCGCGGCACGGGCAGCGACGGGAGCTGGCACGGGCGGGGCGGCCTGACCACGGGCAGGGCTCGACCGCGCGGTGAAGCCGTCCGGCTGGAGTTGCGCCTGCGCGCGCGGACGCTCCGCGACCGCTACCGCGCCCGGCGCAGGGCGGCTTTCGGCCGGCGCGGCGCGCGTGGCGAGGTCGCCAATTGCCGGCGCCTGATACCAGCTGTGCTTGCAGCTCGCGCACCGCACCGTGCGCCCCTCGGCTCCGATCGCGCTGTCGGGAACGAGGTACCGCGTCCGGCACTGGCTGCATTCGAGGATCATCTAAGCGTCTCACCCGCCCGGTTGCCCACTGACCGGGTATGGTGATTCTAGCTGTAACGAATCGGCCCCACAAGAGTCTCCGCGCCGCCATCGCTTGAGCCGGCGACCGGCCTGTGCGATGCCGTGCGCCACGGGTAAGCAAGGAGCGGCCGGCGCCGGCGAATGGCCAATATCGTCCAGTTCGAGAATGTCGGCTTGCGCTATGGCACGGGTACCGAGACGCTCTCGGACGTCAGCTTCACGCTCAAGAGCGGATCCTTTTATTTCCTGACCGGCCCGTCCGGCGCGGGCAAGACGTCTTTGCTCAAATTGCTCTACCTCGCCCAACGGCCGTCGCGCGGCGTGATCCGGCTGTTCGGCGAGGATGCCGGCGCCTTGCCGCGGCAAAGGCTGCCGGGCTTTCGCCGCCGGATCGGCGTGGTGTTCCAGGATTTCCGGCTGGTCCCGCACCTTTCGGCCTATGACAATATCGCGCTGCCGCTGCGCGTCGCCGGGGTGCAGGAGAGCGACATCGAGGCACCGGTGCGCGAGATGCTCGCCTGGGTGGGGCTCACCGAGCGCGGGCGCGCCAGGCCGCCGACCCTGTCGGGCGGCGAGCAGCAGCGCATCGCGATCGCCCGTGCCGTGATCGCACGGCCCGAACTGCTCGTCGCCGACGAGCCGACCGGCAATGTCGATCCCGAAATGGCCGAGCGGCTGCTCTATCTGTTCGAATCGCTCAACCGGCTCGGCACCACCGTGGTGGTGGCGACGCACGATTTCCATCTGCTCCACCGCATTCCCAACGCGCAGATGATGCGGATCGAGCATGGCAAGCTGAGCGACCCCACCGGCGTGCTGCGCAACCCGCCGGGCCAATCGTGATCCCGAGCCTCAGCCCCAACGCCGCCGACCGGCGCCTGCTCGACGAAGGCACGCCGACGCGCGCGATGACGTGGATCATGGCGATCATGCTGTTCCTCACCGTGCTCGCCGGCGCGCTGGGGCTGGGCATGTTCGCCGCGACCGCGCAGCTCGATCGCGAGCTTTCGGGGCGGCTGACGGTGCAGATCGTCGAACCGATCGCGAGCCTGCGCGACAGCCAGGCGGCGGCGATGGTGGCGACGCTGGCAAAGCTTCCCGGCGTGACCCGGGTCCGCGAAGTCGATCGGGCGCATCTGGCCCAGTTGCTCAAGCCGTGGCTCGGCGATGCCGGGCTCGATTCCGACCTGCCGATGCCGGCGATGATCGACGTCGAGGCGCGCGGCGGCGACTTCGCCGCGATCGAGGCGGCGGCGCGGCGGATCGCGCCGGGCGCGCGGGTCGATCGCCACGCGCAATGGCTGTCGCCGGTGCGCAGCTTCATGTCCACGATGAGCTGGCTGGCGGTGAGCCTGATGCTGCTGATCGCAGGCGCGACCGCGGCGGTGGTGCTGCTCGCCGCGCGCGCGGGGCTGGACACGCACCGCGACACGATCGATGTGCTCCACATGCTGGGTTCCACCGACGTCCAGATCGCCCGCCTGTTCCAGCGGCGCATCGCTTTCGACACGCTGCTGGGCGGGATCGCCGGCACGGCGGCCGCGCTGATCCTCGTCTGGTTCCTGCAGGGACGGCTGAGCGCGGTCGGCTCCGAGATGCTGGGCGGCGTCGCACTTCAGCAGCGCGACTGGTTCCTGCTGCTGCTATTGCCCATCGGCTTCGCCTTGCTCTCGACGCTGGCGGCGCGCGTCGCAGTGCTGCGTACCTTGGGGAAGCGGCTGTGATCTGGCGCATCTGCCTGTTGCTGCTGCTCGCCTGGGCGCTGGGCTTCGCGATCTTCCTGCTTTCGCTCGGCAAGCCGCTCGACGCGCGCAAGACCGACGCGATCGTGGTGCTGACCGGCGGCGGCGGACGGATCGACCGCGGGCTCGCGGTGCTCCGCGCCGGCGACGCGAAACGGATGCTGGTGAGCGGCGTCGATCCCGACGTTCGCCCGGTCGAGCTCGCGGTACAGTTCAAGATCGACCGCAAGTGGATGGCCTGCTGCATCGATCTCGGCTGGCAGGCGGTCGACACCCGGTCGAACGCCGACGAGACGGCGAAATGGGTGCGCGAGCACGATTTCAGGACCGTGCGGCTGGTCACCACCGACTGGCACATGCCGCGTGCGCGGATGGAATTGGCCAGCGCGCTGGGCGGCGGCGTCGAGGTGGTCGGCGACGCGGTGCGCAGCGGTCCCAACAGCCCGGGCTGGCGCGTGCTGTTCCGCGAATATCACAAATTCCTCGTGCGCCGGATCGCACTGTGGGTGGGCGCAGGCTGATGGACCGGCTGCGCAGCGTCCTGTTCAAGATCGCCTTTTACGGCCTGTCGGTACCGATCGTGCTGCTCGCGCCGGTGATGGCGCTGTTCGGCCAGCGCGTTTTTCGGCGCTGGGTGCTGTTCTGGACACAGTATCATGCGTGGTGCTCGCGCAATCTGGCCGGGATCCGCGTCCGGGTGGAAGGCGCGCCGCTGGCGACTCCGGCATTGTACGCGTCGAAGCACCAGTCCTTTCTCGAGACGTTCGAGCTGGTCCGGATGCTCGGCGCACCGACGGTGGTGATGCGGCACGAGTTTGCGCGGATCCCGGTCTGGGGCTGGGCGGCGCGGCGCTACGGCATCATCATCATCGACCGCAGCGGCGCGGCCTCCGCGCTGCGCCAGATGATGCGCGAGGCCAAGGCCGCCGGCGCCGCGGGGCGTTCGGTGATCCTGTTCCCCGAAGGCACGCGCTCGGCGATGGGCGAGACGCCGCCGGTGCAGGCAGGGCTGGCGGGGCTCTACCGCGCGGTCGGGCTGCCGGTGGTACCGGTGGCACTCGACAGCGCGCGCGTCTGGCCCAAGCACGGACCGATGCGGCCGGGCGTGGTAACCTTCCGCTTCGGCGAGGCGATCCCCGCGGGGCTGAAGCGCGAGGAGATCGAGTCGCGGGTGTTCCGCGCGATCAATGCGAAGAACCTCGTATAGGATTTGGACCGCACAGATTCACGGTTTTCACGTAAATCACGGCATAAAATTTCCGCAAAATGAAATAATGTTTCGTCGGGGGTTGCAGCCTGAACGATGCCAAAGGGTGCGAAGACGCTGCGAAAACGCAAGCGTCCGCCAGTACAGCAGGCGAAATCCTACATTGCAAGCGCCGGCGGCGTCAGTCGTGGCTGCGGCCGAAATCGGGGCGGGCATCGTCCTGGCCCTGGTCGATGATCGAGCGACGGACGGCGCGGGTGCGACTGAACAATTCGAACAATTCGTCGCCCTTGCCCCAGCGGATCGCGCGCTGGAGCGCGGTGAGATCCTCCGAGAAGCGCTGGAGCATGTCGAGCACCGCCTCGCGATTGGCGAGGAACACGTCGCGCCACATCGTCGGGTCCGAAGCGGCGATGCGGGTGAAGTCGCGAAAGCCGCCGGCCGAATATTTGATCACCTCGGACGCGGTCACTTCCTCGAGGTCCGAAGCGGTGCCGACGATGGTATAGGCGATCAGATGCGGCAAATGGCTGGTGACCGCGAGCACGCGATCGTGATGCGCCGGCTCCATCGTCTCGACTTCGGCGCCCAGCCGGCGCCAGAATTCGAGCACGCGTTCGACTGCGAGCCCGTCGGTGCCTTCGGGCGGGGTGACGATGCACCAGCGATGGTGGAACAGCGAGGCGAAGCCCGCTTCGGGGCCGCTATTCTCGGTGCCCGCCACCGGATGCGCAGGAACGAACACCGCCTCGGGCAAAGATGCGCGGACGGCCTCGATCACGCTTTCCTTGCACGAGCCGACGTCGCTGAGGATCGCATCGGCGGGCAGATCCTGGGCGATCTCGGCCGCGACCGCGCCCATCGCGCCGACCGGCACGCACAGGATCACCAGATCGGCGTCGATCACCGCGGTCCCTGCGGCGTCGGCCACATCGTCGCACAAGTCGATCCGCACTGCGGTCTCGCGCACTGCCGGATCCGCGTCATAGCCGGTGACGCGGACGCTCGGCATGTGCTGGCGCACCCCGCGTGCGATCGACGAGCCGATCAGCCCCAATCCGATGACGGTGACGCGGGCAAAGGGCAGCATCAGGCGCCGACGACCTCGCGAATGGCGCTCGCGACGCCCTGGATCTCGTCTTCGGTGCCGATGGTGATGCGCAACCCGTGCGGCAGCCCCTGCCCCGGCAGCCAGCGGACGATGTAACCGCGCTCCATCAGCGCCTTGTAGGCCGCCTCGGCGGTCACTTCGCCTTCGAACAGAACCAGCTGGAAATTGGCCTTGGAGGGGACCGCGCGCAGCCCCTTGTTGCCCATCGCCCCGATCTGTTCGGCGAACCAGCCGCGCCATTCGCGGTTATGCGTGTAGCTGCGCTCGACGAATGCGTGGTCGCCCAAAGCCGCCACCGCCGCCTTTTGCGCCGCGGTGCTGAAATTGAACGGCGCGCGGATGCGGTGCATCGCGTCGATCATCTCGGGCGCGCCATAGCCCCAGCCGACCCGCTCCGAGGCGAGCCCGAAGATCTTCGAGAAAGTGCGGGTGACCAGCACGTTCTTCGCGGTGCGCGCGAGATCGAGCCCGCCATCGTCGTCCTCGGGATCGAGATATTCGGTATAGGCCTGGTCGATCACCAGCAGCACGTGCGGCGGCAGCGCCGCGTGGAGCCGGGCGATTTCCGCGCGCGGCGTATAGGTGCCGGTCGGGTTGTTCGGATTGGCGATGAACACGAGCTTCGTCCGATCGGTCACGCAGGCGAGGATCGAATCGACATCGCTCGCATAATCCTTGTCGGGCGCTACCACCGGCGTCGCGCCGACCCGCCGCGCGGCGATGTCGTACACCGCGAAGCCGTAGCGGACATAGATCACCTCGTCGCCGACCCCGGCATAGGCCCCCGCGGCGAGATGGAGCACTTCGTCCGAGCCGGTGCCGTAGATGATCCGCGCCGGATCGACCCCGTAATGCGCGCCGATCGCCTCGCGCAGCTCGGCCGCGCTGGCATCGGGATAGCGCTCGAGCTGCGACGCCGCCGCGGCGAACGCGGCGCGCGCCACTTCGGGCGTGCCGAACGGGTTCTCGTTCGACGAGAGCTTGACGGCCTTGCTGCCGGAATCGGTGGTCGAGCGCCCCGGAACATAAGGGGCGATTTCCATGACCCAGCGATTGGGAACGGGTGCATCCATGGTCGCGCGGCTTGGCGGAATGGCCTGCGGATGGCAAGCTCGGCGTGGGCGAGCAGGAGGGGACGATGCGGGGAAGCAGCATGGTGTGGCGGGCGCTGGCGACGGCGCGGGCGCGCAACCTGATCGCGGCGGGCGAAAGACCGCCGGTGCCGGGCGCCCCGGGCGCGACCCGGCGCGCGTTGCTCAAGGGTATCGCCGCGGCGGGCATGGCGACTGCGCTGCCGCGCCCCGCGCATGCTTTTGCCGGCGGCCGCGTCGCGATCATCGGCGGCGGGATCGCCGGACTGAGCGCGCTGCACCATCTGCGCGAGGCGGGCGTGGACGCGCATGTCTATGAAGGCCGTGCGCGCACCGGCGGACGGATGTTCACCCATCGGCCGGCGGGCGGCACATGGTTCGAGGTCGGCGGCCAGCTGGTCAATACCGATCACGACGACATGCAGGCGCTGTGCAAGCGCTTCGGCGTCAAGCTGGTCGACCGCAAGGCCGAGCCGCACCGCACCTTGATCCTCGGCGACGGGCGGTTGCTGACCGACTCCGAACTCGCCGAGGCGCTGCGGCCGATCGCCGCGCAGATCGACAGGGATTCGGCGCGGCTGGAGAAGGATTTCGACCATGTCGCCGCCGAGCTCGATCGCATGTCGATCATGGGCTATCTCGACAAGCACCGCACCTTGATGGGCCCAGCCTGGGTGCGCCAGCTGATGGAAGCGACCAGCCGCACCGAATATGGCGTCGAGCCGGCGCATGCTTCGGCAGTCGAACTGGTGTTCAACCTGCCCACCGTCGACGGCGAGCGGATCGAAGTGCTCGGCGAATCGGACGAACGCTATGTGATCGAGGGCGGCAGCAGCGCGCTGATCGACGCGATGTCGGCGCATTATGCCGATCGCATCACCACCGGCAAAAGGCTGCTCCACATCGAGAACGCGCGCGGCGGCGTGCGGCTCGGCTTTCTCGACGGATCGACCGCCGAGGCCGAGACGGCGATCGTCGCGGTGCCGGCACCGTTGCTCCGCCAGATCGACTGGCGCGTACCCTTGCCCGCGATCTGGCGTGCCTTCATCGCCGAGATGGCGCTGGGTCATAACGAGAAGGTGCAGGCAGGCGCCGGCAGCACGCCGTGGCGCGCGCCGATGGGAGTCGGCGGCGAGCTGTGGCAGACTCGGGCCGAGGCCGGCTGGGCACTCGGCTGGGACGGCAGCGTCCACCGCGCCGACGGCGTCGCTCCGGTCTGGACCTGGTTCCTCGGCGGCGACGAAGTGACCCGCGCCGAGACCGAGGAACCCTCGGCGCTGGCGGCACGTTTCGCCAGCGGCGCCGCGCCGGCGCTTCCGGGTCTCGAAACGGCCTTTACCGGCCCCTATGCCCGGACCAACTGGCATGCCCAGGCGCTGACGCTCGGCGCCTATGTCAATTTCCGCCCGGGCCAGATCACCCGGTTTGCGCGACTGCTCTGCGTCGAATCGGACGATCCGGCCGAGCGCCATGTGCCGGGCGCGGGGCGGATCTGGTTCGCCGGCGAGCATCTGTCCGAGGCTTATCCGGGCTATATGAACGGCGGCGCGCAGACCGGGCGGATGGCGGCGCAAGCGATCAGCGGCCGAGTGGAAGCGCGCAAGGCCGCCTAGAGTGGCCTCGGCGCGAGCGGCCAGGTTGTCGGCGCACGGGAAACCCGTTTAAACCGTCGGCGCCGATTTGGGAGGGCTCGATGTACGGCTTGCTGGTTTCCGCTTTGGCTTTGCTCGCGGCCGTTCCTTCCGACGCGCCGGCCGCGGCCGATGCGGCGCCGATCGATGGCCGGTTCGAGGTGGGCGGACGGTCGATCCGCTTGTCTTGCACGGGCGTCGGCAGCCCCACGGTGGTGATCGACGCCGGGCTGGGCACCGCCCCCGTCGAGGATCCGGGCTGGGGCGGCATTGCGGAGAAGGTCGCCCCGGTTACCCGGATCTGCCGCTACGATCGCGCCGGCCTCGGCGGCAGCGATCCGGCGCCCGCCGCACCGCGCACCAGCGCGGATGCCGCCGCCGATCTGCACGCCGCTTTGGCCAAAGCGAAGGTGCCCGGTCCCTATCTGCTCGCCGGCCATTCGATCGGCGGCCTGCACACCTTGGTCTTCGCCGCACGCTATCCGGGCGAGACCGCCGGGCTGGTGCTGATCTCCTCGACTCACCCCGATCAGATGACCAGATGGCTGTCGCTTCTGCCGCCTGCCGCAGTGGGCGAGGAAAAGGCGGTGACCGAGGCGCGCAGCTTCCTCACGATGATGATCGCGGACCCGACGAAGAACGAGGAGAAGCTGAATTTCACTGCCAGCGCGGCGCAGGCGCGCGAACTGAAGACGCTCGGCGCCAGGCCGGTCATCGTCGCGACGCACAGCCCGCGCTTTCGCATGGTACCCGGCCTATCCGAGCCGTTGGCGATCAAGCTCGAGGCGGCGACCCAGCAAATGCAGAAACAGTTCCTGTCGCTCTCGTCGAACGCCCGGCAGAATATCGCCGCCACCGCGGGTCACGGGCTGCCGCACGAGGCGCCCGATTTCGTCGTCGACAATATCCTGCAGGCGGTCGCGCTCGCGCGGCGCAAGGCCGACTGACGCGCCGGTTGCCTCTCCGCCCGGCACCCCCTAACCGGTCTCCATGCTTGACGACGCGCGTTTTGGCCTGAGCCGCACGGCGACGCTCCCCGGGCCCTTGCGGCTCGACGGCGGGGCGCTGCTGTCGCCGGTCGACATCGCTTATGAAACCTATGGCGAACTCGCCCCCGATGCGGGCAATGCGATCCTCGTCTGCCATGCGCTGACCGGCGACCATCACGTCGCGTCCGCGCATCCGGTGACCGGCAAGCCCGGTTGGTGGGCACGGATGGTCGGGCCGGGCAAGCCGATCGACACCGATCGTTATTTCGTGATCTGCGCCAATGTGCTCGGCTCGTGCCTCGGCTCGTCGGGGCCGGCGAGCTTCAATCCCGCCACCGGCAAGCCCTGGGCGATGGCGTTTCCCGTCATCACCATCCGCGACATGGTGCGCGCGCAGGCGATGCTGCTCGACCATCTCGGCGTCGAACGGCTGTTCGCAGTGGTCGGCGGATCGATGGGCGGGATGCAGGCGCTGAGCTGGGCGGCGACCTTCCCCGAGCGAGTCGCCTCGGCGGTGGTGATCGCCAGCGCGGCGCGGCATTCGGCGCAGAACATCGCCTTTCACGAAGTCGGACGGCAGGCGATCATGGCCGACCATCGCTGGCGCGGCGGCGACTATTATGAGGACAATGATCCCCCCGCCTCGGGGCTGGCGGTGGCGCGGATGGCGGCGCACATCACCTATCTCTCCGAAGCCGGGCTCACCGCCAAATTCGGGCGCAAGCTGCAGAGCCGCGATTCGAAGACCTTCGGGTTCGACGCCGATTTCCAGGTCGAAAGCTATCTGCGCCATCAGGGGCTGAGCTTCGTCGACCGGTTCGACGCCAATTCGTACCTCTACATTACGCGAGCCCTGGACTATTTCGACCTCGCCGAAGAGCATAAAGGCACGCTGGCCAACGCCTTTACCGGCGACACGCGCTTCTGCCTCGTCAGCTTCGACACCGACTGGCTCTATCCCACCAGCGAATCGCGGACGATCGTCCACGCGCTCAACGCCGCGGGCGCGCCGGTGAGCTTCGTCGAATTGAAGTCGCCGTTCGGGCACGATGCCTTCCTGCTCGACAATCCCGGGCTCGACCGGGTGATCAGCGGCTTCCTCGGTGCGGGAGGCGCAAGGTGACGTATCGGCTTTCGTTCGACTCCGCCGAGCAGCAGATCGAGGTGATCCACGGCTATCTGTCGCGCTCTTATTGGGCCGAGGGGATCTCAAGGGCGACAGTGGAGAAATCGATCGCCAACAGCTTTTGCGTCGGCGCGTTCGACGGCCAAGCCCAGATCGGCTTCGCCCGGCTGATCACCGACCGCGCGACCTTCGCCTATCTCGCCGACGTGTTCGTGCTCGAGGACCATCGCGGCAAGGGCGTCGCGCGGGCGATGCTGGAGGCGCTCGACGCGCATCCCGAGCTGCAGGGGCTGCGGCGCTGGGCATTGTTCACGCGCGACATGCAGCCGCTTTACGCCAGGCTGGGCTGGGAAGGCTATCCGCACCCGGAGCGGCTGATGGTGCGCGACATTCCGGATATCTACACGCGATGAGCGCGAACGATACGCCTCCGGCGTTGCGCCCCGACCTCGCGATCATCGCCGCCAACGTCCAGCCGGTGACGCGGGTGCTCGACGTCGGCTGCGGCGACGGTGCGCTGATGGCGGCATTGCGCGACCAGCGCGGCTGCGACGCGCGCGGCCTCGAACTCGATCCCGCCGACGTCGCCGCGGCGATGGCGCGCGGCCTGTCGGTGGTCCAGGGCGATGCCGACAGCGACCTTGCCGATTATCCCGACGCCAGCTTCGATTACGCCATCCTCAGCCAGACGCTGCAGACGACGCGGCGACCCGATCGGGTGCTCGACCAATTGCTCCGCATCGGGCGGCGGGCGTTCGTGTCTTTTCCGAACTTCGCGCATTGGCGGGTGCGCACGTCCTTGCTGTTCGGCGGGCGGATGCCGGTGACCCGGCTGCTGCCGATCGCCTGGTATGCCACCCCGAACATCCACCATGTGACCGTCGACGATTTCCGCGCATTGGTGAAGGCGCGCGGGATCATCGTCGAGGAGTGCTGGTTCCTGTCGGGCGACCAACGCACCGGATCGGGCTTCGCCAATCTTTTCGCCGAGCACGCCGTGTTCCTGCTGCGGAAGGACCGGTGACTCGCGCCATCCTCTCGGTGCATCCGGCATATCGCGACGATATCGGCGACCTCGTCACCCGGCGGCCCGTGCCCGGGCCCGGCGTCGACACTGTCGGGGCGTTCCTGTTCCTCAATCATCACGGGCCCCAGACCTATAAGCCGGGCAATCGCGGCCTGCCCTTCGGCCCGCATCCGCATCGCGGCTTCGAGACGGTGACCTTCATCCTCGAGGGCGAACTCGCGCATACCGATTCGGCGGGGCACGAGAGCGTGATCCGCGCCGGCGGAGTGCAATGGATGACCGCGGGGCGCGGGATCGTCCATGCCGAAGTCTCGCCCGCGGATTTCAGGCGCGACGGCGGGCGGCTCGAGATCCTCCAGCTCTGGCTCAATCTGCCGGCGCGGCTCAAGATGACGGCACCCCGCTATGTCGGGCTGCAGGCCGATGGCATTCCGGCGATCCGCGCCGCGGGCGCGACGGTGCACCTGATCTCGGGTGCGTGGCAGGGCGTCCGCGGTCCGATCGAGTCGCTGACGGGCGTGTTCCTGAGCTGGGTCGAGATGCGGCCGGGCGCGGCCGTGACGTTCGAGGGGCTCGGCGGCCGCGACGTGTTTCTCTATGCGGCGCGCGGCGCGATCGAAGTGATGGGACGGCAGGTGCCGCAATTCCATCTGGCGCAGCTCGGCGCGGGCGAGGAGGTGACGATCGCCGCCACGGAGCCGGCGCTGTTCCTGTTCGGCCATGCCGAGCCGATCGCCGAGCCGGTCGTCGCGCACGGGCCGTTCGTGATGAACAGCGCGGAGGAGATAAGGCAGGCCTTCGCCGATTATCAGGCGGGCAAGTTCGGCGTGGCGGAGATCGTCGAGGGGTGACGTGCTCCTGCAAAGGCAGGAGCAGTGATCGGTCTAGACGCCGCTGCCCCAATTGACCGTGGCGCGGGTGCCGCCGTTCATCGGCTCGACCACCACCATCAGGCTGCGCTTCGAATCCTCTCCGGCCGAATATTGGGTGGGCGTCGACAGCCGCTGGCCGAGCCCCGAAGCATTGGCCTGCGCGCGCGACCAGCCGAGCACCCTGGCGGGCTCTTCCTGCACCAGATAGACGATCGTGCCGCTGACGTGCCGCGGCGTGCCGTCGGGACTCGACACGCAGGTGGTGATCTGCGCGCCTTCGTACACCGGCACGAAATCGGGCTTGTTCGAGCAATCGACTGCCGCGGCGATCGCCGCGGGAGTCCCGTTGGCCGCCGCAGATGCCACGTTCTGCCCGGTCGGATCGCTCGTCGTCTCGGACGAAACGCCGCCACCGCAGCCGGCCAGCAGCAGCGCAACGCCCGTAATCCAGTATCGCATCGTCATCCCCTTCAAAGGCGCAACGATGCGGATGCCATGCGGTTGCTCAGAACGGCACGTCGTCGTCGAGATCGTCGGGGAAACCGCCGCCGAAATTGCCGCCGCCGCTCTTCTGGCCGCCGCCGTTGAAATTGCCGCCGCCGCCGCGGTTCGACGACTGGCCGGAGAATTCGTCGCTGCCGGCGCCCCAATCGTCGCTGCCGCCGCCACCGCCGCTGCGGCCCGCGCCACCGCCCTGGCCCGGTGCGCCGTCGAGCATGGTCAGCACCGAATTGAAGCCCTGCAGCGTGACTTCGGTCGAATAACGGTCGTTGCCCTGCTGATCCTGCCACTTGCGGGTGGTCAGCGCACCTTCGATATAGACCTTGCTGCCCTTGCGCAGATATTTCTCGGCGACATTGGCGAGGCCTTCGTTGAACACCTTGACCGTGTGCCACTCGGTCTTTTCCTTGCGCTCGCCCGAATTGCGGTCCTTCCAGCTCTCCGACGTGGCGATACGGAGCTCGACGACCTTGCCGCCGTTCTGGAAGCTGCGCGATTCGGGATCGCGGCCCAGATTCCCGACGAGGATCACCTTGTTGACGCTGCCGGCCATGGAAACTTCGCCTCTAATTCTCTATTCGTGTGGCCAACGATATGGCCGAGATCATCAATCTGAACAAGGCGCGCAAGGCCAAGGCACGGGCAGACAAGCCCATTCGTGCACAGGAAAATCGCGCGCGCTTCGGACGGACGCGGTCCGAGAAAGCGGCCGAAGCCGCCGAGCGGGCGCGAATCGCCAGAACGCTCGATGATTCGAAACGTGACTGACCGCCAACAGGCTAAATTGACCAAGTTGGCGGAAACGCAATTCATCTCGTAACTTTATTGCGCGCGTTGCAGCCCGTTTTCCCGTTGACCGGCGTGGACAATCGACACTGCGCATCGCGCAAGTTCAGCAGGCGAAATCCTACATTGCAAGGGCGGGCGGCTGTGCGCTGACCTTCATCCTCCCCCGCCAGGGGGAGGTGTCGCCGAAGGCGTCATGCTGCGCATGCCACCTCCCCCTGGCGGGGGAGGATTCGAGATGCCGATACGCCCTAAAGCCCCAGCGCGACGGCGCTCCAATAGGTGATGCCCGCCGCGACATAGGCCAGTACGAACAGATAGCCGACCATGAAGGCGGGCCATTTCCAGCCATTGGTCTCGCGCCGCGTGACCGCGATGGTCGAGATGCATTGCGGCGCGAAGACGAACCACATCAGGAAGGCCAATGCAGTGGGCAGCGTCCAGTTCTTGCGAAGATTGGCGCGGATCGCCTCCTGCCCGGCATCGCCTTCGGGATCGTCGATTGCATAGACCGTGCCGATCGCGGCGACCGCGACTTCGCGCGCCGCCATTGCCGGGATCAGCGCCAACGCGATGTCGCGGTTGAAGCCGATCGGCGCGACCACGGTTTCGAGGCCGTTACCGATCCGCCCGGCGATCGAATAGTCGACCGGCGAGACATTGCTGCCCTCGGGCGGCTTGGGGAAGCTGAGCAGCGCCCAGAGCACGATCGTGGTCAGCAGGATGATCGTGCCGGCCCGCTTGAGGAATATCTCGGCGCGCTGCCACAGCCCGAGCAGCACGTCGCGCAGCCGCGGCATCTGATATTTGGGCATCTCCATCATGAAGCCCGACGTCGCGCCCTTCGTCACCGTCCGACGCAGCAGCAACGCGGCGAGAAAGGCGCCGGCAATGCCCATCACATACAGGCCGAACATGACAAGGCCCTGGAGGCCGATACCCGGCAGCACCGCTCTGTTGGGAATTACCGCGCCGATGATGATCCCATAGACCGGCAGGCGCGCCGAGCAGGTCATCAGCGGGGCAATCAGGATCGTGGTGAGGCGGTCCTTCTCGTCCGAGATGGTGCGCGTCGCCATGATGCCGGGAACCGCGCAGGCGAAGCTCGACAGCAACGGAATGAACGCCCGGCCCGAAAGGCCGACGCTCGCCATGATCCGATCCATCAGAAACGCGGCGCGGACCATATAGCCGGTGGCCTCGAGCACGAGGATGAAGGCGAACAGGATCAGAATCTGCGGCAGGAACACCACCACTGCGCCGACCCCGGCGATCACCCCGTCGGTGAGCAGCGAGCGCAGCGGCCCATCGGCCATATTGTCCTTGATCGCGCCCTGCAGCCACGCAAAGCCCGCGTCGATCGCATCGGCAGGCGGCGTCGCCCAGGCGAACACCGCCTGGAACATCACGAACAAGAGGCTGAGCAGCAGGATCGTGCCCCAGACCGGGTGCAGCGCGACGGCATCGAGCCGATGCGTCCAGCGGCGCGCCGCGGTTTCCGAAACGGTAACCGCGGTCGCAATCTGGCGGGCACGCCGCTGGAGGAGGACGATGTCGTGCTGGACCCCGGCGCCGGGGCGCACCGCATGCACATTGCGGACGATCTCGCCGAGCCGGTCCTTGAGCGCATCGAGCCCGCGCTTGCGCACCGCGACAGTGGCGACCACCGGCACGCCGAGCTCGCGCTCGAGCGCTTCGGGATCGAGCTTCAATCCGTCGCGCTCGGCGAGATCGACCATGTTGAGTGCGACCACGATCGGCAGGCCGAGCGCGATCAGCTGGAGCGTGAAGCGGAGATGGTTGTCGAGGTTCGATGCGTCGACAACGGTGATGATCGCGTCGGGCAGCCGCTCGCCTTCCTGGCGGCCGACCAGCACGTCGCGAGTGACCTGCTCGTCGGGCGAGGAGGGATCGAGGCTGTAGGCGCCGGGCAGATCGAGCAGTTCGACCGGGCGGCCATCGGGCAGCGCCATGCGGCCGGCGTGGCGCTCGACGGTGACCCCGGGATAATTGCCGACTTTCTGCCGCGCGCCGGTCAGCGCGTTGAACAGCGCGCTCTTGCCGGCATTGGGGTTGCCGACCAGCGCGACCAAAGGTGCCTGGTTCATGACGCGGCAGTCGGGAGCACGTGAATCGCCGCGGCGACGTGGCGACGCAGCGCCACGGTCATCCGGCCGATCCGGCAGGCGACCGGCCCGCCGCCGAGCACCGAGCGATGGAGCATCTCGACTTCGACGCCCTCGTCGAGGCCGAGCTCGCGCAAGCGGCGGCCCTCGGGTTCCGAAAGGGCGTGCCAGTCCACAGTCGAGACCGTTCCGGGCTTCAGGCGAGGTAATTGGGCCAGCCGGACGGGCTGGGGAATCGCAGCGGCGACGTTCATGCTGCGAGTCATTATCAATTACTGGTGGGGGGCGCTAGTAGGGGATCGCCTTAGGGCAGAAGATCCCTGCTCCGGCCGTCACCCCCGCGAAAGCGGGGCCCATCTCCTGAATGTGCAGCAGAACCCACCGGTGCGCTCGCGGACATTGCAGGAGATGGGTCCCCGCTTTCGCGGGGATGACGCGGTGCGGCCTGTACGGGGGGTCGCGCTAGACCACCGGATAGCGCAGCCGGCCGATGAAGCGCGACAGGCTGGGGCGGTGCGAGGTGCGGGCGAGGAAGCCGGCCTTGGCCTTCTCGAACTTCATGATGCCCTCGATCCGGCGGCCGAGAAAGGCGCGGGTATCGGCATGGCCGTCGCTGTCGTCCTGGAGGAATACCGCGATCGTCGCGGCATAGATCGAGCCGAGCAAGGCGCGCTTGGTATAATGGTTGTAATCGGTCGCGGTGTCGCCGGCGAGCCGCCACATCATATCGGCCGAGCGCCAGCCGAGCTTCGCGGCGCGCAGGGCGTTTTGCGGCATGGCGAGGATCGCGATCGCCCGGCGCAGTGCCTCGCGATTCGTCACGAGAATCGCGAGCCGGGTCTCGACCAGAGCGGTGATGCGGGTGCGGATCTTCATCGCGGCGAGCGCTTCGGGGGTGAAGCGCGCCGCCATTTCGCGATCGACATGCGCGAACCACGCGTCGATCATCGCCACCGCGCCGTCCGAGAAAGCGAGCCGGGCGACGTCGCGGTCGACATGGAGGCTGTCGGCCGCGGCATCGAGCCCCGCAGGGTTCCAGCCGTCGAACGCGGCATTGGCGGCGATCGCCGGCGCGAGCGCGTCGCGCAGTTCGTCGAGCGTGGCGTCTGCGAGGTCCATCACGCCGATTTAGGCGCCTCGACGCCGGACGCAACCCGCTCCGGCTTGCTGCCGCCGCGGACCAGCACCAAAGCGAGCGCGACGAGCACCGCGCCGACAGCATCGGCGGCGGCGAGCCGCTCGTCGAACACCACCCAGCCGAGCGCTGACGCCACTGCAGGCTGGATCAGCAGGGCGATACCGACGACCAGCGGGGTGAGGTGACCGAGCGCATAGATCAGGCAGCCCTGCCCGATCAGCTGGCTGACCACCGCCATTGCGAGCAACGGCCACCAATTGCCCGGCCACACGGTCTCGCCGAGCCCGAGCGCGAGGAGCAGCAATGGCGGAATCGACGCGAGCGACGACAAAGCGAGCGCGGGAAGCGGGGCGAGCCGCTCGCGCGCGCGCGCCATCAGGATGAAATAGAGCGCATAGAGCACCCCGGCGAGCAGGCAGAACAGATCGCCGGTGAGGTTGCGCGGCGACAGGCTCGCCGAGCGCCCCATCAGCAGCGCCGCGCCGATCGCGGCGAGCGCGAGCGCCAGCGCCTGGATGCGGGTCGGCCACATCCGAGCGACGACGAAGCCGTAGATCGGGAAGATCAAGGTCGCGCAATTGCCGAACAGAGTCGAATTGGCGAGCGTGGTGAAGCCGATGCCGATATGCCAGCTGGCCAGATCGGCGGCGAAGGCGAGCCCCGCCACCGCGAGCAGCCCCCACAGGCCCTGCGCCGCGCGCACCGGCCGCTCCCCCAGCAAGGTCGACAGGCCGAGCAGCAGCGGCGCGGCGAGCGCGATCCGCCAGAAGCCCCCCGCCACCGGCCCGACATCGGACAGGCGGACGAACAATGGGCCGAAAGCGAGCGCGACATTGGAGATCACCAATGCGGCGAGCGCGGTGGCCGCATGGCTTCTGACGGCGCTAGTTTTTCTTGGGGACGCGGCTTCCTGCATAGCGCCCTCTAGCGCCCTATCTGGCCTCGACCACAACAAAGGCTTTCTTCCCCTATGCCCAGCCTGTTCGACCCCCTTCAGCTCGGCGCGATCGCCGCGAAGAACCGGATCCTGATGTCGCCGCTGACCCGCGGCCGCGCGACCCGCGACCATGTGCCCCAGCCGATCATGGGCGACTATTATGCCCAGCGGGCGAGCGCCGGACTGATCATCTCGGAGGCGACCGGGATCAGCCAGCAGGGACTGGGCTGGGCCTATGCGCCGGGGCTGTGGAGCGAGGCGCAGGTCGAGGCGTGGAAGCCGATCGTCGCGCGGGTCCACGACGCAGGCGGCAAGATCGTCGCCCAGCTCTGGCATATGGGCCGGCTGGTCCATCCCGACTTTATCGGCGGGGAAGCGCCGGTCTCGGCCTCGGCGAACACCGCGCCGGGCACCGTGCGGACCTATCCCGCCGAGGATAGCGGCGAGATCAAGCGGCCTTACGCGCAGGCCCGGCCGCTGCGCACCGACGAGATTCCCGGGCTGCTCGACGATTATGCGCGCGCCGCGAACAACGCGATCCGCGCCGGGTTCGACGGGGTGCAGGTCCATGCCGCCAATGGCTATCTGATCGACTCGTTCCTGCGCGACAATGCCAATTTCCGCGACGACGCCTATGGCGGGTCGATCGAGAACCGCATCCGCCTGCTCGACGAGGTCACCCGCCGGGTGGTCGACACGGTCGGCGGCGACCGCACCGGGGTGCGGCTGTCGCCGAACGGCGAGGTGCAGGGCGTCAACGACAGCAATCCGGCGCCCTTGTTCGAAGCGGCGGCGGCGCGGCTGGAGGATATCGGCATCGCTTTCCTCGAGATGCGCGAGCCGCGGCCGACGGGCACGCGCGGCAAGCCCGATCACCCGCCGGTGCATCCGGTGATGCGCAAGGCGTTCAAGGGGCCGCTGGTGCTCAATTCGGATTATCATGCCGACGATGCCCAGGCCGCGCTCGATGCCGGCGAGGCCGATGCGATCGCCTTTGGCCGCACGTTCCTCGCCAATCCGGACCTGCCGCGCCGGCTCGCCGAGAAATTGCCGCTCAATCCGCAGCGCGAGGACCTGTTCTATATCGGCGGGGCCGAAGGCTATACCGATTATCCGCGCTGGGACGAGGCTCAGGCGGCCTGATCGAAGCCGTCGAGCCAGTTTGTGCTGACGACCCGGAGCTGCGCGCGCAGCTTCGGGCCGAAGACCAGCGCGAAAACGAGGACGATGGCGAGCGGCCAGAATAGGAAGCTCAAGGCGACGAGCAAGGCAACGCCGATCGCAAAGCCCCAGCGCAGATTGAGCAGCCGCGCGCGGTTGGCGTAGTTCATCCGGATCGTGCGCGGCGCCCTGTCGTCGAACCAGCGTCTGGTGACCAAGACACCCGAATCGATCCCAGCGCTCTCGCCGCGCGCTCCCCTTCCGCTTGCGGGAGGGGCAGGGGGAGGGCCTGACAAATCTCTCGAAGCGGCGCCCACGTCCCCTCCCCTGGCCCCTGCAGGCGGGAGGGGAACAGAAGACGACGCCGGCTTGCCCGTCCGCGTATCGATCACTTCCAGCCGCCGGCCGCGCTCCACCACCTTGTAGCGGGAGGGCGGCGGCCGCATGGCTCAGCCGAACCGGCTCTTGAGCGCGAGCATCGCCAGCGCCGCGTGGGCCGCCTCGCCGCCCTTGTCCTTCTGCGCCGGATCGGCGCGGACGATGGCCTGTTCCTCATTCTCGACGGTGAGGATGCCGTTGCCGAGCGGCACGCCGTCGAGCGCCAGCGCCATCAGCCCGCGCGCGCTCTCGCCCGCGACGATCTCGAAATGGTACGTCTCGCCGCGGATCACCACGCCCAGGGCGACATAGGCGTCATATTCGCCGGTCGCGTCCGCCAGCGCGACCGCGCCGGGGATCTCGAGCGCGCCGGGGACGGTGATCACTTCGTAGTCATGCCCGGCCTCCTGCAGCGCGGTGCGCGCGCCGTCGAGCAGCATGTCATTGAGATGGGCGTAGAAACGGGCTTCGACGATCAGGATGCGGGCCATCAGTTTTCCGTATCGATTGCGCGCTCGCCGACGATCGACAGGCCATAGCCGTCGAGCCCGATGAGCGTGTGGTGGGTGTTGGTGAGCAGGATCATGTCCTGTACGCCGAGTTCGGTGAGGATCGTCGCGCCGACGCCGTAATCGCGCAATTCGTCCATGTCCTTGGCTTCGAGCGTGCCGGCCTTGGCCTGCAGCGCGACGCTGAACTGGTCGGGGCGCGGCTTGTTGATCACCACCACGACGCCCGCGCCCTCCTCGCCGATGATCTCCATCGAGCGGCGGAGCAGCCCCCCGCGCGCGCCGCCTTCGCCGAAAATGTCGCTGAACGGCGACATTGCGTGCATGCGGACCAGAGTCGGCTTCGACGGGTCGATCTTGCCCTTTACCAGGGCGACCTGCTCGCTCTCGGTCGCCTTGTTCCAGAAAGTCAGCGCGGTCCATTCGCCGCCCCATTCGCTGGTGAAGCGGGCCTCGGCGCGCTTCTCGACGAGATGGTCGTGGCGGCGGCGATAGGCGATCAGGTCGCGGATCGTGCCGATCTTGAGATTGTGGAACTGGGCGAAGGCGACGAGATCGTCGAGCCGCGCCATCGTCCCGTCGTCCTTCATGATCTCGCAGATCACCCCCGACGGATTGAGCCCCGCCAGCCGGGCGACGTCGACCGCGGCCTCGGTATGGCCGGTGCGGACGAGCACGCCGCCGTCGCGCGCGACCAACGGGAAGACATGGCCGGGCGAGACGATCGCCTCGGGGCCCTTCGACGCGTCGATCGCCACCGAAACGGTGCGCGCGCGGTCGGCGGCGGAGATGCCGGTGGTGACGCCTTCTTTCGCCTCGATCGAGATGGTGAACGCAGTTTCGTGACGCGTGCCGTTGTTGCGCGACATCAGATCGAGCCCGAGCTGGTCGACGCGCTCCTTGGTCAGCGCGAGGCAGATCAGGCCGCGGCCGAATCGCGCCATGAAGTTGATCGCGTCGGGCGTCGCCATCTGGGCGGGGATGACCAGATCGCCTTCATTCTCGCGGTCTTCGTCGTCGACGAGGATGAACATCCGGCCGTTGCGCGCCTCGTCGATCAGCTCCTCGGGCGCGGAAAGGAAGCCATGCTTGATGCTGGCGAGTTCAGGCTTTGCCACGGAGCGACTCCATACGCTGCAGATAACGGGCGAGGACGTCGATCTCGAGATTGACGGCCTGGCCGATTTCGATGCCGCCGAACGTGGTCACGGCGGCGGTGTGGGGAATGATGTTGAGGTGCAGGTTCACGCCCCTGGCGGTGTCCTCGACCGCATTGACGGTGAGCGAGACGCCGTCGACGGTGATCGAGCCCTTGGCCGCGACATAGGGGGCGAGGTCCTTGTCCGCGGCGATGATCAGCCGGTGCGACCCGCCCTCCTCGCGCCATTCGGACACGGTGCCCACACCGTCGACATGGCCGGTGACGATGTGCCCGCCGAGCTCGTCGCCGAGCCGCAGCGCCCGCTCGAGATTGAGCCGGCGCCCTTCGGTCCACATCCCCGCGGCAGTGCGCGAGACGGTCTCTGCCGAGACGTCGAACGCGACCCGGCCTGCGCCCTTGTCGACCACCGTCAGGCAGACGCCCGAGCAGGAGATCGACGCGCCAAGATCGATCGTGTCGACGTCGTAGCAGGTGGATATTTCGACGCGCAGGTCGCCCTGGCGGCTGGCGGCGGCGATAGTGCCGATATCGGTGACGATTCCCGTGAACATCAGGAATTCGCGTAGACTTCGAGCCGGTCGCTGCCAAGCATGCGCGTGTCGATCAATCGCCAGCGGCCATGTGCCGATGCGAGATCCACGAGGCCGAGATCGCCGAGCGCAGGCTTGCCCGAACCGATCAGGATCGGCGCGCGATAGAGCAAAAGGCGATCGACCAACTCCTCGCGCAGGAATGCGGCGGCGGTTTCGGCGCCCCCTTCGACGAGCAGATGATCGATGCCGTCGAGGTTCGCGACGTCGGCGGGTTCCGCCAACCACACCCCGTCATCCCCGCCTTCGCGAAGATGACGGCTCAGGAGGAGGCGGCGCGGCGAACGCGCTTCGAGACCGGGCAGCCGCACATCGAGCTTCGGGCGATCGGCTTCCCAGGTGCGGCGGCCGACGAGAATCGCTTCGTGCCGGGCGCGCTCGAGATGCGCATGTGCGCGTGCCTCGGGCCCGGTGATCCAGCGGCTTTCGCCCGAAGGCAAAGCGATGCGGCCGTCGAGCGACGTCGCGAGCTTGAGGGTGACATAGGGGCGGCGCTTTGCCTGGCGGGTGAGGAAGCCGGCCATCGCCGTGCGCGCCGCGCCCGGAGCGACATCGTCATCCACCTCTATTCCGGCAGCGCGCAGCTTTGCCGCCCCAGCGCCGTCCGTGCGCGGATCGGGGTCACCCAGCGCGATCACCACCCGACCCACCCCGGCCTCGATGAGCAGATCGGCACATGCGGGACCGCGCGAAGAGACATGCGCGCAAGGCTCGAGCGTGACGTAACAAGTCGCGCCGCGCGACTTTTCGCCAGCTTCGGCCAGCGCCATCGCCTCGGCGTGGGGGCGCCCGCCGGGCCGGGTCCAGCCGCGCCCGACGACACGATCCTCGCTGACCAAGACGCAGCCGACATTGGGATTGGGGGCGGTGCGCCCGCGCGTCCGCTCCGATAGCGCCAATGCTGCGCCCATCCAGCGCGCGTCGCTCAGAAGCCCCACGATTCGAGCTTGTCGTCGAGCCGCTTGAACTCGGCCTGCCGCGCCTCGCGCTTCTTTTTCAGCTCGGCCTGCTGGATGTGTTTCTTGGCCTGATCGATCTTCTGCTGCGCCTTGATCTGCGCGTCGGTGCGCGTGATCGGCCATTGCTCGACATAGATGATGTTGCGTTCGTACGGCGTCTCGAAGTGCGAATCCTTCACGAACGCCCAGAGGATCAGCAAAGTCAGCGCAAGGGCGAGCACCATGAAGACGAGTTCGTGGCGTTTGCGCGTCGCGAGGAAGAAACGCAGGTCGCGATAGGCCGCGAACGGCGAGAATCTCTTGAGGAAGGTCATTTGCTCCGCAAGATAGGGGCGCGGGGGCTCCAGGGCAAACCCCCGCGCCGGCCGGGCGCTATCGCGCCCGGGGTCTCGAGGCAGGGATCACTGGTTCGCGATCTCGAACCGCACGCTCATCGTCTTCCAGCTTTCCTGCGGAACGCCGCCGCGCGTCGCCGGCCTGAAACGCCATTTCGACAGCGCCTGGCGTCGCGTCGCCTCGAAAAAGGCGTCGCTGGTCGCGCTGACCGGTTCGGCTGCCTTCACCCGCCCGTCCATCCCGATCAGCACGCGGATCTTCACGACACCATCGCGCTGGGCACGGAGCTCGCTGGCGGGATAGGCCGGCTGAAAGTCCTTCGCGAAACGCGGATCCTGGGCCGCCGCCATCAGCGGCGGGAGCGGCGGCGGCGCGGTTTCGGGAACGAAGGTGGGCCCGGTATCGGGCACCGGCGGCAAGGGCGGCACCGGCGGGTTGATGATCGGCGTGGTTTCCATGCGGTTGGTCGACTCGGACTCGATGATCGGCCTGGGGGCGACGGGTTGCGGCATCTGCGCGTTCCGCGGGTCCGTCCTGGGCTTCGGCAAGTCGATCGGCGGCGGCTCCACCGGGTTGCGGATGTCGATGATCTTGATCGGCTCTGCCGGACCTTTCGAGATGACGTTCGGGGCGAGGTAGAACAGCATCCCCGCAACGATGGCGCCGTTGATCAGAAAGGCAGCGCCGAAGCTGACGCTGCGCGATTGGCGCGGCATGTAACCATGTTCTGCATACATGACGGTGCACTCCATCTCCTGAAGCCGGTCTGATGCCGACTCGAGTGATGATACAACGTAACATTAAAATGTAAACGACTTTTGTCCGGGCGCCGATCGAGCCGTTCGGGACGTCGGGCGCAAGTCTTCCCGATCTTTGCCTTTGGGAAGAGCAGTGAGTCCGAGTCTGCTCAATCGCCGTCATCCCGAAAGCCGATTTTCTTCAAATCTGTGATTTGATCAGAAATCGAGCTGTCCGGGATGCACCGTGCGGCGGGGGTGTCCAGCGGCGTGGTGGATCCCGGACTGAAGGCTTTCCGACGGTAAACCTGCGGTTTTCCGGGAAAGCCTGACATCCGGGATGAGGCGAATGGCCTATGGCGGCCCGCGCCTAGGCGGCCGCCCGGAGCCGCGCCAGCGTCCGATCGCGGCCGATCAGCGGGAGAAGCGCCGCCATGTCGGGGCCGTGCGCGCGTCCGGTGAGCGCGAGTCGCAGCGGCAGGAACAGCGACTTGCCCTTGCGGCCGGTGGTTTCCTTGAGCGCGTTGGTGAGCGCATGCCAGGGATCGGCCGACCAGTCGAGCGCCGCCGCCACCTCCGCCGCCTGCACCAGCCAGGCGCGATCCTCGTCCGGCAGATCGGCAGGGTCGATCGGCCCCTCGACCACGCGCCACCAGTCGGCGGCCTCGGCCACGGTAGCGAGATTGGGCCGGATCGCCGCCCACGCGATCGACGTCATGCCGTCGGGCAGGCGTGCCGCGACCGCATCGAAGCCGAGCTGATGGACGATGCGGGCATTGAGCTGGGCGAGCTCGGCCTCGTCGAACCGCGCCGGCGCGCGGCCGAAGCGGGCGAAGTCGAAGCCATGGATCAACGGGGCGGCATCGACATGCGGCTCGACGGGATCGCTGGTGCCGATCCGCGCGAGCAAGGCGATCAGCGCCTGCGGCTCGATCCCTGCTTCGCGGAAATGATCGACGCCGAGCGAGCCGAGCCGCTTGGACAGCTTGCCCTCATTGCCGACCAGCAGCGCCTCGTGCGCGAAGGCCGGCGGAGTGCTGCCGAGCGCATCGAACATCTGGAGCTGGGTCGCGGTGTTCGAGACATGATCCTCGCCGCGCACGACATGCGTCACCGCCATGTCGACGTCGTCGACCACCGAGGGGAAGAGATAGAGCCACGAGCCGTCGGCGCGGCGGATCACCGGATCGCTCATCGTCTTCGGATCGAAACGCTGATGGCCGCGGACCATATCGTCCCATTCGATCGGCATGTCGTGATCGAGCTTGAACCGCCAATGCGCGCGCACGCCTTCGGTCTCGAGCTTCGCGCGGTCTTCCGCACCCAATCCGAGCGCGGCGCGGTCATAGACCGGCGGCAGTCCGCGCCCGAGCAGCACCTTGCGCTTGAGATCGAGCTCTTCCGCGGACTCATAGGCCGGATAGATGCGGCCGGCGGCGACCAGCCCGGCGAAAAGCGCCTCGTAGCGCTCGAACCGCGCCGACTGGCGCGCCTCGCCATCGGGGACGAGCCCGAGCCAGCCGAGATCGGCGCGGATCGACTCGACATGGCGCTCCTCCGAACGCGCGCGATCGGTGTCGTCGATGCGCAGCAGGAAGCGGCCGCCCTGCTTGCGCGCGAACATCCAGTTGTGGAGCGCGGTGCGCAGATTGCCGACATGGAGCGTGCCGGTCGGGCTGGGAGCGAAGCGGGTGGTCACCGTCATCGCGGCGCTCTAGCCAGCGCGACCGGACCGCGCAAACCGATCATAGCCGGCGCACGGCTGAGGCTTCGAGCGTCGCGCGCAGCCCGGCTTGTTGCGCCTCCGACAGGATGGCAGCGGGAATCAGGTGATAATGCTGCTCGTTGAAATAGAGCAGGAAGCCGATCGCTGCGGCGTGCCAGCCGTAAAAGTCGCTCCACGGCAGCTCGCTCGTCCCGTTGGCCGAGCGCGCGGACAGCCCGGCCAGGGACCAGCACGCCTCGACCGGCCTGCTCGACAGGGGATTCTGGCGCACGACCCGCCGGACCCGACGGGGGATGAGCGCATAGAGCAGGACACACATGAGAGGAAACAGCACCAGCACTTCGCCACCGAACAGCAACGCCGTTCCGACCGGGTCCGGATCCTCGATCACGATCCCGAAGACCAGGCCGGCCCCGGCAAAAGCCAGCGCGCCGATGGCGAGACGGAGCAGCATGCGCCGCGAGAAAATGCGCCGCCGGAAATTGGCGCGACTGGCGGAAATCTGCGCTGCCTCGTCGAGCGAAAAGGTCACACAGGTGACCGGTTCGTGATGTTCGAGTGGCATCAGCTCTTCCCAATCCGACACTTTGGCCTTTAAGGCGCGGTGCATAGCAAGCCTTGCGGAGTGGCGCATATGAAACTGATGGCCGGCAATTCGAACATGCCGCTCGCCAGCGCGATCGCGGATTATCTCGAGATCCCGCTGACCCAGGCCAATGTCCGCCGCTTCGCCGACGAGGAGATCTTCGTCGAGATCCTCGAGAATGTCCGCGGCGAGGACGTGTTCGTGCTCCAGTCGACCAGCTATCCGGCCAACGACAATCTGATGGAGCTGCTGATCATGATCGATGCGCTGCGCCGCGCATCGGCGAAGCGGATCACCGCGGTGCTGCCTTATTTCGGCTATGCCCGCCAGGACCGGAAGCCCGGGCCGCGCACCCCGATCTCGGCCAAGCTGGTCGCGAACCTGATCACCACCGCGGGCGCCAATCGCGTGCTTTCGGTCGATCTCCACGCCGGGCAGATCCAGGGCTTTTTCGACATCCCGACCGACAATCTGTTCGCCGCGCCGGTGATGTCGGCCGACATCACCACGCGCTTCCCCGGCAAGCAATGGATGGTGGTCTCGCCCGACGTCGGCGGCGTGGTCCGCGCCCGCGCGCTGGCCAAGCGGCTCGACAATGCGCCGCTGGCGATCGTCGACAAGCGCCGCGAGCGCGCCGGCGAATCCGAAGTGATGAACATCATCGGCCAGGTCGAGGGGCGCTTCTGCATCCTGATCGACGACATCGTCGATTCGGCGGGGACGCTGTGCAACGCCGCCGCGGCGCTCAAGGCGGCGGGCGCGGAAGACGTCGTCGCCTATTGCACCCATGGCGTGCTGTCGGGCGGCGCGGTGGCGCGAGTCGACGGCTCGGCGCTGCGCGAGCTGGTGATCACCGATTCGATCGGCAACCATGCCGTGATCGCCGAAAGCGCCAAGGTCCGCCATCTGACGATCGCGCCATTGCTCGCCGAGGCGATCAAGCGGATCGCGGACGAGAGTTCGGTTTCGTCGCTGTTCGATTGATCTGAATCCCCCCGCGCAGCGGGGGAGGATCAGGCCAGCGCTTCCCAGAGCAATGCCGCGCCGACGAGGATCATCAGCCAGTAGATCGCGGTGTAGAAGCGCTCGGGCGCGATGCGGCGGACGAGCCACACACCGGCGACCGTCGAGGCCAGTGCCAGCGGGAGCAGGGCCGCGGCGGTGAGCAGATTGGTCCGCGTAAACTGGCCGAGCGCGGCATAGGCCGGTACCTTGATCCAGTTGATCGCGGCGAAGAACAGCGCCGTCGTGCCGATCAGCACGTCGCGCTCGAGCCGCCGCGGCAGCACCCAGAGCTGGAAGGGCGGCTGGCCGGCATGCGCGATCTGGCTGGTGAAGCCCGAGGCCAGGCCGAACAGCGACCCCATCCAGAGCGGCCAGCGCGCCGCCTCGGCCGGGGCGGCATGGCGCGCGCTCCACAGCCGATAGGCCCCGAACAACATCGAGATGGCGCCGACCGCCGCCATGACGCCAAGCGGCGAGACGCCGGCGGCAAAGGCATAACCGAGCCAGATGCCGAGGATCGCGCCAGGCATCATCCAGCCGAGCAGCTTCCATTCCACCGTGCGGCGGAACGCCCAGACCCCGACCAGATCCTGCGCGATCAGGATCGGCAGCAGGATCGCCGCGGCGCGCACCGGATCGATCGCGAAGGTGAGCATCGGCAGCGACAGCGCGCCCATGCCCGCAAAGCCGCCCTTGGCGAGCCCGAGCAGGATCACCGCGGGGATGGCGAGCGCGTAGAAATGCCAGTCGGTAATCATGCGCCCAGCTAGGGCCATTGAACGGAAGGGGAAAGCGCCCCCGTGCACCCTCCCGTCACTCCGGACTTGTTCCGGGGTCCACCGCGACCCTATCCGCTGCGCTACCGGCTCCTTGTTCTTCACGTGCGGCACGGTGGACCCCGGCACGAGGCCGGGGTGACGGGAAAGAAGAAACTGCCTATCCGCCTTCTGGCAGGGAGGCGCGCATGGCAGAGGATCGCACGGGGCAAGTGATGGTGGCGTTCGTCTCGGAACGCACCGGCGACGATGCCGAAGGCTATGCCGCCGCCGCCGATGCGATGGACGCGCTCGCCGCGCAGCAGCCGGGCTATCGCGGAATCGACAGCGTCTCGGCCGGCGGGCTCGGCATCACCCTCAGCTATTGGGCCGATGAAGCCAGCGCGGTGGCGTGGCGCAAGCATCCCGAGCATGCCGCGACGCGCGAGGCGGGGCGCGGGCGCTGGTACAAATGGTATCGGCTCCACGTCGCGGACATCACCCGCAGCTATGATTGGGCGCGCGAATGAAGGTCCGCGGCATGGATCGCACCTTCGCGCTGCTGTTCACCGTGATGCTGGCGATCGCGGCCGGGAACACCGCGCTGCAATCGGTGCTGCCGGCGCTGGGACGCTCGCTGGGCGCCGCCGACAGCGCGGTCGCGGCGGTATTCTCGGTCTCGGCCCTGCTGTGGGTGATCGCCGCGCCGTTCTGGGCCAATCGCTCGGACCGGCACGGGCGGCGCGCGATGGTGTTGCTCGGAGTCGCGGGGTTCACCGTGTCGCTGCTGTTGTGCGGGATCTTCCTCGCGCTCGGGATCAACGGCGTACTCGGGCCGCTCGCCACCTTCGCCGCGTTCATCGCGGCGCGCGTCATCTACGGCCTGTTCGGCGCGGCGGCGCCGCCGGCGGTGCAGGCGATCGTCGCGGGGCGCACCACCCGCGAGGAGCGGACCCGCGCGCTGACCCTGCTCGCCTCGGCATTCGGGCTGGGCACGATCCTCGGCCCCGCGCTCGCGCCCTATCTGGTGCTCGGCCATCTTTGGCGAGGCGGACCCGAGATCGGGCTGGCGGGGCCCGCCTTCGTCGCGGCGGCGATCGGCGCGGCGATCTGGACCGCCGTCGCCCGGCTGTTGCCCCATGACGAAGGCGTGGCCCATGGCGCCGCGGCGAGCTACCCGTCGATCGGCGGACAGGCGACCGGTGCGGCCGTCACTGCCGCCACCGGATCCTCGAGCGAGAAGATCGGCTATTTCGACTCGCGGATCCGCGGCTGGATCGTCAGCGGACTGGTCGTCGGCCACGCCCAGGCGATGACCGGACAGGCGATCGGCTTCCTGATCATCGACCGGCTCGCGGTCTCGCCGATGGCCGCGCTCGAACCGACCGGGCTTGTGCTGATGATGGGCGCGGGATCCGCATTGCTCGCGCAATGGGGGCTGATCCCATTGCTCGACCTCAAGCCGCGCGCGCTGGTGCTCGCCGGCACCGCGCTGGGCATGGCGGGCTGCATCGCCACCGGCAGCGCGACCTCGCTCTACGGGATCGCGCTCGGCTATGCGCTGACGTCGCTCGGCATGGGGCTGGCGCGACCGGGCTTCACTGCGGGCGCGTCGCTCGCCGTCGGCGCCGGGGCGCAGGGTTCGGTGGCGGGCAAGGTCACCTCGATCAACGGCGCCGCCTTCGTGCTCGGGCCGTCGATCGGGGTGGGCCTGTACGAGTTGTGGCGACCGCTGCCCTATCTGGCCGCGGCCGCTGCGCTCGCCTGTCTGCTCGTCTACGCCTGGCTCAGTCTGCGCCCTTCGGACCCCGACCGTGGAGCATCCCCGGCGCAATGAAGCCGAGCGGCTGGATCGCCGAGGCCTGTTGCTTGAGCCGGCTCGACATCGCCTGATATTCGTCCTCCATCTCGGGCGTGACCGTCGCGCGCGAATCGGCGAGCGCCGCCTCGAAATGCGCCATGGTCACTTCGCGGGTCTCGAGCGATTCGCGCAGGGCGACGAGACCGGCGCGGCGGACGACATCCTCGAGATCGGCGCCGGTGTAGCGCGGCGTCTGCTCGGCAACGTCGCCGAGATCGACGTCGCTCGCCAGCGGCATCTTCGCGGTCTGGATGCGGAGAATGCGCTCGCGCCCGGCCTTGTCGGGGACGCCGACATAGATCAGCTCGTCGAAACGGCCCGGGCGGAGCAAGGCCGGATCGATCAGATTGGGCCGATTGGTCGCGCCGATCACCACCACCGACTGGAGCTCCTCGAGCCCGTCCATCTCCGACAGGATGGTGTTGACCACCCGCTCGGTCGCCTGCGGCTCGCCCAGCCCCCCGCCGCGCGCGGGGACGAGGCTGTCGAGCTCGTCGATGAAGATCACGCAGGGCGCGACCTGCCGCGCGCGCGCGAACAGGCGCGCGATCTGCTGCTCGGACTCGCCATACCATTTGCTCAGCAGGTCGCTCGACTTGGTGGCGATGAAGTTCGCCTCCGCCTCGCGCGCGACGGCCTTGGCGAGCAAGGTCTTGCCGGTGCCCGGCGGACCATAGAGCAGGAAGCCCTTGGCCGGGCGGATGCCGAGCCGGCGGAACGCGTCGGGATCCTTGAGCGGCAGCTCGACGCCTTCCTTCAAGCGCATCTGCGCGTCGTCGAGCCCGCCGACATCGTCCCAGCGGACGCGTGGCGCCTCGACCATCACTTCGCGCATCGCCGAAGGCTGGACGCGCTTCAATGCCTCGAGGAAATCCTCACGGGTGACCGACAGCGTGTCGAGCACCTCGGGCGGGATGGTATGGTCCTCGAGATTGAGCCTGGGCATCAGCCGCCGCACCGACTCGATCGCCGCCTCACGGGTGAGCGCGGCGAGATCGGCGCCGACGAACCCATAGGTCGTGCGGGCAAGCTCGCCCAGATCGACTCGATCCCCGAGCGGCATGCCGCGGGTATGGATCCCGAGAATCTCCCGGCGCCCACGCTCGTCGGGGACGCCTACGACGATCTCGCGATCGAACCGGCCCGGACGCCGCAGCGCTTCGTCGATCGCTTCGGGACGGTTCGTCGCAGCGATCACGACGATGTTGGCGCGCGCCTCGAGCCCGTCCATCAGCGTCAGCAACTGGGCGACGAGGCGCTTCTCGGCCTCGCCCGATACCTGGCCGCGCTTGGGCGCGATCGAATCCACCTCGTCGATGAACACGATCGATGGCGCCGACTTGGCGGCTTCCTCGAAGACCTGCCGCAGCCGCGACTCGGACTCGCCATAGGCCGAGCCCATGATCTCGGGGCCGTTGATCAGATGGAACGTCGCATCGCTCTCGTTGGCGACTGCGCGCGCGAGCCGGGTCTTGCCGGTTCCGGGCGGCCCGTGGAGCAGCACGCCCTTGGGCGGATCGACGCCGAGGCGCTGGAACAATTCGGGATAGCGCAACGGCAATTCGACCATCTCGCGGAGCTGGTCGATCGTCGCGGCCATGCCGCCGATATCGTCATAGGTGACGTCGGCGCGCCGGCTCTCAGAGGCCTCCTCATATTCGGGACGCAGCTCGACTTCGGTATTCTCGTCGATATGGACGATGCCCTTGGGCATGGCCGAGACCACGGCGAGGCGGATCTCCTGCAGCGCATAGGCCGGGGCATTGACCCAGCGCTGGACATTGGGATCGACGACGCGGTGATGCCCCGCGGTGGCGACGATGTCGCCCTGCGCGAGCGGGCGGCCGTAAAAGGTGCGCTGGAGCGCTTGCGCCGAACCCTGGAGGCGAAGATTGGCCTGTGCAGGCGCGAACACCACCCGGGTCGCGGGCTTGGAGGCTGCGGCGCGCACCTCGACGAAATCGCCCGAGCCGACGCCGGCATTGGCGCGCTGAAGGCCGTCGATGCGGAGCAATTCGAGCCCCTCGTCCTCGGTATAAGGCAACACCGCGCGCGCCGGCGTGGCGCGCTTGCCGACGATCTCGATCACCTCGCCTTCGGTGATGCCGAGCGCCGCCATCAGCGTGCGCGGGACATGCGCGAGTCCGCGGCCGCTATCCTCGGGCCGGCTATTGGCTACCTGGAGCTTGCGCCCTCTGCTTTCGTCGTCCGCCACTCTTCATTTCCTTCAGGCAATGAAGCGGGAACATAGGAACGCGGTTTCCGTGCCGCGAGGGGGGCAAAAAAAATGGCGGGCCGAAGCCCGCCTTGGAAAGTTTTAGGAGAGGATGCCTGAAAGGCACGCCCTATGTGCAGTGCGGTAGGTTTTTGTGCAAGTGCGAAATAATCCTTAGGTGGTTGCACGGATTGCAATCGTGCCCGGCAGAGGCGATAGTGCGCCTACAGGCGCTCTGGGGGCTTGCATGCGTTCGAACCCTGAGCAAAGCTTGTACCGCAGTGCACAAAAGAAAGACCATGCGCAGGCTACCGCCCCTCACCGCCATCGAGGCGTTCGTCCAGGTCGCCAGGCTCGGCTCGATCAAAGCCGCGGCAGAGGAGCTCGCATTGTCGTCCCCGGCGCTGAGCCGGCGGGTCCAGGCGCTAGAGCGCTTCATCGGCAAGCCCTTGTTCGAACGGCGGCATCAGGCGCTCAAGCTCAACGACGACGGCGATCGTCTGCTCGGCATGATCGCGCCGGCGCTCGATGCGATGACCGACGCAATCGAGGCGATGACCAGCGGCGGCGAATTGCTCCGCCTTCGCCTCGGGGTGCTGCCGCTCTACGCCACCCAGCAACTGCTGCCGCGCCTGCCCGAACTCAAGCGCCGCCATCCCGAATTGCATCTCGACGTCGACACCGCCGGCTATGGCGTGACCCGGCTGGGCGACGGGCTCGACGCGGCGATCGTGATCGCGCGCGACATCGACCCCGGTTTCTATTCGAGACGGCTCGATCGCAATCGCGTCCATGTGATCGGGGCGCGCGCGCTGGTCGAAGGCCCCGATCCGGTCACCCGGCCCGAACAGCTTTCGAAGCTCACCGCTTTGGTCCACCGCGACATGCCCGAGACCTTCACGGCGTGGCGCGCGGCGGCGGGCTTCCCCGATCTCGAGCCGCTGGCGATCGACCATTTCGATTCGGGCAATCTGATGCTCGAGGCCGCGGCGCAGGGGCTCGGCGTCGCCTTCATGCTCGAATCGCATTTCGAGGCGGCGCGCGACGAGCGGCTCGTCCAGCTCTTCGACCTGACGGTGGAGAGCCATTACAGCTATTGGTTCGTATGCCGCCCGCGCGCACTGGGCCAGCGCCCGGTGCGGATCTTCCATGACTGGCTGATCGAGGCGCTGGGGGCGGAGAGCGCCTGAACGGCACCCTTCAATTCGTCAGCCCGGACTTGTTCCGGGGTCCACTTTGCGGCGCGGGAAGCGTTGACGAGTAGAACAGGTCGGTTGCGCGCGCGACCAGAAGATATCGGCGGTTATCGACCGTTGCCCGGTGGACCCCGGCCCAGGGCCGGGGTGACATCGGTTTGATTATTCCGTCCGTGCCTTGACGATCTTGCCGGGCTCGCGCGGCGGCTCGCCCTTGGGGAGCGCGTCGACATGCTCCATGCCTTCGGTGACTTCGCCCCACACCGTATATTGGCGATCGAGGAAGGTCGCATCGTCGAGGCAGATGAAGAATTGCGAATTGGCGGTGTTCGGATCGTTGGTCCGCGCCATCGAGCAGACGCCGCGGACGTGCGGCTCGGCGCTGAATTCCTGGTTGAGATTGGGCTCCTTCGAGCCGCCCATGCCGGTGCCCGAGGGATCGCCGCCCTGCGCCATGAAGCCGTCGATCACGCGGTGGAAGATCACCCCGTCGTAAAAACCCTGGTCGGCGAGCTTGGTGATCCGCTCGACATGCTTCGGCGCCAGATCGGGACGGAGCTTGATGCGGACGTCACCGGTGTCGAGAGTCAGGACGAGCGTGCTGGGTTCGGACATAGGTTACTCCATGAAACGATTTACCTGCGAACTAGCAGGTCGCGAGTGACTTGCAACACGCGCGCCGCGCTGGCAGGTGCGGCGGCGCGCGCCACGCGCGGCGCGGCCGGGCACAACAGGGAGGTCGGACGATGAGCGAGACCGAACTTCACCCAGAATCGCTGCCGCCCGAGAGCGAGCTCGACGAGGACGACCGGCTCAAGCCCGAATTCGTCAGCGCAGTGCTCGAAGCGGTCGAGGCAGGCGATTCCGAAACCGCGCGGATGCGGGTCGCCCCGCTTCATCCCGCCGACATCGCCGACCTCGTCGAGCTGACTCCGGCCGAGCTGCGCCCGGCGCTGGCCGCGGCGATCTCCGACCTGATCGACGGCGACGTGCTCGCCGAGATGAACGACTGGGTGCGCGAGGCGCTGGTCGACGCGCTCGAGCCGCACCAGGTCGCCGACATCGCCGCCGAACTCGATACCGACGACGCCGTCGCGATCATCGAGGACATGGACGTCGAGGATCAGCGCGAGGTGCTCCGCGCGCTCGACCCCGACGACCGCGCGGCGATCGAGGAAGCGCTCTCCTATCCCGAGGAGACCGCCGGCCGGCTGATGCAGCGCGAGCTGATCGCGGTGCCCGAGCATTGGACCGTCGGCGACGTGCTCGATTATCTGCGCGGCCACGAGGAACTGGCGACCGACTTCTGGGAGATCTTCGTCGTCGATCCGGCGCATCATCCGGTCGGCACCTGCGCGCTCTCGTGGATCCTGCGTACGCCGCGCGCGGTGTCGATGGGCGACGTGATGAAGCGCGAGCAGACGCTGATCCCGGCCGACATGGACCAGGAGGAAGTCGCGCTGCGCTTCCAGAAATACGCGCTGATCTCGGCCGCGGTAGTCGACAGCAGCGGGCGGCTGGTCGGGATGATCACCGTCGACGACGTCGTCCACATCATCTCCGAAGAAGCGGGCGAGGACATCCTGCATCTGTCGGGCGCCGGCGAAGGCGACATCAACGAACCGGTGATCGACAGCTACAAGGTTCGCGTCCGCTGGCTGCTGACCAATCTGCTCACCGCTCTGGTGCCGGCGACGATCGTGTTCTTCTTCGATGCGACGATCGCGCAAAAGGCCGTGCTCGCCGCTTTGATGCCGATCGTCGCGGGCGTCGGCGGCAATGCCGGGACGCAGACGCTGGCAGTGACCGTCCGCGCGCTCGCGACCAACCAGCTCACCCAATCGAACACGCTGCGCGCGATCCGGCGCGAGATCTCGATCGCGGTGCTCAACGGAATCACCGTCGCGGCGGTGATCGGGCTGGGCATCGGGGCGGGGTTCCAGGACGCCGGGCTGGGCGCAGTGATCGCCGCGGCGATGCTCGCCAACATCCTGATCGCGGGATTTGCCGGAGTGCTGGTGCCGGTGACGCTCGAACGCTTTCGCCAGGATCCGGCGGTGGCATCGTCGGTGTTCGTGACGATGGTGACCGATTCGATGGGCTTCCTCGCCTTTCTCGGCCTCGCCACCGCGAGCGGGCTGGTGGGCTGACTTCCAGCGCTCCTGCAAAAGCAGGAGCCCAGCGTCTCAAGCGCTGTCCTTTGTACCCAGGGCTCCTGCTTTCGCAGGAGCACCTGGTTGTTCCGGGCGGCGCCTTTCCCCAAATAGCCAGCGTGCCGCTACATCTGACCAAAGTCGCCTATGGCTGCGACAGCATCGACTATCTGCAGGAACGCCTCGCGCTCAAGGCCGCGCATCTGCCGGCCTTCCTCACCACGCGCTATCTGCCCAAGCGCCACGCGGAGATCGCCGGCGGATCCTTGTTCTGGATCATCAAGCATCAATTGATCGGGCGATCGCCGATCCTCGGCTTCGGCGAGGCCGAGGGCGGGCGCGTGGCGATCTATCTCGAGCCGAAGCTGGTGCTCGTCCAGGCGCGGCCCAAGCGCGCGCATCAGGGCTGGCGCTATCTCGAAGGCGCGGATGCGCCGACCGATCTGGGCGAGGCGGGGGCGGGAATCGCCGAGCTGCCGCCGGGGCTGGTCGGCGAGTTGGCGGCGATGGGATTGCTTTGAGTTCGGTAGTCCCCCTCCCTGCAAGGGAGGGGTTAGGGGTGGGTGAGAAAAGGTCGGGCTCGATGCCCGGCCTTTTCTCTTTTTCGGAGCAGCTCGGTGGGCTCGCCTCCACCCCCGACCCCTCCCTTGCAGGGAGAGGAGTTTACGGAATCAATTCGCGAGTTGCGGGAAGGCGTTGCGGAAGGCGGCGACCTTGGGCTTGTCCCAGCGCACGATATAGGGATGCGTCGGGTGCTTCCAGAAGAAGTCCTGATGATAGCCCTCGGCCGGATAGAAACCGCCGGTTTCGAGCCGCGTCACGATCGGCTTCGACCAGGCCTTGGCACCGCCGAGCTGCTCGATATAGGCTTTGGCCACCCGGCGCTGCGCCGCGTCCTGCGGAAAGATCGCCGAACGATAGTTCGAACCGACGTCCGGCCCTTGCCGATTGCGCTGGGTGGGATCGTGCGCGACCGAGAAGAAGACGCGCAGCAACGTGCCGTAGCTGACCTTGGCCGGATCATAGACGATTCGCACGGCCTCGGCATGACCGGTGCGTCCGGTCGAGACCTCGGCATAGCTCGTGCCGACCCTGGTGTTGCCGGCATAGCCGCTGGTCACCGAATGGACGCCCTTCACCGACTGGAAGACCGCTTCCATTCCCCAGAAGCAGCCGCCGGCAAGCACCGCGACCTGTTCGCCCTTGCCGCCGGTGACGTCCTGCGCGGGCGGCGGAATCGGCACTGCGCGTTCGGGGGCGGGAGCGGCGACCGCCGGCAGCAGCAACGCCGCGCCGGCAAGACCGAGAGGGAGGGCCCATTTCAGCATGGGCGCAAGATCGTCCTTCGCAGGCCTCAGCGCAAGGCCGCACACGCAGTCTGGATGCGCGTGCACGCCTCGGTCAACAGCGCCTCCGAGGTCGCATAGCTGATCCGCATCGCCGGCGAGAGGCCGAAGGCGGCGCCGTGCACCGCCGCGACCCTGGCCTCGTCGAGCAGATAGCCGATCATTTCCTCGTCGGTGGTGATCGTCAGCCCCTTGGGCGTGGTCTTGCCGATCAGCCCGGCGAACTCGGGATAGACGTAGAAGGCGCCTTCGGGGCGCGGGCAGGTCATGCCATTGACCTGGTTGAGCATCGACACGACGAGATCGCGCCGGCCCTGGAACGCCGCGACACGTTCCTTGAGGAAGCTCTGGTCGCCATTGAGCGCCGCGACCGACGCCGCCTGCGAGATGCTGCACGGGTTCGAAGTCGATTGCGACTGGAGCTTGCCGATCGCCTTGATCAGCCACACCGGGCCGCCGGCATAGCCGATCCGCCAGCCGGTCATCGCATAGGCCTTGGACACGCCATTGGCGGTCAAGGTGCGATCGTAGAGCTGCGGGACCACTTGCGCGATCGTCGCGAATTCGAAGCCGTCGTAGAGGATGTGCTCGTACATGTCGTCGGCGTAGATCAGCACGTGCGGATGGCGGAGCAGCACTTCGCCCAACGCCTTGAGCTCGGCCGCGCTATAGGCCGCGCCGGTCGGGTTCGAAGGCGAGTTCAGCACGACCCATTTGGTCTTCGCGGTGATCGCGGCATCGAGTTGCCCGGGGGTGATCTTGTAATTCTGGTCGGCGCCCGCGGCGATGAACACCGGGGTGCCGCCGGCGAATTCGACCACGTCGGGATAGCTCACCCAATACGGCGCGGGGACGATCACTTCGTCGCCGGCGTCGATCGTCGCGCAGAACGCGTTGAACAAGGTGTGCTTGCCGCCCGAGTTCACGCTGATCTGGTTCTCGGCATAGGTCAGGTCGTTGTCGCGCGCGAACTTGGCGAGGATCGCCTGCTTGAGCTCGGGGGTGCCGTCGACATTGGTATATTTGGTCTTGCCCGCGCGGATCGCCTCGATCGCGGCTTCCTTGACGAAATCGGGCGTGTCGAAATCGGGCTCGCCGGCGCCGAGGCCGATCACGTCGATTCCCTGCCGCTTCAGCTCGAACACGCGGCTCGTCATCGCGAGCGTCGCCGAGGGCTGGATGCGCTGGAGCGCGGCGGAGGTCTGCATGGGTCGGCGCCTTTCCGAGGGGAACGGCGCGCCTATACGTTGGCGTTCGCGCGTTCCGCAACTGTAACGGCTGAAACGAGTCCGCGCAGCGCATTGCCGAGCCGGAACCCCCCGGCGAGATCCTCGGGGCGCAGATCATGCTCGACCGCGGCGCCGGTCGCGATCAGCTCGGCGCGCAGCACCCCGGGGAGCAGGCCGCGCGCGAGCGGCGGGGTGAGCAACTTGCCGTCGCGTTCGACGAAGACGTTGGTGAAGCTGCCTTCGGTGAGGAAGCCGTCGCGATCGGTGAACACCACTTCCCACGCGTCCGTCCCCGCCCGTGCGCGATCGTAGAAGCCGCGCCGGCTGGTCTTGTGGCGCAGGCGAAAGTCGTCCGGC
This sequence comes from Sphingomonas sp. DG1-23, assembly GCF_030730875.1. GTDB lineage: Bacteria > Pseudomonadota > Alphaproteobacteria > Sphingomonadales > Sphingomonadaceae > Sphingomonas. Next base: position 97,819 of record NZ_JAVAMA010000010.1, read on the forward strand.
GCGACTTCGAGGGGACGCAGCGCGACGCGCACCGGCTGCTCGGGCGGATCGGGGAGCGGGCTGATGCCGATCGCGATCGCCCCCGAAGGCGCGAGCAGCAGCCGTACCCTCGACGCGGCGCGCAACCGGAAGGTCGCGGCCTGGAGCTCGTTGCGCACGCTATGCCGATCGAAGGCGAAGCCGAACATCGCGGCGCTGTCCTTCATCCGCGAAAGATGGCGCTCGAGATGCGGCATGCCGTCGAGCGGATCGAAGCGCATCGTCTCGATCAGGTCGAACGGGCGCTCCCCCGCGGTCACGAATGCCCCCTTGGCGAGGCATTCCTGCCATTCCTGCTCGGGGTCCGAATCGGCAACCACGCCCGACCCTAGACCCAAAACCGCGATCGAGTCGCCCCCGGCCATCGTCAGCGTGCGGATCGCGACGTTGAACATCGCGTCGCCATTGGCGTCGAGCCGGCCGATCGCGCCGGTATAGACGCCCCGCGGCGCATCTTCGGTCTCCGCGATGATCTCCATCGCACGCAATTTGGGGGCGCCGGTGATCGAGCCGCAGGGGAAGAGCGCGGCGAGCGCATCGACTGCGTCGCGTTCGGACGCGAGTTCGGCGGTGATCTCGGACACCATCTGGTGGACCGTGGGATAGTGCTCGACGTGAAAGAGCCGGGGCACCGCGACGCTGCCGGGCCGCGCGACGCGGCTGAGATCGTTGCGCAGCAGATCGACGATCATCAGATTCTCGGCGCGCTGCTTGGGATCGGCGCGCAGTTCGGCGGCATTGGCCGCATCCCGCGCCGGATCCGCATCGCGCAGCGCGGTGCCCTTCATCGGCCGGGCGGACAGCGTCCCTGCCTCCAGCGCGAAGAACAATTCGGGCGAGAAGGACAACAGCCATTCCGCGCCGGTCGCGATCAGCGCGCCATAGCCGGCGGCGGCGCGATCCCGCAGCAGCGCATAGACCGCGGCGGGCGAGCCGAGGGTGGCGACTTCGGCGCGGAAGGTGAGATTGGCCTGATAGATGTCGCCCGCCTCGATGCATTCGGCGACATAAGCGAATCGTTCGGCATAGACGCCACGCTCGACCATCGGCCGCGGCGCGCCGGCCCATGCCCCCGCCGGATCGGGCAGCAGCGCCATCGGATCGATTTCGCGATATCCGTCGAACAGCCCGAACCACAGCAACGGCGCCGACGCAGTGAGATGCGCGAGCTTGGGCTCGATCCCCGCTGCGGCTTCGTACCTTATATAGCCGGCGGCATGCAGGCCCCGGGCACGCGCCGCGCGCAGCATCTCGAGCGCGGGGAGCACCTGCTCCGGCGTGCCGGCGCGCACGATCTCGACCGGATCCATATAGAGCCGCGCCGGTGCGCCGCCCGGGCGGGCATCGTCGAGCAATACGAAAGGCGGGGCAGGGAGCGCCATCGCGATGCGCATGCCGCCGCCGCCGCGCCGCGGCAAGCCCGAGTTGCCGCGACGGGCGCCGCTCTCTATCTGGCGGGCATGTCCAGCCCCCCGATGCGCGTGGCGATCGTGCCGGTCACGCCGCTCCAGCAGAATTGCAGCCTGCTCTGGTGCACCCGCACGATGCGCGGCGCATTCGTCGATCCCGGCGGCGATCTCGACCGGCTGCGCGCGGCGGCGACGCAGCATCAGGTCGTGATCGAGAAGATTCTCGTCACCCATGGCCATATCGACCATTGCGGGCTGGCGGGCGAATTCGCCGGCGAGCTCGGGGTGCGAATCGAGGGCCCGCACGAAGCCGACCGCTTCTGGATCGACCGGCTGGAAGCGGACGGCCGCAAATATGGCGTGCGCGGCGTGCCGTTCGAGCCCGATCGCTGGCTGGTCGACGGGGATACGGTCACCGTCGGCGACCTTACGCTCGACACATATCACTGCCCCGGCCACACCCCCGGCCATGTCGTCTTCCACCACGCGCCATCGAAACTGGCGATCGTCGGCGACGTGCTGTTCCAGGGATCGATCGGGCGCACCGACTTCCCGAGGGGCGATCATCAGGACCTGATCGACGCGATCACCGGCAAATTATGGCCGCTGGGCGACGACACGGTGTTTGTCCCCGGCCATGGCCAGCCGAGCAATTTCGGCCACGAGCGCCGGACCAATCCTTTCGTCGGGGACGCTGCGCTGGCGCGCAGATAGATCGAGCTCCTCCCCGGAACGGGGAGGAGTTTATTCAGCGCAGCGGGTTGAGCCCGGCATAGCCGAGATAGACCGCATAGCCGGCGAGGCCGAGCATCGTCAGCATGGTGATGGCGATGCCGATCGTCCGGCCCGGCAGCCAGCCGTCCATCCCGAACGCATGCAGCACGCGGCCGACGATGAACGATGCCGCGACGGCCCACAGCCAGGTCCGGGTGCCCCCCGCAAGCTCGATCAAGGCGATCAGGATCAGCACCAGGGGCGCATATTCGGCGAAATTGAGCTGCGCGCGCATCCGCGCGATCAGCCGGACATTGCCGCCGTCGCCGACGAGGATCTTTTCGGACATGCGCAGGCGGCTGACCCGCAGCCCCAGCCAGAAGTTGAGAAGCGCGGCGGCTCCGGCGGTAACGAGCGCGACGGGCAGGAAAAACATGGGCGACCCCCTCTGATTGGCGCGCACAAGTGCCACGCCCTTGCAAGTCGGGCAAGAATCGGTATACGCGCGGCTCGCTTCGTGACCTGCCCCGTTGGTCCGGCGGGCAGCCGGCTCCAACCGTCGCTTGCCCGGACACCGACGCGGGCGTATCGCGACCTGATTCACGTGTTCTTCGATGTAAAGGTGCCTGATGGCCGTTCCCAAGAGAAAGACCTCGCCGTCGCGGCGTGGCATGCGCCGGGCGCACGACGCGCTCACCGTCGCAGCATTCCAGGAATGCCCGAATTGCGGCGAATTGAAGCGCCCGCACAATCTGTGCGTCGCGTGCGGCCATTATAACGGTCGCGAAATCGTCTCCACCGAGGGCTGAGCCACGCACGCCACCGGGAACCTGCCGGCATGACCAATCCCATGCGAATCGCCGTCGACGCCATGGGCGGCGATGAGGGGATCGCGGTCATGCTCGCCGGGGTGGCGCGTGCGCGCCGTCGCTTCGAGGGGATGGAATTCATCCTCGTCGGCGACGAGGCGCAGATCCGCGAGGGTCTGAAGACTCATCCGAATCTCACCGCCGCGTCGGAAATCGTCCACGCGGCCGGCGTGGTCGCGTCCGACGAAAAGCCGAGCGCCGCGATTCGCCGCGCCAAGACCACGTCGATGGGTATCACCATCGACATGGTGAAGCAGGGCCGCGCCGGCGCCGCAGTCTCTTCGGGCAATACCGGCGCGCTGATGGCGATGGCCAAATTGTCGCTGCGCACCATGCCGGGCATCGACCGCCCCGCGCTCGCCGCTTTGATGCCGACCTTGGGCGAGAACGACACGGTGATGCTCGATCTCGGCGCCAATACCGAGGTCGACGCGCAGAATCTCATCCAGTTCGCGGTGATGGGCGCCGCTTATGCGCGAATCGCGCTCGACCTCGAAAGCCCCCGCGTCGCTTTGCTCAACATCGGCACCGAGGAGATGAAGGGCACCGACAAGATTCGCGACGCCGCCGCCGAATTGCGCGCCGCCAAGCATCTGCGGCTCGACTTCAAGGGTTTCATCGAAGGCAATAAATTGTCGCGCGGCGAAGTCGACGTGATCGTCTGCGACGGTTTCTCCGGAAACATCGCGCTCAAGACGATCGAAGGCACCGCGCGCTTCGTCGCGGACCTGCTCAAGCGCGCTTTCTCGAGCTCGACCCGCTCGAAGATCGGCTTCCTGATCTCGCGGCCGGCGACCGAGCTGCTGCGTACCCATCTCGATCCCAACAATCACAATGGCGCGGTGTTTCTCGGACTCAACGGCATCGTCGTGAAGAGCCATGGCAGCGCGAACGAACTCGGCGTAGATACCGCGATCGGCTTCGCGGCGAAGATGCTGCGCGACGATCTCAATCGGCGAATCGCCGAGGATCTCGGGAATTTCGAGGCAAAGGCTGCGTGACCATTCGTTCGGTGATTATCGGTACCGGCGCGTTCCTGCCCGAACGCCGCGTTTCCAACGCCGAACTGGCGGAACGCGTCGACACGACCGACGAATGGATCGTCGAGCGCACCGGCATCCGCTTCCGCCACATCGCCGGAGAGGGTGAGACCACCAGCACGCTGGCGACCAACGCCGCGCGCGCCGCGCTCGAATCGGCGGGGATCGCGGCCGCCAGCATCGATCTTATCGTGCTCGCCACCGCCACGCCCGACCAGACCTTTCCGGCGAGCGCCACGCGCGTGCAGACCGCCCTCGGCATCGACGACTGCGTCGCGTTCGACGTCGCGGCGGTGTGCTCGGGCTTCCTCTATGCCGTCCAGGTCGCCGATTCGATGATCCGCGCCGGCGCCCACAAGCGCGCATTGGTGATCGGCGCCGAGACCTTCAGCCGGATCCTCGACTGGGAAGACCGCACGACCTGCGTGCTGTTCGGCGACGGCGCCGGCGCGATCATACTCGAGGCGCAGGAAAGCGCGGAGCAGGGCGGCCGCGGCGTGCTTGCGACCCGCCTGCACGCCGACGGGCGCCACAACGACCTGCTCTATGTCGATGGCGGCCCCTCGACCACGGGGACGGTCGGCAAGCTGCGGATGAAGGGGCGCGAAGTGTTTCGCCACGCCGTGGTCAACCTTGCCGCAGTGATGTCCGAATCGCTCGACGCCGCCGGCCTGTCGTCGGATCAGGTCGATTGGGTGGTCCCGCACCAGGCCAATGCCCGCATCCTCGATGCGACGGCCCGCAAGCTCGGCCTCGCCCCCGAGAAGGTCGTGGTGACGGTCGACCAGCATGCCAATACTTCCGCCGCATCGGTGCCGCTCGCGCTCGACACCGCGGTTCGCGACGGCCGAATCAAGCAGGGCGACCTGATCGTCCTCGAAGCGATGGGCGGCGGATTTACATGGGGTGCTGCGGTCGTACGTTTCTGATATGTGTCAGAACGAGTACCGAGTCGTTACCGTAACGGAATGTTGTGGTTTGCGACGTTAAGACAATCTGATACGATCAAGTCTGAACATGGATCAATTGGGGGACTTGCGGACATGCCGGCTGCGGGCACGCTGACCAGGGCGGATTTGGCCGAATCGCTGCATCGCGAAGTCGGTCTGTCGCGTGCCGATGCCGCGCGCCTCGTCGAGCAGATCCTGTCGCATATGTGCGAAGCACTTTCGAAGGGCGAGAACGTCAAGATCTCGGGCTTCGGCAGCTTCATCCTGCGCGACAAGGGCGAACGCGTCGGCCGCAACCCCAAGACCGGCGTCGAAGTGCCGATCGCGCCTCGCCGGGTGCTTACCTTCAGAGCCAGCCAGATGATGCGCGACCGCATCGTGGCGGGCAGCTGAGCGCGTAATGCCCTCCGCGGAGAAGGCGGCAGGCGCCCTCCGCACCATAGGGGAACTCGCGCAGGAAATCGGCCGACCCCAACATATATTAAGATATTGGGAGACGCGGTTCCCGCAATTGCGGCCGCTGACCCGCGCCGGCAATCGCCGTTACTATCGCCCCGACGACGTCGCGCTGGTGCGGCGCATCCACCATCTCCTCACCGACGAAGGCTATACGATCCGCGGCGTGCAGAAGCTGCTGGCCGAGGAGAAAGCGAACAAATCGAGCTCCAGAAGCAGCGCCGAGGGATTTCGCGCGATTCGCGACGCTTTGGTCAAGGCGCTCGAGGAAGACGGCGGCTAGGGCGTATCGGGACCGAGGCTGGGATCGAGATCGCGCGGGCGGATGAAGCGCGTCAACACGCCGCCGCCCGACAGCACGTCGCCCCAACGTTCCGTCTCGAAGGTCATCTCCGCGAGCGTCGCGGTCGGGAACTTGACCTCGACTTCGTCGCGCAGCGTTCCGCCGTCCGGCACCAGCAGCAGCACCAGTTCCTCGAGCCCGGGATTGTGCCCGGCGAGCAGGACATGCCCGGCCCCGGCAGGGAGATCATGGACGACGTCGAGCAGCGTCGCCGCGGAGGCGAGATAGACGCGCTGATCCCAGGCCGGAGCGAGATCGCTGCCATAGCCCTGGCTCACCTGATCGAGCGTCTCGACCACCCGCACCGCCGGCGAGGCGACGACATGGTCGAAGGCGAGGCCCAGCGACTTCATGTGGCGCCCGACCATCGCCGCGGCGCGCTGGCCCTTGGGATTGAGCGGGCGATCGAAATCGCGGGCGACCGGATCGTCCCAGCCCGACTTGGCGTGGCGCAGCAGCGTGAGCGTCTTCATCACTACAATCCCGTCAGGCCCGTCAGGCGTTCGCGGGCGCGTCATGCCGCAATCGGCTGTCGAGGGAAAGCCGAACGCGCTGGACCGCTTCGTCGAGCGGCACCCGCAGCACCGGCGTGCCCGGCGGAAAGGCGTCGAGCAGCCGCGACGGCGTCGCCGAGGAGAGCAGGACGAAGCTGCCGCGATCGTCTGCCCGGCGAATCAGCCGGCCGAACGCCTGCGCCAGCCGCGCACGGACGATGCGGTCGTCATAGGCGGTGCCGCCCCCGGCGAGCCGGCGCGCGGCATGGAGCACGCTCGGCTTGGGCCAGGGCACGCCCTCCATCACCACCAGCCGCAGCGAATGGCCGGGGACGTCGACGCCGTCCCTGAGCGCGTCGGTGCCGAGCAAGGAAGTGCGCGGATCGTCGCGGAAAATATCGACCAGAGTCCCCGTGTCGATCGGGTCGACATGCTGGGCGAGCAAGGGCAGCCCCTCGCGCGCCAGCCGATCGGCGATGCGGGCATGGACCGCGCGCAGCCGGCGGATCGCGGTGAACAGCCCGAGCGTGCCGCCGCCGGCCGCGACGACCAGCCGGGCATAGGCGTTGGCGAGTGCGGGCAAGTCGCCGCGCTTGACGTCGGTGACGATCAGCACTTCGGCCTGGCCCGGATAATCGAACGGGCTGGCCGCCGCGAAGCGCTGCGCCGGGCGCAGCAGATGTGCCGCCCCCGAGCGCGCCTCGGCGACGTCCCAGTCGCCGCCGGCGCGCAAGGTCGCCGAGGTGATCACGGCGCCGTGCGCGGGCTCGAGCACGGTCTTCGCAAAGGGTTTGGACGGATCGAGCCAATGGCGATGCAGCCCGATATCATATTCACGCCCCTCGACTCGATCGACGGCGAGCCAATCGACATATTCGGGATCGGCCGGGCCACCGATTCGCGCGATCAGCGCGAGCCACGCGCCGACGGTCTCGGTGCGCCAGCCGAGCGAGGCGATCGCGCCTTCGATCCGCGCGCGGGCCGGGCCGTCCATCCAGTCGGGCGCGTCGGCGAGCACCGCCTCGAGCCGGCGGCCGAGCTTGACCAGCGGACGTACCAGCGAATCGAGCGCCGCCCCGGCGGGTCCTGCCGCCTCGACCAGGGCGGCGTCGGGCTCGGCGAGCTCGGTCTCGAGTCCATAGCCGGCATCGCCCGAGCCGTTGACGTCGCGCGCATAGACCAGCCCGCGTACCGCGGCGAGCAACGCCTCGACCGGACCGAACGGCTCACCTTCGTTCAACCGCTGGAGCCAGCCGTCGCTCGGCAAGGCGCGGGCGGCATCGACCGCCTCGGCGATCGCGCGGCCGCCTTCCTCGTCATAGCTGGCGACGTCGGACAGCCGGGCCGCCAGCCCACGCCGGCGCCCGCGCGATCCCGATTCGGGGCCGGTGACCCAGCGGCGGATCTCGATCGCCTCCTGCCCGGTGAGTGCCGCCGAGAACATCGCGTCGGCGGCGTCGAACAGATGATGCCCCTCGTCGAACACATAGCGCGTCGGCCGCGTCGCGGATTCGCGGCCGCGGGCGGCGTTGACCATCACCAACGCGTGATTGGCGATGACGATGTCGGCTTCGGCCGAGGCGCGCGCCGCGCGCTCGATGAAGCATTTCCGGTAGTGCGGGCAGCCGGCATAGATGCATTCGCCGCGCCGGTCGGTCAGCGCAGTCGAGCCGTTGCGGCGGAACAAGGTGGGCAGCCAGCCGGGCAAATCGCCGCCGACCATGTCGCCATCGGCGCTGTACGCCGCCCAGCGCGCGACCAGTTGCGCGAGGATCGCGGCGCGGCCGGCGAACCCGCCCTGCAGCGCGTCCTCGAGGTTGAGCAGGCATAGATAATTCTCGCGGCCCTTGCGGGTGACGACCCGCGCCTTGCGGGTCGCGGCGTCGGGAAACAGCCGTTCGCCTTCATGGGCGAGCTGGCGCTGGAGCGCCTTGGTGAAGGTCGACACCCAGACCGGTCCCTCGGCGCGCTCGGCCCAGAGCGAGGCAGGGGCGAGGTAGCCGAGCGTCTTGCCGATGCCCGTCCCCGCTTCGGCGAGCACCAGATTGGGCGAATCGCGCACTTCGCGCGGCGCGAAGGCGCCCGCCGCGGCGGCGGCATAATCGCGCTGGCCCTGCCGCTGCTCGGCGCCGCTGCCGGTGAGCCGCGCCAACCGCTCGGCGATATCGGCGTCGGGCAAGCTGATCGTCCGCGGCGCGGGTCGCGGCGCGCGCTCCTCCCATTCGGGCAGCTTCGAAAACAGCCAGCGCTCGGCCTGGGCTGGCTTGGGGATCGTGGCGCTCAGCGTCGGCGCCCAGGGCCAGCGCAGCCGGAACAGCGACTGGAGCGCATTCCACGCGCCTTCGCGCTCGGCCCATGGCCCGGCAGGGACGGCGAGCAGCGCCGCCGCGGCTTCGCGGAGGAAGCCCGCGACATCCGCGTCGTTCGCCGGCACGTCGAGTCCAGTGGCACGCGCCAGTCCCTTGGCCGTCGGCACCATGAAGCGCGCGGGATGGAGGAAAGCGAACAATTCGAGCAGGTCGAGCCCGTTGAGCTCGGGATGGCCGAGCCGCTGGCCGATCAGCGGCGCATTGAGCAACAGGATCGGGGTGTCGGCGGCGAAGCGGATCGCCTCGCCGCGGCTCACCGCGCGGGTCTCGTCGGCGGTGGCGATCCAGATACCGCCATGGCTGGCGTGGAGCGCGGGATAAGGCAGCGGGGGCATCATCGCGGAGCCACTCTGTACGCATTTCGTTCCGCTTGAACAGCCGTCACCGGCGTTTCGCGCTATTTCACGCCGGCTGCGACTCGCGCAGCGCCTTCCACAGCCGCTGGACGCCGCGATTGAGAATGCCGAGTGCTTCGCCATCCATTCCCGCGCGCTCGAGCAGCGTCTCGGCGAGGCAGCCGCACGATTCGCGCATCTCCGCGCCGCGAGGAGTCAGGCGCACCTGCACCTGGCGCTCGTCGGACGGGTTGCGCTGCCGCGCCACGAAGCCGGCCGCTTCGAGCCGCTTCACCAAAGGCGTGACCGTGCTCGACTCGAGCGCGAGGCGCTCGGCGATCGCCCCCACGGTACGGCCATCCTCCTCCCACAGCGCATGCAGGACGAGATATTGCGGATAGGTGATGCCGAGCTGGTCGAGCATCGGCTTGTAGGCGCGGGTGATCGCCATGCTGGTCGCATAGAGCGAAAAGCAGAGCTGATCATCGAGCGGAAGCGCGGCGGCCACATCATTCTCCTTCGATCCCGGTACTTATCGGAAAGATAGATATCGCGATAACATTTCCCCTGGACAAGACCCGACGCATCACCTAGTTAATACATATCGCGATAATTATTATCGCACAAAACGTGAGGAGTCGACCATGTCCGTAGACGTGAAATACCGCACCCGCGCCACTTCGACCGGCGGCCGCGACGGCGAAACCCGTTCGGAGGACGGACGCTTCGCCGCCCGGCTCTCGACTCCGAAGGAACTCGGCGGCGCCGGCGGCGACGGCACCAATCCCGAGCAATTGTTCGCCGCCGGCTATTCGGCCTGCTTCATCGGCGCGCTCAAGGTCGCCGGGCAACAGCTCAAGCTCAAGGTTCCTGCCGAGACGAGCGTGACCGCCACGGTCGGCATCGGTCCGCGCGCGGCGGGCGGGTTCGGCATCACCGCCGATCTCGCGATCAGCCTGCCCGGAGTCGATCGCGCCGATGCCGAGAAGCTGGTCGCGGCAGCGCACCAGATTTGCCCCTATTCGAACGCCACGCGGGGCAATGTCGATGTCGGCCTGATCGTGGCCTGATTTCGGAGCGCCGCGCGTCGCCCGGCGGCGCGCGGACTCGCGAGGGTGGAACGTGCCGCCGCGCTTCGCTAGACGCGGCTGATCATGACCGACAAGACCGAACTCCGCGCCGCCGCGCTCGACTCCAAGGCCTGGCCCTATGAAGAGGCCCGGAAACTGCTCAAGCGCTATCCCGACGGTGCGCCGGCCAAGGGGCATGTGCTGTTCGAGACCGGCTACGGCCCGTCGGGGCTGCCGCATATCGGCACGTTCAACGAAGTGCTGCGCACGACGATGGTCCGCCGCGCGTTCGAGGCGCTGTCCGACATTCCGACCCGGCTGATCGCGTTCAGCGACGACATGGACGGACTGCGGAAGGTGCCCGACAATATCCCCAACAAGGAAATGCTCGCCGAACATCTCGGCAAGCCGCTGACCCGCATTCCCGATCCGTTCGGCACGCATGACAGCTTCGCCGCGCACAACAACGCCCTGCTCCGGGAATTCCTCGACCGCTTCGGCTTCGACTACGAATTCGTCTCGTCGACCGACTATTATGAAGGCGGCAAGTTCGACGACGCGCTCAGGAACGTGCTGCGCCACTATCAGGGCATCATGGACGTGATGCTGCCGACGCTTCGGAAGGAGCGCCAGGCGACCTATTCGCCGGTGCTGCCGGTCAGCCCGAAGAGCGGCGTGGTGCTGCAGGTGCCGATCGAGGTGCTCGACGCCGAGGCGGGGATGATCGCGTTCGACGATGACGGCGAGCGCGTCGAGCAATCGATCCTCGGCGGCAGGGCCAAGCTGCAATGGAAAGTCGACTGGGCGATGCGCTGGGTCGCTTTGGGCGTCGATTACGAGATGGCGGGCAAGGACCTGATCGATTCGGTGATCCAATCGTCCAAGATCACGCGCGTGCTCGGCGGCAGGCCGCCCGAAGGCTTCAATTACGAGATGTTCCTCGACGAGAAGGGCGAGAAGATCTCCAAATCCAAGGGCAACGGGCTCAGCCTCGAACAATGGCTGACCTATGGCCCCGACGAGAGCCTCGCCTTCTACATCTATCGCGAGCCCAAAAAGGCCAAGGCGCTGCATCTCGGGCTGATCCCGCGCGCGGTGGACGATTATTGGCAGTTCCGCGGCAATTATGCCGATCAGCCGATCGCGCAGCAGCTCGGCAACCCGGTCCATCACATCCATAATGGGCCGCCGCCCGCCGAGACGCTGCCGGTGACCTTCGGGCTGCTGCTCAATCTCGTCGGCGTGATGGGAGAGGCGAGCAAGGAGCAGGTCTGGGGCTATCTCGCCAATTACGTGCCCGACGCGACGCCCGACGCGTATCCGGCGCTCGACAATCTGATCGGCTATGCGCTGGCCTATGCCCGCGATTTCGTGACCCCGACGCTCAGTCGCCGCGCGCCCGAGGGCGTCGAGGTCGCGGCATTGCAGCGGCTCGATGCCGAACTCGCCGCGCTCCCCGCAGACGCCTCCGCCGAGGACATCCAGAATCTGGTCTACGAGATCGGCAAGACCGGCGGGTTCGAGAATTTGCGCGACTGGTTCAAGGCGCTGTACGAGACCTTGCTCGGCTCCGAGCAGGGGCCGCGAATGGGCAGCTTCATCGCGCTCTACGGAATCGCAAACAGCCGCAGGCTGATCGCAGAGGCGCTCGCCAAGGCATGATCCACCGCGTCCGCTCGGCCACCCGCGATTTTCTTCACGGCGAGGCGGCGGGCGGGATCGTGCTGATGGCGGCGGCGGCATGCGCGATGCTCGTCGCCAATCTGCCCGGCTGGTCGGACGCCTATTTCCACGCGCTGCATTTCGAGACCGGCCCGGTGATCAGCCCGAAATATGGGCCGATGACGGTGCATCTGTGGATCAACGACGCCGTGATGGCCGTGTTCTTCCTGCTCGTCGGGCTCGAGATCAAGCGCGAGTTCGTTGCCGGGCGGCTCGCCAGCTGGCAGCGGCGGCGGCTGCCGGTGGCCGCCGCCGCGGCGGGGATGGCGGTGCCGGCCCTGCTCTATCTGCTCGTCGCGGGGCGCCAGCCGGCGCTCGTCCAGGGCTGGGCGATCCCGGCGGCGACCGATATCGCGTTTGCGATCGGCGTGCTCGCGATCCTCGGCACGCGCGCGCCGACGTCGCTCAAATTGTTCCTCACCACGGTCGCGATCGTCGACGATCTCGGCGCGGTGCTGATCATCGCCTTGTTCTACACCGCCGAGCTCGACCTGGTCGCGCTGGCGCTCGCCGCGGCGGTGCTGCTGGCGATGCTGCTGCTCAACCGGCGCGGGGTGCGGCGGCTGTCCCCCTATCTGTTGCTCGCCATTCTGCTGTGGGTCTTCGTGTTTCGGTCCGGAGTCCACGCCACGGTCGCCGGCGTGCTCGCCGCGCTGACCATTCCGATCGGCGCGCGACCGGACGAATCGTCGCTCCACCGGCTCGAGCATGCGCTCCATCCGTGGTCGGCGTTTCTGGTCGTGCCTTTGTTCGGCTTCGCCAATGCCGGAGTGTCGCTCGCCGGGGTGTCGCCATGGGTATTGCTCGACCCGCTGCCGCTGGGCATCGCGCTGGGGCTGTTTCTCGGCAAGCAATTGGGCATCTTCGGCAGCGTGTGGGTCGCGCATCGCAGCGGATTCGCGCCGAAGCCGGGCTGGTCGAGCTGGCTGCAAATCTATGGCGTGTCACTGCTCGCCGGGATCGGATTCACGATGAGCCTGTTCATCGGCGGGCTCGCCTTTGCCGGAAATGCCGCGCTGACCGACGAAGTGAAGATCGGGGTGCTCGGCGGATCTCTGCTGTCGGCAGTGGCGGGGTATCTGGTGCTGCGGCTCGCGCCTTCGCCGCGCGCGCTGGCGGTCAGGCGACGGCAGCCGGGCTGAGCGACCGCCGCTCGACCAGCATCGCGACGCACCAGACGAGGAAGCCGCCCAGCGCCAGCCCCGCCCCGACATAGCCGGTCGAGGTCCAGCCCCAGCCCGCGGCGATCGCCATCCCGCCGAGCCACGGGCCCAGCGCATTGGCGGTGTTGAACGCCGAATGGTTGAGCGAGGCAGCCAGCCCCTGCGCCTCGCCGGCGACGTCCATCAGCCGGGTCTGGAGGATCGCGCCGAGCGCCCCGGCAAAGCCGATCGCGAACACCGCGAGGCAGAGCGACCAGAAATGCGCGGCGGCAATCGGGTAGAGCGCGAGCGCCGCGGCACTGCCGAGCAGCAGCACCGCCGCGCTGGGCATCAGCGCGCGATCGGCGAATTTGGGGACGATAATGTTGCCCGCCGTCATGCCGGCGCCGAATATAGCGAGCGCCACGGGAATCATCGTCGCGGGCACCCGGGTCACTTCGAGCAAAGTCGAGGCGACATAGGTGTAGACGCAGAACAGCCCGCCGAATCCGATCGCACTGATCCCGAGGGTCAGCCAGACCTGTCCGTTGGCGAGGGCGCCGAGTTCGCGAAGGGGGCTGGCATCGCTGGCCGGCCGATCCTGCGGCACCAGCCAATAGACCAATGCCATCGTCAGCGAGGCGAGGAACGCCACGACGGCGAAGCCCCAGCGCCAGCCGATCGCCTGCCCCATCCAGTTGGCCAGCGGCACTCCGATCACCGTGGCGACGGTGAGGCCGAGCAATACCCGGCCCACCGCCTGCGAGCGCCGGTTGTCGGGCACCAGCGACGCGGCGACCAATGCGGCGATGCCGAAATAGGCGCCGTGCGGCAGCCCGCTGAGGAAACGGAAAACCAGCATCCAGCCATAGGTCGGGGCGAGCGCGCTCAGCCCGTTGAACAGCCCGAAGCTCGCCATCAATGCGATCAGCAACGTCCGCCGCGCCATCTTCGCGCCGAGCACTGCGAGCAAGGGCGCGCCGACCACCACCCCGAGCGCATAGGCACTGATCACATGGCCGGCGGTGGGTTCATCGATCCTGAGCCCATGCGCGAAATACGGCACGAGGCTCATCGTCGCGAATTCGGTGGTGCCGATCGCGAACCCGCCCATCGCCAGCGCGAAATGGACGAGCGCGACGGGCGTGGTGCGGGGAGCAGGCGCATGCATCGCCCCCAAGTGGCCATGCTGCAGTGCAGCGTCAACCGGACGGCACTGCACATACGAATGCAGTCCGCACAATCGGTGTCGGTATCTGGCCGGATCCGTCCGCTGGAACTGGCCGTCGCGACGTTGATTGGCTCGTGGTTCGGCGGACCTGGCGATGGCCAAGCGTCGCCGAAATCTCGCGCCAAGTCAGCGCGGTAGTCCAGAAAACTGATATTCATGGCTTTTTTTGAGGATCCGCACCCGCCAGGCGCTCCCGACGTTTACAATAGGAGGATGAGGCGCGGTTTGAAAAAGGGGAGCCGCGGCTACCGGCGGCTGACGCTGGCGATGCTGTTCGCCGGCTTCTCGACCTTCTCCCTGCTCTATTCGGTGCAGCCGCTGCTGCCGCTGTTCGCGCACGAATTCCGGCTCAGCGCGGAGCAATCGAGCCTGGCGATCTCGCTCGCCACCGGGCCGCTCGCCGTCGCGATCGTCTTCGCGGGCCTGCTTTCGGACCGGTACGGACGGCGGCCGCTGATGGTGCTGGCGATGTTCGGAGCGGGGCTGCTCACCATGCTCACCGGTTTCGCGCCGGGCTGGCACGAAGTGCTTGCGCTGCGGCTGCTCACCGGGATCGCATTGGCCGGGATGCCCGCCGTGGCGATGGCCTATGTCAGCGAGGAGATCGATCCGCACTCTGTCGGGCCGGCAATGGGGCTCTACATCGCCGGCAGCGGAGTCGGCGGAATGGCGGGACGTCTCGGCGTCAGCCTGTTGACCGAGCTTGCCGACTGGCGCTGGGCGCTCGTCGGCGTCGGGCTGATCGGGCTGGTCATGGCCGAGGCGTTTCGCCGGCTCGCGCCGCCGTCGCGCCGCTTCATCCCGCGCCCGGTCCACCCGGCGGCGGTGTTCGTATCGGGCAAGATGCTGTTCCGCGATCGGGCGATGCCTTTGCTCTATGCCGAGGCGTTCCTGCTGATGGGGGTGTTCGTCACCATCTACAATTATGTCGGCTTCCGGCTGATCGCCGCGCCGTTCAGCCTGAGCCACGCGGCGATCGGCGCGATCTTCCTGCTCTATCTGCTCGGCTCGCTGAGCTCGACCTGGTTCGGCGGGCTCGCCGAGCGCAAGGGGCGGCGGCTGGTGTTCTGGATTCCGACCGCGCTGCTGATCCTCGGCACGGCGTTCACGGCCGCCGCGTGGCTGCCGCTGGTGATCGTCGGGATCGGCGTGGTGACGATCGGCTTCTTCGGAGCCCATTCGATCGCCTCCAGCTGGGTCGGCCGCCGCGCGCGCGAAGGCCGGGGGCAGGCCGCCGCCTTCTATCTGTTCTTTTATTATCTCGGGTCGAGCGTACTCGGCTCGGCGGGCGGCATCGCCTGGACCCGCTGGGCGTGGAACGGCGTCGCGCTCTATTGCGGCGTGCTCACCCTGATCGCGCTCGCGATCGCCGCCAGGCTCGCCACGATCCCGCCGCTGCCGCTCCCCGAAGTCACCCCGCCGCGGCCGATGGGAGCGGATTGAGGGAGCCGGTCCGCCCGGCGTTCGCGGGCAGTAGCCCACAGGCGTCACCCCGGCCTCGTGCCGGGGTCCACCGCGCCGCGCGGGCCGCCCCATGCCTCCTTGCTTCTCGCGTGCCGCCCGGTGGACCCCGGAACAAGTCCGGGGTGACGGTGAGGGGAATCGGAGCAGCTACCGCGCACGAAAAAGGGGCGCTCCCGCAGGAACGCCCCTCTTGTCGCATCCGCAAGCGCCTCAGAGCTTTTCGGTCAGCTCCGGAACGATCTTGAACAGATCGCCGACGAGGCCGATGTCCGCGACCTGGAAGATCGGGGCGTCCTCGTCCTTGTTGATCGCGATGATCGTCTTCGAATCCTTCATGCCGGCGAGGTGCTGGATCGCCCCCGAGATGCCGACCGCGATATAGACTTCGGGCGCGACGATCTTGCCGGTCTGGCCGACCTGATAATCGTTGGGGACGTAGCCGGCGTCGACCGCGGCGCGCGAGGCGCCGACCGCGGCGCCGAGCTTGTCGGCGAGCGGCTCGATGATCGCGTGGAAATTCTCGCTGTTCTGCAGCGCGCGGCCACCCGAGACGATCACCTTGGCGGCGGTCAGCTCGGGACGAGTCGATTCGGCGATCTCGGCGCCGGCGAAGGTCGACAGACCTGCATCGCCGCTACCGCTTACCGGCTCGACCGTGCCGCTGCCGCCGCTGGTCGCCGCCTTGTCGAACGCGGTGCCGCGCACGGTGATCACCAGTTTCTTGTCGCTGGTCTGCACCGTGGCGATCGCATTGCCGGCATAGATCGGCCGGGTGAAGGTGTCGGCGCTCTCGACCGAGAGAATGTCGGAGATCTGCATCACGTCGAGCAAGGCGGCGACGCGCGGCGCGATATTCTTGCCCGTCGTCGTCGCCGGGAAGAGGATTGCGTCGTGATTGTCCATCAGCGTCACGATCAGCGGCGCGACATTCTCGGCGAGCGCATGCTCGAGGGCGGCTGCGTCGGCAAGATGGACCTTGCCCACGCCGGCGATCTTTGCCGCCTCGTCGGCGACCGCGGCACAGCCGGCGCCGGCGACGAGGAGATGCACCTCACCGAGCTTGGCAGCCGCAGTGACGGTGGCGAGCGTCGCATCCTTGACGCTCTTGTTGTCGTGTTCGACCCAGACGAGCGTCTTCATTTCGCGACTCCCAGACCCTTGAGCTTCTCGACCAGCTCGTCGACGCTGCCGACCTTGATTCCAGCCTGGCGCTTGCCGGGCTCGACCACCTTGAGCGTCTTCAAGCGCGGTGCGACGTCGATGCCGTAATCGGCGATCGTCTTTTTCGCGACCGGCTTGGACTTTGCCTTCATGATGTTGGGGAGCGTCGCGTAGCGCGGCTCGTTGAGCCGCAGGTCGGTGGTGACGATCGCCGGCAGCTTGAGATCGACCGTCTCGAGCCCGCCATCGACTTCGCGAGTGACCTTCACGCCGTTGCCGCCGAGCTCGACCTTGGAGGCGAAGGTCCCCTGGCTCCAGCCGAGCAAGGCGGCGAGCATCTGGCCGGTCTGATTCGAATCGTCGTCGATCGCCTGCTTGCCTAGGATCACCAGCCCGGGCTGCTCCTCTTCGGCGACCTTCTGGAGCAATTTGGCGACCGCCAGCGGCTCGACCTCGTCCTCGGTGGCGATCAGGATGGCGCGGTCGGCGCCCATTGCACGCGCGGTGAGCAGCACGTCGGTCTCCGCCTTGGGCACGCCGATCGTGACGACGACGACTTCGGTGGCGGCGCCCTTTTCCTTCAGCCGGACCGCCTCTTCGATGGCGATCTCGTCGAACGGATTCATGCTCATCTTGACGTTGGCGAGGTCGACCCCCGTCCCGTCCGCCTTCACGCGAGGCTTCACATTATAGTCAAGCACCCGCTTGACCGGCACGAGGACCTTCATCTGCTTCTCTCCTTCGGCTCACCAGTCCCGGGGAGGAAAGGCGGAGCCACGAACAAAATCTCACTGGCTTACGTTTACGCGAACGTCAACCTGTGCGCGTCTGCGCGAATTCCGCGATCAGCGGCTCGAAAGACTCGGGCGGGGGGAAGGTTGCAAAGCTGTGCGTCGCATTGGTCTTCGCCCAGGGCAAAGCCTCGGAAGTGAAGCTTTCGAGGAAGGGCGGATCTGCCGGCGGCACATCGAGCAGGGTGGTGCGGACATTGACGAAGGCGTCGAAACCCTCGGGCCGGGTGAACATCCAGCTCATGCAATGGCTGCAGAAATAATGCCGGGTCGCGCCGTGGAGCCCGCCGATCACCGGCTCGCCGGCAATCACTTCGAACTGCTCGGCCGGCCAGGCGCCGCTCACCGAATAGGCGCTCGCGGTCATCCGCTGGCAGCCCCGGCAATGGCAGGCGCCGGTGAAGATCGGCGGCCCGGACAGGCGGAAGCGGACGCGCCCGCAGCGACATCCCCCTTCCACCGTGCCGGGCGCGTCGGTCATGCCGCCTTCTGGACCTCCGCGACGATCTTCTTCGCCGCGTCGCCGAGATCGTTGGCCGCGACGATCGGCAGGCCCGAATTGGCGAGGATGTCCTTGCCCTGCTGGACGTTGGTGCCTTCGAGGCGGACGACCAGTGGCACCGAGAGGTTCACTTCCTTCGCCGCGGCGACGATGCCCTCGGCGATGATGTCGCAGCGCATGATTCCGCCGAAGATGTTGACGAGGATGCCCTTCACCGCCGGATCGCTCAGGATGATCTTGAACGCCGCGGTGACCTTCTCCTTGTTGGCGCCGCCGCCGACGTCGAGGAAATTGGCCGGGAACATGCCGTTCAGCTTGATGATGTCCATCGTCGCCATGGCGAGGCCGGCGCCGTTGACCATGCAGCCGATATCGCCGTCGAGCTTGATATAGGCGAGGTCGTATTTCGACGCCTCGAGTTCCATTGGATCCTCTTCGGTCTCGTCGCGCAGCTCGGCGAGATCCTTGTGGCGGAACATCGCATTGCCGTCGAAGCCGACCTTGGCGTCGAGCACCATCAATTTGCCGTCGTCGGTGACGGCGAGCGGGTTGATCTCGATCTGCTCGGCATCGGTGCCGAGGAAGGCGTCATAAAGCTTGGAAGCCGTGGACGCGGCCTGCCTGGCGAGATCGCCGGTCAGCCCGAGCGCGGCAGCGACGGCGCGGCCATGATGCGCCATGAAGCCGGTCGCCGGATCGATGTCGATCGAATGGATCTTCTCGGGCGTGTCGTGCGCGACGGTCTCGATGTCCATGCCGCCCTCGGTCGAGGCGACCATCGAGATGCGGCCCGTGGCGCGATTGACCAGCAAGGCGAGGTAGAATTCCCTGGCGATGTCGACGCCGTCGGTGATGTAGAGCCGGTTGACCTGCTTGCCATGCTCGCCGGTCTGGATCGTCACCAAAGTGTTGCCGAGCATGTCGGCCGCGGCGGCGCGGACCTCGTCCTCGGTCTTCGCCAGCCGGACGCCGCCCTTGGCATCGGGGCCCAATTCCTTGAACTTGCCCTTGCCGCGGCCGCCGGCGTGGATCTGCGCCTTGACGACGTAGAGCGGCCCGGGGAGCTTCTTCGAGGCCTCGACGGCTTCCTCGACGCTGAGCGCGGCAAAGCCTGCGGGAACCGGCACGCCGAACTTCGCGAGCAGTTCCTTGGCCTGATATTCGTGGATGTTCATTGGGCACGCCCTCATGTGGCTGGCGGGATCGTTTGCGGACGCCTTAAGCACGGCGCGCGGACGAATCCAAACCTTTTCCACGTAATTGCGATTGCGACAAAGTTGCAATAAACCTGTCGCGGGCGGTATGCCTTTGTTCAGGTTCCTGCCCGGGGGAGGCCTCTCAGCCCAAGCCCGTCGCGCAGAGCGCCGCCGAGCTCGAGGCGACGCCGAGGATCTCGCTGTCGCCGAGCGCACGAACGCGGTGGAGGAACTGATCGATCGATTCGGACCCTCGCGCCTTGGGCAGATCGGCGATCCGCATCAATTGCTTGAGCGACAGCCGGTCGACCATCCGCTCGGCCATGCACGCCGAAAGCGGCGCCGGCAGACCCGCGCGGATGAGGCCGGCGCGCAAGCGCGCCTCCGGGACCGCGCAGCCGGCGAGCAGCAGGGCGGCGAGCGGGAAGAGAGTGATGGTCCTTGTCATCGTGCCTCGCTATCGGGCGGCGATGTTACTCGCAACCATGGTCGCCGTCGCGCCGCTCGCCGATCCCGCGCATGCCGCGCTCGACCGCCTCATCGGCTGCTGGGAGGCGCCCGGCGAAGTGATGGGCAAACAGGTCCGGACCCGCGTCCGCGCCGCGTGGCGCCTCGGCGGCCGCTATCTGCTGCTCGAATCGCACGGGCTGGACCCCGCCGACCCCTATGACGCCGCAATCGTTCTCGGCGACCATGACAAGACCAGGGTCAGCGGCTGGTGGATGGACAGCTTCGGCGCGGGATACAGCGCCGCGGGGCAGGGCGCGGTCGCGGACGGCACCATCGCGGTAGACTATGCCTATCCCGACGCGCTCTACGCCAATCGTCTCGCGCCGGACGGCAAGGGCTGGCGCTGGACGATCGTCGAACGCAAGCCCGACGGCAGCGAGAAGCCGTTCGCATCCTATCGGCTGACCCCGGGCGCTTGCGGCGACGTGAAATTCGCCTTCTGACGGGCATGACGCGCGGCGCCTGCCGCCCTATCTAACAGCGATGAACCTGTGGCTCGGCATCCTGTTGTTCGGCGGCACCGTCGCGGCGATGGAAGGCTTCGCCTATGTCGCGCACCGCTGGGTGATGCACGGCCCGGGCTGGTTCCTCCATGCGAGCCATCACCGCCCGCGTACCGGGGCGTTCGAACTGAACGATCTCTATGCGGTGCTCTTCGCGATCCCCTCGATCGTGCTGTTGCTCGGCGGCGTACAACTCGGCTGGTGGCCGGGCTTTGCGTGGATTGGTGCGGGGATCGCGGCTTACGGCGCGATCTATTTCGGCTTTCATGACGTCATCGTCCACCAGCGGCTGCCGCATCGCTATGTCGCCCGCTCGCTTTACATGAAGCGCATCGTCCAGGCGCACCGGCTCCATCACGCCGTCGAATCGAAGCACGGCACGGTGAGCTTCGGCTTTCTCTGGGCGCCGCGCGCCGAAGTGCTCAAGCGCCAGCTCAGGGCGCGGGGCGGACGGATCCGGGCGAGTGCCGAGCCGGATTGACGCGCAGCGCCCTCGCCCACATGCTCGCTTCATGGAACAGCTCAACCTGTCCGAGTCCGAGTGGCGCAAGCGGCTCACCCCCGAACAATATCATGTCCTGCGCGAAGCCGGCACGGAGCGCGCCTTTTCGGGGCGCTACAACGACAACAAGGCCGACGGCCTCTATCGCTGCGCCGCGTGCCAGCTCGAATTGTTCGATAGCGTCGACAAATATGATTCGGGCTCGGGCTGGCCGAGCTTCACCCGGCCGATCGCGCCCGACCGGGTGGTCGAGCATGCCGACAACAGCCATGGCATGCGCCGGGTCGAGGCGCGTTGCGCGCGCTGCGACGGCCATCTCGGCCATGTCTTCCCCGACGGCCCGCCGCCAACCGGACTGCGTTATTGCATGAACTCGGTGAGCCTCGACTTTCGTTCACGCACCGGCAACGCGAATGGCGCTAACGCCGACCCTTCCGGCGCCTGATTCTTGTGACCCGCCGGTTTAGGGCTTAACCACCGCTTCCGATGGCTTCCAGAAAACCGCAAAATTCCGCCCGCAAATCCTGGTGGCGCTCCGGCTCGGCCTGGAAGCGGATCGGATTATGGACCCTGATCGCCGGCGTCAGCGCCGGGCTGATCGCAATGGTGGCGCTGCTGATCGCAGTCTATTCGACCCGCTCGTCGCTGCCGAGCTATGACGAGCTCAAATCCTCGCCCAACGGCCAGATGGTCCGCGTCCACGCCGCCGACGGCACCGTCCTTGTGTCGCTCGGGCCAAGCTATGGCGAGTGGATCAAATACGATCAGATCCCGCAGGTCATGAAGGATGCGATCGTCGCGGTCGAGGATCGCCGCTTCGAGAGCCATTGGGGCGTCGACCCGCTCGGGCTGGTCCGCGCGGTGCGCACCGGCATCGCCAATCGCGGCACCGGACGCCGGCTGCAGGGCGCTTCGACGATCACCCAGCAGGTCGCGCGCACGATCTTCCTGTCGAACAAATATGATTTCGGCCGGAAGATGCGCGAGGCGGTGCTCGCGCTGGCGATGGAGCGCAAATTCTCGAAGGACCAGATCCTCGAGCTCTATCTCAACAAGGTCTATTTCGGCGGCGGCGCCTATGGCATCGACGCCGCCAGCCGGAAATTCTTCGGGCATCCGGCGAGCAATCTCAGCCTCGCCGAAGCCGCGGTGATCGCGGGCCTCGTCAAGGCGCCGTCGCATTATTCGCCGACCGCCGACGCCGAAGCAGCGGTGAGCCGCGCCAGCGTCGTGCTCGACGTGATGGCCGAGACCGGCAAGATCAGCGAAGCGACCGCCGCGGCCACCGATCCGCGCACCGTCAAGCTCGCCCCCGAGCCGCGACAGAACAGCGTGCGGTATTTCACCGATTGGGCGCTTCCCCAGCTCGAGACCCTGATCGACGAGACCGAGGCGCCGCTCGAAGTGTGGACCACGCTCGATCTCGGCATGCAGCGCGCCGCCGACGAGGCGATCCGCAAGAATGCGCCCGGCAACGCCCAGGGCGCGCTGGTCAGCCTCGATCGCGACGGCGCGGTGCGCGCGATGGTCGGCGGCAAGGATTACGTCGCCTCGATCTACAACCGCGCGACGCAGGCCGTCCGCCAGCCGGGATCGGCATTCAAATTGTTCGTCTATCTGTCGGCGCTCGAGGCGGGGCACAAGCTCGACGACGTCGTCGTCGACGAGCCGGTGACGATCAACGGCTGGAGCCCGCGCAACAACTCGGGCCGCAACTCGGGCCAGGTCACGCTGCGCACTGCCTTCGCCTATTCGCTCAATACGATCGCGGCCAAGCTCGGCCAGGAAGTCGGCTTCGGCACCGTCGCCGACATGGCGCGGCGCTTCGGCATCACCACCCCGATCAACACCCAGCCGGCGATGGTGCTCGGCACCTCGAACGTTCGGCTGATCGACATGACCCGCGCCTTCGCCTCGGTGGGGCAGAAGGGCGTGGCGGTCACGCCTTATGGCATCACCCGCGTCACGGCGAATGGCAATGTGATCTACCAGCACGAAGTCGATACCAGCCATGTACTGGTCGCGCCCTATGTCGCCGCGCAGATGACCGACCTGCTTCAGACCGCGGTGGCGGCAGGGAGCGGCCGCGCCGCGCAGATCGGCCGGCCGGTCGCCGGCAAGACCGGCACCACCACCTCGAACAAGGATGGCTGGTTCATCGGCTTTTCGAGCGGACTGACCACCGGCGTGTGGATGGGGCGCGACGACGCCAAGGTCGTCCCCGGGTTGCAGGGCGGCACCGCGCCGGCGCGCGCCTTCTCGGCATTCATGAGCAAGGCCGTGGCCAATCGCCCGGTCGAGCAGTTCGAGACCCAGGTCACCCTGCCCGAATGGCAGCTCGAGCCCGAGGACAATGCCTATTACACCGCGCCCGACAACGGCATGTTCGTCGATGCCGACGGCAATCCGCTGCCGCAGGATCAGCAGCCGCGCAGCGACGGCAGCGAGGATCCGCAAGCGCAAGGCGACGAGCAGCTCGATCAGGACTGGATCGACCGGATGACCGGCAACCGGCCGCCGGCGCCGCAACCCGAGACTGGCCGCGTGCCGCAGCCGCAGCGCGCGCCGCCGCCCCGCGACACGCAACGCCCGCCGCAGCAGGATCGCCCGGCGCCACGCGAGGATCCGGACGGCTTCTAGGGTCTATCCGCCCCGGCTTCAGACGGTGGCGCCGGCCGCCCCACCCAATGCAGCGCCGCGCCATTGCGTCGCAACCATTGCCGTGCCGGGGCCGGATCGGCTTCGAACAAGGTTTCGACCAGCCGGTGGAAGGCGGGCGAGTGGTTCATGTGGATGCGATGCGCGACTTCGTGGGCGACCGTGGCGCGCCGGACATGCTCGGGCGCGAGGATCAGCCGCCAGCTGTAGCGGATCGCCCCCGACGCGGCGCAGCTGCCCCAGCGGCCACGCGGATCGCCGATCGACACGCGCGTCACGATCACGCCGGCGCGCACGGCATATTCGGCGGTTTCCGCGCTCAGCACGCGTAGCGCCTCGCCGCGCAGCCAGCGCTCGACGCGCCGTTCGAGCCCTTCGCGCGGGCCGCCGCAGACCAGTCTTTCGCTCTCGAGCCGCGGCACGCGCGGCGCGGCCGGCTGATGGTCGATCGCGATATCGCGTCCGGCGAGGGGAAAACAGGCGCCGGGGGCCAGAGGCAAGCTGCCGGGGAGCCGCGCCTGCTGGGAGGCAATCCAGCCGCTCTGCTCCTCGGCCCAGGCGAGCGCCTTCTTGAGCGAGGCGCGCGGCGGCAGCGTCAGCCGCACCTTGCCGTCGCGGGGATCGACGGCGAGGCGCATCCGCCTGGCGCGGGCGTGGCGGACGACGTGGATCCCCGCGGTCACAGCTCCCGATCCACGAGATGGAATTCGAAATCGCCGGCATCGTCTTCGGAGATCGTCCAGCCGCGAGTCGACTGGCCCGCCGCATGGACAGACTCGGGGTCGCCGCTCACCAGATAGTGCCAGTCCGGAAGCTGCTCGCCCGCCGCGCGCAGCCGATAGGCGCAGGTCGAGGGCAGCCATTCGATTTCCGCGACATTGCGCATGTTGAGCCGGACGCATTCGCTGACATAGGCGTGGCGGTGGCGATAGTCGCTGCACCGCCCCATCCGCCGATCGAGCAGCCGGCAGGCGACGTTGGTCGCGTGGAGCTCGCCGGTCTCTTCGTCCTCGAGCTTGTGGACGCAGCATTTGCCGCAGCCGTCGCACAAGGCTTCCCATTGCGCCCGATCGAGCTGCGCGAGCGGCGTATCTTCCCAGAACCGGCCGCTCATCGGACCCAATGCTGGACTTGCTCGGCGATCGCCGCGCCGTCCTTGTCGATCGGCAGCGAGGCGATCGGCTCGCCGTTCGGCCCCATCAGGAAGGCGACCGCGAGATGATCGACCATATAGCCGCCGCCGGGGCCGGGCGGCTGCTTCTTGAAATAGACCGCATAGCTCTTCGCGGCCGCCGCGATCGCCTGCGGGCTGCCGGTGAGCCCGACGATGCGCGGGTGGAAGTTCGCCACGAACTGCTTGACCACCGCCGGCGTGTCGCGCTCGGGATCGACCGTGATGAAGATCGGCACGACCTTCTGCGCGACGCGCGGCGCCCGTTTGTCGAGCAGCTTCATCGCCTGGCCGATCTTGGCCATGTCGGTCGGGCAGACATCGGGGCAATAGGTGTAGCCGAAATAGACGATGCGGTAGCGCCCGGCGAAATCGCTATCGCGCACGGTTTTGCCGTCCTGATCGACGAGCGCGAACGGACCGCCGATCCGCGCGCCGGCGAGCGGCGGCGCCTCGGGCTGGCCGGCGCCGCAACCGGCGAGCGGGACCGCGGCGAGCAGCGCGAGGGCTGGAAACATCCTGTACATGGCGCGCCCAGCCATGATCTGTTAGGCCCGTGCTTGCAAGAACGGGGTTCAGCTAGAGGTTCAGTCGCATCATGGGTTTTCGTGTGTTCCGCGTAGCCGCCGCCGCCGCATTGGCGCTCACCGCATTGCCCGCCGCCGCGCAGCAGTTTTCGGACGGCTATGAGTTCCTCAAGGCGATCCGCGATTCGGATGGCGCCAAGGTCAACAAATTCATGCTCGACCGTTCGCTGCGCATCGTCAACACCAGGGAGCGCGGCAGCGGCGAGGGCGCATTGCACATCGTCGCGAAGCGGTCGGACGCGCTTTACCTGCGCGTGCTGCTCCAGGCCGACGACGTCAATCCGAACCTGCAGGACGCGCGCGGCAACACCGCGTTGATCGTCGCCGTCGAGCAGAACTGGAGCGAGGGGGTCGGCATCCTGATCAAATATCGCGCCAATGTGAACCTGGCCAATGCCGGCGGCGAGACTCCGCTGATCCGCGCGGTGCAGATGCACAATGCCGATATCGTCCGTCAGCTGCTCGACGCCAAGGCGAATCCGGACCGCGCCGATTACGGCAGCGGCAAATCGGCGCGCGACTATGCCCGCGAGAATACCCGCTACCCGGCGATCGCCAAATTGCTCGCCGAAGCGCCCAAAGCGGGCGCAAAGACCGGCGCGACGGGCCCCGGCGCGAACTAGAGCCTCAGAATATCTGCTCGGCCTCGGGGTCGAGCAGATGCGTGACGCGCCGCGCCGCGCGCCGGGCGAAAGCCAAGGTGCATTTCTTGCGGGTCGCGCTGGCGAGCGGCACCGTCGCCGCCTCGCGCACCACCGCCGCATCGTAGCGATCGGCGACGATCAGGCCCGCGCGCGCCGGCAGGAATCCCTCTTGCTCGAACGGCCGCAAGTCGAATCCCTGCGGCACCGCCCAGAAGAAGCGGTCGCAATGCACGAGATAGTCGGTCCATTTGGCGTCGCCGAGCAAATCGGCGCGCGATACCTTGATCTCGACGATCACGATGTTGCCGCGCGCATCGAGCGCCATCAGATCGGCGCGACGGCCGCCGTCGAGCGGCACTTCGGCAATCGTCGCGATATCGTGACGGAGCAGCATCCGGGTCACCCCGCGGGCGACCTCGCTCGCGACGAGCGGTGCATCGGATGACAGAACAGCCGGGGAGGTCATCCCCGGCTGTTAGAACATTCGGCGAACACGGGGAAGCCCCCACGGGCTTCCCGGCGCGGCATCAGCGATAGAAGACGTGGTTGCCGACGGTGGCGACACGCGCGCGGTTCCAGCTCGGCTTCACATAGCGGGCGTGGAAATAGAGCGCGTTCTCGGCGGGGCTGTCCCACAAATCCTTTTGCGCGACCTGGGCCACGGCGAGCGCCTTGCGCCACTGGGCATTCGCCGGCGGGGTCGGCAGCTTGCCGCCGCGCACGAACGAGAACTGGCCGCGCTGGGTGATCACCGAGCAGATCGACTTGGGGAACCGGCCCGACCGGGTGCGATTGATGATCACGTCGGCAACGGCGAGCTGGCCGGCGAGCGGCTCGCTCTTCGCTTCGTAGTAAACCCCGACCGCGAGGCAATTGAGCTCGGAATCGACTCCGGCGCCGCCCTCATGCGCGGCGACCGCGGCGGAAAGGGACGCGAAATCCTGATCTTCCTGGAGTGCCGCCTCGGGAAGGGGCTGCACGATCTCGCCTTCCTGCTTCAGGACAGGCTGCGCCGCAATCATCGGCGCGGGAACAACATGGTGTTCCTGGATGTTGACTGCCTGAACCGGAGCCTCCTGGCCCGCCAGTCCGGCGTCGAGCGTGGCTGCATTCGCAAGTGCGCCAGCGCAAAAAGTCACAGCCGCGAAAGTCGCGGCGCGTGGCATGAACTTCATTATGCTTCATTACTGTGCGGTGGTGCGCGGCCAGCCCCCGATACATATGGGACTGCCGGACTTCCCCCCGACTGCGTAACCGCCCGGCTTCACACCCCGACCGGCACAACGCTATTGAACGAATGTCGGCCTTGGCCCGCGCGCACGCGCAAAGTCAACCAAGGTTCATCGTTTCAGCGGCGAAGCGTTCGGCGTCTGCGATATCCAGTTCGACCACCCAGAGATCGGGATCGAAGCCGCGCCGCCGCTGCCAATAGTCGCTGACTGCCACCTCGTCCGCAATATCTTGTGGCCCTGCCGGGATGAGCGCCGGAAGTCCCTGCGGACCCAGCCCAGGCTCGAAGAAGCGTGGATTCGTGCCTTTCTGATACGCCACCAGCAGGATCCCCCCGGCATTCCGGTCCCCTTTGGCGAGCACCATCGCCGAGCCGCCCTGCTGATCCGCACGGCGGACCAGCGCGCTCACCAGCATCGCGCTGGTCAGCCGCGCCATCAGGCCGACCGATAGCCGGGAAGCGAGGCGAGCGGGATCCGCGAGCGCATGAAGGTCCCCGTCCCGCGGGCAACTTCCTCGCCGCTCGCATCGATCAGCCGCGACTCGGCGACGAACACCCGGCGTTGTCCGCTCACCCAGCGTCCCTCCGCGGTCACCGGCCCCACGCCGAGCGGCCTGGTGAACAGCAGGTTGAACGCCGTGGTCAGCAGGAAACGATCGGTGACGAGGCTGTTGGCGGCATAGAAAGCGGCATCGTCGAGCATCTTGAAATAGCTCGTGCCGTGCGCCGCCCCGGCGGCGTGGAAATAGCGCGGATCGATCTGGAAATGGATTCGCGCGACTCCACCCTCGCTGATCTCGAGGGCGGATTCGAACAGCCGATTGATCGGCGCGGCTGCGTAGAGCGACTCGAGCGCACGGAAATGCGCCTCCGCACCCCGAGGCTCAGGGCGGGACTCAGGCGGCGTCACGCGTCTCCACGCCGGCGAGCAGAGCGAACAATGCATCGGGCGATCCCGCACCGCGCAGCTTGGCCGCGAAATTGCGGTCGCGCAGCTTCCGCGACACGCAGGCGAGCGCCTTGAGATGCTCGGCTCCCGCGCCGACCGGCGAGAGCAGCATGAAGACGAGATCGACCGGGAGATCGTCGATCGCGGCGAAATCGACCGGCTGATCGAGCCGGACGAACACGCCGGCGACGCGCTTCAGGCCCTCGAGCTTGCCATGGGGAATCGCGATCCCGCCGCCAAAGCCGGTCGAGCCGAGCTTCTCGCGTTCGGCCAGCCGCTCGGTCACCAATTTAGCGTCGACGCCGTAAGCGCGCGCCGCGGCGGTGCCGAGCTGCTGGAACAGAATCTTCTTGTTTGCGGCGCCCACGCCGGCGAGCACCGCCTCGGGCGTCAGCAAATCGCTGAGTTCGGTCATTGCATGTCCAAAACGAGGCCCCCCCGGGGGCGGCCTCTCCCTAGGCCTGTGCGCGGTTGGGCTCAACCCATCCGATCGTCCCGTCGCCGCGGCGATAGACCATGTTGTGGACGCCGGTCGCGGTGTTGCGGAACAGCAGAGCATTGGTGTGACGCAGGTCGAGCATCATCACGGCGTCGGAAACGGTCGATTCGGGGACGTCGACGCGGGTCTCGGCGATGATCAGCGGCGCCTCGGCAGGCACTTCCTCCTCGGCGGATTCCTGGAACAGGGTGTAGCCGGCATTATCATAGCCATTGTCATAGGCGCCGTTCTCGGCGAGCGCGCTGACCACCCCGGCCTGGCGATCCTTGAGCCGGCTGACATAGCGGCGCAGCTGCTTGTCGATCCGATCGGCGGCGCCATCGAACGCGCCATTGGCTTCCATTCCGCTATTGGTCGCCTTGAGCACGAGGCCCTGCATCACGTGCATGACGATGTCGCAGGTGAAGCCATTGTCGTGCGGACCCTTGCCGAAGGTGATCTGCGAGGAAATGGCGCGCGAGAAATATTTGTCGGCGATACCCTGGAGCCGTTCGGTGACCAGCGTCTTGAGCGCCTCACCGGTTTCGACCTGATGGCCAGAGACTCGGATATCCATGACTTTACCTCCGCTTCAATATGAGGCCGCCCGTTCTGCTCCCGGCGGCCGGATCCGGATCAACCAGATGCGGCCAAGGCCCAGAGCGGGTCCTCCAATCCCTGGACAAAGGCTGCGTGGCGCTCAAGTTCCACAGCCGATGCCGCAAAATGCCGTGCAGGTCGCACATGGACCCGATTCACTGCCTCGCCCGGCGTCTCGCGCATCACCGGCGCGTCGACGGCGAGGCCGAGCGTGATCTGGCGTCCGCCGGTCAGCTCGACATAGACCTGCGCGAGCAGTTGCGCGTCGAGCAAAGCTCCGTGGAGCGTCCGCGCGCTGAGATCGATCCCGTAGCGGCTGCACAAAGCGTCGAGCGTGTGCTTGGCGCCGGGATGCTTGACTCGCGCGATCGCCAGCGTGTCGACCATTCGGGTGGTGCAGATCACCGGCCGGCCGCAGCGGCCGAGCTCGCCGTTCAAAAAGGAGAAGTCGAACCCGGCATTGTGTGCGACCAGCGGGCAATCGCCGAGAAAGTCGATGATGTCCTCGACCACGTCGTGGAACAACGGCTTGTCCGACAGGAAGCGCGCGCTCAATCCATGGACGCGCTCGGCCTCCATCGGCATGTCGCGCTGCGGATTGATATAATGGTGCAGATGCTTGCCGGTGGGCACGCGATTGACCAGTTCGATGCAGCCGATCTCGACCAGCCGGTCTCCGCCCGCGAAGCTGAGCCCCGTCGTTTCGGTGTCGAACACGATTTCGCGCAT
The DNA here is from genome assembly GCF_030730875.1 of Sphingomonas sp. DG1-23. Taxonomy (GTDB): domain Bacteria; phylum Pseudomonadota; class Alphaproteobacteria; order Sphingomonadales; family Sphingomonadaceae; genus Sphingomonas. The sequence continues at coordinate 127,678 of NZ_JAVAMA010000010.1, forward strand.
GCCGCCTTATCGACCCGACGGGGCCGCCAGGCAAGTGAGGACTGCACGGACCTTCGCGCGAGTCTCCGCCAGCGGCGCATCGGTGGAAATCACGAAATCGGCACGGGCGCGTTTCTCGGCATCGGGAAGCTGACGCACGAGGATCGCCTCGAATCGCTCGACGCTCATTCCGGGCCGGCCGAGCACGCGGGCGCGCTGGACCTCGGGCGGGGCCGAGACGACGACGACCTTGTCGACCCGCGCCCAGCCGCCGGCCTCGAACAGCAAAGGCACGTCGAGCACCACGACCGGCGCCTCCGCATTTGCCGCGAGGAACGCGTCGCGCTCGCGGGCCACCGCGGGATGGACCAGCGCTTCTAGCCGGGCGAACGCCGCCTCGTCGCCGAACACCGCCTCGCGCAATGCCGTGCGATCGACGCCTTCCGCGCCGGTAGTATCGGGGAACGCCGCCTCGATCGCCGCGACCAGCGCGCCGCCGGGACCCTGCAGCCGGTGAACGGTCTCGTCGGCGTCGAATACCGGAACGCCTTCGTCGGCGAACATTTCGGCCACGGTCGATTTGCCCATGCCGATCGATCCGGTGAGTCCGACGGTGATCATCGCGTCAGCAGCGCGCGCAATTCCTCGTCGCGGTCGCGCGGGGGCTCGGCGCCGAAGAACAATTCGAAGGCGAGTGCGGCCTGGCCGATCAGCATGTCGAGCCCGTCGACCGTATCGAGGTCGCGGTCGCGCGCCTGTGCGAGCAGGGGCGTCTCGAGCGGCGCGTAGACGATATCGTAGACCACCGCATCTTCGGGCAATGGCGAGAGATCCACATCGAGCGGCGCTTGCCCGGCCATGCCCAGCGCGCTGGCGTTGACCAGCAGATCCGCGGGCGGCAGCGGACTGCCCAGCGGCACGGCATCTCCCTTGATCCCGAAGCTCGACAGCAGGGCCGCCGCCTTGAGCACGTTGCGGTTGAGGATGGTGACCCGGCCGATGCCGACGCGAGACAATGCGAACAGGATCGCCCGCGCGCCGCCGCCCGCGCCGATCAGCACCGCGTGCCGACCTTCGAGATCGAGCCCCGCGATCGGCGCGTAGAATCCGCCGGCATCGGTGTTGGTGCCGATCAGCGTATTGTCCTCGGCGCGGACCACGGTGTTGATCGCGCCGATCGAGCCGCGCACATCGCCGCGATCCTCGACATGGTCGAGCGCGGCCTGCTTGTGCGGAATGGTGATGTTGCAGCCGCGCCAGGCGGGGTCCGCGCGCCGCGATTCGAAATAGCCGGCAAGTGCGTCGGGGGTGACGTGCGCCGCGCGATACTCGGCTTGGATGCCGAGCGCGTTCAGCCAGAAGCCGTGGATCAGCGGCGATTTGGAATGCGCGATCGGATCGCCGATCACTTCGGCATAAGGCGTCATGACGTCAGAACTCCCCGCACGCGCAGATAATCGAGCAAGGGCAGCATCGGCATGCCGAGGATCGTGAAATGGCTTCCTTCGATGCGGCTGAACAATTGCACGCCGGGACCCTCCATCCGGTAGCAGCCGACGCACCCGCCGATCGCCGGCCATTCGCGATCCAGATAGTCGGCGATGAATGCCTCCGACAGCCGCCGGACGTGCATCCGGGCGCGATCGACATGGCGCCAGATCGCGCGGCCCTGCTCGGCGATCACCGCCGCGCTGTAGAGATCGTGATGGCGGCCCGACATCATCCGCAGATGCTCGGCGGCATTCTCCCGGCTGATCGGTTTGTCGAGCAAGGTGCCGTCGTCGAGCGCGACCACCGAATCGCAGCCGAGCACCAAGGCGCCGGGTACCATTCGCGAGAGCTTGAGCGCCTTCAATTCGGCCAGCGCATCGGAGAGGTCGCGCGCGGAAATGCCGCCGGCGATCAGCGAGTCCTTGGCGGTGGCTTCGTCGACCTGCGCGGCCATGGCTTCGTACGGCACGCCGGCGGCATCGAGCATCGCCCGGCGCGAGGCGCTTTGCGAGGCGAGGATCAGATTCATGCGTCTTTCGCCTGGAGCGTGCGCTCGTTGCAGAGCTGGATGATCGCCGCCGCAGTCTCCTCGATCGAGCGCCTCGTGACGTCGATCACCGGCCAGCCATTGTCGGCGAACATCCGCCGCGCGAACGCGATCTCGCGCTGGACCGAGTCCTGATCGACATAAGCGGTCTCTGGGCTCTGGTTGAGCGACAACAGCCGGTTGCGGCGGATCTGGACCAGCCGGTCGGCGCTGGTGGTGAGGCCGACGACCAGGGGATGCTTGAGCTTGTAGAGTTCGGGCGGGGGCGGCGATTCGACGACGATCGGGATGTTCGCGGTCTTGTAGCCGCGATTGGCGAGGTAGATCGAGGTCGGCGTCTTGGACGAGCGCGATACGCCGGCGAGGACGATGTCGCATTCCTCCCAATCGTCGGCACCGATGCCGTCGTCATGCGCGATGGTGAACTGGATCGCGTCCACCCGCGCGAAATAGGCGGCGTCGAGCGTGTGCTGCCGCCCGGGGCGGGCCTTGGCTTCCTGACCGAGCAGGCTCGACAAGGCATGGCTGACCGGATCGAGCGGCGCGATCGCCGGAAGTCCCATCGCGCGGCAGCGGCTCTCGAGCGTGCGGCGGACGTCGGTATTGACGAGCGTGAAGATCACCAACCCGGGATTTTGCGCGATTTCCTGCAGGATGCGTTCGAGATGGGCTTCGCTGCGCACCATCGGCCAGAAATGCCGCAGCGTTTCGACATCGTCGAACTGCGCCAGCGCCGCCTTGGCGATATTCTCCAGCGTCTCGCCGGTGGAGTCGGAGAGCAGGTGGAGATGGAGCCGCATTCAGGCCGTGCGTGAATCTGTGGAGAACATGCCGAACAGCCGCTAGCGCAACCACGCGCAGCGGCCAAGCGCGCCGAAACCGCGGAATCGACGCACATTCTTCCACAACCCCGTCCCCAGCCTCGCGTTCCGGTCCACAGGCTGTGGAAAGCGGGGAGTTTCGATCCGAATCCGGGGGGCTGCGTGGGCCCGGCGGAGTCAATCTGTTGGCAAGATGCGGGCGATTCCACGATTCCCGGCATCCACGCGCCAACAGACTCCAACAACCTATAGATTCTAAGTCTTATTGTTATTGGGTCTGCCGGGTTGTCGGATCGATCCCTCGTCACCCGGCCTTGTGCCGGGGTCCACCGAGAGGATGCGGGATGGGCAAGCGGCTCTGAGCAAGTCCGTTGTGGCACCGTGGACCCCGGCACAAGGTCGGGTGACGGTCTGCATCCGCAGAGCGAACGGACTGGAACTGCGGGCAGCGACCGGGCAGAGACGACCGATGCACGCTGATCCCGTCCCCAAACCTCTCCTCGCCACTCTCAAAGGCCAGCGACAGCCGATCCCGCCGATCTGGCTGATGCGCCAGGCCGGGCGGTATCTCCCCGAATATCGTGCGCTCCGGGAGGAGAAAGGCGGGTTTCTCGCGCTGGCGCTGGACAGCCATGCCGCGGCCGAGATCACCCTTCAGCCGATCCGCCGGTTCGGCATGGACGGGGCGATCCTGTTCTCCGACATCCTGATCGTGCCGATGGCGCTCGGGCAGGATCTCTGGTTCGAAACCGGCGAGGGGCCGCGGCTGGCGCCGACGGTGCAGGCCCGCGACGTGCTGGAAGCGCTCCAGGACGCGCCTGAAGCCCTCGAACCGGTCTATGGCACCGTGCGCAGGGTCGCGGCTCTATTGCCCCCCCAGACCAGCTTTCTCGGCTTCGCAGGCAGTCCGTGGACCGTCGCGACCTATATGATCGCGGGGCAGGGAAGCCGCGAGCAAGCCGAGGCGCGCCGGCTCGCCTATCGCGATCCCGCGCTGATGCAGGCGCTGATCGATCGTATCGCCGATTGCACGATCACTTACCTGCTCGGCCAGATCGCGGCGGGAGTCGAGGCGGTGCAATTGTTCGACAGCTGGTCGGGCAGCCTGAGCCCGGCGCAATTCGAGCAATGGGTGATCGCGCCCACCGCCCGCATCGTCGCAGCGCTCCACGCGGGCGCACCGGGCGTGCCGGTGATCGGTTTCCCCAAGGGTGCCGGCGGCAAGCTCCCGGCCTATGCCTGCGAGACCGGGGTCGATGCGATCGGGGTGGACGAGACCGTCGATCCGGTCTGGGCGCATGCGTCGCTGCCCGCAGGCATGCCGGTGCAGGGCAATCTCGACCCGCTCGCGCTGATCGCGGGCGGGGCGACGCTCGACAATGCGGTCGACCACATCCTCGCCGCTTTCGCCGAACGCCCACATGTGTTCAATCTCGGCCACGGCATCCTGCCCGACACGCCGATCGCGCATGTCGAGAGGCTGCTGGCGCGCGTGCGGAGGACAGGATGACCGGCTGGCTGGGCAACGCCTATCTCTGGGTCAAGGCGTTCCACATCATCTTCGTGATCTTCTGGATGGCCGGGCTGTTCCTGCTGCCGCGCTATCTCGTCCACCACCAGGAAGCGCTCGGCACGCCCGAGGCTGCGGCGTGGGAGAAACGCGAGGCGCTGCTCCGCCGGATGATCCTCGAGCCTTCGATCGGGATCGTCTGGCTGCTCGGAATCGCGCTCGCGCTCAATGTCGGGCTGGTCGACGGCCAGCCGGGGCTCGGCTGGCTCCATGTCAAGCTGTTGCTCGTCTTTGCGCTGAGCGGCTATCACGGCTGGGCGGTCGGCTATTCGAAAAAGCTCGCCAGGGGACGAGGCGGCATCGCGTCGCGCCGATTGCGGCTGCTCGGCGAGGTGCCGGCGCTGGCAGTGATCCTGATTGTCGTGCTGGCGGTCGTCAAACCGTTCTAATTTTGCGGCGCTCCCGCGCTTCCCGCAACATTCCTGCGTGCGAATCGGTGCGATCCCCGTTGACTTGGCCGAGGCCCACACCTAATTCGCATGTCGGCCGCGCGCCCTTCCGGGCGTCGGTTCCTTCCTTCCAGCATCGCCCATCGCGCGCATTTCGCCGACCGACGCTCTCCCCATAGCTTTCAAGCACCCGGACTCCCCATGCACCTCAAGGAACTCAAGAAGACCCCGCCCGCCGAACTGGTCAGCATGGCCGAGGAGCTGGGCGTCGAGAGCGCGTCGACCTTGCGCAAGCAGGATCTGCTGTTCGCGATCCTCAAGGCCCAGGCCGAGAATGGCGAGCAGATCATGGGCGAGGGCACGATCGAAGTGCTCCCCGACGGCTTCGGCTTCCTGCGCAGCCCGCAGGCCAATTATCTCGCCGGCCCCGACGACATCTATGTCTCGCCGAACCAGGTGCGGAAGTTCGGTCTGCGCACCGGCGATACCGTCGAAGGCGAGATTCGCGGCCCCAAGGACGGCGAGCGCTATTTCGCGCTGACCCGGCTGGTCTCGGTCAATTTCGACGATCCCGACGCGGTGCGTCACCGGGTCAATTTCGACAATCTCACCCCGCTTTATCCCGAGAGCAAGCTGACCCTCGACAGCCTCGACCCGACGGTCAAGGACAAGTCGGCGCGGGTGATCGACATCGTCGCGCCGCAGGGCAAGGGCCAGCGCGCGCTGATCGTCGCGCCGCCGCGGGTCGGCAAGACCGTGCTGCTCCAGAACATCGCCAAGGCGATCACCGACAATCATCCCGAAGTCTTCCTGATCGTGCTGCTCATCGACGAGCGTCCCGAGGAAGTCACCGACATGCAGCGCAGCGTGAAGGGCGAGGTGATCAGCTCGACCTTCGACGAGCCGGCGCAGCGTCACGTCCAGGTCTCCGAAATGGTGATCGAAAAGGCCAAGCGCCTCGTCGAGCACAAGAAGGACGTGGTGATCCTGCTCGACTCGATCACGCGTCTCGGCCGCGCCTACAACACCGTCGTCCCCAGCTCGGGCAAGGTGCTGACCGGCGGCGTCGACGCCAACGCGCTCCAGCGCCCCAAGCGCTTCTTCGGCGCCGCGCGCAACATCGAGGAGGGTGGCTCGCTCTCGATCATCGCCACGGCGCTGATCGACACCGGCAGCCGCATGGACGAAGTCATCTTCGAAGAGTTCAAGGGCACCGGCAACTCCGAAATCGTCCTCGACCGCAAGGTGGCGGACAAGCGGATCTTCCCGGCGCTCGACGTCGGCAAGTCGGGCACCCGCAAGGAGGAATTGCTGGTCGACAAGGCCAAGCTCACCAAGATGTGGGTGCTGCGCCGCATCCTCATGCAGATGGGCACGATCGACGCGATGGAGTTCCTGCTCGACAAGATGAAGGATTCGAAGACCAACGAAGACTTTTTCGACTCGATGAATCAGTAAGTTCGATCGGTCACCCCGGCCCTGTGCCGGGGTCCACCGTGCGGCTGGCCGACAAGCTGGCGCTTCCAGTTCATTCGCATGCGGCACCGTGGATCCCGGCACTTCGGCCGGGATGACGTGTTTTGGTTGCCTGTCCGCCAACCGCCGCTAGGAGGTGCACATGCTCGACCTGATCTTCAGCGCCGCCGCCTCCGGCATCGGCTCGCCCACCGAAATCTGGCACCATATCGTCGCCGATTTCTCCAATATCGGGGATCCGGCGCGGCTGGCGGCATTCGGCTCGGTGCTGATGATCGATCTGATCCTCGCCGGCGACAATGCCATCGTCGTCGGCGCGCTCGCCGCGGGACTTCCCGCCGATCAGCGCAAGAAGGTCATCCTGATCGGCATCGGCGCCGCGCTCGTCCTGCGCATCGCCTTCGCATTGGTGGTCAGCTGGCTGATGGGGATCGTCGGGCTGATCTTCGCCGGCGGTTTGCTATTGCTCTGGGTGAGCTGGAAGTTCTGGCGCGAGATCCGCGAGGGCGGCGCCCATGCCGATGAAGTCGAATCGGGGCTGAAGCCGGCCAAGAGCTTCGCCGGCGCGGCCTGGGCAGTCGCCGTCGCCGATGTGTCGATGAGCCTCGACAATGTCCTCGCGGTCGCCGGGGCGGCGCGCGAGCATCCGGGCATCCTCGTCGTCGGGCTGCTGCTTTCGGTCGCGCTGATGGGCCTCGCCGCCAATCTCATCGCCCGGCTGATCGATCGCTATCGCTGGATCGCCTATATCGGCCTCGCGGTGATCGTCTTCGTCGCCTTCCGGATGATCTACGAAGGCTGGGTCGGCAGCCACGAAACGCCGGGGATCCTCAGCCTGTTCAGCTGAGCGGCGAGCCGTCTGTCGGGCCGGAGGTCCCGGCTCGCTCCGTGGGATCAGGCGCTAGCCCAGATGCTCGGCGAAGAACGCCGCCGTCCGCTGGTCCGCCAGCTGCGCGGCGGCCTCGGACCGGCGATTCCCCATCTCGGCCGCGAAGCCGTGATCCTCGCCGGGATAATCGTACAGCGTCACCTTGGGATGATCGTCGAGCCCCGCATGCATCCGCGCCTGGATGTCCGGCGTGACGAAATGGTCGGCGCCGGCGATGTGGAGCAGCACCGGGTTGGCGATCGCGTGCTTCTCGCCGAGCAGATTGTCGATGCCGACGCCGTAATAGCCCACCGTCGCGTCCGAATCGGTCCGCGTCGCGCACAGAAAGGCGAGCCGTCCGCCGAGACAGTATCCGACCACGCCGACCTTGCCGCCGTCCAGCTTCGCACGCGCCGCCTTGATCGCCGATTCGAGATCGGCGACTCCCAATTGCTGGTCGAACTGATTCATCAATCCGAGCGCGCTCTGAAACTGCTCGGGCACGTCCGGATCCAGTTCGACTCCCGGCTGCAGCCGCCAGAACAGATCGGGGGCCACCGCGAGATAGCCCTGCGCGGCCCAGTCGTCGCATTTCTTGCGGATCCCCGGGTTCACGCCGAAAATCTCCTGGATCACCACGATCGCGCCGCGCGGCGTGCCTTCGGGCTCGGCGACATAGGCGCTGAAGCTTCCGCTGTGGTCGCTCGCGTCGATATGGATGGTCATAACAGGGTTTCTCTCGATTGCGGCCGCTCGTGCTCGAGCAGCCATGCTTTGGTTTTCGGACCGTCGCCGCCCGAATAATGGCCGAGCGCGCCGCCGCTGCCGAGCACGCGATGGCACGGCACGACGATCGGGAAGGGATTGCGCGCGCAGAGCTGGCCGATCGCGCGCGGGCTCGATCCGAGCGTCCGGGCGAGGGCGCCATAGCTCAGCGTCTCGCCATAGCCGATGGCGATCAGCCCCGCGCGCAGCGCTTCGCCGCGCGGCGTCCCCGCGGGGGCAAGCGTGAGGTCAAAGGTCTCGCGTTCGCGCGCGAACCATTGTGCGAGCTGCTCGCCGGCCGTGCGCACCGCAGCGCTGCTGCCCGGCGATGCTGCGCCTTCGCCGCCGATCCGGATCGCGGTCAGCCCCGCATCGTCACCCTCGACCCGGATCTTGCCGATGGGCGTTGCGATCAGGGCGTAGTCGCGCGCATACATGGCAGGAGACTAGCAGCCGCTCCGCGGCCGGCGCAACGGAGATGGGCATGAAGATCAATGTCGAAGTCGATTGCACGCCCGAAGAGGCGCGCCGCTTCATGGGCCTTCCCGATCTCGCGCCGGTGCACGATCGCTATGTCCAGATGATGGTCGAAGCCATCGAGAAACAGGGAACGCCCGAAGGGTTCGCCGACATGATGCGCAATTGGGGACCGATGGGCGAGGGGGCGATGAGCTTCTGGCGGACGATGTTCGAGAGCGGCAACAAAAGCGGCTGAGATGGATACTATTTACGCGGTGTCGAGCGGCGCGCCGCCCGCCGCGATCGCAGTGCTGCGGCTGAGCGGCCCGCGCGCTTTCGATGCGGCGCGTATGCTCGCCGGGGACCTTCCCGCGCCGCGCCGCGCGGGTCTCAGGGCGCTGCACGATCCGGCGAATGGCGAATTGCTCGATCGTGCGCTGATCCTGCTCTTTCCGGGGCCGCGCAGCGCGAGCGGCGAGGATCTCGCCGAGCTTCATCTTCATGGCGGTCGCGCAGTGGTGCGTGCGGTCGAGGCTGCGCTCGGCGCGATCAAGGGCTTGCGGGCCGCGGAGCCCGGCGAGTTCACCCGCCGCGCGCTGCTCAACGGCCGACTTGATCTCAGCGAGGCCGAAGGGCTCGGCGATCTGCTCATGGCCGAGACGGAGGCCCAGCGCCGCGTGGCAGTGCGCGCGGCGGAAGGCGGCATTCGCCGCGAGGTCGAGGGCTGGACGCGGCGGCTGTTGCAACTGGCGGCGCAGGTCGAGGCGCAGCTCGATCATGCCGACGAAGACGATGTGACGGAAGGCGCCGACTCGCTTGCGGGGATCCGTGCTGCGGCGACTATCCTGGCGGAGGACATTGCGCGGATCACCGCGCGGCCGCCGGTCGAGCGGCTCCGCGACGGGTTGCGCGTCGTGCTCGCCGGTCCACCCAATGCCGGCAAGTCGACTTTGCTCAATGCCATGGCCGGGCGCGAGGCGGCGATCGTCTCGGCGATCGCCGGTACTACGCGCGACCGGATCGAAATACCCGTGGTGCGCGATGGCATCGCCTGGCTGCTGATCGATACGGCGGGACTGGCCGAGCAGACCGCCGACCCGATCGAAGCGATCGGGATCGACCGCGCGCGCGCCGCGCTGGAGGAGGCGGATATCGTGCTCTGGCTCGGCGACGATTCCCCGCCACCGCGTCCGACGACCTTGTGGCTTCACCCGCGCGCCGACCTCGCCGGTCCCGCTCCCTCGGGACGGGATCTGGCGGTCTCGGCCCTTACCGGCCTGGGGCTCGATCAGCTTTGGGTACACCTCGGCGCGCTGGCGACCGCGTTGCTGCCGCCGCCCGACCAGCTCGCCCTCAACCGCCGCCAATGCCAGCTTGCCGAAAATGCTGCGGCCGCATTGAATCGTGCTGCACTGCAACAAGACCTGTTATTGCTTGCCGAGGAACTCCGTAGCGCGCGGCGTGCTTTCGACGCGATCACCGGGCGGGCCGATGTCGAAGCGATGTTGGATGCGCTGTTTTCGCGATTCTGCATCGGCAAATAGATTGTTCCACGTGGAACGCTTTTGACGCGAGGCGCGCGACCCGGTAGCGGAAGCGGATGCAGTTCGATGTAATCGTCATCGGCGGGGGCCATGCCGGCACCGAAGCCGCCGCTGCGTCCGCACGACGCGGCGCGCGGACCGCGTTGCTCAGCTTCGATCTGGCCAGGCTCGGCGCGATGTCATGCAACCCTGCGATCGGCGGATTGGGGAAGGGCCATCTCGTCCGGGAAGTCGACGCGTTCGACGGACTGATCGCCCGTGCCGCCGACGCGGCCGGAATCCATTATCGGATGCTCAACCGCAGCAAAGGCACGGCGGTGCAGGGCCCGCGGGTCCAGGCGGATCGTGCGCGCTACGCGGCAGCGATTCAGGGAATGCTGCGTGCGCAGCCTGATCTGACCTTGGTCGAGGGCGAAGCGGAGGCGCTCGAGATCGTCGCCGGGGAAATCGCCGGGGTCCGTCTCGCCGACGGCACGTTGCTCGAATCCAGAGCGGTGGTGCTCGCCACCGGCACGTTCCTCGGCGGACGAATCTTCCGTGGCGAGGAACGCGAGTCGGGCGGGCGCGTCGACGAGGCCGCCGCAACCCGCCTCGCTGCGCAGTTGCGCGCGCTGGCGTTGCCGATGGCGCGGCTCAAGACCGGCACGCCGCCGCGTCTCAATGGACGGACGATCGATTGGGCGCGGGTGGCCGAACAACCTTCGGACGAAGAGCCGTGGACGATGTCGCCGATGACGGCGCGCCGCCTTCTTCCACAACTCCATTGCGGCGTGACCCGCACCACGGCTGCCACGCACGAGGCGATCCGGGCGGGGCTCGATCGCTCGCCATTGTTCACCGGGGCGATCGATGCGCAGGGCCCACGTTACTGTCCGTCGATCGAGGACAAGATCCATCGATTCGGCGATCGCGACGGACATCAGATTTTCCTCGAGCCTGAGGGGCTCGATACGCATCTCGTCTATCCCAACGGCATGTCGACATCGCTTCCCGTCGATATTCAGCGGGCGATGGTCGCGTCGATCCCCGGACTCGAGCGGACGGACATCGTCACGCCGGGCTATGCGGTCGAATATGATTATGTCGATCCGCGCGCGCTCGATTCCACCTTGGCGCTGCCGGATATTCCGGGACTCTATTGTGCCGGGCAGATCAACGGCACTACCGGCTATGAGGAAGCCGCGGGGCAGGGGCTGGTGGCGGGTGCCAATGCTGCCGCCTTTGCCAGGAGCCTCGCTGCACTGATCCTCGATCGCGCCACCAGCTATCTGGGCGTGATGGTCGACGATCTCGTGTTGCAGGGCGTTACCGAACCCTATCGCATGCTCACCGCTCGTGCCGAGTTCCGGCTGCGTCTGCGCGCGGACAATGCCGAGACCCGGCTCGGCGATATCGCTGCGCAACTGGGTTTGTCGGGTCCCGAGCGCGGCGCGCGCCACGTGGTGCGGGGCGAGGCGCGGAGTGACCTGGAGCAGCATTTCGCCACGCCGCTCACGGCATCGGCCGTCCATGCGCGCGGCGCGCCGGTCGGCCTCGACGGTGCGCGGCGCTCCGCGAAGGAATGGCTGCGCTTTCCCGGAGTCGAACTCGCGCACGTCTCGGAGCCCATCGATGTCGATCCGCAGCTGCTCGCCGAGTTCGTCGAGGATGCGCGTTATGCGCCTTATCTGGAGCGGCAGGCCGCCGAGGTGGCGCAACTCCGGGCGAATGACAATGTGCGACTCGGCGCCCTCGACTTCCACTCGATCCCGGGCCTTTCGAACGAGATGGTCGAGAAGCTCCATGCCGCCCGCCCCGAAACGCTCGGGGCAGCGTCGCGCATCCGCGGGATCACGCCCGCCGCGCTTTCGGCGATACTGCTCCACGCCCGCAAGTGCGCAGCGTGACCGAGGACGAGGCACATGGCTGGATTCGCGACCGCTTCGGTGTTTCACGTGAAACGCTGCTCGGGCGCTATGCGGAACTGCTCCGTGCAGAGGCCGCACACCAGAACCTCATCGCGGCATCGACCCTCGATACGCTGTGGTCGCGGCACTTTGTCGACTCGGCGCAGTTGATCCCCTTGGCGGCGGACGCGCCGCGCGGTGCGTGGATCGATGTCGGAAGCGGGGCGGGGCTGCCAGGCGTCGTGGCCGCAATTCTGCTCGATCGCCGGGTTGTGCTGGTCGAGCCCCGTGCGCGGCGCGTGGCGTTTCTGCAAGCCGTCGCAGCGGAACTCAATCTCACGTCCCGGCTCACGGTTCAGCCGAGCAAGATCGAGAGCTACCGCCCGACCAACCGTGCCGCAGTGATTTCGGCGCGCGCCGTCGCCCAGCTGACGCAGCTTCTCGAATCCACGATACATTGCACAGATTCGTCCACAGTCTGGGTGCTGCCCAAGGGCATGAATGCCCAATTGGAGGTGGAAGCCGCGCAGCACGCATGGCAGGGTATGTTCCACGTGGAACCAAGCATTACCCAGCCCGAATCGGGCATTGTGGTAGCTCGAGGGGTGCGGCCCAGATGATCTGCATAGCCATCGCCAATCAGAAGGGCGGGGTGGGGAAGACCACTACCGCGATCAATGTCGGCACCGCGCTCGCGGCGACCGGCAGCCGCGTGCTGTTGCTCGATCTCGATCCGCAAGGCAACGCCTCGACCGGACTCGGGATCGGTCGTGCCGAGCGCGACCAGCATTCGACCTATGATTTGCTCGTCGGCAACGCCACGGTCGACGAAGTGGCGATCGCGACCAAGGTCCCCCGGCTCGACATCGTCCCGGCGACGCAGGATCTGTCGGGTGCCGAGATCGAGCTGATCGAGTTCGAGGCGCGCACCCACCGCCTCGACGCTGCGCTCGCCCGCCATGCCGCGGGACGCTGGGACGTGGTGCTGATCGACTGCCCGCCGTCGCTCGGATTGCTCACGATCAATGCGATGGTCGCGGCGCATGCGTTGCTCGTACCGCTGCAGTGCGAGTTCTTCGCGCTCGAAGGGCTCAGCCAGTTGCTCAGCACGATCGATCGCATCCGCAGCCGCTTCAATCCCGGGCTGTCGATCCTCGGCGTCGCGCTGACCATGTACGATCGCCGCAACCGGCTGACCGATCAGGTCGCCGACGATGTCCGCGCAGTGCTCGGCAAGGTCGTGTTCGACACCGTGATTCCGCGCAACGTCCGCCTGTCGGAGGCGCCCAGCCACGGTATGCCGGCGTTGATCTACGATTATCGCTGCGCCGGCTCGGAAGCCTATATCGCGCTCGCTCGGGAAGTGATCGAGCGCCTGCCCAAGCTCAGGAAAGCCGCATGACCGATCCTGCCCCCCGCAAACACGGTCTCGGCCGCGGTCTCAGCGCCTTGCTCGGCGACAGCGTCGGCGAAGCGCCCGTGTCGGGCTCGTCGGAACGCGGCGGTGGTTCGGGCGTGCGCATGCTGCCGGTCAGCGCGATGGCGCCGCACCCCGGCCAGCCGCGCCGACATTTCGACGAGGCGGCGCTCGACGATCTCGCCGAATCGATCGCATCGCGTGGCCTGATCCAGCCGATCGTCGTGCGTCCCCATGGGCATAGCTACCAGATCGTCGCCGGCGAGCGGCGCTGGCGTGCGGCGCAGCGCGCGCGGCTTCACGAAGTCCCCGTCCTCGTCCGCGAACTTACCGACGCCGAGACGATGGAAATCGCGCTGGTCGAGAATATCCAGCGCGAGGACCTCAACGCGATCGAGGAGGCCGAGGCCTATGCCAGGCTGATCGGCGAGTTCGGCCACACCCAGGAAGCGCTCGCCCGGCTGGTTCACAAATCGCGCAGTCACGTCGCTAACCTATTGCGATTGCTTGATCTTCCGCAGCCGGTACGCGAGATGGTGGTCTCCGGTGCGATCGAGATGGGCCATGCTCGCGCACTGATCGGGGCGCCCGATGCCGAGCGGCTCGCGCGGACGGTCGCCGAAAAGGGCCTGTCGGTTCGCGAGACCGAGAAGCTCGCGCGTGAGGCCAAGCCGGGTGCCCAGCGCAAGAGCGGGGAGGGGGGCGCGCGCAACGCCGATATCGAGGCGCTCGAGCGGCAATTGGGCGACGTGCTCGGGCTCCATGTCCGCATCGCCCACGCCGCCAGGGGCGGTACGCTCACGCTCGGCTATTCGACGCTCGACCAGCTCGACATGGTCTGCCAGCGCCTCACCGGCGAGCGGATTTAGGAACCCTCCCCTTCTGCAGCCTCCGGGCGCTCCCTCTCCCGATGGGAGAGGGAAGGGGCCCGCTCGCGAAGCGAGTGGGAAGGATGAGGGCGATTATAGGCTCCTAACCCCGCGCTCGCGCCGCCGCCCTTGCAATCGCAGTGCATTCGGCCTCGGCAAGTACTTCGCCTGCGCTTCCCGAGTGCATCAGTGCGCGCTCGGTCTCGCGCACGCGCTGGATCGCCCGTGCGATCTGAGTGGCGTTCCAGCGCCGCAGCGCCCGTCCCGTCGCCGCTTTCTCGCGGAAGAAGACGCGGTGCCTCTCGAGCACGTCGTCGACGCTCGCGCCCTTGTCCATGTCGCTGCGCAGCTCGGCCAGCGTGATCAGCCGGCGCGACAGCTGGCGCATCAGCGGCACTGCCACGCCATCGCCCAGTCCGGCGAGCTCGGACCCGATTTCAGCGACTCGCCCGTCGAGCACCGCGTCGATCGCGTGGAACAGCTCGGTATCGCCCAGATCGGCACCGATCGCATCGAGCGCGTCACCATCGGCGTCGCGCGGCCGTTCGGGTGCGGCGTCGAGATAGAGAGCGAGCTTCTCGATCTCGCGCGCGAGGATGGCGCGGTCGCCGCCGGCCGCCGCCGCCAGTCGCTGGGGCACATCGCCGGTGAGGCGCAGGCCGTGCTCGCGCGCGACCGTCGTCGCCAGCCGCACCGCGTCGATTCCCTCGGGCACATAGCAGGCGAAAGCGAGCGCCGCGGGAGTGGCGATCGCCGCCTTGACCAATTTGCCGCTCGCCTTGAGGCCGGGGCCGATGGCGATTACCGGGCTACCCGCGCGCTCGGCGCCGAGCAGCAGCCCGATTGCCTCGGCAGCGGCTTCCTCGACGCCCGAGAGCCGCACATAACGCGCGCCACCGAACAGCGAGAGCGACGCGGCTTCGTCGGCCAGCCGCCCCGGCTGCTCGCGAAGCGCCTTCATATCGAGATCGACGCGCTCGGCATCCGGCCCCAGCGCGCGCGCCAGCCGCTCGGCGAGCTCGGCGGCGCCCGCCTCGTCGGGGCCGTGGAACAGATAGAGTCGAACCGCGGGATCGGGTTTGTCGACGGCGGCGCGGATCTGCCCCGCGCTGGCCTTCATTGCCCCGCGCTGCCCGCAGCTACAGGCGCCGCAGGCGTCGAACCCGATTGGGCATAGCGCGCCACCCGGGCGACGATCTGGTCGGCGACGATCCCCGAGAGGCGCTCGAGCGCGGTCTTCTCGGCCGCGATCGTGGCATATTCCGATCCGACGACGTCGATCCCGGCATCCGAACCGGCGGTGGCGTCGAGCACCACCGTACCATTGGCGAGATCGACCAGTTGATAGCGTGCACGCAAGGTCCGCCGCTCGCGCGCGACGCTGTCGTCGCGGCGCACGCCGAGCCCGGCAATCGAATCGTCGAGCTGGATCTCGAGCCGGTAGCGCGGGCTGGTATCGCCGCCATGCAGCCGGTCGCGCAGCGCATTGGCGACCAGCCAGCCCGATTGCCCCTCGATCGGGGCGACCTGCACCGAGGCGAGCAGCGACTGGACCGTGCCGCCGCTACCGCCGCCATAAAGCGGCCGCAATCCGCACCCGGACAGCGCCAGCGCCGCCACGCAGAGAAGGCCCGCGGCCCTCATGCGACGATGTTCACCAGTCGGTCGGGCACGACGATCACCTTTCTCGGGGCTTTGCCTTCGAGCGTCCGAACGATCTTGTCGGCGGCAAGTGCCGCCGCCTCGACCACATCCTTGGGCGCCCCCTTGGGCATTACCAGCGTATCGCGCAGCTTGCCATTGACCTGAAGCGCGATGGTCACCTCGTCGTCGACGAGCAGCGCAGGGTCGACTTCGGGCCACGCGGCGTCGGCGATCAGGCCGTCCCCGCCCATCGCCGCCCACGCTTCCTCGGCGATATGCGGCACCATCGGCGCGACGATCCGGACGATCGTACGGATCGCATTGCTGCGCGAGGCCGAGGGCCTGGCCTTTTCGATCGCGTTGACCAGCTCGTACAGCCGCGCGACCGATTTGTTGAAGGTCAGCGCCTCGATATCGGTGGCAACGCCCGCGATCGTGCGGTGGAGCTTGCGGTCGAGATCCTTGTCCTCGCCGCCAGAAGCGTCGGTCGCGCTCTCGAGCCCGTCAAACAGCCGCCACAGCCGCTGGACGAAGCGCCACGCGCCTTCGATGCCGTTCTCGCTCCATTCGAGATCGCGCTCTGGCGGGCTGTCGGAGAGCATGAACCAGCGGACCGCGTCGGCGCCGTATTGGTCGACGATCGGCTCGGGATCGACGGTATTCTTCTTCGACTTGGACATCTTCTCGATGCGGCCGACTTCGGCGACGTCGCCCGAGGCGATCTCGATCACGCCGGCGCTGTCCTTGCGGACTTCTTCGGGCGACAGCCAGCGCCCGTCCTGCGCCTTATAGGTCTCGTGGGTCACCATGCCCTGCGTGAACAGGCCGGCGAACGGCTCGGCGATATCGAGCTTGCCGATATGCTGGAGCGCCCGGGTGAAGAAGCGCGCGTAGAGCAGATGCAGGATCGCATGCTCGACTCCACCGATATATTGCCCGACCGGCAGCCATTGCTCGGCCACCGCCTTGTCGAACGGCTTGTCGCCCGGCTGGCTGGCGAAGCGGATGAAATACCAGGAGGAATCGACGAAAGTATCGAGCGTATCGGTCTCGCGCCGCGCCGGTGCGCCGCATTTCGGGCAGGTCGCTTGCTTCCATGTCGGGTGCCGGTCGAGCGGATTGCCAGGAATGTCGAACGAAACGTCCTCGGGCAGCACCACCGGGAGCTGGTCGCGCGGCACGCCGACCGGGCCGCAATTCCCGCAGTGGATGATCGGGATCGGCGTGCCCCAGTAACGCTGGCGGCTGACGCCCCAGTCGCGCAGCCGCCATACGGTGGTGCCGGTGCCCCAATTCTCCTGTTCGGCGCGCTGGATCACCGCGCGCTTGGCGTCGGTCACGTCCATCCCGTCGAGGAAGTGCGAATTCACCAGCGTGCCCGGCCCCGAATAGGCTTCGGCATCGTGGAAGTCGGGCTGGGTCTTGTCGCCGTCGGAGACGACCCGGCGGATCGGCAGCTGGTATTTGGTCGCGAACTCGAAGTCGCGCTGGTCGTGCGCAGGCACGCCGAACACCGCGCCGGTGCCATAGTCCATCAGCACGAAATTGGCGATGTAGACCGGAAGTTTCCATTCAGGATCAAAGGGATGCGTTGCACGCAGGCCGGTGTCGAGACCCAATTTCTCCTGCGTCTCCAGCTCGGCCGCGGTAGTCCCGCCCTGCTTGCAACGCTCGATGAACGCCTGCACCTCGGAATTGGCCGCGCCGAGCTGCTGCGCAATCGGGTGGTCCGCGGCGATCGCCACGAAGCTCGACCCGAAGATCGTGTCCGGCCGCGTGGTGAAAACCTCGACGTCGCCACCGTCGGACAGCGCGAACCGGAACCGCAATCCCTCGCTCTTGCCGATCCAGTTCTCCTGCATCAGCTTGACCTTGTCGGGCCAATGCTCGAGCCCCTGGACCCCGCTCAGCAGTTCATCGGCGAATTGCGTGATCTTGAGGAACCACTGGCTGAGCTTCTTGCGCTCGACCAAAGCGCCCGAGCGCCAGCCGCGCCCGTCGATCACTTGCTCGTTGGCGAGCACGGTCATGTCGACCGGGTCCCAATTGACCGCGCTCTCCTTGCGATAGACCAGCCCGCTCTCGAAGAAATCGAGGAAGATCGCCTGTTCGTGCCCGTAATAATCGGGCTCGCAGGTCGCCAGTTCGCGGGTCCAGTCGAGCGCGAAGCCGAGCCGCTTGAGCTGGGCCTTCATCGTCGCGATGTTCGCCCGCGTCCAGTTGCCCGGATGGACCTTCTTTTCCATCGCCGCATTTTCGGCAGGCATGCCGAAGGCGTCCCAGCCCATCGGGTGGAGCACTTCCATGCCCTGCATCCGCCGGAAGCGCGCGAGCACGTCGCCCATCGTATAGTTGCGGACATGTCCCATATGGATGCGCCCCGAAGGATAAGGGAACATCTCGAGCACGAAGCTCTTGGGCTTGGGGCTGTCGTCGCGCGCGGCGAAGGTGCGGCGTTCTTCCCACACTTTCTGCCAGTGCGAATCGGACTTCAGCGCATTGAACCGCGACACGTACCAAATTCCTTCAAATCTGCGCTCCGGCCCTACGAAGCGGAGCAGGCGTGATCAACCCCGTTCCCCGGCACGGGCCGGGGCCGGGCATCGCGCCAGCCAATGAAGGAAGGCGAGACCGATCAGTTGACGATGGCGGCGCGGCGCAGATCGCGGGCGCGGGTGAGGATGATGTCCTCGAGCTTCTGCACGGTCGCGGCCTGGACGGGGGCGGCGACCCACTGGCCGGTGCGATTGACTTCGCGCAGCGCCGCGACCCGCAGCGCATCGGCGCGCAGATCCTGGTCGAGCACGGTCACCGTCACCTTCATCCGCTCGGCCGGGGTGTTCGGATTGACGTACCAGTCGGTGACGATGACGCCGCCGTTCGAATCGGTCTGGAGCAGCGGCATGAAGCTCAGCGTGTCGAGGCTCGCGCGCCACAGATAGGAATTGACGCCGATCGTGGTGACCTTCGAGGCGGCAAGATCCGCCTGAGGGCGCTTGTTGCCGCCGCACGCGGTGATCGAAAGAGCGAGCGACCCCAGGATCGCGGTGCGCAACAGGCGGTTCATCGACACATTCCTAAAGGCGAAAGGATAAAGCGAACGCATGTATAGGGGCTCATGTGGCGGGAGCAAGGCGGCAGCGCCCGGAGGCCTTCGCCGAAGAATCGCCGCCAAAGCGGTCGATTCGCTGCCGAATCTGTGGGTATCGGGCAACACCGGCACGAAATTTGCGCCAGCGGTGGAACCTTGCTTCCGAATCATGGTACGCACCTCCATATAAAAGGGGATGAAAATGCTTCTGGCACGTTGGGCGACATTGATGGGATTGGGGGCGATCTGCGCCGCCGGTACCCTTGTCGCGCCGGCGCTCCAGGCGCAGGAAGGCAATCGCGTCGAGCGGGGCTATGCCAAGCGGCCTGCGGGACTGCGCAGCGGCATCGGCACCTTCACGCCGGCTGCCGCCGATCCCAAGCTCGCCGCGATCCTCGCCCGCAGCGGCCTGCCCGAATCCGGTTTCCGCTTCACGCCGTCCGAATCGCGCCGCGGCGGCCGCGCGGTGACCGTTGCGGTCCGTGCGCGCTCGACGCGCACTGCGGCGATCGCCAGCCGCAACGACGTGATCGCAGCGGCCCCGGTCAGCCTCGCGCCGATCGCCTATAATCTCGGCGTCTCGGTCGGCTGGAAGCGCTTCGCCGTCGCCGGCGACGTGACTCGCGTCGAGCTTCCCGCCCAGCCGGGCAGCACCGAACGCGCCAATCTCGGCGTCAGCTATTCGGGCAGCCGCGTCACCGGCCGGGTCCTCGCCGCCACCGAGCGGCCGCTGGCCAACACGCCGGTGCTGATCGGCGACAAGCCGAGCTATTCGATCGATGTCGGCGGCAGCTATTCGCTGACCCGCAACCTCGATGTGACTGCGGGCGTGCGCTACAAGAGCGAGCAGGATCGCCTGCCCAAGATGACCGACAACCGGCGCGACAGCCAGGCGGTCTATGTGGGTACCGCCTTCCGCTTCTGACGCCGGGCCGGGGAAAGCCGGATCAGCCGTTCGCGCTTCGCTGGCGCGTCCATGCATCGATCGCGGCCCAACCATATATCCCTAAAGGTTGCAGACTGGCGGCGCGCCGCGCATCCATTCCGCCCAGCGCGATCACCGGCACCGGCAAGCCGCGAATCAGCAGTCCCAGCCGCACTCGTCCCAGCGCGCGCGCGCCCGGATGCGAGCGCGTCGCGAACACCGGCGAGATGAACACCGCATCGGCTCCCGCGCGCGCTGCTGCCACCGCCTCGCGCCGCGAATGCGCCGGCCAGGTGCGCAGCCCCCGCGCCTTTTGTCCGTGCGCCCCATCTTCCTGCCCGAGCCGCTCGGCCCCGGCGCGCACCAGCAACAGACCCCGCCTGCGCGCAACTCTCGCAACTTTCGCGAACAACGCCCGCCGCGCTGCCGGCACCAGTCCGTAATGCCGGAACACCACGCCGCTGCCGCGCGGCAGCCGCGCGAGCGCATCCCAAAGCGATTCGCCCATGCGTTCGTCGGTCATCAGCCAGTGCTGCGGCAGAGGGTGGCGGGGGCGCATCCGCCCGCCTATAGCGCGCCGCATGCCCCTGGACGAAGCCTCAACCCGCCTCGCGGACGTACGCGAGAAGATCGCCCGCGCCGCGCAACTCGCCGGCCGCGCGTCCGACTCGATCGAACTGATCGCCGTATCCAAGCTGCACGGCGCCGCGGCGATCCAGCCGCTGCTCGACGCCGGCCAGCGCGTGTTCGGCGAGAACCGGGTGCAGGAGGCGACCGCCAAATGGCCCGCGTTGCGCGAGACGGCCGACGTCGCGCTGCATCTGATCGGCCAGCTCCAGTCGAACAAGGCCGAGGAAGCGGTGGCATTGTTCGACGCGATCCATTCTGTCGACCGGCCCTCGCTGGTGACGGCGCTCGCCCGCGCGATGGACAAGGCCGGCCGGCGCCCGCCCTGCTTCGTCCAGGTCAATGTGGGCGACGAGCCGCAAAAGGGCGGCTGCCTCGTCGCCGATCTGCCGGACCTGCTTGCCGGGGCGCGTGCCGCCGATCTGCCGATCGCCGGGCTGATGTGCATTCCCCCGGCGGACGTTGAGGCAGCGCCTTATTTCGCGTTGCTCGCCAAGCTCGCGCGCGATCATGGCGTCGACGATCTCAGCATGGGCATGTCGAGCGATTACGAGACCGCAGTCACGATCGGCGCCAGCCATGTCCGCGTCGGCACCGCATTGTTCGGAGCCCGCGCATGAAGTTCGACGCGCTGATCTTCGATTTCGACGGGGTGCTGCTCGAAAGCGAATATGCCGGCAATCGCCAGATCGCCGACTATCTCACGAGCATCGGCCATCCCACGAGCCCCGAGGATTCGATGGCCAATTTCATGGGGCTGGCCGGCGCCGATTTCCTCGGAGCGATCGAATCGTGGATCGGCCGCGCGATTCCCGACGATTTTCACGCGGCTCGCGCCGTGGAGGACCGCCGCGCGCTGGAAGAGGGGCTGCCTGCGGTTGCCGGTGCGATTCGCTTCATCGAGAATTTGCCGGCGACGCTGCCGCGTGCGATCGCCTCGTCGAGCAGCACCGAGTGGATCACCCGCCATCTCGAGCATCTCGGCGTACGCCATGCCTTCGGCGACAAGATCTTCAGCGGCCGCGAGCATGTCGATCGCGGCAAGCCCGCGCCCGACATCTATCTGCATGCGGCCAAGGCGCTCGGCGTCGACATGGGCCGCTGCGTGATCCTCGAGGATTCGCCGGTCGGGGTGACCGGCGCGGTCGCTTCGGGCGCCTGGGTCATCGGGCTGTGCGCCGGCACGCATTGCGCGCCCGACCACGCCGATCGGCTGCGTGCGCTCGGCGTTCAGGCGATCGCGACCGATTTCGAGGAGGTCGCCCGGCTGATTGCCTAGAGCTGGTGCCCGGTGCGGTCGCGCTTGGTCGCCAGATAGCGTTGATTGTGCGGATTGGGCGGCAGCTTGTGCGGCACCCGCTCGGCGACGGTGATCCCCGCAGCCGCGAGCGCGGCCACCTTGTCGGGATTGTTGGTGAGCAGCCGCACGGCCTTCTGCCCGAGCAGCGCGAGCATGCGCCCCGCCACTGCGAAATTGCGCGCATCGACGGCAAAGCCGAGCCGGGTATTGGCGTCGACGGTGTCATAGCCTTGGTCCTGCAGCGCATAGGCGCGCAATTTGTTGATAAGCCCGATCCCGCGGCCTTCCTGGCGCAGATAGAGCAGGATTCCCCAGCCGCTCGCCTCGATCGCAGCAATCGCCGCCTTGAGCTGCGGCCCGCAATCGCATTTGAGGCTGCCGAGCATGTCGCCGGTCAGGCACTCGCTGTGGAGCCGGACCAGCGGCGGATTGCCGTCGGGCTGGCCGATCAGCAGCGCGATATGTTCGCCCGGCATCTCGTCGGTCCGGAAGGCGACGATCTCGGTATCCTCCGCGCCTTCGACCGGCAGCCGCGCGCGGCCGACGATCCGCAGCCGGTCGGCATCCTCGTGCGCGTCGATATCGGCGGGGGTGATCGCGTGCGCCGCCTCGCCGCGAATGGCGAAAAAGGCCGGCAAGAGACCCGCGACACGCGCCAGCCGCAGCGCTGTCGCTGCTGCCTCGGACGCGTGGATCTCGATCGCACGGAACGGCCCTTTGAGCGGGGTCGCCAGATCGAGCTGCGGATCGGCGAGCGCCGTCGCAGTATCGAAATCGAGCCACGGCACCCGTTCGACCAGCACCGGGCCGTCGGGCGCCGCCGCCTCCCGCTGATTGGCCAGTTTGAGCGTCGCTGCGCGGCCGGCCGAAAGCAGCACCGGCGCCGCGCGATCCGGATCAAACGCCTCGAGCCGCTCAGCGTCGGCGGTTTCGACCGCGAGCAATTGCAGCGTCCCGTCGCGCCCGCGAATAGCCACGGGCCATCCGCGGCGCAGCGCATCCACCGCGCGGGCGACGGCGCGCGGGTCGGTCAAAAGTCGAACCCGGTGACGAGCGGCACATGGTCCGATGGCTTGAGCCACGAACGGCACGGCTCGCACACCTTGTGACTCACCGCCTTGTCGGCGACTTCGCGGCTGGCCCACATATGGTCGAGCCGCCGCCCGCGATCGTTCGCGGTCCAGTCCTTCGAGCGATAGCTCCACCAGGTGAAGCAGCGCTCGGGCGCGGGGATGAAGCGGCGCCCCAGATCGACCCAGTCGTGCGCCGCCTGCAGCCGCCCCAGCGCCTCGACCTCGATCGGGGTGTGGCTCACCACGTCGAGCAATTGCTTGTGGCTCCACACGTCGCATTCGAGCGGGGCGATGTTGAAATCGCCGGTCAGGATCGTCGGCACGTCGAGCGTTTCGGCCCAGCGCGTCATCCGCTCGACGAAATCGAGCTTCTGGCCGAATTTGGGATTTACCTCGCGGTTCGGGATGTCGCCGCCGGCGGGAACATAGACATTCTCGAGCCGCACGCCGTTGGGCAGGCGCACGCCGACATGCCGCGCTTCCTGATTGGCCTGCCAGTCGAACCGGTCGTCCTCAATCACCGGCACGCGGCTGATGATCGCCACGCCGTGGTGCATCTTCTGGCCATGCTTGATGATGTGATCATAGCCCAAAGCGCGGAACGGCGCCTCGGGGAAGTCGCCGTCGATCACCTTGGTTTCCTGCAGGCACAATATGTCGGGCGTCTCTTCCCGCAGAAACTGCTCGACGATCTCGATGCGGAAGCGGACCGAGTTGATGTTCCAGGAGGCGATCTTCATCGGGGGCGATGTAAGCAGGTCTGCCGGATACGGAAAGGCCCCCGCTCCGGGGGCAATGGAGCGAGGGCCGACCTAGCGTTCGTCACGCAGGCGGGAAATGGTTCGATCCCGAGCAACAGGGGGAAAATCCCGGGTACCGCCCCACATCCGCAAGATCGTTTCTAGGGCCGGCAACCTGTCGCCAGCATGAACGATCGTCAGGAAACTCAGCGATTCCGTGGCCCCCGGCTCCGCGGGTCGTTCCAGCGGAACACTCCGTCGGACACATTGGCGTTGAGCTGCTGGTTGGTCAGCCGGATCGTCGTGCGGTTGTTCTGCGAATCGAGCGCGACCCAGCCCTGGAGCATCAGCCCCGCCGGGCCGGCGGCGTTCTTCTGGAAGATCATCGTGATCCGGCCATATTCGGGATGCGCCGGATCATGGACCTCGATCGAGACGACCCGCGGATCCGCGGTCGGGTTGAGCCTGGCGAATTTGGTGATGTCGCGCTTGGGGTTGAGCAACACCGCGAGCGGCGAGTTGCCGATCGGCCAGCGATCGACCTGGCGCACCTGATAGTCGATGAAATAAAGGCTGTTGCCGTCGGCGACGATCAGCTGGGGCACGCCCTTCTGATATTGGAAGCGAATCTTGCCGGGGCGCTTGAGCGTCATCGTGCCGGTCAGGACGCGGCCGTTGCGGTCGGTCTGGCTGAAATTCGCGGTCATGCTGGTCACGCCGGCGAGATGCTGCTGCACCTGCGCAAGCTCGCCCGCCGGCGCCGCGGCGATCAGCGCGGGGGCAGCGAACAGGGTGAAGGCGAGGGGCCGTGCAAACACGTCTATCTTCTCCGATCAATGAGGCTGGCCGCTAGGCGGTGCGGCTTGAATGCCTCCTGAACCCGTCGTTCGCCGAAACGATCCTCAAAGCGGCCGTCCGTCGGTGTCCATCAGCACCTCGCGGCGGCCGACATGGTCGGGGCGCGAGACCAGGCCGTCTTTCTCCATCCGCTCGACCAATCGCGCCGCGCTGTTGTAGCCGACGCGGAGCTGGCGCTGCAGCCATGACGTCGAGGCCTTCTGGCTCTCGGCGACCAATTGGGTGGCGCGGCGATAGAGCTGATCCTCGGGCGAATCGTCGCCGTCGGGGCTGCCCTCGAGCGCGAAGCCGCCGTCTTCGGGCTCCTCGGTGACCGCGGTGATGTAATCGGGCGCACCTTGCGCGCGCCAGAAATCGGCGACCGCCTGGACCTCCTCGTCGCTGACGAAAGGCCCGTGGACGCGGACGATCTGCTTGCCGCCGGGCATGTAGAGCATGTCGCCCTTGCCGAGCAGCTGCTCGGCGCCCTGTTCGCCGAGGATCGTGCGCGAATCGATCTTCGAGGTGACGTGGAAGCTGATCCGGGTCGGCAGATTGGCCTTGATCACGCCGGTGATGACGTCGACCGACGGGCGCTGAGTCGCCATGATCAGATGGATGCCCGCGGCGCGCGCCTTTTGCGCGAGCCGCTGGATCAGGAACTCGACCTCCTTGCCCGCGGTCATCATCAGATCGGCGAGCTCGTCGACGATCACCACGATCTGCGGCAGCGGCTGGAGGTCGAGCGTCTCCTCCTCGTAGATCGGCCGGCCGGTATCGGGATCATAGCCGACCTGGACTTTCCGACCGAGCTTCTGCCCCTTGGCCTTGGCCTGACGCACCTTGTCGTTGAAGCTGGCGAGGCTCCGGACATTGACCGACGCCATCATCCGATAGCGGTCTTCCATCTGCTCGACCGCCCATTTCAGCGCGCGCACCGCCTTTGGCGGATCGGTCACCACGTCGGCGAGCAGATGCGGGATGTCCTTGTAGATGCTGAGTTCGAGCATCTTGGGATCGATCATGATCATCCGGCACTGGTCCGGGGTCAGCCGGTAGAGCAAGGACAGGATCATCGCATTGAGCCCGACCGACTTGCCCGAGCCGGTGGTGCCGGCGACGAGCAGATGCGGCATCGGCGCGAGATCGCCGATCACCGGATCGCCGGCGATGTTCTTGCCGAGCACCAGCGGCAAGGTCGCACCCTGTGCCTCGAACGCTTCGCTGCCGATCAGCTCGTGCAGATTGACCGATTCGCGCTTGGCGTTGGGCAATTCGATGCCGATGACGCTGCGGCCGGGGATCGTCGCGACGCGTGCCGAGATCGCGCTCATGTTGCGGGCGATGTCGTCGGCGAGCTGGATCACCCGGCTCGCCTTGATTCCCGCGGCCGGTTCGAGCTCGTACATCGTCACGACCGGACCGGGCTTCACTTCGACGATCTGGCCTTTCACATGGAAATCGTCGAGCACGCTCTCCAGCAGCCGCGCGTTGCGTTCGAGCGCGAGCTTGTCGATGCCGACATTCTGGTTCGGCGGAGCGGCCTTGAGCAGGTCGAGCGGCGGCAGCTTGTAGGTATCCTTGAAGTCGAGGCTGCTCTGCACCGGCGGCTTTGGCCGGGCAGGGGACGGCGCGATGCTGGGTTCGGCGATCACCGGCCCGGGGCGATTGTCGGGCACCACCAGTTTCCGGGGCTCGCGTGCCTCGCGCGGTTCTCTGGGCTCGCGCAGTTCCTGCGGATCGGGTCCGCGCAGCAGTGGCGTCTTTGCCGGGCCGAACAGCCGCGGCATGCCGATGCTCACGCGCTCGGGCAGCGTGAAGTCGAGGCTCCGCCACCAGATCCACAAGCCGGCGAGCGCGAAGATCATTCCGAGCCCGCGGCTCATCCAGAACACGATCACCGGATCGCCGATGAACCCGATCATCCAGCTGAACAGCCCGGCGATCGACAGCCCGACCACGCCGCCCCAGCCGCCGACCAGCCACAGCACCGAATCGCTCGAGAAAAAGGCGAGCGCCGTCGCCATCAGCACCACGCCGATCACCACCCCGCGCAGCATTCGCTTCCAGTCGCCGAGCGGGCGATCGAGCCACAGCCGGTTGGTGAGGATCAGCCCCGCGGGCGCGATCAGCACCACCGGCAGGCCGAGAGTGGCGAGCAGCAGATCGGCGATCCATGCGCCGGGCAACCCGAGCAGGTTGCGCGCGGGGCCGCCCGAGGCCGTGTTGAGCGAGGGATCCTGCGAATTATAGGTGAGCAACGCCAGCACGACCCCGACGGTCGCGAGGAACAACAGGGTTCCGGCGATCAATGCGCCGCTGCGGCGCACGCCTGCCTTCATCGTGTCGCGCAACAGCGACGGTTGTGCCCGGGACGCCATGGCCCAGTCTCCAGATTGTCAGGGGGTGCGGGCAGAATCATCGCCGCTGACGAGTCCCCCGTCAAGTCAGGCCTGCCGCCCCCCTAAATTGACCAGATTCACCGAAACGCATTCGATCGCGCAATTTTCTTTCTCACGGCGCTCCCGATGCGAAGCGCGAACCGCCCGATATCTGGAACAATAGCAGAACGCTCCCATGTAGGAAAGCAATTGTAGCGCTGGAGACGGAGCGTTAGGGCTCGGCATATGGATAGCGCAGACGTTCTCATCCTCGGCGGCGGGCTGGTCGGCAGCGCGCTGGCAACCGCGCTCGATGCCCATGGCTTGACCGCAATCGTCGTCGATCCCGCCGATCCCGAAACCATCCTCGCCGCGGGGTATGACGGCCGAGCGTCGGCGATCGCCAGCGCGCCGATGCGGATGTTCGAAGCGATCGGCGTGGCGCCGCGGCTCGCCGGCAAGGGATGTCCGATCGAGGGCATCCGGGTCAGCGACGGCCTCGCCCCGGGCAAGCTCGATTTTGCGCCTGACGCGGACGGGAGCGCGCTCGGCCACATGTTCGAGAACCGTGCGCTGCGCACCGCTTTGTTCTCCGCCGCGCAGGCCGCACCCGGCGTCGACCTGCGGATGAAGACCCGCGCGGTCTCGGTCGAACGCGGGGAATTCGGGGTCACCGCCACGCTCGATTCGGGCGCCGTGGTCCGCGCGCCGCTGTTGGTCGCCGCCGAGGGCCGCAATTCGCCGACGCGCGACGCCGCGGGGCTCAAGACCGCGCGCTGGAGCTACGATCATGCCGCGATGGTGGCGACGTTCGGGCACGAACGTAGTCATGAGAACATCGCCTTCGAAATCTTCTACCCCGAAGGCCCGTTCGCGATCCTGCCATTGCTCGACGACGCGCACGGGCATCGCTCGGCGATCGTCTGGACGGTCAATGCGCGCGATGCGGCGGGGATGAACAAGATCTCGGACCGCGCCTATCTCGCCGAGGCGGAGAAGAAGATGGGCGGGTTCCTCGGCAAGCTCGGACCGCTTTCGGGGCGGTTCAGCCATCCGCTCGGTTTCCACCATGCCGCGTGGATCACCGCGGACCGGCTCGCTTTGGTCGGCGACGCCGCGCACGGCATCCACCCGATCGCGGGTCAGGGCGTCAATGTCGGCTTCCGCGACGTCGCGACTCTGGTCGAGGTGCTGGTCGAGGGCAAAAGGCTGGGCATGGACCTTGGCGACTCCCAGCTGCTCGCGCGCTATCAGCGCTGGCGCGGGCTCGACACCTTCATGGTCGCCGCGGCCACCGACGGGCTGACCCGATTGTTCGGCATCCCCGGCAAGACCGCCGCCGGGATCCGCCGCTTCGGGCTCTCCGCGGTCGACAAGCTGCCGCCGCTCAAGAACTGGTTCATGGCCGAGGCGCGCGGCGAATCGGGCGATGTGCCCAAGCTGTTGCAGGGGCTGACGATATGATGGTCGCGGCGATGCTGCTGGCGGTGCCGGTCACCAGCCAGCCCGCCGATCCGCTCGCAGATGCATGGCTGGTGCAGGTCAAGCCGGGCGCGAAGCTGGCCTTCTTCGACGAGGTCGAGGGCGCGAAGCCGAAGCCCAGCCGGGCCTATGTCGTCGCGGGCGACGTATTGGTGGCGCGCGAAACCCGCGGCACGCTTACCTCGGTCACCTTCGTCAGCCCGGCCGGAAAGACCCGCAGCGGCTGGCTCCAGAGCGCCGGCCTGACCCGGATCGCGGCGGGAACCAGCTGGCAGGGTGCGTGGAAAGCCTGGGAGTCCGGGATCGAGATTGCGGCCGGCCGGGTCCGCGGCACGCTGCGCATCGAAGGCTCGGCGACGTGGGGCGGGCACGATCCGCAGCGAGTCGCGATCGGCGCGGTCCATGTCGGCGAATTCTCCGTCGATACCCGGAGCGCCGGGGACCGAATCGCCTTCTCGGTCGACGAGAGCGGCGAAAACGGAAACAAAGCCGCCCCGTTCGACGATGCGCCGGACGAAGAATATCGCTGCCGGGTGCAATTGCGGCTGCTCGGCCCCTATCTGCTCGCGCACGACAACAATGCCTGTGGCGGCGCGAACGTGTCGTTCACCGGCACCTATCGGCTGAGCACCCGCCGCTAGCGGAGCCGTCGCGCCGCCTCGATGATCAGCACCGGCACGCCGTCGCGCACCGGATACGCGAGTCCCGCTTCATCGGACACCAGCTCCGTCGTCGCCTCGTCATAGCGCAGCGGCGTGCGAGTCGCCGGGCATACCAGCCGTTCTAGCAGCCACGAATCGATCGTCATTGCAGCGTCACTCCGCCCTCTTCGCCGTGGCGGCCGAAGAATTGCATCAGCTGGACGATCAGTTCGGCGCGGTTCGACAGGCCGTCGGCTTCGAGCAATGCCTGTTTCGACGCGACGTCGAACGGCGCGATCTGGGCGATCCCGTTGACCAGCGATTCGTCGTCGAGCCGGGTCACCGCT
The DNA here is from genome assembly GCF_030730875.1 of Sphingomonas sp. DG1-23. Lineage (GTDB taxonomy): Bacteria > Pseudomonadota > Alphaproteobacteria > Sphingomonadales > Sphingomonadaceae > Sphingomonas. Next base: position 156,847 of record NZ_JAVAMA010000010.1, read on the forward strand.
TCCCAGTCGACCGCATAGCCGAGCCCGTCGGCGAATCGCCGCGACTCGATCTCGAGCGAGGCGCGCTCGGCGATGGCGAGCACCTCTTCTTCGCTCGGCACTTCCAGCGCGGCTTCGACCTGCCGGAACGGCGTCGTGACGTCGAGCTCGCGGAGCACGGTGAAGCGCGCGAGCCCCTCCAGTACGATATCATAGCGTCCGTCGGGCAGCGCCTCGACATCGGCGATCCGGCCGACACAGCCGATGTCGAACAATGCCGGCGGTTCGTTCGCGTCGCGCGGCTGGATCATCCCGATACGCCGGTCGCGGGCGAGCGCATCGGACACCATCGCGCGATAGCGCGGTTCGAAGATGTGGAGCGGCAGGTGCATCCGCGGAAAGAGCAAGGCGCCGGCCAGCGGGAACACCGAGAGCCGGGTCGCGGTCATCCGAACAGGATCGCCGAAAGCTTGCGGCGCTGCGCCGAAACCCAGGGATCCTCGAGTCCCACGGCTTCGAACAGCTTGAGCAGCCGCGCGCGTGCCGCGCCTTCGTTCCATTCGCGGTCCTCGGCGATCATCGCGAGCAGGGTCGTGGCGGCGGCCTCGCGGTCGTTGGCCATCTGACCGCCGGCGAGCTCGTAGCGCGCCTCCATGTCGCCCGTGGCCGCTTTGGCTTCAAGCGCCGAAAGGTCCTCGACCGGCGTCGCCTCGCGAGCGAGCGCCAGCGCCGCGCGCGCCTGCTCGATCTCGGGACCCCTGGCGCCGTCCTCGGGGAGCGCCGCCAGTACCGCTTCGGCCTCGTCGGTGCGGCCGAGGCCCAGGAGTGCGCGGGCGCGGCCCGCGGCAATCTGCGGATGCTCCGGCGCCAGCTCGGCGATCTGCTCGAAGATCGAAAGCGCGCGCTCGCCATCGCCTTCGTGGAGCACCTGTTCGCCCATCGCGATCAGCGGCTCGAGTTCGGCCTCTGCTTGCGCCTCCTCGCTCTGCACCGGCAACTGGCGCAAGATCTGATCGAGCATCGTGCGCAGCTGGGTCTCGGTGCGCGCGGTCGTCAAATCGGCAACGAGCTGGCCCTGGAACATCGCATAGACAGTGGGAATCGAGCGCACCTGGAATTGCGCGGCGATGAACTGGTTCTTGTCGACGTCGATCTTGGCGAGCGTGACGCCCTTCGCCGCATAATCGGCCGTCACTTTTTCGAGCACCGGAGTCAGCGCCTTGCACGGCCCGCACCATTCGGCCCAGAAATCGATGACGACGAGGCTGGTCATCGACGGCTCGACGACGTCGCGGCGGAAGGCCTCGACGGCTTCCTTCTCTTGCGGGGACAGTCCAAGCGTGGCCAACGGGTTGCTCCTGGGCGTGATGTCGGGTTGCGCCGCTATGTGGGCGTTCGTGTGGCGCGCGCCAAGCCTTTTCCCAAAACGCGTATGGGGGCTTGCGCTGCCCGAAACCCGCTGCTAGTGGCCGCGCCTCACCCGCCCCGAAGCGCTTGTCGCACGGGGCAGAACGCCAGAGCGGGCGTAGCTCAGGGGTAGAGCACGACCTTGCCAAGGTCGGGGTCGAGGGTTCGAATCCCTTCGCCCGCTCCAGCTTCTCGCCGTGATCCAGCGACGCTGGAACACGAAATTGCGAGAAGCTCGCCGGCGCCGCGAAGCGACGACCGACGCGGCTTTGCCGCGGCGCGACCACCAACATTCCATTTTACAAATCCGCGCCTTCCAGGTCACATCTCCGGTTTCCAGATTTTCCCGTTCACCCGGGAGCCATCCCGCGTGTTCGAGAGAGAGCCTGTGATGAAGTATGTCCTGTCGAAATTGCCGGCCGTCGCGTTCGCGGCGCTGGCGCTCACCGCCGCTCCCGCCTTTGCCGACGAGCCCGCACCGCCGCTCGCCACCGAATGGCGCAATCCGAGCAACAGCGTCCATGTCCGCATCGACAAATGCGACGGCAAATTGTGCGGCACGGTCACCTGGGCGAGCGAAAAGGCGCAGGCCGATGCCCGCAAGGGCGGCACGCCGAACCTGATCGGCACGCGGCTGTTCCGCGATCTCGAGCCTGCCGGCACCGGCAAATGGCGCGGCAAGGTGTTCGTGCCGGATATCCGCAAGACGTTCTCGGGGACGATCAGCTTCGCCGATTCGAATACCATGGTCGGCAAGGGCTGCGTGCTGTTCGGCGTGATCTGCAAATCGCAGACGTGGAAGCGGCTTCCCTGAATTCGGACCCGAGTTCGGGCGCAGCTTCCGGGACTGACCGGCGGCGCTTTCTCGGCTAGACCGGTGCCATGGCACACGCACCCATTCGAATCGGCATCGGCGGCTGGACCTTCGAGCCGTGGCGCGGGACCTTCTATCCCCCGGGCCTCGCGCAGAAGAAGGAGCTCGAATATGCCGCGCGCCAGCTGCGCGCGATCGAGATCAACGGCACCTATTATTCGACCTTCAAGCCCGCGAGCTTCGCCGGCTGGGCGGCGGCGGCGCCCGAGGGCTTCGTCTACACCGTCAAGGCCTCGCGCTTCTGCACCAACCGCAAGGTGCTTGCCGAGGGGAGCGAATCGATCCAGCGATTCGTCTCGCAGGGGCTGGTCGAGCTCGGCGACAAGCTCGGCCCGATCTTCTGGCAGTTCATGGCGACCAAGAAGTTCGACGCCGAGGATTTCCGCGCTTTTCTCGCGCTGCTTCCGCGCGAGGAGGCGGGAGTCAAGTTGCGCCACGCGGTGCAGGTGCGGCACGACAGCTTCCACGTTCCCGAATTCGTCGCGATGTGCCGGGATGCGGGGGTGGCGATCGTCTATGCCGATTCGCCGCAATATCCGGCGATCGCCGACGTGACCGGCGATTTCGTCTATGCGCGGCTCGAAGCGGGCGAGGACGACAATCCGCTCTGCTATCCCGAACAGGACTTCCCGCGCTGGACCGAGGCGGCGAAAACCTGGGCGCGCGGCGGACAGCCCGAGGGTCTTCCCTATTTCAGCAAGGATGCGCCGCCGGCGACGCCGCGCGAGACCTTCATCTTCTTCATCCATGGCGGCAAGGTCCGCGCGCCCGCCGCGGCGCAGGAACTGATCCGGCGGCTGGCCTGAGAATTCCCCTCCCTTCAAGGGAGGGGAGAAGCTAGGGCCGCCTCGGGCTCGGCCGGTCCGAGACCATCCGCTCGCCGTCGATCACGATCGGGCTCGCCAGCCCCGGCAGCCCGTCGCGTTCGATCCGCATGCCGCGCGCCAGCACCTGCGGATCGGCGAACACTTCGTCGACGGCGTTGATCGGTCCCGCGGGCACGCCCGCCGCTTCGAGCGCTTCGTAGAGCGCGGCCTTGGCCCAGCCGCGAATCGCCGTCTCGATCAGCGGGATCAGCGTCGCGCGATTGGTCACCCGCGCCGGATTGGTCGCGAAGCGCGGATCGCCGCCCAGCCCGAGCCCGAGTACCGTGCACAATTTGCGGAATTGCGAATCATTGCCCACCGCGACGATCAGCGCGCCGTCCCGGGTCTCGAACGCCTGATAGGGCACCAGATTGACGTGGCCGTTGCCCATCCGGTGCGGCACGCTGGCGGGATCGGCCATCCAGTTGAGCGCCTGATTGGCGAGCACGCCGACCTGGGTGTCGAGCAATGCCATGTCGATATGCGCGCCTTCGCCGCTGACGTCACGACGTCGCAACGCGGCGAGGATCGCCACCGCCGAATAGACCCCGGTGAAGATGTCGGCATAGGCGACGCCGGCCTTTTGCGGATCGCCTCCCGGTTCGCCGGTCAGCGACATGATCCCGCCCATGCCCTGGATGATGAAGTCGTATCCGGCGCGATGGGCATAGGGGCCGTCCTGCCCGAAGCCGGTGATCGAGCAGACCACCAGCCGCGGATGTGCGGCGCGCAACGCAGCGGGATCGAGCCCGTATTTGACCAGCCCGCCGACCTTGTAATTTTCGATCACCACGTCGGCTTCGGCGATCAGCGCGCGGACCTCGGCCTGCCCCTCGGCGGCGGCGATATCGATCGCGCGGCTCGTCTTGCCGCGGTTGGTCGCGTGGAAATAGGCCGCGTCGCGATTTTCTCCGTCGGGTCCATGGAGAAAGGGCGGCCCCCAATGCCGCGTGTCGTCGCCCGCGCCCGGACGCTCGACCTTGATCACCTCCGCGCCGAGATCGGCGAGCAACTGCCCGCACCACGGCCCGGCGAGGATTCGCGCCAGCTCGACGACCCGAAGTCCGGCGAGCGGCTTCACGGCCTGCGGATCTCGAAGACGACGTGCGGCTTCATCTCGGCGGCCATCAGCCGCATCTCGATGCCGGGGCGCAGCACGCCGCCGATCTTGGCCATCGCCTTGCGCGAGCGGATATTGCCCTCGCCGACCATGAACGTGGCGGTCGCCACGAATCGGTGGATGTGGTCGAGCATCAAACGCTTGATCTCACGGTTGTAGGCGCCGCCCCAGCAAGCGCGCGCGATATAGGTCCAGCCGATCTCGATCTCGTCCGCGTCGGGCTTCCAATTGTCGTAGCGCGACGATCCGATCACGGCCCCGGTCGCGCGATCCTCGATCACCAATCCGCCGCCCGAATCCAGCCCGGCGTCGAAAAAGGCATCGAACACCGGCCGCTGCCAGCGATCGTGCGCGGGATGCGCTTCCCAGATCATCGGATCGCTGGCGATCGCGAACAGCGCCTCGCGGTCCTCCGCCGTCATCGGACGCAGCCGCACCAAAGTGCCTTCGAGAACCGGCTGCCGTTCGGGCTCCATCAGAACGCTGCGATCCCGGTGATGGCGCGGCCGAGGATCAGCCCGTGGACGTCGTGGGTGCCCTCATAGGTGTTGACCGTCTCGAGGTTGATCGCGTGGCGCATCACGTGGAATTCGGCCGAGATGCCGTTGCCGCCATGCATGTCGCGCGCGACCCGGGCGATATCGAGCGCCTTGCCGCAATTGTTGCGCTTGATGATGCTGATCGTCTCGGGACTCAAAATCCCTTCGTCGAACATCCGCCCCGCGCGCAGTGCCACCTGCAGCCCGAGCGCGATCTCGGTCTCCATATTGGCGAGCTTGAGCTGGACGAGCTGCGTCGCCGCCAGCGGCTTGCCGAACTGGGCGCGATCGAGAGTATATTGCCGCGCCGCGTGCATGCACGCCTCGGCGGCGCCCATCGTCCCCCACGCAATGCCGTAGCGTGCGCGGTTGAGGCAGCCGAACGGACCGCGCAGTCCCTGCACTTCGGGGAGCAAGGCATCCTCGCTCAACTCGACGCCGTCCATCACGATCTCGCCGGTCACCGAGGCGCGTAAGGACAGCTTGCCATCGATCTTCGGCGTCGACAGGCCCTTCATCCCGCGCTCAAGCACGAAGCCCTTGATGCCGCCGCCATGCGCATCGGACTTGGCCCAGACGACCATGACGTCGGCGATCGGCGCGTTGGTGATCCACATCTTGGTGCCGGTGAGGCGATAGCCGCCATCGACTTTCTCGGCGCGGGTGCGCATCCCGCCGGGATCGGAGCCGGCATCGGGCTCGGTCAGCCCGAAACAGCCGATCCATTCGCCGGTCGCCAGCTTCGGCAAATATTTCCGCTTCTGCGCCTCGGTGCCATAGGCATGGATCGGGTGCATCACGAGGCTCGATTGCACGCTCATCGCCGAGCGATAGCCCGAATCGACGCGCTCGACCTCGCGCGCGACGAGCCCATAAGCGACATAGCCGAGCCCGGCGCCGCCATAGGTTTCGGGAATCGTCGGGCCGAGCAGCCCCAGTGCGCCCATCTCGGCCATGATCTCGCGGTCGAAGCGCTCGTCGAGAAACGCGCTGGTCACCCGGGGGAGCAACTCGCCCTGCGCGTAATCGCGCGCGGCGCCCTGCACCATGCGCTCCTCGTCGGTCAGCTGCGCGTCGAGCGCGAACGGATCCTGCCAGTCGAACCGGCCCATCTCTGCCATAACTCTTCCTTCAGGTCGCAGCCGGGCGCGCGGGCGTTCCCGCGGCCGGCGGCACAGCGGACGGCGCCTCGAGCGCGTCCCGTTCGATTTCGAGCAGCCCCTGCCGGGCCGCGATATAGCGCCGCGCCGCGACGATCCAGCTCTCCGCGCTGGACACGCCGGGCATGTGCACGACTTCGGCGAGCGCGGTCTCGACATCGCCATGGTCGAGCGCGAGCCGCGCGCGGCGCAGCCGGTCGGCGGTGCGCGGGCTCGGCGAGGCGGCCTGGCGCAGCACGACGAGGTCGCCGAGAAGGCGCCGCACGCGCATCCACATGCTGTCGTCGGCGCCGCTGGCGAGCCGCGGCGCGATCGTCTCGAGCGCGAGCCGCAAATCGCCGAGGGTGACGGGTTCGGCCGAGGCGCGCAGGATCATTCCCACTGCCTCGCCGCGGGTTTCGGAGAAACGCTGGCGCAATTGGCCTTCGAGCGACCCGAGCGGCTGCCCGCGCTCGATCGCCCGGCGAACCGCCGCCGTGATCAGCAAGCGCTCGGCGCGGCTGGCATAGGACGAGGCGTTGCGTGCGCTGCCGTTGATGTCGCGCAGCCGCAACTCGAGCTGGTCGAGCTTGCCGGCAAGCTCCTGCTCGCGCGCGCTCAACGTCGCGATATCGGTGCCCGGCGGCAGCGGCGCGGCGGGATTCGCCTGCGGCTGCGGCGCCTCGATCGGCGTCGGCGCGGCCCCCGGATGCGGCGCGCCGATTCCGCCGGCCAGCTGGAAGGCGGCCGCAGTCACCGCGATGCCGCCAGCAAAGGCAAGGCCGCCAATGAGATAGGGGGACCGCGTCTCGGGGCCGCGGGTCGGCTCCGGCGCGAGGGGCTCGTCGCTCATGCCCCCTTATTCGCTGCCCTGCGCGCGCGGTCAATCGGCCAGCGCGATTGCCGCCTCGATCAGTGCCTCGTTGGCCACGCCGGGCACGATGATTCGCTGCCAGCCGGGCCCGGCCGCTGCCGCCGCGGCGGTGCTCACCGCAACCAGCGCAATGCGCGATCGGTCGAGACCCTGTGCATCGGCGAGTTCGGCCAGCCACGCGCCGCTGCGCGCCGATTGCACCAGCGCAATGCTGCCGGCGAGTCGCGCGACTTCGTCCGGCGTGCGGCGTTCGCTGGCATAGACTGCGATCACTTCGGCGATGATCCCCCCCGTTTCGAGCGTTCGCTCGCGGCCGGCGAGGTGCAGCGCATGCCGTACGCCGGCAGCTTCTGCGCGGGCGATCAGCGCAGCGGCGCCTTCGTCACTGACGAGGCGAACGCCGAAACCGCTGCGCAACGCCGCTTCGGCGGTCGCCTCCCCCACGGCGTAGACCGGCAGCCGATGCAGCGCGGCCAGCCCCGCGCCGCCGTGGCGAAGTGCATTGGCGCTGGTCAGGATCAAGGCATCGAAGCCCGCGACGTCGGGCGCTTCCCACGCCAGCGGCTTCACCTCGAACAGCGGCATGCGAATCGCGGTGCGCCCGCGCGCCTCGATCGCGGCCGCGGTCACGCGATTGCCCGGCTCGGGCCGCAGCACCGCGATCGCGCGACTCATCCGCCGAACAGCCGGCGTATCGCTTCGGGGGCGCCGATCAGCAGGTCGCGCGCCACCGCGATCGGCAGCGCCGGATCGGTCGGCGCGCCGGCTTCCTGCGCATGCACATGGACGCTGCCGTCCTCCGACAGCAATTCGGCGCGCAAGGTCATGATCGCGCCCTCGATCGTCGCCAGCGCCGCGACCGGCGAGTGGCAATCGGCCTCGAGCGCGGCGAGCAACGCTCGCTCGGCGCGCACGCAGGCATGCGTCGCGGGATCGTCGATCCTCGCCAGCATCGCGCGGCTATGCGGATCCTCGGCGCGGCACTCGATCCCTACCGCGCCCTGCGCCGGTGCGGGCAGCATCACGTTGATGGGGATGGCGGTTCCGACGTCATGACGCCCAAGCCGATCGAGCCCCGCGGCGGCGAGCAGCGTGGCATCCGCCTCCCCCGCGGCGAGCTTGGCGAGCCGCGTGTCGACATTGCCGCGGAACAGCACGATCTTCAGATCGGGGCGAAGCTTCCGCATCTGTGCGGCGCGCCGCGGCGAGCTGGTGCCGACCACGGCACCGTGCCGAAGCGCGTCGATCGAATCGGCGCCGACCAGCCGGTCGCAGACATCGGCGCGCGGCAGCATCGCGGCGATGACGATGTCCGCGGGGCGGACGGTCTCGACATCCTTCATCGAATGGACGGCGGCATGGATCTCGCCGTCGAGCAAGGCGCGGTCGAGTTCCTTGGTCCACAGCGCCTTGCCGCCGATCTCGGCGAGCGCGCGATCCTGTATCCGATCGCCGGTCGTGCGGATCGGCACGATCTCGATCTGGTCGATCGCGATGGCGTGCGCGGCGGCCAGCGCGTCGCGCACCATATGGGCTTGAGTGAGGGCGAGCGGCGAGCCGCGGGTGCCGAGACGGAAGATGGGCATGGCTTGTGCTAATGCCCCCGTGGACTAATTGGATGCAATGGCGCTGATCCTTGGCCTCGAATCGAGCTGCGACGAAACCGCCGCCGCGCTGGTGACCAGCGATCGGCAGATCCTCGCGCACAAGCTCGCGGGGCAGGAGGCGGCGCACCGTCCCTATGGCGGCGTCGTCCCCGAGATCGCCGCGCGCGCGCATGTCGAGGTGATGGCGCCTTTGGTCGAGGCGGCGCTGGCCGAAGCGGGGGTGACCCTGGCCGAGGTCGACGCGATCGCCGCCACCGCTGGTCCCGGCCTGATCGGCGGGGTGATGGTTGGCCTCGTCACCGGCAAGGCGCTTGCGCTGGCGAGCAGCAAGCCTTTGGTCGCGGTCAACCATCTCGAAGGCCATGGCCTGTCGCCGCGGCTCAGCGATCCCGATCTCGCTTTCCCCTATCTGCTGCTGCTCGTTTCGGGCGGGCATTGCCAGTTGCTGCTGGTCGAAGGCGTCGGCGCCTATCGCCGGCTCGCCACCACGATCGACGATGCCGCGGGCGAGGCCTTCGACAAGACCGCCAAGCTGCTCGGGCTCGGTTTCCCGGGTGGCCCGGCGGTCGAGAAGGCGGCGGCGCTGGGCGACGCCAAAGCGGTGCTCTTGCCTCGCCCGTTGCTCGGCTCGGCCGAGCCGCATTTTTCCTTCGCCGGATTGAAGAGCGCGGTGGCGCGGGTCGTCGGCCAGTACAGTGCCCAGGATCTGGCGGCGTCGTTCCAGCAGGCCGTGGTCGATTGTCTGATCGATCGTACCCGCCGCGCGCTCGGATCGGTTCGGGCTACTGCGCTGGTCGTCGCCGGCGGCGTCGCCGCCAATGCCAGCGTGCGCATCGCGCTCGAAGATCTTGCCGCCGAACACGGGCTGCGCTTCGTCGCGCCGCCTTTGTGGTTGTGCACCGACAATGCCGCAATGATCGCCTGGGCCGGCGCCGAGCGCCTTGCCGCGGGCCTCACCGATCCGCTCGATTTCCCGGCGCGGCCGCGCTGGCCGCTCGATCCCGGTGCGGAGAAGGTGCGCGGCGCGGGAGTGAAGGCATGAGGATCGGGGTGATTGGCGGCGGCGCATGGGGCACGGCGCTCGCGCAGGTGGCGGCGCGCGGCGGCGCGCCGGTCACCTTGTGGGCGCGCGAGCCCGAAGTGGTCGAGAGCGTCAATGCCGCGCACGCGAATCACCATTTCCTCGCCGGGGTGCCGCTCTCGGAAAGCATCCGCGCGACCGGCGATCTCGCCGATCTCGCCAGCCATGACGCTTTGCTCGTGGTCGCCCCCGCCCAGCATGTCCGCGCGGTGCTGCGCGCGGCGCCGATCGGCAGCACGCCACTGGTGCTCTGCGCCAAGGGGATCGAGGCGGGGACGCGCCTCCTCGTCGGCGAAGTCGCGCATCAGGCCGCGCCCGACGCGCCGATCGCGGTGCTTTCGGGCCCGACCTTCGCGCACGAAGTCGCCGCCGGAAAGCCGACCGCGGTCACGCTCGCCTGCGAGGACGAGGATCTGCGGTCGCGCCTCGCCGAGCGCCTCGCCGGCCCGGCCTTCCGCACCTATGGCTCGGCCGACGTGATCGGCGCCGAGATCGGCGGCGCGGTCAAGAACGTCCTCGCGATCGCCTGCGGCGTGGTCGAAGGCGCCGGGCTCGGGCTCAATGCCCGCGCCGCCCTGATCGCGCGCGGTTTCGCCGAGATGACCCGGTTCGGGCTCGCGCGCGGCGGACAGGCCGAGACGCTGACTGGCCTGTCGGGCCTCGGCGATCTCGTCCTCACCTGCAGCTCGACCAATTCGCGCAATTTCTCGCTCGGGGTCGGGCTCGGACAGGGCAGAAGCGCTGTCGAACTGATGGCGGATCGCAAGACCGTCGCCGAGGGGGCCTTCACGGCGCCGGTGCTTCGCGAAGCCGCCGCCGAGGCGGGAGTCGACATGCCGGTGACCGAGGCGGTCAACGCATTGCTCGAAGGTGCTGCGGTGCAGGACGTGATCGGCGCACTGCTCGCCCGACCGTTGCGCGAGGAAGCGCAATGAAGTGGGCGGCGATGCTGCGCGGGATCAATCTCGGCAAGCGCCAGCTCAAATCGGCCGAACTGAAGGGCGTGGTCGAGGGGATGGGCTTCACCCATGTCAAGACGATCCTCGCCTCGGGCAATGTCGTGTTCGAGGCGGGCGACGCGAAGCCCGAAGCGCTCGAACGCGATCTGCATGCCGCGCTCGAAAAGGCGACCGGGCTCAAGTCCGAGGTCTTCGTCCGCAACCGCGCCGAGCTCGCCGGACTGGTCGAAGCCAATCCGTTTCCCGACGAAGCGCGCGACCGGCCGAGCTTTCTGGTGGTCAGCTTCCACCGCGATCCGGTCGACGAGGCGGCGATCGAAAAGCTCGCGGCAAGCTATGACGGCCCCGAGCGGATGGTGGTGATCGGTCGCGAATTGTTCACCGATTTCCCCGACGGCCAAGGCCGATCGAGCCTGATCCCGGTGATGCAAAAGGCCAGGCTGTCGCAGGCCAATACCGGGCGCAACTGGAACACCGTGCAGAAACTGCTCGCCGCGCTCGGCGACTAGAAGTCGACTGCCACGCCTTTCCGCTCCCAATCGCCATAGCGGGTGGGGTCGAGCGGGTCGGTCGCCGGTGCCGCGGGGGCGGGTTTGGGCACCGGCGGGCTCTTCGACAGGTGCTGCGGGGGCTTCACATGGCTCGGGCGCTGGCCCATGGCACTGGCTCCAATGAACAGAGCCCCCAATCGTCCCCGCCGCCCGAGCGGTCAAGAGCCCGACGCTCCCGGCGTCCCCGCGCGCCGCGCCGCGCTCAAATTGCTCGATGCGGTGCTCCGCCGCGGCCTCGCGCTCGAACAGGCGCTCGATTCGGCGGCGCAGGGCCTCGCTCCCAATGATCGCGGCCTCGCCCATGCCATTGCTGCCGAGGCGCTGCGCCGGCTGCCCGATCTCGACGCGCTGATCGATTCGGCGACCCAGCGCGACTTGCCCGAGGACGCCAAGCCACGGTTCGCGCTGCGCATCGCGCTCGTCCAGGCGCTTTCGCTCGGCACCCCCGGTCATGCCGCTATTTCCACGGTGCTGCCTTTGGTCGATGGCGGACCCCGGAAGCTGGTCCATGGCGTGTTCGGCACCTTGCTGCGCCAGGGTGCGACATTGCCCGAGCCGCCGACGCTGCCCGATCCGGTGGCGCTGCGCTGGCACGCGGCGTGGGGCGACCAGATGATCGAGGATGCCGAGCGCGCGATCGCGGTGCCGCCGCCGCTCGACCTGACCTTGCGCGATCCCGGTCGCGCGCCCGATCTGCCCGGCACCAGCCTGTTTCCCGGCCATCTCCGCCTCGACGAAAAGGCCTCGGTCACCGGGATCGAGGGATATGCCGAAGGCGATTGGTGGGTGCAGGACCTCGCCGCATCGATTCCGGCACGGCTGATCGGCAGGGGTAACGGCACCGCGCTCGATTTGTGCGCCGCGCCGGGGGGCAAGACGCTGCAGCTCGCCGCCGCAGGCTGGGCAGTGACCGCGGTCGACCTTTCGGAAAGTCGTCTTGCGCGACTTCACGAAAATCTCGAGCGCACCGGCCTTACGGCGCGAGTGGTCGCCGCCGATTTGCTCACATGGCAACCTCCGGCTCCCGCCGACGCCGTGCTGCTCGATGCGCCGTGCAGCGCCACCGGCATTTTCCGCCGGCATCCCGACGTACTGCATCGCGTGCGTCCGTCGCTGATCAACGAGATGGCCGAACTCCAGTCGCGCCTGCTCGCGCGCGCCGCCGAATGGGTGAAGCCGGGCGGGACTTTGGTCTTCTCGACCTGCTCGCTCGAGCCGCGGGAAGGCGAAGCCCAGCTCGAACGTTTCCTCGCCAAACATTCCGGATTCGAGATCGCACCGATCGCCGACGACGAATTGCCCCGGGGCGTCTCGCCGCGGGACGACGGCACTCTGCGGCTGCTCCCCGGTGCGCTGGCCGAAGCGGGGGGGCTCGATGGCTTCTTCATCGCCAGGCTGCGCCGTTCCTGATCGATACTTCGCGTGACGTGAAGCCCGGTTGCGTGCGAATCATGCCATGCTAGAGCATTCGGTATGTCCGAAGTTCGCATTGCCCCCTCGATCCTCTCTGCCGACTTCGCCAGGCTCGGCGAGGAGATCCGCGCGATCGATGCCGCCGGGGCCGACTGGATCCATGTCGACGTCATGGATGGGCATTTCGTCCCCAACATCACGATCGGCCCCGGCGTCATCAAGGCGCTCCGCCCGCACACCGCGAAGCCGTTCGACGTCCATCTGATGATCGCGCCGGTCGATCCCCTGCTCGCCGCCTTCGCCGATGCCGGGGCCGACACGATCTCGGTGCATCCTGAATCGGGCCCGCATCTCCATCGCACGCTCCAGACGATCAAGGCGCTCGGCAAGCGCGCGGGCGTGGTGCTCAACCCCGCCACCCCCGTGGATGTCGTCGATCACGTCATGGACATGGTCGACCTGATCCTCGTGATGAGCGTCAATCCCGGCTTTGGCGGGCAGAAGTTCATCGAGAGCCAACTTCCCAAGATCGCCGAATTGCGCCGCCGGATCACCGAATCGGGCCGCGCGATAGATCTCGAGGTGGATGGCGGAGTCGACCGCGACACTGCCCCGCGGGTGATCGCCGCGGGCGCCGACGCGCTCGTCGCCGGCACCGCGACCTTTACCGGCGGCCCCGATCATTATGCCGCCAACATCGCCGCGCTGAGAGGCGGATGAAGAATTCGCCGCCCGGGTCCGACGCCGACGGAGTCGAGGAAGGCAAGCGGCTCATCCGTACCGGCGGCGACCGCGGGCTGAGCCTCGCCGAGCGGATTTCCGAGCGCTTCCAGCGGCTGACCTGGGGCACGCCGCTCCACGCGATGCGGCTGCGCGGCCGCCATCCGCTCAAGCTGATCGCGGTCCCCGACGATCCGTTCTTCGGCGACGCCAATCGCGGCAATGCCCTGCTCGACGGGGTGGTCCGCTTTCGCGGCGAGGACCGCCGGATCGAGTCGCTCGATTTCGCCGCGCCCGATTGGTCGCCGGCTTTCGGCGACCATCTCCAGAGTTTCGCCTGGCTGCGCGACCTGTCCAGCGTCGCCACCCGGGCGCAGGGGGTGCCGATCGCCGAGGAGATCATGCGGCGCTGGCTCGCGGCGCATGGCGAGAAAGTGTCCGAAACCGCATGGCGCGCGGATATATGGGGCCGCCGCATCCTGTTCTGGACCGCGCATGCGCCGCTGATCCTGTCCTCGACCGATCTGGTCTATCGCTCCAGCGTGCTCCACGCGCTGGCCCGCGGGGCGCGGCATCTCGATCGCGGCGCGAATCGTGTCCAGCCGGGTTCGGCCTCGATCGGCGCCTGGGCGGGCGTGCTGGTTGCCGGGCTGTCGATGCCGGGCGGCGATCCGCGCCGGGCGTACGGCGAAAGCGGCCTGCGGCGCGCGCTCGAGCAATCGGTGTTCGAAGATGGCGGCAGCGTCACCCGCTCGCCCGCCGCGCAGATCGATTCGATCCAGTTCCTCACGATCCTCGGCGAGGCCTATGCCGCGCGCCGGCTCGAGGCGCCCGCGTTCATCGAGGCGACGCGCAACCGCATGATCACGGCGCTGCTCGGGCTCTGCCACGGCGACAAGGGGCTCTCGAGCTGGCAGGGCTCGGGCCCGGTCGCGGGCGAGGTCGTCGAACAATTGATCGAAGCGACCGGCGTGCGCACCCGGCCGCTCAAGCAGGCGCGCGAATGGGGCTATCAGCGCCTGTCGCAGGGGCAGAGCGTGCTGGTCATGGACGTCGCTCCGCCGCCGCTCGCCCGGCTGGTCGAAGGCGGCTGCGCCTCGACGCTCGCCTTCGAGCTTTCCGACGGGCCCGACCGCCTCGTCGTCAATTGCGGCGGCGCGCGCGCGGCGCACGCCAAGGTGCCGCCTGCCCTCACCGAGGGCCTCCGCACTACCGCCGCGCATTCGACTCTGGTGCTGAGCAACAGCAATTCGACGGCGATCCATGCCGACGGCACGCTCGGCCGCGGCGTGGTCGAAGTCGAGCTGGTGCGCCACGAGACCGATGCCGCCAGCCGGATCGAGGCCAGCCATGACGGCTATGTCCGCCGCTTCGGCTATCTGCATCGCCGCGTCCTTGCCATGTCGCCCGACGGTAGGGACGTGCGCGGCGAGGACATGCTGCTCCCGGCGGATCGTCGCAAGCACAAGGCGCCGACGGTGTTCGCGGCGCGCTTCCATCTGCACCCGCAGGTCGAGGTCACCCCCACCGCCGATGGTCTAGCGGCGATCCTGCGCACCGCCTCGGGGCATCTCTGGCAGTTCCGCTGCAAGGGCGGCAGCCTCGCGGTCGAGGACAGCGTGTGGATCGACGCGCGGGGCCGCCCGCTCGCCAGCCAGCAACTGGTCGTCACCGGGGCGAGCCCGGCGGGCGGCGCGAATGTCAGCTGGCTGTTCCACCGCGCCAAATAACCGTCGCCTGTACCCGCGTCGGCGGGAGAATGCGTAAAGGGGTTGCAAGCCGTGGTGCGATCCGTACAGCGCCCGGCCATGGATCAGGTCACCATCAAGCGCGCGCTCCTTTCGGTCTCCGACAAGACCGGAATCGTCGAACTCGGCCAGGCGCTCGCCGCCCAGGGCGTCGAGCTGGTTTCCACCGGAGGCACCGCCAAGGCGCTTCGCGATGCCGGCCTCGCAGTAGCCGACATCTCCGATCTCACCGGTTTCCCCGAGATGATGGACGGCCGGGTCAAGACGCTCCACCCCAAGGTCCATGGCGGGCTGCTCGCGGTGCGCGGCAATCCGGAGCACCTCGCCTCGATGGCCGAGCACGATATCGGCGCGATCGATCTGGTGGTGGTCAACCTCTATCCCTTCGCCCAGACCGTCGCGCGCGGTGCCGGCCGCGAGGAGATCATCGAGAATATCGATATCGGCGGTCCCTCGATGGTGCGTTCCGCCGCGAAGAACCACGAATCGGTCGCGATCCTCACCGACCCCGCCGATTATCCGCTCGTCCAGGGCGGCAGCACGACGCTCGACCAGCGCCGGAAATTCGCCGCCAAGGCCTATGCCGCCACCGCCGCCTATGATTCGGCGATCGCCGGCTGGTTCGCGCATGTCGACCAAAGCGAGCGCTTCCCCGAGCGCGTGGCGGTGCCGATGATCAAGCAGGCCGAATTGCGCTATGGCGAGAACCCGCACCAGATCGCCGCGCTCTACACCCAGGCCGCCAGCGGGGTGAACGGCATCGCCCAGGCGCGGCAGATCCAGGGCAAGGAGCTCAGCTACAACAATTACAACGACGCCGATGCCGCGCTCGAACTGGTCAGCGAGTTCCGCGATGGCCCGCCGACGGTGGTGATCGTCAAGCATGCCAATCCGTGCGGCGTCGCGACCGGCGACTCGCTGATCGAGGCATATAAGGCTGCGTTCGCCTGCGACACCGTCTCCGCGTTCGGCGGGATCATCGCCGTCAACCGGCCGCTCGACGAAGCCACCGCAGAGGCGATCTCGGGGATCTTCACCGAAGTGGTGGTGGCGCCCGATGCCGACGACGCCGCGCGCGCGGTCTTCGCCCGCAAGAAGAATCTCCGGCTGCTGCTCACCGGCGAACTGCCCGATCCGGCGCGCCGCGGCCGGGTGATGAAGTCGATCGCCGGCGGATTCCTGAT
This sequence comes from Sphingomonas sp. DG1-23, assembly GCF_030730875.1. Taxonomy (GTDB): domain Bacteria; phylum Pseudomonadota; class Alphaproteobacteria; order Sphingomonadales; family Sphingomonadaceae; genus Sphingomonas. The sequence continues at coordinate 172,908 of NZ_JAVAMA010000010.1, forward strand.
CCAGTCGCGCGACAATGGCATCATCAGCGACGCCGACCTCAGGGTCGTGACGAAGCGCGCGCCGACCGGGCAGGAGCTCGCCGACTGCCGGTTCGCATGGACCGTCGCCAAGCACGTCAAGTCCAATGCGATCGTCTATGCCAGCGGCGGGAGCACCGCCGGAATCGGCGCGGGCCAGATGAACCGGCTCGAGTCGGCGCGAATCGCCGCGTGGAAGGCGAAGGATGCCGCAGGGAAAGCCGGCTGGGCGCAGCCGCGCACGATCGGCTCGGCGGTTGCTTCGGACGCGTTCTTCCCCTTCGCCGACGGCTTGCTCGCCGCCGTCGAGGCCGGCGCCACCGCGGTGATCCAGCCCGGCGGATCGATCCGTGACGACGAGGTGATCGCCGCTGCCGACGCGGCCGGTCTCGCGATGCTGTTCACCGGAATGCGGCATTTCCGTCACTGATGTAACCAATTTCAGGTCAGCCCTGCTGACCTACTCGACAAGGCTTTTGAAATTTTATAACAAGCGTCCGGAAACCGGGTCCGTGCGTTCTCCGAGCGACACGGTCCGCAATTCGGAGAGATCATGGACGCGCCGCGCGCCAATTTGCCGCCGCTCTCGCTGCACGTGCCGGAACCGAAATTCCGTCCCGGCGACGAGGCCGATTTCAGCGATGTCGACGTTCCGCCCGCCGGTTCGGCGCGCAGGCCGGACACCGCGGAGCCTGCCAGCAGCTTCCACGAGCTCGCTTACTCCCTCGTCCGCGTGCTCGACGAATCGGGCCAGGCGGTCGGCCCGTGGAACCCGCGACTCGACCCCGAGGCGTTGCGCAAGATGCTGCGCGCGATGGCGATGGTGCGCGCGTTCGACGAGCGCATGTTCCGTGCCCAGCGGCAGGGCAAGACCAGCTTCTACATGAAGTCGACCGGCGAGGAGGCGGTGTCGGTCGCCGCGACGATGGCGCTGGCCGGCGACGACATGTGCTTCCCCTCCTATCGTCAGCAGGGGATCCTGATCACGCGGGGCTATCCCCTCGTCACGATGATGAACCAGATCTATTCGAACAAGGGCGATCCGCTGCAGGGGCGCCAGCTGCCGATCATGTATTCGGCCAGGGATCACGGCTTCTTCTCGATCTCGGGCAATCTGGCGACGCAATATCCGCAGGCGGTCGGCTGGGCGATGGCGAGCGCGGCCAAGGGCGACACCCGCATCGCTGCGACCTGGTGCGGCGAAGGCTCGACCGCCGAGGGCGACTTCCACTCGGCGATGACCTTCGCAACGGTCTACAAGGCGCCGGTCATCCTCAACGTCGTCAACAATCAATGGGCGATCAGCAGCTTTTCGGGCTTTGCCGGCGCCGAGGCGACGACCTTCGCGGCGCGCGCGGTCGGCTATGGCATCGCCGCGCTGCGCATCGACGGCAACGATGCGCTCGCAGTCTACGCTGCCACCCAATGGGCGGCCGAGCGCGCGCGGACCAATCAGGGCCCGACCCTGATCGAGCATTTCACCTATCGTGCCGAGGGACACTCCACCTCGGACGATCCTACCGCCTATCGATCAGCGGGCGAACCCAATGCGTGGCCGCTCGGCGATCCGGTCCGGCGGCTGAAGGAGCATCTGATCGCGCTCGGCGAATGGGACGAGGAACGCCACGCCGCGCAGGATCTCGAACTCGCCGAGGAAGTGAAGCGCGCGCAGAAGGAAGCGGAGAAGAACGGCATTCTCGGCCATGGCATGCATCAGCCCTTCGAGACGATGTTCGAGGGCGTGTTCGAGGAGATGCCGTGGCATCTCAGGGAACAGTCCGAACAGATGATCGCCGAGCGCAAGGCGGCAGGGATATGAGTGCCGCGAACGAAGCGGGCGCCGCCACCCGCATGAACATGATCCAGGCAATCAACTCCGCGATGGACGTGATGATGGCGCGCGATCCCGACGTCGTCGTGATGGGCGAGGATGTCGGCTATTTCGGCGGCGTCTTCCGCGCGACGGCAGGGCTGCAGGCGAAATTCGGCAAGACCCGCGTCTTCGATACCCCGATCACCGAGATCGGCATCATCGGCGTGGCGATCGGCATGGGCGCATACGGCCTGCGCCCGGTCCCCGAGATCCAGTTCGCCGACTATATCTATCCCGCGCTCGACCAGCTCGTCTCCGAAGCGGCACGGCTGCGCTATCGCTCGGCGGCGGACTTCACCGCGCCGATCACGGTGCGTTCGCCTTATGGCGGCGGCATCTTCGGCGGCCAGACGCACAGCCAGTCGCCCGAAGGCATCTTCACCCATGTCTCCGGCATCAAGACGGTGATCCCGTCGACGCCCTACGACGCCAAGGGCCTGCTGATCGCGGCGATCGAGGACAATGATCCCGTCCTCTTCCTCGAGCCCAAGCGGATCTATAACGGCCCGTTCCACGGCCATTATGATCGCCCGGCCAAGACCTGGGCCGATCACCCCGGCGCGGACGTGCCCGAGGGCCATTACCGCGTCGAACTGGGCAAAGCGGCGACGGTGCGCGAAGGCGAGGCGGTGACGATCCTCTGCTACGGAACGATGGTCCATGTCGTCGCCAGCACGATCGAGGAACTGGGCGTCGACGCCGAGATCATCGACCTGCGCACGCTGGTGCCGCTCGACATCGAAGCGATCGAGACATCGGTCAAGAAGACCGGCCGCTGCATGATCGTCCATGAGGCGACCCGCACCGGCGGCTTCGGCGCCGAGCTCTCGGCTTTGGTCCAGGAGCGCTGCTTCTATCACCTCGAAGCGCCGATCGAGCGCGTCACCGGCTTCGACACACCTTATCCCCACAGCCTCGAATGGGCCTATTTCCCCGGCCCGGTGCGCATCGGCGAGGCGCTCAAGAAACTTCTGAAGGACTGATGATGTCCAACCCCTTCCGTTCGTTTCGAGCGAAGTCGAGAAACGGAAGCCCGGCCATACGCCAATGTGTCCCGACTTCGCTCGACACGAACGGAGTGCATTGATGGCCCGCTTCACCTTCCGCCTGCCGGACATCGGCGAAGGCATCGCCGAGGCCGAGATCGTCGCATGGCACGTGCGCGTCGGCGAGCGTGTCGAGGAAGACCAGCAGGTCGCCGACATGATGACCGACAAGGCGACGGTCGAGATGGAATCGCCGGTTTCGGGCGTGGTGGTCGAACTCGCCGGCGAAGTCGGCGATCAGGTCGCGATCGGCTCGGCGCTGATGGTGGTCGAGACCGATGAGGATGAGGACGCTGCCCCGGTTTCGGAAGAAGTCGAGGAACAGGTCGAGGCCGAGAATCCGGGCGTCGAGGACGTGGCTGGACAGACTCCCCTCCCTGCAAGGGAGGGGCCGGGGGTGGGTGCGAGCGCAAGCGAGCCGGCACCGCCTGCGCCAAAGGCTGACGCCGGGGCATCTAGCCCCGCCGCCAGCCAACCCACCCCCAGCCCCTCCCTGGAAGGGAGGGGAGAAGAAAGGCATGTCCTCGCCTCCCCCGCAGTCCGCGCCCGCGCGCGCGATCTCGGGATCGATCTCGGCGCCGTGAAGGCCGAAGGCGACCGTCTCCGCCATGCGGATCTCGACGCCTATCTCCGCTACGGCCAGGGGCAGGGCTATCACGCCCCGCATGCGAGCCGCGCCCGCGCGGACGAACCGGTCAAGGTCATCGGCATGCGCCGCCGCATCGCCGAGAACATGGCGGCGTCGAAGCGCGCGATCCCGCATTTCACTTATGTCGACGAGATCGACGTCACGGCGCTCGAGGCGATGCGCGGAGACCTCAACGCCAATCGCGGCAATCGCCCCAAATTGACGATGCTGCCGTTCCTGATCGTTGCGATCTGCCGGACCATCCCCGATTTCCCGATGATCAACGCGCGCTACGACGACGAAGCGGGCGTGGTCACGCGCCACGGCCGCGTCCATCTCGGCATGGCGACGCAGACCGATGCGGGGCTGATGGTCCCGGTGATCCGCGACGCGCAGGACAAGAATGTCTGGCAGCTCGCGGCCGAGATCGGCCGACTCGCCGAGGCCGCGCGCACCGGCAAGGCGAAGAGCGAGGAGCTCAGCGGCTCGACGCTCACCGTCACGTCGCTCGGCCCGCTCGGCGGAATCGCGACGACTCCGGTGATCAACCGCCCCGAAGTCGCGATCATCGGCCCCAACAAGATCGTCGAGCGGCCGATCTTCCACGGCGACGAGATCGTCCGCGCCAAGTTGATGAACCTGTCGATCAGCTGCGACCATCGCGTCGTCGACGGCTGGGATGCCGCCAGCTACGTCCAGGCGCTCCGCAAATTGCTCGAGACCCCCGTTCTGCTGTTCGCCGATTGAGATGACGCCGCGGGGCAAGATCGCATTGGCGGTCGCGCTGTCGCTCCCGCCGGCAGGGCTGCTATGGATCGCGCTGTGCCGCGCGCTGCCGCCGATCCACGGCGATCCGATGGAGTTCGCGCTCGGGTGCAGCGGGGCTGCGCTGTTGCTCACGCTGGCGCTGGGAATCGAGGCCGTGGCGCACGAGCGCCTGTTCCATGCCTCGATCGATCCGCTCGCCGGCGCCGATTCGTCGCGGCTGGCGGTCAACCAGCGCTATCTCCAGAACACGCTCGAACAGGCGGCTTTGTTCGTTCCGGCGCTCTTCCTGCTCGCGCGTCATGCTGGCGATCTCCGCATCGTCGCCGCTACTGCGATCATCTGGACGCTGGGGCGCTGGGCATATTGGATCGGCTATCATATCGGGCCGATGTGGCGGGGGATCGGCGTGTTCTCGATGGGCGTGGGCCTCGCCACCCTCGCTTATGGCGTCGGCGCGTTCGGCCATGCATGGGCCGGCTGGATCGGCGTGGCTGCCTTGCTCGGCCCGTTGGCGCTGATCGAGGCGTATCTCTTTCTCGTCCTGCGGAGGCCGGCATGAGCCATTTCCTGCTCTTCTACGAACTCGCGGCCGATTATCTCGAACGGCGTTCCCGCTATCGCGACGCGCATCTCGGCCTCGCCTGGGCCGCGGTCGAGCGCGGCGAATTGCTGCTCGGCGGCGCGGTCGGCGATCCGGTCGAATCGGCATTGCTGCTGTTCACCGATGTCGCGGCCGCCCGCGCCTTTGCGCAGGCGGACCCCTATGTCGCGCAGGGGCTGGTGACGCGCTGGAGCATCGCGCCATGGGCCACGGTGGTCGGTGGCGAAGCGGCCAATCCGGTCAGACCCGAAGGCTGACCAGCGCTCAGCTGCCTGCGAAGATCGACTTGCTCAGCATCTCGCGGACGATTTCGCGGCCCTCGGCCATGCGTTCGCGCGCGGCGCGGTCGATCCGCTCGGCTTCGCCGGCGAGCTCCATCCGGCGCCTGGCCAATGCGCGGAAGCGCGTCTCGTCGGCACCGTTGCGGAAGCCGAAATAGCCGCCATTGTTGAACCAGCCGCGTTTCGCCAGCAATCGGCAGAGCTCGGCGGTCGTGCCTGCCATCGCCAGCTGGTTGGCGAGCAAAGGGTCCTCGCTCGTATCGGCGGGCCGCGCCCGCGCCATGGTGGCGATGCCTTGCTTTGCCCTGGCAGGCAGATTTGCCGCCGCGAGCGCATCCGCAATGTCCCTGGCGCGCTGGCCCCGCGCCGCCGCCTGCGCTTTCGCCTGCGTCTGAAGATCCGCGATCGCGGCGCATTGCGTCAGAGCGCGCGGGTCCTGATCGAGCAGATAGGGGCTGGTCAGGCTGGCCACGCCCAATTTGCCGAACGCGGCGCCGAAATCGCGCTGCGCCTGCGCGTCGGCAGTCACGCCGGCGACGAACAGCCGCGAGATCGGCCCGCGCGACGCGGCGCCGGCCGGAACCTGCGCCGCCCCGCCGGGGCCGAACTCGATCTCGGCGAAGCTGCTGGCATCGGCGCGCGCGATGGTCTCGTACTGGGCGTGGGCGATCAGCGCCGCGCCTAATCCCGCCATCACCAGCAGCGCCAGCGAACCGAGCTTCCACGCCAGCGCCGAATAGCGCGTCGTCACGGCGAACCCGATTCCCCAGAACAGCAAGGCGAAGCCTGCGCCCGCGCCGAGCAGCACCGCCAGCGGCTGTTGCGGCGCGAACCGTGGGACCAGCAATGCGCCGAGCACCAGCAACGCCGCGCCCGCCAGCGTCGCGATCACGGGATGATCGTACGGCGTCATACGAGCCGATTCGTCGCGTTCTTCCATGACGTTCCCCCTTTTGCGGCGAAGCTAGCGGGCTGCCTCGCAGTGGCAAGAGGAAGCCTCGCTTGTTTCGTCCCAAGCGGGTTGCTCTTGCCGCACCTTCGTCGAGCGGCAATGGGGGCATATGCGTAACTCGTCCCAGCCCGACGCCGCGGGTCTCGCGTTCGGCGTGGGCGCCTACACCCTGTGGGGGGTGCTGCCGCTCTATATCCATCTGCTGAAGGGCATTCCGGCGTTTCAGGTCCTCGCGCATCGCGTGCTCTGGTCGCTGGCGCTGCTGCTGGTGCTGATCCTCGTGCTTCGTCGCGCCAAAGGGATTCTCGCCGCGGCGCGCGGCCGCACTTTGCTGCTCCTCGTCGGCAGCGCGCTGATGATCGCGATCAACTGGATCGTCTATATCTGGGCGGTCCAGAACAATCATGTGCTCGAAGCGAGCCTCGGCTATTTTATCAACCCGCTGGTCAATGTCGCGCTCGGCTTCGCCTTTCTCGGCGAGCGGCTGCGACGGCTTCAGGGCGTGGCGATCGCCATCGCCGCGGCGGGCGTGATCGTGCTCGCGGCGAGCGGCGGCGGCGCCTTGTGGATCTCGCTTTTGCTCGCCCTGAGCTTCGGGCTCTACGGCCTGCTCCGCAAGGTCGCCGCGATCGATGCGCTCGGCGGACTCACCGTCGAAACACTGCTGCTCGCCCCGTTCAGCGCGGCGCTGCTGATCCATGCCGGCCAGACCGGCACCGCCGCCTTCGGCCAATCGGATCATATGGATCTGCTGCTCGCGCTCGCCGGCGTGGTCACTGCCTTGCCGCTGCTGCTGTTCGCCGCGGCGGCGCGGCGGCTGCCGCTCGCCACCCTGGGGCTGCTCCAATATATCGCGCCGACCCTCCAGTTCGCCGAAGCCGTATTGCTGTTCGGCGAGCCGATGCGCACCGCCCATATCGTCACCTTCGCGCTGATCTGGACCGGCTGCGCGCTGTATGCCTTCGACACGGTCCGCGCCGCGCGAGTCTCGGCGCCACGACCGGCTCCGGAGTGACATTCAACCGAACGGTTGACTAAAGCGGCGGTGCGTGCAAGTTCAACCATATGGTTGAACAAAGACTCGACACGACGTTTCACGCGCTCGCAGACCCCACCCGGCGCGGCATGCTCGCCACGCTCGCGCTCGGCGAGAAATCGATCGGCGAGCTCGCCGAGCCCTTTGCAATGAGCTTCGCCGGCGCGGCCAAGCATGTGAAGGTGCTCGAAGGTGCGGGGCTCGTCGCGCGGCGAAAAGTCGGCCGCAGCCAGCTCTGCCGGATCAACGCCGGACCGCTCGCCGAGGCCGACCAATGGCTGCGCCAATGGGAGCGCTTCTGGACGCTGCGGCTCGATCGGCTCGAGGCGCTGATCGCCGAGGATCGGCAGGAGAGAGAGCCATGAACTATGTCGACGGCTTCGTCTTTGCCGTGCCCGCGGCGAACAAGGAGCGGTTCCGCGCGATGGCGCAGCGCATCGCGGAGGTCTTCACCGATCACGGCGCGCTGCGCGTGGTCGAGAATTGGGGCGACGACGTGCCGACCGGCGAGCAGACCTGGTTCGCGCGCGCCGTCGATCTCCAGCAAGGCGAAATCGTGTGCTTCTCGTGGATCGAGTGGCCGTCCAGGGCGGCGCGCGACAAGGGCAATCAGGCGCTCGCCGCCGACCCGCGCATGCGCACCATCCCCGAGGACGAGAAGGACATCATGGATCCGAAGCGGATGATCTTCGGCGGCTTCGCGCCGCTCGTCGATCGGCGTGGGTGAGCGAGGACCGGATATGACCAAGGCAACCCCCTTCCTGATGTTTCAGCACGGCAAGGCCGAGGCGGCGCTCGACTTCTACGTCGCGACCGTCCCCGCCACCCGTATCGTCTCGATCGAGCGATTCGGCCCCGACGGACCCGGCCCCGAGGGCACCGTGCTGCGCGCGCATGCCGAGATCGCCGGCCAGCCGGTGATGGTGCATGACAGCTTCATCACCCATGGCTTCGATTTCACGCCGTCCTGGTCGTTCTTCCTCGACTGCGCCGACGAAGCCGAGACCGAGCGACTATTCGCGGCACTGGGCGAAGGCGGCGGCGTGCTGATGCCGCTCGACAATTATGGCTGGAGCCGACGCTTCGGCTGGGTCTCCGATCAGTTCGGTGTGTCGTGGCAGATCAACCTGCAATGAGCGCCCCGGTCGTCCTCACGATCACGCGCGACTATGCCGCTCCCGCGGCGCGCGTGTTCGACGCGTGGCTCGACCCGGCCGATGCCGCGCGTTTCCTGTTCGCCACGCCTGACGGCGAGATGATCCGCTGCGACATGGACCCGCAAGCCGGCGGCGGCTTCACGCTTACCGAGCGCCGTCCCGCCGGCGATGCCGAGCATCGCGGCCGTTATCTCGAGATCGAACGTCCGCATCGCCTGGTCTTTCTGTTCGCCGCGAGTCCCGCCGAGGAAGGCGAATGGACCCGCGTGACGATCAAGATCGCCGACGCGCCCGGGGGCTGCACGCTCACCCTCACCCACGAAATGGACCCGCAATGGGCGGCGTACGAGGCCCAGACCCGCAAGGGCTGGACGATGATCCTCGAAAGCCTCGCCCGGACATTGGAGAGCTGACATGGCCGATACGATCACTGCCGAAACCTTGCGTTTCGAACGCGAGCTCGCCGCGCCGGTCGAGACGGTGTGGCAATATCTGGTCGATCCCGAATTGCGGGCGCGCTGGTTCATGGGCGGGCCGACCGATCTGCGCGAAGGCGGCGCGATCGGCATGACGATGCGGCACGCCAACCTTGCCGACGAGGCCGATCCGATGCCCGAGCGCTACGCCCCCTATGACGGCAAGGCGTGGTCGGAGAAGATCACCCGGCTCGAGCCGCCGCGGCTGATCGCCTTCACCTGGTCGGGCGGCGACGCGGGCGAAGTAACGATCGAGCTCGACCGGATCGGCGATGCCCGCACCCGCCTGACGCTCACCCATGCCGGACTGCGCGGCCCCGACGATGCGCGCAATTTCGGCGGCGGCTGGGGCTCGCACCTCGCGGTGCTCGAGCGGCGGCTCGAGGGCAAGCATATCGCCAGCTTCTGGGCGCTGCATGCCCAGGCCGAGGCGGCGGCGGCGCGAGCGCTCGGGCTCGGCGGCTAGGGAAGCTCGAACAGGCCGGCGGCGCCCATGCCGCCAGCGGTGCACATCGAGACGATTACGAAGCGCACGCCGCGCTTGCGTCCCTCGATCAGCGCGTGGCCGACGAGGCGCGATCCGGTCATCCCGAACGGATGCCCGATCGCGATCGCCCCGCCATTGACGTTGAGCCGGTCGGGGTCGATGCCGAGTGCGTCGCGGCAATAGAGGCATTGACTCGCAAATGCCTCGTTGATCTCCCAAAGGCCGATATCCTCGACCTCGAGCCCCGCGCGCGCGAGCAGCCTGGGGATGGCGAAGACCGGGCCGATGCCCATCTCGTCGGGCGCGCATCCCGCCACCTGAAAGCCGCGATAGATGCCGAGAATCTCTTTCCCTTCGGCCTCGGCGGTCTTGCGGTCCATCAGGATCTGCGCGGCGGCACCGTCGGAAAGCTGGCTGGCATTGCCAGCGGTGACGTTGCGGCCCTCCTGCACGAACTCGCCGTCTCTCCACACCGGCTTGAGCCCGGCGAGCGCCTCCATGGTGGTGCCCGGCCGGATGCCCTCGTCCTGCGTCACCTTCACTGTCTCGCTGCCGATGCGATTGCCTTGCTTGTCGACCAATGCCTTTTCGACCGTGATCGGTGCGATCTCCTCGGCGAAAGCGCCGTTCGTCAGACCGGCCGCGGCGCGCTGCTGGCTCGCTGCGGCGAAGGCGTCCTGCGCTTCGCGGCCGATCGCATAGCGTTCGGCGACGATCTCGGCGGTCTCGATCATCGGGATATAGGCGGCGGGCACCTTGTCGATCACCGAGCGGTTCACCACTCGCGGGGCGTTCTGCATCGTCAGGCTGATCGATTCCATGCCCCCGGCGAGCGCGACGTCGATCTCGTCGGTCATGATCGAGCGCGCGGCGAGTGCGATCGCGGTGAGCCCCGAGCCGCATTTGCGGTCGAGGCTGAATGCGGGAACGCTGTCCGGCACCCCCGCGGCGAACAGGGCGAGACGTGCCATGTTGCCGCCCTGCGTGGCCCATTGGTTGCCCATGCCGTAAAACACGTCGTCGATCCGCGCCGGATCCACGCCGGCGCGTTCGATCGCCGCGGTCATCACATGCGCGGCGAGAACCGGTGCCTCGGTCTGGTTGAAATAACCGCGTACGGCCTTGCCCACGCCGGTCCGCGCGGTCGAAACGATGGCAGCCTCTCGCATCCAGGGACTCGCTTTTCGAGTTTCGGGTATGGATTTCGGTCTAGCGGTAAGCCCCTCGATTGCAAGCGTCAGTCGGCAAAGTCGGGCGCGCGCTTCTGCATGTTGGCCATCACCGCCTCGATCTGGTTGGACGAGCGCAGCAGCCGCGCCTGCTCCTTGCTTTCGGCGAGCAGGATCTCGGCGGCACCGGCCTCGAGATTGGCGAGCCGCTTCGCTGCCCGGATCGCGTCGGGATTGCGCCCCGCGATCACCTGCGCGAGCGCCATCGCCTCGGCCTGCGGATCGGCTGCGATCCGGGTGACGAAGCCGAACGCCTGCGCCTCCGCCGCGCCGAACTCGCGCGCGGTATAGGCGAGCTCGCGCAGCACGTCGTCGCGCACGGTGCCGCGCCACAAAGCGAAGCCCGCCATGTCGGGGACGATCCCCCATTTGAGCTCCATCACCGACAGCCGCGCATCGGGCGCGGCGATCCGCACATCGGCGCCGCTCGCGATCTGCAGTCCGCCGCCAAAGGCGACGCCGTGTACGGCCGCGATCACCGGCACCGGCAGCGTGCGCCAGCCCCATGCGACCTGCTGGAAATCATTGGCGAGGCCATGGCTGCGTGCCGCGAGGTCGATCCCCGATCCGCCGCCCGCCATGCTCGCCATGTCGAGCCCGGCGCAGAAGCCGCGCCCTTCGCCCGACAGCACCACGGCGCGCAGGCCGGGCATCTCCGCCAGTTGCGCGATCGCATCGATCAGTCCGGCGAACATCGCCGGATCGAGCGCATTCAGCTTGTCCGGCCGCGCGAGCCGGACCTGGGCAACGTGATCCTCGAAGGTGATGGTGACGCGTTCGGTCATCGGGGCTCCTCTTCCGCGCGCCACGCTACGCCAATCAAGGGCACGGGTCAGCCCGTTCGATGAGCCGGTATCCGCGACCCTTGTCGGTCACCAGCATCGGCACCGCGAAGCCGCGGTCGAGCTTGGCGCGCAGGCGCGAGACATGCACCTCGACGACATTGGTGCCGGGATCGAAGCCCATGCCCCATATCGCCGCGAGCAATTCGGCGCGCCCGACGCAGCGCCCTGCAGAGCGCGCGAGATGGAGCAGCAGCGCATATTCGCGCGGCAGCAGCGGTACCGCGCGGCCGTCGCGCTCGACCCGGCGTTCGATCGTGTCGATGCGCAGTCCCCCGATACTGACCGCCGGCGCATGGCAGCGCAGCCGTGCCGCCAGCCGCGCGGCGATCTCGCCTGCGCATACCGGCAACGCGACGGCGTCGTCGGCGCCCGCGTCGAGCGCCCCTGCGATACTGGCGCCGCAATCGCCGGTCAGCGCGAGCATCAGCGCGCCGCGCCAGCCTTGCGCGCGCACCCGCGCTATGCATCTGGCGGGGTCGCCCCCTTCGAGCCCGACGATCGCCGCATGCGCGCCGCTGGCTGCCAGCGCTGCCGAAGCGACGGGGACGATCGCCAGCCCACGCGCGCCGGCGGCTTCCCGCAGCCTCGGTATTTTGAGCGCGCATGCGACGATTCCGGCCACGATATCAGCCTAACGCGCATCTGCTCCGGACCGGACCGAAACATCTCCGTTACGGAGCAGTTCGCATCGCCAGCCGCGTCCGGGCGTGACCTGCGACATAACGGCTCGCTGCGCCGGCGGCCCTTTCGAAAATCGCATCCGCCGCATCGGGCCGGGCCGAAGCGAGGGCGTCGAGCGCGGTCACGCGCATCCGCTCGCAGGGGTGCGTCCGGGCGAACGACGCCGCGAGATCCGCGCCGTTGGCGATGTGCACCGCGACCGCGAGCAGCGCTTCGGCGCCGGTGCAGGTCAATCCCTCGGCGATCACTCCGCGGCCGATATCGAAGCGATATTGGTCGAGCCAAGGCTGGGCCGGATCGGCGCCGAGGATGTTGAGCGAGACGGAGAAACTGTCCGGGGGCAGCTGGACGTGGATGTCGCGCCGCATCCGATAGAGCATGAGCTTGCCCGGCGCGAGCCGGGCGCGCTCGACGAAGCGCAATCGACCATCCTCGCCCGGAACCCCGGCGAGCGAGTTCCCTTCATATTCGAAATAGTCGCTCCAATAGCCCGGTCCCAGATAGCCATAGGTGAGGAACGGGAAATTATGGTCGTGCGGCAGATCATAGTAGAAAGCCGCGGGTCCGCTGGCGCGCAGCAGCGGATCGCCGTGTGCCGGCCAGAAATTGGCGCGCAGCACCGTACGGCCATCGGGCGGCCGCAACAGGAAGACCTGCGCGCCATAGCCGTTGCCGCGATGCTGGTCTTCGCAGCGGCCCTTGAGCTCGTCGATCGCGAGTTCGGCGAGAAAATCGGGGTTGCGCCCCAGCCGCGCGAGCAACGGTCCCAGCGCGGCGAAACTATCTTCGTCGCGCGGATCGAAATCGGCAGCGGCGAGCGCCTCGACCAGATCGTCGAGCCCGAACGGCGCATCTTCACCCGCCGCGATCAGCCGGGGCATCGCGCTTCCGCCAGCCGGGCCTCCACCAGGCCATGCATATGCGCCGCCGCGACGCGTATTTTGTCGCAGGGATCCGCCCTTGCCATTTCGGCGAGTCGCGGTGCCGCGCGCGCGGCGTCCAGCGCCAGCCATTCGCGCATCGCCGCCCAGCGCAGATGAAAGTCCGGCGCGCGGGTCGCCGCTTCGAAAGCGGCGCTCGCCTCGGCCTTTCCGGCGACGCGGAGAAATTGCAGCAGCATCGCCGTGCGCGACGGCCGGTCGTCGCCATCGGCCACGCGCAATTGCATTCCGGTTTCCAGATCGAACTCGCGCATCAGCGGCGCGGCACCGGCACGGATCGTGGCGACCAGCGTCACGACGTCACGCGTCGCGTCGCAGATCGATTGCGCCTCGATCCTGCCGTCGGTCCGATGGAGCGTGCCATCGCGGAGAAGCCGCGACTCCGCCGCGACGCACCGCGCCGTGCCATGCTCGGGAGAGACCGGCACCGCAGTCCAGCGCCGCAATGTCGCGCCGCCGGCCTCGACCACGCGCGTCACCGCGATTCTGCCGGTGAATATGATCGATCGCGGCGGCTGCGCGGCCATCGCAGCGGCGTTGCCGACGCTCGCGGCGATCGATGCGGCAGGGCAATCGAACAGCACCGCGCCCACCCGCCGCGAGTCGCGGTGGAATTTGAGCGACGGCTCGAAGAACGGGTCGGCCGCGAGCGCGCCCACCAGCGGCGCGAGCAGTGCCTCGGCCCAGCCCTTGTCCGCGAGCAATGCCTCGGCACGATCGGCCGCACGCTCCGGCGAGGCGCCGCAATCGGCGAACGCCGCTGTCGCCGCCCGAACCTCGGAACCTTCGCGCCACTGCCGCATCGTAACCGCGGATTGCGATCGCGCGGCGATGATCGCGGCGCGCGTCGCCTCGGATATCGGGCGCATCGCGCTCAGCCGCCGGGCGCGAGTTCGTAGATCAGCACCGCGATCCCGACGAGCAATTCGAAGAGATCGTCGATGCTCGTTTCTTCGCCCGCCCGCACCGCGCCATGGACCGCGACCAAAGTATCCAGCTCGACGATCTCGGCCGGATCGATCTGCACCAGCTTCATGTCTGCCCCCTTCACAAGCGCCGCCAGGCTAGGGCGGAAGCGTCCCGGGTGCACGTTACATCCCTGTAATGTAGCGGGTTTGCGCCGCCCCGCCCGCCGCGCTAGGGCGAGGCATGACCGACAGCGAGACGCCGGCGGCGCGCGCCTTCGATCCCAAATTGCTGTTCGGCGGACGCTTTGGCGGGCACGGCGGCAGGCTCGGGATCGTCTATCACGATCACGGCGACGATTGGGCCGAACTGGCGCTGCCTTATCATCCCGATCTGATCGGCGACGAAGCCTCGGGTGTGATCGCCTCGGGGCCGATCCTCGCTTTGATGGACATGGCGACCAGCGTCGGGGTGTGGCGCAAGCTCGACGCGTTTCGCGGCCATGCCACGCTCGATCTGCGCATCGATTATCTGCGCCCGGCGCGGCCGGGCCAGACGGTGATCGGCCGCGGCGAATGCTATCGCATCACCCGTTCGATCGCGTTCGTGCGCGGCCAGGCGCATGACGGCGACCCGAACGACCCGCTCGCGCATGTCGCGGGCACCTTCATGGCAGTGGAGGGCTATTGGTGATCCCTTATGCCAAGTTGCTCGGGCTCGAGGTCGAGCCCGGCGCGACCGCACCGACCTATGTCATGCCCTTCGCGATCGACGTGGTCGGCCGGCCGAGCTTCCTCCATGGCGGCGCGATCGGCGGGCTGCTCGAAATGGCCGCGGTCGGCGCGCTCAAGCAGGCGCTCGCGGCCGAAGGCGAGGTGCGGATCAAGCCGATCAACCTCACGATCGACTATATGCGCGGCGGCCGGGACAAGCCGACGCGCGCCCGCGGAACCGTCACGCGGCTCGGCACCCGTGTCGCCAATGTCGAGGCCGTGGCGTGGCAGGACGCGCCCGATCGCCCGATCGCCGCGGCGCGGATGAACTATCTGATCGTGCGTTGATCGGTCTCAGCCGGGCGTCAGCTTGAGCAGCCGGCCCGAACCCGAATCCTCGAGCACCCAGATCGCGCCGTCGGGCCCCTGCTCGACTTCGCGGATGCGCTGGCCGAGGGGGATCCGCTGGACCTCGGCGGCGCTGGTCGGCGTGAATCGCACCCGCACCAGCCCCTGGCCCACCAGTCCCGCGATGATCGCGTCGCCCTGCCACGCGCCGAACAGGCTGCCCGAATAGAGGATCATCCCGCCGGGCGCGATTACCGGCGTCCACCACGCCAGCGGCGCGACATAGCCGTCGCCGGGGGTATGATCGGGGATGTTGCCGCCGCCATAATCCTGCCCGTTCGAGGCATTGGGCCAACCATAATTGCCGCCCGCGGCAATCAGATTGAACTCGTCGCCGCCCTCGGGCCCCATCTCGTTCTCCCACAGCCGGCCGGCGGAATCGAAGAACAGGCCATAGGGATTGCGATGGCCATAGGACCAGATCTCGGGCCGCGCGCCGGCGGTGGCGACAAAGGGATTGTCGCCGGGGACGCTGCCGTCGGCGTTGAGCCGGACCACCTTGCCGAGCGTCTTGGTCAGATCCTGCGCGGGGGAGCCCTGCTGGCGTTCGCCCGCGGTGACGAACAGATGCCCCGACGGGCCGAAAGCCATCCGCCCGCCGAAATGCCCGCTGCCGCTCACCTTGGGGGTCTGGCGCCAGATCGTCGAAACGTCGGTCAGCCGCGGTCCCGAACCGTCCTCGACCAGCGTGCCGCGCGCCACCGCCAGCCCGGCGCCGCCCGTCCCGGTCTCGGCAAAGCTGAGATACACCCGGTTGTTGGTCGCGAAGCCGGGATGCAGCGCCACGTCGAGCAGGCCGCCTTGTCCGCCGACCGCAACCGCAGGCACGCCGGCCAGTGCGGCCGACTTGACCCCGGCCTGGGTCACGATCCGCAGCGTGCCGCCTTTCTCGGTGACCAGCGCCCGGCCGTCGGGGAGGAACACCATCGCCCATGGCGAGGCGAAGGTCGCCACCGCCGTCGAGCGGACCGAGGCGATCGGAGTGGGCGTCGGGGTCGGGGTCGGCGAAGGGGCGGGCGTCGGGCTGGGAGAGGGGCTCGGCGTGGGCGTCGGCGTCACCACGCCTCCGCCTCCGCCTCCGTCGCCGCCGCACGCCGAAAGCGCTGCCAGCGCTGCGCCTGCCAACCAGAGGGAAAACCGCATCACGCACCTCCCGCCGGCGCTTTTTCCTCAGCCGGCGGGTGTCAAACGCAGCAAACGCCCCTGGGAGCCATCGCCGCCATCCTCAAGCAGCCAGATCGCGCCGTCGGGCCCTTGCTCGACCTCGCGGATCCGCGCGCCCATCGGCCATTGGTCGCCCTTTCTGGCCTCGGTGCCGTCGACCTCGACCCGGACCAGCGACTGGCTCGACAGCCCGCCGATGAACAGATCGCCGTTCCACTGCGGGAACATCTTGCCCGAATAGGCCATCAGCCCGCCCGGGCTGATCACCGGGTTCCACCACACCTTGGGCGCCTCGAAGCCGTCGCCCGGCGCGTGATCGGGGATGTCGCGCCCGTCATAATGGCTGCCGTTCGAGACCTTGGGGTAGCCGTAATTGCGCCCGGGCAGGACGAGATTGACTTCGTCGCCACCCTTGGGGCCCATCTCCTGCTCCCACAAATTGCCCTTCGCGTCGAACGCGATGCCGAGCAGATTGCGATGGCCGTACGACCAGACCGCCGGGTGGAAGCCCTTCGTCGCCAGCGGGTTGCCCGGCGCGGGCTTGCCGTCGAGCGTGAGCCGCAGCACCTTGCCGAGCGTCGCCTTGGGGTCCTGTGCGGGGTCGAATTTCTGACGTTCGCCATTGGTGAAGAACAAATATTTCCCGTCGGGCGAGAAGGCGATCCGGCCCGAATAATGGCCATTGCCCTCGACGAACGGCGTCGCGCGGAACAATTCGGTGATCCCGGTCAGCGCCGGATGCCCGTCCGCGGATCCGAGCACGCCGCGCACCAGCACCACGCCCTTGCCGCCTTCGCCCGCCGCCGAATAGCTGAGATAGACCTGCTTGTTCCGCGCGAAATCGGGGGCGAGGACGACGTCCATCAGCCCGCCCTGTCCCGCTGAATCGACCGGCAGGCTCGCGATCGGGTGCTTCTGCTTGCCGTCGGCCGAGACCAATAGCAGCGTTCCGGCCTTCTCGGTCACCAGCAATTGTCCGTCGGGCAGGAAGGTCATTGCCCAGGGCGCGTCGAAATCGGCGACCGGGGTCACCTTGAAAGGGGAGGCCGCGGCACTGTCCTGTGCCACCGCGCCCGATTGCGGATTGCACGCGGCAAGCAGAACCGCCGCAGGCAAGATCACTCGAAATGTGCGCATCGTCTCGACCCCTTCGCAATGGCTGTGCAACGCGCATCCGGCAATTGCGCTCCGCTGTCGAGATGTCCCGCATCTCATTGCGCTGTCGTATCGATTTATTGCGTGTTTTCCCCATATTGCGCAATTTTATTCCATCGCCCATGCTTGCCGTGTTAAAAGGCTTGGGGGCAAGTCCTATGCTGTGGCGGTTTCTGCGCGGTGCCGCGCTGGCGTTTGCGTGTGTTCAAAGTTTGCCCGCATCGGCGGCGTCCGATGCGTCGCCGGCCGACGCCGCCGCCTATTTTGCGCCGCCGGCGATCGAGGACGCCGCATTGTCGCCCGACGGGCTGCGAGTCGCGGCCCGCGCGCTGGTCGAGGGCCGGCCGCGGCTCGCGATCTTCGATCTCTCCGACGCCGCGCCTACGCTGCACCCGGTCGCGCTCCCCGAGGAGGAGCGGCTCGAATGGCATGGCTGGCTGGGGCCGCGCCTGCTGCTCGTCAGCCTGCTCCGACAGGGTGCCGCCCCCAGCGCACGCTTCGTCACGGTCGATCTCGACACCGGCAAACGCAGCCAGCTCGGCGCCGCCCGACCGGTCGAGGCCGGCGACGAAGTGCTGCACATCGCCGCGGACCAAGGCTTCCTGCTGCTCAAATCCTCGGTTCCCGGCAAGGCGACTCCGGGCGTCTATCGGCTCGATCTCGCCACCGGCGCGGTCACGCTCGCGGTCGCGCCGCAAGAGCATGTCTGGGATTGGGTTGCCGATTCGGCGGGCGTCATCCGCGCCGGGCTGGCGAGCCAGGGCAAGCGCGCCTGGCTGCTCTATCGCAAAAGCGAGCATGAGTCGTTCAGCCGATCGGCCCGCGCCGCCGGCGAGGTGCGCGCGGGAGTCGATCGCTTCGTCCCGATCCGCGGCACCGATCGCGGCTATGCGCTCGCCCAGACTCCGGCCGGCCGGGTCGGCCTCTATGCCTATGATTTCGGCAAGGGGCGGCTGGGCGCTTTGCTCTACGCGGATTCGCGGGTCGATCTCGACGGGTTCCAGACCGGCCCCGACGGGCGGCTGCTCGGCGTCGACGTCTCGGCCGATCGTCCCGCGACGCACTGGCTGGATCCGGCATTGGCGCAGCGTCAGGCGCGGATCGATTCGGCGCTGCCGGGCCGGGCCAATCGCGTGATCGCATCGAGCGCGGATCAGGCGCGATCACTGGTGTTCAGCGAATCCGCGGCCGATCCGGGGGCTTTCTATCTCTATGCCGGCGGACGCGCGACACTGGTCGGCGCGGTCAGCCCCACGCTCGCAGTCAGGCAGGGCGCCGAGATGAAGGCGGTGCAGTATCGCGCCCGCGACGGGCTCGCGGTCAGCGGCTATCTGACCCTGCCGGCCGGGCGCGAGGCCAAGGGCCTGCCGCTCGTCGTCATGCCGCATGGCGGCCCCTTTGCGCGCGACAGCTGGGGCTATGATCCGTGGGTCCAGTATCTCGCCGATCGCGGCTATGCCGTGCTCCAGCCCAATTATCGCGGTTCCACCGGCTTCGGCCGCGATCTTGTCGAAAAGGGCAATGGCGAATGGGGCCGCGGCATGCAGAACGATGTCGATGACGGTGCCGATTGGCTCGTCGCGCAGGGAATTGCCGATCCGCGGCGGATCTGCATCATGGGCGCATCCTATGGCGGCTATGCGGCGATGTGGGCGGCGACCGCGCCGGCGCCGCGCTATCGGTGCGCGATCAGCTTTGCCGGCATTTCCGACGTCGCGGCGCAACTCGCTTATGATCGCAAGACCTTCGAGGAGCGCGATTATCGCGCATGGAAGCACCGGATTCAGGGCAGTGCTCCGTCGCTCGATGCGCTGTCGCCGATCGCGCGGGTCGATGCGCTGCGCATGCCGATCCTGATCGCGCACGGCACCGCCGACGATACCGTCCCGGCCGACCAGTCGGCCCGGCTCCACGCGGCGCTCACCCGACTCGGCCGCGCACACGATTATGTCGCCTATCAAGGTCAGGGCCACACGCTCGAAGGCCCGGCCGACAACGCCGATTTCCTGACGCGCGTCGGCAAATTCCTCGACGCGCACAACCCTGCCTGGTCCCACTTGCCCCCGGCGCGGTGAGCGCGTATATCGCACCTGCTTTCTCGACATCGTCACACATGCCGAGGTCGGGGCCCCGCAGGGCTCCGGCGCTGAAGCTGCTTATCTGATTGCCGGAGACCCGATGGCGGACATCGCCGCATTGACCAGCCTGATCGAACCCGAAGCCAAGGCGCTCGGGCTGGATCTCGTGCGCGTGAAAATGTTCGGCGGCCAGTCCGATCCGACGCTGCAGGTGATGGCCGAGCGTCCCGACACGCGCCAGCTGACCATCGACGATTGCGCCGATCTGTCGCGCCGCATCTCGGATCGGCTCGACGCGCTCGAGGCCGAGGGCCGCGATCCGATCGACCATGCCTATCGGCTCGAGGTCAGCTCGCCCGGAATCGATCGCCCGCTCACCCGGCTGCAGGATTTCGAGGACTGGAAGGGCCATGAGGCCCGGATCAACCTCGCCGAGCCGAGCGAGGACGGTCGCAAGCAATTGACCGGCGTGCTGCTCGGCGCCGGAGCCGGCCAGGTCAGCATCGACGTTCACAAGTACAGGCAGGTCACGGTGCCGTTCGCATTGGTCGCGGACGCCAAATTGCTGATGACCGACAAACTCATCGCCGCCACAGCGCCGCTTTCGGCCGAGGGCGCAGAAGAATTCGAAGCAGAGGAACAAGACTGATGGCCACTGCCGTTACTGCCAATCGGGCCGAGCTGATCGCGATCGCCGATTCGGTCGCCAAGGAAAAGCTGATCGATCGCGCCATCGTGATCGAGGCGATGGAGGACGCGATCCAGCGTGCCGCCAAGAATCGCTACGGCAGCGAGAACGACATCCGCGCCAAGCTCGATCCGAACACCGGCGATCTGCGCCTGTGGCGCGTGGTCGAGGTGGTCGAGGCGGTCGACGACTATTTCAAGCAGGTCGATCTGAAGGGCGCGCAGAAGCTCCAGAAGGATGCGAGCATCGGCGACTTCATCGTCGATCCGCTGCCCCCCATCGAGTTCGGCCGCATCCAGGCCCAGGCTTCGAAGCAGATCATCTTCCAGAAGGTCCGCGACGCCGAGCGCGAGCGCCAGTTCGAGGAATTCAAGGACCGCATGGGGGAGATCATCACCGGCGTGGTCAAGCGGGTGGAGTTCGGCCATGTCGTCGTCGATCTCGGCCGCGCCGAAGGCGTGATCCGCCGCGACGCGCAGATCCCGCGCGAAGTGGTCCGCGTCGGCGATCGCGTCCGCTCGATCATCCTCAACGTCCGCCGCGAGAATCGCGGGCCGCAGATCTTCCTCAGCCGCGCGCATCCGGACTTCATGAAGAAGCTGTTCGCGCAGGAAGTCCCCGAAATCTACGACGGCATCATCGAGATCAAGGCCGCCGCGCGCGACCCGGGCAGCCGCGCCAAGATCGGCGTCATCTCGCACGATTCGAGCATCGATCCGGTCGGCGCCTGCGTCGGCATGAAGGGCAGCCGCGTCCAGGCGGTGGTCCAGGAGATGCAGGGCGAGAAGATCGACATCATCCCCTGGTCGCCCGACACCGCGACCTTCGTCGTCAATGCGCTCCAGCCGGCCAATGTCAGCCGCGTGGTGATCGACGAAGAGGATGACCGCATCGAAGTCGTCGTTCCCGACGATCAGCTCAGCCTCGCGATCGGACGCCGCGGCCAGAATGTCCGTCTCGCCTCGCAGCTCACTGCCAAGGCGATCGACATCCTCACCGAGACCGACGCCAGTGAGAAGCGCCAGACCGAGTTCGTCCAGAACAGCGAGATGTTCCAGAACGAGCTCGACGTCGACGAGACGCTCGCGCAGCTGCTGGTCGCCGAAGGCTTCTCGAGCCTCGAGGAAGTCGCTTATGTCGAGCTCGACGAGATCGCCGGCATCGAAGGCTTTGACGAGGAGCTCGGCCAGGAGCTGCAGAGCCGCGCGCAGGAAGCGCTCGAGCGCCGCGAGGAAGCCAATCGCCAGCTGCGCCGCGAGCTCGGCGTCGAGGACGATCTCGCGACCATGCCGTACATGACCGAGGCGATGCTGGTCACGCTCGGCAAGGCTGGGATCAAGACGCTCGACGACCTCGCCGATCTCGCGACCGACGAGCTGGTCCAGAAGAAGCGCCAGGAGCCGCGCCGCCGCGCCGAGAATGCGCGCTCGGAGCGCGCCGAGGACAAGGGCGGGATCCTCGCCGAATACGGCCTCAGCGACGAGCAGGGCAACGAGATCATCATGGCCGCCCGCGCGCATTGGTTCGCGGACGAAGAAGAGCCGGCTGCGGCCGGTGCGGAGGACGCTGTTGCGGACTCCGGGCAATGATACCCGCGGCGTAACTGCCAGGCGTGATTCCTCCCTTGCCTCCGGGCAGGGGAGCGAACCGGTGCGCACCTGCATCCTGTCGCGCGCGGAATCCCCGCGCGAGGGGCTGATCCGGCTCGCGCTCTCGCCTGATGGCGACGTGCTCCCCGATGTCCGCGCCAAGGCGCCGGGCCGCGGCGCGTGGATCGGCGTCGATCGCGCCGCCCTCGAGGCTGCGCAGGCCAAGGGCAAATTGCGCGGCGCTTTGTCGCGCGCGTTCAAGACGCAGGACCTGCGCATCCCCGACGATCTCGGCGAGCGCATCGCCGGCCAGCTCGAGCGGAGCGCGCTCGATCGCCTCGGGCTCGAGGCCAAGGCCGGGCACGTCACCACCGGGGGCGAGAAGCTCGACAAGGCCGCGCGATCGGGCAAGCTCCACTTGCTGCTTCACGCCTCGGACGCCGGCGCGGACGGCGCCGGAAAGCTCGCCCAGGCATGGCGGGTCGGCTCGGATATGGAAGGCAGCGGGCGCAAGGGCTTAACATTGCCCGTGCCCCGCACCATATTGTCCTTGGCGCTGGGCCGCGAAAATGTGGTACATGCAGGCCTGACAGATCCCAAGGCGGCGAGGCGGGTGAGCGATGCGCTCGACCGCTGGCTGCACTTTATCGGACCCGACCCCGCTTCCCGCCCTTGCGAAACAGGCTCGCAGGGCGCATCGGCGTTCCCGCCGGGCGGGTCGCAGAACACGACGAACTCGACTGAAGGACTTTGAGCACGCGCATGAGCGATACTGAAAACGAAAAGCCGAAACTGGGCATGCGCGCGCCGCTGGGGCTGAAGCGCACTGTCGAGACGGGCAAGGTGAAGCAGAGCTTCAGCCATGGCCGCTCGAACACCGTGGTGGTCGAAGTCAAGCGCCGCCGCGTCCTCGGTCCGCAGGGCGCGCCGCAGGAAGAGCAGGCGCCGGCACCCGAGCCCGTAGTCGCGGCCCCTGCGCCGCAGGCACCGCCGCCTCCCGCGCCCGCACCGCGTCCGCCGGTCTCGAACGAGTCGGCGCAGGAGCGCCAGGCGCGCATGCTGCGCGAGGCCGAAGATCAGCGCATGCACGCGCTCGAGGAAGCGCGTCGCCGCGAGGAGCGCGAGCGTGCCGAGGCCGCCGAGGCCGAAGCCCGCCGTGCCGAGGAACGCGCCCGCGCCGAGGCCGAAGCCGCCGCTGCGCCCAAGGTCGAGGCCCAGCCCGAACCCGCGCCGCAGCCGGCCGCGCCCGCCGCCGCGCCTGCGCCGACCCCGGCTCCAGCGCCCGCGCCGGCGCCGCCGCCCCAGCCGATCGGCATCCAGCTCGATCCGAGCCGCCCCGCGCCGCGCATCTTCACGCCGGTGCAGCGGCCCGAAATCCCCCGGCCGCAGCCCAAGCCCGAGCCGCAGGCGCCTGCGCAGTCCCAGGACCTGGCTCCTATACACATCTCCGAGCCCACGGGACCTCGGTGCATCGGGAGTGCCGTCGTCCGC
>NZ_JAVAMA010000011.1 GCF_030730875.1 Sphingomonas sp. DG1-23
ACCGACATGAACGTGCTCGACATCTGCCAGCTGGCGTAACCCATTTCGCTCCCCTCCCGCTCGCGGGAGGGGCGGGGGAGGGCTTGGCCGCTGGCGTCGTCCTCTCCAATCAATGTCCCCTCCCCTACCCCTTCCGCAAACGGAAGGGAATCTGGAGTAGATATGACCGAGCGTCCCGATCTTGCCGGAACGATGATCGACAGACGGATGCTGATCGGCAGTGCCGCTGCCTCCGCCACGCTGATCGCAGGCCGCGCATGGGGACAATCCGCCGCGCCGGTCCGCACAGCCGCGGGGACATTCCAGGGAACCGTCGAATCCGGCATCCGCGTGTTTCGCGGCATCCGCTACGGCCGGGCCGAGCGGTTCCGTGCGCCGCTTCCCGTCCCTGCCTCCGCCGAAGTGCAGGCGGCCGACAAGTTCGGGCCGGTCTCTCCGCAATCGGGGAGCCGGTACGGGCCGCAATCCGAGGACTGTCTGTTCCTCAACATCTGGACTGCGGACGCCCGCGCCGCCGCGCGCAAGCCGGTGATGCTCTACATCCATGGCGGCGCCTATTCGGGCGGCAGCGTCACCGATCCGCTCAATGACGGGCAGGCGCTGGCCGCGCGCGGCGATGTGGTGGTCGTTACCGTCAACCACCGGCTCAATGCGTTCGGCTATCTCTATCTCGCGCGGCTCGATCCGCGCTTTCCCGACAGCGGCAATTTGGGCCAGCTCGACCTGATCCTCGCGCTGCGCTGGGTGCGCGACAATATCGCCGCGTTCGGCGGCGATCCGGACAGAGTGATGGTGTTCGGTCAGTCGGGCGGCGGCGCCAAGATCGCGACGATGATGGGGATGCCCGCGGCCAAAGGACTGTTCCACCGCGCCGCGACGATGAGCGGCCAGCAGGTCACCGCCTCGGGACCGCTCAATGCCACTGCCCGTACCCGCGCCTATCTGGGCAAGCTCGGAGTCAGGGAAAGCGACCTCGGCGCGCTGCTGGCGATGCCGCAGGAGCAACTTGTCGAGGGGCTTTCGGCGACCGATCCGGTGCTCGGCGGCGGTGTCTATTTCGGGCCGGTGCTCGACATGAAGTGGCTGACCCGCCACCCCTTCTGGCCCGACGCCAATCCGCAATCGAACGCCATTCCGATGATCCTCGGCAACACGCATGACGAGACCCGCGCCTTCGTCGCGCCCGATTCGGCGAAGATGCGCGATCTGGGCTGGGACAATCTGGCCGAGCGGATCGCCCCCGAACTGCGCATCGACATTCTCCCCGAATGGGTCGTCGCCGAATATCGCATCAGATATCCGGACTGGACGCCCGAGCAGGTCTTCTACGATTCGACCACCGCGGGGCGGAGCTGGCGGGGGCAAGTGATCGAGGCCGAGGCACGGGCGAAAGCCGGCGCGCCCGGCTGGGTCTACCAGCTCGATTTCGCCTCGCGCACCGATCCGCGGCGCGGCGCCTTCCACACGATGGATATCCCGCTCGTGTTCGGCACGCTGGGCGCCGAAGGCTCGCAGACCGGCACCGGCGCCGACGCTCGCGCCGCATCCAGGGCGATGCAGGACAGCTTCGTCGCTTTCGCAAAGAGCGGCGACCCCGATCATGCCGGGCTGCCGCACTGGCCGCGCTACGCCCTCGACAAGCGCGCGACGATGGTCTTCGATGTGCGCAGCCGCATCGAGAACGACCCGCGCAAATGGCAGCGCGAGCTGTTCGCGCGCGTACCCTATATCCAGCCCGGCACCTGAAAGGACCAGACCGGGCGGCTTTTCAGGAGGTTGTCGAATGCAGTTCGATCGTCGTTCCGCGTTGCTCACCGGGCTCGCCGCGCCTTTTGCCGCCAGCGCCCAGACCGCGCCGCCAAAGAGCGACAAGCCGCTGCCGGCAGGGCTGACCGACCCTACCGAGACGATCGACCTGTGGCCGAAGGGGGTTCCGGGCAAGCCCGCGACCTTGCCGGTGGAGAAAGTGGTCGAGCGCAGCACCGACAGCGCGCTCACCGATCGTTCGGTGAGCGGAGTCGCCAACCCGCGGCTCGCAGTCTTCCGCCCGCGCGTCGCAAACGGTGCGTCGGTGCTGATCATGCCCGGCGGCGGCTATGTCCGGATCGTGCTCGACCATGAAGGCTATGCCTTGGGACGCTGGCTCGCGGCGCAGGGCTTCACCGCCTATGTGCTGTTCTATCGCCTGCCGGGAGACGGCTGGGCGGCGGGCCCCGATGTCGCGCTGTCCGACGCGCAGCGCGCGATGCGGCTGATCCGGGCGCAGGCGATCCGCAACGGCCTCGATGCCGAGCGGGTGGCGGCGATCGGCTTCTCGGCGGGCGGACATCTCTGCGCCGATCTCGCGACGCGGCATGCGGCGAAGACCTATGACCCGGTCGACGGCGCCGACAAGCTCAGCGCGCGGCCGTTCGTCGCTGCGCCGATCTATCCGGTGATCTCGATGACCGCGCCCGACGCGCATATGGGATCGCGCGAGCAATTGATCGGCAAGGATGCGAGCGCCGCGCTGGAAGCCGCGCATTCACCGCATCGCAACGTCACCAGGGCCACTCCGCCCTGCTTCCTCGTCCATTCGGAAGATGACGGCACGGTGCCGGTGGAGAACAGCCTGTTGCTGCGCGCCGCGCTCAAGGCGGCCGGAGTGCCGGTGGAAACCCACCTCTTCACCCATGGCGGGCACGGCTATGGCATGACCAAAGCGAGCGGCAAGCCCGCGGGAGTATGGCCCGAGCTGTTCCTGACCTGGGCCCGGAGCCAAGGGTTCAGCTAAAGCGACTTCCCCCCGCGAAGGCCGGGGCCAGCATCAATGAACAAGCGAGGGCATACTGCCATCGAAGTCGGCCTGTAGCTGGGCCCCGGCCCTCGCCGGGGTGGGAAGGTGAAGGCGGCGGCCATCCCCATGCGCGAGGATGGCCGCTCGATCCTACATCTTGAAGCGCGCGCCCACGAGGAAGGTGCGGCCGAAATGGTTGTACTCGTAGGTCCGGTTGGCGTCCTGATCGACCCAGCGGTCGCGATAGGCGTCGGTCAAGTTGGTGCCTTCCAGCGACAGCTCGATATTGTCGGTGATCTTGTAACGGATCGAGGCGTCGACATTGGTGATCGGGTTATAGCCTTCGAACACGTTGCCCGTCGCCGAACCCTGATCGTTGAAGCCGCCGCGATAGGCGACCGAGGCGCGGGCGCTGAACCTGCTGTCTTCGTAATAGAGCGTCGCGTTGAAGGCGCGCTTCGACAGCTGATACAAGGTCGTCTCGAACGGCTGGTTGACGTTGCCGCCGCCCGGCACCGTCGCCGGCACGCCCTGCGCGTAGATCGCGTTCGAGTCGATGAAGCTCGCATTGACGATGCCGCCGAAGTTGCTGAGGAACCCCGGCAGGAAGCGGAACGGCGCCTGCAGCGAGAGCTCGACGCCCTTCAGATCCGCGCCGCTGCCGTTGACCGTGGTCTGGATCGTCCAGATCGGCTGCGCCTGCAGCGCCGGATTGAGGAAGCCCGGCGAGGAGGAAGACAGCACCGAGGTGGGCAGCCCGGTCGACGTAAAGGTGTCGACGCGCGAGCTCGCCACCGGGAAGCTGTCGATCTCCTTCTTGAAGACCGCCACCGAGAACACCGATTGCGGCGCGAAATACCATTCGAGCGCGGCGTCATATGCCGTGGCGCGATAGGGCTGGAGATCCGGATTGCCGAAATTGACGCGGAAGTTGAACCCGTCCGCCGATCCGCCCGGCGTAAGATTGGCGAGCAACGGCCGGGTCATCACCTTGGCGACCGCGCCGCGCAGCACGAGATTCGGCGTGAGGTCGGCAGCGATGTTGGCGGAGGGCAGCCAGTCCTCATAATCGCGCTCGACGGTGACCTTGGTGCCGCTGTTGAGTCCGGTCGAGGACTGCTCGGTGCGGACATAACGCATGCCGGCATTGGCGCGGACGTTGAT
Organism: Sphingomonas sp. DG1-23; assembly: GCF_030730875.1. GTDB lineage: Bacteria > Pseudomonadota > Alphaproteobacteria > Sphingomonadales > Sphingomonadaceae > Sphingomonas. The sequence goes on from NZ_JAVAMA010000011.1 coordinate 3,941, forward strand.
GCCGAGCACCGATCCGTTGACGTCGACCTGGAAATAGCCGCCCTTGACCTGCTCGGTCACGCTGCGATTGTTGCCCGCATCGAGCAGAAGCGGGCGATCGTAGAGCCCGGTAAAGTCCGCGGCGGCGTCGATATTGGGGATCAGCCAGCTGTTGGTATTGCCCGCGGGCTGGCCGGCATTGCCGAGCGTGAACAGTTCGGACAATTCGGGGGTGGCGCGGAAGCCATAGACTGCGGCCGGACCGAACACCGAGCTGGCCGAGCAAGTGATCTGGCGCAGAACCAGATCGAGCCCGCCATTGCCGCACACCGCGGTGTCGCGCTGATAGGCAGTCAGATCATAGTCGAAGCGGCGATAGACCCCGCCGAGCTTGAGCGTGAAGCCTTCCGTCGCGTCCCATTCGGTGCGGAGTTGCACGGTCCGGAACTTGTTTGTGGTGTTGGAGGGGCGATCGCGGATCTCCGCGAGCTGGAAATTGGCCGGATCGGTGACGCTGGTGCCGAAGGTCAGCTTGGGCGAGCGGCTGTTGGTATAATCATATTGATAGCCCTGCGCGTCACGATCGTCGAACACGAAGGTGGTCTCGACCGGGATGTCGGCATCCGACTTCGAGATGCCGCCGAGCAGGGTGAAGCGGAGATCGTCGCCCAGATCCTGATCCCAGCTGGCGCCGATCTGATAGAATTGCGTGTTCGATTCGCGCCAATAATGCTCGGTGCGCACCCAGGCATCGTTGAGGGTGGCCGAAATCATGTTGTTATTGTCGTCATAGACCGGGTTGACGACGTTGATCGAACGCTCGTTGGAGCGAAGCAGCACTTCGCCCCATTTCTCTTCGCGGATTTCCTTGAACCGCGAATAGAGGCCGTCGATCGAGATCTTGGTGGAGTCGCTGGGCGCCCATTGGATGCTGCCGGTCAGGCCGAGCCGTTCGCGATCGTGGCCGACTTCGCCGTAGCGCGGGATGCGCGGGTGGAAGGAGAGCGCGGCCTGATTGCACGCCGCACTCGGAACATAGGTTCCGCCGGAGTTGGCGGTGGTCCAGCAATTGGTGCCGTCGACGCTGTCGAACCGCGCCTGCGCCCAGCGCACCGTGTTGTTGCCGAGCTCGACGGTGTCGGTCTTCTGATAGGCGGCGGAGATCGAGGCGCCGAGCGTCCCGTCGGGCGATTTCCACGAGAGCAGGCCGGCGACGCGCGGCCCCCAATTCTTGGACAGGTCGTTATAGCTGCCCTGCGCCGAGGCGACGAAGGTCAGCCCATATTTGCCGCCGAGCGGATTGCCGGTGTTGAGATCGACCACCGCGCCGAGCGAGCCTTCGTCGAGCGAGGCTTCGGCGGTCTTGTGAACGACCAGCGAGGTGAACAGCTCGGAGGCGAAGACGTTGAAGTCGAAGGCACGCTCGCGATTGGCGCTGGCGCCGTCGGCCGAGGTGGTGATCGTCTCGAGCCCATTGACGCGGACGCGGGTGAACTGGGCGCCCAGCCCGCGCACCGTGATCGCGCGGCCTTCGCCGCCGTCGCGCTGGATCGAGATGCCGGGAATGCGCTGAAGCGATTCGGCGAGATTCTGGTCTGGGAATTTGGCGATGTCTTCGGCGACGATCGCGTCGACCGCCGACACCGAGGCGCGCTTCACGTTGAGCGCGGCCTCGAGCGACTGGCGGAAGCCGGTGACGACGATCTCGTCGCCTTGCTGCTCGTCGGCGGAGGCCTGTTCGTCGGCCGCGACGGGCGCGGGCTCGGCGGTCTGCGCCGCTGCATGCCCGGCGGCGAGCGCCAGTGCTACCGCTGCCGCGGATGCGCCGCTACGCCAGGTGAATCGAGAGATGCGCGCCTTCATGTCTGCCTCCTTGCCTAATTCCGGGCCGCTCTGATGGCGGTTCCGGGTCGGCGCGACGGCCAGTGCCGACGCGTCCATTGAATATCGCACGCTTGTTTCCGATCATTGGAAACCGGTGTCAACAACCATTGGCATATTGCATGGCCGAGCGCTCACTACGTGTTGTAGATCGGCAACAGCGTAGAAATGGGGCAATTTCATCCCATCATGCGGGAGAAATTCTCCTATCGGCCCCGGTTCAGCGGGTTACCGGTGTCAGGAAGCCCTGACGAGGTCGGCCAACCATGCTTCGAGATTGGTGTAGCCGTCACCGTCGCGGTCGCCATTGCCATCGGCACGTCCCGGATCGAGGCCGTGGCTGCGCTCCCACGCATCGGGCATGCCGTCCTTGTCGCGGTCGGGTGGCGCGGGCAAACTCGCGAGTTCGGGCCAGCCGCCGACTTCGCTCTGGCTGTCGATCTGGCGTCCGGTACGGTCCCGCACGCCTGCGATCACGCGTATGTCGACGGCGTCGCGAACCCTGGATGCGCCAGCACCGGCGAGCACGCGCTGATACGCGCGTCCGGCAGGATCGGATGCGACCGGCGCCACTTCGGCCGGCGCGGCAAGACGATAGCCCGCGGGCGAGACGCCGGTGACGAGGCTCCACGGATCGGCAGGGATCGTGCCGTTCATGCTGTTTCCGGCGAACCATGCCCTGGCGAGGATGTTGGATTCGTCGAACGCGATCGGCCGCGTCGATTGCGGGCCGGCGACATAGGCATTGTCGACGAAATTGTAACGCGCGAGCGTCGCCTTGTCGGCGTTGTAGCCCGCGCGGGAGCCGCCCCAATTGTAGAAGACGTTCGAGCGGAAATCGAGGAGGGGACCGATCGGATCGACTTCGGGTCCGTCGTAATTGCCCGGACGCGGCATGCGCGCCGAATGGTTCGCCCAGAGATTGTGGTGGAAGCTGATCCTCGCGCCCCGGCCGCCGCGGATCAGGCTGCCATAGCCATGGTCGCCCTTGGCATGGAGCGAACGGGTCAGCGATTCCGCGATGATCGACCATTGGACGGTGAGATCGTAGAAACCTTGGCCGGGATCGCCGTAGCGCGCCGCGGCCGACAGGGTCTCGTCGACCGACCAGCTCGCCGAGACGTGATCGAGGATGATCCGGCGGCCTTTGGTGATGGTCACTGCGTCGGATTCGGTCCTCGATTCGTCGCCGAGGCGCGAACGGACGTAGCGGATGATCACGTCGTCGGCGCTGACCTGCAGCATGTAATCGCGCAAGGTGATCCCGTCGCCGGGCGCCGACTGGCCGGCGATCGTCACGCGGCCCTCGCGGATCGCCAGCGGCCTGGCGAGCTTGATGGTGCCCGAGATGCGGAACAGGATCGTGCGCGGTCCTTTGGTCTCGATCGCGGCGCGCAGGCTGCCGGGGCCGCCATCTTCGAGCGTGGTGACGAACAGCACCTGCCCGCCGCGGCCGCCCAGAGCGAAACGCCCCGCCCCCTCGGCACCGGGGAAAGCGAGCTGCGGCGCAGCCAGCGCGGCAAGTACGAGCGCGAGCATCAGGCGGCTCCGGTCGAATCGAGCGCGGGGACGATCTTGCCGTTCACCCGGACGTTGCTGAGCGCCACGCGCCCGGTGTGACGGATCACGCTGGGCGCGGTGACGCCGTCGAAGCTGCAATCCTCGAGCGTGATGTCGCCCACCGGCGCGCCGGGCAGACCCTGGCTGTCGAGCACCCGGGTCGCCCTGTCGGCGCGAAGCCGAGTGATGTTGATGTGCCGCAGGATTGGGGTGAAGCGGCCCTTGGCCCCTTCCTCATAATTGAAGTCGCAGGCGATCGCGGCACGGCTGACCTGGCCGACATGGATGTCGCGATAGTGGAAATTCTCGAGAAGCCCGCCGCGCAGCGCGTTGTTCTTGAAGCGGATTGCGTACCAGAGATCGGGGCTGTCGAGCTGGCAGTTCTCGGCGAAGATCCAGCGCGCGCCGCCCGAAATCTGCGAGCCTACGGTGATCCCGCCATGCCCTTCCTTCATCCGGCAGTTGCGGATCAGGATGTCCTGCGAAGGCACGGCCAGCCGCCGGCCATCCTCGTTGCGGCCCGAATTGACCGCGATGCAATCGTCGCCGGTGTCGAAGGTGCAATCCTCGATCAGCATCCTGTCGACCGATTCGGGGTCGGTGCCGTCATTGTTCGGGCCGTGCCCCATGATGTCGAGCCCGCGCAGAATGACGTTGCGGCAGAGCACCGGATGGACGTTCCAGAAGGGCGACCGACGGATCCTCACGCCTTCGATCAGGACATTCTCGCACAAATAGGGCTGGATGAACGGCGGACGCAGATAGCTGCCCTCGCCGAATACGCGCTTCTCGACCGGCACGCGGTCCTCGGCCATCTGGAAAAGCCGGGCGCGGGCGGGACGCTGGTTCGCCATCCCCTCCCGCCAGCCATATTCGACGGTGCCGCCCCACGGCCCCTTCCACGACCACCAATGTTCAGCGCCGGCCTGCCCGTCGAGTGTGCCGGCGCCGGTGATCGCCACGTTCTTCGCCTTGTACGCATAGATCAAAGGCGAATAATTGATCAGCTCGACGCCCTCCCAGCGCGTGAAGACCAGCGGATAGTGCGCGGGATCGGTGCTGAACCGCAGAGTCGCCCCGGCGACCAGATGCAGCTCGACGTTCGATTTGAGATGCACCGCGCCGGTGAGGAAGTCGCCTGCCGGGACCAGCACCCTGCCCCCGCCCGCCGCGGCGCAAGCCTCGATCGCCCTGGCGATGGCTACGGTATTGAGCGTCGCGCCATCGCCCTTCGCGCCGAAGCGGGTGATGTCGAAAATCCGAGACGCGAAGACCGGTGCGCGGACCGTGCGCGCGATATCGGCGGCACGCTGCCACGGGTCGGCAGCGGCGCGCGCGGCGGCGGGCAACAGTGCGCCCGTGCCGGCAAGCGTGCCGTAGCGCAGCAAGTCGCGCCGCGAAGGTCGAATCAACATCCCCGTCCCTCCTCACCTCACCGGCTCTATGTCCGGTTGACACCGGTATCAGCGATACGTCGAAGAATGGCAATCTCTCCATCGTGCGGCGCTCGACGGGCGCGGCGCGAGCGGGTCCGGGAACTCGATCGGATGCATTTGGCGCAATCGCCGGATCGCGGTATGTCTCGGGGACAATGAAGCGCAGCTCGCAACCCACGATCAACGACGTCGCCCGCATTGCCGGCGTCTCCAAGAAGACCGTCAGCCGGGTGATCAATCAGTCGCCTCTGCTCAACGGCGACACCCGCAAGCGCGTCGAGGAAGTCATCGCGGATCTGGGCTATGTCCCCAATCCGCAAGCGCGCGCGTTGGCGCTGCGCCGCAACTTCCTGATCGGGTTGATCCACGACAATCCGAACGCGCAGATGGTGCTCAACGTCCAGCAGGGCATGCTCGAAGTGCTCCGCGACACCGAGTTCGAGCTGATCGTCCATCCGGTCAATCGCGGTTCGCCGACGATGCTCGAGGATATCGGCCAGTTCCTCGAACGACAGCGCCCGTTCGGCGTGATGATCCTTCCGCCGATCTCGGAGAATGATCAGCTCGCCGCGCTCTGCGCCGAACTGGGGGTGCGCTATGTCCGCATGGGATCGGCGCCGCTCGACGAGGCGCCGCATATGGTCGCCTCGAACGACCGCGAGGCGGTTCGCGGCGCGGTCGAGCATCTGATCGAATCGGGCCATCGCCGGATCGGCCTCGTGCTCGGCCCGCACGGCTTCCGCTCGGCGGTGGAACGGCAAAAGGGCTATGAGGAAGCGCTCGAGGCCGCAGGGCTGCCGCTCCAGCGCACCCTGATCGTCCAGGGCGATTACAAGTTCGAATCCGGCATGCGCGCGGCCGAGCAATTGCTCGACCTCGCCCCCCGCCCGACGGCGGTGTTCGCGTCGAACGACGAGATGGCGGCGGGGGTGCTCCATGTCGCGCGTCAGCGCGGGCTCAACGTGCCGCAGGACCTGTCGATCATCGGCTTCGACGATACGCCGATCGCCTCGCATCTCTGGCCGCCGCTCACCACGGTACGCTGGCCGATCGCGACGATGGCACGCGCCGCGGCGCTCAAGCTGGTCAGCGGCGAAGGCGGCGCGACCGGCGAGGATGGCGAGGCGTCGCTGTTCGTATCGACGCTGATCCGGCGGGCTTCGGTGGCGCCGGCGACGGGGTGATGGACCGCCGCGCGTCGGCTGCGCCTGACGCTCGAACAGACCGTCGAACGCCTGGTGGGCGGCACACCACATGGTTCTGCGATCTTCTGGTCCGCTCGCATATGCAGCGCCGCGCCGACTGGATCGAAAACACGGACCACCGGTGCCCCGCAGGCGGTGAGGCGAAATTGCCCGCTTACCTTCGCTTAACTATGCTGCATCGCAGCGAAGGAGTGGCGTAATGACCCCGAAGCGAGTGCGTAAGGCTGTGTTTCCCGTTGGCGGGCTAGGTACCCGTTTTCTTCCGGCAACCAAGGCGATCCCCAAGGAGATGCTGCCGGTAGTCGACCGACCCCTCATCCAATATGCCGTCGAGGAGGCGATCGAGGCCGGCATCGAGCAGATGATCTTCGTCACCGGCCGCGGCAAGGCCGCGATCGAGGACCATTTCGATATCGCGTTCGAGCTCGAGACGACGATGAGCGGGCGCGGCAAATCGCTCGACATCCTCGGCCGGACGCGGCTCAAGCCCGGTGCGGTCGCCTATGTCCGGCAGCAGGAGCCGATGGGCCTCGGCCACGCCGTGTGGTGCGCGCGCGACGTGGTCGGCGACGAGCCGTTCGCGGTCTTGCTCGCCGACGATTTCATGGTCGGGCGGCCGGGCTGCCTCAAGCAGATGATCGACGCGTACGAGCAGGTCGGCGGCAACGTGATCTGCGCCGAGACCGTGCCCGATGAGCACACGCATCGTTATGGCATCATCACTCCCGGCACGCGCGACGGATCGCTGACCGAAGTGAAGGGGCTGGTCGAGAAGCCCGCTCCCGGCACCGCGCCGTCCAATCTCTCGGTGATCGGCCGCTACATTCTCCAGCCCGAAGTGATGGGCGTGCTGGCAAGCCAGGAAAAGGGCGCCGGCGGCGAGATCCAGCTCACCGACGCGATGTCGTGGATGATCGGCGATCAGCCGTTCCACGGCCTTACTTTCGCCGGAACGCGTTACGATTGCGGCGACAAGGCCGGCTTCCTCCACGCCAATCTGGCGATGGCGCTGGAGCGCGACGACCTTGCCGACGAAGTCGAATTGTTCGCGAGCCAACTGCTCGCCGCCCGTCAGCCGCGTCGCGCGGCCTGAGCCCGACCGTACAGGAGTAAAATTATGCGTATCGTGATGATCGGATCGGGCTATGTCGGGCTCGTCTCCGGCGCCTGTTTCGCCGATTTCGGCCACCAGGTGGTCTGCGTCGACAAGGACGAGAGCAAGATCGCACGGCTCAACGCCGGGCAGATCCCGATCTACGAGCCGGGACTCGACGATCTCGTCGCGCGCAACGCCGTGGCGGGCCGCCTCGCCTTCACGACCGAGCTTTCGGGCGCGGTCGAACAGGCCGATGTGGTGTTCATCGCGGTCGGCACCCCGTCGCGCCGCGGCGACGGGCACGCCGATCTGTCCTATGTCTATGCGGCGGCCGCCGAGATGGCGCCGTGCCTCAAAGGCTTCACCGTGGTGGTGACCAAGTCGACCGTGCCGGTCGGCACCGGCGACGAAGTCGAGCGGATCATCGGCGAGACCAACCCCGAGGCGCAGTTCGCCGTCGCCTCGAACCCCGAATTCCTCCGCGAGGGCGCGGCGATCGAGGATTTCAAGCGCCCCGACCGCATCGTCATCGGCATCGAGGACGAGCGTGCGCGTCCGGTGATGGAGGAAGTCTATCGCCCGCTCTATCTCAATCAGGCGCCGATCCTGTTCACCGGCCGGCGGACCTCCGAGCTGATCAAATACGCCGCGAACGCATTCCTCGCGGTCAAGATCACCTTCATCAACGAGATGGCCGATCTGTGCGAGGCGGTGGGCGGCGACGTCCAGCAGGTCGCGCGCGGGATCGGCCTCGACAACCGCATCGGCAGCAAGTTCCTCCATGCCGGCCCCGGCTATGGCGGGTCGTGCTTCCCCAAGGACACGTTGGCGCTGGTCAAGACTGCCGAGGATTCGGGCACCCCCGTGCGGATCGTCGAGGCGACCGTGGCGGTCAACGACAGCCGCAAGCGGGCAATGGGCCGCAAGATCATCGCGGCCTGCGGTGGATCGGTGCGCGGCAAGAAGATCGCCGTGCTGGGCCTGACCTTCAAACCCAATACCGACGACATGCGCGACGCGCCGAGCCTCGCGATCATCCAGGCGCTCGAAGACGGCGGCGCGCAGGTTTCGGCGTTCGATCCCGAGGGCATGGCCGCCGCGCGGCCGCTGCTGCCCAATGTCGAATTCGCGACCTCGCCTTACGAAGCGGCAGACGGCGCGGCGGCGCTCGTGATCGTCACCGAGTGGAACGCGTTCCGCGCGCTCGATCTCGACGCATTGCGGGCCCGGATGGAAGACGGCGTGCTCGTCGACCTGCGCAACATCTATCGGCCTGACGCAGTCGAAGCCGCCGGTTTCACCTATACCGGCGTCGGCCGCGGGCTCGCCGTTGCGCCGGAAGCACTTGCGATTGCAGCCGAGTAAAGGGTTCCGCACTCGACGGCTTTTTATCTTCAATTCAACGCAAACAGGGCGTCCAACCGTGGTTGGGCGCCCTTTTCATTCTAAATACTCCTCAGGCGGCACAGTTGTCGGCCGTCGACACCGGGGGGGTGTTTACATGCGTATCACTGTATTGCGTCCGCTTGCGGGCGCCTTCTCTCTGTGCGCGCTCGCTGCATGCTCGAGCGACGATTCCACTTCTTCACAGCAACAGGCAGGAACGGTTGTCGTTTCTGCAACCAGCACCACGGCGGTAGCTGCGCTTCCGCAAGTCGAGGACGTGGCGGCGGCGACCAACAGCTTTGCAAGTTTCGATTTCGCCAACGGCACGCGGCTACCCGAAAAGGCGACGCTGTCGATCGGCGCGGCGGTGTTCAAGCCCGGCGCGTCGGTGGCCTATGTTCCCGTCACGCTCAACCGGGCGACCCCGAACACGGTGATCGCGCGGGTCATCACCGTCAACGGATCGGGCACCAACAAGGCGATCTCGGGATATAACTATAAGGCGACCGAGGACATCGTGATCTTCCGGCCGGGCGACCCGCTCCGCCAGAGCGTCTCGGTGCCGATCCTCGACGCCGCCAACGGCCAGCAATTCTCGTTGAAGCTGCGCGAGGAGCCCTGGGGTGCGAACCAGGGCACGGCCAGCGCCACGGTGACGGCCAACGCCGGTGCCACGCCTACCGCGCCCGCCACCAGCGGCTTTCGCAACGCGCGGACCTTCCGTACCTATGGCACGCTCCAATATGAGATGACCAGGAGCAATATGCGCTGGTCCGACGAGGGTTGGTCGGGGGCCTGGTCGACCAAGCTCTCGCACGGCCGCGCCCAGGTCGCCAATGGCGAGACGGGAATCTATCTCGACGGCGAGCTCCATCCGAACGTCGAGGCGCCGCTGCGCTACACCGACGAAGGGCTGGTGTTTCACACCCAAAAGCTCGACAGCCCGATCAGCTGGGCCGGCATCGCCTATAATTACGGCGCGGTCGTGCTGAGCGGGCACAATACGCCGTCCACGCAGATCGGTTATGGCCAATATGAGTGGGTGGCGAAGATGCCCGACCGGCGCGGCGCATGGCCGGCCTTCTGGCTGATCTCGACTTCGGGCTGGCCGCCGGAAATCGACGTATATGAGGGCTTCGGCTATCAGAGCTATTGGGATTTCGACCGGCACGTCTCGTCGACCATCCATGGCGGCAGCGGCGGGTGGCGGACGTTCCAGCGGGGCACCAACATCCAGACCGAACAGGCTTATGGCCTGTCCGGCTATTCGCAGGGCTATCACCGCTACGCCGTCGACATCGGCCCCGAATACATCACCTGGTTCGTCGACGGGCTCGAGACGTACCAGAGCGTAAATCCCTTCCGCGGCCATCGCTGGTATCCGATCATGAACGTCGCGGTGAAGACCGGCAGCGCCTATACCGACGGCTCGGGCGACATGATCGTCAAGAGCTTCCGCGCCTGGCAGAACTGAGCGTTGTGGGGGCGGCGTAGAGCGCGTCGCTCCCGCCCGCCAGCGCATAGAGGCGGGCGACCGCCTTGATCCATTGTCCGACGATATCGAGACGGCGATTGCGCCGCCACGCCAGCGCGGGCAGCGCGGCGGTGCGCAGCCCGAGCAAGGCCAGCGAGCGCCCGCCGAGGGCGACGCGGCCGAGCAGCCCGCTCTGCTTGCTGGCCACTCGCGTGTCGGTAACGCCGATCCGCCACATCCGCCGCAGCACCCACGCCTTGCGCGCGCGCTCGGCGCCGACCCATTCGGACACCCGCGCGCCCGGCGCCCAGCCGAAACCGCAGCCGATCGCCTTGAGGCGGGTGAGGAAATCCAGATCCTCGCCGCCGCTGCGATTGAACGCGGGATCGAACCATGGCGCGCCGAGCGCTTGCAATGCGGCGCGCGTCACCAGCAGATTGTTGCTGGCATAGAGCATCTCGGCGGCCCCCTCGGGGCGCTGCTCGGGACGGAAGACGAGCGTTTGCTCGGCCCAGTCGGGTGCGCCTCCGGGGAAAACCGGCAGCACCGGCCCGCCGACCACCGCCGCGCCGGTGCGCAGTTGCACCGTGAGCAAGGCCGCCAGCCATTGCGGCTCGGGCCATTCGTCGTCGTCGATCATCGCCAGCCGCTGCATCGTCGGAACAGCGAGCGCATGCGCGACGATCGCGTTGCGGACATGACACAGGCCGGGTTCGGCGACGCGGATGACTTCGATCGGGATCGGGAAACCTTCTGCCATCGCGGCCGCGACCGCCGCCCCCTCCCCGGCCGCGTCATTGTCCGCCACCAGCAGCATCGCGTCCCCGAGCCGGTCCAGCCGCGCGACCGCCTCGAGCAGGTGGCGCAACTGCTCCGGACGGCGAAACGTCGGCACCGCGATGACCGTCGCGGACATGGCTATTCGGCCGCCTGCCGGAAGGGCAAAGGCGGCCGCGGCACGAAGCGGCGCTCGAGCTTCTTGATCGCGCGATGCCCGGGGACCTCGATCAGCAGATAGCTCGCCCAGCAGATCAGCCACGTCGCGACCAGCAAGGCGGCGACGAACGCCCAGTCGAACCCGACCACGCCGTGGCGATGCGCGATCCCCATCACCCGGGCGAACACGTCGCGGACGAGCGGATGCCAGAGATAGATCGAATAGCTGATCAGCCCGAGATGGAACGACACCGGATTGGCGAGCACCGCGCGCGCGGTGTGGCCGTTATAATAGCAGGCGATCACCAGCGGCACGAACGTCAGCGCCACCAATACGTCGCCGCGCGGGATCAGCAGCGCCACGGCGATCAGCACACAGCTGCCGATAAAGCCATGCTCGCCGCCGAGCAGGCGCTCGATCCCGGGATGCTTCACCAGCCGATAGGCGATCACTCCGAGCGAGAAGCCGGCGAGGCAGCGCAGCACCGGCAGGATCGTGTCGCCGTCATTGACGTCGAGCGGCCCCTGCGCACCGTGGCCTAGCGTCGCGACGACCATCAGCAGGGCCACCGCACCGGCCGCCTGCAGCCAGGCGAGCCGCGAAAAGGCGATCAGCGCGACCAGCGGATATGCGAGATAGGCGACGAGTTCGGTGCTCACCGACCAGCTGTTGCCGGCGAGCGCCTGCGTCCCCCAGCCCCAGCTCTGGATCATCAGCAGATTGGTGACGATGTTCGCCGGAGTCAGCGCGACCGGCTGGTCGCCCGAGACATTGACGAGGATCCGGGCGAGGAACACCAGAGCCACGACGAAATGCAGCGGCCAGACGCGTGCCATCCGATTGAGCAGGAAATCGCCATAGCTCGCCACGCTCGGGCGCTTCACCACGCGCTCATAATAGCCGATCGATATGACGAAACCCGAGAGCACGAAGAACAGATCGACCGCGAGATAGGCGCGCGAGAACAAGGTCAGATGGAATGCCGCGAAGGCCGGCGAATGCGGGATATGATAGAGCAATACCGCGATCGCGGCGATGCCGCGCAATCCGGTGAGTGGCGCGATCCTCATGCCGGAACTCCCTGGCTCTCGATGCTTGCGCGGCGCGCCGGGGCCGCGTCGAACGCCGCCGCCATCGCCGCCCAGAGCCGCTTGCGGTGCAGGTCGGAATCAAGCGGCAGTCCGCGCGAAGGCTTGCCGTCGGGCCAGCGATATTCGGGATAGGTCGACAGCCACGAATAGCGGTCCGACAGGCCCCAGGTCAGCACCGAGCTGGTCACGGGATTGTCGAGCGCCACGTCGAGGAACGCCTTGCCGACCGCCGCGACCTGCGCGTCACGCGGCTCGACTGCCTGCGGTCCGCCGCGATCGGCGATGTCCATTTCGGTGATCGCGATGCCCAGCCCCATGCCGCGCACCTCGTCGAGGAAATTGGCGAAGACGCGCTCGTCGAACGGCTCGCGGAACGGCTTGAGATGCCCTTGGATGCCAAGCGCGTCGATGGGCACCCGGCGCGACAATGCGCGCTCGAGCAGTTTGAGGATCGCCGTGCGCCGGGCAGCGCAACGCCGTGAATCATGTTCGAGCCCGAAATCGGTGAGGAACAGCTTCGCGCGCGGATCGGCCGTGCGGGCGGTGTGGAAGGCGAGGTCGATATATTCCTCGCCAAACGCCTGCTCCCAGATGTTCTTCGCGCGCAATCCGTCGGCACGACCTTCCTTGGGCTCGACCGGCTCGTTGACTACGTCCCACTCGCCGATCCGCCCGGCATAGCGGCGCATCGCGGTCTCGACATAGCCGGTGAGCAGCCCCTCTTTCACGCGCGGCGCGGCCTTGGGCAAAGCCGCCTGCAGCCAGGCCGGGTTCATCGCGTACCAGACGAGGGTGTGCCCGCGCACCGCCAGGCCATGTTCCTGCGCGAAATTGACCAATTTGTCGTTGCCGCTGAAATCATATTTGCCGGGTCTGGGCTGGGTGACGTGCCGCTTGAGCTCATATTCCTGGACGATCGTGCCCGCTTCGCGCAGCACCGCGGCGGTGAAGGCCGGATCCCTGGCGAGCTGGCTCGACTTGATCGCGCAGCCGAAGCGCCGGCCGCTGCGCCGGGCGCGCGCATCGAGGCCGGGGCCGTCGAAATCGGGAAGCGGCGGGACGAACGGCACTGCGCTGCTGACCAAAGGCACGCTGCACAACGCCGCGGCACCGGCGATGAAGGCACGGCGCCTCATATCCGAACGCCACGCACCCGGCTGGTCAGGGCGATCCATCGATCCGCGGTCTTTCGATAAACATTATCAGGGATAATGATTTGCAATAGCACAATTGCGGCGACCCGCGGCCGGAAGGCGCCGTGGCGCAGCGCATCGAAATAATAACGCAGCGCGGTGCGCCGGCTGGTCGGCCAGACGCTCTTGGCGGCGTGCCAGCCCATATAGGCCGAATAGGCGCGGGCCGAGATGTGCGGGCGCAGATCCTTGAGCCAGGCGAGGTTGCCGATATTGGCACGGACCTGCGACAGCCGGTTCTCGGTCTTGCGATCGGCCCAGAGCACGGTCGCGCGTTGCGCCATCAGGAAGCGCGCGCCGGCGAGCGACAGCCGCACCGCGAAATCGGTATCGTCGCCGAAGCCGACATCCTCCCGGTATCGCACCACATTGGCGAGGCTGCGGCGCAGCGCGAGGCTGCTGGTCTGGATGAAGCCGCGCTCGCACATCAGATAGCGGTCGACGCTCTCGCCACTCAGCAATTCGCGATGCGGCTTGAGAAAATGACGGCCCGAGCCGCGATCGACCACCACCCGGCAATAGGCCACGACATCGTCGCCCTGAGCGAGCAACGGCAGCAGATCGGCGAGATGATCGTCGAGGAAGCGATCGTCTGAATCGAGGAAGGCGACATAGCGGCCGCGCGCGTAATCGATCCCGCGGTTGCGCGCCGCCGCGGCGCCGGCATTGGGCTGGACGATGACGTGGAGCCGCTCGTCGCCGATCGCGGCGACCGCGCTGGCGGTGCCGTCGGTCGAGCCGTCGTCGATCACGATCACTTCCACGTCGCGGACATTCTGGTCGAGCGCCGAGCGGACCGCCTCGACCACGGCGTCGCGTCGGTTGAATGTGGGAATCACGACCGTGAACAGCGGCCCCTCTGCCGGCGTCTCAAGGTCGAGAGGGCTATCCGGCGCCATTCACTTGCCTGCCTTGCCAGCCAGCGCTTCGGCCTTGCCGAAACGATGGACGAACTGGTTCACCAGCGAACGGTAGAAGGACTTGGGCAGATAGGAGCGGAGCAACTGGCGCGCGAGGATGCGCGCCGGCACCCGCCCGTAGAACAGCCCGCGGACCAGCTCGGGGATCGTCGCCAGCGGGCGGACCGGCGCCATGTGATAGGCGAGCACCGTCGCGCGATAGCCGTGCCGCGCGCGGCTGGTGAGCAGATGGCCGCAGCGGTCGAGCCAGTCGAGCGAAGTCTCGTAGCCGCGGACATAGGAGGTCCGGCCCACTTCGCTCGCGTCGAGCCAGATGGTGAGCGGCTGCTCGATCATCTCGAAGCGCGCTCCGGCGACCTGAAGCCGAACGGCGAAATCGAGATCCTGGCCCTTTTTCAGCGCGGGATCGAAGCGCACCCGCTTCGCCAGCGCGGTGGGCACGACCAAGGTCGAGGTCTGCATGAACTGGTTGGCGCAGAACAGATATTCGCCGACATCCTCGCCTGCGCGAATGCCGCGTTCGGGACGGACCCAATAGCGGTCGACGCCGCGATCGACCTTCATCTGCGAATAGAGGACCAGATCGTCCTCGTCGGGCAAAGCCGCCGCCATGATCGAGAGCTTGCCGGGCAGGAACTGATCGTCCGAATCGAGGAAGGCGATGTAGCGTCCGCGCGCTTCCGCGATGCCGAGGTTGCGCGCCGCGCCGCCGCCGGCATTGTCCTGGCGGACATAGCGGATGCGCGGATCGGCGATCGCCCGCACCACCGGCTCGGGATCGTCCTTCGAGCCGTCGTCGACGACGATGATCTCGAAATCGCCGAAATCCTGCTGGAGCACCGAGCGGATCGTCGTCGTGACGATATCGGCGCGATTGTAGAGCGGGATCACCACCGAGAAGGTGGGCTGGCCGGTGTCGTTCTTCATGCGCCGTGCACCTTGCGATATTCCTCGTAATGATTGCCGGTGAGCGCGGCGATCTTGCCCGCCGCGCGATAGAGCCTGCCCAGCCGCTCGATCCGTTTGCCGCGGTCGAAAGTGAGCGCGGCGCCGAGCGAGCCCAAGACGAAGCCGCCGACGATGCGCGGCGCTTCGGTGGTGGCGACCTTGAACGGGGTGCTGTGCGCCAGCGCAGTGATGGTGTCGGTCATTCCGATCCGGTAGCCGCGCATGAGCAGCCATTTGGAGGTGACCCGGCTGGCCGGGATCAGCTCGGTGACGCGGGCGTCCTCGGCCCAGGCGAAACGGCGGCCGGCGCGCTGCATCCGGGTGAACAATTGCTTGTCCGATCCCCCGGTGAGCGCCATCGCCTCATCGAACGGCGCCTCGCCGAGGGCGCGCAATGCCTCGGCGTCGATGAGGACGTTGGCGGTGCTGTCGATCAGCTCGACCACCCCCGAGGCGCTGCGTGACTTGCGCTGGAGCAACGGATGGCGCGCGGCCCAGGGGGCGACCTCGCCCTCCATCTCGCGCAATACCGCGCCGCCGACGACATCGGCCCGGGTGGCGGCCTGACAGGCGAGCATCGCGTGCAGCCAGTGCGGATCGGCGGCCTCGTCGTCGTCGAGCATCGCGACGAAGCGGATTCCGGGGAGGCGCAGCGCCGCCCGGACCAGCGCGTTGCGGACCTGGGGTATGCCCGGCTCGGGAACGGTGAGCAGTTCGAGCGGCCAGCGATAGCCCTCCGCCCTCAATGCCTCCGCGGCGGCCACGCCTTCGCGCTTCACCCCGTCATTGTCGGCGACGATGATCGTGACGTCGCGCTCGGTGACCAGTTCTGCGAGCGAGCGAAGCGTGCGGGTGATGCCCTGCGGGCGCTGGCGGGTGGCGATGCAAATGGCGATTTCGGTCAAGCGGCACCTCCGGGGGCCAAGGCTGGAGTGCGGCGGTGCCAACGCGGCCGATCGACCGCCTTGAACGAGGCGTGGGCGATGGCGAGCGACGACAGGAAGATCACCCAGACCTGGCGGTCCTTGTCGAAGAACGAGGTCTCGAGCAGGTTCTGGTAGAGCACGAAGCTCCAGATCGCGAAGGCGCTCGCCATCAACGTGGCATTCTGCTTCGTCGTACCGGTCAGGAACCAATAGGCCGGCAACACCACGAACGAGACGAGCAGCAGCACCAGCCCGACCGGGCCGGTGGTGACGAGTATCTCCAGATAGCCATTGTGCGAATGCGCGGTGAGCAGCTGGAACTGCTGGTTGAGATAATCGTGCGCGGGCGAAAGATCGCCGACCTGCCAGAAGCCGCCAAAACCCGAGCCGAGATACGGATGATCGGCGAGGTAATCGATCGCCACCTTCCAGATCGACACCCGCCCGGTGAACGCGGTCGGATCGGCGAACCAGCGCTCGATCATCGGCTGGAAGGCGATGTAGAGCGCGAGGAATAGCAGCATGCCGAGCCCGACGAGCAGCAGCAGCACCGCGCGCTTGGCGACCGATTGGCTGAGCACGCGATAGACCAAGCTGACCGCGAGGATGCCGAAGCACAAAGCGAGCGAGGTCTTGCTCTTGGTGCCGACGACGAAGACGAAGGCCATCACCGAGAACAGGGCATAATGCCATTTGCGAGTGGTGAAGAATGCGTGCGCGGTTACCACGAAGGTGAGCGCCATCACCGCGCCGGCGATGTTCTTGTGAAAAAAGAAGCCGCGCCACGCGCCGATCAGCGCCTTGTCGCTCTCGGTCGGCGGGTGGACCGCGTTGGGGGTGAGCGGCAGCGACACCCAGCAGATCAGCAGCGAGGTGACGAGGGCGGCCATCAGGGTGCGATAGATCCGCTCGGGACCGATCAAGGCGAGCGAGAGGAACGTGATGTAGATCACGATCACCTGCTGCATCGCCCGCTTGAACGAGACGAAGGGATCGACGCCCCACGCGCAGCTGATCAGGAACCAGCCGAGCATCGCCAGCAATGGCCAATAGGTGAAGCGATATTGCGGCTTGTAGCGGCGGACGAGCTCGAGCAGCGTCAGCAGCAGGGCGAAGCCGATGAAGAAGGCCTGCTTGAAGACGTCGGACCCGTCATTGTTCGCGGCCATCGCGACCAATTGCTCCTGGTTGCGCGACGAAAAGGGCTGCTGCCCGATGAAGATCATCATCAGGAAGACGTAATAGACGAACTGGGCGACCGGGATCAGCGCCTCGACGCGATCCGTCGCGGCGGCAGCACGCGACGCAATCGTGCCTCCGGTGCGCTGCGGGACACGCCCGCGATGCCAAGGGAGCGCGAGGCTCATTCCGCCATCTCACGCCGCGCGCGCTGGTCGAGCCGCCAGATGCCGAGCATCATCACCAGCTGGGCAAGCACCACGCCAGCGATCGTGTAGACCGAAGGCGCGAGCAAGGTGATCGCGACGACCGCACCGATTCCGACGAAGCAGCTCCGCACGCTGGTCGCAGCGAGCGGCTTGAACGCGCCGCGCGCCTGGGTGAGCACGCTCATCGGCGCCTGGAGGCACTGGACCAGCGACAAAGCGGCGCAGAGCGCGACCGCGATCATCACCGTCTCCACGGAAAGAGTCGGCTTGATGATGATGTGCGGGAGGAGCCAGAGGATCCCCGCGGCAGTCACTGCAGTCGCGACCCAGATCACCACGAGCGCCGCCATGAAGGCGCGTGCCGATCCGCGCGCGGCGCGATCGTTCCCCTGCCCCACCGCGCGCGCCATGCGCGGGCGCTCGAGCTGGGTCAGCGCCGTGATGCAGACATTGACCGGGCGGAAGAACAGCATGCCGACCGCGATCGGCGCGAACGCCGCGGGGCCGGCGAAGAGCGTGACGATATAGCTGTGTGCGTTCGAGGTCGCCTCGGTGGTGATCACGCCGATCAAGGTCCATGCCGATTGGCGCTTCCACAGCGGGCGATAGGCGGCGAAGGCGCGGCCGAGCCCGGTCGGGCGATGGCGCGCGACGAAGGCGGCGCCGAACGGGATCAACGCGAGCAGGCCCGCGCCTGCAAGCACCGCGCCGAACAGCTCGATCCGGGGACCGAAAGCGAGCGTGGCGCCGACGCCCGCGACGACAAGCACGGCATAGACCAGGTCGGAGATCGCGGCGCCCCCGGGCGTGTGGTGCGCATAGGCATTGGCCCGGCCGAACCAGCGGAGCAGCGAGAACACGCCCGCCGCGCCGAACGCCGCCGCCGCCCAGGGGCCCGCCATCATCCAGCCGATCGCCGCGCAGAGCAGCCCTTGCGACAATGCGAGCAGCAGGTTGACCGGGAAGAAGAAGTCGAAACCTTCGTCGACACCGTCTTCACGCTGGTTGACCGCGATCGCATAGGGCGTCGAGACCAAAGCGTTGGACAGGCCATAGCCGAACTGGATGATCACCAGCAGGAAAGCGAGCGTGCCGATCTCGCTCGCCTCGAGCCGGCGCACCGAGACCAATTGGACAAGCAAATGGCTGACCGACACCGCGGCCGAAGACATGCTCGCCAGACCGAACCGCGCCAGCGTGGCGCGGAGCGGCTTGCGTTCAGGAGCCATGGCAGGCGCCTCAGCCATTCCGGTGCTTCCAGATCAGGTAAAGCGCGTGCGGATTGGTGGTGAGATAGCGCCACGCCAGATGGCGCGGATTGGTCGCCATGCGGTGGAGCCATTCGAGGCCGGCGTCCTGCATCCATTGCGGCGCGCGCGGATAATCGCCGGTGATATAGTTGAACAGCCCGCCGCAGGTGACGATCCACCCCGCCTTGATCCGATCGCGGTTGCGCACGCAGAACGCCTGCTCGCGCGGCTTGCCGGTGCCTACCCAGAGGACGTCGGGCGCGGCGGCGTTGATCGCGTCGATCACCGCATCCTCTTCCTCCGCTTTCCAGAAGCCGTTGCGGCGCCCCGCCAGCTCCAGACCCGGCGTGTCCGCGCGGATCTTGTCGGCGCAATCCTTGTTCACCTGCTCGGTGCCGCCGAGCAGGTAATAGCGCACCTTGCCCGCCGCGGCGCCGGGAAGGCTGTCGATGAACATGTCGGTGGTGCTCGAACGATCGGCGATCGCCGGGCCGCCGAGCCAATGCGACGCCTTGACGATCACCTGACCGTCGGCATGGATCAGATCGGCCCGCGCCAGATCCCGCGCGAACGCCTTGTCGGTGGCGTTGAGCGACAGGCCGTGACCGTTGCAGTCGAACACCAAGAGAGGCGGCTCGCCCGCGGCAAGCCGCAGCGGCGCGTCGCGCAGCATCCGTTCGATCAGCGCGCGCAGCGACAAGGTCGACACCGGGACGCCGCCGACATGGGCAGTCTCCCGCTTTCCCTCGCTCGTGCCCCCGTCCAAAGGCAGCTGAATCGTGGTTCCGTGCATCCCCATGCTCCTCAGCTGACTACCGAGCCGGCGATCGGAATGTGATGCCGGTCGAGATCGTCGATCACCCGGCGGACTTCGGAGACCGGAGTCACGCCGCGGCGAGTGACCAGCACCACTGCGTCGAACTTCTCGAGGATGTTGCCGAAAGCGGTGCCGCCGCGCGGACGCTCGGCGAGATAGGCCAGCAGATTGGCCTCGGGCAGGTTCCAGCCCTTCGCCGCCTCGGCCAGCGAGCCCTTCTCGACCAACGTCGCGGCGCCGCCGGCAGCTTGCCCCGCAGGCATCAGCCACAGCCGCTCGATTGCGGTCTGGAGCACCGGCAGGCGCAACGCCATGCCGCCCAATTGCTCGGCGAGGCCGATGCGGTTGGGCAGCCGCAGCAACCGGTCGAGCGACGGCCGGTCGACATCGGCGTCGACGAGAATCGTCGGCCCATCCATCTGCGCCATCACCGCGCCGAGATTGGCGGCGAGGATCGAAGCCTCGTCACCACCCTGCAGCGACAGCAAGGCAAGCCGCAGCCTGCCGTCCGCTCCCCGCGCCTCGCGCGCGGCGGCGAGCAACTTGGCGCGAATCTTCCGCACCTTGGCGACATAGGGGTGATCGGCATCGAACGCCGCGGTGACCAGTGGATCGACGCGTTCGTCCCCGGCATCGAGCAGCCCGAGCCCGGTCGATACTTGCGGCTCGGCATCGCTCGCGGGATGGAAGTTCGCGTCGAGCAGCGGGTTTGCACCCGCAGTGGAACGGAGCCTCATGCGGCCTCCTGACGTGGCATGAACAGGCCGCCAACCGGCCGTGATTTGGGGGAAAGATCGGCGATCACCTCGACTTCGGTCGCCGATGCGAGGCCATTCACCGTCCGCACCCGCGGGCGCAGGATCTCGCCCAGCACCACGATCGCGACGCCGGCGAGCAGCCCCAGCGCGATCCCCGCGGCGAACCACAAGGGCAGGCTCGGCCGCGCCGGGAACAGCGGCACCGTCGCCTCGTCGAGCAGGCTCGCATTGGGCTGCGAGATCTGGCTCTTGAGCGCAGCTTCGTTGAAGCGCTGGCGGACGGTGTCATAGGTCTGGCGCGCCGCCTCGACGTCGCGCTGCATGACCATCAGCTGGTCCTGCACGCCCGACATCCGGATCATGCGATCCTCCTGCGCCGCCATCTCGCCGCGCAGCTCGGCCTCGCGGCGGCTGGCCGCGCTGCTGTTGGCGGTCATCGACGATGCCTGGCCGGCACGCGCCTCGCGAAGGCTGCCCTGAAGCTCGGCGAGCTGCGCTCGTGCGGCGATCATCTGCGGATGGTTCGGCCCCAGCGACTTGCCGAGTTCGGCCACCTTGCCCGCCTGCGTCGCGATCGCTTCCTGGATGTTCTGGACGACGAGGGCGGTCGCCACTTCGGGCACGGCCCCCGATCCCGATTTCGAATGCGCCGCAGCGGCATCGGCCTGCGCCTGGGTGAGATAGGCCGAGAGATTCTTGAGCTTCTCGGCTTCGAGATCCATGCGGTTCATGCCGATGATGTCGTGCGCACGCTGGAAATCGGAGAGTTTCTTCTGCGCGACTTCGTAGCGGCGGCGAACATCGGCGGTGCGTGCCTCGAACCATTGCGCCGAGCCCTGCGCCGCCGATGCGCGCAGGCTGACCTGCTCGCGCATGTAGATCTGCGCGGCGAGGTTGGCGACGCGTGCCGCAACTGCCGGATCGGGATCGAGGAACTGGATCTGCAGCACGTTGCTCTGCCGCCCGGTCGCGACGTTGAGCCCCGCGCGGACCCGCGCTGCCGCCTGTTGCAACCGTGCCTCGGGCGGGAGGTCGGCCGGCGTCGCATCGACGAAGCCTGCGCGTTGCGCGACGAGGTTGATCACCTTGGCGCTCTTGATCAGGTCGAGCTGGGTCGCGATGATCGAATCGGTCTCGACCCGTGCCTGTTGCTGCTGGCTGCTGTCGGTGGGGTCGGTCTGCGAGAGATCGAGGAGCAGCGACGAGCTCGCCAGATATTGGCGCGGCTGGATCAGCGCGAGGCCCGCGACGATCGCGAACAACAGGCCTGTGATCGCCGCGACCAGCAGCCACCGCGCCTTGAGCGCCTCGATCAGATCGGCTGGCTTGATCGTCATAGCCCAACTCCCTGAAGAAGCTCACGGGCATCGAGCGTGTCGCGCGCCTCCTGCACCGCCACGCGCGAACGCCCCGCAGCACCGTTGGCCATCAGCACGAGGAACTGCGGCGACAGCGAATCCACGAACTGGAGTTCGCCCGGCATGCCATCCTCGCTCAGTGCCGGCGCGATCAGTCCGATCGTGCGATCGACGGCGGCGGGTCCGCCCAATTCATCGCCGAACAAATCCGCGCCCGCGGCGGTCAACCGCTCGAAGGTGAGCACCGGGGCATGCGCGGCGAGCACGCCGGCCAGCGCGATCATCCCGCGCAGCGAGCCCGCCTGGCCCAGCGCGCGCTCGAACACCGTGCAGATTTCGGGAGTCAGATCGCTCCATTCGGCGAGCGCTTCGGCGAGGCCCTTTTGCGCATCGGCGAGCGTGACGCGATCGCGCCCGGCCGCTTCGGCGAGCAGCGCGGCGTGCATCCCGAACACGCGGGCATGATAGGGCGAGCCGATCGCAGCCGAGACGATCGTCTGGACCGCCTCTTCCTCGAAGGCGAGCCCGGCCTGCTGCGCGCAAAGCCGCAGCAAACCGGCAAGCTCGTCGCGTGCGATCGGCGCGACCGGTTGCGCGAACAGGTGCCGCCGCAACGACGGATGCGCCGCGAGCAGCCCGTCGACATTGCCGGCGATGCCGACCAGCACGATCTGGACCGCGGAATGCATGTCGGTGAGCAGCTTGAGCAAAGACGCGACCTCGTGCCGGGTGCGCTCGGTGGTGACCCGATCGAACTCGTCGACGATCAGCAAGGTCCGCTGGGTGACGCCCTGGACGAACAGATTGGCGAGTTGCTGAACGCCTATCGGACGATCTGCCGGGACCGCGTCGACAAGCCCGCGCTGGAGCGGCAGTTCGTCGAGGAACGGGCGGAACAGCCCGTCGACATCGGCACCTTCGCTCGCCGAGCCATAGAGCGCGACGCAGCCCGCTTCGTCGGCGAGATCGCCGAACACCCGCGCCAGCGAGGTCTTGCCCGACCCGCGCGCGCCATAGATCAGCGCGTGCTTGCGCTGCTTGACCACCGCGTCGATCAGCCGGGCGAGCTCTTTCTTGCGCCCGGCGAGGCCGTGGCGATCACTCACCGGCACTGCGGTGTTGAACGCCGCGAACACCGCGTTGCGGCGGAACGCGATCGCCGGCTGCCCGGCCGATGCGCGGCCGGACGAGATCGGCACCACCGCCTCTTCCTCGGCCGCCATATAATCGAGCCGCTCGGGAATCCGTCTGCCGCCGGCGTCTCCACCAAGCAGCCCCCGCAGCCAATGCTGCAATCGCTCGCTCCAGCTCATGCCGTATCTCCGATTATACGCTTCACTCAAAACAGCTTCTCGCGAATGACCAGCACGTCCTCGGGCTGGACCTGGTCGTCGAGATTTACGCCTTCGACCTCTTTGCCGCCGCGGCGCACCTTGATCCGCCTGGTCGAGCCCGCGAGGGTGGGGCCGCCGGCGAGCGCGAGCGCCTGGCGGAAGGTCTGACCGGGGACGAAGTTGAACGCGCCGGGGCCCTGCACCTGGCCGTAGACATAGATTTTCTCGGCGGGCGGGATGAACAATATGTCGCCTGGAGCAAGCGGCCGGCTCGCGCCCGAATTCATCTCGGCGAGCGAAATTCGCACCGGTCCACTGCCGTCGGCGGGTGTCAGGATCACCGCATTGGCGCCGGTCGCGGTCGCCCCGCCCGCCTTGGCCAGCATCGCCGCGACGCTGTACGGCCGGTCGAGCGGGTAATTGCCCGCCTGGGGCACGTTGCCGAGCACGGTGACGAAGCGGCTGACGAACTGCGACACCTCGACGTTGACCGAGGGCCGCTCGAGATAGCCGCCCTTTGCATAGCCTGCGGCGATCGTGTCGGCGAGTTCGGCGCTGGTCTTGCCGCGCACGTCGACCGCGCCGAGCATCGCCAGCCGGATCGTCCCGTCGGCCTTCACCCGGGTGGTCACCGAAAGATCGGGCTGACCATAGATGAAGACCTTGACCTCGTCGTCGGGGCCGAGGCGATAGCCCGCGGGAGCAGCGGCGGAGGCCGTCGCGGCAGCGGGCGCTGGCGCGACGGCCGCCGCGGGCGCACCGGCACCGCTGGTCTGCGCCATCACCGGCAGTGCGGGGATCGACACAGCGAGCGCCGCGGACAAAAGGCGGACGTGACTCAGGGAAATGTTCCTCATCGGTTAGAACCTCATGGTTGCGCCAAGCGCCACGCGGGTCGCTCGATAATTGGAGACGTCGCTATTGGTGGCGCGATCGAGACGGGAAAGCGACAGATCGAGCGCGAAGCGGTCGGTCAGTTTGCGCGTGGCGATCAAACCAAACTGGTTGGTACGATCGCGGGTATAGTTGAACGGCCGGATCGCGGCATCCTGGCGGAATTCGCGCCGGACCAATTCCCCGAACACACCGATCGTGGTGAGTTCGCTGAGCGCCATTTCGGCGGAGAGGCGATGCGCCGTGCGCAGCGCGAAGCCGGTCGCGATCAAACTGTCGTTGACGATCGTCCGCTCGGTCGAGCCGGTGATCTTTACCCGCGGAATCGCGAGAGTCGACACGCGTACTGTCCAGCCGGGCCCGTCATAATCGCCGATCGCCGCCGAATTGCTCGTCACGTGCATCCAGCGAAAATCAGCGTCGATCGACGTGATCGGCGAGACCGAGCGCGAGAAGGACAGGCCGTACGCGTCGCTGCGATTCTCCACCGCCAGCGCGGGGCGATCGCTGGTGACGCGCTCGTAATAGGCCGTCAGCTTGCCGAGGCTGGGCCGGGCATAGCCGAGGCCGGCGCGATAGAGATTGCTGGTCTGATCGGCATATTCGAAGCCGTCGCCGTTGCGGGTGGTGTCGCGCCGCCACGCGGCGACGGGATAAAGCCCGGCCGGCCGCTCGCAATCTGCCGAGACGCCCAAGGTCGAGAATTTCTGGAGGTTCTCGCTCGCGCTGTTGATGTCGCCATAATCGGCGCGCTGCTGGCGATAGCTGGCGAGCGGGCGCACCGCGCACTGCCCGGCGATCAGGAACTTGCCCGATCCCTCAAGCTCGAAGCGCGGCTTGCTTCGGCCGGTTTCAGAGAGGAAGCGATCATAACCGATCAACGCGCGCAGACTGACCGCGCGTACGCCGATGTCGCGATCGTAGCGCGCCTCGATCGCCGGGGTGACGATCACGTCGGCGACGGGATTCCCGGTTCGCGAATCGACGCGATAGACATTGTCGTCATAGACGGCAGTGAGCGACGGTTCGATCCGCAGCCCCTGTTCGGCTTGTTGCGTCGGTCTTGCGATTCGCCTTTCCTGGGCATGCGCCGGCGCACTGCACAGCACGCCGAGCAACACCGCGCCACCGACGAGGAACGGAGCTCGCCGCGACGTTGCAACACGTCGTCGCACAGCTCCGCCATCGTTCGCAGATGCGAGAAAATTTAGACTAGATACGCTTTCGCCAGAGCAAAGCACGCGCTCGTGACCTCATTGCAGTGCAGCAATTTGGTCATGCTAGAGCGTTCGGTCGCTGCTGCCCACCGGGGCAAATGCGGTTGGTCGCGCCAACGGCACGGTCCATTCGTTTCCGGGCGGTTAACCGTCCCGTCGAAGCTTCAGGCGCGCCGGATCAACCCAGCAGCCACAGGCCGATCGCGCCGAGCGCGACGACGAAGCTGGCGATTCCCGCCCAGCGCGAGCCGGCCTCGATCATGCGATCCGCAATCGGCTCGCGGAAGTCCGCGGGCATCAGCCACATCGGTTCCGCCTGTCCCTGTTTGGCAGAGCCCGCATCAGCGTCGCTCGCCGCCATCAGATTTTCCGCCACCGCCCGAGACCCTCATTGCCCGGGAAGGCTATGCCCGAAAATCGTTTACAGAAGCTTGGCCGCGATCGTTAACGCCGCGCCGCGGGCTCCTCTCCAAATTCAATAGGCGTTCTTGTGGACCAGCACCTGCGCGGTCCGCGCAAGGATGCCGATGTCGCGCCACAGGCTCCAGCCCTGCAAATATTCCAGATCGGCCTCGAGCCGATTGACGATGTCGCGGCGATGCTCGGTCGCGCCGCGAAAACCGCGGACCTGGGCGAGCCCGGTGATGCCGGGCTTGAGCGCGTGGCGGTGCCAATATTGGCGATCGACCCGCCAGAACAATTCGTCGCCGGCGAGCGAGCCGAGCGCGTGCGGGCGCGGCCCGACCAGGCTCATCTCGCCGAGCAGCACGTTGATCAACTGGGGAAGCTCGTCGATGCTGGTACGGCGGATCAGCCGGCCGACCCGGGTGATCCGGTCGTCGTCGCGGCTCGCCGAACGTTCGCCGGCCGAATCGCTGGTCTCGACTCGCATGCTGCGAAACTTGAGGATCGGGAAGATCCGGTTGCCACGCCCCATCCGCTCCTGGCGGAAGAAAATCGGGCCGGGCGTTTCTAGCCGGATCGCGATCGCCACGACGACCATTACCGGCAGCAGCGCGATCAGTACCGGCACGGTGAGCGCGATGTCGAGCGCGCGCTTCTTGGCGCGGTCGGCGAGGTTGAGCGGCCCGCGCGACACCACCACAGTGGTGACGCCGCTGAGCTGATGCACCGCGAGCGGGCCGAGCTCGCCGATCTCGGGGACGATGATCTCGCCCTGGATATTGGCGCCCTTCAGGACTTGCGCCCATTCGCTCTTCCGCTCGGGCACGCAGCTGATCACGACGCGGTCATAATGCCGCAGCAGCGTGCCGAGGCGATTGAGCATGTACGGATCGTCGAGATCCGAGCGCAGGGCGGCCACGCCGGCATCGACGATGTCGCTGCCGAGGCACGCATCCGGTACATTTCCTCCGTCGACGATCACCAATTCGGTGTGCAGGCGATTGCCGTAGGCGCGCCGGACGAGATGGCAGAGCAACAGTCGTTGGCTGATGATCAGGACCACCGACGAGACGATGCCCGCCGACAGCGCGAGGCGCGGAAGCCGCCCGGTGACCTTGAGCGAGAACACCACCAGCAAGAAGATGAGCAGAGTCGCGCCGATCGACAGCAATGCCTGACGGCAGCTCGTCTGGGCGCTGGTCAGGCATTTGGTGGCATAGGCCTGGTTCTGGAAGGCGATGCCGGCATGGACGAGGATCACCCCGAGCAACGAGGTCCAGACGTCGCCGGAAATGGCTCCGGGCTGCTCGACCCGCACCCCGATCCCGAACCCGACCAGCAACGCCAGCGCATCGGCGCCGATCAGGGTCAGGCAGAGCCAGACCTTGGCACTGCGCCGGGCCGCCGAAGCGAACGGAGTCCGGCTCGGATACCCGTGAATCGCCAGGTCAATTTTTGACATGCGACACCCCGATACTCCCTGAACGCAAACACACCCGTTACGGGCCAGCGATCCTTGCCCACACATCGACAAGTACCTTGCTGCAATGCAGCAGGACATATGTGTCGCGGGAAGGCAAGGCGAGCGCCAGCCCTGTCGCCCGCTTTTGGGATGACCCGTGCCTGGAGAGGGATTCGCCGAGACATAAGCGGACGCATGGCCACGCCCGGGTGTTTCAGATCGGGATCGGCAGGCCCTGCCCGGTTCTCACGGGAAATCCCGCCCGATCAGCTACTTGACCAGCAGCCAGACGATTCCGCCGAGCGCTAGGAAGAAAACGGCCGGGCCGGCGAGTCGCGAAACCAGCTCGACACCGCGTTCGGCGCGCTCGGCCGGGAACATCGGAAACCGCCGGGCGTCCTGCCCCGGATCGGCGGATTCGGCATGCCGGCGATCGGAAGGTTGCGCCGATATCTGCGCTCCCGGCGACGTCCATGGCCCGCCCGATCCTTCCGACATCACATCCTCTCCCGGTGGTCCGGACGTTCGTCCGGCCTCCCGCGCTTCGGACTGTACTGCATCGGCCCACGTCTTTCGAGCGTAATCCGCAGCGATACGAACAGAGATGTAAATTAGTGTATCGGGCCGGCGACGGCCTCGATCCTGGTACGGGTGGTCGGACTCGAACCGACAAGTTGTTGCCAACGGCGGATTTTGAGTCCGCTGCGTCTACCAATTCCGCCACACCCGCATACGAAGACCCGCGATTCAGCTGCGGCCATCGATGTTTCGCCGGTGCCTATAGGGCCGGGAAAAGCAGATTGCCAGATGCCGAAATGCAGTTGGCCGATCGCCCGGCGCGATTCCGTCGGCGCGATGCCGGCGCCGCTTGCGGCGTGCGGATCCGCGCGCCCAGAATCGCTACCGCCGCCGCCAGTCCGAATGCGCCTGCGATCAGGAAGGCCGGGGTGTAGGTCCCCGCGAAAGTCCGGATCGCACCCGCGCCGAACGCCGCGGTTGCCGCGCCGAGCTGGTGCCCCACCATGATCCAGCCGAACACGATCGGGGCATCGCGCTCCCCGAAACTCACATTGGCGAGCTTGACCGTGGGCGGCACGGTGGCGATCCAGTCGAGCCCGTAGAAGATCGCGAACAGGAGCAGGCTCGACGCACTGAAATCGAGGAACGGCAGCGTCAGCAGCGAAAGGCCGCGCAGCCCGTAATAGACGAACAACAGCTTGCGGGGGTCGTAGCGGTCGGTCAGCCAGCCGGACGCGGTGGTGCCGATCAGGTCGAACAGCCCCATCAGCGAGAGCAGGCCCGCCGCCTGCACCGGAGCAATGCCGTGATCGCCGCAAAAGGCGATCAGATGGGTGCCGACCAGTCCATTGGTGGTCAGCCCGCAGACGAAGAATGTACCGAACAGCAGCCAGAACATCGGCGAACGGCTGGCGCGGAACAGTGCCGTGAACGCAAGCGCGGGAGTCGCGGCCTGTTTGAGCGGCGGCGGTGGCGCCGCGGCTTCGGTCTCGCCGAAGCGGCGCACCCCGAGGTCCTGCGGCCGTTCGGGCACGAAGAAGAGCACGAGCGGGATGACACAGGCGCTCGCGATCGCCACGGCGAGCGCGACCGGACGCCATGCGCCGCCTTCGGCGAGCCATGCGAGCAACGGCAGAAAGACGAGTGCGCCGGTCGCGGTGCTCGCGGTCAGCATGCCCATCACCAGCCCTTGGCGCGTCGCGAACCAGCGATTGACCACCGCGGCGCCGAGAACCGAGGCGACCGCGCCGCTGCCCACCCCCGAGAACACCCCCCAGCTCAGCACATATTGCCAAGGATGGGACATCCACAGGCTGGCGAAGGTCGAGACCGACATCAGCACGAGCCCGGCGATCATCGTCCGCTTGATCCCGATGGTCAGCATCAGCGCTGCCGCAAAGGGGCCGACAAGGCCGTACAGGAGGATGCCGATCGCCGCCGCGGCCGAAATCGTCGCGCGGTCCCAGCCGAAATGCAGCTCGAGCGGCAGCATCATCACGCCGGGCGCCGAGCGCAGCCCCGCCGAGACGAGCAAGGCAATGAAGGTGATCGCAGCGACGATGCTGGCATAGCCCCGCGCGCGCAGCGGCATGCGGGCAAGGATCGCCGTCATCTCAGTGGCTCTCCTGCCGGGCAAGGCTGGTGATGGTGCGCAGCGCCGATTCGAGCGTCGCCCATTGCGCATCGCCCATTGCGCCCGTGATGCGGGTCTGGACCCGCCGCCAATCGTCTTCGGCATCGTGCATCGCCTCGCACCCGGCCGCGGTCAGCGAGGCGAGCCGCGACTTGCCCGGCCCCGGCGCGATCGAGATCCAATCCCTCGCTTCGAGCGGCGCCAGGGCACGATACAGCGAGGTCCGATCCATCTCGAGCTGCTCGGCCAGCCGGCTCAATGCGAGCGGCTCGCCGCGCCCGACATGACGCAGGATGGCGAATTGCGCGGTGCTCATCGCATGGCCGGCGAGCGCCTCGTCATAGACGCGAGAGACGGCGCGCGCCGCCTTGCGCAGCGCGGTGCAGACACAAGGCCCCTGGATCGAATCGTGATGCATATACATGATGTATATGCATCAACTTGGTTCGGTCAACCTGCGAAACGAAATCCGCCCGGCCTCTGCGAAATCACATTGATCAGACATTTCAAATCGTCATATACTGGAACGGTATAACAAAGAATGAGAACAGCAACCCGAGCGGTTGCGATGACGAGGGAGAAGGTTGGATGACTGGATCGAGGATTTCGCGCGTGGTTCTGGTCTGCGGCGCGTCTCCATTTGCGCTGCTGCTCGCAACGTATTCGGCACGCGCACAGAGCGCGCCATCCGATCCCGCCCCGACCCAAATCCCTGCGGCGGAACAGGAAAGCCAGGAGAACGAGATCGTCGTTACCGGCTTCCGCGCGAGCCTCGGCAGCGCGCTCAACGCCAAGCGTGCGGAAAGCTCGGCCATCGATGTGATCAAGGCGGAAGACATTGCCGACTTCCCCGACAACAACCTCGCCGAATCGCTCCAGCGCGTTCCGGGCGTGTCGATCAATCGCGTCGGCGGCGAAGGCCGGGCGATCACGGTGCGCGGCCTTTCGGGAAGCTTCACCCGGGTACGCATCAACGGGATGGAGGCGCAGGCGATCTCGGGCGCGACCACGTCCGACCGCGGCACCAACACCGGGCGCGGCTTCGATTTCAACGTCTTCGCTTCCGAACTGTTCAACAATCTGGTGGTCCGCAAAACCGCCGATGCCGAGACGATCGAGGGCTCGTTGGGCGCGACGGTGGATCTGAACGTCGCCCGGCCGTTCGATTACAAGGACTTCACCTTGGCGGTGGGGGCGCAGGCCGGGTACAATACGCTCGCCAAGAACGTGGATCCGAAATTCAGCGCGCTCGTGTCGAATACCTGGGAGACCGGGATCGGCCGGATCGGCGTGCTCGCCTCCGCAGCCTATAGCCGTCGCAATTATTATGAGGATCAGTTCGGCTCCGGCGGCTGGAATCCCGCAACCCAGGACGGCGGCTTCTGCTCGCCGGTCGGCGTTACGCCGGTATCGCCCGCGCTCAACCCGGCGCAGGGCACGACGGCGACCGACTGCGCGAGCGGCGTGCCACGTCCCGGCGCGGGCGACACCAATTATGCGCTGGTCAATCGCTCCACCGTCTTCCTTCCGCGGCTGCCGCGTTATGGGCGCTTCCATCACGATCAGAAGCGCCTCGGGGTGACCGGATCGGTGCAATGGGAGCCGGCGCCGGGCGTCGAGATCGGCGGCGACCTGCTCTATTCGGATTACAAGGTATTCCGCGAGGAAAATTGGCTCGAGGGCTTTTCGTTCGCCCGCGCGATCGCCTCACCCAATTTCGGCAAGCCGCAGACCGCGATCCGCGAAGCGATTCTCCGCGAGGCGGGGATCAGCAACACCCAGGGCGTGAATTTCGGTCAGACCGTCTACGACATCGATTATGGCGTGTTCGACGGCGTCGATGTCCGTTCGGACACCCAATATGACCGCTTCCGCAGCCGCTTCACCCAATATTCGCTCTACGGAAAGTTCGACGTCACCGACCGGCTGCGCCTGAACCTGCTCGCGGGCAAGGCAAGCACGAATTACGACCAGACCGAGCAGACCACGTTCCTGTTCGGCCGCAACAATACCCGCCAGACCGTGGATTTCCGCGAGGATCGCAACCAGCCCACGATCGGCTTCGGCTTCGACGTCACCGATCCGAACCAATATACGCTGGCACCCGGCAGCGCCGAGATCCGCGCTGCCCCTTCGTTCATCGACAACGTCAACAAGATGGTCGAGGGCAATTTCGCGTGGAAGGCGACCGAAGGGTTCACGCTGAAGGGCGGCGTGCATTTCGACCGGTTCGATTTCAGCATCCTGCCCTATCAGCGCGCCAATAATTTCCTCGTGCCGACGCTGAGCGCCGCCGAACTCGCGAGCATGACGCATCTGGTCAAAGGCTTCGGCGAAGGGATGCGCGAAGGCGTGTTCCCCAGCTCGTGGGTCGCGATCAATTATCAGGATTTCGCCAGGCAATATGGTCTGGACGATTATAGCGGCACCTTCGCGCTCATCCAGAATCTGGGCGGCACGCGCAAGGTACGCGAGGACGTGGTCTCCGCCTTCGGTCAGGTGGATTTCGACCTGTCGGAGGCAGGCGCGCCGATCCGCGGCAATGTCGGCATGCGCTATGCCCGCACTTCGCTCGACTCGACCGGCTATTCCACCTCGCTCGCCCAGTTCCTGACGGTGCACAATGCCTATGAGGATTGGCTGCCCTCGCTCAATCTGGTCGCAGACCTGACACCGAAGCTGCTGGTGCGCGGCGCGGTGGCGAAAGTGATCACCCGGCCCGAGCTCGGTTTCCTCAGCCCCGGCGCCAATGTCGTGATCAGCGGCACGCCGAGCGTGAACAGCGGCAATCCGCTGCTCGAGCCGATCCGCGCCACCACCTATGACGCGGCGATCGAATGGTATTTCGCGCCCAACTCGCTGCTGTCGGCGGCTTATTTCCGGAAGGACATCCAGTCCTACATCCAGAACCAGGCGCTGCAGATGACCTTCGCCCAGACCGGGCTGCCGCTGAGCCTTCTCGCCAATAGCGGCCTCGACCCCAACGTCTCGATCTTCACGGTGAACCAGGCGCGGAACACCCCGGGCGGGCCGCTCGAGGGCTTCGAGATCAACTACCAGCATTCGCTCAGCTTCCTGCCCGGCTTCCTCAGGAACATGGGCGTGCTGGCCAATTACACGCATGTGAAATCGACGATCACCTATTTCCTCGCGGCGAACGCGAGCAACACCACCGATCGCGACCTGCTCGGCCTCTCGCGCGATGCGTTCAACGGGACGCTCTACTACGAGGACAGCAAGCTGAGCGCGCGCATATCGGGGTCGTATCGCGGGCCGTACATCATCGCGCTGCCGGCGAACAATCCGCTCCAGGATCTGGAAGGCGTCGACAAATCGCTGATCTTCGACCTGTCGGTATCGTACCAGCTCACCGATCAGATCAAGTTGAGCTTCGAGGGGCTCAACCTGTTCGACCGGCCCTATCGCCAATATATCGATTCCGACCGTGACAGCACCTTCGTCTATAGTCACACCGGCGCACAATTCTATCTCGGCGCGCAATTCCGGTTCTAGCGCGATCCGCGGCCGGCAGCGCGGTGGCCCAACGCCATCGCGCTACCGGCCGGAGCGATCTTGTGAAAGGGGTCAGCGGCGCAGCCGCTCCAGCAACGCCCGGAACGCGGCGATCGCGCGCTGCGAGGTCGCCTGCGGATCATCGGCGTTGGCGATCCACTGGGCGGCATTGGCGGACGCGCCGGATATCAGCCGCGCGGCCGCCTCGGCGTCGACCGGCGCGATGACGCCGTCAGCCTGCAATTGCACGAGGCTGGCGCGGATCGCAGCGACGCAGCCCGCGGCGCTCGACCAGCGCGACGGATCGCCGAGCACTGCGGGTCCGTCGCGCAGGATGATACGCTGGATCTCGGGATCGAGCGCCATTTCGAGATAGGCGACATTTTCGTCGATGAATGCCTGCCACGGCGTTTCCGCGCGCCACGCCACTTCGGCCAGCCGCTCCGCCATCTCGGCATCGATCTGATGCATCACCGCTTCGAACAGGCCCGATTTGCCGCCGAAGTGATGATAAAGCGCACCGCGCGTCAGACCCGCCTCGGCGGTGAAATCATCCATCGAAGCGTCGGCATAGCCCTTGTCAGCAAAGGCCCGCCGTCCCGCGGCGATCAGACGGCCGCGGGTTTCCTCGATCATTTCGGCGCGAGTCTTTCGCCCCATGGCTTTCGCTCCCGCTCCCCAGGGATATGCATTGACATACGTTGCGTATGTCTTCACATGATTCACATACGACACGTATGTACGTGATATCGGCGTCGCCGCCAACAGGGATGCGAAAATGGGCAATCCGTACGAGGCTATTTTCCGGGTGCGGGGAACCAGGGGGTTTGCCGCGGCCGCCTTCGTAGCCCGGCTGCCGGTCGCGATGGCGCCGATCGGCATCGTCACGATGCTGTCCGAATCGCGCGGCGGATATTGGCTGGCGGGTGCGGTCGCCGCGACCTTCACGCTCGCCAACGCGCTCGCCGCACCGCACATCTCCCGGCTCGTCGATCGGTTCGGGCAGTTTCGCCTCCTCGTTCCGACGACCACGGTGTCGGTTCTCGGCTTTGCACTGCTGCTGAGCGCGACGCATCGCGGATGGCCGGCCTGGGCGCTGTTCGGGGCGGCCTTGCTCGCCGCGGCGATGCCCAGCATCTCGGCGATGGTCCGCGCGCGCTGGACCGCATTGTTCGGGGATCGCGACGAGCTCAATACGGCGTTCGCGTTCGAATCCGCGGCGGACGAATTGGTCTATATCGCCGGAGCCTCGCTGTCGGTCGGGCTCAGCGTGGCCTTGTTCCCCGAAGCGGGCGTGCTCGCCTCGACCATCATCCTCGCGGTGGGAACCATCGCTTTCGTCGCGCAGCGCGGCACCGAGCCGCCGCTGCGGACAGAGGAAGGCGAAGCGCAACGTTCGGCGATCCTGCTACGTCCGGTCCAGCTGATCACCCTCGCCATGGTGTTCGTCGGCGCCATCTTCGCGACCGCGGAGGTGACCACCGTCGCCCTGACCCGCGAGCTCGGCCGCCCCGGCGCGGCGAGCCTGATCATCGGCGTCTATGCGGTCGGCTCCTTCATCGTCGGGGTGATCCTCGGCGGATTGCACCTCAAGGCGCCGCTGCATCGACAGTTGCTCGCCGCGGTCGGCGCGCTGCTGGTGACGACAATTCCCTTACTCCTCGCCGATTCGGTGCCGCTGCTCGCGGCCACGGTCCTGCTCAGCGGCATGGCGGTCTCGCCGACCTTCATCACTGCCTTTGGCCTCGTCGCACGCCGGGTAGCGCCCGCGGCGCTGACCGAGGGGATGACCTGGGTCGGAACGGGGATCGGCATCGGCATGGCGCTGGGGGCGTTCGTATCCGGCGGCGTGGTCGACAATTTCGGCGCGCGCAGCGGATTCTGGGTGTCGGTCGCCGCCGCGACCATCGCGCTCTCGATCGTCGTGCTGGGCCAGCGGAGGCTGGCCGGCCCGCGCTGATCGCTTCGGCGACCATCCTCTCCATTGACCGGCCGCACGCGCGCGCGTCATCATGCGATTGCGTCGGCCCGGCCGCGCAGAGGGAGGCGTTCCGCGATGCCGCTTCAGATGACTACCGGCGCGATGATGGCGTGCAGCTTCGGCGCCGCGCCGAGCACGCTCAACGTACTTCCGGCCAATCGGGTAATGGCGGGGAATGTGCCCGCAGCGACGATCATGGACCATGCTCCGATGGTCAACATCCCGCCGTTCGGCATGTGCAGCAGCCCGGCCAACCCGACGGTCATCGCCGCCACCGCCGCGGCTCTGGGAGTGCTGACACCGATGCCCTGCGTGCCCGCGACGCCGGCGCCCTGGGCCCCGGGCGTGCCGACGACGATGATCGGCAACATGCCCGCGCTCAACGACACCTGTAAATTGATGTGCGTGTGGGGCGGCGTGATCCAGTTCACCGCACCGGGACAAACCACAGTACAGGTCTGATTTCCCGCCGAATCTTTTCCGACGGATCATTGTCGATTCCATTTCGGCCATGGATGTTATGCGTTGGCGCGCCCCTATTTTGCAGTTAAGCTGTCTCAAAAGGGGATTGTCGGGCTTTGCGGGGGCACATGAGTAAAGTGCAGCGATCGGCATGCACCGCCGTGGCGGGCAAGCGAGCGATCGTGGGCACCACGCTGTTCTTGGCGCTCGCGACTCTCTCCGGTTGCAAGACTCCGTCGTTCCTTTGCTTCAAATCATCGGGGCTGGGCCAGATCGTCCTGCTCAATTCGGACCCGAGCAACAATGGCGGCCGACCGATCGCGGTCGACCTGGTTTTCGTCACCGACAAGAAGGTGCTGCAGGCGATCGCGAAGTTGAAGGCAAGCGAGTATTTCGCGCTACGTGAACAGTTTCGTCGTGATTTCACCAAGGGTTACGAGATTCAGTCGTGGGAGCTCACGCCGGGGCAATTCGACGGGCCCAAATCCACCTCCGCGCCGTGCAACCTCGTGGGGACCCTGGTCTTCGCCGACTATTCCAGCGAGGGCGACCACCGCATTTCGATCGGCAAGGTTAGATCGGGAACGGTCGTGCTGGGCGCCGAAGACCTCAAATGGGTTCCCGAGAAGAGATAGAGTGATGCCAATCGACCCGCGCGTAATTCCGGACATGCTCCACTGGTACGAGGGCATGTTGCTGATGCCCGAACACTTCCAGTCGGCCAATCGGCGGCAGGAAGCGCTGGGCGGGTATCTGGCGCAGGCTTGTGCGCCCTATCCCTGGGGCGTGCGGACGATCGAGACCGAGCTTCGCGACGGCATTCTGATCGTGCGGAAACTTGAGGCGGTGCTCCCCGACGGGCTCGTCGTGCGGCATTTCGAGGAGGATCCCGAGACGCTCCCGCTCGAGATCGACCTAAAGCGTCAAAAGCCCAATCTCGAGCCCCAGAAGAAGCTCGCGGTCCATCTTGTGGTGCCGGCCTGGAGCGATCAGATGGTGGCGCAGGAAGGACCCGACGCGGGCACGCTGGCGCGCTATCGATCGGTCCGCGGCGCCCGGCTCGAACGCGACGACGATCCGGGGCTGAACGAACCTGCGCTCGAGGCGATGCGCGAACGGCCTTGGCTGCGCCCAATCCTGCGGCTCTACGTCACCGACGGACCGCTGATCCGGCCGCCGGGCAAATATGTCAGCATGCCGATCGCACGCGTCTATCTGAACGCGGAATCGACGATCGTCGCCGATCGGTACGAGCCACCGCGGCTCACCATCGCCGGCGCCCGCGAATTGATGGCCTGCGCGCGCGACGTCGCCGCCGAGCTTCGCGGCAAGGCGCGATTGCTCAACGACCGGCTGCAGCGCGACGGCGGGCTCCCCGATCGTCAGGCGAGCGAGGCCGCGCCGACGATCGAGATGCAGCTCCGGCTCATCGCCCGCCGTTTTCAGGCACTGCAGCACAATGTCGAGAACCTTCAGGCACTGGTGCGCACGGTTCCCCGTCTGGAGGCGCTGACCAAGGACGCGCAGACCCATCCGCTCCCGCTCTATTACGCGCTGTGCGACGTGGTCGGCGACATGGCGCTGCTGGGGGGCGAACTCAACCTGCCCGAGATTCCGGCCTACACGCATGCCGACCCGCTGGCCGCGTTCGACTTTCTCGAGCGTCACATCTTCTGCATGGCGGCGTCGCTCAACCAGAAATTCCGCGTCCTCGCATTCGAGCGCGTGACCCCCGGCCGCTTCGAGCTGGCATTCAAGGCGCAGGACCTGCCCGATCGCTTCGTCCTCGGGGCCGTGCGCGGCAAGGGTACCCCGGCGAGCCCGGTCAAGGAATGGATGACCAAGTCGATGATCGCGACCGACGAGCAGCGGCTCGATCTCAAGCTCCGCCGGGTCGGCGGCGCCCCGCGCCAGCCGATCGACCGTGATGAAACGCTCGATCTGGTCGCGCCGGCGATGACCAGCCTGTTCCGGGTCGAGGCCGAGCCCGATACGATCGATCCCGCCGGCGGCACGCTCGTCGTCGAGCACAATAACGGCGAAGCGCCGATCGCATTGCTGCTCTATCTGCCGCGCGACGTAGGCGAACCGGCCGCCGTTCCGGCGCCATGAAAGCCATTCTGCTCGCGCCGCAGGAGCAGATCGCGGCCGAACAGTTTCGATCCTTCTACGCGCGGCTCGTCGAGCTGCGCGACGCGGTTCTGTCGCCCGCTCCGCCAGCGATGCCAGAAGGCGCTTCCGAGCCGATACTGTTCCATCGCCCGACGATCGAGGATGTCCGCGCCGCGCTCCGCCAGGCGATCCTCGCCGCCGGCTATCGGCCCGAGGATGACCTCGGCGCCGCGGTGGACCCCGGCTATGTGATGGCCGCGGTCGCCGACGAAGTGCTGTTGATCCAGTGCCTCGACTGGCCCGAACACGAAGCCTGGACCGATCTGCCGCTCGAGGCGATCCTCTATGGCACCTCGCTCGCCGGCGATCGGATCTTCGAAGCGGCGCAGGAACTGATCGCCCGCCGGCGGGACGATCCGCGAACCGCCACGGTGATCCTGCTCGCCTTCATGACGGGCTTCCGTGGCCGGTATCATGGACGCGACGATCGCGGAATCATCGCGGCGATGGAGCAAGGGCTCTACCAGCTCGTCTGTCGCCGTCCCTATGTGGCGGGCGACCCGGCGCCCTATGCCGCGCCCAATCTCAACGCGACCACGCTGATCGGGCAGAGCATGCGACCGCTTCCGGTGCTCTGGCCATGGCTGGTGGCGCTGACGGCGGTGCTGCTAGCCTATCTGCCGCTCAGCCACCTCATCTGGTGGTCCGACGTGCGCAAGATCGACAAGGTCGCCGACTCGATCGTCGAGCTTCACGAGAATAACGAGCGACGCTCGAGGGAAACGATCCAGTGAACGGGACGTTGCTCGCCGGAATCATTGGCGGGCTGACGCTATTGCTCTTCGTCGGGCTGTTCATCGCCGTGAAATGGGGCGGACTGGTCAAGATCGAGGCGCCCGCCGCACCAGCGGCCGATGCACCGGCGCTGCGGCCGAGCGAGCTTGCTCCGCCCGCCAAGCTGCGCACTACCATTCGCATTGCGCTGCGCGAGCTGCGCGTTCTGGTGGCGGGCGGGCGCGGCCCGACCGAAGTGCCGTGGACCCTGGTCGTCGGAGTCGGGCATGCCGATTACGAAGCCCTGTTGCCGGCGCCGCTGCAATTCCAGCACGAGATGAGCTGGCTCGACGACCAGCGGCTGGCGAAGGTCGGAACGGTCAGCTTCCGCGATGGCGGCGTAGTGATCGGCTTCGAGGACGGCGCAGTCGAGCCGCCTCAGGCCGAGCGGCGGCTGATCGACCTGTTGCGCGAAGTCGAGGTCGTCCGGCCGCACCGGCCGATCGACTCGCTGATCGTCGTGATCCCTTGCCCCTTCCTGATGGACGCCGCGACCGCGCCGGATCTCGCAGCGACCCGGGGACGCCAGCTCTACGACATCATCCTGACCGTGCAGCAGCGCACGGGATGGCGCGTGCCCGTCTATCTGGTCTTGTCCGACGCGGACCGAATCCAGGGTTTTGCGCCGATCGCGCAGGCGGTGCTGGCGCATTCCGCCAATCCGATGATCGGCTGGCCGGCACCCAAGGCGCTGGACAGCCTGTTCGAGCCGAGCTGGATCGACGAAGCTTTCGAAGCGATGCGATCGACCTTGTCGACCGAGCAGATCCATCTGCTGATGAGTCTCGACGGCGATCGGATCGCGGAGGACGTCCTGCTTTTTCCGGATCGCCTCGCGCGGATCAAGCCGGCGCTCGCCGTTCTGCTGGGCCAGATGCTGGAGACCAGCGCCTATCACGAAGGCTTCATGCTCCGCGGCATCTTCCTGACCGGGGAGACCAGCGAGCGCCCGCAGCTGCTCGACTTGGGGCCGCCGGACGCGATGGCGGAGGAAGAGGCGCCCGCCGTGGAGCCCGAAATCGCGGAGATTGCACCAGCCGTCGATCCGCAGCCGCTCGCCGACACCCTGTTCCGGCGCAAGATCTTTCCCGAAGCCGGCCTCGCGCAACCGGCTTATGGCGAAATGACCCGGCGTCACCGAATGGTGCGCAGGGCCAAGATCGCGCTGGCCGCGTCGGTATTGCTCTCGCTGGCCGGATTCGCAGCGGTGCAGCATCAGACCAGCCGGCACCTGCCGCCGGTCAAGGCGCTGCTTGACGACATATTGCGGATCGGAATCGCGACCGATCGCAACGAAGCCGCGACCCGGGTCCGCGGCAGCGGAAAGTGCATGGAGCGGGTCGGCGTGACCGTCGCGACGCCCGAAGCGCGGGCGCGGTTCAGGGCGCGACGCGACCTTTCGATCAGCCTGCTCGAAAGCATGTCGAGACTGGACGTCAATCGCGTCGAGACGTTGTTCGCCCCGACCTCCTTCCTCTCGCACACCAATGCCGAGATCCAGGCGGCGATCGAGTCGAGCTTCCACGACGTGGTGTTCGACGCGATCTCCGAAAGCATGGCGACTCCGGCCGGGATCGATGCGCTGGTGACCCAGAACGCATCGCAGCCCGACGCCGCGATCTCGTGGAAGGCCGTGACCGACAATGTCGTCCTCTACGACCGGAATTACCGCATTGCCCGTTCGATGGAGACGATGACCGCCGAGGATGCCGCGGCAGTGAAGAGCTTCTCGGATCTGGTGAGTTATGCGCTGTTCGAGCAGCTGCCTCCGCGGTTCACGCGCAATTACGAACTCTATTCGGCGGGCATCACCGATCATCCGGTACCGTGTCTGAGCAGCGAGATGGTGCGTCAGACGCTGCAGGACGTGCTGGCCCGGCGTTACCGGCTGGCGACCGAATTAATGTATCTCCGCAATCCGCTGATGATCACGACCAATTCGATCGCGGCGCGGTTCACGGCGATCGACGGAATCGATTCGTCTGACGAATCGCTGATGGCGCTCGTCAAGGAACTCGATGCGATCTCCGCCGAGCTCGCGGCAGCGGGAAAATATAGCTGGGTCTACGCCGCCAGCGTGGAAGAGATGCCGGTCTTGCCGATCGATCGGCTCTACGGCCTGCAAGTGGTGGATCGCGCCTTC
Source organism: Sphingomonas sp. DG1-23 (assembly GCF_030730875.1). Classification (GTDB taxonomy): domain Bacteria; phylum Pseudomonadota; class Alphaproteobacteria; order Sphingomonadales; family Sphingomonadaceae; genus Sphingomonas. Next base: position 44,053 of record NZ_JAVAMA010000011.1, read on the forward strand.
GCGCGCCGCTTGCCCGAGGAAAATCGCCAGATCGCTTTCGATGCGGCGGTGCGGCTGCGCTCGGCGCAGCTGTTCGATGCCGCGCTGCTGAGCCCCGACCTCGCATCGAGCGCGCCTGCCGCGCCGGGTACGCCTGGTGCGCCTGGTGCGCCTGCGGTGCCTGTTGCTGCGGTCGCGGCGATCGAAACGCCGGCCCTCTCCAAGGCCGCGGTGGATTCGCGCGAGTTCCTGCGCAAATTGTTCGCCCAGCCTTATATGGACGCGGGACCACCGACCGCCGCCACGGCCACGGCCACGGGGTCGCGGGTTAGCTGGGATCTCGCGCGGCTGCAGGTCGCGCAAAAGGCAGTCGAGAGCTATGCCGAGTTCGTCGCCTCGGGCAGCGGCGACGCTCCGATCGAACTCCGCAACATAGCGCTCGCCAGCGCCGAGCAGCATTTTGCAGGCCATCTCGAACAATTGGTCAACCAGGCCGCCCAGCCCGGCACGGCCGCGGCCGGCAACGAAACCGCCAATTTCGTCCAGGCACTGCCGGTGCTGATCAAGATCCGCGACGCGCTTCGCGGCGCCGGCGCCGAACAATCGGCCGCCGGGCTCGACACGCGGGTCGCCGATCAGGCGGGCCGGCTGCTCGCCGATGCCGATCGTGCGCTGACTGCCGATGGCGGCCCCTATGCGATCGATCCTGCCGGGCTGGCCGCATGGGACGGCACCGGCTCGCTGGCCGCGGCCTTGTTCGGGGTCGAGACCGTCGACGATCTCAAGGCGACCTTGCCCCAGCGCCGCGCGCGCGTCGCCGACATCGCACGGTCGCGCGCCGCGCCGCTGATCGGCTATCTGCGCGAGCCCGGGACCGCCGCCGGCGCCGCGACGCTGGCGCGCGCCAATCGCTGGCAGGCGATCCTCCTGACGCTCGACGCCTATGACGGCAACAGCCCGAGCAACTCGCTCGCACGGCTCGAGCAATACATTACCGTCGACATCGACAAGCTCCAGCGCCGCGACTGTGCCCGCGCGCGCAGCTTCTCGACCCGCTCGACCGACTATTTCGCCGCGCAGCAGGCAGCGATCAGCGCGCGGGTGATCGGCCATTGCCGGCTCGCGGCGGCGGGCAGCACCGAGGCGCAGTTCGACCAGCTTCGCGAGGCGTTCAACGCCAGCCTCGCCGGCCGCTTCCCCTTCGCCTCCGACGTCGAGGCGCCGGCCGCCGATCCTGGCGACGTCCAGGCGTTCTTCGGCCAGTTCGGCGCCGTGCTCCAGCCGCTCAAGGACGATATTGACATCACGCCGGGCTTCGGCGGTTCGGGACGCATGGCATCGGCGACGCTCGCGCAGCTTGTGCGCGTGCAATCCGCGCTCGCGCCGATGCTCGACGCGGCGGGGCCGGCGCCGCTCACCTATCGCGTCGGAGTCAATTTCTTCTCGGATCCCGATCTCGCGCGCGGCCAGGAGCAGGTCATCGAAGGCAGCCTCGGCACGCCGGTCAGCCGCGCGCTGACCCGCGGCGCGGCCAGGGAATTCGTCTGGAACAACGGCCAGCCGGTGCTCGCGCGCTTCCGCTGGGCGATCAACGCGCCCTCGATCCCGCGCACCGGCGGCAAATGCGTTCCCCAGCCCGACGGAAGCGTGGCGAGCTTCCGCGTCGACGGGGATTGGGCGCTGTTCCGCCTGCTCCGCCGTCATGCCCCCGGTGACGGCATCCGCGCCTCGGTCACGCAGGGCGCCCCGGTCGCTTTCGACGTGGATCTGTGCGCCAATCAGGAACGCGCCTCCGGGGGCGACCTGGTCGAGGACGCCCGGATCCTCGCGCGCCTCTCGTTGTGGGCGACGGTGCGCGGAGGCGACAAGCCCGATCGGCAGGTGCCCGTCTTGCTTCCCGACTTCCCTTATACGATCGACCCGCTCGTGCGCGTCGGGGCGCGCCGATGACCGAGGCGGTCGAAGACCATGATCTCGCGATCGACGCCGGCCACCCACTGGCCGAAACCGTCGCACGCCTGACCGCCCCCATCAGCGATTCGGCCCCCGGCGGCGCCGATCTGCGACACGAAGGGACCTATGACGCAATCGACGAAGCGCGGCGCAACGAGAATGCCCGGCTGCCCCAGGGGGTCTGGCAACGCGAGGTCAAGCAGGCCGACTGGGCACAGGTCGAGCGGCTCTGCGTCGAGGCGCTTGCCACGCGCACCAAGGATCTGCGCATCGCCTGTTGGCTGGCCGAGTCGTGGGTCCGCCGCTTCGGCTTTGCCGGACTTGCCCCCGGGCTGGCGCTCGCCGAGGGGCTGTGCCGATTGTTCTGGGACGATCTCCAGCCGAGCATCGGCGGCGATCCGGCGACGCACATCGCCGCGATCGACTGGCTGAACCAGCGGCTACCGGTCGCGCTACGCCAGGTGCCGATCGTGATCAGCGCCGTGGCGCCCGATGCGCAATACACCTGGTCCGACTATCTCGACGCGCAACGGCTGGAGCTCATCCGCGGCAAGGACAGTGCCGCCGCGCAGCGCGCCGAGGCCGGCGGCAGCGTGACGCTGAAGATGATCGAGACCTGTCAGGACCGCACCGGCAGCGACCATCTGAACGCGCTCGCCACGGACGCCGAAGCCGGGCTCGCGGCGCTGACGCGGCTGGATGCTACGCTCGATGCCTGTTGCGGCAAGGACGCTCCGGGACTCAGCAACATCCGCTATCTGGTGGACGACATCGCCCGCTTCGCCGGAGCGACGGTCGCGGCGCGCCACGCGTTGCGGCTCGAACCCGCGCCGGCGGTGGACACTTCCGTCAATCCCGGCGCGATGCAGCTCGACCATCTGCCGACGAGCGCGGCGATGTCACGCGACCTCGCCTATCGCCAGCTGGCGGTGATCGCCCGATTCCTGCGCGAGAACGAGCCGCACAGCCCGGTGCCTTATGTCCTCGAAAATGTGGCCTCGTGGGGCCGGATGTCGCTGGTCGAGCTCGACGAAGCGCTCCGCGATCAGGGTAGCAGCGTTTCGCTGCTGATAGAAGCTCTCGGCATGACCTCTTCAGACTCGTGAGTAATTTGCAAAAGTCACGGAAAACACGTTCAAACCCGGTTGTAAATCATGCCTCGTCATGTTGTAGTCGTGTCAGAGCGGGACAGGAATACAGGTGAGTCTCTGCCTTTCTGGCGGACTCCTGCGTATTGCATTGAATGGGGGAGTCGATGGCAGATAGTACCCAGCACAAGATCGGTCGCAACCGGTCGCCTCGCGTGCAGATCACCTATGATGTTGAAATCGGTAACGCGATAGAAAAGCAGGAAATTCCCTTTGTTGCCGGGATTATGGCGGACTTGTCCGGTTTCGGCGACTCTGTTCCGGCTGATCGTCTGGCGCTCAAGGATGTCGGTCGGTCTTTCGTGGAGATCGACCGCGACAATTTCGGCGATGTCCTCGCCAAGGTAGCGCCCAAGCTCACCGGAATCGACGGCGCGCTCGATGCCGAGGGCCAGGATGCCGACGGGCTGACCTTCCGATCGATGGACGATTTCAATCCCGCCGCGCTCGTGCAGCGCGTGAAGAGCCTCAAGCAGCTGCAGGACCAGCGCTCGGCGCTGCGCGACTTGCTGACCAAGCTCGACAGCAACGACGCGCTCTATCGCGCGGTCAAGGAGCGCGTTCAGGGCAAGACGATGAAGGCACTGGGAGACGCCGCGGCCACGCAGCTCGCGCAGCTCCAGGCGCCGGCCGGGGAGCCGGCCGACAAGGAAAAGAAGAAATAGCATCGCGCCGCCGGAGCCGGCGGCAGAGCATCGTTGGTTGGGCTGCGACTTGCCCGCTCCGGCGGGGAACGCTCGCGGCCTGAAAGTTCTGGAAGGGGGCGATCATGCCTGAGTCAAAGACCGACACCGACACCGATCTCAACAGCTTCTTCGAAGTCGCCCGCCTGCCCAAAATCGCCGAGGGCAGCGCCGGCGCGCTGTCCAAGGCCGAGACCGATCAGCAGGTTCGCGGGCTCAACATGGTCAAGGTGTTCAGCGACACCGTCGAGACCGTGAACGGCGAGGCGGACAGCGACGACGTCAACGTCCAGAAGATCATCCAGGACAAGATCGACGAACTCGACCGCGAGATCGCCGGCGGACTCAACGATCTGCTTCACAACCCCGCGCTGCAGAAGCTCGAGGCGACGTGGCGCGGGCTTCAGTACCTCGTATTCAACACCGAGACCTCGACGCGGCTCAAGCTGCGCGTGCTCGATGTGACCGAGAAGGAGCTTCGCGACGACCTCGAAAAGGCAGTCGAGTTCGATCAAAGCGCCTTGTTCAAGAAGGTCTATGAAGAGGAATACGGCACCTTGGGCGGCAAGCCCTATGGCTGCCTCGTCGGCGATTTCAGCTTCAATCGTTCGGCGCCCTCGATTTCGTTCGTGAAGAAGCTGGCGGCGGTGGCGTCGGCGGCGCATGCCCCGCTGATCGCCGCGGCGCATCCCAGCCTGTTCGACCTGCAGAGCTTCGAGGATCTGCCCAAGCCGCGCGATCTCGCCAAGATCTTCGAATCGAGCGACATGGCCGAATGGTCGGCGTTCCGCGAGAGCGAGGACAGCCGCTATGTCACGCTCACGCTGCCGCGGGTGCTGATGCGGCTACCTTATGACCCGGTCAACAACCCGGTCGAGGGGCTCAACTTCAAAGAGGAGGTGGGCACGCGCAAGACGCCCGACGGCACCGTCTTCGATCCCACCGCCGCACCCAATCCCGACATGCCGGTCGAGGAAGCGCGGCTCAGCCTCGAGCCGAGCGCGGACAAATATCTGTGGGGCAACCCCGCCTATGTGCTCGCACAGAGGGTGACCAATGCCTTTGCGATGTTCAGCTGGACCGCGGCGATCCGCGGCGTCGAGGGCGGCGGCAAGGTCGAGAATCTGCCGCTGCATCGCTTCAAGTCGGTCCATGGCGACAAGGCGATGATCATCCCGACGGAAGTGGCGATCACCGATCGCCGCGAGAAGGAATTGAGCGACCAGGGCTTCATCTCTTTGGTCTATTGCAAGGACACCAATTACGCGGCGTTCTTCGGCTCGCAGACCGTCAACAAGCCCAAGAAATACAATCTCGCCTCGGCCAATTCGAACGCCGAGCTCTCGGCGCGGCTGCCCTATATCCTCAATACCTCGCGCTTCGCACATTACATCAAGGTGATGATGCGCAACCGCATCGGCAGCTTCATGACCAAGGAGAATGTCCAGGCATATCTGACCACCTGGATCAGCGACTATGTGCTCGACAAGGACGATGCGGGGCAGGACCTCAAGGCCAAATATCCTCTGCGCGAGGCGCGGATCGACGTGGTCGACGTGCCGGGCCAGCCGGGAGCGTACAGCGCCACGGTTTTCCTGCGGCCGCATTTCCAGCTCGAGGGGCTCTCCGCGTCGCTGCGTCTGGTCGCCGAATTGCCCGCGCCCGTAGCCGCCTGACGGCACGGCGCGCGCGGTGCAGCAATCATCTTTGAAGGGGGTGTCCGATGGCCGTTAATGTTTTCCTCAAGTTCGACGAGCCCGCCATCGAGGGCGAATCCACGGATTCGAAGCACGCCAAGGAAATCCAGGTGCTGTCGTGGAGCCACAGCTTCAACCAGCCGACCAAGGCGACGCGCAGCTCGGCCGGCGGAGGCACCGTCGAGCAGGCGAACCATTCGGATTTCACCTTCTCCAAATATCTCGACACCGCGACCGACGACCTGCTCAAATATTGCTGGAACGGCAAGCAGATCGGCAAGGCGACGCTGACCTGCTATCGTTCGGACGGTGACGATGCCGCGATCCTGTACCTTCAGGTCGACATGGAAGACATCATCATCAGCAATATCAGCATCGGCGGCGGGCCGGGCGATCTGCCGACCGAGAACATCTCGCTGGCCTATGGCAAGGTCACCTATACCTACAAGTCGCAGAAGCCGGACACCGGCGAAGCGGGCGGGGTCCAGCCGGTGTCGCACGATCTGATCAAACAGCTCGTCAGCTGATCGGAATATGGCCGCCCATCCGGAGGGCCATGTCCCCGCATTGCTGTTCGATCGCCTGTTGTCGAAGGACGAGGGGAGCGAAGGCGCGTCCGCGCCGCCGCGTCATGTGTTCGACAAGCAGGCCTTGCTCGGCTCGATCGAGGAACAGCTCGGCTGGCTGCTCAACACTCGCGTACCGGTCGACTACGAGACGCTCGACGCGCGGACCCAGCGCGGGGTGCGAACCACGATCGATTACGGCCTGCCCGATCTGACGGTCTATCCGATCGGGGATCCCGAGGCGATGGCGCGCCTCACCCGCCACCTCGCCCAAACGATCGCAGCGTTCGAGCCGCGGCTGCGCGCACCGCGCGTCCGCATCGTGCCGAGCGGCGACCGCGGCGACACGCTGATCGCCGAGGTTTCGGGCGAAGTCCGCATCGGACTGATGGCCGAGGCCGCCGCGTTCGTCTTCGAGATCGGCGTCGAAGGATCGGGCAATGGCAGCTGAGGCCGAATTCCTCACTTACTATCTTGCCGAGATCAACCATCTGCGGCTCGCCGGGACGCGCTTCTCGCAGGAATATCCGCACCTCGCGACCGGGCTCGATTTCCAGGGCAAGGAAACCGACGACCCCCAGGTCGCGCGGCTGATCGAATCCTTCGCTTTCCTCGCCGCCAAGCTCCAGCAGCAATTCAACGCGCAATTCCCCGAAGTCCCCACTGCGTTGCTCGACGCGCTCTATCCGCAGCTGGTGACACCGATCCCGTCGATGGCGATCGCGCAATTCAAGGTCGCCGAGAAGCAGCAGCGCGCGATGGAAGGCGTGGTCGTGCCGCGGATGACCGCGGTCTACGCCACAACTTCTTCCGGCGCCGAATGCCGGTTCTGGACGGGCACGCCGCTGCGGCTGTGGCCGGTCGAGGTCGGCAGGGTCCAGCTCCAGCCGGGGATCGAGCTCGAGATCCTCGACGATCGGCCGGGCGTCCAGTCATGCTTGCGAGTGCGGCTGCGCTGCATCGGCGAGAACCGGAGCTTCGCCGATTTCGCGCCCTCGTCCCTGCGTTTCTACATTGATGGCGAGCGCAATTCGCGCTTCCGGCTGTTCGAACTGCTCACCAACAATCTGGTCGAGATCGCAGTCGCGCGGGGCGATGGCGAAACCGCCGAATTCGCGACCGGGCTGACGCTCCGCCATGTCGGGCTCGACCTCGCCGACGCGATGCTGCCCTATCCCGAGGCGTCGCATCACGGCTATCGGCTGATCCAGGAATATTTCGCCTTCCCCGACAAGTTCATGTTCGTCGAGCTGGCCGGCCTGACGCCCGAATTGCTCGGCAATGGCAGCGAGATAGACTTGCTGTTCCTCCTTGGCGAGGAACCCAGCGAGCGGCTGATGATCGACAACAATACGCTGCGGCTCGGCTGCGTTCCGATCATCAACCTGTTCCAGCGCACCAGCGAGCCGATCCGGCTCGACCATATGAGCGTCGAGTATCTGCTCGAGCCCGACGTCCGCGCCGCCGCCTCGGCCGAAGTGCACAGCGTGCTGAGCGTCAATCGCTCGGCCGCGGGAAACAGCCAGACCGACGTCATCCCGCCCTATTTCAGCACCAATTCCGCCGACGCCGACGCGGGACGGTTGCGCTGGCTCGCACGGCGGCATCCGGTCACCAACCCGGCGATCAGCGGGACCGAAGTCCAGCTCTCGTTCGTCGACCCTGCGATGAACCCGATGGTGCCGGCCGAGGACGTGCTGTTCGCGCAATTGCTGTGTACCAATCGCGGCATGCCACGGCAGATTTCGACCACGACCAGGCTGCAGATCGAGATGGATCTGCCGATCGAGCGCATCCACTGCCTCGCCCGGCCCACCCCGCCGATCGACCCGCCGGTGATCGGCGAGAATTTGTGGCGGCTGGTATCGCACCTCACGCTCAACAAGCTGACTCTCCAGAACGGCCGCCAGAGTCTCGATCCGCTAAGGCAGATCCTGTACCTCTACAGCGGCAGCGAGGAGAATTCGCGCAAACGCAGGCAGATAGACGGCATCGTCGGTATTTCGACGCGCCCGGTGGTGCGGCGTACCGGGGACAAATATTGGCGGGGCTTCGTCCGCGGGACCGAAATCACGCTCCAGATCAACGACAAGGATTTCGTCGGCGCAAGCGCCTTGCTGCTCGGCGCGATCCTCGACCGCTTCTTCGCGCTCTATGCCGGCGTGAACAGCTTCACCGAACTCGTGATCCGCCGCGACGGTCAGGAAGAGGAATGGAAACGATGGCCCGCGCGCGCCGGGGAAAAACCCCTCCTCTGATCCAGTTGCTGCAGCGCGAGCCCTATCGGTTCGACAGCAGCCAGGTCGTCCGGATACTCGAAGCGCGGAAGCAGGCGCTGCGGACCGCCGAGATCCGCTTCCGCAGCAGCCTGAGCCTGACTTTCCCGGTCAGCGACGTGGAATCGGTCGTGGTGCCGGCAGAACTCCGGCAATCGCCGGTGGTGACGGTGAGCTTTCTCGGACTGGGTGGCGCGATGGGGCCCCTGCCCACGCCCTATACCGAGCATCTCAACAACGCCGTGCGGCGCCGTGAGCCCGCGGGGCGCGACTTCCTCGACCTGTTCAACCACCGGCTGGTCACCGCCGCGACCGATCTGGCGAAGCTGTTTCGTCCCACGCTTCAGGCTCCGATACCGCACGAGTCCGCGCATGCGCGCTATCTCTACGCATTGCTCGGCCTGCGCACCCCAGGGATCGTCGAGGCCATTCCCGGGCTAGCCCCGACGCTGCTGCCGCTGACGGCATTGCTCAACGCGCGTCCGCTCAGCGCGCATGCGATCGAGCGCATGCTCCGCGCCTATTTCGGCGTATCCGCGCGGGTGATACCTTTTCGCGGCGGCTGGTTCGACGTGCCGCCGGATCAGCGCAGTGCGATTGGCGTTACCGGCCGCAACCGCGCGCTCGGCAGCAATGCGATGCTCGGCGGACGGCAATGGGACCAGTCGGCCGGCATCACCGTCGAGATCGGTCCACTGCCGATCGCCGAAGCCGAGCGCTTCCTCCCCGCAGGTGCCCCGCACGCGCGGCTGACCGAATTGCTCGATTTCGTCCTCGGCGGCGAAGTCGAAGTGGCGGTGCGGCTGCTGGTGGATACGCGCACCGTGCGCAGCTCGCATCTTGCGCGTGCCGGAACGATGCGGCTCGGCTGGACGTCGTGGCTGCATCGCACCGGATCGCCGGGCCGGATCAACCGACCGACGCTGGGCCGCTCTGCGCGGCTGGGCGGACGTGCCGACGCCGAATCCGCACGGCGCCTTGCCGGCAACAGTCTTCCCGCGCTGCGCGTGATCGCATTGCGCCCCGCGCTCAACGTCTTCAGGCCCGCGCCGCTGCCGTGATCGCGCTCAAGGCCTTGATGGGAAAGCTCAGCCGCACGTGCCGCGCAGCGCTCGAGCGCGCCGCCGAACGGAGCCTCCAGCAAGGCCATTTCGCCGTCGAGATCGAACATGTGCTGCTCGAGCTGGTCGACGATCCAGGCTCCGATCTCGCCATCGCGCTCGACCGCTACGAAGCCGATCCTGCCGCGCTGACCGGGCAGCTCCAGCAGGCACTGATGCGGTTCAGCGTGGGCAACCGCGAAAATCCCGGCGTATCGGCGCAACTGGCGACCGCGATCGAGGCCGCGTGGCTGATCGCTTCGATCGATCAGGATCTTGCGGTGATCAGCTCGGCCTGCCTGCTCCAGGCAGTCGTCGAGGACAGCCGCATCCGCGAGGCAGTGGTCGGCGGCGTGCCCGAGCTGGCGAGGCTCCCGCGCCAGCGGCTCGCCGACGACCTGACCGAGATTGTCGCGGCGGGGCATGAAGCGGGGCGCCGCGACCTCATCCCTGCCGCTGCGGCGTCGGGCGAAACCCGCGGGGCGGCGCTGGCCAGCTTCACCATCGATCTCACCGCCCAAGCGCGTGCCGGCAAGCTCGATCCGGTGATCGGCCGCGAACCCGAGATCGATCAGGTGATCGAGATCCTGATGCGCCGCCGCCAGAACAATCCGATCCTCACGGGCGACGCCGGGGTGGGCAAGACCGCGATCATCGAAGGCCTGGCGCAGCGCATCGCCGAGGGCCAGGTGCCCGAAGCGCTCGCCGGAGTCGCCTTGCTCGCGCTCGATCTTGGGCTGCTGCAGGCCGGGGCGAGCATGAAGGGCGAGTTCGAGCAACGATTGCGCGACGTGATCGAAGAAGTGGGCGGAGCGCCCGCGGCAACGATCCTGTTCATCGACGAGGCGCACATGCTGGTCGGCGCCGGCGGGGCGCCGGGTCAGGCCGACGCCGCCAATCTGCTCAAGCCCGCACTGGCTCGCGGCGGGCTGCGCACGATCGCGGCGACGACCTGGGGCGAATATAAGCGCTATTTCGAGAAGGACGCGGCGCTGGCGCGGCGCTTTCAGCCGGTCAAGGTCAGTCCGCCGAGCGTCGACACCAGCGTGATCATTCTCCGCCATCTCAGCGCGAAGCTGGAGGCGTTCCACCGGGTGCGGATCACCGAAGAGGCGCTCGCCGAAGCGGCGCGCATGTCGGAACGCTACGTCACCGACCGGCAATTGCCCGACAAGGCGATCAACGTGCTCGACACCGCCTGCGCACGCGTCGCGATCGCGCAATCCTGCCCGCCGCACCGGCTCGATTCGGCCGAACTGGTCTGCGCCAATCTCGACGCCGAGATCGCCCGGCTCGACGACGCTCCGGCGGGCGATCCCGAGCAGGACGAACGCCTCGCCCAATTGCTGCGCGACCGCGCGGATGCGCAAGACACGCGCGATGCGATCGCCAGCCGTTGGGAACAGGAACGCTATACGTTCGACCGGATCCGCGCGCTCGAGCGCCAGCTGGAGGAACATCCCGGCGATCCTGCGCGGGGCGAATTGCACGGGCTGAATCTCGAGCTGGCGGAAATCCAGCAAGACGATCCGCTGGTCCCGATCGCCGTCGACCGCCGCGCGATCGCCGACGTCGTGTCGGGATGGACCGGGGTGCCGATCGACGCGATCCTCGGCAATGCCAGCGCCACCGCGCGCGATCTCGGCGACCGACTCGCCGGCCGGATCATCGGCCAGAGCGCGGCGATCGACACGATCGTGCGCCGGGTGCAGACCTTCCAGGCCGGACTCGGCGATCCCACCAAGCCCACCGGCGTGTTCCTGCTCTGCGGCCCTAGCGGCGTCGGCAAGACCGAAACCGCGATGGCGCTGGCCGAGATGCTGTTCGGCGGTCCGCGCGCGCTGATCACGGTCAACATGTCCGAATATCAGGCCGCACATTCGGTGTCGGGGCTCAAGGGTGCCCCGCCGGGCTATGTCGGCTACGGCAAGGGCGGCATTCTGACCGAAGCGGTGCGTCGCCAGCCTTATTCGGTGATGCTGCTCGACGAAGTGGAGAAAGCGCACCCCGACGTGCTCGAGATCTTCTATCAGGTATTCGACCGCGGCATGCTGGAGGACAGCGAAGGCGTCACGGTCGATTTCACCCATACCTTGATCCTGCTCACCTCGAATGTCGGGACCGATGTCCTCGCCCAAGCGCGCGCCGAGCGGGCCGAGGCGCGCGCGATCACCACGGCGCTGCAGCCCGAACTGCTCCGGCATTTCGCGCCCGCCTTCCTCGCCCGACTGGTGGTGGTGCCCTATCTGCCGCTCGGCACGGCGGAGATCGTCGCAGTGGCGAAGCTCAAGCTCGACCGGATCAGCGCGCGTTTCACCGCCTCGCGGCGGGGCGAGCTCACCTATGACCATGCCGTCGTTCTGGCGATCGCAGCCGAGGCCGACCAGGCCGAGGGCGGCGCGCGTAGCGTCGATGCGATCATCACCCATCAGATCCTGCCCGATCTCTCGGCGGCCCTGCTCAACCGCCTCGCCGAAGGCGCCCCCGTCCAGTCCGCCCACATCTCGGTCGACGGCCGCGGGCGGCTGCGGGTCGACATCGACCGATGACCGATCTCTCCTGGTCGCTCGAAGTCGCCACGCCGCTCGGCGCCGGCGTGCTGTCGCTGCAGTCGTTCGAAGGCGTGGAGACGATCTCGCGCCCGTTCCTGTTCAACCTGATCGCATCGACCAGCGCGGCGTGGCTCGATCCGCAGGCGATCGCCGGCAAGCCGATCGACGTCACCCTGAAAGGCGGCGACGGCATCGCGCGCACCTTCAACGGGGTGGTGTCGCGCTTCAGCCAGGGCAGCTCGCGCTGCACGATCGAGATGCGGCCATGGCTATGGCTGCTGACGCTGTCGCGCAACCACCGCATCTTCCAGAACCTCACCGTCGCCGAGATCCTGACCAAGGTGTTCGCCGATTACGATCTGCAGACCGTACGCAACGATCTCGTGCTCAGCTACACGCCGATCGAATATTGCGTTCAATATGACGAATCCGACTTCGATTTCGTCAGCCGGCTGATGGAAACAGCGGGTATCGCTTATTATTTCGAGCAGAAGCCGGGCAAGCACACCCTGGTGCTGGTCGATGATCCGGCCAAATTCCCCGCCTGCCCCAATGCCGCATCGGTGCCGTGGCTCGCGCTGGGCGGCGCCAGCGAATGGCTGTCGGACCTGCGGATCGAGAGCGTCGAGCTCGAGCAAATTGCAGTGCCCGGCGGCTTCAAGACCACCGACTATAACTTCACCACTCCCGCAACCGCGCTGCTGGCGAGCGCCGGCGAAGGCAAAGTCTACGAATATCCCGCCGGCGCGGCGCTCAAGGCCGATTCCGAGGCGGTCGCCAAGCGGCGCGGCGAGGAGCTCGCGGCTTTGGCCAGCCAGCTCCATGGCAGCTCGCCGCTCCGCCATCTCGCCAGCGGCACCAATTTCACGCTGACCGGCCATCCCGCCGACGCGTTCAACAAGAAATACGCATTGCTCAGCGTCCATCACGACGCCCAGCGCCGCGGCTATGCCAATCGCTTCACCGCCTTCCCCGCCGACATCCCGTTCCGCCCGGCGCGCATCACTCCGCGCCCGCGCATCGCCGGCTCGCAGACCGCGATCGTCGTCGGCCCCTCGGGCAAGGAGATCTGGACCGACGAATATGGTCGGATCAAGGTCCAGTTCCACTGGGACCAGCTCGGCAAGAAGGATGCCGACAGCTCGTGCTGGGTGCGCGTTTCGCAGAGTTGGGCGGGCAAGAGCTGGGGCGCGTTCGCGCTGCCCCGGATCGGACAGGAAGTGGTGATCAGCTTCCTCGAAGGCGATCCCGATCGGCCCCTCGTCACCGGCTGTGTCTACAATGGCGACAATCCGGTGCCCTATGCGCTCCCCGACAATCAGAGCCGCACCACGCTAAAGAGCCAGTCGACGCCGAGCGCCGAAGGTTTCAACGAGCTGCGTTTCGAGGACAAAGCCGGCGACGAGGAGGTATTCCTCCAGGCGCAGAAGGATCTGACGGTAAAGGTGCTCAACAACAGCACCGAAACGGTCAAGCAGGATCGCAGCGTCACCGTCGAGGAAGGCAATGACGCCTTCACCGTCAGCAAGGGCAACTGGACCACCTCGATCGCCACCGGCAACGCCACCCACGGCGTGAAGGGCAATTCCACCGTCACGATCGAAGGCAATGCCGACGAGACGGTGAAGGGCGATGCGTCGCAGACCGTCTCGGGCAATCTGACCATCGAAGTCACCGGCAACGTCACGATCAAGGCGAGCGGCAGCGTCGCGATCGAATCGGGTACGGGGATGACGGTGAAAGGCGGCACCAGCGTCGCGATCGAGGCGGGCACCGCGCTGACCCTCAAGGGGCTGACGGTGGAAGTGACCGCGAGCGCGAGCGGAAAGTTCGATGGCGGCGGGATGCTCGAACTGAAGGGCGGGCTGGTGAAATTGAATTAGCGACGCGTCTCGGGGCGATGCTCTGCGAAAACCGACGCCATGGTGTCAGAGATACTCGTCGGTGCCGGAGTCACTGTCGCTATCGTAGTCGGTCGTCAGCTTGCCAGTCCGCTTGCTCTTGGTGACATGGCTGAAGATTTCCTCGTCCTCCATCGTCTCCTTGATATGGTCCTTGTCATATCCGCCCAATGCCGCTTTCGAGGGCCAGAACGGCCCTACCGACAGATCGGTCAAATCGAGATCGATTGCACAGACGGTGCAAGCCCGCTTGACGCCGCCCAAATACTTCTTGTTGAGTTTGATACCGAGATGTTCCTGGATGCGGCGTTCTGCGTGCAGGTCAACATCATAAAGGGTATTGGGAACGATAATCCGATTGTTCCGGATGGCGTCCCAAACGTCCTCCTGTCCATCATTCAGAGTCTTCGACAGTAGTTTCTTGCCGTGATGCTTGATTCGCTTACGGAAATCCTTGTCCATATTCTTAGGATAGCTGGCCTCGAACGCCGTCTTGAGTAGCGTTCGCATGCCCCCTGCCAAATCTTGCCGCATCTTGTTGTTGACGGAATTTTTATTGGATGAAACGTAAATATAGTTGTGGCGATAATAGCATTGAATTTCGACACAATTAGGATAATATTTATATAATAAAGACGCCACCCAGCGAAGCATTTGCTTGGCACGCTGATGCCCATAGTCACGCGCCTCGGAAATATTTTCGCCAGAACTGAACATTTTCTCCATCTTGGTGGCGCTTTTCTTCTTGATACTCTTCTCCCAATCGGATGGGAGACCGAAGATCTTTTGCGACTGCCCGCCACCGTAATTTTCGAGATCCATTTCCATCCGCTGGATCGACGCGCGCGTCGAGGTGGCGGCGCGATCGCTCGCCGCATGAACAAGTGGCGGACGGCCAGGCCGTGGCGAAACACCGCGTGAAGCACCATCGATCTTGCGTTGCACGAGCCCCGTCGCGCTCGGCTGCATTGCCGCGCGCATGCCGAGCCGGTCAGCCTCGGCCTCCAGCGCATGATCCTGCACCACGGCAACGCCATTCCCGGATGCGCGGACGCGGCCCTGGCGCTGCTGAATGACATGGGCGAGCTCGTGGCCGATCAATTGCTGCCCCTTCACCGATTCCGGCTGAAACTGGCCGGGCGCGAAATAAAGGTCGTTGCCGGTGGTGAACGCTATCGCGCCGATTCGAGAAGCCTGCGGACCGACATGGACGCGCACCGAAGAAAAGTCCGCGCCGAACGCCGCTTCCATTTTTGCCAGCAACCTCTGGGGCAAAGGCTGGCCGCCGCTGCGAACCAGGCCTATCGCGACCGGGTCGATCTCGGTGCCTTCATTGCCGCCGAAGCGTTGCGCAACTTGCCCGGGCTGGCGCATTTGCAGCGGCCGGCCGGGCGCCGGCCTTTGCTGCACCGTCGCACTTGCATGCACGAAGGCTGGTCGCGGCGGACCGGGACGCGGCATGCCGGCCACTGCCGGCTGCGCGACCGCCGGTCGTACGGCGCAAGCGACGGGCATCCTGCCGCCGAGAAAAAAGCCCTGGATCACCTGACCTGCCACGGCCGACCCTCCTGCACAGCTACCCGATCATTCGCGACGAGCATGATATCCCACGCGTCATGGTTCGCAACCAATAGCTCGAGCGAAGGTATAGGTACCATCGTCGGTTGCTTTGCCGGCGCCGAAGATTGATATGTCGAATCCCAACAAATCGTTACAGATCCGCAAACATCTACGCAGATATTCGCCGCGCCAACCGGCCCGATGATGGTTGCGATATTATCTATGGTCGAGACGGCGGCCCCTTGGCACATTTCGCGGTGTCGGCGAAACAGGAATGGCGGCGAAGAGCGGGTGATGAAGCTGAACTGACACGAGCCCCGCCCGATCATTTGCCCATGTATTTTCGAAAGGCCGGCTCGAAGATGTCGTGCATCACCGCGAATTTGTTGGTGCTGTTGCCCGACGCCACCAGATGAAACAGCTCATGCTGGCCAGGTCCGTCGCGCGATTCCTTGGCGCTTCGCTCGGCCAGCACCAGATTCCAGATCTCTACAGCAAATTTCTGGAACAGGCTCTTGTACAGCATGTGATGCACTTCGAACGGCCGGCCGGTGACCTGGCGCATGAGATCATTCAGCGTCTCGTCGTCCTCGGTGCCTTCATCCTTCATCGAGGCCGTCATCTTCGAACGGATCGCACTGTAAAGCGCGCTCCCCGTCTTGCTGCCGCCATAGGAATTGAGATTGCCCTGCCAGATTTTCCCAAGATCCGTATTCGCGAAGCTCAAGGGACCGATGGCCTGCAGCATCTTGAGCAAATCGTCATATACGTCCTGCGGGGGGTTCTTCCCGCCTTTCCCGATCCGCGCAGCGAGATCCATATAGGTTTTGGTGACTCCTTGCTGCGGCTTTCCGAAATTGCGCATCGCACGATCGAGATCGACGGAGCCGGTGGTGTTGCTCGACTGCCAGTTGTTGACGACATTACCCTCGAACGAGAAGGGGTTGACCGTGACCTGACTGTTCTGGACCGAATAGATTGGCACGGTCTGCGTCGGTACGCTGACCACGACAGGCTTGGGCTGCTGTGGCGGCGGCGACCAAGTGTGCACCACAGAAGGCGTGGCGCCCCCCTGCCCGAATCCCACAGGCGACGGAGAGCTGAAATTGAGGTTCGGGTAGTAAAACGGCGTGACAAAGGGAGCAGTGGGCGCCGGAACATAGGAGTGCAGCACGGGGGACTGCGCAGTATATAGGAACGGCGAGTTGAAGTTGTTGCTACTATGGGCCCGCTGCACCGCCCGTCCGCGTGCCGGAGCAGCGGAACGACCGAAGGCAGCGGGCGGAGGGCCGAGCTTCCGTTGGGCCGCCTCGGGCCGCGCGCCGGGGCGCATCTGCGCCGAACGCGGCACGAACGGCGTGGCGGGCTTCGCCTGGAGCGCAGAACGATAGGCTGCGGCGCGCATACCAAGTCGATCGGCTTCGGCCTCGAGCGCGAAATCCTGCACCACCGACACACCATTGCCTGAAGTGGCCACCCGGCCGTTGCGTTGCTGGATGACATGGGCGAGCTCGTGTCCGAGCAATTGTTGTCCCTGCACCGATTCGGGGACATAGCGTCCCGGCGCGAAATAGATGTCGTTGCCGGTCGTGAAGGCGATGGCGCCGATGCGCGACGCCTGTGGCCCAACGTGGACGCGGACCTGCGAGAAGTCCGCTTCGAACGCCGCTTCCATCTTGGCGAGCACCGCCTGAGGCAGCGGCGATCCGCCACCCCGGGCCAGGCCGAGCCGGGCCGGATCGACATCGAAGCTCTCGCGGCCGCCGTGCAACTGCGCCGGCCGCGCGGGCTGGTGCGCGGGCGCAGGGCGACCGGGCGCGATCCGCGCCTGCACCGCCCCCGGCCGGGTGGCCGCCGCATTCGACGGCGGGCCCGGCGCGCGCTGGATCGAGCCGGCAGGCCGGAGCACCCCCGGCGCCGCCCGCATCTGGCCCCCGACGAAAAGGCCCTGAATCACCCGGCCGCGCATGCCTGATCTCCGATGCGGGAACGCGATTCTATAGCATGCAATATGTTGAAGGCGACAAGATCTTTCGGACCTCAAGCACCGCGAAGATCTCGTCATTTCCCGAAAGCGAAGAATATGCTCCCCGGGGATGGCGCTGTTTGCGGCTGCCCCTCCTTCCCCGTCCTGTTCGGGAGCTAAATTTGCGAGCAAAAGTCTCCGACGCGCGGTCGACTATTTGGACTTCACGACGACCGGGTGCTGCGCCACGAGTCCGGGCGCGCCGGGATGCGACGCGGCCTGCGGCTGAACGCGGAGCGGTCGACCCGCCATCTTCGGTTGCGCTGCGCCTGCCAGCACCTGTCCGGCCTGCGCCTCGAACCGCGGCCGGCCGCGCGCATCGCTGCCCGCGCGCGCGAAGCCGAGTCCGCCATACCAGCGGTTGAGCTTGCCGCTGCCATTATCGTCGGCAGTGAGCGTCACCGAGGATTTGCCGAAGCGCTGCCCCGCGCGCGCCGCCGAGGCGAGCAGCATCTTGCCGATCCCCTGGCTGCGGTGCCCGGGATCGACTCCGAGATCGGTCACCAGCGCGCTGCGCCCCGTACCGACGTGCACGCGCAACGAGCCGACGCTGCGCCCCGCGACTTCGGCATTGACCCGATAGCTGCCGTCGCGGTCGCGGACAGGTTCCGACACGCGCACCTGGCCCCCGTGCAGTCCCTTGGCCTGGAGCGTCCGGTGCGCCGCGGCGCGAGCGCCGAGCCGATCGGCCTCGGCTTCCAGCGCACGATCCTGCACGATCGACACGCCGGGCGAGGAAGCACGCACGCGCCCCTGCCGCTGCTGGACGACATGGGCAAGTTCGTGCCCGAGCAATTGCTGCCCGATCACGGATTCCGGCTGATAGCGCCCCGGCGCGAAATAGATGTCGTTTCCGGTGGTAAAGGCGATCGCGCCGATACGCGCCGCCTGCGGGCCGACATGCACGCGCACTTGCGAGAAATCGGCGCCGAACGCCCCCTCCATCTTGGCGAGCAGCGCCCCGGGCAGCGCGACGCCGCCGCTGCGCGCGAGCCCGAGCCGCGTCGGATCGATCTCGAAGCTGCCATCGCTCGCGTGCCCTGCGACGGCGCTCGCCGGCGCGTATGCGAGCGCGGGTCGCGTCGGCGCCGCCTTTGTCTGGACAAGCGGTGCGGGCCTGTTCGCGCACGGTGCAACGCGGCCGAGATCGCGGACCGGACCGCGGCCGACAAAATATCCCTGGATCACCCGCACGGCCATGGCCCATCCCTCGCAGAATCGAATTCGGCGATATCGGTGCAACATACCATGTCTCTACCGAAACGCACAAAGGACGCGTTAATTTCGTACCGTTCGAAACGATGCCAGTGCAGCGGGCGCCGGTGAAACTCCGCCTGCCTGCGCTTCCGCTGATCACGGACTGCTGGCGCGGCCATCGCCCGGTCGCAGATCGCTCCGGCTATTTTCGCGTCACCTCCGTGAAATATTCCTTTGCCTGCCCACTCAGATAATGGATCAATTGCGACTTGATCCCTTGATACAGCTCCTTCTTGCCAGCGGGATTATAGTAGACGCCGAAATAGACTGGTGTCGTTATCCCGTTGCCGCCGCAGATGACCGCTGCCCAATTGGCGCAGCAGTTCGTCGTACCCTTGCACAATTCGCGGTCGGACAAGATCCTCGAAACCCGGGCCCCCTTGACGGCCCACAGATTGGCTGCGGTGGCCTGCGTCCAGTCATAGGGGGCACCGGGAAGTTGCTGGACTGCGTCCCGGAAAGCTTGCCGCTCGCCATGCACGCCCGGCAAAGCCGAGGCGGAGACCCCCTTGCCGATGTACGTGACGCCCGCCGCGGTCAGTTCGACGACGGCATAGTTCCGCGCGATGAAGGCGTCGAAAATCTCCTGATTGCCGTACGTCCCTTCGCTCTCGGTCAAATTCCGGATCTGCGTCTCGAGCCAGTCTTGCGCGTCCTCCCCTCGCCATGCCCGCAGATCTTCGAGATTGTCGCCGCTGGCCCACTCTTCCTTTGTCTCGTTGTACGGCGGAACTGCCTGCGCCACCGCCATTGCGCGCTGAACCGTCCGCGGTCCGACCGGATTACCGGCCGCCGGATGCGATCCCACGACGCGCTTCCGCACATCGGCGATATTCCGCGCCGTCAGATCCTCTTTCAATTGAATCGCACCGCCGGAACGGGGAAGCACGACCGGCGCCGATGGTCGCACGATGCCCGGGCGCTGATGCGGAAGTGGTAGCGCCGGGCCGGCAGGCCGCGGAACCGGCGCCGATTTCGGCTGGACCGGGCCGGCGAGCCATCGCGCGTTCACGATCGGCGGGATGGCCGTGGGCGGAGCGCCGGCGCCCTTGGGCTGTGCGGCGCGTTGCAGCCAACGTGCGTTGACGACGGGCGGAGGGCCGACGTCCCTCTTCTTCATGGCCTCACTCCATCCAGCGCTGCCTGAATCAGGTGATCGCAGGAAATGTCTCGCGGAGGTCAGGAAGCGTGCCCTCGCCGCACGGACCGGTCAATGAATATTGGACGAATTCGCCGATCGCCCGGGGCCAACCAGTCGGCTTCGATCAACGCAACACGCCGTCGCCTGCTGGCTCGCCGAACACCGGGTGTCCGTCGCGGCCGAAGCTGACGCGCCGGATTCGCGGCGCGCGTTTCGGGGTGCACTTCATCTCGGGGCCAGGATTGGCGTGATAGACGATCCAGTGCTCGCCCCCCGGCGTGGTGAAGAAGCCGTTATGCCCGGGCGCATAGACGCCGTGCGCTGGCGATTTGGCGATCACCGGGCGCGGCGCCTTGGTCCACGCCGTCGGATCGAGCGGGTTTGCGCCTGCGGGGGCGCTCAGCAGCCCGATCGCATAATCGTCCGACCAGCACGCGCTGCCCGAATAGCTGAGGAACAGCGCGCCGCTGGGCCCGGGCAGGAATTCGGGGCCCTCGAGGATCTGGCGGCCGCC
Source organism: Sphingomonas sp. DG1-23 (assembly GCF_030730875.1). GTDB lineage: Bacteria > Pseudomonadota > Alphaproteobacteria > Sphingomonadales > Sphingomonadaceae > Sphingomonas. The sequence continues at coordinate 64,406 of NZ_JAVAMA010000011.1, forward strand.
CTGGCGTTCCCATGTCTGATCGGGCCGCGCGATGATGCTCTCCGGGCCCTTCAGCGTCCACGGATTGGCCATCTCGACGATGGCGAGATTGCTGTCGGGGCCAACATAAGGCGAATAGACGAAATAACGTTTGCCGGCGTGGACGAAGGTGGTGCCGTCTATCCCGGTGTGCCGGGTCTTGAGTTGGCCGCGATCGACCCAATCGCCGGTCAGCGGATCCTCACCCGCATTTTCGAGCACGAAGATGCCGCGATGGGCGTCGTCGTCATGCCCCGCGGCCGCGGCGGTGTAATAGAGATACCATTTCCCCTCGATGCGATGCAGCTCGGGCGCCCAGATCGATTGGGCGTTGGGGCCCGTCGGCGGGGCGCGCCACACCGTCACTTCCTCGGCTTCGGCCAGCCTGCCCAGATCGCGCGTCCTGCGGATCGCGATCCGGTTGCCGAGCGTGTTGAGGTAATAATAATCCTGCCCCTCGCGGGTGATCCACGGATCAGGGCCCGAGGGCAGCAGCGGATTGGTGAAGCGCTGCCCGTCGGCCGAACCGCCGAGCAGGATCGCCAGCGGCGCCAGCGCCAGCGCAGGCCGGAACATTGCGGTCCGCTTCACTTCATCTCTCCCGGGAACGCCGCGACGATCGCGTCATATTGCTTGCGGCTGATGGCGATCATCGAGCCGTGGCGGGTGCCGGCCGGCATCTCGTAACGGTTCCATTCGGGGACGCCGCTATTGCCCGATACCTGATACCACGGCCCTTCGAGCCGCCGCGCGCGCGATAGGCCATAGCCCGTTCCGGCATATTGCTCGTAATAAAGCAGCCAGTCGTTGCTCACCGGTGCCCGAACCAGAGTCGGCGCCTCGCGGAAATTGGGACTGAGCGGCGGTCCCGGCTGCGGATAGGGGCCGAGCAGCTTCGCCGCGCAGCTGATCCGGATCGTCTTGCCGGTGATCCAGTCATACGAAGGGTAGCGCTCGTCCTTGATCACCGCGCAATAGCCGCCCGCGGGATTGGGCTGCACGATCGTGTCGATCGTCGCCATGTCCCATGCGAACAGACGCTTCGGCTTTGCCGGCAGTTTCGCGAGATCCTTGCCCGTCACGTAGAGCGTGCGCTGGCTTGCCCAATAGCGTTCGGGATCCTCTTTCGCCCCCGGCACATTGGGCGTGTGCCAGGTGAGCAGGAAGGATGTCGACGCCGGGTCGAACAGGAGCTTCGGTGCGCCGATCCGCTGCAGCGCGCCGGCATGGCCGGGAATATCGGCGAGATCGGGCTGGTAGGTCGCATAGGGAGCCCAGCGGATCAGATCGTCCGAGACCCAGAAACGGATCAGCGGATCCTCGTCGCTCTGGTTGCCGACCAGATAGTAACGGCCGTCCCCGCCATGCGCGATCGAGGCATGGCCGTGATAGTCGCTCGACACCGGATCGCCGCGATTGACTCGCCGCCAGTGGAGGCCATCGAGACTGACCGAATAATAGAGCACGCCGTAGCGCTCCTTGGTCATGTGCGCGAACAGATAGGCGCGTTCGGGATCGACGGCGGGAATCTCGGGCGCGCCGGGAGGGACGTTTTGGGCGAAGCTGGGCGTGACGGCGAGCATGATCGCAACGGCGAACAGCCCATGTGCGAACCCCCGACGCAACCGCCCCCGCGTTCCCCGATCCGACGTCTCGGGCATAGCCCTCTCCTTCTTAGCTTATTTATCATACATAAAAGAGAGGTTGGGCGTTGGGCAAGCCGTCAGGTTATAAATCTCAGTTCGTCGGCGAACGCCGTCGATAGCTCAGCGCCTCGGCCACATGGATGCGCCCCACTCCTTCCATCCCGGCCAAATCGGCAATCGTCCGCGCGACGCGCAGCACACGGGTATAGCCGCGGGCCGAGAGCCGCATCGCCTCGGCCGCCTGGGCGAGCAACTTGCGGCCGGCCTCATCGGGCGTGGCGAATTCGGTGAGTATCTCGCCGTCGGCCTCGGCGTTGGTCCGCGCCGCCACGTCGCAGTAGCGCGTCGCCTGGACCGCGCGCGCCGCGGCCACGCGCGCGCCGACTTCGGCCGAGCCCTCGGCCGGCGGCGGCAGTACGAGGTCCGCGGCGCTCACCGGCTGCACCTCGACGTGCAGGTCGATGCGGTCGAGCAGCGGGCCCGACACCTTGGCCTGATAGTCCGCGGCGCATCGCGGTGCGCGCGAACAGGCGAGCGCAGGATCGCCGAGATGCCCGCAGCGGCACGGATTCATCGCCGCGATCAGTTGGACGCGCGCCGGGAAAGTCACATGCGCATTGGCGCGTGCCACGCTCACCACCCCCGCCTCGAGCGGCTGGCGCAGCGAATCGAGCACCGCGCGCTGGAACTCGGGCAGTTCGTCGAGGAACAATACGCCGAGATGCGCGAGGCTCACTTCGCCCGGCTTGACCCTGAGCCCGCCGCCGGTAAGCGCCGCCATCGACGCCGAATGGTGCGGGCTGCGGAACGGCCGCGTCCGCGTGAGCCGGCCGCCCGACAGCATTCCCGATACCGAGGCGACCATCGAGACCTCGAGCGCCTCCGGCATTATGTAGCAAATGCACCAAGGCGATGACACAGGTTTGCCCTAAGCAGGCGAACGTATCGCAGACGGTGACGAAGCGCATAACGCCGCTCCAAATAGGAGCTAGAGCGTGTCTCTAATTTTTGCGGCGCTGATGGGGTTAGGTGTCGGCGGGCACATCATGCCGATAATCGGAAGCGGTGAAGTTGGCGAATTTAACTCCCATCTCGCCGAGACCGCTATGGTCCGGATCGCCGATCGCCTCGAAATCAAGTTCCCGAGTTTTCCCGAAAACGTCCGTCCAACGAAGCGTGCCAGCGAGGCGAATCGAATGATCGCCCTGCTCACGAACATCCCGGACAATGTTGGACAGGGAGTCCCAAGCCGCCTTCGCGGTGGCGGGATCCCTCCCGGCAGGAACCATGCCGCCGCTTATCGTGCCTGCGTGGGAAATCCAGGTTGTCGGCTTGAGCGGCAAAAGGGGGTGATCACCGGGTACGAAACTCAGGCGCTCAACGTACGCCTCTCCTCGAATGTTAAAGGCGGGAGAAGCCCCGGTATTGATGATATCCATTTCGGCAAACGTAGTGTGGATCGGCATGGTAAAGTAGAGCGAGCCACCAGTGATACTGAGGTACGCGGCGGCCTGCGCCTCGCCGACCCGGCGAGTTTCTTCGACGGCCGACTGCGCAGCCTCGGCGCCAACCCGAGTCGCGTCCAGCGTGCCCTTGATCCAATACAAGCCGAGAGCCGTCGCAACGAGGGCGCCCAAAGACCATACGGAGCTAAGCATGCCGGCCCACGCGGCCTGCTGCTGGGCGGCAAGATCGCGTTGATCGTGCTGGGCTTGGGCGGCGGTTTCGGCCTTCTCAACGACACATTCAAAAACAGCGCCCGCATCAGTCCCGATACAGGCGCGCTCCGCGCTCTCTTTAGCGCTCTGCTGATAGCGATAGGCGGTGTCGGCGCGGTCTTTTTGCTCGCCACGTAGTGAGCCAAGAAAGAAGACCAGCGCACATGCCCCGACGATGGCTAGCCCGCAAAATCCCGCGATGGCTACAGACGTAAGTCGCTGGTCCCTATCGCTTCCAGACATTGCAGTAAGAACACCGCTGTGAATTTGCCCCGGCTGATCTTGTTCCTGATATTCGGCTCGGAGTCCATCACGCCAATGTCAGCGAGCTTTCCAACTAGCTGCGCGTAGGTGACGCCCTTGCGGGCAAGCTCTGCCTTCAGGAGCCGCTTTACGCGATCCTCCCATTCCTTTTCGCGGGTCATTCTTCGACTTCCTTTTTCCTGCTGCTGGTGGCAACGAACAGCAGCGCCAAGGCGCAAAGGAACTGCACAGTTGCCAGCCATGCGTCGTCTGCGGGGCCTACCCCGTACTCGCCTATCGCGTTCGCGTAAGAGGCCAGCAGCAGGAACGCAGCGCCAGCCACCAAGATCGCCCTTTGAAGCAAGTTCATATCCGCTCGCCTATGATCCATAAACGTCATCATATGCGATACGATTGCCGTTGACAACGATGCATGATGCCATCATATGTAGTGCATAAGCACTGGATACGATGACATGCAGCACTTTCTCCTCTCCGCAACCGCCCGCACGTTGAGCCTCAAGCAGGTTTTCCGCATGTCGGACCAGGAAGCCTATGAGACGTTCTGCCAGCTTCGTTGGCCGGAGAACGATGGCGAGGCGGTTTGCCCGAAGTGCGGTTGCGTCGAGACGTACAACATCACGTCGCGCCGCCGCTTCAAGTGCGTTGCCTGTCATCACCAGTTCAGCGTTACGAGCGGCACCATTTTCGCTTCGCGCAAGCTGTCTTTCACGGATCTTCTCGCCGCGATCGTCATCTTCGTGAATGGCGCCAAGGGCGTGTCGGCGCTGCAAGTCAGCCGCGATCTGGACGTGCAATACAAGACCGCCTTCGTCCTCTCCCACAAGCTGCGCGAGGCAATGAGCCTTGAGCAGCAGAACCGCACGCTGAACGGCGTTGTCGAGATCGATGGCGGGTACTTCGGCGGCTACGTGAAGCAGGAGAACGTCAAGGCAGAGCGCAAGGACCGTCGCCTTGTCCAGAACCGCACCGGCAAGCGCCAGTGCGTTGTCATCATGCGCGAGCGCGGCGGGAAGTCACTTCCGTTTGTTGTCCGCGTTGAGGGCGATGCGGTTCCCTTCGTGCGCGATCACGTCGCCACGCTCGCCACGATCCACGCCGACGAAGGCACCGGCTGGGACGCACTCCACGCCGGCTGGGATACGAAGCGCGTCAATCACAGCGTCCAGTTCATGGACAAGGGCGTCTGCACCAATCAGGCCGAAAGCTACTTCTCGCGCCTTCGCCGCATGGAAGTCGGTACACATCACCACATCGCCGGCCCGTACCTGAACGCCTATGCGCAGGAGGCTTCGTGGCGCGAGGATAACCGCCGCGTGTCGAACGGCTCGCAGGCTATGCTGGTTGGAGAGAGTGCGATGGCGTCGCCGGTGTCCCGCAAGTGGGCCGGGTACTGGCAGCGGGGCAACTGACAAAGCTGTGCACGAAACAGAAGTTTTCCAGACGTTCCGTGAACATTGCCCTTGCGCCGGTGTGGCGACTCGCCCTAAAATTGAAAAACCCGCCATGGTTCTGGGGAGAACGGCGGGCTTTTCGTGAACCACCCAGCACAGGGACTGGACGGCTATGTTTGCGTATCGCCTCATCCATAAAATTGACGGGTTCGTCAAGGTCCTTTGTGCATCACATAAAGGAACCTTTATACGTGAGTACCGAAGAACCTAAGCAGCTTGTGATCCGTGGCAAGGCGGTCGCAGAAGATGAAAACGGCCTGATCTGCCTAGACGATCTTTGGGCATTAGCGGCCGCTAAGCCCGCTCAGAAACCGGCCAAATGGAGGGCCGGAGCCGCAGCTAAGGCGCTTCTGGGGGCCCTCGCCAAAAAGATCCGAATTTCGGATATTTTACCCGGCGGGAAGGGTGGCGCCCTAATCCGGGCGAAACCGGGACGCGGCAACAAGGGTACGTTCGCTCACCCGATTCTAGCGGCTGCCTATGCTGGCTATCTCAACCCAGACCTTGAGGTTGAAGTCCGCGAGGTATGGCTCCGTTACCGCGCTGGCGATGCAACGCTGGCCGACGAGATACTTCAGCGTGCCAGCGCAGAGGCGAACCACTGGGCAGGCGTGCGAGCGCTATCGCGAGCACGGCGCCGTAACTACACGGACACGCTCAAAGCGCACGGAGTGCAGGCCAAGGGCTATATGGATTGCACCGAAGCGGTGTACCTCCACCTGTTGGGCGGCAAATCATATCAGATACGCGCGAATATGAAGCTGCCCCCGAAGACAAACCTTCGGGACCACCTCGATACCGATAAGCTCGCATACGTGATGGCTGCTGAGGCGTTGTCAGCGGAAAGGATCGAGGAGGAAGACCGGCGTGGCAACACAGACTGCGCAGAGGCTTCTGCGCGTAGCGCTGCAGCGATCAGGAAGGCGATTGAGGCCGACAGGAAGGATCGCCAGAAGCGTCTAGTGGCGTAACTGCCTGCTGTATGCTACCTCAGGTTTGAGAGCAAGTTTGCGGAAAGGCTCGGTCACAGCGACCGGGCCTTTTTGCTATTCGGGTTACGCGCCCCAGTAGAGTGCCGCAACGAAGACCCAGAAGAGCGCCGAAGCCAGCACGGCCAGAAAAATGCCCGCGCCGGGTGGTAGCCTGCTTTCGCTTTCGGCTTCCATCAGCTCGGCGGGGGGAATGTGAATCTGTCTCATGACAGGAACATGGCTTAGGGCCCATTCCTCGTCAGTTCGTGAAGTGCCCGATCCGGTGCTTTACCTAGTAACCTCCCACTGCAGCCAAAGCCCGGTTTCCTCCAGCGACCGCACAAGGCCCTTCTCGCGCTTGTCGCGCAGGACGTGGGCGACGCGCCGGGTCATGATGTTCAGTATTCCGCTATCGTTAGCTAAGCCGCGCTGGGCGACGACCATGGAAGCGATTTCCCGCGTCGATAGCGGCCCCTTCGCGACCCGGAGGATAGACAGCACCGCGCGGCTCATCTCGCCCCGCTTGCTCCAACTGGCGGGCGGGGTGAACACCTTCGGTAGCACCGCCTCCGCCACGAAGTCAGGGGCGAACAGGCGGAGCGTGGCGTCCAGATGCGCCAGCTCTTGGTCAGCACTTACCAACCTTGCCTGTAGCCGCGCGATCTCGCCCGTTATCTCTGCGCGCTTCCGTTTGAGCGCTTCCACTGCGTAGTCCGTCATATGGTGAGGATAGCATCTTAAACGATTACAGCTATCTACACGTTGGTGCATTTGCTACATAATGCCGAGCGCCTCGGCGGCATCGAGCGGCGGCAGGATTCCCGGCAGGCACGACGCCAGCAGCGATTTTCCCGCGCCGGGCGGACCGATCATCAGCAGATTGTGCCCGCCCGCCGCGGCAATCTCGAGCGCGCGCTTCGCCGTCTCCTGGCCCTTCACTTGCGCGAGATCGGGGCCGTAGCCGGGCGTGTCCATCTCGCCCGCCGGCGCCGCAGGCAGCAACTGATTGCCCTTGAAGTGATTGAGCAGCCCGATCAAATCGGGCGCGGCGACCACCTCGATCGATCCGGCCCATGCCGCCTCGGGGCCCTGTGCCACCGGGCAGACCAACCCCTTGCCCACCTCGGACGCATGCAGCGCAGCGAGCAGCACCCCCGGCGATGGCGCGATCCGTCCATCGAGTCCGAGCTCGCCGACGACGACATAGCCCGACAGCGTCTCGGCATCCGCCACGCCCATCGCCGCGAGCAACGCCAGCGCGATCGGCAAGTCGAAATGCGATCCCTCCTTGGGCAAGTCGGCGGGCGAGAGATTGAGGATGATCCGCTTGGGCGGCAGCGCCAGCCCGATCGCGGCGATCGCGGCGCGCACGCGTTCCCGGCTCTCGGCCACCGCCTTGTCGGGCAGTCCGACCACGACGAAGCTCGGCAGCCCGGCGACGAGGTTGCACTGTACCTCCACGCCGCGCGCTTCCAGCCCCAGATACGCCACCGTTGATACGCTCGCGATCATGCGGCTCTCCCCCGGACAGGGGAGACAATAACCGCTTTTCCCCGTTGTGGAACGGATCGCCACCAAAATGGAGCGAGGGTGTGCCTGTCTTGCATGAGCAACACACAACCCCCACATCGCCGGTCATGTCCCGCGCACGCAAGAGTCCCGCCGTCCGCATCGCCTTGCTGATGACCGGCTTCCTGCTGATCGTCGCTACGCCGCTGGTGGGAATCATTCCCGGCCCGGGAGGCATCTTCGTGTTCGCCGCGGGACTCGTGCTCGTGCTCCAGAATTCGAAATGGGCGCGCAGACGCTTCGCCCGACTCAAACGGCGCTGGCCGCGCTTCGGCCATTACAGCGACATGGCGCTGCGCCGCCGCAGCTTCCGTCGGCGCCAGCAACGTGCCAGGGATGCGGCGATCGCGAAGGCAGAGGCCGAGATGCTCGGTTTTCCGGCAGACCCGCGTTGACTTGGGCGACTCACCTCGATATGGGCACCCGACACGCGGCCGCCCCTGTGGCGGCCCTTTTACGTTCCAGATTACCGAGGATGAGCGATGAAGCGGACCTTTCAGCCGAGCAACCTGGTGCGTGCGCGCCGGCACGGCTTCCGCAGCCGGATGGCGACCGTCGGTGGCCGCAACGTGATCCGCGCCCGCCGCGCGCGCGGCCGCAAGAAGCTGTCGGCCTAACCGCCGTACCGCTCGCGCGGCTCACCGAGCGCAAGCATTATCTCGCCGCCAATGCGGGGAAGCGGGCACCCATGCCCGGCTTCGTCCTGCTCGTGCGTGCGCGTGACGATGCCGATCCGGTCATGCGGATCGGCATTACCGTATCCAAGAAGGTCGGCAACGCAGTCGTGCGCAATCGCATGAAGCGCCGCTTTCGTGCGCTTGCCCGCGAAGTGCTTCCGCAAGCCGGCATTCCCGGCGCCGACCACGTGCTGATCGGCCGCAATGGCGGGATCGAGCGCGATTATGCCGAACTGAAGGCCGAACTGGCCAAGGCATGTGCGAAGCTCAGCCGATGAGTATTCCTAGACTCGTCACCCCCGCGAAAGCGGGGGCCCATCTCCTGCAAGCGTCTCAGGCACCACGGCCGTTGCCCGCGCGGATGATGTCGGAGATGGGTCCCCGCTTTCGCGAGGATGACGAAATAGAGGATGGGCTCACATGCTAGCCCGCCTGCTCATCCTGATCGCGCGCTTCTGGCAGCTCGTGCCGTCGCGCATCCTGCCGCCCAGCTGCCGCTATGCGCCCAGCTGTTCGGCCTATGCAATCGAAGCGCTTCATCGCTATGGAGCGCTCAAGGGCAGTTGGCTCGCCTTGCGGCGCATCCTGCGCTGCCATCCATGGGGCGGGCACGGCTACGATCCCGTGCCATGACGGATCTTCCGGGGAATCATCGGTGAAAAAAGACGACCAAAAGAATTTCGTGATCTTCGCAGTGCTGGCCGCACTGATCCTGTTCGGCTGGCCGCAGATCGCGCATTGGTTCTTCCCGCAGCAGCAGCCCGCCCCGGTCAAGATCGAAGGCGGCAAGACCATTCCGGTCGCCCGGCCCGGCGCCGATCCGGCGGCCGATTCGCCGAGGGCGCTGCGCGACCGCCAGATCGTCCTCGCCGAGACCCCGCGCGTGGCGATCGAGACGCCCAAATTGCGCGGCACGATCAACCTCAAGGGCGCGCGGATCGACGATCTCGTGCTCGTCCAATATGCCGAGACGGTCGCCAGGAATTCGCCGCCGATCCGCTTGCTCTCGCCGAGCGGCGCGAAGAGCAATTATTTCGCCGAGTTCGGCTGGCAGGGCTCGGGCGTGCAGGCGCCGGACGCGAACACGATCTGGCAGGCCAGCGGCACGAAGCTGACCCCGACGACTCCCGTCACGCTGAGCGCGCAGAGCGCCACCGGCCAGGTGTTCCGCATCGAGCTGTCGGTCGACGCGAACTATATGTTCAGCATCCGCCAGACCGTCGCCAATCTCGGCACCGCGCCGGTCTCGGTCACGCCTTACGCTCTCGTCTCGCGCGCCGAGAAGTCGACCGATGTCGATCAATGGGCCGCACATGTCGGCCCGATCGCGATCGTCAACGGCGCCGCGAAATATATCGATTACAAGGCAGTCGACGAAGCCGAGCAGGGCTTTGCGACCACCGGCGGCTGGGCGGGTTATACCGACCATTACTGGCTGACCGCGGTGATCCCCGATCAACGCCTGTCCACGCAGCTTCAGCAGCGCCCGACCCCGACCAAGGGCTATCAGGCGGACTATCGACTGACGACCCCGCTCGACGTGGCTCCCGGCAAGAAGGTCACCTATTCGAGCCACTTCTTCGCCGGCGCGAAGGAAGTGAAACTGCTCGAGGAGTATCAGGACAAGCTCGGCATCGTGCAGTTCGATCGCGCGATCGACTGGGGCTGGTTCGGCGTGATCGAGCTGCCGATCTTCTATTATCTCGACTGGCTGTTCCGCCTCGTCGGCAATTTCGGCGTCGCGATCATCCTGCTGACGATCACGATCCGCGGCCTGCTGTTCCCGATCGCCCAGCGCCAGTTCGCCTCGATGGCGAAGATGCGTGCGGTCCAGCCCAAGATGAAGGCGCTGCAGGAGCGCCACAAGGACGACAAGCAGCGCCAGCAGCAGGAGATCATGAAGCTCTACAAGGAGGAGAAGGTCAATCCGCTCGCGGGCTGCCTGCCGATCCTGCTGCAGATCCCGATCATGTTCGCGCTCTACAAGGTGCTGCTGCTGACCATCGAGATGCGGCACCAGCCGTTCGTCGCGTGGATCCGCGACCTTTCGGCACCCGATCCTTTGCTGGTGCTCAACCTGTTCGGGCTGCTGAACTTCACGCCGCCTTCGTTCCTCGCGATCGGCGTGATCCCGATCCTGCTCGGCATCTCCATGTACTTCCAGTTCAAGCTCAACCCGGCGCCGATGGACGATATGCAGAAGCAGATCTTCAGCATCATGCCGTGGATGCTGATGTTCCTGATGGCGCCGTTCGCGGTGGGCCTGCAGGTTTACTGGATCACGTCGAACGTGCTGACCATGGCGCAGCAATGGCTGCTCTACCGCCAGCACCCGGCGCTCAAGGAGCCGGTCAAGAAGGACGCGAAGGAAGTGAAGGCCAAGTGACCGACGCCGCCTTCACCGAGGACCAGATCGAAGCCGCGCGGAAGATCTTCGCCGGCCCGATCGCCTTCCTCAAATCGGCGCCCAGGCTCGAGCATCTGCCCAACCCGGTGGTGCCCGAGGTGGCGTTCGCCGGCCGCTCGAACGTCGGCAAATCGTCGCTGCTCAACGCGCTGGCCAATCGTAATGGCCTCGCGCGCACCTCGAACACGCCCGGCCGCACGCAGGAGCTGAACTTCTTCGATATCGGCGAGCCGCTCAAATTCCGCCTCGTCGACATGCCCGGCTATGGCTTCGCCAAGGCGCCCAAGGACATGCAGCGCCAATGGCGCTATCTGGTGAACGACTTTCTGCGCGGCCGCGACGTGCTCAAGCGCGCGCTCGTGCTGATCGACTCGCGGCACGGCATCAAGGACGTCGACAACGAAATACTCGACATGCTCGACACCGCGGCGGTCAGCTATCGCATCGTCCTGACCAAGACCGACAAGATCAAGGCGACCGAGCTCGCCGAGGTCCGCGCGCGCACCGAGGCCGAAGCGCGCAAGCGCCCCGCCGCGCATCCCGACATCATCGCCACGTCGAGCGAAAAGGGCATGGGCCTGCCCGAGCTGCGCGCCGCGGTGCTGGAGGCCGTGGGTTGATCGCGGCGAGGCCGCGGCTCGCCGGTCTCGACATCTTTCGCGGACTCGCCGTCGCCGGCATGATCCTCGTCAACACGCCCGGCAGCTGGGCGCATCTCTGGTGGCCGCTCGATCACGCCGAATGGCATGGCTGGACGCCGACCGACCTCGTCTTCCCCGCCTTTCTGTTCGCAGTCGGCGTCGCGCTCGCGCTCTCCTTCCCGCGCCGGATCGATGCGGCCGGCTGGGGCAAGATCGCGCGACGCAGCTTGCTGCTGATCGCGATCGGCTGGGGTCTCCAATTGCTAGCCCGGCCCGAACTCGCGACGTTCCGTATCCCCGGCGTGCTCCAGCGCATCGCGCTTTGCTATGCGCTCGTTGCGACCCTCGCGATCCTGACTGCGGCGAAGACGCCGGACGGCCGGCACAGCCTCCGCCCGCCGGCGCTCCTCGCCGCAGCGACGTTCGTGTTGCTGCTCTATTGGGCGCTGCTCGCGCTGGTCCCGGTTCCCGGTTTTGGGGCGGGCCGGCTCAGCCCCGAGGGCAATCTGGCCGGCTATGTCGACCGCCTCGTCTTCACCACCGCCCACATCTGGCGCGGCGGCACCGACGCGGCCGGTAATGTGGTCTATGACCCCGAGGGCCTGCTTTCGACGATTCCCGCGCTCGCCAATGTCCTGTTCGGCATGCTCGCTGCGATTGCCTGGCAGCGCGCGCCCGACCGCGCGACGCTGCGGATCGCGCTGGCGGGTGCGGCGCTGATCGCGCTCGGGCTGCTGCTCCACCCGCTCTTCCCGATCAACAAGAAGCTATGGACCAGCAGCTTCGCGCTGTTCACCTCGGGCAGCGCCGCGGTTCTGCTCGCGCTCTGCATGACCGCGACGCCGAATGGCCGGGTGCCGCACCTGCTCAGGCCCCTCAACATGCTGGGGATGAACGCGATCCTCGGTTACATCCTGTCGGTATTGATCGGCATCGCCAGCTTCCGCCTGTTCATCCATGGAGAAAGCCTGCAGGCTTGGGGCTTCGCGCGGCTCGGTGCCGTGATTCCAGATCCCTACGTAGCGTCCTTCGTCTTCGCACTCATCGCTTTGGCGATCGTCCTCGTCGCGCTCGTCCCGTTCCACCGCCGCGGAATCCATCTCAAGCTATGACCACCGATCAATTGCTCTTCTCTTACGGCACGCTCCAGCTCGAAAGCGTCCAGCGTTCGCAATTCGGGCGTCTGCTCGAAGGCGAGGACGACGTCCTCGCCGGGTACGCGGTGGTCGACATCCAGATCCGCGACCCCGCGGTGCTCGACGCGAGCGGGATCGAGATCCATCGCGGACTCGTCGCTGATCCCGAGGCGCCGCCGATCGCGGGCAAGGTCTTTCGCCTCACCGCGGCCGAACTCGCCGCCGCGGACATTTACGAGAGCGAGAATTATCGCCGCGAAGCAGCGATACTCGCCTCGGGAATCCGCGCCTGGGTCTATGTGAAGGCCTGAGCCGGCTCCGCCGGCTATGGTCAACTACCTATGTGGGCACGGAAAAACACGTAGCCGGGCGCGTCCGGACTAAAATGGAAGGGTGAACCACGCGCCGCGCCTCTTCGTCGTCCGACTCGCCCATGCCCTTTACGGCCGCTGGGCAAAGCTGCCCGAAGATCTCGTTCGGACCCAGATCATCGCGGTGTCGCAGGGCTTTCCCCTAACCTTCGCAATGTCGCTGGTCGTCAGCATCGCTACGATGGCGATGTCCGCCGACACCGAATATCTGTTCGTTCGCGTCGCTGCGCTCGTCTTCCATCTCGGCACCCTTTGCGGGCTCCTCGCGCGCTATGTCGGGCTGCGCAGGCAGGGCTGGCGAGTCGAAAGGTCGCGGCACGCCGTCAACATGGCGGTGGCACAAGCGGGCTTCGCCGCGTTCAGCTGGATGGTGTTTCTCGGTACCTGCGGGTTGGGCGCCAGCGATCACGATCTGGTCGTGATCGTCGCAGTGATCGTCGGCGTGACCGCGATCGGCGCATTGCGCTATGCCGCGCTCCCGCCTGCGAGCCTCGCATTCCTGCTCACCGCCAATCTCGTCAGCCTGTTCTTCGCGATGCTGTGGGGCATGCCGGTCGGCATATTGGTGTTCTTCGCGGCCTTTGTGCTGCTGCTCGGCCGCGTCGTGCTCGAACAGGCCAGACTCGTCTCCGGCCAGTTCGAATCGGGCCAGGCCCGTGCCCGGGCGGAGCATGAACGCGATCTGCTGCGCGCCGAAGCCCAGCGCGAGGAATGGCAGCGCCACGCCGCCGCCGCCGAGACGCGCACCCGGCTCGAGGCGGAGAGCCGCCGCGCCCGCGACGCCGAAGTGCGCCGGATCGCCGGCCAGTTCGAACATGGCTTCGTGCGCAGCATTACCGATCTCGCTGCCGCAGCCGATCAGACGCGCCAGTCTGCGGCATTGTTGGTGCACAGCGCGCGCGCTTCGCAGGATCAGGTCCGCGGCGTCGTCAGCCATCTCGGCGAGGCCGATAACGGTGCCGCCGCCTTGCTCGACGAATCCGACAATCTCGGCCGTTCGCGCGCCGCGGTGGAAGCGAGCATCGCCGCACAGGAGCAGACCACCGCGCACCTGCACGCGCTGTCGCTCGCCGCCGACGATCGCTTCGCCACTCTCGTCGGCTATACCGGCAGCGCCGGCACCATCGCCGATCTGATCGCCGAAGTCGCGGCGCGCACCAATCTGCTCGCGCTCAATGCCTCGATCGAAGCGGCCCGCGCCGGCGAGGCCGGTCGCGGCTTCGCCGTGGTCGCGCAGGAAGTGAAGGCGCTCGCCTCGCAGACCGCGGCTGCCACCAACGACATTCGCCGCCAGCTCGAGCAGATCGACGCGGCGGTCGGCGCGACTGCCAGCATCGTCGGCGACATGCGCGCAAGCTTCGCCCGCATCGGCGAAGTCGCCGGGGCGGTCGAGCAGGCAATGGCGCACCAGGGCGACGTCATCCGCTCAATCCAATTATATGCCGGCTCGTCCGCCAAGCTCGCCTCCAGCCTCCACGGCAGCGCCTCGATCGCCGAGCAGGCCGCCGACGCCGCCGCCGAAGTCACCGAAGATCTCGGCGCCGTGACCGCCGACCTCGTCGACAAGACCCAATTGCTGATGCGCGAAATGCGCGGCTTCATCGCCACCCTCGCCGCCTGACCCGGCGCAAGCGGCCATCGATCGGATGGGCCCGATCAGGCGGGATTATGCTTTGCGAGGAAGGCCTCCAGTGCCTTGAGGAACTGGAGCCGGTCCTCGCTGCGGCTGAAATGATGGTCCGCCTCGGGCTGCTCGATCCAGATGACGTCCTTCCCCGCCGCCTGCAGCTTCTGCGCCATCAGCCGCGAATGGACCGGCGGCACGACCCGATCCTTCTTGCCATGGACGAGCAGGACCGGGATCGAGAATTCCTCGGCACGATATAGCGGCGAGACGGTCTTCAGATCGGGGGCCTGCATCTTCAGCCAGTCCTTGCGTGCGCCCGCGCCGAGGAAGTTACGATCGTGGCTGATCATCCGGTTGAGATCGGACACCCCGGCATAAGCGGCGGCGCAGCGATAAAGCTTGCCGTCGCGCTGGGCCGCGCGCATCGCCGCATAGCCGCCATAGGACGCGCCGACCATGCAGACGCGCTTAGCATCGGCGATGCCGAGCCTGGCCAATTCGGTGACGACATCGTTGAGATCGTCCTGCATCGCGAGGCCCCATTGCCCCTGCCCCTTTTCGGTGAAGGGCGTGCCATAGCCCGACGAGCCGCGATAATTGGGCTGGACCACCGCATAGCCGCGCTCGGCGAGGAACTGCGTCCACCAGTCCCATTCCTCGGTATCACGCGCGAAGGGGCCGCCATGCGGCATCACGATCAGCGGCAAATTGGCCTTCTTGCCGAAAGGCAAGGTCAGCACTGCCGCGATTTCGAGCCCGTCGCGCGCCTTGTACCGGATCGTCCGCACCGGATTCATCCGCTTCAGCCCGATCGTGCGGTTGTTCATCTCGAGCAGCTGCATCGAATCGTCCGCGGCGCGGTACAGGAAAAAGGCACCCGGCGCGTTGGCACCGCCGACATGTACGATCGCCGCCGAACGATCGCGGCTGAGCGACACGATGCGCGGCTCGCCCCCCTTGATCTTCGCCGCGACGGCCTTGTGCATCGCGTCGATCGCCGGGTCGGTCCAGCGGATCTCCGGCTTGTCCTCGTTCACCGAGACGCCGATATAGTTGAAGCCGGTCGCGTCGCTGACCAGCCCGCCAATGTCATAGCCCTTGCTCGCGAACAGCTGCTTGCCGCGCGCCAGGGTCTCGAGATCGAGCTCGTAGAGCGCGGAATAGCCCTTCTCGTCGTCGGCGATCATCACTGCCTTGCCCGGCTCCTTCAGGAACATGGCGGGTACCGTCAACGTGTCTTTATGAGTGCGGGCGCGGTCGATCGTCCTGAAGCTGCCTTTCGCTCCCGGTCGGTAGACGATGCGCCGGTTACGTCCGTCGAGGGACATGCCGAAACCCATCCGCACCGCGCCGCTGCCGTCGGCATACCAGTTGAAGATGCCCTCATTGCCCCGCACCACCGTCTTGTGTCGGCCGGTCGATACGTCGATCTCGTCGACCTGCGGCCAGAAGCCGGGCATATTGGTGTAGAGCGAGGTCTGCGACGCCATCAGGATCCGCGGCGTGCCGTCGCTCGCGGTCCAGATCACGTCATCGGCATCTTGCGCGGCGTCGCGGCTTGCCAATTTCGTCAATTTCGCAGTGACGGCATTCACTCCGAACGCCCGGCTCACATAAATCTCTTCGCCTTCATAGGGCACCAGTTGCCCGACGCCGATCACCAGCCATTCGTCGTTGACCCATGTCCACCAGTTGAGGTCGACCTCGCCGAGGCCGACCACCCGCGGCTTGCCGCCGTCGAGCGGAAAGATCGCGAAATATTGCGTGCCGTTGACGGCCACCTTCGCCGCGATCGACTTGCCGTCGGGAGACAGATCGGGGCGCTCGAACGGAGGAATTTCGGCGAATATGGCAGTGTCGAGCGGCGCTGCCGCCTTGGGGCCGTTCGGCGCCGCGGCCTTCTCGGCAGACTGTGCCATTGCTGCCGCCGTCGACACGACGAGCCCGCCCGCCACCAGCAGGCGCAAACCCCAACGCGACATCAATTCCCCCAACAAACATAGCCCGATGCCGATGCTGTCGCGATTCGCGCCGGATCGCAAGTCGCATGAGGTTGCCCGTCCGCACTGCGCTGGCTATCCCCGCCGCCATGCTCAAGCTCATCATCGGCAACAAGGCCTATAGCTCCTGGTCGCTTCGCGGCTGGCTCGCGTGCAAACAGTCCGGACTCCCCTTCGAGGAAGTCGTGGTGCCGCTCTACGACGCGGACTGGGACAAGCGTCGCGAGGGTGCCGAGTTCGCGCCGTCCTCGGGCAAGGTGCCGATCCTGTGGGACGATGACGCCGTGGTGTGGGACAGCCTCGCGATCGTCGAATATCTCAACGACAAGACCGGGGGCACGCTATTCTGGCCCGAGAGCCCGGCTGCGCGGGCGATGGCACGCTCGATGGCCGCCGAGATGCATTCGGGTTTCGCCAGTCTTCGCCGCAAGCACACGATGAACATCCGCCAGGTCTATCCACCCGCGACCCCGGATGCGGATGTCCGGCAGGAGCTCGGCCGGATCATGGAGTTATGGGCGCAGGCGCGCGCGCGCTTCGCCGGCGACGGCGACGGCGAGTTCCTGTTCGGCGACTTCGGCGCGGTCGACATCATGTTCGCGCCTGTGGTCACCCGGATCGTCACGTATTCGCTGCCGGTCCCGCGTTTCGCGCAGACCTATATGCTCGCCGTGCTCCAACATCCGTTCATGCAGGACTGGATCGCGGGGGCGCAGGAAGAGGATTGGGTGATCGAGCAGTTCGAGATGCCGGCCGACGGCTGAGGTGATCAGACCGGGGTACGCGAATATTCGTCTGCCTTGACGCGGATCGTGTCGACTTGCTCGCGCGCGATGTTGCCGATGCCGATCAGGTGCGCACCCGAGAACGCCACCATATCGGCGAGGCTGAGAAGGGCCAGGGACAAGGGAAGCATCCAGCGCATGCCGCCATGATAACGCGCGTCCATGAAGCTGAGCTGAATCGCGCGTTATGGAAAACTACAGGGGTTCCGCCCTGCTTGCGTCGGAATCCCTCCCCTGCCACCAGATGCATGTCGATATCGGGATAATGGCAATCGGTCTCGGCCGGCCGACCGACCGCAATAAACACGCAATCCGTGTCGCTGCGGTTCTGCAGGACATGGCCGTTGCCGTCGTTCTTGGGGAAGGCCGCGACGTCGCCCGGCCGCATCCATGTCTCGCCCGAATCGTCGACCAGCACCGCCTCGCCGCGCAGCATCACGACGAACTCGTCCTCGCCCTCGTGCCAATGGCGCTGCGACGACCATGCGCCTGGCTTCAGCGTGACATGGCTGAACCCGAAATCGCTGATCCCGCTTGCCGGCGCCAGCCGCCGATACCAGCGCCCCTGCACCGCCTCCGAATAGGGCGCGGGATAACCGGTCGCATTGGTCTGCGGGATTGTATCGAGATCGAGCTTGGGCATCTGAACCACTCCCGTCATTCCGGCGAAAGCCGGAATCTCTTTGCAACTGCCACGCGCTCGGGGAAAGAGGCATGCGATCCCGGCCTTCGCCGGGATGACGGAGCGGGAATGGACGTAGTCGAACTCACCAAGGCGCTGATTGCCGCCGAAAGCGTAACCCCGGCACGCGGCGGCGTGTTCGACGTGCTCGAGGCGGCGTTGATCCCGCTCGGCTTCGCGGTCGAGCGTTTCGTCGAGGGCACGGCGCCAGACGGCCCGGTCGAGAATCTGCTCGCCACCCGCGGCACGGCGGGCACGCATTTCGCCTTTGCCGGCCATCTCGACGTAGTGCCCCCCGGCGAAGGCTGGGCGAGCGGCGCCTTCGCCCCCGAGATTCGCGGCGACCTGCTCTACGGTCGCGGCGCAGTGGACATGAAAGGCGCGATCGCGGCATTCGTCGCGGCGGCGGCGCGCGTCCCGGCAGAAGGCAGGACCAGCCTGATCATCACCGGCGACGAGGAAGGCCCCGCCACCTTCGGCACGCCGCGGCTGATCGAGCGCATGGCCGAACGCGACATCCGCCCCGATCTCTGCCTCGTCGGCGAACCCACGTCGGCGAACCGGCTCGGCGACACGATCAAGATTGGCCGGCGCGGCTCGACGGTGATCTGGATCGACGTGCCCGGCAGGCAAGGACACGTCGCCTATCCGCACCTCGCCGACAATCCGATCCCGAAGCTGATCGCCGCGCTCGCCGAGATCGACGAGATCGTACTCGATGCGGGCAATGCCTGGTTCCAGGCATCGAACATCGAAGTCACCGACATCTTCACCGGCAATCCCGCGACCAACGTCATTCCCGGCAACGCCCGCGCGCGGCTGTCGGTCCGCTTCAATGACGAACAAAAGGGTCCAGAATTGATCGCGCGGATCGAGGCGACCGTCCGCCGCCACGCGCCCGGCGCGGAGGTGAAGGGGACCGTCTATGGCGAGGCCTTCCTGACCCAGCCCGGCGCGCTTTCCAGCCTCGTTGCCGGCGCGATCGAAGCGAGGCTCGGCATCGTCCCCGAACTCTCGACCAGCGGGGGCACTTCGGACGCGCGCTATCTGGTCAAATTGTGCCCGGTGGTCGAGTTCGGCCTGATCAACGCGACGATGCACAAGCTCGACGAAGCTGTGGCGCTGGCCGATCTCGCGGCACTTGCGGACGTGTACGAGGAAGTATTGCGGCGGGTGGCGGCCGCCTAGCTCGCGATCCGCCGCGGCTCGACGTCGCGGACCCAGGCGAGGAATTCCTCCTCGGCCATCGGCGTCGCCACGGCATAGCCCTGCAATACGTCGCAACCGATCACCCGCAACACCGCAGCCTGCGCGTCGCTCTCGATTCCCTCGGCCACTGCTTCGCAGCCGAGCCCATGGACCAGCCCGATCACGGCCTGGGCGATCGTCCGTGCCTCGGGCTGGTCGACGACGTGCTCGATCACGCTGCGATCGAGCTTGACCCGGTCGACCGGCAATTGCCGCAACCGCGCGAGGTTCGAATAGCCGGTGCCGAAATCGTCGATCGCGACGCTGGCGCCATCGGCCCGAAGCGCGGCGATCGCCTCGAGCACTTCGCTCGAGCAATGCATCGCCAGGGTCTCGGTGATCTCGAGCTCGAGCAGGCTCGCGGGTGCCCGTGCTGCATGCATCGCAGCGCGCAGGCGGCGGAAGAACTCGGCATGATCGATCTGGCGCTGGCTTATATTGACCGCGAGTCGCTGCTGGATGCCCAATTTGCCCCAGCGCGAGATCGTCTCGGCGACGCTGGCGACCACCCAGTCGCCGATCTCGACGATCAGTCCGGTCTCCTCGGCGCGCTGGATGAACGCACCCGGCAGCTTGAGCCCGTCGGGATGCCGCCAGCGCAGCAGCGCCTCGGCGCCGACGATCCGTCCGTCGGCGGCGCTGACCTGTGGCTGGAAGACCAGCGCGAACTGGTCCTTGTCGACCGCGGCGCGAAGGTCGCTTTCCAGCTGCGCCCGCTCGGCGATCTGCGCGGCGAGAAACTCGCTGAAATGCTCGGTCCGCCCCCGCCCGAGCGCCTTGGCGTGATACATTGCGGCATCGGCGGCGCGCATCAGGTCGTGCAGGGTATTGCCGTGATCGGGGCGCATCGCCACGCCGATCGAGGCGCCGATCGAGATCTCCTGTTCGGCGAGCGCGAACGGTTCGGACAATGCGAACAGCACGCCGCGGCCGATCCGGTCGGCGTCGCGCAAATTGCGGATCTCCGGGAAGAACATCGTGAACTCGTCGCCCGCGAGCCGGCCGATCAGCGGCGCGCGAATGCTCCCCTCGGCGGCGAAACGGTCGGCCACGGCGCGCAGCCGATTGGCAACCATGCCGAGCAGGACGTCGCCGGTGGCATGGCCGAGCGTGTCGTTGACCATCTTGAAGCGGTCGAGATCGATGAAATAGAGCACCGCGTTCGCGCCCGGCGGCAACTCGGCGAGCATCCGCTCGGCGGTGCGGCGGAAATTGGTGCGATTGGCCAGCGCCGTCACCGGATCGAACATCGCGAGCCGCTGGACGCTTTCGAGATTGTCGTGGAGCTGGCGGAACAGTCCGTCCATCGCCTGTGCCAGCGGCGGCACGCAGCGGCGGACTTCGTCGGGAATCTCGCTCTGGAGGTCGCCGTTGGCGGCGCTGGCGAGCCGCTCGATCGCCGAATCGATCGCGCCGGCGGTGGAGGCGATGCTGCGCTCGGCCGAGGCCCAGCACATCACCCCGCAGACGATCGCGGCGATCAAGGCGCGGCCGGCCGATTCGACGGTGATGGTGCCTTCGGACGCGGCGGCAACGGCGAGGATGAACGCCACGGCCCCGGCGCACATCGCAAACGCGATGGCTCGGCTCTTTAGCGAAAACCCTTCCACTCCGCCGCTCTAACCCCGCTCCATGTCCCCGGGGCTTAATGTTGCAGACAGAAGTTAAGAATTTCGTGGCGGCGCGGTGCGCGGACGGCGCAGCACGATATAGAGCGCGCCGCTGCCGCCATGGCGCGGATGCGCGGTGCGTACCGCCGCGATTCGATCGGCATGGCGCGAGGATGCCAGCCAGTCCCCGACTGCCGCGCGAATCGCGCCGCGCGCATGCGGCCGCTCGGATTCGGGCCGCGGCGGCTTGCCGGTGATCAGCAGCAGCACCCGGTCGCCCTGACGGATCGCCTGGTCGAGCCCGCGATCGAGCCGGTCATACGCCGCAGCGAGGCTGTGGCCGTGCAGGTCGATCGCAGATTCGGGCCCGACCAGCCCGCGCGACAGCCGG
This sequence comes from Sphingomonas sp. DG1-23, assembly GCF_030730875.1. GTDB lineage: Bacteria > Pseudomonadota > Alphaproteobacteria > Sphingomonadales > Sphingomonadaceae > Sphingomonas. The sequence goes on from NZ_JAVAMA010000011.1 coordinate 85,621, forward strand.
CGATCCCACGAACCGTCGAGAGTATTGGAGCTCCCCTCCCTGCTCGCAGGGAGGGGCTGGGGATGGGTGCGAGGCGCCTTGGCGCCGAGCGAGGCGCGGGCGGCAGGCGGAGGGCTCGCGACTTTGCCGCTCGCGCCTACCCCCCCAGGGAGGGGGGTGGACGGCATTGTCCTGGCCTTGGTCGGCTTGAGCGGCGTCACCGTCGCGATCACGCGTTGCCACAGCGCCGCCTCCTCGGGCGCCAGAGTCCGTTTCACGGCGTCGGCGCCGCCGCGGTCCGCCGCGCGAGCACGCCCTTGGGCAGTAACAGCCACGCCGCTCCGCGCGCCGACATGCCGCCGGCGATCGCGCGCGCATCGTCGCCCGCGCCCCAGAAGGTATCGAAGCGGTTGGCCCCCTTGATCGCCCCGCCGGTATCCTGCGCCACCCACAAACCGGTCGCGTCGGTGCGGTCCATCGACAGGAAGGCCGGCGCCCCCAGCGGCACGAACTTCGGGTCGACCGCAGCGCTCGTCCAGCCGGTCACCGGCAGCCCCATCGCGCCGAGCGGCCCCGCCCCGGTCAGTTCTTTGAAGAACACGAAGCTCTTGTTCTCGCGCATGATCGCGCGGCCTTCCTCGGGATGCGCCCGCAAATAGCCCATGATCCCCTGCATCGAGGCCTGGCCCGGACCGAGCAGCCCGCGATCGCGCATCAATTTGCCGATGCCGGTATAATCGCGGCCATTCTGCCCGGCATAGCCGATCCGCATCACCCCGCCGTCGGGCAGCCGCAGCCGTCCCGACCCCTGGACCTGGAGGAAGAAGATCTCGACCGGATCATTGGCATAGGCGATCACCGGCGCGCGACCGTCGAGCCTGCCTTCCTCGATCGCGGTCCGGTCGTAATAAGGCACGAAATTCTTGCCCTCGACCCGCCCGCGGATCTTCTTGCCCTTGAGGTCGTCGGAGAACAGCCCGAGATCGACGTCGATCAGGTCGCCCGGCACGCCATAGATCGGCACTTCGCACCCTGCCCGCCGCGTACGGCAACCATGGATCTCGGGCTCGTAATAGCCGGTGGCGAATGCCTTGCCGTCGCCGATCTGTACGGTCTCGAAATAGCGGACGAAGAATGCGCGCGCATCCCGCGCCGGCCAGTTGGCGGCACCGCGGCACGATTCGGCCCAGTCGGCGCCCTGAGTCAGCCCGCTGGTGTCGGTCCGCCGCTGGAGCGCCGAACAGCTCAACCGATAAGCCGTCAGCGCCCGCTCGGCGCCTTCCTGCGTGATCGGCAACCGGTCCAGTGCAGGTCCCGCAACGAGACCGGCTGCTGCCGCATTGGTCGCGCTGGCGGGCGCCGCGACTGCCGACATCGCAGCAAGCGGCGTCGCCGCGGTCGGCTGCCGCGCCGGCAGATGCACCGGGGTTTCAGGAAGCTCACGCGGTCGCGAAGCCTCGCGCGGGGATGTCGGCGCAGGCGCCCTCCCCACACCCGCCTCGGGCGGCACGATTCCGCCCGAACAGGCGCTCAACAGAGCCGCGGACGCGACTGTCCCCCACAGACGCATATTTGGCCCCTTATGCTTCGTCGGTCTCGACCAGCTTCCAGTTGGGATCGTCGCTGCGCAGGTTCCGCGCGAAGGTCCAGATATCGTGCGTCTCGACCGCGTCGCTGAGCGAACCCGCGACGACATTGCCGTCCTGGTCGCGCGTCACCGCGGCGATATCGGCGTCGAAGCGCACCGTGATCCGCGCGATCTTGCCGTCCACGGAGGCGTCGGAGATCACCGTGCGTTCGATCGCTACCAGCCGGTTGTCGAGCACATGGCCCGCGGCCTTGCGCTCGGCGATCGCCTCGGCAAAGCCACCGCGCACTTCGTCCTCGACCAGCCAGCCAAGCGTTTCCTCATCGCCTTTCCAGAAGGCCTCGAGGATCATCCGGTACGCCGATTTGGCGCCTTCGACGAACTGGGCAACGTCGAAGCTCGAATCGGCGGAGACGACCGCGCGCAGCCCGTTCTCGGCGCCCGCCTCGATCGGGCGGCCGGCGCTTTCGCGCACTTCGGGGGTTACGTCGATGGTCCGCGGCATCGACTGCGGCGCGATGCGCTCCTCGGCGGGCTTGGGCAGCGCTTGCTCATGGCCCGTGCGCTTGCCCAGCACCGAATAGAGCCTGAGTGCCAGGAAACCGGCGATCATCGCGAACAGGATAACGTAAAACACTGAGCCTCCGAGCCTCGTTGCCGAGATACATAGGCCTTAGCGCCGCGGGATACAAACGCCCGCGAAATCGCCGCCCGATTGATGTCTCCGTGCGCCCCTGCTAGGCGCGCTGGCTGAACAAACGCGTCACGTACGCGAAACTTTCCGACAGACAGAGGAATCTTCGATGGCAGAGAACGACACCATCGCCGAATTCGGCGAACCCGCGGCCAATGGCGCCGATACCGCGCCGGTCGCCGGGGTGCTGTCGCAATATGTAAAGGACCTGTCGTTCGAGAATCCGAACGCGCCGCAGGTCTATCAGTCGCAGACCGCACCCGCCATCGACGTCCAGTTCAACATCGGTTCGGGCCAGGTCGGCGAGGACGTCTACGAAGTCGTGCTCAAGATCGACGTCAAGGCGCAGGCCGAGGACCAGACCGCGTTCGTGGTCGACTTGTCCTATGCCGGCCTGTTCGCGATCCGCAACGTGCCGCAGGAGCAGATGGAGCCCTTCCTGCTCGGCGAAGCGCCGCGCATTCTGTTCCCCTTCGCGCGCCGCGTGATCGCCGATTGCGTGCGCGACGGCGGCTTCCCGCCGCTGATGCTCGAGCCGATCGACTTCACCGGCATCTACCTGCAGCAGCGCGCCCAGGCCGGCGACGTCGCGCAGGGCGAGATCGCAGGCAACGCCTGACGTTATTTCCGGGGGATCGGGCATAGTGACAAATAATCGTCACCCCCGCGAAAGCGGGGGCCCATCTCCTGGACCGTCGGCACGCGCCACAGCCGTTGCCGCTCCTGACTTCTGCACGAGATGGGTTCCCGCTTTCGCGGGGATAACGGGATTCGCATGAAGCTCGCCCGCAGCCTCGGCTCGATCGGCGGACTCACGCTCGCCAGCCGCATCCTCGCGCTGGTCCGCGATTCGCTCCAGGCGACCTTTGTCGGCGCGAGCTTCGCGTCGGACGCGTTCCTCGTCGCATTCCGACTGCCCAACATGTTCCGCGCCTTCTTCGCCGAAGGGGCGTTCGCCTCTGCCTTCATCCCGATGTTCAATCGCAAGGTCGGCGAGAACAAGGGCGAGCTCGCCCCCGCTTTGGCCTTTGCCGAGCGTGCGCTGGCAGTATTGTTCGTCTTCCTCGCAGTGATGACCGCAGCGATGCTGGCCGCGGCATGGCCACTCACCTGGGGTCTCGCCGGCGGCTTTTCGAAGCAGCATCCGACGCCCGATCAATTCGCCTTCGCGGTCGAATTGTCGCGGATCACGATCCCCTATCTGATGCTGATCAGCCTCGCCTCGTTGCTCGGCGGGATCCTCAATTCGCTCGACAAGTTCTGGGTCAACGCCGCCGCGCCGATCCTGCTCAACGTCGCGATGGTCACAGCCCTGCTGTTCTTCCACGGCGATCCCTATGAGACCGCGCGCGCGCAGGCGATCGCAATTCCCGTCGGCGGGCTGCTCCAGCTCGGCTGGCTATGGCTCGCCTGCCGCCGCGCCGGCGTCTCGCTCAAGCTGCGCCGCCCGCGGCTCGATCCGGAGATCCGCCGGCTGATGAAGCTGATCGTCCCCGCCGCGCTGGGCGCAGGTGCGGTGCAGATCAACCTCGTCATCTCGACGGCGCTCGCCGGCGCGCTGCTCGCCGAAGGGTCGATCTCGTACATATATTACGCCGATCGGCTGAACCAGCTGCCGCTCGGAATGATCGGCATCGGTCTGGGAACGATCCTGCTGCCGACCGTGTCGCGCCTGCTCGGCGAGAAGCGCGACGCCGAGGCGATGGAGACGCAGAATCGCGGGATCGAGCTGGCGCTGTTTCTCACCTTGCCCGCGACGGTCGCCTTCATCGTCGCCGCCGAGCCGATCGTCCGCGGCCTGTTCCAGCACGGCGAGTTCAGCGCCGAGGATACGGTCCGCTGCGCCTGGGCGCTCTCGGCCTTCTCGATCGGGTTGCCTGCCTATGTGCTGATCAAGGTGCTCACGCCCGGTTTCTATGCGCGCGAGGACACCCGCACCCCGGTCCGGTTCGCGACGATCTCGGTCGGCGTGAACCTGATCCTCAATCTCGTGCTGATCCCGTGGATCGGGCATATCGGCCCGCCGCTCGCCACCGCGATCGCCGCGACCGTCAATCTCGTCCTGCTCTATCGCGCGCTCGGCAAGCGCGGTCATTTCGCCGCCGATGCCCAGCTCAAGCGCCGCCTGCCCCGCCTCGCGCTCGCCGCGATCCTGATGGGCGCGGCGCTCTACGCCGGCGAGCGGCTGCTCGATCCCTATCTGACCGGCAATCTGTGGATGCGTTTCGCCGCGCTGAGCGTGCTGGTCGGCGCGGGCGGCGCGCTCTATGTCGTCGCCTGTTTCGTCACCCGCGCCTATCGGGTGAGCGACATCAAGGCCCTGATCCGCCGCAAAGCATCCGCGGCACCCAAGGAGTGAACATGCGCGTCGTTTCCGGCATCCAGACCACCGGCAATCTCCACCTCGGCAATTATCTCGGGGCGATCCGGCAGTGGGTGGCGATGCAGGACGCCCTCGAAGAGAATGGGGGCGAATGCCTGTTCTTCCTTGCCGATCTCCACGCGCTGACCGGCAATGTCAGCCCGCAGGAGCTCGCCAATTCGACGATCGAGATGGCCGCGACGCTGATGGCTGCCGGGATCGACGATCGCGCGATCCTGTTCAACCAGGCCCGCGTCCCCGCGCATGCCGAGCTCTGCTGGATCCTCCAGGGCACCGCGCGGATGGGCTGGCTCAACCGCATGACCCAGTGGAAGGACAAAGCCGGCAAGAATCGCGAAGGCGCCAGCGTCGGATTGTTCACCTATCCGGTGCTTCAGGCCGCCGACGTGCTGGTCTACAAGGCGACGCACGTGCCGGTGGGCGAGGATCAGAAACAGCATCTCGAACTCGCCCGCGACATCGCGACCAAGTTCAACACCGATTTCGGGGTGGAGCTGTTCCCGCTCCCCGAGCCCTTGATCTCGACGGCCGCGCCGCGGATCATGTCCTTGCGCGACGGCAGCGCCAAGATGTCCAAGTCCGATCCGTCGGACATGAGCCGGATCAACCTGATCGACGACGACGACACGATCGCCGCCAAGATCCGCAAGTCGAAGTCCGACGCCGATCTGCTGCCCGACAGCTTCGACGCGCTGGCCGAACGCCCCGAGGCGAAGAACCTCGTGACGATCTACGCCGCGCTCGCCGAACGCACGCCGCAATCGGTGGTCGAGGAATTCGCCGGCCAAGGCTTCGGCGCGTTCAAGCCGGCGCTCGCCGATCTGGCGGTGGCGGTGCTCGCGCCGGTGCGCGACCGGTTGAAGCAATTGCTCGACGATCGCGCAGCGGTAGGGGCGCAGCTGGCCAAGGGCGCCGAACGCGCCAACGCGCTCGCCGCGCCGACGCTCAAGGCCGCGCAGGCGGCGGTGGGGTTGCAGGTCTAGCGCCTTTATCGTCATCCCGGCGAAGGCCGGGATCTCGGGCGAGGACGCGATATGGCCTGAGATCCCGGCGTGCGCCAGGGATGACGTAAAGGGAGGAGAAGCGCGTGTTCGCTACGAAGATGCTCATCGGATTGAGTGCACTGGCGTTGCTGGGACAAACCGTCCCCGACCCGCATCGCCCCGCGCCGAGCCTCGACACCGTCGCCCCGACGCTCCCGCCGCTCCATCGCCCGGCGATCCTGATCTTCAGCAAGACCAACAGCTATCGCCACGATTCCATCCCCGCCGCCACCGCCGCGATCGCGAAGCTGGTCCGCGCCCGCGGCTGGAGCGCCTGGGCCACCGAGAATGCCGCGATCTTCAATCCCGCCCAGCTCGCCAAATTCGACGCCGTGGTCTTCGCCAGCGCCAGCGGCGATCTGTTCACCCCCGACCAGCGCGCCGCCTTCCAGGAGTATCTCGCCGCAGGCCATGGGTTCGTCGGCCTTCATGCCGCCGGCGACGGCAGCCATCCCGATTGGTATCAGGCATTGGTCGGCTATGGCGGCTATACCGGCCACCCCGGCGGCGGCGATCAGTTCCAGCAGTCCGAGCTGATCCTGGTCGATCGCACCCATCCGGCCACCCGGCATCTGCCGGTGCGCTGGCGCTGGACCGAGGAATATTACGCTTGGGCCTCCCCGCTGCGCGCCGACGCCCATGTCCTCGCCCGGCTCGACGAGACCGGCATGCGGCTCGAACCCAAACACAGGATGGGCGAGAAGCACGCGCTGATCTGGTGGCGCTGCGAGGGCAAGGCGCGGATCTTCTACTCCGCGCTCGGCCACAAATCCGAAGTGTGGTCCGATGCGGCGCACCGCAAAATGATCGACGGCGCGATCGGCTGGGCCGCCCGCAAAACCGGCAAAGGCTGCGACTGAGCCTCGCAGCCAAGGAAACGCACGCGCACTTGCCGCGTTACCCCTTTGCCCAGGACGCGCGCTGAGGCGCTCCTGCGTGAGGGCGCGGTGATGCGTAAACAACTGACTCTGCTGATGATCCCGCTGCTGGCCCTGTCCGCGTGCGGGGGTGGCGGAGGCAGCGACGGCGGCGGAACGGTCGTTCCTCCACCGATCGACACGCCGGGTCCGACGCCGACGCCCACCCCGGTCCCGGTTCCCTTCCCGACCCCCACGCCGGTGCCCGGCGACTTCCTCACTGCCGCCGCCGCGCTGTACACGACTCCCGTCGACATCGCCGCCTGTCAGCCAGGACTGCTCAAGCCGGCAGTGACCAGCCAGGTGCTGCAGACCCTCAACGCGGTCCGTGCGCTCCATCGCCTGCCGGCCGTCGCATATTCCCCCGCCGACGAGTCCGGGGCACAGCAATCGGCGCTGATGCAGGCGGCCAATGCCCAGCTCAGCCATACCCCGCCGACCAGCTGGCGCTGCTACACCGCCGCGGGCGCAGCCGCGTCCGGGTCGAGCAATCTCTATGGCGGCACCGGCCCCGGCCTCGGCTTCTTCACCGACGAGCAGATCATCGCCGGCTGGCTCACCGAAGTGCAGAACATCGTCGCCGAAAATGTCGGGCATCGCCGCTGGCTGCTCGATCCGTTTCTCGGCTCGATCGCCTATGGGCGGGTCGCCGGGCGCTACCAGACCAGCAGCCGCGCCGACGCAGCGGCGATGAAGGTGTTCGACACCGCCGGCCCCGCGGGCCCGACCGGGCCGCTTCCCGATTATGTCGCCTATCCGTTCGAGGATTATCCGGCGCGGCTGTTCGACACCCGCGCACTGCTCTCGTTCGGGGTGATCTCGAACAAGACCAACAAATGGGGCAACACCAATGTCGATTTCTCGAACGCCGCGATCACCGTCCGCCAGCGCGGCGGCGCGACGCTGACCGTCTCGCGGATCGCCTACGACACGCAAGGCTATGGCTTGCCCAACAACATCCAGTTCGCAGTGAGCGGGCTACAGGCCAACACCTATTACGACGTCACGATCGACCGGGTGAACGTCGCCGGCACCCAGCGCAGCTACAGTTATTTCTTCCGGATCGTGCCGTGAGTCGATGAAAATCCTCCCTCGCGAAGCGGGGGAGGTGGCGCCGAGGGCGACGGAGGGGGCGCCTCCACAAAGACATCGCGCGCGGACAGGCCCCCTCCACCACTTCGTGGTCCCCGCGCGAGGGAGGATCTAAGACAATCGGGGTGGAGGCGTGACCATAGCGTTTGCCCCGCTCTCATCTCCTCCACCCCGCCCCCACCCAGCGGGTGGGAAGCCGCCCCTCAAAGGGGCGGAACTTGTGCGCTCAGCCCTCGAGCGAGCGCATCAACGCGCGCACCGCGCCGTCGATCTCGACATCCTTGCCGCGCAATTCCTCGATCCGTCGCACCGCGTGGATCACGGTCGAATGATCGCGATTGCCGAACTTGCGGCCGATCTCGGGAAGCGAGCGCGTGGTGAGTCGCTTGGCGAGATACATCGCGATCTGACGCGGGCGCGCGATCGCAACGGCGCGCCGTTCCGAAATCAGGTCGATCTGCTTGACCTCGAAATGGCTCGATACCGCGCGCTGGATCTCGTCGATCGTGATACGCCGCTGGGCGTTGCGCAGCACCTCGCCGAGCGTCGTCACTGCGAAATCGATCGTGATCGTCTCGTTCGACAGATTGGCATAGGCGACCAGCCGGTTGAGCGCGCCTTCGAGCTCGCGGACGTTCGAGGTGATTCGCGCCGCGAGCAGATCGACGACCTCTTCCGGCATGTCGACCGCAGGCATATCCTCGAGCTTGCGGGCGACGATCGCACGGCGCAGCTCGAGCTCGGCGGGCTTGATGTCGGCGACGAGGCCCGAACCGAGCCGTCCGGCCAGCCGCGGCTCGAAGCCTTCGAGCGCCTGCGGCGCGCGATCGGCGGCGATCACGAGGCGCTTCCCCGACGACATGAACTCGTTGACGGTGTGGAAGAACTCTTCCTGCGTCGCGTCCTTGCCGCCGATGAACTGAAGGTCGTCGATCATCAGCAGATCGACCGAGCGCAGCCGCGTCTTGAACGCGTGCGTGTCCTTGTTGCGCAGCGCCTGCACGAACTCGAACATAAAGCGTTCGGCAGTGACGTAGATCGCCGTCGCATCCGGGTTGGCGTCGAGAAAGGCGTGACCCAGCGCGTGCATCAGATGGGTCTTGCCCTGGCCGGTGCCGGCGTGGAGGTAGAGCGGGCTGAATTGCGGCATGCCCGGCTGCGCGACGGCCTTCGCCGCGTTGAACGCGACGCGATTGGCCGAATCGACGACGAACCGCTCGAAGGTGAAGCGCGGATCGAATGCCGGACGCTCGCCCTGCGGCAGCGGCACGGGGGCGGCTTCGAGCTCGGCCTTGAGCACGCGCGCGGGTTCGTCGGCCATCGTCTCGATGGTGACGCTCAGCACCTCGGGCAGCACCGCGCGGAATTCGAGCAGCAGGCGCTCGGAATAGTGATTCTTGACCCATTGGGTCATGAACGACGACGGCAGGCCCAGCCGCACGGCCTGGCTGTTCGATCCCTCGATCAGCACCACCGGTTTCAGCCACTGGTCGAACAGGCGCTGACCAGCAGAGCGCCGCAGGTTGCCGCGCACATGGCTCCACGCCTTGCTGACTGCCTCCATGTCACCCCGCTCCAGTGTCTGCACCTGAGTCACAACGACGCACCCCTCCTTCGCGGAAAGCAGACCTTTCCGCGCGTAAACTCATTACGACCAAAGGCTCCCCGCAGCCGGAAATGCCCCCAGGCTGGCGCGTTGAGCTTTCACTAAACCCGGCAACGAAACGCGCCGGGACATCTGTTTTAGGAACCGAAAACTGAGTCGAGCAAGGCCCGGCATGCAAAGAAAGTGAAATAGTTTTGTTGACTCGGAAGAACCCGCGGTTTTCCGTCCTGTCACAATTTTCCACCTGAAATTTCAGTGGTTTACGCTAACCTTCATAAAATTGAAGCATGCGAATCGTTGGATTTCCGCCACTTACCCCAAGCTAGTCGCACATGGGGGCCAAGTCCTTTGCTGCACACGCGAAAAACCCCGCCGGAGCGGGTCCGGCGGGGTTATCGTTACGGAAATGTGACGTTTATGCCAGCGCTTGCACGCGCTTGTTGAGGCGCGAGAACTTGCGGCCTGCAGTATTCTTGTGGAGCACGCCCTTGGCGACGCCGCGCGCGATCTCGGGCTGCGCGGCGGCGAGCGCGGCGCTGGCAGCGGCCTTGTCGCCCGATTCGAGCGCCGACTCGACCTTCTTGATGAAGGTGCGGATACGGCTGACGCGCGTACCGTTGATCTCCGCACGGCGGTCGTTCCGCCGGATACGCTTCTTCGCTTGCGGCGTATTCGCCATGCCGTCTCGTTCCTGCTCAATTGGAAGGGCGAGGGAAGGCCCACGCCGGGAAAGGCGAGCCCCTTAACGTCTGTGGCGATTCGGGTCAACCTTCGCGTTCTCGTCATCCCCGGGAAAGCCGGGATCTCGCTACTGGCTATTTCTGGCACCGCGGGCACCAGAAGGTCGAGCGCCCCGAATCGACGCGCCGCTCGACCAGCCCGCCGCATGCGCACGGCTCGCCTTCGCGCCCATATACCCGCCATTCCTTGGCGAAATAGCCGAGCTCGCCATCGGGGCGCGCATAATCGCGCAACGTCGAGCCGCCCGCCCGGATCGCCGCGGTCAGCACCTCGCGCACGGCGTCGACCAGTTTCGTCAGCTGCTTCCGGGATATCGTCCCCGCCGCCCGCGTCGGCGCGATCCGGGCGAGGTACAGCGCCTCGCACACATAGATATTGCCGAGCCCCGCGACCACGCGCTGGTCGAGCAGCAACGCCTTTACCGGCGCGATTCGGTCCTCGAACGCCTGTGCCAGATGCGCCGCATCGAATTCGGCCCCGAGCGGCTCGGGGCCCAGCGCGGCAAAGGCCGGCCATTCCGCCAATCCCCCGGTCGGGACCAGATCGACCGAGCCGAATCGCCGCGCGTCGTTGAGCGCGAGCCGGTGCTTCGCGGTCTCGATCACGAAATGATCGTGCTTGCCCAATTCCTCGGGATCGATCCGCCACCGCCCCGACATGCCGAGATGGAAGACCAATGTGTCGCCGCGATCGGTGTCGATCAGCCCATATTTCGCGCGCCGCCCCAGTCCGGTCACCGTCGCCCCGGTCAGCCGCTGCCCGAGACCCTCGGGGAACGGGCGGCGGAGATCGGCGCGACGGAGCGTCACCCGTTCGATCCGCGCGCCTTTCAGCACCGGTTCGAGGCCACGGACGGTCGTCTCGACTTCGGGAAGTTCTGGCATTGCCCCCGCCTACCCTCTCCGTCAGCCCGGCGAAAGCGGGGATCGCGGGCAGCGGGCGCACGGCAAGTGACACGAGGTCCCGGCTTTCGCCGGGATGACGGGGGTTTGCTAGCCGCACCCTCCCCGCTACAGGCACGCCATGCCCGACACCGTCTCCTTCGGCTACGAAGACATCGCCCCCGAGGACAAGACCGCCCGCGTCGGCGAGGTCTTCTCCAGCGTCGCCTCGAAATATGATCTGATGAACGACGCGATGTCGGGCGGCCTCCACCGGCTGTGGAAAGATTTGTTCGTCCGCCGGGTGAAGCCGCGCGACGGCGAGCATATCCTCGACATGGCCGGCGGCACCGGCGACATCGCCTTCCGCATGGCGCCGTCGGGCGCGGCGATCACCGTCGCCGACATCAATTCGGAGATGCTCGCCGTCGGGGTCGAGCGCGCCGCCCAGCGCGGGATCGACGGGCTGGTGTGGAGCGAAGCCAATGCGGAAGAACTGCAATGGCCCGACCGCTTCTTCGACGCCTATACGATCGCCTTCGGCATCCGCAACGTCACCGACATCCCAAAGGCGCTCCGCGAGGCGCATCGGGTGCTCAAGCGCGGCGGCCGGTTCTACGTGCTCGAATTCTCGACCACCCAATGGCCGGGATTCGCGCAGGTCTATGACGCCTATTCGCACCATCTCGTGCCGCAGCTCGGCAAATTGCTCGCCGGCGATGCGGATTCGTATCGCTATCTGATCGAATCGATTCGCCGCTTTCCGCCGATGCCCGAATTCGAGGCGATGATCCGCGACGCCGGCTTCACCCAGACCAAGGTCGAGCCGCTGCTCGGTGGGCTGGTCGCGATCCACAGCGGCTGGAAGATTTGAATCCTGTGACGCGTTTCGATCATTTCCGTCATCCCGGCGAACGCCGGGACCTCGGGCGAGGGCGCGATACGGCACGAGATCCCGGCGTCCGCCGGGATGACGGCGTCCCCGCGTGACCGCCCCTGCCGTCCATCTCTGGCGCCTGCTCAAATGGGGTCGCATCCTCGCGCGTCACGGCGCGTTGCGCGGGATCGAGCGCGACCCCAATACCCCGAAGCCGGTCCGCCGCGTCGCCCGTCTCGCCCGCTTCGGCGCGCGCGTGCCCGAAGTACCGCGCTATGCCGACGCCTTTCAGGCGATCGGTCCCGCCGCGATCAAGCTCGGCCAGACGCTGGCGACGCGCCCCGATCTCGTCGGCGAGGCAGCGGCGAGTGACCTGCTTCGCCTGCAGGACGCGCTGCCGCCGCTTCCTTTCGCCGTGATCCGCGAGCGCATCGAAGCGTCCTACGGCCGCCCGCTCGAAACTGTCTTCGCCTCGATCGAGAAGATCCCGGTCGGCGCCGCGTCGATCGCGCAGGTCCATCGGGCGGTCACCACCGACGGCCGCCACGTCGCGGTCAAGGTGCTCCGGCCCGGCATCGAGACCGAGTTCGCCAAGGCGATCGGCACTTATGAATGGGCGGCCGCGCAGGTCGAGGGCATGGGCGGCGAAGCCGCGCGGCTCCGTCCCCGCCTGATCATCGAGACCTTCAAGCGCTGGACCGCGCGCGAACTCGATTTGCGCCGCGAAGCAGCCTCGGCTTCCGAACTCGCCGAAGGCATGACCGCCGAGCCCGATTTCTACGTGCCCGCGATCGACTGGCAGCGCACTACCGGCAAGGTGCTCACCCTCGAATGGCTCGACGGAATCAAGCTGTCGGACCGGACCGCGCTGATCGCCGCCGGTCACGACACCAGTGCGCTCGCCGGCAAATTGATCCGCGCCTTTCTCCGCCAGGCGATCGCCGAGGGCTTCTTCCACGCCGACATGCACCAGGGGAATCTGTTCGCGCTCCCCGACGGTCGCATCGCCGCGATCGATTTCGGCATCATGGGCCGGATCGATCGCCGCGCGCGTGTCTGGCTGGCCGAGATCCTCTACGGACTGATCACCGGCAACTATAAGCGCGTCGCCGAGATCCATTTCGAGGCGGGCTATGTCCCCGCGCACCACAATGTCGCCGAATTCGCCACGGCGCTGCGCGCGGTCGGCGAGCCGATGCGTGGCCTGCCGGTCAAGGACATGAGCGTCGGCGCGATGCTCGACGGGCTGTTCAACATCACCCGCGACTTCGACATGCAGACCCAACCGCATCTGCTTCTGCTCCAGAAGACGATGGTGATGGTCGAGGGCGTCGCGCGCGGGCTCGATCCCGAGATCAATCTTTGGGAGACCTCAGGGCCGTTCGTCGGCGAATGGATCCGCACCGAACTCGGCCCCGAAGCCGCGGTCGCCGACCGGATCATCACCGATCTGCGCACTCTGGCGCGATTGCCCGAGCTGATCCGCAACATCGAATTGCGCTATCCCGCCCCCGGCGGCGCGCCGCCCGCCCCGCCGCTTCGCGAGATCGAGGTCGTCCGCGTCGGCGGCGGCTGGCGCTACGTCGCAGTGGCGATCGCGGCGGCGGCGGCGAGCGCTGCGGCGATGTGGGCGATTTTCTAGAGCTTGATCATTTGTTCCCCGGCGAAGGCCGGGGCAGTATCGGCGAAGTCGAGAGGTGATACCACCTTGAGAGCGCTTGCAACCAGCCCCTGCCTCCGCCGGGGAACAGATAGACTCTCGGGGATTCTACTCTGACGCTCCGCTAAGGCCGCCGCCGTCCCGGCAGCCGCACCACCTTGTCGTCGGGTTCGACCAGAGCTGCGAGCGCGGCGGCGATCTCGGCCTGCCCGAACGGTTTGGGGAGCCGCGGCAGATGGTGGGTGTTCTCGGTGGTGCCGGTATAGCCGGTGATCAACAGGATCGGCACGTCCGAGAGCGTGTCGCGGACGCGTTTGGCGAGCTCGGCACCGTCCATCCGCGGCATTTTGTAGTCGGTGATCACCACGTCGGGACGCAGGCCGGCCTCGAGCCGCGCAAGCGCTTCGGCGCCGCCGCTCGCATGGGTCACCTCATGGCCGAGATCGCGGATCATTTCCGCAGTGCCGATCCGGACGAGATCCTCATCGTCTACGAGCAGCACCGAAAGCGCTCGCCCGTTGGCGAGCAACGGCGGCTGCCGCCGCTCGGCCGGGCCGCGCGCGACCTTCGCATCGGCCACCTTGAGATACAGATCGGCGCGGGTCCCCTGCCCCGGCTCGCTCGACAGCGCAAAACCTCCGCCCAGCTGCGCCGCGAGGCCGTGGACCATCGACAGCCCGAGCCCGGTGCCGCGCCCGGTCTCCTTGGTCGAATAAAAGGGCTCTACCGCACGCGCCAGCGTCTCCGCGTCCATCCCGCAGCCGGTGTCGATCACCGAAAGCCGCACGTACAGCCCCGGAGTCAGCCGCGGCTGCGATCCCGGCCCGAACGCCACTTCGTCGGCGACGATGGTGAGCGTGCCATTCCCGTCCATCGCATCGCGCGCGTTGACGCAGAGATTTAGGATCGCGAGTTCGAGCTGGTTGGGGTCGGCGGTGGCGGCGGGCAGGTCGGCCTCGTGGCGGATCCGCAGCTCGATCTCGGGGCCGACCGAGCTTGCGATCAGATCGCGCATGCCGTCGATGAGCCCACCGACATCGAGCGCCTTGGTCTCCAGCGTCTGCCGCCGCGCGAAGCCGAGCAGCCGCTGGACGAGCGTTCGCGCGCGATCGGCCGATTGCAGCGCATTGTCGATCAGCCGCGCCGAACGCGCATCCTGGTCGCCATATTTGCGCCGCAGCATGTCGAGCGCGCCCATGATCGGCGTCAGCAGATTGTTGAAGTCGTGCGCGACACCGCCGGTCAGCTGGCCGAGGGTCTCGAGCTTCTGCGCCTCGTGCAATTGCGCCACTGCCACCCGATGCTCGGCGGTTCGCTCTTCCACGCGCTGCTCGAGCCCGGTGGCGAGCTGGTGCAGTTCCTCGAGCCGCGCCCGTGCCTCATATTGCCGGCGGCGCCCGCGCACCGCCGATCGGGCGAAGCTGACCAACGTCGTCGGATGGAACGGCCGTTCGAGGAAGGTGACATTGCCCAGCACCTGCAGATAGCGCGTCGCTTCCGGATTCCGCTCGAGCCCGCCGCCACGCTGGGTGAGCAGCACGAACGGAAAGTCCGACCATTCGGGCTGGTCCTGGATCCAGGCGGCGAGCGGGTTGAGATCGGCGCCCGCCAGCGCCTCCTCGGTAACCAATGCGAATCCGGCGCCCTCGGCGAGCAAGGCGACCAGCTCGGGCACCGAATGCGCGATCGCGCCGGGCAGCCCGGCCTCGCCGAGCATCGCCTGCGCGACCGTGGCATCGCGACCCTGCGGTGCAAGGATCAGCCCGCGTTCGGAATGCTGCGGAGTCAATCGCCGTCCGTTTCGAGCAATTGGCCGGTCTCGCCCAACAGCGTCGGCACTCCGCGCAGTACGCCCTGGAAGCCCATCAGCGGCTCGCCCAGCGTGATCCCGTTTTTGTCGATGCGATATTCGCGGATCGTGTCCTCGTGCGCGCTGGTGCGCTTCTTGATCACCGAGATCGCCCGCCGCACGCGCCCCAGCGCTTCGAAATAACGCAGCAGGATCACCGTGTCGGCCAGATAGGTGACATCGACCGGCGCCTTCATGTCGCCGACCAGCCCGTGCTGCGCGACGGTGAGGAAAGTCGATGCGCCTTGCCGGTTCAGATATTGCAGCAGCTCGTGCATGTGCAGCACGAGCGCATTCTCTTCGGGCATCGCCGCCTGATAGCCATTGAGGCTGTCGATTACCACGGTCCTCGCGCCGTTCTGCTCGACGCAGCGCCGCACTTTCTCCGAAAGCTCGCCCGGCGTGAGTTGGGCCGCGTCGACCTGCTCGATCAGCAGCCGCTTGCTGTCGACCATCGCTTGCAGGTCGAACCCGACGCCCATGGCGCGCTCGAACAAAAGTCCGAGTTCCTCGTCGAACACGAACATCGCAGCCTGCTCGCCGCGCGCGATCGCCCCGGCGATGAAAGTCAGCGTCAGCAGCGACTTGCCGGTGCCGGCGGGCCCGAGAATCAGCGTGCTCGAACCGCGCTCGACGCCGCCGCCGAGCAGCGCGTTGAGCCCCATGGACTCGCTCTGCAGCACCTCGCGTTTGAAATCGGTCTTGTGCTCGGCCGAGACCAGCCGCGGGAAGACGCGGACGCCCCCGGTATCGATCACGAAGTCGTGATAGCCGCCGCGATAGCGCTGGCCGCGATATTTCACGACCCGCATCCGCCGCCGCTCCGAGCCATATTCCGGCGACAATTCCTCGAGCCGGATCACGCCGTGCGCGACGCTGTGCATCGTCCGGTCGTTGGCTTCGCTCGAAAGATCGTCGAGCATCAGCACGGTCACCCCGCTGCGCGCGAAATAATGCTTGAGCGCGAGGATCTGTCGCCGATAGCGCAGCGAAGATTGCGCGAGCAGCCGGATCTCGGACAGGCTGTCGAGCACTACGCGCTGCGGATTGGTCTGCTCGAACGCCTGAAATATGCGTCGCGTGGTCTCGCCCAACTCGAGATCGGAGGAATAGAGCAGGCTCTGCTGCTGCTCCTCGTCGAGCAGGCTCTCGGGCGGCACCAACTCGAAGAGGTCGATCCCGTCGAGGTTCCAGCCGTGCGATTCAGCGCCCGCACGCAGCTCGTCCTCGGTCTCGGACAGAGTGATGTAGAGCGACCGCTCGCCGGCCTCGGCGCCGGCGCGCAGGAATTGCGTTGCGATCGTGGTCTTGCCCGTCCCCGGGCTCCCTTCGAGCAGGAAGAGCCGTCCCCGTGTCAATCCGCCGGATGTGATGTCATCCAGCCCCACCACCCCCAGATTTGCCTTCTCTACCAAGCCTGCATCCTCGCAAATCGATTCGCGAAGGTAACGCAGATCGTCGCATACCGATCCCGCTGCACCGTCGCGAACTCAGTACGGCACGCTTAACGTCGTCCGTACCCCGGCATGCGCGGGGTCGAAATCGATCTTCGCCTGCAGGCTGCTCGCCATCGCCCGCACCAGTCTGGTGCCGAGCCCGGTCCCCTGGATCTTGCCGTCCTGCGGCATACCGATCCCGTCATCCTCGACCGACAGATGGAAATGCGCGTCCGACACATGCGCGAGATTGATCCGAACCTCGCCGCCGCTCGCCGGGCCATAGGCATATTTGCACGCATTGGTGACGAGCTCGTTGACGATCACCCCCAGCGAAACCGCGCGGTCAGTCTTGAGCTTGATCGGCTCGGCGGTCAGCCGCAGCGTCCGCGGCGAGGCCGGCGTCGACCAGGTCTGCTCAAGCTCGGCGACCAAAGCGCGCAGATAATCGTCCATCGACACGAACTCGACATCGCCCGAGGTATAGAGCCGGCGATGAACCTGCGCGATCGCCTGGATGCGCTGCTGGGTCTCGAGCAATGCGCCCTTGGCCACCGTATCGGAGAGCATCGATGCCTGCATATGGACGAACGCCGAAACCAGTTGCAGGCTGTTCGACACGCGATGATTGACTTCGCCGAGCAACGCCTCGAGCCGGGCGTTGCTCGCGCGCAGCTCTTCCTCGACCGCTTCCTTGGCGCTGCGCAGCCGCACCTTCTCCAGCGCCTGCTGAAAGCTGCTGGCGAGCAGGTCGAAGAAATCGTCGCCCACCGATTTGACGACGTAATCGGCCGCGCCCGCCTTCAATGCCGCGACCGCGATCCGCGTCTCCTCCGATCCGGTGACATAGACCACCGGCGGGCAATCGGGCAGTGCATGGAGCAGGTTGAGCGTGGTCAGCCCGTCCTGCCCCGGCATATAGTGATCGACGGCGATCAGGTCATAGCCGCCGCCGCGGACCATCTCGACGCCCTCGGTGCCGCTCGCCGCGAGGCTCACCGCGAAGCCGCGACGCGTCAGCGCGCGCTGGGCCAGCCGTCGCAGCCCCTCGTCATCGTCGATATAGAGAATGCGCGCCGCGGCGTTGCTCAATCGGCGTCCCCGATCTCGGGTACCTGGATCACCGACAGGAACAGCCCGAGCTGACGGATCGCGTCGGCGAAATTCTCGTAATTCACCGGCTTGGTGATGTAGACGTTGCAGCCGAGATCGTAGCAGCGCTGGATCTCGACCTTGTCGTCGGTCGTGGTCAGCACCACCACCGGCGTGCGCTTGAGCGGGCTGCCTTCGGCCTTGATCCGGCCGAGAATGTCGGTGCCGCTCATGTCGGGCAGGTTGAGATCGAGCAGGATCAGCGCCGGCCCGTTCTTCGCCGGCCCCTCGGGCGCATCGTACAGATAGTCGAGCGCCGAAGTGCCGTCGGTGAAGTGGCGGATCCGGTTCGAAATGCCCGCGCGGCGGATATTCTTCTCGATCAGCCGGGCATGGCCTTCGTCATCCTCGATCATCACGATGTTAACGGGTTGATGATTGGTCACTTTCACTCTCCCCCGGGCTTCAGGACCCGCGGCAGCGAAAGCCTGAAGGTGGCGCCGCGGTCAAGCTCCGATCGCACTTCGATGAGTCCGCCGAGCCGATAGGCGAGCGCGCGGACGTGCGCGAGACCGATCCCCTCGCCCGGCTGGTCCTGCATGCCCGAGCGGCGGAACAGGTCGAAGATGCGTTCGTGATCGCGCGGATCGATTCCGCGGCCATTGTCGATCACTTCGACGAAAACCCGGTCGTGCTCGACATGGCCGCGCACCTTGATGATCCCCGGCCGGCCGGGCTGCAGATATTTGAGCGCATTTTCGATCAGGTTGGACAGGATCTGCTCGATCGCCAGCCGGTCGCTCGCAATGGCGGGCAGAGCCTCGGCGCGGATCTCGGCGCCGGCGTCGGTCGCCCGATGCTGCAGGCTGTCGATGATCGACTGGACCAGCCCGTTGAGGTCGACCTGCTCCACAGCCAGCGTGCGCCGCCCCTCGCGCGACAGCCGCAGGATCGCATTGATCAGCCGGTCCATCTTCTGGGTGGAGGTGCGGATGAAGCCGATCGCCTCGGGCAGATCCTCGCGCACCGCCAGCCGCACCGGCTCCTCGACCAGCTCGGGCGATTCCGCCTCGATCGCATCGAGGTGCCCCGCCACGGTCTTGCGCGCCGCGTCGAGCTCGGCGGTAAAACCCATCACGTTGACCAGAGGCGAGCGCAGATCGTGCGAGACGATATAGGCGAAGCGCTGAATCTCCTGATTGGCGCGCTGCAGCTCGGCGGTGCGCGCGTCGACCATCGCCTCGAGTCCCTGGTTGAGCCGGCGCAATTCGACCCGCGAGGCGGCGAGGTCGCGGGTATAGCGCAGCATCACCGTCAGCGTGATTCCCGCGACCAGCACCACCAGCGCGCCGGTCAGCGCGAGGATCGCGTAGAAGACGGCCAGCGAATTGGCCTGCTCGACCTGGCGGACCGCGAGCAACTTGCGCTCCTCGGCGATCATCGTGCGCGAAAGATCGCGCACCCGGCGCGTCACGATCACCGCGGGATCGTCCTCGAAAGCGCCTTGCGCCTCGCTCCGCCGCGCGTTCACGGTCGCAATCGAGCGCCGCTGCAATTCACGCTGCCGGACGAGGAGTCCGCGCAGTTCGTTCGCGCGCCGCATCTGGAGCGGATTGTCGGCGGTCAGCCGGACGATGTCGCCGAGCGCCGCACCCGCCTCGCCCGAGGCGATCTCCATCCGCTTGCGGAAATCCGGGCCGCCACCCAGCAGCACCCCGCGTCGCGCGGTCTCGACGCGCTCGTTGGCGCTGGCGAAGTCGCTGAGCCGCGCCTGCACGCCCAAAGTATGCTCCACCCACTCGCTCAGATCCTGATTGCGCGTCTGCAGCCACGCGGTAGCGATCCCCGCAGCGATCAGCGCAAGGAAGCCGATTGCGACCAATGCGAGCACCCGACGGGTGAAGCGGGACTGGGTTTGCTCGGACTGTTCAGGCATTTACCGCCCTCTATGCGGTCCGGGCCGGGGTTCCAAGCGTCTTGCGCGGGTCCCGCACGCAAGCCCCTCGACACCGCATCCAGAGCGCGTGTAGTCCCCGCGCACATGGCCCGCACCGCGACTTTCTGGCTCGCCGCCCCCAGCCGCTTCGCTGCATTCGGCAGGAAGCGGGCGAGGATCGCGATCGGCGCGCTCGTGTTGCTGCTGCTCGCCTGCCTGACCGCGCTCACCGTGCCCGATCCCGCCGCCGTCGCGACCGGCCCGGCCACCAGCCAGTCCGAACAGACCGATTTGATGGTCTATGAGAAGATCGTCGCCGGGGTGAAGGGCGGCGGCGACTATTATACCGTCGCGACCGACACGCTGCGCGCCGGCGGTTACCCGCTGCGCCCCTTCCTCACCGTGCGGATGCCGTCGCTCGCGGTGGTGCAGGCGGCGCTGCCCGCCTGGGGACCGGCGGTGCTGCTCTATCTGCTCGCGGCCTATGTCGGGATGGTCTGGGGCCTGCGTCTGGGCGACGCATTGCCCCGCGCGCTGCCCCGCGTCGCGGCTCTGCTGCTGCTGATCGGCTCTATGCTCGCCTTCCTCCAGGCCGATCTCGCCGCCTTTCACGAGATCTGGGCAGGATTGCTGATCGCGCTCTCGCTCGGCGTACGCCGCCCCGGTCGCTCGCTCGAGGCGGTGGCGTTCGGGCTGGTCGCGATGCTGATCCGCGAGACCGCCGCGCTCTACGCGCTGGTCATGCTGGCAATGGCGTGGCTCGAGGGCGAACGCCGCGAGGCGCTCGGCTGGCTCGCCGCGCTGCTGCTCTTCGCCGCCGCGCTCGCCGCGCATGCCTATGCCGTCATGGGCGTCACCGGCCCGCACGATCCGGCCTCGCCAGGCTGGAGCGGACTGCTCGGCTTCGGCTTCTTCGTCAAATCGCTCAGCCTCGCCACGGCGCTTCAGTTGCTGCCGATGGCGGCGGCTGCCTCGCTCGTCGGGCTGTGCCTGTTCGGCTGGGCGGCGTGGAACGATCCGCTGGGGCTGCGGATGCTGGTCACTCTTGCCGCTTATGCGACGCTGATCGGCATTTTCGCGCGCAGCGACACCTTTTACTGGGCGCTGCTGGTGGCGCCGGTCTTCCTTGCCGGCCTCGTCTTCGTGCCCGACGGACTCCGCGACCTGTTCCGCCCGAGCCTCGACAGGCGTCGCATCACCGTGACAAGAGTAACGCGATGAAGCGCATCTTGCTGATCGTCGGCGGCGGCATCGCGGCGTACAAGGCCTGCGAGCTGGTCCGGCTGTGCCGCAAGGCCGGGATCGCCGTGAAGGTCGTGCTCACCGACGGCGGCAGCCATTTCATCACGCCGATGACGCTCGCCGCATTGTCTGAGAACCAGGTCTATACCACCCTCTGGGACCTCAAGGACGAGGCCGAGATGGGGCATATTCAATTGAGCCGCGAGGCCGATCTGGTGGTGGTCGCGCCCGCCACCGCCGATCTGCTGGCGAAGATGGCCGGTGGCCATGCCGACGATCTCGCCACCACCTTGCTGCTCGCCACCGACAAGCCCGTCCTCGCCGCACCGGCGATGAACGTCCGGATGTGGCAGCACGCCGCCACCCGCCGCAACGTCGCGCGGCTCCGTTTGGACGGCGTGACCATCCTCGAGCCCGACGAGGGCCCGATGGCCTGTGGCGAATACGGTCCCGGCCGACTCCCCGAGCCCGAAGCGATCCTGCACGCCATCCTCACCTTCCCGTTCGTTTCGACCTCGCTCGACACGAACGGAGGGGCGGGTGGATCCAACGCCAGGCTGGCCGGCCACCACATCCTCGTCACCGCGGGCCCGACCCACGAGCCGATCGATCCAGTCCGCTACATTGCAAATCGCTCCTCCGGCCGCCAGGGCTATGCGATCGCCGACGCGCTCGCCGCGCTCGGCGCGCGCGTCACCCTCGTCAGCGGCCCGGTCGCGCTTGCCACCCCCGCCGGCGTCACGCGCATCGACATCGAGACCGCGCAGGAAATGGCCAACGCCGTTGCCGCAGCGCTCCCCGCCGATGCCGCCGTGATGGTTGCCGCGGTTGGCGACTGGCGCGCCGAAGCCGCGGCGCAGAAGCTCAAAAAGGGCGAGGCCCCGCCGTCGCTCCAGCTTTCCGAGAATCCCGACATTCTCGCTTTGCTCGCCCGAAGCCCGCACCGCCCGAAACTGGTGGTCGGCTTCGCCGCCGAGACCGAGCGGGTGATCGAGCACGCCACGGCCAAGCGCACTCGCAAGGGCGCCGACTGGATCGTAGCAAACGACGTCTCGGGCGACGTGATGGGCGGCGACGCCAACACCGTTCATCTCGTCACTGCCGGCGGCGTCGAGGATTGGGAACGCCTGCCCAAGGCGGAGGTCGCTCGACGGCTCGCCGCCCGGATTGCAGACGCGCTCGAGGCCGGGCGTACCGGAGAATAAACCAGAGATCGCGCCTGGCGAAGTGGCGCTTGCCATACCAACGGCAAAACGCTCTGTAGCGGCCAGCCGCCGCCGCGCTATGCGGCGCAGACAGCTCGGACTCCGGGGACTGACCGAATGAACGACTCGCTTCGCGTGGAAATGAAGATACTCGACCCCCGGATCCACGAATGGGGGCATCCGGACTATCAGACCGCGATGTCGGCCGGCATCGACATGTATGCCTGCATCGAAGACGATATGGTCATCGAGCCGCAGGCGCCGGCAGTCCTCATCCCGTCCGGGATCGCGTTGCTGATGGGCCACGAGAACATGGTCGCATTGCTCCTTGCCCGTTCCGGCTTCGGGCATAAAAAGGGTCTGGTGCTGGGGCAGGCAGTCGGCACAATCGACGCCGATTACACCGCGCAGATCTTCATCAGCGCCTGGCTGCGCAACCCGCCCGGCTCCGCGCCGCTCACCATCTCGCCGGGCGATCGGATCGCGCAATTGGTCTTCCTCCCGATCCTGCGGCCAAGTTTCGCAGTCGTGGAGGAGTTCAGCCGTCGAACCGACCGGGGAGACGGTGGCTTCGGATCGACCGGCGCGAGTTCCGCCAACCGGATCTGATCCGGCACGTTCATCCGATCCTGTGCGAAGGCATGCACGCAGATGCGCGAGGGCACCGACGCGCGCGCGAAGAAATATTAAAAGTCCTTTTCAAGCATATGAAGAGATGAACTTCCGTGTCGAAGACAATTCTTCGCGCCGATCACGATATTTGCTGAACGCCCTTTGCGGCCGGAGCCTTCGGTAAGGGTGTGTCCTGCCGAGCGGCAATTCCTCTTTCCCGCTCCTTAAATAAGGCATACAAAATCCGCTGGGCACGAACAGGGGACGATTCATGTTTAAAGCATCAAAGTTGGCGCCGATGATAGGCGCAGCTCTGCCAATCCTGGTTCTTTACGCCGCTCCGGCGAGCGCGCAGGCGACGCGGACCTGGGTTTCCGGAGTCGGCGACGACGTCAATCCTTGCAGCCGCACCGCGCCGTGCAAGACTTTCGCGGGCGCCATCTCCAAGACCGCGGCCGGCGGCGAGATCGACTGCCTCGATCCCGGCGGCTTCGGCACGCTGACGATCACCAAATCGATCACGGTCGACTGCACCGGGACCTTCGGCAGCGTGCTGAACTCGGGTGGAATCAACGGCTTCGTCATCAACGATTCGGCCACCGGCACGCCGAACACGATCGACGTCATCCTCCGCGGCCTCAGCATCGACGGCGCGGGCACCACTCCCGGACTGAACGGAATCCGCTTCATCTCGGGCCGCTCGCTGTTCCTCCAGGACGTGTTCATTCAGAACCAGAACAGCGGAAGCGGAATCTCCTTCCAGCCCGGCGGCACGGCAGAATTGCACGCCAACAATGTCTCGATCACCGATGGCAACAACGGCATCCTCATCCAGCCGACCGGCGCGTCGGGCGTGGCCAAGGTCGTCCTGCAGAACGTCCGGGCGGAAAACAATGCCGGTATGGGGATCAGCGTCAACACCACCGGCAACACCGCCGTCGGCGGCGTCACGGTGACCGTGGATGGCGGCAGCTATTCCGGAAATGGAACCGGAATCAGCTTCGTGGCGCCGGGCGGGACGACCAGCGCGGCGATGATGCTCCTCAATGCCGCGGTTTCGAACAACAGCGTCGTCGGGTTGACGAGCAGCGGGCCGGGCGCCAGCGTCCGGGTCGGCAATACGACGGTCACCGGCAACACGCAGGGCGTCAGCGTTCTCGCGGGTTCGACGATCGCCTCCTACGGAAACAATCGCAATATCGGCAATCCGACGGTGGGCGCCGCGAACAATGGCGCATTCTCGTTCACCACGCCTACCCAGTAACCGGCGCTCCGCCGCCTGAAGCCGACCGTTGAGGGAGTGCGCCGCACGCATGGTGCGGTTCACTCCTTCGCTCCGGCCGCGCGGCTGCGCGGCTGCGCGATCCTGAACTTCCGGAACTGCAATCGGCAATGCGTGAATCCGGTACGGACCGGGCGGCGGCGGACGCACGGGTTCAAAACCGTGGCGGGTGCCGCTAGAGCGAGGGCTGTCGTTCAGAGGAAGATCGGTGCCGCCTTTGCCGAATTCGCCGGAGCCATCCCGTTGGTCGCAGCCGCCTCGTCTCGCCGGCGGCTGCATCCGATGAGCCTCAGCGACGCCCAGCTCGATCGCTACGCCCGACACATCGTACTGCGCGAAGTGGGCGGGGCGGGACAGGCCCGGCTCTTGCGGAGCCATGTATTGCTGATCGGCGCGGGCGGCATCGGGTCACCGGCGATCCAGTATCTCGCCGCCGCGGGCGTAGGCCGAATCAGCGTGATCGACGACGACACGGTCGCGCTCTCCAATCTCCAGCGCCAGACGCTCTACGGCACCGACCAGATCGGCCAGCTCAAAGTCGCCGCCGCGGCCGCCGCCGTCGCCCGGCTCAACCGCGACGTGCGCTTCGACGCGATCGGCGAGCGGATCACCACCGCCAACGCCGCACGCCTGTTGCACGCGCTCGCACCCGACGCCGTCCTCGACGGCTCGGACAATTTCGCCACGCGCCTCGCGGTTGCCGACGCCGCGCTCGCCGCGCGCATTCCGTTGATAGCCGCGGCGGTCGCCGAATTCGAAGGCCAGCTCGGCACCTTTCGCGGCTGGGAGCCGGACAAGCCCTGCTATCGCTGCTTCGTCGGCGGCGATCCCGAGCGGCCCGAAGCGACCTGCGCCGAGCAAGGCGTGCTCGGGGCGCTCACCGGAGTCATGGGCAGCCTCGCCGCGCTCGAGGCGATCCGCGTCTGTGCGCCCTTCGGCGAGGACAGCGCCGGCAAGCTGCTGCTGGTCGACGCGCTGTCGCTGCGCTTCCGCACGCTCGCGCTGTCCAAGGATCCGGGCTGCGCGGCCTGTTCCGGAGTTCAGACCAGGTCCAGCTCCAGCGGGACCATGCCCCAGCCGTCGAACGCATAGGCCTTTGGTTCGGCGACGGACGCCAGCACCGGCGCCCCCGTCTCCAGCACGATCATCGGCGCCTCGCGGTCGCCTTCTTCCCTCTCCGGCTCTTGCACGGCCGTAACTCCCTGAGTCGATGCCGCTGGTTACCGCATGTTTCACCATGGCGCGAGTCCGCACCGCCGCGCGCATCCTTGACACGCCGTCGCTGAGCCGCTGGTAACCTTTGCCCATTAGCCCGCACCTTCGACGGCAGATCAGGCAGGAGCGATATGACGAGCAGAGGCAAGCGGGTTCTGGTGACGGGCTCGGCGGGATTCATCGGTTTCCACACCTGCAGCAAGCTGCTCCAGCAGGGCGCCACGGTGCTCGGCGTCGACAATTTCTCGGCCTATTACGACGTCGCGCTCAAGGAAGCGCGCACCGACATTCTCGGCAACCACGCCGAATTCTCGCTCGCCCGCGTGTCGATCGAGGATCAGGACGCATTCGGCGCGGCATGGACCGACTTCAAGCCCGACACGGTGATCCACCTCGCCGCCCAGGCGGGCGTGCGTTACTCGATCGACGAGCCGCGCAGCTATATCGGCGCCAACATCGTAGGCACCCACAATGTGCTCGAGCTCGCCCGCCATTTGCCGGTGAGGCACCTGCTCGCCGCCTCGACCAGCTCGGTCTACGGCGCCAATACCGAGATGCCGTTCGGGGAGACCCAGCGCACCCAGACCCCGCTCAGCCTCTATGCCGCCACCAAGGGCGCGACCGAGCTGATGGGCCATAGCTACAGCCATCTCTTCGGCACGCCGATGACCTTCTTCCGCTTCTTCACGGTCTATGGCCCGTGGGGCCGTCCCGACATGGCGCTGTTCAAGTTCACCAAGGCGATCCTCGAAGGACGCCCGATCGACGTCTACAACAACGGCAACATGGTGCGCGACTTCACCTATATCGACGACCTCGCCGAATCGATCGTGAAGCTCACCGACGCGATCCCCGGCCGCGAGCCGGTCGAGGGCGACAGCCTGTCCCCGGTCGCGCCGTTCCGCACGGTGAATATCGGCAACGGCCAGCCGACTCCGCTGATGGACTATATCGCCGCGGCCGAGACTGCGCTGGGCAAGGAAGCGATCAAAAACTTCATGCCGATGCAGCAGGGCGACGTTCCCGCCACCGAAGCCTCGTCCGCATTGCTCGAACGCCTCACCGGCTACAAGCCGGCGACCCCGCCCGCCATCGGCGTCGCGCGCTTCGTCGACTGGTATCGGGAGCATTATCAAGTCTGAAACCCCCTGTGGGCGATAGCGGTGCCAGACATCGCTCGCTGACATGGGGATTGCATGAGTATCGAATGGCCCGCGCACGGACTGAAGCTCCAGGCGCGTATCGAAAGCGGCACGGCCAAGATCGGCGTGATCGGCATGGGCTATGTCGGCCTGCCGCTCGCCATCGCCTTTTGCGAGGCCGAGTGCCCGGTGCTCGCCATCGACCTTGATGACGAGAAGGTCGAGGCGCTCAACGCCGGCCGCTCGTACATCAAGCATATCGGCGGCGACCGCGTCGCTCCGCAGGTCGCGGCCGGCCGCCTCGACGCCACCGCCGATCTCGCGCGGCTGGGCGAGGCCGATGTGTTGCTGATCTGCGTCCCCACCCCGCTGTCGCGCCATCTCGAGCCCGACCTCAAATATGTCGAGGCGACTACTACGGCGATCGCCAAGACCCTGCGCAAGGGCCAGCTCGTCATCCTCGAATCGACCACGTATCCCGGCACCACCCGCGAAGTGATGCAGCCGATCCTCGAGGCCGGCGGGCTGACCGCGGGCAAGGACTTCTTCCTCGCTTACTCGCCCGAGCGCGAGGATCCCGGCAATCCGAACTATTCGACCACCCAGATCCCCAAGGTCGTCGGCGCCGACGATCAGGTCTCGGCCGATCTCGCGCTCGCGCTCTACGCGCACGTCGTCCCCAGGACGATCGCGGTCTCCTCCGCTGCCACTGCCGAGGCGGTGAAGATCACCGAAAACGTGTTCCGCGCCGTCAACATCGCATTGGTCAACGAATTGAAGCTGATCTTCACGGCGATGGACATCGACGTGTGGGAAGTGATCGACGCCGCCAAGTCCAAGCCGTTCGGCTTCATGCCCTTCTATCCGGGACCCGGCCTCGGCGGGCACTGCATCCCGATCGATCCCTTCTATCTCACCTGGAAGGCCCGCGAGTTCAATCAGCACACCAAGTTCATCGAGCTGGCCGGCCAGATCAACGCCGACATGCCGCAGCACGTGATCCGGGTGATGGCCGACACGCTCGACGCACGTTCCGGCCGCGGCCTGCGTGGCGCGCGAATTCTCGTGCTCGGAGTCGCCTACAAGAAGAATGTCGACGATATCCGCGAGAGCCCGTCGCTCCGCCTGATGGAGATGATCGAGGCGCGCGGCGCCACCGCCGACTTCCATGATCCGCATGTCGACCAGATCAACGGCACGCGCGAGCACCCGACGCTCAACTATCGTCACGGCGTGGCATGGGATCCGGCGGCGATCGCGGACTATGACGCGGTGCTGATCGCCACCGATCACGACGCGGTCGACTATGCCGCGCTGGTCGAGGCGGCGGCGCTGGTGATCGACACGCGCAATGCCTGCGGCAAGGCGGGGATCGTCAGCGACAAGATAGTCCGGGCCTGACGCCAGGCCCGGAATTGCGCGCGGTCGCCACTACCGCTTTGTCGAGTCGAGCGCGCGAAGGGGGCGCGGAAAGGCGATGCGGGAGCATCTTTAAGGACCGGTTTTGTCCGGCAATCCGCCAATCGGGTCGGCATTCAGGCAGCAGACCCGTACGCGAGAACCTGTTTGTTCGCGAATACGCGACCGGCGCACCGGTAGATTTATGCAGTATCGCCCCTATGAGCTTGAGTAAGCAGTAAATTGAACCCGCCGCTAGACCATGCGGCACATCGCAAATCTGTCACAAACAGCCATATTCCCCCGATGCCACCCCCTATTGAGCTGGATTGAACGCCCTTGGCGGGCGTCGCAATTTCAGCTGTAGCGCGGCTATTGGCAACAAGATGGGTTGCGTCTAATATACGCTTTCTAAATAACTTATAATTGGGGGTAGGTTATGGGGAAATCTAGGCTAATTCCGTGTGTTGCAGGTCTGCTGGTCGCCGGATCGCTTGCTTATGCCGCTCCGGCTTCGGCCCAGGCGACGCGAACCTGGGTTTCCGGGGTCGGCGACGACGTAAACCCCTGCAGCCGCACCGCACCTTGCAAGACCTTCGCAGGCGCCATTTCCAAGACCGCGGCGGGCGGCGAGATCAACTGCCTCGACCAGGGCGCTTACGGCACGGTCACCATCACCAAGTCGATATCGCTTTATTGCGAAGGCGTTACCGCCGGCGTGCTGCACAGCGCGACCAACGGCATCGTCATCAATGCCGGGCCGAACGACCACATCGCGCTGCGCGGCCTCGACATCAACGGCGGAACGCCGAGTGCGGCCGGTCTCAACAGCATCCGGTTCCTCGCCGGCGGATCGCTCCTCGTCGAGAACGTGCTCATTCGGAACGCCATCGGCGCAGCGCCCAACGGCTGGGGCATCAACTTTGCGCCGAGCACCGTCGCACGGCTCACCTTGAAGAACGTCACGATCCACAATGTCGGCACGGCAGTGAGCGGCGGCGGCGTTCTGATCTCCCCGACGGGGACGGGCAGCGCGAGGGCGTCGATTTCCAATCTGAGCGTGGTCAACGCGTTCAACGGTGTCATCGTGGACACGCCGGGCAATACCGGCGCGGGCATTTTGATGACGATCGACGACAGCAACATCACCGGCGGCGTGAACGGCGTCACCGTCAACAATCCGCCGGCGACGACCGGGGCCATCGTGTTTATCAACGATAGCGTGGTGAGCAACAATACCGGCTTCGGCATCCAGGCGAAGGGCTCGGCGGCCGCCCGCATCCGGGTCGCCGACACGACGATTGCGTTGAACGGCACCGGAGTGAGCGCCATCGATGGGGCGACGATCGCGAGCTACGGCACCAATCGCCGCCTCAACAACACTTCGGACGGCGCGTTCAGCTCGGTCCTGCCGCAAAACTGACGAGCCTGGCGGGAAGCGCCGCCCGCCCCGCGGCAGGCGCTTCCCGCCACGCATCACGCAGGACTCCGGCTCGCTCGGGCGGCCGGGGCGGGCGTTCCCGAAAAGCGTCGGCGATCGGCCGACAACAGCCCCCGGCTTTGACGCGGTCAGGCCGGTGTCTCGACCAGCGCGACGATCTCAAAATCGAAACGCTCCCAGCCGCGCTGCCTCGCAGCCTCGGCGGCGGCGGTCTTCTTGCCCGTCGCCTCGCGCAACGACTTGACGTGCCCCCAGAACACCTCGGTCCGCCCGCCGCCCAGATGGGCGACGATGCGCCAGTAATACGTGAACGGCGCCGCGGTCGGCCCGATCGTCTTGACGTAACCGTCGGCCAAGGTGGCCGTGAGATAGCGCTTCTTCCTCGGCATGCCGGCACGATAGCCGATCGCTGCGCACGCACCCAGCCCGTGCGGATTGGAACCCGGGGTTCCGCACCCCACATATGCCGGCGAAACGGAGATCCTCATGACCCAGTATCGCAAGACCGACGAAGCCCTCGCCGCCCTCTCTCCCGAACAGTTCCGGGTCACCCAGCAGAGCGGCACCGAACGCCCCGGCACCGGCAAATATCTCAACAACAAGGAACCCGGCATCTATGTCGACATCGTCTCGGGCGAGCCGCTGTTCGCCTCCGCCGACAAATATGAATCGGGCTGTGGTTGGCCGAGCTTCACCAAGCCGATCGAGCCCGCCAACGTCGCCGAATTGCGCGACGAAACCCATGGCATGGTCCGCACCGAAGTCCGCTCGGCCAATGGCGACAGCCATCTCGGCCATGTCTTCGACGATGGCCCGCGCGACCGCGGCGGCCTGCGCTATTGCATCAACTCGGCGTCGCTGCGCTTCGTCCCGCGCGCGCAGATGGAGGCCGAGGGCTATGGCGCCTATCTCGATCAGGTCGAGCAGCCCGCCTGAGCCATTTGCAATACAGGATTTGGCGCACTCGGCTGGCGCGCCGAATCCCGCCGGCCGCTCTTTGATTCCGTAAGCTGTCCGCACCGTGCGCCGCGTGGCTGTCGCCGAAGCGGCGCGCCGCTGCGGCGCCGGCGTCGCCTCGAAGGCCCATAGCTGCCGCGCCCCCGTAGCATTGGCGTCGCGTCGAAGGTGCGCAGGTGCTGCGTCGCTGTCGCATCGGCGGGGCGTGCGTGCTGCGAACCCGGCGGCGCCCTCCGCGAAGTCCGCGAGAAGCGACGTGGACCGTAACTTTCGCAACTTCGGTTGCGGATCGCGCGGCTGGCGTCAGCGGCCCGCGATGAACGCCCGCACCGCCGGGGCGATATCTTCGCGCTCGAGCGCCACGGCGATGTTCGCCTGGATGAATCCGGCCTTGTCGCCGCAATCGTAGCGCGTGCCGGCGAAGGTCACCCCGTGGAAAGGCTGGCTGTCGATCATTCGCGCCATCGCATCGGTCAACTGGATCTCGCCCCCTGCCCCGGCGCTCTGCCCCTCGAGCACGCGCATCACCTCGGGCTGGAGGATGTAGCGCCCGATCACCGACAGGTTGGAAGGCGCCGCGCCGGGTGCCGGCTTCTCGACCAGCCCCTTCACTTCGGTCAGCGATCCGTTTCGCGCGCCCGGGGTGATGATGCCATAGCGGTGCGTCTGGTCGTCGGGGACTTCCTCGGCGCAGATCAGATTGCCGCCGACCTGATTATACGCCTCGACCATCTGCTTGAGGCAGCCGGGCTTGCCGACCATGAAATCGTCGGCGAGCAGAACCGCGAACGGCTCGTCGCCGACGATGTCGCGCGCGCACCATACGGCATGGCCCAGCCCCATCGGCTCCTGCTGCCGGACATAGGCGACCGCGCCGGGCTTGAGTCGCGTCGCTTCGAGCACCTCGAGCGATTTGCCCCGCTCGCTCATCGTCGTCTCGAGTTCGAAGGCGATGTCGAAATGGTCCTCGATCGCGCTCTTGCCACGCCCGGTGACGAAGATCATCTGCTCGATCCCCGCCTCCATCGCCTCGTCGACCGCATATTGGATCAACGGGCGATCGACGACCGGGAGCATCTCCTTGGGCATCGCCTTGGTCGCGGGAAGGAAGCGGGTACCCAGCCCTCCCACGGGAAAAACGGCCTTGCGCAAGGGTTTGATCATACAGCTCTCCCGGGGGCCGCCTCGGCTCGCGGCCGCCCTGCCTGTTCCAACCGCCACAATCAAGCGCGCACCCCGCCCGCCTTGCCGTTCAGCGATGGCGGACCAGCAGCGACTGCCAGTCTCCGCTCAAGGGCTGCGCCCGTTCGGCAATCTGCGCCGGCACGATCGGCCGCGTCGAAATCGTGCGCGCCCGCGCGATCTCGGCGTCGAGGGTGGCGACGCGGTCGCGCCAGTGCGGGTGCGAGCGGCTGCGGAAGATGCCGCCGGCCTTGCTGGGCCCGAAGCTGCGCCAGAAAGCAGTCGACGCCTCGGGCGGGTAGCCCGCGTTGATCAGCAGATAGACCGAGAGCAGATCGGCCTGGAGCTCGGTTTGCCGGAAATATTTGACGTTGCCGCCGAAGCCCGAGAGCAGCCCGAAATCGACGCCCCGCGCCTCCAGCCGGTCGCGATGATGCAGCACGTTGTGCGCGAATTCATGGGCGATCGCCGCGACGACCTGCTCCTCGGGATAGGTCTCGAAGAAGCGCGCGCTGATCTGCACCATGGTTCCGTCGGCCGAGGCATTGAAGTCGCTGGCCAGACGCAGTTCGAACCGCGATTTGCAGGCCGGAACCGGCTGGATCGTCACGCGAATCGGCGCGCCCGCCCGCGTCGCCTCCACTTCGATCGGCGCGTCCGGCGCAAGTTTGGCCAGCGCGAGCTGCGCGGCGACCAGACGCTGGGTCGTCCCCGCCGTCCCGGGAAGCGCGGCGATGTCGATCGGTCCCACCCGCACCAGCGAATCGTCGTTGCGCAAGCCCGCCCGTTGCGCCGGGCTGCCGGGCACCACCGCCTCGATCGCCACCGGCGTGGCGAAGCCGAAATGGGTTCTCGCCAGATCCCGCGTGCCCGAATCGAACTGGTCGAGCGTGTGGAGCTGGAGTCCGGTGCCCGGCTCGAGGCGATCGCATAGTGGCGCATTTGCCACAGCCAGCCGCCAGCCGATCGCGGCCAGCTTGAGATCGGCATCGCGCACCGCCTCGAACACGGCGACCTGATCGGACTCGCTCGCGGCAGCCCGCGCGGCTCCGGGCAGCAAAGCAAGGCTAATGAGCAAGAATCGCAGGAAGATACGGGCGGCGCCGCATAGTCGGGCTGGGAAAATGGCCATGCCCCACTATCGCCTCGCGAGCGATCCCGGCAACCTCCATCGACGAAACGCGAGATTTCGTTAATGACTTGGCGATAATGGTGCACCGCGTTATAGGGGGCCCGCACTCGCAGTACGGGTCCGCTTGTGAGTTATGCGCGCAGAATTCGGATCAACCGGATCGGTCTTGCGTTCAGGCAGCGGCAGAGCTAAATTTGTCGTGAGCTTGTTTTTTGAGGTGTTGCCGTCAGCGAACTCCTATGCCATAGGGTAGCTGAACGAGAGCACCGGAGCTCGAAGAGGGAGTAATAGAATGTTGTCAAGGCTTCTCACGGCAGCTGCAGTCGTTACGATGGCGGCTACCCCTGTTGTGGCGGCTCCGGCCTCCAAGCTGTCGCTTTCGCGCGCCTCGACGGTGAGCGAAAAGGATAGCGAACTGGCTCCGGCCGTGATCATCGGCGTTCTCGCAACTGCCGCGATCATCGGTGGCGCGGTCGCGCTCGCCAATAACGACGACGATCCCGACAGCCCGTAGGTTTTCCGGAACGTACCGAATTTAAGTGGCGGCCATCGGCCGCCACTTTTATTTGTGCGCCACCGGTTCCGCCGGTGCCCGCATTCGAGCCCCCGACCTGTCCCGCAGGCCCACACGCCGGCCCGGAAGGTTTCCATTCGCGGCTCGCTGCACCATATCATCACCGACCCTCTCGGCTCGATGAGTATCCGCTGTAATCAAATGCTATTTTCCCGACTTTTCAGGCCCCGAAAGGCCCGCGACGCGTCGCCCGGGGTGGTTCCCCCCGGAGAGCGGATTTACGCGATAGGCGACATTCACGGGCGGCTGGATCTGATCGAGGCGCTCCTCGGGCGGATCGTCGCGGACGACCGCGCGCGGCCCGAGGCGCAGACCCAGTTGATCTTCCTCGGCGACCTGATCGATCGCGGACCGCAATCGGCGCAGGTGATCGAATTTGCGCTGGGCCTCGAAAGCAGCGCGTGGAATTGCAGGTTCCTGCTGGGAAACCATGAAGAAGTGTTCCTGAAGGCACTGACCGGCGACCTCAAGGCGCTGGCGTTCTTCATCCGGATCGGCGGCCGTGAGACGATCCTGAGCTACGGCGTGTCCGAGGCCGAATATGCGGAAAGCGACTATCCAGAGCTCCTCGAACTGCTGGTTGCGCGGGTGCCGGCCAGCCACGTCGAGTTTCTCAATCGCTTCGAGGATCTGATCGTCGCGGGCGACTATGCCTTCGTTCACGCCGGCGTGCGGCCGGGTCAGCAACTGGCCGATCAGCGCACCCGTGACCTGCGCTGGATACGCAGCGAGTTTCTCGATCATCCCGAGGATCACGGCAAGATCATCGTCCATGGGCACACCGTCACCGACGATGCGCAATTCAGGCACAACAGAATAGGCATCGACACCGGCGCCTATGCCAGCGGCAAGCTCACCGCGCTGGCGCTGGAGGGGGCCGAACGCTGGGTGCTGGATACCGCCGGCCAGAAGTAGGGCGACGGTATGCCCGGTTCACAGCCTGCGGCCGTCGAACCAGCTGTTGAGTACCGCGCCGTCGGAGCCGAGGACACGGAGCACGGTCGGCTGCGCGCCGGATCCGGAGACGGCGACCGCCACCTTGTCGCCGAACGCCAGATCGAACGTCCCGGCTATGTCGACCGAGACCACGGCCTCGGGCGTCAGGCCGGAGAACCAGAATGAGCGTCTGACGGCAGCCTCTCCCCCCTCCTTCGCCTGATGCACCAGCGCGAGCGCGATTGCCCCGTCTCCCGGCGACAGTCGCCGCAGGTTGAGCGTCGCGTGAAACTCGTAAAGGCCGGCCGCCGCACAGATGAACCGATCGAACGGCGGCAGGATGGTGCTGCCCATGTCGAACAGCTCGCGCTCCCATGCGACCACCTTTTCTTCGGCACCCGCGAACCGGAGCGTCGAATCGCTGTTCCTCGTGACCTTGAAGTTGGGATCGATATTGGTCCTGGTGATGAGCGCCCTGGCGTGATTCACGAGGACGTAATGGCCGACATTGTCGAAAACCGCGATCACGACGCCGCTGGCATTGGCATCCTTGTTGACGAAGGCGCCGCCGATCTTGCCGGTGAAGGTGAAGTTGAGCAGCGAGTTCTCCGCGCTGCCCTCGGCGATCATGATCGACCCGGCCAGCCCGGCCGCCGCAAAATGCACGTTGTCGTTATGGCCCTCGAGATGGATCCCGGCCGGCGCACCCTCGCCCGTATCTATCGCGCAGGAAACGAAATAGGCGTGGGTCACCTGGCGCAGAACCACGGTTTGACCCTCCGTCGCCGTGCTCGCGAATCGGCACCCGGACCAACGCGTGGAGCGCACCCCGCGGGCGCCTGCCCGATCGCAGCGCGTCCCGTCGATCACGACGGAATGGTCCCACAGACCGGAACGATTTCCCTCCCGCCCGCCATAGATCAGGACATTTTCGAAGAACATCTCGCCGGGGCGATGGTTGTCGTCGGTGGCGACGATACGGATTGCGCATCCGCCGCGTTGCCCCGCCGCCTTGATGATCAACACGTCGCGCAGGCCTCCGCCGGTGCCGGCGTACGGCTTGCCGCTGCCGTCCCATACGAAGAGATCACCTGTGCCGTGGTGCCGGATGGTGCATCCGAAGCCGGCCGTCGACCCTTGCGAGCCCGGACCCCGGATCGCGATGCCCTGGGCGATGCGGATCGAGCCGTCGATGCGATAGGTCTTGCCGCCGCTCAGCTGGATCGTGGCGTTGTTGCGGCGGATCGCCTCGGCGACCGCCGCGTCGAATGCGGCGGTATCGTCGCGGATCCCGTCTCCCGCCGCGCCGAAATCCTCGGGCGACAGGGGGAAATCATGGAGCTTCTCCACGAGCGTGCGCTCGACACCGGGCGAAGCCTGCCCTTGCGCATCCGGAGCATGGGCGTAGCGCGCGCTGTCGGGCAGGCCGTCCAGCACTTCTCGTGCTCCCGAAACGCCGCTTCGGTTCGGCCGGCGCGCCAGCGCGTCGCCCGCGGCAGAGACGCCGGCGATCGCCAGCGCGCCGCCGAGTGCACGCCTCCTGGACAACGCACCCTGATGCGGCCGGCCATCGCCAGTATCTGACGTCATTCGGGGCTCCCGGCGCGCGTTTCGGCCGTCGCCACGACCGGGCCGAACACGCATGCCCGACCCTTCCGGAACGCTCTACACCACGAAAAAATCATGACTGGTGAGTAGCGTATCAGCGCCGAGAGAAGCAATCTCCACCATCCCGGCTGCCCCGGCCCCGTCGCTATCCCAGAATATCTTGCCGGCGGCCGCATCATAATAGAGCGCGGCAGCTGCCTGGCCCGAAGCCCCCAGCTCCAGAAAATCGATGCCGGCCTCGACCAGCGTGCCTGTGTGATGCAGGCCGAAAGAGGAGAGATCGAGAACCAGACGATCCTCCCCGGAGGCGAAATCGGCAATCGTATCGGCTGCCGCATCGAGGCGAAGTACGAAGCTGTCTTGCCCGCCATAGCCAGTCAGCACGTTGCCGCCGCCGCCGCCGTCGAGCACGTTGTTGCCGGCGTTGCCTTCGATCCGGTTGTCGAACTCGTTACCCGTCAGGTTCAGCGCGGTCGTCGCGCCTGCATCGAGCGTCCGCAGCAGCTCGACCGACACGCCTGCGCCGAGCACATAGCTCACGGTCGCCTTTACCGTATCCATCCCGCTGCCGGCCGTCTCGACCACGACGTCGTTCGCGCTGCGGACGATATAGACGTCATCGCCGCCATAACCCCACAGCGTGTCGTTGCCCGCCCCTCCATCGAGCAGGTTGCCCGCTGCGTTACCCGCGAGGATATTGTTCAGCTCGTTGCCGGTCAGATCGATTGCGGCCAGAGTCGACGAGCCTCCCGCTGTCCGCAACAATTCCACCGACACGCCCGCCGCCAGCGTATAGCTCGCGCCCGCGAAGACCGTATCGAACCCCTCGCCTGCCGCTTCTATTACGCGGTCATTGGCGGTGCGCACGATATAGCCATCGTCGCCCCGGCCGCCGACCAGCACGTCGTCGCCGCCGGCACCGTCGAGGATATTGGCGCCGGCATTGCCTTCCAGCCGATTATCCAGCGCATTTCCGGTCAGGTTCAGCGCGGTCGTCGCATTGGCGTCGCTCGTGCGCAGCAGCTCGATCGAGCTGGCGGCACCGAGCATATAGCTGGTCGTGGAGGCAACGGTATCGAAGCCCTCACCACCCACTTCGATCACCACGTCGTTCGCACCGCGCACGATATAGAAGTCGTCGCCAGCCGCGCCCGCCAGCACGTTGCTGCCGCCGGCGCCGTCGAGCACATTGCTGCCGGCATTGCCCTCGATCCGATTGTCCAGCTCGTTACCCGTCAGGCCGAGCGTCGTCGTCGCGTTCGCATCCAGCGTGCGCAACAGTTCCACCGAGACTCCGGCACCGAGCGTGTAGCTCGTCGTCGCCTTGACCGTGTCGAAGCCCTCGCCGGCCGCCTCGACCACGACATCGTTCGCACTGCGGATGATATAGACGTCATCGCCGCCATAGCCCCACAGCGTGTCGTTGCCGGCGCCCCCATCGAGCGTGTTGCCAGCCGCGTTGCCTGCCAGAATATTGTCCCGCTCGTTGCCAGTCAGATCGATCGCAGCTCCGTTCGACGATCCCACCGTGCGCAACAACTCTACCGAGGCGCCTGCGGCCAGTGCATAGCTCGTCGTAGTGATGATCGTATCGAAGCCTTCGCCCGCCCTCTCGATCACCACGTCATTCGAATTGCGGACGATATAGGTGTCGTCGCCCTGCCCGCCCGATAGCATGTTGGCACCACCGCCACCGTCGAGCGTGTTGGCGCCTGCATTACCCTCCAGCCGGTTGTCGAACGCGTTGCCGGTCAGATTCAGCGCAGTCGTCGCGGCCGCATCGGCAGTCCGCAGCAATTCGATTTCGGCGCCAGCGGCAAGTACATAGCTGGTCGTGGTGGTGACGGTGTCGAATCCTTCACCCGCCGCTTCGGCCACCACGTCATTCGCACCGCGCACGACGTAGAAGTCGTCGCCACCGCCGCCAGCCAGCACATTGTTGCCGCCGGCACCGTCGAGCACGTTGCTGCCGGCATTGCCTTCCAGCCGGTTGTCCAGCGCGTTGCCGGTCAGGTTGAGCGCCGTCGTCGCATTCGCATCGAGCGTGCGCAGCACTTCGATCGAGACCCCGGCAGCGAGCGTGTAGCTAATCGTCGTCCGGACCGTGTCGAAACCCTCGCCGGCCGCCTCGACCACCACATCGCCTGCCTCGCGCACGATATAGGTGTCGTCACCGCCATAGCCCCACAGCGTGTCGTTGCCCGCCCCTCCATCGAGCGTGTTGCCCGCCGCGTTGCCTGCAAGAACATTGTCGAACTCGTTGCCGGTCAGATCGATTGCAGCCAGCGTCGACGAGCCTCCCGCCGTCCGCAACAATTCCACCGAAACGCCCGCCGCCAGCGTATAGCTCGCGCCCGCGAAGACCGTATCGAAGCCCTCCCCTGCCACCTCTATCACGCGGTCGGTAGCGGTGCGCACGATATAGCGATCGTCGCCGCGGCCGCCGACCAGCACGTCGTCGCCGCCCGCACCGTCGAGCGTATTGGCGCCAGCATTGCCTTCCAGCCGATTGCTCAGCGCACTTCCGGTCAGGTTCAGCGCGGTCGTCGCATTGGCGTTGCTCGTGCGCAGCAGCTCGATCGACGCGTCCGCGGCAAGCGCGTAGCTCGTCGTGGTGGTGACCGTGTCGAAGCCTTGATCCGCTACCTCGACCACCAGGTCGTTCGCGCCGCGCACGATGTAGAAATCGTCGCCGTCGCCGCCCGCCAGCACATTGCTACCGCCGGCGCCGTCGAGGATGTTGCCGCCGGCATTGCCTTCAAGCCGATTGTCGAGTTCATTCCCGGTCAGGTTGAGCGCCGTCGTCGCATTCGCATCGATCGTGCGAAGCACCTCGATCGAAACCCCGGCAGCGAGCGTGTAGCTCAGCGCCGTCTCGACCGTGTCGAAGCCCTCGCCGGCCACCTCGACCACCACATCCTCCGCCTCGCGAACGATGTAGATATCGTCACCGCCATAGCCCCATAGCGTGTCGTGCCCGGCGCCGCCGTCGAGCGTATTGCTCCCCGCATTGCCGCGGAGGAGATTGTCTCTGACGTTGCCGGTTAGATGGAGATTGCTGGTGGAAGCGGGGGAAAGCGCCGAGATATCCACCGCCTGATCGGCGTCGGTCAGCGTATAGTCGACATTGGTCTCGACCCTGCTCCTGCCGCCGCCGGCATCGAAGACGGTCTTGATATAGCGCGTTTGGCCCTGATCGTCGGATTCGACCCAGCGTTCGCTCCAGGCATTGGCCTGATGCACGTCATACTCGATAGTCCGTGCGCCACCGTCGTCGAGACTATAGGCCTCGCCGTACCGCTGCCCCTCATATTCGAACCGGCGCCTGGTCTCCCAGTCATATTGATTGCCGTCGTCGGTCGCGCTGTCGATCGTACCGATCTCCGGCACGATCGGATCGCTCCAGGCGATGCCGTCGCTGACTCGCAGCTGGATGCTCGCAGTCGAGCCCCCCGGCGCGGGAACGATGCGCCATTCCGCGATCTCGCTGGCGTTCAGCGTTCGGCCACCGGAAACGAGCATCTCGCCATCGGCGGACATCAGATACGCTCCGCCGAGCCACGGCATCACTTCGACATAGATGAATGTGGCAGTGTCGCCATCGTCGTCGGCCATCCCAACGACGGACGACAAAGGCACCGATCCACCGGTCTCGGCGAATTGCAGCAGCGCCTCCGCGCCCGGCCTGCTATTCTGCTGGATCAGCGGCGCGCCAACCCAGTCGGCGGTAATGTATCCCGTGCTGTCGATGGTATAGCTTCCGCCAAGAAAGCCGTTGGTGAAGCTTTCAAATCCGGCCGGAAGATTTCCCGCACCGGCGAGCAAGACGAGCTGCTCGAGGCTGCCAGATAGATAGCTGCTCTCGCCGTAATTTATCGATATATAACTTCCATCAGCCAGCCGAACCGTAAGCCACTGACTCGCATCGCTATCGCCCGGATTCAAAGTGAACCCGGACACATAATGGTCCACGCGCAACGCATTGGCCGCGGCCTGCCACGACAATCCCTGTTGGGAGAGATCGGTGACCGCCGCCAGCGCGGCATCCGGATCGACGAAAACGCCCCCGTGATCGGAACCCGGATCATAGGGGCTCGCCAGGTCGGAAAATCCCCCCGTAAAGGAGTGCACATACTGCACGCCATCCAGAGTATAGACCGTGCTGCGGGGGATCGAGAACAAATCATCCGCAACAACAATCTGATTTTCCGCAGTTATATTCCGGCCATAACCCAATTCAGGGTACTCAAGATAACTCAGCAACCCATCAAAAACCACATTGTCTCGATCGGAAGCCGCTGCGATCCGCGCCTCTTCGAAGGATAGGAAGGCGCCGTCCTGGCCACGAAACAGGAAATTTTCGTACGAGTCCTGCACGATCCACTTGTCCAGGTCCTCGACCATGACGAGCGTCGTCGCATGGCTGGTCAGATAGGCGCCGGTAATGTCATCGACGGAGTCGATCCACGCACAGTCAAAACCAAAGGCTTTGAAAATCTGGTAGAGCTGGAAATTATGGTCGCCGCACGAACCGGCAGCGGGATAGCGCAGCAGTGATGCGACGTCATCGAAGGCCGCACTGATGGTCAGGCCCAGATCATCCAGCGTAACGCGAGCGACCCTGTCATCCTGAAAAAGCAGGGCGCGGTTCAGGAAATCGCGGATCAGCGTGGTGGAGGCAACGGTCGCATGATCGAAAACACTTGCGGGGACGTCGTAGATGTCGGTCAGAAGCTCAGTAACATAGGTTTTCAGGTAAGCGGTGTCAGCTATCCCGCCAGCATAATCCGGTAGATCGACCTGAGAATTTGGAAGCGCGGCAATAATCGCCCGCACATCGGCATAGGAATAATCGTCACTCATTGCGCTACAACCAGAAATATTTCAGACACACGGCAGAAATGCCGCCTGGCGCTCATGGATCGTGGAATCCACGCACCTGTTTTGTTAACGATTCGTTAGCATAACTATTTCGGTAAAGAAACTGCAACGGGCCAGCTTGTCCTTGCCGCACCACCCGGAGATCGGCGCTACCGGCAGCCTGTGCCGGGACTGCGTGCACGTCATACGCGCGCACGGACGCATCGGTCGCGCTCGACCGAAACGGAATGATCACGAAGGGCTGCCCGGGCGAATGCCCCGGTTAGGCGGAAACTCTCCACACCCCGCGGGTGTCGATCAATACGCCTTGCGGAGCGGCGGAATTGCGAAACAGCTTATGGTCGACAAGCATCACATGAATGTCGCCGGCGATCTCGGCCGAATCGGTAACGACTTCGACCTTGCCGAGGCCCGAAGGCGCCTGGTCGATGTTCGGCTCGATTGCCGTGATCGGTCCCGGATGGCGCGCCGCAAGCGAACGCACGATTTCCAGCGCAGGGCTTTCGCGCAGATCGTCGATATCCGGCTTGAACGCGAGGCCGTAGCAGACGATGCGGATTTCCGAGCGCGGCTTGCCGGGGCTCGTCGTCTCGATCGCCGCGATCGCCGCGTCGATCTTGCGCAGCACCCATTCGGGCTTGTCGTCATTCACTTCCCGCGCCGTGCGGATCAGTCGGGCTTCCTCGGGCGCGCCGGAAACGATGAACCAGGGATCGACGGCGATGCAATGCCCGCCGACGCCGGGCCCGGGCGAAAGGATGTTTACCCGGGGGTGGCGGTTGGCGAGGGCGATGAGCTCCCAGACGTCGATATCCATCTTCGCGCAGATCACGGAAAGCTCGTTGGCGAAGGCGATGTTGACGTCGCGGAAGCTGTTCTCGGTCAGCTTGGCCATCTCCGCGGTGCGGGCGGTGGTGATGACGCAGGCCCCCTCCACGAAGATGCGGTAGAGCTCGGCCGCGCGCTCGGCGCACCGCCGGGTCATGCCGCCGATCACCCGATCGTTGGTGACCAGCTCTTCCATCACGCGGCCCGGCAGAACCCGCTCGGGGCAATGCGCCACCAAAATGTCGGCATCCTCGCCGGCCGTCTGGGGGAAAGTCAGGTCGGGACGCAATTCCGC
The DNA here is from genome assembly GCF_030730875.1 of Sphingomonas sp. DG1-23. Taxonomy (GTDB): domain Bacteria; phylum Pseudomonadota; class Alphaproteobacteria; order Sphingomonadales; family Sphingomonadaceae; genus Sphingomonas. Next base: position 127,325 of record NZ_JAVAMA010000011.1, read on the forward strand.
CAGCCACGCTGCCATCTGCTCGGTGGCCCCTACCGGCGAAGTCGATTCCAGCACCACGAGGTCGCCGGCCTTCAGCACGGGAGCCACCGCCTCGGTCGCCCGCTGGATGTAGCTGAGGTCGGGATCATGATTGTCGCCGGCAAAGGGAGTCGGCACGGCGATCAGGAACGCGTCCGCCGTTTCGGGAACCAGCGTTGCGCGCAGATAGCCCTTGGAAACGGTCGAATGGACGACCGCGTCGAGATCCGGCTCGACGATGTGAATCTCGCCGCGGTTGATCGTGTCGACCGCGCTCTGCTTGACGTCGACGCCCACCACCTGGACCTTGCGCGATGCGAACACCGCAGCCGTCGGCAGCCCGATATACCCCAGGCCGATGACACAGATCTTCGAAAAAGCGCTCATCAATAGGACTCCAGAACTTCCGCTATGCGCTGCGACGCGAGCCCGTCGCCGTAAGGATTATGGGCGCGGCTCATCTGCCGATAGGTCGCTTCATTCTCGATCAGCTCGGCGACCTGGGCGACGATCCGGGCCTTGTCGGCACCGACGAGGCGCACCGTGCCCGCATCGACCGCCTCGGGACGCTCGGTGACATCGCGCATCACCAGAACCGGCTTGCCCAGGCTCGGCGCCTCCTCCTGGATTCCGCCGCTGTCGGTCAGAACCAGATGCGCGTGATTGAGCAGATGCAGGAACGGCTCGTAGGTCAGCGGCTCGATCAGCGAAATGTTCGCGCGGTTGCGCAGATGCGCGTTGACCGGCTCTCGAACATTGGGATTGAGATGCACGGGATAAACGAAGTGCGTGTCGCTGAAACGCTCGGAAAGCTCGCTCAGCGCCTGGCAGATCTGAAGGAAGCCATCGCCGAAATTCTCGCGGCGATGCCCGGTGATCAGCACGAAGCGGCTGGTCCGCCACGCGAAATCCAGCTTGGCGTCGATCTCTTGTTCGACCGCCGCGCGCCGCTGCGGCTCGTCGTTCAGGCGCGCGACAGTGAATTGCAGCGCATCGATCACGGTATTGCCGGTGACGTGGACGTCTTCCGGAGCCACACGCTCGGCGAGCAGATTGTCGCGACTGGTCGACGTCGGAGCGAAGTGCCATTTGGCCACCTTGCCCGCGGTCTGGCGATTGAATTCCTCGGGGAAGGGTGCGCGTAGATCGAAGGTGCGAAGCCCCGCCTCGACATGGCCCAACGCGATACCTTCGTAGAAACAGGCCATCGCGGTCGCCATCGTGGTGGTGGTGTCGCCGTGCACGAGCACTGCGTCTGGACGATGCTCGCGCAGAACATCCCGCATCCCGAGCAGCACGCCACAGGTCACGTCATAGAGGTCCTGCCCCGGCTTCATCACGTCGAGGTCGATATCGGGCGTGATCGCAAAGGTCTCGAGGACCTGATCGAGCATTTGCCGGTGCTGCGCCGACACGCAGCACAACACTTCGAACCGATCTTCCCGAGCCTTCAGGGCACGATAGACAGGAGCCATCTTGATAGCTTCGGGGCGAGTCCCAAAGACAATCATCACCTTCTTCCGTTGCCTCACGCGCGCGCCACCTTTTCCAGTATTTCGAGCATCCTCAAAGCCAACCGCCTGCGATCGAATTCGACAGAGGCGGACGCTCCATTTTCGGAAAGCGTGGCAAGGAGGTGCTGATCGTTACGAATCAGCGATATTTGGCGGAGCAGGGCATGCGGATTTTCGGGTTCGAACGCAATGCCGACCTTGGCATTCTCGACGATGGTCAGGGCCTCCCCGCGCACCCCCATCAGAACCGGAACGCCCATCGCCATACACTCGAATATCTTCGACGGAATGACGGACTCGAACAGTTCGGTGCGCTTCAGATGTACCACCGCCGCATCGAGGATGGCCCACCACTCCGCCACCTGATCCTTGGGAACCGAGGGATGGAAACTGATATTGTCCAGTCCCCGCTCGGCGGCGAGCGCCATCAGCGACTCCTTGCGCGCGCCTTCGCCGACCAGAACGAAGTGAAGATCGGCCAGACCGGCGTCCGATCGGGCCAGCGTCGCCGCCTCGATCAGCGTCTCCAGCGCATGCGCCATTCCATGCGTGCCGACATAACCGATGAGCAACTTGCCCTCTAGACCGAGCCGCCGACGCAACGCGCTGCCATCGCGCGGAGTGTAGTTGGTCAGGTCGACGCCGTTGGTGACGACATCGATCTTTTGCGCATCCACGCCGCGGGAGACCAGAATCGACTTGAACGTGTGCGTGACGGTGATGACGCGATCGGCCGCACGATAGAGATACCGCTCGATCCGCTCGATCAATCGGATCGCGATGGAATCGCCCATGGCATCGACTGCCTTGATCGACTCGGGCCACAGGTCGCGCAATTCCAGCACCCATGGTCTGCGTCGTGCGAGCGAGAGGAACCGGGCGGCCAGCAATGTGAAGAATTGCGGCGACGTCGCGACGATGACGTCGGGCCGACGAACGAACATGCCGGCGAGGGCCGCCGTGATCATGTAGCTCAGATAGTCGACTATCCGCAGCGCGAACCCTTCGTTCCTGGCGATGAAGGTCCACACCCGGATGACTTCGATGCCCTCCATCTCCTCTTTCTGCCAGAGGCGGTTTCGGTACCCGGCCATGACCTTGCCCGCGGGGAAGTTCGGCGCTCCGGTTATCACAGTGACGCTATGGCCGCGCGCCGCCCATTCGCGGCAATGCTCGAAGGTCCGGCTTGCCGGGGCATTCACCTCCGGCGCGAAATTGTCGGTAAGGAACAATATTCTCGTCATGCCTGCCAGCTCAGTTCCACGCGAGACCTGCCTTCGACGAGTTGCACGGCGATGCAATCGGTCTCCAGCCGCCGGCCGAACTCCGGCGCATAATGCCCGCCAGCCAGCACCGCTGCGCCTTCGTGCACGATCAATCGGACTTCGTGCCCGGTTGCGAGCTGCAGAACGAAATTGCGCGCGTCCGTCTGGATCGCCGTCACGTCGGGATGCAGTTTGAACTGCGCGACGGCGGAATGCCCGGCTTCGCCGAGAATCCTGTCCTCGATCGTCAGCGCCTGGGCGCGCATCCGCCAGCTTCGGCGATGCGCGAGATCGCGGGCCAGCCGGCGATAGCCATCATGCGAACAGGCAATGCCGACCTCCTCCGAATTCCCCGAAAGGACCAGATCGCGCGGATACGCCCGACGGGCCACCCGAAAGCCGCTCCAGATTTCGGAAGAATCCTGGCCGTCCACGGATACCGTGCTGTGGGCGGAGGTCCGCCGTTCGGCCGCGCGATCGGGCCCGAGGCCATAGCAGGAGGTGCCCCCGTTCACGATCAGCCGCGACCCGAACACCGACAGCTCGAAGCTCAGCGTGTCGGCATGAGCATGCCCCGGCTGATAGTCCGGACCGACCGGCGCCACGTCGACGATGGCGACCGCGGCCGGGGCGGTCAGTCGCGCATAGCCGGTGTCCGCCAGCAAGGCGCCGCCAAGCTTCACGTCAGGACCGGGCCATACCTGGCTGTGATCGCTCGCGACAACGCCCAGCCGCGCGGCATATGCTGCGAGATCGCCGGGGTTCGCGGCGATTCCCGTAGCCGAGTCGTTGAAGAAGCCGATCTCGCCGTCAGGGTGGCACATCCGCGCCATGGCGCCCAGCATTCGCCCCGCCGTCTCGTCCAGCATCCGTTCCAGCCGCGGCGAGACGGCACCCCTCCAGAGCCGCGCAGCATTCAGCATGTCCAGAACATCTTCGAGGATGATGGCATGGTACATCGGGCTGCGCTCAAAATGCCCTCCGTCGGGCAGCACTTGCTCGGGCAGCTGGACGGTCAGGATGCGCTCCGCTGCACCGAGAAGCCTGTCGGCTTCAGGGCCTTCGAAAAACGCTCCCGCGAAAAGAAGCGCTTTGGCGTTCGCAAACAGATGATTGGCCAGCAAATGCCATTCGACATCCTTCGACAGCCATCGCGCCTGCTGTGCCAGGCTCGCGACGATCGCCGGATCGGGCACGCCTACGGCGAGGATATACTTGATCCAGTTCACGATCCGCAGCGAGGTCGGATAGGGATCCCATCCCGGCTTGGCGGGCGCCGGATGCTCGCTCAGCCACCGCTGGATCAGCGCGGCATGCCAGGCGCCACGCGCCGTCGCGCCCGATGCAGCCAGATCGTCGAAATAATGAAGGTTGTAGAGCCACAACAGCGGAACCGCCGGATCTGCCCACGTCTCCGGCGACGCCGCGGTCCGCTCGTCGTTGAGAAAACGAAACCGCGAGGGTCCGATCATCGACGGCCGGCGCTCCGCCCACGCGACAAGCGCCCCCGTCACGGAACGTACCGGCAAGCGTTCCGGCGCGGGCACCGCCGGCCGCACGAGCAGGCGATGCAGCCTTCCCCAGAGCTGGACCGGACGTAGATGTCTCAGCGTGTGCCAATACAGGCTGAACTTGCGCGCGTTCACACCTGCGCTGCCAGCCTTATGGAGAGGCGGGCCACTTCAGCCAGTTCCTCGAGCGGGATCGGCGATGGCGAATTCGTGCGGATAGCGTCGAGGAACGCCTTCGCACATGCCGCCTGCCCCTTGTCCTGCTTGAACGACGGGATCAGCGATCCGGGTGCCTTCCATCCATAACCGCGCAACTGCCGGAAATTATCGATCTGCACGACCTTGCCTGCCTGGAAGATCTCGATGCGCTCCTTGGGGAAGGAACGGTTGCCGTTCGCCAGATAGTTTATGCTGCCGACCGAGCCGTTCTCGAAATGCAAATTGATCAGGAACGTATCGCGCGAACCGTGCTGCATCGGCACCACGCTCGAACCGGCGACGGGCGCCCCGGCGAGGAACCGAAGAAGATCGATGAAGTGGCAACACTCCCCTACCAGCCTGCCGCCGCCGATCTCCTTGTCCTGGGTCCAGTGCTCGGGCGGAATTTGCCCCGCGTTCACCGTGTAGATGAAGGCACAGGGCTCGGCGGATTTGTCGATCCTTGCCTTTGCCTGCACCACCAACGGCGCGAACCGGCGATTGAAGCCGACCATGACGATCGGCGCGCCCGGTTGGCCGGCGAGCGCGACGATGCTGTCCACATCGTCCAGCGCGAGCGCCAACGGCTTCTCGACGAACACATGCTTGCCAGCCGCCAACGCCTGACGCGTGAGATCCGCGTGGCTGTCGTGCCGCGTCGTGATGACGACGGCGTCGGCATCGGGATCGGTCAGGACGTCCTTCGAATCGGTCGATGCCTCGAGAAAGCCGTGCTTCTTCGCCTGATGCGTAGCCGTAAGGCCGCCGCTCGACGCGATACGTCGCAGCCTCGCGCCCGCGCCCGCAAATGCCGGCAGCAACACCGCCGAAGCATAATTGCCGGCGCCGATGACATTCACCGCGACTTCGCCCGTGCTCCGTCCCTCGGACGCAGCGTAGCTGATATTGGTGAGGCGCTCCTGCTGGAGCGCGTCCTCGCCCGCGGGCTGCGGATAGCGCAGGAGAACGCCCAGCGAAGGCTCCTGCCCGCCGATCACCTCGTACGCCGCCGCCGCTTCGGCGATGTCGAAGCTGTGGCTCCGCAACGGCGCGCAATCGAGCGCGCCGGAGGACATCATGTCGAGCACGGCCTCGAAGTTGCGCTGTTCGGTCCAGCGAACGAACCCGACGGGATAATCGACTCCCTGCTCTTCGTACACGGGATCGTAGCGCCCGGGCCCGTAGGAGCATGAAACCTGGAAAGTTAGTTCCTTCTCGAAAAAGTCCGCGCGCGAGAGTTCGAGCCCGGTGACCCCCACCAGCACGATGCGACCACGCTTGCGGGACATCTGCGCGCCATGATGGACCGGATCATTGCTGTCGGTCGCAGCGGTTATGATCACCGCGTCCACACCGCGGCCGCGGCTATAGTCCATCGCCGCCTGTACGGGGTCGGCACCGTCGCCCAGCAACACCGTTTCTGCGCCAAAGCTGCGGGCCAGCGCGATCTTGGCGGGATCATAGTCCATGCCGATCACGCGGCAGCCCTGCGCGCGCAGCAACTGCACCCCGAGCAACCCGATCAATCCGAGACCCATCACCGCGACGGTCTCGCCCAGCGCAACCTGGGCAAGTCGGATGCCCTGCAAGGCAATTGCACCGACGACGGCGAAGACGGCATCCTCGTCGGGCACATTGTCGGGGATGCGGGCACACAGATTGCCCGACACGACTACATATTCTGCATGCTTGCCATTCGAGGCCACCCGATCGCCGACCGCGAAGCCATCGACGCCCGAGCCGCAGGCATCGACGACCCCGACATTGCAATAGCCCGGGGCCAAGGGCTGATCGAGCTTGTTCCGCACACCCTGCAGCGTCGCGGCAATCCCATCGGTCTTCGCCTTGTCGAGCACCATCCTGACCTTGTCGGGTTGCTGCCGCGCCTTCTGGATCCAGTTGCCGCGTCCGAACTCCATCATCATGCGCTCGGTCCCGGCCGAGATCAGCGTCATCGACGAACGGATCCGGAGCGCCTTCCTGCCGACCTGGGGCAAGGGCGTATCCAACACTTCGACCACCCCGGTTTTGAGGCTCTGTACTACCTGCTTCATACTAATCCCTGTTGAGCCCGCTGGTCTGGTGCATCTCGGCCGGAACCGCCTCTTCCATCATTCGGTTGACAATCAAAATGCCGATTGCCGGAAGTATGACGAACGTCACGCTGTACGCCGATGTGAACAAGGCAAATATGTCGACCTGAAATGCATAATATAATGTCGGCGCTGCGACGGATGCCCATAGGATGAGTCGCGAATTGCGGCCTCCCGAGCCGAATCCGGACAACGCCAATCTGTTGCCAAACCAGACTATCATGCCTCCGATCAATACGAGGACCGCCAATGATATCACCGGATGATATGTGAACCAGGCATCGATATAGGCCGGTTGCGGCATCGCCACGAACCGCTGCGCCGACCTCAACTCCGGAAACATGTACTCGCCGAGCTCATGCGGCAAACTGATGAATTCGGAATCCACGTTGGGTTTCTCGGAGGCCATCTGGATCAGGTAAGGCAAAGGGATCGGAAGCCGCATCAGAAACAGCTCGATCTGGCTAAGCTGATTGCCGGTAACCTTGATCGTCGAATAGAGCGTCAGAATAATCAAAACCATCGACGTGACGACGGCCACCGCCAGCGTCCTCACCTTGCCGCCGCGGGTGGCGAAATAGCAAAAGGTACAGGTCAGGAAGAACGAAAGCGTGGGCCCGATCTGAAACATGCCCAAATTCATCAGCGTCGCGAATACCGCCAGGGCGATACCGCTCACGCGCGACAGAAAGACCCATCTTCCCGGCCAGAACAAAATTACGGCGGCCAATGAGGGCAGAACGCTATAGACTATTCCACCCTGCAGAAACGTGACATTCTGAAAGACCAGCTGCCGCTGCGTGTACAGCGACGCGGCCGAGGTAATCGAAAAAAGGTCACCGAGAGCGTTTGACGCCAAGGTCGGAAGAACCGGTGCGAGTATCAGCCCGGAGCCGATCAGGATTATCAGGCTGGCGATTATGAGCGAGTCATAGCGGATCGGGGGCAAGGCTTGCGCCCTGGCGATCCGGGCCGGCAGCCCGGCCCTGCCGAATCCGGCAATGACGACCGTGGACCACGGCACGACGAGATAAGGCAGCGCCGCGAGGGCCAGAATGAGCGTGAACGACGTGCGGGTCGGCAGGAACGCGCCATTGCCGTAGAAGCGGTGCAGATACTCGATCTGGAACAGATACAGGATACCGCAGCCGAAGGTGTAGGTGGCCGTCAGCATCGCCAGGGCGAAATCGAGCGGCAGCCTGTGCCATGGCCCGAGAATCTTGCGCGCAGAGGCCCAGGAAAAGCCCGCCACGATCAATACCAGCAGAGCGATTGCGATGCGCAGGAGGAAGTCCATCACCCTTCCTGCCGGTTCAGGGATGCGAAAATGCGGTCGACATGCTCCCGCCAGGTGTAATGCGACAGCGCCTTGACGCGCGCGGCCGCGCCAACGCTTCCGCGCAAAGCAGCATCGTCCCGCAACAGGTTCAGCGCTCGCACGATCTCTTCCGACGAGCCGGGCTCCACCAATATCGCGAGCGGCTCCGATTCCGGCCGGGCGACAGATTCCGCTTGGTCGATCGTAATGCCCGGCGAGAGCACTTCCGCGATCTGCTCGAGACCGGACGCGATGATGGGTTTGCCCATCACCATATATTCGAACAGCTTGGTCGGGCTGCCGAAGAATCTGGATCCGTCGGTGGGCCGCACATGAGGCGACAGGAACAGATCCGAAGCGGCGAGATAGGCGGGCGCCTTGGCCTGCGGCACGATCCCGGTGAAGATAACCTCGCCGGCCGCGACGGCATCGGCCAGTTCGTTCCGGCACTTTTCCGCCAGCAAGCCGTCGCCGATCATCAGGAAGCGCAAACGCCTCGCGCCCTCGACCCCGGCCTGCGCGCGATAGCGGTTGATCGCGTCGGCCAGCACCTCCGCGCCGTGCCAGACACCGAACGTGCCCAGAAAGGTGCAGACGATATCCTCGTCGGTGAAACCCCATTCTGCCCGCAGCCGCGCGCGCTCCGCCTCGTAGAGCGCAGGATCGAACACTTCCGGATCGATGCAGTTCGGATAGGAGACGATCTTGTGCTCGGGTATGCCGCGTGCGCGCAGCTCATCGGCAAGGACGTCCGACACGACGACGATCCGGTGTGCGTGCCGAAAAGTCACTTCCTCTATGCGGGTTGCCAGTTTCGGCCAGGCGAGCTTGAGCCCCCAATTGCTCGCCACCCAGACTTCCGAGCCGTTATATTCGAGAATCAGCGGCACGCCAAAGCGCCGCGACAGCTGAACGCCGGCGATGTTCGCGATCGATTGCCGCTGATAGATGTAGCCGAATGCCTCACGCCGCATGAAACGGCTGCCGGTGCGCACACAATTTCGATTGAAGCGAAGGTGGTTGCTCTCGGGAGGCACGCCGTAATGCCGTATCCCCTCGATGGATTCGAAACGCACCGCGGGGTTCACCATCGCCGGAAATTCCAGTCCGAGCAGCAGGAGTTCGGAATTTCGACGGTAGAGCTCGTTCGCGATACCGGCAACATGCCCTACCGAGCCGCCCGCCTGGATGCCGAGCATGAGGTTGGTCTTGATATAGAGCCCGCGCGAATTCCGCAGGGGGCCGAACCCGCGTTGGCCGGCGCGCATCAGCCAGCGCGACTGGATCTCGGCCAGCGCACGCTTAACCTGCCCAGCAAGAGTGGCATATACGCTCCAGCCGATGCCCAGAAAGGCGCGCCATCTCGCGATTTGCGTCACCGAATCCGCTGAAAGATCGATGACCTCGATCGCGCGCGAGGGCGTCAGCGACGCCAGCATCAGCAGGATGGGGAGCAAGGTTCGCTCGGTCGGCTCCCCGACCACGACGCTGAACCGCTCGCCGCGTTGAGACCGGAGATGCCCCCACAGCCGCCGCAACGGGACTGCGCGCAGCGAATTCAAGGTGAGCGCACGATCCGGTGCGACGTAGCGGGCGAGCGTGCGCGCGAGGTCCGTCGAGAGCGGATAACAGGACAGAACGATGTTCATGGATCAGGATTGGATCTGGCTTGTGACGGGAGCGAGGAAGAAGCTGTCCCGGCGGATCGACCGGATACCCATCAATCGCCTGAAAAAGCTGCACGGTTCGTCGTCGCCGCGCCGATAATCGACCACCTTGAAGCCGGCCGCCTGAAACAATCCCCGCCAGTCTGCCGCGGTCCGGAATCGCACGCCCACGCCGAAGGTATTGGCACGCAGCGACGGAATGAAGCGCGACACCACAACGCCGATGGCGGAGAGAAACCGGCTGCTGGTGACCCACCAGATGAGCCGAGCCGAGAATCCCGCGACGACAGGGGATTCGTAGATATATTCATTGACGAAAACGCCGCGACATTTCTCTTTCCACGTCTCGACGGCGCGCATCTGAAGCGTGCGCGTCCTGGCATCGCTGGTCCCGATCAGATGATGCAGAATGAGATTGAAGGAAGCGATCTCCTCGTCGCCTTCGAATTTGGGAGCGAGCGCGTCGAACAGCTTCGCCTCCACGCCGGCGTCGCGCGATGCGGCGACCGAGGCAGGGTCGGTATCGAGCACGCGCGTGCGAACTCCATAGTCGCGGCTTATCGCGGCGGCGAAATATCCGCACCCGCCGCCGACATCCGCCACCACGCCGTCCGGCCGCTGCTTCTCGACGACGAGCTGACCGAAATCGCGCGCCTGATCGGCCACGAAATTGTCGTGATAGAATTCCGAAATCCGGTCGGCATTCAGGACGCGTTGTTCGGGCGCGTCACCGCCGGACAAGCCATTCGTCGCCTCATCCCACATCGTCTGATTCCAGTTCGATTTTCTCGCCGCCATAATAGAATTCGGTCACGCGCGGCCTGTCCGCAAGCGGAAGCAGATCGGCGCTTGCCGCGCGGCGTCGCCGCAACACTGCCTCGATCTCTTCCGGATCATAGCGCAGTCGCGTCATATGGCGCTTCAAAGCCGCGTCGTCGAATATTCGCCTGACCGCCCGGGCCGGCACGCCGGCAACGACCGTGAAAGGCGGCACGTCCTTGGTGACCACCGATCCGGCGGCGACCACGCTCCCTACGCCGACCGTCACACCCCCCAGAACGATCGCGTTCGCGCCGATCCAGCTATCGGACTCGATCGTCTGGGCCTCGAGCTTTTCCGGGTTCTGCAGCGAGGCCCGGGCAAAGCGCGCATAATAGCCCTCGATGCCGAACAGATGGTTTCCCGAGAGCAGCCGCACATAGGGTCCGATGAGCACGCGGTCGCCCAGCGTGACCAGACCGGAAACGTGCGCTCCCACGTTCAGAAAGCAATCGGCACCCGCCGAGAACGTCTCCGGCGTGACGAAATTGGAAAATCGTGGCTCGAACACGAAGTTCGGCCCGATCGAGCCCAATCGCCCGCGCCAGCGCGCTTCCCTGACGCGCCAGGTGACATTGTCGGCAAGACCGACGAATTTCGAGAAGACGCGCCAGAACATCATTGCTCCGCAGCTTCCGCCCGCGTTCCTGTCAAGGGCAAACCGACGAGCAACATCAGCAATTGGCACAGAATCCCGCCTGGCAAGGCCGCCGCGACCCAGAGCGTTCCATGTCCCCCCAACATCATGATGATCGCGGCGGCCGCGGCCACTGCGAACGCCTGCGACACGAGAAGATAGCCGAGCTGGCCGGCCCGAAGGAAAAGTCCCCCCAACGGACCGACAAAGACGCCGCCGAGGATCGCCACCGACAGGATCGCGAATTGCTGCGGCGCCGCCGGATAGGTGCCGCCGTCGATCAGCGGAATTGCCTGGGTGCCGACGATCACCGCCGCGGCGACCAGCAGCAGCGAGACGAAGAAGACCCGCTTCATCGCGGTCAGCAGACGATACCAGGAGGTCTCGGTCGAGGTCGCTATCGAAGGGAGCGACACGACGTTGACCGCCGCAGAGATCGACACGAGCAGTCCGTAATAGCGAAACGCGCTGCCGAACTGCGCATAGTCCCAATCGGAAGCATGCGGCTTGTACAGCAAGACGGGAAGCTGCCCGAACAATCCCACCAGAATGAAATAGAGGATCAGGATCAGGGAAGAGGTGCGGAGCATGCCGCCCGCGATGACGCGGATTTGCTCGCCGAGCGCCACGGAACCCTCGGCGCGCACTCTTATGAGAGCCGATGCGGCGAGGAAAGACAGCGCCTGTGCGCCGATCAGGATCGCCGCGGCGTGATCGAGTGACAGCGAGACCACCACGCACGTCAAGGACAGGAACAGAGCCGCCCGAAAGACCTCCGCCAGCGCATAGGGGCGAAAGCGGCCGATTTTCTGCAGCACGGTACGCTTGAACTCATAATCCATGGCGAGCAATGCCAGCGTCACGGTCGGGACGATGAGCCAGACACCCGCCACGTCCGAAAACGCCAGCACGCCGCCGCAGCCGAGCGCCGTCATCACCGCAGCGAGAAATCTGAATCCGCCGATGTGCATCTGCCCCTGCGCATCGAACAGATATTGGCGATTGAAGAAGCCGTTGAAGAACGAATAGGCGGCGGCGGCGATCGCGCCGAGATAGACGTAGGTGGCGAGCTCGCGCGGCGCGAGCGTGCGGATCGCGAGCAGGATCGACAGCGCAGTCATCGCCTTCGCGATCATGTCTCCCGCCAGGATGACGCGATAGCTGGCGAGCAAATTGTCCTTCACGCGAGGACGACCATGAGCGGCGTCGCGCGCGGACTGGACAGAGTGAGCCGGCGAATCGGCGCAACCACGCCATAGGTCGCGGAAACCCGGGCCTCGGCCTCGCGCAACGCCCAATCGGCATTGTCCCACGACAGCGAAAAGGTCCGCGACGGCGTCCGCAGCTCGACACGGCCGGGACCGGCTTCGATCGGCTCGACGCCCGGCGCGAGATGGAACGGGATCTCCACTGCATGCGCATCGCTTCCGACGAAGCGATGCTCGATCGAGAGGCTCGACTGCGCATGGTCGAGGAGGAAGGTCCGTCCGACCACCAGCGGGCTGGCGAGACGGCCATAGCCGTCATGCGAGCCGGAAAACCGGCTCAGCGCCTCGCCGGCCGCAAAGGCATCGACGGTCGGCCGCGCGTCGTTGCGAAGCACCCAGAGATAGTCGGGTCGGATGAAGCGATTGATTTCCTCGCCATCGATTTGCGGGGTGTTATGATAGGCGGTGCTGCGGAAATTGTTCCGCTCGCGATAATCGGCGGTGTAGAGATACGCGCCGCAGTCGGTGACGAGATGGACGCCGTCCAGCACTGCCTCAAACGACAGAATGTCGTTGTGGCCATGCCCCCCGCGCCCGCCGAGCCCGATATCTCCGCAATCGATGAACACGTGGTTCCGGTCATCGCGCAGCACGAAGAAACCGCCTTCCGCAAACGCTTCGGAACGCGCGCCCGCGGTGCGGGTGGGAGCGAGCCGTGCAGCAGCTTCCGGCCCCAGCATCCACGCGATTTCCTGACGCGGCCCGTGGAACCGCGCGATCAGCGCCGTATCGTCGAACATCAGCCCCGCGAGCCCGATCAGATAACGATGGTCGTTGATGACGTCCTGCTTGAACGGCAACGTGCGGGCGTCGTCGGCGTCGCCCCAGAGGGGAACCGATCCATCTTCACGGGAATAGGCTTCGGTGAAGCGCGCCATCGCGAGCAATCGATCGCGATAATCGTCGGCGACCGGCAGACCACATCGCATCCGATAGAGCGCAGGATAGAGAAACAGCTCCTGCACGAGGCGGTGATACGGAACCGAAGCCTCGAAATCGACGCCGTCCGGAAAGACCTGTCGTGGCAATTCCGTCGACAAGATGTCCCAGCCGAGATCCGCCCAGCGCTCGCCCTGCCCGACCTTTTCGAAAAACAGCCCGAGCGCAACCAGCCCCGCGGCGTCGGCGGTATAATGATTGCCGTTCAGGTCCGCCTTCTCGAGATGGCGCGATACGAAGTCGCCATGCTGATAAAGCATCGCAAGGAATCGCGAACGGAAGCCGGTGTCGGCCCATTCGGGGCTCTGCGCGAAGGCGAAGAAGAACCAGATCCAGCTGAAGCCGCGCAGCGCGACGTCCATCGTGCAAGCCCAGTTGACCGAATAGGCGACGGGATTCTCGTCGATCCAATGATCGAGGAGCTTGCGCACTTCCGCCGCGTACCGTTCGTCGCCCGTGAGCCGATATGCCTGCGCCAGCGGAATCATCCACTGCATGCGCGAAAGCTCCCAGGGGACTTTCACATCGTTCGGCCTGTCGAGATCGTTGTAGGCGATGTCCTTGCAGAAAGCCGGCGCGAAGCGCAGGCCGGTCTTGAAGTCGCGGTGCCAATCGATCTCGGGGCCCAGATCGACGATCCCCGAGCCGAGCATCTCGACGCGGTGCGCCATTGCCTGTTCCGCGCTCGCGATCAGCCGGTCCGTCTCGCCCGGAGCGATCGCCTCCAGCGTATCGGCCGAAACATCGAATGCAGTCGGCGCGGGACGCGCGGCAAGCGCCACCCACAACGCAGCTACCGAGGGATGCCCGGCCCGACGCGCCAATGCGCTACCCGAGAGCGACCGCGCACGTCCCGGCGCACGGTATTTCTCGAGGCGAGATACAAATTCGTGCCAGGCCCGTTCCGCCACATAGCGCGGCGGCTTGCGCAGCCCGCGGCCAATCCTCGACACCACGCCAGCGACGTCCAACCCAACCTCCGCTCGTTTTCAGCTGCGCCGTGCGCAGGACGTCAATGCGATCCGTCGACCCAATAGTCGTACCAGGCAGACAGATTGAACAGCGTCCAGATATACAGACTGTTGTCGCGCTTGCCGCTTCGATGATCGTCGAACAGCATCTTGATATAGTCGACGTCGAGGAATCCGAGCTGCATCAACGCCGAATTCTTCATGCTGTTCTGGACGAAATTGCCAAAATCTCCCGAGAGCCATTGGCTCATCGGTGCACCGAAACCCATCTTCTTCCGATAGATGATATTGTTCGGGATAATCCCTTCGACAGCCTTCTTCAGGATATATTTCGCCGTCCGTCCCTTGATCTTTTGCTCCATGGGAATGTCGAGCGAATATTCGACCAGCTTGTGATCGAGGAACGGCACGCGTGCCTCGATCGATACCGACATGCCGATCTTGTCGACGCGCATCAGCAGCAGCTCGGGGAGACGGAGCTTGAACTCGTTGTAGATCATCCGCTGGAGCACGTCGTGATCCGGGTTGGTTCGCGTAAGCTCGTCGTTGAACGACTTGATGACGTTGAAGGTATCGAGTTCGAGATAGCTATCCGGCATCAGCCCGCTGTCGATCAGCGGCCGGTAGTCGGCATTGCTCTTGACCGCCGACTTATGGACGAGCCGCGACTTGAGCGTGTCCCAGAATACCGTCGCGCCGCTCCAGAAATGCTCGCGATCGCGCGCCGCGCGATCGAGGATGTCGGCGTACATCTCGGCCTTGGGCACTGCGCGACCCAGTCGCTGCGCGACCGCCGCAGCGGCCTTGCGCGCGAAGGTCGGCGTGAACTTGCGATACGGCGACCAATAACGCTGGTAGAGGTCCAGATAGCCCATGTAGCTGGCATAGCCGCAGAACTGTTCGTCCGAGCCCTCGCCGACCTGCACCACGGTCACGCCGCTGTCCTTGGCGAGCTTCGAGACGAAATAGAGCGGGATGCAGACCCAATCGGCGATCGGCTCATCCTGCGAGTGGATCAGATCGCCGAGATAGCCCTTCATATCGGCTTCATCGATCAGGATTTCGTGGTGATTGGTCTTGAATTCCTTCGACACCTGATCGGCATATTCGAGCTCGTTGAGATGCTTGAAATCCTTGAAGCCCACCGAGAAGGTGTCGACGGGACGGTCCATCAACTCGGCCATCAGCGCGACGTTTGTCGAGGAATCGATCCCGCCGGAAAGGAACACGCCGAACGGAACGTCGGACATCATCCGCTTGCCGACCGCGTCGCGGAGCCGGCTGCGTACGCCGTCGACCAGCAGGCTTTCCTGCGCGCTGTCCGAGAGGCCCTTGAGCTCCTGATCGAGCGTCGAGAGGCCCGGCTTGGCATCCCAATAGCGGGTCGCCTTCAGCCTGCCGTCGACGCCGATTTCCGCATAATGCCCCGCCGGAAGCTTGAAGACGCCGCTGAACATGGTCAGCGGCGCGGGCGTCGTGAGGAACGACAGATAATGATACATGGCGATCGGATCGACACTCGCCTTGATCGCCGGGTGCTTGAGGATCGCCTTGATCTCGGATCCAAATACCATTTCGCCTTCCGGCATCGCGAAATAGAGCGGCTTCACGCCGATCCGGTCACGCAGAAGGAAGAGCTTTTCGAGCTTGGCGTCCCAGATCGCGAAGGCGTAATCGCCCTCGATCCGCTGCGCCAGGCCATCGATGCCCCAGGCCGAATAGCCGTGGACCAGCACCTCGGTATCCGAATGGTCGGTGACGAACTTGTAGCCCGCCGCCACCAGTTCGGCGCGCAGGGCGACATGGTTGTAGATCTCGCCATTATAGGTGAGCCACACCGACTTGTCGGCGTTGGTCATGGGCTGGTCGGCGCTCGCGCTGAGATCGATGATCGACAGCCGGCGATGGCCGAGGCCGACCCGACGATCGTCGCTGATCCAGAGTCCGCCGCCATCCGGCCCGCGATGGAGCATGGTGTCGCGCATCGCCGTCAAATGCGCGGCTTCGACCTGCCGCTTGCCGGCAAAGGCGAAAATCCCGGTGATACCACACATGTGCGTCAGCCCTGCTGGTTGAGAGTAAGTTGGCGTTCGACCTCGAAGGCCGTGCGCGAGGTTGCGAGCATGTCCGCGAGCGCGATCGGCCACGACGCGTCCTGATTGCGCAGCGACCGGCCGAGCACCTCGAGCTCCTCGAACTGCCCCTTCTGCGCGGAGGCCGAGCGCCAGCCCTTGCCGCGACCGCCGGCGATCTCGACCTGCTTGTAATCGTCGAGCGTGATCACCCGCCCGTCGCAGAAGATGTCCATCCGCTCCTTGGGATAGTCCTTCGCGCCGAGCGCCGTGTAGGTCAACGTACAGACCGAGCCGTCGGCATAAGCAAGCGTCGCAACGAAATTGTCGTTCGCCCGCCATTGCGGATCCGGCGACACGATCGGGCGTGCATGCACGTCGACCACCTCGTGCGATCCGGTCAACGCGTTGAACAGATCGTAGATGTGGCAGGCCTCGCCGAGGTTGCGGCCGCCGCCCTCGGGACCATGCACCCAATGATCGCGCGGAATGAAACCGGCGTTCATGCGATAGTTTACGATCATCGGCGTGGTCCGGCCGCGCAGCAGCTCGCGGACCGCCTGGACGCCCGGCGCGAAGCGGCGATTATAGCCGACCATCAACAGCGGGCCCGAGGGATTGTCTGCGTAGAACTTCTCGATTGCCTCGAGTTCCTCGGGATAGAGCGTCAGCGGCTTCTCGACGAAGACGTTGCGCCCCGCCCGGAGCGCCTCCAGCACGGTGCTGCCGTGGAGATTGTGCCGCGATGCCACCAGCACCAGATCGGTGTCGTCGTCGCCGAGCACTTCGGCCAGGTCGGTGGTCGAATATCTGGCGCCGAACTGATCGGCGATCGCCTTGGCATTGGCGCCGGTGCGGCTCATCACCGCGTGGAGCGCGAACGCGTCATCCTGCTGTTTCAAATTGGGCAGGTGCATCCCTTGCGCAAAGCTCGAAGCGCCCACCAGAGCTACGCGGACCTTGCCCTCCACCGGCTTGTGCCGCGGATTCTCGATCCGCCGTACGATAGCGTCGTCGCCTTCGCCATATTTCAATACCGCGACGAGCGGACGATCGGCTGAATCGAACGCCGAATAGGCCGCAGCCGCGTCGTCGACGGCAAAGGGCGCCGCCACGAGATTGTCGAGCGAAACGCGCCCGTTGGCGAGGAGACCGAGATAGGCCTCCATATTGCGGTTCTCGGTCCAGCGGACATAAGCCAACGGATAATCCTGCCCGCCCTCCTCATAGGCAGGATCGTATCGCCCGGGCCCGTAGGAGCAGGAAATGAGGAAATCGAGTTCCTTGGCGTAGAAGTCGCCGCGATTGAGGTCGAGCCCGACATCGCCGACCAGGACCACGCGCCCTTTCTTGCGCGACATCCGCATGGCCTGGCTGATGACGGTGTTGTCCGCGCCGCCCGCGGTGATGATCACGCCGTCGGCGCCGAAGCCGTTGCAGTGCCGGATCACGCGATCGACGACATCCTCGGCCCCGGCGAGCAGGCCTACGTCGAGACCGTTCGCCGTCGCCAGATCGATGCGGCTGGAATCGACGTCGATGCCGATCACCCGGCAGCCATTCGCCGACAGCATTTGCGCCGTGATCTGCCCGAGCACGCCGAGCCCGATGACCACGAAGCTCTCGCCAAGGGTCGGCGCCGCCCGGCGCACGCCCTGCATCGCGATCGCACCGAGCGTCACGGTGCAGCCGTGCTCGAACGTCAGATCCTCGGGAAGCGGAGTAGCCAGATTGACCGGAACGTCGATATATTCTGCGTGATTGGCGATGCCCGCACCGGCACACGCCACCCTGTCGCCGACGCTGAAGCCGGTGACTTCACTTCCCAGCGCGACCACGACGCCTGCCGCCGAATAGCCGGTCGCGGTTCCGGCGGCGAGCTTGCCCTGAACGCGCTTGAGCGTCCGCATGACTCCCTGTTCGCGCATCATCCCCATGACGCGCGCGACATTCTCCGGCTGCTTCAGCGCGCGCTTGTAGAGGGGTAGCGCCGACATTCGTACGCCGGCCATTTCGGTGCCGGCGGAAATGCAGCTCGCCCGCACCGAAACGAGGATGTTGCGTGCTCCCACTGTCGGCGCCGCGACATTCTCGACTTTCGCCGCGCCGCCCTGGATCAGTATCTGCTTCATCGATCTCTCTACACATGTGGGCGCGAGACCGTCCGCCGTGCTCTCGCTATCGGCGAGTGTGCCGGAACAGACATGCCCCGCATTCGAATGCTTCAGGAAGGGCCAACAATCTCCGCAAGGCCGCCAGCGAAAGACGGCGCCTGCTTGCCTCCCCGGATGACGGCTTCGCTCTTGTGACAAGCCGGCCTGGCCGCTCTTATGGGACCACGCGCTTGCAGCCGCCATTGCCACCAGATCGACCCGATCCGAAAGCTCGCGATTCGGGCAAGCTTTCGGGGCCTTTGATTATCTTGCCTGGTCTGCTTCGTCTCCGCTCTCGCCATAGCCGTAGCCGTAGCCGTAGCCATAGCCATAGCCCGATTGCCGCCGCTTCAGCTTGGTGAGGATTGCCCCGAACAGGTGCGCATGGACGGAGTTGAGCCGTTCGAGCGACATCTTCACGCCGCGAACTGCGACGCCTTCGGCCTCCACGACGAAGATGCAACCTTCCACCGCGCGCGCGAGCAGCGGCGCATCCGCCAGGCCGAGAATGGGCGGAGAGTCGACGACGACGTGATCGAAATGGCCGAGCGCCTGCTCGATGAGCGTCGACATCCGGTCACTGCTGAGCAGTTCGGCCGCGCTGGGCGGGCTCGGCCCCGCGGTCATCGCGCTGAGACCCTTGGAGGTGGTCTCGGTGACCAGCTTCTGCCAATCGGGGTCGCCGGCGAGGAAGTTGCTGAGCCCGCGCTTGTTCTCGACGCCCAGGAAGGCGTGCAGCGAGGGCGAGCGCATATCCGCGTCGACGATGAGCACGCGCTTGCCGGTACGGCCCAGCACGGTCGCGAGCGCGAAGCTGGTCGTGCTCTTGCCTTCCCCCGGACGCGTACTGGTCACCATGAATGCCTTTGGCACGCCATGATCGGTCGAGAATGCCAGATTGGAGCGTATGCTCAGATAGGCCTCGGACAGCACGGATTTCGCATCGGCCAGCGCGGCGAGCGAAGTATCGCCCTCCAGATCAGGCACGCTGCCCAGCAGCGGCGTATTGAGCAGGCGATTGACCTGGCCCGGATCGCGCAGCCCTTCGTCGATCTGCTCGAGCGCGAAGGTCGCGACACCTGCGAGGCCGATGCCCACGAGAAACGCAAGCGCGAGATTGAGCACGAGCCGGGGCGAGGACGGACGCTCGGGCACCTCGGCGTGATCGACGACCGCGATGTTGCTTGCGCCCACGCCGGCGATACCGATTTCCTTGTAGCGCTGCAGGAGCCCATCATACAGCTCACGGTTGGTGTCCGCTTCGCGCTGGTAGATATTGTATTGGATGCTGTCGCGCTGCTGCTGGTTCATCCGGCCTTTCAGCGCCTCGACCTGCTGCGTCAGCGCATTCTCGCGCGCAACCGCTCCGGCATATTCGGATCCCCGGCTCTGCTGAACCCGCGACACTTCGCTGGCGATGCTCCGGTCCAGCGTGCGGATCTGCTCTTCCAGTGCGCGCGCCGCCGGATAGCCCGGCTCGTACTGCACCATCAGCTTTGAATATTCGGCAGCGATCTCGGCGCGCTTCTGGCGCAGCGAAGCGATCGCCAGATTGCCGAGCGCTTCCGAAGTGGCGCCGCCGCCTCCGGTGTTCTTCGCGCGGCTCTCGACCAGCACGCGCTCCGCCGTTGCCTTGGTGAGCGCGTCGTTCAGCGCCTCGAGGTCGTTCGAAACCAGCGTGCGATTGACTTCGGTCTTGCCGCTGGGATCCTTCGATTGCCCGAGCGCGATGATGCCCTTGTTCGTCGCATAATTGACGAGTTCGCGCTCGGAGGCTTCGAGCCGGGTCCGCAGGGCCCCCAGCCTGGTCTCCAGATATTTGCGCGCGTCGGCCGTCGCCGCAAACCGCCGATCGGCGCTCGCCGCGACGAACTGCTGCGTCCAGGCATTGGCGATCTGCGCCGACAGCGCCGGCGACGCCGAGGTGTAGTTGATGTCGACCAGCGCGGAGCCGCGGATCGGCGTGATCGCCACGCTGCGCAGCAGCAGGTCTACGGCCGCCTTTTCCCGCCGTTCGCTCTCTTGCCGGGTCAACGGCCCGTCGGGCGTCGAGAAGAAGAAGGAAGAGCCCGTCGGCTCCACACCATGCGCTTCGAAAAATGCGCGATTGGAGGCCAGCTTCAGCGTCCGCGCGACGCGTTCCGCCAGCGAGCGGGCGGACAGCAACGAATATTGGGTCTGATAGAATTCCAGGTCGCGACCGACGTCGGAGGATTCGAGACCCTCGACATTGGTGACCTTCTTCTGCTCGCGACTAATCTCGATTCGCGAGGTGGCCGTATATTGCGGCGTCATCAACATGGTTGCCACGAGGCCGGCCGCCACAACGGACAGCACGATGCCGATGATGACCCACTTCCAGCGAAGGATCACCTGCCAATATTGAAGCAGCAGCGGCGGCGCCATGCCCTGCGCGCCGGCCGGGGCGGCCTCCGCGAGACCGCCCCCTCCCGCCGCATTAGTAGGATTAAAGCTGGATTTGAGCATGTCGTCCGTCTTTTGAAATTTCTCTACTCAAGTGAATGCAATCAGTTCTGGAGCGCGATCACCAACGGCGTGGTGAGCAATGGAACCAGCTGAATGATATCCTTGAACAGCCGCTTTGCACTCGAATCCCCGACAACCACGATGTCCCCGGCAAAGATTTCGGGGTCGTCATAATAGCCTCGGCGAATAGCGTTCAGATTGTACAATGCTGCCAGTTTCTGGCCACGCACGGTACGAAAAACGACCACGTCGTCCAGCTTGGCGAATTCGCCCAGCCCCTTCGCCACCGCCACGGACTGAATCAACGTCATCTTGCCGATGACGGGGTAGCGGCCAGGCTCCTTGACCTGCCCGTCGACCGTAACGACCTGGCTGACCGTCTCTTTCAGGTTTACGGTCACTTGCGGATCGCGAATGTGACTGGCGCGGAGACGGGTCCGCAAGATCTCGCCGATCTCGAAAGGAGTCTTGCCGCCGGCCTCGACCATGCCGGCGAACGGGAAGGATATCCGCCCACCGGCGTCGACCTGAACCTCGCGCTCGCTCAGTTCCTCGATCCCGAAGACATCGACGACGAGCTTGTCGAAGGGCCCGACGACATAGGGACGACCGACCGGCACCATATCGCTTGGTTCCGGGGGCGGCATCTGATTCCCGGGAGCCATCGTGACCGACGAGGTCGCTCCCGGCGCCCCGGGGCGCATTTTCGAGGCGCCGTTACTGCAGGCGACGATCGCCATGCAGGGCATCAGCGCAACCAAAAGTCTAATCATCACCACCCCATCACACGTGCCGTTAGAAGAGCCAAGCCCTAACTACCAGCGTTATTTTTCGATGAATCGCCGGCCTTTCCGGGCTTTGCGAAGAGCAGCACCGCCGCGATTATACTCAACGAGGCCAGAGACGGAACACGCAGGGGGTAATCCGCCAGGCTACTCAAGATCAGCAGCAGCAAGATCACCGAAGACATGCGCGCGAGATCGCGGGTGCGCGACCTCGCCGGCTGGCGCCAGACCGCAAACGAACGAACCCCGCACACCAGCACCGCCGCCACTGCGAGGCCGATCGCAGGCAACCCACCCGTCAAAAGCGTCTCGAGCCAGTCATTGTGGGCATGGTTGAGATAACGCGTCGCAAGCAAGCCGTCCTGTTCATAGATCTGGTAGACTTCCGCGAACGAACCGACACCTGATCCGAAAGGGAAATATTTCCACGAGAGATCGAGAATCGGACCCCATACGCGAAAGCGCAAATCGCCGTTCTGGCCTGCGGAAAGGAGGCGCTGCAGCGCCTCGGCCCGCGAGAAGAGCACGGTAACCAAGGCGAGCGCGGCTCCGCCTGCGATCACGAGCAGAGGAAGTCTGGCGACCTTGCGACGCGAGCCGCCGGCGCTCTTTGCCGGCGCGCGAAAGAGCAAGAAGACCGAAGCCAGGCCGATCGCACCGACGACCAGACCCGCGCGTGAGCCCGTCACGAGCATCAGCGGCACCATCACGGTCCCGACGATCAGCGTGGACGCCCGCAGGAACCGCGCTCGCTGCTCCGTACCGGTCGCGTGCGAGGCCAGCACCGCCAGCATCGGAAACAGGGTAGCGAGAAAAATCGCCGCGTGATTCCGGTTCGAGAAAAGGCCGACGGCCGAGCCATGGTTGGTGATGCGATAGAAATATAGCGGCCCTTGCTGCGGCCCGACCACCTGGAGCAGGCCGAGAAAGCCCGAAATGAGTCCCAGCACGACGAGAAGCGGCAGCAGGCGCTGCCTTTCCTCGGGCGAGAGCTGGATCGCCAGCAAAAGCGTCGCCGCCGGTACGAACAGGGCCGCGAGCGCATTGAACGTGGCGTCCGGCACCATCGTTATGGGGCGCCAGACCCCGTCCAGGCCAAGCGCCGCGTCGATCTCGACGACGACGTCGTGCCCGCCGAGGTGCCGCCACAATCCCGGCGGTAGCGGCACGAGCTGGATCGCCACGATCGCGATTGCCGCGCCAACGAGGATCAGGAGCGCGCGATAATCGCGCAGATTCTGCCGGCTCAGCGTGAACAGGGCACCCACACCCACAAGCACGGCAATCGGCCTGAGAATCGCCAGAGACTGGATGTCGGATCGCGCCCCCCCGCCCAGAAAGAAGGTCAGCACGAGAAAGGCGCCAAGCACCCAGAAGCGAAACGAGGGCCGCGCTGATCGAGAGGAGATTACCACGGCGCCCTTTTACTTACGGTGAGTTGGGCTTGAGAATGCGCTCAAGCTCCGCTTCTGCCGGGTGCATAGCCGCATTGGATTGTCAGTCAATGCGTCGGGCCGGGCGCATTCGCGACAGACACGCTGCCCCGCCGCGAACCATCGCCCTCCCCCGCGAGCCTAGGTGGATGCAGTAGCGAGCGGCTTGTGGCCCTCGATCATCAGAAAGAGGCCGGCATTCGGAAACATTCGCTTCAGCAGACGCCGGGGCCACAACTTCCGCGCCAACCCGAGCGCCATTCCCGAATGTCGCTGACCGGCGCCGCTTTCGAGCAGGTCGCCATGCGTCAGCACCGACCAGATCCGCAGATCGGACGCCCCTGCGAACAATGCAGCGGCTTGCGCCTTGGTGTAGGCCTTCGTTCCCGGACTCTCGAGATAGCGCGAATAGATAGTATCGAGACTCATCCAGGGCCGCCCCGTGCCCAGCGCGTAACGTAGCCACAGCATGGCGCCGATCAGGCTGTAGCGCTGATAGATCATCACCGCGAACCTGCCGCCCGGACGCAACACCCGCAGGATCTCCCTGGCCGCCCGGGGGGTATCGGGGGAATGATGGATCACGCCCCACGAATAGACCATGTCGAAACTATTGTCGGGGAACACGAGATTCTCGGCGTCTCCGACAGCAAGGCTTGATTGGAGGCCGAACAGGCGCAGGCGTTCGCGGGTATGCTCGATCGCCCGGGACGTCAGATCGACGCCAGTCAGCCGCGCGCCGGCGGCGGCGAAGCCCTGATGATCGGCGCCCAGACCGACTCCGATCTCGAGGACGTCCTTCCCGCTGGTTTGTTCGAAACGCGCAAAGCCGGGAATATAGGGCTCGAGCCGGTAGCGCTCGCTCGCCTGCCTGCGATAGCCTTCGACGTCCGGCGACTCCAGCAACAAGGCCTCGCCGCAGGAAGCGTCGTTCCAGAAATCATGAAGCGCCTGCTTTTCCGGCGGGCGGGCTGCAGATTGCGTCGATGTATCGAAGCTCTCCTCCACCGGAAGCCCCCTTTCTTCTAGTGCGGTTGGCGGACCTATGGCGGCGAGACATTCAAAATCAAGCGATTAGTATCCAGGATCATCGGGACCCGTAGCCGTGTCGACGCGTTGCCAGGCCGGTGCAAAGGGTCTAGTGACGGCGCGAGACGCGCGGGCGGGCCTGAAGCGCGCCGGCGTATATAGACGCGAGGCAGTTTCTTCGATGCTTTTACTTGCCCTGTCGGTATCCGCCGCCAGAACGCGACTTGCGTGCGCGACCGGGCTGACCCGCATCTGGCGGAGTCAGATTCGGTGCTGACCGCCGCGCTCGCCACACCACAAGGCGTAGTCGGGGCAAGAAGCATCTGGTCGGGCGCCGCGCTCCAGCTTGCCGGCGTCGTCCTGTTCGCGGTGCTGTTTCCGTTGTGCCTGAGCGCGTTCCTGCTCTCGGACTTCACGTTGCGCGCGCCGACGCCCTGGACCCTCGCCGTGGCCGGCGCAGCCGGCTTTACGGGCGCCATTCTGTTCCGGAGCATCGGCCGTTACCCGGGAATCGCTTCCAGCTCCTATGTTTTTCCCTGCATTTTGCCGCCTTACGCACTCGCCGCCTTGTATCTGCTGTTGGCGCGGCAGGAATATAGCCGGCTGATCTTCGTCAGCAGCGGCGCATTCTCCCTCATCTGGTTCTACGCGGTCTTCTTCATGCAGCAGCGCGTGCGCCAGATGCGCATCGCGCTGGTGCCCTTCGGAACCGTCGAAGGTCTCGAGACGATCCCGGGCATTTCGTGGCACGTGATGAAGTCGTCGGAATTGACCGGCGCCACTTCGCAAGGTTTCTGGCCGG
This sequence comes from Sphingomonas sp. DG1-23, assembly GCF_030730875.1. Classification (GTDB taxonomy): domain Bacteria; phylum Pseudomonadota; class Alphaproteobacteria; order Sphingomonadales; family Sphingomonadaceae; genus Sphingomonas. Next base: position 152,304 of record NZ_JAVAMA010000011.1, read on the forward strand.
ACGCAGTAGCGGCGGACCTCCGCGCCGACATTCCGAACGAATGGGACAGGGCGCTGGCCGATTTCGTGCTGGCCGGGATCCCGGTGTACGACGTCAAGCAACTGCTCGAATCCCTGACCGGGCGCGTCGAGATCAAGCACCTCTCCGAGAACAGCTTCGGCTCGCTGGCACCCCTTTCCCCCTATCTGCGGCTGCGTTCGGTCGTCGACAAGATCATCGCGCTCGCGGCGATCGTCTGCCTGACTCCGCTTCTGCTGGTGGTCGCAGTGCTCGTCCGGATCGACTCGCCCGGCCCGGCGCTGTTCCGCCAGGAGCGCGTGGGCTATCGCGGCATCGTCTTCGAGGTCATCAAGTTCCGCACCATGCGGCTAGCCAGCGACAGCGGCGATTCGCAGATCGAAACGGCGATAACCAAGCCCGGCGATCGCCGCATCACGCGCCTTGGCCAGCTTCTACGCCGCAGCCGGATCGACGAATTGCCGCAGATCATCAACATCCTGCGCGGCGAAATGAGCTGGATCGGACCGCGCCCCGAAGCCGTGGTGCTTTCGCGCTGGTACGAGCAGGAAATCCCCTTCTACCGCTATCGCCACATCGTTCCGCCGGGCATCACCGGCTGGGCGCAGGTGCGACTGGGCCATGTCGCGCAGATCAACGAAGTGCAGGAGAAGCTCCATTACGACTTCTACTACATCAAGCACTTCTCGCTCTGGCTGGACTTCCTGATCACGCTGAAGACGCTGAAGACGATGTTCACGGGGTTCGGCGCGCGGTGAGCGATATGCGGACGGGCGGCGAAGCCTGTCCGCTGTCAGCGAAGCCGAATATCGTCGATCCAGGTGCCGACATGAGCACCGGAGACCTGCACCGACAAACGCTGCCAGGCACATCCCGCCGGAACCGTGTAGCTACCGCGAACGGTCCGGACTGCGCTGGCCGATGGCGTCACATCGATCAATTGATCGGCGGATTCGCCCACTGCGCACCGCATCGCGAACAGCAGGTGCGAGTCTTCGCCGTCTCCTGTCGCGCCGACGACCGCGCTTAGCTGATGGGCTCCGGGCGCAAGCTTGAGCAACTGGCTGACGACGACCGTGCGAACACCGCCATCGGCATCGATCCACAGGACATTGCCTTCCCGCCCCGCCGGCGCCGGACCCCGTTGGGAACGAACGTTCCCATCTTCCGCCAGCTCCCAATCGAACGGCGGAAGCGCCGGGTCCCGCTCGAATCCGCCGTCCCCGACGCTATCGGGCGCCTTCGCATTGCCTCGCGCCATGCCGGCATAGAGCCGACTGGCCTCGTCGAACGCCTGCACTGCGACGAGCCGCGCGATTGCCGTCTTCACCAATGCGCGGTCTTCGCCCGGCCCCGGCTTCAACGCGATCCGCGCGATCTGCGCAGCGGCGCGCGGATCGGTGGACTCGCCGATGAGCGCGCCCATCATCGGCTGCCACCACGGACGCCCGCGATTGCGCAGCATGAACTTGCCGATCTCCGGCGTCAGCGCCGGATCGGCGGCCGCACCGACGAGAACCGGATATAGCAATTGCAAGGCGGACCGGGACGTCGTCAATGCGATTTCATAATGATCGAGCGTCCGTCGCACGTCGCCCGCCGCGCTGTAATGTTCGATGTACCAGATCTGGGTGAGCAGATCGCGCCGCGACAATCGCTGTGCCAGCCCGATCAGCCGGGCCGCACGATCACCGTTGCCGACGGCGGATTCGGCGAGCGCCGCGGTGCGCAGCGTCGATGCGGACAAATCGCCGCGCCGGATCGCCGCGGCGGCAATCGCCCGTGCCCGGCGAGACGCGGTCGGATCCTCGGTTCGCATCAGCACCGCTGCGCCTTGCGTCCCGAGACTGGCGGCGTTCCACGGCGCGACCTTGCGGGCGAATTCGGGAGCGGAGGCACGCGCCGAACGCGACAGCGCATCCGCGCTGCTCCACCCTGCAAGCGCCAGCGCCAGAACGGCGCCGGTGCCGTACAACAAAGGAGACGGGATGGCTGGCACGCTGGATGGCCTAACGAGTTATTGTCTGGGATCGACAGTGCCCGCGGGGACCCGACAGGGCGGACGAGGCGCGCGCGCGACCGGGCAAGCTATCGACCCGGCCCACCTTGCGGCGGCGGACCGCCTGCGCCCGGAGCCCCGCCGGGAGCGCCACCCTGTTGCTGCTGCATCATCTGCTGCATCATCATCTGCTGGACGACCGCGGCGGGGAGGATGCGCTCGGGGCTGACGGTGAACACCAGCATCGCATCGGCCGGCACGCGCTCGGGATCGGGACTCTGCACGCCCGGCGCGCCATATGCGAGATTGGCAGGGATCCAGAGGCGGTACTTGCCGCCCTTCTGCATCAGCTTCAGGCCTTCGAGAAAGCCCGGGATCGCGCTGCCCTGCTGGACCGGGAACGGCACCGGACGGTCGCTCTTGTCGAAGACATTGCCGTCGCGGAAACGCCCTTCGTAATTGGCGACGACGTAATCGCCCTCACCCGCCGTGGGGCCCTCGCCAGGCTCGAGCACCTGGTACTGGAGACCCGAAGCGGTGGTCTGGACGCCCGAACGGGTCTTGTTCCAGGCGAGATATTCCGCGTCGGTGCCCTTGGCGGCGACCTGCTCGCGCGTCCCGAGCCAGGCAAGGCCGGCCGCAAACGCAATCGCCAGCAGCACGCCGATCCACAGCCAGACCTTATAGGCCCGCTTGACGGGCTGCAGCGGAACGGCGGTCACGGACATCGAGTCATCCCCAAATCGGCGTTCCGCCGCTCAACTTTCACGATTTTCACGCGAATCGTGAAAGAAAACTGCGCCGGAGCGCAGGATTCTTACCGTGCGCTGTCGCGCTCGACGCGCTTGCGCTCAAGCTTGCGTGCGCGGCGGACCGCGGCGGCGCGCTCGCGCGCGCGCTTCTCGCTGGGCTTCTCATAATGACGGCGGAGCTTCATCTCGCGATAGACGCCCTCACGCTGCAGCTTCTTCTTGAGCGCGCGCAGCGCCTGGTCGACGTTATTGTCGCGAACGATGATTTGCATAAGGCCGTACAGCTCCGATCTCGATACAATAGAATAGGGTTCGCCGGAGCACAGGCCGCGGCGTTATCGGGGCCACCTATCAGCGTGAATCCGATTTTTCAAGGTCCGAGGCGGCATGCGGACGAGAATCTGGGATTGACCGCGCCACCCGACTGTGACCTCGAGGCAACAGTGCGGCCACATTACACCGCGTTGCAGCGCTGCAACGCGGCCGATAGGTTCGCCTGCCATTCGACACGCATGCAGTTAGCCTACGCCCTGGACCTCGAGACCCGCCTCCTCATCGTCGACGACGATCCCGGAATCCGCGAACTGACCGCGGGCTTCCTGTCGCAGCACGGCTATGTCGTCGACACCGCCGCGGGCGGCGCGGAAATGCGCGAGGCGATGGCGGCGCATGACTATGCGCTTGTCGTGCTCGACCTGATGATGCCCGGCGAGGACGGACTGACCATCCTCCGCTCGCTCGATCGCGAGACCGGGCCGGCGGTGATCCTCCATTCGGTGATCGGCGAGGATGTCGACCGGATCGTCGGGCTCGAGATGGGTGCCGACGATTACGTCGCCAAGCCGGCCAATCCGCGCGAATTGCTCGCGCGGATCCGATCCGTGCTCCGGCGCAGCGGCAGCGGCGAGCGCGCCACGGCGAAAATGCCCGAGCGCAGCTTCCTGCGCTTCGCCGGCTGGCGGCTCGATCCGGTGGCGCGCCAACTCTACGATCCCGAGAATGTGATCATCAATCTGTCGGACGGCGAGTTCCGATTGCTGCTCGCTCTGGTCGAGCGGCCGCGACGCGTGCTGACCCGCGACATGCTGCTCGATCTCTCGCGCGGGCCCATGGCCGAGCATTTCGATCGGGCGATCGACGTGCAGATGAGCCGGCTCCGCAAGAAGCTCGCCCGGCCCGGCCGCGAGGAGCTGATCCGCACGATCCGCAACGAAGGCTATATGTTCGTCGCCGAAGTTTCGGCGTGAGGCGCGCGCGTTCGATCACCGTCCCGATCCTGCTGCTGGTGATCGCCGCGGCACTGATTGCGACGACGGTGCAGTTCACCTCGATGTTCAGCGGCCCGCCGCCCTGGTTTCGGCCGACGCCGATCGCGCGCGTGGCGGAAGCGCTTCGCACCGGCGCGGTTCCCGACAATAGCCGCGGGATCGAAGTCAGGCGGATCCGCGAGGACCGGTTCGGCCGCAGCGAGGAGCAGCCCTCCCCCGAGCGCGACGCGGCGATCGCTGCACTGATCCCGGCGCCCGCCGGAAACGTGCAGGGGCTCTACGAATTTCCACCGCACGATCCCGACAGCGACATCCGCGGCAGCTTCACGATCGGGCTGCGCGACGGCGACGGCTGGACCATCGTCTCGACCGCGCCGCCGCCCACCTTCACGAGCTGGCATTTCCGGCGGCTGGCGGGGATGCTGATCACGCTGGCGGTGCTGTCGGTGCTCGCCTGGTATGTCGCGGGGCGGATCTCGCGGCCGATCCGCGAGCTCGCTCATGCGGCGACGCGTGCCCGGCTCGGCGCACGGCCGGCGATCCCGCGCGGCGGCCCGAGGGAAGTGCGCGAGCTCGCCGAGGCAGTCGAGGCGATGCAGGATCGCATCCTCCAGCAGGCCGAGGGGCGCACCGCGATGCTCGCGGCGATCGCGCACGATCTCGGCACCCCGCTCTCGCGGATCGCTTTCTGGGTCGAGCAGCTCCCGGAGGCGGCACGCGACCGCGCCGCCGCCGATATCGACGAGATGCGCGCGATGCTGGGCGCGGTGCTGCGCTTCACCCGCGACGATCGCAGCCGCGAGCAGCATGCGCGGCTCGACCTCGGCAGCCTGATCGAGAGCCTGGGCGACGATCTCGCCGCGGCGGGCACGCCGGTCGAGGTCGATCTCGGGCCGCGGGTGATCATCGAGGGCGATCCGGTGGCGCTGCGCCGGCTATTCACCAACCTGGTCGAGAATGCCGTCCGCTATGGCGACCGGGCGCGGTTGTGCTGGACGGTTTCTGCCGGACGGGCCGAAGTGCTGGTCGAGGACGAGGGCCCGGGCTTCCCCGGCCGCGCCGAGGCGCTGTTCGCGCCGTTCGTGCGCGGCGAAGCCTCGCGCAACCGGGCGACCGGGGGCACCGGACTGGGGCTGGCGATCGTCCGCTCGATCGCCGAGGCGCATGGCGGCGAGGTGCTGCTGGAGAACCGCGCGGCCGGGGGCGGACGGGTGCGGGTGCGGCTGCCGGCGGAGTGATCAGATCCTCCGTCGCGCCGCGATGAGGATTTGAGACGCACTGAAATATTCGGGCGATGCCTCGAAATCCGCCGGTGCGGTGCCACCGCCACTTCTGCCGTCGACCAGCAGGAGTATCGCATTGCAAGACCTTCACGAACACGATTTCGGCCTCGCCCATGATCTGCAGGCAATCAACGCGCTCGCCAGCCGGCGGCGGGCATTGCGCTGGTTCGCAGGCGCCGGTGCGGGGGCGCTGCTGACGGCGTGCGACGGCAGCGGCTCGAACGCGGGCGCGATCGTCTCGCCGACGCCAACGCCTTCGCCAGACGCGTCCGCCACACCCACCCCCGGAGCGACGCCGACCCCGACCGCCGGCTGCGTGCTGGATCCGACCGAGACCAACGGGCCCTACCCCGCCGACGGTACCAACACGTCGAGCGGGCTCACCTCGAACGCGCTGACCGCCGCCAATGTGGTGCGCAGCGACATCCGGCCGAGCTTCATCGGTACCTCGACCGCAATCGCGGCGGGCGTGCAGGTGGCGCTCACGCTGACCGTGGTGAACGTCAATTCGGCCTGCGCGCCGCTGGCCGGCTATGCCATCTATCTCTGGCATTGCGACCGCGACGGGAAATATTCGCTCTACGACCTGCCGAACGAGAGCTATCTGCGCGGCGTGGGCGTCACCGACGCCAATGGTCAGGTCAGCTTCACCACGATCTTCCCAGGTTGCTATGCCGGGCGCTGGCCGCACATCCATTTCGAAGTCTTTTCGAGCCTGAGCAATGCGACCTCCGGGCGCTACGCGGCGCTAGTATCGCAGCTGGCGATGCCGGCGGCGGCGTGCAGCGAGGTCTACAACAATGCCAGCGGCTACGGCACGAGCGTGCGCAACCTCGCGGGCGTGTCGCTGTCGGGCGACAATGTGTTCGGCGACAATTCGAGCGCGCAGATCGCCCAGCAAACGCCGACGATGACCGGCAGCGCAGCGGCGGGGTACATCGCCGCCGCAGTGATCGGGCTTGCGCGGTAGTCCGCAGTGCTCCTGCGAAAGCAGGAGCCCAGAGTCACACAGGACAGCAATCGTGATCCTGGGCTCCTGCTTTCGCAGGAATACGGGGAAATGCTTTTACGATCTCCACGGTGGTGGAGCGGCCGGCATCCCTGCACCGGCCGGGGCGTCCCGCCTGCCGAAGTGGTTTTCCTCTGTGCCACTTCCCGGCAGGCGGGGCGCCGTTATAGTGCGCGGCGATGGCATCCCCCTCCCCCGCGCGGCACCGCCTTCGTTCGATCCTCGGCGGATCGGCGGGCAATCTCGTCGAATGGTATGACTGGTACGCCTATTCGGCGTTCACGCTGTATTTCGCGCCGCACTTCTTTCCCAAGGGCGATCAGACCGCGCAATTGCTGAACGCCGCTGCGGTATTCGCCGTCGGCTTCCTGATGCGGCCGATCGGCGGCTGGCTGATGGGAGTCTATGGCGACCGCCACGGGCGCAAGGCCGGGCTGACGCTGTCGGTGACCCTGATGTGCGCGGGATCGCTGATCATCGCGTTGACGCCGGGTTACGAGACGATCGGCGCGGCGGCGCCGATGCTGCTGGTGCTCGCGCGGCTGATGCAGGGGCTATCGGTCGGCGGCGAATATGGCGCGAGCGCGACCTATCTCTCCGAAATGGCGGGCAAGAAGCATCGCGGCTTCTTCTCGAGCTTCCAATATGTGACGCTGATCTCGGGGCAGTTGGTGGCATTGCTGGTGCTGCTGGTGCTGCAGGCGGTGCTGAGCGAAGCCGCTCTCGACGCATGGGGCTGGCGGATCCCCTTCGCGATCGGCGGGGCGCTCGCGGTGATCGTGTTCTGGCTGCGACGGCGGCTGGCGGAGACCGAGAGCTTCGAGAATACGCGCGGCGAAGGGCGGCGATCGGGGCTCTTTGCGCTGTTCCGCGAGCATCCGCGCGAGGCTGCGGTGGTGATGCTGCTCACCGCCGGGGGCACGCTCGCTTTCTATGCCTATTCGATCTACCTGCAGAAATTCCTCGTCAACACCGCGGGCTTCGACCGGGCGACCGCCTCGCAGATCAACGCGGGCGCGCTGTTCGGTTTCATGCTGATCCAGCCGCTGGCAGGCGCGCTGTCCGACCGGATCGGACGCAAGCCGCTGATGGTGGGATTCGGGGTGCTGGGGGTGCTGCTGACCTGGCCGATCTTCACCACGCTGGAGAGCGTGCGCAGCCCGTTCGCGGCGTTCCTGATCATGTTCGGCGCGCTGGTGATCGTGACCGGCTACACCTCGATCAATGCGGTGGTAAAGGCAGAGCTATTCCCCGCACATATCCGCACACTGGGCGTGGCGCTGCCATATGCGCTCGCCAACGCATTGTTCGGTGGAACGGCGGAATATGTCGCCTTGTGGTTCAAGGGCGCCGGCTGGGAGCGCGGCTTCTACTGGTACGTCACTACGATGATCGGGATTTCGCTGATAACCTATCTCAGGATGCGCGATACCGCGAAGCATTCGCGCATCCTCGAGGATTAATCAGCCGAGCATTCCGCCGCTGCGGCTCGCCAATACCCGGCCGATCGAATCGAACAATGCGTCCATCGCCACCGGCTTGAACAGCACGTCGTCGGCACCGAGCGCGAGGCAGCGCTCGCGCAAGTCGATCGCCGTATCGGCGGTGACGACGATGATGGGCAGTTCGCCCTTGTCGTCGCCGCGCGCGCGGATGCGGCGGATCGTCTCGAAGCCGTCGGTGCCGGGCATGCGCAGATCGACGAGGACGACGTCGAAATTTTCGGCGTCGATCTTCTCGAGGCCTTCCTCGGCCCAGCTCGCCTCGGCCATGGTCGCGCCGGCGACGTCGAGCATGTCCTTCACGACCCGCCGATTCATCGGATCGTCCTCGATGAACAGGATGTTCATGGCATGCCGCCGCGCGCGACGGTGTGAATCTCTGCGACCGTTTTTATCATATAAAGTGTGCTATCGCGCTAAGCCGCCTGGGACACAAGACGGTCGCCACGGCCAGCGTTCAAAATTTCTTCCGGTTCCGGAACGATGGCGGCGATCAGCGCCGCGCCGGAGACGGGCTTTTCCACGATATTGCCGATACCGGCGGCGGCGAGCTGCCCCCGGATCTCTGCATCGGGTTTCATCCACAGGACCGCACTGTTGCCCGGCGCGACGGCGGCGACCAATTGCGCGAGGGTGTCCATCGGATCGCCTTCGCCCGCCTTGAGCGTCCCCTCGTCGACCAGCAGATGGGTGGCGGGGGCCTCGGCGATCAGCGCATGCACCTCTTCGGCGCTGGCGGCGAAACGCAGCGAGGTCAGCCGCGGCTCGAGCAAGGTGCGGAGCATGCTGCGCGCGATCGGGTTGCGATCGAGGATGAGCATCGCGGCGCCGCTGCGGGCGACGCCCGACACGGGCGCGGCGGGCGTCTCGGCAGGCACCAGCGGCAGATCGACGGTGAATGCGGTGCCCTGCCCATCGATGCTGTCGACCGAGATCTCGCCGCCCAATGCGCGGGCGAGGTTGCGGCAGATGGTGAGCCCGAGTCCGGTGCCGCCGAACTTGCGGGTGGTGCCGGCATCGACCTGGCGGAAGGATTCGAAGATCTCCTCGAATTTATCCGCCGGGATGCCGATGCCGGTGTCGCTCACGACCAGCCGCAGGCGGCGCGCCGCGCTTTCGCCTTCGGCGACGACGCGCAGGGCAACGCCGCCGCGCTCGGTGAACTTGATCGCGTTGGACAGGAGATTGAACACGATCTGGCGCAGGCGGCCGGCGTCGCTGACGATCCAGCCGGGAGCGTGGCTGAGCTCGAGGCGGAAGCTGAGCCCCTTGCCGCGTGCCTGCTCGTCCCACAGCCGCGTCACTTCGCGCAGCGTCGCGCACAGATCCATGGGCGCGGCATCGACGGTGAGGTTGCCGGTCTCCATTTTCGCCACGTCGAGGATATCGTCGACGAGGCTGCGCATCGTCACGCCGGCGCCATGGACGATCTCGATGCGATCGCGCGTCGCCGGCTCGAGCCTTGAATCGGCGAGCATCACCTGGGTCATGCCGAGGATGCCGTTCAACGGCGTGCGGATCTCGTGGCTGGTGGTGGCGAGGAACTCGGTCTTCGCCTTCAATGCCTTTTCGAGCGCGATATTGGTGTCGCCGAGGACGATGTTGGTCGCGCGGATCTGGTTGCGGCTGCGGCGCAGCGTGATCAGGCCGAAGCTCAGCAATGCGATGATGACCAGCGTCGCGCCGCCGATGCTGAGGAACAGGGTCAGCTGGAACGCGGCAGTGCGGCGCGCCTCCTCGACCTTGAGCATCTGGATGCGGGTCTGCTGCTCGGCATAATTGAACCGAGCGGCCATCAGCGCCGCGCCGGTCGAGGTCGCGACCTTGGTGGTCTCCTCGTCGAGGCGCTTCATCGCCTCGAGATGCGCCAGCGCCAGCCTGGGCGCGACGTCGCGCAAAATCTCGTGCGCAAAGAAATGCGAGACCCGGAAATCGCCGGTGGTCGTGGTCAGATCCACGCCGGCGAAGCATTCGCCGATCAGCCGCACGGCCTTCGCCTTGTCGCCGCGGTCGGAAGCCAGCCGCGCGGCGGTCGCGAGGAGATGCCGCCGCAGGAGATCGGAATCGGCGTCTTCGACGAGCTTGAACCCGCGCGCCAGGGTGCGGTCCGCCGCGTCGAAATGCTTGAGCTCGACCTGGTTACGCGCGAGATTCACGAGGATGCGCGCCTCGAGCAAGGGCTTTTCGAGCTGCCGGGCGATGGCCAGAGCGGCCTCATATTCGCGCTCGGCCTCGGCCCTGCCCTGATCGGCCCGGGCGAGGACATTGCCCCGGCTGTTGTGCAGCGACAGCGAGAGCGCCGGATCGCCGTCATAGAGTTCGGCTGCCTGGCGATAATATTGCTGCGCGCGATCGTCGTCGTTCGCGATGCTGTAGAGCGCGCCGATATTCTGTAGCGCGATCGCCTGGCTGCGCTGCTCCCGCACCGAGCCGAAGATCCGGAAAGCTTCCTGATATTTCGCCAGCGCCTTCACGGCGTCGTCGCCCTGCATGTAGAAGGCGCCCTGCGACATCAGCAGATCGCCGCGGAGCTTGATCGGTTCGGGGATCGACTCGATGAGCCGGAGGCCCTGTTCGAGAAGCGGCCTCGCGCGCTCCGCCGCATTGCTGCGCAAATGGGCCTCGGCGCCGAGCCACCGGGCAGTGGCGAGCGCCAGCGCGCGCTGGCGAGTGTCGGGAATGCGGCGGGCGAGCGAATCGATCAGCCCGACATGCCGCAAAGCCTGCGCCTGATCCGCCATCATGCTGCTCTTCGCCGCATCGATCTGGGTCTGGAGCGGCCTCGGGAAGCCGGAATCCCCGGCACGTGCCGGCTGGCCAGCCGCCAAAGCGACCGCCAGAGCCAGCGTGCCGAGCAGGGCGCGCATCACGCGCGCTTCCAGAAGCTTTCGGGCCGGATGAAGGACTGCACATTGCTCGCGCTGGCGAGATGGGCCTCGTCGGCGAGATATTTGCGGAAAGCATCGAAGCCGAGGGGACGCGAGAGCAGATAGCCCTGAACCATGTCGCATCCCATCACGCTGAGCAACGCCAGAGCCGACGGCGTCTCGACGCCTTCGGCAGTGACTTCCATCTCGAGCGCGTGTGCCAGATCGATCGTCGAGCGGACGATCAGCGGATCGCGATTGCTCGAGGTCAGTTGCATCACGAACATCTTGTCGATCTTGAGTTCGTTGGCGGGCAACCGCTTCAAATAAGCGAGCGAGGAGAGTCCCGCGCCATAATCGTCGATCGCGAGCTGAACCCCGATATCGGCAAAGGTCTGGAGATGCTGGATCGCAATATCGGGATCGCGGATCACTGCGGTCTCGGTAATCTCGAAGCCGAGCCTGGCACCGCCCGCCGCGACGATCGCGCAGGCTTCCTTCACGAAATCGGAATCGGCGAGGAGCATGCCCGAGATATTGAGGAACAGGGTGATGTCGTGCCCTTCGGCAGCGAGCTGCTTCTGATCCGCGATAACCTGATGCAGCGTCCACATCGTCAACGCGCCGATCTCGCCCGCTTCCTCCGCGACCGAAATGAAGTCGCCCGGCAGGATGAGCCCGCGTTGCGGGTGCTGCCAGCGGACCAGCGCCTCCGCGCTGGCGATCTCCTGGCGTCGGACATGGACCTTGGGCTGATACTGCAGGAACATCTCGCCATCGGCGATCGCGCGGGGAAGCTCGCGCATCAGCGTCAGGCGATCGAAAGCGAGATCGGCGCGCGACAGATCGAGCATCACGACCTTGTTCTCGCGGCGCGCCTGTTCGAGAGCCGATTCAGCGGCCTCGGTCAGCCGGACATCGTCGCAATCCTCGATCGGCGCGGCGGCGACGCCGAACTGCATCTGGAGCTGATATTCCTCGCCGTCGAGATCGAACGGGCGGGCGAGCGCCTTGCGCAGCCGCTGTATGTCCGCAGCGCCCGTGTCGGCCGCCTCGCGTTCGAAGCCGATCTCGATCAGCGCGCGGCCGGCGGTCAGAATCCGGACATCGGGAAGCAGCCTGGCGATTCGCTCCGCGACATCGAGAACCAGCGCATCCGCCCGCGGCCGACCGAGATGGCGGCGCAGCGCCGCGAAGTTCACAATCTCACATTGGGACAGAATCCGCCAATAGCCGCAACCTTGGCGCGATCCATTTTCGCTCTCCGTCCGGGGCGGAGACAGCGGTGGGCGCTGCGGGGATGCCGACTGGCCGGAATTGCGCGCGCACGCGCCGGGGCCCGGCCGCGAAAGCGTTTTCGCAGCGATTCCACTGGTTTCCACAGATCGCACGACCGCGCGTGGCGCAGCGTCCCCCCTGGGCACCGAAGGCTCAGACCCACCCGACATGTGCCTCGTCCTAAGGGCTGACCCTTGAAGGAACGGTTAAGCTGCACGCCGCGGCGAGAACGTTCACAGGATGGTTAACTACGCAGAAATCCTGATTGATTAGTCGTTAATCTCCCCTTAACCACCTGAATCGCGCAGCACTGCGCACCGATGGGAGATCAATGATGTTCGCGTTTGGCCTTCTTTTCCGCGAAAAGAGCACGGGCGAAGAAATTCGTCCGTTCTGAATTTCGTCACTTCCGGGCCGGCGGTGAGGCGACTTCAGCAGTGAAGGCGCGCTGACCGGCCCGGACGACTATTCGAAGCGGCCTGGGGGACCCGGCCGCTTTTTTCATGTCCGCGGACGGCGTTATCGCGCCAGGCCCGCCCATGCCGCACTTGCCCCCCGCCGCCGGTCGGTTAAGGGCCAATGATCTTCACTACAAAGAGGGTCAGACCTTGCGCATCGCGATGATCGGCACCGGCTATGTGGGCCTCGTCTCCGGCGCCTGCTTCTCGGACTTCGGCCATGAGGTCGTCTGCGTCGACAAGGACGCGCGCAAGATCGAGCTGCTCCATCAAAATGTGATGCCGATCTACGAGCCGGGGCTGGCCGAGCTGGTCGCCTCGAACGTCAAGGCGGGGCGCCTGACCTTCACCACTGACCTGGCCGAGGGCGTCAAGGACGCCGACGCCGTGTTCATCGCGGTCGGCACTCCCAGCCGCCGCGGCGACGGGCATGCCGATCTTACCTATGTTTACGCAGCGGCGCGCGAGATCGCCGCGAATCTGACCCGGCCCAGCGTGATCGTCACCAAGTCTACCGTACCGGTGGGTACCGGCGACGAAGTCGAGCGGATCATCGCCGAAGTCGCCCCCGACAGCGGCGCCAAGGTCGTGTCCAATCCCGAATTCCTGCGCGAGGGCGCAGCGATCGAAGACTTCAAGCGCCCCGACCGGGTGGTCGTCGGCACCGACGACGAAACGGCGCGCGAAGTGATGCGGCAGATCTACCGGCCGCTGTCGCTCAATCAGAACGCGCCACTGCTGTTCACCGGCCGACGCACCTCGGAGCTGATCAAATACGCCGCGAACGCGTTCCTCGCGGTCAAGATCACCTTCATCAACGAGATTGCCGATCTCTGCGAGGCAGTGGGTGCCGATGTGCAGGAAGTGTCGCGCGGGATCGGCATGGACAATCGCATCGGCGCCAAGTTCCTCCATGCCGGCCCCGGCTATGGCGGCTCATGCTTCCCCAAGGACACGCTCGCGCTGCTCAAGACCGCCGCGGACAACGAGACTCCGCAGCGCATCGTGGAGGCGACCGTCCAGGTGAACGACGCGCGCAAGCGTGCAATGGGGCGCAAGGTGATCAAGGCGATGGGCGGCGACGCGCACGGCAAGACCGTGGCGGTGCTCGGCCTCACCTTCAAGCCGAACACCGACGACATGCGCGACGCGCCGAGCCTGTCGGTGATCGCGGCGCTGCAGGATGCCGGCGCGACGGTGCGCGCATACGATCCCGAAGGCGTCGAACAGGCGCGGCCGATGCTGCAGGGCGTCGAATTCTGCCCGAGCCCCTATGTCGCGGCAGAGGGCGCCGACGCGCTGGTAATCGTCACCGAATGGGACGAATTCCGCGCGCTCGATCTCGGCCGGATGGCGAAGACGCTCAACACGCCATTGCTGGTCGACCTGCGCAATATCTACCCGCCGGCCGAGGCGGCGCGCGCGGGGCTGACGCTGGTGGGCGTGGGCAAACCCAGAGCCGGCTGATCAGACGACCTTGCCGAGCCGTTCGCCGGCATAGGTCGAGGCGCGGATCGGCTCCCACCAGTCGCGATTGGCAAGATACCAGTCCACCGTGCACGCCAGTCCCGTCGCGAAGCTTTCGCGCGGCGCCCAGCCCAGCTCGCGCCCGGCCTTGGCGGGATCGATCGCGTAGCGGCGGTCATGTCCGGGACGATCGGCCACGAAGGTGATCAGCGAACGGCGGCGCGTACCGGACAACGGCTGACGCGCGTCGAGGATGTCGCAGATCGATTCGACGACGCTCAGATTGGTCGCTTCCGCACGGCCGCCGATCAAATAGGTCTCGCCGACGCGCCCCTGGGTCAGCACCTTCTCCAGCGCGTCGGCATGATCCTCGACATACAGCCAGTCGCGGACGTTCTCGCCGCGGCCGTACACCGGCAGCTTCTTGCCCTCGAGCGCATTGAGAATAGTGAGCGGGATCAATTTCTCGGGGAAATGCCACGGGCCGTAATTGTTCGAGCAGTTCGAAAGCACCACCGGCAGGGCATAGGTTTCGTGCCACGCACGGACGAAATGGTCCGACGCCGCCTTGGAGGCGGAGTAAGGCGAGGATGGCGCATAAGGCGTGGTTTCGGTGAAGACGCCGCTGTCGAAGGGGAGATCGCCGAACACCTCGTCGGTCGAGACATGGTGGAAACGGAAGGCGTCGCGTTCGCCCGAAGGCAGCGACCGCCAATGTTCCAGCGCGGCGTCGAGCAGCCGCACCGTGCCGACGACATTGGTCTCGACGAAGGCGGCAGGAGAATCGATGGAGCGGTCGACATGCGTCTCGGCCGCGAGATGCATGATGCCCTCCAGCCGCTCCTCCCGGAGCAGGCGCAGCGCAGTCGCAGTGTCGGCGATGTCGGCCTCTACGAAACGGAAATTGGGTGCGGCCGCCACATCGCGGAGCGAGGCGCGATTGCCGGCATAGGTCAGCTTGTCGAGACAGACGACGTGATAGCCCCGCGCCACCAGCCGGCGGCACACTGCCGAGCCGATGAATCCGGCCCCGCCGGTGACCAACACGCGCCGGATCATGCCGCGGCCTGCACGCAGCGGCGGAGATAATCGGCATAGCCGTTCTTGCCCATCCGCGCTGCGCGATCGAGCATCTCGTCGGCGCTCAGATAGCCGAGGTCGAACCCGATCTCTTCGGGGCAGGCGATCTTGATCCCCTGGCGATGCTCGATCATGCGGACGAAGGCTCCGGCCTCGTGCAAACTGTCATGCGTGCCGGTGTCGAGCCAGGCATAGCCACGGCCGAGGCGATTCACGGTCAAATCGCCGCGATCGAGATAGGCGCGGATCACGTCGGTGATCTCGAGCTCGCCGCGCGCCGAAGGCTTGAGCGCGCGGGCGATCGACGTGACGTCGCGATCGAAGAAATAGAGTCCGGTGACGGCCCAGTTCGATGCGGGCTCAGCCGGCTTCTCGACGATTTCGGTCGCGCGCCCGGTCTCGGGGTCGAAGCTGACCACGCCGTAACGCTGCGGATCGTCGACATGATAGGCGAACACCGTCGCCCCGCCGGCCGCCGCCTCGATCGCGGCCATGTGCCCCTTCGCGCCCAACGCGTCGCCGTGGAAGATATTGTCGCCGAGGATCAGAGCTGCCGGTCCACCGGCGAGGAATTCCTCGCCGATCAGGAAAGCCTGGGCGAGCCCTTCCGGCTCGGCCTGAACGGCATAGCTGAGATTGATGCCGAACGCCGTCCCGGTGCCGAGCAACGCTTCGAACATCGGCAGATCGCGCGGGGTGGAAATGATCAGGATGTCGCGGATTCCGGCGAGCATCATCACCGAGAGCGGATAATAGATCATCGGCTTGTCGAACACCGGCAGCAATTGCTTCGAGATCGACAATGTCGCCGGATAGAGCCGCGTGCCCGATCCGCCGGCGAGGATGATGCCCTTGACACCGTGGGGCTCGGGCCGCCGGTCACCGCTGCGGCGAAAATGGGCTGACAATTTTTCTTCTCCGCGCCGAATTAGGAACGCCTCGCAATCGAGTGCCCCTGCCCCCTAGATCCATGCTGTCAAATAGCGGCAGAAGGTTCACGAAGCTTTAGCCGGACATCAGTGCAATCGGGATTCGTTTTGTCTCTTCCATCTCTCACGCATCTTCAGCGCCTCGAGGCCGAGAGCATCCACATCCTGCGCGAAGTCGTAGCGGAGGCGGAGCGGCCGGTGATGCTCTATTCGATCGGCAAGGACAGCGCGGTGATGCTGCACCTCGCCAGGAAAGCCTTTTATCCCGCGCCGCCGCCCTTCCCGTTGCTCCATGTCGACACGACGTGGAAGTTCCGGGCGATGTACGACCTGCGCGACAAGGCCGCGAAGGCGGCGGGGATGGAGTTGATCGTCCACAAGAACCCCGATGCAGTGCGCGGGGGGATCAACCCGTTCGATCATGGCAGCCTGCACACCGATCTGTGGAAGACCGAGGGGCTGAAGCAGGCGCTCGACCAACATGGCTTCGATGCGGCATTCGGCGGCGCGCGGCGCGACGAGGAGAAGAGCCGGGCCAAGGAGCGCGTCTTCTCGTTCCGCACCGCCAGCCATCGCTGGGACCCCAGGAACCAGCGGCCCGAGCTGTGGCATCTCTATAACGCGCGCAAGGCCAAGGGCGAGAGCATGCGGGTGTTCCCGATCTCGAACTGGACCGAGCTCGACATCTGGCAGTACATCCGCGCCGAGGGGATCGAGATCGTGCCGCTCTATTTCGCCGCGCCGCGCCCGACGGTGGAACGCGACGGGCTGCTGCTAATGGTCGACGACGACCGCTTCCGGCTTGCGCCCGGCGAGACGCCGGTCGAGCGATCAGTGCGCTTCCGGACATTGGGCTGCTATCCGCTGACCGGCGCGGTCGAGAGCGAGGCGGCGACGCTGGAAGACGTGATTCAGGAGATGTTGCTCACCACCACTTCCGAACGCCAGGGCCGCGCGATCGATCACGATCAGGCCGCGAGCATGGAGAAGAAGAAGCAGGAGGGGTATTTTTGACATGAAGGGGACACTTCATGTCATCCCGGCGCAGGCCGGGATCCCGGGCAGCAAACGCCCGCTCGCCATCGCACGAGACCCCGGCGTCCGCCGGGGTGACGGAATTTAGTATGACCTCCTATCGCCCCGACGCGCTGATCGCGTCCGACATCTCGGCCTATCTGACGCTGCATCAGAACAAATCGCTGCTGCGGTTCATTACCTGCGGCAGCGTGGATGACGGAAAATCCACGCTGATCGGCCGCTTGCTCTACGATTCGAAGATGATCTTCGAGGATCAGCTCGCCAGCCTCGAAGCCGACAGCAAGCGGCTGGGCACGCAAGGACAGGAGATCGACTTCGCCTTGCTGGTCGACGGGCTCGCCGCCGAGCGCGAGCAGGGCATCACGATCGACGTCGCCTATCGCTTCTTCGCCACCGAGAAACGCAAGTTCATCGTCGCGGATACACCGGGGCACGAGCAGTACACTCGCAACATGGTCACCGGCGCGTCGACCGCCGACCTCGCGGTGATCCTGATCGACGCGCGCAAGGGCGTGCTCACCCAGACGCGGCGGCACAGCTATCTCGCGCATCTGCTCGGCATCCGGCACATCGTGCTGGCGGTGAACAAGATGGACCTGATCGGCTATGACCGGGCCGCCTATGAGGCGATCGTCGAGGACTACCGCATCTTCGCCGACTCGATCGGCATCCGCAGCTTTACGCCGGTCCCGATCTCGGGGTTCAAGGGCGACAACATCACCGGACTGTCGGAGAACACGCCATGGTTCGCCGGGCCGGCGTTGCTCGACCATCTCGAGGCCGTCGAGGTCGAGACCGAGGCGGGTCGCGCCAAGCCGTTCCGGCTGCCGGTGCAATGGGTCAACCGCCCGAACCTCGATTTTCGCGGGTTTGCCGGGCTGATCGCCAGCGGCACCGTCAAACCGGGTGACGCGGTGCGCATCCTGCCTTCGGGGCGGACCACCACGATCGCGCGGATCGTGGCGATGGAGGGCGATCGCGAATGGGCCGGCGCCGGTGAGTCGGTGACGCTGACTCTCGCCGACGAAGTCGATTGCTCGCGCGGCGACGTCATCGCCTCCGCCGACGCGCCGCCGCAGGTCGCCGACCAGTTCAAGGCGACGATCGTCTGGATGGACCAGGCCGAACTGCTCCCCGGCCGCGCCTATTGGCTCAAGCTCGGCACGCAGACGGTGAGCGCGATGGTGCGCGAGCCCGAACATGCGATCGACGTCAACACGCTCGCCACGGTCTCGGCCAAGACCTTGCAGCTCAATGATATCGGCGTCGCCGAGATCGCGTCGGACCGACCGATCGTGTTCGAGGCCTATGGCGACAGCCACGATCTCGGCGGGTTCATCCTGATCGACAAGGCGACCAACGCCACCGTCGCCGCTGGAATGCTCCACCACGCGCTGCGTCGTGCGCAGAATGTCCATTGGCAGGCCGTCGAGATCACTCGCGAGGCGCACGCAGCGCAAAAGGGTCAGCGCGCGCGGTTGCTGTGGTTCACCGGGCTGTCGGGATCGGGCAAGTCGACCATCGCCAATCTGGTCGAGAAGAAGCTGCACGCGATGGGCAAGCACAGCTTCCTGCTCGACGGCGACAATGTGCGGCACGGGCTCAACCGCGATCTCGGCTTCACCGATGCCGACCGGGTCGAGAATATCCGCCGCGTCGGCGAAGTCGCGCGGCTGATGACCGATGCGGGGCTGATCGTGCTGACTGCGTTCATATCGCCGTTCCGCGCCGAGCGCGAGATGGTCCGCGCGATGCTTCCGCAAGAGGATTTCTTCGAGATCTTCATCGACACGCCGATCGCCGAAGCCGAGCGCCGCGATCCCAAAGGCCTGTATCGCAAGGCGCGCGCGGGCGAGATTGCCAATTTCACCGGCATATCGAGCCCCTATGAGGCGCCCGAACGGCCCGAGATCCGGATCGACACGACGAAGGAGACTCCCGAGGCCGCGGCCGAGCGGATCGTCGAGACGATCATGGGAACGTGGAGCCCGGTGATTTGACCGACGCCGAACTCGCGCGCGACATCGCCGCCGAGGCGGGCGCGCTGCTGCTGCGCATCCAGGCCGAATGCGCGGGGGGAGATCGCGGCGACCGCGAGGCCAATGCGTTGATCCTCGAACGGCTGCGCGCGGCGCGTCCCGACGATGCGATCCTGTCCGAGGAATCGGCCGACGATCCGGTACGGCTGGCGCGAAGCCGGGTGTGGATCGTCGACCCGCTCGACGGCACCCGCGAATTCGCCGAGCGGCGCGAGGATTGGGCGGTGCATGTCGCGCTGGCGGTCGAGGGACGCGCGGCGAGCGGCGCGGTGGCACTGCCCAAGCTCGGCCTGACCCTGTCGAGCGATGCCCCGCCCCCGCTTCCGCAACCGCAAACCCCGCCGCGGATGCTGGTCAGCCGGACCCGGGCGAGTGCCTTGTGCGTCGATGTCGCCGGACGGATCGGCGCGGTGTCGGTCGGCATGGGATCGGCCGGCGCCAAGGCGATGGCCGTGGTGCGCGGCGCGGCCGAGATCTATCTGCACAGCGGCGGCCAGCACCAATGGGACAATTGCGCGCCGGTCGCGGTGGCGCTGGCGGCGGGGCTGCATGCCTCGCGGATCGATGGATCGCCGATCGTCTACAACGAACGCGCGACCGAGATTCCGGATTTGCTGATCTGCCGGAAGGAGTGGGCGGAGACGGTGCTTGCCGCGGTCCGGAAGTGCGGCAGCTAACCGTCATCCCGGCGTAAGCCGGGATAGCATGCCATAGTGCGCCTCCGCCTGAGATTCCGGCGTCCGCCGGACGGCGGAAGGCGCTGCGACTCGCGGAGTCACCGCGAGTCGCGCGTGGACCAGAGTCAACGAACATGGTAAACGCCTTCTTCGGGAGGGGCGTTTGTTGGGGCTCGACATCTGGTTCGTGCTGGCGATCGGGCTGAGCTTTGCGGGCTATGCCGTGTATCTGCTCGGGCTGCGGCGCCAGACCGTCCGGCCCAATCGTGCCTCGTGGCTGATCTGGGCCGCGGCGACCGCGCTCGAAGCGTTGACCTATGCCGCGGTCAATCCCGGCGCACCGCAAGGCTGGGTGTTCGCGCTCTCCGCGCTGGCGTGCATCGCCGTGACCATCGCGCTCTGGCATCGCTCGGCCTGGGCACCGCCCTCGCCCAGCGAGACCTTTTGCATCGCCGCGTCGCTGACCGCCTTGCTGCTCTGGGTGGTTTTCCGCGAGGCGTTCTGGGCGCACATGCTGGTCGTCGCCGCGGTGCCGGTGAGCTTCTGGCCGACCTGGGCGAGCGTGTGGGACGATCGGTCGCGCGAACGCTCGCCGGCTTGGGGGCTATGGACCTTCGGCGATCTCGCGACCTTGCTGATCGCGGTCCGCGGGCCCGAATTGGGGCTCGCCGAGCTCGGCTACATCCTTGTCGAATTGCTCTGCCATGCCAGCGTCTGGTTCCTGATCGGGCTGGCGACGATCAATCCGCTACGCTCGCTCGGCGTTCGCCTAGGAGGCCTGCGCGTCTTCGAGCGCTACCGGCCTTCGAACAATCTGTTCAGAGTCGGCGACAACCATCTCGGCAAGGCCGTTTTCGCCGCGGCGCCCTTTACCGAGGGCGAGGTGCTGCTCGAATTCACCGGACGGCGGCTTCCCGCGGATCAATTGCCCAGCCTGATGCACGGACCCAGCGACCGCTTCGTCCAGGTGACGCCCGATCATTATATGGGGCCCTCCGGTCAGCTCGACGATCTGGTCAATCACAGCTGCGCGCCCAATGCCGGGCTGCGCTTCAGCGAAGCCGGGGTGTTCCTCGTCGCGGTCCGCGCGATCGAGGCGGGCGAGGAGATCGCATGGGACTATTCGACGACCTTGCGGGAATCCAACTGGCACATGCTGTGCCAGTGCAAGGCGGCAGAATGCCGGCGGGTGATCGGCGATTTCGAAACGCTGGATGCCGAGCGACAGGAGTGGTTTCGGGCGCGCAATCTGGTGGCGCCATACCTGCGGCGGCGCGACGATGTAGGGGGCAAGCGGGCGGCGGGGTGAACCTGCCGTGCTCGGCGCAGGCCGGAGCGCTGGAGGCGGCGCATTCCTTGCGGCCAACGCTCCGGCCTGCGCCGGAGCACGAAAGCGCTAGGCGGCGAGATTCTCGGCGACCGCTGCTGAACCAAGGGTCAGCATCGCGCGCGCGCCCATGCCCTTGCCGTCGCTGACCAGTTCGAGCGTGCCGTCCATCGCCAGCATCGAATTGGCGCACCAATGCAGCCCCAGCCCGCCCGATTTGTGCGCGCGGGTCGAGAAACCGCGCTGAAACAGGATCGGCGTCTGCGCGGGATCGAAGCCCTCGCCATCGTCACGGATCAGGATCTCGGTCCGTTCGCCTTTTTGCTGGACCGAGACCGCGATGCTGCCCCCGCCCCGCCCCGCCGCGGCGATCGCCTCGGCCGCATTGGCGAAGAGATTGCCGACTACCTGGCTCAGGATCACCCGATTGGCGAGAACGAGATGCGGCCTGGACGGGAAGCTGAAGGCCACCGAGTTCTCGCCCGAATAGCGCGCGATCGTGGCGTTCTGGGCGACGATCTCGCTGATGTCGCAACTGGCGAGCGCCGGGCGCTCGTTCGCCGCCTCCTGCTGTTCACCGATGATTTCGAGCACTTGCCGCAACGCGGCGCGGCCGACGCCGAGCTGGTCGCGACGATCGGCGCGCTCGCGCTCGACGGCCTCGAACGCAGCGGTGAGGAAAGCGAGAAGCTTGATGCGGCGCTCGACGGGCAAGCCGGAATCGGCAAGCTCGGCCAATGCCCGATCGATCGTCGCCCGCTCGATCGCGGCCGGGCGGTCGAGCCCCTGGCTGAGCACCGTCGTCACCGGGTTCAGCGCATTGCGGACATTGTGCATCACCGCGACCGCGCTCTCGCTGCGGCCGAGGGTGAAGCTCTGAACCTCGAGCTGCTCGCGCAGATCCTTCAGCTGGCGGAGCATCGAATTGAAGCTGGTGACGAGGCTGCCGATCTCGTCGTCGCGCGGACTCTCGGTGAGCAGGCCGAGATCGCCCGAATTGCGGACCACGCCCATATGGCGCTCGACGCGGTGGAGCGGGCGCAGCACCAGCCGGGTGATCATCCGGCGCAGCACCAGCAGCACCACCGCCAGCAACAACGACGATCCCAGCACCGCGAGGATCAGCATCCGCTTGCCCAGCGTCGAAAGATCGCGCGGCACGGCATAAGCGACGGTGGCGACGGCGTGTCCATCGGGCCCGGCGATCGGCACGGCGATGTGGGTGCGCGACGCGCCGGGCGTCACCGTGACGTCATCGGCGGGCGCGGCGAGGTGCGTCTCGATCTGGAGCAAGGTGCCGAGTTGCGCCGAGGTGATCGTGCGCGCCATCAGCACGTATCCGCGCGGATTGCCGCTGCCGTCGCTGCGGCGGACCCGGGCAACGCCGATCGCAGCGAGCCTGTCGCCAAGCTTGAGATAGAAGCCGGCCGAGCTGCGACCGTGAAGCGCCTTGTCGAGGTCGAGTCGCCGAATCGCATCGACGAGCGCACCGCGCATCGCCGGAAGCTCGATCTGACGGCCGACATCGATCCAGCGGGCGATCACCACCGAGCGATCGGGGCGCACATAAGCCATGCCGTTGACGTCGAGATTGACCATCGCGAGCGTCGAGAAGCTCTCCTCCTCGAAGGCGCGGCTCGGCGCGGCCATATAATCCCACGACTCGTTCCAGTCGCCATAATCGCGCACCGCGTTCTCGACCTTGGACGCGAGATCCTCGACCACGGCCCGGGTGCGCGCGACATGCGCGGCGACGGCATCGCGCTCGAGCCGGTTGAAATTGGGCGTGATCACGGTGGCGAGCAGCAAAGTCAGCGCGGTCGCGCCGAGCAGCCCGACCCCGGTCAGGATAAGGACGAGCTTGGCGCCGAGCGAACGCGGCAGCCGCAACCGCGCCGTGAGCGCCATCAGCCGTCGGTCCCGGTGCTCGCGGTCTCGAACGCGGCCACGGGGGCGAGGCTGCCCTTTTCGGCAAGCGTCAGCGCATCCTCAGCATCGATCGGGCGGGAGAGATGATAACCCTGCATGTGGCTGCATCCGGCGAGACGAAGCGCCTGAAGCTGGGCATCGGTCTCGACTCCCTCGGCGACGACTTCCATCCCGAGCGCGCGGCCGAGATGGATCACCGAATGGACGATCGCGGCACTCTCGCGCTCGCGGCCCATGCCGTCGACGAAGCTGCGATCGATCTTCAGGCAGTCAAGCGCGAAGCGGCGGATATTGTAGAGCGACGAATAGCCGGTGCCGAAATCGTCGAGCGCGATGCGGAAGCCCATCTGGCGCAGCTTGAACAGGATCTCGGCGGCGCGCTCGACATTGTCGAAGATCGCGGTTTCGGTGATCTCGATCTGGAAGCGGCCGGGCTGGATCCCGGCGCTGGCGACGCGCTCGACGACGTGCGCGACGAAATTGTGCCGGCGGAACTGGCGCGGGCTGAAATTGACCGAGACATATTGGCCGGGCCAAGTCTTCAACGCGACGATCGCCTCGTCGATCACCCAGTCGCCCAGCTCGTGAATCAGGTTCGATTCCTCGGCGATCGGGATGAACATGCCCGGCGGGACCATGCCATATTCGGGGCTGCACCAGCGGATCAGCGCCTCGAACCCGGTGATCTGGAGATCGCGGCCGACGATCGGCTGGAAGACCAGCTTGAGCTCGCCCTTGGCGATCGCTTCGGACAGGCCGCCCTCGATCTGGCGGCGGAAGCGGATCGATTCGTCCATGCTCTCGTCGAACACCCGCACACAGCCGCGGCCCTGACGCTTGGCTTCGTTGAGCGCGAGATCGGCGCGACGCATCACGTCGATCGGATCGCCGATCCGGCCGGGTTCGACGACGATCAGCCCGACCGAGGCGCCGCCCTGCACCGAATGGCCGAACACCTTGAAGCTGGCGCTGCACGCCCTGAGCAGGCGTTCGCACTGCATCACTGCGTCGTCTTCGCCCTCGACCTGCATCAGCAGCGCGAATTCGTCGCCGCCGAGTCGCGCGACGAAGCCGCCTTCGGGAATCTGGTTCTGAAGGATCTCGCAGACCATGCGGATCAGCTCGTCGCCGGCGAGATGGCCGAGCGTGTCGTTCACCAGCTTGAAGCGGTCGAGATCCATCATCGCCATCGCGAAGCAATGCTCGCTTTTCACTGCCTGGCCGAGCGCATGGAGAAAGGCGAGACGATTGGGCGCGTCGGTCAGGGAATCGTGATTGGCCATGTGGATGGCGCGCGATTCATTGGCAGCGAGCTCGAGCTTCTGTTCCTCGAGCAGGGCAATTGCGTTCTTGAGATCGAGATCGACCTTCCAGCGCTGCGCGAGCGCCGTTGCGGTCTGGAGGACTTCCTCGGCCTGGAACGGCTTGGCGATGTAGAAGATCTTGTCGGCGGGGCCGGCGGCGCGGCTGATTTCAATCGGCGAGAAGTCCGAATAGCCGGTGACGATGACGAGGTTGATGTCGGGATCGAGCGCGCGGATGCGCTTGGCGGTTTCCTTGCCGTCGATCCCCGGCGGCATGCGGACGTCGAGAAAGGCGACGGCATAGCGCTCGCCGGTCTCGAGCGCTTCCTCGACTGCGGCGACGGCGTCGAGGCCCTGCATCCTGTGATCGCAGGCAAAGCGTGGCGCGGGCTCGCCGGGCGCTTGATCGCCGAACAGTTCGGCCGCCATCGCGCCCAACGCGCCGGCGCCGCCGTCGGGCGCGGCGAAGCATTGGCGATAGGAATCGTGCATCGCCGGCTCGTCGTCAACGATCAGAATGCGCAAGTCCGATTCCCCCCGAAATATGTCCGAACAAGGTAAGCGGACAAGGTTAACGGGCCGTAAAATCCGCCCCCGCGCCCGAGCGCGGCGGCACCGACGGACCCTTAACATGCGGTACAAGCCCGTATCGGATTTTTCCCGAAAGGACGCGCACCGCCGGGCGGCCTAGAGGGGGCTTGCGGATGCCGCCGTCTCCCACGGCTCCGTCTGTAACGCGTGTCGCCCTCCTCCCCCGGAGCGGCACCGCCGGGAGCGAGCCGAAGCCGATGGACCTCCCTCTGCGGCTTCGGCTCGAGCCCCGCCGGTTTACCCGCGCCGCGCCGCGTTCTAGGTCTTGGAGCTCAACCCGGAGGATCCATGGCCGAACCGCTGATTGCACGCTCCCTGCTGTTTGCCCCGGGAGATTCGGAGCGCAAGCTGGCCAAGGCCGGTGCGAGCGGTGCCGATCTGGTGCTGCTCGATCTCGAGGACGCGGTGGCTCCTGCGAACAAGGCGGCGGCGCGGACACTGGTCGCCGAGCATCTGCGGACCGCCGAACGCGCGCAGCCGCAATGGGTGCGGATCAATCCGCTCGACGGCGAGCATGCGCTCGCCGATCTCGCCGCAGTGGTGCCCGAGCGGCCCGACGGGATCATGCTTCCCAAGGCCACCCGCGCCGAGACCGAACGGCTCCATCATTATCTCACCGCGCTCGAAGCTGCGGCGGGCCTGACGATCGGTGGCATCCGCACGATCGTGGTCGCAACCGAGACTGCCCCTGCCCTGTTCGGTCTCGGCGATTATGCCGGATGCCCGCGGCTCGCAGCGCTCACCTGGGGCGCGGAGGATAGCGCGACTGCGCTCGGCGCCACCGACAATCGCGACGAGAATGGCGAATACGACTTTCCCTATCAGCTGTTCCGCGCGCTGACCCTTGCCGGCGCTGCGGCGGCAGGCGTGACGCCGGTCGAGACGATCCACGGCGATTTCCGCGATCTCGACGGACTGGCCAAAGTCGCCGCCAAGGCGCGCCGCGCCGGCTTTCGCGGAATGATGGCGATCCATCCCGATCAGGTCCCGGTGATCAACCGCGCTTTCTCTCCCTCCGCAGCCGAGATTGAGCGGGCCGAGGCGATCGTCGCGGCGTTTGCCGCCAATCCGGACGCGGGCACGATCGGGCTCGATGGCGCGATGCTCGACATGCCGCATCTGAAGCGCGCCCGCGCCGTGCTCGCGATGCCGAGAAACTGATGCAGTTCGCTTGGAATATCCACGGGTTACACCTACGAATGCAGCATATGCAATTGGCGGCGCATACCCCAGGATGAGCCAGGTCGAGCCCGACGAACCATTGCCGGTCGGCGAGGACGAGTTCCGCATGATCGCCGACAGTGCGCCGGTGGCGGTGTGGGTGACCCGGCTCGACCGCACGCGGAGCTTCGTCAACCGCGCTTATGTCGAATTTCTCGGCGTGCCCTATGACGAGGCGCTGACCTTCGACTGGCGCAGGATCATCCACCCCGACGACGCCCCGCATCTGCTCGCCCAGTCGATCGCGGGCGAGGCCAGCATGACGACCTTCGACCTCGAAGGCCGCTATCGCAACGCCAGAGGCGAGTGGCGCTGGCTGCATTCGACCTCTTCGCCACGCCGGGACACGCAGGGCCGGCATATCGGCTTTATCGGCGTCGCCCACGACGTGACCGAGGCCAAGACGGCTGAGCTCGCATTGCGCGACAGCGAGGCGCAGCTCTCTGCCTTCATTGCCCAATCGACCGCCGGGTTCGCGCAGGTCGACCTTGAGGGGCGCTTTACTCTGGTCAACGACCGCTTCTGCCAGATCGCCGGCTGGAGCCGTGACGAATTGATGGGGATGCGGATGCTCGACATCACCCACCCCGACGACCGCACCCGCAACCGGCCGCTGTTCGATCGCGCCGTGGCGGAGGGCACCCCCTATACCCATGAGAAGCGCTATATTCGCAAGGACGGCGGCGTAGTCTGGGTGAACAATTCGGTTTCGGTGATCCGGCGGCCCGATGGCGAGCCGTTCGGCGTGCTTTCGGTGACCCTGGACGTCACGCGGCGCCGCGAGGCCGAGGCGCAGTTGCGCAAGAGCGAGGAGAGCCTGCGCCTCGCCACCGAGAGTGCCGGCATGGCGAGCTGGGAACTCGATCTCGAGACGATGGAAGGCGAATGGTCGCCCAACCGCTTCGACCTGCTGGGGATGCCGCGGCGCCCCGACAGCCGGGGAAGTTTCGAGGACTGGATCGAACGCGTGCATCCCGAAGATCGGGAAATGGTCCGCGCGGCGGCACAGCGCTGTTTCGCGACGGGCGAGCCCTATACCATCGAATACCGGGTGTGCCGCGCCGACGATCGCGAGGAGCGCTGGCTGCAGAGCCATGGCAGCCGGATCGACTATGCCGATAATCGCCCCAATCGCTTCGTCGGCGTCTCGTTCGACATCACGACGCGCAAGCGTGGCGAGGAAGAGCTTCGCGAGAGCGAGGCGCGGTTCCGCACGATCTTCGAGCAGGCGAACGACTTTCTGATCACCACCACGCTGGATCAGGTCATCACGTCGGTGAATCCGGCCGTGATCGCCGCATTGGGCTATGCCGAAGAAGAGATCGTGGGCGCGACCATCGGCGACTTCATGGCTCCGGACCAGCTCGCCCTCGCCATGGAGGCGTTCGAGCACAAGCTGCGGGAGGGCGGCACCACCAGGTTGACGGTCACCGTGCGCGCACGTGACGGGCGGCCGCTGATCTGGGAGATCAACTCGCGCCTGACCACCGATGCCGAAGGCAAACCTACCGGCCTCCATGCGATCGGGCGCGACATGACCGAGGCCAAGCGCGCCGAGGCGCATCTGCGGCTGCTGGTCGACGAGCTCAACCACCGGGTCAAGAACACGCTGGCGATCGTTCAGGGGATCGCCCAGCAGAGCTTCAAGGATGCGACCGATCCGGCGATCGCGCGAAGGGCCTTCGAGGGCCGGCTCGCCGCGCTTTCGGAAGCGCACAATCTGCTCACCCGCGAGCATTGGGGGGCGGTATCGATGGCGCAGATCATCGGCGACGCGATCGCGCCGCATGGCGATCCCGGGCGGTTCGCGCTGGACGGACCTGATCTCTCGATCCTGCCCAAGACCGCGATCAGTCTCGCCCTCGCGATCCACGAACTCGCTACCAATGCGGTCAAGCACGGCGCGCTGTCGCGCCCCGAGGGGAGCGTCGCGATCCGTTGGGCGCGGATCGACGGCAATGGCCGCGCGCGGCTGTCGCTCGTCTGGGAAGAGCGCGGCGGACCCGAGGTCGCGACCCCGTCGCGCCGCGGCTTCGGAACGCGGATGATCGAACGCGGCCTCGCCGCCGAATTGGGCGGAACGGTCAAGATCGACTTCCGGGCCCGGGGATTGATTTGTACGGTCGACGCGCCGCTGCCGGAGGGTTCCGCATGAGTTATGGTGGATTGCGCGTGCTGGTCGTCGAGGACGAACCGGTGGTGGCGATGTGCCTCGAGGACATATTGGAGACCTTGGGGTGCGAGACGGTGGGACCCGCCGGCCGGCTGGCCGAGGGGCTCGCGCTTGCCGAACGCGAGAGTCTCGGCGCGGCGATCCTCGACATCAATCTCGCGGGCGAGCGCAGCATCCCGATCGCGGAGGAATTGCGCCGGCGCGGCGTGCCGGTCGCCTTCGCCAGCGGCTATGGCGCAGTGCCCGAAGGTTTCGAGGCGGTTCCGCTGATCGCCAAGCCCTATCGCGAGGCCGATATCGACACCGCGCTGCGCGCGATCCTCGGATAGCGGTCGCCGTTACGGCGCTAACCATTGAATATACGGGAAAAACCGTAGCCGGGCCTTGCAATGGCGCGGCAGGAAAACTTCTACAATGAAGGGATAAAATTCGAGGCTTCGCCGCCAGACAAGAGCGTGCTGAGGCATAACGAGGTGGCTCCCCATGCCTGAGAACGTGTACGACCTGATCGCGACGATGTTCAAAGGCGCGCGCCAGCCGGTCCTGATCAAGGGCGAGGATTATCGGTACGTCTTTCTCAGCGACCAGGCGTGCAAACTCATCGCAGTTCCGCTCGAGGAACTCGTCGGGAAGACCGATTATGACTTCCTTCCGCCCGCCGAGGCCGACGGAATCCGGGCAATGGACATGCATATCCTCGAAACCGGAGCGGAGCGGCTTTTCGAGGAAGAAATTACCGGTCAGGACGGCTCGCTCCGCACGCTGGTGACCCACAAAAGACGCGTCACCGTGCCGGTCGCCGGCCGCCCGACCAACCTCGTCATCGCCGAAATCGACGACGTGACCGAGCTTCGCAATGCCGAGCAAGTCCTGCGCGCGAGCGAAGAGCATCATCGTTCGCTGATCGAGCTGCATCCGCAGACCCCTTGGGTGGCCAATGCGCGCGGTGAGGTGATCGAGATCGGACGCGAATGGGAGCAGGTTTCCGGCCGTTCGGTCGCCGATGCCTGCGGCCATGGCTGGGCGGACTCGGTACATCCGGAGGACCTTGCGCATGTGACCGGCAGCTGGGCCGAATCGGTGCGGACGAGGACCCGGCTCGATCTCGAATACCGGATCCTGAATGGCGACGGCAATTTCCGCTGGTATCGTTGCAGGGCCGCGCCGCGCATCGACGCCTCGGGCGAGGTCCGGCGGTGGTATGGTCTCCTCGAGGACGTCCACGATCGCCAGACCGCCTTCGAAGCGCTGATCGCCAGCGAGCGCCGGCTGCGCCAGCACCGCGACGACCTCGAGAAGATCGTCGAGACGCGCACCGCCGAAGTGAAGCAGAAGAATTCGGAGCTCGCCCGCTTGCTCGAGCAGGAGCGCGAAGTAAACGCGTTGCAGCGTCGCTTCGTGGCGATGGTTTCGCACGAGTTCCGCACGCCGCTGACCATCATCGACGCGGCAGCCCAGCGCCTCGCGCGGGTGAAGGAAACCCCGACCCACGCCTATCTGGCCGAGAAGTCGGTGCAGATCAAAGGCAGCGTCGCGCGCATGGTCGAGCTGATGGAGAGCATCCTCGCCGCCGGCCGGCTTCAAACCGGCGTCATCGACATAAACAAGAAGACCTGCTCGCTGGCGGACATCGTCCAGTCTTGCGTGAAGCACAGGCAGGAAGTCTGCACCTCGCATCGCATTCATGCCGATCTGTCCGGGCTCCCCGCCGAGGTCCATGTCGATCCGCGCGCGATGGAGCGCGTATTCGGCAATCTCCTGTCGAACGCCATCAAATACGCCCCCCGCGCGCCCGACATCTATGTGCGCGGGTGGGTAGACGATGCGACCCTTCACATCAGCGTGCGCGATACCGGAATCGGCATCGACGAGGAGGATCTGGCCCGCCTGTTCGAGCCCTATTTCAGAGCGCAGAGCGCCGCCGGCATCGCCGGGACCGGGATCGGCCTCAACATCGTGCGGGAAATCATCGGCATGCATGGCGGACAGATTTCCGTCGCCAGCCAGTCCGGCCAAGGCTCGACCTTCACGGTCAGCCTGCCGCTCGACAACCAAAGTCCTGAGATTCAGGAAGCAGCCTAGTTAGGAAGATATTGTGATCAAAGTTCTGTGCATCGACGACGAAGCGGATATCCGCAGCCTGTTGGTCGAGGAGTTGCACGATGCCGGCCTCGAGACGATCGAGGCGTGCAATGGCCGCGAGGGCCTCGACAAGATCCTGACTACCTGGCCCGACATCGTGATCTGCGACGTCTCGATGCCAGTGATGACCGGGCATGAGATGCTGGCGGAGATCCAGCTCAATCATCCGGAATTCTCGAACACGCCGATCATCATGCTGACTGCGATGACCGACCGCGAGAACACGCTGGCCGGCCTTCAGGCCGGTGCGGATGACTATCTGACCAAACCGGTGGATCTCGACCTGCTGATGGCCAAGATCAGCGGGTGCATCATGCGGCTGGAGAACAACCGGAAGATGGGCCGCGGTCTCTGAAGACACGGAGGCGTGCCGCCTGGAACACCGTCGGCACTTGATCACCGTTTGAAAAGGGGTCAGCCGCGCATAGCGACTGGCCCCGAACCGGCATCCGACGGTGGCTGTGAGAATGCCATGCGTGCGCCGAGGACGAATTGCCGTCCCGGCCTGCGCAGGGCTCGACGGCGACCGGACCACATTGCCCGGCCGCCCCCCAGGCTTCAGTTCTGCTTCGTACCGGTGATCTGGGTATTCCCCTGACACCGCGTATTGCCGGGTCCCGCATAGCTCCAGATCGAGGTGCCGAGGAGCTGCGAGCTGTTGAGTATGCTGACCGACAGGCCCTCGGTCGTCTCGCCCGGGCCGTCGTCATAGGTGCCGCTGACCGATCCCTTGAGGCCCGCCGGATCGTCCTTGCTCGCCATGGTGAAGTTCAGCGCCACGCCGTCGAAGGTTGTGGTGTAGGCGGTGTCGGAGACCTTCGCGAGCGTCACGGTGAAATTGTTGTTCTCGTTGGGGCACAATCCCGGCTGCGACTGGCTGGTCGTGGTGGAGATGCTGTTGATCGCCCAGGTCCCCTCGAACTGGCGATTGATCGTGAACAGCACCGTGGCGGTGCGCGACACGCCATTGCCGTTCCGCGCCCGGAACTGCAGCTGGTCGGTTCCGAAATATTGGCCGGCCGGCGTGTAGCGCAACAGCCCGTCGATCCCGATCGTCGCCGAACCGTGCGCCGGATTCTGCACCATTTCGATGCTTTCGGCCCCGCGTACCTGCAGCTGCGCGCTGAGCGCCTTGCCCTGGATCGTCGTTACCGCACCGTCTTCCGCTCCCGGCAGCTTGATGACCAGCTGGCCGCCCAGCGTGATCGGCTCGCCGCTTTTGGAAAGGGTGAACGCGAAGTCGACATTCTCCGAGGGCGGGTCGCCGATATAGGAGAATACCAGCGAGATGGTGTCACCCGATCCGCCCTTGGCGCCGACGATGTTTCCGTTCGACACGCTCTGCAGCCCCACCTGCGCCGCCGGCACATATTGTACCTTCTCCATCGCGAAGTTGGCCATGGTGGTGGACAGGCCTTCGGGAACATACGGCAGCTGGGCGACCAGATCGCTCAGATGCTTGAACCCGCGCTGGATGTCGGCCGCAACGCCCGGATTGACCCGGATCGTTTCGCGCAGGCGGAAGCTCTTCGACTTCTTGTTCTCGAAGCCATAGGATCCCGCGACGGCAACCGCACGCACCATGAGGCCAGCCTGCCCCGTGCTGCTGTCCGCCGAGGTCAATTCGAATTCCGACGCATCGACGCAGGTGTTGACGAGCTTCGCGACCGACGCCTTGGCCTGCTCGATCGCCACGGCCGCCTGAACGAACACCACCAGGCCGGCGAGCTTGGTAATCGTCGCATCGGGAATGATGATCAGTGCCAGCCCGGTCAACAGCCGGACCGCGGCGAGATTCTTGGCCGCGACGAATTCCACCATCGATGCATCGCAAGCCTGCTCGTTGAAGGCCAGTGTTCCGATCCGCGCGGCGCTTGCCGCGGCAATGTTGGGAGTCAGCATTTGCGCCAGCGCAGTCGCGTCGGCGGCGCTCATCGTCGCCACTTGCCCGAGCGCGGCGACCAACTGGTCGCGATAGCCTTGGTAGATGTTGCGCTGATTGGGCGTCATCCGCGCGCCCTCGCTGGTCACCAGCGCATCGATGCCGGCAATCGCCCGATTGACCTGAGTCGTGATGGTCGCCCGCGCATCGGCGACGGCCGGGGCCGCGCCGATCGTCAGCGGCACGCTGAAGCGCTTGTCGCCGACCTGCACGGTCAGCAGATGGTTGCCCGCCGGAAGGTCGGTCGGGATCACGAAGTTGAGCGCGCTCGCCGAACCGCGATAGACGGTGATGGTCCGGCTGCCCAACGTCGCGCTGTAGCTGGTCGCAGCCAGTGCCAGATTGTCGACGGTAAGCGCCCCGAATTCGCCCGGCACCATGGCCGTATTGTTGGCGAGCGTCACCATGGTCGCGGTCTTCTTCACGGCGATCGTCGTCGTGGCGGTGCCGTTATTGCCCGATTTGTCGGCTGCGGTGCCGGTGCAGGTGATGCTGGTGTCGACGGCGACCGCGGTGGTCACCAGCAAATTGCCGGTCAGCGTCCCGCCGGTGCAGCTCAACGTCACCGGTACCGATCCGTCGACCGCGTCGCTCCCCGTTGCGGTGATCGCGATCGTCTCGCCACCCTCGATCGTCGATGCCGAGGGGGCCAGCGACACGATTGGAGGCGTCGAATCACTCGCCACTACCGAGCCTCCGCCTCCTCCGCCCGAACAGGCCGCCAGCACGGTCAGACTGGTCATGAGCGAAATCGAACGACGCATAAAACCCCCTTGAATACTCTCGCCGCTCGCGCGGACGCTGGCGTTGCGGAATGGTCGCCGGCGCGCGCAGATGCTCGACCGGCACGACCCGGCACCGGGCACGTGCCACGCCGGCGACACTCCCCCGGCCCGCAAAATGGCGGCGCGACCGGGGGGCGAGTATCCCCTTTTGTGGGGTGAAGTTGGTTAGAAGTGCCGCGATCCGCGCGATCCGCGCGATCAGCGCGGGGGGATGCCGGTCAGCGCGCGCGCGACGAGATCCGCCTCGGTCATGGCGAGAAGGCGCCCCGCCCCCATGACTTCGACGAATTTGGCGCGAGGCAAGACTTCCTGCCAATAAGCGCGCACATCGGCGGGATCGTGCAGCGCATCGTGCTCGCCGATCAGGACCGTCCAACGGCAATGTTGCGGGCGCGGCGCGGGGCGCGTCGCCGTCGCCATGGCGATCTGCTCGTTGACATAGCCGGCGACCCTCCCGGTCGCGAACATCCGGACCGCCCGGTAATAATCGCTGCGAACCTGGGGATCGCGGATCGCCTCCAGATCGGGCGGGCTCCCGGCGAACGAGCGTTCCATCATCCGCGCCACCCGTTCCGGAGTCAGGTGCGCCGATATCAGGCGCACCATCATGGCGACGAGGCGCGGATTGCGGAAATAGGCTTCCTTGACCGCACCCAGCGGGCCCCAGCGCCGTCCCTTGTCTTCGGTGTGCGGGTCGGGATTGACCAGGACGACGCGGTCGATCAGTTCGGGCGCCGCGTCGGCAAGCGCCAGCACGTGCTGGGCGCCGCCGCGCGCGACCACATCCAGTGCCGGGATTCTGAGCTTGCTGCAAAGCGACACGACGTCGCGCGTCGCGATGGCGAAAGGGTCGTGCGCGCCCGGCTCCATTCCGTGAAACGGATCGGACATGCCGAAACCCGGCCGATCGATGGCAATCGGCCGGCCGCCGGCCGCCTGCAGCGCCACCACCAGCGCGCGGCTGACCGGACGCGAGGTCATGCTGCTGTGAACCACCAGCACCGGCTTTCCCGATGCCGGACCATAATCGCTCCACGCGATACGCGTCCCGTCGCCGCGCGGCATCATACGGAGCGGCTCGGCATGATCGTGCGCGAGCGCCACCTGCCCCTGAGTCGCCGCCGTGGTGCAGGATAGCGCCTGCGCCTCGATCACGGCGCGCGCCAGCGCCGCGGCGCTGGAGACGCCGAGGCAGTCATAGATCCGGTCGAGTTCTTTCTTCGCGGTGGCGCGCGAGACGCCAAGCCGCTGCGCTGCGGCATCGCGCGACAGTCCCTCGGCGATCAGCGAGGCGAGCGCCGCCTGACGCGACGAAAGCCCCCAGATGTCCTCGAGCAGCCCCGCGGCATACCCTTCGGGGAGAACACCGAAAGCCAGCGACGCGAGGCTCGCGACCAAGGCGGGCAACCGGTCGACGCCAACGCGGCGCATCGCTTCGGACAAGGTTTCGCGGGCCGTGTCGTACGCGATGTCCAGTTGTGCGGCGGCCTGTTTGATCGTGCCGCACCGGATGGTGGCCATGGCGACGCGCGTCTGCAGCCCGGTGAGCCCGAACGTCTCGCACGCGGCCTTGAGCGGGGTCGCGCGAAGGCTGGTTATCGTTGCCAGCACTACCACGTGACCGCCGGCGAGCTCGGCTCGAGCCCGGATTTCGGACGGCAGTATCCACGAAGCTGCCTGGACGGCGGCGCCATAAGCAAAAATCACCGGATCGAGCCCGCCATCGCCCGATTCGATGGCCACCGGTGCGACGCAGGTTCGTCCGGTGCGGAGCACCTGGCCGACAACAGCCGGGTCGATATACCGCTCCGCCTTCTCGGCGACGAAGACCGGGCTCGCCGCGACTACCTGACCCGACATGTCGACCAGGGCCGCGGCGAGGCTGTCGGGACTGAGCAGCGGATAGATTCGCATTTCTTCCGAGCCGAAATCCCGGCCCAGATCATGTTCGATCGAATCCGCCGCGGTGCGGGCGGATTCGATCATCGTCTCCGGGTTGTCGAGCCAGCGCCGCATCGCGCTGTGGAAGCCCGCCACCGCAAACTCTCCGCCCCGTCCAAAGCCACCATCATCGGCCCTTCGGCCCCGGTCGGCGGAGGGAGGTAACGTCGAGGTCATGCCGATAAATCTCTCAGGACAAACAGATTCGTTACCAGGGAAGGTACACGGTGGTTCGACGCCCGGCCATGGGCGATCGTCAAAGCGCCCCATGGCCGGCAGCTGGCCCTCGACACGGTCCGGCGGGGGTGACCTGCCGAAATTGGCCGTCCGAATTCGACCACGCACGGCCAAGCGCTGAAGATGCCGGAACCGTAACAATCGCCGCGCAATGGCCGCAAATTGACCATCTTTGATGATGTATTCCGGCACGAACAAAGAGGCAGCGCGGATAGGCTCAAGGCATGACGGGCAACATTCCTGCCGTGATCGAATCGTGTCGTCCGGCGCGCACGGACCGGCGAAGCGCATGCACGCTTTGGGCCGCAATCGCGACGCTGTGCGTGCCGAATGCCGCGTTCGCCCAGGCGGAAGCCGAGCAAGAAGCTTCCGCCGACCAAAACGAGATCGTCGTCACTGCGAGGCGGCCGCGGGAATCGGCGATAGGCGAGGCAGAGCCGATCGCGGTGCTCGATGCCGCGGCGATCCGCGCGCTGGGGGCGACCAGCCTTTCCCAGATGCTGCAACGACTGGGTTCGATGACGAAATCGGCGAGCGGCAGCGATCCCGTGTTCCTGCTCAACGGGCAACGAATTTCAGGGATGGAAGAAATCCAGACCCTTCCTCCGGAAGCGATGGAGCGGGTCGAGATTCTGTCGGAACAGGATGCGGCGCGTTTCGGCTTCCCGCCGACGGTGCGCGTCGTCAATTTCATCACGAAGAAGCGGTTCCGCTCGCTGGCGGTGCAACAGCTCGCCGGCGTCACCACCGAAGGCGGCGGCGGTACGGAATATGCGGAGGCGGTCTCGACGCGAATCGACGGAACGCGCCGCTCCTCGCTGAGCATGTCCTACTTCCGGCATAACCCGGTCTGGCAGGACCAGCGCGCCATCGCGCCCGATCCGGATCTGCTCTTCTCGACCGCCGGCACGGTAACCGGTCTGAACGGCGGCAGCATCGATCCGGCGCTCGACGCCCTGGCGGGGCGGCCCGTTCGTGTCGCGCCGGTCCCGGCCGATCCTGCGGCCCGCGGGATGCTGGCGGGCTATGCGGGAGGCGCGCTCGCCGGCGAGGAACTGGGCGCGTACCGCACGCTGCTCCAGCGTCAGGACAAGCTGCGCGTGGAGGGAACGCTCGCCGCTCCGCTCAGCCGAACCCTGCGGGGATCGTTGAACCTCGCCCTCGAGGCGCAGCGAAGCCACGGCAGCAACGGCCTGGCACCCGCGCAGCTGCGCGTGCCCGGGACGAGCGATGCGCTGCCGTTCGCCAACGACGTGCTGCTCTACCGCTACTTTCCCGACACGGTGCTCCGGCAGACCAACACCACCCTCGACATGCATGCGGCAGCTACTTTGTACGGCAGTGTCGCGCGCTGGATGTGGAATGCGAGCGCCACCTATGATCGAGTGCGCAACAGGGACGTGTCCGACCAGGGCGTGCGGCTGGACGCGTTTCAGGCGGCGGTCGATGCCGGAGGCGATCCCCTGGCGCCGCTGCCACCCGAGGCGGCGGCACAGCGCATACGATTGCGCAGCGGCAAGCTGACCGAGACCTTGGTGAGTAAGGCAGTGGCTAACGGACCGCTGGTGGCACTGCCGGCGGGGGAGGCGCTGGTCACGGTCACTGCCGACTATACGCGGGCCTCGACCGAGGCCGGACCGCAGGAGCATCCGTCGACGGACAATTTCCAGCGCCTTGCGCGGCGTGTGGCTGGTGCGAGCGTGAGCGCCGAGATTCCCATCGCATCGGCCGATCGCAGCGTGCTCGGGTTCCTCGGCAGGCTGAGCGCGAACGGCATGGTCGGCGTCTCCGACGTGCCGCGCTTCGGCCAGCTAGTGAGCACCAATTTCGGATTGAACTGGGCCCCGCTGTCGCCGGTGCAGTTCAGCGTCTCGGTCAACGACGCCCGGACGCCGCCGGCGGTCGACATGCTGGCGAGCCCATTACTCGTCACGCCGAACACGCCGTTCTTCGACTTCATCACGGGCGCGAGCATATTGGTGACGACGGTAAGCGGCGGCAATCCGGCACTGGATGCGGAGCGGCGACAGGTTACCAAGATGGGCGTGTCCGTGAAGCCGCTCACCGACACCGAGTTCCGTATCAATCTCGATTATGTCGATACGCAGATCCACAATCAGGCATCGTATCTGGGCGCCCTCACGCCGGATTTTCTCGCGGCATTTCCGGACCTGTTCGAGCGCGATCCCGGTGGCATGTTGGTACGGGTCGACCGGCGGCCCGTGAACATCGCGCGCGAGAGCGAACAGAAGTTGCGGCTGGGCGTCAACTTCTTCACCCAGATCGGCCGCACGCCCCCGCCCGTGGTGCCGCCGGCCGGCGCGCTCGTGCAAAACGCGCCGCCACCGCCACCGCCGAAGCAGCGACCCTTTTTGTACGGCTCCGTCACCATCGACTGGCGCCTCGCGGACCGGCTGCGCCTGCGACCCGGGTCCGCCCCGCTCGACTTGCTCGACGGGGCCACGCTCAGCGGCACCGGCGGCCGGCCGCGTTGGGAAATAGATGCCAATCTCGGCGGATCGCTGGGCGCCGCCAGCCTCGGCGTCTATGGCAGGCTGCAGGGACCGACCCGCATCCGCAGCGAACTGGCCGCTTCCGACCTGAACTTTACCGGACGGACCTGGCTGGTGGCCTATGGCTCGCTGGATATGAGCAAGGTAAGCGACGAGCGATGGGCGCAGAAGCTGTCGCTCCAGCTCACCGTGGAGAATCTGCTGAACGACCGGATCGACGTGCGGGACCGCAACGGCGCGACGCCGAACCGGTTCCAGGGCGCCTATCTCGATCCGCTGGGACGTTCGATCCGGCTCGGGCTACGCAAGCTGTTCTAAAGCGCATTACCCGGCAATTGCGCGGACTTCCCGAAGCCGGGCTGCGAGAGCAATTACCACAGGACCGGATCCGAAACCGGCCGGTCCGCTTTTCGTTCGGAAACCTGCCGGCCGCCTATCGCCTCAATAGCGGACGCTTGCTATTGTAGCGATGGGTTCAACGCTGATCGCACGGCCGTTGACGAGGCGGCTAATCGGAGGCCGCAAAAAAAAGCGATACGGGCCATGGCGTTGATGGCGGAGCTGAGGGCGCAGAACACTCTCTTATAGACCGGAGAAAACTTGCGCCAGTGGTCTGCGCCGAGAGGCGCCACGCCAATTTGGCTCTCGGTGCCAGTCCGCACGGGGAGGCGCGTCAACAGCAGCAACCTCTTCGCCGGAACGCGAGAGAAGGAGATTCCCGCAAAGGTTGAAGACAAGCAGCATCAACGCCAACGGAAGCTTTTCTCGTCGATCAGCTTGGCCGGAGGTCGATCGACAGGCATCTGAAACCCGTACGGCTTCGAAGCAGACCTGTTGGGAGCCAAGAACACCACGGCTAGATCGTTGATACTGTGGAGTAACAATTGCGCTGCCGCTTTAGTGACTCTTCGGGCAAACATCAGGCAAGGGTACGGTATGCGCGAAGGTTTCCGACCAGTACCGGAGCTTATAGCCCATCCGGGCGCGGTGATCCCGGCCGCGCTTGCGCCGCTGCAGGCGCACTCCGGCTCAGCGATGGGTGGCGCCGAGGGCGCACGCCCCGGCTCCGGGCCCCGCCGGTGCATATGGGCCCGATCGAATCACGCGGAACGTCTATGACGATGCAGGCCAGCTCCTGCAGATTCGCAAGGCAGTGGGCACGGCTGATGAGCAGGCCTACGTCACCTATAGCTACACGCCACATGGCAAGCAGGAATATGTCGTCGATGCGAACGGCAATAAAGCGCGATTGATCTATGACGGGTTTGATCGCCAAGTAAAATGGCAGTTCCCCTCGATCGCAGCGCCGCCTGCGACCTTCAATTCGGCCACGCAGTTCTCCGCGTTGACGACCTCCGGCGAGCCCAATGCCGGCGACCGGGAGGAGTATCGGTACGATGCAAAACGGCAATCGCACATGGCTGCGCATTTTTAGCTGGAGAGTCGCGCGAACGTCAGCCCGTTCGCCCGCAGCAATTGGCACTCGAACGGCGGCATCACCGGGCAAGAAGTTCGTGAGGGATCCGTCATGACCGCAGAAGCAGGTGGCTAGCACACCCTGAATCGGGCCGGAGCGGGGGAATCCCGAAATCTCCTATAGTGCACTGATTTCAAAGACGAATTGACGTGCTCCCGAGAAACTCCTCCAGTCATAGCTGGAGTCCGGGGTTGTCATCGTGCCCCCGCGGGCGGGGCTGCACAACGCGCCAGGCAGCATCGGCGGGCGTCAGCCCGCCTATTCCACATGCGGCCGCACATGGTAGTAGTCGTGGCGCCAGCTGCTCAGCACCGAGCGTGCATGGCTGAGCGACGCGAACAGCGTCTCATTCAAGCATTCATCGCGCACGCGACCATTAAAGCTCTCGATGTAGCCATTCTGCTGCGGCTTGCCCGGCGCGCTGTAATGCCACTCGATCTGCCGGTCCTGCGCCCAGCGCAAGATGGCCAGGCTGGTCAGCTCGGTCCCGTTGTCACTGACGATCATCAGCGGCCTGCCGGAGGCATATCGTTGCGGTCAGGTATGGCCGGCGGGGGGCCGGGTACAAAAAAGCCGCCCCGGGTTTGATCTGAGGCGGCGTGTTGGTTGCGGGAGCAGGATTTGAACCTGCGACCTTCAGGTTATGAGCCTGACGAGCTACCGGGC
>NZ_JAVAMA010000012.1 GCF_030730875.1 Sphingomonas sp. DG1-23
GAGCGCGGCGGCCCCCGGCCGGCGCCGCGGCGGCCCCCCCGGCGCCCCGGGGGGGGGGGCCGGCGCCCACGCCTCCCTTTTTTTCCCCCCCCCCCCCCCCTCCGGCGGGCCCCACGACGGGTCATTTGCACTGGTTCCGCAGATCGACCTCGACGTCCGACGACAGGCCGGCGATCAGTGCGCGCGGGCTCTTTTCGTCGATCGCGAGGCGCACCGGCACGCGCTGGGTGACCTTGACCCAATTGCCGTTGGCGTTCTGCGCCGGAAGCACCGAGAATTCGGATCCCGTGCCTGCGCCGATCGACCAGACATGGCCCTTGAGCTTGAGCCCGGGATAGGCGTCGAAGCTGATTTCGGCGCACTGGCCGACGCGCATCTTGTTGAGATCGGTTTCCTTGAAGTTCGCCTCGACCCAGGAAAGGTCGCTGGTGACGATCGTCACCGCGGGTAGGCCGGTCATCATCTGCTGGCCGACCTGCAGGCGATCGGCCTGGCTGACGATGCCGTCGGCGGGCGCATAGACCCTGGTGCGGCTGAGATTGAGCAACGCCTGCTCGCGCTGGACGCGGGCGGATGCGATCTGCGGGTTCTCGCCGGGGACGGCGGCGCCGGTGGCGAGCTTCGAGCGGGCCTCGGCGGCGTCGGCCTGCGCGCTCTGGAGCGCGGCGCGCGCCTGCTCGACCGAATGCTCGGCCGCCTGGAAATTGACGCGGGTGGTGAAGCCGCGCTTCATCAGCGCCGCCTGACGGACATAATCCTCCTGCGCCTGCGCGATGCGATCCCGCGCCGCCTCGATGTCGGCGCCCGTGCCGGCATAGGAGGTGCGCAGCGTCTGGAGCTCGACCTGCGCGTTGGCGATCGCCGCATCGGCCTGTGCGACCGCGATGCGATACGGAGCAGGATCGATCTCGAAGAGCAGATCGCCTTTCTTGACGCGCTGGTTCTCGCGAACCGCGACCTTGACAATGCGGCCGGCGACTTCGGCGGAGACCGAGACCTTGTCCTGCTGGACATAGGCATTGTCGGTCGACGCGAAGCGGCCCGATGTCAGCCAGAAGAAGCCGACCACGCCGATCAGCACCAGCGGCACGCCGAACAGCAAAAGCGGGCGCAGCCAGCTGCGCTTCGCGCGCGGCTCGGCGGTCTCGGCGGCAGCGGGCTCGACGATCACCGCTTCAGGTGCCTTTTCGATTTTGGGATCTGCGTCAGCCATTGGCGGCCTCTTTGGTCTCGGGAAGCTGGGTTATGTTGGATCGGATCGTGTTGAGCGCGGCGGTCAGCGCGTCGCGCTCCGCCGCGTTCAACCCGTGAAGCGCCGCTTCGATCATCTCGCTGGCGACATCGTGGAGCTCGGCGAGCACCGGACGGGCCTTGTCGGTCAGATAGATGCGCCACGCGCGGCGGTCGGCGGGATCGCGACGGCGCTCGACCAGTTCGGCCTCTTCCAGCCGGTCGATCATGCGGCAGCAGGTAATCGGTTCGACTTCGAGCAACTCGGCGAGCTGTCCCTGGTTCAACCCCTCATGCCGTTCGAGCATCTTGAGGGTTCGCCATTGCGGACCGGTCGCGCCGCTCTTGCGCGCGCGCTCGTCGAAGCGGCGACGCATCAGGCGCGAGACATCGCCCATCAGAAATCCTACATTCTCGGCCATAGCACACATATAGTAAGCAGGCTCATAGATTGCAATCGAGGACGGAGTTGCATTGTGCGCCGCAGCAATTGCAGGGAGAGCAATCATGGCTGAGGAAATGACCGGCGGGTGCCAGTGCGGGCGGGTGCGTTATCGCGCTACGGTGCACGACGACGAGGCGTATCTCTGCCACTGCCGGATGTGCCAGCGGGCGACCGGCGGCGTCTCGATCGCTTTCGTCAATCTCTTCAAGACCGATGTGCGCTGGGACAGCGATCCCGATCGCTACGAATCCTCGCCGATCGCGCAGCGCGGCTTCTGCGCATCCTGCGGCACGCCGCTCACCTATGAGGCCTATGACCACGACCGGATGGATCTGACCGTCGGCAGCTTCGACCAGCCATATCGTTTCAAGCCGACCGAGCATTCGGCATGCGAGAGCTGGCACCGCGATTGGCTTGACACCAGCCACTTGCCGGCGTCACGGACCGACCAGAACCAGGGACTGGTTCAGCGCTGGATGGATAAAGTTGGCAAACTTCCCGATTGAGACGCACCGCTTCACCAGCTTCGACGGCGTCGAGCTGGCATGGCACGAAATGGGCGAGGGCAGGCCGGTGGTGCTGATCCACGGCTATTTCTCCACCGCCGAAGTCAACTGGATCAAATACGGGCACGCCGCCAAGCTCGCCGCGCGCGGCTTCCGGGTGATCCTGCCCGATCTGCGCGGACATGGGCTGAGCGATCGGCCGCACGATCCCGCCGCCTATCCGCCCGACGTGCTGATGCGCGACGGCTTCGCGCTGATCGAGCATCTCGGGCTGAGCGACTATGATCTCGGCGGCTATTCGCTGGGCGGCCGCACGACGCTGCGGATGCTCGTCCATGGCGCGAAGCCGCGGCGCGCGGTGCTGTGCGGCATGGGTCTCGCGGGGCTGACCGACACGCATGGGCGGGGCACCTATTTCAGGCGCGTGCTCACTAATCTCGGCAGCTTCGAGCGCGGCAGTTCCGAGTGGATGACCGAAGCGTTTCTCAAGACCACCAAAGGCGATCCCGAGGCGCTGCTGCTGATCCTGCAAACCTTCGTCGATACTTCCGAGGACGAGATTGCGGCGATCGACGTGCCGACGCTGGTGGTCACCGGCGCCGAGGATTTCGACAACGGATCGGCACAGGAAGTCGCGGACTTGCTGCCGCAGGGCCGGTTCGTCGAAATTCCCGGCAATCACATGAGTGCCGTCACCCGCCCCGAGCTGGGCGACGCGATCGTGGAGTTTCTGGCGGACTGACCGACCTTGGATCGTCACCCCGGCCTTGTGCCGGGGTCCACCGGGAGGCAAACTGAAAGCGCGAGGCGAGAGTTGGCCGAATGAGGCGCGGTGGACCCCGGAACAAGTCCGGGGTGACGGCCCGGGGGAGCGCGGCACGCTCTTCTCTTCATAGGAGCGCTGCCACTGCTTGACGCCCCGCCGGGTGGCGCGCAACTGTCGCGCCATCCATAGATCCGCAGGGGCCTCTCACATGATCCGTACCGGCATTTCGATGCTCGCGCTTGCCGCGTTGCTCGCCACACCCGCTGTTTCGCAGACCGCGGCGCCCGCCGCGCAGACCGCACCCACCGCCGCCGAGGCGCAGGCGTTCATCGACCGCGTTCAGAAGGAATATACCGAGTTCAATCTCGTCGCGTCGCGCGTCGCGTGGATCAACGCGACCTACATCACCGACGATACCGACGCGCTCGCCGCCGAATATGGGGCGCGCGGCACCGAAATGGCGGTGCGCTATGCGCTCGAGGCGGCGAAGTATCAGAATGCGCCTGGTTTGAGCGCCGAACAGAAGCGCCAGCTCACGATCCTGCGCAGCGCGATCACGCTCCCCGCGCCGACCACGCCGGGCGCGGCGCAGCAGCTTTCGGACATCTCGACCCGGCTCGGCTCGATGTACGCCAAGGGCAAGGGCACGCTGAACGGCAAGCCGATCAACGGCAGCGACATCGAGGCGGCGATGGGCGAGAGCCGCGATCCGGCCGCGCTCAAGGAGATGTGGACCAGCTGGAACGACAATGTCGGCGCGCCGATGCGGGGCGACTATGCCAGGATGACCGCGATCGCCAATCAGGGCGCCACCGGCCTCGGCTTCCCCGACACCGGCACGATGTGGCGTTCGGGCTATGACATGCCGCCCGAGGAGTTCGCCAAGCTCACCGACAAGCTGTGGAACGACGTCAAGCCGCTCTACGTCGCGCTGCACACCTATGTCCGCCGCAAATTGAACGAGAAATATGGCGATTCGGTCCAGTCGAAGACCGGGCCGATCCGCGCCGATCTGCTCGGCAATATGTGGGCGCAGGAATGGGGCAACATCTATGACGTCGTCGCGCCCGCCGGCGCCGGCGATGTCGGCTATGACGTCGGCGAATTGCTCAAGGCCAAGAACTATGACTGGAAGAAGATGGTCCAGACCGGCGAGGGCTTCTATTCCTCGCTCGGCCTCGCGCCTTTGCCCGAGAGCTTCTGGCAGCGTTCGCTGTTCCTCAAGCCTGCCGACCGCGAAGTGCTCTGCCACGCCTCGGCCTGGGACCTCGACGAGAAGGACGATCTGCGCATCAAGATGTGCATCAAGGTGAATTCGGACGATTTCGTCACGATCCACCACGAGCTCGGCCACAATTATTATCAGCGCGCGTACAAGGCGCAGCCCCAGCTCTACCGCAACGGCGCGAACGACGGCTTCCACGAGGCGATCGGCGATTTCGTCGCGCTCTCGATCACCCCCGAATATCTCGTCCAGATCGGCCTGCTCGACAAGAGCGCCGTGCCGGGGGCCGACAAGGATACCGGGCTGCTGTTGCGTCAGGCGATGGACAAGGTCGCGTTCCTGCCTTTCGGCCTGCTGGTCGATAAATATCGCTGGCAGATCTTCTCGGGCGAGATCAAGCCCGACGGCTATCAGGCCGGCTGGGACAAGCTTCGCCTGCAATATCAGGGCCTGACGCCGCCGGTGGAGCGCGACGAGACGCGCTTCGACGCCGGCGGAAAATATCACGTCGCGGGGAGCGTATCCTATACCCGCTACTTCCTCGCGCGGCTGCTCCAGTTCCAGTTCTACAAGGCCGCGTGCGACCAGGCCGGCTGGAAGGGGCCGCTGCATCGCTGCTCGTTCTACGGCAACAAGCAGGTCGGCGCGCGGTTCAACAAGATGCTCGAAATGGGTGCGTCCAAGCCGTGGCCCGACGCGCTCGAGGCGTTCACCGGCAGCCG
This sequence comes from Sphingomonas sp. DG1-23, assembly GCF_030730875.1. Classification (GTDB taxonomy): domain Bacteria; phylum Pseudomonadota; class Alphaproteobacteria; order Sphingomonadales; family Sphingomonadaceae; genus Sphingomonas. The sequence continues at coordinate 4,895 of NZ_JAVAMA010000012.1, forward strand.
CGAGATTTCGGGCAAGGCGATGGCCGAATATTTCGCGCCGCTCAAAAAGTGGCTCGATCAGCAGAACAAGGGACAGCCGCAAGGGTGGTGAAGCTGCTGCTCGCGCTGGCGATCGCCGCGGCCCCGGCTTCGGACGGGATCTCGGCGTTCGCTGGCGGGCGCGTGACCTCGCCCGACGGCAAATGGGCGGTCTGGGCAGCGCCGGCCGACGCCGACACCGAGCGTAAGGCTGCGGTCGCGCGGCTCAACGGTCCAGGCGTGCGCGACCGCGAGCTGATGCGCTTCGCGCGTGAGATCGACGTGTCCTGGCCCGCCGCCTCGGACAAGGTACTGCTGATCCAGCGCAATGCGCGCTTCGCTGAAATCTACGCTTTCACGCTCGGACCGTCGGAGGTCGGCGTGGATCGGATCCAGAGCGATCTCGACCGCGGCATGGCGGGAAGATCGCCGAAGCTCGCCAGCATCGCGAACCGGCGGATCGCCTTGGGAAAGATCGGTGCGGACACCTGCGTGCTGGTCGCGGAATCGGGGCTCCCGTCGGAGCGGGGCGACGGCAGCATCGTACCGCGCCGGGGGGCCTTCCTCCTCGACATGATCGAGCGGCGGGCGATGGCAATCGACGATTGCCCGGGGGCGAGGATCGACTAGTTCGCCCGGGCTCGGCTAAGGCTGACTGCGAAGGGGAGATTCGTATCATGATGAAATATGCATTAGCGCTGGCGCTGCTCGGCGCGCCGTTCGCCGCCGAGGCGCAGACGGCGGCGACGGGCCCGGTTTCGGTCGAGATCGTCTCGACGGGGCAGGTGAGCGTGGCGGCGCAGCGCTACCGGATCTCGGTGACGCTCACTGCCAAGGGCAAGGATGAGGCTGCGGCCGGCGCGGTGCTGGCGGCCAACAAGGCGAGGCTGACCCAGGCGCTCGCCGCGCTCGGCATCGGCGAAGCCAAGGGCGAGATCGGGACGACCAACTCGCTGATGGGCCTGATCTCGACCTTCGCCGGCACCAAGTCGAAGCCGAGCTTCAGCCTCGAGACGCTCGACGAGGATAGCGAGGAGACGCCGCAATCGACCGCGACCGAGACGCTGGGCTTCGACGCGCCGACGCGCGCTGTGATCGAGAGTGCCAAGGCCCCGATCGAAGCGAATGGCGGCAAGCTCGACGATGACGTCCTGCCGTTGCTCAACGACTATGTCGGCCCGATCCGGCAGGCCAAGGCGGCGGCGATCCGGAAAGCGCAGGGCGAGGCCGACGCCTATGCCGCGACGCTCGGGCTGAAGCGCAGCGCGATCGTCAAGGTCAGCGAAAAGCAGGACCCGACCGCCGGCGCGCTCGCGCTGATCGGCGACCTCGTGTCGATCGTCGCGCCCAAGAAGGACGGCGAGCTCGACAAGGTCAACGTCAACGCCAGCCTCGTGGTGGAATTCCAGCTCAACCGCTGAGGCGGCTCATTCGGGCATTTCGTCGGGGATCGTGTTTTCGTCCGCGATCCCCGCTTCGAACGAGGCGGAGGAATCGGTGCCGTCGGGCTGATGCGCGTGCGCGCCTTCGGTCGCTGGTTCGGGCTGGTTCTCGGGATCGATCATCGAGGCTCTCCTTCGGGAGCTCAACGCACGACCCCGTCTCCGGTCTCAGCGGAACGGCGGCTCGTTGAACGCGCGAAGCTTGCGGCTGTGCAGCTTGGCGCCTTCGCGGCGGAGTTCCTCGACCGTCTCGATGCCGATGCGGAGATGCTCGTTGATCGCGCGTTCGTAGAAGCGATTGGCCTGGCCGGGCAGCTTCAATTCGCCGTGCAGCGGCTTGTCCGAGACGCAGAGCAGCGTGCCGTAGGGGACGCGGAAGCGATAGCCCTGCGCGGCGAGCGTCGCCGATTCCATGTCGACGCCGACCGCACGGCTGAGCGAGAAGCGCAGCGCGGTGGCCGAATAGCGCAGCTCCCAGTTGCGATCGTCGGTGGTGACAATCGTGCCGGTGCGCAGCCGCTGCTTCAATTCGTCGCCCGACTGGCCCGACACCGTCTCGGCAGCGCGGGCGAGCGCGAGCTGGACCTCGGCGATCGCGGGGATCGGGATTTCGGGCGGCAGCACATCGTCCATGATGTGGTCGTCGCGCAGATAGGCATGGGCGAGGACATAGTCGCCGATCCGCTGGCTCGGGCGCAGCCCGCCGCAATGGCCGATCATCAGCCACGCCTCGGGCCGCAGCACCGCGAGGTGATCGGCGATCGTCTTCGCGTTCGAGGGACCGACGCCGATATTGACGAGGGTGATCCCGGTCCGGCCGGGGGCCATCAGATGATAGGCCGGCATCTGGTGGCGGCGCCACGCGCTGTCCGAGATCAGGCGGTCCATGTCGTCGGCGCGCTCGACGACGATCCCGCCCGCGCCCGAGACGCCGGTGAAGCGGCTGCCTTCGCCGAGTTGGCTACATGCCCAGCGGACGAACTCGTCAACATAGCGGTGATAATTGGTGAACAGGATATATTGCTGGACATGCTCGGTCGGGGTGCCGGTGTAATGGCGCAGGCGCGCGAGGCTGAAATCGGTACGCAGCCCGTCGAACAATGCCAGCGGGCGGATTCCGTCGGACGACATCCACAGCCCGTCGGCGATCTCGTCGCCGATATGGGCGAGCTCGGTCGCGGGGAAGTGGCGCGCGAGCTCGGTCGCCGACACCTCGTCGAGGCGCAGCGCGTGGCCGGGATCGAGGACATAGGCGAAGGGGATCTCCTGCCGTCCGGTCGTCGCGTCGACCTCGACGTCGTAATCCTCGATCAGGAAGGTGAGCTGCTCGATCAGATAGTCGGAGAACATCGCGGGCTTGGTGACGCTGATGCGATATTCGCCGGGATCGACCAGCCGGCCGAACGAGCGCGGAGGGGCGGGGCGATCATTGCCGCCGCGATAGGTCAGGCGGATCTCGGGATAGGCGAAAGAGCCGTCGCTGCGGCTCGACGGGGCCGGCGGCGTGCCGTCGGTCAGATAGCGGTTGAGGGCGGTCTGCAGGCGCTCGACCGAAGCGCGGTAGAGGCGGTCGAGCTCGGCGACGATGTCGGATGCTTGAGTCATCTTCGACCGCTAATGCGCGAAGATGACTCTGGCAAGACTTGGGACAGTCGAGCGGCTCCTTCCCGCAGGAAGGAGCCGAACGGCTTATTTCTTCGACGAGCTTTCCTTCTCGCTGCCCAATTGGGTGGCGGCATAGACCGCGCCGCCGACCGCGGCCGCAGCGCCCGCGGCGACCGCCGCTGCCGCGACCGGGTGATCCTTCACTGCCTGCACCGTCGCATCGACTGCGCCGGCAACGGTTTCCTGCGCCGAGGCGAGGAAGGACTTTTCGGATCCCTGGCTCTGGCTCGCGCTATCGCCGGAATTGCTCGTGCTGTTGCTGTTGCTGTTGGCCATGAAGCTTCCCTTTCACAGAAGTACCCTGGGTCAACTCACGCACCGGCGGAGCAGTTCCGTTACGGGTACGGCGTTACAGCCGGGCGAGCAGATAATCGGCCGAACTGACCTCGAACTGGCCGGGCGCCTCGACATGCAATTGCTCGACGACGCCGTCGTTGACCAGCATCGAATAGCGCTTGCCGCGGGTGCCGAGGCCGAAGCCGCTGCCGTCCATCTCGAGGTCCACGGCCTTGGCGAAGGTGCCGTTGCCGTCGGCGAGCATCGTCACCTTGCCGTCGACGCCCGATGCCTTGCCCCATGCGCCCATCACGAAGGCGTCGTTGACTGCGGTGCAGGCGATCTCGTCGACGCCCTTGGCCTTCAATTCGTCGGCCTTTTCGACGAAGCCGGGAAGGTGCTTGGCCGAGCAGGTCGGCGTGAACGCGCCGGGCACCGAGAAGAGCGCGACCTTGCGACCGGCGAAATATTCGTCCGAACCGATCTGCTCGGGGCCTTCCTCGCCCACCTTGACGAGCTGGGTGCTGGGAATACGGTCGCCAACCTGGATGGTCATTTCACTCTCCTCTTGAGGTCAGCGCACCAATTGGCGCGGTCGATGACATTTTCAAGCGTGACGGACCCGAAATCGAAGCGATAAGTTGACCGGGAATGGATTCGACACCCAATCTCACCGGCCAGTTCCTCCTCGCAATGCCGGGGATCGGCGATTCGCGCTTCGAGCGCGCCGTGATCGCCATGTGCGCGCATGACGACGAAGGCGCGCTCGGCATCGGCATCGGCGAGACGATCGAGGGGCTCGGGCTGCACGAATTGCTCCGGCAGTTCGAGATCGATCCCGGCGCGGTGCCCGATGCGCCGGTGCATTTCGGCGGACCGGTCGAGCCGCGGCGCGGCTTCGTGCTGCATTCGACCGATTGGGGCGGACAGGACACGATCGACGTCGGCGGGCGCTGGTCGCTCTCCGGCACGATCGACGTGCTCAAGGCGATCGCCGAGGGCAAGGGCCCGAGCCGCTGGCTGGTGGCATTGGGCTATGCCGGCTGGGCCGAGGGCCAGCTCGACGCGGAAATGACGCGGCACGGCTGGTTCAGCACCAGCGGCGACACCGGATTGCTCTACGATGTCGACGCGCGGCGGCGCTGGGTGAAGGGCTTCGAGATTGCAGGGATCGATCCGCGGCTGCTGGCGAACAGCACCGGGACGGCGTGAGTCGCGGTCGCGCGGCAGGTGCGCGGAAATAGGATTCGGCGGGGCAAGATTCACGGTTTGCACGGCAATCGCGCAATTCCGTTGCGCAATGGCGCACGTAAATTTCCTACGGGTGCAGGTCAGGGGCGGATACAGGACAGCGAATTCGCGCAAGATCTGCGAACGGAACATAAGTAGAACATACTGGATGAGGGGCTTGTAGGAAAGGGACCGCCTCGCCGGGATCATGGTTCAGGCTTCGACCCTAATTGCTATTCCCGTCATCCGGGATCCACCTCTCCGCGGACACCTGCCTCTTGGTGGATCCCGGACAGCTCGCTTTTCTGATCAAATCAGAGATTTGAAGAAAGGCGGCTTTCGGGATGACGATCAGCGATGACGGTAGCGGATCCGAACCGGGAGCTCACGCCTTGGCATCGGCTTTGGCGAAGGCGCGGGCGGCGTCCTTGCCGATCCAGCGTGCGGTCTTGTCGGCGGAAGCGGCAAGGGTGGCGGCGAGGTCGCGGGCGGCGGCGCGCAGGGGCGGGCTCTTCTTGCCGCCGATCGCGCGGAGCGCCCAGTTGACGCCTTTCCTGACGAAATTGCGCGGGTCGCCTGCTGCGGCGCGGATCAGCGGCAGGCGGGCGAGATACTCCCCATCCGTGCCCTTGCGATGCACCGCGCAGCTGGCGAGCAGCACGAACGCAGCGCGCTTGCCGAATTCATGGTCGAGCGTCGCCCAGCGATCGATCGCCGCGAAGGCGTGCGGGGTTCGGTCCCACAGCTTGAAGCAGACCGTGTCGGTGACGGCCCAATTGTCGAAATCGGCGCGCCAGCGATCCATCCGTTCGGGTGTCACCGTGGCGGGATCGTCGACCATGCAGGCCAGCATCCGCGCCTCGTAGACGCGAGTCTGCCATAGCGACTCCGCGAGCGCGGGATCGCGGCCGAGCGGTTTGGCGACGGCGTGAATCTTCGCCATCGCCACGCCGATCACGCGATCGGCAGTGACGATGCCGTAGCGCGGGCCGAGCGCGTCGCGAAACGCCGGATCGGCATGGGATTCGAGGGCACGGAGGAGCGGGGCGGTATGATCGGACACAGTGCCCACGATAATGCGGCGTGCGTATCCGGGAAATGCCTTCGCATTCGCTTGAGGTAACGCTAACATCGTCAGGGCAATGTCGTGCTCCTGGGAAAGCGGGAGTCCGGGATGGCGGCTACTAAACGACCCTGGGCTCCTGCCTTCGCCGGAGCACTGGAGGGGAGGAGAGGGGCATATGATCCGGCATTTGCTTGCGTGTGCGGTGGCGCTGTGTGCGAGCCCGGTGCCAGCGCAGACCGTCGGGATCTTTTCGAGCCATGCCGATATCGGCGAGACCGCGACTCCGGGCAGCGTCAGCCATGACGCCGGCCGCTACCGGATGACGGCGAGCGGGGCCAATATCTGGGGCGAAAAGGACGCGTTCCACTTTGCCTGGGTGCAACGATCGGGCGATCTCCACATCGCCGCCGATATTGCATGGGAAGGCAAGGGCAAGGACCCGCACCGCAAGGCCGGGTTGATGATACGGCAGAACCGCACGCCGGGATCGCCCTATGCCGATGTGATGGTCCACGGCGACGGTCTGATTGCGATGCAATATCGCGAGGTGCAGGATGGGCCGACACGGCAGATCATCTCGAGCATGACGGCCAGCACCGCGCGGGTGCGGCTCGAGCGTGAGGGCGACTTCGTCTATTTCTCGGTCGGGCCGCGACAAATCATACTCGGGCATGGTGGCGATACGGCGGCCGAGGCGAGCGATGCAGCGGACTGGCCGAACGGCTCGCTCGAGCACGGCGGCGGCAGTTACCGGATCGCGTTTCAGGCGCCGGTGATGGTCGGGCTGGCGCTGTCGGCGCACGATAACGGCGTCACCGAGACCGCGACCTTCTCGAACGTCGAACTGCAGGTGCCGAGCCTCGCTTACGTGCCCGACACCGGCTATGCCGCGAAGGTCGAGAGCAGCCTCGAGACGATCGAGGTCGGCGGGGTGCAGAGCCGCCGGGTGGTCCGCCATTTCCCCGGCAAGATCGAGGCGCCCAACTGGACTCGCGACGGCAAGGCCCTGATATACAATGCCGACGGCCGGATCTGGCGGATCCCGGTCGAAGGCGGCGAACCGGTGGCGATCCCGACCGGGCGGCATATCCGCAACAACAACGATCACGGCATTTCGCCCGACGGGACGCAATTGGTGATCTCGGACCAGTCCGAGCCCGACAATCTGTCGCGGATCTTCGTGCTGCCGCTCACGGGATCGGCGGGGCCGCGCGAAGTGGTGAGCGATGCCAGAGCGCGGTCCTACTGGCATGGCTGGAGCCCGGACGGGAAGACCCTGGCCTATGTCCGGGTCGGCACCGACGACGACAGCTACGATATCTGGGTCAAGGATCTGGCGGGCGGTCCGGCGCGGCCGCTGATCGTCGGGCCGGGGGTCGATGACGGGCCCGAATATTCGCCCGACGGCAAATATCTTTATTTCAACTCGACCCGCAGCGGCGCGATGGCGATCTGGCGCGCCAATGCCGACGGTAGCGATCCGGTGCAGCTGACCAAGGACCCCGAGCGGCGCGACTGGTTTCCGCATCTCTCCCCGGACGGCAAGTGGATCGTCTTCGTGTCGTTCGGGCTCGACGTGGCGCTGGCCGATCACCCGCCCAACCGCGCCGACGTGGCGCTCAAGATCATGCCGGCCGACGGCAGCGCGCCGCCCCGGGTGTTGACCCGATTGTTCGGCGGGCAAGGGACGATCAACGTGCCGAGCTGGTCGCCCGACGGGAAGCAGGTGGCGTTCGTGAGCTACCGGCTGGTGCGGTGATCAGGTGCCCGCGCGCGGGGTGAAGCCGGTATCGCCGAGCTCGAGCCGGCGCAGATCGAGGCGCGTCTCGCTGCGGAAGCGGGCGACCGCGGCGTCACCCAGCCGGCGCAGGGTGTCGCGATCGCCGCGCTTGACCGCGTCAGTATAGGCGGCGTGCTGGATCAGGAAATTGAGCATCCAGGTCTCGGCCATTTCCTGGCGCTGCGCTTCGTTCAGGCCGGCCTGACCGGCATTGGCGGCGATGATCGCGCGGACCTGATCGCGGACCGCGAGGATCTGCGTCCGATTGCCTTCGCGGCCATTGGCCATCCCCCAGTTGAGCAGCCAATAGGCGGCGAGCGCGTCCGCCACGTCGCCGTTGCGCAGCCCGTCGCTCGCGACGATCTGCGCCCAGCTGGCGACCGGATCGTCGCGCTCGAGCGCCGCGGCGAGCTGGCGCGCTTTGGCCGCGCCGATCCGCGCGTTCATCGCTGCGAGGAATTGCCGCCGCACGCGGGCGCTCACCGTGGGGGAAGGGCGGTAGCTGGTCGACGCGCGTGAGGCCGGCACCGCGCGGGGCGTGGGCGCCGCGCGCTTGCGACCGGAGTCTGCCGGACGGCTCGGGTGCGCGATCGCGGCGTCGATCCGCTGCTGGTTGAGGATGTCCGACAGCACGTAATCGTTGGGCAGGACCGTCGGCATGTCCTGTGCCGCGGCGGGGAATGCGAGGCCGGCAACGGCAAGGATCGCGACACGAAAGCGCATGAGATCGAATCCTCCGCAGCGTTGGCCTTGCGAAGCGGCCTATCGGAAACGCAGCGTCCGGGCGACGCGCTTCGCCGCATTTCCGGGGCGATCAGCCGCGCCGGCCGATGTGCGCCGGCGCAGATCCGGGCGGCGGCTTCCGTACATATAAAGATATCTTTATATCTGACTTGCGCATTCCCGTCCGACGCGGTAGGGCGCGCCAATCGCGGCCGGCGAGTCCGGCGCGCCGACCCTTTTACCTGCTGGAGATGCAGCCCGTGGCTACCGTGCTCGACAAGAACGATTACGTCATCAAGGACATCGAACTCGCCGCTTTCGGCCGCAAGGAAATCGAGATCGCCGAGACCGAGATGCCGGGCCTGATGGCGCTGCGCGACGAATTCGGCGCGTCGCAGCCGCTCAAGGGCGCGCGGATCACCGGTTCGCTCCACATGACGATCCAGACCGCGGTGCTGATCGAGACGCTGACCGCACTCGGCGCGCAGGTCCGCTGGGCGACCTGCAACATCTTCTCGACGCAGGACCATGCCGCCGCCGCGATCGCCGCGAGCGGCGTGCCGGTGTTTGCGGTGAAGGGCGAGAGCCTTGCCGAATATTGGGACTATGTCGGCGACATCTTCAACTGGGGCGCGGACGGCGATGGCACCACCGCCAACATCATCCTCGACGACGGCGGCGACGCCACCATGTTCGCATTGTGGGGCGCCAAGCTCGAAGCCGGCGCGACGCTGGGCGAGCCGGAGAATGACGAGGAAGTCGAGTTCCAGCGCGCGCTGAAGGCGTTCATCGCCAAATATCCGGGCTATCTGACCGAGACCGTCAAGAATCTGAAGGGCGTCTCGGAAGAGACCACCACCGGCGTCCACCGCCTGTACGAGATCGCCAAGAAGGGCGAGCTGCCCTTCCCGGCGATCAACGTCAACGACAGCGTCACCAAGTCGAAGTTCGATAATCTCTATGGCTGCAAGGAATCGCTGGTCGACGCGATCCGCCGCGCCACCGACGTGATGCTCGCCGGCAAGGTCGCCGTGGTCGCCGGCTTCGGCGACGTCGGCAAGGGCAGCGCCCAGTCGCTCCGCAACGGCGGTGCGCGCGTGATGGTCACCGAAGTCGATCCGATCTGCGCGCTGCAGGCGGCGATGGAGGGCTTCGAGGTCGTGACGATGGAAGAGGCGGTGCAGCGCGCCGACATCTTCGTCACCGCGACCGGCAATGCCGACGTCATCACCGCCGATCACATGAAGGCGATGAAGCCGATGTCGATCGTCTGCAACATCGGCCATTTCGACAGCGAGATCCAGATCGCCGCGCTGTCGAACTATGAGTGGGACGAGGTCAAGCCGGGCACCGACCTGGTCAAGTTCCCCGACGGCAAGCAGATCATCATCCTCGCCAAGGGCCGCCTGGTGAACCTGGGCTGCGCGACCGGCCACCCGTCGTTCGTGATGTCGGCGTCGTTCACCAACCAGACGCTGGCGCAGATCGAGCTGTTCACCAAGGGCGAGAACTACAAGAACGAAGTGTACGTCCTGCCGAAGCATCTCGACGAGAAGGTCGCGGCGCTGCACCTCGAAAAGCTCGGCGTGAAGCTGTCGAAGCTGACGAGCAAGCAGGCAGGCTATATCGGCGTGCCGGTCGAAGGTCCGTTCAAGCCGGATCACTATCGCTACTGAGCCTTTTCGGCATCGGCGAAACAGGGGCCGCGTCTCTACTGGAGGCGCGGCCCTTTTCGTTGCGCCCCGAGGCAGCGTGTTGCAGAACGGAGACACTGTTGCAGAAACCGTGCGGTGCGCGCTTCGCGGCGAGGATCGGAAACACTCGGGAAACGTAGCAGCGGAAGGCGTGAGCCATATTCGAAGAGGGGTTTCTCGATGGCGTATTCCGTTCTCCGCACGCGCGGATTGTTCACCGTCTCTGCCGCCGCCTTGGCGCTGGCCTGCGCTCCGGCCTGGGCACAGACCGCGGCACCCGGCCAGAGCGACGACAACGTCCCCGAATCCACCGTCGCCAACGATCCGCAGAGCGACCAGGCGGAGGAGCCCGCACCCGACATCGTCGTGACCGGCTCGCGCATCCGCGTCACTCCCGGGTTCGACACGCCCAACCCGGTGGTCTCGATCGGCTCGGAGACGCTGCAGGCCTCGGGCACGACCAATCTCACCGACTTCCTGACCGGCTATCCGGCGCTGCAGGGCTCGTCGACCTCGGCCGACAATTCGGGCAGCGGCGCGGGCATCGGCTATACCGGCCTCAACCTGCTCAACCTGCGCAATCTCGGCACCGAGCGCACGCTGGTGCTGGTCGACGGCCGCCGCCATGTCGCGGGCGTGCCGGGCAGCGCGGCGATCGACATCAACACCATTCCTAACGATCTCGTCCAGCGGATCGAGGTGCTCACCGGCGGCGCCTCGGCGATCTACGGCGCCGACGGCGTCACCGGCGTGGTCAACTTCATCCTCAAGAAGGATTTCGACGGGATCACCGCGCGGGCGCAGGCCGGCATTTCCGAGCATGGCGATGCGGGCCAGCGCTTCATCTCGGTCACCGCGGGCAAGAACTTCGCCGGCGGCCGCGGCAACGTCGCCCTCGCTTATGAATATGGCATCGACGACCGGCTCGAGACGCGCGACCGGCCCAGCCTGCGCGGCACGCGCTCGACCGGCTTTTTCCTGAACCCGGACGATCCCGAGAACCAGGGCGGCTATACCGGCCCCGCCGACAACGGCATCCCGGACAATGTGCCGCTCGCCAACATCCGCTATTTCGATACCAATCGCGAGGGCGGGATCGACATCGACCAGGATGGCTTCCCCGATTATCTCGTCGGTGCGAACGGCGCGGTGACTCCGTTCGATCCGGGCAGCTTCGTCCCCAATTTCTACCAGCAGGGCGGCAACGCCACGCTCGTCTCCGACTATGGCAACGATCTGCTGCCCAAGGTCGAGCGGCACGTGGTCAACGCAGTCGCGCATTTCGACGTGTCCGATGCCGTGACGATCTTCGCCGAGGGCAAATACGCCAATATCCGCAGCTTCTCGCTCGCCCAGCCGACTTTCGATTACTATCTGCTGATCCCCGAGGACAATCCCTTCATCCCCGCGGCGCTCCAGCCGCTCGTGGCGGCCGAAGGCCTTGGCGGCGTGCTCGTCAACCGCGACAATTTCGACTTCGGCCAGCGCGGCGAGGACATCCGCCGCGAGACGTGGCGCGGCGTGATCGGGCTGCGCGGCGAGCTGAGCAGCCATCTCAACTACGAAGCGTCGTACACCTATGGCCGCACCGACGTGCGCAGCCGCTACGTTAACGACATCCTCGACGACCGCTTCTATGCGGCGATCGACGTGGTGCAGGGGCCGAACGGGCCGACCTGCCGTGTCAATGTCGATCCCGCCTGGACTCCGAACCAGCCGTACAACTCGACCCGGGACGAATTCCCCCCGACGACCTTCCAGCCGGGTCAGTGCGTTCCGATCAACCTGTTCGGCGAGAACCGAAACAGCCAGGCGGCGCTGGACTGGATCCTCACCGACACGACCGACCGTTCGCGGATCGAGCAGCATGTCGCCTCGGCCTATCTGAGCGGCGACCTCGGCGGCCTGTTCACGCTTCCGGGCGGGGCGGTCGGCTTCTCGGTCGGTGCGGAATATCGCAAGGAGAAGAGCAGCTTCACTCCCGATCCGCTTGCCGCGGCCGGGCTGACCTTCACCAACGCGCTCTCGGTCGATGCCGGCGAATATGACGTCAAGGAAGTGTTCGGCGAGCTGCGCGTGCCGCTGGTCAAGAACGGCTTCGTCCACCGGCTCGAGGTTGGCGGCGCGGTGCGCTATTCGGACTATTCGACGATCGGCAGCACCACGTCGTGGAAGGTCGACGGCGCTTTCGCGCCGATCCGCGACGTGACCTTTACCGGCACCTATTCGAAGGCCGTGCGCGCGCCGAACATCGGCGAGCTGTTCGCGGGCAATTCGCAGACCTTCGAATTCATCACCGATCCGTGCAACGCCAACGAGCTCCAGAACGGCACGCAATATCGCGCCGCCAACTGCCAGGCGCTGCTCGCGTCGCTGGGCGTCGCCGATCCGGCGACCTTCACCGATCCGCGCTCGACCAACCTGCCGGGCTTCCAGGGCGGCAACCGCAACCTTTCCGAAGAGGAGGCGACCACCTGGACCGCGGGCGCGATCATCCAGCCGAGCTTCGTGCCGGGCCTCTCGCTGCGCGCGGACTGGTATGACATCAAGCTGAAGAACGCGATCAACACGGTCACGCCGGAGCAGCTCGCGCAGCTCTGCGTCGACCAGCCCGATCTCAACAACGGGTTCTGCTCGGGCATCGTGCGCAACAATGGCGGCGCCAATCCCGGCCTGATCACCAGCTTCACGGTGACGCCGCAGAACGTCGCGCAGTTCAGCACCGCGGGCCTCGACGTGAACTTCAACTACCGCCTGCGCACCGCGAAGCTGGGCACGTTCAATCTCAGCGTGGTCGGCAATTATCTCGACCGGCTGGAATTCGTCGGCACCCCCGGCGCCGACGTGACCAACAGCCGCGGCGAGGCGTTCGCGCCCAAATACACCGTCAACGCGGATCTGACGTGGCAGACCGGCGGGCTGACGCTGAACTATGGCATTCTGTGGTTCAGCAAGACGCTGCGCTTCACCAATCAGGAAGTCGCGGGCAATCCGGATATCGTCGCCCCGGAATATATGTACCTCAAGGAGCGCTGGCAGCACGACATCTATGCCAGCTACGACGTCAGCGACCGGTTCCAGATCTATGGCGGCGTACGCAACCTCTGGGGCCAGCGTCCCGACATCGGCACCAACACCTATCCGGTCGACTCGATCGGCCGCTTCGGCTTCGTCGGGGCGCGGGTGAAGCTGCCGAGCCTCTGAGGCGCGGCGGGTAAAAGCGAAGGGGGCCGCGTCCGCCGGGCCCCTTTTCTTTCGGCCGGACCGCGCGGAACGCCGATCGTCCGACCTACGTTCTGCTCCCGACAGGGAGTCTGTGATGCGACGCGAATTCATTGCGAAGCTGGCGCTGGGATGCGCCGGCATCGGTTTGTGCGGCAGCCTGGCGGGCGTCGGGCTTGCCAATTATGCCGCGTCCGGATCGTTCGAATTCTACAAGCAGCGCACGGCATCCGCCTGGGAGCCTGAGCTTCCGGCGCAGCCGACCATGCTCCAGTCCGCCGATCTGGCATTTGCGTCGGACCGTCGCGACGGAGCGGAATCGCTTGCGGCTGAGGAGGCACTTGCTTCGTTCGACCGCTGAATTGTGAGGAACAGCGAAGCCAATCATGATGCCGGGCACGCACGCGAACGGATCGCTGAGATCCTGCGTACCGCCCTGGGCGCTCCCGAGGAGGACGGGCTCGAAGACGAGACGTGGCGCCTGATGCTGCACCTCTCGATCGAACCGCCCGAAAATGCTGCGCCCGCGGCGGACAGCGCCGCGCCCGCCGCCGCCCCGCGCCAGCCCCTGCTGCGTCGCCTGTTGCGCAGAAGCGACGGAGATGCGCGCGTCTAGTGCGCGCAAGCCGCTTTCCGATCCGCGACGCTTTGCCTAAGGGTTGGCGATGATGGCAATGCGAAGCCGTGGAGTGGCGGGTTGATCGAGCTTCCGCAATCGGCGGCGATACTGGCGGGCGCGGTGCTCGCCTTGCTGGTGCTCGGCGCGACGTGGATGCTGTTCGCCGGGCTGCGCGCGCGCGCCGAAGCGCGGGAGGCGACCGATCGCAACGCGCGCCTGACCGCCCTGATGGCCGGATCGCCGGCGCAGGCGATGATCGTCCGCGCCGACGGGCGCGTCGAGGTGCCGCGGCGGCTGGCCGACTGGCTGGGTCTCGACCTGCTGCCGCGCGAACTCTCCGATCTCGCCGGGATCGAGAGCGGGCTGGTCGCGGGCGACGCGGCTTTGCTCGAAAATCAGGTGCTCGCCGTGCAGAGAGCCGGGCAGCCGTTCACCTTGCCGGTCCGCGCGCAAGGTTCGGGCCGCGAATTGCTGGTGATCGGCGAGCGCGCGCCCGATGCGGGGCGCGGGCAGAATCAGGTGGTCCTGTGGTTCCTCGACGCGACCGAGAGCCAGAGCGAGATCGACCGGCTGCGGCACGAGACGACCCGGCTGCGCGCCGCGTTCGACGCGCTGACCGCGTTGATCGAGGCGGCGCCGATGCCGATGTGGTATCGCGGCCCCGACCTGAAGCTGCTGATGGTCAATTCGGCCTATGTCCGCGCGGTCGAGGGCGGCGACAGCGAGGATGTCGTGGCGCACGGGCTCGAACTGGTCGAAGGCGCCGGGCTGGGCGGGCCGCTCGCCAACGCCGCGATCGCGCGCGATACCGGCGAGGCGCAGACCTCGGCGATGCCGGCGACGATCGGCGGGGCGCGGCGGATGCTGCGGCTCCACGACGTGCCGCTGCCGACCGGCGGCGTCGCAGGCTTCGCGATCGACATCGAGGATTTCGAGCAATTGCGCGGCGGGCTCAAGCGCTTCGGCGAGGCACAGCGCGCGATGCTCGACCGGCTCTCGGCGGGCGTCGCGCAATTCGCCCCCGATCGCGGGCTGGCCTTTTGCAACCAGCCGTTCCGCCGCATGTTCGCGATGAAGATGGAGTGGCTGGCCGATCGCCCCGAATTCGATCGGGTGCTCGATCGGATGCGCGAGGCCAACCGCCTGCCCGAAGTGCGCGACTATCCGGCATGGAAGGCCGAGCGGCGCGAATGGTTCACCGCGCCCGACGCCGTCGAGGAGACGTGGAGCGTCGCGGGGACGCATCTCCGCGTCGTCGCCCAGCCTCTGCCCGAGGGCGGGCTGCTGCTGATCTTCGAGGATCGCACCCAGCAGTTCGAGCTGCAGCGCGAGCATGGCGAGATGCAGCAGGTGCGCACCGCGACGCTCGAGAGCCTCGCCGAGGCCGTCGGGGTGTTCGGCAAGGGACGGCTGCAATTGTGGAACCGCAAGTTCCGCCAGGTCTGGGACTTCGAGGATGCGTTTCTCGACGGGCATCCGCAGATCGGGCAATTGGTCAAGGCGGCAGGCCCGAAGCTGACCAATCCCGGGCGTGCAGAGGTGCTGGGCGATCTGATCCGGCTCGCGGCCAAGGACCGGCAGACGCGCGGGAGCACGATCGCCTTTGCCGATGGCCGGCATTTCGACATCACCGCGGTGCCCTTGCCCGACGGCAATGCGCTGGTGACGATGCTCGACACCACCGATCATCACCGCGCCGAGCGGGCGCTGCGCGACCGCAACGAGGCGCTCGAGGCGGCGGACCAGGTCAAGACCGCGTTCGTCGCCAATATGAGCTACGAGCTGCGCACCCCGCTGACCTCGATCAAGGGTTTCACCGAAATGCTGCATGGCGGCTTTGCCGGGCGGCTGACGAAGAACGCAGTCGAATATACCGAGGCGATCCTGACTTCGGTCGATCGGCTGAGCGCGCTCGTCGACGACGTGCTCGATCTGACCCAGAGCGAGGGCGCGCCGCTGGAGAAGGTGCCGGTCGATCTCGAGCTGGCCGCCAATGCCGCCGCCGAGGCGATCGCGCCGCTCGCCAAGGCCAAGAAGATCGACCTCGTCGTCGAGGACGCCGGCACCGCGGGCGTGGTGACCGGCGACCTCAAGCGGCTGCGGCAAGTGATCGAGCATCTGCTGCGCCACGCCGTGGCGTGCACGCCCGAGGACGGACGGGTGCTGCTCCATCTCGACGGCAATGCGCGGGTGGCGCGGGTGATCGTCTCGGACAATGGCCCGGGGATGCGCGCCGACGCTGTGGCCAGGGCGTTCGACAGCTTCGCCCAGCACGGCATCTCGCGCAGCGGCGAGCGCGCGCTCGGGCTGGGGCTGCCGCTGGCCAAGCAATTCGTCGAGGCGCATGGCGGACGGATCGAGATGCTGTCCGAGCCGGGCGCGGGGACTCTGGTGACGGTGGAGCTGCCGCGGTGATGGGGGGCTCTTCATTCCTCCCCGAGCTTTGCTCGGGGAGGGGGACCGCCGCGCAGCGGTGGTGGAGGGGCGCCGTCGAAGACGGCGGCTGCGCCGCCGCCCCTCCACCAGCCTGCGGCTGGTCCCCCTCCCCGAGACGAGCTCGGGGAGGTTTCTAGATGCGGCTCTCCTCTCCCGAAGATTCGCTCATGCTTGGCACGCGACTGGCGGCGCTCGTCCGTCCCGGCGATGTGATCGCGCTTTCGGGCCCGCTCGGCGCAGGCAAGACCAGCATCGCACGGGGATTGCTCGCTGCGCTCGGACTGGAGGAAGAGGCGCCGTCTCCCAGCTTCGCGATCGTCCAGCCTTATGATCCGCCGGACGTGCGGTTTCCGGTGCTGCACGTCGATCTCTACCGGATCGAGGATCCGGAAGAGGCCGAGGAATTGGGGCTCGACGATGCGCGCGACGATTCGCTGCTGATCGTCGAATGGCCCGAACGGTTCGCCGACGCATATTGGCGCGACGCGCTGTGGCTCAGCCTGGAACCCATGCCGGACGGCGCGCGCGTCTTGACAGCGAAGGTCCCGGCGGCATGGAGGGACCGATGGCTCCTGACATGAACCCGCCCGCCGCGGCGCCCGAATTTCTGATCGCCGCCGGATGGGAGGGAGCCGAGATACGGCCGCTCGCCGGCGACGCCTCGTTCCGCCGCTATTTCCGCGTGGTGCATCACGATCGCAGCGCGATCCTGATGGACGCGCCGCCGCCGCACGAAGACCCGCGGCCGTTCATTTCGATCGCGCGCTGGCTCGCCGGGCGCGGCTTCGCGGCGCCCGGGATCCTTGCCGAGGATCTGGCCGAGGGGCTGGTGCTGCTGCAGGATTTCGGTGATGCCCGGCTGCGCGAGACCGTGGATGCAGCGCCCGAGAGCGAGCTGCGGCTATACGAGGAAGCGGTCGACCTGCTGATCCGGCTGGGGCAGCACGAAGCGGCCGACCTCCGCCCCTATGATCTCGCCGAATATCAGCGCGAGGTCGGGCTGCTGCCCGAATGGTATACGCCCGCAGTCGGGCTCGAGGTCGACGTGCAGGGCTATGTCGACGCATGGGACGAGGTGCTCGCGCCGGTGCTCGCGGGTCATACGCCGGTCACGGTGCTGCGCGATTACCACGCCGAGAACATCATGCTGATCGAGGGCAGCGAGAGTTTGGGACTGCTCGACTTCCAGGATGCGCTCGCCGGCCACCCGGCCTATGATCTCGTCTCGCTGCTGCAGGACGCGCGGCGCGACGTGGCGCCCGAGCTCGAGACGGCAATGCTCGATCGCTACAAGCGCATCACCGGGGCCGGCGACAGCTTCGACATCGCCTATCACGTGCTCGGTGCGCAGCGGAACGCCAAGATCGTCGGGATCTTCACCCGTTTGTGGAAGCGCGACGGCAAGCAGCGCTATGCGGGGCTGTGTCCGCGCGTCTGGGGCTATCTCGAGCGCGACCTCGAGCATCCGGCGCTCAAGCCGGTCGCCGACTGGTTCAGCGCGCAGGTTCCCGCCGAGCTGCGCGGCGATCCGCTGGCGATCGTCGGCGAATGAGCGCGATCTATTCGCTGCGGCCGCAGCCCGATGCCGCAGTGCCCGAGACGGCGATGGTGATGGCGGCGGGACTGGGCAAACGCATGCGCCCGCTCACCGCGACGCGGCCCAAGCCCTTGGTCGAGGTGGCGGGCAAGACGCTGATCGATCATACCTTCGATCATCTCCGCAGCGCCGGGGTGAAGCGCGCGATCGTCAACGTGCATTATCTCGCCGACCAGATGGAAGCGCATCTGCGCGCGCGGACGAGCGACGTCGAGGTGCTGATCTCCGACGAGCGCAAGCGATTGATGGAGACCGGCGGCGGGATCGTCCAGGCGCGCGATCTGATCGGCGATGCGCCGTTTCTGTGCGTCAACAGCGACAATCTGTGGATCGACGGGCCGGTCGACGCAATCCGCGCCCTCGCGGCGCAGTGGGACGATGCGCGGATGGACGCGCTCCTGCTGGTGGTGCCGCTGGCGCGGGCCAATTGTCACAAGGGGCAGGGCGATTTCCGGCTCGACGCGATGGGGCAGATCACCGAACGGCGCACGCCGGGCCGGCTCGCGCCGTTCGTGTTCATCGGCGTGTCGATCCTGTCGCCGCGGCTGATCCGCGACTGGCCCGAGGGCCCGTTCTCGACGAACCTGTTCTTCAATCGCGCGCTCGAGGCGGGGCGGCTATGGGGCGTGGTCCATCAGGGGCTGTGGTTCGACGTCGGCACGCCGGCCGCGGTGGGCGCGGCGGAGGCGGTGCTGGCGGAGCTGTGACGGGGTAGCCCGGTCGCCACTAAACGTCACCCCGGCCTTGTGCCGGGAGCCACGGTGCCGCGATGGTACCCATTGAGGCTCGAGGCTGTGACCAAGCCGCGCGGTGGACCCCGGCACAAGGCCGGGGTGACGGCTTTTGAGATTCTTGACGTTGGCGTTTGCCCCTTCGGCGGCTAGCGATTGGATCAATGCCCGAACGGCTCCATCTCTACACCATCCCGCCGCACCGCGCGTTTGCCGATGCGCTGGCGATCGGGCTGATCCGGCGGTTCGGCGGCGACCCGCTCAAGCTGGCGCGCGGGCTGGTGCTGCTCCCCAACAATCGCGCCAGGCGGGCGATCCAGGACGCCTTCGTCCGCGCCAGCGAAGGCGGGCTGCTGTTGCCGCGGCTGGTCGCGGTCGGCGATCCCGAGCTCGACGAGGCGGTGTTCGACGCCGCGGGCGACGATATGCCCGTTCCCCCCGCGGTCGATCCGCTGCAGCGGCGGATGATCCTCGCGCGGCTGATCCAGGACGCGGGCTCCCCGGTCGACGCCGCCGAGGCGGTGCGCCTGGCGGGCGATCTGGCGAGCACGCTCGACCAGTTGCTGATCGAGGAAGTGCACCCGGGCGCGCTCAAGGAAATCGAGCTCAGCCAGGAATTGTCGGCGCATTGGGAACGCTCGCTGGCCTTGTTCGAAGTGGTGCTGACCCGCTGGCCGAAGGAATTGGCACGGCGCGGGCGGATCGACCTCGCCGAGCGGCGGCGGCGGCTGATCGACAAGATGGCCAAACGTTGGCGGAGCGCACCGCCCGCGGGCTTCGTCTGCGCCGCGGGCGTGGCGGCACCGGCACCGGTGTTCGCGCGGTTGCTGCGCAGCATTGCGGAGATGCCGCAGGGGATGGTGGTCCTGCCCGGACTCGCCACCGGGATCAGCGACGCGGAATGGGACGCGCTCGGGCCGCACAGGCCCGATCCGGTCACCGGACGGCGGCGGCGCAGCCTCGAAAGCCATCCGCAATATCATCTCAAATTGCTGCTCGATCGGATGGGCGTGCATCGCAGCGAGTTCGATCCGTGGCGCGTGGTCAGCGAGCATGATGCGCCGCCTGCGCGCAGCAAGGCGATCGCATCGGCGATGGCGCCGCCCGAGCTGACCTACGGCTGGACCGCATTGCCCGCCGCCGAACGGCGGCTCGACGGCGTACGCGTGCTCGAGGTCGCGACTCCGGCCGAGGAAGCGCAGGGGATCGCGCTGGCGCTGCGCGAAGTGCTCGAAAAGCCGGGGCGGACCGCGGCGCTCGTCACCCCCGATCGCGCGCTGGCGCGGCGGGTGGCGGCACATTGCGCGCGCTGGGGAATCGCAGTCGACGATTCGGCGGGGCAGCCGCTCTCGATCCTGCCGCCGGGGACTTTGCTGCTCGCGCTCGCCGATGCCGCGGCGCAGGGCTTCGCGCCATTGCCGTTGCTGACCTTGCTCAAGCATCCGTTGGTGATGGCGGAGCGGCGTGGGGAATGGCTCGAAGGCGTTCGCCTGCTCGACCGCGCGCTGCGCGGGCCGCGCCCGGCCCCGGGTCTGGCGGGGATCGACCGTCATTTCGCCGAGCAAGAGGGCAGGGACGGGCACCTGCGTCGCGCCGCCCGGCGCTGGTGGCCCGAGGCGCGGGCGCTGCTCGCACCCATGGAAGACGTGTTCGCAGGCGGCGCGCAGCCGGTTCCGGCATTGCTAGCGGCGCTGCGCGAGACTGCGCAGGCTCTGGGGGGCGATGCCCTATGGGCGCGGACCGAGGGGCGCGAGGCGGCGAACCTGCTCGATGCCGCCGAGCGCGAGGCGGCCAACGGCCCGCCGCGTGCCGAGCCCGAAGCGCTCGCGCCGATGCTGCGCACCTTGATGGAGGAAGTCGCGGTGCGGCCGCCGCAAGGCGGGCATCCGCGGCTGGCGATCCTCGGCCTGATCGAGGCGCGGCTGCAGACCGCCGATCTGATGATCCTCGCCGGACTGAACGAAGGCGTGTGGCCGGGGCTGCCCGCGCCCGATCCGTGGCTGGCGCCGCGGATCCGCGCCGAACTGGGGCTGCCGGGGCTGGAGCGCCGGATCGGGCTTTCGGCGCACGATCTCGCGGGGGCGCTGGGCGCGCCGCAGGTGTTGCTGACAAGGGCGCGAAGAGATGCCAGCGCGCCGACGATCGCCTCGCGCTTCTGGCTGCGATTGGAAGCGCTGTCGGGCGGGCTGGAGCGCGCGCGACAGATCGAGGCGTGGCTGCGCGGGATCGACGATCCCGGCGAGCATCGACCCGCCGAGCGCCCCGCGCCGCAGCCGCCGGTCGCATTGCGCCCCAAGGCCCTGTCGGTGACCGAGGTCGACCGGCTCAAGGCCGATCCCTATGCCTTTTACGCGCGGCGGATGCTGCGGCTGATGCCGCTCGACCCGGTCGATGCCGATCCGAGCGCGGCGTGGCGCGGCACCGCGGTGCACGAGGTTCTTCAGAAGTGGTTCGAACTCGACGATTGCACGCCGGATAGGTTGCGCGCGCGAGCCGAGGCCATGCTGGCGGACGAGCGGACGCACCCGATGATGCGCGCGTTATGGGCGCCGCGATTGATGGAGGCGATCGACTGGATCGCGGTCCAGATCGCCGCCGATCCGGCCCGGAAAGTGATCGCGGTGGAGAAGCGCGGCATGATCCCGTTCGCCGGGGTCGAGCTCAGCGGCACTTTCGACCGGATCGACCGGATGGGCGATGGCAGCCTCGCGATCGTCGACTACAAGACCGGCAAGCCGCCGAGCCTCGCCGCGGTGCGCGAGGGGTTCAGCCTGCAATTGGGACTGCTCGGGTTGATCGCCGAGCGTGGCGGCTATGACGGGATCACGGGCCAGGCGAAGCAATTCGAATATTGGTCGCTGTCGAAGAACAATCGCGGGGCGTTCGGCTATGTCGAGAGCCCGTGCGATCCGAAACGGCGCGACTATCTGCCGGCGGATGAATTCGTGGATCGCGCGGTGGCGCAGTTCGAGGGCGCGGCGCGGATGTGGCTGACCGGCGACGAACCGTTCACGGCGAAGCTGCACCCGGATTACGCGCCGTACGCCGAATATGACCAGCTGATGCGGCGGGATGAGTGGTATGGGCGGGATTGAGCGCATTCCGCTCACCCTCACCCTTCCGGCGCCTGCGGCGCCTCCCTCCCTCTCCCGATGGGAGAGGGAAGGGGCCCGCCCGGCGCAGCCGGGTGGGAAGGGTGAGGGTGACTTGCTGGGAAGCGTCTGTGGCTGAAATCCGCCCCCTCCATCCCCTCAAGGGCAATCAGCGCCGCGCGAGCGACCCCACGCGGCATATCTGGCTGTCCGCCTCGGCGGGGACCGGCAAGACGCAGGTGCTCGCCGCGCGGGTGTGGCGATTGCTGCTCGCCGGGGTCGATCCCGGCGCGATCCTGTGCCTGACCTTCACCAAGGCGGGCGCCGCCGAAATGTCGGAGCGGATCACCAGCCGGCTGGCGCGCTGGGTGCGGGCGAGCGACGCCGAACTGGTCGCCGATCTCGAGGCGCTGGGCGAGAGCATTTCGCCCGAGGGCCGGGCCCGCGCGCGTACCCTGTTCGCCAAGGTGCTCGATGCGCCGGGAGGCGGGATCCGCATCCAGACGATCCACAGCTTCTGCCAGTCGCTGCTCGCGGCGTTCCCGGTCGAGGCGGGGCTGGTCCCCGGCTTCCGCCCGCTCGACCAGCGCGAGGAAGCCGTGCTGGCACGCGAGGCACTGGCCGAGATGCTGGTCGATGCCGGGCGCGAGGGGCGCGTTTCGCTGATCGACGCGGTCGGCGCGCTGAGCCTGCGGCTGGGCGAGGGCAAGGCCGAGGCGTTTCTCAGGCTCTGCGCGTCGAACGCCGAGGCGATGGCGGGGCTGCCGAGCGGGATCCAGCCTTTCCTCCGCCGCGCGCTGGAATTGCCGGCTGGCGACATTGCCGCGGAGATCGAGCGCTGCTGCGCCGACGCGGATTTCGACTGCGCGGGGCTGCGCGAGATCGCCGCGATGAATGCCGCATGGGGGACCAAATCGGGGCTGGCGCGCGCCGAGGAGATCGCGATGTGGCTGACCTTGCCGCCGGGCAGGCGCGCGCTGCGGCTCGCCGATCTGCATTCGGTCTGGTCGACCGCCAAAGGCGAACCGCGCTCGTTCGGCAAGGGGCAAGCGCCGCAGGAACCCGGCTATGCCGATCTGGCGATGCGAATGCACGGGCGTTGCGGTGCGCTGCTGGGCATGAAGGTCCAGGCCGACTTCGCCGATCTGCTCGCGCGCGGGCTCGAGGCGGGTCGCGCCTATGCCGAGACCTGGGGCCGGGCGAAGCGGCGGGTGGGCGCCGTCGACTTCAACGATCTGATCGCGCGGACCGTCGCGTTGCTCGCCGAGCCCGGCATGGGCGAATGGGTGCGCTACAAGCTCGATCAGGTCACCGAGCATGTCCTGATCGACGAGGCGCAGGACACCAATCCGCAACAATGGGCGATCGTCAGCGCGATCGCCGATGAATTCTTCGCGGGCGAAGGCGCGCGCGGCGAGGTGGTGCGGACCCTGTTCACCGTCGGCGACTACAAGCAGGCGATCTTCGGCTTCCAGGGCACCGACCCGATCTATTTCCGCGCGGCGTTCGAGCGCTTCTGGCGGGCCTCGCGGGTGCAGGCGGAGTTCGATGTCGAGGCTGCCGAACTCGAATCGCTGTCTTTGACCCATAGCTTTCGCTCGACCCGGCCGGTGCTCGAATTCGTTGACGCGGCGCTGGGCGGGCTGCCCGAACCGGGGATGGGCGACCTCAGCGACGCCGAGCCGCATGCCAGCGAAGTGCCCGGGCCGGGGACGGTCACCTTGTGGCCGGCGACCGTCGAGGGCGGCAGCGATTCCGACGAGGAGGAATGGGTTGGCGACGCCATCCGAAAGCTGGCGGGCGACATTGCGCGGGCGATCAGGAAATGGCTCGCCGACGGGCTGATGCTCGAGAGCAAGGGGAGGGCGCTGCGCCCCGAGGATGTGATGATCCTCGTCAAGCGCCGCGGCGAGCTCGCCTCGCTGATCGTCGCGCGGCTCTATGCCGAGGGCGTGCCGGTGGCCGGGGTCGACCGGCTGCGGCTCAATGCGCCGCTGGCGGTGCAGGATCTGCTCGCCGCGGTGCGTTTCGTGCTCCAGCCCGAGGACGATCTGTCGCTGGCGTCGTTGCTGGTCTCGCCGCTGATCGGCTGGAGTCAGGACGATCTGATGGCCGCGGCACTGCGGCCGAAGGACCGCACGCTCTGGTCGCATCTGCGCGATGTGGCGAAGGATCGGATCGGCCCGCTCGAGGCACTGCTCAACCGCGCCGATTTCACCACGCCTTATCGCTTCCTCGAAGAGATCCTCTCCGGCCCGCTCGACGGGCGTCGGAAACTGCTGCTGCGACTGGGCGAGGAAGCGCGCGATCCGATCGAGGAATTGCTCAACGCCGCGCTCAATTTCCAGAATGTCGCGACGCCGTCGCTTCAGCGCTTCCTCGACTGGTTCGATCGCGGCGATGTCGAGATCGTCCGCGATGCGGCGCAGCCGGCGGGGGCGGTGCGCGTGATGACCGCGCACGGCGCCAAGGGGCTGCAGGCGCCGCTGGTGATCCTCGCCGACGCGACGGTCGATCCGACCCGGAGTCCGCGCGACTTCCTGCTCTGGGCGCCCGAGGATCATGCCGGGGCGCCGTTCCCGATCTTCCGCCCGCGCGCCGCCGAGCGCGGCGGGCCGCTCGCTGCGGTGCTCGAATTCGCCGACCGGCGCGAGCTGCAGGAGCATTGGCGGCTATTCTATGTCGCGGCGACGCGCGCGGAGGAGCAATTGGTGATCGCCGGCGCGCTGGGGCCGCAGGCCAAAGGAGAGGCGCCGCCCGCGAGCTGGTACGCGGCATGCGCGCGGGCGTTCGATGCGCTCGGTGTGCCCGAGGGGGAGCTGCGCGCGTTTCGCGGGACCCGGCCGTCGGCACCCGTCGCGGTCTCGGCGGGGAAAAGCGAGGCCGCGGTCGAACCTTCGGCGCTGCCCGGCTGGATCGCGCAGCCGGCGCCCGCCGAGGCGCGGCCGCCGCGTCCGCTCGCGCCGTCGTCGCTGGGCGAGGATCTCGCCGCCGATCCGCCGCCGACCCCGGCGCTGCGCGTCGCCGCCGAACGCGGGCGGCTGCTCCACGCCTTGTTCGAACGGCTGCCCGCGCTGACGCCCGATGCGCGCGCCGATGCCGCCGAACGCTGGCTGGCGGGGCCGGGCGGCGTCGAGGACGGTGCGGCACGCAGCGAAATCGCCGCGGCGGCTTTGGCGGTGATCGGGGACCCGCGGTTCGCCGAGCTCTTCGCCTCCGATGCGCTCGCCGAGGCGCCGATCGCGGCGGTGGTCGACGGGTTGGTGGTGTCGGGCACCGTCGACCGGCTGGTCGTCGGAGCGGATGTCGTGCGGGTGGTCGACTTCAAGACTGCGCGGCGCGCGCCCGCCGGCCTCGACGCGATCCCGCTTTATCATCTGCGCCAGATGGCGGCCTATGCCGCGGCGCTGACGGTGATCTTTCCCGGCAAGCGCATCGAGGCGGCGTTGCTCTACACCGCGGGGCCGACTCTCCACATCCTGCCCCCGGAAGTGCTGGCCGCGCAAAAGGCCGACTTGGTCGCGACGGAGCAAAGCTTGGGCTCGCGCGCTTGAGCCGGGACCGCCGCGCACATAGATACTGCCCAAGACCCAAGAGGAGATTTTCCATGGCCACCCAGGCTACCACCGATGCCAGCTTCGAAGCCGATGTCCTCCAGGCCGACAAGCCTGTGCTCGTGGACTTCTGGGCCGAATGGTGCGGGCCGTGCCGGATCATCGCTCCGGCGCTCGAGGAACTCGCCACCGAGCTCGGCGACAAGGTCAACATCGTCAAGCTCGACATCGACGAGAATCCCGATGCGCCGACCAAATATGGCGTGCGCGGCATCCCGACGATGATCCTGTTCAGGAACGGCCAGCCTGCCGCGACCCAGATCGGCGCGCTGCCCAAGAACGGCATCAGGCAATGGATCGAGCGCGAGCTCGACCTTGGCGGAGCGTCGGCCCAGCAGGCCTGAACCCCGCTTTCCGTTATGCGTGCACGGCCGTCCTTCGGGGCGGCCGTTTGCGTATGGGCGACTCTCGTCCTCCCCCCGCTGACGCGAGGGAGGGTTTGACCAGGCACCCCAAGCAAAACTGCGCGTCAAACCAATTGACAAAATGTTTTATTTAATCGAATTTCGCGGGGCTGACAGGTTTCGCCGCGTGGCCGGGGCCTGCTGCCGATAAAAGATCGGGTCGCAAAAGCGGCCCGCGGGAGAAGGGGTCGACGATGAAGCAGGGTGTCCGCACGCCGAATCAGGGTTCGTCGACAGGCCGCGTATCTGGCTCCCTTCTCCTGCTGGCGACCACGGCCTTGTCGTTCGCGGCGCCATTATACGCACAGCGCGCCCCGCAATCGGGCGTCGACGAAGCCAACCCGCTGGTCGGCACCGCACCGCTCGATCGGCCCGAGCTGATCGGCAACGCGCCGCCCGCGGGCGAGCCGCTATATTCGGGGCTGACATCGCCCGGCGCGCGGCTGCCGCACAGCGCGGTCGAGGCGGCGCCGGTCAACGCGAATATCGAGCTGAGCTATCCCTGGGGCGTCGCGACGCCGTATTACTACACCAATCCGACGATGATCGGCTTCACCGGCGGCGGCGGACCGACCTATGGCGCGCGCGCGACCCCGACCTTGATGCCGATCGTCGGCGACTGGACGGTCCCGCCGGTCTATACCGAGGCATATTACGACAAGGCGCGCGAGAAAGCGGCGCCGGGCTATTATTCGGTGTTCCTCGACACGTTCAGGACGAAGGTCGAGCTGACCGCGACGCAGGCGACTGCGCTGATGCGCTTCACCTTCCCGGCGACCGAGCGCGCGCATGTCATCCTCAACCTGCAGGGGCGCGGCGGCACGGTCGAGATTGTCGGCGACCGCAAGGTCCGCGGCGTCGTCGCCGCGCGCAACGACCATGAGGCGCGCGACGGGCGCTATTTCGTCGCCGAATTCTCCAAGCCGTTCAAGCGCTTCGGGGCCTTCCGCAAGTCGCCCGGCAATGCCCGCGGCTATGGCATCGGCGACAAGGAGGTGCTGCCCGATACGCGGACGATCGAGGGCGGTTTCGCGGGCTCCTATCTCGATTTCACCACTGCGCAGGGCGAGGCGGTGCTGGTCAAGATCGCGCACGGCGCCAGCTACGAGGTCGCCGAGGCGCGGCTTCGGGCCGAGAGCCCGGGCTGGGACTTCGACGGCATCCGCGGCAAGGCGCGGGCCGAATGGGCGCAATTGCTCGATCGGGTGCAGGTCAGCGGCGGCACGCCGAAGCAGCGGATGCTGTTCTATTCGACCTTGTTCCAGTCGTTTGCCAGCCCGCGGCTGGTCGCGCGCAAGGGCGAAGACTTCACCGACGGCAAGGGCAAGACCCAGACCGCGGCCTATGACCGCTACGGCCCGGTGCCGTTCTGGGATACCGGCCGCAACCAGATCGTATTGCTCGAGCTGATGGAGCCCGAGACCGTCCGCGACATCATGCGGTCCGAGCTCGACATGGCGCGCGAGCGCGGCTTCATGAACACCTCGTTCCATGCCGACAATGCGGTGTTCCTCTATCTCGGCGCGATGCGGCGCGGGATCGCGTTCGATTATGAAGCGGCCTACGAATATCTCCGCAAGAACGCCGTCGACCCCAAGGGGCCGCGCGATTTCCTCGCCGAATATGACAAGCAGGGCTGGATCTCGGACGAGATTCCGGCGGGCAATCCCAGCCCGCCTTATGCCGGCGGCAAGGCGGGCGCGGCCAAGACGCTCGAATATGCGTGGGACGATCACGCAATGGCCGAAATGGCCGAGCGGCTCGGCAAGCACGACGATGCGCGGCGGTTCCGCAAGCGCGCGGCGAATTGGCGCAACGTGTTCGACCGCTCGATCGGCTTCGTCCGCGGACGCACCGCCGACGGCAAGTGGATCAGCCCGTTCGATCCGGCCGAGCCCTATTACAACTTCATGATGAAGGAAGCGTCGGGCTGGTCGACTTTGTGGCTGGTGCCGCACGACGTGCAGGGGCTGATCGATGCGCTCGGCGGCCGCGCCGCGTTCAACGCCAAGCTCGATGAATTTTTCACCAGGCCGTACAATCCCAAGGGCATCTGCCGCGACTGCACCGGGATGATCGGCCAATATGTCCATGGCAACCAGCCCGATCAGCAGGCGCCGTTCCTCTATGCGTGGAGCGGTCAGCCGTGGAAGACGCAGGAACTGACCCGCCGCGTGCTGGGCGATCTCTATGGCAGCGACGCCAGCGGCTATGGCTATTCGGGGATGGACGATCAGGGCGCGACTTCGTCCTGGTATGCGATGGCGGCGCTCGGCTTCTATCCGGTCGATCCGTCGAGCGACGAATATATCATCGGCAGCCCGATCTTCGATCGTTCGGTGCTCCGGATGGGCAACGGCAAAGCGCTCGAGATCGTTGCGAAGAACAATTCGGCGAAGAACCTCTACATCCAGTCGGCGACGCTCAACGGCCGGCCCTGGAACAAGCCATGGTTCCGCCACGCCGATATCGCCGACGGCGCGAAGCTGGTGCTGGTGATGGGGCCGAAGCCGAACAAGGGCTGGGGCAGCGCGCCGGGCGATGCGCCGCCTTCCATGTCGCGCCGTTAAGGGGAAGATTGATGCGTACGATGATCCTGGCCTCGATGCTGGCATTCCTCCCGGCGACCGCGGTGCTTGCGCAGGAGCAAGGCGACAAGGTCTATACCGGTGCGATCACGACGCGCTGGGGCAAGGCGGTCACGCCCGAAAATGCGTGGCGCAGCTATCCGCGCCCGCAGCTTCAGCGCGACAAATGGCTGAACCTGAACGGGCTGTGGGACTATGCCATCGTCAAGGCCGGCACGCCGCAGCCGCAGCAAATGGACGGCAAGATCCTCGTGCCGTTCGCGGTCGAATCGCGCCTCTCTGGCGTCGCGCGGAAGGTCCTGCCCGAGGATCGGATCTGGTATCGCCGCGAATTCACCGTGCCTGCCGATTGGGCGGGGCAGAATGTGAAGCTCAATTTCGGCGCGGTCGATTACGAGGCGGCGGTCTGGGTCAACGGCGCATTGGTCGGCGCGCACAAGGGCGGATCGGACAGCTTCGGCTTCGACATCACCGCGGCGCTCAAGCCGGGGACCAACCAGATCATGGTGCAGGTGGCCGATCCGACCAGCGCCGGCAGCCAGCCGCGCGGCAAGCAGATCCTCGAGCCCGAGGGCATCTGGTACACCGCGTCGAGCGGGATCTGGCAGACGGTGTGGCTCGAGCCGGTGTCGAAGCTCCACATCGCCGATGTCCGCGCCACGCCGAATATCGATACCGGCGAGGTCGAAGTCGATGTCGCGTTGAGCGCGTGGGCGAACGACACCGATGCAGTGCGGCTTACCGTCCGTTCGGGTGGCCAGCCGATCGCCTCGACGATCGTCCGTGCCAATCGCCATGCCAGCATCGCCATTCCCGACGCGCATCTCTGGTCGCCCGAGGATCCGTTCCTCTACGATCTCGATGCCGAGCTGGTGACGATCAAGGATCCCTATGCCGGCAAGCCCGAACGCAACCGCGTCGCTTACGACTCGCGCTTCACGACGGGCGAGACCGAGGCCTATGCCGGCGCGCAAGTGACCGGTGCGTCGCGCGACAAGGTCAAAGCTTATTTCGCGATGCGCAAGATCTCGGTCGGCCCGGGCAGCGTCACCGGTCAGCCGATGCTGCTGCTCAACAACAAGCCCTATTTCCAGAACGGCACGCTCGATCAGGGCTGGTGGCCCGACGGGCTGCTGACCCCGCCTTCGGAAGAGGCGATGCGCTACGACCTCGAGTTCCTGAAGAAAGCCGGGTTCAACATGGTCCGGAAGCACATCAAAGTAGAGCCCGCGCGCTATTATTACGACGCCGATCATATGGGCATGCTGGTCTGGCAGGACATGCCCTCGGGCGGCGGCGAGGACCAGTTTCTCGCGGGCACCAGCCAGAGTCAGGCAGTGCTTTCGTCGGACGTGATGAGCGACCAGCAGGCCGAGCTTTCGCAAATGATCGGCGATCTGCGCGCCTTCCCGTCGATCGTGATGTGGGTGGTCAACAACGAGGGCTGGGGACAGTACGACTCCGCCACGCTGACTCGCTTCGTCAAGGGCATGGACCCCAGCCGGCTGGTCAACGCCGACAGCGGCTGGCTCGACGTCGCGTCGCGCGATTCCGACGTGCTCGACATCCACACTTACGAGGACGTGCCCAAAGTGCCGACCCGCCAGGCCGAGCGCGCGATCGTGATCGGCGAATATGGCGGGGTGGGGCGCCCGATCGACGGCCATCTCTGGCGCGCCGGCAAGCGCAACTGGAGCTATCAGGTCGCCAGAGACGCCGACGACTATCTCGCGCGCTATCGCCGCAAGTTCGAGGAGATCGTGCGGCAGGCCAAGGTCCATGGCCTGAGCGCCGCGGTCTATACCCAGACCACCGATGTCGAGGGCGAGATCAACGGCCTGCTGACCTATGATCGTGCCGTTGCCAAGGCACCGGCCGAGGCGTTTGCCGCGATGGCGAAGCCGCTGTGGGAAGGCGCGGATTCCACCGGCGCATCACCGCCGGCACCCTGATTCGAGCATCATTCGCGACTGTCGGGCGACCGGTTCCAACGGGTCGTCGGGGGCGAAACACAAACCGGCCCGATCCAATTGACAAATTGTTTTTTATATTCAGGATTGGGCGAGAGAGATCACGGCGGCATGGGCCGCGCGCGATACCAACTGCCGGAGGCGAGAACGTCGCGGCACAGGGAGGAGAGAGAGGGATGAAGTTCTACAGCAATCAACTGCGCGGTGCGTCGCGCAAGCGGATCGCCCGCGATCTGATGCTTTCGGCGAGCGTGCTGGTCGCGCTTTGCGGCACGGCACAGGCGCAGGACGCGACGGCAGTCGACAGCGCGGCGGCCGGAACCCAGGGTGCCGGCGCACCGCAGGACGCGGAGCCGCAGGCCGAGGGTCAGGAAGGCGACATCGTCGTCACCGGCTATCGCGCCTCGATCGAGCAGAGCCTGTCGCAGAAACGCAACGCCAACGCGTTCGTCGACGTGATCACCGCCGAGGACGTCGGCAAATTCCCCGACAAGAACGTCGCGGATTCGCTGCAGCGCGTGCCCGGCGTCATCATCGATCGCGATGGCGGCGAAGGTAGCCGGGTCAGCATCCGCGGGCTCAGCTCCGACCTGACGCTGACCGAGCTCAACGGCAATTTCATCGCGGGCGCCGACAGCGACGATCCCTCGCGCTCGTTCAACTATCTGCTGCTACCCTCGTCGCTGATCGGCAGCGTCGAGGTGTTCAAGTCGCCCGAAGCGCGGCTCGACGAAGGCGGCGTCGGCGGCGTCATCATCAACCACACGCGCAAGCCGTTCGACCTCGATCCCTGGTCGGGCAGCGTCTCGGCGGAAGGCACCTATTCGGACGTTACCAAGAAGGCCGAGCCGAACGTGTCGGGGCTGCTCTCGTGGCATAACGAAGACAAGACCCTCGGCTTCCTCGTCGGCGGCACCTATCAGATCCGCACCAATCGCTCGCTCAGCGCGAACAGCGACAGCTGGCACTGGTGGACCGACAACAAGGCCACCGACCCCGCGACCGACGTGGACGGCAACACCTTCGCCAACGATTCCGCGATCGACTATTGGAACGACGGCAACAATGCCGGCCAGACGACGCTGGGCGGCACGCGCTACAGCGGCTATTGGGCGCCCCAGTCGGTCAGCGAGACGATCACCGACCAGAAGCGCAAGCGCCTCGGCATCCAGGCGACGATGCAGGCGAAGCCGTTCGACAATCTCGAGATCACCGCGAACTATTTCCGGTTCCAGCTCAACGGCGACTATACGCGCAGCACGATCAAGGTCCCCGAATGGGGCTTTGGCCGGTTCTTCTCCGACGCGACGTTCGACGAGAGCGGCACGATCATGACCGGCGCGACCTTCACGGTTCCGCCCGAAGGCACCGGCTGCCGGGTGACCTTCTGCACGATGGAAACCCCGGCGCCGCAGGATACTTATGTCCGCGAGAAGACCGTCTCGAACACCTATGACGTGCGCGGCAATTGGGAACTCGGCCACCTCAACGTCGATTTCGTGTTCGGCAAGACCAAATCCACGGGCGGCCCGTCGTTCCAGTTCTTTGCCCAGGCCAAGCCGCGCAATGGCACGGTCAACGGCAATGCGCTCAGCCAGTGGAACTTCACCGATCAGTCGATCGCGATGGCATTCTCGCCCAACGTGATCCAGAACATGCTGAACGGCGTCGCGCAGATCGATCTCGGCTCGACCGGCTCGGGCTTTACCAACAGCTCGATCTCCCAGCGTTACGCGCAGGTGGACGTGACCCGGAAGTTCGACTCGAATTTCCTCGACTCGATCCAGGTCGGCGCGAAGTGGCGCGACGGCCGCATCCATCGCGAGACCGGCAAGTTCGAATGGTATTCGGACGCCGCCAATACGCTACGCTTCCAGGATACCCCGGGCGGCGCACTGGCGCTGCCGGAGATCTTCTATCCGGATTCGCTCGGCAACATCGCCGGCGGGTTCCAGACGACCGCTTTCCCGGCGATCAACATCAAGAATTACATCAACTATCTGAACAAGACCTATAGCGGGCCGGTTCGCGTTCCCGAGCCGCAGAACCTCTACAACATTCGGGAGCGGATCTGGGCCGGCTATGCTCAGGCGAACTTCAAGACGGATAATGTCCGCGGCAATATCGGCTTGCGCGTGGTCAATACCAAGCAGGACGGCACCTCGACCGACCGCATCACCTACGAGAACGAATATTGCGTGAACGGGCCCGGTGGTCCGTTCGACCCGAACAAGCCCGTGGGCGCCGACGGCAATTGCACCGTGATCCCGGAATCGCAGCGCCAGGTCCGCGTGTTCAGCCCCAATTCGGAGAGCAAGAGCTACACGGACTTCCTGCCGAGCTTCAACATTTCCTGGGACGTGACGCCGAACCTCGTGCTGCGTGCGGCGGCGTCGAAGGTCATCGCGCGCCCGGGTTATGGCGATCTGGCGGGTTCGCGCGGTCTGACGTTCAATTCGGATCCGTTCGTGTTCGATCGCGCCGAATTCGGCGCGCGGGCGGGCTGGTTCGGCAATGGCGGAAACTTCGACCTGAAGCCGTTCAGCGCGTGGCAGTATGATTTGGGCGCGGAATGGTATTTCAACCGCGGCTCGGTGCTGGGCATGACGCTGTTCCGCAAGGACGTGTCGAACTTCATCGTGCCGGTCGTGATCGATCTGGAGCAGGAAGTCGCCGGCCAGACCGTGACGGTCCAGCAATATTCGACTCAGGCGAACGGTACGAGCGCAGTGTCGCAGGGCATCGAAGTCTATGCCCAGCACACGCTGGACTTCGGCCTCGGCGCGCAGGTGAACTTCACCTATAACGACACTTCGCAGGCCGCTGTCACGCTGAACGGCACCGAGCTGGGTGAATCGGCCCTGGTCGGCAGCGCGAAGACCCAGCTCAACGCGTCGGTCTTCTACGAACACGGTCCCGTCCTGCTGCGTGCATCGTACAATCGTCGTGGCGAGGTCGTGCGCGGACTGGCTTCGGGCCTCAACGTCTATGACGACCCGTACGACCAGGTCGATCTCAACGCTGCGTTCGACGTGTTCGAGAACTTCCAGATCACCGGCTCGGTCATCAACCTGACCAAGTCGGAGCAGCGCGCGCATCTGGGCAACGACACGAAGGATCGTTTCATCTCGAACGTCTATTCGGGTCGTCGCGCCTATCTCGGCCTGTCGTACAAGTTCTGACGCGTCGCATCCGACGCACCCCGATGCCCCCCAAGGCACCTAGGAGGTGGCCCTTCCCCCGGGCCACCTCCGCTTTTGTGCGGCGGCGGCAATGCGTGCGACACAGATGCGCTTTAGAGATTTGAGAGAAGAGGCGGCATGCGGCGTATAATGCAGATCGGTATGGCGGCGGCCGCGGCGCTGCTCGTGGCGGGATCGGCGCCGGCACCCAATCCGATCGTGCCCGGCTGGTATGCCGATCCCGAGATCCACGTCTTCGCCGGGCGCTACTGGATCTATCCGACCTATTCGGATCACGGCGCGACCCCGGACGGCGTCCGGCGCTTCTCCCCCGCGCAGGAAGAGCTTCGGCGGCAGAAAATGGTGCGGCCGTCTTATGGCTTCCAGACCTTCTTCAATGCCTTTTCATCGCCCGATCTGGTCCACTGGACGAAGCACGACCATGTCTTCGACGTGAAGAACGCCGCCTGGGCGGCCTTCGCGATCTGGGCGCCTTCGGTGATCGAGGCGAACGGCAAATATTACATGTTCTTCAGCGCCAACGACATCCAGAAGGATGGCGAGACCGGCGGCATCGGCCTCGCGGTGAGCGACAAGCCCGGCGGGCCGTTCAAGGACGCGATCGGCAAGCCGCTGATCGGCAAGTTCCACAACGGCGCGCAGCCGATCGACCCCTTCGCCTTCCGCGACAAGGACGGGCAGGTCTATCTCTATTATGGCGGCTGGCAGCACTGCAACGTCGTCAAATTGAGCAAGGACCTGAGGACCGTGGTGCCGCATGCGGACGGATCGCTGTTCAAGGAAATCACGCCCCCCGGCTATGTCGAGGGCTCGTTCATGATCCTGCGCAAGGGCGTCTATTACCTGATGTGGTCCGAGGGCGGCTGGACCGGTCCCGACTACAGCGTCGCCTATGCGATGGGGCCGAGCCCCACCGGTCCGTTCAAGCCGATGGGCAAGATCCTCCAGCAGGATTTCAAGATCGCGCGCGGGGCAGGGCACCATTCGGTGGTCAACGTGCCCGGCACCGACGAATGGGTGATCGCCTATCATCGCCGCCCCTTGAGCGAGGATCGCGGCGAGCGCCGCCAGCTAGCGCTCGACCGGATGGAGTTCAATCCCGACGGCACGATCAGGCCGGTGGTGATGACCAACGAAGGCGTGCCGCCGCGCCCGATCGCCGCGCGCCATGGCCGCTGATATTGTTTCGATTTCGAGGGGAGACCTGCGTTGAAGAGTGTTGCTCGATCGCTGCGTGGCGCCGTCGCGCTTCTCGCGACCACCGGATTGTGCCTGCCCGGCGCCGCCTCCCTCGCCCAGAGTGCGCAGCAGGAATCGCTGGTCGACCTCGCCAATCCCCTGATGGGCACCGATTCCAACTACGAATTGTCCTATGGCAATACCTATCCCGCGGTCGCGGTGCCGTGGGGGATGAACTTCTGGTCGCCGGTCACCGGCGAGATGGGCAATGGCTGGGGCTATACCTATGACGCCAACAAGATCAGCGGGATCAAGCAGACCCACCAGCCCAGCCCGTGGATGAACGATTACGCCGCGTTCGAGCTGATGGCGATGACCGGCCCGGTCAAGCTCAAGCAGAAGGAACGCGCCTCGTGGTTCAGCCACAAGGCCGAGACGAGCAGGGCCTATAAATATCAGGTCTATCTCGCCGATTACGACGTCACCGCCGAAGTCGCGCCGACCAGCCGCGCCGCGCAGTTCCGCTTCACCTTCCCCGAGAGCGACGACGCCCATATCCTGCTCGACGCCTATAACGAAGGCTCGATGGTGACAGTCGACAAGGCGCGGCGGCGAATCACCGGCTATGTCCGCAACAATAGCGGCGGCGTGCCGGCCAATTTCCACAATTATTTCGTGCTCGAGTTCGACCACGACTTCACCGTCTCCCGCACCTGGGACGAGAATTGGCAGCTCCGCGACAATGCCAGGAGCGAAGGCGCGCATGTCGGCGCGGTGGTCAGCTTCAAGACGAAGAAGGGCGAGCAGGTCGGGGTCAAGGTCGCCTCTTCCTTCATCAGCCTCGAACAGGCCGAACGCAACCTCGCCCGCGAGGTCGGCGGCGACAGCTTCGACGCGACCGAGGCCAAGGCCAAGGCGGTGTGGGAGAAGGAGTTCTCGCGGATCAAGGTGAGCGATCCCGACCTCGAGAACCGCCGCATCTTCTATTCGGCGCTGTACCGGATGCTGCAATTCCCGCGCACCTTCCACGAAGTCGACGCGCAAGGGCAGACCGTCCATTACAGCCCCTATGACGGCAAGGTGCATCCCGGGCCGATGTTCACCGACAACGGTTTCTGGGACACGTGGCGCGCGGTCTTCCCGTTCTTCGCCTTGATGTATCCCGAGCAGGACAGCCAGATCATGCAGGGTCTGGTCAACACCTACAAGGAATCGGGCTGGCTGCCCGAATGGGCGAGCCCGGGGCATCGCAGCGTGATGATCGGATCCAACTCGGCGATCCTGATCGCCGACGCCTATCTCAACGGGGTGCGCGGCTTCGACGTCGAGACCCTGTACGAAGCGATGGTCAAGAACGCGACGACCTCCGAGGGCCGCCCGCGCGACGCGCGGGGCAGGGTGTTGACTGCGGTCGGCCGCGAGGGCGTCGAATATTACAACAAGCTCGGCTACGTCCCCTATGACGTCGGCATCAACGAGAATGCCGCGCGCACGCTCGAATATGCCACCGCCGATTTCGCGCTGTCGCGGCTCGCCGCGGCGCTCGGCAAGACCGAGGATGCGCGGAAATATGCCGCGCAGGCGCAGAATTACCGCAAGCTGTACGACAAGGAGAGCGGCTGGATGCGCGGGCGCAACCAGGACGGCAGCTGGTCCACGCCGTTCAACCCGCTCAAATGGGGCGACGCCTTCACCGAAGGCAATTCGCTGCATTACAGCTGGTCGGTGATGCAGGACGTGCAGGGGCTCGCCGATCTGATGGGCGGCGACAAGGCGTTCGTCGACCGGCTCGACTCGATCTTCTCGACCCCGCCGCTGTTCGACGACAGCTATTACGGCCAGACGATCCACGAGATCCGCGAGATGCAGCTCGTCAACATGGGCAATTATGCCCATGGCAACCAGCCGATCCAGCACATGACCTATCTCTACGATTGGGCCGGCGCGCCGTGGAAGACGCAGTTCCATGTCCGCGACGTGATGGCGCGGCTCTATTCGTCGGCGCCCGACGGCTATCCGGGCGACGAGGATAACGGCCAGACCTCGGCCTGGTACGTGTTCTCGGCGCTGGGCTTCTACCCGGTCACCCCGGCAGTCGGCGAATATGCGATCGGCAGCCCGTTGTTCCGCAATGTCGAGCTCAGCATGCCGAACGGCCGCAAGCTCAAGATCGAGGCGGCCAATAACGGCCCGAAAAACGTTTACATCCAGTCGGTGACGTTCAACGGCAAGCGCCACGACAAGACGTGGCTGACCCGCGAGGCGCTGCAGGCCGGCGGCACCTTGCGCTTCGAAATGGGCGCGACGCCGAACAAGCAATGGGGCGCGAGCAAGGCCGCGGCGCCTTTCTCGATGAGCGCCCCGGTCAAGTAAGGATAGAGTGAGATGAATCGTCGTGAAGTGATCGCAGGCGCAGGCACGCTCGCATTGGCGGCCGGACTGCCCGGAATGGCGTTCGCGCAGGGGCTGGTGAGCAAGCGCCCGCCCAAAGCCGAGCGCCGCTTCACCAGCAAGGCGGTCGAGGCCGAGATCGCCCGCGTGAAGAAGAAGATCGCCGATCCCGAGCTCGCCTGGCTGTTCGAGAATTGCTATCCGAACACGCTCGACACCACCGTCACGCTCGGCGAAGTCGACGGCAAGCCCGACACGTTCGTGATCACCGGCGACATCGACGCGATGTGGCTGCGCGACAGCTCGGCGCAGCTCCAGACCTATGTCCATCTGACGCCCAAGGATGCCGATCTGCGCCGGCTGTTCCACGGCGCGTTCCAGCGCCAGGCGCGCTGCATCCTCATCGATCCCTTCGCCAACGCCTATACCCGCGATCCGGCGGCCAAATCGAACCTGCCGGCGATCGACGACCGGACCGAGATGCGGCCCGGCGTCGCCGAGCGGAAATGGGAAATCGATTCGCTCTGCTATCCGATGCGGCTGGCGCATGCCTATTGGACCGCGACGCGCGACAAGGCGCCGTTCGACGATCTCTGGGCGAAGGGAATGGCGTTGGCGGTCGCGACGCTGCGCGACCAGCAGCGCAAGGATGGGCCGGGCGGCTATCGCTTCCAGCGCCGCGACACTTCGCCGACCGAGACCCTGATGTTCGGCGGTTATGGCGCGCCGACGAAGAAGGTCGGGCTGATCCATTCGGGCTTCCGTCCTTCGGATGATGCCTGCGTCTTCCCGTTCCTGATCCCGTCGAACCTGTTCGCGGTATCGGCGCTCAAGATGCTCGCGACGGTGCTGCGCGAGGCGCGCGGCGATGCCGCCGCGGCGCAGGGTGCCGAGGCGCTCGCCGCCGAGGTCCGTCAGGCGCTCGACGCGCACGGCAAGATGCCCGACGGGCAGGGCGGCGAGGTCTGGGCGTTCGAAGTCGACGGCTATGGCAATGCGATCTTCATGGACGACGCCAATGTGCCGAGCCTGTCGGCGCTGCCGCTGCTCGGCGCGGCCGACCGGACCGATCCGCTCTATCGCCGCACCGCGGCGCTCGCATGGAGCCCGCGCAATCCCTATTTCTTCGCCGGCAAGGTCGCCGAAGGGATTGGCGGGCCGCACGTCGGCATGGACATGATCTGGCCGATGTCGCTGATCACCCGCGGGCTGATGAGCGACGATCCGGGCGTGGTAGGCGAGTGCCTTCGCCGGCTCGTCGCGACGCATGGCGGCACCGGCTTCATGCACGAGAGCTTCCACAAGGACGATCCGACGAAGTTCACGCGCAGCTGGTTCGCCTGGGCCAATGGCCTGTTCGGCGACCTCGTCCTCGACATCGAGAAGCGTGCGCCCGCGCTGCTCAGCCAACGCCTTTGATCGGAATACCGAAATGATTGCCGCAAATCGTCGCCAGTTGCTCGCGGGCTCGGGGCTCGTAGCCCTTGCCTCGGCCGCGCCGGGCTTTGCGCGCGGGCAGGGCGCCGCCGCGACCAAGCCCGATCTGTTCATCGGCACCGGCGGGCATGGGCACACCTTCCCCGGCGCGTCGCTGCCGTTCGGGATGGTCCAGCTGAGCCCGGATACCGACAATAGCCGCTGGGACGCCTGTTCGGGCTATCACCGCACCGATACGTCGATCATGGGCTTCTCGCACACCCATCTCTCGGGCACCGGCATCGGCGACATGCTCGACGTGCTGGTGGTGCCGACCCGCGGGCCGCTCGAGCTCGATCCGGGCAAGCTCGACGATCCCGACAAGGGCTATCGCCAGCGTTTCTCCGCCGAGCATGCCGAGCCCGGCTATTATCGGGTCAAGCTCGAATCCGGCGTGCTCGCCGAGCTGACCGTCACCGAGCGCACCGGGCTCCACCGGTACCATTTCCCCCCGGGCGCGGGGCATATCCTGATCGATTTCGCGCATATGATCCTCGACGTGTGGGACAAGGGGACGATCGTCGACCAGGCCTCGCTGGCGATCGACGCCGACGGCATGCTCACCGGCAGCCGCCGGGTGCATCGCTGGGCCAAGGGCCGGCACATCCATTTCGCGATACAGCTGTCGCGCCGCCCGAGTCGGGTCGAGTTCTTCGGCGACGACAACAAGCCCGCGCCGAAAGATGCGAAGGCGGTCAGCGGCAACAAGCTCAAGGCGGTATTGTTCTTCGACGAGGCGGGCGGCGCTCCGATCCTCGTCAAGACCGGCATCTCGGCGATCGACGTCGCGGGTGCCAAGGCGGCGCTGGCGGGCGAGGCGCCGGGCTGGGACTTCGATCGCGCCGCCACCGCCGCGCGACGGGCCTGGGCGAAGGAGCTCGATTGCGTCCGGGTCGAGGGCGGCACCCCGGACCAGCGCACGATCATGGCGAGCGCGCTCTATCATTGCTTCCTCGCGCCGACGCTCTTCACCGATCGCGACGGCCGCTATGTCGGGATGGACCGCGAGGTGCATCGCGCGCCCGCCGACACGCCGGCGTTCAGCACCTATTCGCTATGGGACACCTATCGCGCGCTGCATCCGCTGCTGACCCTGGTGCAGCCCGAGCGCGCGGCGATGTTCACCCGCGATCTGGTCCGCCAGACCCGGCAGAGCCCCTATGGCCCGCCGGTCTGGCAGCTGCAGGGCGTCGAGACCGGCTGCATGATCGGCTGGCATTCGGTATCGGTGCTCGCCGAGGCGCATGCCAAGGGGATCAAGGCCGATTACGCCGCGGCGTGGCCCAATATCCGCCGCCGCGCCTTCGATCGGACCTTCAAGGACAGCGACGGCTCGCTCGGCCGCGGCTATTATTACGATCTCGGCTACATCCCCGCCGACAAGATCTGGGAATCGGTCAGCCGCACCCAGGAATATGCCTATGACGATTGGGCGATGGCGGTGCTCGCCGAGGCGGCGGGGGCGACGGACGACGCCACCAAATTGCGCGAACGCAGCCGGAACTATCGCAACGTGCTCGATCCCCGGACGCGCTTCGCGAAGCCCAAATTCTCGGACGGCAAATGGTGGGCGGATTACGACCCGATCCAGATCGGTCACGACGTCAAGAAGCATCGCGATTATACCGAAGCCAATGGCTGGCAGGCGACCTTCCTCAACCAGCACGACGTCCATGGCCTGATCGCGCATTTCGGCGGCGACGCGGCGTTCGAGCAGCAGCTCGACGCGCTGTTCAACGCGCCGTCGACCCTGCCCGAGAATGCGCCGCCCGACATTTCGGGGCTGGTCGGCCAATATGCGCATGGCAACGAGCCCAACCATCACGTCGCCTATCTCTATGCCTATGCCGGCGCGCCATGGAAGACGCAGGCGATGATCCGCCGTTTGTGCACCGAGATGTACAAGGCCGATCCCGACGGCGAGATCGGCAATGACGATTGCGGCCAGATGAGCGCATGGTTCGTGCTGAGTTCGCTGGGCTTCTATCCGGTCGACCCGGTGAGCGCGGTCTATGTGCTGGGCTCGCCTTTGTTCGACAAGGCCGAGGTGCGGCTGGGGCAGGGCAGGACGCTGCGCGTCGTCGCCCAGGGCAATGCTCCCGACGCGCCCTATGTGCAGTCGGTGCGCTGGAACGGCAAGCCGTGGACGAAGAACTGGATCAGCCATGCCGAGCTGGCGAAGGGCGGCGAGCTGGAGTTCGTGATGGGCCCCAAGCCCTCGCGCTTCGGTACGGCGAAAGCGGATCGCCCACCGTCGTTCGGGCGGGGGGCGGGCTAACTCCCTCTCCCGTCGGGAGAGGGAAGGGGCCCGCGCCGAAGGCGTGGGAAGGGTGAGGGCGACGACTCAGTCAGTCACCCTCACCCTTCCGCCGACTTTGTCGGCTCCCTCCCTCTCCCGATGGGAGAGGGAAGCTAAGCCGAAGCCTTCCACAACGCGCCCTGCTTGGGCAGCAGGAAGTGGCTGAACGGCAGGATCGCGGCGCCCACCGCCGGCGCATCCTCGGACAAGGCCGCGCGGATCACCGGCGCCACCGTCGGCAGCAGCCCCGCGCGCGCGCGCATCAGTTCGTTGGCGCGCTCGGCCAGCCGCTCGAGGATCGTGGTCGGCAGCCGGCCGCCGACCAGAACCGCCGCCGGGTTGATCAGGCAGTTGATCGCGTCGAGCGGAACGGTGAGCCGTTGCGCCGCATCCTCGATCCACGCCGCGACGCAGGCCTGCGCCTTTGCGTCGGGATCCGCATCGCCCATCACGTCGGCGAGGTGGCAGCCATTGCGCTCGAGGTGCCGCGCCAGTCCCGATAGCGAGACCATCTGCTGGACCTGCTCGCCCGGCGCCGTGCCGTTGGCGGCGCGCATGAAGCCGAGCTCGCCGCTGCGCCCGTCGGCGCCGCGCAGATAGGATCCGTCGACCACCAGCCCGCCGCCGAGCCCCGACGAGATCAGGATATAGAAGAAGCTGTTGTTCTTCTGTCCGAGCCCCAATTGCATCTCGCCCATCGCCGCGGCGGCGGCATCGTTCTCGACGAACACCGGCAGCCGCAGCGGCTCGCTGAACAGATCGGCGACGTCGACGCTGTCCCATGTGGCATATTCGGCCGGCCGGCCGGGCAGGTCGACCAATCCGAGATCGTCGGGCACCGCGACGCCGATGCCGACCAATTTGTCGACATCGACCTTGGCCTTGCGCAGCATGTTCCGGATCGAGCGGCGGTAGAGCCCGCGGACATGATCGGGCAGCGCGAAATTG
This sequence comes from Sphingomonas sp. DG1-23, assembly GCF_030730875.1. Taxonomy (GTDB): domain Bacteria; phylum Pseudomonadota; class Alphaproteobacteria; order Sphingomonadales; family Sphingomonadaceae; genus Sphingomonas. Next base: position 46,558 of record NZ_JAVAMA010000012.1, read on the forward strand.
ACTTCCTCGGAGACGCGGATGAGCGTCTGCCCGGAGAAATCGACGAGCACGATGGTGATGTGATCGCGGTCGACGTTGATCCCGATCGAATAGCAGGCGTCGGCGCGCACCACGAGCTTGGTCGGCGGCTGGCCGCGGCCGCCGCGGCGCTGCCCGGCTTCCTCGATCAGCCCGTCCTGGAGCAGGCGCTTGGTGATGTTGGCGATCGCCGGACCGGTGAGCCCGGTGAGCCCGGCGAGTTCGACGCGGGTGAGCGGGCCGAGCACGCGGATGCCGTGAAGCGTCACGCGTTGGTTGTGATCGGCGGCCCGTTCGAGATTGGTGCCCGAAAGACGCGGGCGTTCGCGCGGCGAGGTTGCCGTCATGCGCGGGGAATCACGTCGTGAACGGGACGAATTTTGGCGCCGGTCCGCGCTTCCCGGCCGGTAGCGCTATCAGCAATCGAAGCCATTTCTTGCACGCCTGTCATCCTCGACCCTCGACTGTCCTTTCCATCGTCTCCAGCGCGACACCGCGGGTTTCGGGGAAGTATCGCCAGATCACTACAGCCTGCACCAGCATCGCGCCAGCGAACAGCCAGAACGGCAGCGCCTGGGTATATTGTGCCACTACGGGAAAGCCAAAGGCGATCAGCGCGTTCATCCCCCAATGCGTCGCGCTGCCGAGCGACTGGCCGCGCGCGCGCACCGCGGTCGGGAAGATCTCCGACAGATAGACCCAGATCACCGCGCCCTGCGAGATCGCGAAGAACAGGATGAAGCCGATCAATGCCGGCAGCAGCCAATGCTGCCCCTGTCCCGAGCTGTAGATCCCCGCGACCACCGCCAGCGCCACGGCGGTGCCGACAGCGCCGATCAGCAACAGCGGCTTGCGCCCGACCCGGTCGATGATCGCCATGCCGAGCATCGTCGCGAGGAGATTGGCCACGCCGATCGCCACCGCCTGCAGATCGGCCGAGACCGTGTCGAACCCCGCTGCGGCGAAGATGTCGCCGAGATAATAGAGGATCGCGTTGATCCCCGAGAGCTGGTTGAACATGGCGAGGGCGATCGCGAGCAGGATCGGGCGGCAATGCGCGCGCCAGCTGAGCCTGTCGCTTCCCGCGGGGCCCTGGCCGAACTGCGCGAAGAGCGTGTCGGGATCGCCCATCGACAGCGTCTCGATCGCCGCTTTCGCCTCGGCGGCGCGGCCGCGATGGAACAGCCAGCGCGGGCTCTGCGGCACGCGCAGCATCAGCAGCAGGAACAGCACCGCAGGGACTGCCGCGACGCCGAGCTTGAGCCGCCACTCCAGTTCGCCCTCGCTCGCCTGCCCGATCAGGAAATTGCTGACATAGGCGCCGAGAATGCCGAGCACGATGCTCAATTGGAAGAAGCCGACCAGCATGCCGCGCCGTGCCGGCGGGCTCACTTCGGCGATATAGACCGGCGCCAGCACCGACGATCCGCCGATCGCCAGCCCGCCGAGGAAGCGGAAGGCGACGAGCATCGCCAGCCCGCTGCTCAGCGCCGAACCGAGCGCCGAGACGATATAGGCGATTGCGATCCACAACAGGATGTTGCGGCTGCCATAGCGGTCGCCCGGCCGGCCCGCGCCGAGCGCGCCGACCAGGGTACCGATCAGGGCGGCCGATACCGCCGCCCCCAATTGCGCCGCCGAAAGATCGAACGTACCACGCAGCGCCTCGGTCACCCCCGCGATCACCGCGGTGTCGAATCCGAACAAAAGCCCCGCAAGGCTGGCGGCGATGATCGCCGAGGGGTTCAGCTTGCCGTTGGTTGCACTCATCGCAATCCTCTCCTCGGCCGTTGAATTATGTAATTTGGATTATTAATGCCGGCTCCGGGCCTGTACATGCCCAAGGATTCTCAGGCGGACAATAGCCGCGAATGGAGGGGGAATGTCGAACGGTTTGCCGTCGTCCGGTGAAGTGAGCGTTTCGGACGGCGCTGTGACGGGCGAAAAACCCTATGCGGGCGTCGAGCTGGGCGGCACCAAATGCGTGTGCACGCTCGCTTTCGGGCCCGATCGCGTGCTCGATCAGCGGACCGTGCCGACGACCAGCCCGGGGGAAACGCTCCCGGCTTTGCTCGCGGTGCTGCGCGAATGGCACGCCGCGGGCGGGTTCGCCGCGCTCGGCATCGCCTCGTTCGGCCCGATCGAGCTCGATCCGCGCTCGCCGCTTTACGGCCAGATCCTCGCGACCAACAAGCCGCACTGGCCGGGCACCGACGTTCGCGGCGTGCTGTCGGCGCCGTTCGGGGTTCCGGTCGGCTTCGACACCGACGTCAACGGCGCGGCGCTGGCCGAGATCGCCTGGGGCTGCGGCAAGGAGATGGACGATTTCGCCTATGTCACGATCGGCACCGGCGTCGGCGTCGGGCTGGTCGTGCACGGCAAGCCGACCCGCGGCTTCGCGCACAGCGAGTGGGGCCATATGCGGGTGCCGCGGCTCGCATCCGACGATCATCCCAGCGTCTGCAATTTCCATCGAGATTGCGTCGAGGGGCTTGCTTCGGGCTCGGCGCTGGTGTCGCGCCTTGCCGGCCGCGCGGTCCGCGAAGTGGCGGCGGACGATCCGGTCTGGGACCCGATCGTCGGCTATATCGCCGCGATGGCGCATGCTTTGGTCTGCGGCGCAGCGCCCCGGCGCATCGCGATCGGCGGCGGCGTGCTCACCGCCCAGCCGCATCTGCTGGAGCGGATCGAACGCACGCTGCTCGATAGCCTCAACGGCTATATGCAGATGCCGGAGGGCGAGCATTACGTGACCCAGCCCGCTTTGGGCGACATGGCGGGGCCGCTGGGATCGATCGCGCTGGCCGCCGCCGCGGTGCGTGCCGCTTGACCGATACGGCGTCTGGCCAAGCCGGCGAAGCCGTGCGAATTAGCGAAACAAACATAAGAAATGCGGGTGCGAACCGGCACCCGCGGCATCAGGAAGGATAAGGCCTTGGCGCGATCGAGCTCCCGGAGCACCACGCTGGCATTCGCGGCGGTGACGACATTGTTCTTCGCATGGGGGTTCATCACTTCGCTGATCGACCCCCTGGTCGCGTCGGTGAAGGGGATCTTCACGCTCAGCAATCTGCAGGCGCAGGCCGCGGCCTTCGCCTTCTTCATCGCTTACGGCCTCGTCTCGTTTCCGGCGGCGGCCTTGCTCTCGCGCGCCAAATCGATCCCGACCATCCTGATCGCCCTGGGGCTGATGATCGCCGGCTGTCTGGTAATGCTCGCCGCGGCCAATCTCGCGGTGTTCACTCTCGTGCTGCTCGGCCTGTTCATCCTCGCCAGCGGGATCACCATCCTGCAGGTCGCCGCCAATCCGCTCGCCGCGGCGCTGGGCGATCCGCGCCGCAGCCATCTTCGCCTGACGCTCAGCCAGACCTTCAATTCGTTCGGCACCTTTCTCGGGCCGCTGCTCGGGGCGCACCTGTTTCTCAAGGGCGTCGAGGTCAAGAAAGGCGAGGTGATCACCGAAGCGGTGCGCGCCGAGGCGCTCGCCGGGATCGATTCGGCCTATCTGTGGATCTGCGGGCTGATCGCGGCTCTGGCGCTGTTCTTCTGGCTCAGCCGCCGCGTCGTCACCGAAGCCGCACCGCCGGTCGCCTCGACCGCGGGCCTGTTCTCGGCGCTCAACTCGCGCTGGGCATTGTTCGGTGGGCTCGCGATCTTTCTCTATGTCGGCGCCGAAGTGTCGATCGGCACCCAGATGGCGCTCTTGCTCAACGACAACAGCGTCTGGGGCCAGTCCGATGCTGCGTTCGGCGTGCCGGTGCTCGGCTATCTGATGGGCAGCGACGGCGTCCCCGGCGTTTCGCTGCAGGAAGCCGGCAAGGCCGTCGCGCTCTACTGGCTTGGCGCGATGGTCGGGCGCGCGATCGGCTCGGGCTTGCTCGCCGTGGTCCGCGCGCATCTGCTGCTCGCGCTGTTCACGGCGATTGCCGCGGCGATGTGCTTCTACGTCTTCGCCGTCGGCGGAGTCACCGCGGGCTTCGTCGCATTGTCGATCGGGCTTTTCAATTCGATCATGTTCCCGGTGATCTTCACCCTGACCCTCGAGCGCTCGACGGGCACGGTGGAATCGACCTCGGGGCTGCTGTGCACGGCGATCGTCGGCGGCGCGCTGCTGCCGTTGCTGGTCGGCGCAGTGTCCGACGGCAACGGCTATGCCTTTGCGCTGATCGTCCCCGCAGCCTGCTATGCGGCATTGTGCGCGTTCGCGTTTCTCGCGGGCCGCGCCCCGATCCTCCGGCGGGAGGCGACGACTTCGGTGCACTAGATCGCGTCTGCACCGGATCTGCACGACAAGCCCATGACAGGCTGACACCAACCACCGCGCGATCCGCACACCGAGGCGCGAGGAAGCACCCCGAACATTGGGGAGCTTCCTATGCTGCTGCGAATATCGTCGCGTTTCCTTGCCAAGGCTTTCGCCGCGGCGGTTCTGGTCGTGCTGGCCGACCGGCTGTTCTGGGTCGAGAAAGGCGCCGGCTCGACGCTCGGCTTCTTCGCGCTGGCGTGGGTCGTCGCGACGCTCGCGCTCGCGCCGAGGATCCGGCGCGACCGTCGCAGCTGGATTGCCGCGATCGGTGCGTTGCTGCTCGCGGCGCCGTTGCTCGACGCGCCCGGTCTGGTCGCATTGATCCTGTTCTGGACCAGCCTGACGATGACGGTGCTGCTGCCGCGCGCGCCGGGCTTCGATCATGCCGGTCGCTGGGTGCTGCGGCTGATCCTGCACGCCATCGCGAGCGCAGTTGGCCCGTGGCAGGATCTCTTGCAGCTCCGCCGGCCGCTCGGCCGCAACCTGCCGAAGCGGCGAATCCTGCCCCTGCTGCCGCTGCCGTTGATCGGCGGCGCCGTGTTCCTCGCTCTGTTCGCCAGCGCCAACCCGGTGATCGGGGACGCGCTGTACAATATCGGTGCGCCGCGCCTCGACGATGAATCGATCGGCCGCTTCCTGTTCTGGATCGCGATCCTGACCATTGTCTGGGCGACGCTGCGCCCGCGCCGGATCGATCTCCCCGCGATCGCGCCCTCGGCCGGCGCGCCGCTGACGCTGCCCGGAATCTCCACCGGATCGGTGCTGCTCGCCTTGCTTACCTTCAACGCCTTGTTCGCGCTGCAAAACGGCCTCGACATCGCGTTCCTGTGGAGCGGCGCGCCGCTGCCCGAAGGCGTGACTCTCGCCGATTATGCCCATCGCGGCGCCTATCCGCTGATCGCCACCGCATTGCTCGCCGGGCTTTTCGTCCTCGTCGCGCTGCGGCCCGGCTCGGCCACGGCGGCGGTTCCGGCGATCCGCCGGCTGGTGGTGCTGTGGATCGCGCAGAACGTGTTCCTCGTCGCCTCCAGCATCCTGCGCACGATCGACTATATCGAAGCCTATTCGCTGACCGGGCTGCGCATCGCCGCGCTGATCTGGATGGCGCTGGTCGCGCTCGGGCTGATGCTGATCGTCTGGCGGATGCTGCACGGGCGTAGCGCCGGATGGCTGATCAACGCCAATGTCGCCGCTGCGCTGGCTGTGCTCGGCGGCGCCACGATGATCGATCTCGGCGCGACCGCCGCGGCGTGGAATGTCCGCCATGCGCGCGAAGTGGGCGGCGAGGGGGCGGCGCTCGACCTCTGCTATCTCGACGGCCTCGGGTCTTCCGCGCTGACCTCGCTGGTCGCGCTCGAGCTGCGTCCCGACCTAAAGCCCGATTTCGCCGATCGCGTCGCGTGGGTGCGCCACCGCGCGCTCCACCAGACGCTCGATCGCCAGCGCGGCGGCGACTGGACGTGGCGGGACTCGCGCCGGTTGCGGCAGGTCCGGACCATGCTCGCCGGAAGCAGGCTGTCGGTGCCCTCCGCCGGACCGGCAGGACGCGACTGCAACGGCTTCCTGCTGCCTCCGCCCGCTCCCGCGGAGCGGGCGCCGGCCGAGGCCCCCGAGCCGACCGCATCGGTTGCCGAGCAACTCGTGCCCATGCCGGCATTGACGGAAGGGCCTGTGCGATGATCATGTGCCCCATGCCGCGCACCATCCTGATCGCCGATGACGATCCGCACATTCGCCAATTGCTCGCCTTTGCCTTCGCCAAGGCCGGACTCGACACGATCGAGGCCGATGACGGCGAGGCAGTGCTCGATCTGGTCGCGCGGCAGCGGGTCGATCTGGTGGTGCTCGACATCAACATGCCGCGGATGGACGGGCTCGAAACCTGTCGGCGGTTGCGCGCCGCCGGCGATCTGCCGATCCTGTTCCTGTCGTCGCGCGACGACGAGATCGATCGCGTGCTCGGGATCGAGCTGGGTGCCGACGATTATGTCGTGAAGCCTTTCTCGCCGCGCGAAGTGGTGGCGCGGTCGATGGCGATCCTGCGGCGGGCGAGCGCGCGGCCGCCCGAAATCGACGAGGGCCGGCGGATCGAGCATGGCCGGCTCGCGCTCGACGTCGACGGCTGGCGCGCGACCTGGGCGGGGGACGAGATCGCATTGACCGTCACCGAATTCTCGATCCTGCGCACGCTGGCGGTGATGCCGGCCAAGGTGTTCAGCCGCGACGCGATCATCGATCGGCTCCACGGCCCCGGCTTCGCCGTGACCGATCGGACGATCGACAGCCATATCCGCAATCTGCGCGGCAAGTTCGCCGGGGTCGGCGCCACCGACGTGATCGAGACGCGCGCCGGGGTGGGCTATCGCATCGGGAGCTGCACGGGCGCGCAGGCGTGATCGGCGCGTTCAAGGCGGTCCTCAAGCGGCACTGGCCGGCGCTCAGGCTGCGGACGATCCTGTTCGGCACTCTGCTGTTCACCGCGGCGCTGCCGGGAGTGGGAGCTTTGTTCCTGCGGGTCTATGAGAATACCCTCGTCCGCCAGACCGAGGCCGAATTGATCGCGCAGGGCGCCGCGCTCGCCGGGGCGGCGCAGGCGCTGTGGCCGGGAGTCGCGCCCGGCTCGACCGATCCGCGGCCTTGGCGCGCCGAAGCTTCGACCATCGACCTGCGCACGACGCAGGTGCTGCCCGAGCGTCCGCACGCGGTGCCGCGTACCGTTGCGCCGGATCCCGAAGCGCTCGCGATGGCCGGGCGGCTGCATCCGATCCTCGCCCAGACCGCGCGCACCACGCTCGCCTCGCTCCAGTTGATCGACCGCAACGGCGTGGTGCTGATCGGGCATGAAGCCGGCGGCTCCTATGCCCGGCTCCCCGAGGTCGCCGCGGCGCTGCGGGGCAGGGTGCGGACGGTGCTGCGCACCAACGGCGCGTACAGCCAGGTTTACGCTTTCGAATGGCTCAGCCGCGCCTCGTCGCTCAGGATCCACCACGTCCGGCCGATCGTCGTCGACGGCCACGTCGTCGGCGCGCTGCTGCTGTCGCGCTCGCCGCGCGCGCTGTTCCGCGGGCTCTATGACGATCGCGGCAAGATATTGCTCGGCATCGGCCTGATCTTCGTCGTGTTGCTGCTGCTGACGGGATTGTTGTCGCGGGGCATCGCCAGGCCGATCGAGGCGCTCGGCGAAGCGACCCGCGGCGTCGCCAAGGGCACGGGTTCGGTGCCCGGCACGCCGGTCACCGCGGCGATCGAGATCCGCGCCCTGTTCGAGAATTTTCGCGCGATGGCCGCGGCGATCGACCGCCGCTCGCGCTATCTGCGCGATTTCGCCGCGTCGGTGAGCCACGAGTTCAAGACGCCGCTCGCCGGCATATCGGGCGCGATCGAATTGTTCGAGGATCACGGCGCGACCATGACGCCGACCGAGCGCGAACGCTTCCTCGGCAATATCAAGGCCGATGCCGCGCGGCTGTCGCAATTGGTCACCCGGCTGCTCGATCTCGCCCGCGCCGACATGGCCCAGCCCGGCCCCGACGTCGCCGCCGATGCGCTGGCGGCGATCCGCCGGGTGGCCGATGCGCATGACGGGCCGGGCTTCCGCGTGCGGCTCGATGCGGGTGCGGCCTTGCCGCTGGTCGCGGTGCAGGATTCGACCGTCGAAATGGTGCTCACTACCCTGATCGAGAATGCCCGGCAGGCAGGCGCCGGCGAGGTGACGATCGCGCTGGCGCAAATGGGCGGTGATCTGGCCATGACGGTCACCGACAATGGCCGCGGCATCGCGCCGGCCGATGCCGAGCGGGTCTTCGAGCCGTTCTTCACCACGCGCCGCGCCGCGGGCGGCACCGGTCTCGGGCTGGCGATCGCGATGTCGCTGCTCCGCGCCGAGCACGCCCGTCTCACGCTCGTGCCGGTGGCGCAGGGCACGCGCTTCGCCGTCACCTTGCCGATCGTTCAGGGTGCGGGCGCGATCTCGAAGATGTAGATCGTCGGGCCGCCGCGCACGCCGGCGACGGGTGCGATCACCTGCCGCAATGCGCTCCCCCGGCTGAGCTCGGCATAGCGCCGCCACTCCGCCGGAAACTGCGCTCGATCGTCGCGATAGCGGTCGTAGTGGCTCAGGATCGCGAAGCGCGCGCGGCAGCCGGGGAGGCGGGAGAGCGTGACGCTGCCGAGGTCGACCAGCGGACTCCCCGCGCGCCTTGTCTCGGCCTCGGCATAGCGGATGCGGCCGGCGAGCGCGGCGCGGGCGTCGATGCAGCCGGCGGTGCCGAGCGGGAACAGCAAGTGCCACGGTCCGTGGATCAGATCGATCGCGGCATGCTCGACGAGAATGCTGCTTCCCGCCGGAATGTGTGCGCGCGCCCAGGCCGAGGCGCGCTGGCGGGTGTCGTCCGCCCGCGCATCCGCCCGCGCCTGCGCCGCCGACACCATCGGCACCATCAGCAGCAGCGCCGCGACCGGCTCGAGCCCGCGCAGCTGCCGGCCCGATCGCGCCCGCAGCCAGTCGGCACTGCAGGTCAGCGCATAACCCGCCGCGATCGCCGCGATCGGCAGCAGCGGGATCAGCCAGCGTTCCCAGCGCAGCGCCTGGATGCCGATCAGCACGACGAACGCCGCGACCCCGGGCAGTATCGCGACCGCAGCGACCCGGTTGCGCAGCGGCAGCAGCACGATGCCCAGCCCGGCGAGCGCAAGACCTGCCACGCCGAACGACTCGAGCATCGGGCCTCCCAGATACCAGCCGAGATTGGCGAGCAGCCCGCCGCCGGTGGCACCCGGATGGATCGGCCGCGCCTCGCCGCCGAGGTTCCGGATCACCGTCGGATAATCGAGCAGCAGATAGGGCGAGGCGAGCAGCAGCCCCGCCACCGCCGTCGCCGCGAACGCCAGCAATCTGGGCGCATCGCGATTGCCCCGCGCGATCCGCCACAGCCCGATCGCGATCGGGCTCGCCGCGATCGTCGCGGCGGGCCATTTGGTCGCGCAGCCGAGCCCGACGAACAGCCCCGCCAGCAGATAGTCGCGCAGCCGGCCGTTCTCCGCGACCGCCAGCGACGACATCAGACAGAGCAGCATGAAGATGCTCACCTGGATGTCGGTGCGGATCACTTGCGAATAGTCGATGTGCAGCGAATTGACCGCGAGAAAGCCGGCGGCGATCAGCCCGGTCCGCACCCCGCCGATCCGCCGTCCCAGCCGCCACGTCAGATAGACGCAGAGCACGCCGCACGCCGCGATCAGCAGCCGGGCAGGGAGAAACAATATCCCGGGATCGGCATAGACCGCGCGCACGAACGCATCGCTATCGGCATAATGCCCGGTGGCGATGCCGATCGCGCCGACCGCGAAACTGACCGCCGCGAGGCAATAGAGCGTGATCGTGCCCGGATGGCCGAACCAGCCGGGGTTGAGGCTGTGGTTCCGCAGCATCTCGATCGCGGTCATCATGAACAGCGGCTCGTCGGGATCGTTGAGCGCGGGCAGCCCGAAGCCGATCCCGCGCACCCGCAGCCCGGCCGCGACCAGCAATATCAGCAGCAATAGGCCGCGCTGCGTCCAGGAATCGCCATTCGGCTTACGGGCTGGGGGGGAGGGTTCCGTCATCGTGCTGAAGTGATGACGTGGAGTGACGATGCGAACCGTAATCCTGGCCGGCGGTCTGGGCACCCGGCTCGGCGAAGAGACGTCGGTGCGGCCGAAGCCGATGGTCGAGATCGGCGGCATGCCGATCCTCTGGCATATCATGAAGATCTATTCGTCGAGCGGTTTCAACGACTTCGTCGTGTGCCTCGGCTATAAGGGCTATCTGATCAAGGAGTTCTTCGCGAACTATTTCCTCCACACCTCCGACGTGACGATCGATCTGCGCGGCGGCAACGGCATGGAGGTGCATTATGCCCGCAGCGAGCCGTGGCGGATCACCCTGGTCGAGACCGGCGCCTCGACGATGACCGGCGGACGGCTGGCGGCGATCCGTCCCTATCTCGATCCCGACGAGCCGTTCTGCTTCACCTATGGCGACGGCGTCGCCGATATCGACGTCGGCGCCCTCGTCGATTTCCACAAAGCGCACGGCCACCGCGCGACGATCACTTCGGTCTCGCCGCCCGGCCGCTTCGGCGCGCTCGAATTCGATGCGGGCAAGGTCGTCGATTTCAAGGAGAAGCCTGCGGGCGACGGCGGCCAGATCAATGGCGGCTTCTTCGTCGCCGATCCTTCGGTGCTCGACCTGGTCGACGGACCCGACACCGTCTGGGAGGCCGGGCCGCTCGAGCGTCTCGCGCGCGGCGGCGAATTGATGGGCTATCGCCACGAAGGCTTCTGGCAGCCGATGGATACGCTGCGCGACAAGCTCTATCTCGACGAATTGTGGAAGGCCGGCAACGCGCCGTGGAAGCGCTGGTGAACGGCTGGCGCGGCCGCCGGGTCCTGATCACTGGCCATACCGGCTTCAAGGGCAGCTGGCTGAGCCTGTGGCTGCACGCGCTCGGCGCCGAAGTCACCGGCTTCGCGCTGCCGCCGCCCAGCGATCCGAGCCTGTTCGGAGCGGCGCGGATCGCCGACCTGATCGAGCATCACCAGGGCGATGTCCGCGATCTCACCGCGGTCCGTGCGGTGGTCGAGGCGTCGCGGCCCGAAGTGATCTTCCACCTCGCCGCCCAGCCTCTGGTGCGGCTTTCGTACCGCGAGCCGGTCGAGACCTATGCCACCAACGTGATGGGGACGGTGCATCTGCTCGAGGCGGCGCGCCGGGCGCCCGGCGTCAAGGCGATCGTCTGCGTCACCAGCGACAAATGCTACGAGAATCGCGAATGGGTGTGGCCGTATCGCGAGAGCGATCCGATGGGTGGGCACGATCCGTACAGCAGCAGCAAGGGCTGCGCCGAGCTGGTCGCGGCCGCCTGGCGTAGCTCGTTCTTCGCGCAGGGACCGGGGCTGGCCACGGTCCGCGCCGGCAATGTCATCGGCGGTGGCGACTGGGCGAGCGACCGGCTGATCCCCGATCTGGTCCGCGCCTTCGAAGCCGGCGCGTCGCCGCTGATCCGTTCGCCGGACTCGGTGCGTCCGTGGCAGCATGTGCTCGAGGCGCTGGGCGGCTATCTCCAGATCGCCGGGCGGCTGCTCGCCGGCGAGCGCCAATTCGCCGATGCGTGGAACTTCGGACCGGCGGACGACGACACGCGTCCGGTATCGTGGATCGTCGAGCGGATGCGCGCTGCATGGGGCGGGACGCCGCCGCCAGAGGCCGATCATGGTTCGCGGGTCCACGAGGCGGGGCTGCTTCGGCTCGATTGCTCGAAGGCGCGCGCGGCGCTGGGCTGGCAGCCGGCGCTCGACCTTGAAACCGCGCTCGACTGGATCGTCGACTGGCACAAGGCGGTCGGCCGCGGCGAGGATGCCCGCGCAGTGACGCTCGCCCAGATCGCGGACTATTCGGTGGCGGCAAGCGATCCCCATATCGGGATCCGTTTCGTCCCTCAGGTTGCCTGAATAACCTTCACCCCCGCGAAAGCGGGGGCCCATCTCCCGGATCTTCCGCTCTCGCACCGGGGCTCTTGTCGACCCCGCAGGAGATGGGTCCCCGCTTTCGCGGGGATGACGAGAGCTGGATTATCCCGCCTTCGCCAGCGTCAGCATATTGCCCAGCCGCAATCCCAGCGACACTTCCGGCAGCGGCACGCGATCGAGCTTGATCCCGACGGTCCACGCCGCCTGGCGCGCGAGAAAGGGGAGCGGGAAATAGTTGCGGCTGCGCGTCACCTCCACGTCGGCATAGCCGGCGCGGTCGAGCAACGCCGCGATCGTCGCCGGATTGTAGAGCTCGGGATGCTGGAGGCAGAAGGGCGGCCAGCGCACTCCCATCAGGCTGCGCAGCAGCGACTTCTCGTTGTGCGTGACGATCAGCAGCGTGCCGCCGGGGCGCAATTTGGTCCGGATCTGCGCCAGCATCGCCAACGGATCGAGCAGATGATCGAGCACATGCACCATTACCGCGAGCCCGATCGACCCCTCGGGCACCGGCGACAGGTCCTCCATGTCGGTGAGCAAGGTCGCCGGCCGGTCCCCTGCCGAAGCGCGCAGCGCGTCGTGGATCGCGCGATTGGGCTCGAACAGCCAGAAATGGGCGAAGCCGCCGCGCTGGGCAGCCTCGCGGACGATATGGCCGGTATCGGGACCGATCTCGAGATAGCCGCCATCGCGCGCGCCGTCCGCCGCGACTGCGTCGAAATAGCCGCGCTGGGTCGCCGCGATGGCGTCGTTGGAAACGGCCTCCATATTGGGCGCCATGCTCGAATAAAGCTCGCCGAGACGCGCTCCGTCGAAGAAGACGGGATTGTAGAGCAGGCTGCAGCCGGCGCAGCGATGATAGGTGAAGAAGCGCTTCTCGCTGAACAGCCCCGACCAATAGGGCCGCAATGCCTCCAGCGTCATCGCTTCGGCGCGGACCGGGCTGTGGGCTTCTTCCGCGCGTTCGACGCTACCGCACGCCGGGCAGGCGCGGTGGAGAAAGTCGCTCATAGGAGCCGCCCGGCGGATCGGAAGGTGACCCGGCTGTGCCAGAACCAGCTTCCGACGATCAGCACCGCAGTGAAGCCGAGTTGCGCGACGATCGGCGGGATCCCGCCGAGTTCGACGAGCAACGGCAGCGCGGCCCAGTTCGCGGCATAGTTGAACAGGTAGAAGCTCGAGAAGGTGCCGAATTCGCGCGCGACATTGCCGCGGGTGCGGAACACGCCGATCTTGTAGGTCGCGAAGGCGAAGCAAAGGCTGATCGCCTGCGCGACGCCGAGCGCGATCAGATAATGCGTGTGGAACGTCGGAACGCTCCACAGCAGGAGCGGGTAGATCGCCAGCCCGAACGCGGTGTTGGCCGCGCCGGCGAGCATGAAGCGCAACGGCCGTTCGCCGCGCATCATTCCTCCTCCAGCAACGCGATGCGCATATTCTCGCGCAGTGTTTCGCGCGGCAGGAACGGCGACAGGTCTTCCAGCGGCGGCGAGGTGATCCGGCCGTCGGGGTGCGGCTTCGCGCTCAGCTTGGGAGCGAAGGCGACATGCTCGTCGACCATGATCTCGCAGACCACCGGCCCGTCGGCGGCGAGCGCCGCCTCGATCGCGCCAGGGAGCTGATTGTGCGATTCCGCGCGGACATAGGCGAAGCCGAACGCCGCCGCGACCTTCGAGAAATCGGGGAAGGTGACGTTGCTCTTCGGCCCGCCGCCGACCTCGACGCCGTTGAAGAAGTTGCGGTGGGTCTGGAAGATCGAGACATAGCCGTTGTTGTTGATCAGGAAGACCTTCACCGGCAGGCCGTACCCCGCGATGGTCTGCATCTCCTGCAGGTTCATCATGATGCTGCCGTCGCCGGCGATCGCGATGACGCGCTGCTTGCCGCCGGTCGCGGCGCAGACGCCGATCGCGGCGGGCAGGTCATAGCCCATCGTCGCGCAGCCCGAATTGGTCCACAGCCGCTGGCCGCGCCGGATCTCGGCGACCTGGAAGCTGACCACGCAGGCGCTGCCGTTGCCGGTGACCACGACATCGTCCTCGCCGAGCTGCGCGAACAAGGCATGCATCGCGGCATAAGGGTGGATGGTCGGGCCATGGTCGCGATATTCGGGGAGCATCGCGGGAAAGCGGCGGATGCGCTCGCGCGACCATTCGAGCCATTCCTGATGTTCGGGCGTCGGCCCCGCATAGGGTGCTTCGAGCAACGCGGGGATCAGGTCGGCGAGGTCCGCGATTACCGGCATGTCGGGCGAGACGGTCGGCTTGCGCAATTCGAGCGGGTCGATGTCGACCCAGATCTTGTAGGCCTCGCGCGCGAAGGTCTTCCAGTTGTAGCTGACCTGGCGGATGTTGAGCCGGCTGCCGAGGATCAGCAGCAGATCGGCGCTCTGGGTGACCATGTTGCCGCCGCGGTCGCCCACCGTGCCCGGCCGTCCGGCATAGAGCGGATGCGCGTTCCACAGCACGTCATGCGCGTTCCAGCCGGTGACGACCGGAATGCCGAGCTTGTCGATCAGCCGCAGGAAATCCGCATGCGCGCCGCTCAGCCGCACCCCGCTTCCGGCGAAGACAACCGGACGTTCGGCCGTCCGGAGCTTGTCGAGAATGGCGATCGCCGCCGCGTCGAGATCGGTCGCCTTCCACGGCTCGTCGAGCTCGGCGGGATCGAAGCCGGCGAGTTGATCGGGGTCGATCTTCGCGGCCTGCACATCGAGCGGGATGTCGAGCCACACCGGTCCCGGCCGGCCCGAAGTGGCGAGATACAGCGCCTTTTCGAGATGGTAGCGGATGCTGAGCGGGTCGGTGACCATGGTGACGTACTTGGTGATCGGGCGGACCAGCTCCTCGATGTCGAGCTCCTGATCGCCGAACTGGCGCAACGGCAGCCCGGTGGCGCGAACCGTGGTCTCGGTCTTTACCTGGCCCGAGATCACCAGCATGCCGATCGAGTCGACATAGGCGCCGTAGACTCCGGTGATCGCATTGGTTCCGCCCGGGCCCGACGTGACGTTGACCACCGCGAGCCGGTTGGTCAGCCGGTAATAGGCCTCGGCCGCCATCGACAATGCCTGCTCGTGATGGGTGAAGGTCGTGGCGAGCTTCGGGTGGGTGCCGAGCGCGTGGTTGAGGTGCATCGCGCCGCCGCCGGTGAGCATGAAGACATGGTCGATGCCATGTGCTGCGAGGGTATTCGCCACCCACTCGGCGAGCTTCACTTTAGTCATGGTTTCCATCCGTTGGAGAGCGCGGTGCGGCGGATCGCGTCGTCGAGGCCGACCGTCGCGGCGACGCCGAGTTCGGCGCGCGCACGCGCGTTCGAGGGCACGTAGCGGCCGGGGTTCCAGCCCGGATCGGGCCGGCCGAGGATCTCGACGCCCGGTCCGCCGAGCAAGCTGGCGGTACGGCGGGCGAGATCGGCGATCGACACCGCCTCTTCCGAGCCCATGTTGACGACGGTGCCCGCTTCGCCGGCGATCAGCAGCGTCCACAGCCACACGGTCAGATCGGCGGCATAGAGATAGGAGCGCACCGCCTCGCCCGATCCGGTGACGCGGATCGTCCGGCCCTGCATCGCGTCGCGGATGAAATTGCCCGCGGCGAAATGCGTGTCGAGCGAGAGCAGCGGCCCGAGCAAGGCGAAGATGCGCGCATTGACGACGTCGAGGCCGAACTGCTTCGCGTAGATCGCGCAGAGCGTCTCGGCGGCGCGCTTGCCTTCGCCATAAGCAGAGAGCGGATCGCATTGATCGGGGCCGCCGCGCCAGTCTTCGGCGACATGCGTCACGTGCGGCGGCTGGGCGCCGTAGACCGCGCCCGAGCTCAGGAAGAAGAAGCGGACGGCGTTGCAGTCCAAAGCGAGATCGAGCGCGCGGCGGGTGCCGTGGACGATCGTTTCGAACATCCGCCGCGGGTCGTTGGCGTTGAGCGCCGCGCTCGCGTCGGTGGCGGCGTGGATGACATGGGTATAATCGGCATGGGGCGCGGTGAAGCTGGTCGCGTCGCCCGCCACCAGCCGGAAGCGTCCGGCGAGACGGGGCAGGCGCGCGGCAAAGCCTGCGGGGTCGCGGCTGAGCAGGGTGACGTCGGCGTCGATCCCCGAACGCGCCAGCGCCTCGAGCATCCAGCGGCCGATGAATCCGGTGCCTCCGGTCATGAAGATCCGTGCGCCCGAGAGCCGCGGCCAGAGCGGCGCGAGCGTCTTGTCGATCGCCGCCAGGTCCTGTTCGAAGATCATGCCGCTGCCAGTCCGAGCGAAGGGCGGTGGCTGCGGTGTGCGCGGACCACCCGGACGATGCTGTCGAGCGCGAGCGCCCACAGGATCAGCGCGACCAGCCCGGGGCGGACGAAATGCCCGATCGCCAGCCCGAAGCTCGGCGTCACCGGCTGGCCGCTCAGCCACGAGTTGGTCGACAGTTCGAGCACGGTCGACAGCGGCCAGTCGGTGACGAGGCACAGCAGATAGGCGCAGGCGATCGCGACGATCGGGCCGATGCCCTTCCACGGTTCGAGCAGGACGAGGAAGAGCAGGAAGGTCTGGGTGTAACCGCCCGGCGACTGGGTCGCCAGGTAAGCGGCGAGCAGCAGGATCGAGACGCGGTGGAGCGGCAGCGCCTTGGGCTGGAGCCACGCCCCGGCCAGCGCGATCAATGCGATCGCCTGGCTCGCCCGGATCACGATCGGCACGAGGAACTCGATCGTCTCGACGGTCCGCGAAGGCACGAACTGGAGCACCGGGATCTGCGAATTGCGGATTAGCAGGAACGGCGCATAACTGGTTGAATAATGGATCTCATTCCACACCTGCCCGCTCTGGAACACCACCCAGTTGGCGGTGTTGGCGACGAGCTCGATCGGGGTGCCCGCCCCGACGATCGCAAGGGTGACGAGATAGACGATGACCGTCACGATCGCCGTCAGCTCGAGCGCCCGCCAGTCGCGCTTCACCGCATGGGCGAGCACCGGCAGCAGCAGATAGGGCTTGAAGTTGATCGTCGCCGCCGCCGCCAGCCAGCGCCACGGTCCGCGGGTCGCCAGCGGGCCGTGGGCGATCACGAAGCATGCGAAGGCGACGAGGATGAGATTGCCGCGCTCGAGGGTGAACAGCAAAGGCAGGCCGAGCCCGAAGGCGATCGCGCGCATCGGCGCGGTGCGCGGATCGGCCCGGCGGAAGCTCAGCCAGACGAGCACCACGTCGAGCAGGTAGAAGCCGTAAATCGTCGCGGTGCCGAGCCAGTCGCAATCGCGGGCGTGGAAGGGCGACTGGAGATAGCAGCCGGGCAGGCTGAAAATGTCGAGGAACACGAAGGACAGCGGCGGATAGATGCTCCGCCAGACATCGTAGGCGCCCGGACGGTTCGCCCAGAATGCGGTGTTGAACCAGTCCATGAACGTGTCGTTGGTATCGAACACGAACGGCTGCGGCAGATAGCCCGTCGCGCGAAATGCCATGGCCGTCGACACCACGCTCACCACGACCGCGAGCGCGAGCAGCAGTTCGGGCAGGAGGCGCAGGCGGCCGCTCATGGCCGCCGGATCAGGGTCCGCGCGGCGGGGCGCTTGCGCTCGGCAGGGAAGTTGATCCGCTCGGCCTCGATCACCAGCGGCACGTTGCGGCTGCGCTCTGCCAGCATGCGAACCTGCTCGCCGATCAGCCCGAGGAACAGCAGCACCATCGCGAACATCCCGAAGCCCACCGCGAAGCCGAGCAACGCGAGGCCGGGGCCGCCCGTCAGTGCCGCGACGGTCGCGGCGACGAGCAGCGGCAATGCGATTCCCGCGGCGAAGAGCGCCAGAACGATCGGCAGCCGCAGCAGCGACTTGGCCGATCCGGCCAGCCCGGACAGCGCGAACGAGGCGAGCGCGGCGAAATCGTTCTTGCTCGTCCCCGCGGCGCGTTCGGGCCGATCGACGGGGACCACCGCGAGCCGGAAGCCGCTTTCGACCAGCATCCCGCGAAAGAAGGGCTCGGGCTCGTTCCACGCTGCCAACGTGTCGACGACCTCGCGGTCGAACAGCCCGAAGCCGGTCGCGCCGGGAATCACCGGATAGTCGCCGAACTTGCGCAGGAACGCATAGCCGAGCCGGCGTATCGCGCCGAGCAATGGCGAAGTCCGTTCCGAACGTCGCTGGCCGAGCACGATCTGCGCGCCGGCGCGCCACTGACGGACGAAATCGCCGATCATCGCCGGCGGATCCTGGAAGTCGGCGCACATGCCGATCACCGCCGCCCCCTCGGCCTGGTAGATGCCATAGGTCGGCGAGCGCATCTGGCCGTAATTGCGATTGTTGAAGATCGCCCGGATGCGCGGATCCTCGGCGCACAAGGCGCGCATATGCTCGCGCGTGGCGTCGGTCGAGTTATTGTCGATCAGCAATATCTCGTGCGAGCGCGCGTGCTGCGCCGCCTCGGCGGTCACCGCAGCGCAGATCGCGCGGACATTCTCCTCCTCGTTGAAGCAGGGAATGACGATCGACAATTCCGGAGTCACTGCGCCGCATCCTTGCGGCCGAAGCGCAGATCGATGCCGGTCGCGGGGGCATAGATCTCGGTGAACAAGGCGAGCGCGATCAGCAACGCGAGCAGAGCCACCGCGGGAATGTTGTACTTGCGGTCGGCATCGAGCCGCGGTGCCTCGATCAGCTGGACGTCCGACGCAGTCTCGGCAGCGAGCGTCTCCACTGCGACCTCTTCGGACGAGCGGGCATAGACTTCGTACAGCGCCTGCGCGAAGCGATAGTCGCGATAGCGGTCGAGATATTCGCCCGAGACTTCGGAAAGACCGGCGACGTTGGGGCCGGCTGCTCCCGAGCCGGGGCTGGTCGTCTGGGCGATCTGGGTGCGCAGCGACGCGACTTCGGACTGGACAGCCTGAAGCTGGGGATTTTCCTCGCCCTGGAAGCGCTGGAGGGTCTGCAGTTCGACCAATTTGGCCTGGAGCTGCGCCTCGAGCCCGGCGCGCACCGCCAGCGCCGAGCCGAGTTGGGCTTCGGGCTCGGCGAGCCGGTTGCGGCGCCGGAAGTCGTTGAGCGCAGCCTCGCTCTTGACCACGCGGTCGGCTGCTTCCTTGAAGCGCTGCTGGACGACGTCGCGCTTGCGGCGGACGCGGTCGCGACCCAGCGCGATGATCCGGTCGCTGATCGCCTGGACATAGGCGCGCGTCATCGCCTCGGCCTGCGCGCTGTCGTGACTGCGCACCTCGACTTCGACGATCCCGCCGGTGAGCGAGTGGATGTCGGCCTTCTTTGCCAAGGCGGTGCGGGCGCGATTCTGGCTGGCATAGCCGCCCGGACCCACCAGCTTGAGCTTTGCGATCACTGCATCGGTGACTTCGGTGCCGCGGGCGATCGCGAGGTACATGTCGATCGGCTGCTTGGCGCCGCCGAACAAGGCGGCGAAGCCCTGAAGCTGCCCGCCCAGCGCGTTCATCATCGAGCCGAGCCCGATGCTGTTATTGTCCTGCGGCACCATTTTGGCGCGCGCGACATAAGGCTGCGGGAAAACGCACAGCAAAGCGAGGAGGATGGCAAGTGCCGCATAGCCGATCCGGCGGCGTCGGGGGTCCGAGATCAGGCTCATTCGGCGAGGCTCTTGATCGTGGCGGCGCCGACCAGTCCGCCGAACAACGTGCCGGTGATGTCGCGCAGCCGCGCCCAGAACTCGCCGCGATTGGCGTCGATCGGGACGTAGATGAGGTCGCCCGGAAGAGCGCGGGCGCGCAGCACGCGCTTGCCGTCGGCGAGCACGGTGCCGTTGGCGCGCACGACGAAGACCTCGCTCTTGTCGCCGAGCTTCTGCACGCCGCCCGCCGAGGTTAGGAAATCGCCGATCGTGGCGTCGTCGCGCCAGGCGAAAGACGCCGGCGTCGGCACTGCGCCGAACACGCCGACCGTCACCGGCCGCGGAGGCACATAGATCGTGTCGTTATTCTCGAGGATCAGCGCGCCGGGCAGGGCATCGGCGGTCACCGGCAGGTCGAAGACGAGGCGTCCATTGGGTTTGCGCTCGCGCAACTGCTCTACGATCGAGCGGACCAGCGTGAGATTGGCCGGCTGGACAAGCTGGGCGCGGTTCGCCGAGGTGACCGGCTGCGAGGTCAACAGCAGTTCGACATCCTCGACGGCGCGCTCGAAGCTCTGCTGCTGCTGCGCCTTGACGCTCTCGCGGGTGATGACGCTGGCATAGGGAAAGGCCTGCGAGGTCAGTCCGCCAGCCTGCGCCACCACGTCGGCGAGGCGGGTGCCCGGCTTGAAGTAATAACGGCCGGGCTTCGACACTTCGCCGCTGATCGTGACGAGCACCGCTTGCTGCTCGAGCGGCCGGGCGATCCCGACATTGGAGAGCACGCGGACGATGTCCCCGCGGCGGGCCTCGCGCGTCGTCGCTTCCGCTGCGGTCAGCTCTTCCCAGCCATTCTGCTCGCGGCCGAGCGAATCGAACACCATCAGTCGGCTCGAATCCGCCACGGTGTTGACGCCGCCGGCGTAGAGGATCGCGTCGTTGATCGTCTCGCCGGGAGCGAGTTCGAAGATGGCCTCGCGATTGACGCTGCCGATCACTGCGACCTGCTCGCCGGCGGGGGCGATGTAGAGGACGTCG
The DNA here is from genome assembly GCF_030730875.1 of Sphingomonas sp. DG1-23. Taxonomy (GTDB): domain Bacteria; phylum Pseudomonadota; class Alphaproteobacteria; order Sphingomonadales; family Sphingomonadaceae; genus Sphingomonas. The sequence continues at coordinate 66,989 of NZ_JAVAMA010000012.1, forward strand.
CCGTTCTGAAGCACGGCATCGCCGCTGCGATCGCCCCTGAGCAGCAGATCGTAGAGATCGAAATCCGAGACGGTACGGCCGCCGCGGCGGAGCTGGATCGAACGGAAGCTGCCGCCGGCCGCCGGACCGCCCGAGGCCAGAACCGCGTTGACCAGAGTCGACAGGCTGCCGACGGTATAGGATCCGGGTGAGGCGGCGAACCCGGTGACGTAGACCGTAACGCCGTGCAGCCGGGCCACCGACACTTCGAGCTGGAAGCCGCGATATTGCCGGTTCACGCGACGCGCGATCACGTCGTGCAGATCGCCATAGCGCACGCCGGCAACCGTGATCGCACCGATCCGGGGCACGAAGATCCGGCCCTCGCTATCGATGACCAGGCGGACATTGGCCGCCTGGACCGAGCCGGTCAGGCCGAGCAGCAATTCGTCGCCGGGATTGAGGCGGTAATCGGGTGGAACCGTAGCGCTCGGTCCGGCGGTGAAATCGCGTGCGCCGGGGACCAGCAGATCGGCGCCGAACCGCCGCAGCTGGGTGCCGGCGGCTGCGGAGACGTAGCTCTCGAATTCGCTCGGCGGCGTGGGCCTGGCGGGCATTGCGGGCTGGCGCTGCTCGGCCGAAACGCGCGGATCGAGGGCAGGGGTCTCGATCACCGTCGGTTGGTAAGGTGAGACTTCGGCGGGCGGGATCGCCGCCTGCGCCGCTCCGGCCCGGCGGGCGAGCGGATCGGCCTGCTGTTGCTGCTGCCCGCCGGCGACGGGCGGCGCGAGTTGCGCCGCGGCAGGGACCGGCGCGACCGCGAGAACGCAGCCGGCGAGAAGCAGGGATCGGGCAATCATGAGACGAGGCAATCCAGTTCGATGAGGCCGGCGGCAGGGCCGAGCAGGACTTCGGCGGTCTGTTCCCACAGGCCCGGGCTCGCGGCGGCGAGGACGCCGGCGCCGCTCCCGCCGACGCGATAGGGCGCGCCGTCCCAATGGGTGATGCGGCCGCCGGCCTCGGTGAGGAAAAGCGCGCCCGCAGCATGATCCCAGGGCAGGATGCGCTGGAACAATGCGACGTCGTCGCTGCCGAATACGAGTCGCGGATAGCTTTCGGCGGCGCAGCGCGGGATCGGGACGACGGCGAGGTGCCGATCGGCATGCGCGTGCACGCGTTCGCGCAGCCCGGGGTCCAGGAATTGCGTCCCCAGTGCCGCACGCGTCCGCGCCGCGCCGGTCGGGCGGGCCCGGACAACCGCGCCGTCGCAGGTCGCGCCCAGCCCGCGCGCGGCGTGGCAGAGGCGCCCGCTCAGCGGATCGAACATCCACCCCGCGACCGGGCTGCCATCTTCGACCAGTGCGATCATCATCCCGAACGGCGCGCGTCCGGCGGCGAAATTGCCAGTACCGTCGAGCGGGTCGATCAGCCAGACAAGGCCATCGCCGACATCGTCGAGCAGAGCCGGATCGCGCTCTGCCGCTTCCTCACCGACGATCCGCGCACCGAGGCCGAGCGCCGCGAGCCCGTCGTGCAGCCGGAACTCGGCCTCGCGATCGGCGACCGTTACGATCTCACCCGCGGACTTGATCGTCACTTCATGCCCGGCGAGCGCGCGGAACCGCGGGATCACTACCTGCGCGGCGACGGTGCGCAGCAGCGCCGAAACCTCCTCGTGCAACGACATGAGTGATCAGGCGGCCACGCTCGCCAGACGACCGATCGCGGCGCCGCCGCTGCGTTCCTGGATCATCCGGATACGCGACAGATCCTCGTCGGCGATCGCGCGATAGTGATCGCGCTTGTTCTCGAGCCACGCCAGCTCGAACGCGACGGCATTGGCGATGCCCGCATCGAACAGCGAGGATTCCGCCGCGGCGCCATCGAAGATCACCTTGCGGGTCTCGAAGCGATCCAGCCGCACGCCGCGGATCTCGCGAAGCGCCGGACCGGCTTCGACCGCGACCGAACCGCCGACGACGAGCGTGAGGTCGTTCGCGGCGCAGGCTTCGGCCACCTTGAGCACCGCGTCGGTGATTTGCCGGTCGTTGATCGCCGTGCGCGGCAGCCCGCGCGAAAGCGTGAAATCGACCCGGCCGAAGACGATGCCGTCGAGCTTCGCCTTGGCGATCGGCAGCATCGCATCGAGATTGCGCAACGTCGCTTCGGTCTCGAGATTGAACAGGAACTGCGCGCCCTCGGCATTGCCGCCATAGGTCTTGTCCCGGGCTTCGGCGAACTTGGTCAGCGCATAGGGCGTCTCGACCATCGGTGCGATGATATGATCGACGCCGTAGAGCCTGGACGCGAGCAGATCGGATACCGCCTCGCAGCCGCCGATCTTGAGCGCGACCTTGAGATCGGCGCGATGCGCGATCTCGAGCAGGCGCAGGAATTCGTCGGGCCGGGTGCCCTCAGCCTCGAATTCCGCCTTGACCGCGACGACGCCGAAGCGATCGCGACCCTTTTTGAGCATGTCGAGCATGCGGCGTTCGGTGGGGTTCATCTCGGCCTCCCTGGCTGAAAAAGCATGTACTGACGGGGAGTGAGACGGAGCCTGGAACGGGTTCCCGCAATATTTCGCGCGGCGGAATTTTTTTCGATCCGGGCTTACGGATCGACCCGATCGGCTCCGTCAGAACAATGATGCCCGGCCTGTTACCCCTCCATCTGGTTCTCGCGCTCTTGTCCTCCCCGGACCCGGGACCAGTGGCGCCGGGCATCACCGAACTTCCCGGCGGCAACAGCCCCGTCTTTCGCGCGCGCGCCGTCGATGCGGCGCCCGCGCCTGAATCGCAGATCGCGGAAGAACATCGCGATTCACCTGAAATCGGTGCGACGCTTCCGAAGCTCTCGTCGCGCTTCGGGCGGCGCGCGGACCCGTTCCGCAGGGTTTCCAGGATGCATTATGGCGTGGACATGCCGGGCCGCCTCGGCACGCCGGTACTGGCCTCGGCACCCGGCGTGGTGCGCTTCGCCGGCGCGGCGGGAAGCTATGGCGAAATGGTCGAGATCGATCATGATGGCGCGCTCGCAACGCGCTACGCGCATCTGTCGAGGGTTCTCGTGCGCCGCGGAGATCGCGTGGAGCTCGGGCAAGCCGTCGCGCTGATGGGATCGACCGGGCGCTCGACCGGCAATCATCTCCATTTCGAAGTGCGCATCGATGGCCGCGCAGTCGATCCGCTGCCCTATCTGGAGGGCGATGCGCCGGCGCCGGCGAGGGGTTGGATCGCGCCCGACGCCCCCCATATCTCCGCCTTCGCCCGGGCGCGTGCCGATCAATTGCAGGGACGCGACTTCTGAACCGCCATGGAATCTCCTTTGCAGCAGCAGGTCGGTTTTCGCGTCCCGAATATCGCAGGAAGGGGTTGGCAAATGCTCCGGGGCGTGCCTTGCCGCGCGCAATGAATCGGGACGAGGACATCAGCGGGCTTCAGCGCGTCATCCTGAACGAACGCAGCCGGCTGCTCCGCTTCCTCGCGGCGCGCGGGATGAGCGACGACGCCGAGGATGCGCTGCACGATCTGTGGCAGCGTGTGGCGACTGCGCCTTCCCAGCCGATCGCCGATCCGCTTTCCTATCTGTTCCGCGCGGCCGAGAATCTCGTCCGCGATCGTCGTCGTTCGACCGTGAGCCGCGACCGCCGCCATCAGGATTGGCACGAGACCCTCCCGGGCGAAGAGCAGCCGACCGGCGAGCGCGGGCTGATCGCGCGCGAACGGCTGCGCGAGGTCCAGTCGACGCTCGCCGGATTGGGGCCGCGGGTCGAGCTGGTATTCCGCAAGTGCCGGCTCGACGGGCTCGGCCAGGCCGCGATCGCGCGCGAATTGGGGGTGAGCCTCAGCTCGGTCGAGAAGGATCTGCAAAAGGCATATCGCGCCCTCGGACAACTCAGGGCGAAATTCGATGCGGAATGATCGTCCGGGCTCCGTCATAGGGATGTTATGGCGATGAGCGCACAGGATTCGGACATTCAGGAAGCCGCCCGGCACTGGGCGATCCGCGTCCAGCAGCCGGCGTTCGGCGAGTGGGACGGCTTCATCGAATGGCTCGAGCGCGATCCGGCGCATCTCGCGGCCTATGACGCGGTGCTGGACGACGAGGCTTGGGCAGAAGCGCTGCTTTCGGCGGCACCCGTCGTCGCGCCCGAAGCGCCGTCGGTGCGCAGCTGGTGGCCTGCCGGCAGCGCGGTTGCGGCTGCGGCTGCGATTGCCGTCGTAGGGGGCTGGGCGGTGCTCGATCGGGATTCTCCGGCACAGCAGATCGCGACGGCGCCCGGCGAGCATCGCACGATCGATCTGGCCGACGGATCGCGGCTGGCGCTCAACGGCGCGACCCGGGTGACGATCGATCCCGATACGCCGCGACAGGTGGTGCTCGAGCAGGGCGAGGCGCGGTTCGACGTGCGGCACGACGCGAGCGATCCTTTCGTGGTCCTGTCGGGCGGGGCCCGGCTCGTCGATGCGGGCACCGTGTTCAACGTCGTGCAGGACGGCGACGCCCTCGAAGTGGCGGTTGCGGAAGGCGCGGTAATCTACCAGCCGGGTCCCGACGAGGTGCGGCTCGCGCCGGGCGATACGCTCAGGCGGCCGGGCAAAGGCGCGAAGCCGTTGCTCGCCAAGGCGAGCCCGCAGGCGATCGGCAGCTGGGCGACGGGGGAGTTGTATTACGACAATCCCGCGCCGGATCAGGTGGCGCGCGACCTGACCCGCAGCATCGGCCGGCCGGTGCGGAGCGCCGGAGGCTCGGGCCGGATTCGCTTCACGGGGACGCTCGTCTTGCGGGGCACTCCGGAAGAGGTTCTGGCGCGGGCGGGGCCGCTGCTCGGCGTCACGTTCGTCGTGGATGGGGAAGGATGGACGATGTCCCCGGCCCATGGTCCGCCGCGCTAGCCCGCTCGCCCTGGTTTCCTTGATGGTCGCGTCTCCTGCGCTTGCGCAGGAGCGAGCGGCCGACATCGCCATCAACGCATCGCGCCTCGACACGGCCATAAAGCTGCTCAGCCGCCAGACGGGCGCGAGCATCGGCTTTCGCGAATCCGGTCTGGCGAACGCTCAGGTGCGCCCGGTGCGGGGGCGTTTCACTGCCTCGCAGGCGCTCGAACGGATGCTGCTGGGCAGTGCGATCCGCGCCCGGCGCGTCGCCCCGGCGACCTTCATCGTCGAGCGGGCCGCCGCGCCGTCCGCCGCCGCACGCCGGCGGCCGCCGCCGCCTCGCCGGTCAGCGGTCGAGCCCCCGCCGTCGCCGCCCGACGAGATCGTCGTCACCGCAACCAAGCGCGACATTCCGCTCGGCTCCTATCCGGGCGGAGTGCAGATCGTCGAAGGCGAAGCGCTGAGCGCGGCCGAGAGTGCGCGCGGCACCGAAGCGATCGAGGCGCGGATCGCCAGCGTCGCCTCGACGCATCTCGGCCCGGGGCGCAACAAACTCTTCATCCGCGGCATCGCCGATTCGAGCTTCGTCGGACCGACCCAGTCGACCGTCGGCCAATATTGGGGCAACAGTCGCATCACCTATAGCGCGCCGGACCCCAATTTGCGGCTCTACGACGTGCGCAGCGTCGAAGTGCTCGAGGGACCGCAAGGCACGCTCTACGGTGCCGGATCGCTGGGCGGCGTGGTGCGCGTCGTGCCACGCTCGCCCGATCTCGCCCTCTTCGAGGGTTCGGCCTGGGGCGGAGTGCTGGCGGTCCAGCACGGCAAGCCGGGCGTCGATGGCGGCGCGATTCTCAACCTTCCGATCAAGGAGGACGTGATCGGCTTCCGCGCGCTCGCCTTCGGATCGGTCGAGGGCGGCTATATCGACGATGCCGAGCGCGGGCTCGACGACGTCAACCGGGTGCGCACTTTCGGCGGACGTGCGGCGCTCCGCGTCGATCCCGGCGACGGCTGGACGATCGATCTCAACGCGGTGGGCCAGCGCATCGACGGCGACGACAGCCAATATGCCGAGCGCAATATCGGCGAACTGGACCGCGCGAGCGGAATCGCCCAGCCATTCCGCAACGATTATTGGCTGGTCGATCTGGTCGCGCGCAAGAATTGGGGATCGCTCGAACTGACCTCTTCGCTCGGCTATGCCCGGCAATATGTGTTCGAGCGGTTCGAGGGGCCGGAGCTGGCCGACATCACCGATCCCGCGGTGCAGCCGGCAAAGAGCGCCGACACCGCCGCCTATTCGCAGGCCAACCGCATCTCGATGGTCACCGGGGAGGTGCGCCTCGCTCGCCGCGGCGTCAACGGTACCGGCTGGCTGCTCGCCGCGAGCCTGTTGCACAATCGCGCGCAGACAAACCGGCGGATGGAAGCGACTCCGTTCGGCACGCCGCTCACCGGGGTCAACAACCAGGTCGAGGAATCGACGCTGTACGGCGAAGCGACCGTCGAGCCGCTCGATCGCTTCACCCTGACGCTCGGCGGCAGGCTGACGCGTGCGCGGCTGTCCGGGAGCTCGGAGGATGTCGCCGAGCTTGTCGCCTTCCGCATGGATCCCGGCGCGCGTGCGTCACGCTTCGAGACGCGCTTTCTGCCGTCGGTCGCCGCAGCGTATCGCGCCACCGATCGATTGACGCTGTTCGGGCGCTACCAGCAGGGTTTCCGCCCCGGCGGCATCGCCGTGCGCCGCGAGTTCATCCAGCGCTTCGCCGGCGATCGGGTCACCACGGTCGAGGCGGGCGCGCGCTATCGCAGCCCCGAACTCGACCTCGCCGTGAGCGCCTCCGCGACGCGCTGGAGCGATATTCAGGCCGATCTGATCGACGGCTTCGGCTTCCCGACCACCGCCAACGCCGGTGACGGCCGCGTCCTGTCGGTCGGCATGGTGTCGCGCTGGCGCCCGCTTGCCGGGCTGGAACTGGACGCGGCGCTCTATCTCAACAGCAGCAAGGTCACCGAACGCGCCTTCGTGACTCTGCCGGTCGAAGAATCGCTGACCGCGCAGATCGAACGTCTGCCGAACGTCGCCGATGCCAGCGGCAGGATCGGCGTGGCGTGGACGAAGTCGCTCGGCGGCGATCTCGAACTCACCGCCAACGGCTATGCACGCTATGTCGGCAAGTCGACGCTCGGGATCGGGCCGATCCTCGGCCGGCTGCAAGGCGACTATCTCGACACCGGGATAGAGATGCGGGTGGGCGCGGCGCGGCGCGGGATCAGCGTGGCGATCACCAATCTGCTCGACGCCCGCGGCAATCGCTTCGCGCTCGGTTCGCCCTTCCTCATCCGCGACCGCGATCAGACCACGCCGTTGCGGCCGCGCAGCATCCGGCTGGGATTCGACCAGAGCTTCTAGGCAGTCGGGGCGAATGTCCTGAGTCCCGCTATCGACATCCTCGCGTGCCCCGGCCAAACACCGGCCATGTCCGCCGTGCTCAATATCCAACGCTCGATCCTCGGCCAGCCATGGCACTGGCGCGGGCTCGCGGCCGACGCGCGCGATCCCGACTTCGCCCCCGACGACATCGTCACCCAGTTGCTGCTCACCCGCGGTTGCCCGCGCGAAGGGCTCGACGATCACCGCGCGCCGAGCATCCGTGCCTTCATGCCGGATCCGTCGATCTTCCGCGACATGGACAAGGCGGCCGAACGGATCGCCGACGCCGTCGAGGCGCGCGAGCAGGTGGCGATCTTCGGCGACTATGACGTCGACGGCGCCACGTCGGCAGCATTGTTGATCCTGCTGCTGCGCGATCTCGGGCTCGAAGCGCGCGCGTATATCCCGGACCGGCTGATGGAGGGTTATGGCCCGTCGGGCGAGGCTCTGGTCCGGCTTCACCAGGCGGGCGCGAGCCTGATCGTCACGGTCGATTGCGGCGCGCAGGCGTTCGAGGCGCTTCAGATGGCCAAGGATTCCGGCGTCGACGTGATCGTCTGCGACCATCACAAATGTGCGGCCGAGCTGCCGGTGGCGCATTCGGTGATCAATCCCAACCGGCTCGACGAGACCGAGGGCGCCGCGCACGGCCATCTCGCCGCGGTCGGGGTCGCATTCCTGCTCGGTGCCGCGCTGATCCGGACGCTGCGCGCCCGCGGCTGGTTCGAGGGCCGCGCCGAGCCCCGGTTGATCGACCTGCTCGATCTGGTCGCGCTCGGCACCGTCGCCGATGTCGCGGCGTTGAAGGGCCTCAATCGCGCTTTCGTCGCGCAAGGCCTCAAGGTGATGGGGCAGCGCCGCAACATCGGCATGAATGCCTTGATCGAGGCATCGCGTCTCACGCGTGCGCCGACCTGCACCGATCTCGGCTTCGCGCTGGGGCCGCGGATCAATGCGGGCGGGCGGGTAGGGCGCTCCGACCTCGGCGTCCGCTTGCTCACCACGCGCGATCCCGAGGAAGCGCGCGCGATCGCGGCGGAGCTCGACTTGCTCAACGAGGAGCGCCGCGCGATCGAAGGCGAGGTCCAGTTCGCCGCCGAGCAGCTCTGCCTCGCCAAAGGCAATCGCGCGGTGGTGGTGATCGCCAGCCGCGGCTGGCACGCGGGCGTGATCGGCATCGTCGCGGGGCGGCTCAAGGAGAAATTGGGCCGGCCGGCGATCGTCATCGCGCTCGACGAGGCCGGAATCGGCAAGGGTTCGGGCCGGTCGATCCCCGGAGTCGATCTGGGTGCCGCCGTGCTCGCCGCCAAGGATGCCGGGCTGCTGCACGCCGGCGGGGGGCACGCGATGGCGTGCGGCGTGACGATCGCCGAAGCCGAGCTCGATGCCTTCGCCGATTTTCTCGAAGAACGGCTCGCCGGGCGCGTCACCGCGGCGATGGGCGAGCGTGCGCTGCTGCTCGACGCGGTGCTCGCGCCCGGCGGAGTCAATCCCGAGCTGGTGACGGCGATGGACGCCGGCGGCCCCTATGGCATGGGCTGGCCGGCGCCGCGGGTGGCGGCGGGACCGCTACGGGTGATCAAGGCCGATGTGGTCGGCAGCGGCGGGCATGTTCGCCTCGTCGTGGCGGGCGAGGACGGACGCGGTTTCAAGGCCGTCGCCTTCCGCCACGCCGAGACCGAACTCGGCGCTGCTTTGCTCTCCGCACCCCGCCATCGCCAGCTCTGGCTGGCCGGGCGCGCGAAGATCGACGACTGGGGTTCGCGCCGCGCCGCCGAGCTTCATATCGAAGATGCCGCCTGGGCCGACTAAACCGGCTTGACCCGGGCGGCATCCTTGCCTAACCGGCGCTTCCACGCTCCGGCATGGCCCCTTCGTCTAGCGGTTAGGACGCGGCCCTTTCACGGCTGAAGCACGGGTTCGATTCCCGTAGGGGTCACCATCGTTGAGCGGAAACGGCGGAAATGCGCCCTTTCGTACGATGTGATCAGATCTGGTTCCACCCTTTCGGGCGGCTTTGCGGTTCGTCCTGGTATGCCTTGACGCCGACAGTCGCATTCGCTGACCTTGGAGCGGCTCATCTGAACGAAGATGGGCGCCGGGCTTGCTGAACCGCGCACGGCGAAATGAAGGCGGCGCGGGTCAAGAGCTTTTCCCGGCGAGCGGCAACAGGATCAGCGTGATCCGATCATGACCGACCGCGATATCGAGCGTCTCACCCGCCGTCACATGGATCGGCTCGGGAAAGCTGTGCAGGACCTGGAGCCAGCCGCCGTCGGTGTAGCGATCGGGGTGATTGTCGAACGTCACACCTTGCCACAGGTCGATGTGCATCCACTGGACGATGCCGATGGCGCGGCCGCTCGCAGTGACCGGGATACGCAGCCGGGCGAGCGTGGCGTCATGCTTCTTCTGGGTCAGGTCGAGGCGCACCAGTTCCAGATCGTCCGACAGGCGCTCCCATCCGGTCATCGTGCCGTGGATCGGCAGGCGTTGCGGGGCGAAGGCGGTGAAGGCGGAAAGATCGAACCCCGAAACCTCGCCGACAAAGGCGTAGTCGGCGAGGTTCTCGCTCGCCACCAGGCACCCCATCGCGCTTGCCGCGCGCGGGATCACCATGGCTTCGGGTGCGAGCAGGCGACGATGGGCGTCCTCGAACGTGTCGAGCACTTTCTCCGTCAGCAGATCGCTCGAGAGGATTTCCGATACCAGGATATCGGCCGGCGCGTCGAGTTCCGCGCCGATGGCGAGATCAATCGAAGGCTTGGCATGGACCGTGATGCGATCGGCATAGCCGTTCCGGGCGACGATCTGCTGCGCCATCTCGGCGATCATCGGCTCCATCTCGCATGCCACCACTTTTCGTGCCCCGGCACGCGCGGCCATCAGCGACAACAGGCCGCTGCCTGCGCCGATGTCGAGCACGCGCGCCTCGGGGCCGGCGACATGGATCGCGGCCTTGATGGCGGCCTCGAACGCATCGTTGCGCGGCACGTCGTTCATCATCGGGATGTGCCAGAAAGGCACCGATCCCGAGCCGAGCCGTCGAACCTGATGGCGCAGGTGCAGATTGTCGGGCTGCAGCGCGAGCGCGCGGCGGAATTGCCGGATCGCTTCGAGGTTTCGCCCCGCATCTGCCAGCACCACGGCCAGATTGCCGATCGCGACCGGATTGTCGGGGTCGAGCGTGCAGGCGCGCTCGAGCGTGGCGATCGCCTCGGCGGTGCGGCCGAGCCAGTGCAGCGTCAGTCCCTTCTCATGCAGCGCCACGGCATGATCGGGCTCGATCGCGAGAAGCTGGTCCCAGGCGGCAAGCGCCTCTTCGGCGCGCGAGAGGCGCCCGAGCAGACCCGCGAGCAGAGGCAGCACTTCCGCTGCGCGATACCCCTGCGCCAGCACGGTACGATAGCCGGCTTCGGCGCCTTCGAGATTCCCCTGTTCGTGCAGAGCCATCGCTTCGGCGAGCGCCGCGCGCGCCTCGGTCAGGCGATCGGGGGAATCGAGGTCGGTCACGTTGATTGTCCTTGAGATATCGGTCGAGGCGCGTTCCGCTCGATAGGCCAATCGCCGCCGCCAGCGATAGCCTCTGGTTGACTCGTCCGCCGACGCCGGAACTTTACGCCCCAGAAAAGTCCGCGGGCGTGAAGCTATGATCGCTTTGCCCGATCAGCACGTCCGTGCAGCGGCGGGATCGCGTCGTCGTGCTCGATCATCGCGCCACCGGGGCGAGCCGGGGCAAACATGCGCTTAGAGCGCCAACCGTTCGACGGCCTGGCGTCGCGGTTGCGGATTCCGACGGTCCGAACTCTCCCGACGCGTGCTGCGCGCCCGGGGCTCAGTCCGTGCCCGGCGCGTTCTCGATGCCGCCGGCGACATAGGTCTGGATATAATCCTTGATCCAGGCCCCTTCGCGAAACCATTTGGTGACGATGTATTTGGTCCCCTCGAGCACGCGCATGCCCTCGTGGAGCGTGTCGTAATTGGGGGTGCCGTCGGGGGTCATGTTGTTCCAGACGACGAGCAGCCCGCGCTTCGGCTTGAAACGGATGCCCGCGCGGGGAAACCAGGTCGCGCCGCCTTCGGGAACGTCGTTGAGATAGGCCATCGCGGTCCAGGTGCGCTGGCCGCCGGTCTCCTTCATCTTGGGCCAATAGTCGCTCGACTCGTGGAAATAGTCGCAATGCGCGCGGAATTGCTGGTTCACGGCATAACGTTGGCCCTGCAGCGTCTCGGCATTCTCCTCGGGGATGCCGAGCAGGTCGGCGATGCGCCGGTCGACGGTCAATATCTCTTCGGACCAGCGATGGAGGTCCGAGCTGTGGCTGGTGCGGTAATCGGGGTCCTCGCTGACCGCGAGCAAGGTCGACGGGCGCGAATTGGAATCGATCAGTTCGATCAGCGTGTCGCATTCGGCGGGGCTGAGGAAATCGGGATAGGTGTACATCTGCGCCGCATCGGTCTTCGCGCGGCGGACATGGGGGTTGGCCTCGAGCCGCGCCGAGACCTCGCGTCCGATGCGGGTGCGGATCGGGGAGGGGCCGCCCGAGACCCTGCCGTCGTTCTTGCTCTTGCTCACGCCCCGCGGAATCGCTTGCGGCGAAGCGATTTGCAAGCCGTATCAACGACAAGGAGCCCGGCATCGCTGCCGGGCTCCAGGATTTCCGATAAGGATGCGGGCTTCCTTACCAGAAGATGTCGTAGATCGTGTCGACCACTTCGCCGCTATAGATGTCGACGAGCAGCGCATCGTTGTAATAGCGCACCCAGCGATAGGGGCCGTCGACTTCGGGCAGGCGATAATAAAACGGGTCGTTGATCCAGTAGTTCGACGAATAGAGCATCGAATCGAGCATGAAGCCGATCCCGAAACGGCGATAGCCATAGCCCCAGCCGCTCGGCGCGTAGTAACGCGGCAGGCGATAGAGGCTGCGATTGCCGTTGCGATAGCCGCGCCAGTCGTAGCGCCGATCGTTGCGCCAATTATTGTTCCAGCGACCGCGATTGCGGTCATTGTCCCAGCGCCCGCGGTCGCCGCCCCAGTTGCGGTTGCTGTCGTAGCGGTTGCGGTCGCGATCGCCGTTCCAGTCGCGGCTGCGGTTGCGGTCGTTCCAGTCGCGATTGCCGCGATCAAACTGGCCGCGGTCGCGGTTGCCGTCGTTCCAGCGATTGCGGTCGCCGCGGTCCTGCTGGCGCTGCCGGTCGACCTGCTGCTGCTGGCCCGCGTCGGGGCGACGGTCGCCGCCATTCCACTGGCTGCGGCTGCCGTTCCAGCGGCTGCGATTTTCGGCATTGTTGTTCCACTGGCTGCGATCGCCGCGATTGCCGCCCCAGCGCTGCTGCTGTTGCTGCGGAAACGATCGCTGCGGAGCGGCCTGCGGCGCTTGTTGCTGCGGGCGACTCCAGCCGCCGCGCTGGCGTTCGCCGCCGCCATTCCATTGGCGCTGCGGCTGGGCCTGCTGACGCTGCGGCGCCTGCTGGCTCTGCTGCTGACGCCATTCGCCGCGGCTCTGGCGAACCTCCGACGATTGGCCGCCGCCCGAACGGCCGCCACCGCCCCAGCGCCCGCGTTCCTGCGCGAGTGCCGCCGGCGGGACCAGAGCCGTTGCGGCGATGATCGCCGCGAGCAAGGTCTTCTTCATCTCAACTTGTCTCCGTCGAGACCGGCAAGGGGCCGGGCTACTTGATGCACTGGCACTAGACTTCGCCGGATGAGCGGTTGCTGAATTGCGGCGAAAGGTAACTGAAAGAATTGGGACATTTCATTCCGGTCCCGGCGGCTCGACTTGCGGTTCGGGCTCGGCCGGCAGCGCCGCGTCGCCGCGCGCCGCGCGCGCAGCTTCGGTGATCGCGCCGATCAGCCGCGGATAGATGCCGCAGCGGCAGATGTTGGGGATCGCGCTTTTGATGTCGTCTTCGGAAGGATTGCGGTTGTTGCGCAGCAGGATCGACGCGGCCATCACCACGCCGGGGATGCAATAGCCGCACTGGACGACGTTGGTCGCGAGCAGCGCCTGCTGCACCGGATGGCTGCGATCCTTGGAAAGCCCCTCGATCGTGGTGACGAAGGTCCCCTCGAGCGCGCCGAGCGTCTCCTGACAGGCGAGCCGCAATCCCCCGTCGACATCCACCGCGCAAGCGCCGCAATCGCCCGTGCCGCAGCCATATTTGGTGCCGGTGAGGTTGGAAGCGTCGCGTAGCGCCCAGAGCAACGGCGTGCGCGGGTCCATCTTGTATTCGACCGGCTGATTGTTGACGGTGAAGCGAGTCACTCTTGCCCCTCCGGCTGGCGAGAAGGGGTCGGGGAGGCGCTGTCGGTGCTAGCCATGGCTCGACCATGCCCTCCCGCGACCCCACCTGCAAGCGCGCGCGGAGCGCCGGGAAACGACGTGTTTCCCAAAGCGGCATTGCGGCAAGCGCGCGTGGCGCCGATGTTGGATTCGCAGGGCCAAGTTTCACGGTTTGCACGGCAATCGTGGAATAGAGTTGCTGCACTTTGAAACATTATTTCAAGTATCCGCGCCCTTCGCTGCGGTGAAACCCTGCGCATTGCGACGGAACATTAGTAGAACAATTCCCGATAGGACAGCCCGATGACCGTTAGAATGCCGACCCTGTTCCTTCCGCATGGCGGCGGCCCATGCTTTTTCATGGATCCGGCCGGCGGCCCGCCCGACCCGATGTGGCAGCCGATGCAGGCCTATCTGGCCGGGCTGATCGCGTCGCTTCCGGAGCGGCCGCGGGCGATCCTGCTCGTCTCGGGACATTGGGAGGAGGATCAGGTCACCGTCCATAGCGGCGACGGACAACCGTTGCTGTTCGACTATCACGGCTTTCCCGCGCACACCTATCGGCTACGCTGGGACGCACCGGGCGCGCCCGACGTGGCGATGCGGGCGAAGACATTGCTCGAGGGTGCGGGCTTCCCCGTAGGCGAGGAGCATGCGCGCGGCTGGGACCATGGCGTGTTCATTCCGATGATGGTCGCGGTGCCCGGCGCCGACATCCCGCTGGTCCAGCTCTCGCTACGCAAGGATCTGGATCCGGCGGCGCATATCGCGATGGGGCGGGCGCTGGCGCCGTTGCGCGACCAAGGCGTGCTGATCGTCGGCAGCGGCATGAGCTTTCACAATCTGCGCGTCCGCGGGCCGCAGGTGACGCCGGTGGCGGACGAATGGGACGCGGCTCTGGTCGATGCAGTCACCGATTCCGATCCGGCGCGGCGGGCAGAGCGGGTAGCCGGGTGGGACAGGCTTCCGCATGCGCATTTTGCCCATCCGCGCGAGGAGCATCTGCTGCCGCTGATGGTCGCGCTCGGCGCGGGCGGCGACGAGCCGGCGGTGGCGGAGTATCGCGACCATGTCATGGGTTGGGCGGTGAGCGGGTTCCGGTTCGGGTAGACTCCCTCTCCCGGTGGGAGAGGGAAGGGGTCCGCTCGCGTAGCGAGTGGGAAGGGTGAGGGCGAGCGACAATCGAGCTGATCGCCCTCACCCTTCCGCGCCTTCGGCGCTCCCTCCCTCTCCCGATGGGAGAGGGATTTACTCTCGCCAGCTGCGGTCCGTGCGATCGACCAGCCGGACCATCGCGGCGAAGTCGGCGGCGCCGGGGCCGCCGGGGACCTGCGCCATGTGGAGGTCGCGCTGGTGGACCGCGACGACTTCGTCCGACACCAGCAACGGCGCGCCCATCGACATCGTCGCGAGCTGGATCTCGCAGGCGCGCTGGAGCGCCCAATGCCTGACGAACGCCTCGGGCAGGGTGCGCCCCATTACGAGGATGCCGTGGTTGCGCAGCAGCATCACCCGCTTGTCGCCGAGATTGGCGAGCAGCCGTTCGCCTTCCTCGTCGCGCACCGTCACGCCTTCGAAATCGTGATAGGCGATCTGCCCGGCGAAATTGCACGCGTAGAAATTGACCGGGCGCAGCCCGCCCTCGACGCTGCTCACCGCCATGCCGGCGGTGGTATGGGTGTGCATGATGCAATGCGCATCGGGGAGATGGCGGTGGAACAGGGCGTGCTGGACGAAGCCGGCGCGATTGACCGGCCAGGGAGAGCCGTCGAGCTTGTTGCCGTCGATGTCGATCTTGACGAGGTTCGACGCCTTCACTTCGCTGAAATGGAGCCCGAACGGGTTGATCAGGAACGCACCTTCCTCGCCGGGCAGCTTCACGGTGATGTGGTTGTAGATCATCTCGGACCAGCCGAGCATGTCGAACACCCGGTAGCAGGCGGCGAGCTGCTGGCGCGCCTCCCACTCGGCTTCGCTGATGCCGGGCGTCTGCGCGAGCGCGGTGGCCATGATAGCTCTCCCAAGGCTTTTTTCGTTGATCGGGTATGCCATGCCGCGTGCCTCGGCGGCAACTCCCGGATCCAAATCCCGCTCGGTGCGTTACGGGGGCGCAACGATTAGGGGATCTGCCGACATGCGAAGGGTGAAACTGCGCCAAGGGGCGGCGCTGGCGGGACTGTTGATGCTCGGCGCGTGCGGCGGCGCGGGCGCGGGCGGCGCTGGAAACGGATCGGCGGAAGTGGCGGCGACCCCCGCCACCGCGGCAAAATTGAGCGCCTATACCGAGGCGTACAATGCGCTGATCGATACGTTCGGGCTGCCGAGGACCGCGACGGAATATAAGGAAGAACGCGTGGCGAGCCGTTCGCCCGCCGACGACATCTCGATCAGCCAGGGCTGGATCGAGACCGCGCACGGCAAATTGAAGGCGGCGCGCGCGCTGCCGGGGGCGCTCGGCCCGCTCGACGCGGCTGCCGGGACGCTCGACACCGCGCTGGAGAAGCTGATGGCGCGGCTCGGGCCGCTGTACAGCTATTACAACACCAAGGCCTATCGTCAGGACGCGCTCAAACGGGGCAAGGCCGAAGACGCGCAGATGACCGCCGAGTTCGACGCGGCGCTCAAGGCGATGGACGATTTCAACACGGCTTTGGTCCAGCAGCGCCGCGCCGGGACCGACGCCGAGCTCGCCCAGCTCAAGGCGGACGGCGACACGGTCGGCTACAACAACAAGCAGGCGATGCGGCAGGCCGAGGACCTTGTCGCCTTGTTCGATAAGCCTGAGGATCTCAAGGACCCGGCGGTGTTCGCGAAAGGCGATGCGCTGGCCGGATCGCTCGAGAAACTGCTCGCCGAGCAGCAAAAGGCACTTGCAGCGGCCAAGGCAAAGGCGACCGAGCCGATCGAGAAGAGCCGGCTTGGCGTTTACGGACTGGTCGGCGACATGCTCGGAACGATGATCGGGCAATATCGCCAGCTCAAGCAATCGCATTCGGGCAATGATGCGCAGTCGATGGTCGATTCGTACAATCGGGCGGTGGGGATGGGAATGATGTGATTTGATCAAATCCTCCCCGAGCTCGCTCGGGGAGGATTTATGAAAAAGCATAGGGCACGACGCTGCGCCGATCCGCGTCGATCTCGATGACCGAGCCCGCGGGCGGGAAGGCGCGCTGGTCGCAATCGGCGCGCGGGCAGATGCGGCAGCTGGCGCCGATCGGGGTCGCCGCGCCGCCGGGGCGGAGCGCGTCGGCATAGACGAAGTCGGCGGCGTGGGCCTCCTCGCATCCCAGCGCCACCGCATAGCGCCGCGGCGGGCGGGCATAGCTGCCCGACGGCTTGACCAGCCCCTTGGCCATCGAGACGTAGCGTGTGCCGTCGGGCATCTCGGCGAGCTGGACGAGGATGCGGTCGGGGATCGCGACGGCTTCGTGGACGATCCACAAAGGGCAAGCGCCGCCCAATGCGGCGAATTGGAGCCGGGTGGCCGAGTGGCGCTTGGTGATGTTGCCGGCCATGTCGACCCGGCAGAAGAAAAAGGGCAGGCCGGCGGCACCGGGGCGCTGGAGCGTCGACAGGCGATGGCACGCCTGTTCGAAGCTCACTCCGAAGCGCTGGCGGAGCCGGTCGATATCGTGGCGGACCTCGCGGGCGCGCGACCGGAAGGCGTTGTACGGCATCAGCAAGGCGCCGGCGGCGTAATTGGCGAGGCCGACGCTGAGCAGTTCGCGCGACGCCTGGCTGGCGAGCCCGGCCTGCGCGACGACGTGGCGCATCTCGTTGGCGAATTCGTAGCGGACGAGGCGGTGGGCGAGCAGGAAGGCGCGGCTCTCGGGCGGCAGGCCGGAATTGAGCGCGAGCGTGCGCGCGCCCTCGTCGAAGCGGCTGAGCTGGCTGCCGTCGCTATCCTCGCCGATCACCCGGACGCCGTGCCAGCGGCGCAGCCGGTCCTCCAGCGCCTGGGTGATCGGGCCCTCGTCGAGCGCGTCGGCGAGCGCCTCGGCCGAGCGATCGATCGCGTCGATATAATTGCCCTCGGCCTGGAACCAGTCGCGCACTTCTTCCCATGGGAGCGGGGCGGCGTCGCTCGATCCGGTGTCGAAGCGGTCGTCGAGGACACGGAGCTGCTCCTGGCTGCGGCGCCACGCCTCGTGCACCGCGACGAGACGGCGGGCGAGGAGTGGCTGCTGCTCGAGCCCGCGGCGGACATCGGTCTCGCTCAACGGGTGGGCGGCGATGCTGGTGTCGGTGGCGGCGTCGATCGTGCGGAGCAGATTCGAGGTCTCGGCCTCGGCGCCGATATCGGCCGCCTCCATCGGGAATTCGCGGGCGAGCGCGAGGAGGACGACGTCGGTGATCGGGCGGCCGTTATTCTCGATCTGCGAGAGATAGGGCACCGAGATGCCGAGCCGCGCGGCCATCGCAGCCTGGCTGAGGGCAAGGCGGCGGCGGAGATCGCGCAGGCGAAAGCCTTCGAACAGGCGGCGGCGGGGTTGAGTCATAAATCCTCCCTCGCGAAGCGGGGGAGGTGGCATGCGAAGCATGACGGAGGGGGGCTGTCCACGGGCCACTCGCTTGCGGAGACGCCCCCTCCGTCGCCTTCGGCGCCACCTCCCCCGCTGCGCGAGGGAGGATTGATCTGGATCGCTTCTCTCATCCGTCGACCATATTCTGCAAACCTCTACGCCGCAACTTTGCAACATTGCAATTGCCTCCTTGCTTCCGCCCTGTGCAGAAGGCGCCACCGCCGGGAGAACCCAATGTCGTCGACGATCGAGGAACTGGAGCGCCGCCGCGCCGCGGCCCGGCTGGGCGGCGGGCAGAAGCGCATCGACGCGCAGCACGCCAAGGGCAAGCTCACTGCGCGCGAGCGGGTCGAGGTGCTGCTCGACGAGGATTCGTTCGAGGAGCTCGACATGTATGTCGAGCATAATTGCGTCGATTTCGGCATGGAGACCCAGATCGTCCCCGGCGACGGCGTGGTCACCGGCAGCGGCACGATCAACGGCCGGCTGGTGTTCGTGTTCAGCCAGGACTTCACCGTGTTCGGCGGCTCGCTCTCGGAGCGTCACGCGCAGAAGATCTGCAAGATCATGGACATGGCGATGAAGGTCGGCGCGCCGGTGATCGGATTGAACGACAGCGGTGGCGCGCGGATTCAGGAAGGCGTCGCCAGCCTCGGCGGCTATGCCGAAGTGTTCCAGCGCAACGTGCTCGCCAGCGGCGTAGTGCCGCAATTGAGCCTGATCATGGGCCCCTGCGCAGGCGGGGCCGTCTATTCTCCCGCGATGACCGACTTCATCTTCATGGTGAAGGATTCATCGTACATGTTCGTCACCGGCCCGGATGTAGTGAAGACCGTCACCAACGAGATCGTCACGCAGGAGGAACTGGGTGGAGCGGTGACGCATACCACGAAGTCGGGGGTCGCGGACGTGGCCTTCGACAACGACATCGAGGCGCTGCTCGCGGCCCGCGACTTCGTGGACTTCCTGCCCGCATCGAACCGCGAGGACGTTCCCGAGCGGCCGTGCGACGATCCGTGGGACCGGATCGAGCCCAGCCTCGACAGCCTGATCCCGCCGAGCGCCAACCAGCCCTACGACATGCACGAATGCCTGCGGAAGGTGCTCGACGAGGGCGAATTCTTCGAGCTCCAGCCGAGCCATGCCGGCAATGTGCTGATCGGCTTCGGGCGGATCGAGGGGCGCACGGTGGGGGTGGTCGCCAACCAGCCGATGGTGCTGGCGGGGGTGCTCGACATCAATTCGAGCAAGAAGGCGGCGCGGTTCGTACGCTTCTGCGACGCATTCGACATCCCGATCGTGACTTTCGTCGACGTGCCGGGGTTCCTGCCCGGGGTCGGGCAGGAGCATTCGGGGATCATCAAGCACGGCGCGAAATTGCTGTTCGCTTATGCCGAGGCGACGGTGCCCAAGATCACCGTGATCACCCGGAAAGCCTATGGCGGCGCCTATGACGTGATGGCGTCGAAGCATCTGCGCGGCGACTTGAACTATGCCTGGCCGACCGCCGAGATCGCGGTGATGGGGGCGAAGGGCGCGGTCGAGATCATCTTCCGGGGCAAGACGCCCGAGGAGATCGCCGAGCGCACGGCCGAATATGAGGCGCGCTTCGCCAATCCGTTCGTGGCGGCGAGCAAGGGTTTCATCGACGAAGTGATCCTGCCGCATTCGACCCGGCGGCGAGTGGCGCTGGGGCTGCGGAAACTGCGCAACAAGCAGCTTGAGAACCCGTGGAAGAAGCACGACAACATTCCGCTGTGAACGGCGCCGCACCGGCCGCCGAAAGCATGCAAGGACCAAGATGATCAGCTTCCTCCTCGCGCTTGCCCTCGGCGCCCAGACCGCAACGCCCGCGCCCGCCGTCGCCCCGGCACCCGGGGTGTGGGTGTTCCGCGAGAGCAGCGATCCGGCCCAGCCGAAAAGCGCGACCGCGACGGTGCGCTCGGCCGACGGCTCGCGGCTGCTGCTGCGCTGCGACACGGTGAACGTCCCGATCGTCTCGGTGCAGTTCATGCCGAAGACCCCGGTGCCGGCGGGCGATTCGCGTATCGTCACGCTGACCCTCGACGAGGGTATGGCCGACATGACCTCGTGGCTGTTCCCGGGGAAGGGCGCCTATAATGGCGAGCCTCCCGAAGTGTATCTGATCGCCGACGAGATCGCCAAGGCGAAGAAGGTTCGGCTCGGCTTCGCCGAGGGCGAGACGATGATCGAGCGCGACTTTGCCGGTCCGGGCAGCGACGCGATCTTCCGCAAGGTCTACGCGACGTGTGGACTGCCTTATGCGATGCCGTCGGTCACGCCGGCGCCCAGCAAGCAGTGAAACTCGGCCGCCTCAACCATGTCGGTGTCGCGACGCCGTCGATCGCGGACTCGATCGCTTTCTATCGCGACGTGATGGGCGCGGCAGTGATCCGCGAACCGTTCGACTTGCCCGCGCAGGGGGTGAGAGTGAGCTTCGTCGATACCCCCAACAGCCAGATCGAACTGATCGAGCCGCTGGGGGAAGACTCGCCGATCCACGGCTTTCTCGCGAAGAACCCGGCGGGGGGACAGCACCATCTGTGCTATGAGGTGCCCGACATCCGCGAAGCCAAAGCGTGGTTCGAGAGCAAGGGCGCCAGGGTGCTCGGCGAACCGCGGATCGGTGCGCACGGCACGCCGATCTTCTTCGTCCACCCGAAGGACATGGGCGGAGTGCTGACCGAGATCATGGAGACGCCGCGCGATGGGCATTGAACAGCATGTGCAGGAGCACGTCGGGGCTATGCAATGAGCGAGATCCTATACGCGCTCGACGGCGATGTCGCGGTGGTCCGGCTCAACCGGCCCGACGAGTTGAACGCGCTCACCCTCGACATGCTCGATCTGCTCGCGGCGACGCTTGGGCGGGCGGTGGAGGACGGCGCGCGTGCGGTGCTGCTGACCGGCGAGGGGCGGGCATTCTGCGCCGGCGCCTCGCTCAAGGAAGGCTCGGGCGGCGATCCCGGCGACCGGCTGCGCAACCATTACAATCCGGTCCAGCAGACCATGGCCGATCTGCCGATCCCGATCGTCACGGCGATGAACGGCCCCGCGGCGGGCGCGGGCGCATCGCTGGCCTTGGGTGCGGACATCGTGATTGCGGCGCGCGCATCGTATCTGCTGCTCGCCTTCGCCAATATCGGACTGGTCCCCGATGCCGGCGCGACCTGGCTGATCGCCAAGGCGGCGGGGCGCGCCAAGGTGCTCGAGATGGCATTGCTCGGCGAGCGGCTTTCGGCGCACGACGCGCAGGAAGCCGGGTTGCTCACTCATGTCGTAGACGATGGCGTCGTGTTCGATACCGCGATGAGCTATGCGCGGCGGCTCGCGGCGATGCCGACGGTCGCGCTCGGGCTGATCCGCAAGCAGATCAAGGTGGCGCTGAGCGGCACGCTGGAGGAGACGCTGGCGCTCGAGGCGGAGCATCAGTCGGTCGCGGCGCGTTCGCAGGATTTCCAGGAGGGTGTCGCGGCGTTCCTCCAGAAGCGCAAGCCGGAGTTCAAGGGCAAGTGAGCACGAGCGTTCGTCGTGCTCCTGCGAAAGCAGGAGCCCAGAGTCACGAAGGGCATCGCTCGGGGCCCTGGGCTCCTGCTTTCGCAGGAGCACGGAAGTGAGCGATCTCGATGCATGGGCGAAGCTTGCCGCGAAGGAAGTGAAGGACGCCGATCTCACCTGGCACACGCCCGAGGGGATTGCGGTCAAACCGCTCTACACCGCCGCCGACGCGCCCGATCCCGGGCTGCCGGGCTTTGCGCCGTTCACCCGCGGGGTGAAGGCGACGATGTATGCCGGGCGGCCATGGACGATCCGCCAATATGCCGGCTTCTCGACCGCCGAGGAATCGAACGCCTTCTACCGTCGCAACCTCGCCGCGGGACAGAAAGGACTGTCGATCGCCTTCGATCTCGCCACGCACCGCGGCTATGACAGCGATCATCCGCGCGTCACCGGCGATGTCGGCAAGGCCGGGGTGGCGATCGATACGCTCGCCGACATGCAGATCCTGTTCGACGGCATCCCGCTCGATCAGATGTCGGTGAGCATGACGATGAACGGCGCGGTGCTGCCGTGCCTCGCTTTCTACATCGTCGCGGCCGAAGAGCAGGGGGTGCGGCAGGACCAGCTCACCGGGACCATCCAGAACGACATCCTCAAGGAGTTCATGGTCCGCAACACCTATATCTATCCGCCCGAACCCTCGATGCGGATCGTCGCGGACATCATCGCCTATACCGCGCAGCATATGCCGCGGTTCAATTCGATCTCGATCTCGGGCTATCACATGCACGAGGCGGGGGCGACGGCGGTGCAGGAGCTCGCCTTCACGCTTGCCGACGGCATGGCCTATGTCCGCGCCGCGATCGCGCGGGGCTTGAGCATCGACGCGTTCGCCGGGCGGCTGTCCTTCTTCTTCGGCATCGGCATGAACTTCTTCATGGAAGTGGCGAAGTTGCGCGCGGCGCGGATGCTGTGGAGCCGGATCATCGAAGGGTTCGGCGGCAGCCCGCGCTCGCAGACCTTGCGCACGCATTGCCAGACCTCGGGCGTGTCGCTGACCGAGCAGGACCCGTACAACAACGTCATCCGCACCACGATCGAGGCGATGGCGGCGACCTTCGGCGGCACTCAGTCGCTCCACACCAACAGCCTCGATGAAGCGGTGGCACTCCCGACCGACTTCTCCGCCCGGATTGCGCGGAACACCCAGCTGATCCTGCAGGAAGAGACCGGGATGACGCATGTCGTCGATCCCTTGGGCGGCAGCTATTATGTCGAGGCACTGACGCAGGAACTCGCCGACAAGGCTTGGGCGCTGATCGAGGAAGTCGAGGCGCTCGGCGGGATGACCCACGCGGTCGAGAGTGGCATGCCCAAGGAGCATATCGAGCGCGCCGCCGCGGCGCGGCAGGCACGGGTCGATCGCGGCGAGGACGTCGTCGTCGGGGTGAACAAATATCCCAACCCCAACGATGCGCCGATCGACATTCTCGAGATCGACAATACGCGGGTGCGCGCCGACCAGATCAAGCGGATCGCGCAGACCCGCGCCGATCGCGATGCGGCAAAGGCCGAGCAAGCGCTGGGCAATCTGCGCCGCGGGGCCGCGGGGAGCGAGAATTTGCTCGCGCTGTGCGTCGAGGCGGCGCGGGCGAGGTGTACGCTGGGCGAGATGTCGGCGGCGATGGAAGTGGCGTTCGGGCGCCACGCCGTGGGGGTGACTCCGATCAAGGGCGTCTATGGCCCCGCGCATGCCGCGGACAAGGGCTGGCTGCGCGCCGGCGAAGGCGTCGCCGCGTTCGAGCGCCGCGTTGGCCGCAAGCCGCGGGTGCTGGTCGCCAAGATGGGGCAGGACGGGCATGATCGCGGCGCCAACGTCGTCGCCAGCGCCTTTGCCGATCTCGGCTTCGACGTGGTCTCCGGACCGCTGTTCCAGACCCCGGCCGAGACCTGCGCGCTGGCGCTGGAGAGGCAGGTCGACGTGGTCGGCGCGTCGAGCCTTGCCGCCGGACACAAGACGCTGATCCCCGAGCTGGTGACTGCGCTCAAGGAAGCGGGGCGGCCCGACATCAAGGTCGTCGCCGGCGGCGTGATCCCGCCGCAGGATTACGAATTCCTCCGCGCGCACGGTGTGCAGGCGATCTTCGGCCCCGGCACCAACCTTGTCAGCGCGGCCACGGAAGTGCTCAAGCTGCTCGGCCACAATCTGCCGCCGATCGAGGAAGCAGCCGAATGACCGAAGACGAAACCATATCCGAGCGGAAGGACGAGCTGCCGTTCGGCCGCGCTTATGATTATTTCAAGCATTTGACCGGGATCTCGCTGGTCTCGATCGGCGGCGTGTTCGCCTTCATGGACGGCACCGGCGCCACGTTCGATCCGCGTCGGGTGATCATAGTATTGGCCGCGATCGGCGTTGCAGGAGTGATCAGCCTGCTGATGGCGGGTGCGCTCGTCACGATCGAGGTGAAGACTATTGTCTATGCGAAGCTCGCCCGGCAGGTGCGTTATGGCTTGATCTCGGCGACCTTCTTCCTCGCGATCGGCCTCGGCTCGTTCATTCAAACCTTTGCATCGGCGATACTCAAATGATCCGTACCGACTGGACCCGCGACGAGATCGCCGCATTGTTCGACCTGCCGTTCGGCGAACTCGTGTTCCGCGCGCAGACCGTCCACCGTAAGCATCACGCGCCCGATCAGGTCCAGATGTCGACCCTGCTGTCGATCAAGACCGGCGGCTGCCCCGAGGATTGCGGCTATTGCAACCAGTCGGTGCATGCCGAGACCGGGCTCAAGGCGACCAAATTGATGGACGTGCGCGCGGTGCTCCAGGCCGCTGCGCAGGCCAAGGACAATGGCAGCTCGCGCTTCTGCATGGGCGCGGCATGGCGCAACCCCAAGGACCGCGACATGCCCGCCATCGTCGAGATGGTGAAGGGAGTGCGCCAGATGGGGATGGAGACCTGCATGACGCTGGGCATGCTCACGCCCGCGCAGGCCGACATGCTCGCCGATGCCGGGCTCGATTATTACAACCACAATATCGATACTTCGCCCGAACGTTATGGCGAGGTGATCACCACCCGTAGCTTCGAGGATCGGCTCGACACGCTCGAGCATGTCCGCACGGCGGGGATCAACGTGTGCTGCGGCGGGATCGTCGGGATGGGCGAGACGCGCGGCGACCGGGTGGGGTTCATCCATGCGCTCGCGACGCTGCCGCGGCATCCCGAGAGCGTGCCGGTCAATGCTTTGGTGCCGGTGAGGGGCACCGTGCTCGGCGACATGCTCGCGGATACGCCGCTGGCCAAGATCGACGAGATCGAGTTCGTGCGCACGGTCGCGGTGGCGCGGATCACCATGCCGGAATCGATGGTGCGGCTGTCGGCGGGGCGCGAGAGCATGAGCGATTCGACCCAGGCGCTCTGCTTCATGGCCGGCGCCAATTCAATCTTCACCGGCGACAAATTGCTCACCACCGGCAATGCCGGCGACGATGCGGATGCCGCGCTGTTCGCAAAATTAGGGCTGACCCCGCTGCAGGGCGACACGGTGATGCAGGTGGCGGCGGAGTGATCGCGACGGCTCTCTTGCTCCTCGTCGGCGTGCAAGGCCTGAATTGCGACAATCCGATCGCGCAATCGGACATGACCCGGTGTGAGGTTCGCCGCTTCGAAGCTGCCGATACTGCGATGAACAAGCAGTGGAAGACGACCTTGGCGCTGATGCGCGACTATGATCGATCGCCGGAAAATGACGGCCGGCCGGGCTATGCCGATCAGTTGCTCAAGGCGCAGCGGGCGTGGCTCGCCTATCGCGACGCGCATTGCGACAGCGACGGCTATCGGATGCGCGGCGGCAGCGCCGAGCCGATGCTGGTCGCCTCCTGCCGGGCCGAGCTTACCGAGGCGCGGGCGAAGCAACTCGCGGCGCTGGCGGAGACGCATTGATGCGCGGCCGACTTGCCGCCTTTGCCGCTGCGGCGTTGGGCTTCGCCGCGCCTGCGCAGGCTTGCTCGATATATCCGCCGCGGCTCTATCAGGCCGATGCCGATGTGGTCGTAGTCGGCAAATTGGCCGTGTCGCGCGACACGGTGATGCCGCGGCGCGTGCTCAAGGGCGAACGTAGGCGCGTCTACCCCGTAGTGTGGCATTCGCTGCCCGACGATGACGAGTGCAGGTTCCTCTCGGCGGTCCCGCGCGACCGCGGAGTGTATTTTCTCAAGCGCCGCGAAGACGGTGCGTACGACGTGTTGTGGACCGAGGATCGCTGGAAGATGGTGCGCTGATGTTCAAGAAGATCCTGGTCGCCAATCGCGGCGAGATCGCCTGCCGGGTGATGCGCACGGCGAAGAGGATGGGGATCGCGACGGTCGCGGTCTATTCGGACGCCGACGCGCGGGCGCCGCACGTGCTGATGGCCGATGAAAGCGTGCGGCTGGGGCCGGCGCCGGCCGCGGACTCCTATCTCAAGGCCGAACTGATCCTGCTCGCGGCGAAGGAGACCGGGGCGGATTGCATCCATCCGGGCTATGGTTTCCTCTCCGAGCGCGAGAGCTTCGCCCGGGCGTGCGCCGAGGCGGGGATCGCGTTCGTCGGGCCGCCGCCGAACGCGATCGCGGCGATGGGCGACAAGATCGAATCGAAGAAGCTCGCCAGGGCGGCGGGGGTGAACGTCGTCCCCGGTTTCGTCGGCGAGATCGCGGATACCGAACAGGCGGTGCGGATCGCCGGCGAGATCGGCTATCCGGTGATGATGAAGGCCTCGGCCGGCGGCGGCGGCAAGGGGATGCGGCTGGCCTATAACGAGCAGGACGTCCGCGAAGGCTTCGAGGCGACGCGGCGCGAGGGGCTGGCGAGCTTCGGCGACGACCGCGTGTTCATCGAGAAGTTCATCGAACAGCCGCGCCATATCGAGATCCAGATACTCGGCGACCAGCGCGGCAACATCGTTTATCTGGGTGAGCGCGAATGCTCGATCCAGCGGCGGCACCAGAAAGTGGTCGAAGAGGCGCCGTCGCCGTTCGTCAGCCCCGAGATGCGCAGGGCGATGGGCGAGCAGGCGGTCGCGCTGGCGCGGGCGGTGGGCTATTACAGCGCGGGCACGGTCGAGCTGATCGTCTCGGGCGCGGACCCGACCGGCGCGGGCTTCTACTTCCTCGAGATGAATACCCGGCTGCAGGTCGAGCATCCGGTGACCGAGGAGATTACTGGGCTCGATCTGGTCGAGCAGATGATCCGGGTGGCGGCGGGCGAAAAGCTCGCTTTCACGCAGGACGACGTCAGGCTGAGCGGCTGGGCGATCGAGAACCGGGTCTATGCCGAAGATCCGTATCGCGGCTTCCTGCCGAGCACCGGGCGGCTGGTGCGCTATCGCCCGCCGGTCGAGATGCGCGACGAGGACGGCGTCACGCGGGTCGACGACGGCGTGACCGAGGGCAGCGAGATCTCGATGTTCTACGATCCGATGATCGCCAAACTGGTGACCTGGGCGCCGACCCGCGAGGCGGCGGCGGACCGGCAGGTCGCGGCGCTCGATCGCTTCCGGATCGACGGGATCGGACACAATATCGACTTCCTCTCGGCGATCATGCAGCATCCGCGCTTCCGCGAAGGCGCGCTGACCACCGGGTTCATCGCCGAGGAATATCCCGAAGGGTTCGAAGGCGCGCCAGCCTCGCCCGAGCTGCGGCGCAGGCTGGCGGCGGCGGCGGCGGTGATCGATCTCGAGCGGACGCGCCGCGCCGGAGAGATTAGCGGCCAGCTCAACGGCCCGGTTGCGCCGAAGGGCGAACGCGTCGTCACCGTGGACGGCGAGCGGTTCGAAATGACGGTCGAGAACCAGAGCGGCGTGCAATTGGTCCGCGGCGCCGGCGAGCCGATGGAACTGATCGGGCATTGGCGTCCCGGCGAGCCGCTGTTCGCGGTGCGCATCGACGACGCGCCGCTGACCGTCGGAGTCGAGCGCAAGGGCGCGGCGTGGCGGCTGACCGCGCATGGCGCGGCACACCGGATCGAAGTGCTGCCGCCGCATGTCGCGCAATATCGCCACCACATGATCGAGAAGGTGCCGCCCGATCTGTCGAAGTTCTTGCTCGCGCCGATGCCGGGGCTGCTCACCCGGCTCCATGTCGCGCCGGGCGACAGGGTCGAGGCGGGACAGCCGCTCGCGGTGGTCGAGGCGATGAAGATGGAGAATATCCTGCGCGCCGAGCGGGCAGGTGTGGTGAAGGCGGCGAACTTCGCGCCGGGCGAGAGTCTGGCGGTGGACGTGGCGATTTTGGAGTTCGAATAGGGTCTTGTGCTGCTGCGAAAGCAGGAACCCAGGACTATGAAGGGCATCGCTTGCGACTCTGGGCTCCTGCTTTCGCAGGAGCACTGAGGTGGTGATCTAGACCAGCCCGCGGCCGTCGATGCGGAGGATGGGGACGAAATCCTCGGGGCCGCCGCGCGGTAGTCTCACCGTCAGCCCCGCGTCGCTGCGTTCGAATTTCACCCGCCCGCCGCCGACCAGGCGCACGCGCTCGATCGCCGCATCGGGCAAGGCGGTCTTGCCGAGCGCGACGATCGTCACCGGCGCTTCGGGCCAGGCGAGCAAGGCGGCGTAGAGCGCGCCCTTGCGGGTGGTGAAGCGCACATCCCCGGAAGTGAATTCGACCTTGCCTTCGTTGAACATGCCGCCGCCGACCTTGGTCGGGCCCTCGCCATAGATACGCCACGGCCGTGAGCCGAAGATCGCAGCGTCGCCGTTGCGCCGCATCCAGCGGGTGATGCCGGCGAGGATCTTGTCTTCCTCGCCGTCGATCGTGCCGTCGCCGCGCATCGGGATCGACAGCAACAGATTGCCGTTCTTCGAGACCACGTCGCACAGCCGCTGGATCACCTTGACCGCGGGCATGTAGCTCTTCTGGTCGTAGCGGGCGCGATTGTAATGCCAATCGCCGATGCAGGTGCAGGTCTGCCACGGCTCCTCACGCAGCCGATCGCTGAAGCCGCGTTCGACATCATCGACCAAAGCCGTGCGCTGATAGGCCGTCAATTGCTTGGCGGTGGCGACGACTTCTACCTTGCCGTCGCGCGCGATGCTCTGGCGATAAAAATGCGCGAGCGCCTCGAGCCCGACAGTGCCGAAGGGAAGGGCGTAATCGTCGAAATAGACCATGTCGGGCCGGTATCTCTCGACCAGATCCTGCTGGCGAAGCAGCCATTTGGCGACATGGTGCGGATTTTCGGGCGGGGCGAACTCCATCCAGCGGCGGCTGTGCACTTCGTGCCAGTCGCGCATCGCCTGCGCGCTCTGGATACCGTCGGGCGGGACCATCGCCGGGCCGGTATAGAGTTCCTGCGGGTCGAGCCCCTCCCACCATTTGCCAACGCCATCGGCCCTGGTCAGCCTGAACGCGTCGTACCGCTCGCCGGCGCGCGGGCCCTCGGCGTCATAGCCGTAAGCGGTCTGCCACCAATGCCAGGCGTGCGCGCTGTGATTGCTGACCGCGAAACGCATGCCGTGCCTGCGCGCGACCTTCTCCCAGGTGCCGACGATGTCGCGCTTCGGGCCGACGCGCAGCGTGTTCCATGCATGATATTTGCTGTCGAACGCGTCGAGATTGTCGTGATGGTTGGCGAGCGCCATGAAATAGCGCGCGCCCGCCGCCTTGTAGCGCGCGATCAGGCCTTCGGGGTCCCAATTCTCCGCCTTCCACGCATTCTCGATCTCAAGGAATCCGCGATCGGCTGGGTGGCCGTAATGCTTGATATGATGGTCGTAGAACGGGTCGCCCTCGACATACATCTTTCGGCCATACCAGTCGCCGAATTCGGGGACGCATTGCGCGCTCCAATGCGCCCAGATCCCGAACTTGGCGTCGCGGAACCAGTCGGGAACGCGGAAGGCCTCGACGACGCTCGACCAGTTCGGCGCCACTTGAGCACCGAGCGGTGGTGCGATACCGGCCGCCGCAGCGCCCGCAAAACTGCCCAGTGCCTGCCTGCGGGTGAGCCCCATATCCTCGCCTTTTCATTCGTGAAATATCTTTTCACGTACGATACGAAAAGCTGCATGGTCAGGCAAGTTCGGTTCGCTGCTCCAAAAACATGGAACGGGTGTCCCAGACCGCTTTCCTGAATCACAATTTAATGTAGAACCGCCGGCTAACTAACCGGAATCGCATGCGTCCTGCTGCATTCTTAAAAGATTCGGAGCATAATATGGGGGACAGGCGGGGCATCGAGCCCGTCCGTTACTCGACCTCGGGCATCGCACCCGCCGAGCGTCATGAAGCATGGTCCGATCGCGGCTGGCCCAGCGTCGCCGCGTTGTTCGAGTCGACGCCGATCGGGCCGTTCTCGACCTCGGCCCAGAATGTCTATCTCGACGGGATCGCCGTGTCCTATTCGACCGGGACCGCGAGGCTGCTCGAGCGAACGCCCAAGCGGATCGCCAGCGACGGGATCGACATTCTCGGCGTGGGACTGCTCCTCGAGGGCGAGATGCACGGCGTCGCGGGGACGCGCGAGTTCGAGACGCGCACCGGCGAGATCCTGTTGTTCGACATCGCCCAGCCGATCACCATGACCATGTCGATCGCCCGATCGATCCAGCTGGCGATTCCGCGGCCGCTCGCCGAAGCGGAGCTGGGGCCGGTGGCCGAACTCCACGGCCTCGTCATCGGTCGTGACGAGGCGGCGTTGTTCCACACCCATCTGCACAAGCTCAGCGAAGCGTTCCACCTGATCGCCCCCGAGGACGCGCCGCGGCTCGCGCGGACCTTGCTCGATCTGCTGGTGGTCGCGGTCCATGCTTCGGCGGGAAGCAAGCGGCGCACACCCGAACTCGCGCTCGGCATGGCGGCGCGTGCGCGCGAAGAGATTCACGCCAACCTGGAATCGCCCTCGCTCAGCGTGGCCAGCCTCTGCCGACGGCTCAAAGTGTCGCGCAGCACGCTCCACCGGCTGTTCGACAAGGAGGGCGGGGTGCAGACCTATATCCGCAACTGCCGGCTCAACGCCGCGCGCATCGCGCTGCTCGACGCGGAGAATGAGGAGCGTATCGGCGCGATCGCCGAGCGGCTCGGTTTCAGTGATGCGGCGCATCTCAGCCGGCTGTTCCGCGCGCGTTTCGGCGAGACGCCGAGCCAGTGCAGGGCGGGGCGGAAGGGGTAGGGGGACCGGCCCCCAGAGGTCTGAGCCGCTGCCGCGCTCTTCTCGTCATCCGGACCTGTTCCGGGGTCCACTATGCCGAACGCGCCTGCCAAGACTTTCGATGGCATTACCCAGCTGCCTGGTGGACCCCGGAACAGGTCCGGGGTGACAATTAGAAAGAACGCCGTCGCGCGTCAGAACAATCGCGTCAGTCCGTAAAAAGCGGCGCCGACCAGCGCCGAGGCGGGGATCGTGATCACCCACGCCATCACTACATTCTGCGCGACGCCCCAGCGCACCGCCGAAGCGCGGCGCGCGGTTCCGGCGCCGATGATTGCGCCGGTGATGGTGTGGGTGGTTGAGACCGGGATGCCGAGCGCGGACGCAGTGAACAGCACCATCGATCCCGCCAGCGACGCGCTGAACCCCTGATGCTGCGACAGCTTGGTGATCCGCGAGCCCATCGTCTCGATGATCTTCCAGCCGCCGGTCATCGTGCCCAATGCGATCGCGACATAGCAACTGATCGCCACCCAATGCGGCACGTGGAACTCGCCGGTCAGGTGGCCGGTCGAATAGAGCAGCACGGTGATGATGCCCATCGTCTTCTGCGCGTCGTTGAGGCCGTGGCTGAGCGAATAGGCTGCGGAAGAGATCAGGTGCAGGACCCGGAAACTGCGCTCGGCGCCGCGCGCAGTGGCGCGCATCAGCAGCCAGGAGCTGACCAGCATCACCAGCATCGCGAGCAGCATGCCGAGCGTCGGCGACAGCACGATCGCGAGCAGGGTCTTGTTGAGCCCGCCCCAGTGGATGCCGGTCAGTCCGGCATGCGCGACGCCGGCGCCGATCAATCCGCCGACCAAAGCGTGGCTGCTCGACGAGGGAATGCCCTTCATCCAGGTCAGCACGTTCCAGAACATCGCCCCGCCGAGTGCGCCGAAGATCACCGCTGGGGTGACGACGTCCTTGTCGACCAGCCCTTTGCCGATCGTCTCGGCGACGGCGTGAAGCGAGGGCACCGCGATGGTGAGGAAATAGGCGGCGAAGTTGAACACCGCGGCGAACACCACGGCCTGCACCGGCGACAGCAGCCGGGTGGCGACTACGGTGGCGATCGAATTGGCGGCGTCGTGCAGACCATTGAGGAAATCGAACGCCAGCGCGACGGCGATCAGGCCGATCAGCAGGGGCAGAGCAAGTTCGTGCATGTCCCGGGCGTTCAGGCGTGATCGATGACGATGCCGTCGATCTCGTTCGCGACATCCTCGAACGCGTCGACGATCCGCTCGAGATGCTTGTAGAGCTCGCGCTCGACGACGAATTTCAGCGTGTCGCTCGCGCCATGCTCCTTGAGCGAGCGCTTGAGGCCGGCGGCATGGATGTCGTCGGCATGGCCTTCCATGCGGACGAGCCGCTCGGTCAGCTCGTGCAGGCGGCCGGCATTCTGCGCCACGTTGCGGAGCAACGGCATCGCCTCGGCGGTGATCCGCGCGGCATCGACGATGATCCCCGCCATGTCCTTCATCTCGGACTGGAAGCTGTCGACCTCGTACAGCGCGATCGCGTTGACCGTTGCCTGCATCTCGTCGATCGAATCGTCGAGTGCGTTGATCAGGCTGGTGATCGCGCCGCGATCGAAGGGCGTCAGGAAGGTTTTCCGGACGGTCTGGAGCACTTCGCGGGTGATGTTGTCGGCGTCGTGCTCGCGTTCGATCACTTCGCGGATATGCTCGGTGCCCGCCGGCCCGCCCTGGAGGAGACGCGCGAGCGCGTCGGCTCCGGCCACGACCGTCGTGGAATGCGCCTCGAACAGCTCGAAGAAATTGCCAGTGCGGGGCAGCAGCCGCTGAAACCAGGCGAACATCGGACCTAACCTCGATTTTTCAGCGACGGCGCCCAACACGCCGATCCGCTGGGTTGCAGCTTTGAACTCGGACGCGCCGAACGAACGGATGAGATCGCGCAGGTCGGGCTCCTCGACGGCATCGGCCGCCTCGGCCAGCGTGAACCAGCGGCGCTCGCGCTCCTGCTGTTCCTTCCAGCGGGGAAGCTCGCGAGTCACCGCGAGCGGAAAGACGTCTACATCCATCATCAGCGATGCCCCGCTGCCGCGACGTTTACGGTAGCGATAGGAGCCGAGGGGGGTGGGACATACCGGGCCGAGCACGCCGGCCTCTTCCTCGGCTTCCTGCGCGGCGGCCACGTGCGGCGCGGTCCCGGACATCGCATTGCCCTTGGGGATCACCCAGCGGCCTGTGCCGCGCGAGGTGACCAAAAGGATGCGGACCGCGGCATCGGCTGCCGGGTCTTCGGTGCGATAGGGAAGGGCGGCGATCTGACGAATGACGGGGTCCAGGGCTGCCGGCGCGTCTGGCCGGGTCGCCGCCATGGCTCCAATCCCGTTGTAATTCAAGCGGGAGTGCGCGTGTGGCGCACTCCCGCCTGGATCAGGCGGCCAATGCCGCCAGTCGTCCGCTGGCGCCGTCGAGCGCCACTTCCGAGCCGCTCGCGCGTCGGCGCGAGCACCAGTCGCGGAGCAATTCGGCGCAGGTATGGTCGACCGCCGAGCAGCGGGTCAGGTCGAGCCGGACCGGCGCGCCGCCGGGGACGGCGTCGAGCTTCGCCGACAGCTTGGGCAAGGTCACGAAGGTCGCCGCGCCGACAAGGGAGATGGTGCGGCCCGCGTCGTCGTCCTGCTCGTTGACCTTGAGCTTGAGCCGGCGGACGTGGGGCAGCAGTTCGAGCAGCGACAGCGCGATGCCGACCAGCACGCCGGTGAGCAAATCCTCCGCCACCACCAAGGTAAGCGTAACCGCCCAGATCAGCACCGGGAGGACGCCGTAGTCCTTGAACAGATGCTTCGCATGGCTGAAATTGACCAGCCGCGCGCCGGTGACGACGAGTACTGCGCCGAGCGCCGCCATAGGGATCTCGCGCAGCAGCCACGGTAGCAATGCGACGAAGCCGAGGATCCACACGCCGTGAAGGATCGTCGACAGGCGCGAGGTGGCGCCGGCCTGGACATTGGCCGAGCTGCGCACGATCACGCCGGTCATCGGCAGCGCACCCGCCGCGCCGCAGAGCAGATTGCCGACGCCCTGTGCGCGCAGTTCCTTGTTGTAATCGGTGCGGGCCCCGTCGTGCATGCGGTCCACCGCCGCCGCCGAGAGCAGGGTCTCGGCGCTTGCGATGAAAGCGATCGCCAATGCCGCGGTAAGCACCGAGGGATTGAGGAACTGGCTGAGGAAGCCATTCTGGGGCAGCGTGACCGCGGCTGCGATGTTCTCGGGGACCGCGACGCGGGTGACGTCGAGGCCGAGCAACCACGCGACCGCCGTGGCCGCGACCACGCCAAGCAGGGCACCGGGCACCAGCTTGAGCGAGGCGGGGCGCAGTTTCTCCCAGCCCAGCATCACCGCGATGGTGGTGAGGCCGAGGATCAAGGCGAGCTCGGCGGCGCGAAGATCGGGCGACAGGCCGAGCAGGCGGCCCGGCATCGCCATCAGATTCTCGATCCCGCTTGACAGCGGTTTGGCGTCGAACAGCACGTGATACTGGCCGATCACGATCAGCACGCCGATGCCGGCGAGCATGCCGTGCACGACCGCGGGCGAGATCGCGCGGAACCAGCCGCCGAGGCGGAAGATCCCTGCGACGACCTGAATCAGGCCGGCGAGCATCAGGATCGGGCCGAGCGCCGACAGGCCCTGATCGCGAACCAGTTCGAAGACGATCACCGCGAGGCCCGCGGCGGGGCCGCTGACCTGAAGCGGCGATCCCGCCAGCGCGCCGACGACGAGGCCGCCGATGATGCCGGTGATCAGGCCTTTCTCGGGCGGGACCC
Organism: Sphingomonas sp. DG1-23; assembly: GCF_030730875.1. Taxonomy (GTDB): domain Bacteria; phylum Pseudomonadota; class Alphaproteobacteria; order Sphingomonadales; family Sphingomonadaceae; genus Sphingomonas. Next base: position 101,603 of record NZ_JAVAMA010000012.1, read on the forward strand.
CGGAGGCGATCGCGATGCCCATGCACAGGGGCATCGCGACGAGGAACACGACGACCGACGCAGTGATGTCACGCATGATCCAGCCGTTCGTCCGGCCGGCATCGGCCGTACCGGTGCCGCCGGCGGCGGCAGTGGCGCTGCTCATTCCGCTGCCTCCAGCAGGACTTCGCCGGCGAGGCGCTGGGTCGCGGGCAGTGCCACGGGCAGCTCTTCGCCTTCGGTCAACGGCAGGAAACGGCCGGTGCGGCCGTCGAGCGCGAGCACCTGGCCGGCGCCGATGTCGAAGAACCAGCCGTGCAGCGCGATCTCGCCGCGGGCGATGCCGGCGGCGACCGAGGGATGGGTGCGCAGATGGTTGAGCTGGGCGACGACGTTCTCGAGACTGATCGCGCGGACGCGATCGGCGCTTTCCATCTCGGGATAGCCTTCATTGACCACTTGCTCGGCGGCGCAGCTATGCTTGAGCCACGCGGCGACGTTGGGCATCTTCTCGAGGCCGGCGGGATTGGCGACCGCCTTCATCGCGCCGCAGTCCGAATGGCCGCAGACGATGATGTCGCGGATGCCGAGCACCATCACGGCATATTCGACGGTCGAGGTGACGCCGCCATTCTGCATCGCATAAGGCGGTACGATGTTGCCCGCGTTGCGGCAGACGAACAGATCGCCCGGCGCCGCCTGCATGATGTGTTCGGGCACGACGCGCGAATCGGCGCAGGAGATCATCAGTGCCTTGGGATTCTGCCCGTGCGTCGCGAGTTTGGAATAGAGGTCGCTCTGGTCCGGAAACACTTGTTTCGCGAAGCCATAGACCCGTCCGATCAGCTCATTCACCGTGTCTTGCTCCGTGACTGGCCCGCGGGGGGAAGCGGGCAGTGGAGACTTACGGACGCGACTTTGCTGCGGCGCAGCGCTTCTGTAAGGAATTATTGCTGCAGCGCGGAGACGTGCTCAGACCGCGGGGAGGCGAATTTCCGCGCGCAATCCGCCTTCGACGCGGTTGGACAGCGTGAGCGTTCCGCCCTCGGCTTCGACCGCGCGGCTGACGATCGACAGTCCCAGTCCGAAGCCGACCGTGTCGCGCGCCCGGGCGGTGTCGAGCCGGACGAAGGGCTGGAGCGCCTGAGCGATGCTTTCCTCGGGGATGCCGGGTCCATCGTCTTCCACCCGGATGACCGCGCAGTCGGGCCGCGCTTCGAGCGTGATGCGGACATTCTCGCCATAATGGAGCCCGTTCTCGACGAGATTGGTCAACGCGCGTTTCATTGCGACCGGATAAAGCTGGCGCTCGAGATGATCGGGGCCGGCATAGTCGACATGATGCCCCTGGTCGCGCGCGCCATCGGCGATGGTGGTGCAGATCACGGCGAGATCCACCGCTTGCCGGGCCTCGCCATTGGTCTCGCCGGCGAGATAGGTGAGCAGCGAATCGATCATCGTCTGCATCTCGACGATGTCGGTCTCGATTTCCTCGCGCAGATCCGCGTCGTGAATCGCATCGGCGCGCAGCCGCAACCGCGCCAGCGGGGTGCGCAGGTCGTGGCCGACCGCGGCCAGCGCCTGGGTCCGATCGACGAGCAGGCGATGGATGCGCGCCTGCATCCGGTTGAACGCGTGGATCACCCGCCGCACCTCGCGCGGCCCGCCTTCGGCGACTTCCTGCGTCGTGCCCGCGCCGACCCGCTCGGTCGCGAGCGCGAGACGCCGCAACGGCAACAGGGTCTGGCGGACCAGAACGCCGCCGATCAGGATGATCGCCACCGCCGGCGCCAGCGCCAGCAAGATGCGCTCGGGCGAGAAGCTGAGGTCGTGGACCGGCTCGCGCGTCGCGAACTTCATCCAGCTGCCGTCGGGCAACGTGGTGCTCCCGACGATCACCGCGTTGCGCGGCGATCCCACCAGCCGCAGGCTCATATTGGCCGAATTGAGGCTCGGCTCCCAGGTGATCACCTGGCGATGGATCCGGTCGAGCGAAGGGGTCACGCGCATCGCCGGAGGCAGATCGTGGTTCCACACGATCTTGTATCGGGAAGTGGTGAGGTCGGTGGCCAGCGCAGGGCGCTCGGCCGGGGGATGCTCGGCGAGCAGCTTGCGGGCGATGACCAGATGCTCGGCGAGGCGACGCGCCTCGTCGTCGCGCACAGAGAGCTGGCTCGCCCGCTCGTAGAAGAAGGTGCTCGCACCGAACTCGATCAGGATCGCCAGCAGCAGGATCGCGAAGATCTGCCCGATCAGGCCGAGCGGGGCCCGCACCATTCGCATCACTCGCGCGTCACGGGCGCATTGAACATATAGCCGACGCCGCGCACCGTGACGATCGGTGCCTTGTTTCCGGTCGAGGAGAGCTTGCGCCGCAGTCGGCTGACGAGCACGTCGACACTGCGGTCCGAACTGTCGCCGAGGCGGGTGCGCGAGAGCTCGATCAGCCGCTCGCGCGCGATCACCCGGCCGGTATGCTCGCACAGGCTGACCAGCAGATCAAATTCCGCGCCGGTGAGGTCGACCACGGCGCCGCTGGGGGAGAGCAGTTCGCGGCGCGGCAGATTGAGCGTCCAGCCGTCGAAACGCAGCAGCCCGAGGCTGCGCTGCTTGCCTTCCTGCTTGCCGCCCTCGCGGCGGAGCACCGCGCGGATCCGGGCGATCAGCTCGCGCGTGCCGAACGGCTTGGTCAGATAATCGTCGGCGCCGAGCTCGAGCCCGACCACCCGATCGGTCTCGCTGCCGCGCGCCGAGATGAAGATGATCGGCACCTGGCTCTTCTCGCGGATCATCCGGCACAGATCGATGCCGTTGGTGCCGGGGAGCATGATGTCGAGGATGATAAGGTCCGGCTCGCCATGCTCCAGCGCGAGCCACATTTCCGCGCCGGTCGCGGCGGGCCGCACGACGAAGCCGTTTTCCTGAAGCGCCCGGGCAGTCAGCGTCCGCAACGGCGGATCGTCTTCCACCAGGACAATGATCGGGGCGGAGGTGGTCGTCATCGCCGTATACTGTAACATCGCGGACGGACCTAGGAACCCTCCGCAGAACGGTCAACGCGGCGGACGCGCCGCAGCGCACAAAAAATGCCCCAGCAACATTTCGTTACGGAAACGGCAGCGGGCAGCAACGCGCGCGGCGTAGCGAGCGGGCACATGCGAAAGGATTTGCCATGTTCGTGACGTTGCTCGCCGTAGTGATCTCCGCCCAGCCCGCGCCGGCCGAGATCCAGTATCGTTCCTACGACGTTTCCGCTGCGCTGGCACGCGGCTGCAAGGTCCAGCGCGTCAGTGTGGCCGGCAGGACCGAGCACGCACCGATTATCCGTTGCCCGGCAGAAGCGAAGGACGCGCGCCGCTCGGACAGCTGAGACCCCATTGTCTTCGAGATGCAATCATCGCGCGCCAGTCCGCCCGGATGAAGATGCTCTCGTTGCTCGCCCTTGCCCTCGTCGCGGGCCAGGCCTCGCCGCCGCCGCGCAGCGATCTTCCGCTTGTCCAAAATGGCGGCACCTGGCGTTCGGGGCATGTCCAGGGCGTGGCCGTCGACCGCAAGGGCGGCTACATCTATTATTCGTTCACCAACCTGCTCGCGAAATATGATTTCAGCGGCAAGCTGATCGGCACCCTTGTCGGCTGGACCGGGCATCTCGGCGATCTCGACTTCAATCCAGCCGACGGCAAGGTCTACGGCTCGCTCGAATATAAGGAAGACAAGGCGTTCTACGTCGCAGTGATCGACGTGGCGCGGCTCGATCGCGTCGGCGTCGCGAGCGGGAGCGAGATCTTCCGCACCGTCTATCTGCCCGAAGTCGTCGACGACTATTCCGCCGACGTGAACGGCGACGGCCGGTTCGACGGCGACGACGGCAAATATCGGGGCGACGTCGCCGCCTCGCCCGATCACCGATACGCCTGCTCGGGCATCGACGGCGTCGCCTTCGGCCCGGCGTTCGGGCGGACCGACGGGCGACGCTATCTGACCGTCGCCTATGGGATCTACGGCAATGTCGCGCGCGCCGACAACGACCACCAGGTGCTGCTCCAGTACGATATCCGCGATTGGGCGCGCTATGCTCGTCCGCTCACCGAAGCGGCACCCCATCGTTCGGGCCCCGCGAAGGCGCATGGCAAATATTTCGTCCGCACCGGCAACACCCATTACGGCGTGCAGAACCTGTCGTACGACGCGACGCTGCAGCGCTGGTGGCTGGGCGTGTATCCAGGCAAGAAGCCGGCCTTTCCCAACTATCTGCTGTTCGCCGTCGATGCGCGCGAGCGGCCGGTGCGACGCGACCTGATCGGTGTGCCCGGTCGCGGCGGCCGCGGCTGGGAAAAGGGCATGGTGCTGGGCCTCGCCGACGACGGGCTACAGGATCCGGCGACGGGCATCCGCGGATGGAACCAGAAAGCCGATGTCGGATCGCAGCCGGTGAGTGAAGGGCTGTTCTATTTCGCAGTGAATTCGGGCGGCAAGGGCCGGCAAAGCGCCCAGCTCACGCTGATGCGCTGGACCGGCGACGCGCGGAGACCTTTCGTTCCGGTGACGGAAGAGGCGCAGGAGGAGAGGCTGCGCCCGCGCTGAACCGCAGCATTTCCGAAGCCTGCCTGTCACATTCGGACCCTAGGCAACGCCTCGAATCGAAACGGGGCAATGTCCGGTGAACGGATCAGGGATCGACGGCAGCGACAGGGAAAGAGCGCGCTGGTTGCTGCGCAACATCCTGCCGCACGAGCCCGCATTGCGCGGCTGGCTGTCGCGACGCGCGCTCCCGGGCCTCGATGCCGACGACATCATCCAGGAGGCGTATTCGATCTTCGCCGAGCTGACGAGCGTCGACACCATCCATTATCCGCGCGCCTATCTGTTCCAGGTCGCGCGTTCGGTGATCACCCGCCATGTTCGCCGCACGCGCATCGTCCCGATCCATGCAGTCGACGACCTCGAGCGGTTCGATCCGCCCGATGACGCAGCGTCTCCCGAGCAGGTCGCGATCGACCGCGACGAATTGCGTCAGCTTGCCCACGCGATCGCGGCAATGCCGCTCAAGACCCGCGAGGCCTTCATCCTTCGCCGGGTCGAAGGCTTGCCACAACGCGAAATCGCAGCGCAGATGGGGATATCGGAGAATACGGTCGAAACGCATATTTCACGAGGCATCCGATTCTTGATTGATTGGTTTGGCCGTGGCGGAAAGACGCCGTCTCAAACCTCTAGGCATTTGGATTCGGAGATTGCCTCGATAGATGGCCGAGCGAGAAACCAGTCGCGACATTGATCAGGCGGCGTCCGACTGGACGGCGCGACTGGATCGTGGGCCGCTGACACCGGAGCAGCAACACGCATATCACGCCTGGCTGAACGGGGATCCGCGCAGCAAAGGCGCGCTGCTGCGCGCGCAGGCGCTTTCGATGCGGAGCGAGTCCGCGCAGGCACTGGGGCCGAACTTCGATCCGGCGGCGTTCGAGGGGCCGAAGCCTCCGCTGCCGAGGGGCGCTTCCCGCCGCAAGGCGTTGATCTGGACAGGCGGGGCGCTGACCGCCGCCGCGCTGGCGGCCTTGGGCATCGCGATTCCCGCAGCCGGCGCGGTGATCCGCACTGCGCGGGGCGAGATCCGTCTGGTGCCGCTCGAGGATGGCTCGACCGTGCTGCTGAACACCCGGAGCAGTATCCGGATCCGCAGCAATGCGGAGGCGCGTTTCGTCACCTTGCTCGAAGGCGAAGCCTATTTTTCGGTCGCGCGGGATGGGAAGCGTCCCTTCATCGTCGAAGTGAACGGCCGCCGCATGCGCACCGCGCAGGCGGGATTCCGCATCCGCAAGCTGGCCGCCAGCCCAGTCGACGTGCTGGTCGACCGTGGACGGATCGATCTGGACGGCGCCTATCCGATCACTGCCAATATGCGCCTGCTGCTGTCCGATCGCGCTGCGGAGCGCCCGCAACCGATCGCGCCCGAGGTGGTAGCCCGCGAGCTTTCGTGGCGCGAGGGCAAGCTGGCGTTCGAGGGCGAAACGCTGAAGCAGGCGGCGGATGCGTTTGCGCGCTACAGCGACATCCGCATCCAGATCGGCGATCCCGCGCTGGCGCGTGAGCCGGTGACCGGATTGTTCGCCGCCAGCGATCCTGTCGGGTTCAGCCGCGCCGTCGCGCGCGTATTCGATGCGGAGTTCGAGCAGCAGGGCGATACCATCGTGCTGACGCGCGCTGCGCCGCGGTAGATTTTTTTCTCAACCGATAGCGGAACCAATTCGCAGGCGGCTCTCAACCGCGAACGTCGCGAACAGCGCGACACATTGGGGGTCCGCCAAATGCAATCTCGTCCTGTCCTTCGCTGCGGCGCAGCCATGGTCGCGCTCGTCATCGCGGCGCCGGTTGCCGCGCAGGAGCGCATTTTCGATGTGCCGGCGCAGCCGGCGGTACGCGCCATTCCCGAACTCGCGCGGCAGGCGCAGGTTCAGATCGTCGCGCCTGCGCGCGACCTGCAGGGCATTTCGACGCCTGCGGTCAAGGGTCGGATGGAGGTTCGCGCCGCGCTTCGCCGCCTTATCGCCGGGACGCCGCTGCGGATCGACTCCGACGACGGCCAGATCATCACCCTGCGCTCGTCCGCCGGCGCCTCGACCGGGGCAGGGCAGACGCAGGGCACCGGCAGCGTCCGCGGCCGCGTGTTCAACACCGCGACCGGCGAATATGTCCGCAACGCCGAGATTCGCATTGAGGGCACGGCGATCGACGCCTTGTCCGAGGATGACGGCGATTTTCGGCTGACCGGCGTGCCGGCGGGCGAAGCGACGGTGGTGGTGCGCTACACCGGCCTGCAGGAGACCCGGCTGGTCGCCAACGTGGTGGCCGGGCAAGTCGCGATGCTCGACGTCCAGCTCCAGGCATTTTCCGACACCGCCGATCTGGCCGACGAGAACGAGCTGGTGGTCACCGCGGTGCGCTCGGGCCAGGCCAGCGCGATCATGGAGCGCCGCGCCGCGCCCAACGCCAAGAACGTCGTCGCAGCCGACAATTTCGGCGCGCTCACCATGGGCGATGTCGGCGAGTTCATGAAGAACATGCCGGGCATTTCGCTCGATTATACCGAGGTCGACGCCACCGCGGTGCGCATCGGCGGGCTCGACCCGAAATATTCGACCTTCACCACCGACGGCGCCCGGATGGCGACCGCGACGTCGAACAACAATAACGGCCGCCAGAATTCGTTCGAGCAGATGTCGATCACCGGCATCGATTCGATCGAGCTCAACAACACGCTGACCGCGAGCATGGATGCCGATTCCCCCGGCGGCAGCATCAATCTGCGCAGCAAATACGCGTTTCAGCGCAAGGGTCGGCTGCTACGCTTCCAGCTCGGCGGGGTCGGCACGTCGGATTCGGGCCTGTCATCGGCCTATTTCCCCGACGACAAGAAACATGCCCGCATCTATCCCTCGGCGCAGATCGGCTATGCCGACGTGTTTCTGGACGGCACGCTCGGCGTGGCGTTCAACGCCAGCTACAATGCCAATTACGTCCAGCAGGACCGCATCCAGACCGACTGGTCGTATTTGCCGGGCGGACGCGTCATTCCCTATCAGGTGATGTGGCGGCCGGGCCCGAAATTCACCAGCCGCCGGGCGGCCAATCTGAGCCTCGACTATAAGGCCAGCGACAAGATCACGCTGTCGCTGCGCAGCAATTATTCGTTCTACGACGTCGAATATTTCAACCAGTACACGTACCTGATCTTCGGCACGACGACGACGACCCGCGCCACTGCGGATTCGACCGGAACGCATATCGTGGTCAATCCGAACGGGACCAACACCCGGCTGCACACTCAGTATTCGCACCGTTATGCCGGCACGCCCGCGTGGCTGATCGCGCCCAAGCTCGAATATAAGGACGACAGCCTCGAGGCGGTGCTGCGCGGCAGCTATTCGAGCTCGGAATTCAATTTCCGCGACAATTCGAAGGGCTTCTTCCAGCGCACCGACAGCTATCTGACCCGGATAGGCTTCACGCTCGACCGCCCGTCGACCGATTCCAACGCATGGACGCTGACCCAGACCGCCGGCCGCCCATGGAGCGACCCGACCAGCTTCAACCGCGACGACGATATCGGCAACAACATCCGCACGTCCGAATCCAACGCCGTCAACGAAATGTATGGCGGCAATCTCGACGTGAAGAAGAAGTTCGACCTGGCCGGCGTGCCGTTCATTGCGCTTACCGGCGCAGGACTGCGTCGCAACGACTGGCGCACCAACGAAGGTTCGTTCAACCAGTTTCAATATGTCGGCCCCACCGGCGACATCACCCAGAAGGCGCCCGAAGCGGTGATCCCGTGGACGCAGAATTATCGATTCCAGATTCACGGCTTCGATGCCGGCAACATGAACGACCAGAACTGGCGGGCGGACAGCAACTACGCGGTCTACGACATCTTCGCGGCGCACCCGGAATATTTCGTCGCCGACACCGTCGGCAACCTCAAGCGCGATCTCGACAACAACAAGCGCGTCACGGAGGATGTGTTCGCCGGCTATTTCGAGCTTCAGGCCCGCACCGGCCGGGCGCGCTTCGATCTCGGCCTGCGCTACGAAAAGACCAAAACCGGGGCACGGGTCGCCAATATCCGCCCGGTCAAGGACGTCACTGCCGCCGGGCTATCGGTCGGCACGGTCGAGGGCCTGCTCTACCAGTATAACGGGGGTACCTATTCGACCCGACGGGGCGAATATGACGACTGGTTCCTGAGCGGCGGGATCAAATATGATTTCACCGACAATCTCGTCGGCCAGTTCGCCTATAGCCAATCGATCCTGCGGCCCGATTACGGCAATCTCGGCGGGGTCGTCTCGGTCAACGATGACACCCAGATCGTCAGCGTGCCCAACACCCTGCTCAAGCCCGAGCATTCGACCAAATATTACGCCGGGCTGCAATATTTCCTCGAGCCTTCGGGCGTGCTCGGGGTCTCCTATTACCGGCTCGACATCAAGGACATGCAGGTCACCGGGATCACCGTCGATCCCGAAGATGTCGGCTATAGTTCGGGCGACTATCCCGGCTACATCTTCCGCAGCGCCCAGAACGCCCCGGGGATCAGCACCAACGAGGGCGTGGTCCTCGAATACGACCAGCAGTTCAGCTTCCTGCCGGGCGCGCTCAAGGGCTTCGGCATGCGGGCCTCGCTGACCGTGATCGATCCCGATGGCGAGCGGGTGAACATGCCCAAAAAGGCGGCCAATTGGGGCTTCCGCTACAGCTATGCCGGGTTCGACCTGCAGCTCACCGGCAATTGGCAGGACAAATATCGCACCAGCGCGCTGAGCAACACGCCCACCACGGCGAACAACGGCATCCTTTATCACGCGCCGCGCGAGCTGTGGAACCTGAGCGCCAGCTACAAGATAGACCGCAATTTCGAAGTGATGATCGCGGGCCGCAACCTCTTCAATGCGCCCGACGTGATCTATTCGAACGTCCCCGGCCGGGTGCAGCAATACAGCATCTACGGCTCGATGTGGAACGTCGGGATCAAGGGCAGCTTCTGAACTCGAACGCGACGGGAAACCCCAACATGGTTCTGCATATCGATCGTCGCAGCCTGATCGCCGGAGGGTTCGGGCTGGCCGGGCTCGCGCTTCCGGCGGGACGCGGGCTCGCCGCGCAGCTGCTCGGCGCGCAGGGATTCACGCACAACGTCGCCAGCGGCGAGCCGGGGCCGGATTCGATGCTGCTGTGGACGCGCTACGTGCCCGCGGCCGGCGACGGCGCGGTGCGGCTCGATGCGGAAATCGCGCTCGATCCGGGTTTCGCCAGGATCGTGTCGGGCGGAAGCGTGCAGACCGGTCCGTGGCGCGACTGGACCGTGAAGATCACGCTCGACGGGCTCAGGCCGGGAACGGTCTATTGGTATCGCTTCGTCGCCCCCGACGGCAGCAAGTCCCCGGTCGGACGCACCAAAACCTTGCCGGCAGGCAATGTTGCGCGTTTCGGGCTCGGCGTCTTCTCCTGCTCGAACCTGCCTTATGGCTGGTTCAACGCCTATGCCCATGCCGCTGCGCGCGAGGATCTCGATCTTTGGATGCATGTCGGCGACTATATCTACGAATATGGCACGCCGGCCGCGACCGACGTGCGGGTGCTCGCCGGGCGCGTGCTGGCGCCGGGTAGCGAGATCCTCGCCATCGCCGATTATCGCATGCGTTATGCCTGCTACCGTGCGGATGCCGATCTCCAGCGGTTGCACCAGATGGCGCCGATGGTCGCGTTCTGGGACGATCACGAATCGAGCAACGACAGCTGGGAAGGCGGCGCGCAGAACCATCAGCCGGCCAAGGAAGGCGAGTGGAATCTGCGCCGCGCCGCCGCGATGCAGGTCTATCGCGAATGGATGCCGGTCTCGGACGAGCCGTGGAAAGCCTATCCGATCGGTACGCTCGCGACGCTCTACCGCACCGAATCCCGCTTGTTGGGACGCACTCGACCGGCGGATATCGGCACCGCCTTCCGTGCCGCGGATCCAGATGCCGCGCTCAAGGCGTTCCGCGACGGCATCTGGCAGGACCCTTCGGCGACGATGCTCGGCTCGGCGCAGGAGAGTTGGCTGGCGCATGCGATGAAGGCCGATGCGCGCTCGGGGGCGTGGCAATTGCTCGGCATGGCGACGATCCTCGGACGGACGGTGATGCCGCAGAACGCCGTCGACTGGCTCCGTCCCGATGCCAGCGCGAAGACCGTCGCCAGCTTCCGCGACAACGCCCGCGCCGCGCGGCTCGGCCTGCCGATGTGGATGGATCGCTGGGACGGCTATCCCGCGGCACGCGCGCGGCTCCTTGCGGCGGCGCAGCAGGCCGATGCCAATCTGGTGATGCTCTCGGGCGACAGCCATAATGCCTGGGCATATTCGCTGGTCGAGGACGGCCGTCCCGCCGGTGTCGAGTTCGCCGGTCACGCCGTCACCTCAAGCGGGATGGAGGGTAATATGGCGGCCGATCCGAAGCTGGTCGCCCAAGGCTTCGTCGCCGCCAATCCCGAGCTCAAATGGGCGGATACCAGCCGGCGTGGCTATATGGTGATCGACATCACCCCGCGCCGGGTCACCGGCGAATGGACGTTCCTGCAGACGATCAAGACCCGCACCGTCCAGCTCGCCGGCACCCACCGCATGCATGTCGATCGCGGACGCAAGGCCTTGGCGGAATAGCGCGAAGCGGCGGGGTTCGGGAGCGAACCCGGTCGACCGGCGCCCCTGCCAAATTTAATATTTAAGGAGCCGGGATTTCAGAGCATCGTCTTGCCGGGGGCCAGGACCGGGGGGACTTTCGATGACTTCGATCAAGCCGTTTCGGGCATTTGTCAGCTATTGTCACGCCGATCGCGCCTTTGCCGCGCGGCTCCAGCGGCGGCTCGAGGCCTATCGGTTGCCGCGCCGGCTGGCGGATCAGGTTTCGCCTTTGCCCGGGCAGCCGACGGGTCGGATCGGTCCGATCTTCCGCGACCGCGCCGATCTGTCCGCGGCGGTCGATCTGTCGCAGGCGGTGCGCGACGCGATCGCGGCTTCGTCGGCGTTGGTGGTGGTCGCTTCCCCCGACGCGGTGCGCTCGCGCTGGGTCGATCGCGAGATCGCCCTGTTTCGCGCGTTGCACCCCGCTTCGCCGATCCTCGTCGCGCACGTGCGCGGCGAACCGGGCGAAGCATTGCCGGCAGCGTTGCGCGCCGGCGATTCCGAACCCCTCGCCGCCGATTTCCGGCGCGAGGGCGACGGTCCGCGGCTGGCATTCCTCAAGATCGTCGCAGGGCTCGCCGGCTTGCCGCTCGATGCGCTCGTCCAGCGCGACGCGCAGCGGCAATTGCGTCGCGTGACCGCCGTCACGCTCGGCGCCGTGCTGCTTGCGCTAGCCATGAGTGCGCTGCTGGTCGTCGCTCTCCGGGCCCAGGCCGAGACCGAGCGCCAGCGAGCGGACGCGGAAAGGTTGATCGAGTTCATGCTCACCGATCTGAGAAAGGAGCTGATAGGCGATGGCCGCTTCCGCGTCATGGACGCGGTCAATAGCCGTGCGCTCGAATATTATTCGGCGCAGGGCGATCTGCAGCGCCTGCCCGATGCCAGCCTCGAGCGGCGTGCGCGCGTGCTGCTGGCGATGGGCGAGGACGACGAGAAGCGCGACCGGCTCGATGCGGCGCTCGCGAAGTTCGACGAAGCGCATCGCACCACTGCTGCGACTCTCACGCGCGGGCCACAGCAGCCCGCCGCGATCTTCGCACATGCGCAGAGCGAATATTGGGTCGGGCGGGTCTGGGAACGTCGCAAGGCATGGCGGCAGGCGCTGGCCAGTTACCGCGAATATGATGCGCTGGCCCGGCGGCTGGTCGCAGTCGCGCCGGAAAATCCCAAATATCTGATGGAAGCGGGATATGGCCAGATGAATCTCGGCCAGCTCCAGTCGCTCCGCAAGGCCGGGCCCGATTTCGGCCGGAGCCGGATCGTGGCTGCGCTCGACTGGTTCGGCAAGGCGGCGGCGAAGCGCCCCGACGATCCGGAGATAATCGGCGAGATCGCCAATGCGCGCGCCTGGCTCGCCGACAGCCATTACCTTGCCGGCGATTATGCCCGATCGCTCGAGGAGCGCCGGCGCGAGCTGGCGAGCCGCGAAAAGATTGCCGCGCTCGATCCCGCCAGCAACGCCGCCCGCTTCCGCGTCGCCAAGGCGCAACTCGGAGTCGGCTGGAATCTCGTGATGCTCCGCCGACCAGCGGAAGCGCGGCCGCAACTAACGGCGGCGCACCGGGCGATGACCAGGCTCATGACGATCGAGCCGGACAATCAGCAGTGGCGTACGGTTCTCCTGCGTATCGAAAGTGCGATGGCTAATGGAGGCAAATAATGACTATAGAAACTGATGAGCAGGCGATCGCAAGATTGACCATCGAGCCGCCGGTAGTGCACCCCGAGAGTTTTACGGATTTCGCCGCCGCGAAGGATGTATTGCATATTGCGTTCTTTTACATGCGCATCAATACTAACGGGGCGTTTGTCGCGGAACGCTTCTTCCACCGCGGCACGGCAGGTCAGCCGATCAGTCCTGAGACTAATCCCGACATTCCCGGCTCGCTCGGCTGGTACGCCCGGGATATGGCGGGCTATGGCCGCATCGATGAGCCGGACCGCGACGGCAGATACGAGCATCTGGGCTACGGACTCTCCGGCTTCCAGTTTCCCCGGCGTTATTCTTATATCGTCTTCTACATGGACGATGTGCACTGGCCGTATCTGGAAGACCCATCCGGCATGCCGATCGTGCCTTTCCACGCCGAAAAGAACGGCAAGCAATACGCCAAACACGATTTCGCGTTCACCAAGCCTTCGAAGTTCAAGATCGCAATGACCAGCGGAGGGCGCGTCACCGAGCGCGAGGCGCTGGTCATGATCAATTGTATGCGAAAAGCTAATGGCGATCCCTTCGGACAGGATGACAGGGAGGAATATTGCTTCGATCTGGTCATGCGCGTGCGATATGCCGGTTCGACCGACGGCCTGACGGTCATCATCGATCCGACCGGCGAGAATCTGGGGCCGCCGATACCGTGATCCCGGAGACGCGGACGATGTTCCGCTTGCACCTGATAGAGCGCGGCCGCGAGACTCTGCGGCTCGAGACGGTTATGTTCATGCTGATACGGGGCGTATCTGGTCCCAGGGGAAGGTGTTCGGTTTGACCGACTCGATTGCCGACGTTCTCGCGCTGGCGCGTGCCGGAGCCGTTGCACCGGCGCGCGCGGCCTTCGCCGCCGCGGGGCTCGATCGGCGGACCGATGACCCGTCCGCGCTGACGCTCAAGGGCCGCCTGCTCAAGGATGCCGCCGGCGCGGCCGCCGGCGCGACGCGGAGCGCGCTGCTGGCAGAGGCGGCCAAGGCTTACGAGGCGGCGGCGCGGCTTTCGCCCGCGACCTATCCGCTGATTAATGCCGCGACTCTGTCGCTGCTTGGCGGCCGGCGGGATCGTGCGGCACGCCTTGCTGTCGAGACGCTCGAGCTTCTCGACAGCGGCCTGCACGAGCCCGACACGCCCTATTGGCTCGGCGCCACCCGCGCGGAGGCGCTGCTGCTGCTCGATCGCAAGGACGCGGCGGAGGCGGCGTTGCGCGATGCGGTTACGGGTACGCCACGCGCATGGGAAGATCATGCGGTCACGATCCGTCAGTTTCGCATGATCCTGGCAGAGCAGGGCAGGGCGGCCGAATGGCTCGATGCGTGGCGTCCGCCGTCGCCGGTCCACTTCGCCGGGCCGATTGGCGTCGCGGCCGGCGACACGCAGCTGGAGGCAGCGATCGAGGCGGCGATCGCCACCACCGGGGCGGGTATCGCCGTCGGTGCGCTGGCCGCCGGCTTCGATATCGTCGTCGCCGAATTGTTCGTTCGCCGCGGCGCGGAGCTTCACGTGGTGCTGCCCGCCGCGCCGGAATTGTTCGTGGAGGCTTCGGTGATGCCCGCGGGCTACGCCTGGCGCGCGCGGTTCGAGGCGTTGCTGGCCGCGGCGGCGAGAGTGGACATTCTCGATCTCTCCGGGGGACTTAGCATGGGCGCGACGACGCTCGCCGAGGAGATGGCGCTGGGATGCGCGGTTCGCAGCGCGCGGCAGTTCGGTGTCGACGCAGTCATGCTGCGCCTCGCTGGAAGCGAGGCCGATTCCGACGCTTCCGCGCGCGCGGGCCTGCGCCGGCTGGACGTGCGTGGCGGTGTGGTCGGGTCGGGCGGATTGCCTTTGGGGCCGCCGAACCGCCCGGTGGCGCTGCTCGGTTGCCGACATGCCGCCGCGGAGCGGCTCGGCGCACTCACCGGCAGCGCCGTTCAGATCACGCCCTGGGGGGTGTTCACGATGCTGGACAGGCTCGATGCCGCGGCGGAGACGGCCGTGGCGCTCGTCGCCGGCGCGGACGCGGATATCCATGTCGTACTCGATTATATTCCCGCCTGTCCGGACGGATCGGCCGATGTCGCGGCTCTCGACGCCCTGCTGGCTATCCCGGCGCGCGGCTATCCGATCGCGACCCGATCGGCGTCGCTCGCGCTCGAGGCGAAGGGGGCGCCCTTCCGGCTCGCTCTTGCCGGGGCCAGCTCGGGGCTGGCCGGATCGGTGGAGTTCTTCAGCCTGTGGAACGGCGCGGCCTAGATCACCAGCTCCGCCAGCAGACGCGGCGAATTGATCCGCAGCACTTCGGCGGTGCGCGCGACGATGCCGCGCCGCTCGAGCTCGGCGATCGCGCGGGAGGCGGTTTCGCGCGTGGTCTGCGCGACATGCGCCAGTTCGGCGACGATCGGAGGCGGCGCGATCGAAAGCGTGTCGCCGGCACAGCGCAGCAATTCGGAATAGATCCGCCCTCTCGCGGTGAGCGTCGAGCGTGCGTCGAGTCTGGCAGTGATGTTCTCGAGCTGACGTGCGAAGGACGAGGCCAGCGTGGCACCGAGCCCGGGATGCGCCGCGGCGAGCCGGGGAAGATCGCCCGACCCAAAAGCGAGCAGTATCGAGGGCTCCAGCGCGACGATATCCGCCAGATAGGTCGCCGGCCGCGCATATTGGCCGATCCAGTCGCCGGGCCCGCACAAAGCGAGCTGGCTCGATCGGCCGCTGGAGGAACTGGACTCGATCTTGATCCGGCCTTCGAGCACGAGCCACATCGTACTGAGCAGATCGCCCTGGCGTACGACATAGCCGCGCCGTCCGAACCCGCGAACCCGCCCTTGCGCGAAGAGCGCGGCTGCGACTTCGGCCTCGCAGGAGAGAATCACCTCCAGCGTTGCGCGGAGATCCGCTTCGCCTTCCAAATAGCCCTCCGCCCGTCCGCCCCTCGGTAACGGCGTGCCACTATAGCCAGCGATGCCCTGAAACGTCGAACGGATATCGCGCGACAATCCGGCCAGCGCATCATCGTGCATTGCGGCCGCGTCGCGGATCGGCTTACCTCGGCGCAGCTGGTTTCAAAGGATATTGTGTTGCGCGCTACAACGGCCCGCCGCGTGTTTGCGGCCTTCCTGTTCGCTACTGTCGCCGTTCCCGGCATCGCACAGGCCCAGACTGCGGCATCGACGCGCAGCATCGTCGTTCCGCCCATCGCCTTTACCCAGCGCACCTTGCCCAACGGGCTGCGGGTGATCGCCATTCGCGACACCACGACGCCCAGCGTGAGCGTCCAGGTCTGGTACGATGTCGGATCCAAGCACGATCCCGACGGCCGCTCGGGCTTCGCGCACCTGTTCGAACACATATTGTCGCGCAAGACGCGCAACATGCCCTACAACATGATCAATCGGCTGACCGAGAATGTCGGCGGGGTGCGCAACGCATCGACCTGGTTCGATCGCACCAATTATTACGAGACCGTCCCCGCCCAATATCTCGAGACGATGTTGTGGAGCCATGCCGAGCGCATGGCGCGGCCGGTGATCGATGCGGAGGTGTTCAACACCGAGCGCAGCGTCGTGAAGGAGGAGTTCCGCCAGCGCGTGCTCGCGCCCGCTTACGGCCGGCTGCGGCTGGCGCTCGACGACAACAGCCATGATAATGTGCCGGCGCGGCGCTCGGGGATCGGCAGCCTGGAGCAGCTCGACGCCGCGACGCTGGAGGATGCGCTCGCCTTTCACGAAGCCTATTACGGGCCCGACACCGCGACCTTGATCGTCGCCGGCAATTTCGATCCCGCGCGGCTCGATTTGCTGGTGGACCGCTATTTCGGGGCAGTTCCGCGGCGCAAATCCATGCTGCCGCTGGCGATCGATTCGCGCGAAAAGCCGCGCACCACGCCGCGTACGGTGACGGTCTATGCGCCCAACGTACCCCTGCCGCTGATCGCGAGCAGCTGGCGCATTCCGGGTTCGGCGCACCGGGACGTCGCGCCGTTGGCGGTGCTCGACGCGATCCTCGCCAATGGCGACAATTCGCGGCTGAAACGCGCATTGGTCTTCGACCGGCCGATCGCCAGCTCCGCCAGCACCAATTTCAACGACGTCGAGGACAATGGCTTCCTCGCACCGACGGTTACCCTCGCCACCGGTGCGACGGTGGAGCAGGCCGAAGCGGCGCTGGCGGCCGAAATCGCACGGCTGCGCGACGCGCCGGTGAGCGCCGCGGAACTGGCCGAGGCGCGGAACGAGCTGATGGCCGAGGCATTGGCCGATCGCGAGACGGCGTCGGGCCGCGCCTTCGCGCTCGGCGAGGCTTTGGTGCGCACCGGCGATCCCAAGGCGGCCGACAAGCGTCTCGCCGCGATCAACCGCGTGACTGCCGCGGATGTGCAGCGCGTCGCGCGGCGATACCTCGCCCCCGAGGCGCGTGTCGACTTCCGCTATCTCGACGAGAGCAAGCGCCCTGCGGGGGAAACCGATAATTGGCGGAATCCGGCGCCGATGCCGCATTGGGCGACGGTGCCGCCGGCGGCGCGCACGCCGCTGACGCTGGCGCCCGAAGCCGAGCGCGAGCAGCCGCCGGCGCCTTCGGCGGCGGTGCCGGTGACCAATCCGGTGATCGAGGAAGCGCGGCTGGCCAATGGCATGCGGCTGGTCTCGGCGCGAACGGGGAACGTCCCGATCGCGACGCTGACCCTGGTGTTCAGGGGCGGCACCGCCACCGATCCGCAGGGCAAAGCGGGGGTTGCGGAAATGGCGGCGCTTGTCGCGACCAAAGGCACCACGACTCGTTCGGGCAGGCAGATCGCCGCCGAGCTGGAGGCGCTTGGCGCGACGATCGATGCCGATGCCGCGCCTGACGGCACGGTGCTGCGCGTCACGGCGCCGGTCGCCGCGCTGGATGCGGCGGGCGCCGTCCTCGCCGATGTGGCGCGCAACGCGTCCTTTCCTGCCGACGAGTTCGAGCAGGAGCGCCGCCGCACGATCGACCGGCTCCAGGTCGCGATGAAAAATCCGGGATCGCTGGCCAACATGGTGATGCAGCGCGCCCTCTATGGCGCTGCACCCTATGGCGGCGTCGGCACGCCACGCTCGCTGGGCGCGATCGGCCGCGACGCATTGGTGGCGCAGCGCGACCTTTGGTGGCGGCCGGACAACGCCGTGCTGATCGTGACCGGCGGGATCACCTCGGCCGAGGCGCGACGGATCGGCGATCGCCTTTTCGCCAGCTGGCACCCCATCGGGCCGGCGCCGGCCGCCCCGAACGATCTGGCGGGCGGCGCGGGCAAGCCGCGGGTGATCGTGGTCGACATGCCGGGCGCCGGGCAGGCGGCGGTCGCGGCGGGACTGCGCATCCCGGCAAGGCGCGACGCGGCCTATCCCGATCTGATGATCGCCAACGCAGTGCTCGGCGCCGGATCGAACGGGCGGCTGTTCCAGGAAGTCCGCGTCAAGCGCGCATTGTCCTATGGCGCCTATAGCGCGCTCTCTCCCCGCGCCGATGAGGGGATGATGAGCGCCACGGCGCAGACCAAGAACGAAAGCGCGCCCGAGGTCGCTGCGATCTTCGTCGCGGAGCTCGAGCGGCTCGCCGGGGAGCCGCTCGATGCCGAGGCCGTCGCGCAGCGGATCGCGTTCGTCCAGGGTGGCGTGTCGCGCCAGTCGGAAACCAGCGCGGGTTTCGCCAATGCGCTGGCCGGGCTGGTGCTGCAGGGAGTCGCGCCGGGCGATGCGGCGAAGCTGCGCGATCGCATCGGCGCCGTCACGCCCGAAGCCGCTGCTGCCGCGGCGCGCCGGACGATCGCCGGGGACGGTGCCACGATCGTGGTCGTCGGGGACGCAAAGCAGTTCGTCGGCAAGCTGCGCCAGCAATATCCGCAGCTCGAAGTGATCCCGGTCGCGACGCTCGATCTGGATCAGCTACGCCTCGGGGCGAAGTAGCCGCGAGATGGGCAAGCTGCCGGCCATCGCCGCGCTCACGGGGATATTGTTGGCCTCCGTCGCGGGGCCCTATCCCGAAAGGGCGAGTGTCGGGCATCGCGCGTCCACGGATGGCGACCGGATCGCGAGCGATGCGGCGTTCGACAAGATGGCACGAACCGAAGGCGGCGGGCGCTTCTTCGAACTCCCACGCGTGATGTTCGCGATCGATCGCGGCGGCGCGTCGCCGCGCGTCTATTGGATCGACACGCGCCGCTATCTCTATCACTTCGACTTTCTGCAGGCGCGCTATCTCACGCTCGCCGATGCGGACAGCTTCAACGCGGCCAATTATTCGCGGCCGGACCGCCGTTTCGTGCTCGGCGCGGTCGCGCGCTATCCACGGCTGGGCCGCTATGGCGTCGAGCTTTGGGAAGGGGACGTGATCGAGCCGGAGTTGCTGTCGGCGATGATGGCGCAGCTCGAGGCCAGCTTCCACGCGCCGCTCACCTTCAAGCCCAATTCCGATCAGCAGGCAGCGGCAGCCAAACGCGTCGGGCTGCCCGTCATCGGCATCGAAGAAGCTTATGGTGCGCGCGAGCAGCTCGTCCTGAACGGCGGTCGCGCGGTCGGGCGCCTCGTCGTGGTCGAGGATGGCGCTGAGGCGGACCTGCTTCCCGGCGACATCGCCTTGCTCAAGGCGATGCCGATCCGTATGCCGCCGGTCGCGGGCATCGTCTCCTCGACCTTCACCACGCCGATCAATCATGTCAGCCTGCTCGCCAAGACCTGGCAAATCCCCAATGCCTATCGTGCCGAGGCCGATCGCTTATGGGGCGAATTCAACGGGCGGCAGGTCGTGCTCGACACGAGCGGCCGGGCGGTCACGGTTCGGCTCGCTTCCGAAGCGGAAATACGGGCGGCCGAACGCACCCGTGCGACACGCCGGGTCCGGGCGCCGCGTTCCGACCTCGCTTATTCCGGGCTTCCGGCGCTGACCGAGCAGGACGCGGAGTGGGCGCCGCGCACCGGCGCCAAGGCGGCCAATCTCGCCGAAGCGGCTTCGCTCGCGCGGAAGCGCCCCGATCTCGGGTTTGCGGTCCCGCCGGGCTTCAGCGTGCCCTTCGCATTCTACGAGCGCTTCGTCGCCGCCAATGGCCTCGCCGCCGATGTGGAGGCGCTGCTGAACGATCCGAAGCGTCACGATCCCGCGTGGCGCCGCGCGGCGCTGGCGGCATTGCGCGCGCGCTTCGCGGCCGGCAGCATGCCCGGCGCCGATCTCGCCGCGATCCTTGCCCGACGGCACAGCCTGCTCGGTGACAAGGGCGTGTTCGTGCGATCCTCGACCAATGCCGAGGACCTGCCGGGATTCAACGGCGCCGGACTCTACGACACCGTACCCAACGTCGCCGCGCCAGCTGCGCTCGAGGCGGCGCTCAAGACGGTGTGGGGTTCGCTGTGGAACGAGCGCGCCTTCGCCGCGCGCGAGCGGGCCGGAATCGACCACCGCGCGGTGCGCGCGGCGGTGCTGATGCAAGTCGGTGTCGACGCCGACGCGGCCGGGGTGATGACGACGATCGATCCGTTCGACGAGCATTCGGCCGAGCAGCGCATCTTCATCGCCGCCAAGCGCGGCATCGGCATCCGCGTGGTCGAGGGCAGGAAGATCGCCGAGCAATTGCTCTACCGGCCCGAGCTCGATTCGATCCAGATCCTCACCCGTTCGCAGGACGATGTGATGCTCCACTTCGCGCCCGACGGAGGCGTGGAGGAAGTGAAGATCGACCCGAAACGCGCAGTCCTCTCGGACGATCTGGTCCGGCAGCTCGGCCGGATCGGCCTCGCCATCCAGAAACGCTTCGGCAACCGGCCGCAGGATGTGGAATGGCTGGTCGTCGGCGGACGCATCATGATCGTCCAGTCGCGCGATTATGTGAAGGGGTGAGGACGACGCGAACGCCGCCCCCGGCCCCCTGGTTCAGAACTTCGTTCCGGCCCGGATCCCGATCACACGCGGTGTGATCGGCACGACATAATGCCGCTGGTCGCACGCGCCGCATTGCTGGAAGCGCGCGATCTGGCCGCGCTCGTCCCAGATATTCTGGGCGAACAATTCGAAATTCATCCGCGACAGCTCGAAGCCGAAGGCGAGGTTGCCGGTGGTATAGGATTCGATCCGGCCGAGTGCCGCCGCCTTGGCCACCCGGATGTCCGACGATGCCGAGCTCTGGTGCGCGATCAATCCCTGGACGTAGCCGCGGCCCGATCCGATCGGCACCGAATAGCGCGCAGTGCTGCTGATCTTGAATCGCGGCGTGATCGGCAGCCGCGTGCCTTCGGGCGCGAGCACGTCGCTGCCGTCACCGATGCAGATCTGAGTCGCGCACAAATCCTCGCGGGTCTTGGCATCGGTGTACGACCCCGCGACCGTCAGGTTGAGCCCGCCGAGCGAGGCGTTGACGTCCATCTCGACGCCGCGGATGCGCGCGTCGGGACCGTTCTGGATGACGGTGAAGCTGTTCTCGCCGAGGAACGAGAATTGGAAGTCCTTCCAGCTCTGCTGATAGAGCGCGCCGTTGAAGCGGACCGCGCCGTCGGCGAGCGTGGTTTTCCAGCCGAGCTCGTAATTGTAGAGAACGTCGGTGGCATAGGATGCGACGTCGCCGCGGCGATTGATCCCCCCCGGCCGGAAACCGCTCGACGCCAAAGCGTAGAACAACAGCCCGTCGCTGGGCTTCCACGTCAGGTTGAAGCGATAGGTGACTCCCTGATCGCTGGTCTTCTTGGGGCGCAGCTCGCCGCCGACATAGGTCGCCAGATTGGTGCACGGGCCGCCCGCGACGACCGCAGGGAGCAGGGTGTTGGTGGGACTGCCGTCGAGATAGGCGTCGCGCAACGTCCTGCCGTCGGCGAGGAAGCAGCTGGCGACACCGGTGCGCGAGCTGCCCGCGGCGTTGAATGGCGATGCAGTGTACGGGCGCCCATCGGCAGGATCGACTCCCGGATTCCGGCCGAAGCCGAAAAAGCCGATCAGCGAATTGTCGTAGATGTACGCGCGCGCGCCGGCGGTGAAGGTCAGCTTGGGCGAGATGTCGAAGCTCGCCTCTCCGAACATCGCATAGTCCTTGTCGACGCGATGCTGCTGGGTCAGCCACAGGGTGCCCGGCGAGCCATTGACCGAAACGTCCGCGCCGAGATTGGGGATCTGATAGTCCTGGTGGATCAGGTTCGACTGGCGCTGATAGAACATGCCGGCGACGACACGGAACCGCTCCGTGGACGGCGAGGCGACGCGCAGCTCCTGACTGGTCTTCTTGAAATGGTCCGAGGCGACCACGACCTGGCGCGGATCGATCGTATTGCCGGCATTGTCGAGATAATAGAAATAGCCCGCGAGCCCGCCGACTGACGCGTAGAGATTGTCGTACGCCTCGGAATAATCGGTGTAATCACTGGATGAGGCGGTCCTGCGGTCGAGATAGGCGCCGGCATAGGTCACGTCCCAATTGCCGATCCTGCCCTCGATCGTCAGCGCGCCCTGGATGAAGCGGTCTCGGCGATACTCGGGATAGAAATGCTGCAGCTCGAGGTCGCCGACCTGCGGATCGAAGCCATAGGTGCCGTGGCTGCGCATTTCCTGGTACAGGACGGTCGGCGTGACCGTCCACACGTCGTCGAGATCGACCTTGAGCGCGGCCCGGCCGCCCCAGGTCTCGGTGTCGTTATAGTCCTTTTCGACGAATTCGTCATTGTCGACGGTGATCCCGCCGGGGGTCGGCAGGAAGCTGCGCGTGCCGGGGACATTGTCGATAAAGCCGGCATCGCGCTGATAGAAGCCGACGACGCGCAGCGCCGCCCAATCGGAGAAGGGGGTGTTGATCATCCCCTCGATCTTGCCGCCCTGCCCGCCATGCGCGACGGTGTTGACCTCGGCATCGACGCGCCCCTCGAACGCCGTGGTCGAGGGCTTGTTGGTGATGATGCGGATCGTGCCCGCCTGGCTCGATGCGCCGTATAGCGTGCCTTGCGGCCCGGCGAGGCTCTCGATCCGGGCGATGTCGTAGATATGGACGTCGAGCGTGCCGCCGATCGTCGTCACCGGCTGCTCGTCGAGATAGGAGCCCACCGAGGGGAGCGAGCCCGAATGGTTGCCGTCGCCGCCCGATGCGACGCCGCGCATATAGACGGTGGTGACGCCCGGTTGCGAGGTCTGGAAGGACACCGACGGCAGCAATTGGGTATATTCGGTGAAGTTCGAGATGTTGAGCTGGTCGAGCTTGCGGGTGCCGATTGCCTGGATGCTGATCGGTACCGACTGGATATTCTCGTCGCGCTTCTGCGCAGTGACGACGATCTCGTCGCGATCCGAGGGCAGATCGCTGGTGGGGGTTTGCGGATCCTCGGTCTGGGCCATGGCCGGGAAAGCGAGGGCGGTCGAAGCGAGCAGCCCGGAAATCATGGCACGGCGCATTGAGACGATCATCGCGGCCCCCAGCGTAACATCTATGTAACGGGGAGACTGTGCTGCGGCGCATGGGTCGTCAATCGCTGCGCCGGGGAGGGACGCGCGATCTTCGCGGACCGTGATGTTTCTGCAACGTTACAAGTTCGCCGGCACGTCGGGATAGCGCTCGACGACCTCGCCCAAGGCCGCGACGAGCGGATCGAGATGCTTCGCGAACGGACGCCAGGCGCGATCGCCGCCAGTGAAGATCGGCTGGCGGACCTGTTCGGAGCTGGCGGTGCGCACCGCGCGCTCGGTTTCGTGAAAGGTTAGACAGGCGGGCTCGAAGCCGACTCCGCAGGCGTCGAGCAGCCGGCGCACCTCGAGTTCGGTATCCGCGACCAGTGCCTCGTGGACCACCCGGTGGACGCGGCCGGGCTGAATCCGATCGAGATGCGCCATCAGGCGCACATAGTCGCGATAGTAACGCCCCATGTCGTCGAGCGCGTAGCTGAATGCCTGTCCGCGCGCGAAATGCTGCTTGAAGTTGGAGAAGCAGCAGGCGCGCGGCTCGCGGCGCGCGTCGATGATGGTGGCGCCCGGCAGGATCAGCCGGATCAGCACGACATGCGCCCAGTTGTTGGGGAGCTTGTCGACGAAGCGCGGCCGGTCGGTCCGTCGCTGAACCGCGGTACGGCGGAGATATTCCTCGCCGAGCTCGCGGGCGCGTTCGGAAGTCAGCTCGGCGAGGCCGTGCGGGTAATTCGGGATTTTCCGGGCGAGGGCAGGGAGGTCGGGAAGCTCGGTGGTGCCTTCGATCGCGCTGTGGCTGGCGAGGATCTGCTCGATCAGCGTCGAGCCCGCGCGCGGCATGCCGAGGATGAAGATCGGATCGCGCGCATCGCTGCCCCAGCCGGCGCGCTCGGCGAAGAAATCGGGCGTGGCGAGCGTGCGGCAGTCGTCGACGAAGCGCTCGGTCTCGTCGGCATCATAGACCAATTGGGTGCGGCGCAGCGCATTGCCGGCGGCATAATGGGCGAAGGCGCGGTCGGGCTCGCGCCTGTCCTCGAATGCTTTGCCCAATGCGAAATCGAGGTGGAAACGATCCTCGTCGCCGATCGCGGGATCGGCCTGTGCGGCCTGCATCGCGGCGATGTCGGAATCGTCGAAGCGCACGGTCTTGAGGTTGGCGAGGCTCCACCACGCTTCGCCCAAGGTCGACGAGAGTTCGAGCGCCTTGCGATAGGCTGCCACGCCGTCAGCCTGGCGGCCGACGGTCTTGAGCATATGGCCATAGCTCATCCACAATTTGGGCTGTGCGGGGGCGTCGGCGAGCACGCGCTCGTACAAGGCGATCGCCTCCTCGAACGCGCCGAGCCGGCCGAGCGTCGCGGCCTTGAGATTGGCGTGGCCGGGATGGTCGGGCTCGGCCGCGATCAGCCGGTCGAGCTCTTCGAGCGCCTCGATTGCGCGGTTCTGGCGGTAGAGGACGAGCGCGAGATTGGCCCGCGCCGCGGTGAAGGCGGGCGCGATCTCGACGGCGCGGCGCAACAGGGCCTCGGAATCCTTCAATCGCCCGATCCGCCCGGCGAGTTCGGCGAGCATGCGGATCGCGCGGGCGTCGAACGGATCGCGCTTGAGATAGTCTTTGAGCGCGCGTTCGGCCTCGGGCAGCCGATTGTCGTGCAGCGCGAGCGCGGCGGTCATCAGGTCGGGCGGAAAGCGCGTCGCGAGCATCGCGCGATGTGACCACGCGGCCGTCGTGCGATCAAGCGCCCGTTTTGCGCTGGACGCGAAGGCCCGCTGCGGTGACAACAGGGGCGTGAGCGACCCCGCATCCTCGCCGCGACGCGTGCTCGGCTTCTGGCCGGCGCTGGCGCTGGTGGTGGGCAATCTGATCGGGTCGGGCATCTATCTGTTGCCCGCGACGCTCGCGCCGCTCGGCGCCAATGCGATGATCGGCTGGGGCGTGACGATCCTCGGCGCGATGGCGCTCGCCTTCGTTTTCGCCCGGCTCGCGGCGAAGCTGCCCTGCGCGGGCGGGCCCTATGCCTTTGCCGATGCGGCATTCGGCCCTGCGGTGGGGTTCGCCGTGGCGTGGAGCTACTGGATCCTCATCTGGGCGGGCAATGGCGCGGTGGCGATCGCCGTGGTGAGCGCGCTGAGCGTGCCGTTTCCTGCGCTGGCGAGCGGCGCGCCGGCTTTCATGACCGCGCTCGCACTGATCTGGGGGCTGGTCGCGGTCAATATCCGCGGGGTCGCACTGGCGGGGCGCATCCAGCTGGTCACCGCCTTGCTCAAGCTCGCCCCGCTCGCGGCGATCGTGCTCGTGGCCTTGTGGCTGCTGCTTCGCGACGGCGGGGCGGCGATCGCGGTCAACCCGCCGGTGCCGCTCGGCCCCAGCGCGGTGGCAGGGGCGGTGGCGTTGACCTTCTGGGGCTTTCTCGGCGTCGAATCGGCGACCGTCCCGGCGGACAAGGTCAAGGATGCGGCGCGCGTCGTGCCGCTGGTGACCTTGCTCGGCACGGCGCTGGCCGGCGCGGTCTATGTGCTCGTCGCGGGCGCGATCGCGCTGATGATGCCCGCCGATGTGATCGCCGCTTCACCTTCGCCGCTTGCCGCGTTTCTCGGCCGGTCATGGGGCAATGGAGCGCTGATCATCGTCGCGATCTTCGCGGCGATCAGCGCGCTGGGCACGCTCAACGGCTTCATCCTGCTGCAGGGCGAAATGCCTTGGGCGATGGCGCGCGGCGGCGTGTTCCCGGCATGGTTCGGCAAGGAGAACCGCCACGGCACTCCGGCGCGCGCGCATCTCGTCTCGGGCGTGCTGGTGACGCTGGTGATGGCGCTCAACTATACCGGCTCGACCGGCGCCTTGTTCGCCGAAATCGCGACGATCAGCCTTGCCGCGGGGATGCTCGCTTATTTCGTCAGCGCGCTGGCGGCGCTCAAGCTGCTGCGCGACGACCGCGCGGCGTCGTTCGCCGCAGCGCTTGCCGCCGGGTTCGTGCTGTGGATGATCTATGGTCTCGGCCTGCGCGCGAACCTTTGGGGGCTGGGACTGCTTGCGCTCGGGCTGCCGGTGTTCCTGTGGGTCCGGCGTGGGCGCATCACACCGGCAACAGCCGCCTGATCAGCGAACGATCGCGCAGAATCTCGTGCGCGGCATTGTGCCCCGGCGCGCCGGTGACACCGCCGCCCGGGTGGGTGCCCGCGCCGCACATATAGAGCCCGGCGATCGGCGCGCGATAATCGCCGTGACCGAGCACCGGGCGCGCCGCCCAGAGCTGGTCGAGCGACATATGGCCGTGCATGATGTCGCCGCCGATCAGCCCGAACTTGCGCTCCAGATCGAGCGGGCTGTGGATCTGGCGCGCGATGATCGAGGCCTTGAAGTTCGGAGCGTGCTTCGTAACCGTATCGACGATGTGGTCCGCCGCGGCCTCGCGTTCATCGTCCCAGCTGCGGCCGTCGGGCAGCACCGGCGCGAATTGCTGGCAGAACAGGCTGGCGATGTGCATCCCCGGCGGGGCGAGGCTGTCGTCGACCGAGGTGGGGAGCTTCATTTCGACGATCGGTTCGTCGGACCAGCCCTTGGCCTTCGCGCTCGTGAACGCGTCGTCCATATAATCGAGCGTCGGCGAGATGATGATCCCGGCGGTGTGATGCTCGGCCTTTTGCTTGCCGGGAAGCACGGTGAAATCGGGCAGCTCCGAAAGCGCTAGGTTCATCCGGAAGGTGCCCGATCCGGCCTTGAAATTATCCATGCGCCGGGCGAATTCGGGCGTCATGTCGGCGCGGTCGACCAGCTGGCGGTAGAGCAGAGCGGGGCCGACATTGGCTGCAACGATCCCGGCGGCGATCTCCTCGCCCGATTCGAGCCGCACGCCGGCGACCTTGTTGCCGTCGACCAGCACGCGGGCGACCGGTGCCTCGAGGCTGATCTCGACGCCCGCCTCGACGCAGGCCTCGGCCATATACCGGGTGATCGCGCCCATCCCGCCGACGCTGTGGCCCCACATCCCCTTCTTGCCGTTGATTTCGCCGAAGACGTGGTGGAGCAACACATAGGCGCTGCCCGGCGTATCGACGCTGGCATAATTGCCGACCACCGCGTCGAAGCCGAAGGCGGCCTGGATGTACGGATTCTCGTACCAGCTATTGAGGAAATCGCGCGCCGATTTGACGAACAGATCCATCACGTCGCGCTGCGCCTCGATATGCATGCCTGCAAGCCGCTTGCCCTGCAGCGCCGCCGCGAGCAGCGCGCGGATGCCGCCGCCGGCATTGGGCGGGGTCTTGAGCGCCATGTCCCGCAGCACTTCGGCGACGCGTTCGAGCGCTTCCTCATATTTGGGGAAGGTCTCGGCGTCCTTTTGGCTGAAGCGGGCGAACTCGGCCTGGGTCCGCGCGGTGCCGCCGCCGAGCTTGAGATAGCCGTCTTCGTGCGGGAAGAAATTGCTGATCGTCCGCTCGAGGATCCGCCAGCCGCGCTGGTGCAGCTTCATGTCGGCGATCACCTTCGGGCGGAGCAGGCTGACCGTGTAGCTCGCGGTCGAATTGCGGAAGCCGGGATGGAATTCCTCGGTCACCGCAGCGCCGCCGACGACATGGCGCCGTTCGAGCAAGCGGACCTTCAGCCCCGCGCGCGCGAGATAGAAAGCGCAGACCAGACCATTATGCCCGCCGCCGATGACGATCGCGTCGTATTTCTTCATCGCTGTCCCCCGGAAATCAAACGCTGTGCGGACGGCGCGACCAACCCGGGGCCGGCGCGCGGTGCTGCCTTGCCTCGGGGATGATCGCGCGGACCTTGGCCGCGAAGCTGCGCAGGCAGACCTCGCTCGCGCCGATCGGCCCGGCGGTATAGCTCGACGAGGCCATGCCCTGCTGGACACGCTCGATCAGCCAGGTGTCCTCGGCATTGACCACGCGGTTAATCCGCCAGTTGGCGTACCGGACGAGCTTCATCTCGCGGCGGTCGTCGGGCAGCGCGAACGCCATCTCGCGCAGGACGCAGGTGGTGGGCGAGGTCGGCAGCCATTGCATGAAGTCGATCTGATCGGCGTAGATGTCGAACGCCATGTTCGGCCAGAGCTTGTAATAGAGCCAAAGTCGCTGATTCGCCTTGGGCAAGTGATCGACGCGCGGCAGATGGCGCTGGTAGAATGCCTCCCACGGATTGGCCGAGGGGCGATCGACCAGGTAGCCCGACATCTTGTCGACCCAGCCCGATGCCTCGATCGCATAGGATTTGCCGAACAATCGGGTCAGCCCGTCATGCGCGACCGGGATGTGGAGGTTGTCGGAGTAATTGTCGCCGACATTCTTCCAGTTGACTGCGCGATCGCGGCTGCGGACGTCGCCGATCCGGCGCATGTCCTCGAAGCGATAGGGCGCGATTTCGGCGTCATAGGGCGCCAGCATCTCGGCGGGAGAGGGACCGCCGTCATCTTCCAGCCGGACGAACACGAAGCCGCGCCAGATCGACACCTCGACCGGGACCAGCCCGCTCGCCTCCATGTCGAGCGCCGGGTAGTCGCGCCGCATCGGCACGCCCGAGAGGCGGCCGTCGAGTTCATAGGTCCAGGCGTGATAGGGGCAGACCAATTTCTTCGCGCAGCCGGCATCGCCCTCGACGATCCGCATCGCACGGTGGCGACAGACATTGTGGAAGGCGCGGATTTCGCCATCGCGCCCGCGCAGCGCGACGACATTCTCGCCGAGATAGCTGATCGTCCGCCAGTCGCCCGGCCCGGCGAGATCGCTCTGATGGCACAGGATCTGCCATGACGGGCGCAGGATGCGGGCGGTTTCAACCTCGAGAAACTCGGGATCGGTGTAGATCCAGCCGGGCAGCGACCAGTCGGCATCGGGATCGAGACCCGGATCGGACGATGACGGTGGGGAGGCGAGGGTCGCCATGGCCGGCTCCGCAATTGCTTGTTGAACGATCGTATAATAAGCCTCGGGCATGAGCAAGCCTGCCTTTACCCGCGCCGAACCCGACGCTCGCCGGCTGTCGCTGATCGAGGCGACGGCACGCGTGCTGGCACGCGACGGGGCGAGCGGCGCCTCGGTACGCGCGATCGCAGGGGAGGCGGGCGTCTCGCCGGGGTTGGTCGCGCATCATTTCGGCGGCGTCGATGCGCTGGTCGCGGCGACCTATGGCCATGTCGGCGAACGGGTTTCGGCGGCGCTCGATGCCGCCGTCGCCGCGGCGGGCGATGATCCGCGTGCGCGGCTCAGCGCCTATGTCGGAGCGAGCTTCACACCGCCGATCGCCGATCGCGCACTGCTCGCGACGTGGACGGCTTTCTGGGGGCTGGTGATTGCCCGGCCGCAAATCGCCGCGCTCCACGACGAGCAATATGCACGCTACCGGGCGGAGCTGGAGCAATTGCTGGCGGCGTGCGGGCTGGCGCCGGCGGCGCGGCGATCCGCGGCGATCGCAGTCACCGCACTGGTCGACGGATTATGGCTCGAGCTCTGCCTGTCGCCGGCGGTTCTCGATTCCGAAACGGCGCGCGCGATTGCCGAAGAGCAAATCGCGGCGCTGCTTCGATAGATGCTATGCGCGGCGCGCGGCGAGTATGCCGGCGAGCGAAGTCCATTTCGCGTCGCCCGCGCTGTTCGCGATCATCGCCTCGACGAAGGTCATCGTCCGTAGTCCGTCGGTAATGCCGGGGAACCAGTCGGCGGTGCCGCGTGGCGGCGGGGCGGTTGCGCCTGCCCGCACCGCACGGCCGAAGCTGCGGTACAGATTGGCGAACGCCTCGATATAGCCTTCGGGATGGCCGGCCGGGGTGCGCAGCCGCGCGGTCGTCAGGGGATCGAGGCCGGGCCCGCCAGCGCGGACGATCTCGGCGGGCCGGTCGAGCCAGCGCAGGGTCAGCGTGTTGGGCTCCATCTGCGACCAGTCGAGCCCGCCTTTTTCGCCATGGATGCGCAGGCGGAGACCGTTCTCGTCCCCCGCGGCGATCTGGCTCGCCTTGAGCACGCCGCGCGCACCGCCCTCCAGCCGCAGCAATGCAGCGACATCGTCGTCGAGGCGGCGGCCCGGCACGTGCGTGGTCAGCTCGGCGCTGAGTTCCTCCACCGTCAGCCCCGAGACATGCTCGACGAGCTGGAAGGCATGAGTGCCGATGTCGCCGAGGCAGCCGCCAAGTCCTGCGCGGGCTGGATCGGTGCGCCATTCGGCCTGTTTCTGTCCGTCCCGGTCGATGGGTTGGCTGAGCCAGCCCTGCGAATATTCGACCTGCACGAGACGGATCGCGCCGAGATCGCCGCGCGCGACGCGCACCCGTGCCTCTTCGACCAAGGGGTAGCCGCTATAGGTGAAGGTGAGGCCGTAGAGCTTGCCGCTGCGCGCAATCGCCGCCTCGATGGCAAGCGATTCGGCGAGGTCGAGCGCCATCGGCTTTTCGGACATGACGTGAAAGCCGGCATCGAGCGCGGCGATCGCCGCAGGCGCGTGGAGATGATTCGGCGTGACGATTGCGAGCACCTGCATGCGCTGGTCCTCGGGGAGTGTCGCTTCGGCCGCGAGCAACGCGTCGAGAGTTGGGTAAGCGCGCGCGGAATCGAGGCCCAGCCCGGCGGCGCTGCGGCGGTTGCGCTCGGCATCGCTGCTGAACGCGCCGCAGACCAGTTGATAGCCGCCATCGAGCGCGGCGGCCATGCGGTGAACCGCGCCGATGAACGCGCCTTCGCCGCCACCCACCATGCCGTAGCGTATTTTGGGCTGCGTGCTCGTCTGCATCGGCGTCTCCGTCTGTCGATTTATGTCTGATAAATGGTTGCGCGCGGCATCGGCAACCGCTTAGATGGCGGCACCGATCGTTGCCAGACCGGAGAGGATAATGAAATCTCTGATCGCGCTTGTGCCCGCCGGGGCAATATTGTGCGCGTATACATTGACAGCGTTGCCGGCCATTGGCGCGCCACCCGTAGTCGATCAAGGCGCGGCGGCATTCGCGGCATGCCGCGCCTGTCACACGCTTCCGGCCGGCGGCAAGAACGGCATCGGGCCCAATCTCCACGGTCTGTTCGGCCGCAAGGCGGGGTCGGCCCCCGGATTCAGCTACAGTCCGGCGCTCAAGGCATCGAAACTCGTCTGGAACGCACAGACTCTCGACCAATATCTCGCGGCGCCGACCCAGAAGGTGCCGGGCACTCGCATGGTGATCAAGGTGACCGATCCGGTCAAGCGCGCCGCGCTGATCGCGTATCTGAAAGCCGAAACGTCGAAATGAACTTCGCATCATGGGGAGGGGCGGCATGAAGGGTCCGGCGGTTTTCCTCGCGCAGTTCATGAGCGACGCCGCGCCGTTCGACACGCTGCCCTCGGCGGCGCGCTGGATGGCCGATGCAGGCTATGTCGGCGTCCAGATTCCCACCTGGGACAGCCGCTGCATCGATCTCGCCAAGGCGGCCGAGAGCCAGGATTATTGCGACGAGCTCGCCGGGACGTGCCGCGAGGCCGGGGTCGAGATCACCGAGCTGTCGACGCATCTTCAGGGCCAGTTGGTCGCAGTGCATCCGGCCTATGACGTCGCGTTCGATGCCTTCGCGCCCGACGCGCTCAAGGGCAAGCCGGCCGAGCGCCAGAAATGGGCGGTCGAGCAACTTCATCTCGCCGCCAAAGCGAGCCGGCGGCTCGGGCTGAACGCGCACGCGACCTTCTCTGGCGCGCTCGCTTGGCCCTATCTCTATCCGTGGCCGCAGCGGCCCGCCGGTCTGGTCGAAGAGGCGTTCGGCGAACTGGCGAAGCGCTGGCGCCCGATCCTCGACGCGTTCGACGCGCAGGGCGTCGACGTCGCTTACGAGATCCATCCGGGCGAGGATCTGCACGACGGGGTGACCTTCGAGCGGTTCCTTGCCGGCGTCGACAATCATCCGCGCGCCAACATCCTCTACGACCCGAGCCACTATGTGCTGCAGTCGCTCGATTATCTGGCATTCATCGACATCTATCACGAGCGGATCCGGATGTTCCACGTCAAGGATGCCGAGCTCAATCCTACCGGGCGTTCCGGAGTCTATGGCGGGTTCCAGGACTGGGTCGATCGCCCCGGCCGCTTCCGCTCGCTGGGCGACGGGCAGGTCGATTTCGGCGGGATCTTCTCGAAGCTTACGCAATATGGCTATTCCGGCTGGGCGGTGCTGGAATGGGAATGCTGCCTCAAGCATCCCGAAGACGGCGCCCGCGAAGGCGCGCCGTTCATCGAGGCGCACATGATCCGCAGGGCGGACAAGGCATTCGACGATTTCGCCGGGGGCAGCGATCCGGGACTCAATCGGGCGCTGCTGGGACTGAGCTGATAATAAACGGGGAGGGGAGCGCCGATGACGACGACACTGAACAAGGGACGGCTGTTCTGGCTGGGCGTGCTCGCGCTGTTCACCGCTGCGTCGAGCCTCGCGATCCGCGGCGCGATCGCAAGCGGGCTCAAGGCCGAATGGATCGATCCGATCGCGCCGTTGCAGGCGGGTGAGCTGCTCGCCGCGGCGCTGGGCGCAGCATTCCTCAGCTTCGCGATCACCTTGTTCGTCGCAAGCGCATTGCTCGATCAGATCGGCATGAAGCGCTGCCTGCTCGGTGCCGGCTTGTGCTTCATCTTCGGCCCGTTGCTGATCGTCACTGCGGGCAATCTCGCCACCGGCATGACCGTCTACACGATCGTCTGGCTGGGCATGCTGCTCAGCGGGATCGGCTGGGGATTGACCGAAGCGGCGATCAACCCGCTGACCGCGCAGCTCTACCCCGAGGACACCACCCATCGGCTCAACGTGCTTCACGCCTGGTTTCCGGGCGGGATCATCGTCGGCGGGCTGATCGGTTTCTTCCTGTCGGCGACCTTGCCCTGGCAGGGCATCATGGCGCTGGTGATTCTCCCCGCAGTCGCGACCGTGGCGATCGCCGCGACAACGACCTTCCCGCCGCCGCTGCGCAGCGAGAGCGGCGTCAGCTTCGGCGCGATGGTGAGCGAGGTGTTCCGCCGGCCGAGCTTCTTCATCTGGTTCGGCGCGATGTTCCTCACTGCCGCATCCGAGCTGGCGCCGGGCCAGTGGATCGACGTCGCGCTCTCCAACCGGGTGGGCATGCGCGGCATCTTGCTGCTGGTATACGTCAACGCGCTGATGTTCGTGTTCCGCCATTTCGCAGGGCGGCTGGCCAACAAGATCTCCAATCCCGGCCTGCTCTGGGTATCGAGCCTGCTGGCTGCGGTCGGGCTGTTCATGCTGAGCCAGGCGCAGTCGCCGGTAACCGCGATCCTCGCGGCGACGGTGTGGGGCCTCGGCGTCTGCGTGATGTGGCCGACGATGCTCGCTTCGGTCGCCGAACGCTATCCGCGCGGCGGATCCTGGGCGATGGGACTGGTCGGCTCGGCGGGCGCGCTCGCCAGCTTCTTCGTGCTGCCTTTGCTCGGCGGGATGTTCGACAAGGCCAAGATCGAATTCGCCGGCGGCCCGGAAGCGTTTGCGCAACTGGCCGGGGCCGCGAAGCTGGCGGTCGAGGATGCCGCGGCGTCGGTGTCGTTCCAGCGACTGGCGATCCTGCCGGTGGTGCTGCTCGCGGTGTTCGGCTTCATCTGGCTGCGCGAGCGCGGCAAGTCGCGTGCGGCGCTCGCGGGTGAGGCTGCATGAGGCTGAGCCGGCGATCGGTATTGGCTGCGAGCGCCGTGACGGCCGGCGCTGCGGCGATGGGTCGCGCGGCGGCGACGCAGAACGCGGCGCGCTTCTCGCTCGGCTTCGCGCCGCACGAGGGCAGCTTCGCGAGCCGCGGCAACCGGCTCGAGCAGATCGCCTATGCCGCGGATCAGGGCTTCACCGCGTGGGAAGACAATGAGGCGGCCGGCCGCACCGTCGCCGAGCAGACGGCGATGGCGCGCTTGCTTCAGCAGCGGAACATGACGATGGGCGTGTTCGTCGCCAGCATGCCCAAATGGGCCGAGTTCCGCCCGCTGCTGGGCGGCAATGACGATGCCGAGCGCGAGGCGTTCCTTGCCGACATCCGCGCGTCGATCGAGGTCGCCAAGCGCCTCAATGCCAAATGGATGACGGTGGTCACCGGGTTTCTGGACCGCAAGCTGCCGGTCGAGATCCAGACCGGGCGGATCATCGACACGATGCGCCGCGCCGCCGATATCGTCGCGCCGCACGGCCTGGTGATGGTGATGGAGCCGCTCAACACGATCGTGAATCATCCCGGCGTGTTCCTGCAGACCATCCCGCAGGGTTTCGCCGTCGCCAAAGGTGTCAATAGTGCCGCGGTGAAGGTGCTCGCAGATCTGTATCATGAGCAGATTCAGGCTGGGAATCTGATTAATACGCTCACAACCTGCTGGGATGAGATCGGCTATATCCAGTTCGGCGACAATCCCGGGCGCAAGGAGCCGGGAACCGGCGAGATCAACTATCGGAACGTCGTCCGCTGGCTGCGCGCGAAGAAGTTCGCCGGGGTGATCGGGATGGAGCACGGCAATTCGACCGACGGGCGCGCGGGCGAGGAGCGGCTGATCGCCGCCTATCGCGCAATCGACGCGGCATGACGGAGGAAGCAGTGAAGCGTATCGCCTGGGCCGCCGCCATCGCAGCGGTCCTCACCGCGGGAGGCCCCGCAACGGCGCAGGAGAGGCCCGGCTTCACCGACACGCCGACCCTGCCCGACGGCAAGTGGAAGGTCCATGATGCCGACCGGCCCTATCCGACGGTGGTGACGCCGGCCGCGGTACCGGGCGGGGCGCCTTCAGATGCAGTGGTGCTGTTCGACGGCAAGTCGCTCGATGCATGGCAGACCCAGACCACACCTTGGAAGGTCGAGAACGGCGCGGCCACCTCGGTGCCGCGCGCCGGAGGTGGCGGCGAGAATGCGTTGGTCAGCAAGGCGAGCTTCGGCGACGTCCAGCTCCACCTCGAATTCCGCTCGCCCAGCCCGCCGACCAGGACCTCGCAGGATCGCGGCAATAGCGGCATCTGGTTCATGCAGCGCTACGAGATCCAGATCCTCGACGGCTATCAGAACCCGACCTATGCCGACGGCACCGTCGGAGCGATCTATGGCTGGAAGCCGCCGCAGGTGAACGCCTCGCGCAAGCCCGGCGAGTGGCAGAGCTATGACGTGGTGTTCGAGCGCCCGCATTTCGGCCCCGACGGCAAGTTGTCGCGCCCGGCCTATATCACCGCGTTCCTGAATGGCGTGCTGGTGCAGAACCGTCAGCCATGGCTGGGCGGGACGATCTGGCGCAAGCTGGGCACCTACCAGGCGCATGGCGATGCCGCGCCGATCCAGCTCCAGGACCATAATTCACCGGTTTCATTCCGTAACATCTGGGTGCGCCCGCTGCCTGACACGGCGGCGAGCTACGACTTCGAGGGCAGTGTAAAATGATCATCGATCGCAGAGACGCTTTGGCCGGAATGGCCGCAATGTTCGGCGCCTCGCTGTTCGCGCCGATCGCGCGTGCGGCGGCGGCGCAGGTGACCCCGATCAGCAGCGGGCCGCCGAGCGCGCCGGTGTTCACGGCGCCGCAGCGCGCGTTGATGACCGCGCTCAGCGAGCGGGTGATGCCGACCACCGACACGCCGGGCGCGATCACCGCCGGCGTGCCCGCCTTCATCGAGAAATTGCTCGCCGACTGGGCCTCGCCCGACGATCGCAAGCCGATTCTCGCCGGGCTCGACGCGATCGAGGCGCGCAGCCAGGCCGAGTACAAGGTTGCCGGCGACAAGGCGACGCCGGCGCAGCAGGACGCGCTGCTGACGCTGGCGATGGAAGACAAATTGCCCGGCGGCAAAGACTTTTTCGAGAAGTTCCGCCAGCTCGTGATCACCGGCTATTTCACGTCGGAGGTCGGCATCACCCAGGAGCGCGAATATCTGCCGGTGCCCGGCCGGTATGACGGCGCCTATCCCTATTCCCAAGTCAACAAGGTGTTCTCGTCATGATGATCAGCAGACGGCAATGGATGGCGGGCGGCGCGGCGCTGGCGACGACGCTCGCGGCGGGCCCGGCGATGGCGCGCGCCTTCAAGGCGAAACCGATCGGCATCCAGCTCTATACCGTGCGCGAGCTGTTCGCGCCCGATCCGATGGGCACGCTCGAGAAAGTGGCGGCGATCGGCTATCGCGAAGTCGAATATGGCGGCGGCGGCTATGACAAGATGGATCATGCCGCGCTCCGCAAGACGATGGACCGGCTGGGGCTGAAATCGCCCTCGATCCACGTCGGCTACGAGGCGCTCCTCGCCGATTTCGACGGCACGGTGAAGATGACCAAGGCGCTGGGCGCCGACACGCTCGTCGTGCCGTACATGGTCGACGCGCACCGCACCGCCGAGGGCTGGAAGGCCGCGGTGGCCAATTTCAATCGCTATGCCGAGCGGCTCAGGAAGCAGGGCATCGGCTTCGCCTATCACAATCACGATTTCGAGTTCACCGTGAAGCCGGGCGGCACCAGCCTGTACGACACGCTGATCGCCGATGCCGATCCGGCGCTGGTCAAGCTCGAGCTCGACCTGTTCTGGGCGATCGCCGCGGGCGAGGATCCCAAGGCGCTGATCAGGCGGCTGCCGGGTCGGATCTACGCCTATCACGTCAAGGATCGCACCGCCGAGGGCAAGATGACCAGCGTCGGCAAGGGCGTGGTCGATTTCGCGGACATCTTCACGCTCAACCAGACTGCGGGCGTGCAGCATTTCTATGTCGAGAACGATCAATCTCCGGCGCCCTATCTGCCCGACATCCAGACCAGCTTCGCGACGCTCAGCCGTCTGCGCGCGTAACCCGTTTTCGAGGATTTAGTGATGGCTGAAAAATTCGATGCGATCGTCATCGGCTCCGGAGTGAGCGGCGGATGGGCGGCGAAGGAATTGACCGAGAAGGGCCTCAAGGTCCTGATGCTCGACCGCGGGGTGATGGTCGAGCATGGCGAGAATTACGATTATGACGGCAAGCCGGCATATGAGATTCCCGCGCGCGACATGATGCCCAAGGCATTGGTCGAGAGCGATTATTTCATCGCCAAGCACGGCTATGTCTCGCCGTCGAACCAGAAATTCTACAATAACGACCGGCTCAACCCGTATGCGTACGACGAGGGCGAAAAGTTCTACTGGATCCGTCCCGGCGCGGTCGGCGGCAAGTCGCTGATCTGGGGGCGCTGGAGCTTCCGCTGGTCGCCGGAGGATTTCGAGGCCAACAAGCGCGAGAATGTCGGGATCGACTGGCCGATCCGCTACGAGGATCTCGCGCCGTGGTACGACTATGTCGAGAAATATATCGGCGTGTCGGGCTCACGCGAGAATCTGCCCCAACTGCCGGACAGCGCGTTCCAGCCGCCGATGCAGATGAACATCGCCGAGAAATGGGTCAAGGAGCGGCTCGAGGCGACGTCGCCGGGGCGCAAGCTGATCAACACCCGCCTGTCCAACATGACCGAGGACAAGGAAGCGCAGGGTCGCAGCAAATGCCAGTTCCGCAACCAGTGCGGACGCGGCTGCTCGTTCGGCGCCTATTTCTCGACCCAGGCAGTCACCCTGCCGGCGGCGCGTGCCACCGGCCGGCTGACTCTGCGCTCGGACGCGGTGGTGTCGAACCTCGAATATGACCCCAAGACCAAGAAGGTCACCGGGGTCCGGGTGGTCGACACCAAGACCAAGCAGGCCGAAGTGATCCCCGCGCGGCTGGTGTTCCTCTGCGCCTCGGCGATGGCGTCGACCCAGATCCTGATGAACTCGCGGATCCCAGGCACCGGCAAGAGCCATTTCGACAATAGCGGCACGCTCGGCCGTTACGTGATGGATCACATCTTCCGCGTCGGCATCTCGGGCGAGATTCCGGGGATGACCGAATATATCG
Source organism: Sphingomonas sp. DG1-23 (assembly GCF_030730875.1). Lineage (GTDB taxonomy): Bacteria > Pseudomonadota > Alphaproteobacteria > Sphingomonadales > Sphingomonadaceae > Sphingomonas. Next base: position 139,705 of record NZ_JAVAMA010000012.1, read on the forward strand.
AATATGGCCGGCGGCCGGGCGGGGTCTACATTCCGCGCTTCCGCAACGTCGGTGGCGAGGAAGGGATCGGCTTCCGCCGCGGCTATGGCTATCAGGGCAGCGCGCGGCGCGATCCGGCCAAGCCGCAGGGCTTCGGCGCATCGATGAAGCAGGGCATGCGGCAATATGGCGGCTGGAAGTTCGGCATGGGCGCGTTCGGCGAATGCCTGCCCTATGAGGACAATCGCGTCAGCCTGCACGCCGACAAGGTCGACCGGTTCGGCATCCCGCTGATGCGCTTCGACGTCACGTTCCGCGAGAACGAGATCCGCATGATGGACGACGCGCGGAAAGAAGGCGAGGCGATGCTGCGCAAGGCCGGCCTGCTCAACGTCACCAGCGAGCGCAGCGAGCACGTGCCCGGCGATGCCATCCACGAAATGGGCGGCGCGCGCATGGCCATGGATCCGCGCCAGTCGGTGCTCAACAAATGGAGCCAGGCGCATGATGCCGCCAATCTGTACGTCACCGACGGCGCCCAGATGGCATCGATCTCGTGCGTCAATCCGTCGCTGACCTTCATGGCGCTCACCGCGCGCGCCGCGGACCATGCCGTCAAGCAGATCAAGGCCGGCGCGATCTAGAGTCTGTACCCGATAGCCCTATCTGGTCGTCCCGGATGTCAGGCTTCCGGGAAACCGCAGGTTTTACGCTGGAAAGCCTTGCAGTCCGGGATCGACCGCGCCGCTGGATGCTTGCCGCACGGTGGATCCCGGACAGCTCGATTTTCTATCAAATCAAAGATTTGAAGAAAACCGGCTTCCGGGATGACGATAATTAAGTCCAGATTCCAGCGCTGATCCCGGGCGCGGCTGACAGCGGCGGCCCGGCGTCGGTTAATCCTCACTCACGCCCGGTGCGGTCGCTTGCGATCGCGTCGGGTTTTCTAACGTGCCCGCCCGGCGCGCGTCCGCAATTGCACACTCTCAAGTCTGTCGAGATGTCGAATCTCTTCGAAATAACCGGGCTAGGCCGAACACTTGCGGCTTAAACAAATAATAATGCGCAACGAGTTAATTTGGAATATACGCTAATAATATTCGATGATCAGGAATGAGTTATAATTGCAGTTGCGAATCGGCGCGGTTGAAGTTAGATTATATCTATTGGATATCGACCGTCTTAGGTTCGTACCTGAAATTTAGTGTATTGGCTCCTTGTGAAGGCTCCGTCGGTCGACGGGCGGGGGTTGTTTCGTGCAGCTATGTTTCGGCCGCGACTGGCCGCTATCGGTAGTTATCGATCTGGGTGTTCGCCATCTTGCCAGGAGAGGGTTTCATGCCGACCAATGTCAATATCCAGAACGGAACCGACACATCGTTGTCGGTGAATACGTCGGTCACGCCAGCGCTGAGCGACAGCTATTGGGGGATCGATACCGATACCGCGCCGGGTAATCAGAAAACCGCGATCCTGTGGATGGACCGCGACATCGGGATCACCGACGGCGACACCTGGGTATTCACCACCAGCTTCACTTTCGACGGCGTCCAGATCCAGCTGCTGGAATCGCTGACCGGCACGGCGGTGAGCAGCGACATCAAGATCCGCATCGTCGCGGGGACGCACGACAGCGGCTGGAGCGAAGACAATACATCGGTCGAGTTCAGTGGCGGCGACGGAGCCAATTACCAGATCAACGGCACCTTCTTCCTCAACGGCTCGTACGACGACGTCACCTATTCGCTGATCTCGATCTGATCGCGCGCGCCAAGGGAGGATTTCGCCATGCCCACCAACGTGTATGTCGCCAACGATCTGTCGGACGGCCTCTCGGCCTCGACCCAGATCTCGCCGGGGCTGAGCAGTGACTATTGGTCCGCGCCGAGCGGCAGCACCAGTCTTCCCACAGGCGGCGGCCAGACCGAACTCTACTGGATCGATCGCAACGAGGGCATCACCGATCACGATACGTGGACGGTCACCTCGACGGTCACGATCGGCGGCTCGCCGGTGCTGCTGCAGATCCAGCTCGTCGGCACCTTCGCGAGCAGCGACATCACCGCACAGATCGTTGCGAACGGCAACGGCACCGGGTGGCAGGCGAACGACACGCAGCTCAAGTTCGTCGCCAGCGACGGGCTGACCTACAACGTCACTGCCAGCTATGTCTCGGACGGCAGCTATAACGACGTGGTGTTCGCGGTCTCGCAGCTGCAGGACACGATCCTGCCGCAGATCGATCATGTCGTCGTGCTGATGATGGAGAACCGCTCGCTGGATAATCTGCTCGGCTGGATCTATCCCTCGGGCACCACGCCCGCGCAGGTGCTGCCGGCGGGCTCGTCGCCGACCTATGACGGGCTGAACAGTTCGCTTTCGAATACCGACCCGAGCGTCAACAACGGCCAGCCGGTCTATGTCAGCAACGGCACCACCGACTGGGCCGAAGGCAGTACGACGATCAGCGAATGGTTCGTGCCCAGCCCCGATCCGGGCGAGGAATTCGACCACGTCACCACCCAGATCTCGAACGATATGGGCGGCTTCCTGACCGACTATGTCACCCAGCAGACGGGCACGCCGGCCGAGCAGATCATGCAATGCTACAGCGTCGCCCAGTTGCCGATCATCAGCACGCTGGCGACCTCGTTCGCGGTGTCCGATGCATGGTTCTGCTCGGTGCCCAGCCAGACCTGGCCCAATCGCGGCTTCGTGCAGACCGGTTCTTCGGACGGCAACATCAACAACAATTATCTGCCGTGGGACATCACCACCGTGTTCGACGTGTTCGGCGCGAACAATCTGTCATGGATGGTCTATAACGACGGCACGCTGCAATCGCTGACCAAGACGATGTTCCTGGGACAATATCTCGGCAACAAGACCAATTTCAGCGGGATCAGCGAATTCCAGGCGGCGTGCGCGCAGCCGACGGGTGCACCGGCCAACCAGAAATTGCCGGCGTTCAGCTTCGTCGAGCCCAATTTCGGCGTGATCGGAAACGACGAGAGCTATCATCCGCCGCACGACGTGCGCCCCGGCGAGCAATTCCTCGCGACGATCTACACTGCGATCCAGCAGAGCCCGTATCGCGACAATATCCTGTTCATCGTCCTGTTCGACGAACATGGCGGGACGTACGACCATGTCGAGCCGCCCTCGGGAGCGCAGCCGCCCGCGCCGGGAGCGGTCTCGTCGAGCGAGAACTTCACCTTCGACCGGTTCGGGGTGCGCGTGCCGGCGATCATCGTATCGTCATGGGTGACCCCGGGAACGGTGTTCCGCAGCAATACCGCGGTGCCGCTCGATCATACCAGCGTGCTCGCGACGTTGCGCGACTGGCAGGGGCTGTCCGGCGCGTTCGCCGCGAACCTGCCCAGTCCGCGGATCGCCGCCGCGCCCAACCTCGCTTTCGTGCTGAGCGAGACCGAGGCGCAAAGCTGGCCGACGCTGCCGACGCCGCCGGCCAGTCTGGCGGTGATCCCCGAGCCCGACGACAGCGAACCGCTCAACAGCGTCCAGCAGAGCGTGCTGCTCGGTGCCTCAGGGATTGCCGCGGGCCGTCCGCTGACCGCGGCCGAGACCCATGCGGCCCGCGCGCGGTTGCGGACGCATGGCGACGGTCGCGCCTTCCTGATGGCGCTTCAGCCGCATCTGCCGCTGCGTTGAGCTATTCGGCCTCGACGAGGATGCGTTCGGGGGTGACCTCGACGATATGGGCGAAGCCGTTGAGCTCGATCGCCTGGGCGAGCCCCAACGTGTCGCCGGCGCGGAAGACGCCGAGGATGCGCTCGTCGGGGGCGTGGCCGTCGCGGAAGGCCAGCTTCTGGCTCGAATAGCGGTTCATCTCGTCGACTGCCTTGGCGAGCGGCTCGTCGACGAAGGACAGCCGGCCGGTGAGCCAGGTGGTCGATTGCCCGGCGTCGATCTGACGGATCGACCAGTCATTGTGGGGCAGCGTGACGAGCTGGGTCCCCGCGCCGATCCGCGCGGCGTTCGCGATCGCGCGCTTCGGATTGCGCTCGGTGACCTCGACCGTGCCTTCGACGACGGTGACGATCACCTCGCCCTTGTCGATCCGGACCTCGAACGCAGTGCCGACGGCGCGTATGCGCTTGTCGCCGGCAGAAACGATGAAGGGGCGGTGCGCGTCCTTGGTCACCTTGAAATAGGCGCGGCCGCGACGGAGCATCACGTTGCGCGCCTTTTCGTCCATGCGGACGGCGATCTCGCTATCGGTGTCGAGCGACACGCTGGATGCGTCGGACAGCGTCATGCGCTTGCGCTGGCCAACCGCAGTGGAGACGCTGGGCGCCGGGGCGGCGGCGATCCGCTGCCCGCCGTCGTTGCCGAACCAGGTGAGCGAGGCGATGCCGGTCACGCCGAGGACCAGTGCGGCGGCAATCGGCGCGAAACGGCGCATCGCCGAGACCGGCTGGAACCGCACGAGATCATCCTCGACTGCCGCGCGAATGCGAGGATCGTCGGCAACCGCGCCGGTGAGCGCCCAGAGCCGCTCCATTTCGAGCATCGCTTCTTCGTCGAGCGCGGTCTCGGCCTGGTCGGGCAAATCCTCCGGATGCGCATGGCGATCGAGCAGGCGGCCGGCGGCGCGCATGCGGCGGGCGTCCAGACGGGAGCGGAGCAGCCGGATCATGCCCCGACATCCAGACGTTCGGCGAGCCGCACCAGCGCGCGATGGATCAATTCCTTCACCGATTCGTGCGAGATGCCCATGCGGATCGCGATCTGCTGATAGGTCATTTTCTCGAACCGATGGAACTGGAACGCGGCACGTGCCCGGGGCGGCAGCGCGAGGATCGCCTCGACGGTGCGCTCATATTCGTCGACCCCGATCATGATACGCTCGGGCGACAGCGAATCAACCGGATCGGATGCCTCGGTGAGCGGCTCGTGCGCGCCCGCCAGACGTGCCTTGTGATAGCGATAGCGCGAGATCAGGATGTTGCGCGCGACGGTGAAGATGAAGCGGTCGACATTCTCGACCGGCGTATCGCGGCGCATTGCGTGCAGCCGCAAAAATACCTCCTGGACGAGATCGTCGGCTTCGGCCTCGCTGACGCGGCGGGCGAAATAGCTGCGAAGCGCGGGCCCGTGCTGGCGGACCCAGCCGTCCAGTTCGGGCTGCGCGCGGGAAGCACCGCTCATCGCCCTTTCCGCCCGCATTGATGTGGTGCGCGACCACATGATTCTTCCCACCCCAGCCTGTCCCAGACGAACCCCGTCTGTGTGTCAAAGACGCGCTGGCGCGGCGCTCGGGGGGATTGCAGATGCGCCATGTCAATTGGCTCCCTGCTGCGGAGGTGTCGTCGGGTCGGTCCAGACCACGGTTTCGCCGGGGCGGAGGCCCGAGCGAATTTCGACGCCAGCCGGCGTGACCCGGCCGATCGTGACCTGGCGCTCGATGGTGCGGCCGCCGGCGCGAAGCTTGACCCGGGCGAGCGGGGCGCTGCCGATCAGCGCCTCGGGCGGGACGACGATCGCGGCCGGCGCCTGATAGGTGATCACCGCGACGGCAGCGCTCATGCCGATGCGAACGCGCATGGCCTGATCGGCGGGCAGGGGATCGAGCCGGGCACTGGCGAGGAAACGGGTCGGACCGGTGGCGGCCTCGGTCGGGGCGGCGATGGCCGCGACCTTGCCGTTGAGCGCGAGGCCGGCAAACCCCGCGCCGGTGACGATCACCGGCTGACCGACGGCGAGCGTGTTCACGTCGGACTCGTCGACTTCGAAAGTGGCGGACAGTCCGCCGTCGCGCGCCACGGTGCCGATCAGCTGTCCGCGGGTGACGCGGGTTCCGGGGTGCAGCGGGCCCTCGACCAGTTTCGCACCCGATGCCGGCGGCGCGACCAGCACGCCCGAAGCGGGAGCGCGGACCACCGCCTGACCGATCTCGGTTTCGGAGCGGCGCAACGCGGCGCGGGCATTGTCGAGTTCGAGTCCGGCGATGCGCGCGGCGGCGGGGCTCCCTTGCGCCATCGTGTCGGCGAGTTCGTCATTCGCGGCGGCGGCGGTCATCCGCTGCGCCATCAGCTGCTGCTCGACTCCCTCATGCTCGTTGCGCGGGATGAGCCCCTTGTCGAGCAGCCGCCGGCTCTCATTTGCCTCGCGCTCGAGCCGGGCGAGCTCGAGCGCCGCGAGCCGGACGCGGCGGCGGGCGGCGGCGACTTCGGGCCCGCGCGACCAGTTGGCGATGTCGTCGGCGGGCTGGTGGGCCTTGAGCCAGGCGGCCTCGGCCTGGTTGCGCGTCGCCGCTATTTCCTGCGTGTCGAGGACGAGCAATGTGTCGCCCGCGGCGACGCGCGCGCCATAAGTGAAATCGATCGCTCGCACCGCGCCATCGAAGGGCGCGGTGATGCTCACCGCCTCGCCCGGCGCAACCTTGCCGGCAAAAGCGAGCGTGGCGACGAAGGGCTGGCGCTGGACGATCAGGCTGCGTTCCGCGGGGACTGCCGGCTCGTCGGCGCCCGCGCCGGTCCACCACCAGCCGAGCGCGGCGACCAGCAACAGGATCAGCCCGAACGCGAACGCCCGTCGGCTGCGCACGGCCGGGATCATTCGCCGCTCCATTCGATTTTCCAGCTTTCCAGAGTGGCGCCGATCTGGAGGTCGAACGTGGTCAGCGCGTCCAGATAGGCGATCATCGCAGCGAGCTCCTGAATCTCGGCGGTGCGCAGCGCGTCCTGAAGCGACAGCACTTCGAAATTGCTCGAGCGGCCGGCGGCGAGCTTGTCGCGGGCGATTTCCACCGCGCGCGCGGACAGCGCCTTGAAGCGGCGAGCGGCTTCGACCTGCAACCATGCCGCCTCCACTCGCTGCGCGGAATCGCGGACCTGCGTTTCCACCGCCTGGTCGAGCGCCTCGAGGCGCAGCTCGGCGGTGCGCAGGCTGGTGTCCGCCTCGACCACTGCGAGCCTCGGTGCAGGATCGCCGAGCGGGATCGCCAGCTGCACGCCGACGCGGTTGTCGGTGAGCGAGGGTAATGCACCGAGAAACGGATCGCGCCCCGCGGTGCGCGTCGCGGTGGCGACCAGCGAGAGGTCCCATAGTCGCTGGTTGCGGGCGATCCGCAACCCTTCCTGTGCCTGTTCGACGGCGCGTTGCTGGGCGAGCAGGTCCATCCGGCTGGTACGGGCGATCTCGATCGCACGCCCGGTGTCCACCGGCACCTGTTCGGCTGCGACCGGATCGGCGGCGACGATGTTGGTCGCGGGATCGAGCGCGAGCTGCTGGAGCAAGGCGAATTGTGCGGAATTGCGCTGTTGGCGCACCTGGAGCAAAGCGACTTGCTGATTGGCCTGATCGGCTTCGCTCTGGACGATGTCCGCAGCCGCCATCCGGCCGGCATCGATCAATGCGCGATTGGTGGCGATCAGCTCGGCGGTGCGCGCCAGCGCAATCTCGGCGAGGCGTACCTGCTCCTGCGCCTGTTGAAGCGCCCGATAGGCGAAGACGACCCGGCTGATCCCCTCGGCCAGCGTGTTGCGGATCGCGAGCCGCTCGATCGAATCCTGGAGCCGGGCGATCCGGAGCGGCGCGCGGTTTACTGCAAAGCCGCCGCCGCGCAGCAGCGGCTGCGTGACGGCAAGCGTGGCGACGTCGCTGTCGCCGCGGCGGTCGAGCCGCTGGCGGCGATCCCAGACGAAGCCGATCTGCGCGCCGCTGGGGAGCAACAGGCTGCCGGTTCCCCCGAGACTCGCCTGACTGGTGACGACCCCGCCGACATCCTGGCGATAGAGGTCGGCGACAATGTCGAGCCGTGGGGCGAAGCGTTGCTCGGCGGCATGCAGGCGAAAGCGCTGCACGGCGCGATCGAGAAAGGCGGCGCGGATGTCGCGATTGTCGCGCACGCCGAGCGCGACGGCGTCGACGAGGCTGATCGGGACCGGTCGGTCGATCGCGGAAGGGCGGACGCCCGAAGGCGAGGGCACGGCGGCGATCGGCGATACCGCGCGTGCCTGGGCGAGGGCGGTTTGCGGCGCGCACGCGAGCGCCCCTGCGAAGAGTGCCCGGCTAATCCGCACGCAGCGCTTCGATCGGGTTGAGCCGGGAGGCAGTGATCGCGGGATAGAGACCGAAGACCAGTCCCATGCCGCCCGCGGCGGCGGGCCCCAGCGCAAGCGTCCAGGGGGCCAGGTCGAAGTCCCAGCCCGAACTGCGGGCGATGGCATAGGCGATCGCGGCGCCGAGCGCCGAGCCGATCGTGCCGCCGGCGATCGTCAGCAGCACCGCTTCGACGAGGAAGAGCAGGCGGATGTCGGTAGGCGTCGCACCGGTGGCGGCGCGCAGGCCGATCTCGCGCTGGCGCTCCATCACGCTCATCAGCATGACGTTCATCACGCCGATCCCGCCGACCAGCAGCGAGACCGCGCCGATTCCGATCAGCATGCGCGAATGCACTGCCTTCTGCTCCTGCATCGTCCGCAGGATCGACCGGGCGTCGAGCACGGTGAGCTTGGCATCGGGCGTGGTGAGGCGCGCAGTGATCCGTTCGCTTGCGGCCTGGGTGTCGGCGCCGGGACGCAGCCGGACGAGCAGCCCGGTCGGGCCGCCATGCGGGATGATCCGTGCCGCGCAGCCGAGCGGCACCAGCACCGCCATATTATAGTCGACCGGATCGAGCGTCTCCGGGGTGAGCGGGGCGAGCACGCCGACGACCGTGTAGCCATAGCCGCCGATCAGCACCTTGCTGCCCGGGCCGACTGCGGCGGCGGGTCCGGACAGCGCGCGTGCGGCGGCGTCGCCGAGCACCGCCGAGAGCGCGCAATCCTCGACGGCAGCAGGATGTCGCCCGGCAGCGAGGCGCAAATTGGCGAGTGTCGCGAGCGCGGGGGGCGCCGCGAGTATGGCGAGGTCGACGGTCTTGCCGCCGGTCCGTGCGGGTGCACGGCCGCCGGCGAGCGGGACCGCCTCCACCACGTCGGGGTCGGTGCGGGGAAGCGCATCGATCGCCGCTTTCGAGAGGAGCGCCGGGCGATCGCCGGTGGGCGCCGCCCCGACCTGCAGCATGTCGACACCCAGCTTGGCGAACAGCTTCAGCGATTCACGCTGGGCCATATGGCCCCCGTTGAGCATCGCGATGATCGAGGCGGTGCCGATCATGATGCCGAGCAGCGCCAGTGCGGAACGGCGCCCCTGCGAGCGCAAATTGCTCCATGCTTCGGCCAGCGTGTCGCCAAGCCGTGCATGGACGCCGGGCAGGGCGATCAGCACGTTCCGGCTCCGCTGCCGAGCACGCGCCCGTCGCGCAACGCGATCTGACGGGGGCATGCCGCGGCGAGGTCGCGATCATGCGTGACCATCACGATCGTCACCCCGAGCTCGGCATTGAGCGCGGCGAGCAGCGCCATCACGTCCTGCGCGGTATTGCTGTCGAGGCTGCCGGTGGGTTCGTCGGCCAGCAGAAGCCGTGGCGCGCCGACCAGCGCGCGGGCGATGGCGACCCGCTGGCTCTGTCCGCCGGATAACTGGCCGGGGAGATGCCCGGTGCGATCGGCGAGGCCGACCCGGGCGAGCATCGCCTCCGCCGCGTCGCGCTGCCGGTCGCGCGGCACGCCGCGATATTGCAGCGGAAGCGCGACATTCTGCCAGGCGGTGAGGCGGGGCAGCAGGTGGAACGATTGGAAGACGAAGCCGATCAGCCGATTGCGAAGCCGCGCGCTTTCATGCGCCGAGCAGCCGCTGACCATTTCTCCGTCGATCGACAATGTCCCGCCGCTCGGCTGGTCGAGCAGGCCGATCAGGTTGAGCAACGTGCTCTTGCCCGAACCCGACGGCCCGACCAGCGCGCAGAACTCGCCGCCATCGACCGACAGCGTGACGTCCTCGAGCACAGCAATGGCACGATCCGGCGCTGCATAGTATTTGGACACGCCTTCAAGCCTAAGCACACGCCCCTCCGCCCGGCCGGAACAGGAATGATCGCCCGATTCTTGTCAATAGCGGGAGATTTGGTCTCGGATCCGATGAACGGATCAAGTTGTGCAGTGCGGCGTGATGCCGGCTGTTGCAGGTGCGAATGCCGAACAAGACTTCTTGCTGACATCGATGTAGATATTTTTTTACCGATCCCCCCACTCTCGTTGTGGGCGCGTCGTAGTTCTAGACTGCGGCGTGCCGTGGCGAACAACAGAGGCCAGAGCCTCGACCAGGGAGGGGACATTCATGGGTGCCATCGCGCCGAAATTGCGTCATATTCTGCTTGTCGGAGTGGCCAATCTGGGATTGGTCGCGAGCGTGGCAGCAGCGCAGGCGGCACCACGGGAAACGAGTTTCAAGATCGAAGCGCAGCCGCTCGCCACGGCGCTGCGCGACCTGGCGATACAAAGCGGCGTGTCGATCCTCGCGGATTCGACGTTGACCCAGGGCAAGATGGCTGCGCGCTATGCCGCGACCAGCGACGTCGAGGTCGCGTTGGGAACGCTGCTGCGCGGATCGGGACTGACCTATCGCCAGCGCGGGAACCTGTACGTCGTCGTCGCCGCGCGCGCCACGACGGTCGGCGCGGGGCAGGAGCAGCCGGCGCCGCAGACGGTGGACAACGAGAGCGAGATCGTCGTCACGGCGCAGAAGATCGAGGAATCGATCCAGGACGTGCCGATCGCGGTCTCGGCATTTTCGGGCGCCGCGCTCGACAATCTCAAGATCGAGACGGGCGGCGAACTGCTCCGCGCGATCCCCAACGTCACTTTCTCCAAGAGCAATTTCTCGGGCTATAATTTCTCGATCCGCGGGGTGGGGACCAAGGCGGTCTCGGCGAGCACCGATCCGGCGGTGGCGGTGAGCTTCAACAACACGCCGCTGATCCGCAACCGGCTGTTCGAGCAGGAATTCCTCGATCTCCAGCGCGTCGAGGTGCTGCGCGGCCCGCAGGGCACGCTCTATGGCCGCAACGCAACCGGCGGCGTGGTCAACGTGCTGCCGGCGCTGCCATCGAACAAGTTCAGCGCCGAGATCGAGGCCGAGGTCGGCAATTTCGAAACGCGCCGGGTGAGCGGGATGGTCAATCTGCCGCTCAGCGCGACGCTCGCGGTGCGCGCTGCCGCCGCGTGGACCAAGCGCGAAGGCTTCGAATATAACAGTTTCAACGACACGAAGGTGAATGGGCGCGATCTGTGGACCGGCCGCGTCTCGGCATTGTGGGAGCCCTCGGACGGTTTCCGCGCGAGCGTCATCTGGCAGCATTTCGAAGAGGACGACAATCGCTCGCGCAGCGGCAAGCAGCTCTGCACGCGCGATCCCGGCCCCACCCAGATCGGCAGCACCCCGGTGCCCGACGCCTTGCGGGCACGATTCAGCCAGGGCTGCCAGTCGCGGACCCTGTTCTCGGACGAGGCGTTCGGCGTCCCCAATGCCGAGAGCTTTCCGCATGTCTTTCTCGCCAGCAATATCGGCCTCGGCGATGCCGCGGATTTCACGCCCGTCTTCGCGGTGCCGCAACTGACCGATCCCTTCGAGGGCGTCACCCAGTCGCGTAACCTGCGCGAAATCTCGACCAGCTACGATCCGGTCTTTCGTGCCAAAAACGACTTCTACCAGCTCAATCTCGACGTGGGATTGGGTGGCGGCCTCACGCTGATCTCGCAGACCGCTTTCGCGCGGGACCGCTATTATTCGTCGCAGGATTACAGCCGGTTCGCTTCCAATCCGATCTTCGGCGATTCGACCCAGGCCGGATTGACCGGCGGCGGGCTCGGCTTTGCTGTGGTGGCTCCGGGCCTGACGCCGGGCGGGATCTTCACCGATCCACAGCTCGGCGCGTCGGATCGGTTCCTCTCGGTCGATCTCAGCAAATCGAGCAACGAGCAATGGACTCAGGAGCTGCGACTTCAGTCCGCATGGGACGGCCCGCTCAACATCAACCTCGGCGGGAACTATCTTAATTTCAAATCGAAGGACGACTATTACGTATTCAGCAACCTGTTCACGCTGAGTGCGCAATATTTCTATAATCTGGACGTAAACGACCAATATGACTTCGACAATTCCTTATACTATATCCGTACACGCGCCTGCCAGCCGACCGGTCCCGGCGACGCGGCCGCCGACTGTATCTATGTAGATCCCAACCCGCTCGATAAAATAAACGGCGACGGCCACAATTATTTCCGTAGCAAGAACGAAGTGCAGACCGAGAGCTGGGCTTTGTTTGGGGAACTATATTATAAGCTTACCGACCGATTGAAGGTCACCGGTGGGTTGCGCTACACCAACGATACCAAAACCAGCACGCCGTATCCGAGCCAGTTGCTGCTGGGTATCGGGACAGTGCTGACTGGATCGACCGGCGGCAAGGTGGCGATCGGCTATCCGCCACAGCCTGACATCGTCCAGAAGTGGCAGCGCTTCAGCGGTCGCGCGGTAATCGACTGGAAGCCGGACCTCGGCTTCACCGAGGAGACGCTGATCTACGGATCTTTCTCGCACGGCTATAAAGGCGGCGGCTCCAACCCGCCGCGGGTGGATTTCGATCCGGAGATCGTTCGCTATCAGCCGCTCGCACAGACCTTCGCGCCCGAATATGTCAACGCGTTCGAAATCGGGACCAAGAACATATTCGCCAATGGCAGGGCCGGCCTCAACCTGACCGGTTTTTATTACGATTATACCAACTATCAGGTGTCACAGATCGTCGACCGCATCTCGCTCAATGAGAATCTCGACTCGACGTCGATGGGGATCGAGGCGGAGGCATGGTGGCAACCGTCTCGCAACTTTCGGCTCGACGCCAATCTCGGTTATCTACGCACCCGCATCGCCGACGGCGAGCAGTCGATCGACGTGATGGATCGCACCCAGGGCAATCCCGACTGGGTGGTGGTGCGCCCCTGGGTGCAGGTGCCGTCGAATTGCGTGGCGCCGCGCGTGGCGGTCGAAGCTATCCTGAGCTCTCCGCTTTCGCAGGCCCCCGATGGCGGCCTCGGAACCTATGCGCTGGCTGCCTTGTGCAGCGCGTCGAGCCGGCTGGGCGATTTCGACCCCAATCTGCCCGAGGGGCAGAACCCTTTTTATGCTTTGTACGGCTTCCTCTATGATCCGTTGCTGCCCTACGACCCCACGCGCGCTCCGATCCAGCCGTTCGGAAGCACGGATCCGCGCAGCGGCGCGCCCAATGGCGGGCGCGGCTTCTATGCCGATCTGGGCGGCAACGAATTGCCGAATTCGCCCCGCCTGACGCTCAACGTCGGCGCGCAATACAGCCTGTTCCTCGACGAATGGAAGCTGACGCTGCGCGGCGATTATTATCGTCAGGGGCCGAGCTACGCACGCGTCTACAACACCGCTTATGATCGGTTGCGCGGGTGGGACAATGCCAATCTGGCGTTCACGCTCGAGAATGCGAAGTGGGACATGACCGCGCAATTCTATGTGAAGAACGTCTTCAACGGCACGCCGATCACCGACGCCTTCACCAATTCGGACGATACCGGGCTGACGACCAACGTGTTCACGCTCGAGCCGCGGATCTTCGGTTTCCGGCTGGCGAAGCGCTTCTGAGGGGCGGCGATATTGACATCGATGTCCATATGCGGATTGTATGAACATCGGTGTCAGTAAGGAGTCGATCATGGTGAAGTCCCACAGGGGCGCGCGAGGAGCGGGGGTGGCGGCTGCAGCGGCGGGGTTGATGGTCGCGCTGACCGCGGCGGCAGCCCCGGCAGGGCAGGCGGGCGACAAGGCGCTGATCGGCCGCTGGCATACCGAGCGCGAGGGCGGCGTGGTCGAGATTCACCGCTGCGGACAGGCGCTGTGCGGCCGGGTGGTCGACGGGGCCCGGCTGCGCGTCAACCCGGACCAGCGCGACGTGCGCAACCCCGACCGGGCACAACGTGGCCGCAAGGTGTTGGGTGCGCGCGTGCTGAGCGGGTTTTCCGGCGGGCCGGGCAAGTGGAAGGGCGGGCCGCTATATGATCCCGAGACCGGCAACGGCGCCGGATCGGGGACGCTGACCCTGGTCAACCCGGACACGCTCAAGGTGCAGGGCTGCATCGCGAGCTTTCTCTGCAAGACCCAGACCTGGCGCCGCGCACGCTGAACTAGGCGCGGGACGGCGCGATCAGCAGCGGCAGGATCTGGGCGACCAGTTCGCGCGTGGCGCCTGCCTGCTGATCGAGCATCCGGCGCAAATGTGGTCCGATCAGTGCGTCGCCGAATGCGCAGACCGCGATCAGCAGGACGATGTTGCGGATCCGCGCCTCGCTGTCGGGGCTGTCCGGCACCCGGGCCCGGACCGCGGCGACGAGATCGGCGACTGCCTGCTCGAGCGAGTCGAAATAGTCGAGTTCGCGCGCGAGCACGAGCCACGCGGCGAGCTGGCCGGCACCGCCCTTGCCGAAGGCGTCGAACACCCGGTCGACAAGGCGCGTCGGCGCCTCGGCATCGACATAGAGCGCGCTGACGGCATCGCCGAGCGCGTCGGCGAGGTCGCGGATCATCGCCTCCATCAACGCGGTCTGAAGCCCCGCCGCCGAGCCGAAATGGTGAATGACGTTGGTGTGCGACATCGCGATCGCGCGGCCGACATTGGCGAGTGTGACTGCTGCCGGGCCCTGTTCGATGAGAAGGATGCGGGCGGCGGTGAGCGCTTCGTCACGGGCTTCGGTCGCGCTGCGCTTGCGCCTCTTGGTGTGCGAGACGGTCATGCCCCGGCCTTGGTCGAACAAGTTGCTGCGACAAATCGGGCAATGTGAGGACTTGTGCCCGTCCGGGACTCTTCTTTCCCGCAACTCATTCGCATTTGCCTGAACCTTGATCTGTATTCTCGAATGTCTCCCCGGACGCGACTTTCACGCGCCGCTGGAAGCGGGGATAAGGATGTGCCGCCTCCAGACGGGCATGCCAATGCCTAAAATGAAGAATGAGATGAGGGCCGAGAGGATCGTTGCGACAGTGCGGTCGCTGCATCTACCGCATTCTGGTGCCCATGCCTCGGCGCAGACCTTTTCGCGGAGCAGTCGCTTCATTTCGACCCGCATCGCCCCGATCGCTTTCGGCACGGTTCACGCTCGCCTGCAACAGCCTGACCGGAGATTATTGACCAATTGACGCGGGCCTCACCTTCCGCCGGGCCGCGCCTCCGTCAACGCGCGACGGCAATCCTTGCCGCGTCGCCGGCAAATCCGGCTTTACCGGCGCGGACTTTTGCCAACCGCGATCCGCATTTGTCCTGACTTGATCTTTACTGTGTTCGCTATCCCCCCGGTCTTGAACCGCGCGCGTCCTCTTAATCGGGGGAGGCAGGGTGTGCCGCCTCCGAAACGGGCATTCCAATGCCTAAAAGAACGAGGAGAGGAATAATGATCAAGAAAATCCTGGCGGCAGGCGCGCTTGCCGCGTCCGCGGCGTTCCTGGTGCCCCAGGCTTCGGCGCAGACCTTCTCGCCGAACGGCCCCATCACTCTGGCCAGTATCGGCACCATCACCGTCAGCAAGGGAATCACCCTCAACTGCGGCCTCAACGGCACCGGTTCGGTTTCGGGTGGCGCGGCTTCGGTGAGCACGATCAACCTCACCGGCGGCCTGTGCCCTTCAGTGACGTTTTCGGGCACGCCCTATACCGTCACATCGACCTCGCTGACCTCGATCACGCTGAACGGCGTCGTCGTCACGGCGATCACCGGAAGCTGCGCCGGCACGCTGACCGGCGCGTACAACCAGTCAACGGGGATCATCACCTTCGCCAATGCCTCGATCCCGTCGACCTCTGGCGGAAACCCTTGCCGCGTCACCGGCCGGGTCCAGCTCTCGCCGAAGGTGACCTTCACGATTCCCTGACGCGTAGCCGGAGTCGGCCGGCATGCCGGCCGGCTCCGCATTCTGATTTGCGAACTCCACCGACCTCGCCGAGCGGCAATGCGCCGAACCTGCCGGTAGCGTCCTTCGACCCGACGCCGACCTTCGTACAGGCAAGGTAGCCGCTCGGCCTTCTTTTTCCTCACCCGCTCACGCGCAGCCTCCCCGAGACGGTGGCCGGCCGGCGCAACACATCCGAGGCGCCGCGCACCGGGGATACTCCCGGCGTCGCGGCCATTTTGTAACTTGACGCCGGCCAAGCAATATTGACATTAATGTCAATATCACCGGCGGCTGGAGACTGGCCATGGCGTTCTGGATTGGCGCATTGATCGTTGCGGGCTTCCTGCTCGTCCTGTTTCAGGCGCATGCCTGGTTGCA
Source organism: Sphingomonas sp. DG1-23 (assembly GCF_030730875.1). Classification (GTDB taxonomy): domain Bacteria; phylum Pseudomonadota; class Alphaproteobacteria; order Sphingomonadales; family Sphingomonadaceae; genus Sphingomonas. The sequence goes on from NZ_JAVAMA010000012.1 coordinate 155,880, forward strand.
CGTCCTGCTGTTCGCGGCGTGGATCGGCGCCGGCTATGCTTTGGGCGTGATCGGCTGGCAGGCCGCGGCGACGCTGGCGGTCGTGCTGATGCCGTTGTCGATAGTCGCGCTGCGCCCGGTGCGCCGCATGGTGCTGACGGCGCCGATGCGCGGCGTGTTCCGCAAGATCATGCCGCGGATGAGCCCGACCGAACAGGCGGCGATCGATGCCGGCACGGTGTGGTGGGACGCCGAACTTTTCGCGGGCAAGCCCGATTGGCGCCGGCTGCTCGCGACGCCGGCGCCGTCGCTCACCGGAGAGGAACAGCGCTTTCTCGACGTGGAGACCGAAAAGCTCTGCGATCTGTCGAACGATTGGGACAGCACCGCGGTATGGCAGGATCTGCCGCCTGCGGCCTGGGCCTATGCCCGCGAACACGGCTTTCTGGGGATGATCATTCCCAAGGCTTATGGCGGTCTCGGCTTCTCGGCCTATGCGCACAGCCAGGTGATCCAGAAATTGTCGACGCGCTGCTCGGCGGCGGCGGTGTCGGTGATGGTGCCCAATTCGCTCGGGCCCGCCGAGCTGCTCCTCCATTACGGCACCGACGCCCAAAAGGACCATTATCTGCCCCGGCTCGCGCGCGGCGAGGAGATTCCCTGCTTCGCGCTCACCAGCCCCTATGCAGGTTCCGATGCGGCCTCGATCACCGATACCGGGATCGTCTGCCGCGGCACCTGGCAGGGGCGCGAGACGCTGGGCTTCCGGACCAGCTGGAACAAGCGTTACATCACTTTGGCGCCGATCGCGACGGTGCTGGGGCTTGCCTTCCGGGTGCGCGATCCCGACGGGCTGCTGGGTGGCGAAACGGATCTCGGGATCACCTGCGCGCTGATCCCGCGCGATCATCCGGGCGTCCGGATCGGCCGGCGCCATTGGCCGCTCAATGCCGTCTTCCAGAACGGCCCGACCTCGGGCGACGACGTCTTCGTGCCGATGGAAATGGTGATCGGCGGACGCGAGCAGGTCGGCAATGGCTGGCGGATGCTGATGGAGTGCCTTGCGGCGGGGCGGGCGATCTCCTTGCCCTCGTCCAATGTCGGCATGGCCAAGCTCGCGGTAGGCGGGGTGAGCGCCTATGCCGCGATCCGGCGCCAGTTCAATGTGCCGATCGGCATGTTCGAGGGCGTGCAGGAGCCGCTCGCCCGGATGGCGGGGCACCTTTACGCGATCGACGCGACGCGGCGGCTCGCGGCGAGCGGGCTCGATCAGGGCGAGAAGCCTTCGGTGATCTCGGCGATCGCCAAATATCATGTCACCGAGCGCGCCCGATTGATCGTCAATGACGGGATGGATCTGATCGGCGGCAAGGGCATCTGCATGGGGCCGGGCAATTTCCTCGCGCGCGCCTATCAGCAGATCCCGATCGCGATCACCGTCGAGGGCGCCAACATCATGACGCGCACGCTGATCATCTTCGGGCAGGGTGCGATCCGCTGTCATCCGTATATCCTCACCTTGCTGCGCGCGGCGGAAGAGGAAGCAGGGCTCGCGCGGTTCGACCGGGCATTGTTCGGCTACTTTGCTTTCCTGCTGCGTAATGCGGCGCGGGCGCTGGCGTTCGCGACGCCGGCAGGGGCGCTGATCCCGATTCCGGCCGGCGCGGCGCCCGCGCTGGCGTGCTACTATCGCCGCGCGACCCGGCTCTCGACGGCGCTGGCGCTGGCGAGCGATCTTTCGATGGCGACCCTCGGCGGCACGCTCAAGCGGCGCGAGACGGTCACCGGGCGGCTTGGCGACATCCTGTCGCAATTGTTCGTCCTGTCGGCAGTGCTCAAGCGCTTCGAGGACGAGGGGCGCCCGGCGGCGGACCTGCCCTTCGTCCATTGGGCCGCGCGCGACGCGCTGGCGCGGGCCGACACTGCCTTGCGCGAAGTGATCGCCAACCATCCGAGCCGCGCCGCGGCGCTCGCGCTGCGGTTGCTGGTGCGGCCCTTCGGCGGGCAGTTCGCGGCGCCCGACGATCGCGCTGCCGCTGCCGTGGCGCAGCTCGTCCAGTCGCACGGGCCGGCGCGGGATCGTTTGCTCGCGGGATCGTGGACGCCGCGGATGGAAGTCGATTCGATCGCCGCGACGCATGTCGCCTTCGATCTCTATCCTGCGGTCGCCGCAATCGAGACGCGGCTGCGTCCTGCGATCCGTGCGGGCAAGATCGCGCGGCTGCCGCAGAATTTCCGCGCGCTCGGCGCATGGGCGGCCGAGGCCGAGGCGAAAGGGCTGATCGATGCGAGCGAGCGCGCGGCGATCGCCGGCTTCGCGGAACATGCCGATATCGCGATCCAGGTCGATGATTTCGCGCCCGATCTTGGACTCGCCGAAGGGCTGGGCCTGCGCGACGCCGGCAAGCCCGGCGCGCTTGCGGAGGCGGCGGAATGAGCGACCGTTATCTCGACTTCGCCAATTCGGGGATCGGGCATTGGCTGACCGGCACGCTCGGGCTGCCCCAGCCGGTGCCGATCGATCGTAATCCGCTGCGCGTGGCGGGATCGGCGCTGGTCGCCGATCCGGGCGGCGGACGGCTGGGCGGTCTGTTGGAGCGCGAACTCGAACGGCTCGGCGTTCCCCGGCGCGCGGACGGGCCGGTCGACGCGCTGATCGTCGACGCTACCGGCTGCGCGACCGTGGCAGCGACCGGCGAACTCTATCGCATCTTCCACGAGAGCCTACGTTCGGTGCGGCCGAACGGCCGTATCGTGCTGCTCGCGCAGGATCCTGACCAGGCGCCCGGCGAGGAAGCCGCCGCAATCTGGCGCGGGCTCGAAGGTTTCGTGCGTTCGCTCGCCAAGGAAGCGCGCAAGGCGATCGCGGCGCAACTGGTCTATGTGCCCGTCGAGGGCGAACCGGCGCTGGGCAGCACGCTCGGCTTCCTGCTGTCGGGACGCTCGGCTTATGTGTCGGGACAAGCAATCCGCGTTGGCGTGGCCGCCGTGGGTTCGGCCAATCTGCAGAGGATTGTGCTCGTCACCGGCGCCTCGCGTGGCATCGGTGCGGCGATCGCCGCGAGCTTCGCGCGATCGGGTGCGCATGTCACAGGACTCGACATGCCTGCGGCGCAGGACGCGCTCGCCGAGCAGGCGGGGCGGCTCGGCGGCAGCGCGCTCGCGCTCGACATCACCGCGCCGGACGCGCCGGGGCGAATCGTCGAGGATGCCCGCGCAAAAGGCGGGTATGACGTGATCGTCCACAATGCCGGGATCACGCGCGACAAGACGATCGCGCGGATGGATGCGGATCGCTGGAATTCGGTGATGGAGGTCAACCTCGCCGCGCCGATGCGCGTCACTGCCGCCTTGCTCCAGGCCGGGCAGATCCGAGGCGGCGGCCGGATCGTCGCGGTATCCTCGCTGAGCGGGATCGCCGGCAATGTCGGCCAGACCAACTATGCCTTGTCCAAGGCCGGGGTGATCGGCTGGATCCAGCGGCTGGCGCGCGAAGTGGCGCCTGCCGGGATCACCGCCAACGCCGTCGCGCCCGGCTTCATCGAAACCCGGATGACCGCCGCGGTGCCGTTCACGATCCGCGAGGCGGGACGGCGGATGAATTCGATGGGACAGGGCGGCCAGCCCGAGGACGTCGCCGAGACGATCGCGTGGCTCGCCGAGCCCGGCAGCGCGGGCATCTCGGGCGAGATCGTCCGCGTCTGCGGCCAGAGCCTGTTGGGAGCCTGACGCGGTGCTGGCCGAAACGCTGATCGTCGAGCGGCCGTCCTCTTCGGCGGCGGTGCTGCTGGCGGGGCTGACGACCCTGGCGAAATCGGCACCGACGCACCCGGTGCTGCCGAATGTGCGGCTGGTGCGTCCGGACCTGCGGATCGAGGCGGCGCCGCTGGCCGAGTATCGCGACCTGTGCGGCTTCGACGAAGCGCAGGGCGTGCCGCCGATCTATCCACATCTGCTCGCCTTTCCGCTTCATCTTCGGCTGATGATGCGGCGCGATTTCCCTTGGCCGTTGGCAGGAACGGTCCATATCGCCAATCGCATCGTTCAGCATCGCGCGCTGGCGATCGGCGACCGGCTCACCGTCGCGGCCGAGTTCGGCGGGTTCCGGTCGCATCCGCGGGGCCAGGCATTCGCGATCTCCGCCGAGGCGCAGTCGGGCGGCACGCGGATATGGCACAGCGAGAGCATGTATTTGCGGCGTGGCGCACGCTCGGCGTTCGGTGCGCCGGTGGCCGCGCTGTCAGATAGCGAAGCTGCGACCACCCGAACTGGCGCAGAGCGGATCGAGCGTGCAGTGGCAGCGCGCTATGCTCGCCTTTCGGGCGACCGCAACCCGATCCATATGTCCTGGCTCGGGGCACGGCTGTTCGGGTTCGAGCGGCCGATCGCGCACGGGATGTGGACCAAGGCGCGTGCGCTGGCGCGGGTGCTGCCCGCAGGGCCGGTCGAACGACTGGCGATCGAGGTGGCGTTCCGTGCGCCGATCCTGCTGCCCGGCCGCGTAACGCATTTCGCCGATCCCGTGGCCGACGGCACTGTTTTCGCAGTGCGCGACGGCGCGGGAGAGCGGCTTCATCTCGTCGGCCGGCTCGGCCGCGATCTCGTCTTCGAAAAGGGACCAAATGCTCAGCATCAGTGAACCGCGCCGGGTCGCGATCGTCGGCGGCAGCCGGATCCCGTTCGCACGCTCGAACACGGCTTATGTCGATGCGTCGAACCAGGAGATGCTCACTGCCGCGCTGCAGGCGCTGGTCGACCGGTTCGGTCTGGCGGGCGCGCGGCTGGGCGAAGTGGCGGCGGGAGCGGTGCTCAAGCACGCGCGCGACATCAACCTGACGCGCGAAGCGGTGCTGTCGACCAGCCTCTCGCCGGAGACCCCGGCCTATGATCTTCAACAGGCATGCGGCACCGGGCTCGAGGCCGCGATCCTCGTCGCCAACAAGATCGCGCTCGGGCAGATCGAGGTCGGCATCGCGGGCGGCGCCGACACCACTTCCGATCCGCCGATCGCGGTGAACGAGGGTTTCCGCCAGGCGCTGCTCGCCGCCAATCGGGCGAAGACGACGGGCGGGCGGCTCAAGGCGCTCGCGAGGATTCGGCCGGGAATGCTGTTCAAACCCGAACTGCCGCGCAATGCCGAGCCGCGCACCGGTCTGTCGATGGGCGAGCATTGCGAAGTGATGGCGAAGCGCTGGGGTATTTCCCGGGCCGATCAGGACGAACTCGCGGCGCGGAGTCACCATAATATGGCCGCCGCCTACGACCGCGGCGACTTCGACGATCTGATCGTGCCGTGGCGCGGGCTGGCGCGCGACAATAATCTGCGCCCGGACAGCAGCATCGAGAAGCTCGCCAGGCTGAAGCCGGTGTTCGATCGCGAGCACGGCACCCTGACCGCCGGCAATTCGACGCCGCTGACCGACGGCGCCGCGGTGGTGCTGCTCGCCAGCGAGGAATGGGCCAGGGCGCGTGGCCTGCCGATCCTCGCCTGGCTGCGCGCCGGCGAAACCGCGGCGGTCGATTTCGTCAATGGCGCAGAGGGCCTGTTGATGGCGCCGGCTTATGCAGTGCCGCGGATGCTCGACAAGCTCGGCATCGCGCTTCAGGATTTCGACTATTACGAGCTGCACGAGGCATTCGCCGCGCAAGTGCTTTGCACGCTCAAGGCGTGGGAGGACGCCGAATTCGCGCGCGACCGGCTGGGGCGCGATACGCCACCGGGGCCGATCGACCGAAGCAAGCTCAACGTCAACGGCAGCTCGCTTGCGGCGGGCCATCCGTTCGCGGCGACCGGCGGGCGCATACTCGCCAATCTCGCGCAGATGATCGATCGGCGCGGCGGCGGGCGCGGGCTGATCTCGATCTGCGCGGCGGGCGGGCAGGGCGTGGTGGCGGTGGTCGAGAAATGACCGCGGCGCCGATCCCGCAGGGGGACGCGGATCGGCTCCGGGCCGAACGCTTCTGGACGCGATCCTACCGTCCGGGCGTCCCCACGGACATCGATGCCGAGCTCGATGCGGCGGGAACCATGGCCGACCTCTTCGAGCGCGACGCGGCGCGCTATGCCGAGCGCGTCGGGTTCGTCAGCTTGGGGAGCGAGCGGACCTATGGCGCGATGCTCGCCGACGCGAAAGCGTTTGCGGCATGGCTGCAGAGCGTCGGGGTGGAAAAGGGCGACCGCGTCGCGCTGATGATGCCGAACTGCCTGCAATATCCCGCGGCCTTGTTCGGGACGCTGTTCGCCGGCGCGGTGGTGGTCAACGTCAACCCGCTCTACACCGCGCCCGAACTGGCGCACCAGCTACGCGACAGCGGCGCGGTAGTGCTGGTGGTGATGGACATGTTCGCCGCGACCTTCGCCTCGATCCGCGAGCAGACTGCGGTCCGCGAGGTCGTCGTCACCTCGATGGGCGACATGCTCGGCCCGCTCAAGGGCCCGGCGATCGGGCTGATGCTGCGCTTCGCCGGGCAGAAGCCCGCGCCCTATCCGAGACGCGGCCTGCACCGCTGGCCGGGAATGATGCGGCGGGCCCGGCGGTTGGCATTCCGCAAGCCGGATATCGCGCAGGGCGACCTTGCATTCCTGCAATATACCGGCGGAACGTCGGGGGTCGCCAAGGGCGCGATGCTCACCCATCGCAACGTCGTCGCCAACACCTTGCAGGGTCGCGCCTGGGTGCTCACCCAGATCGACGAGCGCGAGGTGCTGACCAACGTCACCCTGTTGCCGCTCTACCACATCTTCTCGCTCACCGCGAACCTGCTGATGTTCATGGGCGTGGGCGGACGCAACGTGCTGATCGCCAATCCGCGCGATACCAGACGCGTGAGCTGGATTCTCAAGAAGGAGCGGTTCACCGGGATGGCGGGGGTCAACACGCTGTTCGCCAGCTTGCTCGACGATCCCGATTTCCGCATGCGCGATTTCTCTGCGCTGCGGCTCACCATTGCCGGGGGCATGGCGACGCATGCCGAAGTCGCGACGCGTTGGGAAGGGCTCACCGGCAAGCCGCTGGTCGAAGGCTATGGGCTGACCGAATGCGCGCCGGTGGTGTGCATCCGCCCGGTCGATTTCGCGACGCCCGGGGTGATGGGATATAATGGCGCCGTCGGGCTGCCGCTGCCGTCGACCGAAGTGCGGATGCGTCGTGCCGACGGAAGCTGGGCGGAGCTGAACGAACCCGGCGAATTGTGCGTGCGCGGGCCGCAGGTGATGCTGGGCTATTGGGGGCATCCCGAGGAGACCGCGCAGGCATTGTCCGACGATGGCTGGTTCGCAACCGGCGATGTCGGGATGATGGGGGAGGATGGCGAGGTGCGATTGATCGACCGGATCAAGGACATGATTCTCGTTTCGGGCTTCAACGTCTATCCCGCCGAAATCGAGGCAGCGATCGCGACCCATCCCGACGTGGCCGAAGTGGCGGTGATCGGCATCGCCGACCCGGTGAAGGGCGAGCGGATCAAGGCGGTAGTGCACCCGCGCGGAGCGGGAATCTCAGCCGAGGCGGTGCGCGCGCACTGCCGGTCGCGGCTGACCGGCTACAAGGTGCCGTCGATCGTCGAAATCCGCGACACGCCGCTGCCCAAGACCAATGTCGGCAAGATCCTGCGGCGGGAGTTGCGCTGATGGCACCGCGCGACGCCGATGTGATCGTGGTCGGAGCGGGTCTCGCGGGGCTGGTCGCGGCGAGCGAAGCGGTGGCGCGCGGCGCTTCGGTGATCATGGTCGAGCAGGAGCCCGAGCAGAGCCTGGGCGGGCAGGCCTTTTGGTCGCTGGGCGGACTGTTTCTCGTCGACTCGCCCGAGCAGCGCCGGCTGGGCATCCGCGACAGCCATGACCTCGCCTGGCAGGACTGGCTGGGCACTGCCGGGTTCGACCGCCGCGAGGACAAATGGCCGCGGCGCTGGGCGGAGGCCTATGTGCGTTTCGCGGCGACCGAGAAGCGGGCCTGGCTGCGCGCGCTCGGTATGTCGTTCGTACCGGTGGTCGGCTGGGCCGAGCGCGGCGACGGGCGCGCCGAGGGGCACGGCAATTCGGTGCCGCGCTTTCATATCGCCTGGGGGGCGGGGCCGGGCGTGGTCAAACCCTTTGCCGAACTGGCGCGTGCGGCGGAGCGCGACGGCAAATTGCGCTTCCTGTGGCGGCATCGGGTCGATGCGCTCGAAACCGAGGCCGGCCGCGTCACCGGCGTATCGGGCACCCGGCTCGTCCCCGATGATGTCGAGCGCGGCGGCGCCAGCGCGCGCGACACAGTCGGCGATTTCCGGCTGACCGCGCGTTCGGTGATCGTCGCTTCGGGCGGGATCGGCGGCGACCTCGACCTCGTCCGGCGCAACTGGCCGGCGCGGATGGGGACGCCGCCTGCCTTCATGGTGCGCGGCGTCCCCGCGCATGTCGACGGGCGGATGATCGGCATCGCGGAGGCAGCGGGCGCGCGGCTGATCCATTCCGATCGGATGTGGCATTATGTCGAGGGGTTGCGGAACTGGAATCCGATCTGGAAGGATCACGGCATTCGCATTCTGCCCGGGCCCTCGTCGATGTGGTTCGACGCGCGCGGCGACCGGCTGCCGCCGCCTTTCCTGCCCGGCTACGACACGCTGGGCACGCTGCGCTACCTGCTCGAAGGCGGCAATCCGTACAGCTGGTTCGTGCTCAACCAGGCGATCATCCGCAAGGAGTTCGCGCTCTCCGGCTCCGAGCAGAACCCCGATCTGACCAGCCGGAGCCTGCGCCGGACGCTGCGCCGGGTGACCAGCCGGAGCCGCGCGCCCGAGCCGGTCGAGGCATTCAAGGCGCATGGCGAGGACTTCGTCGTGGCGAACGACGTCGCCGCTCTGGTCGCCGGCATGAACCGGGTCGGCGCGGGGGCGCCGCTCGACCCGCGCAAGATCGAGGATGCGATCGTCATGCGCGATCGCGAGCTGGGCAATCGCTTCTCGAAGGATTTCCAGCTGATGGGAATCCGCAATGCCCGGCTGGGCCTTGGCGAGCGGCTGCTGCGCACCGCGCCGCCGCGCCCGATCCTCGATCCCGCCAACGGACCGCTGATCGCGGTGCGGCTCAACATCCTGACCCGCAAGACGCTGGGCGGGCTCGAGACCGACCTCGCCGCGCGCGTGCTCGGCATGGACGGCGAGCCGGTCGCGGGGCTGTTCGCCGTGGGCGAGGCAGCCGGGTTCGGCGGCGGCGGCATGCACGGCTACCGCTCGCTCGAAGGGACTTTTCTGGGCGGCTGCCTGTTCAGCGGGCGCGCGGCGGGACGGGCCGTGGCCGAGAGCTAGAGCTTCACGCTCCCGGAAGCGGCACGGAAGCCTCCGCACCGGCTGGACGCCGGTGCAACATCGCCGTGGAGATTTGGAGGCGAGACGCGCACAACGCGCGAAATAGGATTCGGTGCACCTGGATTCACGGTGTTCACGGCGATTAGGCAATTATACTACGTGAAAATGTAATATTATTTCTAGAAACGCCCACGCCCGATCGACGATTTCAAAGAGCTCGCGACGAGCATCGCACGGGAAATCCTATTTTGCGAGCCGGGCCCGTCCACGCGGCCAGGATCGCCCACTGCATGCGTCCTGCATCCTATAATACCCTGAAATCGAAGGGTAATCAGATGCGTTTGAAGATCGGCGGGCGGCTCAACCTGCTCACATTGGTGGCACTGTGCGCGATGGCCATCGGGCTCGTCATGGCGCTGGTCCGCATGGGCAACGTGATGCTGCACGACGTGGCGGCGCAGACGCGCGCCACCTTGGAAGCCGCCTATGGCGTCGTCGAGCATTACCATGCCGAGGAGACTGCCGGCCGGCTCACGCGCGACCAGGCACAGGCCTCGGCGCTCTCCGCTCTCAAGAAGATGCGCTACAACGGCGAGGAATATTTCTGGGTCAACGATCTCCAGCCGCGGATGATCATGCACCCGGTCAAGCCCGAGATGGACGGCAAGGACCTGCGCCAGACCACCGATCCTGACGGCCGCTTTCCCTTCGTCGAGTTCGTCAAGGCCGCCGAGAGGACCGCGGCCGGCGATTTCGTCGAGTATCGCTGGCCCAAGCCCGGCTCCGACGCGCCGCAGCCCAAGATATCGTTCGTCCGGAAGTTCGCGCCATGGGGCTGGGTGATCGGCACCGGCGCCTATCAGACCGACACCTGGGCGGCGATCTGGCGCGAAGCCTCCTTGCTGGTCGGCCTGGCCTTCCTCGGCATCATCGGCATGGGCTGCCTCGGCTGGTTCCTCGCCCGCTCGATCACCCAGCCGCTGAATGCGCTCACCGCACGGATGGGCGGGCTGCAGACGGGGGACACCGCCGCCGCCATTCCCGGCCTCGTCCGCCACGACGAACTCGGCGACATGGCGCGTGCGCTCGGGACGTTCCGCGACGCGGCGATCGCCAAAAGCGAGGCCGATCGCGTCAAGGCGGCGGACGATGCCGCGCAACAGGCGGTGGTCGTCACGCTGTCGCGTCATCTCGAGGCGATGTCCGACGGCGATCTGACCGCGCAGATCCACCAGGCATTTCCGCCCAATTACGAGGAGCTCAAGCGCAACTATAACAGCGCGCTCGACCGCCTCCGCGAACTGATGGCCGCGGTGACCGAGGCAAGCCACGGCATCCGCACCGGCTCCGATGAAATCGCCGGCGCCGCCGACGATCTCGCGCGCCGGACCGAGGGCAATGCCGCCAGCCTCGAAGAGGCGTCCGCGTCGCTGTCGCAGATGGAAGGAAGGCTGCGCCAGACTGCCGTCGCGGCCGGCCGTACCGTCGAGCAGACCGAGCAGGCGGTGTCGATCGTCGTCGCCGGCCGCGGCACCGCGGATCAGGCGGTCGCGGCGATGACGCGCGTGTCGAACGGCGCCAAGGGCATCGACAGCGTGATCGAAGGTCTCGACAAGATCGCCTTCCAGACCCGCGTGCTCGCGATGAACGCGGCGGTCGAGGCGGGTCGCGCCGGCGAGGCCGGGCGTGGCTTCGCGGTGGTCGCCGATCTGGTCTCGGCGCTGGCGATGCGCTCGGAAGAGGAAGCCAAGCGCGCCCGCGAGCAATTGACGGCAACCCGCGAGGATATCGGCACCGCCGTCGGCGCGGTCGAGGATGTCGATGGCGCGCTTGCCGGCATCTCCGGCAGTGTCGAGCAGGTTCTGTCGCTGGTATCGGGCATGGCGGAGGAGAATCGCGTTCAGGCGACGACGATCGTCGAGATCGCCACTGCCGTGAACGACATCGATCGGTCGACCCAGCAGAACGCCGCGATGGTCGAGCAGACCTCCGCAGCCGCCCGCAACCTCGCCACCGAGGCCGACGGCCTCAACCGCAGCGCCAGCCGGTTCAAGACCGGCGACGCAGTGGCGGTGCGGATCGCCGCTCAGGTGCGGCCGCCGTCGACGCGCGCCGACGGATGGGAGCACATGACCATCAACTGATTGCGGCTTTCGCCCACCTCGGACCCCCGATCGGCTTCTCGAAGCTTCACTTCGTTTTAACCGGCATTGCGCAGGAAGGGTCTTCAAGCGGCGTCGACATGTCGGCCCGCAGCCTGCCGGGTCGCGCCCTATGATCGATGTAGCCATGTGTATCGGCAGGGACCACGACCCCTGGTTGGTCCTGCTCGCAGTCTTCGTCTGTTGCACGGGGGCCTTCGCGATCATGCAGATGTTCGGTCGCGCGCAGGTCACGCACGGGGCCCAGCGGGTCGCCTGGTTGTTCCTGACCGCAGTAGGCGCCGGCGCGACGATCTGGTGCACCCATTTCGTCGCGATGCTGGCATATCGCGCGGGCGTTCCGGTCCGGCTCGACCCGGTGCTCACCATCGTCTCGCTGATCACCGCGATCATCGGCACGGGAATCGGGTTCGGGATCGCCGCCGGGAGCAGAAATCGCCTCTACTCGGTCGTCGGTGGTGGCGTCGTCGGGCTCGCGATCTCGGGCATGCACTTCACCGGCATGGCAGCATATCGGGTCGATGGGCTGGTCGAATGGCGGATCCCCTATGTCGCGGCATCGGTGCTGTGCTCGGTCGTCTTCGCAGGCGCCGCGCTCGGCGTTTTCGCCTCGCCTAGGCTCGGGCGTTACCGCGTCGCAATGGGTACGGGGTTGCTGGTCACGGCGATCGCGACCTTGCATTTCGTGGCGATGACGGCGCTGCGCATCACGCCGCTCCGCCTCAGCGCCGCACCGCTCGAGCCGCAACAGATGCAGGCGCTCGCGCTCGCCACGGCACTGGTCGGACTGGTGGTGATCGCCGCCGGCGTGTTCGCCGCGCTGATCGATCGCTGGACCCGTTCGGATGCGATGGACCGGCTGCACCATATGGCGATGAACGACGGGCTCACCGGACTTCCCAATCGCATCAATTTCCAGTCGGAGCTCAGGCGCCAGCTCGAACTGGCGCGCACCTGCTCGAGCCAGCTCGGCGTGGTGGCGATCGATCTCAACCACTTCAAGGAGATCAACGACGTTCATGGCCATCAGGCCGGCGACGAGGTGCTGCTTCTGGTCGCCCAGCGCATGGCAAACCAGCTCGGGCGGCACGAGATGGTGGCCCGTTTCGGGGGCGACGAGTTCGTCGCGCTCATCCGCTTCGAGCACCGCAGCCAGCTGACCGCCTTCACCGACCGGCTGAAGACCGCGCTCGAAGCCCCGCTGGCGCTTGGGCAATATGATACGCGTGTCGGCGCCAGCTTCGGCGTCGCGGTCTATCCGGGCGATGCGGGCGATGCCCAGACGCTGATGAACAACGCCGATCTGGCGATGTATCGCGCCAAGAGCCAGCGCTCGCCCGCGCCCTGTTATTATGACGCGCCGCTCGACGAAGCGATCCGCGACCGGAGGGAGCTGGCGAACGATCTGCGGGTCGCGCTCGATCAGGGCGAGCTCCAGCTTCATTATCAGGTGCAGACCTCGGTCGCGACTCATGAAGTGACCGGGTATGAGGCGCTGCTGCGCTGGACGCATCCGGTGCGCGGACCGATCGCGCCGAGCCTGTTCATTCCGATCGCGGAGGAGAACGGCCTGATCCTGCCGCTCGGCGAATGGGTGTTGCGGCGTGCCTGCTCGGATGCGATCGGCTGGCGTCACGAGGCCAAGGTCGCGATCAACGTCTCGCCGGTCCAGCTCGCCCATGCCGATCTGCCGCGTCTGTTTCATCAGGTGCTGCTCGACACCGGATTGCCGCCGCGCCGGCTGGAGATCGAACTGACCGAAACCGCGATCATCGCCGATCGCGACCGGGCGCTGCACGTCCTCCGCCAGATCAAGGCGATGGGGATCGGGGTCGCGCTCGACGATTTCGGCACCGGCTATTCCTCGCTCGAGACGTTGCGCGCGTTTCCATTCGACAAGATCAAGCTCGATCGACTGTTCGTCTCCGAGCTCGAGAACAGCCCGCAAGCAGTGGCGATCGTTCGCGCGGTGCTCGCTTTGGGCAAGAGCCTCGCGATCCCGGTGCTCGCCGAGGGCATCGAGACCGAACGCCAGCTCGGCGTGCTGCGGCGCGAAGGGTGCGACGAAGTGCAGGGCTTTCTGCTCGGCTATCCGCAGGCGCTCGCCGAATATGGCCAGCCGGGGCAGGCCGAAGCATCCGCGGGTGCCGCCTAGCGCCGCGGGCCTCCGGCAAGCCGTCGATCCGCGTCAGGGATCGAGAGGGTCGGCCGCCTCGACATGGAACGCGACCGGCGCCGGGGCGAAAAGCAGGCTGAAGCGATCCGGCCCCGGCGCGAGACGCCCGGGCTGAATGCCCATCTCGCGCAGATTGCGTCGGGCGAGTTCGTCGCCGCCGATATACGCGATCGTGCGGTGATCGGAGACGATCAGCGCCGGCCGATCGGCGGGGAAGCCGGCGGCGAGAAGCAGGCGGGCGCAGTTGCGCAGATTGGTCGTGGTGTGGCGGGCATGCGGCTCGATCAGGATCCGGTCGGCCGGAACGCCGTGCTCGGCGACGAGCAGCCGCTTCATCTCGATTGCTTCGTTGAGCGGCGTGCGATTGGGATGAACGTTGCCGCCGGAGACGATGAGGAACGGCGCGAGCCCGCGGGCGAACATGTCGGCGGCGATCCGCATCCGGATATGCCCCATCACTCCGGTGCGCGATTGCCCGTCCTCGGGTCCGTGTCCGAACACCAGCAGCGCGGTGTAAGGTTGCGCCTGCCAGTCCGTCGCCGCGACCGCGCGCACCGCCGCGGCATTCTCGCCGCCCAGCAGCGGCCGGAAGCTGCCGGCCTCGGTGCGCCCGTTCATCTGGAGCAGCCCGATCGCGTAGCGCAGCGCCGGATCGAAGAAGAGATCGTCCTTGTGCACCAGCGCCGCGGTGGCGACTCCATGCGCGCCCAGCACCTCGGCGAATTCCGGCCGCGCGGTGTCGAAGATCATCGCGTCGATCTTCGGATAGAGCGGCGCGGCGCCCTTGGCATAGACCGCGATCACCCGGTTGGTCGCTGCCGCCGCCTCGCGCCACGCCGTGGCGAGGAGATCGACGTCGGCAAGCTTCTGGTGGCGCGCGAAGCGCCCCGATGGCCGCATCTGGCCGCCGACCAGCGCGGTGCCGCGGCGATGATCGCCCGCGAGCGCGCGCAGCCGGGCCTCCACCACGGCGATGTCGGCGTCGGTCCATGTCCACGCGTCGGCAAGACATTGCGGCGACGGGGCACATCCCTCCGCCGGCACCCGTGCGGCGCGATCCGCCGCGAGCTTGCCGAGCACCGCGTCGCCGCGCAGCGCCGGTGGCCAGCCGTCCGCCGCGCGCAGCATCGCGAAGAACGGGAACACCCGCGTCTCCAGCGTGTCGGCGAAGGGCGCGGCATAGCCCCGGGGATCCTGCGCCCATGCCGACGCGGGCGTCAGGACCAGCGCGGCGGCGAGGGCGACGGCGCGGCGCAACTTACCAGCTCCGGCTCAGGATGAGGCGGAAGTTGCGGCCGAACAGCGGGCGGCCATAGATCGCGTCGCTCGCCCCCTGGCCAGCGAGCTGATCGGTGCGCGGATTGCCTTCGGTAAGGCCCCTGGCATTGGTCAGATTGTCGCCGACGATCTGGGCGCGCCACGGGCCCCAGGTGATCGACGCGCTCGCGCCGAACGTCTGATAGGCCGGCAGCGAGGTGAGGTTGAACAGGTCGACATAGCGGCGACCGACCCATTCGTAGCGGCCGGCGATCTCGAGCTCGCCTTCGCCGACGGGGAAGTGGACCGCCGGGCGGACGTTGCCGAAGAATTTGGGCTCGCGGATGATCTGGTTGCCGTTGACTGCGCTGGGATCGGCGCCCGAGCTGTTTTCGAGATTGCGATATTGCGGATCGGCGACGGTGACCGAGCCGGTCAGATCGAACCAGCGCACCGGCGCGATCTTGCCGTCGATTTCGACGCCCTTGACCACGGCCTCGCCGACGAACGGCACCGACTGGTCGTTGCGCCCGGTCACCGGGTTGAACGCGACGAACGAGGCGTTGAACGGATCGAACTTGGTGTAGAAGCCGGTGACGTAGAGATAATTGCGCCCGAAGCTGGCTTTGACGCCTGCTTCATATTGCCGCGCCCTGGTCTTGATGATCGTCGGCGCAGTGCTGGTCACCACGCCGAGCTGCGGCGGCACTTCGAGGTTCGAGATGCGGCCATAGGCGCCGAGACTGTCGGTCACGTCGTAATTGAGGCCGACCGTCCAGTTGGTCGTCGACGGCTTGAGCGTGCGCGACACGAACGCGCCGGTGAAGGCGCGCGTGGTGTTGTCGGCCAGCGTGGTCGCGTCGCCGAGATTGGCTTCGGTCGAGAGCAGGGCATAGCCGTCATAGTCATACCATTCCTTGCGCACGCCGGCGTCGAGCCGCAGGCCCCGGGTGATGTCCCAGGTGTCATTGGCGTAGAATGCGATCATCTTGGCGTCGCCGTCGCCCTGGTTGAGCGTGGTGGTGTAGCGCAGCACGCCGTTCTGGGTGACCGAGCCGAGCACCGCGCCGGTGGCCGAGTAAGCGACGAGATCGATCGTCCGCGGCTTGCTCTGCACCTCGATCAGCATGTCCTGATAGATCTGCCGGCTGCTGACGCCATAGGCCGAGCCATAGACCCCGACGCGGACGTCGTGCGACCCGAAGCCGGTCGAGAATTTCCGGGTGACGCTGAAATCGGCCTGGCTCGAGTAGAAATCGGCATCGACCGCGCGATACTGGCCGGACATGATCAGCCCCGAAGCGGCCGCGGGATCATAGGCGGTGGCGCCGTTGCTGCCGGCAATCGCATAGCCGAGCCGCGAGACGCCGGCACCGAACGCAGTGCGCGCGGCGTTGAGATAGCCCGCTGCGAAGGTGGTGGCGTCGGCGGGATTGGTGGTCGAATAGAATGCGTCGAAGCTGCTCTTGCCCTTGGTGAGGCCCAATTTGCCGGAGACCAGCCATCCGTCGAAATCGGCCTGCCAGTCCACCGCGCCATTGAAGAAGCGCATGTGGCGGCCATCGGCGAGATCGCGGTTCAGGGTCTGCACCGCGCCCGTGCCGTCGCGATAGCGGATGTTGACGTCGCGTAGCGCCGGCGAGTTCAGCGTGCCCGTATGATAGTCGATATAGGGGTCGAGCGAGACCGACGGATTGCGCGGATCGGCGACCGGGATCGGCAGGTAAAACAGGTTGTGGTCGTTGACGTACATCGCCGAGACCTTGACGAAGCCGTTGCCGAAATCGTGCTTCAGGTTGCCGCGGATCTGCCCGCCTTTGTCGCTGGGAAAGCCGCTGTCGCGATAGCCGTCATGCTGGCGTAGAAAGCCGCCCACCGCGAACGTCGTCCGGTCGTCGATCGGACCCGACTGCATCAGATCGAGCCGATATAGTCCGGTATCGCCGAGCGTCAGCTGCGCGCGGCCGCGCGCCTCGGGGCCGCCGGTCACGGTGATGTTGTTGGCGATCGCAGCGGCGCTGCTCGCAAAGATCGGCGCGGGGCCGCCGCGGACGATCTCGACCCGCTCGGTCATCAGATCGAAGCGGTTCATGCCTTCACCCGAATTGAAGAATACGCCGTCGATCTCGTGGTAGAGCGGCAGGCCGTCCTGCTGGAAGATCAGATAGCCGCGGTCGGTGGGAATGCCGCGGACGCGGGTGATGTTCTGGACCTCGCCCCCGGTCGCCTCGACCTGGATGCCGGGAACGGTGCCGAGCAGGTCGGCGAAGTTCTTGGGCGCGATCTTCTCGACCTCTTCCCGGCTCAACGAATTGACCGCATAGGATAGGTCGAAGCGGCGCTGGGCCCGGGCGGTGCCGGTCACGACGATGTCGGTCTGTTCCGCGTCCACTGGCTCGGCGGTGGCAACCGGCTGCGGGGCGTCCTGCGCAACCGCGACGCCGGGTAGCGCGACCAGCGCGCAGGTGGATGCCAGAAGCGATACCGCATAAGTCTTTTTGCCCGAGACGCGCATTTGCCAACCCCTTTTCTGATTCGGCTGCGGGGTATGTCCGGTTCGCTACTGCGCGATGACATCACGGATGCGCATCTGCGCCGCCTGCGGACCGGCCGGTCACATAGATGACCAAAGCCATGGCTAGAGACCCGCTCCGACCCTAGCGGATGTGCGCGTGATCCAGAGTTCCATACAGCCTTGCGCCACGCGGCAGCCATGGCTTGTGCCCGTCGCCGGGACGGCGGCCTTCTCGGCCTATTTCGCCATGTACGCGTTTCGCAAGCCGCTCGCCGCGGCGACCTTTACGGATGCAGGCGGGTGGGATTTCGCGATCGACTACAAATCGTGCCTGCTGATCGCACAGGTCATCGGCTACGCTTTCTCCAAGATGATCGGCATCCGGGTGGTCGCCGAGCTGACGCATGCGCGACGTGCCGTGACGATCTGTTCCCTCGTGGCCAGCGCCTGGCTGGCGCTGGTGCTGTTCGCGATCCTCCCGGCGCCGTGGAATATCGTCGCGATCTTCTGCAACGGCTTGCCGCTGGGGATGATCTGGGGCCTCGTCTTCAGCTATCTCGAAGGACGCCGCGCCACCGATCTGCTCGCCGCGATCCTGTGCTCCAGCTTCATACTTTCCTCGGGCGTGGTGAAATCCGTCGCCGCGGCGCTGATGGGATGGGGCGTATCCGAATGGTGGATGCCCGCCGCGACCGGCGCGCTGTTCTTCCCTGTCCTGCTGGTCTCGGTCTTTTCGCTCGACGCGCTGCCGCCGCCCGGCGCGGACGAGCGGGCGGAGCGCGTGGCCCGGACCCCGATGCTGCGCGCCGACCGGATCGCCTATCTGCGCAACAACGCCGCTGTGATCTTGCTGCTGTTGCTCGGCGATGTCGCGCTCACCGCGCTGCGCGACTTCCGCGACAATTTCGCCGCCGAGATCTGGATGGAGCTCGGCTACAGAAACACCGCGCCGCTATTTTCCGCCAGCGAAGTGCCGGTCGCGCTCGCGGCATTGGCGGGGTTGGGCATGCTGATGCTGATCCGGAACAATTATCGCGCCCTGATCGCGACACATGCGATCATCGTCCTCAGCGCGCTGCTGCTCGCGGGAGCGACCTTCGCCTTTTCCGCCCATTGGATCGACGGTCTCGCGTGGATGATCCTGACCGGCATCGGCCTCTTCCTTGCCTATGCGCCGTTCAGCTCGATATTGTTCGATCGGGTGATCGCCACCATCGGCAAGGCAGGCAATGCCGGATTCCTGATCTATCTTGCCGACACGTTCGGCTATTTCGGTAGCGTCGGGCTGCTATTGTATCGGAGCCTCGTCCGCGACGGGATGCGCTGGCTGCCATTCTACATCAATTGCACCTATGCCGCGGCAGCGGTCGTGATAATGTGCACCTTGTGCTCCGCCATGCTTTTCATGCGCAGGCACCAGCGTTCCGTTGCAGCCAGGCTCTATCCCTTCGCGTCGGCGATATAGATCGAGGTCCCCGGCTTCGGTCCGAAGCTCTGAACGTGAGGGGAGGGGCGTTGCCGGGGCGCTTCCTCCCGACCGGGTTATCGGGGATTGGGACACAGATATGACGCATTCGCTCGAGGGCCGGCGCGCTTTCATCAAGGCCATGATGGCGGCGGGCGGCGCGGCCTCCGGTCTGCTGCCCTCGATCGCCCGCGCGCTGGATATCCCGGCGCATCGGCGCACCGGCACGATCATGGACGTCGAGCATGTGGTGATCCTGACGCAGGAGAACCGCTCGTTCGACCATTATTTCGGCGCGATGCATGGGGTGCGCGGCTTCGGCGACCGGTTCGCGATTCTCGCACCGCCTTTGCCCGGGGCTCCCGATCGCACCGTTTTCGTCCAGCCGAACCAGCAGGACGGCGCCACGCCTGCGCTGGTCGCACCGTTCCGGCTGGACACCGTCCGCGACTTCCGCCTGTATCGCCCGCTGGGCACGCCGCATGGCTTCCCGGACAGCCAGGCGGCGTGGGACAATGGCCGGCTGGGCGGGTGGCCGAAGCACAAGCAGAACCAGGCGATGGCCTATTTCACCCGCGAGGACATCCCGTTCCAATATGCCCTCGCAGAGGCCTTCACGCTGTGCGACGCCTATCATTGCGCGCTGCATCTCAGCACCAATCCCAACCGGCTCTATATCTGGACCGGCACGCACGACCCGCAGGCGCGCGGCAACGGCCCGGCGATCGACAACGGCTATGACGGGTTCGAAGACCCGCGCGGGCATGGCGGCTACATCTGGAAAACCTATCCGGAGCGGCTGCTGGATGCGGGGGTGAGCTTCCAGATCTACCAGGACATGGCCGACAATTTCAGCGACAATCCGCTGGTCGGCTTCCGCCGCTATCGCGATGCCCGCTCCGCGAAATCGGGCCCCGATGCCGAGCTTGTGCGCCGCACGATGACGACCCGGACTCTCGATCAGCTGAAGGGCGATGTGCTGGCCGACAGACTGCCGCAGGTCTCGTGGATCGTCGCGCCGACGGCGTGGTCCGAGCATCCCAGCGTCTCCACCCCGCTTCAGGGCGCCGAATATACCGCGCAGCTGCTCGACGCGCTCACGGCCAATCCGCAGGTCTGGGCGAAGACGGTCCTGCTGATCAACTTCGACGAGAATGACGGCCTGTTCGATCACGTGCCGCCGCCCGCGCCGCCGGCACGCGACAAGGCCAATCCGGCGAGATCGATCGGGAGCACGACGATCGCGGCCGAGGACGAGTATCATCTGCATTCACAGAGCGCCGCCGACGCCGCCTATCTCGGCCGGCCCTATGGGCTGGGGCCGCGCGTGCCGATGTACGTCGTCTCGCCGTGGAGCGCCGGCGGCTATGTCGCGTCGGAAGTCTTCGATCATACCAGCGTGATCCGCTTTCTGGAGACCCGCTTCGGCGTGCGCGAGCCCAATATCAGCGCGTGGCGCAGAGCGGTGTGTGGCGATCTGACCTCCTGCTTCGATTTCGCCCGGCCGGACCACCGCAATTTCCTGAAGAAGCTGCCCGAGACCCGTGCCTTGTCGGAGCGCGCGTCCATATTGAAGGAAGTCCGGCCGGATCTGCCCCCGGCCCCGGCAGCGCCGATACAGGAAGCGGGGCTACGGCGGCGGCGCGCCACCCCCTATGCGCTCGAGGCGTATCTGGCCGAAGCAGCGGGCGAGCCCATGCTGCACCTCGTCAACGACAGCGCCGATCGCGCGGCAGTGTTCCACCTCTATTGCCGCGATCGTCTCGATGCCGATCCTGCGCGCCATACCGTCGGCGCAGGCGAACGCATGCTGGTCCCGCTCGGGCAGGAGGAGGCGAGCGCGCTGGATCTGTTTCTGCTGGGGCCGAACGGCTTTCACCGCAGCTTTGGCGGCGCGGCTTCCCGCCTCACCGCGCGGATCGAAACGAGGGGGAGGGGCATGGCCACGCTCCGCCTCGAAAATCGGTCCGAATTGCCGCGCACGCTGGAGATACGGGACCTCGCTTACGGCCAGCCGTCACGCCGCACGTCGCTCGCGCCCCGACAGGCGCGCGGACTGTCGCTGAAACTGGAGAAGAGCCATGGCTGGTACGATATCGGGATCGAGGCGAGCGGCATGAGCCTCCGCATGGCCGGCCATGTCGAAAACGGCGAGGCCTCCTATTCAGATCCCGCCGCGTACGGGGCCGCGACGATGCGGTCGAAGACGCGGTGAGCTGCGCAATCGGCGCTATTCCACCGTGCCGATCGACGGTTGAAGCTCCAGCCCATAGCCCTTGAACCGCTCGCCGACTCCCGCTTCGTTGCGCACTGCCGCGTCCGCATCGGTTTGAGACCTTGCCTTGTCGCCCTTGCGCGCCCAGGCCAGCGCGCGGCCGAACAGCGAGGAGGTCTGGTTCGGCGATTTCGCCAGCGCCCGGTCATAATCGGCTATCGCTTCATCGACGCGGCCGAGACGCAGATAGACGAGGGCGCGGCTGTCGAGGAAGCCGGCGATATCGGGTTCCCTGGCGAGCGCGCCGTTGCAATCCGCCAACGCGCTTTCGAGCGCGACCCCGGCCGTGGCCTTGGCCCAGCACAGATTGTTCAGCGCGACGGGCTCGGCTGTCTTGATCGCCGCCGCGAAATCCTTGTCGGCGCTTTTGCCGTCGCCGGCGCGCGCATAGGCGATCCCGCGCCCCGAGAGCAGCCCGGCATCGTCGGGTTGTCTGGCGAGCGCCTTCGAGTAGGTCGCGATCGCGCCACGATAGTCGCTCTCATCGGCCTGCAGCTTCGCCATGGTGGCGAGCGCATCGGTCGAATCGGGCTCCAGCCGCAACGCCGCCTCGATGTCCTGCTTGCGGCCCGCTTTGTCGGCCTTGGGCCGATTTTCACTGCGGTTCAGATAGATGAAGGCTTCGGGCTTGATCGCCAGCGCGCGATCATAAGCCTTCATCGCCTCGTCGGATTTGCCGAACGCGTTGTAGATGGCGGCGGCAGTGACGTGCGTATAGGTTTGATCGGGAATGGCCGCCGAAATCGCGGCGGCCTCGGCGAGCCCCTCTTCGGTCTTGCCCTGGCGCCGGAAGATATTCGCCCGCAACAGATAGAGCGTGGACCAGCGGGGCTCGAGCTTCAGCGCCGCCGCCGAATCGCGCAACGCCGCCGCGTCGTCGCCGACGGAGCGGTACGCCTCGGCGCGCGAGCCGAACGCGAAGGCGTTGCCCGGGTCGATCTCGATCGCGGCGGTATAGGCCGCCACGGCGTCCTTCGGGGTGCCGTTGCGCTGCGCCATCAGGCCGCGGCCGCGGAACACGACCGCATTGCGCGGATCGAGCGCGTAGGCCGCGTCGAGATCTTTCGTGGCGGCCGGAAAGTCGTTCTTCCAGACCCGCGCGATGCCGCGATTGGCGAAAGCGAGGGCGCTCTTCGGGTCGAGCGCGAGCGCGCGGTCGAAATCCGCGATCGCCTCGTCATAACGGGCGCGGTCGAGCAGCAAATTGCCGCGGAAGAGGAAGCCGTCCACCGTGGTCGGCATGGTATCGAGAGTCTGCGCAACTTCCTTTTCGGTCAGCCGATACTGCGCCGGGCGCTTCAGGTAGACGGTCTTTCCGGCGAGGTCGCGCAGCGCCTTCTCGGCCGCGGGCGCCTCGCTCGCCGGGAATTCGGGGGCGATGCTCCGCTCGGTCTTCTCGATGGTGAAGACGTTGCCCATTAGCCGCGCCTGGCGGCGATAGGCGATGCCGGCGATCGTCCGGTCGACATCCTCCTGTGACCCGGCCCTGGCGCTTTCGAAGCCGGGAGGGAGCAGGATCGTCTCGGTGACGCGGGTGTAATAGGGATGGGCGACCGAGAACGGCGCGTCGCTGTCCGGCCCGGGCTCGCGGCCGAAATCGGCCTTGTAGCCGATCGCGGTGCCGTCGGTTTCGTACCAGCCGCTGCTCCAGTCCATTCGCGCCAGGCCGGTCATCGTCAGGCGCTGCTCGCCGGTGGCCGGATCGAAGCTGGCCGCGACCGACTTCGGCTCGATGAAGTCGTACTCGCCTTTCCAATATTCGCGCAGCGATCGCTCGCGCACCTCGCCGGTGAGGTTGGCAAGCCCGAGATTGGTCGCAGTCGCCGCATCGCCGCGCATCACCGTCTCGACGGTGACCGGCGCCGGTACGGTGAGGCCTGCCGTGGCGTCGATGCGGATGGCGACTTCGTGGCCCGGCTTGTCGAGCGGCGCGGGCAGCAAGCGGACCAATGCCGCCCCCTTGGCGACGAGCGGCAGCCCCCAGCTAAAGTCCGGGACAGCGAGCCGATCGAGGCTGGCGTCGCCGGTGCGGGTGCCGTCGAGCCAGAAGCTCTTGCCGGCAATCCTGGCGCGAACGATCACGTGATTGAACAAGCCGACCATCGGCACGCGGGTATCGAGGCCGTCCCCGAATACCGTGCTGACCGCAACCGGCTCCGCCTCGATGTTCATCTCGCGCAGGAGTGCGAGGAGGAGCGCGGTCTTGCCTTTGCAATCGCCGTAGCGGCGCGTCCAGGTGACCTCGGCATCGGCGGGAACGAGTCCACCGCTGCCCATTGCCAGCGCGACATATCGCACCCGGTCCTGCACCAAAGCGAGCGCCGCTTCGGCGCGCCTCTCCGGATCGGCGGACGCGGCGCGAATGCGCTCCAGCTCGGCGCGAAGCGGGCCTTGCGCCGGCAAGGTGGCAGCCTTTTCGAAGAGCGGCGCCAGCAGCGCGCCCAGATCCGCCCAGGACCGGAAATCGGTGGCCTCCACCGTTCCGCCGAGCGAATAGCGTGCCGGGGCGCCCTTGGGCGGGTTGAACGGCTGCACGTCGTCGAGCGAGAATTCGACTATTCTGCGATTCCCCGACTGGATCGGCTTGAACGCAGGAAGCCCCGCAGACTGGCGCAGCTGTACCCGCAAGTCGGCGGGCCATTCGATCCGCATGTGCATCCGCCCGATCGGCGTGGCATTCCACCCGCCGGCGAGATGCTCGACATGGCCTTTCATCACCGGATCGCTCGACGATACCGACGTCGCGAACTCGATCACGTCGCCGACCTGCAGCCCCTCAGGCTGGATATTGGCGGTGAGCATACCGTCGAGGGTCGCGCTTTCCAGATTGGTCTCGCGCCGCAGCACGGTGAAGGTCTGGCCCGATTCCAGCACGTCGATCACCTTGTCGCCGCGCCGGATCAGGAGCTTGTGAACCGTGAGCTCGTCGGTCTCCGGTCGCCACGGGAAAGAGATGTTTCCCGCCGCCAGTCCCTGCGGCGTCTGGATCTTGAGCACGACCTGCGAATAGATCGTCTCGCGGCCGGTCTCCAGCGCCACCTGCTGGTCCCACAGCAGCATCTTTATGGCGGCGTCGTCCGGTTTGGCGGGGGCGGGTGGCACCGCCACCGGCTTCACCCAGGCCGGTACCGGCCCGATCACCGGCTTGTCTCCCGCCTGCGCGGCGGTCGTGAACATAGTGGACGCCATGAAGGCGATGAGCAGCTTCCGCACGATTTTACCCCCGATTTCAGGGGAGCTTAACCGCCGGATTTGATCATTGCACCTAAAAGCCAGCCAATTTCTTGCGCGTCGGCCATGGGGCGTCGGACACGAAAGTCTCCAGTTTCGAGATTTCCAGGCCTCGGACCCGCTGCGGCCAAGCCTTACGACCGTTAAAAACGGCCAATCGCCTCGACCGCGAGTCTACCCTGAGGCGGCCGCGCCGGGCTTCGCAATCTTGTATACCGATCTGCCGAGGCGCTCGCGCACCGAGACGTAGTCCGAGGCCGACAGGCTGATCATCCTGAGCTCGTGACTCAAAACCAACGCAAGGCCGAAAGCCAGATCCATGAATTCCGAATCTAGCTCTCTCTTCCTCTGCTTCTTGTCGAGCCGCCCGATCGCGAAAGTCTTGTACTCTTCCCGGAACTTCAGCGTCTTCAGCGACTCAATCGCCGCGACCGCGTGCGTCGCGAGGGGCATATCCGGTTCGTCATCGCCGTCCGAAGCCAGAGCCCTCGTCGCGTAGCGCTCCGCGATCGTCGCGCTCACGCCAAGCCGGCGAAGCGCGACTTCGAGGCCGAACTCGGGCGGGGTCGCCGCGAACTCGCGACCCGGCAGCTCGAGCTGCGTGTTTCTCTCGTCGGCCGACGCAAATGCGTTGATCATCGAATGATCGAGCAGGAACGGGATGATGTTCTCCGTTGCGCTTCGAAATCGATAGGTAAGCTGATAACGGGTCGTGCGATCTGCAACGTGGATCAAGCGATTGAACAAGCGATAATATGTCAGAAGAGCGCGGGCGAAATCCAGCGCGAGCAGGCTGCGCGCGAAGCGTTCGTCGAGGTCGAACTCGCTGACAAGCTCGCTCAGCGCTTTTCGAGTGCTTCCTCGATGCGCTTCCGTTTCCAACAACAGCGAACGGCGGATTGCCGCAGCCAGGAATCTCGGCTGATTGATGAACCCAGCCACTTCGAGCTGCGAAAACGGGAAGTTCCGCAGCCCCTCGAACATCTTCTTCAAACGCTCGACCAAGACCGGGCGCGTGCCGGTCTCCACGATCCCGTTGACGTGGCGAAACGCGAAAACGTTTGCGTCGCCGGGCCGATATTCGAGCTTGATGCTCTCGGGCGCCGGCAGGAGCTCCTCTTCGAGGACCTCCGCCTTCGAAAAGGAATCAATCGAAAGCAGGTTGTTGGCCGTATTCGCGAGATAGTATCCGCCCTCCGGCGAGGTAAACGCCGGGGTGACGAAGCCCGGTACGTCGAGGCCGGGATCAATGATTCCAATCAGCCTGAAGTTTTCGTTGGCGGGCGTTGCGGTGGCCACGGCTAGGCGACTTTCAAGGTCTGATGCAAATCCTGCACCATTGAACATGCATATTCCAAAACAACCGACATAAGTCCTGACCGCTGCTGTTGCATGTACTGATATTTCTGGACGCAGACTCCTTGCGATTGCAGGCTCCGAATCGCGCTGTTGTCGGCATATTGCCGAGGCAGCACGATACCGAGAATGTTCGACGCGTCGATCGGGACATCGGTCAGGCTGGTCACCTCGAGCGATGAGCGCCGATCGTCCGCCGCATCGGGATCGGCGTCGCGCACGATCGCCGAGTAGCATTCGACCGCGGGGCAATCCGGATCGAGCCGTCGCATGAACCCGTCCAGGTCAGCCCGGATATAGTCTCCATAGGACTGCCAGTGGCGCTCGATCACCCGTTCGCACTCCGTGATCTCCTCGCGCATGGCAAAGTCCGTCAGTTTGTGGCCATCGGCGGAAGGACCGTAACGCGGAAAACCCCCGGTATCGAACGGATATACACTGAACGGTGCGGCTATCGCGTCAGGTGCAATGATCAACGCCGCGGGCGCAGCGATGACGACGTTCGTCTTGCTGCTGTCCTTGGGACGATAGGCGGCGCGCCCGTAGAAGAAATAGTTCAGCTTCTCGCCGAAAACATCGCAGATTTCGTCAGTCGAAACGACCCCGTTCTCGATGAAGTCGAGGATCGTTCTACAGGAGGCGACGTGGCACAAAGGAAGCTGCGGGTTCGCAGGCGTGCTCGTGTTGACGGCCAGCGACTGCCTGAAGCTATGCGGCATTCATCCCCCCACTTTCGCTGCGAGCGAGGTTATGTTTAAAGGCTGCGCCGACGCAAGCGAAATTGGGCCGTAAATTCCAGCTCCGATAGAGAGGCATTTTACTCTATGCTTATCGGATTCGGCGTTCGCTCCGAAATAATCCATCCCATTATGAGACCATGACGACCGGTCTCTCTCTCGATCGTCTCGGTCGCCACTCGCAATTATCTGGCACCGTCCTGCACGATGGCCCGCCAGCTTCGGGCGATAGCGGCAATTATCAGTCGAGACCTGCCTTGCCGGGCGCCCAATACGCCTTGGAGACGATGCGCGCCGACGCGACCATTTGCCGCTTCAAGCTTTGGCGGAGGCGCTGAATAGTGCTGGCCTTACCCGTCAGCACGAACGAGGCGCCGGCACCGGCGAGCGCGAGGAGCGCCGCTTCCATCTCTTCGAGATGCGCATCGTCGCCGCGTCTGGCAAATAGCTCGGCGCTGTCGAGCCCGAGTTGCCGCAAGACCTGTCCGTCGCTCTCCGCGTCCCCGACCTCGAGATGGCAGGTGACGTTTCGGGATAGATCCCGATGGACCAGCGCATAAGCGAGCCCGATCGAGGTCTCGTCGCCGAAAATGGCGAGCGGACCGGGCAGGCGGCACGCGTCCAGCGAGGGACGGGGTCCGAAGATGTCGCAGATGTCGCCGGGCTCGACCTCTCGAACCCAGGCGCTTCCCGGGCCTCCGCCGTGCGCATAGCCGAGGATGCAAGCACGCCCGGTCGACGGGTTCCATTCGATCGGCGTATAGGTCCGGGCGACGAAGGCCGAGCCCATCGCGATCTGTATCTTCTGCCCGGGCGTCCACGAAACGGCCTCGAGCGCCGGACCTTCGAGCGTGATCAGCCGGAAGCGGTCGGCGAGCGGCTCGGCCGTGACGACGGTGGCGCGCTTCGTCAGCAGGCGGATGAGCGCCTGGCTCAACCGGCCCGGCGCCCTGGCCGCCGGCCGCTCGGGCGGGTCTATCGCGAACATCACGAGACCCTCACGGCGAACTCGTTGCCGCGGCCTTCGTCGAGCGGGAGTGGCTGGGAGAAATAGCCATTCGCGGGATTGCGAACATAGTCCAGATAGTCCGACTCGAAAGCGTTCTCCGCCAGAATGGCAGCGCCGGGCCGCAGCCGGGGCTCGACCAGCCTGAGGATCGGCAGGTATAGCGAAAATGCGCCGTCGAGCAGCAACAGGTCGACTTCGTCGCCCCCGTCTCCAAGCGTCTCGAGTGCGTCGCCTTCGCGAATCTCCACGAGGTCGGCAAGGCCTGCCGCTTCGAGATTGGCGCGCGCCCGAACCACCTTGGTGGGCTCGATCTCGGATCCCGTGAGCCGCCCGCCGCCATTGTCGCGCAGCGCGGCGGCCAGATAGAGGGTCGAGATTCCCATCGACGTGCCGAACTCGACGATCCTCCTCGCCTTGCAGGCGCGTGCCACGGCGTAGAGGAAGCGGCCATAGGCCGGCGAGACGGCGAGGAAATTGCCCGCGTAACGGCGATAGATCGCGCGATAGTCCGCCCGTTCCTCGGCGATGATGCCGGCGATCGCCTGTCCGGCCGACATTCCGGGTGCCTCGATGGCCGCCATCATCGCTTCGATATGTTCGCGGTCCGACGTCTCGGCCTCGTGATGCAGCGTCTCCAGAAGCCGGGAGACGCATTCGCTGCGCAGTGTCTGCACGCTCTTCCTTTCGCCTGGTCATGGCCCGATTGGCCTCGACCGATTTCCAGCAAAGGGATAAGAGGCAGCGACTCTGGCGTCATTCCGAAGTTAAGACAGATTATTATTCAATTACGCCAAACACCCCCTCTTGGACCGCAGGCAAGCCATGCCCATTCTGAATGATCTTTCCCAAGCCTCGGATTGGATCGAACCCGACGAGGTCCCCCGGCCGGTCGTGACCTATGGCATCGTGACCGACAATTTCGACGACGGCATCGAACTGGACCCGCACCGTCACGCAAAGGGCCAGATCATTCTGGTGCAGCGCGGTGCGCTGAGCTGCGAAGTGGACGGCGGCCTGTGGATGGTGCCGCCGCGTAGTGCCATATGGATACCTGGCGGCGCGCTGCACGCGATCAAGGCTGCAGGTCCGCTTGAAGGCTATAACGCCTTCGTCGATCCGGCGGTGAGCGTCGATCTGCCCCCGATGTGCCGCGCGGTGGCTGCAACGCCGCTGCTGCGCGAACTGCTGACCCGCGCGGCGCATCTACCCCTTTTCTATGAGGAAGGCGGCGTGAACACCCGGCTGTTGTCGGTGCTTATCGACGAACTCGCCGCGGCGCGGATCGAGGATCTTCACCTGCCGATGCCGGACGACATGCGGCTGCGCAGGATCGTCAGCCAAATGACGGCCGCGCCGGCTGACCGGGCGACGCTCGACGTCTGGGCGAAGCGGGCGGGCCTGAGCGAGCGGACGCTGGCGCGGCTGATAAGCCGCGAGACCGGAATGAGCTTCGGCCGCTGGCGGCAGCAGCTCGGCGTCATGCTGGCGGTGAAATGGCTGGCCGGCGGCACGTCGATCCAGCAGGTCGCCGCCGGTCTCGGCTATGAGAGCGTGCCCAGCTTCGTCACCATGTTCCGCAAGGCGCTCGGCACCTCGCCGGGGCGCTATATGGCGGAACGCTATTCGGGCCTGATGTGAGCTTGGTCAGGATCGACCGGGCGCCGCATCGGCGACGAATACGCCTCGGCCGGTTGCCGCCGAAGACGAGCCAAAGCCTTTTCAATCCAGCTTTTCGCGAAGCGTGGAGTAGATGTGCGTGACTTCGCTTATCCGGCCTTCCTCGATGGCATAGACGCGGCTTGCCGAAACGATCGTTTCAAGCCGGTGCGCCACGATGATCCGCGTGATTCCGAGCGCCGCGACAGCCTCGTTCACCAGCTTTTCCCTGGCTTGATCGAGATGGGATGTGCCTTCGTCGATGACGAGCAGCCGGGGACGCCGGAAAAGCGCCCGGGCCAGCAGCAATCGCTGCTTTTGCCCACCCGACAACGCGCTGCCCATATCGCCAACGAGCGTTTCGTAGCGCATCGGCATGGCTTCGATATCATCATGTATCGAAGCGGCCTTCGCTGCCGCAATGATGCGGCTCATTTCCGCTTCTTCTTCAAACATCGCGATATTCTCGGCCAGCGAGCCAACGAAGAGGCTGTCGTCCTGCAGCACGGCCGCGATCTGATCGCGGTAGTTTCTGTAGCCGAAGCTGGAAAGCGGCCTGCCATCGATCAGGAGCTCTCCATGATCGGGTTCGATCAGGCTGAGCAGAATCTTGACCAGCGTCGATTTGCCGCCCCCGGACGGACCTGTGATCGCGATGTGCGCGCCGGGCTCGATCGTCAGGTTGAGCTGCTTGAGGATCAGCGGCTCGCTCGGCGCATAGCGATAACTGATGTCGCGAAGTTCGATGTGCCCCGCCAGAGCGGTCGTTGGTGCCGGCGGTTCGGACACACTTTTGTCCTGGTCGGACAAGGCGATGTCGGACAGTCGTTCGAGGTGCAGGCCGAGCATCCGGAAATTGATGATCTGATCGACCAGCGACCCGGCGCGCTGAAGAAATTGCGTCTTATAGGCCATGAAGGCGAAAACCATGCCCACGCTGAAGCCGCCGCCGATCGCCAGCCGGATCGCCAGCCAGATCGATATGACCGTTTCGATGCCGAAAATCAGGACGTTGGCAGTACTCTGCCAGATGCTGATACGGGACAGCGACACATTGGCGTTCATCGCCCCGACCAGTCTCTCCTGCCACATCTGGTGACGTGCGGCTTCCTGATTGAACAGGCGCAAGGTCACGATGCCGCGAAGCGATTCGATCATCGCAAGTTGCTCCCGGCCACCAGCGACAATGGCCTCCTCCTGCGCTGCGCGCTGGATCGGAAACACGACCGCGCGCACGATCCCGTAAATGACGAAACCGACCAATGCGACGAGGGTAAGTTGAATGCTGTAGAAGGCCATGATCACCAGCGTGAAAATGGCCAGGCTGCCGTCGATCATCGCGGACACCGCGTTTTGCGTCATGAATTGCTGGATCGGCTTCACCGACTGGAATCGCGACAGGATGTCGCCGATGTTCCGTTTCTCGAACCAAGGAATGGGCAGCCGGAACAGTCGACGGGCGATGTTGGTGGCGATGCCGTACCCCAGCGCCGTGCCGCTGGAAAGCAGGACGAAGGATCGCAGCAGGGAAGCAAGCGAATTGATGAGCGTGAACAGGCCAAATCCCAGCGCCAGCACCGTCAGCAGGTTGACGTCGAGCGCCGGCAGGGCCTCGTCGACCGCGATTTGCATATAATAAGGAGAAGCGAGGACGAAGGCTTCGAGGATAATCGAGAGAATGACGGTTTGCGCGATCGCGCGCTTCAGACCGGTGACCCGCTGCCATAATTGCGAGAGCCGCATTCGCGCACGGTGCTTCACCGGAGTGAAATCGGCCGCGGGCTCCAGTTCCAGCGCCACTCCGGTAAAATGGTTCGACACCTCGGCAAGCGAAATCCACCGGGACATTGCCTCGGGATTGTGGATCAGCGCCTTCGACCCTTTGATCCGCTCCAGCACGACGAAATGATTCATGTCCCAGTGCAGGATGGCCGGGAGCTTGAGATTTCCGAGGTTTTCAAGATCGAGCTTTACGCCGCGTGCGGAAAATCCGAGCTGGTCGGCCATCGCGAGGAGCGAGCGTAGCGAAGTGCCGCGCAGCGATGGCTTGAACCAGCGGCGAAGCGCACCGAGGTCGATGTCGAAACCATGATAGTTGGCGATCATGGCGAGCGCAGCGAGGCCACATTCGGCTGCCTCGGTCTGGCGGACGAGCGCAACCTTGCGGCGGCGGAGCAGGGCAAGGTCAAGCTGGAGCGTCAATGTTTGCCTGCGAACAGAGGCGCAAACAGCCATTCGATCAGCGTGCGTCTTTCGGTGACGATCCGGGCCGAAAGGGTCATCCCAGGCAAGATCGCCCGCTTGCGTCCCATGACTTCGACCCAAGGTCGCGGAATCGATGCCGTCACGATGTGGACCGGGCGCCCATCCTTGCTGTCCGGCCGCGTCGTCGGGAATTGCGCGACGCTTATGACGCGGGAAGGCAAGGTGCCGAAGCTGAGGTAGGGATAGGCCTCGAGCGACAGCTTGACCTCGTCGCCGGCCGAAATGAAGCCCGCCGCCTCGCTCGGAACGAATAGTTCAACCTGGGCTTTGTATGGCTGCGGGATGATCGTCATCAATGGCTGGTTTGGGTCTGCAAACGCCCCCGCACGGGCACGCATCGCGGTGACAACGCCGTCTACCGGCGCAATCAACATATAGCCTTGGGAACGATCGGCTGGAATGGTCTGTCGAGACAGCGCGCGGCTGGAGGATCCTGGCACCGTGGCGGCAGCGGGCTGTGGCTCGAATCCGCTTTGTGTGGCCTGGGTCTGACGGGGCTCCTCGGCCGCGTCGAGGCTGCCGAGCGGCCGTTCGCCGATGCGAATTTCGGCAAGTTCCTGACCGATGTGCACGGTCTGCCCTTCGGCCACCGAAACCCGCGATATCGTGCCGGCGCGGCTGGCTGCAACACTGGCTACGCCCTTCTCCAGCGTGATCTCGCCGGGCACCGTCTGTACTCTGGGATAGGATGCGAGGCTCAGGAAAAGGCAGCCCGCGGCCAGCAGGGTCAGTAGAAGCAGCCCGACAACGTGCCAGGACATCGGTGTGTAGATCTGCACGCTCCCGTGCAGGCGCTGGGCATGATGATGCAGCGCTTCTTCACGAAACAGGTGCGCCGGATGCGGCTTGCCCGCGGGTTCCGTCATCTAGATGCGGCGCCGGAAACGCAGCGATTGTTCGAAGGGAGCGGCAGTCCGGCCGGAAAGACGAGGTCGGAAGAGTCCATTTACGAAATCCCCAGAGCAATCTTGAAACGATACGGTGACCATTGCTTGGTCGACGCTGTTCAACTTCCAGTCAATCTCTGCGCGGTTAATTTGCGGGACGCCCGCTTCCGCCCCGTCCGCCGTGCGACGCGCTGCACCGCCCATTCGAAATCGCGCCGCATAATCTTGAGCCGGCCGATTCTCAGCATCGTTTCGACCTCGATCTGCTCGAAGGGGCCCCGGCGGAAACTTTCGGCTGCATAAAATCCCAGAGCATCGACAGAACGGCGGTTGCCCAAATCGGCTTCGAGCGCGAATGCGGCGTGCGGCTGGACGAATGCGGCGTCCCCCGGCGACAAGATGCGGCCGATGTTCAAAGGGGCATTGCGAACGCCATTGGCAACCGGATTGGGAAAACTGCGTTCGGCCCGGACCTGCCCGAAATCATATATTTGCGCGGTCTTTTCCGGCCAGGACCCTCCATCGGCCATCTGGACGTTGGTCACTTCGAGACAGTCGGCGCCGCTGCTTCTGATTGACTCGGCAACGCGCGCAATCATGGCGATTTCCGGATCGATACAGGGAACGACCGGGACGGACTTGTATCTGAGCGTATCGTCTCCGTCGATTTCAGGATTGACCAGCCGAAAGGACGACCCCGAACCCGTGGTGCTGAGACCGAATGATCGCAGCAGAAACTCGATGTGCAAGTCGAGCTTTTCGCGTTCGCTGCCCGCTAATGGCAAGCTTTCGCCGGGGATGGGGCGGGCATGGGCCCGCCTCACGTGCATTCCGGCCGGCGCAGTGCCGTGCCAGCCGCCGACGATATCGAATCCAAGATCGAGCACCGCATAGACGGGTACGACGTGGTAACCGGGATAGGTGCGGGCAAAGATTGTATCGATGAGCCAGCCGTAGAGGAAATCGGCGATGGCAAAACCCAAATACTCGAGCCCATTCTTATAGGGCTCGTGGCAGGGAACCAGCCCGGGCGCGACGCCTGCACCCTTCAGGTCGAGGAACCGTGCGCCGCCTTGGTCGGGATTTTCGTCCACGGGGACGACCACGGCCCGGCCGTAACCGGGCGGCCGGAAGCCCGTTCGAACAAGCCCGTCCAGCTCGATCGGCGAATTGACCATATTGGGGTGGGATTGCTGCGTCGACATGAACGCGGCGTTGCGGACCAGCCAGTCGTTGATGGCGGTGGGGCAGGGGCGGTTTGCGGCCTCGCAAACGGCACACCCGGCAACCCTGTGCTTCTTGCTGGCGTCGGGCCCGAAAAACTGCGGGAAGTCTTGGACTATAGCGCGATAGTTCGCGCAGACGACCTTGGCACCTTTGACGTGAACAAGCGGTTCTTCACCAATATCGCCAGTCGAAACTTGGCTTATATGTTCAATCAATGGGCCGTCGGGCACCCGCGCGAACATCGTTGAGCAGACTTAAGTCCAGTTATTCAAAAGGTGGGAGCGTCGCTCTGCACCTTTTCTTTGCTCGACGCCAGCAGTCCGCCGGCAACGGCGTCCAGCTCAATGTCGGTAAGTTCGGCAATTTTAAAAGCCGTCACTTCTTCAGTCATACGCGCGAGCTCAGCTGCGAATTTAGCGCTCATTGTCACTTCCTTCTGCAAGAGGATCACTTCACCTATGCTATGAAGCAAACTGTTGATGAAACGCGATCTTAGGCGTGTCAATAACTTTCTGGCCGTTCGTAGCGCTTAAGCGATGAGCAGAGTAAACCCCTGCGAGTGTCTAATCCGAAATTAAGATGAGTGGAATCAGCGACTTATCTTGACGGCTTGCCTGATGGTTGATTTGGCGGTTCTGCATCGGGCGGAAGGAAATCAGCGATGTGGACCGACTCCAGCCGCCCGCATCATGCCCGCGCGGGACTGGTTTCGCCAAGCAATTTCACCGACAGCGACTAGGCGTTTCTGGGCCGGTTCCTTCCGCCGCCGCCCTCTGTTGGTCGTCCGCACAAATGGCCGATGCGTCCGATCGTCGAGGCAATTCTTTACCAACTGCGCGGTGGTTCAAGGCGCAAGGCCGGGTAGCCGCATCCGTCGCAGGAAGCCCGATCGATGCCAGCGCGCATCCGGGCGGCAATGCCGCCCAATCCGGGGGTCCGTGCCCGCGTCGAGCCTGTCTGCACGCATCAGAAAGGAAGGGGTGCGGCTGTCCCTCGATACCCTCGGCATCAAGCGCGGGGCCAAGATCGCGCTAGTCGATCTGGCCTATAACTGCACCGCTTGATCGTCCGCGAACGAAAGACCGTAATGGATCGGTGCGCCTAAGGCAGAGATCGCCAAGATGCGGCTGTATCGCGCCCGGAAAGGCCTGCAATCGCGTCATATTCGACGCCCGCGCCGAATGCCGCTCAGACCCGCGGGCCAAGGAGGGGGCTGCTGCGATACTCTGGAGTTGACCGGTCTCGGACGCGACCGACAGGTTCATGCGGCGGCGGCCCCGGCGAGACCTTCGCGCA
>NZ_JAVAMA010000013.1 GCF_030730875.1 Sphingomonas sp. DG1-23
GTCGGGCGGCGGCCTCGCGCCGCGGCGGCCCGCCGAGCCGGCGCGCCCGCAGCAGCGCGACCGCAAGGGGGACGATCGCCGCCAGGCCGGCAAGCTCACCGTCAATCGCGCGCTTGGCGGCGATGACGGCGCGCGTGCCCGCTCGCTCGCGGCGCTCAAGCGCGCGCGTGAGAAGGAGCATCGCCGCTCCTATGGCGGTTCGCGCGAGCCGCAGGCCAAGCAGGTTCGCGACGTCGTCGTTCCCGAGGCGATCACCGTCCAGGAACTCGCCAATCGCATGGCCGAAAAGGGCAGCGATCTGGTCAAGGCATTGTTCAAGATGGGCATGCCCGTCACGATCACCCAGACGATCGATCAGGACACTGCCGAACTGCTGGTCACCGAGTTCGGCCACAATATCCTGCGCGTCAGCGAGAGCGACGTCGATCTGGTCGAGACCGAGGCCGATGCCATCGAGACGCTGCAGCCGCGCGCGCCGGTCGTCACGATCATGGGCCATGTCGATCACGGCAAGACCTCGCTGCTCGACGCCCTGCGCGGCACCGACGTGGTCAAGGGCGAGGCCGGCGGCATCACCCAGCATATCGGCGCCTATCAGGTCACGCTGAAGGACAAGTCGAAGATCACCTTCCTCGACACGCCGGGCCACGAAGCGTTCACCGAGATGCGCGCCCGCGGCGCCAACGTCACCGACATCGTCGTGCTGGTGGTGGCGGCGAATGACGGGCTGATGCCGCAGACGATCGAGGCGATCAATCACACCAAGGCGGCCGGCGTGCCGATGATCGTGGCGATCAACAAGATCGACCTCGACAGCGCCAATCCGCAGCGCGTGCGCGAGCGTCTGCTCGAGCATGAGGTGATGGTCGAGCAGATGGGCGGCGAGACGCAGGACGTCGAAGTCTCGGCGCTCAAGAAGATCGGCCTCGACGATCTGATCGAGAAGATTCAGCTCCAGGCCGAATTGCTCGATCTGAGGGCCAATCCCGATCGTCAGGCCGAAGGTTCGGTGATCGAGGCCAAGCTCGACAAGGGCCGCGGGCCGGTCGCGACCGTGCTGGTCAGCCGCGGCACGCTGAAGGTCGGCGACGTGTTCGTCGTCGGCGCCGAGAGCGGCAAGGTCCGCGCGCTGATCGACGACAAGGGCCGTCAGGTGAAGGAAGCCGGCCCGTCGATGCCGGTCGAGATCCTCGGCCTGTCGGGCGTGCCGATGTCGGGCGATCCGCTCCAGGTCGTCGAGAACGAGGCGCGTGCCCGCGAAGTCGCCGAATATCGTTCGGGCGTCGCGCTCCAGAAGCGCACGACCAATGCGCCCGCCAGCCTCGAGAGCATGTTCTCGGCGCTCAAGGACAAGCAGGCGATCGAATATCCGCTGGTGGTCAAGGCCGACACGCAAGGGTCGGTCGAGGCGATCGTCGGTGCGCTCAACAAGATCTCGACCGACGACATCAAGGTGCGCATCCTGCACTCGGGCGTCGGCGGCATCACCGAGAGCGACGTCAATGTCGGCGCGGCTTCGGGCGCCCCGATCATCGGCTTCAACGTCCGTCCCAACGCCAAGGCGCGCGAGATCGCCGAACGCAACAAGGTCGCGCTCAAATATTACGACGTGATCTACGATCTCACCGACGAGATCCGCGCCGGCATGGCGGGCGAGCTCGGGCCGGAAGCGTTCGAGACGGTCGTCGGCCGCGCCGAGATCAAGGAAGTGTTCAGCGCGGGCAAGCACGGCAAGGCGGCGGGTTTGCTCGTCACCGAAGGCGTCATCCGCAAGGCGCTCAAGGCACGCATCACCCGCGACGACGTCATCATCTATACGGGCGAGATCGCGTCGCTGCGGCGCTTCAAGGACGATGTCGCCGAAGTGCGCGCAGGCCTCGAATGCGGCGTCACGTTCACGCAGAACTTCACCGACATCAAGTCGGGCGACTATCTCGAAACCTTCGAGGTCGAGCTGCGCGAACGCACGCTGTAATAACTGGCCCTCTCTCCTCCGGGGAGAGGGTTGGGAGAGGGGCAGGAGGGGTGAGTGCGCCGCACTTCCCCTCTCCCCGGCCCTCTTCCGGAGGGGAGAGAGAGTTTGGCTTCGATCTTCGACGATTTCCCGGTCCCCTCCTCGGCCCGCTTGCTGGGCTGGGAAGTGAAGGCGGTCGATATCGAGGCGCAGACGATCGAGACCGGCTTCGTCGCCGATGACCGCTTTCTCAATCCGGCGGGCACGGTGCAGGGCGGATTCCTCGCCGCGATGCTCGACGACACGCAGGGCCCGGCATTGTTCTCCGCCACCAGCGGCGCAGTCTACGCCCCGACGATCGACTTCCACGTCGTCTGCCTGAAGCCCGCCCGTCCCGGGCGCTTCACCGGCAAGGGACGGGTGGTCAGCCTCGGCAAGACGATCGCAGTGACCGAGGCGGAATTGTTCGACGAAGGCGGCCTCCTGGTCGCCCGCGGCACCTTCACGGGCCGTGTCATGGAAGGCGCGATGGCGCGGCGGGATCAAGCATGAAGCACAATCAATCTGAAGAACGCTCGGTTCGCACGCTCCGCGTCGGCGAGCAGGTACGCCATATCCTGAGCGAGATTCTCCAGCGCGGCGACGTCCATGACGAGACTCTGGCGAGCCACATGGTCTCGATCACCGAAGTCCGCATGTCCCCCGATCTGCGCCACGCCACGGTGTTCGTGAAACCGCTGCTCGGCAAGGACGAGGAAGCGGTGCTCAAGGCGCTCAGGACCAACACTGCCTATCTCCAGCGCGAGGTCGCCCACAGGGTGAAGATGAAATACGCCGCCAAGCTCAAATTCCTCGCCGACGAGAGCTTCGACGAAGGCAGCCATATCGATCAATTGTTGCGCGCCCCCAAGGTGGCGCGGGATCTGGGCGAATCGGAGGACTGACTTCGCCGCCGCGCAACCCTAAGGGAGACGGATGGCCAAGCTCTATTTTTACTACGCCTCGATGAATGCGGGCAAATCGACCACCCTGCTCCAGGCCGATTTCAATTATCGCGAACGCGGCATGCGCACGTTGCTGTTCACTGCCGGCGTGCACGATCGCGGCGGCAAGGGCGTGATCGATTCGCGGTTGGGGATCAGCGCGACGGCGATCCCCTTCGATGGCGAGACCGATCTTCAGCAGATCGCGCAGGACGCCCATTTCGAATCGCCCCTCGCCTGCGTGCTGGTCGACGAGGCGCAATTTCTCTCGCCGGCACAGGTTCGCCAGCTCGCCGCCTTGTGCGACGAGGACGACGTGCCGGTGCTAGCCTATGGCCTGCGCACCGACTTCCAGGGAAAGCTGTTCGCCGGCTCGGCCGAACTGCTTGCGCTCGCCGATTCGCTGGTCGAGATTAAGTCGGTCTGCGAATGCGGGCGCAAGGCGACGATGAACCTGCGCGTCGACGCATTCGGCAAGGCGGTGCGCCAAGGCGAGCAAAAGCAGATCGGCGGCAATGAACGCTACGTCGCGCTGTGCCGGCGGCACTTCATGCAGCGCACCGGCGCAGCGGGCTGAAGCGATGCACGGCTGGATCATCCTCGACAAACCCCTTGGTCTCGGCTCGACCCAAGGCGTCAGCGCGGTCAAGCGCGCGCTCCGCGACGGCGGCTATGGCAAGTTCAAGGTCGGGCATGGCGGCACGCTCGATCCGCTCGCCACCGGGGTGCTGCCGATCGCGATCGGCGAGGCGACCAAGCTCGCCGGGCGGATGCTCGACAGCGACAAGGTGTACGCGTTCACGATCCGCTTTGGCACGCAGACCGACACGCTCGACCTCGAGGGCAAGGTCATCGCCACGTCGGAGGTTCGCCCGACGATCGAGCGGGTCGAGGCAGTATTGCCGCGCTTCACCGGTCCGATCGCGCAGGTGCCCCCGGCTTATTCGGCGCTCAAGATCGGCGGCGAACGGGCTTATGATCTGGCGCGCGCCGGCGAAGAGGTCGTGCTGCCGAGCCGCGACGTGACGATCCATTCACTCACTTTATCCTCCCCCGCCAAGGGGAGGTGGCAGCCGCAGCCTGACGGAGGGGGAGGAAGCACGCAGGTGCGCGACGTGATTCCTCCCCCTCCCCCGCCTTCGACGGTCCCGCTCCCCCTGGCAGGGGAGGAGAGAATCGAAGAGATCACCCTCACTGCGCACGTCTCGAAGGGCACCTATATCCGCAGCCTCGCGCGCGACATCGCCCTCGCCCTCGGCACCGTCGGCCACGTCACCATGCTCCGCCGCGTCAAGGCGGGTCCATTCAGCCTCGATCCCGCGATTTCGCTGGACAAATTGGCCGATGCCGCTAAGGCCCGCTCGCTTGAACACTATCTCCTGCCGCTGAGGGCGGGGCTGGACGACATCCCGGCTCTCGCCCTCGCTCCCGACCAGGCGGGACTGCTCCGCAGGGGGCAGGTTCTGGCCGGGATCGCCGTTGAGGATGGCCAATACTTCGCGATGCTGGACGCCGTGCCGGTCGCGCTGGTGGAGGCTCAGGCCGGATTTGTCCGGGTCGTCCGCGGGTTCAATTTGTAAGATGATGTCGTAGGAACGAAACACATGTCGATCACGCAGGAGCGCAAGGACGCGCTCGTCAAGGAACATGGCCGCGAGAGCGGCGACACCGGCAGCCCCGAAGTCCAGGTTGCGATCCTCACCGAGCGCATCACCAACCTGACCGAGCACTTCAAGACCCACGCGAAGGACAATCACTCGCGCCGCGGTCTGCTGCTGATGGTCAACAAGCGCCGCAGCCTTCTCGATTATCTGAAGAAGAAGGATCAGGGCCGCTACGCAGATCTCATCGCGAAGCTCGGGCTTCGCAAATAACCGGAAAGGGCGCCCTTGCGGCGCCCTTTTGACATTCGAGCCGCAGGCGATCCGGCCCGCGGCTCTGGCAGGGGTGAAGACCATCCCGAACCGCCCGGGCCGGATAGCCCGGACATAGGCCCCCGCCGCATCGGGCAGCGGGAGTGAAGGAAATCCAATGTTCGACAAGAAGACTGTATCGATCGAGTGGGGCGGCAAGACGCTGACTCTCGAAACGGGCAAGGTTGCCCGTCAGGCCGACGGCGCGGTGATCGCGACGCTCGGCGAAACCGTGGTGCTGTGCGCAGTGACCGCGGCGAAGAGCGTGAAGGAAGGCCAGGACTTCTTCCCGCTGACCGTCCATTATCAGGAGAAGTTCTCGGCCGCGGGTCGCATCCCCGGCGGCTTCTTCAAGCGCGAGCGCGGCGCGACCGAGAAGGAAACGCTGGTTTCCCGCCTCATCGATCGCCCGCTCCGCCCGCTGTTCCCGGAAGGGTTCTACAACGAGATCAACTGCATCGCGCAGGTCCTCTCCTATGACGGCGAGAACGAGCCGGACATCCTCGCGATGGTCGCCGCCTCGGCCGCGATGACCTTGTCGGGCGTGCCCTTCATGGGCCCGATCGGTGCGGCGCGCGTCGGCTATCAGGACGGCGAGTACATCCTCAACCCGACCGACGAGCAGGTCGCGGCGGGCGAGCTCGACCTCGTCGTCGCCGCCACCCACGACGCAGTGATGATGGTCGAATCCGAAGCCAGGGAGCTTTCGGAAGAGGTCATGCTCGGCGCCGTGATGTTCGCGCATCGCGAGAGCCAGAAGGTGATCGGCGCGATCATCAAGCTCGCCGAGCAGGCGGCGAAGGAGCCCTGGGAGCTCAAGGTCCAGGACGACAAGGCCGAAGTGAAGGCCAAGCTCAAGAAGCTGATCGGCAAGGACCTCGAATCGGCCTATAAGCTGACCGACAAGCAGGCCCGCCAGACCGCGATCAACGAGGCGCGGACCAAAGCCCGCGACGGCATGGCCGACCTCAAGGAAAGCGATCCCCAGGCCTATCTCGCCGCGCTCAAGCTGGTGAAGAAGCTCGAGGCCGACATCGTCCGTTCGGCGATCCTCAAGACCGGCAAGCGCATCGACGGCCGCTCGACCACCCAGATCCGTCCGATCGAGGCGGAGGCGCACTTCCTGCCGCGCGCGCACGGCTCGGCATTGTTCACGCGCGGCGAGACCCAGACGATCGCGACCTGCACGCTCGGCACCCGCGACGCCGAGCAGATGATCGATGGTCTCGGCGGCCTCAGCTACCAGCACTTCATGCTGCACTATAACTTCCCGCCTTATTCGGTCGGCGAAGTCGGCCGCTTCGGCGCGCCGGGGCGCCGCGAAGTCGGCCATGGCAAGCTGGCATGGCGTGCGCTGCACCCGGTGCTGCCGTCGAAGGAAGAGTTCCCCTACACGATCCGCCTGACCAGCGACATCACCGAGTCGAACGGCTCGTCGTCGATGGCGTCGGTCTGCGGCGGCTCGCTGTCGCTCATGGACGCCGGCGTGCCGATCAAGCGTCCGGTCTCGGGCATCGCGATGGGCCTGATCCTCGAGGGCAAGGAATTCGCGGTCCTCAGCGACATCCTCGGAGACGAGGATCATCTCGGCGACATGGACTTCAAGGTGGCGGGCACGTCCGAAGGCATCACCACGATGCAGATGGACATCAAGATCGCCGGCATCACCGAGGAGATCTTCACCACCGCGCTGATGCAGGCCAAGGAAGGCCGTGCGCACATCCTCGGCGAGATGGCCAAGGCGCTCGATCACACCCGTGAGGAGCTGTCGGCACACGCACCGCGTATCGAGACCTTCACGATCGACAAGTCGAAGATCCGCGAAGTGATCGGCACCGGCGGCAAGGTGATCCGCGAGATCGTCGCCACCACCGGCGCCAAGGTAGACATCGACGACGAAGGCGTGATCAAGGTCAGCTCGTCGGATCCGGCGCAGATCGAAGCTGCGATCAAGTGGATCAAGGGCCTCGTCGAAGAGGCCGAGGTCGGCAAGATCTACAACGGCAAGGTCGTCAATCTCGTCGATTTCGGCGCGTTCGTGAACTTCATGGGCGGCAAGGACGGCCTCGTCCACGTCTCGGAGATTCGCAACGAGCGCGTCGAGAAGGTCTCGGACGTCCTCAGCGAAGGCCAGGAAGTCAAGGTCAAGGTCCTCGAGATCGATCCGCGCGGCAAGGTCCGCCTGTCGATGCGCGTCGTCGATCAGGAGACCGGCGCCGAGCTCGAGGACACCCGTCCGGCGCGCGAGCCCCGCGAAGGCGGCGATCGTGGCCCGCGCGGCGACCGCGGCGATCGTCAGCGCGGTGGCCGTGGCGGCGATCGCGGTCCGCGTCGCGAAGGCGGCGGCGATCGCGGTCCGCGCGGCGAAGGCCGTGGCGACCGTGGCCCGCGTCGCGAGCGCGACGGCGGCGAGGACAAGGGCGGCGAGGATATCGGCCTGCCGTCGTTCCTCACCGGCGACAAGGACTGAGCTTCAGCCCAATGCTGAACCAAGAGGGGCCCGGGAAACCGGGCCCC
Organism: Sphingomonas sp. DG1-23; assembly: GCF_030730875.1. GTDB lineage: Bacteria > Pseudomonadota > Alphaproteobacteria > Sphingomonadales > Sphingomonadaceae > Sphingomonas. Next base: position 7,368 of record NZ_JAVAMA010000013.1, read on the forward strand.
TTTTTGCATGGGCGCATTCTGATCGGCGCATTAAATTCTGAAAAAATAACGATAGACCTCTGAATCGGCTGCGATTAGTGCGCGCCTGCCGATCGCGGACGTGTCCGCGGGGCGGCAAGTGGAAGTCGGGTCGCACTGCAACATTCCACTTTGGGGGGTATCGATGAAGAAGCTTCTGGCGGTCGCGTTCGCGGCCCTGTGCGTGCCCGGCATCGCCGCGGCGCAGGACGAACAGAACGAAGTGACGCACAAGTTCAGCGGCGCGCGCGTCGAGGCACGGATCGGCTACGAAACGCCGACCGTCACCGTCGACGGCGACGACGATGTCTACAAGATCGGCAGCGCAGTGTCCTATGGCGGCGAGATCGGGTTCGACATCCGCGCGGACAAGGTCGTGCTCGGGCCGTACGTCAATTATGAATTCTCGGGCGTCGATCTGTGCGATGGTGGCACCTGCCTCGGCGAGAAGGGGAATCTCAGCGTCGGCGCGCGGATCGGCGCGATCGTTGGCAGCAAGGGCCTGATCTATGGCAAGATCGGTTATGCCAGCATCGAGATCGAGGCCGAGGCCGAGGGCGAAAGCGGCTCGGAGAGCAAAGGCGGCGTCCAGGGTTCGCTCGGCTTCGAGTTCGGCTTCGGCCGCAATGCCTATGGCTTCCTCGAAGGCAGCTATGCCGATTATGGCGATTTCTACGGCCTCAACCTCCAGCGCCGTCAGGTCGTCGGGGGCGTCGGTTTCCGCTTCTGAGCGGATCGACCGGCTTGCGTCGGGAGGGGTCCGGGAAACCGGGCCCCTTTTTCTTTCGGGACGACCGCGTCCTCCTCACCCCTCGCCGCATTAACCGCGAATGCGGCGGAACGCGCGCGGCCCATCCGCGCTGTGCCGCAAAGGTCGCAAAGGGGTGGGATCCATGTGTTCGCTGAAGCGCCTCGTGCGCATGCTCGCGCGCGACGAGCTACCTCCGGCCGGGCCGGAGGGCTGCCGTGCGCCCGAAACGCGCCCGAAGCCAGCACCGCCGCGGCTGCGCCTCGTGCGCGAATGCGGTGAACCCGTACGGCATTTTCCCGGAAGGTCGCGCTAGCGATCCGTTGTCGACCTGCGACTATAGCGATCGGCGAGGTTCCGAGGGCGTTGCTTTCCGGGGTCTTGGCCGGGCGGCGATTCCCTGATCGCCGTCCGGTCTTCCTTTACGCGCACCGGTGCTCGCGCGATCGACCGGGAAAGTGGGGGACTTCTGTTGCCCGGTGTCCCCCGTACCGCTGGAATCCGCTTCTGTTGCCCGGTGCGGTCCAACCGCGCATTTTAGTCTAACCTTGGGCCGTTAGGCCGTTGGGTCAGGCCGCAATAGCGAGTGCTTCGTTATCGTTGGCACTTGTGTAATGGACCGTCACAGTGGCCCACGCTGAGAGATAGATAGCGCTTTTCAACACACGTCGATCCTGGTTCGGCCCCGTCAGAAACGGTGTCCAGATACACCACCACTTGTGGTGGAGCCGCCGGGTACTGCCCCCGGGTCCGCTGCGCCTATTGCACGCCTTCGTTTATCCCCATAGCCGGCCGAGGCCGGCAAAACCCATATAGGACGCCCATCGCTTAATGAAAAGGTCAGGTTGGGACCGTTAAGGGCCTTTCCACCAGCCCGATCACTTGGCATGGAGAGTGCATCATGTTGACGCAGCGGTCCCGCTACGCGCTTCGCGCGATGCTTTTCCTCACCCAGCAGCAGGCTGCTACCGGTCCCGTGCCGATGAACCGCATCGCCGCCGAGGCCAACGTACCGCGCAAGTTCCTCGAATTGATCCTCGCCGATCTGCGCGAGGCGGGGTTCCTGCTGTCCACTCGCGGCAAGATGGGCGGCTATCGCCTCGCCCGGCCGCCGCACCTGATCTCGCTGGGCGAGATCATCCGGGTGATCGAAGGCCCGCTCGCGCTCGTCCCCTGCGTCAGCCGGACCGCCTATCGCCCGTGCAACGATTGCAAGGACGAAGCCAGCTGCGCGATCCGCCACGCGATGGCGCGGGTGCGCGACGAGACCGCGCGCATCCTCGACGGCACCAGCCTCGCCGATGCCGTCGCGGAGGAACTCGCCGCTGCTTAGGCAGCGCCGTTGCGGCTCTTCAGTTCGTCGCGAATCTCGCGCAGCAAGGCGATGTCGGCGGGCTCGGGCGCATCGGCGGGCGCAGGATCTTCATGCCGCAGCACCCGGTTGGCGAAGCGCACCAGCAGGAAGATCATGAAGGCGAGGATCAGGAAATTGATCACCACCGTGACGAACTGGCCGAAGCCGAACAAGGGCACGCCGGCGGCCTTGAGCGCCGCATAATCGGTCAGCGACCCCTTATACTCCGCCGGAATCTCGCCCAGCCGGACGAAATAGCTCGAGAAATCGAACCCGCCGAACAGCCAGCCCACCACCGGCATGATCAGATCGTCGGTCAGCGATTTGGTGATCGTGCCGAACGCGGCGCCGATGATCACGCCGACCGCGAGATCGAGCACATTGCCGCGGGCGATGAAGGTCCTGAATTCCTTCCACATGGGCACAAACCTCCTGCTCTGGTCGTTCGGCGTCGACCATGTCCGATTTCGCTTTCAGGCTCCAGTGTTGCCATCGTATAAGACACTCCTCGACCAAGATCCGGAGGATCACGTGATCAAGTTTCGTGCCGCATTCGCCCTCGCCGGCGCCGTTCTGCTCTCCGCCTGCGGGCTCAACAGCGTGCCCACTGCCGAGGAGAACGCCAAGGCGCGCTGGGCCGACGTCCAGACCAATTATCAGCGCCGCGCCGATCTGATTCCCAATCTCGTCGCCACCGTGAAAGGCGCCGCGGGCTCCGAGGGCAAGATCCTCAACGACGTGGTCAGCGCTCGCGCGCAGGCGACTCAGATCCAGGTGAGCGGCGACGATCTCACCGATCCGGCCAAGGTCTCGGCGTTCAACCGGGCGCAGAACGGCCTGTCGCTGTCGCTGCAGCGGCTGCAGGAGGCCTATCCGCAGCTCCAGAGCCAAGGCAATTTCAAGACGCTGATGGATCAGCTCGAGGGCACCGAGAATCGCATCGCGATCTCGATCCGCGACTACAACACGGCCGTGCAGGCGTATAACACCCGCATCCGCACCTTCCCCGACGCGGTCGGCGCCAAGATCTTCTACGGCTCCAAGCCGATGACGCCGTTTCAGGCCCAGGCCGGCGCCGACAAGGCGCCGACGGTCGATTTCGGGAACGGCAGCTGATCCTTCGGCGCGTTGCTTGCGCGGCCGGCGGCATCGTCGGCCGCGATCCCCATTTTCGTGAGAGCAGGTGATGGGTATCTTACGGTTTCTGCTGGCCCTGCTCCTGCTCGTGCCACTCGCGGCGCAGGCACAGCCCAATTTTCCCAAGCGCGACCGCGAACCTGTGGTCGACGCGGCGAATCTGCTGAACGCGGCGCAAAAGGCCGAGATCACGACCCTTGCGGAGGACATCGACAAGGCGAGCACCCGCCAGTTCGTCGTCGCCACCATTCCCGATCTGCAGGGCTATGACATCGCCGATTATGGCTACCAGCTCGGCCGGGCATGGGGGATCGGGCAGAAGGACGCCAATAACGGCATCCTCCTCATCGTCGCGCCCAAGGAACGCAAGGTGCGGATCGAGGTCGGCTACGGGCTCGAGCCGATCATGACCGACGCGATGTCGAGCAGCATCATCCAGGAAACGATCCTCCCGCGCTTCAAGGCGGGCGACATGTCCGGCGGGATCGTCGCCGGCGCGCAGGCGATCGGCGCGCAGATGAGGCTTCCGCTCGAAGCCGCCGAGGCGCGCGCCAAAGCGACCGCCGACAAGCAGGTCCAGCAGCGCCCACGCCGGGCGAACAACAATGGCGGGCTTCCCTGGGGCCTGATCTTCTGGGGAATCATCTTCGTCTTCGTCCTGCTGCCGATGTTCGCGCGCGGGTTCGGCGGCCGGCGGCGCAAAGGACCTTGGGGTGCCCGCGCCTATCGGCGCGACGACGGCGGCGCGCTGCCGATCATCCTGTGGAGCATCGCCAACGAGATCGGCCGCAGCTCGGGCGGGTCGTCAGGCTGGGGTGGCGGTGGCGGTGACGGCGGAGGCTGGGGCGGCGGTGGCGGCGGCGGCTTCTCCGGCGGCGGTGGATCGTTCGGGGGCGGTGGCGCCTCGGGGAGCTGGTGATGCGATTGACCGAAGCCGATCATGCACGGGTCACCGCTGCGGTCTCCGCAGCCGAGCTGTCGACCGATGGCGAGATCGTCACCGTCGTCGCCGGCCGTTCGGATGCCTATCACGACGTCGCGCTCCACTGGACGGTGCTGGCGATGCTGTTGGTGCTGGCGCTGCTGGCGTGGCAGCCGGCGCCGGTCGAATGGCTCCATGCCCTGCTGATCGATGCGTGGTCGGAAACTCCGCCGCGCTGGTATCTCACCTTCGCCCTGGTCCTGATGGCACTCACCTTCCTCGTGGCGCGGGTGGTCCTCGCGCTCGATGCGCTGCGGATGGCGCTGACTCCGGGCGCGACCAAGACGCGGCGGGTTCATGCCCGCGCGCTGGCGCTGTTCCGCACCGCTGCCGAGAAGCGCACCAAAGCGTCCACCGGGGTTTTGCTCTATCTCAGCCTCGCCGAGCATCGCGCCGAGATCATCGCCGACGAATCGATCCACTCCAAAGTCTCGGCCGACGTGTGGGGCGAAGCGATGGCGGTGCTGATCGCCGCGGTGAAGCAGGGCCGCCCCGGCGACGGGCTAGCCGAAGCCGTCGCGCAGATCGGCACGGTGCTCGCCGCGCATTTCCCGCGCAGCGAAGGCGACACGAACGAGCTTCCCGATCGGCTGATCGAACTCTAGGGACGTCCGCATGACGGACGAACCGACAGAGATCGCCTGGCAGGGCAAGTGGATTGTCGCGAAGCGGCAGGGCAAATGGGAATATGTGTCGCGCGCCCGCGACATCCAGGCCGCGGCGATCGTCGCGATCGACGATCAGGATCATGTCCTGCTCGTCGATCAGTATCGAGTCCCGCTCGGCAAGCGCTGTCTCGAGCTTCCCGCCGGGCTGATCGGCGACGAGCATGACGGCGATACCGCGCTCGACGCCGCCCGCCGCGAGCTCGCGGAGGAAACCGGCTATCATTGCGGCCATGTCGAGGATCTCGGCTATTTCCATTCCTCGCCGGGCATGGTCAGCGAAGGCTTCACTCTGGTCCGCGCCACCGGGCTGACCAAGGTAAGCGAGGGCGGCGGCACCGCCGACGAGGACATCGTCGTGCACCGCGTGCCGCGCAGTGATCTGCCCGGCTTCGTCGCGCAGAAGCGCGCGGAGGGCTTGGCGATCGACGTCAAATTGCTGCTTCTGCTCGGCGGGACGCTGCTCGCCCGGTCCTGACGGGCGAACCTCAGGCGCGGATCGCGACTTCCACCCGCTCGCCCGCCGCAACGCCGGCCGCGCGGCGGACCTCGGCCTTTACCGGCAGCAGATAGCCGTCGCTGTCCTTGTGCGGGAACGCCGAGGAAGCGAACGCCACCCCGTTGACGCGCGCCTCGACCCGTACCGACCCGAAGCCGCGGCCGGCGCCCATCGCGCGCAGCTCGAAGGCGCGCGCCCGGATCGCATCGGCCGGTTCGCCGGTGATCGTCACGAAATGCCAGCTGCCCTTGGCCGGGGGCTGGGGCGTCCAGCGCCAGAGCTCGGCTTCGAAGGTCAGCATGTCGTCGGGCGCGGGCATCGCAGCGCTCTGGCGTCTTTCGGCCGCGGCGTAAAGCGACGCGCCGGGTCAGCGCCTGGCGAGGCGGTGGGCGATCTGGCGAACGCTGAGACCGCTCAGCGGATCGCGCCAGTCGGGCGCCACGGCGCGCAACGGCCGCAGCACGAAATCGCGCTCGCGGAAGCGCGCGTGCGGGATCGTCAGCCCCGGCGTCCCCCACATGCCCCCGGACCACAGGATGATGTCGAGATCGATCACCCGCGCGGCCCAATTGCGTCCGCGACGCCGGCCGAAACCGCGTTCGATCGCCTTGAGCCGCGCGAGCAACGCCGGCGGCGTCTCTTCGGTCTCGATCAGCGCGACGGCATTGGCGAACCGTCGCTTCGACGGGCCCAGCGGCGGGGTGCGCAGCACCGGCGAGACTGCGAGCACGCCCCCCAACACGGCGAGCGCCGCGACGACTTCGGCTTCGGGACTGCCGTGGCGGCCCCGGCGGTTGGAGCCCAATGCGATCGCGTAGAGAAATGTCGGCACGCGGGCTTTCAAAATAGGAATTGCCGTGCTGTGCTTCGCCGGCTCTTTGAACCGGTGAAGCCAGCTAGTGGCGATTGCGTAACATCGTTTCCCATGCGCGTGATTTTCGTTCGAGATTCACGCGGAAACGCTGAACTTTGTCAATTTAGACGTCCTGCACCAGCCGCCCGTAAAGCTCGGGCCGCCGGTCGCGGAAGAAGCCGAACGCGGCGCGGTGGCGCTTGACCCGATCGAGGTCGAGCCGCGCGGTGATCACCCCGGTCTCCTCGCGGTCGAGCTCGGCGAGGATGTCGCCGCGCTCGTCGGTGATGAAGCTGGTGCCGTAAAAGGTCTGGCCATGCTCGGTGCCGACGCGGTTGGCGGCGATCACGGGGACGACGTTCGACACCGCATGCCCGACCATCGCTCGGCGCCACAGCCGCGCGGTATCGAGGCTGTCGTCGTGCGGCTCGGATCCGATCGCCGTCGGGTAGAACAATATCTCGGCGCCCATCAGCATCATCGCGCGCGCGGTCTCGGGATACCATTGGTCCCAGCACACCCCGACGCCGATCTTGGCGCCCGGACCGTTCCACACCTTGAACCCGGTATTGCCCGGCCGGAAATAGAATTTCTCCTCATAGCCCGGGCCGTCGGGGATATGGCTCTTGCGATAGACGCCTTCGACTCGTCCGTCCGGGCCGATCATCGCGAGGCTGTTATAGAAATGCGGCCCGTCGGCCTCGAAGAAGCTGGTCGGGATGTGAATGCCCAGATCGGCGGCGAGATGCTGCATTGCCAGCACCGCCTTGTGCTCGTTCGCCGGCCTGGCATTGGCGAACAGCCCCTCGTCCTCGACCCGGCAGAAATATTCGCCTTCGAACAATTCGGGCGGCAGCACGACCTGCGCGCCCCTGCCCGCCGCCTCGCGGACGAGCTCGGACACGGCCTTGATGTTGGCGTCGATATCGTTGGTGAAGGCGAGCTGGAGCGCCGCGACGGTGATCTCGGTCATAATTTCCTCAGAGCCGCGGTAGCTGCTGGCTGATGCAATGGAAGCTGCCGCCGCCGGTCAAGATATGGTCGGCGCGCTGGCCGACAACCTGCCGGCCCGGGAAAAGCGCCTCCAGCGCGGCGACCGCCGCGTCGTCATTCTCCTGGCCATAGACGGGCACGACCACCGCAGCGTTGCCGATATAGAAGTTCATATAGCTCGCCGGGATGATCTCCTCCTCGGGGCTCAGCACCCGGCCCGGCGAAGGGAAGCGGACCACCTCGACGCCGAAGCGCGCGGCGCGCTGCGCGGCATCCTGATAGACGCGCCAATTGGGGTCGTTGTCGGTGGCTTCGGGGATCAGCAGGCGGTTCTCGCCGACGAAACGCGCGAGATTGTCGACATGACCGTCGGTATGGTCGTTGAGCAGCCCGTCGCCGAGCCACAGCACCCGCGAATAGCCAAGACTGGTTTCGAGCAGGGCTTCGACATCGGCCCTGGTCAGATTGGGATTGCGATTGGGGTTGAGCAGGCATTGCTCGGTGGTGACGCACCGTCCGGTGCCGTCGCCGTCGATCGCGCCGCCTTCGAGGATCCAGTCATGCGCCTCGACCGTCAGCTTCCGGTTGCGCGCGAGCCGCGCCCCGACGTCCGAATCGCCCGCGAGATCGTATTTCCCGCCCCAGCCGTTGAAGCGGAAATCGTGCGCGCGGCCGCCGCCGTCCATGATCGGGCCGGTATCGCGCAGCCAGATGTCGCCGAACGGCTCGACCACCACCTGCGCCGAATCGCCGACGATGCGCTCGGCGGCGCCCGCCGCCTCGGTATCGGCGGCGACGAGGATCACCGTCTCGCCGCGCCCGCCGGCATGCACCGCGCGGGCGAAGGCGGCCACCTCCTCCCGCGCCGGTTCGAGGTCTTCGAGCCACAGTTCGGCATGGCTCGGAAAGCCGATCCACACGGCTTCATGCGGCGCCCATTCGGGGGGAGGAGGCAGAATCATGCCGCGCTATTACTTCCCCGCGCGGCTCTTGTCTCGGACTGCGCGGAATTCGGCGGTCGGATACCAATTGGGCCAGTTCGATCCTTCGGCGAGCTGGCGGCCGAGGCCGTAGAAGATGCCCAGATCCTCGAGGGCGCCGTCCCAGTTCCAGCTCGGATCATATTGGTCCTGCGGCTTGTGATAGCGGTTGGCGGTATAGTCGTCCGACGCCTTCTTGCCCGCCGCCTTGCCGCCGACGCGCAGATCCTCGCCGCTCTCGCCATACAGCATCGGCACGCCGAGCTTGGCCATGCTGAAATGGTCGGAGCGATAATAATAGCCGCGCTCGGGGGTGGGTTCGGGAACGATCACCCGATCCTGCGCCGTCACGAACGGCTTCACCAGATCCTCGAGCTCCGACTTGCCGACCCCGACCAGCACGAAATCCTTCGCGCGGCCGACATTGTTGACTCCGTCCATATTGACCCCGCCCACCGTGCTGGCGAGCGGATAGACCGGGTTCTCGGCGTAGAATTTCGAGCCGAGCAGCCCCGATTCCTCGGCCGTCACGGCGAGGAAGACGAGGCTGCGTTTCGCCGGCCCCGCCTTCACATGCGCCTCGGCGAGTGCGACCAGTCCGGCGGTGCCCGAGGCATTGTCGAGCGCGCCGTTGCAGATGTCGTCGCCGTTCACGGCGTCGCAGCGACCGAGATGGTCCCAATGCGCCGAATAGAGCACGACTTCGTCGGGCCGTTCGCTGCCGGGCAATATGCCGATGACGTTCTTCGACGCCTGGCGCCGGATCGCGTTGTCGAACGATATGCTCGCCGTCACGCCGAGTGGAACCGCCTTGAAGCCCTTGTGCTTCGCCGCCTCGATCAACGCGGCATAGTCCTTGCCGGCGCTGGCGAAGAGCGCCCTGGCGCCGTCCTGCTGGATCCAGCCGATCGCTTTGGACTGGTCCATATGATCGCCCGGCGTGTCCTGCTCGAGCTGCGGCCCGGTCCACGACGATTGCACCACGCCCCAGCCATAAGCGGCGGGCTCGGTGTCGTGGACGATGATCGCCGCCGCAGCGCCCTGCCGCGCGGCTTCCTCATATTTGTAGGTCCAGCGGCCATAATAGGTCATCGCCCGCCCGCCGAACTCGCCCTGCAGCCCCTGTGTCTGCCAATCGGGGTCGTTGATCAGGATGACCACGGTCTTCCCCTTCACGTCCGTCCCGGCATAGTCGTTCCAGCCGCGCTCGGGCGCATTGATGCCATAGCCGACGAACACCACGTCGCTGTCCTCGACCGCGATCTTCGGCGTCACCTGATAGGTCGAGACCACCAAATCCTTGCGATATTCGAGGCTGACCGGGGTCTTGCCGCCCTTGAAGACGAGCGGGGTGACGTTCTGCGACGTGATCTCGACCAGCGGCACCTCCTGGAACCAGCTGCCCTTGTTCCCCGGCTTGAGCCCGGCCTTCCGGAATCGCTCGACCAGATAGGCCAGCGTCTTCTCCTCGCCCGCGGTCGCCGGCGCGCGGCCTTCGAATTCGTCGGACGAAAGCCGCTCGGTGACTTGCTTGAGCGTATCGACCGAGAGCTGCGGCGCGGTCTGCGCGACTGCGGCGGTGCTCGTGAGGAGGAGGGCGGCGGCGGATAGGAGGCGCATGGAAACTCCTGCGAATGGGAATGATGCGAGTGTGGCAGCGCCATCCGGGACGGGCAAGCATTGCAGTCATGCGCAGGTCGGTGCAGCCTTGGTAGCGATACTCGGGGGAGAGGGTCGATGCGGCGCGTGACGGGGCTGGTGGCGCTGGTGATGCTCGCTGCGCCGGCGCACGCGCAGCACGACTACCGCGCCGCCGAGGCCGATCGGCGAATCATGCTCGATCGGTTGGGCATCGCCGCCACGCTGCCGGGTGCGGACGGCTTCGACCCGAAAGCGCCCAATGCGGCAAATTACGACGAGGCGAGGGCCGGGGAGCCGAAGCTTCCGGAGGTATTGCGCATGCGCGACGGTCGGCGGGTCGCCGGCGCGGCAATGTGGTGGCGGCAGCGACGACCCGAGATCGTCGCGCTGTTCGATCGCGAGGTCTATGGCCGGGTTCCGGCGGCCGCGCCGGCGATCCGCTGGCGCATCGACCGGGAGGAGCGCGCCGAGGAAGCCGGCATCGAAGTGGTCAGGCGCTGGCTGACCGGCGTCGCCGACAACCGGGCATGGCCGGCCGCCAAAGCCGAGATCGCGTTGCGCTACACCGTCCCGGTTGGCCCGCGCCGCGCCCCGCTGATCCTCTCCTTCGGATTTCCCGAAGGCTTCCGCTTCCCCGGTCCGCCGCGCGCGCCCGATCCCGGGCCGCCTTACACCGAGCAATTGCTCCGGCGCGGCTTCGGCTATGCAGTGCTGGTCGCCAATTCGGTTCAGGCGGACAATGGCGGTGGGCTCGGCGACGGCGTGATCGGCATCTCCTTGCGGGGCCGCCGCCGCGCGCCCGGCGATTGGGGCGTGCTGCGCGCCTGGGCGTGGGGCGCGAGCCGCGCCCTCGACGTCCTCGCGCGCGATCCGCGGGTAGATTCGAAGCGAGTCGGCATCGAGGGCCTGTCGCGTTATGGCAAGGCGGCGCTCGTCGCCATGGCCTATGACCGGCGCTTCGCGATCGGCTTCATCGGCTCGTCGGGCGCCGGCGGCGCAGCGCTCTATCGGCGCGATTTCGGCGAGCGGATCGGCAATCTGGCGGCGAGTGGCGAATATCATTGGTTCGCCGGCAATTTCCTCAGATATGCCGGCCTGCTGTCTCCGGACGCTTTGCCGATCGACGCGCACATGCTGATCGCGCTCGCCGCGCCGCGCCCGATCTTCATCGGCGCGGGTACGGTTCAGACCGGCGACGGCTGGGTCGATCCCAAGGGCAGCTTCCTCGCCGCGGCCGCGGCCTCGCCGGTCTGGCCGCTGCTCGGGCGCCCGGGACTGGACGCGACGGCATTCCCCGAAGTGCTGACCGCGGTGACGGCGGGCAATATCGGCTTCCGTCAGCACAGGGGCGGGCACAACAACCGCGACAACTGGCCGGTCTTCATCGCATTCGCGGCGGGCCATCTTTCCGGGAAAGAACATTGACTTGCGTCCCAATTACGGGCGCCGCCGACTGGCAATGAAGAATAAGACTTGCCCAAGTTCGTTTCGCGAGTAAGCTGTGCGTCAACGGGGGGGATTCAGGCATGGCTGAGCCGTTTTTGTCGGAGCTTAGGGTATTTTCCTTTGTCTTCGCGCCGAAAGGTTGGGCGTTGTGCAACGGCCAGCTGCTGCCGATCAACCAGAATCAGGCACTGTTCTCGTTGCTCGGCACCACTTTTGGTGGTGACGGCCGGGTCAATTTCGCGCTGCCCGACCTGCGCGGACGCACGCCGATGCACGTCGGCAACGGACACACGCTCGGCGAGAAGGGCGGCGAGCAGGCGCACACGCTCTCGATCGCGGAAATGCCCCAGCACACGCACGTGCTGCAAGGGACGGCGGCGGCTGCGACCACCAACATTCCAAACGCCACCATGCTTCTCTCGGCGACCGCTCCGAACGATTTCTATACGGGGGCGGCGGCGCTGACCGCATGCGCGCCGACTTCGGTGACCAGTGTCGGCGGCAGCCAGGCCCATCTCAACATGCAGCCGTTCCTGACCTTGTCCTGGTGCATCGCCCTACAAGGCATCTTCCCCTCGCCCAACTGAGGAACCCGACCCATGGCGCAACCTTATGTCGGTGAAATCCGAATGTTCGCGGGCAATTTCGCCCCCGCCGGCTGGATGTTCTGCGAAGGTCAGCTTTTGCCGATCTCGGAGAACGAGACGCTCTTCCAGCTGATCGGAACCACGTATGGCGGGGACGGCGAATCCACTTTCGGATTGCCCGATCTGCGCGGCCGGCTTCCCATTCATCAGGGCAACGGCTTCATCCTCGCCGAAACCGGCGGCGTCGAGGAAGTCACGCTGACGGTCAGTCAGCTGCCGTCGCACAGCCATCCGTTGCTCGCCTCGCTCAACGTAGCGAGCGGGCCGACGCCGACCAATCTGGTGGTCGGCAAATCGGGTTCGATCGATGCGTTCATCAACGCCCAGCCGACCGATCCGCTGAATGCGCTCTCGATAGCCTCGGTCGGCGGCAGCCAGCCGCATACCAACATGCAGCCCTATCTCTGCGTCGACTTCATCATCTCGCTGTTCGGGATCTTCCCGAGCCCAACCTGAGGAGCCGCTCCGTGGCCGATCCCTTCGTCGCCGAAATCCGGGTCTTCCCGTTCAACTTCGCGCCCAAGGGCTGGGCGTGGTGCGACGGGCAATTGCTGCCTTTGTCGCAGAACACGGCTTTGTTCTCGCTGCTGGGCACCACCTATGGCGGCAACGGCAAGAGCAATTTCGCGCTCCCCGATCTGCAGGGGCGCGCGCCGATGCATCCGGGGCAGGGGCCGGGCCTGTCGCTCCACGATCTCGGCGAGACCGCCGGCTCGGAAACCGTGACTCTTCTGCTCTCGGAAATTCCGGCGCACACCCACGCGCTCAACGTATCGACGTCGGACGACGCGGAAACCAACGTGCCGACCAACAATGCGCTCGCCCGGGCCAAACTGAACATCTATTCGCCCAACACCACCGTCACGCCGCTGGCGTTCGAGGCGCTCACGCCTGCCGGTGGCACCCAGCCGCACAACAACATGATGCCGTATCTGACCTTCTATTTCTGCATCGCTCTGCAAGGCGTGTTCCCGCCGCGAGGCTAGCACGCATCGTGTCCTTGTCCCTTATCGAAGCCGCAAGGCTGGAGGTGGATCTGCGCCCGATGTCGGACGCGGATTTCGCCTTCACTGCGGCGCTCTATGCCTCGACCCGCACCGAAGAGCTGGCGCCGGTGCCTTGGCCGCCCGAAGTCAAGCAGGCGTTCCTCGCGCAGCAGCACGCGGCGCAGCACGCCCATTACCAGCAGCATTACCGGGGCATGGACGCGGCCATCATCGAACGCCGGGGCGCGGCGATCGGGCGGTTATATCTGTACGAGATGCCGGCGGAGATCCGGATCGTCGACATCTCGCTGATGCCGGAGGCGCGGGGGCAGGGGATCGGCGCGGCATTGTTGCGCGATCTGCTGGCCGGTGCCGGCCCGCAGGGCAAGATCGTCACCATCCATGTCGAGAAGAACAATCCGGCGCGCACGCTCTACACCCGGCTCGGTTTCACGATCGTCGACGAAGACCGCGGCGCCTATGATCTGTGGGAATGGCGTCCCGCGGACTAGTAGAATACGGCCTCGTAGCGCACGCCGCCGGAGTCGCGCGAAACGGGCACGATGAAGATGTCGTGCGCCGCGGCGCCGCTGCTGAAGCTATAGGTCGCTTGCGGGAGGATCGGTTCGCCCGGTCCGAGGAACTCGAGTCGGAACGAACCGCCCTCGCGCCCCGAATCTGAGAGCGGCTGTGCCTTGTCGAGCGCCAGCGGGTAGGCCTGACCGCCGGCGGAAACAGTATAGACCGTGCCCGCCGGGAAATCGGAGAGATGCAGCGCAGTCACGCCGTCCCACCCGGCGATGACGAAGTCAGAAACGAGGCGCTGCGCATAGCGAAATCCTGCGACGAGAGGGCGGCGAGACTGTGACAGTCCGGTACCTGGCTCGCAAGCCCCCGCTTGCAACGCGCTCTTTTCGCTCTACGCTCGCGTTCCAAAGCTGTTCGAGGGGGAATTGGTGATCAGAAGTTTTGCGGCATTGGGCTTGCCGCTGTGTCTCGCTGCGCCTGCGGCGTCCCAAACGGCCGGTACGGCGCAGGCGGCGCGGTTCGGCGCGCGCGAATCCGTGCAGCAGATCAGCCTTTCTCCCGACGGCAACCATCTCGCAGTGGTGCAGCCGGATGCGGGGCGCGGCGCGGTGCTGATGATTGCCGACCTCGTAAAAGGCGGCGCGATGAAGGGGATACTCCGCTCCAGCGGAAAGCCGGATCGCCTGACCGGGTGCCATTGGGCGAGCAACAGCCGGATCGTCTGCGACATCTTCATGATCCAGCAAGACGCCGTGAAGCTCGCCTTCACGCGTATGGTCTCGCTCAACCTCGATGGGTCGGACCTGAAGATACTGACCGCCGCGAATTCGCCGCGGTCGCTCGGCGTGGCGCAGTCGGGCGGCGAGATCATCGATTGGGGACCCGAGGGATCGAACGGCTCGCTGGTGATGACGCGCGACTTCATTCCCGAGAACACGACCGGCACGCACCTCGCCAGTTCGCGCGAGGGCCTCGGCGTCGAGCTCGTCGATGCGACGACGTTGCGGCGAAAGACCCTCGAGCAACCCAAAGGGTCGGCGGTCGAGTATATCAGCGACGGCCATGGCAATGTCAGGGTGATGGGGCTCCGCCCCGAACGCACGTCGGGATATAGCGGCGACACGATCAACTATTTCTATCGCCTCGCCGGCGAGCGCGACTGGAAGGATCTGGGCGCCCTCAAGGTCGGCGGAGGCCTCAGCGCGGGGTTCAATCCCTATGCCGTCGATAAGACGGCGAACCTTGTCTATGGTTTCGATCGGGTCGACGGGAGGAGAGCGCTGTTCAGCATCGCGCTCGACGGGTCGCTGAAGCGGACGATGGTGCTGTCGCACCCCCAGGTCGATGTCGATCGGCTGATCCGGGTGGGGCGGCAGCAGCGCGTGGTCGGGGCAAGCTTCGCCACCGAAAAAAGGCAGGTAGAGTTCTTCGATCCCGAACTGCAGCGGCTGCGCAACGCGCTTGGCAAGGCGCTGCCGGGCAAGCCCCTGGTCACCTTCGTCGATGCGAGCGCGGACGAGGGCAAGCTGCTGATGTTCGCGGGCAGCGACAATGATCCGGGCACCTACTATCTCTACGACAAAGCGAACAAGAAGCTCGAGGAAGTGCTGACGAGCCGGCCGCAACTCGCCAATCTGGCACTCGCCAGCGTCAAGCCCGTCACCTTCCCCGCGGCCGACGGGACGCCGATTCCCGGATATCTGACGTTGCCCGCCGGAAGCGACGGCAAGAACCTCCCCGCGATCGTGATGCCGCATGGCGGCCCGGGGTCGCGCGACGAATGGGGCTTCGACTGGCTCGCCCAATTCTTCGCGGCGCGCGGCTTCGCGGTGCTACAGCCGAACTTCCGCGGCTCGAGCGGCTATGGCGACGCCTGGTTCCGGAAGAACGGCTTCCAGTCGTGGCGAACCGCGATCGGCGACGTCAACGATGGCGGACGATGGCTGATCGGCCAGGGAATCGCGCGCGCCGATCGACTGGCGATCATGGGCTGGTCCTATGGCGGCTATGCTGCGCTGCAATCGTCGGTGCTCGATCCCGACCTCTTCAAGGCGATCGTCGCCATCGCGCCCGTGACCGATCTGGAGACGCTGCGCGAGGAAGCGCGCAGCTATGTCAACTTCCCCCAGGTCGACGCGTTCATCGGGCGCGGCGACCATGTCCGCGAGGGCTCCCCTGCGCGCAATGCGAACCGGATCAAGGCGCCGGTGTTGCTGTTCCACGGCGATCAGGATCTCAATGTCGGCGTCGGCGAATCGCGACTGATGGCCGGCAAGCTGCGCGAGGCCGGCGGGAAGGCAGAGTTCGTCGAGTTCGACGGGCTCGACCATCAGCTCGACGACAGCGCAGCGCGCGCCACTCTGTTGTCGCGCGCGGATCAGTTCCTGCGAGTCGCGTTCAAGCTCGAACCCTGACACGAAAAAGGGCGGCCGCAGCGCGACCGCCCTTGTTTCTGCTCGGCCGGGGCCGGTTTTTAGCGCGAGTAGAACTCGACGACCAGGTTCGGCTCCATGCGCACCGGATAGGGCACTTCGTCGAGCGTCGGCACGCGCGTGAAGGTGATCTTCGAGGCGCCTTCGGGAACGACATAATCGGGGATGTCGCGCTCGGACAGGCTCTGCGCCTCCATCACCAGCGCCATTTCCTGCGCCTTGGACGAGAGCGAGACGATCTGGCCCGGCTTGATGCGGCGCGAGCCGATGTTGCACTTGTCGCCGTCGACGCGGACATGGCCGTGGTTGACGAGCTGGCGGGCCGCGAAGATCGTCGGCGCGAACTTGGCGCGATAGACGATCATGTCGAGACGCATCTCGAGCAGGCCGATCAGGTTCTGACCGGTATCGCCCTTCATGCGCGACGCGTCCTCGTACGACTTCTTGAACTGCTTTTCGGTGATGTCGCCGTAATAGCCCTTGAGCTTCTGCTTGGCGCGCAGCTGGATGCCGAAGTCCGACATCTTGCCCTTGCGGCGCTGGCCGTGCTGGCCGGGGCCGTACTCACGCTTGTTGACCGGGCTCTTCGGACGACCCCAGATATTCTCGCCCATCCGGCGGTCGAGTTTGTGCTTGGCGCTCTGGCGCTTCGACATGTCTTATCCTTATGCAATCGCTGAATGACGTAATCCGCTCTCCCTGTCGGGAAGGCGGGGTTGGTCCCGGTATCCGCCTGCTGAATCCTTTGCGGGAAGGCAGGGCCACCGCTTCACCGGGGTGCGGGGCCATTGCGAAGGCGCGCGGGTAGCGGCAGCCCGGCGCCGAGTCAAGCTGGACAGGCGCGCGGCCACCCGCCAAGGGGCTGGCCATGCAAGATACGATCGATCCCGAAGCCTGCACGACGATGGCCGAGGTCCGCGCCGGGGTGGACGCGGTGGACCGCGCGCTGGTCGCGCTGCTCGCACGCCGCTTCGGCTATATGGATGCCGCCG
This sequence comes from Sphingomonas sp. DG1-23, assembly GCF_030730875.1. Lineage (GTDB taxonomy): Bacteria > Pseudomonadota > Alphaproteobacteria > Sphingomonadales > Sphingomonadaceae > Sphingomonas. The sequence goes on from NZ_JAVAMA010000013.1 coordinate 24,269, forward strand.
CCCGGATCAAGCCCGAGCGCGGATTGGTCCGCGACGAGGCGCGCAAGGCGCAGGTAATCGCCAATGCGCGCGCGCATGCGCGTGCCGCCCGGATCCCGGAGGAGGCGATAGCCTTTCTCTGGGAAGGGCTGGTCGAGGCGTCGATCGCCTATGAGTTCGAGGCGTTCGACCGGCGCTGATGCGGTCGCCGGCGCGTCAGAACGGCGTACCGGGAGGCGGCGCGGTGTTGAGCCTGCGCATCTGATCTGCGTCGCGTCGCGCCTTTTCCTCGTCGAGCTTCGCTTCCCATTTGGTCATGCAATAGCGCGTCTTGCGCAGCCGCGAGCCGGTGGTGGAGGTCGTTTTGCACACCGGCTTCTCGGGTTTGACGGTTTCGACGGGCGGCGCTTCGTCCTGTGCGAGCGCGGCCGACGGCGTGGCCAGTGCGAGGATCGCGAGCAGGGGCAAGAAACGCATCGATATCTCCCGGTTCATATGCGCGATTAAACCCTATCGCGCGCCGGGAAACAATATCGCTGCGCGCTCAGCTGCGGCGATGTGCCTTTCTGCCCGCGAGCGCGGAAAGCACGCCGCGCAGCGTCCGCAATTCCTGCGATGTCCAGCCGGGTCGGCTCAGCAGCACCCGCAGCGTACGCCGGATCGTCGGCACGCGATTCGGCGGGAAATAATAGCCGCTGTCGACGAGCATGGCGTCGAGCTGCCCGATCATTCCCTCGAGCTCCTCCTGCGGCGCGGGCGGGTCCAGTTGGGTGACCGGCGGCATTTCGAGCGCCGTGCCCTTCGACCATTCATAGGCGACGAGGATCACGGCCTGGGCGAGATTGAGCGAACCGAATTCGGGATTTATCGGAACCGTCAGGATCGTGCGGGCAAGCGCGACGTCGTCGGTGTCCAGCCCCGAACGCTCGGGTCCGAACAGGATCGCGCTACGTCCTTCGGCGGCGCGGATCGCGGGCGCCGCTTGCTCGGGCGTCATCACCGGCTTGGTCACGCCGCGCTTGCGCACCGTGGTGGCATAGACATGGGTGCAATCGGCGACTGCGTCGGCGACGCTGTCGAACAGCTGGGCCTTCTCCAACACTATGTCGGCCCCGCTCGCCGCCGGGCCCGCCGAGGGATTGGGCCAGCCGTCGCGGGGCGCCACGAGGCGCATCTCGGCGAGCCCGAAATTGAGCATCGCGCGTGCTGCCTTGCCGATATTCTCGCCGAGTTGCGGGCGGACCAGAACGATGACCGGGTTCACCCCTTGCCGACCTCGCTCACATTGCCGGCGAATTCCTCGAAGTCCTTGGCCTCGCGAAAATCCTTATAGACCGAAGCGAAGCGGATATAGGCGACCGAATCGAGCCCCTTGAGCCCGTCCATCACCATCTCGCCGATCCGTTGCGACGGGATCTCGCTGTCGCCCTGGGTCTCGAGCTGACGCTGGATTCCCGAGACCAGCCGCTCGATCTGCGCCGAGGTCACCGGCCGCTTGCGTGCGGCCAAGGTCACCGACCGGATCAGTTTGTCGCGCTCGAACGGCTCGCGGCGCAGCTCGGGCGAATTGGCCTGGTTCTTGACCACGATCAGGTCGCGCAGCTGGATGCGCTCGAAGGTGGTGAAGCGCGCGGCGCATGCCTCGCATTGCCGCCGCCGCCGGATCGCCGCCCCGTCTTCGGTGGGGCGGCTGTCCTTCACCTGGCTGTCTTCATTTCCGCAGAACGGGCAGCGCATCAGGCCTCGGGGTAGATCGGAAAGCGTTCGCAGAGCGCACGAACGCGCTCGCGGACATTGGCTTCCACCTGCGCGTCGCCCTGCTCGCCATTCTTGCGCAGCCCGTCGAGCACGTCGGCGACCATGTTGCCGATCTCGCGGAATTCGCCGGCGCCGAAGCCGCGGGTGGTGCCGGCGGGGCTGCCCACGCGGATGCCGCTGGTCTTGACCGGCGGCAGCGGATCGTTGGGGATGCCGTTCTTGTTGCAGGTGATCGCGGCGCGCTCGAGCGCTTCGTCGGCATCGCGGCCGGTGACGCCCAGCGGGGTCAGGTCGACCAGCGCGAGATGCGTGTCGGTGCCGCCCGAAACGAGGTCGGCGCCACGCTCCTTGAGTGTCGCCGCGAGCACCTTGGCGTTCTCGACCACCGCGGTGATGTAGCTCTTGTAATCGGGCCGCAACGCCTCGCCGAACGCGACGGCCTTGGCGGCGATCACGTGCATCAACGGGCCGCCCTGGAGGCCGGGGAAGACCGCGCTGTTGATCTTTTTGGCGATGGCTTCGTCGTCGGTCAGCACCATGCCGCCGCGCGGTCCGCGCAGCGTCTTGTGCGTGGTCGTGGTGACGACATGGGCATGGCCGAACGGGGTCGGATGCGCGCCGCCGGCGACGAGGCCGGCGAAATGCGCCATGTCGACCATGAAGATCGCGCCGACTTCATCGGCAATCGTGCGGAAGCGGGCGAAGTCGATGATCCGCGGATAGGCCGAGCCGCCGGCGATAATCAGCCTGGGGCGATGCTCCCTGGCGAGCGCCTCGACCTGATCGAAGTCGATCAGATGCGTCCCGGGGTCGACGCCATAGGGGACCGCGTTGAACCATTTGCCCGACATCGCCGCCTTGGCGCCGTGGGTCAGGTGGCCGCCGGCATCGAGGCTCAGGCCCATGATGGTGTCGCCTGGCTTGGTCAGCGCCAGCATCACCGCGCCATTGGCCTGCGCGCCCGAATGCGGCTGGACATTGACGAAGCCGCAGCCGAACAGCTGCTTCGCCCGCTCGATCGCCAGCGTCTCGACTTCGTCGGACGGGTGGCAGCCCTGATAGTAGCGCTTGCCGGGATAGCCCTCGGCATATTTGTTGGTGAAGACACTGCCCTGCGCCTCGAGCACGGCCTTGGAGACGATGTTCTCGCTGGCGATCAGCTCGATCTGGTGCTGCTCGCGATCGAGCTCGTGGCGAACCCCGGTAAAGACTTGCGGATCGACGTCGGCAAGACCCTTGGTGAAGAAGCCGTCGGGCTGGAGCCCTGCCATCTGGGGGTTGGTGCTCATGCGGGGCTCCTTTCGGGGTGGCTCAGTTTGTCGACGCGGCGCTGGTGGCGGTCGCCGAGAAAGTCGGTGTCGAGGAAGGCAGTGACGCAGGCCTTGGCCATTTCCACGCCGATCAGCCGGGCGCCAAGCGCGACGACATTGGCGTCGTTGTGCTGCCGCGCGAGGCGCGCGGAAAGCGGCTCGGACACCAGCGCGCAGCGGGCGGCCGGATTCCGATTGACCGCGATCGAGATGCCGATGCCCGACCCGCACAGCGCCACGCCGATATCGGCATCGCCCTGTTCGATCGCGCGGGCCAGCACGTAGCCATAATCGGGATAGTCGACGCTCGCCGCACTGTCGGGACCGAGATCGGACACCTGATGGCCCTCGCCACGCAACCATTCGGCGAGTTCCGATTTCATGACGAAGGCGGCATGATCCGAGGCGATGGCGATACGGCGCGACATGCCGCGCTCCCTACGCCCTCGGGCCTGTGCTGGCTAGACCGAGACAATCTCTGGAGACCAAAATGCGCAAATCAATTCTCGTCGTGGCGCCCGCGTTCGCGCTTGGCCTCGCCCTCGCCGGCTGCTCCGAGAGCGCGCAGGACAATCTCGCCAGTGCCATTGAAGATACCGGCGACAGCCTCGAAAATGCCGCCGCCAAGACCGGAGACATGATCGAGAACGGCGCGGACCGCGCCGGCCGGGTGATCGAGAACACTGCCGACGATGTCGGGGATACCGTCGCCCACGGCACCCGCGACGCGGGCAACGCGATCGACAACTCCACTCGCTGACTCTCCGGAGGGCGCCCCGCCATCTGACAAGATTCTGTCACACGCCGCGATTAGTGCACGATGTGCTTGATCCGGCGCATGTTGCGGGCGCCCTCTTCAGGAGTTGGCCATGCGGACTATTGCCAAGGCGCCCAAGAACGGCGCCGTGCGGGGTGCGGTGCACCGGCACGAGCATCTCAGCAAGGAGGGCCTGCTCGAACGTGCCTTCACCTTTGCGTTTCGCGGCCTCGTCTACGCCCAGATCTGGGAAGATCCCGAGATCGACATGGAAGCGCTGGCGATCGCCCCCGACAGCCATGTCGTCACCATCGCGTCGGGCGGCTGCAACGTCTTTTCCTATCTCGCGGCGAACCCGAAGGCGATCACGGCGGTCGATCTCAATCCCGCGCATATCGCGCTCAACAAGCTCAAGCAGACCGCGGCGCAGCGCCTGCCCGACTATGCCAGCTTCCGCTCCTTCTTCGCCGATGCCGATCGGGCGGAGAATGTCGATCTCTACAAGCATCATTTGCGCGACCATCTCGACGCGACGACGCGCGCTTATTGGGACGCCCGCGACTGGAGCGGACGCCGCCGCATCTCGGGCTTCGCGACGGGATTCTATCGTCGCGGGCTGCTCGGCCGCCTGATCGGCTTCGCGCACTTTCTCGGGCGGATGTACCGCATCGATCCCGGCGAGATCCTCAAGGCGCAGTCGCGCGAGGAGCAGCGGGCGATTTTCGAAACGCGCTATGCGCCGTTCTTCGAGAAGAAGTTCCTGCGCTGGCTGGTGGATCAGCCTGCGGCCTTGTTCGGCTTCGGCATCCCGCCGGTGCAATACGACCTGCTCAAGGCCGACGATGCGCAGGGCATCACCGGCGCGCTGAAGAGCCGGCTGCGCAAGCTCGCCTGCGACTTCGACCTCAAGGACAATTTCTACGCGTGGCAGGCGTTCGGCCGCGGCTATGGCAAGCACGCCGACGCGCCGTTGCCGCCCTATCTGCAGGCCGCGCATTATGGCGAGGTGCAGTCGCGCGCCGGCCGGGTCGAGGTCCGCCACCAGAACATGGCCGATTATCTCGAGAGCATGCCGGCGCAGTCGCTCGATCGCTACGTGCTGCTCGACGCGCAGGACTGGATGACCGACGCGCAGCTCACCCGGATCTGGAGCGAGATCACCCGCACTGCCAGGCCCGGTGCGCGGGTGCTCTATCGCACTGCGGCAGCGCCAGACGTCGTGGCCGGCCATGTCCCCCCGACGATCCTCGATCAGTGGCAATATATGGATCCGGCGCAGCTCGCGGACTGGACCCGGCGCGATCGATCCTCGGTCTATGGCGCGACCCATCTCTGGACGCTGAAGCCGCACGCATGACCAGCGTCGCGGCCGGGCAGAAGGCGTTGATGGACGACGTCTATGCGCTCCATCGTCATTTCTACGACTTCACCCGCAAATTCTATCTGCTCGGGCGCGACCGGCTGATCCGCAGCCTCGCGCCGCCGCCGGGCGGGACGGTGCTCGAAATCGGCTGCGGCACCGCGCGCAACCTGATCGTCGCAGCGAAGCGCTGGCCCGATGCGCGCTTCCATGGCTTCGACATCAGCGAGGCGATGCTCGATACCGCGCGCAAGTCGGTCGCCAGGCAGGGACTGGCGGACAAGATCACACTGGCGCAGGGCGACGCCGGCAATTTCGATACGAACGCCTTGTTCGGGATCGAGAAGGTCGACCGGATCTTCATGAGCTACACCTTGTCGATGATCCCGCCCTGGCAGGAAGCGATCGAGCGCGGCGCCGCGTCGCTTGCGCCGCGCGGCAGCCTGCACGTCGTCGATTTCGGCCAATATGAGCGGCTGCCGGCTCTGTTGAAGCGGCTGCATTTCAAGTCGCTCAACGATTTCCACGTCTATCCGCGCCGCGAATTGCCCGCGGTGCTCAAACGGGTGGCCGAGGCGCAGGATCTGGCGCTCGATTTCACGCCCCTCTATCGCGGCTATGCGTGGAGCGGGGTGCTCCGCAGGCGTTAGCGGGGGCGTGGAAGCGATGCATTGGCATATCAGGGCGGCGCAGGCCGAAGACCTCGACGCGCTCGCGCTGGTCGGCGCCGCGACGTTCCTCGAAACCTTCGCCGGCATTCTCGATGGTCCGGCAATCGTCGCGCATTGCATGAAAGAACACAGCGCCGGCGCCTATCGACGCTATCTCGCGGCCGGCGCCGAGGCTTGGCTCGCCGAGGCTGAAGGTGCTGCGCCGATCGGTTTCGCCTTGCTCGCCAAAGCGGATATTCCGGGCGGCGATCCTGCGGCCGATCTCGAACTCAAACGCATATACAGCCTGTCGCGTTTTCACGGCACGGGTCTTGGCCCGGCGTTGATGCAGACCGTGGTCGCCGCGGTCGCGGGGCGTGCGGAGCGGCTGCTGCTGGGCGTCTATGCCGGCAACGCCCGCGCGTTGGCATTTTATCGCAAGCACGGTTTCGAACCGATAGGCGATCGGCGCTTCCGCGTCGGCGCGCGCGAATATGACGATGTAGTGCTTGCCAGAAGCGTCGGCTGAAGTCAGGCGGCCAGTCTAAGCTCGAGCCTGCCCCAGATTTCGACGAGCGCGCTCACCAGTTCGCGCATCATCGCTTCGTCGTGCGCCGGGCCGGGGGTGAAGCGCAGCCGTTCGGTGCCGCGCGGCACCGTCGGATAATTGATCGGCTGGACGTAGACGCCATATTCGGCGAGCAGCACGTCGCTGATCTTCTTGGCCTTGACCGGATCGCCGACCATCAGCGGCACGATATGGGTGGTCGAGGGCAGCACCGGCAGCCCCGCCTCGGCCATCAGCGCCTTGAGCTGCGTCGCGGCGGCATGCTGGCCGTCGCGCTCGACGGTCGAGGCCTTGAGATGCTTCACGCTGGCGAGCGCTCCCGCGACCAGCACCGGCGACAGCGAAGTGGTGAAGATGAAGCCCGGCGCATAGCTGCGGATCACGTCGATGATCACTTGATCGGCGGCGATATAGCCCCCCATCACCCCGAACGCCTTGCCCAGCGTCCCTTCGATGATCGTGATGCGATCCGCGACCGCGTCGCGTTCGGAGATGCCGCCGCCGCGCGCGCCGTACATGCCGACGGCATGGACTTCGTCGAGATAGGTCAGCGCGTTATATTTGTCGGCAAGGTCGCAGATCTCGGCGATCGGCGCCACATCGGCGTCCATCGAATAGACGCTTTCGAACGCGATCAGCTTGGGCGCCGAGGGATCATCGGCGGCGAGCAGCTCCTCGAGATGGGCGAGATCATTGTGGCGGAACACGCGCTTTTCGCAGCCGGAATTGCGGATGCCGGCGATCATCGAGGCGTGATTGAGCTCGTCCGAATAGACGATGCAGCCCGGCATCAATTTGGCGAGCGTCGACAGCGTCGCCTCGTTCGAGACATAGCCCGAGGTGAACAGCAAGGCGCCTTCCTTGCCGTGCAGGTCGGCGAGTTCGTGCTCGAGTTCGATATGATAATGGGTGTTGCCGCCGATGTTGCGGGTGCCGCCCGAGCCGGCGCCGACGTCGTGGAGTGCTTCCTCCATCGCCGCGATAACTTTGGGATGCTGGCCCATCGCGAGATAATCGTTCGAGCACCACACCGTGATCGGCTTTGGACCGTTATGCCCCGCGAAGCAGCGCGCGTTGGGATAGGCGCCCTTGTTGCGCAGGATATCGATGAATACGCGGTACCGGCCCTCGGCGTGGAGGCGGTCGATCGCCTGACTGAAGACCCGCGAATAATCGACGGCGGGCGCGGGGCTGTCCTTCGTATACATGGGCCCGCTCCCTACCCCCAAAATCCGTGGAATTCCAGCCGTTCGGCCCGAGCGAATATCGCATGGAATATGCGCAGCCGGAATGGCGCATTCGAGGCTCGAGCGACAGAAAAGCTTCGAGACCATGCGGTAGAGGCGAAATCCTGATCCTGATCATGATGCGCAATCGTGCGAAATGCTATGGTGCCCATATCGCGGACGACTCGGCGCCCAAGCGAGTCTGCGGCCGGGAGACGCTTTGTGCTCCCGCTTGGCTGGCGGAGCGGCACGATGAGCGGCAAACTCGATAGTCGGGACCTCGAATATTATCAGCGGCGCGAGCGGCAGGAACGCGAATATGCCGCGCGGACCGACGATTCGATCGCGCGGCGCGTCCATCTCGAACTGGCTGAGCGCTATTCGGCGATGCTGCAGCATCCGGCGACAAGCGCGGGGGCGGGAGCCTAGAGCGTTTCGATCTCGTTCAGGCCGAATCGGGCCAGTGCGGCGGCGAGACTTTCGGTGCGTGCATTCCGCTCCGTGAACACGGCGCGGCCGGGCAGGGCCGCAGGCCATTCCTGGCCTTCGGTCAGATAAGCGACGCGCCGGGCGATGCCTGCGCCTCCGTCGATGAAGCGGATCTTGCCGTCGGTGGCCGAAACGAGTTCGTCCTCGAGCAGCGGGAAATGAGTGCAGGCATTGACGATCACGTCGATCTCGCCGGCGCGATCCTGTGCCATGAGACCCGCCAACGCATCCCGAACCGACGCGATCGAAGGGCGCGCGCCGCCCAACGCCGCTTCGGCCAGTTCGACCAATTCCGCCGATCCGTGCCGAATCACCGTGCAGTCGCCCGCGAAGCGCGCGGCCAGATCGGCGACATAAGGCTGGCGGACGGTCGCTTCGGTGCCGAGCACGCCGATCACCCGGGTCCGGCTCAATTCGGCCGCCGGCTTGATCGCGGGAACCGTGCCGACGATCGGGACGTCGAGCGCCGCGCGGACATGCTGCAGGGCGATGGTCGACGCAGTGTTGCAGGCGATCACGATCAGCCGCGGGTCGTAGCGCTCGGCCAGCCGGCCAAGCAAAGCGGGGACGCGCGCCGCGATCTCGGCCTCGCTGCGCGTGCCATAAGGAAAGCCGGCCGAATCGGCGACATAGACGAGCGGCGCCCGGGGCAGCAGCTTTGCCGTCGGCGCGAGCACCGATAGTCCGCCCATTCCGGAATCGAAGAACAGGATCGGGCGGCGGTCGGTCATGGCGGGCGCATGGCTCGCCGCCGGCACGCCGTCAACCGGTGCGGCAAGCCGCGGTTGCGCCCGGCCCGACATGGCTTATGCTGATGGGCGACAGGGGGTAGAATTGCCAACCGAAATCGTCTGGATGCCTCCCGCCGCAGCGATCCTGCTCGGCTATCTGCTGGGCTCGATCCCGTTCGGCGTGCTGCTCACGCGTCTCGGCGGTGCCGGCGATCTGCGTCAGATCGGCTCGGGCAATATCGGCGCCACCAATGTGCTGCGCACCGGCCGCAAAGGGCTTGCCGCGGCGACATTGCTGCTCGATCTGGCCAAGGGCGCGGCGGCGGTGCTGCTCGCCGACTGGCTGTTCCCGGGCACCGCGGTGCTCGCCGGCATGGGTGCCTTTCTCGGCCATTGCTACCCGGTCTGGCTGCGCTTTCGCGGCGGCAAGGGGGTGGCGACCTTGATGGGCATCGTCGTCGCGCTGCATTGGCCCTCGGGTCTGGTTTATGCCGCGGTGTGGCTCGGCCTGCTCGCGGCGTTGCGCATCTCGTCGCTCGCCGGGATCACCGCCGCGATCAGCGCGCCGGTGAGCGCCGCTTTCTGGGGGCGGATCGATCTCGTCCTGTTGCTGCTCGCGCTGGCGCTGATCGTGCTGTGGAAGCATCGCGAGAATATCGATCGGCTGCTGAGCGGCACCGAGCCGCGCATCGGCAAGAAGCGCGAATGACGCGCGCGGGCCGATAGCGTGAGCGATCGGCGCGAGTCGCGGCTGCGGCTGTTGCGCTCGGCGAATATCGGTCCGATCAGCTGGCGCCAGCTGATCGGGCGCTTCGGCACGGCCGAGGCGGCGCTCGATGCGCTTCCGATGCTGGCTGCGCGCGGCGGCGGCAATGCGCCGCGGATCGCCGATGCCGGCGTCGTCCGGCGCGAGATCGCGCAGGTCGAGAAGCTCGGTGCGCGCTATCTGTTCCTCGACGATCCCGATTATCCGCCGCTCCTCGCCGAGCTGGAGAGTGCGCCGCCCGCGCTGATCGTGCGCGGCAGCGTTGCGCTCGCCCGGCGCAATTGCGTCGCGATGGTCGGTGCGCGCAACGCTTCCGCGGCCGCGTGCCGCTTCGCGCGTCAGCTCGCGCTGGGACTGGTCGACGCAGGCGCCACGGTGGTGTCGGGGCTCGCGCGCGGCATCGACACCGCGGCGCATAACGGCGCGCTGGCGGGCGGCACGATCGGGGTCATCGCCAGCGGGATCGACATCGCATTCCCCCCGGAGAATGCCGAACTCCAGGAACGCGTCGCCCGCGAAGGTCTATTGCTCGCCGAGCAACCGCCAGGCACCGAGCCGCTCGCCCGTTTCTTCCCTTCGCGCAACCGCATCATCGCCGGGCTCGCGATCGGCACGGTGGTGGTCGAGGCGGCGCCGCGCTCTGGCTCGCTGATCACCGCGCGCATCGCGGCGGAAGCGGGCCGCGAGGTCATGGCGGTACCCGGCTCGCCGCTCGATCCGCGTGCGCAGGGTTGCAACCTGCTGATCCGCGAAGGCGCGACTCTCGTGCAGTCGGTGGACGACATCCTCGAGGCGATTCGCCCGATCGACGCACGCGCGGTGCGCGCGCCGGTATGCAGCTTCGAAGGCCCGCCTCCCGAAGACGCCAGCGACGCCGAACGGCGGCAGATCGCGGCATTGCTCGGGCCGGTTCCTGTTGCGATCGACGAGCTGATCCGCCAGTCGGGCGTGGGTGCTGCGGTGGTGCAGACGATATTGCTCGAGCTCGAGCTGGCGGGGCGGCTCGAGCGGCACGCGGGCGGTCGCGTCAGCTGGGCATAGGAGGCGGGATGCAGGAAACCGAGGTCAGCGCGGGCCGGCTGATAGCAGCGATGTTCGCGCTGATGCACGACAATGCGGTCACGGTCGGCGTGTCGATCCTCGCCCTGTCCGCGCTGGGAATCGCCAACGACCTGTATAATCCGGAAGCGCTCACTTCGCTGCCGATCAGCCTCGCATGCGTAGCGGCGCAGTTCGTCGTCACCCTGAAGGCGCTGGAGCGGCTGGGGCTGGTGCAGCGGCCGGCGGGTGCCGTCGGGGCCTATATCGGCGTATCGATATTGACCAATATCGGCATCATCCTCGGTACGCTCCTGCTGGTGATCCCGGGGATAGTGCTGGCGATCCGCTGGTCGATCGCAGCGCCGATCTTGCTCGCCGAGGAGCGGGGCGCCGCGGAAAGCCTGAGCGAAAGCTGGGCGCGCACCAAAGGGCACGCGTTTCCCATCCTGATCGCCTACCTCGTGCCGCTGGGACCGCTTCTGGGATCGTTCGCGGCCTATGCGCTGGGCGATCCGGAATCGGCGCAGATTCCGCTTATGACCTCGATCATCGGCAATCTCTCCGGCAATGCGTTTCTCGCCATGACATGGTTTCTGTCGATCGCGATCTATGCGGCGGTCACGCCAGCGGTGGAGCCATTCGAAGAGATATTCGCATGATACCGGCAGGTGGCCCGAGCGACGATGAATCGGGTCTCCGGACTTGGCGCGGGCGCCGGGCATCCTACTTGACGGGCCGCAGCGACTCATCACCCTCGTACGCGTACGCGTAAGGATCAGAACACTCCATGCAGCTCGTCATCGTCGAATCGCCCGCCAAGGCGAAGACCATCGAAAAATATCTCGGCAAGGATTATCGCGTCCTCGCTTCCTACGGCCATGTCCGCGACCTGCCCGCACGCGACGGATCGGTGAATCCCGACGACGCCTTCGCGATGGAATGGGAGACCTATGCCGACAAGTCGAAGCAGCTCAAGGCGATCGCCGACGAGGCCAAGAAGGCCGACCGCCTGATCCTCGCGACCGACCCCGATCGCGAAGGCGAGGCGATCAGCTGGCACGTCCGGGAAGTGCTCCGCAACAAGAAGGCGCTGCCGAAGGAGGTCGAGCGCGTCACCTTCAACGCGATCACCAAGCCCGCGATCCTCGAGGCGATGAAGGCGCCTCGCGAGCTCGATACCGACCTGATCGACGCCTATCGCGCCCGCCGTGCGCTCGACTACCTCGTCGGCTTCACGCTCTCCCCGGTGTTGTGGCGCAAGCTGCCCGGCGCCAAATCGGCGGGGCGCGTCCAGTCGGTCGCGCTGCGGCTGATCGTCGAGCGCGAGCGCGAGATCGAGGGTTTCAAGCCCCAGGAATATTGGTCGGTCACTGCCGAGATGGAGCAGGACGGCACCCCGTTCGTCACGCGGCTGGTCAAATATAAGGGCGACAAGCTCGACCGCCTCTCGATCGGCGACGAGGGCACGGCGCTCGCCGCGAAAAAGGCCGTCGAGGAAGGGCGTTTCTCGGTCGCCGCGGTCGAGACCAAGCCGGCGATGCGCAATCCGCCGCCGCCTTTCACCACCTCGACCCTCCAGCAGGAAGCGGCGCGCAAGCTCGGCTTCTCGGCAAGCCACACGATGCGGATCGCGCAGGGGCTCTACGAGGACGGCGCGATCACCTATATGCGGACCGACGGCGTCCAGATGGACGGCAGCGCGATCCAGGAAGCGCGCAAGGCGATCGCGACGCGCTATGACGGCGGCTATGTGCCGGACAAGCCGCGCCAATATCAGACCAAGGCCAAGAATGCGCAGGAAGCGCACGAGGCGATCCGCCCGACCGACTTCTCGAAGGACAGGGCCGGCAGCGGCGATCATGGCCGGCTCTACGAGCTGATCTGGAAGCGCGCGCTCGCCAGCCAGATGGCCTCGGCACGAATGGAGCGCACCACGATCGATCTCGAGGACGGCACCGGCCAGCACGGGCTGCGCGCCACCGGCCAGGTCGTGCTCTTCCCCGGCTATCTCGCGCTCTACGAGGAAGGCCGCGACGACGAGGGCGACGAGGACAGCCGGCGCCTGCCGCGCCTGTCCGCGGGCGACGCGCCGGCCAAGAAGGCGGTCAATGCCGAGCAGCATTTCACTCAGCCGCCGCCGCGCTTCTCCGAGGCCTCGCTGGTCAAGCGGCTCGAGGAGCTCGGCATCGGCCGGCCCTCGACCTATGCCTCGATCATCCAGACGCTCAAGGACCGTTCCTATGTGCGGATCGAGAAGAACCGCTTCTTCGCCGAGGAGAGCGGGCGGCTGGTGACGGCGTTCCTCGAACGCTTCTTCGAAAAATATGTCGGCTATGATTTCACTGCCGAGCTCGAGGAAGAGCTCGACGACGTCTCGGGCGGGCGCGCCGAATGGCAGGCGGTGCTCGAATCCTTCTGGAAGGACTTCAAGCCGCGTACGACCGAAGTGATGGAGCAGAAGCCGAGCGAGGTCACCGCCGCGCTCGATCTGTTCCTCGAGCCCTATCTGTTTCCGGCCAAGGCGGACGGCAGCGATCCGCGGCTATGCCCGAATTGCGGCAACGGCCGGCTCGCGCTGCGTGGCGGCAAGTTCGGTGCGTTCGTGGCATGCTCCAACTATCCCGAGTGCAAATTCACCCGCCGGTTCGGCGAGCCGGGCGGTTCGGGTAGCGAATCGACCGGTCCCGAAGTGCTGGGGGTCGATCCCGACTCCGGGCTCAACGTCGAGCGCAAATCGGGGCGCTTCGGGCCGTATATCCAGCTCGGCGAGGGCAAGGATGCCGCGCGCGCCTCGATTCCCAAGGATGTCGATCTCGATCTCGAATGGGCATTGAAGCTGCTCAAGCTGCCGCGGACGGTGGGCAATCATCCCGAGACCGGAAATCCGATCACGGCGTCGATCGGCCGCTACGGGCCCTATCTGGCCCATGACGGCAAATATGCCCGGCTCCAGTCGACCGCGGAGGTGTTCGAGACCGGCATGAACGCTGCGGTGGTCAAGCTCGCCGAGGCGGCGGCGAGTGGCGGCCGTCCGGCGCGCGGCGCCGCGCGCGAGCCTTTGAAGATGCTCGGCAAGCACCCCCGGACCGAAGCCGAGATCAAGCTGATGGAGGGCCGCTATGGCGCCTATGTCACCGATGGCGAGACCAATGCGACCTTGCCCAAGTCGATCGACAAGGACCAGCTGACGCTCGAGGAGGCCGCCCAGCTGATCGACGCGCGCGCTGCGGCCGGGCCGGCAAAGGGCAAAGGCAAGAAAAAAGCCGCCCCGAAAAAGGGGGCCGCGAAGAAGGCGCCGGCCAAGAAAGCCGCAGCGAAGAAGTGACTTGTGCTCCTGCGAAAGCAGGAGCCCAAGGTCACAAGCGGTTCGATCCGAACTCTGGGCTCCTGCTTTCGCAGGGGCGCCGGATATCAGGCCGCGCGCATCTCGAGCCCGCGCAACCAGGCGCGGGCCGACTTCTGCGCGTCGATGATCTCGCGCGCGGTCATGTCCTCGGAAATCTCGGCGCGGCATTCCGCGGCGCGCTCGCTGCCCGAGACGGCGGCGATGTTGAACCATTTATGCGCTTCGACGAGATCGACGTCGACGCCCTCGGCGCCGCTCGAATAGACGATGCCCAGATCGAAACAGGCCTTGGCGTCGCCGCGCGCTGCGTCGCGGAGCCGGCTCTCGACCAGAAAACGTGCGCTCTTGAGACTGTTGCCCATCACCGCTCACCCGATTGCTTATCCTCAATGTTGCAAGGATTGGCAGGTAAGCGGGAAACAAAAGGTTAATGCAGTTAACCGTATTCGTTCGTAGCGGATTACTCCGCCATCGCCACCGGGATATTGTCGATCAGCCGGGTGCCGCCGAGCCGCGCCGCGGCGAGAAGCCGCATCGCCCGGCCTTCGATCGGCTCGGACAGCGTCTCGGCATCGGCGAGCACGACATAATCCACCTCGAAACCCGCGGCGATCAACGTCTCGCGCGCCTGTGCCAGCGCGGCTTCGGGATCGCCGCCCTTGGCGATCGTCCGCTCGGCGAGCCCCAACGCGCGCGGCAGCGCCACGGCCTGGGCGCGTTCCTCGGGGATCAGATAGGCGTTGCGCGACGACAGCGCGAGGCCGTCATCCTCGCGCTGGGTGGGCACGCCCTGGATCTCGATATCCAGGTCGAGATCCGTCGTCAGCCGGCGGATCACGGCGAGCTGCTGCCAATCCTTTTCGCCGAACAAGGCGATATCCGGCCGGACCTGGTTGAACAATTTGGCGACCACCGTCGCGACGCCGTCGAAATGGCCCGGGCGATGCGCGCCATCGAGCACTTCGCTGATCCCGCTGATCGAGATGTTGGTGGCGAAGCCCTCGGGATAGATCACCTCGACCGGCGGCAGCCACAATAGATCGACACCGGCTGCGGTGAGCATTCGCGTGTCGGCAAGCTCCTTGCGTGGATATTTGGCGAGGTCCTCGTTCGGGCCGAACTGCTTCGGATTGACGAAGATCGACACCACCACGCGCTGCGCCGCGCGCCGTGCCGCCTCGACCAGCGCCATGTGCCCGTCATGCAGCGCGCCCATCGTCGGCACCAGAGCGACACGCTCGCCTGCCGCGCGCCATGTGGCGACGGCACCGCGAAGGGCATCGAGCTGACGGACGGTTTGCACGCTTGACCACTTTCGATAAGACAGGAGCGCGGCCTTCTATGGGGCGCGGGCGGCGGGATCAATAAAGGATGTTGTGGGCTTGACCGACGGAGCTAAGCGCTTGCACGTGCTCGTTTTTGCCAATGAGAAGGGCGGCACCGGCAAGTCGACGACCGCGATTCACGCGGCGATCGCGCTCTCCGCCAAGGGCGCGCGGGTGGCGTGCTTCGATCTCGATCATCGCCAGCGCACGATGGGCCGCTATCTCGACAATCGCCGCGCCACGATCAAGCGCATGGGGCGCGACCTGCCGACGCCCGAATATGAAACGCATGACGGCGAGAGCATGGATTTCTTTGGCGAGACGCTCGAGCGGCTCGGGGCGAGCGCGGATTTTCTCGTGATCGACACGCCCGGCCGCGACGACAAGTTCGCCCGGATCGCGGTGACCAATGCCGACACCCTCGTCACGCCGATGAACGACAGCTTCGTCGATTTCGACCTGATCGGCCATGTCGACCCGGACACCTACAAGGTCACGCGCCCGAGCTTCTATTCGGAGCTGATCTGGGAGTCGCGCAAGCGCCGCGCCAAGGCGGACGGCGAAACGATCGACTGGGTCGTCCTGCGCAACCGCATGCAGCATATCGAGGCGCGCAACATGCGCCGCGTCTCCGAAGCGATCGACCAGCTCTCCAAGCGCGTCGGCTTCCGGGTGATCTCGGGCCTGTCGGAGCGCGTGATCTATCGCGAATTGTTCCCGCAGGGGCTGACGATGCTCGACAGCCGCGAATTCGGCGAGATGGGCCTCAGCCATGTCGCCGCGCGGCAGGAACTGCGCGAGATGATGGCCGGCCTCGCGCTCCCCGAAGTCGCCATGCCGCTGTTCGCCTGATGGCCAAGGCGGTCCTCGCGGCACTGATCCTCGCCGCGCTCTATTATCTGTTCCTCAAGCCGCGGCCAAAGCCGAGGCCCAGGGCGCCGCGGATGCCGCAGGACGAAGCCCGCGCGATACTTGGAATCACTGCCGACGCCGACGAGGAGACGATTCGCAACGCCCACCGCCGATTGGTCAGCGCGGTGCATCCCGACAAGGGCGGATCCGAGGAATTGACCCGGCGGATCAATGCCGCGCGCGACACGTTGCTTCGCCGTAACCCATAGGCGCCACGGGCCGCCGCTTCGGTCTTGTTGCACCTGCGTAATTGAACTTTCGCGGCGCTCGCGATTTACGCCGGCAAACCCCTTCTCCGGAGGCATCATGACGCACCGTTTCGACCCCACATCCCTGCGCGAATACGACATTCGCGGAATCGTGGGGGAAGCGCTTGGACCCGATGACGCGCGCGCGATCGGCCGCGGCTTCGCAACCCTGCTTCGCCGCGCGGGCGGGACCCGCGTCGCGGTCGGCCGCGACGGCCGCGTCTCCTCGCTCGAACTCGAAGCGGCACTGGTCGAGGGGCTCACCGCGTCCGGCTGCGACGTGGTGCGCGTCGGGCTCGGCCCCACGCCGATGCTATATTATGCCGAAGCCACGCTTGAAGTGGATGGCGGCATCCAGATAACCGGCAGTCATAATCCCGGAAACTATAACGGCTTCAAGATGGTGCTCCAGCACCGTCCGTTCTTCGGCGAAGACATCCAGACTTTGGGCCGGATGGCCGCCGAAGGCGATTGGGAGGAAGCTGACACCGTCGGCACCGTCACCGACTACGACATTGTCGACGCCTATGTCGGGCGGCTGGTGGCGGGCTATGCCGGCGGCGCCTATCGCGTCGGATGGGATACGGGCAACGGCGCCGCCGGCCCGGTGGTCGAGAAACTGGTCAAGCAGCTGCCGGGTGAGCATCATACGCTCTTCACCGAAGTGGACGGCAATTTCCCCAATCATCATCCCGATCCCACCGAGGAAAAGAACCTCGCCGACCTGAAGCGGCTTGTCGCGGAGAAGCAGCTCGATTTCGGACTGGCCTTTGACGGCGACGGCGATCGGCTCGGCGCGATCGACGGGCAGGGCAGGGTGGTCTGGGGCGACCAGATTCTGTCCATTCTGGCCGAGCCTCTGCTCAAGGCCGTACCGGGCGCGACGGTGATCGCCGACGTCAAGGCCAGCCAGGCGCTCTATGACCGCGTCGCCGAACTCGGCGGCAATCCGGTGATGTGGAAGACCGGCCACAGCCTGATCAAGACCAAGATGAAGGAAACCCATGCGCCGCTCGCCGGCGAGATGAGCGGCCACATCTTCTTCGCCGACACCTTCTACGATTATTACGGTTATGACGACGCGCAGTTCGCCGCGGTCCAGCTCATCCGCGCGGTGCATTCGACGGGCAAGTCGCTGACTGCGCTCAAGGATGCGATGCCGCCGATGATCAACACGCCCGAAATGCGCTTCCAGGTCGATGAGAGCCGCAAGTTCGCGGTGATCGACGAGGTGCTCGAACGGCTCGAAGCCGAGGGCGCCGACGTCAATCGCACCGATGGCGCACGCGTCAACACGCCCGACGGCTGGTGGCTGCTGCGTGCTTCGAACACGCAGGACGTACTCGTTGCGCGTGCCGAGGCGAAGAGCCAGGAAGGACTCGATCGGCTGATGGCGCAGATCGACGCCCAGCTCGCCGCGAGCGGGCTGGAGCGTGGTCCGCAAGCCGGTCACTAAACCCGACGAACCGCTCGGACGGCAGGAACCTTGATCTGCATCAAGGGTTCTTCCGTTCGAGTGGGAAATGACCGTGAACGACAAGACACCAAGCGACATCGCCGAGATCGAGGACGCGCAGGCCGGGCTTCGCGAATGCATCGAGGCGACCAAGGAACTGGCCGAGCGCGCCGAGGATTTGCTGCAGAAGTGCAAAGCGCGCGCCGGGCGCGAGAATCTCGCCGGCGATTGTTGAGGCTGTCGAGCCGGCGCCCGCAAGTTTCGGCTGGTATTTCATGACGTCACGCCCCACCTAGCCGGCATGGCCTCCCGCGCCCCCTCTCTCATCCGCGTCGTCGATCTCGAAACCACCGGCCAGGCCCCGCCGACGCATGGCGTCTGCGAGATCGGCTGGCAGGACGTCGCGCTCCAGCCCGACGGGCGCTGGGAGATTTACGGCGAAGGTGGCAATCGGATGGTCAATCCGGGGCGCCAGATCCCGCCGCTGACCATGGCGATCCACCATATCCGCGACGAGGACGTGGCCGACGCGCCCTGGTGGCACGATGTCGCGCGCCCGGTGCTCGATCCATGGCCGCGCCGGGTCGCGCTGGCTGCGCACCGTGCCGATTTCGAGCAGCAATTCTGTACTGCCTCGCTGACCCGCGGCGCCGACTGGATCTGCACGTGGAAGTGCGCGATGCGACTATGGCCGAGCTCGCCGGGCTTCTCGAACCAGATGCTGCGCTATTGGCGCAAGCCGGAGGGACTGGTGCATGAACGCGGGCTTCCCGCGCATCGCGCCTTCCCCGACGCCTATGTGACCGCCTTCCATCTGCGCGACATGCTCAACGAAGCCAGCGTCGAGCAATTGATCCAATGGTCGAACGAGCCGGGTCTGCTGCCGCGGGTCCGCTACGGCCCCGATCGCGGCAAGGAATGGAGCGAGATCGACGACGAGTCGCTCGCCGGCTTCCTGAACGATCGCGATGTGGATGTTCGCCACACTGCGCAGCAGGAACATATCCGGCGCACCGGCGGCGGGACGGTGGGCCGCAATTCGGCAACCCAGGATCTGCTGCTCTAGCGCCGCCCGGCGATCAGCGCGCGTACCCCTTCGAGCACCCAGCCGTACACCAGATGCGAGGCCGCGCCATAAGCGTGGCCGGCGAGCGGCGTCTCGTCGGGCGCGGGGGCGAATCCGGCGGCAGGGACCACTGCTTCGTCGAGCAACGCCGCAGTGGCCACGCCATAGGCGCTGCCGAAGCCCGCGCTCGCCTCGGGCCTGTATTCGGTGAGCACCCCATAGATGCCGCCAATCACGGCCCCGGCGATATAATGGACCGCCTGCCCTGCCGGCGCGCGATAAGGCTCGGGCACGGGATCGCCGATCACTGCCTCGCTCGCCGCGTCGGCCGCCTTGACGGTCGCGGGATCCTCGTCGCTATCGGGAAGCAGCTTTTGCGTCTGCGCCTGGAAGGCGGCCATTGCCGCCGATGCGACGAGCCCCGCCGTGACGCCGACGAGAAGCCCGAGAAAGGGACGCGGTTGCTGTGCCATGCGCTGCTCCGATGCTGGACTGTCCCGAACGCCCGCGCGGCCGTCTGGTTCAGCTGGGCCAGCGGCGGCGCGGCGCGCGCCGGTCAATAGGCGACGCGGGTTACCGCGAGCTTGTGCTTCGCGAGCTGCTCCTGGACGCTGCCTGCGCCGGCGAGATGCCCGGCACCCACGGCGACGAAGACCGTTCCCGGCTGTGCGAGACGCTTGCCGATCCACTCGGCCCAGCGCGCATTGCGATCGGCGAGCAGCACCTTGGCGATCTCCGGCGTGTCGGCAAGCTCCTCGTTCATCACCCGGCCCAGCGCCTCGGGATCGCCTGCCGACCAGCTCGCGACCATCTTGTCGAGCTGATCGCCCATCTTCGCATAATCATCGATCGTCGAGATGAGGAACTTGACCTGGAGGGGTTCGGGCAGCGTGTCGAAAAAGCCGAGCTGCTCCTCGACCGTCTCGAGACCGATCAGCTGCTTGTTGGCCGTCTTGGCGGCAGTCGCGAGCGCGCGTTCGGCGCCGCTCGCGGGATCGTAGCCGAGCTTGGGCAGGCCGGCCATGGTGAGCGTGACCGCCGCGAACCACGGATCGACGCGATCGAGCGCCGCGGCCGGAACCCCGACATCCGCCAGCGCCTTGCCGAAGGCGTCGCGCTTGTCCGCCGGCAGCTTTTCGGTGAGCGTCGGGCCGGTCGGGTTGACCGCGGTCTTCAGGATCAGGCCCTGCATCGTCGCCGCGTCGGGCTCGATCATTTCGAGAACCAGCTCGTCGCTCTTGTCGAAGGCCGCCTTGACGCCTTCGTCGAACCAGCTGAGGCCCGGCTTCAGGACATGGACCGTGCCGAACAGATAGATCGTCGTGTCCGCATCCTTGACGACCCAGAGCGCCGGATCCGCGTCCTTCGTCTCCTGCGCAAGCGCCGGTGGAGCGGCGAGCAGTACGAAAGCGGTCAGGACGCGCGGCAGGAACTTGAGCATCTGGAATGCACTCCGGGGCGGAAAATATCTTCGATTCGTAGCAGCCCGTACGGGCTCAGGCGAGGTCCTTGAGCGGCGTGGCGGCGTCGGCCAGCCGTGCGGGATCGACCGCTGCGGCCTCGACCACGAGCTTGCGACCCTGGACATAGTCCTTGATCGCATTGACGCAGTCGAGCGCGATCACCCGGCCTGCCCGCAAATAGAGCAGCGAGAAGCTGCGGCCCGCCGGATCGCCGCGCAGCACCATTTCGTCATGCCCGGCCGAGATGCCGACGGTCTGCAGCTTGAGATCGTACTGGTTCGACCAGAACCACGGCACTGCATCATAGGCGGCGTCGATCCCGAGGATGGTCTTCGCGGCGACGGTGGCCTGGTCGTTGGCGTTCTGCACCGATTCGAGGCGGACGCAGCGATCCTCGGCGAAGCGATTGGCGTGGAGCGCGCAATCGCCGACCGCGAATATGTCGGGGAGCGAGGTGCGGCATTGCGCGTCGACCAGCACGCCATTGCCGCCGTTCGCGCCGGCATCGAGCAAGGGCGCCACTGCGGGATCGATTCCGATCCCGACGATCGCCATTTCGGCGGACAGCGTCTCGCCATCGGCCAGCCGAACGCCGGTGACGCGATCTTCGCCGAGAATCGCTTCGACCGTCACGCCGAGCCGCACTTCGACGCCGTGCGCGCGATGCTCCTCCTCGAAGAAGCGCGACAGCGGTTCGCCTGCGACGCGCGCGAGCACCCGGTCCTGCGCTTCGAGCACGGTGACCTGCCGCCCGAGCTTGGCGAGTACCGCCGCCGCCTCGAGCCCGATATAGCCGCCGCCGATCACCGCCACGCGGCGCACCTCGGGCAGCTCGGCGATCATCCGGTCGACATCGGCGCGTGTGCGGACGGTGTGGATGCCGGCGAGATCGCCCCCGGCGCAGGCGAGCCGGCGCGGTTTGCCCCCGGTCGCCCAGATCAGCGTGCCGTAGCCGATCGTCTCGCCCACCGCGGTGACGATCGCATGGCCGGCCGGATCGACGCGCAGCGCGGTGCGGCCGGGCAGCAGCGTCACCGCGCGTTCGTCCCAGAATGCCGCATTGCGGATCAGCAGCCGTTCGAACGGCTTGTCGCCGGCGAGATATTCCTTGGAGAGCGGCGGCCGCTCATAGGGCAGGTCGGGCTCGTCGCCGAGCAGACCGATCGAACCTTCGAACTTGTGCTGGCGCAGCGCGATCGCCGCCTGCGCGCCGGCATGGCCCGCACCGACGATCAGGACGTCGCAACGCATCATGCCCGCAGCCGTTCGGCATGCCAGGCGACATGCTCGGCGAGGAAGCTCGAGACGAAATAATAGCTGTGATCGTAGCCCGGTTGCAGCCGCAGAGTCAGCGCGATGCCCGCGGCATCGCACGCGGCGCGCAGCAGCTCGGGGCGCAATTGCTCGTGGAGGAATTGGTCGGCATCGCCGACGTCGATCAGCAACTCGCCGACGCGCGCGCCGTCGAGGATCAGTGCGCAGGTGTCATAGGCGCGCCATGCAGCGCGATCCGTGCCGAGATAGCCGGCCAACGCCTTCTCGCCCCATGGCACCACGCTCGGCGCGACGATCGGCGCGAAGGCCGAGACGCTGCGGAAGCGCGCGGGATTGCGCAGCGCGACGGTCAGCGCGCCGTGCCCGCCCATCGAATGGCCGGTAATCCCCTGGGCGCCCATGTCGGCCGGGAACTCGGCGGCGATCAGTGCGGGCAGCTCCTGCTCGACATAGGTGCGCATGCGAAAGTGCGGCGCCCAGGGCGCCTCGGTCGCATCGACATAGAAGCCCGCGCCCTGGCCGAAATCATAGGCGTCGTCATCCGCCACTCCCTCGCCGCGCGGCGAGGTGTCGGGTGCGACGAAGATCACCCCGTGCTCGGCGCAGGCCCGGCGATATTCGCCTTTGTCGGTGACGTTGGCGTGGGTGCAGGTCAGTCCCGAGAGATACCAGAGCACCGGCAGCTTCGCGCCGTCCGCGTGCGGCGGGACATAGACCGAGAAGGTCATGTCGGTGCCGGTCGCCGTCGAGGCGTGGCGATACACGCCCTGCACGCCGCCATGGGATTTGTTGGTCGAGAGGGTTTCCATGCGACTCCTTACCGGAAGACGATCGTGCGGATGCCGTTGAGGAACACCCGCCGCGCGCCGGCCCATTGCACTGCACGGGCGAGCACCTGCGCCTCGATGTCGCGGCCGATGCGGATCATGTCGTCGACCGAGGCGCGGTGGTCGATCCGCTCGACCGCCTGTTCGATGATCGGCCCCTCGTCGAGTTCGCTGGTGACGAAGTGCGCGGTCGCACCGATCAGCTTGACCCCGCGCTCGTGCGCGCGGTGATAGGGCCGCGCGCCCTTGAAGCTCGGCAGGAAGCTGTGATGGATGTTGATGCAGCGCCCGGCCAGCCGTTCGACCAGCGCCGGCGACAGGATCTGCATGTAGCGCGCGAGGATCAGATACTCGGCGTTCAGCCCCTCGTACCGGTCGATGATCGCCGCTTCCTGTGCCTGCTTCCCGGCGGGAAGCAACGTGAAGGGCAGCCCGTGCCATTCGGTGAGCGCGCGCAGCGTGTCGTGATTCGAGACCACGCCGACGATCTCGACCCCCAGCGACCGCGTCTGCCAGCGATGGAGCAGGTCGTTGAGGCAATGCGATCCCTGCGACACCGCGATCAGCACGCGCGGGCGCTCGCCGGCGTCCGAAAGCTCCCAGTTCAGCGCGAGGTTTTCGGCAACCGGGGCGAAGGCATCGCGCAGCGCTTCGGTCTCCAGCGGCGCGTCCACCGCCTTGAACTCGACTCGCATGAAGAAGCGCCCGGCGTCGAGATCGGCATATTGCTGGCTGTCGAGGATGAATCCGCCGCGCTCCGCCAGGAAGCCGCTGACTGCGGCGACGATGCCGGGGCGATCCTCGCAATCGAGCGTCAGGATCCACGAGGGCGGCATCAGGCCTCGACGATCGGACGCTGCGGCGAGCCTTCGCCCAGATTGTGCGTGCCGCCCGGCTCGATATTGATCAGCCGGACTTCGCCATGGCGCGCGACCGGGCGATGCTCGACGCCGCGCGGGACGACGAAAAGCTCGCCCGGGCCGAGCGTGACGATGCGGTCGCGCAGCTCGATGTCGAGCACGCCGTCCACAACGAGGAAGAAGTCGTCGGTGTCGTCATGGACATGCCAGACGAACTCGCCTTCCACCTTCACGATGCGCACGTCGTTGCCGTTGTAGGAGGCGACGCGGCGCGGCGCCCAATGCTCGGTGAAGCTGGCGAACTTCTCCGCGAGATTGACGGCGTCGTTCACGCCGCCACGCGCCAGACCGCACAGAGCTTGTTGCCGTCGGGATCGCGGACATAGCTCAGATGCATCTTGCCCAGAAGGCCGCCATCGCGTTCGCCGGGCGGATCCTCGATCGACTTGCCGCCATGGGCGACGGCGACGTCATGGAATTCCTTCACCTGCTCGGCCGATGTGCATTTGAACGCGATCGTGCCGCCATTGGCGCAATGCGCCGGCTCGTCGTTGATCGGCTCGGAGATGCCCAGCGTCCCGCCGTCGTGCCGGTAGAACAGGCGCTTGTGCCCGCTCGCCGCGACGTGGCGGAGCGGTTCGCCCGAAAAGCCGAGTGTGCCGAGCACCGCGTCATAGAATTGCTTCGATCGCTCGATGTCGTTCGATCCGATCACGATGTGATTGAACATGTGCCTTCCTCAATAGACCACGACGCTGCGGATGCTCTCGCCGGCATGCATCAGGTCGAAGCCCTTGTTGATCTCTTCCAGCGTCAGGACATGGGTGATCATCGGGTCGATCTGGATCTTGCCGTTCATGTACCAGTCGACGATCTTGGGAACGTCGGTTCGGCCCTTGGCCCCGCCGAACGCGGTGCCGCGCCAGTTGCGCCCGGTGACCAGCTGGAACGGCCGCGTCGCGATCTCCTTGCCCGCCTCGGCGACACCGATGATGATCGACGTGCCCCAGCCGCGATGGCACGCCTCCAGCGCGGTGCGCATCACTTCGGTGTTGCCGGTGCAATCGAAGGTGAAGTCGGCGCCGCCGTCGGTGAGCGTCAGGATCTCCGCGATCACCTGCTCGCGCGATTTGCCGCGGCCGTCGACGAAGTCGGTCATGCCGAAGCGGCGGCCCCATTCCTCGCGGTCGGGGTTGATGTCGACGCCGATGATCTTGTCGGCCCCTGCCATCTTCGCGCCCTGGAGCACGTTGAGCCCGATCCCGCCCAGCCCGAACACCACCACATTGTCGCCGACCTGGACCTTGGCGGTGTTGACCACCGCGCCGACTCCGGTGGTTACCCCGCAGCCGATATAGCAGCTGGTCTGGAATGGCGCGTCCGCGCGAATCTTCGCCACCGCGATCTCGGGCAGCACGGTGAAGTTCGAGAAGGTCGAGCAGCCCATATAATGGAAGATGGCCTGGCCCTTGTGACTGAACCGCGACGTGCCGTCGGGCATCAGCCCCTTGCCCTGCGTCGCCCGGATCGCGGTGCACAGGTTGGTCTTGCCCGATAGGCACGACTTACACTGGCGGCATTCGGGGGTGTAGAGCGGGATGACATGATCGCCCGGCGCCACGCTGGTCACTCCGGCGCCCACCTCGCGGACGATTCCGGCGCCTTCATGCCCGAGCACCGAGGGGAACAGCCCCTCCGAATCGAGGCCGTCGAGCGTATAGGCATCGGTATGGCAGATGCCGGTCGCCATGATCTCGACCAGCACTTCGCCGGCCCTGGGCCCTTCGAGATCGAGTTCGACGATCTCGAGCGGTTGCTTCGCCTCGAATGCGACGGCGGCTCTGGTCTTCATGGAACGTCTCCTTGCTCAGCCGCCTGATCGGGGAACCGAGGGCGGCTTGCAAGGAGGGAAAATGGTGCTGCCGGTGAGGATTGAACTCACGACCTCAGCCTTACCAAGGATGCGCTCTACCACTGAGCTACGGCAGCACTCGCCGGTCAGGGACCGGGCGGGAGGGGCCTATGTGCTTGGGGGTGACCGATTGTCAACCCGAAGCCGGCCGGTTTATCCACGCTCCGCATGAACGATGCGGAAAAACACGCCCGGCGCGCCGAAGCGCTGCGGGCGAATCTGAGAAAACGAAAAGCGCAGGCGCGCGCGCAGGCGAGCGAGGCCGAGCCTCAGCGCGACTGCACCCAGCCCGCGGCGGACGACCCCAAGGCGTAGCCTTTGTCGATGATGACGTGCGGCCCCATCAGATACATCGCCATGGTGACGGCACCCGCCAGAAACCACATCACCCGATTGGCGCGACCTTCGCTTCCAACCATTGCCGTTCTTCCTCGCCCAGTTGCGGGCCGACCACTTCGAGCACCCGCGCGTGATACGCATTAACCCACTGAAGTTCCTTTGGGGTTAACAGCGCCGGATCGATCAGCCGGCGCTCGATCGGTGCGAAGGTGAGCGTCTCGAAGGTCAGCATCGGCTGCTCGGCGCCTGCGATCTCCGCCTCGACGATCAGCACCAGATTCTCGATGCGGATGCCGTATTCCCCGGCTTTGTAATAGCCGGGCTCGTTCGACAGGAAC
This sequence comes from Sphingomonas sp. DG1-23, assembly GCF_030730875.1. Classification (GTDB taxonomy): domain Bacteria; phylum Pseudomonadota; class Alphaproteobacteria; order Sphingomonadales; family Sphingomonadaceae; genus Sphingomonas. Next base: position 50,271 of record NZ_JAVAMA010000013.1, read on the forward strand.
ATGCCGGCGCGCAACGGCTCGAGGCTCTGGCCGCCAGGATAGAAAGGCTGGGCGATTCGCTGCGGCCCCTCGTGCACCGAAAGATAGGCGCCGACGCCGTGGCCGGTGCCATGGCCGAAATCGAGCCCGACTTCCCAGAGCGGGGCGCGGGCGAAGCTATCGAGTTGCGCGCCGGTGGTGCCGTCGGGGAAGATCGTGGTGGCGATGCCGATATGACCCTTGAGCACGCGGGTGAAGCGATCCTTCATCTCGGGGCTGGGCTCGCCCACCGGCATCACCCGGGTCACGTCGGTGGTGCCATCGGCATATTGGCCGCCCGAATCGACGAGGTAGAGCTGGCCGAGCTCGATCGGCAGGCTCGATTCGTCGGTGACCTTGTAGTGCGGGATCGCGCCGTTCGGTCCGGTCGCGGAGATGGTGTCGAAGCTCAGATCCTTGAGCACGCCGGTCTGGTCGCGGAATTCGCGGAGCTTGTCCGCCGCCGACATCTCGGTGAGCCCGCCGGCAGGTGCGGTTTCCTCGAACCATTTGAGGAAGCGGACCAGAGCCGCGCCGTCGCGAGCCTGCGCGGCCTTGTGTCCGGCGATCTCGGCGGGGTTCTTGAGCGCCTTGGCGAGCACCACCGGGTCGCGCAGGCCGAGGATCTTCGCGCCGCCGGCATCGAGCGAATCGAAGATCGCGGCGACCGCACGCTCGGGATCGGCTGCGACGCGCTTGCCGGCAAAGCCCTTGAGCGCGGGCGCGAAGGCGGCGCGATCATGGACGCGAATCGCATTGCCGAGATGCTGGCGGATGGCGTCGGTGATTTTCTCGGGCGCGACGAACAGGTCGGCGGTGCCGTCGGCGTTGACGATCGCATAAGCCAGCGCGACCGGGGTATGGCTGACGTCGTCGCCGCGGACGTTGAATGCCCAGGCGATCGAGTCGAGCGCCGACAGCACCACTGCGTCGGCCTTGCGCGCACTGAGCCACTCGGCGATCTCGGCGCGCTTTGCCGCGGAGGTGCGGCCGGCGGCGGCATCATCCTGCACGCGCAAGGTCGAGTCGGAAGGAGCAGGGCGGTCGGGCCACACCGAGTCGACCGGATTGGTGTCGACCGCGACCAGTTCGGCGCCCTTCTCGGCCAGCGCCTTGCGCGCTTCCTCGACCCACGCGCGGGTGTGCAGCCACGGATCATAGCCGATTCGGCCGCCCTCGGGCGCGTGCTCGCCGAGCCAGCCCGCGATGCTCACCTGCGGCACCGGGACATATTGCCAGTCGTCGGCCGAGACCTGCTGGCGGACCTGCAGCGTGTAACGCCCGTCGGTAAAGATCGCCGCCTCGCTCGACAGCACCACGGCGCTGCCGGCGCTGCCCTGAAAGCCGGTCAGCCAGGCGAGCCGCTGGGCATAGGCGCCGACATATTCGGACATGTGCTCGTCGGTGAGCGGCACGACGAAGCCGTCGAGCCGGTCGCGCTTCAATTGTTCGCGAAGAGCGTGGAGGCGATCGGCGTAGCTGGACATGGCGGTTCCTCGGACATCGGGATGCCGCGGACCGCGGGATCGACGCGCGAGTCGGCGGCTGGATTGCCGACCGTTTGGCCGATGGAATTGGAATTGGGAAGCGCTATGCCGTGGCGATGACTGGCCCGCTCCCCCGTTCCGAAGTGCCGACGCCGGCGCTGATCCTCGATCGCCCCGCGCTGGAGCGCAACATCGCCGCGATGGCTGCCTTCGCCGCGGCGCAGGGCGTCGCGCTGCGGCCGCACGCCAAGACTCACAAGAGCGCGGACATCGCGCTGCGGCAGATCGCTGCGGGCGCCGCGGGCATCTGTTGCGCCAAACTCGCCGAAGCCGAGGCGCTGGCCGAAGCGGGGGTCGCAAGCATCCATCTGACCTCGCCCGTGGTGGCGCCCGGGGCGATCGCACGGCTGGCGGCGCTCCATGCGCGAATCGCGCTGTCGGTGGTGGTTGACCACCCCGACAATGCGCGGGCGCTGGGCGCCAGCACGAACGGGCTGACGGTGTTCATCGATGTCGACCCGGGCAGCCACCGCACCGGGGTGACCTCGCCGGCGGCGGCGGTCGCGCTCGCCAAGGCCATCGCCGCGACCGGCACGCTGCGGCTGGGCGGAGTCCAATATTATTGCGGCTCGCACCAGCATATCCCGAGCCTCGCCGAGCGGCGCGCGGCGATCGTCGAACGCACCGACTATCTCGGCACCGTGCTGGCGGCGCTGCGCGACGCGGGGTTCGACGCGCCGACCGTGACCGGCGGCGGCACCGGCACCTTCGCGATCGACGCTGCGCTGGGCGTGTTCACCGAGCTGCAGGTCGGCTCGTACGTCTTCCTCGACCGCGAATATATGGATTGCGAGCTCGCCGGTCCGCGCTTCGAGCCGGCCCTGTTCGTCGACGCGACGGTGGTCAGCGCCAACACGCCCGGCATGGTGACGATCGATTCGGGGCTCAAGGCCTTCGCCACCGATGCCGGCGTGCCGGCGGTGCATGCCGGCGCCCCGGTTGCGAGCCGCTACGCCTTTACCGGCGACGAGCATGGCGCCTTGCTCGGCGAGAACCTGCCCGGATTGGGCGCGCGCGTCACGCTGATGCCGCCGCATTGCGACCCGACGGTCAACCTCTACGATCGCTATCACCTGCTCGACGGCGACACGATCTCCGGTACCTGGCCGGTGACCGCGCGCGGCCGATCGACCTGAACGATCGCATCGCTGCGGTATCTTTACCCTTTCGGATTTATCGAGGCGATCGTCGGGGCACATCGGGGCGCCGCAAACCTGCGAGGGATCATGCGCTTCTATCTCGCCAGCTCTTTTCTGTTTCCGCGCAGCTTCCGGCTGCGCCTTTTCGCGATCTGCTTCGTGGCCACGCATGTGCCTTTGCTCGCTTATGTCGGCTGGGGTGCGGCGACCGGGCGGTTGACCCTCGCCGAATTCCTGCTTCTGCTGGTCGCGACCGTGATCGGGATGACGGTGGCCTTGTTCGGGATCGGCGCGATGCTGGGTCCGCTCCATGTCGCGCAAGGCGCGCTCGCCACGCTCGAGCAGGGCAACGCCGTCGCGCCGCTCCCCGAGGGCGGCGAGGATGTGATCGGCAGCCTGCTCGGCAGCGTCAACCGCGCGGCGAGCGCCGCCGAGGCGCGGATGCGCGCGCTCGATCTGGCGTCGAAGGAGGATATGCTCACCGGCGTCCGCAACCGGCGCGGCTTCATCGCCGACATTGCCGATTTCCTCCCCGAGGAACGGCGCGGCACGATCGCGCTGATCGACCTCGACCAGTTCAAGGCGGTCAACGATCGCTTCGGCCATGACGAGGGCGATCGGGTGCTCCGCGATTTCGCCGCGCGGCTCTCGTCCGAGCTGCGCCGCGGCGATCTCGTCGCCCGCTGGGGCGGCGAGGAATTCGCGGTGCTGTTCCGCGGCGCGACCGAGGAGGAAGCAGGACGGGTGCTCGCGCGCGTCGGCCAGCGCCTGATCGCGACGCCGGTCATCGTGCGCGACGGGCAGGCGCTGACTTTCTCGGCCGGCATCTGCCGCTTCGGCGGCGAGGCGCTCGACGACGTGCTCCTCTGCGCCGACAAGGCGCTCTACGAAGCCAAGGAAACCGGCCGCAACCGCATCGTCCGCGCCAATCGGAGCGGCCAGCCGGCGCTGCCGCTCGGCTGAGCAAAGCGTCGACACGGGGCTTCGACACGGGGCCAAGCTGGGATAAGGGCAAGGGATGACCGATCTTCCCAAGCCCCCCAAAGCCGCCACGCGTCCGCACAGTTTCTCCGCACATGGCGTCACGCTCGACGATCCCTGGGCATGGCTGCGCGACCCCGGCTATCCCGACGTCACCGACAAGGACGTGCTCGCCTATCTCGAGGAGGAGAACGCCTATTTCGAGGCGGTGATCGCGCCGATCAAGCCGCTCAGCGAACGGCTGTTCGAGGAGATGCGCGGGCGGATCAAGGAGGACGAATCGACCGTTCCGCAAAAGGACGGCGACTGGCTCTACTGGACCGACTACGAGACCGGCGGCGAATATCCGCGGCTGTGGCGCAAGCCCGTCGCCGGCGGGGACGACCAGTTGATCCTCGACGAGCCGGCACTCGCCGCGGGCAAGGAATATTTCCGGGTCGGCGCGGTCACCACCAGCGAGGACGGCACGCTGATGGCGTGGTCGAGCGACGATGACGGTTCGGAACGCTACACGATCCGCTTCAAGGATCTCGGCGGCGGCGAGACGATCGGCGAGAAGATCGAGGGCGCCGCCGGCAAATGGGGCGACGTCTCGATCGAAGGCACGATCGGCAACATCGTGTTCACCGCCAAGGGCGACGCCATCCTCTACGGCGTGACCGACGAGAATTGGCGGACCCGGACGATCAAGCTGCACCGGCTGGGTACCAGCCCGGCGGACGACGTCACGGTCTATTTCGAGGAGGAGCTCGGCTTCTCGGTCGGGGTCGAATTGAGCAGCGACCGAAAATGGATCCTGCTCACCACCAGCGATCACGAGACCAGCGAGATCCGGCTGTATCCGGCCGATAACCCCTTGGCCGAACCGATCATGGTCAGCCCGCGCAAGCAGGGCCGCGAATATGACGTCGATCTGCACGGCGACACGCTGTTCATCCACACCAACGACACCGATCCGCAGTTCCGGCTGGCGACTGCGCGCCTGGACAATCCCGGCGAATGGGCCGAGCGGATCGGCGCTTCGCCGCATTTCTACATGACCGGCGTGGCATGCTTCGCCGATTTCTTCATCGTCGAGGGGCGCGAGGACGGGCTCGATCAGGTCGAATTGCACCGCTACGATCCCGCGGTCGCGCCGGTGCGGCTGAAATTCCCCGAGGCGAGCTACGTCGCGGGGCTCGGCGACAATCCCGAATATGCCGTCGACAAACTGCGGCTGAGCTACGAATCGATGGTCACGCCGGGCACGGTGCAGGAATATGACGTCGCCACCGGCGCGATCACGACGCTCAAGGTGCAGGAGATCCCGAGCGGCTATGACGGGGCGAAATATCGCACCGAACGGCTGAAGATCGCGGCGCGCGACGGGACCGAGGTTCCGGTGTCGATCGTCTATCCGAAGGACTTTCCGCGCGACGGCAGCGGCAAGCTCTATCTCTATGCCTATGGCGCCTATGGCTATGCGATCCCGCCGGGTTTCTCGACCAGCCGGATGTCGTTCCTCGATCGCGGCATGGCCTTCGCCATCGCGCATATCCGCGGCGGCGACGATCTCGGCCAGACCTGGTATCACGACGGCAAGCTCGAAAAGCGGACCAACACCTTCAACGATTTCGTCGATGTCGCGAAGGGGCTCGTCGCACGCGGCTTCACGCACCGGGGCGGCATCGCGATCGCCGGGCGTTCGGCCGGTGGCGAGCTGATGGGCGCAGTGATCAATTCCGACCCCGACCTATGGGGGGCGGTGGTCGCCGACGTGCCGTTCGTCGACGTGCTCAACACGATGCTCGACGAGAGCCTGCCGCTGACGCCGGGCGAATGGCCCGAATGGGGCAATCCGATCGAGGATCCCAGGGCCTTCGAACTGATCCGTTCCTATTCGCCCTACGACAATGTCCGGGCGCAGGATTACCCGCCTCTGTTCATCTCGGGCGGGCTCAACGATCCGCGGGTGACCTATTGGGAGCCGGCCAAATGGGCGGCGAAGCTGCGCGCCACCAAGACCGACCAGAATGTGCTGGTGCTCAAGACCAATATGGGCGCCGGGCATGGCGGCAAATCGGGCCGCTGGGAGAGCCTGAAGGAATCTGCCGACGAGATGGCGTTCGTGCTGTGGCAGCTGGGCGTGGAGAGGTAGTGCCGCACCGGAAGTTGCGCCGAAGTTGTCAAAGTATCGGGTCTGCGCGCAATGGGCCCGCGTCGCAACTTCGCAACATGCTGATTCATTGGGAAAAGCACCGGCTGCGCGCGCGCCTTTCGGGAGCGATGCGACGCGCTGGCGTCCATGACGCGCCACCGACGCGCCGGTCTGGCGACACCAGGGTCACACTGGGGCGACGGTCGTGCGACATCGGGGCACACGCACGCGACGGCCGCGCGACACCAGGGGCACAGTGGTGCGGCCGTCATGCGTCGCCAAGGTCACGGTGCGCGCTTTCCCCGGCTGCGCAGAGAGGATCCGACGATTTCAAAGAACGAACGGCAAGGGCGGCCCGGAGGCAAGCAGATGAAATCCTGGTTTACAAGGGCGGGGTGGTGCTTTGGTTGGGGCGCGGACCATCTCGGATTGGGCCGAGACTTGTTCTGGAATCTCCCTTTCCTCTTGATCCGGGGAGGAGAGGGAAACTTGCCAGCTTGTGGGCTCTTGTTGGCCAGCTTCGCCTAGAGATGGGTAGAGCGGAGCTCCGCTCCGCGCGGCCGCTTTGCGGCCGCACCCCCTCACCCAACTCCGACTAAGGCCCAGCTAGGCCGGACCCAAGTCTGCGCGACCCTCTACCCCTTGCAGGGGGCGAGGGAAGGTTGGGCTGCATATCGATGCCCCTAACGCCGCGCGCGCTCGGCCAGCCGGGTTTCGCGGTGGCAGGTGTGACAGAAAGCGAAGTCGAATATCTCGCTGAGCGCCCAGGCCTGGCTTTCCAGGTTCCATTCCGCCCAGGCGTCGCGCGTCACCGCCACGCTGCCGCAGCGTTCGCACGCATATTCTACCCGAGGAGTGCCGCCTTCTGCCACGGGCGCATCGTGGCACGGTTCGCGTCCGCTTCGGAGCGAACTGTATCCGTAATGGAGGTGTCTGTCCGGCCGACCGCGGATACCTTTTGGTTACCGTGCCGCGCCTAGCCTAGCGGAATGCGGCACTCTCCCGATTTCCACCGGCAGATACGCCGCACGCGCTGGCGCCGCCGCGCCCGTTTCGACTTCCGGATGGCCCTGGTGGCGGTGATCTTCGTCGGCGGCGTGGCCGGGCTGCGGCTGGGCGGCGAATGGCGCCGGCCGACCGATGCGGCGCCGGCGCTTCCCGAATCGGTCGACCCCTGGGCCGAATCGCGCAGATCAGCCGAATTGCTCAAGGGCCAGGAAGGTCCGCCGCCGCGGATCGAAATTACCGAAGGGCGGGGCGGGGCTTCCGCATCCGGGCGCGTCTCGGCGCGGTTCGGCTTCTGCCACAGCGGCGGGGGCACCAATTGCGTGGTCGACGGCGACACCGTCTGGATGCAGGGCGAGCGCATCCGCATCGCCGATATCGACGCGCCCGAGACCCATCCCCCACGCTGCGCCGAGGAGGCGAAGCTCGGCAGCGCGGCGACCGAACGGCTGCAGGCGCTGCTCAATCAGGGCCCGGTGACGCTGGAGATCGCCGACCGCGATACCGACCGTTACGGCCGCAAGCTGCGCATCATCTCCCGAGACGGCCGGTCGCTAGGCGCGCAGCTGGTCGACGAAGGCCTGGCGCGGCGCTGGACCGGACGCCGCCTGCCCTGGTGCTGAAGATCAGCCGCGCGGCTGCTGATCGGCGGGAACCGGCGTGAGCTCGTAAATGTCCATCTGCCGGTCATTGGTTCCGGCGACGGCCAGCCGCCAGCGGAAGCCGCCGACGCGCTCGACCACGCCGACCATGTCGCGCGCAGGCTCGTTGCCATAGCCGAGCGAATTGTCGCCGGCCCGGCGCTGGCGGGCGCCCAGAAACACATAGCGCTTGCCGTCCGGGTAGAAATAGCCGGCAGCCGGATCGCTGCCGGTCTGCTTGACGAAGGCGATCCCGTCGGCCGTCCCCGAGATGAAGCAATAGTCGCTCGTCGAGCTGCGCGCGGTCGCGGAGCCGCGCGGCGGCGTGCGCAGCCGCACGACGCGGCAGCGATACGAGCCGGGGGTGAGGCTGGGCAGGTCGAGGCCGGCGTCGGGATCGACCAATTTGCCCTGCGCGGTCCGGACGCGGGGCGGCAGCTTCGCGTGCAGGCCGTTCCAGCTCGCGCGCAGGCCGTCGAGCCGCGCCTCGTCCTCAGGGGTGATGGAGGCCCGCCATGCGGGAGTCTCTTCGATCGTGACGGTGCTGACCAGTACCACCTGCGGCGGGGTCTTGGCCGCGCAGGCGCCGAGTGTTGCACACATGATAAGCGTGGCGATGCGCCGGTACATTGGCCACCCTCCGATCAACATCCGAATTGTCGAAAACTCTTGCCGAAAGATGAACGCGATACGTTAACGAACCGTAAACGGCACGTACCATATTGCGCTGCAGCAAGAAATGGGGATGCGATCGCTCTCCGCGCTTTTCGAGCAGGCGACGGCGCGAAAAGCTTATTCGGCGGCGCGCGCCTCGGGCTCGTCTTCGGCGATGTCCTCGGGCAGCGCCCAGACCAGGTCGCCCTTCTGGAGTATGCGGCCGTCATGCGCCTGCACGGTCACCGGTGCGATCGGGCGACGGTCCCGCGCGTCGACCAGCACTGGAAAGGCGGGGACGCAGGTGGCCCAGCGCTCGCCCCATTGCCGCAGCGCGATCATCGTCGGGAGCAATGCATGGCCTTTGTCGGTGAGGCGATATTCGATCTTGCGCCGGTCCTCGGGGCAGGGGCGCCGCTCGAGAATGTCCTTGTCGACCAGCCGCGCGAGCCGATTGGCGAGGATGTTCCGCGCGATGCCGAGCTCGGACTGGAATTCCTCGAAATGATGGAGGCCGTTGAACGAGCCCCGCAGGATCAGGAAAGACCAGCGCTCGCCCATCGCTTCCAGCGCGGCCGGAAGGCTGCACTCTTTCGCCAGCTCGCGCAGCGTCTCTCGGACCGCACCACCCATGACTGAAAACCTTACTCCAATTCGCCGGTGCAAGAAACAGCATAACACATTGCAACGCAGCAATAGTTTCTTGTTGCAACTTACCTTCTTGTCAATTAGGTATTGATTCGCAACTGATGTTGCAAGCAGAAGTTCCCCAGGAGGACGACATGACCCGTTATCTTGCCGTCGCGGCAGCTGCCGCGGCCACGCTGGCGCTCACCCCCGCGACCGGCTTCGCCCAGACCGCGCGCGGTTATTATGCCGCCACGCCGGTGACTTCGCCCGAAAAGAACAGCCTCGTCACGCGTTCGACGATCTGGAAGTGCGGCGAGGGCGTGTGCGTCGCGTCCAAGGCCAATGCCCGCGACAACATCGTCTGCGAACTCGTCGCCCGCGAAGTGGGCCAGCTCCAGTCGTTCCGCGCCAACGGCGCCGATTTCGATGCGGACGCGCTCGCCAAGTGCAACGCAAAGGCGCGCTAGGCCGCGAAAAACATTGCAATGCAGCAGCACGGGGCGCCATCTAGGCCCCGTGCTGCGTCAATATGAACTCGTAGATCGGGTCCTTTCCTACGATCCCCAGGCCGATGAGGCGCTGCTCAACCGCGCTTATGTGTTCTCGGTCAATGCCCATGGCAGCCAGAAGCGCGCGAGCGGCGATCCCTATTTCAGCCACCCGATCGAAGTCGCCGGCATCCTGACCGACCTGCACCTCGACGACGAGACGATCGCGACGGCGATCCTTCACGACACGATCGAGGATACCGTCGCGACGCCCGAGGAGATCCAGCGACTGTTCGGCGACAATGTCGCGCGGATGGTCGACGGAGTGACCAAGCTCTCCAAGATCGAGGCGCAGACCGAGAGCGAGCGCGCTGCGGAGAATCTGCGGAAATTCCTGCTGGCGATGTCCGACGACATCCGCGTGCTGCTGGTCAAGCTGGCCGACCGGCTTCACAATATGCGCACGCTCCATCACATCAAGAATCCGGACAAGCGCAAGCGCATCGCCCGCGAGACGATGGACATCTATGCCCCGCTCGCCGAGCGGATCGGCATGTACGAGTTCATGAAGGAGATGCAGACGCTCGCTTTCAAGGAGCTCGAGCCCGAGGCATATGAGAGCATCACCAAGCGGCTCGAAAGCCTGTCGGTGGAAGGCGAGGACCGCATCGCCAAGATCGCGTCGGGACTGAAGCTGCTGCTCGCGCGCGGCGGAGTGGACGCCGAGTTGTCGGGGCGCGAGAAGCATCCCTATTCGATCTGGAAGAAGATGTCCGAGCGGCACGTGTCGCTCGAGCAGCTTAGCGACGTGATGGCCTTTCGCGCGATCGTCGAGTCCGAGGAGGAATGCTACCGTGCGCTCGGAGTGATCCACCGCCGCTGGCCGATGGTGCCGGGGCGGTTCAAGGATTACATCTCGACGCCCAAGCGCAACGGCTATCGCTCGCTCCACACCACGATCATGCATGCCGGCGACACGCGGGTCGAGATCCAGATCCGCACCCGCGACATGCACGCCCGCGCCGAGTTCGGACTCGCCGCGCATTGGGCGTACAAGCAGGATGCGGTGCGCCCCGACACCCAGGTCAGCTGGATCCGCGACCTGATCGAGATCCTCGAACATGCCGAAAGCCCCGAGGAACTGCTCGAGCATACCCGGATGGCGATGTACCAGGACCGGATCTTCGCCTTCACTCCCAAGGGCGAACTGATCCAGCTGCCCAAGGGCGCGACGCCGATCGACTTCGCTTATGCCGTCCATACCGATCTCGGCGATCAGGCGGTCGGCGCCAAGGTCAACGGCAAGGTGGTGCCGCTGCGTACCGAGATCGAGCAAGGCGATCAGGTCGCGATCCTCCGGTCGAAGGCGCAGCAGCCCCAGGCCAATTGGCTCAACTTCGCGATCACCGGCAAGGCGCGCGCGGCGATCCGCCGTCACATCCGTCACAAGGAGCGCGACGAGACCGTGGCGCTCGGCCACAAGCTCTATGACGAGATCGTCGCGCGACTGCCCACCCCGGCCGGCGAAGGCGCGCTCAAGGACGCGCTCAAGCGGCTCAAGCTGGCCGACGAGACCGCGTTGATGGAGGCGATCGCCCGCCGCCAGCTCACCGACGCGCAGGTGATGGAAGCGGTGATGCCCGGCTCGACCGACGGGGTCGAACATGAAATGCCGAGCCAGGCGCGGGCGATCGACATCAAGGGGCTCACTGCCGGAGTGGCGTTCAACTTCGCCGAGGATTGCCGCCCCGTCCCCGGCGACCGCATCGTCGGGGTGCGCCGCGCGGGCGAGCCGATCGAGGTCCATCGCATCGATTGCGCCGGGCTGGCCGACACCGACGACGAGGATTGGGTCGATCTCACCTGGGGCGACAAGGCCGAGGGCGGGATCGCGCGGATCGCGGTCACGCTCAAGAACGAGCCCGGCGCGCTCGGCGCGGTAGCGACGCTGATCGGTGGGCAGAAGGCCAATATCCTCGGCCTGCGCATGGACAATCGCGACACCACCTTCCACACCAACGCGATCGACCTCGAGGTCCGCAACGCCACCCATCTGATGCGCCTGCTCGCCGCGCTGCGCGCCGCCGACGTGGTGAATTCGGTCGAGCGGGTTTAGGGCTGGAGACTCCCCACCCGGCTCGCAGGGAGGGGTTGGGAGTGGGTGCGCGCGTCTGCGCGCCTAAAGAGTCGATCGCCCGGCATCAAGCGGCGGCCGGGACATCGAGCCCCGTCCGACGCTCGACCCACCCCCGCCCCAGCCTTGCAGGGAGGGGATAAGCATCGCTCAGCCCCCGGCCGCCCTGGTCGCCTGATCCATCAGCGCTTTGGCGGTGCGGATCGCATCGGCTTCGCTGGTCTTGCCCGCCTGGATCTCGTCGGCGATCTCGAGCACCCGGCCGCTGATCACCGTGCCGTGATCGGCCTCCTCGGTGATGCGCACGCCGCCCTTGGCCGCGGCGATGCGGTCCCATTCGGCGCGGATCGCGGCCCAATAGCCCTTGGTCGCGGCCCAATAGTCCTCGGCCGCCTTCACCTCGAACCCGTCATTCCTGGTGTAGCTGTTGAGGACATATTCCTGGACGATCGGCGTCAGCGCGCCGCTCACTTCGCCCATCTTGAGATTGTCCTGCCAGTGGATCCAGCCGGCGGGGGACAAGGCATGGCGGTTGATCCCGAGATAGCGGTCATAGACCGGCCCGCGGATCGCGTCGCGACGGGCGAGCGGGCGCCAGCTCTGCCCCGACTGCCAGCGGCGCACCCCGCCGACGCTTTCCCATTTGCCCCAGCCGCCGTAGCGCGGGCTGTCGTCGACCTGATAGACGGTCTGCGACCAGACGCCCTTGCGCGCCTCGGGCGAGAGCGCGGTCCAGCGCCACGCATCCGGCCCGGCATAGGTCAACACGCGAGCGGGCTCATATTCCCAATCCTGCCGCCAATGCTTGATCACCATCGGCTTGCCGCCGGCATCGACGACGAGCAGATGCTGGAGCCGGATCACCCGGCCATTGTCCTCGATCACCCGCACCGCCTCGAACCCGCCCGAGACCTTGGACGGAATCGGGGTGTAGTCGGCGCGCCACGGGGTCGCCTCCTGCATGTCGAACTTGACCTTGTAATTGCCCGCCATGCCGAGGATGTCGGCGCGATCGGCCTCGAACGATCCGGCCGGGGCGGCCAGGGGCACGGCTTGCGCGAAGGCCGGAAGCGGCGCGAGCACTGCCAGCGCGGCGGCGAAGCAAAGGCGTTTCATCGTCATTCCCCTCAGAAACGGACGCTCAGCGAGACGCTGCCATTGCGGCCCGGCTGGCTATAGGCATCCTTGATCGGCGAACTGTTGGCGAGGCCGCGGATATCGGCCCATTGCCAATATTTGCGGTCGGTCAGGTTGAAGACGCCCGCGCGCAGCGTCACGTCGGGCAGCACCCGCCAATATGCCGTGACGTCGAAGACCAGATAGTCGCCGCCGCGGAAGCAATTGGGCAGCGGCGCCGGAATCGTGGCGGTCGGCAGCGGATAGCAGGACGATCCCTGCGTCTCCTTATTCTTCTTTTGCCCGCCATAAGTGGCGGCCAGCCGCCCGCCAAAGGCGCGGCCCGGAGCGTCATAGCCGAGCCCCAGCACGGCGCGGAACGAATCGATCGACTGGAGCGGAGACCTGGCGCCGGTTCCCGACACCGCCGAGCCATCGGCATAAGCGAGCGCCAGCGTCGCGCTGACGCCGGGTGTCGGGCGCACTTCGCCGCGCGCCTCGAACCCGCTCACTTCGGCGCCGGTCAAATTCACCCATTGATAGATCCACGGATTGCCGGGTGTCGGGAAGGGAAGGCCGGTGGTTTCGACCTGCTCGATGAAATCCTGATATTCCGAATGGAAACCGGTCAGGTCGAGCGAGGCCCATTTGCCGGCGAAGCGCAGCCCGCCTTCGATGCTGCGGCTGGTCTCGGGGCGCAGATCGGGGTTGGGGATGCTGATATAGCCGACCGGCGGATTCTCGAAGAAATTGTTCACCTGGGAGGGCGAGGGCGCCTTGAAGCCCTCGGCATAATTGGCGAACAGCCGGAACGCCTCGCCGAGCCGCAGCACCGCGCCGAGCTTGGGCGAGACACGCGATCCGTCCTGCGCGGCGCCATGGAAGGTCGGCAGCAGCGGGTCGTTCTCGGGCTCGAGATCATAGGCGTCGAAGCGCAGCGCCGGGTAGAGCGTGAGCGGCCCGAGCGCGACTTCGCCCGACACGAACAGGCCCGCCAACATGAAATCGGTCTCGGGAAAGGCGCGGGTGGGAAAGGTCTCGCCTGCGGGCGGAACCACGCCGTCGCGCAGCCCCTTTTGACGGGTGAAGCTGATGTCGCCGCCGGCGACCAGCCGCACCCCGCCCACGCCGCCGCGGATTTCGGCGGCCGCGCCGTAGACGCGATTCTCGAAGGTGTTGAGCCGTTCGCGGTCGGCCGCGGGGGTGCGGTCCTCGTCGGTGAACTGGCGATCCTCGGAATCCTGCCAATAGGCGGCGACATGGGCATAATCGATCGCGCCATCGCCCTGCCACGTCCAGTCGCCCGAGAACCGCTTGCGCTTGCCGGTGTCGCGGCCGCGGAGCAATTCGACCGAGGGGGTCAGCCCGCTCAGCACGTCGCTGGTCAGGAGCGTGTCGAGATATTCGCCGGTCAGGCGGAATTTATGACTGCCGAGCGCATAGACGATCCGGCCGAGCAGGGCGTTCGAGCGGCCGTCCTGCGGATTGGGCTCGGTGCGCAGTCCGCCGGTGCCGCCGACGGTTCCCTTGTTGTCGAGTTCGGACCAGTCGCGACGGGTGTACGCGAGCATCGCCGACAGGTCGCCGCTGCGGCCGGCGAGGATCGCGGTCTCGCTGAACTCGTTGTCGGCCGAACTCCACGCGGCGCGCGCCAGCCCGCCGATCGCCTTGCCGCCCGGCAGGAAGTCGATCGGATCGCTGGTGACGAAGCTCACTGCGCCCGCCAGACCATCGCTGCCATACAGCGCCGAGGCGGGGCCGCGCAGGATCTCGACCGATTTGACCAGCCCGAGATCGACATAGTCGCCGCGCCCCGCCGCCTGCGCGCCGAAGGCGAAGCCGTCGGGCATGCGCACGCCGTCGACCTGCATCAGCACGCGATTGCCGCCAATACCACGGATGACGAAGCCTTCATTGCCGGCGCGCCCGGTGGCGCCGAGCGCGGCGCCGAAGCGCGCCGGGCCGCGCGGCACGGTGATGCCGGGTTCGAAGCGAACCAGATCCTTGATGTCGGTCGCCAGCTCGTCGGCGATGCGGCGTTCGTCGATCACGGTGACGGTCGCCGGCGCGTCGACGGTGGCGAGCGGCTGGCGCGTCGCGGTGACGGTGATCGGGCGCGGATCGACCACTTCCTCGCCCTGCGCCGACCCGCCTTGCGTCCCGTCTTGGGCGAACGCCGGCGCCGCCATGGCGCACGCCAGAACGCTGATCCCCGTTGCCCACCGCTTCATTTCCGCCCTTTCGCTACTGCGACTGACTCGCATTATCTGCGGGGTAGGAAGGTTGCCGTTCGGGGTCAACCCCGTAACGAGCGTAGATCGCGGTCCGGGGCGCAGCCGATTTTCATGTGACGCCAGAGCAACAGCGCGTTACAGCGGCCGATCATGAAGAGGCCCAAGCTTTCCATCGTCGTCCCCTGCTACAATGAAGAGGCGTGCCTCGAGATGCTGCACGGCCGCATTTCGGCAGCGGCGCAGGCCAGTGTCGGGCAGGATTACGAGATCGTCCTGATCAATGACGGCTCGCGCGACGCGAGCTGGAAAGTGATGCAGCGGCTGTCGGAAGGCGATCCGCACCTCGTGGCGATCAATCTCTCGCGCAACCATGGTCATCAGCTCGCGCTCACTGCGGGGCTCGATCTGTGCGCCGGCGAGGAGATATTGATCATCGACGCCGATCTGCAGGACCCGCCCGAATTGCTGACCGACATGCGCGCGGCGATGAAGAGCCAAGGTGCCGACGTCGTCTATGCGGTGCGCCGCAAACGCGACGGCGAGACGATCTTCAAGAAGATCACCGCGGCCTTCTTCTATCGGATGCTCGATCGGATCACCGACACGCCGATCCCGCTCGACACCGGCGATTTCCGGCTGATGACCCGGCGCGCGCTCGATGCGTTCCTCTCGCTTCCCGAACAGGCGCGCTTCATCCGCGGGATGGTCGCATGGATCGGATTCAAGCAGGTGCCCTTCCCCTATGACCGGCACGAGCGCCACGCCGGCGAGAGCAAATATCCGCTCGCCAAGATGATCCGCTTCGCGCTGGACGCGATCACCGGCTTCTCGACCGCGCCGCTGCGCTTCGCCAGCCATGTCGGGCTGCTGCTCACCGGCGCCTCGGCCTTGCTCGTGCTCTACATTCTGGTCGGCTGGCTGTTCGGCGCGGCGATCCCCGGCTGGACCTCGCTGATGCTCGTCGTCGTCGTGCTCGGCGCGGTGCAGATGTTCGTGCTCGGGATGATCGGCGAATATCTCGGCCGGCTCTATGTCGAGTCGAAGCGGCGGCCGCTCTATCTGGTTGCCGACGTCGCCGGACCGGTGCGCGGGCATGCGTCGCTGGGGTATCGCTTCGAGGATTCGGGCGAAGTCAGTGTTTCGCCGCAGACCGTGCGGAGCGAGGCGGAGTAATTCCCCTTCCGCTTGCGGGAGGGGTTAAGGGAGGGGCTGGCCTCTTCACGATACTTCGTAATATTGGCACGTCCTTCCCCGACCCCTCCCGCAAGCGGAAGGGGAGCGCGTGGGGCACGTTTCGCGTTACTTCTTCGAAGCCAGCGCGATCAGCGACAGTCCGGGCGGCAGCGGCATCCGCCCGACCATATGCCGCTCGAGCCGGAAAATGCCTTCGAACAAGGTGTTGAGCGGCCTGGGCGGCGGCGAATCGTCGCTGTCGTCCTTGCCCATCAATTTGCCGGCGAAGCGCGCCGCGACCGCGACCGGGAAGAGCAGCGAGTTGAAATAGCCGAGCTTGCGACCCTGCAGTCCCGATTTCGCGAGCAAGGCGGCGAACCCCGATTTCGAATAGCGGCGCTTGTGGTGATTCACCACGTCGTGCGCGCTCCACATCCATTGGTGTGCCGGAACCGTGATAAGGATCTTGCCGCCCGGCTTGAGCGCCGCAGCGATCGCCTTCAATGCCGCGACATCGTCTTCGACATGCTCGATCACGTCGAGCACCGCGACCAGATCATAGCTGCCCGGAGCGACGCCGTGGAGCTCGGGAAGCGGCGCGGTGCCGACCGGCTTGCCGAGACGCTCGCTGGCCTTGGCGCCGGCGGTCTCGTCGATCTCGATCGCATCGATCTCGCCGAACCGCGCGAGCATCGGCAGATTGTGCCCGGTGCCGCAGCCGATCTCGAGGATCCGCGCATCTTTCGGCAGATCGCCCCAGCGCGTCAGATAATCGGCGAGGATGTCGCGGCGCGCGCGGTACCACCAATGGGTGGTGTCGTGCGCGGCCATGCGTTCGTAGACGATGCGGTCCATGTTACCCGAATACCCAGATGCGATTGAGCGCGAAAGTGATCAGCGGCGTGACGAACAGGATCGGGATCAGCGGCCACCACCACGGTCCGGCGAGCACCGCATCGTCGGTCAGCAGCCAGACGAAGAAGGTGTTGAGTCCATAGCTCACCAGCGAGACGAGGAAGAAGCGCCAGCTCGTCTGCGCCGCCTCGGCATTATGGCCGCGGAAGCTCCATTTGCTGTGGAGCAGATAGCCCGACAGCATCGCGACCAGATAGCCGCAGATATTGGCGACCTGCTCCGAGGTGATCTTGAACGCGGCGAGCGGCGAATAGACGAGCGTGTAGAGCGCGGTGGTGATTCCGCCGGCGATGCCGAAACGGATCAGCTGGCCGAGCACGCCGCTGGCCATCAGAGATTCCATTCGATGCAGGAATGCGGTCACTAGTCTAGCTTGCCCTCGCGCAGGGCGCCGCCCTAATGCGGAGCGCGGAGCGAGGGAAGTCATTTTGAAGCTGAGCGGATTAAGCGGGTTACGCCCGAAGGAAGAGCTCGACCGGCGTTGGCTGGCGGGGATGCTGATCTTCTGGCTGGGCGTGGTCGCCTGGTATCTGTGGCAGCGCCAGGGCAATATCCACTGGCTCGCGCTCGGCGACACCGACGACAATATGCGGCTGATGCAGGTCCGCGCCTTGCTCGCCGGGCAGGGCTGGTACGATCTGCGCCAATATCGGCTCGATCCGGCGATGGGCGGGTTCGACATCCACTGGTCGCGCATCATCGATTTGCCGATCGCCGGGCTGATCCTGGCGCTCAAGCCGTTCCTCGGCACCGCGGCTGCAGAGAAATGGGCGTGCGGACTGGCGCCGTTGCTGCCGCTGGCGGTGACGATGACCGGGCTCAGCCTCACTGTCCGCCGGCTGGTCGCGCCGCAGGCCTGGGCGCTGGCGCTGATCATCCTGATGGGCTGCACCTCGACCATGCTGATGTATGCGCCGCTGCGCGTCGATCATCATGGCTGGCAGCTCGCCTGTCTCGCGCTGACCGTCGCGGGCCTCGCCGACACGCGGCGCGCGCGCGGCGGCGCGACCGTCGGGCTGTCGAGCGCGCTGTCGCTCACCATCGGGCTCGAGATGCTGCCTTATTGCGCGATGGCGGGGGCGATCATCGCGCTGCGCTGGGTATGGGATGCGGGCGATGCCCGGCGGATGCAGGTCTATGGCCTCAGCCTCGCGGGCGGTTCGGCGCTCGGCTTCGCGCTGTTCGCGTCGAACGCCAATCAGGCGCTGCGCTGCGACGCGCTGACGCCGGTGTGGCTGACCGTGATGGTCGCGGCGGGGACCTTGCTGTTCGCATTGTCGCTGCCGAGCCTCGGAAACCGCTGGATCCGTCTTGCGCTGGCCGCGGCGGCAGGCGGCGCGATCGTCGCGGGGTTCGTTTTGCTCTTCCCGCAATGTCTCGGCCGCCCCGAAATGGTCTCGGACGAACTGGCGCGGACCTGGCTCAACAATGTCCGCGAGGCGCGGCCGATCTACCGCCACCCGTTCAAGACCGGCTTCCCGATCGCCGCTCTGCCGGTGATCGGCATCCTCGGCGCCTTGGTCGCGACATGGCGGGCGCGGCGCAGCGAAGCGGCGGTGGCGTGGGCGGCGATCGCCCTGTTCACTGCGTTCGCCGCGGCGATGCTGCTCTGGCAGATCCGCGCCGGACCCGCCGCGCAGATGCTCAGCGTGCCGGGCGCGACCGCGCTGGCATGGCTGGTGGTGCCGTGGTTCCTGAGCCGCTCGTCGATGCTGGTCCGCGTGTTCGGATCGGCGATCGCGTTCCTGATCGTCTCGGGGCTGTTCGCGGGTCTCGTCTTGCCCTGGCTGCCGGCGGACAAGGGCAAGCCGGGCAAGACCGGCCCCGACAAGGTCGCGCAAGCCAATGCCGCCTGCGCGCGGGTAACGTCGCTGCGGCCGCTCGACGCGATCCCCAGGGCGATCCTGTTCAGCCATGTCGACATGGGGCCGCGGCTGATCACGATCACCCATCACGACGGAATTGCCGGCCCCTATCATCGCAACGGCGACGCGATCCTCGCGGTGCACCATGCCTTTACCGGCCCGGCGAGCGGCTTTCGGCCGATCGCGGCGCGGCACAAGGCGCGCTATCTGCTGATCTGCCCGAACATGGCCGAGACGACGGTCTATCGCTCGCGCAGCCCGAACGGCTTCTATGGGCAGCTGCATCGCGGCGAGGTGCCCAACTGGCTCGAGCCGGTCGCGCTGCCGGCAAAGTCGCCGTTCCGGCTGTGGCGGATCCGCTACGACCTGCCCGACGTACCGGTCAGTGCCCCGAAAGCGCCGCCCCGGCGCTGAAACTCGCGCGGATCCCGTCGATGACGAATTGCGCGGCGAGCGCGGCGAGGAGGACGCCGAGCAGCCGCGACACCACCGCCTCGATCTTGGCGCCGACGACGCGCATGATCGGGCCGGCGATCAGCAAGGCGAGCAAGGTCAGCGCGAGGATCGACGCCATCGCCGCGAGCACCACCGCCGAGCTGGCGAGCCCGTTCGACTGCGACATCAACAGCATCACCGAGGCGATCGACCCCGGCCCGGCGATCATCGGCATCGCCATCGGGAAGATCGAGATGTCGGCGATCTCGTCGGCCTTGATCTTCTCGGCGCGGTCCTCGCGACGTTCGGTGCGCTTCTCGAACACCATTTCGAGCGCGATCAGGAACAGCATGATCCCGCCGGCGATGCGGAAGGCATTGAGGCTGATGCCGAGCGCGCGCAGCAACGCCTCGCCGAACAGAGCGAAGCCGAACAGGATCGCCGAGGCGACGAGCACCGCGCGCACCGCCATGGCACGGCGGTGCGCCGCGCTCGCGCCGGTAGTGAGCCCGGCAAAGATCGGCGCGCAGCCCGGCGGATCGATCACCACGAAAAAGGTGATGAAGGCGGAGATGTAGAGCTCGATCATTTGGGGGCCGCGACTTCGTCGGAGACGACCCGGACGAAATCGCGGCCATCCCAGGTCGATGCGCTGAAGGTTCGCGCGCCGGCAGAGGTGACTTTCCAGCCCCAGCTGAGCGAGCCGTCGGGCGATTGATCGCCTCCGGTTTTGACGCCAGGCTCCGGGAAGGCCGGGGTGGAGGACATCAGCATCTGCTCGCACGACGCCCTGGTGCGCCGCGGCTCGGACGGCCGGGGCCGCGGCTTGTCGAGCGTGTCGCCCGCGTCAACCAACCATTTCCAGCCGCCATCGGTCTGCTTTTGCCAGACGGTGGTGAAATAGCCGACCGACCCGTCGGGCCGGTTCCAGCCGCCGGTGCTGACCGCTGCCTTGCCGTCGCACGATTCGTAGATCTCCGTCGGCCACCATTCCACCGACCGCGGCGGATCCTTGCGGTCCTTCAACCACTCCTGCGCCTTGACCGGCTCGGGCACGAACATCGTGGCGGTGTCG
This sequence comes from Sphingomonas sp. DG1-23, assembly GCF_030730875.1. Classification (GTDB taxonomy): domain Bacteria; phylum Pseudomonadota; class Alphaproteobacteria; order Sphingomonadales; family Sphingomonadaceae; genus Sphingomonas. The sequence goes on from NZ_JAVAMA010000013.1 coordinate 70,458, forward strand.
GCTGCGAATGCGCGAAACGCGGTCCATTGCCCCTTTTCCTGCGCCATGGCGTTGAAGGCGCGTTCGGCGTCCATCGCGGTCTGCGGCGCGGCGGCTTGCAGGAGGAGCAGGGCCAGCATCAGATCTCCTTCTCGTCGAGCGCGACTCCCTCGCGGCGGTGCGCGGCCACCAGGGTATTGCGCAGCAGCACCGCGATGGTCATCGGGCCGACCCCGCCGGGCACCGGGGTGATCGCCCCCGCCACGCTCGCGGCGCTGTCGAAATCGACGTCGCCGGTGAGGCCGTTCTCGGTTCGATTGATGCCGACGTCGATCACGGCGGCGCCGGGCTTGAGCCACTCGCCCTTGACGAAGTGGGCGCGCCCGACCGCGGCGACGACGATGTCGGCGTGCTTGAGATAGTGCGGCAGGTTCTTCGTGCGCGAATGGGCGACGGTGACGGTGCAGCTCTTCGCAGTCAGCAGCGCCGCCATCGGCTTGCCGACGATGTTCGAACGACCGACCACCACGGCGTCGAGCCCCGAAAGATCGCCCAGCCGGTCTTCGAGCAGCATCAGGCAGCCGAGCGGGGTGCAGGGGACGAAGCCGGGCAGTCCGGTGGCGAGGCGGCCGGCATTGACCGGGTGGAAGCCGTCGACATCCTTGTCGGGGTCGATGCGCAGCAGCACTTCGTCGGCATCGAGATGCGCGGGCAACGGCAATTGGACGAGGATGCCGTCGACGACGGGATCGGCATTGAGCTGGTCGACCAAGGCCAGCAACGTCGCCTGATCGGTGTCGGCGGGGAGCCTGTGCTCGAAGCTCTCCATTCCCGCTTCGCGGGTCTGCTTGCCCTTGGAGCGGACATAGACCGCCGATGCGGGATCCTCGCCGACCAGCACCACCGCCAGCCCGGGCGCGCGGCCCGTCGTCTGCCGGAATGCGGGAACCCGTTCGGCAAGCCGGGCGCGAAGCCCCGCCGCGAATGCCTTGCCGTCGATCAATGCTGCGCTCATGGCTCGCGTCCATAGAGGCTGGCGGCGATCTTCGCCAGCGCATGCGCGTCGCCGGCGATCGCGAGCCGCTTGAGCCGGGCAGTGTCGCCGGCGATCAAGGTCACTGCGCGCTTCGGAACGCCGAAAGCCTTGGCCACCAAAGGCGCCAGCGCCGCGTTCGCCGCGCCTTCGACGGGCGCCGCCGCCAGCCGCGCGGCGAAATGCTCCGCGGTGCCAGCGGCGAAATTGTCGCGGGACGCGCGCGGCGTCACCCGCACGGCGATTTCGATCCCGTCGGGGCGCAGCGTCCAGGCCGCGCCCGCGCGGCTCAGAGCGGCGCGCCGATCGCGATGCGGTAGAGCGCGGGCATCACTGCCTGCTGCAGGATCAGCAGGATCACCAGCACCACCATCGGCGAGAGATCGAGCCCGCCGAAGTCGGGCAACACCCGCCGGATCGGACGGTAGATCGGATCGGTCATCGTTTTCAGCGCGCGCCAGATCGCACCGACATATTCGTTGTGGGTGTTGATCACGTTGAAGGCGATCAGCCAGGACAGGATAGCCTGGACGATGATGATCCACCAGATGACCGTCAGGATGATCTGGAGGATGTCGAGGATCAGGATCAAACCCGGTGCTCCGAAAGAAGTGATTGGTGCCTAGATAGCGCGTGGATCAGGCGTGGACCAGCGTGCCGGCGCCGCGCCGCGTGAAGATTTCGAGCAGCATCGCATGCGGCACGCGTCCATCGAGGATCACCGCCGCATCGACTCCCGCCTCGACCGCGGCGACGCAGGTCTCGACCTTGGGGATCATGCCCCCCGAGATGGTGCCGTCGGCCTTGAGCGCGGCGATGCCCGCGGGATCGAGGTCGGTCATCAGCTCGCCCGATTTGTCGAGCACGCCCGCCACGTCGGTGAGCAGGAAGAAGCGTTTGGCGCCGCATGCCCCGGCGATCGCTCCGGCCATGGTGTCGGCGTTGATGTTGTAGGTGTGGCCGTCGGTGCCGAGCGCGATCGGCGCGACGACCGGGATGAAGCCCTGCGCCGCGAGCGACTTCAGGATCGAGGCATCGACCGCGACCGGCTCGCCGACAAAGCCGAGATCGACATGACGCTCGATTCCGCTGAGCGGATTGGGATCGCGGCCCCGCACCTTCTCGGCAGTGACGAGCGCGGCGTCCTTGCCCGAAATGCCGACCGCCTTGCCGCCGGCCTGGCCGATCCAGCCGACGATTTCCTTGTTGATCGATCCGGCGAGGACCATCTCGGCGATCCGCGCGGTTTCGGCATCGGTGACGCGCAGGCCGCCGACGAACTGCGATTCGACGCCGAGCCGCTTGAGCATTGCGCCGATCTGCGGCCCGCCGCCATGGACGACGATCGGATTGATCCCGACGGCCTGGAGCAAAACGACATCCTCGGCAAAATCGCGCGCGAGTTCGGGATCGCCCATCGCGTGGCCGCCATATTTCACGACGAAGGTCGCGCCGGCGTAGCGCTGCAGATAGGGCAAGGCCTCGGTGAGCGTTTCGGCCTTGGCGAGCAGCGCGGGATCGGGTGCGTTATCGGTCATCGCGCGCCCTTAGGGCAAAGTTGCCGTTGCCCCAAGCCCGTCGGAGCGCCCGGTCCTTCAGAGCGAACGCCGGCGATCGAGCGAGCGGCCGAGGCCGACGAAGAAATAGATCAACGGCGGTACCAGCACGAGGCTGAGCACCACCTTGGTGAGCATCTGGCCGACGAGCAATTCGGAGATCGGAAACACGCCGTAAAAAGCGATGGTGATGAAGATCAATGTGTCGGCGATCTGGCTGAGCATGCTCGCGATCGCCGCGCGCAGCCACAGCATCCGTCCGCCGCCGCTCTTGAGCGCGCTGAAGATCGTGACGTTGAGGATCTGCGAGATGCCATAGGCGACGATTCCGCCCAGCCAGATCCGCGGCGTGCCCGACATCATCAGCTCGAAGGCATGCAGCCGATCGGGTTCCATGCTCGGCGAAGCCGGCAGAGCGAGCACCAGCAGCGAGAGCAAAACCGACGTGACCAGCGGGACGAAACCCCACAGCACCAGCCTTCGTGCGGTTTCCGGTCCGTTGAGCTCGGCAACCGCACTCGACACCGCGACCAGCAAGAGGAAGGCGAATATCCCGGCCTCGACTGCGAGCGGGCCGATTCCGACCCAATTGCCGATCTGCGAAATCGGCCCGAGCGACACCTGCTTGTTGCCGAGCACGCCGGCGATGCAGACCATGCCGCCGTAGAAAATCGAGAGAAAGAACAGCGAGCGCGTGATGTTGGGCCGGATTTCCATCGGCGGACGCTAGCGGCAAACCGGGCGGCGGGAAAGATGCCGCGGTCCCTCTGGTCTGATCGCACGCAGCGTGTATGCTCGCGGTTTTGCTGGCCAAATCGGGGAGCCGGCTCGGGGGCGCGGACCAGCGGATGACTCAGTTTCCGATCGGGATTTTCGGCATCATGGCGATTCTCGCCATCGCCTGGCTGCTTTCGAGCAACCGGCGCGCGATCCGCCTGCGCGTGGTCGGGGCGGCATTCGCGCTGCAGGCCGGAGTCGCCGTGCTCGTGCTGCGTACCAGCTGGGGCCAGGCGGCGCTGCACAGCCTGTCGAACGGCGTCTCCGCATTGCTCGGCTATGCCGGCGCCGGCACCAGCTTCCTGTTCGGCCCGCTCGCCAAACCCGAATTGGGCGGTCAGAGCTTCGCGATCGCCGCGCTGCCGGTGATCATCTTCTTCGCGGCCCTGGTGTCGATCCTCTACCATCTCGGCGTGATGCAGTTCGTCATCCGCTGGATCGGCGGGGGAATCGAGAAAGTGGTGGGGACGACCAAGGTCGAATCCTTGTGCGCCGCCGCCAACATCTTCGTCGGGCAGAGCGAATCGCCTTTGGTCATCCGTCCCTATCTGGCACGGCTGACGCCCTCGCAGCTGTTCGCGGTGATGACCGTCGGCATGGCCGGCGTGGCCGGCACCATCCTCGCGGCCTATGCCAGCCTGCTCGGTCCGCAGGCGCTCCCCTATCTGCTCGCCGCTTCGTTCATGGCGGCGCCTGGCGGCCTGCTGATGGCCAAGATCATCATGCCCGACGACCTCGCGTCGGCGAACGGCGAACTGCCGCTCGGCGACGATCCCGAGGACGAAGCGATCAAGGTCGCCGAGCACGATCTGGAGGAGGAGCGCGCCGCCAATCTGATCATGGCCGCGGCGACCGGCGCGTCGACCGGCGTCAAGATCGCCGTCGCGGTGGGCGCGATGGTGCTGGCTTTCGTCGCACTGGTCGCGCTCGCCAACGGGTTGCTCGGCGGCGCGGGCAACTGGATCGTCTATGCCAGCGGTAATGCCGAATGGGCGCAATGGTTCAAGGATCTCAGCTTCCAGCGCATCATCGGCACTGTGTTTGCGCCGGTGATGTATCTGCTCGGCATCTCGTGGCACGATGCGGTCGAGGCGGGCGGGCTCTTCGGCACCAAGGTCGTGCTCAACGAGTTCGTCGCGTTCATCGATCTCGGCACCATGAAGGATCTCGCCCCGCGCACCGTGGCGATCGTCACCTTTGCGCTATGCGGTTTCGCAAATTTCAGCTCGATCGCGATCCAGATGGCCGCGACCGGCAGCCTCGCGCCCAACCAGCGGCCGATGATCGCCAGGCTGGGGGTCCGCGCGCTGATCGCGGGGAGCCTCGCGAATCTGATGTCGGCGGCGCTGGCGGGATTGCTGCTTCCGTGAAGATGATGCGCGTGATCGGCGCGGGGCTGACTGCGTTCGCCGCGGCGCCGGCCCTGGCCTGTCTGCCGCCGCCGCCCGGCACGCCGACACCGCCGCCGCCCGGCGAGCCGCAGCTTGCCGAACTGACCTTCCGCGGGGCGCGCGAGATCGTCGAGGGCGTGGTGATCGCGGTCCGCGCCGACGCGAGCGCCCGGTTCGAGATCCGGCACGTCTATAAGGGCACGCTTCGGCGCGGTGCGGTCCTCGATGTCCGATACCATGCCCCGATGCCCTGCGGAGCGCCGACTCCGCCGCCGCCGCGCAAGGGCGGACATGGCGTGCTCGCCTTCACCACCGAGCCGCAGATCGACTTCGTTCCGGCCGCGCTGGTCGACCGGATGATCGCCGACAAATGGATCGCGCCGGGCCCGCGCGACCGCCGGCCTCAGCGCGTCGGCACGGGCTCGGCGCCCGAATAATCGTAGAAGCCGCGCTTGGTCTTGCGGCCGTACCAGCCGGCCTCGACATATTTGACCAGCAACGGCGCAGGGCGGAACTTCGGGTCGCCGGTGCCTTCGAACAGCACCCGGGTGATCTCGAGACAGGTGTCGAGTCCGATAAAGTCGGCGAGGGTGAACGGTCCCATCGGATGATTGAGCCCGAGCTGGCAGGCGGCGTCGACATCGGGGATCGTCGCGACGCCCTCGCCCAACGCGAAACAGGCTTCGTTGAGCATCGGCATCAGCACGCGATTGACGATGAAGCCGGGGGCGTCGTTGGCATGGACGATCCTTTTGCCGAGCGACTGGCCGAACTTCTCGACCGCGGCAACGGTCGCATCCGATGTGGCGAGGCCGCGGATCAGTTCGATCAGCCCCATCACCGGCACCGGATTGAAGAAGTGCACGCCCATGAACCGGCTGGCATCGGGCGCGGCCTGGGCGAGGCGCGTGATCGGGATCGACGACGTGTTGCTGGCGAGGATGGCGTCGGGCCCCAACGCCTTGCCGACGGTCTCGAAGATCGTCCGCTTGATCGCCTCGCGCTCGGTCGCCGCCTCGATCACCAGTTCGCAGGAGGCCATGCGCGATACATTGTCGAGCGGCTGGATGCGGGCGAGCGCGGCCTCGGCCTCGGCAACGCCGATCTTTTCCTTCTCGACCTGCCGGGCGAGCTGCTTGCCGATCCCGGCCTTGCCCGCTTCGGCGCGGGCGAGGTCCACATCGGACAGCAATACGGTATAGCCCGCCTGCGCCGCGACCTGCGCGATTCCCGCACCCATCTGTCCCGCACCGATCACGCCTATCGTCTGCATCGTCCGTCTCCGTCGCTTTCGCGCCACCTACCGCCGCGAGACGGGTTCGGCTAGAGTTGGACGATGCTGATCCTCGCGCTCCTCGCCGCGGCACAGGCCGCGACCGGCCCCACCGAAGTCAAATCGTTCGGCGATTGGGCCGTGGCCTGCGACAATCTGCGATATTGCGAGGCGGCGTCGCTGATGGCCGACGAGACTCTCGACACCGTGCCGCAGATCGCGATCACGCGGGAGGGCGGCGCGGCGGGGGCGCTGGCGATCGATATCTGGCCCGACGCCGAATATCGCGGCGGCTATCGGCTCGAGATCGACGGCCGGACCATGCTGGTCGGGACGCTTGCCGGCAAGAGCCTCGTCGTCACCGGCACGCAGGCGACGCAACTGGCCGAGGCGATGCTCAAGGGGCAGGCAATCGTTTTGCGCGGCGACGACAAGGCGCTGAGCCAGGCGTCGCTGAAGGGCATTTCGGCGGCCTTGCGCTATTTCGACGCGCAGCAGGGCCGGGTCGGCACCACGACCGCGCTCGTCGCCAAAGGCACGGCGTCCGCGGGCACGGTGCCCGGCGTGCCCGCGGCGCCGCGCGTGGCTTTCGTGCGCCCCGTGGGCAAGCCGGCGGCGATCTCGGCGGCGCTGCGTGCGGCGATGGGCAAGCAATCCGATTGCGACAGCGTCTATGCCGGCGGCGAGGGCGATCCCCCGCAGACCGAGACCTATGCGCTTGGCGGCGGCAAGACACTCGCGTTGGTCCCGTGCGGCAGCGGCGCGTATAATTTCTCGAGCGTCCCCTTCGTGATCGACGGCGGCAAGGCAGTGGTCGCACGTTTCGATCAGGTGCCGGGCTGGACCGAGGCCGAGGGCATCGCGACTTTGGTCAATGCCGGCTGGGATCCGGCCAAGGCCGAGCTTTCGAGCCATCTCAAGGCGCGGGGGATCGGCGATTGCGGCGCTTCCGAAACCTATGTCTGGGACGGGGCGATGTTCCGGCTGGTCGAGGCGCGGGCGATGGGCGAATGCCGCGGCTCGGCCAATTGGCTGCGGACCTGGAAGGCCGAGGCGGTGCCGGCGCGCTAGGGCGCCATCCGCAGCGGCTGCGCCTCGCACAAGATCAGGCCGAACCAGTCCTGCGGATCAGTCCATTCGCGGATCGGGGTCCAGCCGCCGGCGCGCAGCAGCATCCGGCCGCCATTGGGCCCATATTTGTGGCTGTTCTCGGTGTGGATCGTCTCGCCCGCCGCGATCTCGAACGGCCGGCCATCGACCGAGAAGGCCACGTCGCGCTGCGCCTCGAGATGCATCTCGATCCTGGCGGCGTCGGCATTCCAGATCGCACGGTGACGAAAGGCCTCGACCGGGATCGTCCCGTCGAGCTCGCGGTTGATCCGCTCGAGCAGATTGCGGTTGAACGCGGCGGTGACGCCCTGCGCATCGTCATAAGCGGGGATCAGCACGTCGGGCGACTTGACCCGGTCCATCCCGATCAGCAGCCGCGCACCCTCGCCCAGCCATTCGCGCATCGCGCGGAGCAGATTGACCGCGTGAAAAGCCTGCATGTTGCCGATCGTCGAGCCGGGGAAGAAGCCGAGCTTGGGCAGCCCCGCGACTTCGTGCGGAAGCGGCACCGGGCGCAGGAAATCGGCCTCGACCGGGAGCACCGGAAGCCCCGGGAAGCCCTTGGCCAGCTCGCGCGCCGAATGGCGGAGGAACTCGCCCGAAATATCGATCGGCACATAGGCCGCGGGGTGGATGGCGCGCAGCAGGATCGGCGTCTTGGCCGACGAGCCCGAGCCGAACTCGACCACCGCGGCGTTGCTCGCCGCGAGCGCGCCGAGCTGCGGGCCGATCTGCATCAGCAGCGCCGTCTCGGTGCGGGTCGGATAATATTCGGGCAGATCGGTGATCGCCTCGAACAATTCCGAACCGCGGCGATCGTAGAACCAGCGCGCCGGGATCGCGCGCGGCTGCGCGGCGAGGCCGGTCAGCACATCGGCGCGGAAATTGGGATCGGCGAGCCCGCGCTCGCCATCCTCCAGTTCCTGCTTGAGCATCGTTACAGATCCTTGGCCAGACGCACGCCGGTGAACTGCCAGCGCTGGTGCGGATAGAAGAAGTTGCGGTAGCTCGCCCGGACATGACCGCGCGGCGTCGCGCAGCTGCCGCCGCGCAGCACGAACTGCCCGCTCATGAACTTGCCGTTATACTCGCCGACCGCGCCCTCTGCAGTGCGGAAGCCGGGATAGGGACGATAGGCGCTGCCGGTCCATTCCCAGACATCGCCGAAGAAAGCGGGGCCGCCGGGCGAGGGGCGGGGTTCGACGGCACCGGCGCGGTCGAGCTGGTTGCCGAGGTTCGGATCATGGCCGGATGCCGCGGCTTCCCATTCGAACTCGGTCGGCAGCCGCGCGCCGGCCCAGCTGGCATAGGCATCGGCCTCGAAGAAGCTGACATGGGTGACCGGCGCGGCAGGATCGACCGGGCGGCGGCCGTCGAGCCCGAAGCGAGTCCAGCCGCCGTCGCGCCGCTCCCAATAAAGCGGCGCTTCGATCGCCTCGGCTTTTACCCAGGCCCAGCCGTCGGACAACCAGTGGCGCGCGTCGCGATAGCCGCCATCCGCGATGAATGCCGCCCATTCGCCATTGGTAACCGTCCGGTTGGCAATCGCATGCGGCGTCAACAGCGCCTGATGCCGCGGGCCTTCGCAATCGAACGCGAAATGCAGGCCGGTGCCGGTTGACACGCTTGACACGATACGCGGTTCGTCCGGCGCGGTTGACACGCCGGCGTCGCCTATATCGACGAGCCCGCCGACGCACGCGATCCAGTCGAGCGGGCCGGGCATCGCGACCGGGACCTTGGGGTCTCCCGGCCACAAGGCAGGCGCGAGCGGATTGACCGAAAAATGATGGAGCACGTCGGTGAGCAGCAGCTCCTGATGCTGCTCCTCATGATTACAGCCGAGCAGGATCAGCGCCTGAACGGGCTCGGCAAGTCGCGGGAGCGCGGCGATCAGCGCCGCGTCGACCGCTTCACGATACTGCAGGATTTCGTCGAGCGACGGACGCGACAGCATGCCGCGGCGCGGACGAGCGTGGCGCTGTCCTTCGGCTTCGTAATAGCTGTTGAACAGGAACGGCCAGCGTTCGTCATATAGCCGGTAGCCGACAACGTGATCGCGCAGCACGAACGTCTCGAAAAACCAGGTGGTATGCGCGAGATGCCATTTGGCCGGCGAGGCATCGTCCATCGACTGAATCGTCGCATCGGCATCCGAGAGCGATCCAATGAGATCCACGCTGAGCGCGCGCACCGCGGCGAAACGCGACGCGAGGGCGGAGGAAGCCGGGGGTACGTCGCGCTCCGTTCTCATTATGTTCCTTTACGGCGCGGCCGCCGTAGCGTCAAGGAAAATCAACCCAGATTAACGCGAAGCGCCGGGCACCCACAGAACGTCGCCGGCACCGTTCCGGTTCATCGCGCGCGCCGCGACGAACAGGAGATCGGAAAGGCGGTTGAGATATGCAAGTGCCTCGGCGCCGAGCGGGACCTGCGCGGCGGCGGCGACGGTGGTCCGCTCGGCACGGCGGACTACGGCGCGCGCGAGGTGGAGCGCGGCGGCGGCGGGATCGCCGGCGGGCAGGATGAAGCTGGTCAGCGGATCGAGCGCGGCATTGAGATGATCGATCCGCGCCTCGAGCCATTCGACCTGGCCCGGCATGATGCGCAGCGCGCCCTCGATCGCGAGCGGGGTGGCGAGATCGGCGCCGAGATCGAACAGGTCGTTCTGGATGCGCGCGAGCATCTCGCTGAAGACGCCCGGGCCGATCGCGGCGCGCGCCACGCCGATCGCGCTGTTCGCCTCGTCGACGTCGCCGATCGCCGCCATGCGCGGATCTGCCTTGGACACGCGCGATCCGTCGACCAGCCCGGTGCTGCCATCGTCGCCGGTACGCGTGTAGATCTTGTTGAGCTTGACCATCGGCGCCGTCCTACGCCGCCCGCGCGCGATTGGCCATCGGGGCGGTGGCGGCTATGCCGAGGCAATGACCGCAGCCAGCTTCCGCTTCGATCGCTTCCGGCTCGACACCGGCGACCGCCAGCTCCGCTGCGACGACGCGCCGGTCGAGCTCAACGGCCGCTATTTCGACGCACTGGTGCTGCTGGTGCGCGAGGCCGGCACTCTGGTCTCGAAGGACCGCTTCTTCGGCGAGGTCTGGCGCGGCGTGCCGGTGACCGACGAGGCGCTGACCCAATGCATCCGCACCTTGCGCCGTCAGCTCGGCGACAGCGCGGTCAGCCCGCGCTTCATCGAGACCGTCCCCAAGCACGGCTATCGCTTCATCGCCCCGGTCGAGCCTGTCGAGGGACCGGGTGCCGCGACACCGCAGGCGGCCGCGGCGCCGGGATTCGGGCGCGCGCTGCTGCTGGTCGGCGGTGCGGGCACGCTCGGAGCGGGCGGCGCCGGCGTGATCGGCGGGCTGATCTATGGCTTCATCGCCGCGTCGCAGCCGCTTCAGCCGGGCATAGGGACGATTTCGGTGCTGCTGGTGTTGCTGTGCGCGACGACGCTCGTCGCTTTGCTCGGCGGCGCGGGGGTCGCGTTCGGGATCGCGGCTGCGGAAGCCGCCGCGCCGCGGAGCTGGCTATGGCGCATTGCCGGAGGCGCGGGCGGGGGATTGCTCGTCGGCGCGATCGTCAAGCTGCTCGGGCTCGACGCGTTCAGCCTGTTGCTCGGCCAGTCGCCCGGCGACATCACCGGCGCGGGCGAGGGGGCGCTGCTCGGCGGCGCCGTCGGCCTCGCGAACTGGCTGGCGGTACGCGCGCGCTCCACGCGGCGCGGCGTGGCGATCGCGGCATTGGCCGGCGGGGCAGGGGGCGTGACCACGGTCTTGCTGGGCGGGCGGCTGATGGCGGGGAGCCTCGATCTGCTCGCCCGGGCCCTGCCGGGCTCGCGGCTGCGGCTCGACGCGATCGGGCGCCTGCTCGGCGAAACCGGGTTCGGACCGGTCAGCCAGAGCGTGACCGCGGGGCTCGAAGGCGCGCTGTTCGGCGGCTGCATCGCCGGCGCGATGCTGCTCGCGCGCCATGGCCTGCGCGAAACACGGTTTATCCCGCGCTAAGCTTGTCGCGCGACGGAGCGTAAACGCTGCCTTGCTATCGGGAAGGCAGGGGAGTCCGCCATGAACCCGACCGACGACAACCGAAACGACGCGCTGATAAGCCGATTGGCCGAGGCCGATCGCCGCACCAATCCACGCACGCCCACTGCGCTGACCGCGACGATCCGCGCCAGCGGCGAGGTGCGCCGGATCAAGGGCGAGGTCGCCGACGTCTCGGTGGAGGGGTGCAAGATCTACACCTGGGGTCTGCACGAAGGCGACGAAGTGTGGATCGCGATCGCGCATCTCGCGCCGATGCCGGCGCGGGTCGCCTGGGCGGGCGAGGGCGTGGTCGGGCTCAAGTTCAAGGGCACGCTCCACCAGTCGCTGGTGACGCATCTCGGCTTTTTGTGAGCCTGAAGGGGTGAGACGATGCGCCGTCCGCCCCTGCTCGATCTCGAACTGGCGGTGCTGATCGGCGTGATGGTGATCGCGCTGATCTGGTGCGTGGTCATGCTGATCCGCTGAGGGGGGCGGGTTCGCGCCCAAGCCCTTTGTCATCCCGGATGTTTAGGCTTTCCCGGAAAACCGCAGGTCTTACGCTGGAAAGCCTTCAGTCCGCCGCTGGTACATGCCTCCCGGTGGATCCCGGAAAGCTCGTTTTTCTGATCAAATCATAGATTTGAAGAAAATCGGCTTCCGGGATGACGATAATTTGGTTCAGCGTTGGGCCCTGGTCAGCCCTTGGCGGAGAGGATCAGCAAGAGCAGCGCGATGATCCCGATCGCCACGGCCTGGAGCAGGATGCGCTGCTGCATCAATTTGTTCGAGCGCAGCGCGCGTTCGCTCGGGCCTTCGCCTTCGAGATCGCTGGTGGTGGTCTGGGCCATGTTGACCAGACCCTTGATGAGCACGAAGACCACCGCGAGCATCGCGGCGAGGAGCAAGGCGGCGAGGAAGAAGGTCATCGCGACTCTCTACGCCTTTGCCGACGCGAAGCCAACCGGAAGCAGACCCTGGCGGAGCCGGTCGGCGAGCGCGGGGCCGTCTTCGCCGGCAAGCCGCATCGCCTCGAGCGTCGGTGCGCCGTGGCGCTTGGCGAGGCGCCGGCCGTCGGGGCCGAGCAGCAGGTCATGGTGGCGATATTCGGGGATCGGCAGATCGAGCAGCGCCTGGAGCAGGCGGTGGACATGGGTCGCCGCGAACAGATCCTTGCCGCGGACGACATGGGTGATGCCCTGCGCGGCGTCGTCGACGGTGACGGCGAGATGGTAGGAGGCGGGGGCGTCCTTGCGGGCGAGGACGACGTCGCCGTGCGAGAGGGGATCGGCGCGGATCTTGCCGGCGAGGGCGTCGTTCCAGATTAGCTCCTCCCCGAGCTTGTCTCGGGGAGGGGGACCATCGCGAAGTGATGGTGGAGGGGCTGCCGGCGTAGCCGGCGAGCTTCGCCCGCCGCCCCTCCACCAGCCTGCGGCTGGTCCCCCTCCCCGAGCGAGCTCGGGGAGGAATTGCAGAGCGGCCTCCACATCCAGCCGCCAGCTGTGAGGGCGGGACAGGTCCGGCGCGTCGAGCCCCCGGCAAGTGCCCGGATAGAGCGTCCCCTCCGGCCCGTGCGGGGCGGAGAGGCTGGCGGCGATGTCGGCGCGGGTGCAGAAGCAGGGATAGAGCAGGCCCATGCCGCGCAGCCGATCGAGCGCCGCCTGATAGCGGTCGAGCCGCTGCGACTGGAAGGTCACCGGGCCGTCCCAGCCGAGCCCGAGCCATTCCAGATCGCGCTGGATCGCCGCGACATGTTCGGGGCGGCTGCGTGTGCCGTCGATATCCTCGATGCGCAGGCTGAAGCGGCCGCTGGTGGCGCGCGCGAAATCATGCGCCCGGATCGCCGAAAAGGCGTGGCCGAGATGGAGCCGCCCGGTCGGGCTCGGCGCGAATCGGGTGTGCACAACCATCAAACCGGCCCTTGACCGCGAGTCGCGGCATATGCTGTCATGCGCCCGTCACCATTCCCGGCCAGGGAGCGGGGGCCGCAACAGGTGAGGGAGCGCATGTATCATCCCGATCTGATCCGCCATCCCGATGGTTGCCCCGCGCTCGTCCTCAATGCCGATTACACGCCGCTCAGCTATTATCCGCTCAGCGTCTGGCCATGGCAGACCGCGATAAAAGCCCTGTTCCTCGATCGGGTCGACGTGGTCTCCTATTACGAACGCGAGGTCCGAAGTCCCAGCGCGAGGCTGAAGCTTCCTTCGGTCATCGCGCTCAAACAATATGTCAGACCTTCCCAATTTCCTGCCTTCACGCGCTTCAACCTGTTTCTCCGCGACAAATTCTCCTGCCAATATTGCGGGACCCAGCGCGACCTCACCTTCGATCACGTCGTTCCCCGCGCCCAGGGCGGGCGCACCACCTGGGAAAATGTCGCGACTGCCTGCGCGCCGTGCAACCTCAAAAAGGGCGGACGCACACCCAGAGAGGCGGCGATGCCGCTCCATATCGAGCCGATCCGCCCGACCAGCTGGCAGCTGCAGGAGCATGGCCGGCGCTTCCCGCCGCACTATCTCCACCAGACCTGGCGCGACTGGCTCTATTGGGACGTCGAGCTCGAAGCCTGATCCCCGTTCCGACTGGGCAATCGCGGCGTGGCGCCTATAGGGCGTGCGGCCGACGAGGAGTGAAGATGCGTATCCTGTTCCCTGTTCTGATTCTCGCCGGCGTTGCCGGCCCGGTTGCGGCTTCCGAGAACGATATGCCGGCGCGTTTCCACGGCGAATGGGCGGTCCGGCCGAGCGCGTGCGGCTCGAAGAGCGGCGACAATACCGGCGGCATGACGATCAGCGCCAAAACGATCGGCTGGTATGAGGAGAGCGTGGCGATCAAACGCGTCACTTTGCTCGGCCGCGACAGCGTCCGCTACGAAGGCATCCTGTCGAACTATGACGGCGAGGAGCCCGTGTCGGCGACCTTGCGGCTGTCGGCCGACGGCAAGCGCCTGATCGCGGCGGGCTATGCCGACGGTCCGAACAGCCCGGCGCCCGACCTGCTGCGGTGCACGAAGTAGAGCTGCGGCGCCGGGCAGCTTGCCGCGCGAGCTGTCTTATAATAACAACACACTATGGCGTATCGCTTTTCCCAAGGGCCAGAGGTGGATAAGAGGCGCTGATGGCCCGTGAACCCGGCTCCGGCGACATCCGCTTCCCGCTCCGGCGGCAGAGCGATTCGGGCGAGGATTCGTCGGGGGCGCCGGTGCGCGCCTGGCGCCCGAAGAACGCCGATCCCGCGCCGCTGGTGGCGGTCGGCAAGCCGGCGCCCGAAGCATTGCGCCCCAGCCTCACCGATCCGTTCTGGCGCCCCGCGCCGCCCCCGGCCCCGCCGCCGCCCGTGCCCCCCGAGGGACTGCCGCCTTCGGGCGAGGGCGGCGCCAACCTGCCGGCGATACCCAGGCGGTTCCGCTTTCGCTGGCGTTGGCTGAGCTGGGGCATTGCCGGATTCATCCTGTTGTTCGTGCTCGCGGTGGCGTGGCTGGCGCTGACCGCGCCGCTCTCCAAGTCGCTCCAGCCGCCGGCGCCGCCTTCGATCACCTTGCTCTCGGCCGAGGGCAAGCCGATCGCGCGGCGCGGCGCGGTGATCGCGGCACCGGTCGACGTGACCAAATTGCCCAAACATGTCGCCGCGGCATTCGTCGCGATCGAGGACCGGCGCTTCTTCGGGCATATGGGTATCGATCCGCGCGGCATCCTCCGCGCTTTCCTGCACAATTCGACGAGCGACGGCCGCTCGCAGGGCGGCAGCACGATCACCCAGCAGCTCGCCAAGAACGCCTTCCTGACCTCCGACCGGACGGTCACCCGGAAGATGCGCGAAGTGATGATCGCCTTCTGGCTCGAGGCGTGGCTGTCGAAGGAGGAGATCCTCTCGCGCTATCTCTCGAACGTCTATTTCGGCGACAATGTCTATGGCCTGCGCGCCGCCGCGCAGCATTATTTCAGCGTGGCGCCCGAGAAGCTGACGGTCAGTCAGGCGAGCCTGCTCGCCGGTCTGGTCAAGGCGCCGAGCCGGCTGGCGCCGACCGGCAATCTCAAGGGCGCGCGCGACCGGCAGAAACTGGTGATCGGCGCGATGGTCGCCAGCGGCGCGCTGAGCGAGGCGGAGGCGGCGCGGGTGCGCCCGGCAGTGCTCAGGGTGAGCAAGGACAAGGAATTGCCCAACGGCACCTATTTCGCCGATTGGGTGCTGCCCGAGGCGCGCGACCGCGCCGGCGGGGTGGCGACCGAGCAGACCGTGAAGACTACGCTGGAGGCGAACATCCAGGCGGCGGCCGAGCGCGCGGTGCGCGGGGCGGGGCTGAAGAAGACCCAGATCGCGCTGGTCGCGATGCGCCCCGACGGGCGGGTGGTCGCGATGGTCGGCGGCAAGAGCTATCGGGACAGCCCGTTCAACCGCGCGACGCAGGCGCGGCGGCAGCCGGGATCGACCTTCAAGCTGTTCGTCTATCTCGCGGCCCTGCGCGCGGGGATGACTCCCGACAGCATCGTCGACGATTCGCCGGTGACGATTGGCGAATGGTCGCCGGCCAACAACGACGGACGCTATGCCGGCAAGATCACCCTGCGCCAGGCCTTCGCCAAATCGAGCAACGTCGTCGCGGCGCGGCTGACCAACGAGATCGGCGTCGGCAAGGTGATCCGCGCCGCGCGCGATCTCGGCATCTCGACTCCGATCGCCAACGAGGCGTCGATCGCGCTGGGCACCTCGACGGTGTCGCTGCTCGAACTGACCGCAGCCTATGTCGCGGTGGCGAACGGAAGCTATCCGGTGCGCCCGCGCGGGCTCGACGATGCCGAGTCCGCCGACGACTGGCTGGCGGCGCGGCTGGGCTCGGCGACGCGGATCCCGGGGGGCGAACTCGAGGATCTGCGCTCGATGCTCGGCAGCGTGGTGAGCGCGGGCACCGGACGCAGCGCGGCGCTGTCGATCCCCGCTTTCGGCAAGACCGGGACGACGCAGGACGCGCGCGACGCGTGGTTCATCGGCTATGCCGGCGATCTGGTCGCCGCTGTGTGGATCGGCAACGACGACAATTCGCCGATTCCGGGCCTGTCGGGCGGCGGCATCCCGGCACGGGTGTGGCGCGACTTCATGGTCCGCGCGCTCGGCGTGTCGCTGCCGCCGGCGCCGGTGGTCGAGGCGGAGGCCGACAACGAAATGACCCTCGACGACGTGTTCAACAGCGTCGGCGAGTTCGTCGAGGGCATGCCGATCGAGACCGAAGTCGACGAGGGCCGCCGCATGCGCGACGAGGAAGCTCCACCGGAAGGGGACGAGGAGTTCCCCGGCGACGCGCCGCCACCGCCGCCGCGCCGCGGGCGACTGGAGTAAGGCGTAGCGGCTGAAACAAAGGGGGGCATATGAAGCAGGCGACCAAAGCTTTGATGGCAACGACGTTGAGCGCATTGCTGTATCCGCAGCACGCGCTGGCGGTCACCGAATGCCCGGTGAACGTCCAGTCCCTGTTCACCGGCGACGACGGCTCGCTATGGATCATCTACACCAATGGCGGTTCCGGCGTGATCACCAGGGCCGATCCGGACTTCGAGACGACGACATCCTTCGCGATGTCGGCGCTGCTCGCGTCGCGCCCGATCACCGTGCGCTATGCCGCGAACGGCGTGGCCTGCACCGCTTCCGGCCAACACGATCTGGTGGGCCTGTATCTGCGCTAGCGCTGCGGCCGGTTGACCTTGGCGGCGCGGCCTCGCAAGGGTCGGGGCATGCGCTTCTTCTCGGACAATGCCGCCCCGGTCTGCAGCCAGGTGCTCGAGGCGCTGGCGCGCGTGAACGTGCTCGACACCGCTTATGACGGCGATCGCTGGTCGCAGCAGCTCGACGGCGCCTTCTCGGACCTCTTCGAAACCCCGGTGCGGGCATTGTGGGTGCCTTCGGGGACGGCGGCGAACGCATTGGCGCTGGCGGCCTTGTGCCCCCCGCACGGCAGCGTGGTCTGCCACCGCGACGCGCACATCCAGAACGACGAATGCGGCGCGCCCGAATTCTACACCCATGGCGCCAAGCTCGCCCTCGCCGAGGGGCCGGGCGCGAAGCTGACTCCCGAGAGCGTGACGGCGGTGCTCGATCGCGTCCAGACGGGCGTCCACTGGGTCCAGCCGCACGCGATCTCGATCACCAACGCCACCGAATATGGGCTGGTCTATACCCCCGATCAGGTCGCCGCGATCGGCGACGCGGCCAAGGCGCGCGGACTGGCTCTGCATATGGACGGCGCGCGCTTTGCAAATGCGGTCGCGCATCTCGGCTGCACGCCTGGCGAAGTGACGTGGCGCGCCGGAGTCGATGTACTGAGCTTCGGCTTCGTCAAGAATGGCGGGATGAGCGCCGAGGCATTGGTCTTCTTCAGGCCCGAGCTCGCCGAGGCGACATCGTATCGGCGCAAGCGTGCGGGGCTGCTGCTGTCGAAGGGCCGATACCTCGCGGCGCAGCTGCTCGCGATGCTGGAGGGCGATTTGTGGCTGGCCAATGCGCATGCGGCGAATGCGGGCGCAGCGCTGTTGGCGGAGGCGGCGGGCGATCGGCTGGTCCATCCGGTCGAGGCGAACGAGGTGTTCCTCAAGGTCAGCCCGGAAGAGGCCGCTTCGCTGCGCGCGCTCGGCTTCGATTTCTACGACTGGGCGCCGGGCGAAGTGCGGCTGGTGACGTCGTGGGACCAGAGCGCGGAAGCGATCCGGCCGCTTGCCGATGCGATCGGACGGTTGTGAGGATGGGTGTCACCCAATTCCTTCCCGAGACCAGCTCGGGGAGGAATTGATGTCGGACCAGCCACCGCCGCAATCCGCCCGCCTCTCGATCCTGATCCCCTTCCTCGTCGTCACGCTGATCTGGGGATCGACGTGGATCGTGATCCGCGACCAGCTCTCGGTGGTGCCGCCGAGCTGGTCGGTGAGCTACCGCTTCGTCGTTGCAGGAATCGTGATCCTCGGCTGGGGGCTGGTCCGGGGCGATTCGCTCAAGCTCGATGCGCGCGGCTGGGGCTTTGCCGTCGCGCTCGGATTCGCGCAGTTCGTGCTCAACTTCAACTTCGTCTACCGCGCCGAGCAGCACATCACGTCGGGCGTGGTGGCAATCGTCTATGCGCTGCTGCTGGTGCCCAACGCGATCCTCGCGCGGGTGTTTCTCGGGCAATTGATGGGACGCCAGCTGCTGATCGGATCGGCGGTGGCGATGGCCGGCGTGGCGTTGCTGTTCCTCCACGAGGCGCGGCTGAGCGACGCCGGGCCCGAAGCGGCATTGATCGGGATCGGGATCGCCTTGCTCGGCGTGCTCTCGGCCTCGGTCGCCAATGTCATGCAGGCGACGAAGACCGCCAAGGCATATCCGATGGCGACGATCCTCGGCTGGGCGATGCTGAGCGGCGCGGCGATCGACGCCGTTTTCGCCTGGACGACCGTCGGCCCGCCGGTGATCGAGATGCGCTGGGGCTATGTGTTGGGGACGCTGTATCTCGGGGCGCTCGGATCGGCGCTGGCCTTCACCATCTATTTCCAGCTGATCCGCACGATCGGCCCGGCCAAGGCGGCCTATACCAGCGTGCTGATCCCGGTGATCGCGATGCTGCTCTCGACGCTCTACGAGGGCTATCGCTGGTCGCTGCTGGCGGTGGCGGGGGCGGTGCTGGTGCTGATCGGGCTGGTGCTGGCACTCAAGGCGCGCAGGCCCAACCGGTAATCGGGGAAAAGCGGGCGCCAGCGCAGCACGCGCTTTGCCTTCAAATTCGCGACACGGCGATTCTCCGAATAGAAAGCCCGTGCCTGCGGGCCGAGATCGGCCTGCTCCAGCGGTACCAGCGGCGGCGGGGCGATGCCGAGCAATGCGCAGGCATAAGCGACCACGTCGCTCTGCGGCGCGGGCAGATCGTCGGCGAGGTTGTACGCGCCCCTGGGGGCATCGAACCCTGCGGTCACGCCGGCAACGATGTCGTCGAGATGGATGCGACTGAACACCTGCCCGGGGACGTGGATCCGCCGCGCCGCGCCGTGCAACGCCCTGTCGAGCGGCGAGCGGCCGGGGCCGTAGATGCCCGGCAGCCGGAAGACGCGGGCGCCGAGCGCCAGCCACGCCGCATCGGCTTCGGCGCGCGCGGTGCGGCGGCCGGTGCCGGTCGGCGCGGCTTCGTCGACCCACGCGCCGTTTGCGTCGCCATAGACGCCGGTCGAGGAGAGATAGCCGAGCCAGCCGCGCGCCGCGGCGAGCTGCCCACCGAAGGCGGCGAGGACCGGATCCACTCCGTCGGGCGCGACCGTCGAGACGATATGGCTGGCGTGGGCGATCTCGAAGCCGACCCGCTCCCTGTCGGCGAAGGCGATGCTGTCGCCGCGGCCGTCGCGAGTCACTGCGGCGATCCGCCAGCCGCCGGGGGCGAGGTGCCGGGCCAGCGCGCTGCCGGTATAGCCGAGGCCGAAGATCAGCAGGTGCATATGGCTGCTCGTGCTCGTGCTCCTGCGAGAGCAGGAGCCCAGGATCGCGAGCAAATCCCTTTGGGCCCTGGGCTCCTGCTTTCGCAGGCGCACTGCTCGCTCGCTTGCTGAAGCCTAGCGCGCGCCGGTGCCACCGAAGCGCGTCCCGAAGAAATCGCCCTTCATCCAGCCCGGCCGCGCATCGGCGTCGGCGATCGCGCGCGCGGCGGCATAGTTCACGCGGGTGAACTTCACGGCGGCGGCCCAGTCGATCGGCAACGCCAGATCGTCCGAGGGCTTGTGGTAGTGATTGGCGAGGAAGGCCTGCTGCGCCGCCGCGCCCGGGCCGCCTGGGCCGGTGTCGATCGATACCGCGGGGATCCCCGCCTGGACGAAGCTGTAATGATCCGAGCGGACGAAGAACATCTCCTCGGGCGCGGGATCGGGCACGACCTTCAATCCCTCGGCGGCCGCCGCAGTGGCATAGACCGCGCCGAGGCTCGAGCGCTCGCCGCCGAGCACGACGATATCCTGCATCGCGAAAGTGAGGATCGGCATGTCGAGATTGATGTCGGCGATCAGGCTGCCCCGCGGTACCCCGGGATGCGCGGCGAAATAGCTCGATCCGACCAGCCCCTTTTCCTCGGCGGTGACCGCGACGAACAGGATCGACCGGCGCGGCGGCTTGCCCGATGCCCGAAAAGCGCGCGCGACCTCGAGCATGGTTCCGACGCCGACGGCATTGTCCATCGCGCCGTTATAGATGGCGTCGCCTTTCTCGGGTTCGCCGATGCCGACATGATCGAGATGCGCAGTGAGCACGAGATACTCGCCGCGCAGCGCCGGATCGGACCCCTCGAGCAGCCCGACGACGTTGCTGCTGCGGCTGGCGCGGACCTCGGTCTTCGCCGCGAGCGCGAGCGTGCCGACCAGGGGGCCGGTGGGGAGACGGGTGCCGCGGCGTTCGGCGGCGAGCACGTCACGCCACTTGATCCGCGATCCGGCGAACAATTTCTCGGCGCCGGCCTGCCCGACATAGCCGACCACCGGCGCGCCCGGGGCGATCATGTGCGCCTTGCCGTCGTGGCCGATCCATGTGGTGCGCTCATAATCGTAATAGGGCGCCATCGCCTCGAGCGGGAATTCGCCGCGGCGCTCGAGCGATTCGAGGATGATCACGGCCTTGGCGCCGCGCGCCTCGGCAAGCCGGGCCTTTTGGTCGTCGTCGCCGAGATGCGCGGCGACTTCGTCGGGAAGCCCGGCGGGGACCCCGGCATAGAGTGCGACGATCTTGCCGCGCACGTCGAGCCCGCGATAATCGTCGCGCTTGCCCTCGGGATAGACGAGGCCGTAGCCGGCGAAAACCACCCCGCCCGAGGCCCGGAATTCCGGCGTCGCCGGCACGCCCAGATTGACGAAATCGATCCCGAACTGGAGCGGGATCGCACCGCCGCGAATGAGCGTCCATTTCGCCTTTTCGGCGGGCTTGTAGGTGGCGAGCCCGACCGGCTGGAACCAATTGCCCTGGGCGCCGGGCTTCAGCCCCGTCGCGAGCATCTGCGCCGCGACATATTCTGCGGCCACGTCATAGGCATGCGTTCCCGCCTCGCGTCCGCGCAGCGAATCGTCGGCAAGGAACTGGACATGCGCCTTGAGCGCCGCCTGTTCGGGCGGGAGTTGCTGCGCACCTGCGGGGGAGGCGCACAGCAGGGCGGCAAGCATGATCCCCCTCCCTTTCAGGGAGGGGGAGACGAAGGAGGAGGCGCGTCCGCGGGTCATTTCGCGCCCGGACCGCCGTACAGCGTTCCGAAGAAATCGCCCTTGTTCCATAACGGACGCTGATCGGCATCCGCCAGCGCGCGGGCGATGGCATAATTGAGCTTCACGAAGCGAACGCCCTGGCCGAAATCGATCAAGCCGATTTCGTCCGAAGGCTGGTGGTAATGCTTCTCGCCGAAGGCGTCGATCGCCGCCTTGCCCGGGCCGGCGGGGCCGGGCTCGAGCGACACCGCGGGAATGCCGGCGCGGACGAAGCTGTAATGGTCCGAACGCACGAAGCTGGCCTGCTCGGGCGCGGGATCGGGAGTGAGCGCGAGCCCTTCGGCCCTGGCGACCGCCGCGACCGTCGGCCCGATGCTGGTGCGATCGGCGCCGTAGACCACCAGATCCTCGAACCTGTAGGTCAGCACCGGCATGTCGAGATTGACGTCGGCGACGATGCTGCCCTTGGGCACGGTCGGGTTGGCGGCGAAATAGTCCGAGCCGACGAGCCCCTTTTCCTCGGCGGTGACCGCGACGAACAGGATCGAACGGCGCGGGCGCTTGCCGGATGCGACGAACGCCCTGGCGACTTCGAGCATCGCCGCGGTGCCGACGGCATTGTCCATCGCGCCGTTGTAGATCGTGTCGCCCCTCGCGTCGGGCTTGCCCACGCCGACATGGTCGAGATGGGCGGAGATCACGACATATTCGTTCTTGAGCGCGGGATTCGAGCCTTCGAGCAGGCCGACGACATTGTTGGCGCCGAGCGTCTTGATCTCGGTGTTGGCGGTGCCTTGCGCGGTGACGCCGAGCGGGCCGGTGGGGAGCTTCTTGCCGGCCTTGTCGGCGGCGAGGATTTCGGACCATTTGAGCTTCGCGCCAGCGAACAGCTTCTCGGCGCCGGCCATGCTCAGATACGCGAAAGCGGGGGCGCTCGGCCCCTCCAGATGCGCGCGCCCATCGGGATCGGCCCAGGTCATTGCCGAACTGTTCCAATAGCCGATGCTCGCCTCGAACGGGAAGATCGCGTGGCGGGTGGTCCCTTCGATCAGGATCACCCCGATCGCGCCATGTTCGGCGGCATTCTTCGCCTGCTCCTCGGGCTGGCCGAGATGCGCACGGACTTCGCTCTGGAGCGCATGCGGGGCGTCGCGCAGGATCGCGACGATCTTCCCCTTCACGTCGAGGCCCTTGTAATCGTCATGGCCGGTGGCGCGATCGGTGACGCCATAGCCGGCGAACACCACCGGTGCCGACAGCGCGAGCTTCGCCTCGCGGGCGTTCGAGCGGGCGACGAAGTCCTTGCCCCATTCGAGCGGAGTCGCCGTCGCGCCGCGAGCGAGCGTCAACGTACCGTGATCGGCGCCCTTGAACGAGACCAAAGGCACCGGCTGGAGCCACGCGCCATTGGGCGCGCCGGGCGCGAGCCCCGCGGCGAGCATCTGCGCGGCGACATATTGCTCGGCGATCGCCAGCTCGGGCGAGCCGGTATCGCGGCCGCGCATCGCGTCCGAGGCGAGGAAGGCGACATGCGCCTTTAGCGCGGCTTCCGGCGGCGTCAGCTCCTGCGCGATCGCGGGGGTGGCGAAGAGGAGAGGGAGGAGGATCGAGGACTTGCGCAACGCGGTGGCTCCGAGCTCCCCTCCCTGCAAGGGAGGGGCTGGGGTGGGGTCGCGGCAGCCGGGGCTCGATGCCCCGGCTGCCGCCCGATTGCGGAGCAAGGAGCGCGGCTGCGCCGCGCACCCACCCCGAACCCCTCCCTTGCAAGGAGGGGCTTATTTCAGGTCACTTCTCCATCGGTCCGCCGAACAGGGTGCCGAAGAAATCGCCTTTCTTCCACATCGGCTGCTGATCGGCATCGGCGATCTCGCGGGCGATGCGATAATTGACGTCGACGAAGCGCGCACCCGATTCCCAGTCGATCATGGGCTGCTGGACCAGATCGTCCGACGGCTGGTGATAATGGGTGCGGAGGAACGCCTCGGTCGCCGCCTTGCCGGGGCCCTTCTCGCCCGGCCACAGGAACACCGAGGGGATGCCCTGCTGGACGAAGCGATAATGGTCCGAGCGGACGAAGAACGCCTCGTCGGGGCGCGGATCGCCGCCCATGCCGACGCCGATCTGCGCCGCGGCGCGCTGGACGATCTCGCCGAGAGTAGAATGCGCCGCGCCGAACGGGGTGACGTCCTCGAACTTGTAGGTGAGGATCGGCATGTCGAGATTGACGTCGGCGACGAGGTTTTCCTTCGGCACGGTCGGGTTGTGCGCGAAATAGTCGGCGCCGACCAGGCCCTTCTCCTCGGCAGTGACCGCGAGGAAAAGGATCGAGCGGCGCGGCGGCTTGCCCGAGGTCTTGAAGCGCTTCGCCTCCTCGATCAGCGAGGCGATCCCGACGGCATTGTCCATCGCGCCGTTATAGATCGTGTCGCCCTTCGCATCGGCCTTGCCGACGCCGACATGGTCGAGATGCGCCGAGAGCACGACGACTTCCTTGCCGATCGCCGGGTCGCTGCCGGGCAGCATGCCGGCGACATTGTAGCTGGTGATCGCGGTGTTGGCGGTGTTGAGCGTCACCGACAGCGTGACCGGCAGCTGGATCGCCTTGAAGGTCGCGTTGTCGTCCTCGGCGAGCCTGGCGACGGTCGCCCATCTGACCCTGGCGCCGTCGAACAGTTTCGCCGCGGTGGCGGTGCTCAGCATGCCGAGCCCGGGGGCGGTCGGCGTCGGGAGATGGCCGCTGCCATCGGCCTCGGCCCAGGTGACGCGCGGACGGTCCCAATTGGCCGCGAACGAACCGAAGGGATAATTGCCCCGCCCGGTGCGCGGCGATTCGAGGGTGATGTAGCCGATTGCGCCCTTCCGCATCGCGATCTCGGCCTTGGTGGCGGCGCTGCTGAAATGCGCGCGTTCCTCGGCGGGGAATTTGGACGGTGCGCCGCCGAAAAAGGCGACGATCTTGCCCCTGACGTCGACGCCCTTGTAATCGTCGCGGCCGAGCCCGGCGATGCCATAGCCGACGAACACCAGCGGCGCACTGAGCTGAAAGGCGGTCTTGTCGGGGTTGCCGGCGGGAACATAGTCGGTGCCGAAGACGAGGCTGACCGGCTGACCGCCCTTGCGGGTGAGCGTCATGCTGCCCTTGTCGGCAGGCTTGTAGCTGATCAGCGGCACCTTCTGGAGATACGAACCGTCATCCCCGGCGGGGCGCAGACCCTGCGCATAGAATTGCGACGCGACATATTGCGCGGCGATGTCATATTCGGGGCTGCCCGCCTCGCGCCCGCGCAGCTGATCCGAGGCGAGGAACAGGATATGGCTCTTGAGCGCCGCCTGATCGGCGGGGAGCTCGGCGTTGAGCAGGGCGTTGGTCTGGGCGGGAGTCGGCGCGGGCGTGGGGGCCGGAGCCTGCTGCGCCGGCGCCGGAGCGGCGGTCAGCGCGATCAGGCCGAGCGGCGCAATCAGTCGAAACATGCAAAATCCCTGAAAGTCTGGAATGGCTTATCGGTAGCAGCGCGCAACCGATAGGCAAGCGGACAGTTTGTTGTGGCGGCCATGGGGGCCGATCCTATATCGCGGAGCATGATGGCAGACGCTCAGACCGCAACCCAGGCGCCCCATGTGACGCGCCGCGACGATTACCGCGAACCCGATTGGCGCGTTCCCGAGATTGCGCTCGACTTCGATCTCGATCCCGCCGCGACGCGGGTGCGCACGACCTTGTGGGTCGAGCGCAACGGGACGCACGATCGTCCGCTGCGGCTGGACGGCGACGGGCTGACTGCGCTCAGCGTCAAGGTCGACGGTGTCGAGGTGGCGGGCTGGACGATGGACGGCCCCAACCTCGTCGTGCCGCTGAGCGGTGCGGCGCACACGATCGAGACCGAGGTCGAGATCGCGCCCGAGCGCAACACCCAGTTGCAGGGGCTCTATGCGTCGGGCGGCATGCTGTGCACCCAGTGCGAGGCCGAGGGCTTCCGCCGGATCACCTTCTTCCCCGATCGGCCCGACGTGCTCAGCCGCTACAAGGTCAAGCTGACCGCCGACAAGGTTCGCTTCCCGGTGCTGCTGGCGAACGGCGACCCGATCGCCAAGGGCGATCTCGAAGGCGGGCGGCACTGGGCCGAATGGCACGATCCCTTCCCCAAGCCGAGCTATCTGTTCGCGCTCGTCGCGGGCGACCTCGTCGCCAACCGGGGCAATTTCACGACCATGTCGGGGCGCGACGTGCAGCTCGGCATCTGGGTCCGCGCCCCCGATCTGGCCAAGACCGATCACGCGCTCCACGCGCTCAGGCTGAGCATGGCGTGGGACGAGAAGGTCTATGGCCGCGAATATGATCTCGACGTTTTCAACATCGTCGCGGTCGACGATTTCAATTTCGGGGCGATGGAGAATAAGGGCCTCAACGTCTTCAACAGCCGCTACATCCTGGCGGACCCCGATACCGCGACCGATTATGATTACGACGCGATCGCCGCGGTGGTCGCGCACGAATATTTCCATAATTGGTCGGGCAACCGCGTCACTTGCCGCGACTGGTTCCAGCTCTCGCTGAAAGAGGGCTTCACCGTCTTTCGCGATCAGAGCTTCTCGGCCGACCAGGGCAGCGCCGCGGTGAAGCGGATCGAGGACGTGCGCGGGCTGCGCGCGTCGCAATTCCCCGAGGATGCCGGCCCGCTCGCGCATCCGGTGCGCCCCGACGAATATATCGAGATCTCGAACTTCTATACCGCGACGATCTACAACAAGGGCGCCGAAGTCATAAGGATGATGGCGACGATCCTCGGGCCGCAGAAATTCCGCGCCGCGACCGACCTCTATTTCGATCGCTTCGACGGCACCGCCGCGACCTGCGAAGATTTCGTCCAGTGCATGGAGCAGGCCGGCGGAGTCGATCTGACCCAGTTCCGCCGCTGGTACAGCCAGGCCGGCACCCCGCGGGTCTCGGCGACGCTCGCGCAGGAAGGCGGCCGCGCCCGGCTGACGATGCGCCAGCTGGTTCCGCCGACTCCGGGCCAGCCGGTCAAGGAGCCGATGGTCCTGCCGTTGAAGCTCAAGCTGTTCGGCGGGTTCACCGGACGGGCGATGTGCGAAGAGCAACTCATCCTGCTCAAGGACGAGACGCAGGAGCTGCTGTTCGAGAATTTGTCCGAGACGCCGGTTCTGTCGATCAATCGCGGCTTTTCCGCGCCGATCGTGGTCGAGACCAATCGCACCGCGAAGGACCTCGCTTTCCTGTCGGCGCACGACGACGATCCGTTCGCGCGCTACGAGGCGATGCAGCAATTGATGCTCGACACGTTGGTGGCATCGGTCACCAACGGCACCGCCGATCACGCGGCGGCGATCGAGGCGGTACGCAACACGCTGCGCGACGCGGCGCTCGACCGGGCGTTCGTCGCCGAGGCGGTGCTGCTGCCGTCGGACAGCTTCATCGGCGACCAGATGGCGGTGGTCGAGCCCGAGGCGATCTTCCGCGCCCGCGAGGCGCTGCGGCAGGATCTGGGCAAGGCGCTCGCGACCGAATGGCGCGCGGCCTATGAAGGCAGCCTCGCCAACCGTTTCGAATATTCGCCCGCCGCCAAGGGTGCGCGGCGGCTCAAGACGGTTTCGCTCGGCTATATCGCCGCGAGCGGGGCCGCGGACGCCGATCAGCTGGCGTTCGACCAGTTCAGCAATGCCGACAATATGACCGACCGGCAGGGTGGGATGACCACCTTGGTCAACGGCGCCTCGCCGCTGCGCGAGGCGGCGCTCGAGGCATTCTACCGGCGCTATCAGGGCAATGGCCTCGTGCTCGACAAATGGTTCCAGGCGCAGGCGCTGTCGACCCGCGAGGATACCGCCGAGGCCGTCGAGCGGCTGGCCGCGCATCCGGACTTCACGCTCTCCAACCCCAATCGCGCGCGTTCGCTGATCGGCGCGTTCAGCGTCAACCAGCGCGCCTTTCACCATGTGTCGGGGCGCGGCTATCGCTTCGTCGCGGACCAGTTGATCGCGCTCGACAAGTTGAACCCGCAGACCGCCGCCAAGCTGGTCCCGCCGCTCG
This sequence comes from Sphingomonas sp. DG1-23, assembly GCF_030730875.1. Taxonomy (GTDB): domain Bacteria; phylum Pseudomonadota; class Alphaproteobacteria; order Sphingomonadales; family Sphingomonadaceae; genus Sphingomonas. Next base: position 97,835 of record NZ_JAVAMA010000013.1, read on the forward strand.
GCCGCTGGAAGCGCTTCGACGAGGGTCGCGCCGCGAAGATGCGCGCCGAACTCGAGCGGATCGTGGCGACGCCGGGGTTGAGCAAGGACATGTTCGAACAGGCGTCGAAGTCGCTGGATTGAGCGTTTGGTTGGAAGGCGCATCCCCACAAGAAGTAAGAAGGGCGCACTGCACCCGTCGTCACCCCGGACTTGTTCCGGGGTCCACTCCTCCACGGGTCCATTCGACTCGACTCTTACCCTGACCTCTCCGACAGCCCGGCTTGGCCCGGTGGACCCCGGAACAAGTCCGGGGTGACGGATTGATTGGTTTCGGATTGCGCCTTCGCTTGAGATCCCGGCTTTCGCCGGGATGACGGCTAGGCCATCACATTCCGACCGCGCTGCACCACCGCGGTATGGCCCACCCGCGCTGCGGGATTCCGCGTCAGGATCGTGTCCATGAACACCCAGTCGTTCGAGGCGCGCTCGGGAGTCAGGGTCAGCGCCATATAGCCGCGGCGGCTGGTGTCGCACCATTTGAGCTCGGGGTTGGTCGCGATCAACGCGGCGGCGATCACTTTGGGATCGGTCGCGTTGCCGCCTTCCTGACCCGGCGAAGTGACGCTGTGCCCGGCAAACTCGACTCCGGCGGGCTTGCCGTCCCGGGCGAGATCGAATGCCCAGGCATTGTGGCTGTCGCCGCACAGGACGAGCAGATTGGCGCCGGCCGCCTGCGCCGCGCCGAGGAAGCGCGTGCGGCTGGCGGGGAAGCCGCCCCAGCCGTCGAGATCGGCGGGGATGCCGATCTTGCTGGCGAGCACGCTGTTGCGCGCCGATTGACGTGCGCTGTCGGACGCATCGGGTTTGAGCCATTCCAGAGATTGTTCGGGCCGGCGCAATTTGCCCATGATCGTGCCGAATTGCGCGACCTGCCATTTGCGGCCGCTGCGCACCGAACGCGCCATCGCATGGGCGAGCCACACTTCCTGCTCGCTGCCGAGCATCGTCCGGGTCGGATCCTGCAATGCCCCGTCGCGGAATTCGGCGAGCGCGGCGGCGGGGTTCGCCGTGCGGAAGAGCGCCCCGACCCCGAGCTCCTCGCTGCGCGCGATCAGCCGGGTCTCGGTGCGGAACAAGGTCGCCAGTCCGCCGATGTCGTAGCTGCCCCAAGGCGTTTCCGAAACCGGCATCCATTCCTTGAACGCCTGCAGCGCCGCGGCCTTGCGGGTGCTCCACAGGCCTTCGAATTCGGGCTGATGGTTCTGCGCGCCGGCCTCGCGCGAATTGTTGGTCGATTCGTGATCGTCCATCTGGACGAGCATCGGCTTGAGGCGGTGGAGCGCCTGCAGATCGAGATCGGCGCGATAGCTGGCATAGCGCAGGCGATAATCGGCGAGATGGACCATTTCGCTCACCGGCTCAGGCCAGCGCCCGTCGACCGCACCGCTTTCGGGCGCGTAGCCGCCTTTGGCATATTCGTAGAGATAGTCGCCGAGATGGACCCACAGGTCGATGTCGCTGCGCGCGGCGGCATGGGCATAGGCGTTGAAATAGCCGAAGGGCAGGTTCGAGCAGGAGAAGATCGCGATGCCGAAGCGGCGGACATCGCCTTCGGGCAGGGTTTGCGTCCGGCCGACGGGCGAAAAACTGCCGTCGGGGGCGACGAAGCGGTAGAAATAGCGCGTTCCGGGGGCGAGACCCTGCACGGTGATCTTGGCGGTATGGTCGCGCCAGGGGCCGGTGGTCAGCTCGCCGCCGCTCAGGATGCGCGCGAAATCCTCGGTGGACGAGACTTCGGCGCGCAGTTTCGCGGGGCCGCCTTCCTTTGGCACGTAGCGCGTCCACAGCAACATCGTGTCGGGGCCGGGCTCGCCGCTGGCGACCGAATGGGTGAAGCCGCTGCTCGGCTGGCCCAGCGCGAAGCCGGGGATCGACAGTGCGGCGAGCCCGAAGGTGCCGGTCAGCAGCAGGTGGCGGCGATCGATGTTCATGGCGTGGAGGGTCCCCTTCGTCGCAAAGCCTGTACGCGAAACTTGGCGGGTTCGTGACAGCGCGCCGGTGCGCGGCTAAGCAGCGGCGAGGTCGTTCGCAAATAACTGGAATTTCGCATGCACGTGTGTGCAACCGCAGCCGGGCGGGTCATTCTTAGCTGATGGCAGAGGAGCGCGCCGTGGCGATGGCACGCGAACCGCGGCTGCCTTCACTTGCCGCTGCCCTCGAGGCGCTGCCGCATTGGTCGATCCTGCTGGTCGCCGCGATCGCCGTGCGCGCGGTCGCGTTCGGCAATCCGGTGGTGCATGTCGACGAGGAATTCTATTTCCTGACCGCGCAACGGATGCTCGAGGGCGCGCTGCCTTATGTCGACATCTGGGACCGCAAGCCGATCGGGCTGTTCCTGATCTATCTGCCGGCGGCGGCGTTCGGGCCGGTAATCGGGCTCTGGGCCTATCAGACGATGGCGCTGGCCAGCGTGGTGGTCACGGCGCTGCTGATCGCGCGGCTGGCCGAGCGCGGCGGCTGGGGCAAAGGCGGGCTGGTCGCGGGGCTGCTCTATCTGTTCATGCTCGGCTTCGGCGACGGCCAGAGCGGGCAGGCGCCGGTATTCTACAATCTGCTTACCGCCGCGGCGATGATTCTCGCGGTGCCGTGCGGCGCCTCGGCAGCGAACACCCGGCTGCGCAGGGCGCGCGCGATCGGCGCGATGGCGCTGATCGGCGTGGCGCTGCAGGTCAAATATTCGGTGCTGTTCGAGGGCATGTTCCTCGGGCTGTGGCTGCTCTGGCGCGAGCATCGGCTCGGGCGCGCGAAGGTGCGGATCGGGTGGTTCGGAGTCGAGCTGATCGCGGTGGCGATGGTGCCGACCTTCCTCGCCTGGGGAGTCTATGCCGCGATCGGGCACGGCTATGCGTGGTTCTACGCCAATCTCGGCTCGATCCTCGACCGCAACAGCGATCCGGCGCTGGAGCTGCTCGGCAACTTCCTCAAGGTGGCGCTGATCCTCGCCCCGCTGCTGGTCGTCAGCGGGCTTTCGCGGCACGTTCCGACCAGCGACGAAGGCGAGCGGCCGATCCGTGCGCTCTATTTCGGCTGGCTGATCGCATCGGTGTTCGGGCTGATCGTGTTCGGGACGTGGTTCAACCATTATGCGCTGCCGGTGATGCTGCCGGCCTGCCTGTGCTGCGCCGGGTATCTCGGCAGCGTGGCAGCGGGCCGGAGGATCGTCGCGCCGCTGCTATTGCTGGTCGCCGGCGTGGGCGGCGAGATCACCGTATGGAGCGCGAAGTGGCATCGCGGCGACGCGGAGCAGCTCGAGACCCTGGCCGAGGCGATCGGCCGCGGTCCGGGATGCCTGTACGTCTATTCGGGCAATTCGAGCCTCTATTCGCACACCGGGCGCTGCGCGCTGAGCCCGTGGGTCTATCCCAGCCATCTGACGCGCGAGCGCGAGAATGGTGCGGTCGGAGTCGATCAGTTGACCGAGATCGGCCGGATCTTCGACCAGCGGCCGGAGATCGTCGTGATGGGGCCTGCATTTTCCGGCGAGCGCATGGAATCGCGGCGGCTGGTGGCGGATCGGCTGACCGCGGGCGGCTATGCCTCGCGCGGACGCTACCCGCTCGGCAAGACGCTGCTGGAGGTCTACGCCGCGCCGGGCAGCACGGCCGGCGTCGCGTCGCCGCGCCGCGCCGCGAGAAGCCCTTCATAATAGCGCATCAGCTCGACCGTGTGGTCGCGGTCGCTGCGCACCTTGCCTGCGGCGACCCTGGCGGCGGCGCGCAGGATCGCCGGCTCGCGCGCGAACATCCGGCGGATCGCATCGGCGGCCGACAGCGCATCGCGCGCGGTATAGGTCTCGGCGAACAGGGGATCGGCGATCTCGGCGAAACCGCCTTCGTCGGGGCCGACCAGCGGCAGCCCCGAGGCCAATGCCTCCGACGCGACCAGCCCGAACGGCTCGGCATCCGAGCCGTGGATCAGGGCGTCGCAGCTCGCCATGATCCGCGACAGGCGGACGCGGTCATAGACCGGGCGGAAGATGCGGATGTGCGGGCTGCCGGCGATGCGGTCCTCGAGCTTGCGGCGCTCGGGGCCGTCGCCGATCAGGATCAGCCCGACCGGCAGATCGGTCGCCGCCGCCTCGACCGCGTCGATCACCAAAGGCCAGCGCTTTTCCTTGTGGTGGCGGCCGAGCCCGAGCAGCAGATGCCCCTCGGGCGGCAGGCCGCATTGCTCGAGCAGGGCGACGCGCAATTTCTCGTCGCGCAGATCGGGCGAGAACCAGCTGCGCTCGATCCCGAGCGGCATCGACGCATCGACGGTCATGCCGCGACGGCGGAAGCGCTTGGCGAGCGCGGGGCCGTTGGTGACGAGCGCGTCGTAATGGCCGAGGAAGCGGTTCATGTAGCGCGTGTACCAGGCGAAGGCGTTCTCGACCTGGATGGGCGAGGCGACGCTGTCGAGCCAGCGCTGCGGATAGGCGCCGATCTGGTCGCCATGCGCGAAGAACACCTTGAGCGATGGGCCCTTCCACCTCGCCACGGTCCAGGCGGGGAGCCAGGGCGAGCTGCATTCGAGGATGTCGGGCTGGAGCTGGTCGAGCAGCTTCCACACCGGCTCGTCCTTGACGAAGATGCAGTAATTGCGGTCGAGCACCAGGGCCGGCGACTTGACCCAGAGGATACGGCCGCCGCCCGGGCGATCCTCGACACCGTCCTCGAGCGCGGGAGCGATGACGGTCAGCTCATGGCCCATATCGGCCATGATGCCGATCTTGCGATCGATATAGGTGCGCACCCCGCCGCCGGTGGGCGAATAGAATTCGTTGACGTCGACGATGCGCATGCTCCGCCTCCTCAGTCCAATGGGCCGAAGCCGCCGAGACCCTTCAGATACTGCGCGCGCACGGTGATCTGGCCGCCATTGGCGGGAACGTTGACCAGAGCCTGACGCACCTTGGGGCGGCTGCGGCCGAGCCGCTGGTTGCTCGGAAAGCCGGCGCCGTCCTGCCAGAAATTGAACTTGTTCTTGCCGTCGCGGTCATGGGTGAACAGCAACGCCCATTGCCCGGCGCTCGGCGCGCGGATGCACAAGGTGACCGGGCCCGAGGCGGGGGTGGGCGCCCAGATGCGGCGCATCTGCTTGCCCTCGGCCTTGATCGTGCGATCGTCCTTGAGGAAATCGGCTTCGTTGCCCGGATAGATTTCAAGCTTGAGCCGGCCGCCGCGATCCTTGAGCCCGGTGACGTTGACGTAGAGCTTGGGGCCGACGCCGTGCGCGCACGAGCCGTCGAGCGGGTCCTGCGCGCGGGCGGCGCCGGGCAGCGCCAGCGCGGCGAGCGCGAGGGAGAGAAGAGCGGGGCGGATCATTGCTTGTTCCTCGTGATCAATGCGTGCGCGCTGAAGCCCGCGATCAGTGCGACATGGGCGAGCAGGGTCAGCGCCGCGATCAGCGCCATCAATTCGGAAAGGGCTTCGCCTTGCCCGATCACCACGCCGGCGATCGTCGCGAAGGCGACTTCCTTGTTGGGGACCAGAGGCAGGCGCCAGACGAGCAGGCGGCCGGCGGCCATCAACAGCCAGAAGCCGACCGAGACCTGCGGAAGCGCGAAATGCCACGCGACCGCGATCAGGAACGAGCCGGTCAGGATGCGCGCGCAATGGACGCCGAAGATCCACCACAAGGTGCCGCGCGGCAGCGAGAACACCCGCCGCGAGAAGATCATGAACGGCAAGGAGGTGGCGACGATGATCGCGATCGAGCCCCACACCCAATTCTGCTGGACATGGGTGAGCAGGCCCATGCCGAACGGCGCGGCGAGCAGGATCATCGCCAGGGTGACCATGTTGCCGGCGATCGCCGACAAGATCGTCACGTCCTTGACCGCGCCGAACGGGGCCGCGACCATCTGGGTGCGCTGGCGCGCCCAGGCGTAGAAATAGGCCTCGCCCGAATAGCCGATCAGGACTTCGTTCGAGATGCGCTTCTTATGCAGCGCGGCCATTCCCGCCAGCGGGATGTTCCACAGCCGCTTGAAGATGATGTAGTCGAAAGTCGGCGGGCCGAGATAATAAAGCGCGAAGGCGAGATAAAAGAACGGGCTGGTCGGCAGCCGCCGCGACAGCCCGGCGAGCCCCGAATCGAACAATTCGTGCGCGAGCGCGCCGATCATCAGCAAGGTGAGCGCGCCGCCGAGCAGCATCGGCCAGCGGCGGCGGATCTTTTCGACGGGTTCGAGCCCGGCAAGGTCGGGCGCGCCCGACAACGGGGCTTCGACAGCGCTGGTGTTCACCGAAGCCTCCACTGCTGGTTCATTCACTGGGTCATGTTCCGCTGCAGACACGTAAAACAAATATCACTTTGTTTCCGCGTCTTGCATCGCCTCCCCGAAATGCGCGCCCGTGCGGAGATGGCGGATTGACAGCAGAATGCGGTTTATTGCGGGGGCGATTTGGGCCTAAGGATGGCAAACCGCAAGGGCAGATGTTGCACCGCACCTATTCCGAAACCGCACGACACATCCTCAGCTACGCCCAGACGATGCAGGGCGGCGGGGTGGAACGTGCGTTGCTGCGCATGACCGAGGGCTGGCTGCGCGCCGGCCGGCGGGTGACGCTGGTGCTCGGCAGTGACGCGGGCCCGCTGGCCGCGGAAATCCCGCAAGGCGCGGAGCTGATCCATCTCGGCGATGCGCGCTATTCGGCGCTGTTCGGGCTCGCCGGACAAGTTCGGCAGGCGGCGCCCGACCTGATCTTCTGCCCGGGCAATCATTATAGCGCGATCGCGGCGCTGACCCGGCTGCGGCTGGGGCGCGCCGCTCCGCCGATCGTCGCCAAGGTGTCGAACGCTTTGGTCCGTCCCGAGCAGGGCGGCCTGGAAGCCTGGGCCTATCGCCGCTGGCTGCGGCTCCACCCGCACTTTCTCGATCATGTCGTCGCGATGACCCCCGCGATGGCGGCCGAAGCGATCGCCGAGATGCACGTGCCGGCCGAGCGGGTGAGCGTGATCGCCAACCCGCCCGCCTTGCCGCGCCTCGACGCGGCGCCGGTGCCGCTACCCGAGGGGCGCTATATCGTCGGGGTGGGCCGGCTCGAGCCGCAGAAGCGCTGGGATCGACTGATCGCCGCGCTGCCGCGGCTGGCCGACCAGGAGATCAAGCTGCTGATCCTTGGCGAGGGCAGCGTGCGCGGTGCGCTGGAGGCGCAGGTGGCAGCGCGGGGGCTCGGCGCGCGCGTGTCGATGCCGGGCCATGCCGGCGACCCGCTGCCGGCGCTGGCGGGGGCGGCGCTGGCGGTGCTGACTTCGGACTATGAAGGGGTGCCGGGGGTGCTGCGCGAGGCGTTGTCGGTGGGGACGCCGGTGGTTTCGACCGAATCGAGCGTCGCGGTGCGCGAGATCGTGACGGGGCCTGCGCTGGGCACGGTGATCGCGCGCGAGGATGCGGATGCGCTGGTCGCGGCACTCGACCATTGGCTCGCGCCCGGACGCGCCCGGCCGGCGCCGGTGGGGGCGACGGGCGATCCGATCGCGGAGTATCTGGCGTTGTTCGACCGGCTGCTTGCCGAGCGCCAACCTTGAAGGCGTTGTGCTCCTGCGGAAGCAGGAGCCCCGAGTCACGGGCGGTGCGCTTGCGCGCCTGGGGCTCCTGCTTTCGCAGGAGCACTGCGGCTCTCCCGCCTCAGCGCAATCGATACCGCAATCCCAGCCAGAGCGTGCGCGGGGTGGCGCGCTCCACCACGCCGGGCCCGCTGATCCCCGCTTCGACGCGCGCATCGGTGAGGTTCTCGGCCCGCGCTTCGGCGACGAGGCTGCGGGTCAGCGGCAGGGCCGCCACGGCGTCGAAGGTAAGCGCGTCGGCGAGTTCGCGGCTGTTCTGGTCGTCCTCGAACTGCGGCGAGGCGTAGCGCGCGGTGAGCGATGCGCCGCGATCGCCGCGATGCCATGCCAGCGTCGCCGAGGCCTGGTGCTGTGCGGTCTGTGCGGGGCGAAGCCCGTCGAGCGCTGCCGCCACGCCCGATGCGTGCACCCGCGAATCGGCAAAGGCATAAGACGCCGACAGGCTGACCGGTCCCGCCTCGAACCTGCCGTCGAGCTCGACTCCGCGCGCCTCGACTGCATCGAGATTTTGACGCTGGCGATAGACTCCCGCCGCCGAGACGAAGCCGACGCCGGGGAAGGCCCCGGGGCCGTTGGCGAGCGTCACATTGGCGATCGCATCGTCGAGCCGGTTCCAATAGCCAGTGGCGCGCAGGGTCAGCGCCGGGGCGAGGCGCCAGTCGAGCCCGATCTCGGCGCCGGTCAGCCGCTCGGGATCGAGCGCGGCGTTGGCGGCGGTGGCATCGGCGCCGACGCGGAACGGTCGGTAGAGTTCGTTGAGCGTCGGCAGCCGCCAGCCGCGATAGGCCGCCGTCCGCAAGGTGACTTGGCCTGCGGCGAAGGCAAGGCCGACCCGACCGGTCGCCTCGGTGCCGCTGCGGTCGGCGAAAGCAAGGTCGGTGAGCGCGGCACCGCCGGCAAGCGGCCGCTCGACCAGCGAGCCATCGGTGATCGTCCAGCGATCGAGCCGCCCGCCGGCGTTGAGGGTCAGCGCGCCGGCTTCGTAGCTCGCATCGAAGAAACCGCCCAAGGTGGCGCTCTCGCCGCCGGCGACGCGGCGGCGTGTCGGGGTGCCGGCGACGAAGGTGTACAGTTCCCGGGTTCGTCCCGAGACGTGTCGCACATCGCTGCCCAGCCGAAGCGTGATGCCGCCGCCGATCGGGGGAGCGATCTCGACGCGGCCGCCCATGCCGGTGGCGGGAACATTATATTGGTCGAGCGTCGGCGATGCGGCGGTCCGCGTATCATTGACGCTGGCGAAGCCGCTCGCGAACTGGCGGGTCTGCAGATAGGCCAGCGCCGACCAGCCCCAGCCACCGTTCTTGACGATCCGGATACTGGCATCGGCGCCGTCGCTGGCGACGCGGGTGAAATCCACGCCGCGATCGCGCAGGTCGGTGAAGCCGGAAACATTGGTCTGGAGCTCGGCGCCGCCGCCAAGATCCACGACGCCACGCAACGCAAGGCTAGCTTGCTCATAGGGCGCGGCACGATCGGCGGGACCGCGATCCTCTGCGACCACGGGAATGAAACCGTCGCCGCGGGCATATTGGCCGGCGACCGTGACGAAGCCGCCGCCGAGTTTGGCCGAGGCGAGGGCAGTGGCGTCCATGCTGTCGCGGCTGCCATAGGCGGCGCGCAACTGGAGCGGACCGAGATTTTCGGGCGACCCGCTGGTCAGGTCGATCGTGCCGGCGAGCGCGCCGGGCCCGGCATAGCCGCTGCCGCCGCCACGGGTGATGCGGACCGCGGCGAGGCGTTCGGGCAGATAGGCCGGAAACGCCACCCAGCCGCCGAACGGGTCGGTCTGCGGTACGCCGTCGAGCATGACCAGAGCGCGGCTCGATGCGTTGCCGCCGAGGCCGCGCAGAGTCACCCCCTGGCTGGTCGGATGCGCCGAGCGCGAATCGGAGCGGCGAAACTGCGCGACGCCGGCGGCGTCGCGCAGCGCGTCTTCGAGCCGGTTGCTCGCAGTGGCGGTCAGGCGCTCGCGGGGAATCACGACCACGTCGTACGCAGCCTCCCCCGGCGGCGCGTCGAGCCCGCGGCCGGTGACGATGATTTCGTTGGGGTCGGTCTGGGCAAAAGCGGGGGCGGCGACAAGGAGCGAGCCGATCGCCATCCACAGTCCGTCACCCCGGCCGAAGTGCCGGGGCCCACTGCGCAGATAGCAAGACGCTGCATGCCGGAAGCGCATCCCTGGCCGCCTGGCGGACCCCGGCACTTCGGCCGGGGTGACGATAATGTCGGTCACCGAGGCGCGACGCGATCGGGGTGCGCGGCGGCGAAGGCTTCGAGCGCCATCGCCGCGGAATCGGCGGCGACCAGCCTCGGGAAGGCGTCGAGCGGGGTGCCGAAGCGGCGGGCGTTGAACATCTGGGGGACGAGGAAGATGTCGGCCACGCCCGGCGCATCGCCGCCGAGGAAGGGCCCGTCGCCGGCCATCGCCTCGAGCGCGGCAAAGCCTTCGGCGATCCAGTGGCGGGTCCATTCGTCGCGCGCCTCGTCGTCGACCCCCATCGCCTTGAGCCGGCGCATCACGCGCAGATTGTTGAGCGGATGGGTGTCGGCGGCGATCACCAGGGCACGGGCGAGGGCTGCGGCGCGTTCGTCGGGATCGGCGGGGATCAGCCGCGGTTCGGGGTATCGCGCGTCGAGCCAGTCGATGATCGCGAGGCTCTGGGTCAGCACCTTGCCGTCGATTTCGAGCGCGGGAACGAAGCCCTGCGGGTTCAGCGCGAGATGCTCGGGCGAGCGCTGCTGGTTCTCGAGCAGCATCACGTCGCGGCGTTCATAGGCGAGGCCCTTCAGATTGAGCGCTATGCGGACGCGAAAGGCTGCGGACGAGCGGAAATAATCGTGAAGCAGCATGGTGCCTCCCCTTGGCTCAGGTAACGGGGGGCTGCCCCGGCGGTTCCGCGATCGTCGCCGTGCCGGCGACGGTATCGCGGTGGCGGATGCGCCAGTGGAAGCCGCGCGGCGCATTTTCCACAGCCTTGGCGGCGCGTTCGGCCTCGCTTTCGAGCGCGACCTTGATCATCGCGACGATCGGGTCGGCGAGCGCCAGCCCCATCACCCCGAACAGGGTGCTGGCGAGGATCTGCGCCGACAGGGTCAGCGCCGGCGGCAAGTCGACGGTGCGCTTGGCGACGATCGGGATCAGCACATAGCCGTCGAAGGTCTGCACCCCGAAATAGATCGCGATCGCCCATAGCCCCTGGTCGACGCCGGCGCTGAACCCGACCGAGACCATCAGCACGCCGCTGATGAACGCGCCGATATTGGGGATGAAGGCGAGGATGCCGGTGATGATGCCGAGCAAAAGCGCCATCGGCACGCCGGCGATCGACAGCAGGATCCAGGTCAGCACGCCTTCGAACAGCATGCCGAGCAGACGCCCGGCGAGCAGCACGCGCAGCATCCGCGCCATCCGCGCGATCGTCACCGAGAAATCGTCGCGCGCGCCGACCGGCACCATCCATTGCAGCCCGCGCTCGTAGATCCGCGGCTCCAAAGCGACGAACAGCCCGATCGACATCACCATCAACAGGCTGGCGCCGGCGCCGAGAACGGTGCCCACCGCCGAGGTCAGCCGGCCGATCGAACCCAGCGCCTGTTGCGCCATGCCGCTGAGATCGGCGCGGCCGGGCATCAGCCCGAGGCCCGAGATCCATTCGACCACCCGATTGCCCTGCACCTCGAGCGTGGTGCGGAGCTGCTCGGCCTGCTGGGCGATCTGGACGCCGGTGAGATAGAAGACCCCGCCGATGAAGCCGAGCGCGAACAAAACCACGATCAGGATGCGCAGGCCGCGCGGGATCGGCGCGACCCGGCCGAGCAATCGCGCGCCGCCGTCGAGCATCGAAGCGAAGACCAGTCCGCCGAAGATGATCAGCAAAGGCTGGATCAGCAGCACCACCAACGCGGTGGCGATCGCCAGCCCGAACCATACCGAGGCGCGCTTGAGCTCGGCGCGCACGAGCGGATCGCGCAATTCGTTGGGGCCGGGCTGGTGGACGACCTGGACGCCTTCGCTTTGCGGAGAATCGGCGCTCATCGGGCCTCCTGCGTCGGGTGGAGCGACGTGCCGGCGCGGCCGCCGCGGAACGAAGCGGGCCAGCTCAGCGGGTTCCAGCTCGCGCTGCCGTCCAGTGAGAAAGTGAGGAATTCGGCGCGGCCGCCGATATTCTCCCACGGCACCGGCCCGCCGAGCCCGTTCTGCGCGATGGTGAAGCGGCTGTCGGCGCTGTTGTCGCGATTGTCGCCCATCAGGAACACCCGGCCCTGCGGCACCTTGATCTCGGGATAATTGTCGCCGGGGCTCCAGCCGAGATCGACGGTGTCGTAGGATCGGCCTTCGGGCAGGGTCTCGCGGAAGATCGGCAGCCGGCAGACCGCCTTGCCCTCGGCCGTGCGGACGAGGCGGTCGCGATAATGGTCGGGGTCGCAGCGGGTGTTGGCGTCGACCGGAATGTCGCGGGTGCCCGCGGCGCGGCGCGGGATCGGCTTGCCGTTGAGCCAGACCACGCCTTCGCGCACTGCGATGCGGTCGCCCGGAAGCCCGATGACGCGCTTGATGTAATCGGTCTCGGTGCCCGGCGGGGTGACGATCACCACGTCGCCGCGCTTCGGCAGGCTGCCGAACAGCCGGCCCGGCATGAACGGCAGCAGATGGAAGGTCGGTGTGACGAAGCTGTAGCCATAGGGATATTTGGTGACGACCAGCCGGTCGCCGACCAGCAGCCCCGGCATCATCGATTCGGACGGGATGTAGAAGGGCTTGGCGACGAGGCTGTGGAAGCCGAGCACCGCGAGGATCAGCCAGAAGATTCCGCGCAATTCGGCCCACCAGTCGGTGCCGCGCCGCGCGTCCTTACCCTGTTCCTTGAAATCGTCTTCGTGCGTCAACGCCAACTCGTCCGCGGCCATGGCCATCAATCGTCCTTCCCGACCGCGATCGCCTCGATCATCACCATGGCGAACGCCCAGGGATGATCGTCGGTCAGGGTGAGATGCACCTTCGCGACGTGGCCGTCGGGAGTGAGGGCGTCAAGCCTCGCTTTCGCTCCCCCGGTCAGCGCCAGCGTCGGCGCTCCCGAAGGCGCGTTGACGACACCGATGTCCTTGAGGAACACTCCCTGCTTGAACCCGGTTCCGACCGCCTTCGAAAAGGCTTCCTTGGCGGCGAAGCGCTTGGCGAGTGTCGCGGCGTAATTGTGCGGACGCCGGGCCGCCTTTTTGAGCTCGATCTCGGTGAAGGCGCGCTGCTCGAAGCGCGCGCCGAAACGGTCGAGCGAGGACTGGATCCGCTCGATGTTGCACAGGTCGGAGCCGAGGCCGAGGATCATGCGAGCAGGAGAAGATTAGAGTTCAGGACGGCGAGATTGAATGCGAAAAGCAGCATCAGAAGCAGGATCGCAGGCATCATTTTCCCCTCGCCCCGCAAAAGCGCAGTGCCCGCCAGGCCTACGATTTGCAGCGCCGGCCATAGCAAAAGGTCGAACCGGCTTGCCACGATCGCGTAAAATGTGAGCAATCCGGCATATGCCAGCCAGAGAATGTTGGCCCAGCGGAGGATCGTGTAGGTCGCCGCGACCGCAAATCCGGGCGCCGCGGTCAACGCGCCGAATCCATCAGCGCGCGCATCCGCCGGACCACCGGGGCGAGGCCGTCGAAGATCGCCTCGCCGATCAGGAAATGGCCGATGTTGAGTTCGGCCACCTGCGGGATCGCGGCGATGGGGACGACATTGTCGAAGGTCAGGCCGTGCCCGGCATGCGGCTCGAGCCCGGCCTTGACCGCGAGCGCCGCGGCATCGGCGATGCGGCGCAATTCTTCGGCGCGTTCGGCCTCGGCCAGCTCGCAATAGCGGCCGGTGTGCAGCTCGATCACCGGCGCGCCGAGGCGCAGCGCGGCGTCGATCTGGCGCTCGTCGGGCTCGACGAATAGCGACACCCGGCAGCCGGCATCGCGCAATTTGGCCACCATCGGCGCGAGATGGTTATGCTGGCCCGCCGCATCTAGCCCGCCCTCGGTGGTGCGCTCCTCACGCTTTTCGGGAACGATGCACACGGCGTGCGGGCGATGGCGGAGCGCGATCGCGAGCATTTCCTCGGTCGCCGCCATTTCGAGGTTGAGCGGGATCGTCAGCTCGGCGGAGAGCCGGGCAATGTCGTCGTCGGTGATATGGCGGCGATCCTCGCGCAGATGCGCGGTGATTCCGTCGGCGCCCGCCTCGGCGGCGAGCAGGGCCGCGCGCACCGGATCGGGATAGCCCGACCCGCGCGCGTTCCGCACCGTCGCGACATGATCGATGTTGAGGCCGAGGCGCAGCTTGCCGGTCATCCGCCCATCCGTTCGTTTCGAGCGAAGTCGAGAAACGCATCCCGAGATCCCGTTTCTCGACTTCGCTCGAAACGAACGGGGAAGGGGCGGCTACAGCTCATGCCGCCGCCCTGCTTCCGGGCTTGATCGCCGGGATCGCCGCGAGCTCGGGCGGCAGCGCGTCGGGGGCGTAAACGGGGACATCGAGCTCGAGCAGCGCGAAGAAGGGAATGTCGAACGTCGCCTTGCCGCCCGAGCGATCGACCAAAGCCGCCATCGCGATCACTTCGCCGCCGGCTTCCTCGATCGCCTTGATCGCCTCGCGTGACGAGAGTCCGGTAGTGACGACGTCCTCCATCATCAGCACCTTTTGGCCCGATTCGAGGCGGAAGCCGCGGCGGAGCTCGAAGGTCCCGGTCGGGCGCTCCACGAACATCGCCGCGACGCCCAGCGCGCGCGCCATTTCGTGCCCGGCGATCACTCCGCCCATCGCCGGCGACACCACTGCCGAGATCTGTGTGCGCAGACCGGCCGGAATCTGCGCCACGAGCGCTTCGGCGAGCCGCGCGCCCCGCGCCGGGTCCATCAGCACGCGCGCGCATTGGAGATAACGCGAACTCCGGAGCCCCGAGGAAAGGATGAAATGACCCTCGAGCAGTGCGTCCGCGGCGCGGAACTCCGCCAGAATCTCGTCTCGGGTCAACGCACGCACTCCTTCTGCTCCGGGCGGCGCAACTCTTAGGCGGGGCACCCCGCCGCCGCAACGGCCATGCAAAAAGGGTTGAGAATGGGCATGAGCCGCGTATAGGCCGCTGACTCGGTTCCTTTTCCTTTCTTGCCGACGGCGCAGCCACGCCAACAGGGTGAAAATAGACGATGCGCATGCTTGGATTGACTTCGATTGTCCTGGCTGCGGGGCTGGCGCTGGGGGCGCCCGTCCACGCCCAGAATAGTGCGGCGCCCGCCGCCGCCACGCCGGAGGCCGCCGCCGCGGCGCCGGCCGCGACGCCCGTAGCAGCGCCGGCTCCCGCCGCCGCGCCGACTCCCGCCGTCGCCGATCCGACGCTCGACGCCGCGGGCAAGCCGCTGCTCAAGGCGGCGCCCGGCATGGGCCAGCCGCAGAACGCGGTCTACGGCCTGCAGGAGCAGGTCACGCCCAATGGCCGCGAGGCGCACTGGTTCCACAATTATGTGCTGATGCCGCTGATCACGGTCATCTCGATCTTCGTGCTGATCCTGCTGATCTGGGTCATCATCCGCTATCGCCGCGCCGCCAACCCGACGCCGTCGCGCACCAGCCACAACACGGCGATCGAGATCGTCTGGACGCTGCTGCCGGTGCTGATCCTGATCGCGATCGCGGTCCCCTCGATCCGGCTGCTCGCCGCGCAGTTCAAGCCCGCGCCCGACAATGCCGTGACCTTGAAGGCGATCGGCAACCAGTGGTTCTGGTCTTACGAATATCCCGATCACGGCGACATCAAGCTGACCGCGAACATGCTCAAGGAGCAGACCGAGGTCGCTCCCGGCCAGCGCTTCCGCACCGATGCCGACGGCCCGCGCCTGCTCGCCACCGACACCCGCGTGGTGCTCCCGGTGGGCGTGCCGATCCGCCTCGTCACCACCGCGCAGGACGTGATTCACAGCTGGGCGGTCCCGGCGTTCTGGATCAAGCTCGACGCCGTTCCCGGCCGCCTCAACGAGACCAGCTTCATCATCGAGAAGCCCGGCCTTTATTTCGGCCAATGCTCCGAACTGTGCGGCGCGCGCCACGCATATATGCCGATCGCGGTCGAGGCGGTGAGCCCCGAAGTGTTTGCGCAATGGGTCGCCTCGAAGGGCGGCAAGATGCCGGGCGCGAAGGACGCGCCGCAAGCGGCGACCGCGGCGGGCAACGACGCTTCCGCCGAGCCGGACAACGCCGCCGAGGCCGGGCCGGTCGTCAACGCGACCGCCGCTCCCACGGTTACCAATCAGCCCGCGACGCAGAACCCGGCGGGCCTCGGACAGACGGGCAACTGAGATCATGACCGACACCGCTCTCCACGCGCATGACGCCCATGCCCATGCGCACGACCATCACGATGCCGATCACAAGCCGGGCTTCTTCCAGCGCTGGTTCATGTCCACCAATCACAAGGACATCGGCACGCTCTATCTGATCTTCGCGATCGTCGCCGGCATCATCGGCGGCGGGATCTCGGGCCTGATGCGCGCCGAACTGATGCATCCGGGCATCCAGTATCTGCCGACCTGGCTCGAATATCTCCACGGCTCGGCGACGTTCGACGAATCGCTCCACTTCTGGAACGTGCTGATCACCGCGCACGGCCTGATCATGGTGTTCTTCATGGTCATGCCGGCGATGATCGGCGGCTTCGGCAACTGGTTCGTGCCGATCATGATCGGGGCGCCCGACATGGCGTTCCCGCGGATGAACAACATCTCGTTCTGGCTGCTGATCCCGGCCTTCGCGCTGCTGCTCGCCTCGCCTTTCGTCGGCAACGGCGCAGGCACCGGCTGGACGGTCTATGCGCCGCTGTCGACCTATGGCGAGCCCGGGCCCTCGGTCGACATGGCGATCCTGTCGCTCCATCTCGCCGGCGCCAGTTCGATCCTCGGCGCGATCAACTTCATCACCACCATCTTCAACATGCGCGCGCCGGGCATGACCCTGCACAAGATGCCGCTGTTCGTCTGGTCGGTGCTGATCACTGCCTTCCTGCTGCTGCTGGCGCTGCCGGTGCTGGCTGCCGCAATCACCATGCTGCTGACCGACCGCAATTTCGGCACGGCGTTCTACGATCCCGCTTATGGCGGCGATCCGATCCTCTATCAGCATCTGTTCTGGTTCTTCGGCCATCCCGAAGTCTACATCATGATCCTGCCGGGCTTCGGCATCGTCAGCCAGATCGTCGCGACCTTCAGCCGCAAGCCGGTGTTCGGCTATCTCGGCATGGCCTATGCCATGGTCGCGATCGGGCTGGTCGGCTTCGTCGTCTGGGCGCACCATATGTTCACCACCGGCCTCAGCGTCACGGTGAAGATGTACTTCACCGCAGCGACGATGGTGATCGCGGTGCCCACCGGCGTGAAGATCTTCTCGTGGATCGCGACGATGTGGGGCGGCTCGCTGACCTTCAAG
Source organism: Sphingomonas sp. DG1-23 (assembly GCF_030730875.1). GTDB lineage: Bacteria > Pseudomonadota > Alphaproteobacteria > Sphingomonadales > Sphingomonadaceae > Sphingomonas. The sequence continues at coordinate 114,878 of NZ_JAVAMA010000013.1, forward strand.
ACTCCGATGGTCTGGTCGCTCGGCTTCATCTTCATGTTCACCGTCGGCGGCGTGACCGGCGTCGTGCTCGCCAATGGCGGCGTCGACGACTACATGCAGGACACCTATTACGTGGTGGCGCATTTCCACTATGTGCTGTCGCTCGGCGCGGTATTCTCGCTGTTCGCCGGCTTCTATTACTGGTTCCCCAAAATCTCGGGCCGGATGTACAGCGAACTGCTCGGCCAGCTGCACTTCTGGGTATTCTTCATCGGCGTGAACGTGATGTTCTTCCCGATGCACTTCCTCGGTCTGCAGGGCATGCCGCGCCGTTACCCGGACTATCCCGATGCCTATGCGCACTGGAACCAGGTCGCGACCGTCGGCTACATGATCATGGCGGCCGGCGTGGCGATCTTCTTCGTCAATGTCTTCTGGTCGCTGTTCGCGGGCAGGAAGGCGGGCGCCAACCCGTGGGGCGAAGGCGCGACGACGCTCGAATGGACGCTGTCGAGCCCGCCGCCGTTCCACCAGTTCGAGACGCTGCCGGTGATCGACGAGGGCAGCCACCACTAAGCCCTCGGCCGAAAGACGCACGCAAGCGCCCCGGAGGAAACTTCGGGGCGTTTTCGTTTGCCAGAACGGGCCCGGGCGCGACATTGGTTCGTTGAGGCGAAACGGCGGATTCGGCCGGCGCGCGTGAAAGGTCGACAATGTACAAATGGGCATATGGCGGCTGGGCCAGCGCGGGGATCGATGCCTGGACGCTGGGGATGGAAGCTTCGGAAGTGATCGGCCTGCGCGCGGCGAAGATGGCTGCCGGGGGAATCGACGCTGCGGAAGAAGCGCAGCTGATGGTCTCGGAGAAGATGCTCGCCGCATTCGAACTCCAGGCGGCGATGGTCAGCGGCGGACTCGGCGGAGATCCGTTGGTCGGCACCCGCAAGGTGCTGCGGCACTATCGCCGCAAGGTGAAGGCCAATCGCAAGCGGCTGGGCTGAAAGGGACCTTTCCCGACCTCGCCTGCCAGCCTATAGCGCCCGACGAGTCATGAGCACGTCCGCCGCCACTGTCACCCTTCCCGCCGAATGGCGCGATTTCCTTGCGCTCACCAAGCCGCGGGTGATGACGCTCGTCGTGTTCACCGGATTGTGCGGGATGCTCGCGGCGCCGGTGCCGATACATCCGATCCTCGGCTTCACCGCGATCCTGTGCATCGCCTTGGGCGCGGGCGCGGCGGGGGCGCTCAACCAATGGTATGAGGCCGATCTCGACGCCAAGATGAAGCGGACGCAGGGGCGGCCGCTGCCGGCGGGGCGGATGGACCGCCAGTCGGCGCTGCATTTCGGGGTGGGGCTCGCCTGTTTCAGCCTCGCCTTGATGTATTTCGCGATCAATCTGGCGGCGACCCTGATCCTCGCGGTTTCGATCCTGTTCTACGTCTTCGTCTACACGATCTGGCTCAAGCGTCGGACGCCGCAGAACATCGTCATCGGCGGGGCGGCGGGGGCGTTTCCGCCGCTGATCGGCTGGGCGGCGGCGACCGGCGACGTCGCGTTGCTGCCGGCGCTGCTGTTCGCGCTGATCTTCCTGTGGACCCCGCCGCATTTCTGGGCGCTGGCGCTGTTCGTGAAGACCGATTACGCCAATGCCGGGGTGCCAATGCTGCCGGTGGTGGCGGGCGAGAAGACCACCCGCAGCCAGATCGGGCTCTACACCTTGCCGATGGTCGCCGCGGCGATCGCGCCATGGCCGCTCGGGCTGACCGGGGCGATCTATGGCTGGTCGGCGGTGCTGCTCAACGCGATCTTCCTCGCTTTGGTCGTGCAGGTCGCGCTGCGCCGTTCGACCGAAGGCGATGCGATGGTGCCCGAGAAGCGGCTGTTCAAATATTCGATCTTCTATCTGTTCCTGATGTTCGGCGCGCTCGTCGTCGATAGGTGGCTTGCATGACCGATTCCGATTCGACCGATCTGATCCGCGCCCGCCAGCGTTCGCGCGCGCGGATCATGGGGCTGCTGCTCGCGGCCTTCGTCATCCTCGTCTTCGCGATCTCGATCGTGAAGATGCAGATCGGCCATTCGGGATGACCCGCAACCTGCGCACTGCGCTGCTCGCCGGGCTCGGCGTCTGCACGATGACCGGCGTGGGCTTCGCCAGCGTGCCGCTCTACCGGATGTTCTGCGAAGTGACCGGGCTGAACGGCACCACCCAGCGCGGGCTGCGCGCGCCGGGCACCACCGGCGACAAGATCACGGTGGCGTTCGACAGCAATGTCAGCCCGAAGCTGCCCTGGACCTTCACCCCCGAGCGCCGTGCCGACACGATCGACGTGGGCGGGCGCGACATGGCGTTCTTCAAGGCGAAGAATCTTTCGGACAAGCCGGTCACCGGCACCGCGACGTTCAACGTCACCCCTGCCGCGGCGGGCAAATATTTCACCAAGATCCAGTGCTTCTGCTTCACCCAGCAGACGCTTCAGCCGGGCGAGGAGGTCCGCATGCCGGTGATCTTCTATGTCGACCCGGCGATCGAGAAGGATCCCGACGCGCGCGACATTCAGGAAATCACGCTTTCCTACACATTTTACCCGGTAGATTCCGGCAAGACTGCAAGCTGAGGGCTCGAATCCGCTTCCCGCAATGGTCGGGACGGAGGCGAGTTTGCCCGCTGGGACGGAGCGACGAGTGCGCGATGCCAGAGCATCGTGATCGACGAGCGACGCGCTTCAGCGGGCAAATTCGCCCCGCCGCTTCGCGGTCGTCCGTCGCAGGCCACCGGACGGCGTCAGTCGGCTTGCCCGGGCATTCCAGCCCGGTCGGCGCCGCCTGCCTTGCCGATGACCTGCGACGGACGATCACGACCGTTGCGGGAAGCGGATTCGAGCCCTAAAGCAGCGCCAAACCGAAGAGACAGGGACGAGCCGATGGCGGGTGCCAAGAACCATCAATATCATATCCTTCCGCCGAGCATCTGGCCGTTGTTCGGCGCGATGGCGGCGTTGGTGCTCGCCGCGGGCGGCATCATGTGGATGCACAGCATGCCGAGCGCGAACCTCGTGTTCTTCGCCGGGGTGGCGGCGATCCTGATCACCTTTTTCGGCTGGTGGTCGGACGTGATCCGCGAAGCGCATGCCGGCGATCACACCCCGATCGTCCAGCTTCATCTGCGCTACGGCATGATCCTGTTCATCGCTTCCGAAGTGATGTTCTTCGTCGGCTGGTTCTGGGCGTGGTTCGATTTCGCCCTGTTCCCCTCGACGGTCGACGCGGTCGGCGGGACGTGGCCGCCCAAGGGCATGCACGTGTTCGACGCGTTCCAGCTGCCTTTGCTCAACACGCTGATCCTGCTCTGCTCGGGCTGCACCGTCACCTGGGCGCATCACGGCCTGCTCCACAATCAGCGCGGCGGCGCGATGAAGGGCCTGTGGGGCCTGATCGGCGTCGGCGAGAATGATTCGGTGAAGAAGGGCCTGTGGCTCACCGTGCTGCTCGGCATCAGCTTCACTGCGCTGCAGGCGCTCGAATACAGCGAGGCGCCGTTCCCGTTCAAGGCGGCGAGCGAGCATGGCAGCAGCTATGGCGGCGCCTTCTTCATGGCGACCGGCTTCCACGGCTTCCACGTGCTGGTCGGCACGATCTTCCTGATCGTCAACCTGGTGCGCGTCTATAAGGGCCACTTCACGCCGCGCCAGCATTTCGGCTTCGAGGCGGCGGCCTGGTACTGGCACTTCGTCGACGTGGTGTGGCTGTTCCTCTTCGCCTCGATCTATGTCTGGGGCGGCTGGGGTGCACCGGTGCACGGCTGAAATGCCCGAACCGTCGAACCCATCGGGGGGAGGCAGCGCCACGCTGCCTCCCCCTGTTGATTCGGGGCTCCGCGGCTGCTGCCCGCGCTGCGGCGCCACGACCCTGTTCCGCAGCTTCGTCGCCTTCGCCGATCGCTGCAGCGGCTGCGGCCTCGATTACGACACGTTCAACGTCGGCGACGGCCCGGTCGTCTTTCTGACACTCGGCATCGGCGCGCTGGTCACCGCGCTGGCCTTGTGGGTGGAATTCACTTTCGCGCCCGGCCTGCTCGTCCATGCCGTGCTGTGGATCCCCTTCACTTTGACGCTCACCGTGCTGGCGCTCCGCGTCGCCAAGGGCTGGCTGCTCGCGCTGGAATATCGCAACCGCGCGCGCGAAGGCCGGATCGCGGGCGAATGACCCGGCGCATCCCCCTCATTCCCACCCTGATCGTCGCGCTCGCGGTCGCGACGATGATCGGGCTGGGGCTGTGGCAGCTGGTGATCCGCAAGCCGCAGAAGGAAGCGGCGCTGGCGCAGCTGGCGGCCAACCCGTCGCGGCCCGAGATCGCGTTTCCGCGGCTGCCCGACGACGCGCTGCTGTTCCGCCGGGCGCACGGCATGTGCGTCGAGCCGGTATCGGGCAGGCTCACCGGCGCGGGCAATGCCGGCTTCCGCTACATCGTCGAATGCCGGACCGGCGGCGCCGAAGGGCCGGGGATGCTGGTCCAGCTCGGAACCACCCGCGATCCGATGGCGAAACCGGTGTGGAAGGGCGGCGCGGTCCGCGGCACGATCAGCCATGCCCCCGACGGCCGCTCGATGCTCGCCTCGCTGTTCGATCGCACGCCGAAGCGGCTGCTGCTGGTCGCGGACACGCCTGCGGCGGGGCTGGCGCCCAACGGCACCCCCGATCTTTCCTCGGTGCCCAACAACCATCTGGCGTATGGCGTCCAGTGGTTCCTGTTCGCGCTGGTGGCGAGCGTGATCTACGTTCTCGCCCTGCGCTGGCGTGGGCGCGCCAGATAATGTCGGTCACCCCGGCCGAAGTGCCGGGGTCCACTGTGCCCGAATGCGAGACCCTCAGTTTCGAGGTTCTTGTCCATCCTTCCGGTCGACCCCGGCACTTCGGCCGGGATGACGAAGCCGGCTAAAGTTTGGCTTCCTTGCTCCGTGCCGTGTCGGCCGCTAACTCCGCCGCCATGCGCTACCAAAGCACCCGCGGCACCGCACCCTTGCTCGGCTTTCGAGACGTCACGCTGGCCGGCCTGGCCAGCGATGGCGGGCTGTATGTCCCCGAGACATGGCCGAGCCTCACGCGTGCGGAGATCGCCGGACTTGCCGGGCTGTCTTATGTCGAGACCGCCGTCCGGGTGATGCTGCCGTTCGTTGGTCCGGATCTGTCCGAAGACGAATTGCGCGCGCTCTGCAGCCAGGCCTATGGCCGCTTTGCGCACGCCGCGGTGACGCCGCTCGTCCAGCTCGACCACCAGCATTGGCTGCTCGAGCTGTTCCACGGCCCGACGCTCGCTTTCAAGGACGTCGCGCTCCAGCTGCTCGGACTGCTGTTCGAGAAGTTCCTGACCGGCACCGACAAGCATCTGACCATCGTCGGCGCGACTTCGGGCGACACCGGCAGCGCCGCAATCGACGCAGTCGCCGGCCGCGTCGGCATCGACATCTTCATGCTTCACCCCAAGGGTCGCGTCTCGGAAGTCCAGCGCCGCCAGATGACCACGGTGCTCGCGCCCAACGTCCACAATATCGCGATCGAAGGCAGCTTCGACGATGCGCAGGCGCTGGTGAAGGCGATGTTCAACGATGCCGCGTTCGCCGGGCGCTTCCAGGTGACCGCGGTCAATTCGATCAACTGGGCGCGGCTGATGGCGCAGGTGGTCTATTATTTCTACGCCGCGGTCCGGCTCGGCGCTCCGGAGCGCGAAGTTGCGTTCGCGGTGCCCACCGGCAATTTCGGCGATGTGTTCGCGGGCTATGTCGCGGCGAAGATGGGGCTGCCGATCGCGAAGCTGGTGGTCGCCACCAACGTCAACGACATCCTCCATCGCGCCCTGTCTTCGGGCGATTACTCGACCGGCACGGTGACGCCCACTGCGGCGCCGTCGATGGACATCCAGGTCAGCTCGAACTTCGAGCGGCTGCTCGCCGATCTCGCCGGAGGCCCGGTCGCCGATCAGATGCGCAGCTTCGAGGCGAGCCGTGCGATGCAGCTCACCAATGCCCAGCGTGACGGCGCGGCGGCGCTGTTCGCCAGCGACCGGATCGATTCGGACGCGATGAACGAGGCGATCCGCTGGGCGCATGCCGAGGCGGGCGAAGTGCTCGACCCGCACAGCGCGATCGGCCTCGCCGCGGCGCGCCGCGCCGATCTGCCGGCGGAGGTTCCCGTGGTGACGCTCGCCACCGCGCATCCGGCGAAGTTCGCCGAAGCGGTCGAACGCGCCACCGGGCTGCGTCCGCCGGTGCCGGCGCGGGTGGGCGATCTGCACGAGCGCCAGGAGCGCTACGACGTGCTCCCCGCCACCTTCGAGGCCGTGACCGCCTATATCGCCGAACGCGCGACGCCGAAGGCCTGACGAGCGGTGCTCCTGCGAAAGCAGGAGCCCAAGGTCACGCGCGAATCGGGCCTGTGGCTCTGGGCTCCTGCTTTCGCAGGAGCACAAGGCTGGATAAGGGAGGCGCATGAACCTCATCACTCTCACCGGCGAGCCCTGGGCCGATTACGGGCTGATCGATTCCGGCCATGGCCGCAAGCTCGAGCGCTACGGCAAATACCGCTTCATCCGCCCCGAACCGCAGGCGATGTGGGCACCCGCGTCGGAGGATTGGGATGCGCATGGCGAGTTCCTGCCCGCCCCCGATGACGAAGGCGGCGGCCGCTGGCATTTCTCCACGCCGACCCCGCGCGAAGGCTGGCCGCTCGAGTGGAACGAAGTGACCTTTACCGCGCAGACCACGCCGTTCCGCCATCTCGGCTTCTTCCCCGACATGGCGCCGGTGTGGAGCTGGATGCGCGCGCAGACCGCCGATCTGCCCGCGCCCGAGGTGATGAACCTGTTCGGCTATACCGGGGTCGGCACGCTGGCGATGGCGGCCACGGGCGCGCGGATGACCCATGTCGACGCGTCGAAAAAGTCGGTCGCCGAGGGCAAGGCAAATGCCGCGCTGTCCGGCATGGAGGATCTGCCGATCCGCTGGATGATCGACGATGCCGGCAAGTTCGTCGCGCGTGAGGTCCGCCGCGGCCGGCGCTATGACGGAATCATCCTCGATCCGCCCAAATGGGGACGCGGGCCCAATGGCGAGGTGTGGAAGCTCGAGGAAGGGCTGCCCGGGCTGATCGCCGACACGCGCAAACTGCTCGATATGGAATCGCGCTTCCTGTTCCTCACCGTCTATGCGGTGCGGATGTCGGCGCTGGCGATCGGCGAGCTGGTCCGCCAGTCGTTCGGCGATCTGGGCGGCAAGGTCGAGGCCGGCGAATTGACCGTGCGCGAGGAAGCCCGCGGGCTCGAACTGCCCACCGCGATCTTCGCACGCTGGAGCCGCTAGCTCCGTCCCATCCGGATTGCCGCCCCCGCGACGAACGGGCAGCCTGCGACCAGCAACAGGCTCACCGCCGCGAGCAGCTTGAACGCGCCCGGCTGGTCGGCCGTGGCGCCGGCGCCGAAGATCAGCAGCGGCACGGCGAAGGGCAGCATCACCAGCCCCGCCAGCGCACCCGCGCCGCGCAGTCCGGCGACCAGAGCGGCGGTGGCCACGCCGAGCGCGGCCAGGCCCGGCGTGCCGATCGCAAGGCCTGTCAGCAGCGGCAGCACTGCGCTGCCCGGCAAATGCAGCAGCGCCGCGGCCACCATCGTCGCCGCGAGCAGGGCCGGCGCGAAGCCGAGCCAATGGCCGACCATCTTCGCGGCCGCCACGCCGGTGTCGGAAAGCCCGCGTGCGGCGAACTGGTCGAGCATTCCGCTCTCGGCATCGGGCGTCACCAGCCGCTCGACCGGGAGCAATGCCGCGAGCAGTGCCGCTGCCCAGATCACGCCACCGCCGACCCGCGCCAGCAGCCTGCCATCGGGGCCGATCGCGAAGGGAAACAGGATCGCGACGAGCAGGAAGAAGGCGATCGGCATCAGCAGCCCGCCGGTGCTCCACGCGCGGCGCAACTCGCGCCGGGCGATTGCGACGAACGGGCTCACAGCCGTACTTCCAGCGCATCGGGCAGTGCGATCGGCAAGTGCGTCGCTACCAAGGCGATCCCGCCATCGTCGCGGTGATCGGCAATCCGCTGTTCGAGGATCTCCACCGCATGCGAATCGAGCCCGTTGGCGGGTTCGTCGAGCAGCCACACCGGCGCGCCGCTCGCCAGCACCCGCGCGAATGCGGCGCGGCGCCGCTGGCCGGTCGACAGCAATCGCACCGGCACCTGCGCCAGTCGGGCGAGCCCGACCGCGGCCAGTGCGCCTTCGACCGCGTTCGCATGCCCGTCGATCCGCGCCCAGAAACGCAGAGCCGCGGCGAGGCCGAGCTCGGGATCGAGCGCGGCGGTCTCGGCGAGCAATGCCCGCGCGCCTTCGCCGGTCACGCGCCCCGCCGCTGCCGGCAGCAGCCCGGCGGCGATCCGGATCAGACTCGATTTTCCGGTGCCGTTGGGCCCGCTGATCAGCGCCGCGCCGCCGGGGGCGAGCGCAAAGCTCAGCCGTTCGAACAACAATCGTCCACCGCGCGCGCACGTCACATCGGCGAAGGACAGGCCGGCGCTCACCCGGCCATGTCTTCCAGCGCATGCATATCCTTGTCGGACAGGCCGAAATGATGCCCGACCTCGTGCACCACGATATGCGCGACCAGTGCCTGCAGCGACACGCCGGTATCGGCCCATTCGTCGAGGATCGCGCGGCGATAAAGGTGGATGCGATCGGGCAGCCCCCCCGAATCGAAGGCGGATTTCTCGCCGAGCGGGCGGCCGTGATAGAGGCCGGTGAGCTCGAACGGATCCTCGATCCCCATCGCGTCGAGCGTCTCGTCGTCGGCGAATTCCTCGACGAGCAGCACCACGTCGGCGAGATGCTCGGCAAAAGGCGAGGGGATGCGGGCAAGCGCCTCGCGGGCGAGGCCCTCGATCATTGCCGCGTCCGGCGCGTGGGAAGCCGCTTGCCCGCTCATCCGCGAACCCATAGGCGGAGGGGTGAAGGCTGGGCAAGGAGGGCGATCATGGTGGCGCGGTTGACCGAGGGACACAGGCGCGAGTCGCTTGCCGCTATTCCCGACTGGAGCTGGGACGAAGCCCGCGACGCGATCACGCGGCGGCTGACCTTCCGGGATTTCAGCGAGGCTTTCGCGTTCATGACGCGGGTGGCGTTGCTCGCCGAGAAATCCGACCATCATCCCGAATGGTCCAATGTCTGGAACCGGGTCGACATATTGCTCACCACGCACGATGCCGGTGGGCTGTCGCAACGCGACATTGCGATGGCGCACGCGATCGACGGATTGCTCTAGGCGATCGCGCCGCGCCGCATCTGCTTGCGCAGCGCGCCCGGCATCCAGCGCGCCGCAAAGGCGAGGCGGCGCGCGGTCTTGCCGATCAGGATATGGACCTTGTCGCGCTGGATGCCGTTCCAGATCTCCTCGGCCGCCTGATCGACCGGCGTGAATTCGAGGCCCGCGGCGCGCACCGAATCGCGTGCGGTGCGATTGGTGCCCGAGACGTTCGAGTCGAGCAGAGGCGTGTCGATGAAGCTCGGCATCACCACGCGGACCTTGATCCCCTCGGCGGCCCATTCGGCGTCGAGCGCTTCGGACAGTCCGCGCACCCCGAACTTGACCGCGGCATAGAGCGCCAGCCCGCTCGACCCATAGATCGCCGCGGCGGAGGCGGTGTTGACCAGGGTCGCGCCCGGCGTCGCCTTGAGCAGGGGATATGCCGCGCGGGCGCCGTTGATGACGCCGACCAGATTGATCCCGACGATGCGGTCGATCTCGTCGTCGGTCGCGCCGGCGAGCTGTCCGCCCACGGCGATGCCGGCATTGTTGAACAGCACGTCGAGCCGTCCGCCGCTCGCCGCGGCGAAAGCGGCGAGGGCATCGCGCCACTGGTCGCGATCGCGGACATCCATGACATGAATGGTCGCCATGCCGGCGGGGAGCATCGCCTGCGTCGCCGCGAGCCCGGCGGCGTTGACGTCGGCGAGCCCGACCCGCCAGCCGCGTGCGGCGAACAGCTTCGCGACCGCCTGGCCGATGCCCGACGCGCCGCCGGTGATGAATATCGCTTTCTCGCCTGCCATTCCGCCCCCCTGTTTTTGACCTTTTGCGCTTCATCCCGCACAAAAGCCGGCGATGCCAGAGCAAAGCCGCAGCGTTACCTACAAAAATGTCAGTAATGTCTATGCGGGCGGCGTGACGGCGGTGGACCATGTGTCGCTCGAGATTGCCGGCGGCAGCTTCGTCGCCTTGGTCGGCGCCTCGGGATCGGGCAAATCGACCCTGCTCAAGATGGTCAACCGGCTGATCGAGCCGAGCGCGGGCGAAGTGCTGATCGGCGGCGAACCGGTACACGCCGAAGCGCCGCATCTGCTGCGCCGGCGGATCGGCTATGTGTTCCAGAATATCGGGCTGTTCCCGCATATGACCGTCGGCGAGAATGTCGCGATCGGGCTGCGGCTCGCCGGGGAACGCGATAGCGCCGCGCGCGTCGCCGAATTGCTCGATCTCGTCGAACTCCCCGCCGAACTCGCGCGGCGCCTGCCCGATGCGCTGTCAGGCGGCCAGCGCCAGCGCGTCGGCGTGGCGCGTGCGCTTGCCTGTCGGCCCCGGCTGTTGCTGATGGACGAACCGTTCGGCGCGCTCGACCCGGTGACCCGCGACGGACTCGGCAAGGCGATCCGCGCGCTGCACGACAGAATGGCACTCACCACCATCCTCGTCACCCACGACATGGCCGAGGCGCTGCTCCTCGCCGATCGTGTGCTGGTGATGGAAGCCGGGCGGATCGTCGCCGACGGCAGCCCGCGCGCGTTGCTGTCGGGAAAGGCCGGGACCGCGGCCGAAGCGCTGATCGGAGTGCCGCGCGAACAGGCGCGGCGGCTGGCGGAGCTGGAGAAGTGAGGGGGACAATCCAGTTCCTCCCCGAGCTTGTCTCGGGGAGGGGGACTGCCGCGCAGCGGTGGTGGAGGGGCGCCGTCGAAGACGGCGGCTACGCCGCCGCCCCTCCACCAGCCTGCGGCTGGTCCCCCTCCCCCAGCGAGCTGGGGGAGGAATTGTGAGCGCCGCCTTCTCCCGGGTGCCCGAATTGCTCGCCGAGCATCTGCTGCTGGCGCTCTCGGCGCTGCTGCTCGGGCTGGTGGTGAGCCTGCCGCTGGCGGTGCTGTCGTCGCGTAACAAGACCGTCGGCCGCATCGCGCTCGGCTTTGCCGGCCTCGTCCAGACCATTCCGAGCCTCGCCTTGCTCGCGCTCTTCTATCCGATCCTGCTGTGGCTCTCGGCGCTGGTCGGCGGCGGCATTCCGGCGCTCGGCTTCCTGCCGTCGCTGCTCGCGCTGTCGCTCTACGCCCTGCTGCCGATCCTCAGAAACGCCGTGACGGGCCTCGCCAATCTGGATCCCGCGGTGATCGAGGCCGCCGACGGCATGGGAATGACGCGCAATCAAAGATTGCGGCTGGTCGAGGCACCTTTGGTCGCGCCGGTGCTGATGGCGGGGATCCGCACCGCCGCGGTCTGGACGATCGGCGCGGCGACCTTGTCGACCACGGTGGGCCAGCCGAGCCTCGGCGACCTGATCTTCGCCGGGCTGCAGACGCAGAACTGGGCGCTGGTGCTCGCCGGCTGCGCCGCCGCTGCGGGGCTGGCGCTCGGAGTCGATGCGCTGCTCGGGCTGGCCGAGTTCGGCATCGCGCGACGGCGGCGTGGGCTGGTCTGGGGCAGCCTCGCCGCGTTGCTGACGATCGCGGTGGTCGCACTGGCGCCGGCATGGCCGGCGGCGCGGGGCATTGTGACGATCGGCGCCAAGGGTTTCTCCGAGCAATATATCCTCGCCCGGCTGATCGGGCATCGGCTCGAGGCGGCAGGCTATGAGGTGCGCTACCGTGAAGGGCTCGGTTCGGCAGTCGCGTTCGGCGCGCTCGCGGCGGGGGATGTCGACGTCTATGTCGATTATTCGGGGACGATCTGGACCAACCAGATGCAGCGCAGCGACGTTCCGCCGCGCGCGGCGATCGTCGCCGGCGTCGCCCAATGGGCCAAGGCGACGCACGGCGTGACGCTGCTCGGGTCGCTGGGGTTCGAGAACGCCTATGCCTTTGCGATGCGCGGCGAAGACGCGAAGCGGCGGGGCATCGCCAGTCTGAGCGACCTCGCGCGCCAGGCGGGCGAACTCGACTTCGCCACCGATGTCGAGTTCCTCGAACGCCCCGAATGGGCGGCGGTGCGCCGTGCCTATGGCCTGCGCTTCAAATCGGCGCACCCCTATCAGCCGACCTTCATGTACCGCGCCCTCGCCAGCGGAGAGGCCGATGTGATTCCCGCATTCTCGTCCGACGGGCGGATTGCGGCCGATCGGCTCGCCATCCTGCAAGACCCCGAGGGGGCGATCCCCGGCTATGACGCGGTACTGCTGCTCGCCCCGCGGCGTGCGGAGGACAGCCGGTTTCAGGCGGCGTTGCGCCCGCTGATCGGCGCGATTCGAGTGGAGAAGATGCGCGAGGCGAACTATCTGGTCGACCGCGATATGGACAAGCAAAGCCCCGATCAGGCAGCCCGGTGGCTCGCAGATGGACTCGGGCGCTGAATTCGCGTTATCGCTAACACAAAGAACAGAGGGAGGAGCTGAGATGCGGTCTGGAACCAAGCTGTTGCTTGCGAGCACGATTCTATGGGCCGCGCCGGCTTTGGCGCAGCAGGCGCCGACAGCGCTGTCGGGCGGGCCGACCGTCGCCGATCCCGCCAAATGGCCGAGGACCGCAAGCGAAGGACTGGTCGATCCCGAGACCGAGAAATTCGTCTCCGGCTTGCTGGCGAAGATGACGCTGGAGCAGAAGGTCGGGCAGATGATCCAGGGCGATATCGCCAGCATCAAGCCCGAGGAATTGCGCCGATATCCGCTCGGCTCGATCCTCGCCGGGGGCAATTCGCCGCCGCTTTCGGGCAATGACCGCTCGGGCCAGGCCGATTGGGTCGCCACCGCACGCGCCTTCCGCGCGGTCGCGATGGAGCCGCATCCCGGCGGCGTCACCATCCCGCTGATCTTCGGCGTGGACGCGGTCCACGGCAACAACAATGTCGTCGGCGCGGTGATCTTCCCGCACAATATCGGGCTCGGCGCCGCCAACGACCCTTCGCTGATTCGCCGCATCGGCGAGGCCACCGCCGCCGAGACCGCCGCCGCCGGCCCCGATTGGGCGTTCGGCCCGACGCTCGCGGTGCCGCAGGACGATCGCTGGGGCCGCAGCTATGAAGGCTATTCGGAGGATCCGGCGATCGTCCGCGCCTTTGCCGGCGAGATGGTCCGCGGGCTGCAGGGCGAACCCGGCACCACCGGCCGGATCCAGAAGGGCAAGGTCGCCGCATCGGCCAAGCATTTCCTCGGCGACGGCGGCACCTTCAACGGCGTGGACCAGGGCGATACGCGGGTCAGCGAGGACGAGCTGATCGCGATCCACGGTGCCGGCTATCCCAAGGCGATCGAGGCCGGCGCTTTGACCGTGATGGCATCGTACAACAGCTGGAACGGCGCCAAGATGCACGGCAACAAGTCTCTGCTCACCGACGTGCTCAAGGGCCGGATGGGGTTCGATGGCTTCGTCGTCGGCGACTGGAACGGCCATGGCCAGATCCCCGGCTGCACGCCCACCGATTGCGCCGCGACCTTCAACGCCGGGCTCGACATGGCGATGGCGCCCGACAGCTGGAAAGGGCTGTTCGAATCGACCGTGCGGCACGTCAAGGACGGCACGATCCCGATGGCACGGGTCGACGATGCGGTACGCCGCATCCTGCGCGTCAAGGCCAGGCTGGGCCTGTTCGAGCCGGCGCGGCCGATCGAGGGCAAGACCGATGTGCTGGGCAGCCCCGAGCACCGCGCCATTGCGCGCGAGGCCGCCGCCAAATCGCTCGTCCTGCTCAAGAACAATGGCGTGCTGCCGGTGAGGGCCGGCGCCAGGGTGCTGGTCGCGGGGCCGGGCGCGGACTCGATGGGAATGCAGACCGGCGGCTGGACGTTGAGCTGGCAGGGCGACGGCAACGGCAACGAGCTGTTCCCCAATGGCGAGACGATCTTCGCAGGGGTGAAAAAGGCCGTCGAGACTGCCGGCGGCACCGCGACGCTCTCGCCCGACGGCACCTTCACGTCGCAGCCCGACGTCGCGATCGTGGTGTTCGGCGAGCAGCCTTATGCCGAGATGCGCGGCGACGTGCGCACGCTCGAATTCCAGCCCGGCGACAAGCAGGCGCTGGGGCTGCTCAAGCGGCTCAAGAATGCCGGCGTGCCGGTGGTTTCGGTGTTCCTCTCGGGGCGCCCGCTCTGGACCAATCCCGAGATCAACGCATCGGATGCCTTCGTCGCGGCATGGCTGCCGGGCAGCGAGGGCGGCGCGGTCGCCGATGTCCTGGTCGGCGACGCCCAGGGCAAGCCGCGCAGCGACTTCAAGGGCCGGCTGTCGTTCAGCTGGCCCAAGACCGCGGGCCAGTTCGCGCTCAACAAGGGCAAGCCGGGCTACGATCCGCTGTTCGCGCTCGGCTATGGCCTGAGCTATGCCAAGGGTGCCGACGTCGCGGCGCTGAGCGAGGAAGCGGGGATCGACCCGTCGCTCGGCAACACCAGCACCTATTTCGCCAAGGGCGTGACTCCGGCTCCCTTCTCCTTCGCGACCGACAGCCGGATCACGCGGAAGACCGTCGACGGTCCGCAGACGCAGGAAGGCGCGCAGCAGCTCGTCTGGCCCGCTGGCCCGGCGACCTTGCGGATCGGCGGCGGCGACCTCGATCTCAGCCGCGAGGCCAATGGCGATCTGTCGCTGCAGATCAGCTACCGGGTCGATCGCGCGCCCGCGGGCAAGGTGCGGCTGTCGATGGAAGGCGGCGCCAACAAGGGCGCGATCGACGCGACCAGCCTGTTCACCGGCCAGACGGGCACATGGCGCACCGCCAAGATCTTCCTCAAATGCTATCAGCAGAACGGCGTGGACCTGACCAGGGTCAGCGCGCCCCTGGTGCTGCAGGCATCGGGACCGTTCGGGCTCAGCATCGCCGATGTGCGGATCGTCTCCGACCCGAACGCGTCGATCTGCCCCGGAGCGAAGCCTTGAGCGGAGCCGCGGCGATCGGGACGATCGAGATTGCCCGCGGCGGCTATCGCGCCGAGCTGCTCACGCTCGGCGCGGCGCTGCGCAAGCTGGAAGTGCCGGGGCGCGACGGCAAAAGCGCCAATGTCGTGCTCGGCTATCGCGAGCTCGACGAATATCGCGCGCATCCGCGCTTCTACGGAGTGATCGCCGGCCGCTATGCCAATCGCATCGGCGGCGCGCGGTTCAGCCTCGACGGCATGGAATATCGGCTGCCGGCCAACAACGGCGCCAACAGCCTGCATTCGGGACCCGGCGGCTTCGACGTGCAGAACTGGACGGTCGCGGCGCGCGATGCGCATTCGGTGACCTTCGCGCTGATGAGCCCGGATGGTGACAATGGCTTTCCCGGCAATCTTCACGTGCGGGCGCGCTATGCGATCGAGGCCGACGGCCTGTCGATCAGCCTGCGGGCGACGACCGACCGCGCGACGGTCGTCAACCTGACCAACCACGCATATTTCAACCTTGCGGGCGAAAGCAGCGGCGCGACGGTGCTCGACCATGTGCTGCAGATTCCGGCGAGCCAGATCACGCCGGTCGATGCGGCGCTGATCCCGACCGGCGAGCTCAGATCGGTCGACGGCACGCCGTTCGATTTCCGCACGCCCAAGACGATCGGCCGTGACATGGATGCGGCCGATCCCCAGCTCGGGCTCGGCCATGGCTATGACCATAATTTCGTATTGGTCGGCGCCGCGGGGACGATCCGGCGGATCGCGACTCTGTTCGATCCGGGATCGGGCCGGGTGATGGAGGTGCATTCGACCGAGCCGGGAGTGCAGCTCTACACCGGCAACCACCTCGCAGGCGGCGCGCCCGGGACCGGCGGCGGGAGCTATCCGGCGCGTGGCGGGCTTTGCCTCGAGCCGCAGAAATTCCCCGACAGCCCCAACAAGCCGAACTTTCCGACGGCGCGGCTCGATCCGGGGCAGGAATATCGCCACGACATGGCGTTCCGGTTTCGGATTGCGAGCGATGCGGCCGGAGCGATGGGCTAGAGCGCTGCGTCCGCGGCGTGGATCGCCACGCCGACCAATCCGCCGACCAGGGTCCCGTTGATGCGGATATATTGCAGGTCGCGTCCCACGGCATTTTCCAGCCGCCCGGTGATCGTCTGCGCGTCCCAGCCGCGGATCGTGTCCGAGACCAATCGGACGATCCCGTCGCCATAATCCGATGCGGCGCCCACCGCGGCGCGGCGGACGAAGCGGTTGATCGTGTCGGCCAGCCGGGCGTCGCCCTGCAGCGTCTCGCCGAGCTGGCGAAGCGCGCCGCCGAGATCGCCGGCCAGCACGCGATCGGGATTGCGCGCGAGCCGCAGCAGCGCCGCGCGGCCCGATTCCCATACGCCCATCCACCAATCGCCGAGCGCGGGATTGTCGAGCAATTCGTTCTTGAACGCCTCGACCTGCGCGCGCCGGTCGGCATCGTGCTCGAGATCGTGGGCGAGCTTGGCCAAGCCCTCTTCGGCCTTGGCGCGCAGCGGATGGCCGGGATCCTCGGCCATGTCGCCGATCAGCCTAGCGAGCCCGGCGATGATCTTGTTGGCGAGCGTCTCGTCGAGCCCGGTCCAGCGCATCACCGAACCCGAACGCTCGTGGACCATCTGGCGGATCATATGCTCGTTCGCGTCGAGCACCTTGGCCGCCCAATGGACGATGCCGTCGAGCAAGGGCCGGTGCCGGTCCTCCTGCATCGCGGTGGCGAGCGCCCGTCCCAGCAAGGGCGCGATCTCGAGACCGCGCAGTCGCTCGGCCAGCGCGCGCCGCGCCATCCCGCCGAGCCGCTCCTGGTCGAGCGCTTCGAGTATGTCGGCCGCCAGCCGGCCAATGCCCGCGCGCAGCCGCCCGCGGCCCGCGCCCGGATCGGCTAGCCAGCGGCCGGCGGCGCGCGCGACGTCGACTCGCTGCATCCGCCGCGCGACGACGCGGGGGATCAGGAAATTGTCGCGCAGAAAGGCTGCCAGCGTGCCGGCGATCCGGTCCTTGTTGCGCGGAATGATCGCGGTGTGCGGGATCGGCAGATGAAGCGGGTGGCGGAACAAAGCCGTCACTGCGAACCAGTCGGCCAGCCCGCCGACCATCGCCGCCTCCGAAAAGGCGCGGATATAGCCGATCGCGGGATGGACGGAGTCGAAGTGACGCGCCGCGAGGAAGATCGCGGCCATCAGCACGAGCAGCCCGGTCGCGACCAGCCGCATGCGCCGGAGGCCCGCGGGGACGGCCTCAACCGAAAGGGGAGCGCGCGACCTCGTCACACGCTCCCCAATACTCGAACCGCGCGGAAGTTCACTCGGCGGGTTGCGGCCCGTCGTCGGGCTTGTGGTCGATCATCCCGCCGCCATCGGCCTTGCCCAGCACGCGGCTGCCGTCGTCGCCGGGCTTGAAGGTGAGCAGGCGCCGCGACAGCCGCGGCCCGAGCCAGGTTTCGAGGCCGACCGCGAGGCTGAACAATGCCGGCACGATCACCAGGGTGAGGATGGTCGAGAGGATCAGGCCGCCGATGACGACCACGCCCATCGGCGCGCGCCACGACGAGTCGCCCTGCAACGACAAGGCGGTCGGTATCATGCCCGCGACCATCGCAATGGTGGTCATGACGATCGGCTGGGCGCGCTTGTGCCCGGCGTCGACGATCGCCGTGAACTTGTCGACCCCTTTCGCCATTTCCTCGAGCGCGAAATCGACCAGCAGGATCGAGTTCTTCGCGACGATGCCGAACAGCATCAGGATGCCGATGAACACCGGCAGCGACAGCGGCATGCCGAACAGCATCAGCGCGATCAGCCCGCCCAGCGGCGCGTTGAGCAGCGATCCCATGTTCACCAACGGCGACATGAAGCGGCGATAGAGCAGCACCAGCACCGCGAAGACGAGGAAGACGCCCGATGCCAGCGCGACGAAGAAGTTGCTGAGCATCTCGGCCTGCCACTTGGCCTGGCCGACGGTCATCTGGCCCACGCCCTGCGGGAGGTTCTTCATGATCGGAAGCGCATTGATCTTCTTCATCACTTCGTTGTTGACGAAGGGCTTGCCCGTGGCCGGATCCATTGCGAGGTCGGCACCGACGACGAGGCGGCGCTGCAGATTGAGCCGCTGGATGCGGGTCGGGCCGGCGCCGAAGCCGATATCGGCGACCACCGACAGCGGCACCGATCCGCCATTCTGGGTCTGCACCGGCATGTTCTGGATCGTCGACAGCTTGGCGCGGGCATCCTCGTCGAGCGCCACCCGGATCGGGATCTGACGGTCGGAGAGCGAGAATTTCGCACTGTTCTGATCGATGTCGCCAAGCGTCGCGATGCGGATCGCGCTGGACAGCGCGGCGGTGGTCACCCCCAGATTGGCGGCGAGATCGAGCCGCGGCTTGATTACGATCTCCGGACGGTTGAGGTCGCCGGCGACGCGCGGCGCGACGACTTCCTTCATCCCCTCCATCTGCTTGACCAGCGTGTTGGCGGTCTGGTTGAGCAGCGCCGGATCCTCGCCGCCGAGCGTGATCGTCAGGTCGCGCCCGCTCGAGCCCCAGCCGAATTGCGAGCGGAAATTGACCCGCGCATCGGCGATCGCGAGCAATTTCGGCGCGACGCGCTTCTCGAACGCCGTGCTCGGCTCTTCATGGTCTTCGCGCAACTGGGCAGTCACCCGGCCGTTGCCGACGAAGCTGCGGCTGTAGATGTCGGTGACCAAAGGCTCCTGGCGAAGGATCTCGGCGACATGGGCGACGACGCGTTCGGTATCCGCGAGCGGCGTGCCGGGGACCATCTCGATCGTCGCGGTGACGCTGTCCTGGTCCTGCGCGGGCTGGAAGGTCGACGGCATCGTCGCGAACATGACCAGCGTCGCCGCCAGCGAGAGCACATAGCCGGCCACTGCCGACCAGCGATGCCGCAGCGTCCAGCGCAGCATGCCGGTATAGGCGTCCATGATCCGGCCCTCGCCGTGATTGGCATGGCCCTTGGCCTTGAGGAAATAGGCCGCGATCATCGGAGTCAGCATTCGCGCGACCGCCAGCGACATCAGCACGGAGGCGACCACGGTCATTCCGAAATTCTTGAAATATTCGCCCGAGATGCCCGGCATCAGGCTGACCGGGAGGAAAACCGCGACGATCGACATGGTGGTGGCGAGCACCGCGACGCCGATCTCGTCGGCAGCGTCGATCGATGCCTGATAGGCCGATTTGCCCATCCGCATGTGCCGCACGATATTCTCGATCTCGACGATCGCGTCGTCGACCAGCACGCCCGCCACGAGGCTCAGCCCGAGCAGGGTCATCTGGTTGAGCGTGAAGCCCAGCATGTCCATGAACCAGAAGCTGGGAATCGCCGAGAGCGGGATGGCCAGCGCCGAGATCGCGGTGGCGCGCCAGTCGCGCAGGAAGATGAACACGACGATGACGGCGAGCACCGCGCCCTCGATCATCGCCTCCATCGCAGTGTGATATTGCTGCTCGGCATATTTCGAATTGTTGTTGAGCAGCTCGAACTTGACCTTGGGGTTGCGTTCCTCGAGCTTCTTCAGCGCCTTTTCGGCGTCATGGAACACCATCACGTCCGAAGCGCCCTTGGCGCGCTTGATGTCGAACGAGATTACCTGATGGCCGTTATACTTGGCCATGCTGCGCTGTTCGGCATAGGCGTCCTTGACGTTGGCGATGTCGGCGAGCCGCACCGTCCGTCCGCTGCCGGTGGAGATCTGGGTCTGGCCGAGACGATAGGCGCTGTCGGCATTGCCGATCACGCGCACCGACTGCTCGAAGCCTGAAATCTCGGCACGGCCGCCCGCGGCGTTCAGATTGACCTGGCGGAGCTGCTGGTTGACCTGGCTCGCGGTGAGCCCGACCGACTGGAGCCGCGCGGGATCGAGGATCACGCGGATCTCGCGATCGACGCCGCCGTTGCGCTCGACCGCGGACATGCCCGAAATCGCCAGCAATTCCTTGGCGACGCTGTTGTCGATGTACCAGCTCAGGTCCGACACGGTCATGTCGGTGGCGACTGCGGTGAAGCTGGCGATCTCGTTGTCGCTCGACGTGTCGACCCGGCCGATCTGCGGCTCGAGGATGCCGTCGGGCAGGTCGCCGCGAATCTGCTGGATCGCGCTGCGCACGTCCTCGACCGCGCGATCGATCGGCATGCCGAGCGTGAGCTGGACGACGGTCTGGCTGCTGCCTTCGGAAACGGTCGAGGTGATCTCGTCGATGCCCTGGAGGCTGCGGACCGCCGATTCGACCTTCTGGGTGATCTGGTTCTCGAGCTCGCTCGGCGCGGCGCCGGGCTGGCTGATCGCGATCCACACGATCGGGAAGTCGATGTCCGGATCGTTGTTGACGTCCATCCTGCCGAAGCTGACGAACCCGGCGATCGTCAGGAACAGGAAGAGGACGATCGGCGGAACCGGATTGCGGATCGCCCAGGCCGAGATGTTCCGGAAGCCCATCTTTGTTCGCCTTTACTTCGACTTTTGAAGGTTCGGGATGACCTTCTGACCGGGGTTGAGGAAGGCACCCGCGGTGAGCACGACGCGCTCGCTGCCGCTGAGCCCGCTGGTGATCGCCACGCCCGCCTCGGTGACGTCGCCGGTGGTCACGCCGCGGCGCGCCGCCTGGTTCTTGTCGTCGAGGATATAGACGAAATTGCCGTCATTGTCGCTCTGCACCGCGGACTGGGGCAGCATCACCGCGGTCACCCCGCCGGCGACGACGCGCGCGCTGGCGAAGCCGCCCGGACGCAGCGCCGGATCGTAGGCGAGCGCGACGCGGGCGATGCCCTGGCGCGTCTGCGGATCGATCACCGGCGAGACCTGCCACACCTCGCCGGTGAAGACGCGGGTGGTGCCCGTGGGGATCACTTCGGCGCGCGCGCCGGGCCGCAGCTTCTGGAGATCGGCCTCGGCGAGCTGCGCGCGGAGCTCCATCTGGCCCCCCATCGCCATGCGGAACAGCACGCCCGAACCTGCGCTGACGATCTGGCCCGGCTCGACCTGGCGCGTCAGCACCAGCCCGGCCTCGGGTGCGCGGATGTCGAGCCGGCGGTTGCGCGCCTGGGTCTCGGAAAGTTGCGCCTGCGCGACGCGGACGCGGGCCTGCGCCTGATCGCGCGTCGCGGTCCTGCGGTCGATATCGGCCTTGGAGATGAAGCCATTGGCGACGAGCTTGTGGGCACGATCGAGCTCGGCCTGGGCGAGGCGCGCCTCGGCCTGCGCGACGCGGACCGATGCGGCGAGCGATTCGGCGGTCTGCGCCTGCACGCTGCGATCGACGACCGCGAGCACCTGGCCCTTGCCCACCCAGCTGCCTGGCTCGACGAGCACGCGGGTGACCACGCCGCCTTCGCCTGCCACGCCGACCGGCATCTCGCGGCGTGCCGCGAGGGTGCCGGTGCCGCTGATGATCGTCTGCACGGTCTGGCGTCCGGGAACGGCGACGGTGACCGTCGGCATCTGCGTCTGGCCCGCGCCGCCCGGCGCAGCCTTGCCCGCCGCGGCGCCCTTGGGCTCCGCGGGCTTCGAGCCGCTCATCATGAAGAAGGCGAGCGCGCCTACCACGAGGATCGCTACGGCGGAAATCCACAGCCAGCGACGGCTCTTGCGCGTCGTTTCCTCGCCGGTGAACTCCAGCCGCTCCTGCCGTCCGAACATCCCTGCCTCATAGTTCATGTGCGAGCTTTCGAATTCGGCCGACGCGGCCGATGCCCCCTTGATCGCACTGTATTAGATGAATAAAGCACCGACCACAAGAGCCGTTTCGCTTTGTGCGGCGCGCAATGCCCGTTCTGGACCTTTTTCGCAAGATCGGCATCGTTGCCGGCAAGAAACGGTTGCAATGGCACAGCCATGGCGCGACGTTCATTTTCGGCCCGAGGGCCGGCCGCAACGGGAGGGATCGCATGCCCAACGGTATCCTTGGATGGCTTTTGATCGGTCTTGTCGCCGGTGCGCTCGGCAAGTTGATCATGCCCGGGCGCGACCCTGGAGGGATCATCGTCACGATCCTGTTCGGGATCGTCGGCGCGCTGCTGGCATTTTATTTGACCCCGCTGCTCGGACTCGAGGTCCATGACAGCACGTGGCAGGCCTATGCCGCGGCGACGGCAGGCGCAGTGGTGCTGTTGCTATTCTATCGCATGGTCATGGTCCGCCGAATCTGAACGAGAGCCTTCGGCGTCGTTCAGCTTCGATGCGGGCTGCGTGCAGCAAGGCAGCGCCACAACCTTGTTTCGGGAGAGTATCGATGATTCGCCTGCTATTGTCCGCCACTGCTGCGGGATTGACGCTCGCCACCCTGTCGGCTTCCGCGCAGGAGGTCCGGCCGATGCTGCTGCCGGCGGACGGCACGCTGCTCGAAGTGTCGGCCGACGGCGTCAGCGCGCGGACCCCCGATCTCGCCGTCATTCAGGCCGGCGTGGTCACCCAGCATGCCACCGCCGGCGAGGCGATGCGGCAGAACGGCACGCGGATGGCGGCGGTGCTCGCGGCGCTGCGCAAGGCAGGCGTGGCCGAACGCGACGTGCAGACGTCGAACATCGCGCTCAGCCCGCAATATCGCTACGCGCAGAACGAGCCGCCGGTGATCACCGGCTATCAGGCGAGCAATCAGGTGACGGTGCGCTTTCGCGACATTGCGAAAAGCGGCACGATCCTCGATGCGCTGGTGCGCGAGGGCGCCAACAATATTTCGGGGCCCAACCTGACGATCGACAAGCCCGAGGGGGCGCTCGACGAAGCGCGCGCGGCGGCGGTGGCGGCCGCCCGGGCGCGGGCGGATCTCTATGCCAAGGCCGCGGGACTGCGCGTCGATCGCATCCTGTCGATCTCCGAAGGCGGGGCGATGCCGCCGCCGATGCCGATGATGGCGGCACGCGCCGAACGCTTCAGCGCCGATGCGGCCGCCACTCCGGTGGTCGCGGGCGAGCAGGAATTGCGGGTTTCGCTCTCGGTGCGCTTCCTGCTCAAGTGACGCGCATGAAAAAGGGGCCGCCCTTTCGGGCAGCCCCTTTTTGTCGATGCCTGGTGTTTAGCGGACTGCGCCGCGACGCACCAGATTGACGATCGCCAGCAGGATGATCGCACCCAGCAGCGAGACCATGAAGGTCATCGGGGTGATCGCGCCGTTGTTGATCGAGCCGCCGAAGAGCAGGCCGCCGATGAACGCGCCGACAATGCCGACCACGACGTTCAGGAAGATGCCCTGCTGGGCATCGGTACGCATGACAATGCTCGCCAGCCAGCCGACGACGCCGCCAATGACGAGCCAAACAATAAGACCCATGACAAGTCCCTCCGTTGCTAGCCCGGCGAGCCGGGCGACGTAGGGAAAAATCCGCAAACACTTATGTTGGTTCCGTATCGATTTTTCGATGCGCTCGTGGAACTTTCCAGCTCTTCGGCCGTGGCCGAGACGAAAACGGCGCGCCTCCGGTTACGGAAGCGCGCCGCTCTGGCCCGATGGGAGGGGCTGGCTCAGTATTTCTGCTGGCGCTCGTAGAGCGAGCGATAATGCTGGATGCGGGTCACCCGCAGCCCGGGCATGCCCGAGCGGTCGATCGCGCGCTGCCAGCCGGCGAATTCCTCGACGGTGAGGCCATAGCGTTCGCAGACCTCGTCCACGCTCAGCAGCCCGCCATTCACCGCGGCGACCACTTCGGCCTTGCGGCGCACGACCCAGCGGGTCGTGCTCGGCGGCGGCAGCGTGTCGAGCGTCAGCGGCTCGCCGAGCGGCCCGATCACTTTCGCAGGACGGATCTTCTGGTTTTCAATCATCTACATGCCTCATCGGGGCGGGGGCCCCCGTTACTCAACACAACCACCTTTATTCCCGGCGCTTGAACAACGGCTAAAACGCCACGGTAAACGCCGGCTTCATTCCTCTTTCCATCGCCTTAGCTTCGCCGCCGCGGCGCGGTGGAACGCGCCGTGAGCGGGTGCGAGCAGCGCGTCGACCGGCGCCGTCATCGCGAGCCTGGTCTGGGCGCACGCCGTGGGGCTCGCCGCCTGCCGCGCGGCGATGCCGACGAGCAGAACCGCCAGCTCGGTCGGCATGGCGGTGACCGCCACGTCGCGATCCAGTCTGGCAAAGCTCAAATCCACGGATACGAATCCAGTCTCGACTCTCTTGGTCGGCCAGCTTTAGCCAATCAGGATGAAGGGGCCGTAAAGCCGATGGGAACGCTCGCTTAACCTGCGTTTCCGAGAGGTTTCCGGCGCCGGGCTGGATCGGACGACGACAAGCGCTTATGTGCGCGCTCGTGAATTCTGCAGATTTTCAACTGGCTGCGCCGCCCGGCATGCGGCGGATCGTCGTCGCGATGTCGGGCGGGGTCGATTCCTCGGTCGTGGCGGCGCTCGCGGCGCAAAGCGGTGCCGAGACGATCGGCGTCACGCTCCAGCTCTATGATCATGGCGAAGCGGTGGGACGTGCGGGCAGCTGCTGCGCCGGCCGCGACATCCGCGACGCCCGCGCCGTCTGCGACAAGCTCGGCATCGCGCATTATGTCTTCGATCATGCCTCGAGCTTCCGCGAGACGGTGATCGACGATTTTGCCGACGAATATCTCGCCGGCCGCACCCCGATCCCGTGCGTGAAGTGCAATATGGGGCCCAAGTTCACCGATCTGTTCGCGCTCGCGCGCGATCTCGGCGCCGATTGCCTCGCCACCGGCCATTATGTCCGCCGCGTCGAAGGCGCCGGCGGCGCCGAGCTCCACCGCGCCATGGATCCGGCGCGCGACCAGAGCTATTTCCTGTTCGCGACGACGCAGGCCCAGCTCGATTTCCTGCGCTTCCCGCTGGGCGGGCTGCCCAAGCCGCGGGTGCGCGAACTCGCGGCTGAACTGGGCCTCGGCGTCGCCGGCAAGCCCGACAGCCAGGATATCTGCTTCGTCCCCGACGGCGACTATGCCAGCCTCGTCAAGAAGCTGCGCCCCCATGCCGAGACGCATGGCGCCATCGTCGACGAGGCCGGCCGCAAGCTCGGCGAGCACAAGGGGCTGATCCATTTCACCGTCGGCCAGCGCCGCGGGCTCGAGATCGGCGGCGCGCCCGAACCTTATTATGTGCTGCGGCTCGATGCGGCGACGCGCGAGGTGGTGGTCGGCCCCAAACGCGCGCTCGCGGTTCGCACTGCGCGGATCGAGAATGTGAACTGGCTCGGCGGCGACCATGAAGGGCCGATGATGGTCAAGGTCCGCTCGATGGCCAGGCCGGTACCGGCGCGCTTCGACGGCGCGCGCCTGGTGTTCGAGACGCCCGAATACGGCGTCGCGCCGGGGCAGGCTGCAGTGCTCTACGCCGGTGATCGGGTGCTGGGCGGCGGCTGGATCAAGGAAACCGAGCGGGCCGAACTGGCGATTGCCTGAGGACTTCCTCTCCCGTCGGGAGAGGGATTAGAGCGCGAAGCTCCCCTCCACCACCGTCGCGCATTTGCCGCTCAATATCACGCGTTCCCCCGCCAGCTCGCAGCCGACATGCCCGCCGCGCCGGCTCGCCTGAAACGCAGTGAAGCGATCCCGCCCGAGCCTTTTCGCCCAATAGGGCGCGAGCACCGAATGCGCCGATCCGGTCACCGGGTCCTCGTCGATGCCGGCCGCCGGCGCGAACACCCGGCTGATCACGTCGGTGTCGCGTCCGGGCGCCGTCACGATGTTGAGCGTGTCGCCGATCGCCGCCAGCGCGCGGAAGTCGGGAGCGACAGCCAGCACCGCTTCGGCGCTGTCGAGCACGGTCAGGTCGTAGCCGCGCGGGTGGCGCAGCGTCTCGCCTTGTACGCCGAGCGCTTCCAGCAGCCGCGGTACGGCGGCCGGCGCCGGCGCATAAGCGGGGAGCGCCATCAGATAGCCGTCGCCGTGCCGCGCCACTTCGAGCACGCCTGACCGGCGGGTCCGGAAGCGGACCAGATCACGGTCCTGCTCGGCGGTCAGCACGCGATGCCCGCTCGCCAGCGTCGCATGTCCGCACAATGCGACTTCGACCGCGGGCGTGAACCAGCGCAACTCGTAATCCGCCGCGCCGCTCGCATCGGGGACGATGAATGCGGTTTCGGACAGGTTATTCTCTTCGGCGATCGCCTGCAGCACCGCATCGTCGAGCCACGCATCGAGCGGGATCACTGCCGCCGGATTGCCGGTGAACGGCCGGTCGGCGAACGCATCGATCTGGGCGAAGGGCAGTTTCATCTCGTGTCCTTGAGCAAATCGGTCTCGGCGAGCGGATTGCCCGGCTCGTCTACCTGACCCTCGGGATCGACATGGATCAGCACTTCGGTGCCGGGAAATTCCTGCGCCAGCTCGATCTCGAGCCGCTCGACCACGTCGTGCGATTCGAGGATGGTCATGTGCGGGTCCATCCAGATGTGGAACTGGACGAAGTCCTTTGCGCCGCTGGTCCGGGTGCGCAGATCGTGGAGCCCGATCAATTCGGGATGCCGCGCCGCCACTTCGACGAAGCGCTGGCGCTTCGCTTCGGGCCATTCCTTGTCCATCAGCTGGTCGATCGCGTCGACCGAGGCGCGCCACGCGCCGAACAGCAGCCACAGCCCGATCGCGATGCCGAACACTGCATCGGCGCCGGCGAGGCCGGCATAGCTTTCCAGCGCCAGCGCGGCGATCACCGCGGCGTTGAGGAACAGGTCCGACTGATAATGAATCCGGTCGGTGCCGATCGCGATCGATGCGGTCCGGCGAACCACCGATTGCTGATACCGGGTCAGCGCGAGCGTCACGACGATCGCGACCAGCGACACGCCGATGCCGTATTCCGCGTCGGTGCTCGGCTGCTGCGCCATCAGCCGCTCGCCGGCGCGCAGCAGGATCGCGAAAGCCGAGAAGGCGATCACCGCGACCTGGAACAATGCCGCCAACGCCTCGGCCTTGCCATGCCCGAAGCGGTGATCATCGTCGGCGGGTTGCGCCGCCCAATGGACTCCGCCCAAGGTCACCAGCGATGCGACCAGATCGAGCAGGCTGTCGGCGAGGCTCGCCAGCACCGCGACCGATCCGGTCCGCCACGCTGCCCACGCCTTGAGACCGCCGAGCAACAAGGCGCAGGCGACGCTCGCCAGCGCTGCCCGTCGCGCGAGATTGCTCACGGGTAGAGCAGGCCTTCGGCCCAGCCTTTGCCCGCGCGCACGAAGCGCCGGCGCTCGTGGAGCCGATGTTCGCGGTCCTGCCAGAATTCTATTCGCTCAGGCGTCACCCGATACCCGCCCCAATGCGGCGGCCGCGGCACGTCGCCCCCCTCGAAGCGCGCGCGCACTTCCTCGTAGCGCGTCTCGAAGGTCGCGCGCACATCGAGCGGCCGTGATTGCTCGGACGCCCAGGCGCCGAGCTGCGAATCGCGGCTGCGGCTGGCGAAATAGGCATCGCTCTCGGCGTCGGTGACATGGCTGACCGAGCCTTCGATCCGGATCTGCCGGCGCAGCGATTTCCAGTGAAACAGCAATGCCGCTTTCGGGACCGCCGCCAGCTCGCCCGCCTTGCGGCTCTCGCGATTGGTGTAGAACACGAAGCCGTCGCGGCCATGCCCCTTGAGCAGCACCATCCGCACCGAAGGCTGTCCGTCCTCATCCACCGTCGCCAGCGCCATTGCGTTGGAGTCGTTGGGCTCGTGCGCCCGCGCTTCGGCGAACCAGGTGTCGAACAGGGCGAAGGGGTCGGCGGTCATGATGTCCCGCCTCCTACGCCGGTGTCAAAATCATGTCGAGGAACGGACTCCCGTCTGGCGAATTGAATCGGCCTCGCAACGAGGAGCAAGACGATGGCCGCGCGCGCCTATTGGCAGGGACAGATCCGGCTGGCGCTGGTTTCGATTCCCGTCGAGATCTATTCCGCGACCAAATCGGGTGCGCAGATCAGCTTCCATCAGATCCACGAGCCCAGCGGCAAACGGATCAAATATGAAAAGGTCGCCCCCGGCGTCGGTCCGGTCGACGTCGACGAGATCGTCAAGGGCTTCGAATATGAGAAGGGCTCGTACGTCCTGCTCGAACAGGACGAGATCGATGCGGTCAAGCTCGAGTCCAAGAAGACGCTCGAGCTCACCCAGTTCGTCGATGCCGACGAGATCGACGTGCTCTATTACGAGAAGCCCTATTTCGTCGTTCCCGCCGACGATCTCGCCGAAGAGGCGTTCATCGTGCTGCGCGAGGCGCTCCGCCGCTCCCGGAAAGTCGGGCTCGGCCAGCTCGCGATGCGCGGCCGCGAATATGTCGTCAGCCTCAAGCCCTGCGGCCGCGGCATGGTGCTCGAGACTTTGCGTTACGCCGACGAGGTCAACAAGGCGCAGGGCTATTTCCGCGACATCCCCGACAGCGAGCCCGATCCCGAACTGCTCGGCCTCGCCGAAACGCTGATCGACAAGAAGGTCGCGAAGTTCGATCCCAAGGAATTCCACGACCGCTATGTCGACGCGCTCAAGGAGCTGATCGAGCGCAAGAAGAAGGCCAAGGGCAAGAAAATCCTCGAGGAGAAGGACGACGGTGCTCCCAGCCGCGGCTCGAACGTCGTCGATCTGATGGCGGCGCTCAAGAAATCGCTGGAGAAGCCCGAGGCCAAATCGAGCGCGGCGGTGAAGACCAGGCCCGCCAAGGCTCCGGCAAAGGCACCGGCGAAGAAGGCCCCTGCGAGGAAGCGTGCATGATTTCGCGGAGAAGATGATGGCCAAATCCGATCCCCTCGCCAGATACAATGCCAAGCGCGATTTCACCCAGACCGCCGAGCCCTCGGGCAAGATCGCGCGTACCGGCGGCAATCGCTTCATGGTCCAGAAGCACGACGCGACCCGGCTTCACTGGGATTTCCGCATCGAGGTCGATGGCGTGCTCAAGAGCTGGGCGGTCACCCGCGGACCGAGCCTCGACCCCGACGCCAAGCGCCTCGCCGTCCGCACCGAGGATCATCCGCTTTCCTATGCCGATTTCGAAGGCACGATTCCCAAGGGCCAATATGGCGGCGGCACGGTGATGCTGTGGGACGACGGCGTCTGGGAACCGGTCGAAGGCAAGAGCGCCAAGGATCTCGAGAAAGGCCATCTCCATTTCCGTCTCGAAGGCGAGCGGATGAAGGGCGAATGGCTGCTGATCCGATTGAAGCCGCGCGGCAAGGAGAAGAACGAGAACTGGCTGCTCCGCAAGATCGACGACGCATATGCCGGCGCCACCGATTTCCTCGTCGAGACCGGCCTCACCAGCATCAAGACCGGCCGCACCATGCTGGAGATCGCCGAAGGGAAAGCCGCGTCATCCCGGCGGAAGCCGGGACCTCAGGCAGCAAGCCGCTCGCCCGTGGCCCGAGATCCCGGCGTTCGCCGGAATGACGGAAAGAGGGCGGACGGGAAGCTCCCCGACTTCCAGCAACCCCAGCTCGCCACGCTCGTCGACAGCGTTCCCGCCGGCAATCAATGGCTCCACGAAGTCAAATATGACGGCTATCGCGCGCTGATCGCCACCGGCGCCAAGGGTCCCAAGATCTATACCCGTTCGGGGCTCGACTGGACCGACAAATTCCCCGGCATCGCCGAAGCCGCGAAGACGCTCCCCGCCCCCGCGCTGCTCGACGGCGAGATCATCGCCTACAAGAACGGCAAGCCCGATTTCTCGACATTGCAGGAAGCGATCTCGGCCGGCGGCGAGGGGCTGATTTTTTTCGCGTTCGACCTGCTCTCCGATCGCGGCGAGGACATCACGAAGCTCCCCCAGCTCGCACGGAAGGAGCGGCTGCGCGCGCTGCTCGGGGGCGCCGCCGCCAAGATGGATGAGCGCATCCTGTTCTCCGAGCATATCGTCGGCGCCGGCGAGAAACTGTTCGAGACGATGTGCCGCGAGGGCTTTGAAGGGATTATCTCCAAGCGCGCCGACGCGCCCTATCGCGGCGCGCGCACCAAATCCTGGCTCAAGGTCAAATGCATCCGGCGGCAGGAGTTCGTGATCGTCGGCTGGACGCCGAGCGCGGCCAAGGGCCGCGGCTTCCGTTCGCTGCTGCTCGCGGTCAACGGCCCCGACGGGCTGGTTTATGCCGGAAAGGTGGGGACGGGGTTCAACCAGGCGACACTGCTGGATCTGCGCGAGCGGTTCGACAAGATCGCAGTCGACAAGGCGCCGGTGAAGGTCCCGCGCCCCGAGGCCCGCGGCGCCCGCTGGATCAAGCCGAAGCTCGTCGCCGAGATCGCCTTCAGCGAATTCACCGCCGAGAATGTCGTGCGCCATGGCAGCTTCATCGCGTTGCGCGAGGACAAGAAGCCCGGCGAAATCGTCGCCGAGAAGCCCGCGCCGCTTCCCGAGACCCCCGCGGCCACGCAGTCGAGCATCAAGATCAGCAGCCGGGATCGGGTGATCTATCCCGAATCCGGGCTCACCAAGGGCGAGCTTGCCGATTATTACGCCGCAGTCGCGCCGATCGCTTTGCGCTGGCTCGCCGATCGCCCGATCAGCCTCGTCCGCTGTCCGCAGGGGCGCGCCAAGCATTGCTTCTTCCAGAAGCACGACGCCGGCAGCTTCGGCGACAATGTCCATCACGTCGACGTCCGCGAGAAGGACGGCAGCGTGCAGCCCTATCTCTATGTGGGCGACCTCGACGGGATCATGGCCTGCGTCCAGATGGGCACGATCGAATTTCACGGCTGGGGCAGCCTCGTCGCCGATATCGAGAAACCCGATCGGATGGTGTTCGATCTCGATCCCGACGAAGGGCTCGATTTCGGCGAGGTCAAGAAGGCGGCCGAGGATCTCAAGGGCCATCTCGCCGATATCGGCCTCACCAGCTGGCCCTTGCTGTCGGGCGGCAAGGGGGTCCATGTCGTCGTGCCGCTGATCCCGCAGGTCGATTGGCCGGCGGTCCGCTCCTTCGCCGAACGCTTCGCGCGCGCGCTGGCGCAGGCAGAACCCGACCGGTTCACCGCGAACCTCAAAAAGGTGACGCGCAAGGGCAAGATCTTCATCGATTATCTGCGCAACCAGCGCGGCGCGACCGCGGTGCTCCCTTATGTGGCGCGTGCCCGTGAGAATGCGCCGGTCGCCGCGCCGATCACCTGGACCGAGCTGCGCGATCTCGATTCCGCCAAGCGGTACACCATCCGCGACGCCGCGACCTTGCTCGACCGTGCCACCAGCCGCGCGCTGCAGGGCTGGGGCGAGGCCGGTCAGACGCTGCCGGATCTGTAAGCCCCGGGCATCTCGCACCTCCACTGTCATCCCCGCGAAGGCGGGGATCCAGAGCTGCGGGCCGTCCCTCTTCACTCTGGATCCCCGCCTTCGCGGGGATGACGGGTTGCGTTACGATGAAGACAATGGAACGCATTCCGGTCGTTTACATCATGGGCAGCGGCCGCAATGGCACGCTCTACACCGGCGTCACCTCGGACCTTCCGAAGCGCATTTACGAACATCGGGCCAAGGCCGTCCCCGGCTTTACCGCAGACTATGGATGCAATCGCCTCGTCTGGTTCGAGGTTCACGCCGAGATGGAACCCGCCATCCTCCGCGAGAAGCGAATCAAGAAATGGAATCGTAGCTGGAAACTTCGCCTGATCGAGGAGGCTAATCCCACATGGCGTGACCTTGCGGAGGATTTCGGTTTTGATCCGCTGGAGGAATAAAGCCGCTCCACTTTGTCGTCCCTCGAAGGCGGAGAATCCAGAACTGCACTTTTCTGTTCATTGCCACTCTGGGTCCCACTTTGCCCGGATACCGCGTGTTGGCGGACCATTCCGCACATCTCCCTTGTTGCCACGCAACATGCTTTCCCCCATCACGGCCCGCGATCGGAGGAAGCCCATTTTGGCCAGCCGCGCCGCGACATCGTTGTTCGACGCCGCCACCATCGCCGACCGGTGGATCGCCGACTATTGCGGGCATGTTCCGGAGAGCGACGTCCTTTGCGCGCGCGGACGCGATCCGGCGTGGACGGCCTTGTTCGAGGAACTCGCCGCGCTTTCCGGCGATGGCCTCGCGATCGCCCGTGAACGCGCGCAGCGCCACGCCGAGGATATCGGCACCGGCTTCCGCATCGTCGACGAAGGCGAGGAGCGTCCCTGGCCGCTCTCGCCCGTCCCGCTGCTGATCGAGAAGGGCGAATGGGACCATATAGCCGCCGGGATCGTCCAGCGCGCCGGGCTCCTCGAAGCCGTGCTCGACGATCTCTATGGCGAAGCGCGGCTCGTCGCCGACGGCCATGTCCCTGCCGCGCTCATCACCGGCAGCCCCTTCTTCCTCCGCCCGCTCGCGCGCCTCGCGCCGCCCGGCGGGCATCATCTCCAGTTCGTCGCGGCCGATCTGTGCCGCGGACCCTCCGGCGAATGGCGGGTGCTCGCCGATCATCTGCGCGCGCCGGCCGGTGCCGGCTATGCGCTCGAAAACCGGCTGGCGATGGCGCGGACGCTCGGCGAGCTTCCGGCGCGGCTCAACATCGAACGCCACGCGCCCTTCTTCGCCGCGTTTCGCGAAGGCCTTGCCGCGGCCTGTCGGCGTGCCGAGCCGCGCATCGCCTTGCTCACCCCGGGGCGGCTCAATCCGAGCTATGCCGAGCAGGCGCATCTCGCGCGCTATCTTGGCTTCCTGCTCGTCGAGGGCGCCGATCTCGCGGCGCTCGACGACAAGCTCTATGTCCGCACCATCGCCGGGCTAAAGCGCATCGATGCGTTGTGGCACCGGCTCGATCCGCGGCTGCTCGATCCGCTCGCGCTCGATTCGCATTCTACCATCGGCGTGGCCGGGGTCGTCGATGCGATGGCCGCGGGCAATGTCGTCATTGCCAATGCGCCGGGTGCGGGGTTGCTCGAATCGCCGGCCTTTGCGGCCTTCCTGCCGCGGCTCTCCGAAGTGCTGACCGGGGCGCCGCTCGCGCTTCCCAACATCGCCAGCTGGTGGTGCGGGCAGGATGCCGAGCGCGACCACGTCATCGCCAATATGGATTCGCTGTTGATCACGCCGGCCTTCGGCGCCGCCCCGCTCGGGCTCCCCCGGGGCAAGGCCACCATCGGCGCGGCGCTGGATCCCGACGCACGTGCGGCGTTGCGCGACGACATGGCGCGCCGGCCGCAGGATTATGTCGGGCAGGAAGTGGTCCGCCTGTCGACCATGCCCGCCGTCGCCGACGATGCGCTCGCCGCGCGTCCCTTCACGCTGCGTGTCTTCGCGGCGCGCGGCGCCGACGGGGGCTGGACCGTGCTCCCCGGCGGCTTTGCGCGGATCGGCGAGCATCCCGATCCGCGCGCCGCGGTGATGGGCGAGGGGATATGGTCCGCCGATGTCTGCATCCACGGCGCCGATCCGGTCGCGCCGGTCTCGTTATTGCCTTCGGACGACACCACCCAGCTCCGCCGCAATCCGGGCACCTTGCCCAGCCGCGTCGCCGACAATCTGTTCTGGCTGGGTCGCTATCTCGAGCGTGGCGAGGCGTTGCTCGGGCTGCTCCGCGTGCTGCTCGGCCATTCGATCAGCGCCGACACCGGCGCGGCGCTTGCCGCCGATACCGTCGCGCGGCTGATTCGGCTGGTGGTCGCCGCGGGGGCTGCGCCCGAGCCGCGCGGCCTCAAGCGCGCCGACCTGACCCAGCTCACCCGCACCGCGCTCGAAGACGAAGGGTGGAACAGCGTCCTCGCCATCAACCGCCAGGCCCGGCGGATCGGCGGCGTATCCCGCGAACGGCTCTCCGCCGACATGATCCGCCTGCTCGACGCGCCTTTCCCGCAGCGCGGCGGGCTGCTCGATCGCGCCGGCTCGCTCCAGCGCCGCTATTCGGCGCTCAACGGGCTGGCGAGCGAGCATATGACCCGCACCGACGCGTGGCGTTTCCACGATATCGGACGCCGGATCGAGCGCGCATTGGGCGCGATCCGTTTCATCCGGTGCTTTTGCGGGCCCGAGGCGACCAGCGACGATCTGTCGACCCTGCTCGATCTGATGGACAGCCAGATCAGCTATCGCCAGCGCTATCTGACCGGAATGGCGCGGATTCCGGTCCTCGACCTCGTCACGCTCGATGCCAACAACCCCCGCGCGCTGGCCTTCCAGGTCGCGGCGATCTCGGCGCACCTCAACAAATTGCCGGTGCTTTCCGACGACGGCCTCGCCGAGCCGCAACAGGAACAGGCGCGTGGAATCGCCGCGCTGCTGGTCACCACCAATGCGACGCGCGTCGATGACGCATTGCTCGCCGATCTGGAGGCCCGGCTGACGCGGCTTTCGCAGGCGATCGCGCGGCGGTATTTCCTCCAGGGTGCCGAGCCGCTGCGCGCCGCCGGACTGGTGCTGGCCTGAACCGGATGCTCTACCAGATCCGTCACGTCACCCGCTTCGCTTATGCCGAGCCGGTCGCCTTCGCGCGCAACAATCTCCGTCTCAAGCCGATCCATTGGTCGGGCCAGCAGCTCGAGGATCATGCTCTGGTGATCGAGCCGCAAGGCCGCGTCTTCCCGACGCGCGCCGAAGCAGGGCTCGCCAATGTCGTTCGCCTCGTGGTCGAGCAACCGGCCCGCAACCTGACCATCGAGAGTCGCGCCCGCGTCCGCGTCGATCGCCCGATCCCGGTCCCCGCCGCCACTGACCCGAACCTCGCCGAGATCGCCTCATGGGCGCGCGCCAGCCGCGATGCCTCGCCCGCCGGCCCTGCCGCCTATCTCTTTCCGTCGCCGCGAATCCCGCTCGACCGTGCGATTGCCGAATGGTGCGCCGCCGCTCTCGATCCGCGCCGCGGCGTGCTCGACGCCGCGCTCGCGCTGGCGCTACGCATCCAGCGCGAATTCGCCTTCGATCCCACCGCCACCCTCGTCGATACCGCGCCCGGCGAGGCCTTTCGCAAGCGTGGCGGGGTCTGCCAGGATTTCGCGCAGATCATGATCTCGGGGCTGCGCGCCGCCGGACTGCCGGCGGCCTATGTATCGGGCTATATCCGCACCTTGCCGCCGCCTGGAAAGCCGCGGCTGGTCGGGGCCGATGCGACGCATGCCTGGGTCCTGGTCTGGGCGGGGCCGGCGCTCGGCTGGGTCGGCGTCGATCCGACCAACGGCATCTGGATGGCGGGCGATCACATCGTCGTCGCGATCGGCCGCGACTATGCCGATGTCGCGCCGATCGACGGCATCGTGCTCGGCTGGGGGGCGCAGGAGATGCACGTTTCGGTCGATGTCGAACCGCTGGAACATGCCCCCGCCTGAGCCGGGCTTGCGAAAAGCGCATGTCGCGCCGATGTTCGCGGGCGAAAAGCTCCTGTAAGGGGCGCTCGACATTGGTGATTTCGAACGGGGAATTTAGTGGCCGATCCGTATGCAACTCTGGGCGTGGCGCGGGGCGCGAGCGAGGCCGATATCAAAAAGGCCTATCGCAAGCTCGCCAAGGAGCTGCACCCCGACCGCAACAAGGACAATCCCAAAGCGTCCGAGAAGTTCAGCCAGGTGACTTCGGCCTATGACCTGCTGAGCGACAAGGACAAGCGCGCGCGTTTCGATCGCGGCGAGATCGACGGCGACGGCAATCCGACCGCGCCGTTCGGGTTCGGCGGCGGCGGGCAGCAAGCCGGCTTTCGCCCCGGCGGCAGCGGCGGCTTCGATTTCGGCGGCGAATCCAGCGATATCGGCGATATCTTCGAAGGGCTGTTCGGCGGCGGCGCCAAGCGCGGCGGCGGCGGGTTCAGCGGCGGCTTCGGCGGGTTCGGCCGCAAATCCGCGGCGAAGGGCGCCAATGTCGCCTATCGGCTCGCAGTGGCGTTCGAGGACGCGGCGAGGCTGGCGCCGCAGCGGATCATCTTGCGCGACGGCAAGTCGATCGACCTCAAGCTCCCCGCCGGCGTCGAGACCGGCACCCAGATGCGGCTCGCCGGCAAGGGCGAGGAAGGCCCGGGCGGCTTCGGCGACGCGATCGTGACGATCGACGTCCAGCCGCACCGTTTCTACGAACGCGTCGGCGACGATATCCGGCTCGATTTGCCGGTGAGCCTTTCGGAAGCGGTGCTCGGTGCCGAAGTCCGCGTGCCGACTCCCGACGGTGCGGTGATGCTCAAGGTTCCCAAGGGCTCGACCTCGGGCAAGGTCCTGCGGCTGAAGGGTCGGGGCTTCCACAAGAAGTCCGGGGGGCGGGGCGATCTGCTCGTCACCTTGATGGTCGATCTGCCGGTCGACGACGACGCGCTCGTCGAGTTCGTACAGGGCTGGCAGAACAAGGGGAACCCGCGTGGCCGCATGGGCGTCTGAGCCCTTGTGAAAAAAGGGGAAAGTTCAGACGCCGACGAGGCGGCACCCGGGCTCGGCGTCCGCATCCGCGCCGCGATGGGCAAAATCGGTGCCGGCCCCCGCTTCTTCTATGTCGTCAAACGCGTCGCGGTGGACACCTTCAACGAAGGGTTCACCTATGCCGGCAACCTTGCCTATCTGTCGCTGGTCACGCTCTTTCCGTTCGTGATCGTCGCCGCGGCGATCGCGCAATTGGTCGGGCGGAGCAGCGAAGGCATCCGCACGCTCGAGGCCTTCCTCCAGACGGTGCCGCCCGACGTCGCCGAAGTCCTGCGCAAGCCGGCGTCCGACGTGCTTCAGGCACGCACCGGCAATCTGCTCTGGTTCGGCGCGATCGTCGGGCTGTGGACCACTGCCGGCTTCATCGAGACGCTGCGCGGCATCCTGCGCCAGGCCTATGGCGTCCAGTCGAGCACGCCGTTCTGGCGCTATCGCCTCGGCGCGATCGGGATGATCGTCGCCTCGGTGATCCTCGCGATGGCGGCATTCAGCTTCCAGGTGATCCTCACCGGAATCGAGCAGTTCCTCTATAAATTGCTTCCCTGGGCTTCGAACGCCCAGACGATCGTGTCCTTCACCAAATTCGCGCCGGCACTGGCGCTGTTCGGGGCGCTCTACATCCTGTTCTATTCGCTGACGCCGAGCCGCTTCCGCCACTCGAAATGCCCGAAATGGCCCGGCGCCGCCTTCACCACCTTGTGGTGGCTGTTCGTCACTGCGATGCTGCCGAAGATGCTGAGCACGCTGGGCAGCTACGACCTCACTTATGGCAGTCTTGCCGGCGTGATGATCGCGCTTATCTTCTTCTACCTGATCGGGCTCGGCATGGTTGCGGGCGCCGAGCTCAACGCCGCGCTAGCCGAAACGCCTCCGAACGGAGTAGAGGGGGCGCCGCAAAGGGAGGAAAGTGCGTCGTGACGGGATTGATGCAGGGCAAGCGCGGGCTGATCATGGGCCTGGCGAACGATCGTTCGCTGGCATGGGGGATCGCCCAGAAATTGCGCGAGCAGGGCGCCGAACTGGCGTTCAGCTATCAGGGCGATGCGCTCGAAAAGCGAGTGCGCCCGCTCGCCGAGCAGCTCGGCAGCGACTTCCTGATCGATTGCGACGTCTCGGACATGGCCGATCTCGACAAGACCTTCGCGACCTTGGCCGAGCGCTGGCCGACGATCGACTTCGTCGTCCATGCGATCGGCTTTTCCGACAAGAACGAACTGCGCGGCGGCTATGTCGATACCAGCCTCGATAATTTCCTGATGACGATGAACATCAGCGTCTATTCGTTCGTCGCAGTGTGCAAGCGCGCCGCGGCGATGATGCCGAACGGCGGCTCGCTGCTCACGCTCAGCTATTATGGCGCCGAGAAGGTGATCCCGCATTACAATGTGATGGGCGTCGCCAAGGCCGCGCTCGAGACCAGCGTTCAGTATCTCGCGGTCGATCTCGGCCGCGACAATATCCGGGTCAATGCGATCTCGGCCGGCCCGATCAAGACGCTCGCCGCTTCGGGGATCGGCGACTTCCGCCTGATCCTCAAATGGAACGAGCTCAATTCGCCGCTCAAGCGCAACGTCACGATCGAGGATGTCGGCGGCGCCGGGCTGTACCTGCTCAGCGATCTCGCGAGCGGCGTCACCGGCGAGACCCATCATGTCGACGCCGGCTACAACGTCATCGGCATGAAGGCCGAGGACGCCCCCGACATCGCGTTGGTGTGACGGAACGCAGAGAGGAAATCTCTCTGTGGTAGAGAGAGTTTCTCTCTGATAGGGTGTCGCCTCTAATCTAATGGAGGCGATTTATGCCTATGATCGAAGTGGACTTCGAAACGTTCAAGGAGATTACGCGTCGGCGACCCAGCGAGAAAGTCTCTGAGGGGGATGTCGTAAAGGAAGCTCTCGGGCTAATCGGAGGGGCGACGACCGTCGGTCGCGACGAGACCAGATACTGGGAAAGCGAAGGCGTCAAATTCCCTGTGGGTACCCGTCTCGAACATCGTTTCCGAGACGGCCGCGTCGTCGAGGCTCTCATCACTGAGCGCGGTGTGGAGGCCAACGGTGCCGTATACTCCGGTCTGTCGCCGGCGGGGGCCGCCATTACCAAGCATCAGATAAATGGCTGGCTATTCTGGTTCCTGCGGGATTCAGAAGGCCGATTGGTAGCCGCCGACGCGCTGAGGAAAGCGTGATGCCGGTCGTATTTCGCGAAGCAGGGTACCGCTTTCACTTCTTTTCGAATGAAGGCGATCCGCGTGAGCCGGCGCACGTGCACGTGACCAAGGATGGCGCCGACGCGAAGGTCTGGCTTTATCCGTTGATCGAGTTCGCCTACAATCGCGGCTTCGATGCGCGGACGCAGCGGTGGATCTTGTCCGTCGTTGAAGCCCGGCGGGATGAGATCGAGGAAGTTTGGAATGACCACTTCGCCTAGGCCCATCGGCGTCGATTTCGATGACGACCAGATGTGGGTGCGGCTGGAGGACGGTCGCACGCTCGGGGTGCCGCTCGCATGGTTCCCCCGGCTGCTGCATGGTTCGCCCGACGATCGTCGCGCCGTGGAGCTTAGTCCGAGCGGTCTGCATTGGGATGCGCTCGACGAAGATATTTCCATCGAAGGCCTGATCGCCGGACGGGGTGATATGACTCGGGCGCGGCCCCGCGCCGCGTGACCATCGCGATCCGCCCCGCGACCGGCGGGGACGTGGCCGCGATCGATGCCTTGCTTCGCAGGGCCTTCCCCAATGCGGGGGAGGCGATGCTGGTCCCGCGGTTGTGCGTCGACGGCGACATGGTGCTGACCCTGCTCGCCGACGACGCGGAGACCGGCAGCCTCGCCGGGGTGATCGTCTATAGCCGGATGGCCGTGGAGATCGCAGGAAAGCCGATCGCGGCGGTGGCGCTCGCCCCGCTCGCGGTCGACGCCGGGCAGCGCGGACAGGGCGTCGCCGAGGCTTTGGTCCGCGCCGGCCTCGCGCAACTGACCGATGCCGGGGCGATGCTGGTCTTCGTGCTCGGCGACCCCGCTTATTATGCGCGCTTCGGCTTTTCGGCCGATTGGGCGCGCGGATTTGCCTCGCCTTATGCGGGTGACTATCTGATGGCGCTGCCGCTTCAGGGCGGTGCCATGCCGTGCGGCGAGCGCGGCGCGGCGACGCACGCAAAGGCGTTCGCACAATTGGGCGGGGACATTTGAGCTTCAACACCTTCGGACGCGTGTTCCGCTTCACCACCTGGGGCGAGAGCCATGGGCCCGCGCTCGGCGCGGTGGTCGACGGCTGTCCGCCGGGGCTCGAACTGTCCGAGGCCGATCTCCAGCCGTTCCTCGACAAGCGCCGCCCGGGCCAGTCGCGCTTCACCACCCAGCGCCAGGAACCCGATCAGGTCCGCATTCTCTCGGGCGTGTTCGAAGGCCGCACCACCGGCACGCCGATCAGCCTGATGATCGAGAATGTCGACCAGCGCTCGAAGGATTATTCCGAAGTCGCGGTCGCCTATCGTCCCGGCCATGCCGATTACGCCTACGACCAGAAATACGGCTTTCGCGACTATCGCGGCGGCGGACGCTCCTCGGCGCGCGAGACCGCCGCGCGGGTCGCGGCCGGCGCGGTGGCGCGGCTGGCCATCCCCGAGGTGAAGATTCGCGCCTGGGTCGAGGCGATCGGCGGCGACGCGATCGATCCGGCCAATTTCGACGCTGCCGAGATCGACAACAATCCGTTCTTCTGTCCCGACGCCGCCGCGGCGGTGCGCTGGGAGAAATTGGTCGATGACGCGCGCAAGGCGGGTTCGTCGCTCGGCGCGGTGATCGCCTGCGAGGCGACCGGGGTTCCGCCGGGCTGGGGCGCGCCGCTCTATGCCAAGCTCGACAGCGAGCTCGCCGCCGCCTGCATGTCGATCAATGCGGTCAAGGGCGTCGAGATCGGCGACGGTTTCGCCGCGGCGACGCTCACCGGCGAGCAGAATGCCGACGCGATGCGCCCGGGCAGCGACGGCGTCCACTTCCTCGCCAACCATGCCGGCGGGATCGCCGGGGGAATCTCGACCGGTCAGCCGGTGCTGGTCCGCGTCGCGTTCAAGCCGACCAGCTCGATCCTCACCCCGGTCGAGACGATCACCCGCGACGGCGAAGCCACCGATATCCGCACCAAAGGCCGCCACGATCCGTGCGTCGGCATTCGCGGCGCACCGGTGGTCGAGGCGATGATGGCGCTGGTGCTCGCCGATCAGAAATTATTGCATCGGGCGCAGTGCGGCTGATCCCGCGATAGCGTCGGCTCGCGGTCGATCGGTTTCGTTGCAGCGGCGAAGCGACCCCGCCGCACGCAACTATGCACGCGGTGAGGCCGTTCGTTTCCTGCCATTTCGGTCAAATGCAGGAGTATTAAACATGCGTAAGCTCACCTTGTTCCTTGCCGGTGCCATGCTGATTCCGACCGTCGCGATCGCGCAGTCGACGCCGCAGTCGAGCGACAGCACCAGCCAGGAGCATCAGAAGCACAAGAAGGACAAGAAGGACGATGCGAGCGCGGACACGACCGCGCCGACGCCCGACAGCGGCACCACCGGCAGCGGCACGACCGCGCCGGCGCCCGACGCCTCGGCTCCGACGACCGATCCGAGCGCCGACACCACGGCCCCGACCACGCCGCCGGAAGCCCCTGCTCCGACGCCGCAGCGCTAAACGACAGTGACGCCCCGGCGGCAGCGCCGCCGGGGCTCGACCTTAATCCGCGAACGGATCGCGGACGAGAATGGTGTCCTCGCGCTCGGGGCTGGTCGACACCAA
The DNA here is from genome assembly GCF_030730875.1 of Sphingomonas sp. DG1-23. Lineage (GTDB taxonomy): Bacteria > Pseudomonadota > Alphaproteobacteria > Sphingomonadales > Sphingomonadaceae > Sphingomonas. The sequence continues at coordinate 155,998 of NZ_JAVAMA010000013.1, forward strand.
CGCCACCGGGCACTGGATCAATTCCTCGATCCGGCGGATATATTTGATCGCCGCGGCGGGCAGCTCTGCCCAGCTGCGCGCGCCTGCGGTCGATTCGGACCAGCCGGGCATCGTCTCGTAGACCGGCTCGATCGCCGCCTGATCCTGCGCATTCGCCGGATAGTAATCCAGCGTCTCGCCGCGCAAGGTGTAGCCGGTGCAGATCGAGACCTCGTCGAAGCCGTCGAGCACGTCGATCTTGGTCAGCGCGATGCCGGTGATCCCCGATACTGCCGCGGACTGGCGGAGCAGCACCGCGTCGAGCCAGCCGCAGCGGCGCTTGCGCCCGGTCACGGTGCCGAACTCGTGGCCGCGGGTGCCGAGCCGCTCGCCCACGTCATTGTCCTGCTCGCTCGGGAACGGCCCCGAGCCGACGCGCGTGGTATAGGCCTTGGCGATCCCCAGCACGAACCCGACTGCGCCCGGCCCGAGCCCCGAACCGGCCGCCGCGGTTCCGGCGACGGTATTCGACGACGTGACGAACGGATAGGTGCCGTGATCGATGTCGAGCAGCACGCCCTGCGCGCCTTCGAACAGGATGCGGCGACCGCGCCCACGCGCCTCGTTGAGCATCCGCCACACCGGCTGGGCGAAGGGGAGCACGAAGCCGGCGATGTCGCGCAGCTCGGCGATCAGCGCATCGCGATCGATCGCGGGCTCGCTGAAGCCGGCGCGCAGCGCGTCGTGATGCGCAAGCAGGCGGTCGAGCTGCGGGCCGAGCTCGTCGAGATGGGCGAGGTCGCACACCCGGATCGCGCGGCGGCCGACCTTGTCCTCATAAGCCGGGCCGATGCCGCGGCGGGTGGTGCCGATCTTGCCGGCGCCGCTGGCATCCTCGCGCAGCGCGTCGAGATCGCGGTGGAAGGGCAGGATCAGAGGGCAGGTGTCGGCGATCTTGAGCGTGTCGGGGGTGATCTCGATTCCCTGCTCGCGGAGCTTCTCGACTTCGGCCTTGAGGTGCCACGGATCGAGCACCACGCCGTTGCCGATCACGCTCGGCGTGCCGCGAACGATTCCCGAGGGGAGCAGCGAGAGCTTGTAGACCTTGTCGCCGACGACGAGGGTGTGTCCGGCATTGTGCCCGCCCTGGAAGCGCACGACGACATCGGCGCGCTCGGCGAGCCAGTCGACGATCTTTCCCTTGCCTTCGTCGCCCCATTGGGCGCCGATCACTGCAACATTTGCCATGAATACACGTCTCCGCCTGCCGGGCGGACCCTGGCCACCCTTCGACAGGACTCGGCGGCCGGGCGGTGCGGGGGCAGGGCAGCGCCCGAAGCCGCGGGGCCAATGGCGCCCGGGGCGGGCCGCGTCAAGTGCCTATGGGTTCAATCGTCGAGCGCCGCGCGCACCCGCCGCGCCAGCCGGTCGATGTCGAAGGGCTTGGTCAGGATCGAATCGCCGAGCCCGGCAATGTCGGGAGTATAGCCGCTGGTCAGCAGCACCTTGAGTTCGGGCAACGCGCTGCGCGCGCGACGGGCGAGGTCGCGGCCGCTCATCTCGGGCATCACCACGTCGGTGAACAGCAAGGAGACGCGCTGGCCGCGCGCGATCATCCGCAGCGCCTCGGCGCCGTCGGCCGCGGACACCACGACATAGCCGAGTTCGCGCAGCGCCTCGACCGAATAGCTGCGCACGCGCTCCTCATCCTCGACGACCATCACCACTTCGCCCGGCCGCGCGCGCCCTGCCTCGTCGATCTCGGCCGCCTGCGCCGCGGTGTCGATCTCGCCGTCATAGACCGGGAGATACAGGCTGACGCGCGTGCCGTGGCCCTGCTCGGTATGGATTCGCACGGTCCCGCCCGATTGCCGGGCGAAGCCGAACACCTGGCTGAGGCCGAGCCCGGTGCCCTTGCCGACGCCCTTGGTGGTGAAGAACGGATCGAAGGCGCGCGCGGCGACTTCAGGGGGCATGCCCGCGCCGGTGTCGTCGACGGTGATCGCGACATAATTGCCGGGCTCGACGCCGAGCGCCTGCGCCTCGCTCGCCCCGGCTGCGACATTGTCGGTCTCGATCGTCAGCCTGCCGCCGCCCGGCATCGCGTCGCGCCCGTTGACGCACAAATTGAGGATCGCATTTTCGAGCTGGTTCGGATCCGCCAGCGCCGGCCGCAACCCGTCCGCCAGCCGCGTCTCGACCATCACTGCCTCGCCCAGCGTGCGCGCGAGCAATTCGATCATCCCCTCGATCATCGCGTTGGCGTCGACCGGGGTCGGGGCGAGCGGCTGCTGGCGCGAGAAAGCGAGCAGCCGCTGGGTGAGCGCCGCGGCGCGGGTGGCGCCGTCGCGCGCGGCGACGAGATAGCGGTCGACATCGGTGCGTCCCTGCGCGATCCGCCGCTCGAGCAAGTCGAGCGCGCCGATCACCACCGCGAGCATATTGTTGAAATCGTGCGCGATGCCGCCGGTGAGCTGGCCCACCGCCTCCATCTTCTGGGCCTGGCGCAATTGCTGCTCGGCCTGCATCAATTGCTCGGTGCGTTCGAGCACTGCCGCCTCGAGTTCCTCGCGCGAGCGCGCCAGCACTTCGCGGGCGTCGACGATCTCCTGAATGTCGGTGCAGGTGCCGAACCAGCGGATTATGCTCCCGAGATCGTCGCGCACCGGCTGGGCGCGGCCGAGCACCCAGCGATACCGGCCCGAATGATGCCGCAGCCGATATTCGATGTGATAGGGCTCGCCGGTGGCGAGGCAGTGTCGCCACAGCGCCCAGGTCCGGTCCTGATCCTCGGGGTGGAAGACATTCGCCCAGCCCTCGCCGTCGGTCGAGCCGTGGGGCACACCGGTGAATTCGTACCAGCGATCATTGTAATAATCGTGATAGCCGTCGGGCAGCGTCGACCACACCATCGGATCGATCGAATTGGCGATCGCCCGGAACTTCTCCTCGCTCGTGCGCAGCGCCACCAGCGCGCCGGCGCGCTCGACTGCGTCCCACGACATCTCGGCGATCGCCTCGATGAACGCGACTTCGTCGGGCATCCATCGGCGGGGCTCGGCCTGATTGACGAACATCGTCGCGACCCAGTCGCCGCCGCGCAGCAGCGGCACGCCGATCGCCGCCGCGGCGCGCTGCGAAATGTCGCTGTCGACCGGGAGCTCGCGGATCGCGTCGTGCAGCACCAATGTCCGCCCCGCACGATAGCTCTCGATCGCGGCCGCGCCGATGCCGTGGAGCGGGATGACGCCACCATCGAGCAGCGGCAATCGTCCGCGCGTGGCCGAGGCGCCGAAGGCGATCGTCTCGTCGGTCACCCGATAGAAGCCGACGCGGCTCGCGGCGAGCTGGTCGACCAGGGCCTCCGAAGTGGCAGCCATGATCGCGTCGGGCGTGTCGAGCATCCGTTGGGTCTCGGCCAGCGCATAGACGAAGGATTGCGCGGCGTTCGCCTCGCGCAATTCCTCGGCGGCGGCGCGCGCGGCCTCTTCGGCCTCCCGGCGCACGGTGATGTCGAAGCTGACGCCGGGGAAGCGGAGCGGCTTGCCTTCGGAATCGAGGAACGGCTTGCCCTGCGCCGCGACCCAGCGGATCGCGCCGTCGGGCTGGACCAGGCGATATTCCTGCGAGAAAGGCGCGCCGGTGGCGAGCGAGGTCGCAATCGCTTCCTCGAGCGCCGGACGATCGTCGGGATGCACGTTGACGAAGAAGGCCGCGAGCGGCGCGCCGACGCCTTCGAGCGCCTCCTCGACTCCGTAGAGCCGCAGGAAGCGCAGATCCGCGGTCACGCGGCCGCTGGGAATGTCCCAGAACCAGGTGCCGACGCCTACCGACGAATCGAGCGCGAGCTGCAGCCTTTCCTCGCTGGCGCGCAGCGCCGCCTCGGCAGTCGCGCGTTCGGTGACGTCGTTGGCCAGCACGAAGATGTCCGTGGTCTCGCCGTTCGCGTCCTTGATCGGCTGGTAGACGAAGTCGAGCATGCGCTCCTCGGCATCCTCGCCTGGAGTGCGCTGCAGACGCACCGGAACTGCGTCGGCGCGATAGGTGACGCCGCTGCGAAACACCTGATCGAGCAGCCCGACAAAGCCTTGCTCGACGACTTCCGGAAGCGCTTCGGCAACGGGCATGCCGAGCACGTCGCGCCCGCCGATCAGGTTGCGATAGGCGGGATTGGCGAGCTCGAAGACATGGCCGGGTCCATGCAGCAGGGCGACCGCGCCGGGGGCTTGGGCGAACAGATCGCGCAGCCGCTCGACCTCGGCGAGGCGGGCGCGCTCGGCGAGTACGGTGCGGGTGGTCTCGCTGCCCTGATTGAGGATGCCGACCACTGCGTTGTGCTCGTCGCGGATCGGAGTGAAGCTATAGTTCCACCACGTTTCCTGGCGCGCGCCGTTCCGCTCCATCGGCAGCATCTGGTCATAGGTCGAGAAGCCCTCGCCGGTAGCGAGCACCCGCTCCATCTCGGGCCCCACCAGATGCCAGATATCGGCCCAGACCTCGGCACCCGGCCTTCCCAGCGCCCAAGGGTGGCGATCGGCGGGGATCGGCGCCCATGCGTCGTTGTAGAGCAGGCGAAGCTCGCGGCCCCAATAGATCGCAGTGGGGAAGCTCGATCCGAGCGCGATGTTGATCGCGAAGCGCAGTGCCTGCGGCCAGCTTGCGATTTCGCCGAGTGGCGTGGCAGCCCAGGGATGCGCGCGAATCCGGTCAGCCATCTCGCCGCCGTGATCCAGAAATCGAAGCGACGAGGACATCGGGGAAAGCGATGAAGATACAGGTGCTTGGTGTCAACCGCTCGACTTGGGCGCGCGCGGCCCTATGCTGAACGAAACAGGAGAGAATTGCATGAAACTCGCCAGCCTGAAGCAGGGTCGTGACGGCAAGCTCGTCGTGGTGTCGAACGATCTGGCATGGTGCGCCGATGCCAGTGCGATCGCACCCACCTTGCAGGCGGCGCTCGACAATTGGGAACAGGTCGAAACCGACCTGCGCAATCTCGCGACCGACCTCGAGCACGAGACGATTCCGATGCTGCGCTTCCACGAGCGGCAGGCGGCATCGCCGCTGCCGCGCGCCTATCAATGGGCCGACGGCTCGGCCTATGTGAACCATGTCGCCCTGGTCCGCCAGGCGCGTGGCGCCGAGATGCCCGAGAGCTTCTGGCAGGATCCGTTGATGTATCAGGGCGGCTCGGACGCCTTTCTCGGCCCGCGCGATCCGATCCCGCTCGCCGACGAGGCGTGGGGCTGCGATCTCGAGGCCGAAGTGGTGGTGGTCACCGGCGACGTGCCGCTCGGCGCCTCGCGTGAGGACGCGCTGGCGGCGGTCCGGCTGGTCGGGCTCACCAACGACGTGAGCTTGCGCAATCTCATTCCGGGCGAGCTCGCCAAGGGCTTCGGCTTCTTCCAGTCCAAGCCGGCCAGCGCCTTCTCGCCGGTGTTCGTCACCCCCGAGGCGCTCGGCGACTGGTGGAAGGACGGCAAGCTGCATCGCAGGCTGATGGTCGACCTCAACGGCAAGCCGTTCGGCCGCGCCGAAGCGGGCGAGGACATGACCTTCGATTTCGGCACGTTGATCGCGCATGCCGCGAAGACCCGCGCGCTCGGCGCCGGCACGATCATCGGCTCGGGCACCGTCTCGAACCGCGACAGCGATGGCGGCCCGGGCAAGCCGATCGGCGAAGGCGGCGTCGGCTATTCGTGCCTCGCCGAACTCCGCACGATCGAGACGATCAAAAGCGGCAAGCCCGAGACGCCGTTCCTCAAGGCCGGCGACACCGTCCGGATCTGGGCCGAGGACGACCGGCACCACCCGATCTTCGGGGTGATCGAGCAGGTCGTCGGGGGCTGATCTCCCTCTCCCGTCGGGAGAGGGTTGCGCAGACTTGGTCCCGCTTCTTCAGCGGGGCCTAGTCGGAGCTGGGTGAGGGGATCGCCCTGTCGATAGCAGGACACCCTCACCTAGCTACGCTAGGCAGCAAGCTGCCAAGCTTCGCTACCTCTCCCACAGGGAGAGGAGCAGGAGTCCCCTAAAGCTTGCCCGCGTCGTTGACTTCGATCCAATAGCCGTCGGGGTCCTGGAGGAAGATCTGGCGAATGCCGTCGGTGCGCATGTTCTGGATCGCGCCGGGCTTGCCGGCGACGTCGCTCCAGCCTTGGCCACGGGCCTTGAGCTTGGCGAGGATCGGATCGAGGCTGGCCACGCCGATCGCCATGTGCACGCGCCGCGGTTGCTCGACCGGCGCGGTGCGGCCGGGCTGGATGTGCAACTCGATCCCATTGGCAAAGCGCATCCAGCGCGGCCCGCCCGCCGGGAAAGGCGCGGGGATCTCGCCGAGGCCGAACATCTCGCGATAGAAGTCGATGCTCTTCTGCTGGTCGACGACCCAGATCGCGACATGGTCGAGCCGGGCGACCGGCGCGGGCTTGTCCTGTGCGAGCGCCGGTGTGGCGAGCGGGAAAAGCAGGGCAGCGTACAGTGAAGTGCGCAGAAGCATTCGAATCCTCTTCCTTTTTGCCGAGCCTAGCATCCCTGCGCGCCGGTGGAAGTGCGACCTTGGCACTAGAACGGAAGCAATCCCTGGCGCGCTTCGAGCGTCCAGCTGTCGAGCAGCTCATGACCCTTGCCGTGGACGCTCTTGACCAACAGGAGCTGCCGGACATGCCAGCGTATCGGCGACACTTCGATGTTGCGTTGCTGCCATTCCTCGTAAGTCAGCGATACGTGGGGATCGAAAGCATGGTCCGGGCGGTCGATTTCGAACGCGTCGAGCCGGGCGACGAGCGCGCGCTGGAAATCGCGTAGCGCCCGCATTCGGCTGCCGACCAGCGCATTGCCGCTGATCCGATTGAGACTCACCTCGAAAGGTTCGGCTTGCAGCGATGCCGCGGCCCGGCGAATCCGTTCGAGGTTTTCCGGCGAGAGCAGCCGGATGTCGCCGAACGGGACGAGCGTGAAGTGGAAGCGCTCCAAGGCATATTTGCGCGCCAGTTCATATTGGCGCCGCAGACCGTCCATCGCCGCGGCGGCGTCCGGATCGGGCTTGATCATCAGATAGAGCATCTGGTCGTCGCGGCGCAGCTGCCGGCCGGACACGTTTTCCCCGGTGGTCGGAAACATCATCGTCATTCTCCTCAGTGAAAGTCGCGCGATTTGACCGGGATCAGGTCCGGCGCCTTGAGGCTGCGCCGCGGCGGCCAGCTCTCCAGCGCGCGTTGCGGCGGCAGCTTGAGCCGATCGCGCGGATCGATCGTGCCGCCATGCGTCGCGCCGTCGCCGGGGGCGGTGAAGCGCGGCAATTCGAGTTCGCCGACTTCGCGCAGCCACGGGGTCAGATCGATGATCGTCTCGGCGACGAGGTGGATCACGATGCCTTCCTTCTGCACCTTGCCGCGGATCGCCAGCATCGTCGCGGTCATCACCGTGCGCCGATTGGCCTCGAACCGGTCGGCCCAGAACACGGCATTGGCGATGCCGGTCTCGTCCTCGAGCGTCACGAACACCACGCCGTTGGCGCTGCCCGGCCGCTGGCGAACGAGAATCAGCCCGGCCACCTCGACTCGCGCGCCGTCTTTCATTTTCATCAGATCCGCGCATTTCGCGATCCGCCGCGCCGCCAGCTGATCGCGCAGGAAGGTCACCGGATGCGCGCGCAGCGACAATTGGGTCGCGCGATAATCCTCGACCACTTCGCGGCCCTCGGTGAGCGGCACCAGCCCAACCGGTGTCTCGACGCTCTCGGGCACGGTGACGCCTTCGCGCGCATCGGCGGCGCTGAACAGATCGAGCGGCTTCTGGCCGAGCCCTTTGATCGCCCACAAGGCCTGGCGCCGGTTGAATCCCAGCGCATGGAAGGCATCGGCGCGCGCCAGCCGTTCGAGCGCCGCCGGCTTCACCCCCGAGCGCCGCCAGACATCCTCGATCGAGACGAACGGCGCCCGCGCGCGGGCCTCGAGGATTTTGTTGGCATCTGTCTCAGCGAGCCCCTGCACGATCCGCATCCCAAGCCGGATCGGCTGCATGCCCGCCCAGCCTTTGTCGGTCCCGCAGAATGCCGCATGCCGGGGACGCGTATTGGGTCCGTCGGGCACCATCCGCGTGTCCCAGTCGCTTTGGTTGATGCACACCGGTCGCGCCTCGACGCCGTGCGCTCGCGCATCGCGGACCAGTTGCGCCGGCGCGTAGAATCCCATCGGCTGCGCGTTGAGCAACGCCGTGCAGAACACGTCCGGATGATGGCATTTCATCCATGACGAGGCATAGGCGATCTTGGCGAAGCTGGCGGCGTGGCTCTCGGGGAAGCCGTAATTGCTGAACCCCTCGATCTGCGCGACCAGCCGTTCGGCGAAATCGTCGCTGATATGGTTGGCGCGCATGCCGGCGAGCAGCTTGGGTCCGAACTCGCCGATGCCGCCGGTCGATTTGAAGGTCGCCATCGCGCGCCGCAGCCGGTCGGCTTCGCTGGGCGCGAAGCCGGCGCCGATGATCGCGACCTGCATCGCCTGTTCCTGAAACAGCGGAACGCCCAGCGTCTTCCTGAGTACTTTCTTGAGCGCAAGGGAGGGATAGTCGACCAGCTCCGGATTCTGCCGGCGCTTGAGATAGGGGTGGACCATATTGCCCTGGATCGGCCCGGGCCGGACGATCGCGACCTGAATCGCGATGTCGTAGAAATTGACCGGCTTCATCCGCGGCAGCATCGACATCTGCGCGCGGCTCTCGATCTGGAACACGCCCAGCGTGTCGGCCTGACGGATCATCTCGAACGTTAGGTCGTCATCCTCCTGCATCAGCGGCGAGGCGAGGGTGAGGTGCGTGGCCTTGTGATCGGCGAGCAGGTCGAAGGCACGCCGCATGCAGCCGAGCATGCCGAGGCCGAGAATGTCGACCTTCATGAAGCCGAGCTCCTCGATATCGAGTTTCTCCCATTCGACCACGCGGCGATCGATCATCGCGGCGGGCTCGATCGGGATCAGGTCGTGCAACTTGTCGCGGGTCAGCACGAAGCCGCCCGGGTGCTGCGACAGATGGCGCGGCGTGCCGATCAGTTGCCGCGCCAGCTCGAGCGTCAGCGCGAGCCGCGGGTCCTTGCGGTCGAGGTTGAGCGCGTCGGCGTGGCGGTCGTCGACTTCGTTCGACCAGCCCCAGACCTGACTCGACAGCGCCGCGGTCAGATCCTCGGGCAGGCCGAGCGCCTTGCCGACTTCGCGCAATGCGCCGCGCGAGCGGAAACGGCTGACCACGGCGGTCAGCGCGGCATGGTCATGGCCATAGGTTTCGTAGATCCACTGGATCACTTCCTCGCGACGCTCATGCTCGAAATCCACGTCGATGTCGGGCGGCTCCTTGCGCTCGGTCGAGATGAATCGCTCGAACAGCAATTGGTGCTTGATCGGATCGATCGAAGTGATCCCCAGCGCGAAGCAGATCACCGAATTGGCCGCGCTGCCGCGCCCCTGGCAGAGGATCTGCTGGCTGAGCGCGAACTGGACGATCGAATTGACCGTGAGGAAATAGGGCGCATAGCCCATCTGCTCGACCAGCCCGAGCTCGTGCGTGAGCAGGTCCTGATGCGCCTTGGAAGGCTTGCCGGCGAACCGATGCTTGAGCCCGTTCCACGCCAGCGCGCGCAGCGCTTCCTGCGCGGTGCGTCCGTGGATGACGGTCTCCTCGGGATATTGGTGCTCGAGCTGGCGCAGCGAGAAGGTGCAGCGCTCGACGATCGCTTCGGTCGCGCGCAGCGCCTCGGGATAGTCGCGGAAGCGCCGCGCCATGTCCTCGGGCGACTTCAAATGCCGGTCGGCATTGCGCTCGCGGCGGAAGCCGAGTTGGTCGATCGTGCATTTCTCGCGGATCGCCGTGACCACGTCCTGCAGCATCCGCCGATCGGGCGTGTCGTAGAGCACGTCGCCGGTCGCGAGCGATGTCAGCCCGAAGCGCCGGGCGTTCTGGTTCAGCTGGTGCAGCCGCATCGCGTCGCCCGGCCGGCGATGCTGGGTCAGGCAGACATGCCCGCGATCCCCGAACACATCCGCCATCCAGCGCAGCGACAGCGGATCGCCCGGATCGGCGAGCCCGGGCACCAGCGCGCCGACCAGTCCCTCGGCGTGCGCCGCGACATCCTCCCAATGCAGGAAGCATTTGCCCTTTTCGCCGTGCTGCGGATCGGCGCGCGACTTGCCGAGCGTGAGCAGCCGGGTGAGCCGCGACCATGCCGCTTTATCCTCGGGCCACACCAGCACCGCGCTGCCGTCGACCAGATCGAGCCGGCACCCGGCGATCATCCTTATGTCGACGCCGAGCGCCGAGAATTGCTCGGCGGCGACCAGCGCGCGGACCACTCCGCCCACCGAATTGCGGTCGACGATGCCGAGAGCAGGGAGGCCGAGCAATGCCGCCTGACGAAACAATTCCTCGGGCGCGGAAGCCCCGCGCAGGAACGAGAAATGCGTCGTCACCTGGAGTTCGGCATAACTCATCCGAACACCCCGTGCAGGTACCAGCTGAGATCCCCGGTCGCCGGGCGCTCGCCATCGCCCTTGCGGAACAGCCAATAGCGCCGCCCGGCATCGTCCTCGACGCGGAAATAGTCGCGGATGTGATGCATCTCCGCGGCGCGCTTCCACCATTCGCCATGCACGCGCTCGGGTCCGTCGGCGCGCACCACGCGATGCGATTGCCCACGCCAGGTGAAGCGGCGCGGGGCATGATCGGGCAGTTCGGCGACGACATGGTCGAGCCGTTCGGGCCGGCGCAGCAGCCGCGCCGGCTTGGGCCATTCGGGATGCCAGGGATGGAGCGCGGGATTGCGGTCGAGCTGGCCGACAGCGTCGATCTTGCCGCGCATGCCGGCGCGTTCGGGCGGATCGAGCACCGCCATGCTCGCCACCGATCGTTCGGGCACGTCGCTCTCTACCGGGCGATTGCGCCACATCGCACCCAAGCCGATCCGCGTGGCCAGCGTGTCGACCAGAGTCGCGAGATCGGGTGCCGCTTCTTCGTCGAGCCGTTCGGCGAAAGGCTCGGGCCCCAGCGGCATCGCGCGGCGGACGTGCAACGTCAGCGCGTCCACGCCGTAGCCCGGCTCGATCTGCTCGATGCGGCGGGCGAGCAGGCGCAGCAGATGCGCGCCGTCGCGGCTGGGGCGGGCAAGGCCGATGCGGATGCGCTGCGGCACGCCGTCGACCCGGTCGGCGACCAATTCGATCCGGCTCGCGCCCAGCCCTTTTTCTGCCAGCGCGGCGGTGAGGCGCGGGACGAGCGTTCCCAGCCAATGCGCAATCGCCTCGGCAGTGGCGATCGGCTCGGCGAAGCGCTGGACGATCGCGATCGGCTCGGGCGGCGTCACCGGATGCAGCGGCTCGGGCAGCCGGCCCAATGCCTGTTCGAGCCGGGTGGCGATCGCCGCGCCGAACCGCCGGACCAGGGGCGCGCGCGGCATCGCGGCGAGCTGCGCGATCCGCCTGACGCCGAACCGGTGGAGCAATTCCACCGCGGCGGCATCGATGCGCAGCGCCTCGATCGGCAGGGGGGCGACGGCTTCGGCTTGCCGGCCCTTGCGACAAAGCAAGCCGTCATCCCCGCGCAGGCGGGGATCCAGAGCCCCGAGCGATGCCCTTTCCGACTCTGGATTCCCGCCTGAGCGGGAATGACGAGGGGGCGGATAATGCGCCAATGCCCAGGCCGCGCCCGGCGTGTCGGCGATCGCGATCCGCGCGGAATAGCCCAGCCGGGCCAGCATCCGCCGCAGCCGCATCGCCATCGCCGCTTCGCCGCCGTGCAGATGCGCGACCCCGGTCAAATCGAGGAACAGGGTATCCTCGCCGTGGATCGCCACCGTCGGAGTCCAGCGCCGCGCCAGCGCGATCGCGAGGCCGGCGAGATGCGCGCGGTCGCCTTCGGGATCGGCCGGCCGGATATCGAGCCCGGCGATCTGCGCGCGGGCCTGGGCGAGCGCCATGCCGGGCGCCAGCCCCAGCGCGCGCGCGGCAGGGCAGGCGGCGGCGATCTCGACGCGGTTGCCGTTGCGGATGCTGGTGACGAGGGGCTCCAATTCCTCCCCGGAACGGGGAGGGGGACCGCCGAAGGCGGTGGAGGGGCGCGGCGGTTTACCGCCGCGTGCCGCGGCGGCCCCTCCACCATCGCTGCGCGATGGTCCCCCTCCCCGAGACAAGCTCGGGGAGGAATTAGCCCCTTCATCCGGCGGCATCGCGCGGAACGGGTTCATCGCGGCTTCGTCGCGTCGCCCCACCTCGTGCCTCGCCGGCTGCCGCGTCACCGGCGGCAGCGCGACCTTGCCGAGCTGGTCCTCGCGCGCCCAGCGCGCGCCCGGCCGCCAGCCGCCGCCACGCGGCACCGAACAGGCATGCTCCTGCTCCCGGGCGGCAGCCGCGCGCAACGGATCGAGCGAGGCCGGTTCTGGCGCGCGCGGCTCAGGCGGCGCGGCGCGCCGCTCCGCCTGCCACAGCCTTTCGATCGGCCACATTGGCAGGAAGAGCGCAGCGACCCGTTGCATCGCATGCCTCCACTTGCATTTCGAAAGAGTCGCCGCCCTTCTGGCGCACCAGCGCCAGTTGCCAGCGCGCGCGCCCCACGCCTTCCACCGGCAGCGGCGTCGACGGCGCGCAGCCGACTCGCCAGCGCGTCACCGCCGCCGAAGGCGCAGCCAGCGGATCGCTGCCCTCGCGCGCATGCCGGCGCATCAGCAAAGCGATCGTGCGTCCGCCCTCGGCGGCGAGCTGGAGCCGGCGGCTCGCGGTCATGTCGGCACGCTTCACTTCGCCGATCACCGCACCCAGGCCGCGATGCCGCAGCCCTTCCTCCATCACCGCGAGCAATTCCTGATCGTCGCGCGCTTCGGCATAGATCAGCCGCTTATGGTCGAGCCCCACCTGGGCGAGCCCCGGCGCGAACAGGTCGCGCCGCCGCACCACCCACAATATCGGGCCCCAGGCGCGCGCGGCGATCCCGGCGAGGAACAGAGTCGCGGCGCAATCCTCGGCCATGTCGCCCGAAGCGGCGGCCACTTCGTGCAGCGCGTCGAGCCGGAGGCCATTGTCGGCAAGCCGCGAGTCGAGCGCTGCGATCCCGAACGGCAGCGCCGGCCGGCGACGGAAATCCTTGGTTTCCATCGCGCGCAATTGCGCGCGAAGCTGGTCAAGAACGGCAGGATCGGCCATAAGGCGGCAGCGGACACTCACGACTCGGGAACGAGAATGTTCCTATTCTGTTCCGCGGAGCCCGTGAGTCAATCCTTTGTTTGTCCGGCGCTTGCGTTACGCCGCGCCTCGCCCCAGTGTCCTGTCATTCCAGAGCACTCGGGAACCCGCTTCATGACCCATTCGCTTCGGCTCGCGTTGATCGCGTCCACTGCGCTCATCGCCGCCACGCCTGCCTTCGGATCCTTCATGTCCCAGACCCAGACCCAGACATCGCCTGCCCCTGCCACCACGCCCGATCCCACGCCTTTGCTCGCCAAATGGCCCGGGCCGCACGAAGGGGTGCCGCAGTGGGACAAGGTGGTGCCGGCGATGTTCCCGCCTGCGTTCGAACGCGCGATGGCCAATGCGCGCGCGGACATGGCCAGGATCCGCGACAATCCCGCCGCGCCGACTTTCCAGAACACGATCGAGGCCAGCGAGCGCTCGGGCGAGGAGCTGGGCCGGCTGTTCGCCGTCTGGGGCGTCTATCAGAGCAACCTCGCCACTCCCGAGGTGCAGGCGATCGCGAAGGAATGGAGCCCGAAGCTCTCGGCCTTCTTCACCGAGATGAACCTCGATCCCAAGATGTTCGCGCGGGTCAAGGCGGTCTACGAGCATCGCGCGCATGCCGGGCTCAACGCCCAGCAGACGCGGCTGCTCGAGCGTTCCTATCGCGACTACGTGACTTCGGGGGCCTTGCTCGACGAAGCCGGCAAGGCCGAGGTCAAAAGGATCAACCAGGCGCTCGCCACCGCTTATACCGAGTTCAGCCGCAAGGTGCTCGCCGACGAGGAAACCGCGATCCTGCTCGACAAGGAGATCGATCTCGCCGGGCTTGCCGACAGCTTCAAGGCGAGCCTTGCCGAAGAAGCAAAGGCACGCGGCGCGGCCGGCAAATGGGCGATCAAGAACACCCGCTCGTCGGTCCAGCCCTTCCTGACCTATTCGACCGACCGGGCCTTGCGCGAAAAGGTCTACAAGGCGTTCGTCGACCGCGGCGACAATGGAGACGCCAACGACACCAACGCGACGATCGCCGAGATCCTCAAGTTGCGGCAGGAACGCGCCAGGCTGCTCGGCTTTAAGAACCACGCCTGGTATCGGATGGACGACACCATGGCCGAGACGCCCGAAAATGCGACGAAGCTGATGATGGCGGTGTGGCCGGCGGCGCGGGCACGGGTGCGCGAGGAAGTCGCCGACATGCAGGCGCTCGCCGATAAAGAAGGCGCGAAGATCGTGATCGCGCCGTGGGATTATCGCTTCTACGCCGAGAAGGTCCGCAAGGCGAAGTACGATCTCGACGAGAATGAAGTGAAGCCGTACCTCCAGCTCGACCAGATGGTGCAGGCCGCCTTTTATGCCGCGGGGCGGCTCTACGATCTCGACTTCAAGGAAAATACCGGGAGCATTCCGGTCTTCCATCCCGACGTGCGCACCTTCCGCGTGACCAATCGCACCAGCGGTGCGGAAGTCGGCATTTTCTATCTCGATAATTTCGCGCGCGCCGGAAAGCGTTCGGGCGCGTGGGCGACCAGCTATCGCGGCCGTTCGGGCCTGCGCGGATCGAAGATCGTGCTCGCCTCGAACAACAATAATTTCACCAAGGGCGCGGCGGGCGCGCCGACCCTGATCAGCGTCGACGACGCGACGACCTTGTTCCACGAATTCGGCCATGCGCTGCACAGCCTGCTCGGCAATGTCTATTATCCCGGGCTCGGGGGCACGCCGCGCGACTTCGTCGAATATCCCAGCCAGGTGAACGAGAATTGGCTGCTGACGCCCGACGTGCTCAATCGCTACGCCAAACATTATCAGACCGGCGCGACGATCCCCGCCGAGCTGGTCGCGAAGATCGAGAAGGCGCAGACCTTCAACCAGGGCTTCAGCACGGTCGAATATCTGTCGTCGGCGATCGTCGACATGAAGTTGCACGACCGCGAGACGCCGGTGACCGATCCGGACGCGTTCGAGCGCGAGACCCTGGCCGCATTGGACATGCCGAAGGAGATGGCGATGCGGCACCGGCTGCCGCAGTTCAATCACCTGTTCTCGAGCGACGCCTATTCGGCGGGCTATTATTCGTATCTCTGGTCGGAGACGATGGACGCCGACACCTGGGCGGCGTTCGAGGAGACCGGCAATGTCTGGGACAAGGCGACCGCCGACAGGTTCCGGACGATCCTGCTGATGACCGGCAACGAGACCGACCGCAAGGCGGCCTACAAGGCGTTCCGCGGCCGCGATCCCGACGTGAAGGCCTTGTTCAGGCGCCGCGGGTTTCCGGTGGAGTAATCCGTTTGGCGGGCGGGACTATGCGCCCCGCTCGCCGTCACCCCGGACTTGTTCCGGGGTCCACCGTGCCGCGCAAGGCAGGGCTGGAGGCTCCCGCGTCTCATCAAGCCGCTAAGTGGACCCCGGAACAAGTCCGGGGTGACGCGTGGTAAGGCTAAAGCCTCTCCTCCGCCGGCAGCCCCGCTTCCTCCTTGGGCAGCTTGCGGAACAGCGAACGATCCTCGGGCCCGAACCCGAACTTGATCATCACGAACAGGAAAGTGACGAGGATCGCCGGCATGCCGATGCTGAGCTCGGCCCATTCGTAATGCCGGGGCAGCGAGGTGAAGGCCGAGCCGACCAGCGCCGCGGCGCCGATCGCGACGAAGAAGCTCGGCCGGATGCTGACCACCGGTGCGCCGAGCATGCGCCGCAGCATGATCGCCTTGGCCGCCGAACCGATGGTCAGCGACACGGCGAGCGCCGCCGCCGGCCCGGCCGCCTGCACCGGCTCGGACCAGCCCTGCGCCCGCGCGACGAACACGAAGGCGAAGCTCAGGGCGATCTGGAGCAGCAGCACCGCGAGCGAGATCATCAAATTGCGGTGGCGCGCGATATAGATCAGCCCGGTCTCGCACACCGCCCCGGTCGAGGCGAGCACCTCGGCGACGAGCAGGATGCACATCGCGCCGGCGCCGACGACGAATTCGGGGCCGATCAGCCCCATCACCCCCTCGGCCGGGATGCCGAACACGACGAGGCAGGCGGCCTGCGCGCTGACGATCCAGAAGCCGACCTGGCGGACCTGCTTCGCGACCGAGACGCGGTCGTTCTCGGCGAGGCTGTTGGTGACGACGGGGGCGAGGATCGGATCGAAGCTCGATTTCAGCCGCTGCGGGATCGAGGCGACCTGCTGCGCCATGTAATAGATTCCGACCACCGCCGGGCTGAACAGCAAAGCGAGGATGAAGCGATCGACGTTGCGGGTCCCCCATTCGAGCGCGTCGGCGCCGGCCAGCGGCGCGTTGCGCCGGGCGAGCGCGAGGATGTCGGTCAGCCGCGGATGCCAGCCGCGCGGCATGCCGTATTCGCGGACGAACGGCACCACGGAAGCGGCGAGCGCGGCGAGCATCGACAACACATAGGCATACATCAGCCCGTCGCGCGACGAGACATAGGAGAAGATCCACGCCGCAATGCTGATCGTCCATGGCTCGACGATCGCGCGCGCGGTCACCGAGGCACGGATATTGTGGCGATAGGCGAGCGCGGCGAGCGTGACGTCGGACACCGCCACGGCGAACACGACCAGCGGCAGCAGCCGCTCGAGCCCCATTACCGCGCTGTTCGGATACATGACCTGCGGAAAGGCGATGAGCACCGCGCTGGCGATCGCCGAAGCGCCGCACGCGACCAGCACCCCGTCCCATACGACATGCGCATGCGGCCGCTCGGTGGATGCCAGTGCCTGCGCCAGCCCGCGCTTGAGCCCGAGCGTGGCGAGCAATGCCGCGACCTCGATCACCAGCACCGCGATCGCATAGCGCCCGACGATGTCGGGGCCATAAGCGCGGCCGGCGATGAACAGGAAAGGCAGCCGCGCGGCGAGGCGGAGGAGGAAGCCGAGAATATTGGTCCGCCCGCCCTTGGCGAGAGCGTTGATGTCGTCGGTGGAGGCGGCTTCAGCCATTCCGCTCGCCCTGACCTTGTCGAAAGGCGCGGGCCAACCAATCCGTGCGTGCTGAGCTTGTCGAAGCACGGCCATCCGCAAATGCGCCGCCTTTGGCAAGGCGCCCTTCGACAAGCTCAGGGCGAACGAGATGCGGGGTCAATGCGCCGCGCCCCAGCTCGGGCCCACCCCGATCTCGACGCCCAGCGGCACGGTCAGCTTGATCGCCGGCTCGGCCGCGGTCGCCATCACCCGTTCGATCACCGGCTTCGCCTTCTCCACATCGCCTTCGGGCAGCTCGAACACCAGTTCGTCATGGACCTGCATCAGCATGCGCACGTTCGGCAGCCCTGCCTCGCGCAAGGCCGGGCCCATCCGCGCCATGGCGCGCTTGATGATGTCGGCGCTGGTGCCCTGGATCGGCGCGTTGATCGCCGCGCGCTCGCTGCCGGCGCGTTCGTTGGGATTGGACGCCTTGAGCCGCGGGAAATGCGTCTTCCGGCCGAACAAGGTGGTGGTGTAGCCGCGCGCCTTGGCCTCGTTGAGCGTGTCGGCGATGTAGCGGTTGATCCCCGGGAAGCGCTCGAAATAGCGGCTGATCATCGCCTGCGCCTCGTCGGGCGTGACGTCGAGCCGGCCGGCCAGCCCCCAGCGCGAGATGCCGTAGAGGATCGCGAAGTTGATCGTCTTCGCCCGCCCGCGGGTGTCGCGATTGACTTCGCCGAACAGCTCCATCGCGGTCATGTTGTGGATGTCGTCATTATTCTCGAACGCGGCGCGCAGCGCCGGCACGTCGGCGATGTGCGCGGCGAGGCGCAATTCGATCTGCGAATAGTCGGCGGCGAGGATCACGTTGCCCGGTTCGGCGACGAATGCGTCCCGGATTTGTCTGCCCACTTCGGTGCGGATCGGGATGTTCTGGAGATTGGGGTCGGTCGAGGAAAGCCGCCCGGTCTGCGCGCCGGTGAGGCTGTAGCTGGTATGGACGCGCCCGGTCTCGGGGTTGATCTGCGCCTGCAGCGCATCGGTATAGGTCGATTTGAGCTTGGACAGCTGGCGCCAGTCGAGCACCTTGACCACCATCTCGCGCCCCGGCGAATCCTTGTCCGCGGCGATCCGCTCGAGCTCGTTGACGTCGGTCGAATAGACGCCCGATTTGCCCTTGCGCCCGCCCTTGATCCCCATCTTGTCGAACAGCACGTCGCCCAATTGCTTGGGGCTGCCGATGGTGAAGGGGAAGCCGGCGATCGCATGGATCTCGGTCTCCAGCGCGGTGATCTGCTTCGAGAAATCCTCGGACAGCCGCGACAGCACTCCGGCATCGACCTTGACGCCCGCACGCTCCATCCCCGCGATCACCGAAACCAGCGGCCGGTCGACCATCTC
The DNA here is from genome assembly GCF_030730875.1 of Sphingomonas sp. DG1-23. Taxonomy (GTDB): domain Bacteria; phylum Pseudomonadota; class Alphaproteobacteria; order Sphingomonadales; family Sphingomonadaceae; genus Sphingomonas. The sequence goes on from NZ_JAVAMA010000013.1 coordinate 174,505, forward strand.
GTAGACGCCGGTCACGCTTTCATAGGCCAGCCGCGGCTTGAACCGTCGCCACAGCCGCAGCGTGACGTCGGCATCCTCGGCGGCGTAGCGCGTCGCCGCGCGCAGATCGACTTCGTGGAAGCCGAGCTGCTTCTTGCCGGTGCCGACCACGTCCTTGAACGCGATGCAGCTGTGCGACAGGTGAGTCGCGGCGAGCTCGTCCATGCCGTGCCCGTGCAGCCCCGCATCGAGATCGAAGCTCATCACGATCGTGTCGTCGTACGGCGCCACCGCGATCCCGCGCCGCGCGAACACGATCATGTCGTACTTCAGATTGTGCCCGATCTTGAGCACCGCCGGGTCCTCGAGCAGCGGCTTCAATTTCGCGAGCACCAGTTCCGCGTCGAGCTGGACCGGCTTCTCGGCGAACATGTCGCTGCCGCCATGCGCGATCGGAATATAGCACGCCTTGTTCGGCGCGAGCGCGAGGCTGATCCCGCAGATGCCCGCCCGCGTCGCGTCGAGCTCGGTGGTCTCGGTGTCGACCGCGATCCAGCCCTGATGCGTGGCCTCGGCGATCCAGCGGTCGAGATCGGCCTCGCTGACCACGGTCTCGTAGCCGTCGTGGTTGCACGGCGGATCTTCCTCGAGCCCCGGCACCTCGTGCGTCTCGACCGGCGCATCGGCCACCGCCGACAGCCGGTTGAGCAAGGTGCGGAAGCCGTGATGCTCGAGGAACGCGCGCAGCGGCGCGTCGGGAATGCCCTTCAGCTCCAGCTCGTCGAGCGGATCGGGAAGCGGCACGTCGCAGCTCAGTTCGACCAGTTTGCGCGATAGCCGCGCCATCTCGGCATGCTCGATCAGATTGTCGCGCATCTTGCTCGGCTTCATGTCCGGCGCGGCGGCCAGCACGCCCTCGACGGTGCCGAATTCGAGGATCAATTTGGCCGCGGTCTTGGGGCCGATCCCCTTGACGCCGGGCACATTGTCGACGCTGTCGCCCATCAAAGCGAGCACTTCGCCGAGCTTCTCCGGTCCGACGCCGAACTTCTCCTCGGTGTCCTTCGGCCCCAGCCGGCGATTGTTCATCGTATCGAGCATGTCGACCGACGGATCGGTCATCAGCTGCATCAGATCCTTGTCCGAGCTGACGATGGTGACCGACCAGCCCTGCGCCAGCGCCGCCTTGGTATAGCTCGCGATCAGATCGTCGGCTTCCCAGCCCGCTTCCTCGATGCACGGCAGCGAGAAAGCGCGGGTGGCATCGCGGATCATCGGGAATTGGGGAACCAGATCCTCGGGCGCGGGCGGGCGATGCGCCTTGTACTGGTCGTACATCTCGTTGCGGAAGGTGTGCTCGCTCTTGTCGAGGATCACCGCCATATGGGTCGGGCCGTCGGCCTTGTTCAGCTCGTCGACGAGCTTCCACAGCATCGTCGTATAGCCATAGACCGCGCCGACCGGCTCGCCATGTTTGTTGGTGAGCGGCGGCAGCCGGTGATAGGCGCGGAAGATATAGCCGGAGCCGTCGACGAGATAGAGATGAGGCATCGGTGCGGGGATAGCCGAGCCGCGGGGCGGGGCAAAGCCTTGGCTGTATCGCCCGTCGAATTCCCGGCGCTGCAAGCGAGGAGCGCATCGACAGGAGAAGTCCTCCCCCGCCAGGGGGAGGTGGCATGCGCAGCATGACGGAGGGGGAGGAATCACTGAATGCAGTGGCTCCTCCCCCTCCGTCGCCTGCGGCGACACCTCCCCCTTTGCGGGGGAGGATAATTGCCGCATCTATTCGCGGGTCGGTCCAGCCTCGCCTCAGGCGGCGTCGTGGAAGATGATCCCCAGCGTATGCCGCCGCCCGATATGCACCGCGCTCACCCCGTGACGCATCGTCACCCGATAATCGCCCTTGCTGCCGCGCACCGGCCGCTGGTTGACGGCGAAGACCACGGCATCGCCTTGCCCGAGCGGCACCACCGCGGCGCGCGACTGCATTCGCGGGCGCTGTTCGGTCAGCACGAATTCGCCGCCGGCAAAGTCGCGCGCCGGTTCGGACAGCAGAACTGCCGCCTGCAGCGGGAAGACATGGTCGCCATACAGGTCCTGATGGAGGCAGTTATAATCGCCCGGCCCGTAGCGGAGCAGCAAAGGCGTCGGGCGGGTCTGCCCCGCGGCATGGCATTCGGCGCGCCATTCGGCATGCGTCGCAGGGAAGCGCCGCGCGAGTCCCATCCGCGCATGCCAGCGATTGGCGATCCCGGCGAGCGGCGGATAGAGCCGGGTGCGCAGATCCTGCACCGGGTCGGGCAGTGGATAGGCGAAATAGCGATATTCGCCGCGCCCGAAGCCATGCCGCGCCATGATCACATGGCTGCGGAAATGCCCGGGTTCGTCGTAGAGTGCGGCGAGATGCAGGCAGGCGTCTGCGTCGAGCAGGTTGGGCAACACGGCCCAGCCATTGGCGTCGAGCGCCTCGGCGGCGGCGGTCCAGTCGATGGTTGTCATGACGGGCGTCTAGCCGCGGGCCGCGCGCCACACGCCCCGCTGCTTGCGCTCGAATTCCCGCTCGCTGCGCTAAATCCTCCCTCGCGAAGCGGGGGACGGGGGACCACGAAGTGGTGGAGGGGGCCAGGCCGCAAGCAATTGATTTGGGGAGAAGCCCCCTCCGTCATGCTGCGCATGCCACCTCCCCCGCTTTGCGAGGGAGGAATGGATCGGCCTTCAGGCGATGCCGCTCAGCGCGAAGGGCGACCGCCGGCCATGAACGAAGAAGGCTGGTGATGCGCGACGATCGCGCTCGCCACCGCCTGCATCAGCAGCTGGCGCTCGCGGATCGGGCGCGACGTGTCGCCGATCATCACCGCGACGGCATAGGAACGCCCATCGGGTGCGGTCAGGATGCCGACATCGTTGAAGCCCGCGGTGCGGCCGCCGAGATCCTGTCCCGTCCCCGTTTTGTGACCATAGAGCCAGCCGGAAGGAACCGCGCCGCGCACCCGGGCCTTGCCGGTCTTGGCGCCGCCCATCGTCGCGAGCAGCCAGTCGGTCGAGCCGGCCGAGAGCAATTCGCCGCGATGCAGCCGGGCGAGCGCGTCGGCGATCGACGCCGCCGCCGCGCCGTCGGGCGGATCGTTGACATAGGCCTGAAAGGCCGCACGCCGCACTTCGGGCGAAAGCTTCGAACGCGCCACGGCAAAGGCGTTGCCCATGGAATATTGGGGCTTCCATTCGAGCCCCGCCGTGCCCGCCTGGAGCAGTTTCTCGCCCGGACCGAAGCGGATCGTGCCCAGCTGCTTGCGTGCGATGAAGTCGCGCACTGCCTGCGGGCCGCCGACGAGACGCAGCAACTTGTCGTTGCAGGTATTGTCGCTCATCTGCATCGCGCGGCGCATGATCTCGCCCACGGTGGAGGTATAGCCGGCATCGCCCTTGACCAGATAGGCGACCGGCTGGTGGAACAAAGTGAAATCGGCGCGGGTGATGGTCAGCGGATCGTCGAGCCGAACGGTGCCGCGGTCGACTGCGTCGAGCACGGTCATCGCCACCCACAATTTGCTCACGCTCTGCTGCGGCAGCGGACGGCTGGCGGTGAGGTTGCTGGCGACCCAGCCATCGTCGATGCTGGTCACCGCGACCCCGACCAGCCCGTGGAAGTTGCGGGTGATATTGTCGATCGAGGTGACGAGGCCGAGCGGCGCCGGCGGTCGCGGCTTTGCCGGCGCGGCGACCGCGGCGGGGAAGGGCATCAGCACGCTGTAGCTGGGTGCCGGCAGATAGGCGGCGAGCTGGGTGTCCTCATGGACTGCGCAGCCGAGCAATATCGCGGGGCCGAGCCCTGCGAGGGTCAATGCCCGCTCCACTTTCGAGAAACTCTTAAATTTACTCACAAATGCAGCCCCTTGCGCCTCTTCCAACATGCGGCGGTCGCGACTCGCATCAAAGCCCGACCGCATCTGGATGCGACGAATCCGGTAACGATAGCGACGAATGGTGAAAGGAGAGGAAACCTGCGCCGCCATTCGCTTCCAACGTGGGGGCTCGGCCAAGGTTTCGCGCTCCGGTCAAACCCTTAAGGCCGTCAATTCCCCCCTCCCTGCTTGCAGGGAGGGGGTTGGGGTGGGTGCGCGCGTCTGCGCGCCTAAAAAGACTTTCGTACGGCTCGTCAAAACAGCCGCGGCGGCATCGAGCCTCGGCCGCGGCTAACCCACGAGGGGAAGCCGGCGAAAACGCCGCCAGACCCGCAATTTTCGCAACTTCGACTGCCCGGATCAGCCAACCGTCATCCCGGCTTTCGCCGGGATGACGGAATGACCGATCGAGACCCCCGCCTAAGGCACGAGGATCGTATCCACCGCCACGTCGAGCGTCTCGGGGAAATCGATCGTGTAGTGCAGGCCGCGGCTCTCCTTGCGGTGGAGCGCCGAGCGGACGATCAGATCGGCGCTCTCGAGCAGGTTGCGCAATTCGATCAGATCGGCGGTGACGCGGAAATGGCCGTAATAGTCGTTCACTTCGCCGCGCAGCATCTGGATGCGGTGCTGGGCGCGTTCGAGCCGCTTGGTCGATCGGACGATGCCGACATAATTCCACATGAACCGGCGGATCTCGGTCCAATTCTGCTTGATCACCACTTCCTCGTCCGAATCGGTGACCCGGCTCTCGTCCCATGGCCGGATCGGCGGGGGCGGGGCGAGGTCGCCCCAATGGGCGGCGATGTGACTGGCCACCGCCTCGCCGAACACGAAGCATTCGAGCAGCGAGTTCGAGGCGAGGCGATTGGCGCCGTGCAGCCCCGATTGGCTGACTTCGCCCGCGGCATAGAGGTTGGGGAGGTCGGTGCGCCCGTCGCGATCGACCACCACGCCGCCGCAGGTATAATGCTGCGCGGGCACCACCGGAATCGGCCCGGTGGTCATGTCGATGTCGAGATCGATCAGCCGGGCATAGATGGTCGGGAAGTGCTGCTTCACGAACGCCGCGCCCATATGGCTGATGTCGAGATGGACATAATCGAGCCCGAAGCGCTTGATCTCGGCATCGATCGCGCGGGCGACGATGTCGCGCGGCGCCAGTTCGAGCCTCTTGTCGTAATACGGCATGAAGCGCTTGCCGGTCTGCGGGTTGATCAATTGCCCGCCCTCGCCGCGCACCGCCTCGGTGATCAGGAAGTTCTTGACCTCGAGATTGTACAGGCAGGTCGGGTGGAACTGCATGAACTCCATGTTGGAGATCCGGCACCCCGCGCGCCACGCCATCGCGATGCCGTCTCCGGTCGCGCCCTTCGGCGCGGTCGAGAACAGATAGGTTCGCCCCGCGCCGCCGGTCGCCAGCACCGTCGCATTGGCGGTGAACAATTCGACGCGGTTGGTCGCGCGGTTGAAGGCATAGACGCCCCAGACATTGCCCGCGCCCGAATAGCGTTGCTCGTGGCGGCTGGTGGCGAGATCGATCACCACCATGTCGGGCACCAGCGTGATGTTGGGGTTTTCGCGCGCCGCCTTGAGCAGGGCCTCCTGCACCGCCCAGCCGGTGGCGTCGTCGACATGGACGATGCGGCGATGGCTGTGCCCGCCCTCGCGGGTGAGGTGCAGCGAACCCTTGTCGGTGTTGAACGGCACGCCGAGCCTGGCGAGCCGCTCGATCGCGGCGGGTGCGTTCTCGACCACCATCTCCACGGTGGCGCGGTCGTTGAGCCCCGCGCCGGCGACCATCGTGTCCTCGACATGGTTCTCGAACGTATCGCCGGGCTCGAGCACCGCCGCGATCCCGCCCTGCGCCCATGCGGTCGAGCCTTCGTTGAGCGCGCCCTTGGCGAGCACGGTGACCTTGAATCGCGCCGCGAGATTGAGCGCCGCGGTCAGCCCCGCCGCGCCCGAGCCGATGACGAGGATGTCGCTGGTATGAGGATCGCCGGCCATGATGTTCTGCAGGAGCCTCTTCCGCTGGTTCGGCCTCCGACTAGGCGCTAAGCGGCAGCGCTGGCAAATGGAGAGAGATATGCGCCGCCAAAGCCTGGGTTTCGCCGCACTCATGTTCGCAGCCGGCTGGGTGCCCGCCGCCGGGGCCTGCACGCCCGGCGCGCCGGGCGCCACCCGGCGTGTGACGATCGGCGACACCGGCCGTTCGATGCTGCTCCATGTGCCGGCGAAAGTGCGGGGCAGGGCACCTTTGGTCTTCGTGCTCCATGGCAGTACCGGCGACGGCGCGGGGATCCTCGCCCAGTCGGGGCTCGAAGCGACCAGCGACCGCCACGGCTTCGTCCTCGCCGCGCCCGATGCCGGCATTGCCGCGGACAAGGGCTATGTCTGGAACATCCCCGGTGTTCCCACCGTCACCGGCAAGGTGCCGGGGCCGGACGATGCCGACGACGTCGCATATCTCGGCAAAGCGATCGACTGGCTCGCGGCGCAGGGTTGCGTCGATCGCCGCCGGGTCTATGCCACCGGCCTGTCGGGCGGCGGCCGGATGTCGTCGTGGCTGGGCTGCGTCGCCGCCGATCGCTTCGCCGCGATCGCCCCCGTGGTGGGGCTGCGCGCGGGCAATCCCTCGGCGGCCGACCCGCGCTTCCCCGATCCGGCGACCTGCACGCCGTCAAGGCCGATGCCGGTGATCGCCTTCGCCGGCGGCAAGGACCGGACCAATCCGATCGAAGGTGGCGGCGCCGGCTATTGGCAATATCCGATGCGCGCCGCCGAGGCGCGCTGGGCCGATCTCAACGCCTGTCGCCGCCCGCTTGCCGGGCGCGTGCTGGAAGGCGGGGTGATCGAGCGCGGCTATGCCGATTGCCGCTCCGGCGCCGGGATCGTCGCGCGCATCACTCCGGACGCAGGGCACGTCTGGACCGCGGACAATGACGCGATGTGGCGCTTCTTCGCGCAGCATCGGCGCTGAGGCCGGACTCCCCCGATCGAGGAGTCCGGCCCGGCATTGTTTCAGTCAGAGCGTCGGCTTGCCGTCGACGCGGCGCGGTATGCCGGCCTCGCCGTCGCGCAGTTCGGCAGGGAGCAAAGCCGCGGGCAGGTCCTGATACGCGACCGGGCGCAGGAAGCGCTCGATCGCGAGGGTGCCCACCGAGGTGCTGCGCCCGTCCGAGGTCGACGGGAACGGCCCGCCATGGACCTGCGCGTCGGTCACTTCGACGCCGGTCGGCCAGCCATTGGCGAGGATGCGGCCCGCGAGCCGCTCGAGCACCGGCAGCAGCGCGCGCGCGGTATCGGTGTCCGATTCCTCGAGGTGCAGCGTTGCGGTGAGCTGGCCCTCGAGCAAAGTGACGACCTGCTTGAGCTCGTCCATGTCGGCGCAGCGCACCAGCAGCGAGGCGGCGCCGAACACTTCCTCGGCATGGCTCGGATCGGCAAGGAAGTCGGCGCCGGTCATCGTGAAGAGCGCGCCACGGCCCGAGGTCGGGCCGGCCGGCTCCTGGCCCTCGGCGACCAGCTTGAGCGCGGGCGCCGAGGCCCAGCGGGCGACGCCGCTGGTATAGGCCTTGTGGATGCCCGGAGTCAGCATGACCTGCGACGGCGCGCCGCACATCGCCTCCGAAGCCGAGGTCAGGAAGCGGTCGAGGTCGGGGCCTTCGAGCGCGAGGACCAGGCCGGGATTGGTGCAGAACTGGCCCGCGCCCATCGTCAGCGACGCGACGAAGCCCTTGCCCAGAGCCTCGGCCCGTGCGGCGAGCGCGCCGGGGAGCAGGAAGACCGGGTTGATGCTGCTCATCTCGGCATAGACCGGGATCGGCACCGGGCGGTTCTGGGCGAGCTTCATCAGCGCAGTGCCGCCGCCGCGCGAGCCGGTGAAGCCGACGGCCTTGATGCGGGGATCGGTGACGAGCGCCGAGCCGACCGAATTGCCCGCACCGTTGATCAGCGAGAACACGCCTTCGGGCATGCCGGTCTTGGCGGCAGCGCGGGTGATCGCGCCGGCGACGAGCTCGGAAGTGCCGGGATGCGCCGAATGGCCCTTGACGATCACGGGACAGCCGGCGGCGAGCGCCGCGGCGGTGTCGCCGCCGGCGACCGAGAAAGCGAGCGGGAAGTTGCTCGCGCCGAACACGGTGACGGGGCCGAGCGGGACCATGCGCAGCCGCAGGTCGGGCTTGGGGGCGGGGGCGCGATCCGGAATGGCATGGTCGATGCGCGCGCGGAGATAGTCGCCGAGCCGCAATTCCCTGGCGAACAGGCGGAGCTGGCCGGCGGTGCGGCCGCGCTCGCCGGTCAGCCGCGCCTGGGGCAGGCCGCTTTCCTGCATCGCGCGCTCGACCAGCTCGTCACCCAGCGCCTCGATCTCGTCGGCGATCGCCTCGAGGAATTTGGCGCGGTCCTCGCGGGGCAGATTGGCATAGACCGGAAAGGCGGCCTCGGCGGCGGCGGCGGCGGCTTCGACATCGTCGGTGGTGGCGACGCTGAAGCTCGGCTCGATCTCGGCACCGGTCGCCGCGGCGACTGCCTTGAAGCCCGGGCCGTCGCGCGCCACGCGCTTCGATGCGACAAACAATTCCCCGGTCAGCGCCATGCAAACTCTCCGATGCGACAAAATGAAGTTAGCGGTAACAATGTATACCGAAGGATTTAAGCATCGCGGCGCTCCGGTGCAACCCGCGCCTCAGCAGCAAATCGCGATCGGCGCATGCGCGGCGCCCGGATCGCGCGCCTCCATCGTGTCGGTGAGACCGCGCTGGACCAGCCGGGCCATCGCATCGTGCGCACCCTCGGCATCCTGCGCCTCGATCGCCTCGAACACGGCGAGGTGGACCGGAAGCGCATCGTGCGGCGCGGGCAGGCGGTGCTGCTTGAACGCGGTGGTGATCGCGATCGCCGCGGCGACTCCGCTGGTCAGCGAGACGATGAAGTCGTTCGCCGAGGCTTCGAGCAGAGCCGAGTGGAATTCCTCGTCGCAGCGCCGGCCGATCTCGGTGGCGAAGCCGTGCTGCGCCACGCCGTCGAGCCCCGCCTTCATCCGGGCGAGTTGCTCGGGGGTGCGGCGGATCGCCGCGAGCCGGGCGGCATCGGGCTCGACGATCCGGCGCAGTTCGAACAGATTGGCGATCAGCCCTTCGTCGGGCTCGCCGACGAAGATCCAGCCGAGCACGTCGGGATCGAGCAGATGCCATTCCTTGCGGGGCGAAACCTGCGTGCCGATCTTGGGCCGCGAATTGACGAGGCCTTTGGCGGCGAGGATGCGGATCGCCTCGCGATAGGCCGTTCGCGAAACGTTGAACTGGCCGCTCGCGGCGATTTCGCCCTCGAGAATCTCGCCGGGTTTGAGCACGCCCGAGACGATGCGGATGCCCAGTTCGCGCGCCACCGTGCCGTGCAGCCGCAGCGAACGCGGCCGCGGCGGGCGACGTCGCACGCGCTTGGGCTTTTCCGGCTTCGGCTTGGGCTGGGGGCTGGCCATCGGCTCCTGGCTGACATGTGGCGGCCGGGATCAACCGGCGACCGGGTGCGCTCTCTAGCTTCATTTCCGCGTCACATAAAGACCATCGGCGAGACCGGGCGATGTGCCGGCACGCGCGGCAAGATGAAGCCGCCGTGGCGGAACAACACGAGCAGATTACTGCACGTATCTGCAGGATATCGGAATGAAACATCCGCAACGAACGAAAATTACAAAAGCGCTTTCAAGGTAAAATATCGCTGTTAACGTGTCGGTTGCGAGTCGCCGGGATTGTCGAATCCCGTTTGGGGTTCGTCGGTCCCGATTTGGGGGCGACGGTGGCTCGCGCCGAGGGCAGTCGCTCCCAACAGGGGAGTTAATGACTATGGCTTCGACACCGGCTCGCACGGCGCTTCGGCGCGTGCTCCACGGAACTGCCGCGCTCGGCGCGATTACATTGGCTGCGCAAGCATATGCGCAGGAACGGCCCAGCGGGGTCATAAACTCCCCCGACATCATCATCCGCAACGATCTCAATCCGAACACACTGCCGCCGACCGGGGTCCTCGATCCGGTCGACATCACCGGCGTCGGGCAAGTGACGGTGGATCAGGGCGGCGGCTTTGTCGGCCTGTGCACCGGTACGCTGATCAACCCGCGGACCGTGATCTTCGCGGCGCACTGCGTCAACGACGCGGCGGCCGACAGCTATGGCAAGGCGACCGGCGGCACCGCGATCAGCGTCGGCTTCAAGATGAACAATTTGCCTGCGATCCAGCAATGGCTCGGCGCGGGCAATTACGCGACCAACACTGCCAATGCGCTCTACAATGTCGAGCAGGTCTGGTACGACCAGCGCTCGCTGGCGCCGAGCGCCGACCAGTTCCTCGAAGGCGATATCGCACTGGCGACACTCGACGCGCCGGCCACCGGTATCCCGACCTGGACGATGCTGTTCTCGCCGCTGACCGAAGAGACCCATGCGGTGATCACCGGCTATGGCAATCGCGGCACGAGTGCGACCGGTGAGGCCGGGATCGATTTCCGCCGCCGCGTCGCCGAGAACATGGTCTCGGTGCTCGGCTCGCTCGACGACCGCGACGACTGGCTGTTCGGCCCGGCGCCGGCAAGCAATCCGCAGAGCCTCTACATGCTCGATTTCGACAGCCCGGCGGGACAGGCGGCATACAATCCTGCCGCCGGCAACTATGATTTCGATCTCTTCGATGGCGGCGCGCTGCCCCGCGAAGGCACCACGGGCGGCGGCGATTCGGGCGGACCGCTGATCGCCGATCAGGCCTTCAACAAGCCGGTGGTGATCGGAGTGCTTTCGGGCGGCTCGCGTTTCTTCGCCAACCAGAAATTCTCGACCTACGGCACCCATAGCTTCTATCAGCCGCTGTTCCTGTTCTGGGACGCGATCGTCGCCAACAACAGCTATGTCTATGCCAGCGCCAAAGCGGGCGTCGCCGATTGGGACGATGCCAGCCACTGGGTGCAGGACATGGATCCGAACTACGCGATCACGGTCAACGGCCAGCTGGTCAACGGTCTGCCCGACACGCCGGCGCTCGGCGTGAGCGGCAGCACGGTCAAGTTCGGTTCGGTCTGCTTCCTCGACGATTGCACCGATCTTGCCGACGATCCCGAGGCGACGCCGTTCCCGACCGGCAACGGCACGCCGATCTACATCGTCGGCGGCCCGGGTTCGACCAACTTCGTTCCCAACAACGTCGTCGCCAACCCGACTCTGGGCGTAAAGGCGCGCTATTACGACGTGACGCTGGCTTCCAACGGCATCACCAGCCTCGGCAGCAATCGTACGATCGACCGGCTGACGGTAAATGGCGCGCATCTGCTCGACGTGCGCGGCACCGGCCAGCTCAACGTGCTGACCGACTTCACCCAATGGTCGGGCTGGACCAATGTCGACGGCTTGCTGCGCTCGCGCGAGGCGCTGATCGCCACCGGCACGCTCAGCGGCAATGGGACGATCGACCCGACCTATCTGACCGTGGGCAACGCCACGGTGTCGCCCGGCGCGATGATCGCGGGCGCGCTGACGGTGAAGGGCGATCTGGTCCTGTCCTCGGCGGCGACGCTGGCGATCGATCTCGGCCAGTCGCAATGGGACCAGCTCATCGTCCAGGGCGACACGCTCAACACCGGCATCGCCGCGCTCGGCGGCACCGTGGCGTTCACCCGCGGACTGATGTCGAGCGCGCCGCGCGACGGCCAGAGCTTCGTCTTCCTGACCGCGACCGGCGGGGTCAACGGCACCTTCGCCAATGTGACGGCGAGCAGCCTCGGCCTGCTCCAGCCGCAGCTGACCTATGCCGCCAATTCGGTGACGGTGAAGCTGCAGGCCGGCTCGATGGCCGCTTTCCTCGGCAAGAAAAGCGGCACCGCAGGCGTGTTCGCCAGCGCCCTCGATTCGCTCCGTGCCAAGAACTACACCAACCTCTACAACCTCTATGGTGCAGTCGATCTGATGGCGCCCGAGCAGATGGCATCGACGCTGCGCGGGCTCAATCCGGCGATCATGGGCGAGTCGCGCGCGCTCCAGCAACGTCAGTCGACGGTGATGCTCAATGCGGTGACCGATCGCCTGTCGATGCTCGGCACCGGACGGACGGCCGGTCAGCTGAGCATCGTCGGCACGCCCGACGCGCTGGGCGGGCTGACCAGCATGGATCGCGGCGAAACCGCGGCGCGGTCGAGCACGGTGCGCGCATTGCTGCCGAGCACGACGAGCATCGGCAATCTGCCGGAGAAGGTCTCGGGGTTCATTTCGGGCGGCTTCGCCAATGGCGGCGCGGGCTATGGCGCGCGTGGCCAAATGAACGGCCAGCAGAGCTGGTATGTCGGCATGGGCCTCGAGATGGAAGTGGCGGACTATACCACGTTCGGCACTGCGGTGGGCTTCTCGGAGGGCAATAGCCGTCCGGGTGGTGGCGACGAGGCGGATACCCGCGTCTCGCAGATCACCGTCTACGGGTCGCATCGGCTCGGCGGCGGCGCCTATCTCGCCGGGCTCGGCATGGCCGAGCAGACCCGCACCGGGCTGCGTCGCGAGGCGAGCACGGGCGATCTGGCGTATCGGCTTGCCGGCAGCGCAAACATCAGCCGCTATGCCGCGCGCGCCGAAGCGGGTGTCAATCTGCCGGTCGCGCAGTCGCTCACCGTCACACCGCGCGTGTCGTTCGGCTATTCGTCCTTCGCCTATACGCCGTTCCGCGAAGGCGGCGGCGAGCTGGCGCTGCAGGTCGATCGGATGAGCGCTTCGACCTTCGACGGTCGGGCGGGCGTGCAGTTTGCCGGATCGGCGAAGATGGGCAGCTGGACCCTGGTTCCGCAAATGACCGCGGATTATGTCCAGACCTTGGCCGGCGATCGCGGATCGATGCTGGTGCGCTTCGCGGCGGCGCCCGATGCGGCGATGCTGCTCCCGCTGATGAACGGCGATGCCGGCTATGGCGAAGTCCGCGGCGGCTTCCGCCTCGTCAACGGTCCGGTCGAGTTCGGCGCCGGAGTCGAGCGCCGGATCGGCCGTGCGCTCTATCGCGACGATCGTGCGGTCGTCGACGCGCGGTTCCGCTTCTGAGCCGCAAGGCACGGCGCCGGGTGATCCCGGCGCCGTGTCACTCTAGCCGCTGAGGCCCAGCGCGCGGTTTCGATAGAAATCCACGCCCAGCATCAGGCTTTCGGCGATCCTCGCGGCCTTTTCCTGCATCGCAGCGGCGGCATCGACGGGCAGGAGCGCGTCGGTCGTCTCGCGCCACAGCATCAGCCAGCGTTCGAACGCGGCGGGGGTCATGTCGGTCGCATGCCGCGCATGGGCCACCATCGGCTGCCCCTTGTACCTTCCGGTGGTGAGCATCACCGAAGACCAGAAGGCCCGCAGCGTCACGAGATGGCCGGGCCAGTCGTGGATCGCATTATTGAAGATCGGCCCCAGCACATCGTCCATGCGGACGCGGGCGTAAAAGGCGTCTACCACCCGGTTGAGATCTTCTTCGGTGAGCGCGGGCGGAGTCATGGTGGGCGGTCTCGTGTCTTCGGGGCGCACCCCCTGCCGGCGCGCGCCCAAGATGGTCGCCGATAGCCGATCTTCAATCCCGCCGCGCCTGGACAAAATGTCTGGTGCGCCGCATCCCGAAGGGGCACGATGCCGCGAACAGCAGGAGGGGGCATGCGGGGAAAGCCGATCGCCATAGCGACCTTGGTCGCGGGCACACTCGATATCGCGTCTGCGATCGTCCTCACCTTGCTCCACGGCAAATCGGTGACGGGGATGTTGCAGGGCGTCGCCTCGGGGCCGTTCGGAGCATGGCCGCACGCGAACGGCTGGTTCGGTGCCGCGGCCGGACTCGCGGTGCATTTCGCGATCATGACGGTAATGGCCGCGGCTTTCGCCGTGGCGGCGCGCCGGCTGCCGCGGCTGCGCGAGCGGTGGCCGGTCTATGGCATCGGCTATGGCGCGCTGCTCTACCTGATCATGTACTGGGTCGTGCTGCCGCTGCGCTTTCCGGGCGCGGGAGGCGCTTCCGGGCTCGCGGGGATCCTGATCCCGCTCGCGATCCACATCCTGCTGGTCGGCATTCCGATCGCGTTGATCATCGGCAAAGCTAGCGCGCCGCGATCGCCAGAATGAACAATGCGCTCGCGGCTGCCGAGGCGAGAGTGCGCACATGATTCCACAAGCTCCAGCGCTGGAGATAATGCGGCCATAGAGCCTCGACGCCCTGGGTCAGTGCATTGTTGAGCGGCACGTTGCACGCCATGGTCACGCCGAACATGCCGATCACGTAGATCGCGCCGCCGGCGAGCATCGCCGTCGCGCCGGTCTCGCCCCATGTGAGCACGCCGATCACTGCGAGGGCGAGGCCGGCGAGA
>NZ_JAVAMA010000014.1 GCF_030730875.1 Sphingomonas sp. DG1-23
GGCCCCGTCACCCACGGCGGCGCCTGCGGGCCAGCCCGCACCGCCCCCGGCCGCGACGCCGACTCCGGCCGCCGTGCCCGGGCCGATCGCCACCGGCGCGGTCACGCCCATCGCGACACCGTCGGCCCGGCCATTGCCCGAAACCGCCGCGCCGCCATCCTCCGGCATCCCCGGCTGGCTATGGGCGCTGGTCGGCGCCGGCGCGACGGCTTTGGCATTCGGCGGGATCTGGGCGCTGCAGCGCCGGCGCCGGACCACGGAAATCGCCGGGGAGCGATATGAAGCTCCTGCCGCGGCGCCCGCTCCGGTGCCTGCTGTCCCGGCGCGTCCGGTGAAGCCGCCACCCGGCATCGCGCCGCCGCCGGCGGCCTCGAGCGAGCCGTTCGAGATCCTGCTCCAGCCCGGCCGGATCGAAGTCACCGAGCGCGACGTGCTGCTCGATTTCGAGCTGCTGGTCGGCAACACCCAGTCCTCCGCCGCCGAGAATATCCGCGTGCTGATGGCGATGATGAGCGCCAATCCCGAACAGGACCGCAACATCGCCGGCTATCACGCCAATCCGCTCGCCGATTCGGCCGGCACGCCGTTCGATCTCGCCGCGGGTGCGGGCGGACGGATGCCGGTGCGCCTCGCGCTCCCGCGGGAAATGATCCACGTGGTTCAGGTGCATGGCCGGCCGATGTTCGTGCCGATGGTGATGGTCGAGCTCAAATGGCGTGCGGGGATCAGCATCCGCCGCTTCGGTGCCGACTTCATGATCGGGACACCGGGGCAGGGGGGCAAGCTCGGCCCGATCTGGCTCGATCGCAACCAGCAGGCGAGCCAGCTGACCGCGATGCGCTATTTCCCGCGTCAGGCCGTGGCGGCCTGACCCGCGCCCGGCTCAGTGCCGGAGCTTGTGGATCTGATGCACGGCGAAGGCGATCACGCCGCCGATCGCGAGCCCGAGCACCCCTGAAGCCATCGCAGTGACCAGCCAGCCGGCGAAGCCGCCCAGCGCGCCGCCGGCATGCGCCACCGCTTCGGCGGCATGGTGGATCGTTCCGGCAGGCTCGTGCATCCCGAGAACCTCGAGTCCATGGACCAGGATGCCGCCGCCGACCCAGATCATCGCCGCGGTGCCGACGATCGACAGGGTCTGCATCAGCACCGGCATGCCGCGCACCAGTCCGCGGCCCAACGCGCGCGTCGCCGCGGCCCGGCGCTGGGCGAGGTGCAGCCCGATATCGTCCATCTTCACGATCAGCCCGACCACGCCATAGACCATCACGGTGATGCCGATCCCGACCAGCGCCAGCACCACGCCCTGGGTCAGAATCGGCTCGTGCGAGACGTCGGCCAGCGCGATCGCCATGATCTCCGCCGACAGGATCAGATCGGTGCGGATCGCGCCGCTGACCTTGGACGCCTCGAGATGCGCCGCCTCCATCACCGTCTCCTCGACCTCGGCATGGCCGCCTACGCCGAGCGCCTCGAGCACCTTCTCGGCGCCTTCGAAGCACAGAAAGGCGCCGCCCAGCATCAGCAGCGGCGTGATCGCCCACGGCGCGAACGCGCTGAGGATCAATGCGGCGGGAAGCAGGATCAGCAATTTGTTGCGCAGCGACCCCATTGCGATCTTCGCGATGATCGGCAGCTCGCGCTCGGGGGCGAGGCCGACGACGTAGCGCGGGGTCACCGCGGTATCGTCGACCACCACGCCGATCGCCTTGCTCCCCGCTTTGCCCGCAGCCGCGCCGACATCGTCGAGCGATGCCGCGGCGAGCTTGGTGATCCCGGCGACGTCGTCGAGCAAAGCTACCAGTCCGGAGGGCATGGATGTTCCTGTCAGGCGGGGAGGGGACGAATCGGAACGTTCGTCATCCCCGGATGCTCCGCGCGGGGCAAGAGGCGGAGATGGCGGAAGCCGGCCGGCGAGGTTGATTTGCCCCGGAGGCGACTGCGCCTCGACGAAAAAGGGCGGCCCCGAAGGACCGCCCTTTCTGTCTCTGCCGTGAAGCAGAAGCCGGATCCCCGCCTGCGCGGGGATGAGACCTTCGCGCCTCAGGCGCGCAGGCTCACTTGACCTCGACGGTCGCGCCGGCTTCTTCGAGCTGCTTCTTGATCTTCTCGGCTTCGTCCTTGTTGACGCCTTCCTTGACGGCCTTGGGAGCCGACTCGACCAGCGTCTTGGCTTCGGTCAGACCGAGGCCGGTAATCGCGCGGACTTCCTTGATGACGTTGATCTTCTTGCCACCGTCGCCGGTGAGGATCACGTCGAACTCGGTCTTCTCTTCGGCAGCCGGAGCTGCGCCGGCGCCGCCGCCAGCGGCAGGAGCCGCAACCGCAGCAGCGGCCGAGACGCCCCACTTCTCTTCGAGAAGCTTCGAGAGCTCGGCGGCTTCGAGAACGGTCAGCTCGGAGAGCTGGTCGACGAGTGCGTTAAGGTCAGCCATGATAAACTCCAATCAAATCAGATAGGTTAGGGAATAGTCTAGGGAAGGTCCGCTTACGCGGCTTCCTTCTCCGCATATGCCGAAAGAACACGCGCGATCTGCGCGGCCGGTGCTTGGGTGATCGTCGCGATCTTGGTCGCGGGAGCCACGATGAGCCCCACGAGCTTCGCACGAAGTTCATCCAGCGACGGCAGCGTCGCGAGCGCCTTCACGCCCTCTGCGTCGAGCAGCTGCGCGCCCATTGCTCCGCCGACGATTTCGAGCTTGTCGTTCGTCTTGGCGAATTCCACCGCGATCTTGGCCGCAGCCACGGGATCGGCGGAGGTGGCGAGCGCCGTCGGACCCGTGAGCAGGTCCGCGATCACCGAATAATCGGTGCCCTCGGCGGCAATTTTGGCGAGCTTGTTCTTCGAGACCTTATAGCTCGCGCCGGCTGCGCGCATCTTGTTGCGGAGGTCCGTCGATTGCTTGACGGTCATCCCGAGATTGCGGGTGACAACCACCACGCCGACCTCGTTGAAGGTGCGATTCAGCTCGGCGACGGCATCAGCCTTCTGGGAACGATCCATGCCGGTCTCCTCGTTGTGAAACACCCTTGCGGGAGTTTCGGTTACAAATTGTCCGAGGGGCACGATCGTCGCGGCCAGAGAATCCCTGGCGTGACCCGAACGCCCGCGATGCGGACCGCCCGGTGAAAAATCTGTCCCCGTCTTGGCGAGAGATTAAGACCGGCAAATCCCGGTCACTCGCTGTCTCGGACGGAACGCAGGCGAGGCAAGCCTCATCTGCGAAGGCGCGCACATAGCGAAACGGGCGACAGAGTCAACCGGTCAGTCCGGCTTGTCGGGAGAGCGGAAGAGCCCGCGTGCGATGAACCCGACGAGACCGATCGCGGCGACTGCGGTGCTGCCAACCAGCGTGGCGAGAATTTCGCTGGGCAAGGCGAATCCGCCAACCCTGAAGCCGGCGATCAGGACCATCGCTCCTACCGCGAGCGAATATAGTTCGAGGTAGAGCAGGATGCGTCCGGCATAGGTCTTGCGCATCCTCCGGTCGGCCTTGACGTTCTTGATGCGCGACCGCGCGAGATCGTTTTCCAGCTGCGCCCGTTCGGCGGCCACGCGCTCCGCGACGTCGATCGGGTCCGGACGGCGCACGTCCTCGACCAGCGCGATGCCGGTGTCGATATCGTCGAGCGCTATTTCAGGCCGTTCCGGTGGCGAGTTCGACAAAATGACCTCTTATCATCTCAGCCGGAATTTCCCGGAACTTGCCCGAACCATCCTGATAGACCGTCGTCCACGGCGTTCCGCGCTTGTGGGTAAGGGCGGAAAGCTGGAATGCGTGATATTTGGCATAGTCGCGATAGACGCGATCGATCACCGCCTGCTCGCCGGGCGAGAGTTCGGCGCGCGCGTCCTGCTCGCTGGCGTCCTCGAAGCATCCGGGGACATAGTCATCATATTTGATGTCCTTGGTCACCGCATCGCTGCCGTAATGCCGCAAGGCGCGGCGAAGCTCCTTGTAAACCGGCCCATAGTCCCACGCTTCGGGCGAATCGTAGGTTAGCGGCTGCCCGTTGATCGCCAGATTCCAGCCATGGGCGATGTAGACCAACTTTTGCAGCTGCATCTGCGTCAACGCCCGCTTCTCGGCGCGGGCGCGGCGGATAAATTCATTGGCAATAGCAGGTGACCAGTCGGCCATGGCGGACGATCTCCTTTCCGTCGTCGGGAGCCTATATAGGAACTCGGTTCGGAACGGAAACGGAACTGTAAGCGGGCGGGAGGGAGAAGTCTCAACTAGCCGGGATAGCCGCCCACTTCACCCTCGTCGTCGATCACCCGCCCCTTGCCGCTGCGCACCTCGGCGACGATCCGCCGGTCGACCGCATCGCGATCCCATGGCCGCGCGCCGGCTTCGGCGAGCACCCAGGCCTCGACTTCGCGCGCCGGCCGCGGCTCGAACCCCGCGGGCCAGAACGGCGCGCGGGGCAGAGGGATGACCTTGGGCGTGCGGTTCGAGATTATGCCGAGCGCGGCCATCTTCCGTCCGTCGGCATGCCGATGGCGATTGTCCCGCGCGTAGAGTTCGAGATCGCCCTGGCCCTCGACGATCAGGAAAGGGAGGTCGGCCCGCGTCGATGCCCCGCCGCGCACGACATTGCCGATGATCGCCAGCTGCCCGACCGTCCATGCACGTCCGACCCATTCCTCTTCGTTCAGCGCATAATGCATGCAGCGATTGCCGGGATCGTAGATCAGATTGTTGGTGGTGAGCGCGTGCGCGCCGCCCTTGAACAGCTGATTGCGCTCGTAATTATGCGCATAGAGATTGCCCGCGATCAGCACTTCGGTGACGTTGTCGTGGATCAGCGAGCCCTTCGAATGCTCGCCCTTGGCGTGGCTCGAATGCGACAGTCCCTCGGCGACGATGTTGCGCGTGAAGCTGATCCGCCGCGAAGTATGCTGCCGCCATGCCTCGACCGTCTCGCCGCCGGCGAAGCGCGGACCCGATGCCGACAAATTCTCGTCGGTCGCCCATGCGAAGGAGCAATGGTCGACGATCACGTCGTGCGCGGCGCTGGTCGAAAGCCCGTCGACTTCCCAACCGCTTCTGGCAGGCGCTCCATCGGCCCCCGCGCGCACCCGGATATGCCGGATCACCACGTCGTGCGTCGAAACCGAGATACCGCCCCGGATCAGCGTGATCCCGGGCGAAGGCGCGCTCGTTCCGTCGATCGTGACGAAGGGCTCGCGGATCGACAGGCTGTTGCGGGCGAGGTCGATCACCCCCGCCACTTCGAACAAGATCTGGCGCGGCCCTCTCACCGCCAGCGCGGCGCGGAGCGTGCCCGGGCCTTCGGAGGCGAGGCTGGTGACGCGCAACAGGCGGCCGCCGTCGCCGCCTTTCGTCTTCGTCCAGCCATTGGCCGGCGACGATACCGACGTCTGCCGGGCGAGCGAAGGCGCGTGCCCGACGGCGATCGCCGCGCCCAGAAATCCACGCCGATCCAGCCGCAAATCCGCCCTCCCGCTGGCGCCCAGCCGGTCATGCTTAACGAAAGGCCAAGCTGTACCCGGGCGGAACACTCCAAAAACCATGCTAGCCAGAGGGCGTTTCGCCAGCAATATCATCGCGCATGACGATACGAATCATGCTCTTGGCTCTCTTCGCCTCGCTACTGACGCCTTCGGTCGCCGCGGCCGCCAGCGCATCGAAGGTTCCGATCGTCCTTGCGATCCTGACTCCCGACAGCCCGCTCGAGGAAGGCGAATATCTCTGGGAGCCCGAGCGTGCCCCGGCGGGCAAGATCGAGATCGTCGCCGATGTCGCGCGCGATACGCTCTACGTCTATCGCGCCGGAGTGGAGATCGGCCGCACCATCCTGATCTACGGCGTGGACGAGAAGCCGACGCCGCTGGGAACCTTCCCGATCCTTCAGAAGAAGAAGGATCACATCTCGAACCTGTATCATGCGCCGATGCCCTATATGCAGCGGCTGACCTGGGACGGCGTCGCGCTCCACGGCAGCGGCGACACGGTCGACAATCGTTACGCCACCCATGGCTGTATCGGCCTTCCCGACGAATTCGCCGCCTTGCTGTTCCGGGCGACCAAACTCGGCGACCGGGTGACGGTCACGCGGAACTGGCTGCCGCAATTCTACGGCGCCTGAGGCGGCTCTTCGTCAGAAGATCGGCTTGCGCAGCAACCGTTCGCGCAAATCCTGCATCGCGATGCCCTGCGCGGCGGCGACCCGGTCGGATGCGCCGAGCACGGCGCCGAGATGCTCGAGGATCTGGCTGGCGCGATCGAGATTCTGGAGCAGGCGCATATGGCGCTGGAGCATCACCGGATCCTCGACCAGTTCCTCGCCCAGCGCGTCGATCAGCCGCTGGACGTGGATGACCTCCTCGGCGACGCGCCGCTCGAGTTCGGCGGCATCGAGCGTCCCGGCCGCCGGGTGTTCGGCGGGCAGCACCGCGCCTGCGCGAACCGCGGTCTGGATCGCGTCGACGCGCGCCTGGCCCTGCTGACCGGCAAAGGTGGCGGGGCGCTTGCCCGTCACCCATTCGTCCACGGTGGCGGCGATCGCGTCGAAACGCACCCCGCAGCGCCCCGCCTCGCGCCACACCACGGTTGCGCCCACGACTATCTCGGCGCGCGACAGCGTCAACGAGACGCCCGGATCGGGTAGCGCCGCGCCGTCGAGCATCGCGCCGGTTTCGGAAAGATTGCGGATGCGCACCGGCGCGCGGGTGCCGCCGCATTCGATCGTCGCGGACAGCATCAGATTCTTGCGCTGCGGGCGCGGCTGTACGGCCGCCGCGCGCTGCGGGCCGTCAGAGTCCGAGCTGGTCATGGGACGCATTCATCGCGCGTCGGATAGGATCATTGTCGGGCGAGCGCTATTACGGAAATTCCACGCCTCACGCGCAAATCGGGCGAAATCATGCGGATATGAAGAAGGGGCCGGAATCGCTCCCGGCCCCTTCGAACATTACGGTCCGGCAGATCAGGCGGTGGCGACTTCGGCCACGTCGACCTTGACGCCCGGGCCCATCGACGAGCTCAGTGCGACTTTGCGCACATACTTGCCCTTGGCGCCGGCCGGCTTGGCCTTGATCACCGCGTCGACCAGCGCGTCGAAGTTCGCGCGCAGATCCTCGGCCGGGAACGACGCCTTGCCGATGCCCGAATGGACGATGCCGGCCTTCTCGACGCGATACTCGACCTGACCGCCCTTGGCGGCCTTCACCGCTTCGCCGACGTTCATCGTCACGGTGCCGAGCTTCGGGTTCGGCATCAGGCCCTTGGGACCGAGCACCTTGCCGAGGCGACCGACCAGACCCATCATGTCGGGGGTCGCGATGCAGCGATCGAAGTCGATCTTGCCGCCCTGGATGGCTTCCATCAGGTCCTCGGCACCGACCACGTCGGCGCCCGCCGCCGTGGCTTCCTCGGCCTTGGCGCCGCGGGCGAACACGCCGACGCGGACGTCCTTGCCGGTGCCCTTGGGCAGGGTGACGACGCCGCGGACCATCTGGTCGGCGTGGCGCGGATCGACGCCGAGGTTGAGCGCGACTTCGACGGTCTCGTCGAACTTGCTGGTCGCGTTCGCCTTGACGATTCCGATCGCTTCATCGACGCCGTGCAGCTTCTCGCTGTCGACGGTCCAGTTCTTCTGCTTCTTGGTCAGCTTTGCCATGGTGTCAGCCCTCCACAACCTGGAGGCCCATCGCGCGTGCGGAGCCTTCAATGATCTTCGTTGCCGCCTCGATGTCGTTGGCGTTCAAATCCTTCATCTTCGCTTCGGCAACCGCCTGCACGGCCGAGCGCTTGATGGTTCCCGCGGACACCTTGCCCGGCTCCTTCGAGCCCGACTTCAGGTTGGCGGCCTTCTTGAGCAGATAGGTCGCGGGCGGGGTCTTGGTCTCGAACGAGAACGAACGGTCCGCATAGACGGTGATGACGGTGGGAAGGGGGGTGCCCTTCTCGGTGTCGCCGGTCTGGGCGTTGAACGCCTTGCAGAATTCCATGATGTTGACGCCGCGCTGACCCAGCGCAGGGCCGATCGGCGGAGACGGATTTGCGGCGCCGGCGGGCACCTGCAGCTTGATATAGCCGGTAATCTTCTTTGCCATGTCACTCTCTTTCGCAGGACCTGGAAGGCCCCGATCAAGTTTAGCGGTTCAGACGGACGCCGAGGCATCCTCCCGCAGGGTTTCCGTAGCTGGTGCTGTGGAAGCGCGCGCCGATAGCGCAAAAGCCGCGCCGGCGCAAACGCATTTGCGCGTCGCGCGGGCGCTCAGCGCTCCGGGCGGTAGCGCAGGCCTTCGACGATCGCGGCAAAGGCGGGGGTCGGCTGCCGCCGGCTCGGATAATAGAGATGATAGCCGGGGAAGGGCGGCGACCATTCTGCCAGCACCACCTCCAGCGCACCGCTGTCGAGATGCGCCTGGACCAAAGATTGCGGCACATAGCAGATGCCGAAGCCGTCGAGCGTCGCTTCGAGGATCGGCAAGAGCGAGGAGAAGGTCAGCTGCCCCTCGACCCGCACGCGCAGCTCGCGACCGTCGCGCTCGAACTCCCACGCATAGAGGCCGCCATAGGTCGGCAGCCGCAGGTTGATGCAATCGTGCCCGGTCAGTTCCTCGAGCGTCCGGGGCCGGCCGCGGGCGGCGAAATAGGTGGGCGAGGCGACCGCGAGCATCCGCGCATCGGGGCCGATCGGCACGGCGATCATGTCCTTGGCGACGATCTCGCCGAACCGCACCCCGGCGTCGAAGCGCTCGGCGACGATGTCGGTCAGCGTGTAATCGGTGGCGATCTCGACATGCACGTCGGGATATTCGCGGAGTATCGGGCGGAGCCTGGGCCACAACACCGTCGCCATCGAATGCTCGTCGGCGCTGATCCGGACGGTGCCCGCCGGCTTGTCGCGCAGCGCGCTCAGCCCCGCGACTTCGGCCTCGATCTCGTCGAAACGCGGCCCCAGTGCGTGGAGCATTCGCTCGCCGGCCTCGGTCGGCGTCACGCTGCGCGTCGTCCGGTTGAGCAGCCGCAGCCCCAGCCGCTCCTCGAGCGCACGCATGCTGTGACTGAGCGCCGAGGGCGTCACGCCCAGCTGCGCCGCCGCGCGGGTGAAGCTGCGTTCGCGCGCGACGCTGATAAAGGCGGACAGCTCCGCCAGATGCTGCCGATTCATTGCTGAATTGTATTCACAACTGCATGCAGATCATAGCCGCTAATCGCGCTGTGGGTCGCGTCCTATTTGCGCTTGGCGCACTCCATCTCAGAAACGGACAATCCAGATGACCATCAATGCCTATGGTGCCTATGCCGCCGACAAGCCGCTCGAGCCGATCGCGATCGAGCGCCGCGCGCCCGGCGCGCACGACGTCCAGATCGACATCGCGTTTTGCGGGGTCTGCCATTCGGATCTGCATCAGGTCCGCTCCGAATGGGGCGGGACGATCTACCCTTGCGTTCCCGGGCACGAGATCGTCGGGCGGGTGAGTGCGGTCGGCGGCGACGTGACGAAGTTTGCGGTGGGCGATCTCGTCGGGGTGGGCTGCATGGTCGACAGCTGCCAGCATTGCGCGTCGTGCGACGAGGGCCTCGAGCAATATTGCGAGAACGGCTTCACCGGGACCTATAATTTCCCGACTCCCGACGCGCCCGGCCACACGCTGGGCGGCTATTCGGAACGGATCGTCGTCGACGACAAGTTCGTGCTCAAGGTGTCGCACGCCGAGGACCAGCTCGCCGCGGTCGCGCCCTTGCTGTGCGCAGGAATCACCACCTGGTCGCCGCTGCGCCACTGGAACGTCGGACCGGGCAAGAAGGTCGGGATCGTCGGCATCGGCGGGCTGGGACATATGGGTGTGAAGCTCGCCCATGCGCTGGGCGCGCAGGTCGTCGCCTTCACCACTTCGGAGGGCAAGCGCGCGGACGCGAAGGCGCTCGGCGCGGACGAGGTCGTGGTCTCGCGCAATCCCGACGAAATGGCGGCGCACGCCAACAGCTTCGACTTCATCCTCGACACGGTCGCGGCGAGCCATGATCTCGATGCGTTCACGGCCTTGCTCAAGCGCGACGGCACGCTGACCCTGGTCGGGGTTCCCGAGCATGCCCACCCGTCGCCCGACGTGTCGGCGCTGATCTTCCGCCGCAGGGTGATCGCCGGATCGCTGATCGGCGGCATCGCCGAGACGCAGGAGATGCTCGATTTCTGCGCCGAGCACGGCATCGTCTCGGACATCGAGATGATCCGCATCCAGCAGATCGACGAGGCGTACGAGCGCATGCAGCGCAGCGACGTGAAATATCGCTTCGTGATCGACAATGCGACGCTCGCCGGCTGAGGCGAACTGATTCCGTTCCATCGTCACCCCGGCCTCGTGCCGGGGTCCACCGCACCGCGAGCGAGGGCGTCGATCCTCTTTGGCATCCCCAGCCGCCTGGTGGACCCCGGAACAAGTCCGGGGTGACGGCGGGCGTGGGACGGGGCGTGATCGGCTCGAATCACAGCGGTTTCAAATATTGCCATGTTATCCCACATAATGTAGCTCTTCATCGAGGCGGCGGGTCGCCGCTCTTTGTGACACTGCCCAGGTGCAGGCGCTCGAGAGGAGAGTTTGATGAGGTCCCAGAGTTCGACTCGCGTGATGACGAGCGCCGCCGCGCTGGCCTGGGCGCTGGCTTTTTCCGTCCCCGGTTTCGCGCAGGCGCAGGATGCGCCCCCCGCCGAGACCGACGCCGCGGCGCAGGACGAGGCCTCCGAGATCGTCGTCACCGGCATCCGCCAGAGCCTTGCCGACGCGCAGAGCGTCAAGCGCAACTCGGCGCAGGTGGTCGACGCGATTTCGGCCGAGGATATCGGCAAATTTCCCGACAAGAATATTGGCGAGGCGCTCCAGCGGGTGACTGGCGTGCAGATCACCCGCGCCGCCGGCGAGGGGCAGGGCGTCTCGATCCGCGGCGCCGATCCGTCGCTCAACCGCGTCGAGATCAATGGCCAGACCGCCTTGTCGACGGTGGTGGGCAGCTCGCGCGCGGTCGAGTTCCGCGACCTGCCGGTCGAGTTCGTCTCGCGCGTCGAAGTGGTGAAGTCGGCCACCGCCGACATGACCGAAGGCGGCCTCGGCGGCACGGTGCGCGTCATCACCCGCCGTCCGTTCGACAGCAACAAACCGTTCATCGCCGGATCGGTGCAGGGGATCTACGGCACGCTTGCCGACAAGGTCGATCCCAAGCTCGCCTTGATCGCCAGCACCTTGTTCAACAACGACACGATGGGGATCCTCGTCTCGGCGACCTACGAGAATCGCAGCCTGTGGTACGATCAGATGCGCACCACCGGCTGGCGCCAGATCGATCGCGACCCGGCGACCGCGGGCGTCCAGCCGCTCGATCTCAACGGCGACGGCAGCGGCGACTTCTATCCCGACATCCCGCGCCCGGTGATCAACCGCGAATCGACCAAGCGCGGCGCGATCAGCGGCGTCTTCGAATGGCGCCCCAACAGCGATTTCCGCGCGTTCCTCGAAGGCACCTACACGCGTTCGAAGATGACGCTCGACAGCCAATTCCTCCAGCTCAACACGGTGCAGAATGTCGCAAACGGCGGAGTCGACCCGACGCGCACCACGATCGGGCCCGACGATACCGCAACCAGCGTCACCTTCATCGGGTCGCTCGCCGCGCCGAACGGGCTTGCGGTCAGCTATCGCAACATCCTCGGCACGCAGAACCGCAACACCTTCAACAGCCAGGCCGGGTTCGACTGGACGATGGGCCGGCTGACGCTGCAGGCGCGTGCGGGCTATGCCAGGTCGAAGGCGTACAACAACGAGATCAACGCCACCGCGGCCGCGCTCGGCATCTCGTCGCTGACGATCGATTACGACAACGACCAGCAGGCGCCGAACATCACGCTGCCGCTCGACCAGACCACGTCGCAAGGCCTCAACCAGCTGATCGTGCTGCGCCGCCCGCGCTACAACGACCAAGAGGAGTTCGACGGCAGGCTCGATGCCGAGTTCAAGCCCGATGGCGGCTTCTTCACGTCGCTCAAGGCGGGCATCCAGAAGCGCGTGCTGACCGCGGACAGCCGCTATTTCGACCGCTCTCTGACATTGAACGGCTATAACGGCCAGACGATCACCAACACCTATGGCACCGGGGTGAGCTCGAACGTCACTTTGTCGACCGTGCCGTCCGCACAGCTCACCCAGCAGATCCGCGACCTCGTCGCGGCCAATGCGACGCTCGGCGATCACGACTTCTTCGGCAATGCCGATCTCGGCTATGACGGCGGCATACGGCGCTGGCTCAATCTCGGCATGGACGTGGCCGATGCGGTCGGCATCCCCGATCCGTTCGTCAATCCGGTGCCGCTCGACACATGGGAAGTGAAGGACGACAATTTCGCCGGCTATGGCCAGGCGGCGTTCGCCATCGAGGGCGGGGTGCGGATCACCGGCGTCGCCGGGCTCCGCGTGGTCGACACGCGGACCACGTCGGACGGGTTCCAGGTCCGCGCCGGCACGGTGACGCCGGTGTCGTTCGAGGGCCATTACACCGAGTTCCTGCCCTCGCTGAACCTCAAGGCCGAATTGATCCCCGGCAAGCTCCAGCTGCGCGCCACCGCGACCGAAGTGCTGGCGCGCCCTTCGCCCGCGCAGCTGGCGCCGCGCTTCGCGCTCGACGCGGTCGGGCTCACCGGCTCGCGCGGCAATCCGGGACTCGAGCCCTATCGCGCGCGGCAATATGATCTGGGGATCGAATTCTATCCCAATCGCACCGGCTATCTCTCGGCGACCTATTTCCGCAAGGAGATCGGCTCGTTCATCCAGAACGGCAGCGAGGCCTATGTCGAGCCGACCACCGGGGTGACCTATACCGTCACCGTCCCGGTCAACGGCAGCAGCAAGGTGACGATCAACGGCGCCGAGGTCGGCGGCCAATATGTCCTCGATTTCCTGCCCGGCGCGCTCGGCAATCTCGGCGTGATCGCGAACTATACCTATTCGAAGGATTCGGGGTACGCCGATCGCGACGTCTTCACCGGCGGCGCGCTGTCTTTCCCCGGCCTGTCGCGGCACAGCTACAATCTGTCGGGCTTTTACGAGGATAGCGTGTTCAACGCGCGGGTCTCGTACAATTGGCGGTCCAAATATCTGATCACCTCGCGCGGGCGCGGCAACAATCCCGAATTCGGCGAAGCCTATGGCCAGTGGGACGCCTCGGCGGGGGTCAATCTCAACCAGAATGTGTCGCTGTTCTTCGAAGGCGTGAACCTGACCAACGCGGTGCGCGCCGAGAATGCCAACAGCATCTATCGGCGGACGATCATCGAAAGCTTCGGCCGCCGCTTCTATGCCGGGGTGCGTGCGCGGTTCTGAGCGGATGAAGGCGCTGGCGGCGCTCTCGCTCGCCGTGGCGGCGCCCGCCGCCGCGGCGCAGACCGCGAGCCCCGAGGCGCTGTGGCGCAGCTTCCTCGCGCCGCCCGACGATGCGCGGCCGATGCTGCGCTGGTGGTGGTTCGGCCCTGCGGTCACCACCGGCGAGATCGATCGCGAGATCCGGGCGATGAAAGCGGGCGGGTTCGGAGGGTTCGAAGTGCAGCCGGTCTATCCGCTGTCGCCCGACAGCGACCGGCTGCGCAATCTGCCCTATCTCTCCGACCCGTTCATCGCGGCGCTGCGCCACGCCGCGCGGACCGGCCGCGCCGAGGGCATGCGCGTCGACGTGACCGGCGGCAGCGGCTGGCCGTTCGGCGGGCCGCACATCCCGATCGATCAGGCCGCGGCGAGCATCCGGATGGTCCGCGTGCCGTTGCCCGCCGGCGCGGGCGAATTGATGCCGCCGGCGATCGGCCCCGGCGAGACGCTGGTGCGGGCCACTTTGGGCGCGACGGCGTTGCCGATCGGCGACGACGCGATTTCGGTGCGGCCGTCAGGCCAGCCGCGCGAGGCTCTGTTCTTCGTCGCCGGCCGCACCGGGCAGCAGGTCAAGCGCGCGGCATTGGGCGCGGAGGGCTATGTCCTCGATCATATCGACCCGGCGGCGGTGGCGAACCATCTCCAGACCGCCGGCAACCGCCTGCTCGAGGCGTTCGCCGGCGGCCCGCCGCCCGACGCGTTCTTCTCCGACAGCCTCGAAGCCTATGGATCGAGCTGGACCGGCGATTTGCCGGCCGAGTTCCAGCGGCGGCGCGGCTACGACCTAATGGCGCATCTGCCGGCATTGTTCCTCGATACGCCCGAAAGCGCAGCGGTGCGGTTCGACTGGGCGCGCACGCTGTCCGAGCTGGTCGACGAACGCTATCTCGCTCCGATCGACGCCTGGGCGCGCAAACATGGCACGCAGTTCCGCGCGCAAGTCTACGGCTTCCCGCCCCCGACCTTGTCGAGCAATGCATTGGTCGCGCTGCCCGAGGGGGAGGGCGCCGACTGGCGCAGCTTCACCTCGACTCGCTGGGCGACTTCGGCGGCGCATCTCTACGGCAAGCCGCTGGTCTCGTCGGAGGTATGGACCTGGCTGCATTCGCCATCCTGGGCCGCGACGCCGCTCGACATGAAAGTCGAGGCCGATCGCCATTTCCTGCAGGGCGTGACCCAGCTGATCGGCCATGGCTGGCCCTATAGTCCGCCCGAAGCCGGCGAGCCCGGCTGGGCTTTCTATGCCGCGGCAGCCCTCAACGACCATAATCCGTGGTATGGCGTGATGCCAGACGTCACGCGCTATCTGCAGCGCGCGTCGTTCCTGCTGCGTCAGGGAGAGGCTGCGAACAGCGTCGCGATCTATCTGCCGATCGAGGATGCCTTTGCCGCGATGCGCCCCGAAGCAGCCTCGGTGAACGAGGCGATGCATCGGCGGGTGCCGGATGCGCTGATCGGGCAGGTGCTCGACGCCGGCTACGGCCTGGATTTCGTCGACGCCAGCGCGCTGGCGACGCAGGGCGTCCGGCACAAGGCGCTGGTGCTGCCCCGGATGGAGCGGATCGACGCGGCCGCCTATGCGGCGATCGCGGCGTGGGTCGAAGCGGGCGGCCGGGTGATCTCGGTCGGCGGTCTGCCTTCGAACGCCGGCGGGCTGCGCGACGGCGAGGCACGCGCGAAGGTGCAGGCACTCTCCCGACGACTGCGAAGTGCGCGAAGCACGGCAATCGTGGAGGAGGGCGAGATCGGGCGCGCGCTCGCCGCTGCGGTTCCGCCGGATCTCCGGCTGGCGGCTCCAACCCCGGCGCTCGGCTTCGTCCATCGCCGGCTGGCCGAGGGCGACCTCTATTTCATCGTCAATACCGGCAACACGCCGCTGCACACCGCGGCGCATTTTCTTGATGACCGCGGCAACGGCAGCTGGTGGGACGCATTGCGCGGCCGCCAATGGCCGGCTGGATCGGGCGAGATCGCGATCGATCTGGCGCCCTATGAATCGCGGTTCCTGCTGTTCGCCGGCGCGCCTCGGCAGGCCGCGCCGCAGACCGCCGCGCCGGTGCCGGTCGCAGACGGCCGCTGGACGCTTTCGATCGCCGATCGCCCGGCGCGCGCGCTGCCGGCCTTCGCATCCTGGACCAGCGATCCCGTCACGCGCTATTTCTCCGGCACCGCGGTCTATCGCGGCACGTTCGACCTCGCTGCGTCGCGCGCGCGCCAATGCCTCGCGCTTGATTTCGGCACGCCGACCCCGCGCGATCCTTCGCGGTCCGAAGCCCGGCCGTTCGCCGCGTTGAATGCGCCGGTGCGCGATGCGGCGAGGGTGTGGGTGAACGGTGCACCTGCGGGCAGCGTCTGGGCCCCGCCGTACCGGCTCGGCCTGCCCGGCAAGCTGCGCGCGGGACGCAATGTCATCGAGATCCGCGTGTCGAACACCGCGGTCAACCGGCTGGCGGGGCGACCTCGCGCCGATTATCGGCTGCTGCACGCGCGGTTCGGCGAGCGGTTCACGCCGCAGGATCAGGACAAGATCGCGGCTCTGCCTTCGGGTCTCCTCGCGGCTCCGCGGCTCGTGTCCGGGAGCTGCGACTAGTCAAGCCGCGTCGTGCTTGTCCCGCCGCCTCTTGCCGAACAGCATGCCGCGCTCGAGCCGCGTGCACAGCGCGGCGTAATATGCGCGGAGGAAGGCCAGTTCGTCGTCCTCGCCGCCGACCCAGCCGATCCGCGCGCGGATCGTGCGCGCGACGATGATCATCGCGAGCTCGTCCTGGCGGCGCAGCACCTCCTCGAGCTTCTGGAGTTCGAACTCGCCATAAGCGGCGAGCTGCTGATCGGTGAACGCATAGCGATCGGGCGGTGCGTCCGCGCCGAGCACGCTGGCGCCGAGCCGCCGCCGCGGCAGCCGGATGACGAGTGTGCCGGCGATCAGATCGCCGACCCGCAAATGGTCGCGGTTGAACAACGGAAATAGCAGGAAGCCGCCGCTCCACAGCAATCCCAGACCCGACAATGCGAAGTCCGCGAGCCCCTGACTGCTCTGATAGGCGAGGAACGAAAGCGGCAGGAAGAATTCGAGCTCGCGCATCGCGTTGCGCGCGATGACCGCATGCCCGGAAAGCCGTCGCCCATCGCGCGCGACGACGCGCAGCTTCATCACGCGCTTGCCGATCGTCGCCGAGCGCGTGCCGAGCTCGAAGGCAGTGAAATAGAAATTGCGCAGCAGGAAGAAGCCGACCAGCCAGATCGCCGCCAGCGCTTGCAGTGCGACCTTCCCGCCGCTGCTGGCGACGCCGATGAAGAGGAAGATCGTGACGAGCGTCAAGACGAGCAGCAGGCCGGCGATGATCAGCAAGTCGAGGATGAAGGCGCCGGCGCGTTCGCCGACACCGCCGAGTCGCAGGCCGAGATCGACCCCTTCGGGGGTGACGAATTCGCGAATGTCGCTCTTCGCGGCGACCGCGACGGCGGCTTTGGCGCGGCGCTCAGCCATCGGTGCTCTCGCGCAGCGGCAGGAAATAGAAATAGAGCAACCAGCCGAACAGCGCCACGCCGCCGATCGCGGCGCGCGCGACATCGCTCTGCACGACCTGGCGGCCGACGCCTTCGAGCAGCCCGGCGACGCCCAGCATCACCACCACGCCGAGCATCGCGATCGCCGCAGTGCGTCCCGCCTTGACCGCGGCGTCGCCGCGCGAGGCTCGGCCGGGAAAGGCGACGGCCATGCCGATGTGGAGCCCCGCCGCGCCGGCGAGCGCGATCGCGAACAATTCGGTGGTGCCGTGGATCGAAAGCCAGGCGGTGAGCTGCAGTCCGAGACCCTTGGAGACGTAGATCGCGAGAAACGCCCCGAGGATGCAGCCATTGTAGAGCAGCAGCAGCACCGTCGGCACGCCGAACGCGAAGCCCAGTGCGAAGCACATCAGCGAGACCTGCGCATTGTGGGTGAACAGCATCGCCGCGAAGATCGCGAGCGCGCCTTCCGAATGATAGAGCACCGCGCGGAGTTCCTCCGCCGAGGCATTGGGGCCGCGCCCGCCGGCGAGGTCGGCGGGGACGATCGCGTGGAACCAGGCCGGATCGCGGACAACCATCAGATAGGCGGCGAGCGCGCCGACCATCGTCAGCAGCACCGCGATCAGGGTCTCGCGCCCGATCGCGCGGATCGCCTCGGGCCATGCCTGCCCGAAAAAGCCGCGTATCCGCCGCCACAATGTCGGCTGGACTCCGTAGAGAATGAAATAAGCGCGGGTGGCGAGCGATTCGAGGTAACCGACCAGATCGGCGTCGAGCGAGGTCTCGCGCGCGACCGACAGCGAAGACAAGGTGGCGCGATACAGCACGGGCAGCTCGAACAGATCCTCGTCGCTCAGCGACGGCGCGCGGCCGCGCTCGATCCGGTCGATCAGCGTCTCGAGCCGTTCCCAGTCCTGCTGACGCGACGCGCGGAAACGGCCGCTGCTCGGGTCCGACGCGCTCACAGCAAATTCCTCCGCTTGAAGTCGAGATACTGCCGCACGAGCGCCGGGCCGACGGCGTCGTGCGCCGCCTCGAGTACATGAATGCCGAGATGGCGCAGCCGCGAGACGACGATCCGGCGCTCGCGGAGCATCGCCGCGGCGGCGCACGCGCGCGACACGTCGTCGATCGCGCGCGGCTCGGCCGCGGCGATCACTTCGAGCTCGGCGTCTTCGAGGACGACGAACAGCACGAGATGCCGCTTCATCAGATTGGCCGCGGCGCGGATCATCAGTTCGGCACCGGCCTGGTCGGTGAATTCGGTGAACACGACGACCAGCGAGCGCCGCGTCAGGTCGCCCGCCAGCGTGGCGAGCGCGAGCGTGAAATTGGTCTCGGCGGTGCTGTAGTCGAGTTCGCCGGCGAGCCGCTGCATCAGCGGAAAGGCGCGCGTGCCCGAAACCGTGCCCGAAGCGATGCGCGGCTTCGAATCGAAGCCGAACAGGCCGACCCGGTCGCCGAGCTTGAGCGCCGAATATGCGGCGAGCAGGGCGGCGGTGATCGCGCGGTCGATCCGCGGCAGCCCGGCGACCGGCTCGCACATCGCGCGGCCGGCATCGATCGCGAACACGATCTGATTGTTGCGCTCGATCCGGTTCTCGCGGGCGAGCAGCTTCAGGTGGCGCGCGCTGTGGTTCCAGTCGATCGCGCGGCGTTCCATTCCGGACTGCCATTCGGCCAGCGCATCGAATTCGCTGCCTTCGCCGCGATCGACCCGCGCCATCTCGCCGATCTGGGCGTCGCGCAGCAGCATCGCCGCCGCGTTGCGCACCGGGCGGATGTCGGGCGTGATCACCACGTTGCGGGTGATCGTCTCCACCCGCTGGCGCCAGACCAGCCCCAGCGGCCCGGTCCAGCGGAGCCAGAGCTGGCGCAGGCCGTCGGTCCCGCGCCGGATCGCAGTGAAGGCGAGGAGGGCGCTCGCCTCGTCAGGCCCGAGGCGGACGCGATCGTCGGCGCGCGGGATGAGGCGCGGCCCGGTGGCGATCGCGAATTCGAGAGCCGGCCGCACGCTGCCGCTGCGATCGACATCGATCTCGACGACCAGGGGCGCCCCGACTTCGACGCTGCCCGGGAATTGCAGATTGAAATCGGGCGCGGAGCTGGTGAACAATGCATCGAGGCCGATGAGCGTCAGCGCGAGCGGCACCCAGACCAGCCCGACGAACCACAAATGCGGCAGGAGGACGCCGAGCAGCAACGCCAGCGGCGCACCGGCCGCCAGCAGAATCACGCTTCGGCGCGTCGGGCGTATCAACGCGGCGCCTCGACCTGCTCGACCAGAGCCGCGACCACGGCATCGACCGAGCGCCCGTCGATCTCCGCCGCAGGGGACAGCAGGACGCGATGCCGCAGTGCCGCCGGCGCAAGATGCTTGACGTCGTCGGGCAGCACGAAATCGCGGCCGTCGAGCGCGGCATAGGCACGTGCGGCGGCGGCAAGCGTCGCGGCGGCGCGCGGCGAGGCGCCAAGCTGGAGATCGCCGGTGCTGCGCGTCGCGCGGACGAGACGGACGACATAATCGACGATCTCATCGGCGAGGCGGTTGACCGAGACCGCATCGGCGGCGGCACGGATCGTCGCGGCATCGGCGACGCGCGCCACGCCCCAATCCTCGGGGTGCGGCGTGCCGAAACGATTGCCCATCGCCGCGACCAGCCTCTGCTCCTCCTCGATCGTCGGATAGCCGACGACATATTTGAACAGGAACCGGTCGAGCTGCGCCTCGGGAAGCGGATAGACGCCCTGGTTCTCGATCGGGTTCTGCGTGGCGACTACCATGAAGCGGTCGCTGAGCCGATGGTCGACGCCGTCGATCGTCACCGTGCGCTCCTGCATCGCCTCGAGCAACGCCGCCTGCGTCTTGGGCGGGGTGCGGTTGATCTCGTCGGCGAGCAGCAATTCGGTGAAGATCGGCCCGCGCGTCAGCGTGAAGGACGAGGTCTGGAAATTGAACAGGTTCGAGCCGAGAATGTCGCCCGGCAGCAGATCGGGCGTGAACTGGATGCGGCCATAATCGAGCCCCGCCGCGCGCGCGAAGCATTGCGCGAGAAAGGTCTTGGCAGTGCCGGGAGGGCCTTCGAGCAGGATATGGCCCGAGGCGAACAAGGCGACGAGCATCAGCTCGACGGCGTCGTCGAGGCCGACCACGGCCTTGGCCACTTCGCCGCGGATCGCGTCGCCGAGCGCCTTCACTTCATCGATGTTCACGCGTGACGGTCCTCTTCCACTGATAGAGATCGCGCGCCGCATCGAGCAGGCGGCGCGTGTCGGGTGCATCGGCGGCGCGCGCCGCCATGCTCGAAAAGGGTTCGCCGGCGGGATCGAGCCGGTCGAGATAGCGGTCGAGCGCGTCTCCGCTCAATCCCGGTGGCGCGCCGGTGGCTGAGGCTGCGGTCTCGCGCACCAATGCCGCGTAACGCGCGCCGGTCCGGTGCCGCCGCCGGGCGAGACGCAGCAGCGCCGCGCCGTTGTCGGCGAGCGCGCTCTTGCCGAACGCCAGGCCGCGCTGGGGCAGTGCCGCGGGCCCGAAGCGCAGCATCGCGTGCCAGCCGGCGAGCAACGCCGCGACGAGAACGCACAAGGTGAGCGGCAGGAAGGGCGCCTCGAAGGCGAGCTTGAGCAGATTGGGGTTCCGGCCGAAGTCGTGCAGCGTCAGATCGAAGGCGATCGCGTCCTCGCCCGCGCCGAGATCGTCGAGAATGCGCATCGCGCGTTCGGCGCCCTCGCGGGTCGCCAGCCCCTGATTGTCGAACAGATCGGGGTCCGCCACGACGGTCAGCAGGCTGTCCTCATGCGACGCGACGAGGGTGCCGCCCTCCGCATCGGCAGTGACCTGTTCCAGCTCGGGCCCCGAAAGCGTGCGCAGGCCCTTGCCGGAGGGGGTTTGGAGCGTCACCTTGACCACTTCCGAAATCGGCAACGCCGCGGTCTCTCCCGGGATCGTTCCGACGGTGCGCACCCATTGCGGCTTTTCGGGCAACGGCATGGTGAGCCATTTCGGCAGGATCACCAGCGTCGACAGCCCCTGACGGCGATCGAGGATTCGCTTGATCGCGGCCGGATCGGTTCCCGGAGCGGGTGTCAATATCAGGAAGCTGGCCTCGTCGATCTCGGCCTCGCTGCGGACGAAGCGCGCTTCGCCGCCGGTGCGCTGGACCAGATCGGCCAGCCCGGCAAATCCGACGGCGGAGGTCGACAATGCATGCGTGCCGCCGTTCTGTGCCGGCCGCAATTCATCGGCATAGGCGAAGAGCAACAGGAACGAGAGGAATCCTACGGTCGCCAGCGCGACGAGGATCAGCATCGTCCGCGTCGCGAAGGTCGGGGCCGACGCGCCGCTCATTTCCACGCACCCGGCAGCGCAAAGGCGCCATAGGCCGCGCGGGCTTCGTCCCAGTCCCCACGCGCCAGACTGCGGCCGGCGAACAGGCTCCGCTCGACCGGGGCAGCCAGCGCGACGAAGGCGGCGCGGACGCGTTCGGGCAATCCCGCCATCGCGCCGATCTCGCGGCTGGTGAGCGCCGGACGCAGCAGCCGCGGGCGGTTGCGCGCGATGTCCTCGAGGCTGCGGTGCAGCAGCAGCCGTGCCGCTTCTTCGTAGCGGCCTTCGGCGGCCATGGCGTCGGCCTCGGCGAGCAACGCGCGTGCCACCTTTTCCTCGGGGCGCCACGCCGCGACTTCGCTCTCGGGCGTGGCCTGCGCATCGGTCTGGCCGCGTTTGTGCAGCAGGCTGCGGACGATGAGCCACAGGATCGTCACGGCGCCGAGCGCGACCAACGTCCAGAAGATCCATTCCGTATAGGGGCCGAGCGGCTCGAGCGCGCGGCCGAGCCAGCGCAGCCAGGGCGGCACTTCGGGCGGCTTGTCTACCGGCAGCTCGAACTGGATGTCGGTGCGTGCGCGCAGCTTTGCATGTGCTGCCGCGACCGACTCCGTCGCGGAACCTTCCGCCATTGCCTTGATCGCCCCCACGCCGCGGACGCTAACCGATCCGCCCGGGCCTGAAAAGCCGTTCAGGCTGGACTTTGCAACCCGTTTCGGTTCAATTTCGCGCCCGGCGAGATCGATCGCCAGTACATAGGGGGATTTATGGCCGAAGCCGGAGAAGGGCGGTACGAAATCGCCAGTGTAATTTCGCGATCGTTCGAGACGATCAGCTCCAATCTGGGGTTGTTCGCCGGGCTCGCATTGGTCCTGTCGGGGCTGCCGACCTTTTTGCTCAATGCATGGCTGCCGAGCTTCAACGCGAATGTCGACGCGGCGCCTTCGGTCGCCGCGGCGTTCAGCATGGCGCGTCTCGGGCCGATTCTCGCCGCCTGGCTGGTCGCGGTCGTGACCGGCGCGGTGCTTCAGGCGGCGCTGACCCGCGCGACGGTGATGCATCTGTCGGGCGAGAAGCCCGGATTTGCCCAATGCCTCGCCGTCGGCGCGTCGATGATCCTGCCGATGATCGGCATCGGTTTCCTGCTGGCGTTGGGCGTCGGCTTCGCGATGCTGCTGCTGATCGTGCCCGGGATCATCCTGTGGCTGTGCTGGTCGGTCGTGGTGCCGGTCTATGTCCAGGAAAAGGTGGGCGTGCTCGAAGCGTTCGGGCGCAGCCTCGAGCTCACGCGCGGCGCGCGCTGGCGGATTTTCCTGACGATGCTGCTGGTGGTCGTCGGCCTGTGGTTGCTCAGCATTCCGGTGGGCCTGCTGACCGCCGGCATCGCGACGACGGGTTCGTTCCTCCTCGTCGCATTGCTCACTGCCGTGACCAGCGCGCTGGGAAGCATGGTGTCGGTGACGGTGCAGTCGTGCATCTATGTCGAGCTGCGCAACGTCAAGGAAGGCGTGGCACCGGCGGACCTCGAGGCGATCTTCGCCTGAGGACCCGGGTTCGATGCGCCGGGACGCGATCGCGTCCCGGGCGTCGGGCCGAAAGCGTCAGGGAACGCCGAAGGTCCACCCTTCGGTTCGCGCGAGTTCCGGCGTGAGCCGTCCGGGCGACCAGAGTTCGGGCTGCGCGGCAGCGACGCGCAGCCAGGCGGCCGACAGCATCGCATCGGTGGCGTGGTCGTCGTGGCGCGGCAAAGCCTGGTGCGGTGCGGACCCGAATGCGGCGAGCATCGTATCGAGCGTCTCGCCATCGCGGATCTTGGAGATGCCCTTGCGCATGCCCGCGAGCCGTGCCGCGAGCGCAGTGTAGATCTCGACCAGTATCGGGCCGGTCTCGGGGACCGGATCGAACGGCCATAGCCCGATCCTGCCGCGCAGCCGGTGCAATACGCGCATGCCGGTGAGGCTCGATTTTCCGACCTGCGAGGCGCCGACGAGGTTGAAGCAGCTATAGGGCGACAGCCGCATCGCCTCCTGGCCATGCTCGCATATCCGGAAGCGGCCCCGGCCCGGCGGAAACAGATCGCCGCAATCGCCGCGCTGGCGGAAATGGCGGCGGGCTTCGGGGTGGCCGACGAAGCTGGTCGCCGCGAGGTGCGGGTCGTCGGCACTCAATTCATCGACCAGCTTCCACAGCGCCGGCCCGTCGGGCGGCGATGCGGACCAGCCGGGGAAATAGGCACCTTCGTCCGCGAACGGGAAAGCCGGCGAGAGATCGAGGCCGATCAAGGCGCGGG
Source organism: Sphingomonas sp. DG1-23 (assembly GCF_030730875.1). GTDB lineage: Bacteria > Pseudomonadota > Alphaproteobacteria > Sphingomonadales > Sphingomonadaceae > Sphingomonas. The sequence continues at coordinate 23,515 of NZ_JAVAMA010000014.1, forward strand.
TGCCGTCGGCGGCCAATTGCCCGAGCCATTCGAGGATGTCCTGCCGCGACCAGTTGCGGTCGATGAGCGCGGGCGCGGCGCTCCCCGCGCGGGCATGGGCGACCGCGAGGCCTCTCGGCCGCTCGACGGCCTGTCCGGACCAGTCGATCGCGTAGAAGTGGGTGAAAGGGCGCATTCAATTGGAGAGCGTCAAGGTCGCGTCTCCATTCCGGCAGCCAGCCGCTGGGGCTTCTTCGCGCGGTCCCACCACGCGCGCTGGATATAGAGTTCGATCCGCGCGCGGCTGGCGGTGCCGTAGCGGACGAGCAGCATCGGATAACGGGCGTAATGATCGGTCTGCCAGAAGGTCTCGGGATCGGTCTCGATCAGGATTTCCTTTTCCGGGTGGGAGACCATCAGCGCGAAGCTGCCTTGCTCGCGGCCGGGGGACATGAAACCCTTGCCGTTGATCTTGGGGCAGAGCGTGCCCCACCAGCTTTCCATGATCACCTCGGGCAGCGCGCAGGCAAAGGCGCAGGAATCTTCCCAGTCAGTCATCCCGCCGCTTCGCCCGCATCTCGTTCCACCATGCCATGCGCTCGGCGATGCGCTTTTCCATGCCGCGATCGGTGGGCGTGTAGAAGGTCTGGGGCGTCATCTCCTCGGGCCAGTAATTGTCGCCCGAGAAGCCGTCCTCGGCGTCGTGATCGTAGGTATAGCCCTTGCCATAGCCGATCTGCTTCATCAGCTTGGTCGGCGCGTTGAGGATGTTCTGCGGCGGCATCAGCGAACCGGTCTCCTTCGCCGAGCGCCACGCCGCCTTCTGCGCCGCATAGGTCGCATTCGATTTGGGCGCGGTGGCGAGATAGAGGCAGGCCTGCGCGATCGCGAGCTCGCCTTCCGGGGAGCCGAGAAAGTCGTACGTGTCCTTGGCGGCGATGCACTGGACCAGCGCATTGGGATCGGCGAGGCCGACATCCTCGACCGCGGCGCGGGTCAGGCGGCGGAGCACGTAGAGCGGCTCCTCGCCGGCGGTGAGCATCCGCGCGAGATAATAGAGCGCCGCCTGCGGATCGCTGCCGCGGATCGATTTGTGCAGCGCCGAGATCAGATTGTAATGGCCCTCGCGATCCTTGTCGTAGACCGCGACCCGGCGCTGGAGGAAGTCGCCGAGCGCCGCCGGAGACAGCGGCGCCTCGAAACTGACCGAGAACAGGGTTTCGGCCTGGTTGAGCAGGAAGCGGCCGTCGCCGTCGGCGCTGGCGACCAGCGCGTCGCGTGCCTCGGAAGTGAGCGGCAGGGGGCGATCCTCGATCGCCTCGGCGCGGTCGAGCAGCTTGCACAAGGCCTTGTGGTCGAGGCGGTGGAGAATGAGCACCTGCGCGCGGCTGAGCAACGCCGCGTTGAGCTCGAACGACGGATTTTCCGTGGTCGCGCCGACGAGGGTGACGGTGCCGTCCTCGACATAGGGCAAAAAGCCGTCCTGCTGGGCGCGATTGAAGCGGTGAATCTCGTCGACGAACAACAGGGTCTTGCGGCCGAGCCGGGCATATTCGCGCGCCTCGGCAAAGACTTTCTTGAGATCGGCGACGCCCGAGAACACCGCCGAGATCGCGACGAAGCGCAGCCCGACCGCAGCGGCGAGCAGTCGCGCGATCGTGGTCTTGCCGGTGCCCGGCGGCCCCCACAGGATGATCGAACCGAGCCTTCCCGCCGCGACCATCCGTCCGATCGCGCCCTCGGGGCCGGTGAGATGCTCCTGACCCACCACCTGGTCGAGCTGCCGCGGGCGCAGCCGATCGGCGAGCGGGCCGCTCGCCGGCGCTTCGGCCGGGGCGGGTTGTTCGTCGGTTGCGAAGAGATCGGCCATCTATCGGGGAGATAGGCGTTCTCGCTCGCTTCGTCATCCCGCCGAAGGCCGGGATCTCGGCCCCCAGGCGCGACATGCGATCCCGGCCTTGGCCGGGATGGCGAAAAGAGCCTTGCGCAATTGCCTTTAAGATATATCTTAGACGCATCACGACTCGCTTAGAAGGATTTGAGATGCGATTTGGATTTCACCACGGCCGTGCGCACGGCCATGATTGCGGCGGCCGGCACGGCGGACCGCGCGGCGGCTGGGGCCGTGGGGGCTGGGGCATGGGCGGCGGCTGGGGCATGCACGATGGCCGCGGCGGCGGACGCGGGCGGCGGATGTTCGACGGCAGCGAGCTCCGCCTCGTCCTGCTCAAGCTGATCGAGGAACAGCCGCGCCACGGCTATGACCTGATCCGCGAGATCGAGGAGCGTTCGGGCGGTGCCTATGCGCCGAGCCCCGGCGTGATCTATCCGACGCTGACCATGCTCGACGACATGGGGCTGGTCGAGGCGAAGGCCGACGGCACGCGCAAGGCCTTCGCGATCACCGAGGCCGGCATCGCCGAGCTTGAGGAGAAAGCGGCTGAAGTCGAAGCATTGTTCCGGCGGCTCGCCGAGCTGGGCGAGCATCACGCACGCACCAGCGGCGGCCCGATTCGCCGTGCGATGGGCAATTTACGCGCCGTGTTGCAGGAGCGACTGGGCGGTTCGGAAGTTGATCCCGAGACTTTGCACGCGGTCGCCGACATTCTCGACGAGGCGGCGCGGAAGATCGAGCGGCTCTGAAATGCCGCGACTGGAGGTGCTGCGGCGTCGGCTCGGGCTGGCGCCGCAGGGAAAGGAACGGGACATGACGATCACGACTGCGAGCGCGACGGCGCTGGTGCCCACGGCGAGCGCGAGCAGATATCTCCAGCAATTGTGCAAGCATTGGGAGCACAACCTCCAGGTCGAGTTCACTCCCGAGAACGGCACGGTGATCTTTCCCAGGGACGCGCGCGGCGCGAGTCATCCGGGCGACGCGGTGGTGACCTTCAACGTCGCCGAGACCGGGCTCGAGGTCCGGATCGACGCGTCGAGCGACGAGCAGCTCGACGGGCTGAAGGGCGCCGTGGCGCGCCATCTCGACCGCTTCGCGTTTCGCGAGGCGCCACTGACGTTCGACTGGCAATGACCGCGGTGATCGCTGTTTGAGGCTTGGGATCCCGGCATTTGCCGGAAGGACGGAACAGGGCGAAACCGGCGTCGGGCGCGGTTCAGCCCTGTTTCCGGTTCGCGGGGCAGTGCATCAGGAAATAGGCGCGCTTCAGGTCGAGCGCTTCCTGCCGCATGGTTTCGAGCCGGCGCTGATCGTCGAGCGCGCGCTGGCGATCGTCGAGCGCGAGCTGGCGTAGCGAGAGTTCCTGATCGGTGGCGGCCGGTGTCGCCGGGGCCGCGGGCGTTTCGCGCAGCGTGCGGCGCCGTTCCGCAGTGGCGAGCCGCTCGGCGACGATCTGGACCTGTTCCTGATAGAAAGCCGTCACCGCCGCGCTGCGCCGCCCGGCTTCGGCCGCGAATATCGGGAGGACGGTGCCGCGTTCGCAGCGCTCGATCGCGGCGTCGAGCGCCGGCAGGTCGATCGGCTCGACCGACTGGAACGCGGCGACCACAAGCAGGACCAGGGACATGGCCGGCGCCTTATCCGATAATCTCGGCGGGGGCGAGCCTCAGCCGGGCCGGGCGGCGCGGCGCGCCATCACCTCGAGATAGGTGTCGATCACTTTCTGGTTGATCGCATCCCATTGATAGGTTTGCGCTTTGCCGTGGCCCGCGGCGCCTTGCGCCTTGTGGAGTGCGGGATCGGCGACCAGGCGCGCGATCGCTTCGGCATAGGCGCTCACGTCGCGCGGGGGCACGAGGAAGCCGTCGACTCCATCCTCGATCAGGTCGACCGCGCCGGTCGCGCGCGCGGCGACGACGGGGACGCCGCAGGCCATCGCTTCGAGCGTGACGTTGCCGAACGTCTCGGTGACGGAAGGATTGAACAGGACGTCCATCGATGCGACCGCGCGGCCGAGATCGTCGCCTTTCTGGAAGCCGGCGAACGCGGCTTCGGGAACGCGCTCGGCGAACCAGTCGCGCGCGGGGCCGTCGCCGATCACCAGCACGCGATGGGGCACGTCGCGGTCGCGCAACGCGGCGCAGACGTCGGCGAAGATGTCGAGGCCCTTTTCGAGCACGAGGCGGCCGAGAAAACCGACGGCGAATTCCTGATCGGCGATGCCGAGGCTGCGGCGCCATGCGAGGTCGCGGCGGGCGGGAGTGAAGCGGGCATGGTCGACCCCGCGCGACCAGATGCGCACCGGTTTGGTGACGCCCCATGAACGGATCAGCGCGGCCATGGATTCGCCCGGCGTGACGACCTGATCGACGCGATTGTAGAAACGGGTGAGCCCCTTGATCATCAGCGGCGCGAGGAAGCCGATGCCGTAATAGGCCGGATAGGTCTCGAAACGGGTGTGGAGCGAGGCGACCGTCGCGATATCATTGTCGCGCGCCCAACTGACCGCGCGGTGACCGAGGATCTCGGGCGCCGAGACATGGACGAGGTTGGGCTTGAACGCGGCGAGGTCCTCGCGGGTGGTGCGCGGGAGGTGCCACGCGAACTTATACTCGGCGCGGCCGCCGGGGACAGGAAGCGCGGGGACGCTGACGAGGTCGCCGGTCGGCGCAAAGGCCGGGGTGTCGGTGGTCGGCGAATAGACCCGGAGCGTCACGCCCTGGCTGAGCAGATAGCCGGCGAGCTTGTTGAGCGCCTGGTTCGCGCCGTCACGGACATAATTGTAATTGCCGCTGAACAGCGCGACGCGAAGGTCGGATGCTTGCATCGCGGCGCGATAGCGGGGGGAAGGGAGAGGGGCAAGCTGAGGTAGCGTCTCCCTTCCCTGGAAGGGAGGGGAGCAAGGGCTTGTTCCCTTCCTGTTCCTGCGCTAGCGTCGCGGCATGGCGAAGCCCAAAAAGCGTTATGTTTGTCAGGCCTGCGGTTCGGTGTCCGCGCAATGGGCGGGGCAATGCGCGGATTGCGGCGACTGGAACACTTTGGTCGAGGATGCCGGCGGGGTGGTCACGCCGTTCCAGGCGAAGCATAATCTCCAGTCGGGCGGCCGCGCGATCCAGTTGGTCGGGCTCGATACCGACATCGCCTTGCCCGAGCGGACGCCGAGCGGGATTGCCGAGTTCGATCGCGCGCTGGGCGGCGGTTTCGTCGAGGGCAGCGCGACCCTGATCGGCGGCGATCCCGGAATCGGCAAATCGACTCTCTTGCTCCAGGCGGCGGCGCTGATCGCGCGGCGCGGGCTGCAGGTCGCCTATGTCTCGGGCGAGGAGGCGGCGGATCAGGTGCGGCTGCGCGCGCGGCGGCTGGGGCTGGGCGACGCGCCGGTGCAGCTCGCCGCGGCGACTTCGGTGCGCGACATATTGACGACGCTGGGGCAGGGCCCGGCGCCGGCACTGGTGGTGATCGATTCGATCCAGACCATGCATTCGGACCTGATCGAAGGCGCGCCGGGAACGGTGAGTCAGGTGCGGGCGAGCGCGCAGGAACTGATCCGCTTCGCCAAGGAGCGCGGCACGGCGCTGGTGCTGGTCGGGCACGTCACCAAGGACGGCAGCATCGCCGGACCGCGCGTCCTCGAGCACATGGTCGATACCGTGCTGGCGTTCGAAGGCGAGCGCAGCCACCAATATCGCATCCTGCGCGCGGTCAAGAACCGCTTCGGCGGCACCGACGAGATCGGCGTGTTCGCGATGCAGGCCGAGGGGCTGAGCGAAGTCGGCAATCCCTCGTCGCTGTTCCTCACCCATCGCGACGAGAATATGAGCGGGACGATCGTCTTCCCCGCGCTCGAGGGGACGCGGCCGGTGCTGGTCGAGGTACAGGCGCTGACCGTGCGGCTGGCGAGCGGGGCGACGCCGCGGCGCGCGGTGGTCGGCTGGGACAGCGGACGGCTGGCGATGATCCTCGCAGTGCTCGAGGCGCGCTGCGGGATGAGCTTCTCGTCGTGCGAAGTCTATCTCAACGTCTCGGGCGGGTATCGGGTACAGGACCCCGCCGCGGATCTCGCCGTGGCGGCGGCATTGGTGTCGGCGCTCGCCGAGCGGCCGATGCCCGCCGATGCGATCGCGTTCGGCGAGGTCGCGCTGTCGGGCGAGATCCGGCCGGTGGCGCATGGCGCATTGCGGTGTCGCGAGGCGGCGAAACTCGGGTTCGGGCGTGCGCTGGCACCGGCGGCGCAGGCCGATACCGGCGGGTTGCAGCTGGCGGGTTTCAAGTCGCTCGGGGCGTTCGTCGATCATCTGCTGGGTCGGTGAAGTCGGCCCTAAGCATATTTGCAATTTGTTTCGATGCGCATCCTGTGCATGAATGCAGGTGCCGGGGGTGGACTCGGCACCGGAGCGGCTTGGATCCCTCTTCGCCGCTCCGGTTGATTTTGGGCAAGCGCGTCAGGTCCCCCGTTCCCGGATCCTCTTCCAAAATTGGATTTCGTCTGGGATAGACTTGTCGATGGGAGATCCTCTCCACCGCTGCGCCCGGGGCCGGAGGCCCTGCTTTCGTCCCGGTCGCGTCGCAACGCGCGGCCACACAGGTCGCGCAAGAAAGTCGCGCGATGATTCGCGTTTCGGCAAACTTGGTCAATTTAGCGGTGCGGGCAGGGTCGCGTGCAAGGGCTACCAATTCGGCGCGCTGCATCGCAAGATGGCGGCATGAAGCAATCGACTGCGATCACGATCGCCACCGGCGCTGCCGTCGCGGCCCTCAGCGGACTGCTCCTGTATTCGCGCGCGACGCGACCGCCGGTGATCAACCCCAAGGTGCCCGAGCCTGCCAGATCCGTTGAACTCGCGCGCTATCTCGGCACATGGTTCGAGCTGGCACGGCACGAGAATCGCTTCCAGAAGGGGCTCGACGCCGTGACCGCCGACTATGGGCTGGACGCGGACGGGCGGATCCGCATCGTCAACAGCGGCAGCCAGAACGGGCCGCAGGGCGCGCGCAGTTCGATCGAGGGCCGGGCGATCGTCGCGGACGAGGCGACCAACGCCAAGCTCAAGGTGTCGTTCTTCGGGCCGCTCTACACCGGCGACTATTGGGTGCTCGATCATGGCGAGGAATATGACTGGTCGATCGTCGGCGAGCCGGGCGGACGCTATCTCTGGCTGCTGAGCCGCGATGCCAGGCCTGCGCCCGCGATATTGGAGGCATTGCTCCGGCGCGTGGAGGCGCTGGGCTATGACCGCTGGGCGCTGCGGATCACGCGGCAGGTCTGAGCGGAGTTCGGGCAAGGCGCGACCTTGGCATGGGCCGGGACGTTCAGGGGACGGTGAAATAGGCCGGAATCTCATAGTTGGAGAGCTTCGCCATCGTGACGCCGAGCTCGGCGCAGATCGCGTCTGCCGCGCGCGTGGCGCCTTCGACCATGCCATAATCGTCGAATACGACCAGCCCGCCGCGGACCATGTGCGGAAGAAGCCTCTGCAGAACGAAAGCCGTCGGTTCGTAGACGTCGAGGTCGAGATGCAGGAGCGCGATCTTGAGCGCCGGCTTGCTTTCCAGAAAAGCCGGCAGGGTCTCGAAGATATTCCCTTCGACCAGGCTGATATTGTCGAACCGCTTCTCGGCGATGAGCGCCGTCAGGTCATCCCGGGAGATGCCCGGCCCGCCTGCCGTCTCGAAGCGCTCGATGAATTCTCTATCCTCCGTGCCGGCGACTTCGTCGCGCGGAAAGGCGCCGAAGGCGTCGAACCCGATCAATGGCCGGCTATGGGGATTTTCGAGGATGTTGCGGAAAGTGGCGAAGCGCATGAGCGACGCGCCCTTGTAGACGCCCATTTCGACCACTGCCCCGGGCAGGTGGGTAATTTTCCGGTAGAGCTCGTAATGCGCCAGCAGCTTCGCCATGCGGGATGGGTGGCTGCGCAGATAGAAGCTGTTTTCGGCCTCATACGCATCCACCGTGGAATCAGGGACATAATGCGGCACGGTGATCTTCCTTCGCTTCGGGCTGGGGCTTGCGAGAGCGGGCGATAGAATGACCGGCGCACGGACGCCAGCGCTCGCTGCACCTGCGATAGGTCCCCGGGCAGCGGGACTAGACTATCCAGAAGTCGCCGGCGCCTATCGCGGGGGCGCCGCTCAGCGTCGCGAATTGCACGGCTGCGGCTCCGCCCACGCCATCGACGTCGAACAGCAGCTGGCCGGTGGCGGTGTCGTAGATGATCCGGTCATCGGCCTCCGTCGCGGCTACCCCGGTGTTGAATGCGCCGGCGGCCAGCCTGCCTGCGGCAAGGCCGGGGAAAAACGCGCGGTCGATGTGGATCAGGTCGTCGGCGGCGTTGAAGTCGGCGATCGTGTCGACGTTGCCGGCACCCGGTGCGGCCCTGAACTCGAAAGTATCCGCCCCGCTTCCGCCGATCAGGGTGTCGTTGCCGCCATAGCCCCACAAGACGTCGTTTCCGGCTCCGCCGTCGAGCACGTTCGCCCCGGCATTCCCGACCAGAGTGTTGTCGATCGCATTGCCGGTCAGGTCGATGGCAGCGGTCGTCAGGGAGCCGGAGGTCCTCAGATATTCCACCGACAGATCCGCTGCGATGGCATAGCTGATCGTAGTGACGATGGAGTCGTACCCCTGGCCGTCGGCTTCGTGCACGACGTCGCCGGCATTTTCGACATAATAGGTGTCGTTGCCGAAGAAGCCCCACAGGTGATCCGCGCCAAGCCCGCCATTGAGCACGTTGTGGGAGTTGTTGCCTTCCAGCGTGTTCGCCAGCTCGTTGCCGGTGAGATCGATCCCCTGATCGGTGCTTGTCGGTTTGAAATATTTCAGGATCTCGATCGACCAGCCCGACCGCAGCGTGTAGCTGCGGGTTGCGAGGATCGTGTCGGTACCCTCGCCAGCGACCTCGTGGACCGTCTCGTCGTCAGCTTGCAGGCCGTTGCCGAACAGGAAATAGGTGTCGTCGCCGGCAAAACCCCACAGATGATCCGCACCGAGTCGACCGTCGAGCCTGTTCGCCCCGGCGTTGCCCTCCAGCGTGTTGTCACCATTGTTGCCGGTCAGGTCGATGGCATCGGTTCCTGCTCGGTCGGAAGTCTTCAGGACTTCCACTCCCTGGGAGTTGCGATCGGCCAGCGAGTAACTGACGGTGGTGATGACCGTGTCGTAACCCTCGCCCGCCACCTCGCGCACGAGATCGCCGGCATTGTCGACATAATAGGTGTCGTCGCCGCCATAGCCCCACAGATTGTCGGCGCCGCCCTTGCCGTCGAGCACGTTGGCCGCGGCATTGCCGACCAGCGCCTGGGCCAGCTCGTTGCCGGTCAGGTTGATGACGCCGGTCGTCGAGGAGCCGTACGTTCTCAGAAATTCCACCGACACGCCCGCGGCCAGCGTGTAGCTCACGTTGGTATAGGCCGTGTCGGTGCCCTCGTCGGCGGCTTCGACGATCACGTCGCCCGCATTGTCGATATGGTAGCCGTCGTCGCCGGCATATCCCCACATGGTGTCGGCGCCGCCTCTGCCGTTGAGCATGTTCGCTCCGGCATTGCCGTAGAGTGTCTGGGCCAGCTCGTTGCCGGTCAGGTCGACGACTGCGGTCGCCGAGGAGTCGTATGTCCTCAGGAATTCCACGGACGCGCCCGCAGTCAGCGCGTAGCTCACGCTGGTATATGCCGTGTCGCTGCCTTCGCCGACGGCCTCGACGATTTTGTCGCCCGCATTGTCGATGTGATAGCTGTCATCGCCGCCATAGCCCCACATGATGTCGGCGCCGCCCTTGCCGTCGAGCACGTTCGCCGCGGCATTGCCGACCAGCGTCTGGGCCAGCGCGTTGCCAGTCAGGTTGATGGCGGCCGTCGTCGAGGAGCCGTATGTCCTGAGGAGGTCGACCGACACGCCCTCGGCCAGCGTGTAGCTGACATGGGTGTACGCCGTGTCATAGCCCTCGCCGACGGCCTCGACGATCAGGTCGCCTGCATTGTCGATATGATAGCTGTCGTCGCCGCCATAGCCCCACATGGTGTCGGCGCCGCCTTTGCCGTCGAGCATATTCGCCGCGGCATTGCCGACCAGCGTCTGGGCCAGTGCGTTGCCGGTCAGGTTGATGGCGGCGGTGGTCGAGGAGCCGTATGTCCTCAGGAGGTCCACCGAGACGCCGGCGGCCAGCGTGTAGCTGACACGGGTGTATGCCGTGTCATAGCCTTCGCCGGCGATTTCGACGATCATGTCGCCTGCACTGTCGATATGGTAGGTGTCGTCGCCCAGACCGCCCGACATCGTGTCCGCGCCCGTGCCGCCATCGAGCGAATCGCCGCCGCCCAGGCCATTGAGCGTGTCGTCCCCGCCCAGCCCGGTGATGGTGTCGGGGTCTATGGTGCCGTCGAGAGTCTCAGCGCTTTCCGTGCCGGTAATCACAGCCATTCGACCACTCCATCAACAAGCTGGCACCATCTTGCGCGAAATCGGAAATCCGTTCCTGCTCCAGAGGCGTTCCCACTATGATTGACCTCGGCATGGCTCGTCAACGTATTGACCTTGCATCCAATTGATCCTGCAACGGGATCTGCTCCGTATTGCCGGAGCTATCGGTAGGACGCCGGCAATGCGGGATTGCGGACATGGTCCCTTCCGCAGGAGCGGACGGCCGCCTATCAGGACCGCGGGAGGGACGCGTTTCATGGCTTTGACGGGACTCGATATCGCCGTGCTGCTCGCAATCGGCGGGGCGGCGGTGCTCGGATTCATCCGCGGCTTCGTGACCGAGGTGCTCGCTTTGGGCACCTGGCTCGTGGTGGTGCTGGTGCTCAAGCTGTTCCACAGCCCGCTCGCCGAGTTCATGGCGTCGATGGTGGGGACGGCGCAGGGCGGGGCGGTGCTCGCCTTCGCGATCCTTGCGGGGGTGACCTATCTCGGCGGGCGGCTGATCGCCAACACGATCGGCTCGCGAATGCGCGAGAGCTTTTTGGGGCCGATCGACCGCGCGCTGGGGTTCGGATTCGGGGCGTTGAAGGGGCTGGTGCTGGTGAGCATCGGCTTCCTGCTGCTGGTGCTGGTGTTCGACACGGTCGGCGGCGGGCCCGACGGGCGGCCCGACTGGATCACGCGTTCGACCACTTATCCGCTGCTCGACAAATCGAGTGCCACGGTGGCCGATTTCGTCGACCGGCGGCGCAAGGGCGAGCCGGTGTTCGGTGGGAACGAGGCCGAGGCCAAGGGAAACGTGAACTAAAGTCCTCACTCGCTTCGCTAGGCGGATTAAAAGGGTCGCATCCCGCGCCCTGGCCCCCTAAGTCGAGAGCGGAATGAACGCGCCCCTGTACAATAGCCAAATCCTCCGGCTCGCCGCCGAGATCCCCTTTCACGAGCGGCTGGCCGATCCCGGCGCGAGCGTCGAAAAACGCTCGCCGGTGTGCGGAAGCCGGGTGACGGTCGATATCGGCCTCGATGCGGAGGGGCGCGTCGCGGCGGTGGGAATGCTGGTGCGGGCCTGTGCGCTGGGCCAGGCTTCGGCCTCGCTGATGGGCGCGCATGTCGTCGGGCGGAGTGCGGACGAACTCGCCGCGGCGCGCGACCAATTGACCGCGTGGCTGGCGGGGGAGCGCGATGTGCCCCCCGATTGGCCGGGAATGGAGATCTTCAGGCCGGCGCTCGAGCATCGCGGGCGCCATGCCTCGATCCGTCTCGCCTTCGAGGCGGCGGCTGAGGCCGCGGCAGAGGCACAGCGCTGATGGAAGACCATTCGGGCCTTTCGCTGCTCCATGACGGCGTGCCGCTGCTCGGCTTCGCGCTGATCTTCGTATTGATCTTCCGCCGGCTCGGGCTGGGCGCGACTTTGGGCTTCCTCGTCGCCGGCGCCGTGGTCGGCCCGCAGGTGTTGGGGCTCGTCGGGGATGCCGAGAGCAAGCTGGGGATCGCCGAGCTCGGCATCGCCTTGCTGTTGTTCCTCGTCGGCCTCGAGCTGAGTCCGTCGCGGCTGTGGCGGATGCGGCGCGACATTTTCGGACTCGGGATGATGCAGGTGAGCCTATGCGGGCTCGCGATCAGCGCGATCGTCTGGGCAGCGGCAAACAGTTCGCTGGCGGCGGCGCTGGCGCTGGGACTGCCGCTCGCATTGTCCTCCACCGCGCAGGTGCTGCCGCTGCTGCAGTCGGCGGGGCGGCTGCGCACCCCGTTCGGCGAGCGCGCCTTTGCGATCCTGCTGTTCCAGGACCTGTCGATCGTCCCGCTGATCACCATCGTCGCAGCGATGTCGCGCAACCCCGCCGACATGGGCGGGCCGCCGGGATGGCTGCTCGCAGTCTATACCGTGGCCGCGATCGTCGGGCTGATCCTCGCCGGGCGCTATGTGCTGCGGCCGGCATTCCGGCTGATCGGCAATCTCGGCGAGCGCGAGATGTTCGTGTTCGCCGGACTGTTCACCGTGATCGCGAGCGCGGCGATCATGGAGATGCTCGGCCTGTCGGCGGCGCTGGGCGCGTTCATCGCGGGCGTGATGCTCGCGGACTCGCCCTATCGCCATGAGCTCGAGGCCGATGTCGAGCCGTTCCGCGCGATCCTGCTCGGGCTGTTCTTCCTCGCGGTGGGAATGACGCTCGATCTTCACGCCATTGCCGATCGGCCGCTGTTCGTCGCGGGGATGGCGTTGGCGCTGATCGCGACCAAGGCGGCGCTGATCATGGGGCTCGGCCTGCTGTTCGGGATGAAGAAGCGCCCGGCATTCGCCCTGGGCGTGCTGCTGAGCCAAGGCGGCGAGTTCGGCTTCGTGCTGTTCGCGCAGGCCCAGTCGGCGATGCTGATCACCGGCGAGGCGGCGAGCATCTTCGGCGCGATCGTGACGCTGTCGATGGCGACGACGCCGTTCCTGATGATGGCGACCAAGCGGCTGCGCGCCGAACCCGAACCGAGTGCAGACGGGCTCGACGGGCCGCAGGAAGAGGGATCGAACGCCGTGGTGGTCGGCTATGGCCGCTTCGGCCAGACCGTGGCGCAGATGCTGATCGGGCAGGGGATACCGGTGACGATCGTCGACATGGATGTCGAGATGATCGAGACTGCGGGCAGCTTCGGGATGAAGGTCTATTATGGCGACGGCACGCGGACCGACATCCTGCGCCAGGCCGGCGCCGCCGATGCCGAATTGCTGTTGTTCTGCCAGGACGGCGACGGGCTGGACACCGAGGCGTTGGAAGGCATTCATCACGCTTTCCCCAAGGCGACGATCTTCGTCCGCGCCTATGATCGGCGATCGGTGATGAAGATGAAGGGCGCGCCGATCGCGGGCGCGGTGCGCGAGATGCTGGAAAGCGCGATCGTGATGGCGCGGCGCGCGATGGACTCGGTGGGGGTGACCCAGCAGGAGATCGATAAGACCGAGGCCGAGTATCGCCGGCGCGATTTCGAGCGATTGAAGCTCCAGCGCGAGACCGGCGACATACGTGCGGGGATCGACGGAATGCTCACCCACGCCTCGCAGGCGGCGGCGGCCGAGGCCGATCTGGAGCCCCGGTGAGACTGGCGGCGGTCCTCGCCGCGCTTTCGGGTGCGCTTGCGGTGATGGCGGGGGCGTTCGGCGCGCATGGCGCCGAGGGACAGGCGGCCGAATGGCTCAAGACCGGCGGGCACTATCAGCTGATCCATGCCGTCGCGGCACTGCTCGCGGTACGGATGGGCGCACGGGTGCCGGCCTGGCTGTTCGTCGGCGGGGCGGCGGTGTTCGCCGGCACGCTCTATCTGATGGCGCTGGGGGCGCCGCATTGGCTGGGCGCGGTGACGCCGGTCGGCGGCGCGGCACTGATCGCGGGATGGCTATGGCTGGCGATAGCGCTGGCGCGCAAGCAGGGATGAGCTATCGGCGCTGGACCCTCGCAATAGCGGTGTTCCTCGGCATCGAGATGGCGATATTCTTTGGGCTCGCATGGTACGGTCGGCCGGGTGCGTACAATCTGTTGGCCGTGCTTGCGCCGGTTCCGCTGCCCGCTTTCCTGCTGTTCGGTGGCGTGCGGGCACGAGTCGCCGCCGCGGGGGTGCTGACCATGCTGATCTGGCCCGCGGGCGTAATGGCCGAGATGCTCGCGCACCGGTTTGGCAGCTGCCTCTACTGAGGCGCTGGCCGAATCAGCCGCCCGCGACGATCTTGGCGACTTGCGCCGCGGTGACCGGGTGATAGGTTTGCCGCGCGCCCTCGTAGAAGCGTTTCGCGATCGGTCTGCCCCAATCGCCCTGCGCCATCAGCCCTTCATAGATCGGACGGATCAGCAGGCCGCGACCGACGCTGGAAACGAAGGCCTGAATCGAAGGCAGTGCGGGATCGTAGCGATTGGCGATGGCGAGCTCGGCCCAGGCCGAGCGCACATAGGCGTTGGTCGAGCCCGAAAGTCCGAGCGTATCGTCGAGTTCCTTGAGCCGCGCCGGGCTCTGCTGGCGGGGCAGGCCGTTGAGGAAGCGCAGCCATTGCTGGGTCGCCCAGCCCTCTGGATCGACCGCCGAGACCGGGCCACCGGCCTTCATTGCGGCGATCTCGGCATCGATCCTGGCAAGCGTCGGCGACTGGACGTGGACGGCGTTCTCGGGCAAGCCGGGCTGATATGCCCAGCGATCGAGCTGGAGCTTTGCCTCGAGCGCCGCGTCGCCCTTGATCAGATGTGCGCGGATGTCGGCGAGGAACCCCGCGCTGGTCTGCGGCTGGAAAGCGTGGCGATCGAAATAGGTGCGCAGATAGGCGTCGAACCGCGTACGGCCGACCGCGCGTTCGATCGTGCGCAGGAAGGTCGAGCCCTTGAAATAATCGAGCTGGCCGGCAGTGGCGCCGGGATCGCCGTGAAGCCGGGTGGTCGGCGCATCCTCGCCGCCGGCTTCGGCGATGTCCTTGTTGAGGCCGTCCCAATCGAGATCCGCGTACATCGCGGCGCGTTCGGCACCATAGACCGCCTCCATGATGCGATTCTCGAAATAAGTGGTGAAGCCCTCGTTGAGCCAATTGTCGGACCATGTCGCATTGGTGACGAGATTGCCCGACCAGCTGTGCGCGAGCTCGTGCGCGACGACATCGGTATTCGAACGGTCGCCAGTGATGATCGTCGGGGTGAGGAAGGTGAGAGTGGGGTTCTCCATCCCGCCGAACGGAAAGCTCGGCGGCAATACCAGCATGTCGTAGCGGCCCCAGCGATACGGGCCATACAGCGCCTGCGCGGCGTCGATCATCTTCTCGACGTCGGCGACTTCGTGCGCCGCGGCATCGAGCTGGGCAGGCTCGGCCCAGACGCCCGAGCGCGGGCCGGTTGCCTTGAAGGCGAGATCGCCGACCGCGAGCGCGATGAGATAAGGCGGCACCGGCTTGTCCATTCGGAAGCGGAAGCGGCGCTTCTGATGGGGGACGAGCGTGCCCTTGGCGCCGTCGAGGCGTTCGCCGCTCATCACCGCGACGAAGCCGTCGGGCACGGTGAGCGTCGCTGACCAGGTCTGGCGGATGCCGGGGCTGTCCTGGGTGGGGATCCAGCTGCGATTGTTGATCGGCTGGCCCTGGCTGAACAAATAGGGCTGCTTCTTGCCGGCGGTGAGCTCGGGCGAGAGCCATTGCAGCGCCGAGGCGCCGGGCCTGGTGCGGTAACGGATCGCGATCTGGCGGGTGCCGGCGGGAAGATCGATGGTGAGCGCCGAGCCGAGCTCCTTGTCGCGCGGGCCGACCGCGTAACGGAGCGGCTTGCGATCGGCGGTGGTGACCTCCGCGATTTCGAGATCGTCGACATCGAGCACGATCTGCTTCGCGCCAGCGACCGCGAGCAGGTTCAGCAACGCGCGACCGGAGAGCGTCTTACTGGCGAAATCCACATCGAGATCGAGGTCGACATGGGTGACGCGCGCGACCTGCGGCTCGGCATGGGTCCAGACGTCCTTCGCCTCGGGGGTGGCGAGGATCGGGGCGGGGGCCTGCTGCGCGGTGGCCGGAGCGGCGATCACGAAGGCGGCGAGCGCGGGGAGGAGGCGTTGCATGGCGCGTTGCTATGCGGATCGCGGCTGAACGGCAACTGAGCGCTTCAGAGTTCGGACGGGGTCAGTCGAATCGGGGTCGGGGCGTCGAGCCGGTCGAAACCGCGTTCGCGCAGCACGTCGTTGCTCTGCCGCGCTTCGCGGCCGGCGGCCTCATCGAGCGACCAGGTGATGTGGTAGGTGCCGCCGTCGGGGCGATCACTGGTGCCGCCGATCGCGACGACGAGCGCCTGCAGGCCCGCGCCGTCGTTAACATGGCCGACGATCTCGCCAGCGGTTTCGGCCGGGAGGGGATCGGTGGTCTTCGAGGCGAGGGTGACGTGATGGGCGATCACGTCGGGCCATGCCGGCGCGAAGCGGGCGAGCAGCGAGTCGCGATCGCGTTCGTCGAGCAGCCAGCCGATGGTGCGGGGTTCAGGCATATGCCTGAAACGACGGTGCAGGAGGGAAGGTCCCTTGAAGTTCGTCAGGGCACAGGGGGCAATTCGGCGGGGTTGCTCGCCCGGTAGCGGATCACTGCCCCGTTCGCCGATTCGAGCTTCTTGAAGACCCGGCTCTTCTCGGCGAATGCGATCGAAAGCGTGCGGGGCGCCGTCCATGCCGCGCGCAACCAGATTGCGCCGCCGTCTTCCTGGAAGGCGGCGCCGTGGTCCGCATCGGCCGTGAACACGACCAGTGCCTCGGCCAGGTTTTCGGCGCGCTTGCCGATGGCGACATTCGTGGCGAAGTCCGTCGTCGCGCCGCAATCGCGCTTGAGCACATAAGCGACGAGATCGGAGCCGGGATCGGCGTGGCGCGAGACCATGTGGCTGGCGCAGCCGCCACCGGAGCATCCCGCAAGAGTCGACGCATAGAGAAGCGGGAGCAGCGAGAGCCAACGCCGCCGTTTCATCAGCGCGGCTGCTCGTCGAGAAAGGCTTCGACGTCCGCCAGATCCACCGTCTTGTCGAGGAAGGTCTGGCCGATGCCGCGAGCGAGGAGGAAGGGCAAGGTGCCGGCGGCCATCTTCTTGTCGTGGAGCATGTGCTCGACCAGCCGCGCGCCGGTCGCGGTGATGCCGGCGGCGGCGAGGCCGTCGGGGAGGCCGATCGCGCGGAGATGCGCCGCGACGCGCTCGGCTTCCTGGCCGGAGCAGAGGCCGCGGCGCGCCGAATACGCAAAAGCGAGCGCCGTGCCGGCCGCGACGCCCTCGCCGTGGAGGAGCTTGTCCGAGAAGCCGGTCTCGGCCTCGAGCGCGTGGCCGAAGGTGTGGCCGAGATTGAGCAAGGCGCGCTTGCCGGTCGTCTCGCGCTCGTCTTCGCCGACGATGCGCGCCTTGGCGGCGACCGAGTGCGCAATCGCATGCTCGCGGGCGTGCGGGTCTCCAGCGAGCAATGCGGCGGCATTGGCTTCGCACCATTCGAAAAAGGCGAAATCGTCGATCAGTCCGTATTTGACGATTTCGGCATAGCCGGCGCGGAGCTCGCGCGGCGGGAGCGTGTCGAGTACTTGCGGATCGATCAGCACCAATGCCGGCTGGTGAAAGGCGCCGATCAGATTCTTGCCAGCGCGGCTGTTGATCGCTGTCTTGCCGCCGACCGACGAATCGACCTGCGCGAGCAAGGTGGTGGGGATCTGGACGAAGTTGCAGCCGCGCTTGAGGACCGACGTAGCGAAGCCGACCAGGTCGCCGATCACCCCGCCGCCGAGCGCGATGATGTGATCGTTGCGCTCGACGCCAAGTTCGAGCAGCCGATCCGTGAGCGCTTCGAGCTGGGCCCAGTTCTTGGTCGATTCGCCGGGCGGCAGGACAATTGCCTCGCTCGCAACCCCCGCGGCGGTGAGGCTCGTCTGGAGCGTGGCGAGATGCGGGAGGAGATTTGCGTCGGTGACGACCGGCATGGTCCGATTGCGGGCGAGCGGGGCGAGCGCCTCGCCCGCGCGGACGAGCAGCCCCGCTTCGATGCGGATGTCATAGCTGCGGTCGCCCAAAGCGACGGGAACGCTGTTCAAGTGCGGATCGCCTTCAGAATTTCGTCGACGGTGGTGTCGTGCGGAGCCGCGATGCTCTGCACCCGGATCGGCGCGAGCGCATAGAAAGGATTTCTTATCGCCGCCAGTTCGACGAGGATCTCCTCGGGGTCGCGGCCGCGCAGCAGCGGGCGGGTGTCGCGGCGGCGGACCCGGTCGGCGAGCACCGCGGGTTCGGCATCGAGCCAGATGGCGATCGCCTGATCGAGGATCAGGCCGCGCGTATCCTGATTGATGAAGGCGCCGCCGCCGGTGGCGATCACCTTGGGCGTGCCGTCGATCAGCCGGGCGATGACCCGGCGCTCCCCATCTCTGAAATAGGGTTCGCCGAATTTCTCGAAAATATCCGAGATGGTCATGCCCGCCGCCGCCTCGATCTCGTGATCGGCATCGACGAAGGGCAGCCGCAGGCGCTGGGCGAGGCGGCGGCCGACAGTGGTCTTGCCGGCGCCCATGAGCCCGACGAGCACGATCGGCTTGCCCTTCCAGGGCCAGTCTTGGGCATGCGCTTGCAACATTGTCGGGGGGCTATACAGCGAGGTCGGGTCTCGGGCAAAAGGCCCGCGTAATTCTCAATTCACGGACCTTTCCATGTCCCGTTCGATCGTCGCGCTCATTGTCGTCCTCCTCGTGCTGGTGGGGGGAATCATATTCCTCTCGACCCGCAACACCGAGAAGGAGCCGGTCCGCATGGAGAAGGTGGTCCCGCTTGATAATCTCACGAACTAAGGTTTCGCGGATCGGATTTGCGGCGCTGCTGCTCGCCGGCGTGGGGATGCCCGCGCTGGGGCAGGACACGCCCGAATCGCTGCTGCCGCCCGGATTCGACGATCCGGCGCCGACACCCGCGCCCGCGCCCGGGCCAGCCCCCGCGCCATCGCGCGCGGCGCAGCCGATCGCGCCGGTCGAAGGCGTGGAATTGCCCGCCGACACGGCGCTGGGCAATGTCGCCGAGGGCGCGCCGGTAGAGGCCGTCGCAATCGACCTGTCGCGGTACGAGCTTCCCGAATTCGCCAGGCATTCGCTCGACCGGGTCGGTGCGGTTGCGGCGGGCAATGCCGCATTCCCCGCCGATTCGTTCGGGGATTCGGACGGGCGCTTCCTGCAGGTGCTGATGCGGCGGATGGACGCGCCGATCGCCTCGCGCTGGGCGTCGATCGTGCTGCGCCGCGCCCTGATGTCGCCGCTCGACACGCCGGCGGGGGTCAACGGCGCCGATTTCGCCGCCGACCGCGCCTGGGCGTTGCTGCGGATGGGCGAGGCCAACGCCGCGCGCGCAGTGATCGAGGATGTCGACACAGACAATTATACCGGCTGGCTCTATCAGGTGGCGATGCAGGCCGCACTGGCGAGCGGCGATCCGGCGATGCTTTGCCCGATCGCCGACAAGGGTGCGGCGGCAACCCCGCAGCGCGGCTGGGCACTGGCGCAGGCGATGTGCATGGGGCTCGCCGGCAAACCCAACGAAGCCGGCCAGCTGTTCAATCGCGCGCGTTCGGGGACGAGTCCGTCCGACATCGACAATCTGCTCGCCGAGAAGGTGCTCGGCACGGGCGCGCAGGGCCGTCGGGCCGTGACGATCGAGTGGAATCCGGTGAGCCAGCTGACGGCGTGGCGCTGGGGACTGGCGACCGCGACCGGAGTCGAGGTGCCGGCGGATCTCTATCAGACCGCGGGGCCGCAGGTGCGCTATTGGCAAGCGCTGGCGCCCAATCTGGATGCAACGGCGCGAGCGAGCGCGGCGGAGCTGGCGGCTACGGCAGGGGTCTTTTCGAGCGCCGGGCTGGTCGATCTCTACTCCGAGATCGAGCAAAGCGGGGACACCGGTGGCGGGCTGGCCGTCGCGCGCGATCTGCGTACCGCTTATACCGACGGCGATGTCGGAAACCGGATCAAGGCGCTGCAGACCCTGTGGGACGGAGTGAGCACGCCGCGCACCCGCTATGCCCGGCTGATCCTCACCGCGCGGGCGGCATCGTGGATTCCGGCGGGCGACAAGGTCGAGGAAGCCGATCGGCTGATCCAGTCGATGCTTTCCTCGGGCTATGAAGCGGCGGCGCTCGAATGGCGCGGCGTGGTCAAGCGCGGCAGCGAAGGCTGGGCACTGCTCGCGCTCGCCGATCCGGGCGGATCGAGCATCGCCTCGGGCGACGTCGCCGGTTTTGCCGATAGCGGGTCGCGGCGCAAGGCGCAGATGCTGCTCGCCGGCCTCGCCGGCCTCGGCAAGTTGAGCGCCGGCGAGGCGCAGAACGCCGCCTCCGCGCTCGACGTGCAAATCGGCGGGGTGAATGCCTGGACCCAGGCGATCGACGCCGCCGGGCAGCGCGGCGACGCGGCGACCGTGGCATTGCTCGCCGGTGTCGGCATGCAGTCGCTCAGCTGGGATTATGTCGCCCCCGAAGCGCTGTTCCACATCGTCGCGGCGATGCGCGCGGCGGGGATGGGCAATTATGCGCGGATGATCGCCGTCGAGGCGGTCACGCGGGCGGCTTGAGCAAAACCGACGATCGCGCGCTGATCGAGCGCTTTCTCGAGATGATGCGGGCCGAAGCGGGCGCCGCGGGGAATACCATCGCGGCCTATGGCACGGATTTGCGGCTGGCTTCCGAAGTGCTGGAGGGACGGCTGAGCGAGGCCGGCGCGAGCGCGCTCGAGAGACTATCGGGGGAATGGCAGAATCTGGCCCGCGCTACGGTGGCGCGCAAGGCGGCGGCGTTGCGGCGCTTCTTCGCGTTTCTCGCCGATGAAGGGTTGCGCAAGGACGATCCGGGCGCCGCGCTGCCGCGGCCGGGGATGGCGCGGGCGCTGCCCAAGGTGCTGAGCATCGAGGATGTCGCCGCGATGTTCGCCGTGATCGCGACGCGGCACGCGCGGGTGCCGCTCGATCCGCTCGACCTGCGACTCGCGGCGCTGATCGAATTGCTCTACGGATCGGGGCTGCGCGCAACCGAATTGGTGTCGCTGCCGCGCAACGCCGTGGCGCCCGACCGCCCCTGGCTGATCCTGAAGGGTAAAGGCGGGCGCGAGCGACTGGTGCCGATCTCGGATCGTGCGCGCGCGGCGGTGGCGATGTGGCGCGACCATGTCGCGATCGGCCGGCCGTGGCTGTTTCCCTCGGGCAAATCGCATCTGTCGCGGGTGCGGCTCTATCAACTGGTTCGTACGCTGGCGGCGGAAGCGGGAATCCCGCCCGATCGCGTGAGCCCGCACGTGCTGCGTCATGCCTTCGCCACGCATCTGCTGGAGGGCGGGGCGGATCTGCGCGCGTTGCAGGCGATGCTGGGACACGCCGATATCGCCACGACCGAGATCTACACCCATGTCGACAGCAAAAGGCTGGTCGAGCTGGTCAACCAGCGGCATCCGCTGGGCGAGGCGCTTGATGCGGCGCGCGTTGACGCAAAGCCCGACGCGTCCTAACCGCGCATCGATGGCAACCTTCCTCGACTTCGAGAAACCGATCGCCGAGCTGCAGAGCCGGATCGACGAACTGCGCCGCACCGCCGAGGGCGGGGCGGTCGACATCCAGGCCGAGATCGCGCCGCTCCAGGCCAAGGCCGAGCGGCTGCTGCAGGACACCTATGCGAAACTGACGCCGTGGCAGAAGACGCAGGTCGCGCGGCATCCCGAGCGCCCGCACTTCAAGCATTATGTCGCCGGGCTGATCGACGACTTCATGCCGCTGGGCGGCGACCGCGCCTTTGCCGACGACAATGCGATCATCGGCGGGCTTGGGCGCTTCCGCGGGCGCCGGGTAATGGTGATCGGCCACGAGAAAGGCGACGATACCGCGAGCCGGCTCAAGCACAATTTCGGGATGGGCAAGCCCGAGGGCTATCGCAAGGCGATCCGGCTGATGCAGCTTGCCGACAAGTTTCGGCTTCCAGTGATCACGCTCGTCGACACCTCGGGCGCATTCCCGGGCGTGCAGGCCGAAGAGCGCGGCCAGGCCGAGGCGATCGCCCGCTCGACCGAGATGTGCCTCAATCTCGGCGTGCCTTTGGTCGCGACGATCCTCGGCGAGGGGGGGTCGGGCGGCGCGGTCGCGCTCGCCGCGGGGAATCAGGTGCTGATGATGGAGCACGCGGTCTATTCGGTGATCTCGCCCGAAGGGTGCGCGTCGATCCTGTGGCGCACCGCCGACAAGGCCGCCGATGCGGCGGAGGCGATGAAGGTCACCGCGCAGCACCTCAAGGAACTCAAGGTCATCGACGGGATCATCCCCGAGCCGCTGGGCGGCGCACATCGCAATCCCGGTGTCGCGGTGCAGGCGCTGGGCGACGCAGTCGAGGCGGCGCTGAACGGGCTCGGCGAGCTGTCCCCCGAAGCGCTGCGCCAGGCGCGGCGCGCCAAGTTCCTCGCGATGGGTCGCGTCTGAATCTTCGCCGCACAGACAAAAAAGGCGGCGGAACCGAAGTTCCGCCGCCTTTCGCATGCTTTCGAAGTCGATGAGGCTTATTCGGCCTTCATGTTCGACGTGACGTTGCCGAAGGTCTTGTTGAGCTGATTGCCCAGACCCTGCATCGCGGCGATCGCGGCGACGGCGATGAGAGCGGCGATCAGGCCGTATTCGATCGCGGTGGCGCCCTTGGTATTCTTCAGAAACTTGCGGATCATCGATACTCTCCCACAAAAATCATAGCCAGGCGCAAGCAGCGCGGCATGTTTCGTATGCGGAACAAAACTCAATGAAACGTGAAGATAGGAATTGCGCGAATATGCAGGGCAAAGAAAAAGGCGACGGAACCGAGGTTCCGCCGCCCTTTTCTTGTCTAGGGAAGGAAGACCTAGGTCGCCTTCATGTTCGACGTGACGTTGCCGAAGGTCTTGTTGAGCTGGTTGCCCAGACCCTGCATCGCGGCGATCGCGGCGACGGCGATGAGAGCGGCGATCAGGCCGTACTCGATCGCGGTGGCACCCTTGGAATTCTTAACGAAGTTGCGAATCTTCTGCATAACCGGTCTCCAACGTTCGAAACTACTTCATTCACCCGGCCGGCCCGGAGATCCGGTACGGCATCAACAACCTTAGGGAGGGGAAGTAAAGAAACGGCTAAATCGGACTATTACTTAGTCGTTAACCGTGTCTAGCCTGCGGTCTGCACCTTGTTGCTGACGTTTTCCCATATGTCGCTGGTAACCGAGCCTAGCGCGAGCAATGCCGCCATGATGGCGAGCACGATCAGCGCACAGATCAGGCCATATTCGACTGCCGTTGCCGCCTTCGAATCGCGGATCAGGCTGTAGACCGTCTTCACAAGGGCTCGCATAACGCCCGCTTCTCCCCCACAGGATTAGGTGGAGATAAACGAGGAGAGTTAACGAAGTGTCGAGCGGAGTATCCGGTCTATTGCTGGTGGTGGCGGTGGCGTTGGTCGATGCCGAAGGACGCGTGCTGGTCCAGCAGCGCCCGCCGGGCAAACCGATGGCCGGGCTCTGGGAATTCCCCGGGGGCAAGGTCGAGCCCGACGAGGTGCCCGAGGCGGCGCTGACGCGGGAGCTCGCGGAGGAACTGGGGATCGCAGTCGAGACCCGGGCGCTGATTCCGATTGCCTTTGCCAGCGAAGGGCTGGGCGCGCGGCATCTGTTGTTGTTGCTCTATGTGGCGCGCGAATGGGCCGGGACGCCCGAGCCCCGGCACGCCAGCGCGCTGCAATGGGTGCGCCCTACAGAGATGCGGGCCCTGACGATGCCGCCTGCGGACGTGCCGCTGGTCGACGCGCTGAAGCGGTTGTTCGCGGGCACGAAAGCCTGACGGGAACCGGCGGAAGAGCGATCATGCCATTCACACCTTTCCACCTTGGCCCCGGCGCGCTCTTGAAGGCGATCGGGGGCGACCGGTTCAGCTTCATGATCTTCGGCGGTACACAGGTCTTGATGGACATCGAGCCGCTCGTACGGATGATCCGGGGAGACGCAGTCCTGCACGGGACGAGTCACACCGTTGCCGGCGGGTTCGGGGTGGCGATAGTCGCCGCAACAGCAGGACGCCCGGTGAGCAATTTCGCTCTTCGCCAAGCCGGTATCGGCGATCAGCCGATCAGCCGGAAGGTGGCTTTGGGCAGCGCACTTGTCGGCGCCTGGTCTCACATCGGATTGGACGCGATGATGCATGGCGACATGGATCCGCTTTGGCCCATCGTCCGCGGTAACGGTATTCTGAACGTTATTCCGCTCGGGACGCTGCACGCGTTGTGCTTCGTGGCGGGCCTTCTCGGTGCCGGCCTCCTTGCGCTCCGCGCCTTGCGGGACGCGCAATGAGCTGGCCGATATCGGCCAGGGAATTCGAATCTAATTCCGCTTTGGCTTGAGCGCGTCGGCGAGCGAGGCGGTGGCGCTGCCGGGGCGTGCGGCCTTGGGCTGCGAGGGATCCGGCGCCCAGCCGGTCAAATAGACGATCTCGAAGCGTTCGGGAGTGCGGCCGTCGGGCTCGGCGCGATCGGCGAAAGCGGCGGAGGCGCGGACAAGCGTGTCGCGGGTGAGCGGCGGCGGATCGGGAAGCAGATTGGTCGTCGCCATGCCACGCAGGTCGCGCAACAGGTTGGGCAGCCCGGCATAGCGCACCACAAGGGTCTCGACATCGGCGACCGGCAGCGCGAATCCGGCGCGGCTGAGCAGATCGCCGCCGGCACGAACGTCGATCTGCGGATGGAAGCGCGCGGCGGGGCGGTCGGCCTCGGCTTCGCGTAGGCAGCCGCGCAAGGTGGCGAGCGTGCCGGCGCCGGCAAAGGCGGCGAGGAACAGCCCGTCGGAGCGCAACACCCGCCGGGCGAGCGCGAGCGCGCCCGGCACGTCGTTGACCTGATCGAGCACGCCAACCGAGACCACCAGATCGAACGATGCGTCGGCAAAGGGCAGCCGGTCCTCGTCGGCCTGCACGCCGCGGGCCGCCTTCGCGAAGCCGAAACCGGCGTCGAGCCGGGCGATGCGCGCGCCGGGAATTTGCATGTCGCCGGCGAAGCTGCCGAGGTCGAGCACGTCGCGGAACTCGCGTTTCACCGCGTCGAGCCGTTCGAGCAGGCCCTCGAGCATATGCTCGCGCAGGAAGGAGAAGCCGGCGAAACCGGGGGCGGCACGATCGCGGCGGCGGCGGCGGAGCGCGCGGGTGAAGATTTCGGAGCGGGTTTCGGAGTCGGGCACGTGCGGCTTGTGCAGCGTGGCTGCGCCCGCGACAAGAAGCGGCATGGCTGTGCTCGCTTTCCTCGCCAGGCTCGCCGACCTCGCGCTGCCGCCGCGCTGCCCCGGTTGCGGCGAAGTGACGGCGGCGGACCATCGCTTCTGTGCGCGCTGCTGGGGGAGCCTGCGGTTTCTCGGGCCGCCCTGGTGTGCGGGCTGCCAGCTGCCGTTCGAGTTCGACCGCGGCGAGGGCGCGCTTTGCGGCGAATGTCTCGCCGACCCGCCGCCGCATGACGGCGTGCGCGCGGCGGTAGCCTATGGCGAGGTCGCGCGCGAAGTCGCGCTCAAGCTCAAATATTCCGGCAGGCTCGCCTGCGCCGAGACGATGGCGCACGCGATGGCGCGATTGATGCCGGAGGATGCCGGTCTGCTGGTGCCGGTGCCGCTGCACCGCTGGCGGATCTGGTCGCGCGGATTCAACCAGGCGGCGCTGATCGCGGGCACGCTGTCGCGCGCGTCGGGCGTGCCGGCCGACGCCGAACTGCTGCGGCGCGTGAAGGCGACTCCCGTGCTGCGCGGATTGGGGCCGCGCGGCCGGACCAAAGCAGTGGCGGGGGCGTTCGCGCTCACGGAAGGGGTGAAGCCGAAACTGGCGGGAAAGACGGTGGTGCTGATCGACGACGTGCATACCAGCGGCGCGACAGCCGCAGCGTGCGCGCGGATGCTCAAGCGCGGTGGCGCGGACAAAGTGATCCTTCTGTGCTGGGCGCGCGTTCTGGGAGACGCGGCACTGGATTGACAAGCGCCGTCGGGTCCACAATTCGAGGCACAAATGGCCAAGATCGAAATCTACACCAAGGCGTTCTGCCCCTATTGCTACCGCGCCAAGGCGCTGCTCGATTCCAAGCAGGTCGAGTATGAGGAAATTGACATCACCATGGGCGGCCCCCGCCGGCCCGAGATGATCCAGCGCGCCGGCGGCCGCTCCACCGTCCCGCAGATTTTCATCGACGACAGGCATATCGGCGGATCGGACGATCTTGCTGCGCTGGATCGTCAGGGCGGACTCGATCCGCTGCTCGCGGCATGAGGGCGGCCCTGCTCCAGATGACCAGCGGGATCGATCCCGCAGCCAATGCGCGGACCTTGGTCGAAGGCGTGGCGCAGGCGAAAGCGGGCGGGGCGGCGATGCTGTTCACTCCCGAAATGTCCGGGCTGCTCGACCGCGACCGCGACCGTGCGGCGGGATCCTTGGCATATGAAGACGAGGATCGCGTGCTCGCAAGCCTGCGCGAGGCGGCGGCGAAGCATGGGTTGTGGGTGCATCTGGGCAGCCTTGCGGTGCTCCGCGAGGACGGCAAGCTCGCCAATCGCGGCTTCGTGATCGACGATTTGGGCGCGATCCGCGCGCGCTACGACAAGATGCATCTGTTCGACGTCGATCTGCCGAGCGGCGAGAGCTGGCGCGAATCGAACAGCTATGCGCCCGGCGAGCGCGCGGTGACCGTGCAGACGCCGCTGGGCGTGCTCGGGCTGGCGATCTGCTATGATCTGCGCTTCCCCGACCTGTTCCGCTCGCTGAGCGATGCCGGCGCGACCTTGCTCGCCGTGCCGGCGGCGTTCACCCGGCCAACCGGCGCGGCGCATTGGCACGTGTTGTTGCGGGCGCGGGCGATCGAGGCGGCGGCGTTCGTGATCGCGGCCGCGCAGACCGGGATGCACGAGGACGGGCGCGCGACCTATGGCCATTCGCTGGTCGCCGATCCGTGGGGCGAATTGCTGCTCGACATGGGCGACCCTGCCGGGCTTGGCTTTGCCGAGATCGATCCGACACGGACCGAGGCGGCGCGTGCCCGCGTGCCGGTGCTCCGCCATCGCCGCGCGATTCCGTCGGTGGAGGCATTGTGATCGTTTTCGATCTCAAATGCGGCGGCGGGCATGTCTTCGAGGCGTGGTTCGGATCGAGCGCGGCATATGCGGAGCAGCAAGCGGCTGGATTGGTCGCCTGCCCGATGTGCGGGAGCGGTGAGGTCGCCAAGGCCGTGATGGCGCCCAATGTCGCGGCGAAAGGCAATCGGCAAGCCGCTGCCCCGGTGTCGTCGCCGTTCGCCGCCCCGCCACCCGAGGTGATCAAGGCGGCGATGGAGATGCTTGCCTCCGCGCAGGCGAAGATGCTCGAAAAGTCGCAATGGGTCGGCACCGCCTTCGCCGACAAGGCGCGCGCAATGCATCTCGGCGACGAGCCGGCCGCGCAGATCCACGGTCAGGCGACGCCCGAACAGGCGCAGGAACTGGTCGAGGAAGGCGTGCCGGTCGCGCCGTTGCTGGTGCCGGTGGTGCCGCCCGAGCGGTCCAATTGACCCTTGGCGCGACGCTGGGTACCAGCGGCGGCGTGGCCCGGTAGCTCAGCAGGATAGAGCAAGCGATTCCTAATCGAGAGGTCGGAGGTTCGAATCCTCTCCGGGTCACCATTTGCTTGCCGGAACCGCACCGGGCGGGGCGCCGTTGGAGCTGGAACGCTATGAGGCAGCCATCATGTTCCTACCTCTATTCGTCGCTGCTGCATCGATCGGCGTCGCCGGACCGCACGCGATGATCGATCAGGAGACCCGAGCGGTATTGCTGGAAGCGGCGCGTGCGCCGGCGACGAGGGAGCTCGGCAAGGCGCCGAGATTCCGGGTCGATCAGCTCCGTCACGAGGGCGATTGGGCGTTCCTGCTGGCGACGATGCAGGGTGCCGACGGCAAGCCGTTCGACTATCGCGGCACGCCGCTCGCCGGGGCGGCGGTGCAGGGCTTCGTCTCGCGCACCTATGCCGCGTTGCTGCGCCGGAGCGCGGGCGGCTGGGAAGTCGTGGCCAAGGCGATCGGGCCGAGCGACGTGGCGTGGGAAGGCTGGTCGAAGCAATATGGCGCGCCGGCTGCGCTGTTTGGGCATTAGGCGACACGCAACTCCGGCATGGCAACCCGGGCGCGGGCTGCTATAGGCGCGCCCCACGCCCGCCGCATTTGCTTGGCAGGCGGCATGCTTCACTTGCCAAGGAACGACCGTGAGCGACCGCGCCGAAGTCTTCGAGACCGTCAAAGCCCAGATCGAACCGTTCAACAAGAAGGGCGTCGCCCTCACCGACGGGACGACCTTTGCGGGCGATCTCGAATGGGACAGCCTGACCGTGATGGATTTCGTCGCGGCGATCGAGGACGAGTTCGACATTCTCATTACGATGAACATGCAGGCGGAGATCGAGACCGTTGGCCAGCTCGTCGATGCGGTGCAGAAGCTGAAGGCCTGACATGACCGACGCGATCCAGACCGCCGACGCGCTGCCCGAGAACCCGCCGGCCGTCGCCCCCGAGCGGGATCTGATGAGCAAGTTCGACGGGCTCATCGCCGAGCGCCAGGCTTTGCTCGACAGCGGCGTCACCGATCCCTTCGCGATCGTGATGGACGAAGTGAAGTCGCCGACCGAGGCGGTGATCAAGGGCAAGGAGACGATCCTGCTCGGCACCTATAACTATATGGGCATGACCTTCGACCCGGACGTGATCCAGGCCGGCAAGGACGCGCTCGACCAGTTCGGCTCGGGCACCAATGGCAGCCGGATGCTCAACGGCACGTTCCGCGACCATATGGAAGTCGAGGAAGCGCTGCGCGAATTCTACGGCACCACCGGCGCGATCGTCTTCTCGACCGGGTATATGGCCAATCTGGGCATGATCTCGACGCTGGCGGGGAAGGGCGAGTACGTCATCCTCGACGCCGACAGCCATGCCTCGATCTATGACGGCTGCAAGCAGGGCTATGCCGAGATCGTCCGCTTCCGTCACAACAGCGTCGAGGATCTCGACAAGAGATTGGGCCGGTTGCCGAAGGAGGCGGGTAAACTGGTGGTGCTTGAGGGCGTTTATTCGATGCTCGGCGATGTTGCGCCGCTCAAGGAAATGGTCGCGGTCGCCAAGAAGCACGGGGCGATGGTGCTCAGCGACGAAGCGCATTCGATGGGCTTTTATGGCCCCAATGGCCGCGGCGTCTACGAAGCCCAGGGCTGCGAAGGCGATGTCGACTTCATCGTCGGCACCTTCTCCAAATCGGTCGGCACCGTCGGCGGCTTCTGCGTGTCGAACCATCCCAAGTTCGAGGCGATCCGGCTGGCGTGCCGCCCCTATATCTTCACTGCGTCGCTGCCGCCTTCGGTCGTCGCCACCGCGGCGGCCTCGATCCGCAAATTGCGGTTCGCACACAACAAGCGCCAGCATCTGTGGGAAAATGCCCGCACGCTGCACGCCGGGCTCAGGCAAATGGGCTTCAAGCTCGGCACCGAGGCGCCGGACAGCGCGATCATCGCCGTAATCCTCGAGGATCAGGAACAGGCGGTGATGATGTGGCAGGCGCTGCTCGACGGCGGACTCTATGTCAATATGGCGCGTCCGCCCGCGACGCCGGCGGGTACCTATCTGTTGCGCTGCTCGCTTTGCGCCGAGCACAGCAGCGAACAGGTGGAACGAATCTTGAAAATGTTCCATGTCGCGGGCCGAAGCGTGGGCGTGATAAGCTGAGCCGAGAGGATTAGCTTCCTTCCACGGCAAAGCCTCCCTAAATTCAAATATATGAGTGAGGGGCAGGGTATTGCGCTGGAGCGCGTTCGTCGTGTGACGAATTGGCGGATCCTGCTGCTGGGGCTGCTGGCGCTGCTCGGCGTCGGCGTGCTTGCAGCGATCATCGTGCTCCAGCAACGCACCGAGCAGGAGCGCGACCGCGCCGTCGCCCGGCAGCAGCACACGTTCGAAGTCGTGATCCGCGCGAACCAGCTATCGGGTGCGATCTCGGCCGCCGAAGCCGCGCTCGGACGCTATGTCGTCAGTGCCGACAGGACCTTGGGACAGCAATATTCGGAGCAATGGGCGCGCGCCGCCGAGCAGCTCACCCGGCTCCAGCAACTCACCCGCGACAGCCCGCGGCAACAAGTGCAGATCGCCCAGCTGCGGCGGGCATTCGAGGCGCGCGGTCAGGAGTTGGCCGAGACCGCGCTCTATTCGACCTACAAGCGCCATAACGATGCGTGGGGCAGCTATTACCGCGTGCGGCAGAGCCCGGCGCGGCAGAATGTCGAGGCGATGCTCACGCGTGTCGTCGATTCCGAGCGCGTGCTGCTGCGCGACCGGACGCGCGCCGCGGGCGATCTGATCGGCAATTCGAGCTTCGCCTCGCGGATCCTCACCCTGTTCGGCGTGATGATCGTGGTTGGTGCGGTGCTGCTGGGCTGGCTGGCGATTGCTGCGGAAGGCGAACGCGCCGCTGCCGATGCCGAGGCGACCGCGCAACGCGAGCGCGCCGCCGAGCTCCAGCTCGCCGTCGACGCCGCGACCGCCGATCTGCGTGCCGAGGCGCATGAGCGCGCGCAGGCCGAGGCGCAGCTCCGCCAGGTCCAGAAGATGGAGGCGGTCGGTCAGCTGACCGGCGGGATCGCACATGATTTCAACAATATGCTGGCGGTCGTTCTGGGCGGGCTCGAACTCGCCAAGCGGCATTTGCACAATGGCGGGCCCGACGCGCAGCAGCATATCGAAAATGCCATGGAAGGCGCGAACCGCGCCGCGGCGTTGACCCGGCGGCTGCTCGCTTTCTCGCGCTCCGAGCCGTTGCTCCCCGAAGCGGTGGAGGCGGGCGGGCTGATCGCCGGCATGTCCGACCTGCTCGACCGGACATTGGGCGACACGATCAAGGTCAAGACCCGCGATGCGGGCGCCGGCTGGACGGTATGGGTCGATCGCCACCAGCTCGAAAATGCCCTGCTCAACCTCGCGGTCAACGCGCGTGACGCGATGGACGGGCGCGGGACGCTGACGATCGCCACCGGCGGCAGCACGCTCGCCGACCAGGAGGTCGGTGAATGCCCTGCCGGTGACTATGTCACGATCAGCGTGGTCGACACCGGCTGCGGCATGGCCCCCGAAGTCGCCGATCGTGTTTTCGAGCCCTTCTTCACCACCAAGCCGGTAGGCAAGGGCACCGGACTCGGCCTCAGCCAGATCTTTGGATTTGTCCGCCAATCGGGCGGCGAGATCACGATCGACACCGCGCCGGGCAAGGGTACGACGGTGAAGCTGTATCTGCCGCGCCACATCGGCGAGCCCGCGAGCGCGGCGGCGGACGCGCCGGTGCCGATCGCCGCCGTGGCGGAGGAGCCGATCGCCGTGTGCGCCTTCGACATCCTCGTCGTCGAGGATGATCCGCGCGTGCTCGGAGCCACTGTGGGTGCGTTGAACGAGCTCGGGCATCGGGTGACGTCTTGCCCCGATCCGCTGGCGGCGCCCGATGCGGTCGCGAAGATGCCGGCGCTCGACCTGATCATCTCCGACGTGCTGATGCCTGGCCAGACCGGTCCCGAGATGATTGCCGGGCTGGGCGAGCGACTGGACGGCGTCGCGGTGCTGTTCGTCACCGGATTTGCGGGCGAGGCCGACCCCGAATTGTTCGGCGGACGCGCGGTGCTGCGCAAGCCGTTCACCATGGCGTCGCTGGCGCGCGCGGTGAGCGAGGCGGTGGAATATGAAGCGCGGCGGGCGGCGCAGCAGGCGGCGTAGGGCCTAGCCCTGATGGGCGACCGAATGGCGGAGTTGGGCGATCGCGATCTCGCGGGCGCGTTCGCGCGGGAGATCGAGCGCGCGCGCCATCGGACCTCCGAGCAGTGCGTCGCCCAGTGCCATCAGAGTGAGCTGAAGCGTCTCTTCGCGGAGCAATTGCGCGTCCATCGCGTCGGTGCTGATCTCGTCGACCAGACGGTGGATCGCCTCGAGGATCGGGTCGAGCGCGTCCTCGTTGCCGTTGAGGATCATCCAGCTCGCCAGTGCGCCGGCACCGCCCCTGCCGAAGGCGTCGAACGTCAGGTCTACGACTTCCCGCGGATCATGATCGTCGCCGCGCGCGCGCACCACCGCTGCGACGATCTTGGCCGAGACGCTGTCGGCGATGCTCGCGGCGAGCGCCTTCTGCAGCCCCGCCGCCGAGCCGAAATGATGGAGCAGATTGGCATGGGTGCGGCCGATCCGCGCCGCGACTGCCTTCAGCGTGACGGCTTGCGGGCCGGATTCGAGCAGCAGCGCACGCGCCGCCTCGAGCGCGGCGTCGCGCGATTCTTCGGGAGACAGACGCTTGCGTGCACTGGATGCCATCGACGGAAATTTACTCTTGCCCCGGGGATTTCCGGCTTAGGCGACCAGGCACGACGGCGAAAGCGCGGAATGCATTGGGCTTTCCGCGATCGGGACGGCGATTGGGGGAGGCATTGGCGGCGCGGCCGAAGTCACGCCGCCATGCGGGCTCGCGGATCATGGTCGACCGTGCCGGTATCGGCGAGGTCGATCTCGAAGCGCGCCGAAGCCACGGTTGTGCCACGGCCGCGCGAATAGACTTGCGTCACCCGGCCGGTGGGGCGGAAGCCGAGCTTGCGCAACACGCGTCCCGAAGCAGGATTGTCAAGGAAATGCCCCGCGACGACGCGCCGGATTCCCATCGCGCAGGCGGCGCGGAGCACCGCGGCGCCCGCCTCGGTCGCGAGGCCGCGGCCCCAGGCATCGGGGGTGATCCAATAGCCGAACTCGTTGGCTTCCTTTTCGAACGGGCCGATGCCGATGCCGCCGACCAGCCGCAGCGCGCCCTGGCCGTGCTCGAAGATCAGGAAGCGCGGCTCGGCCGAGCCGTCAAAGCCCGCGGCGAAGCTCTCCGCCGCCTCGATCGTATAGGGCCATGGCGCGCGCGCGAGATTGCGCACCACGCATTCATGCCCGATCGCGCGGGCGAGCTCGGCGGCATCCTCGCGCCAGCCGGGCCGTAACGTCAGTCTTTGCGTACGCACGAACATGACCATCTCCTCGGTCTTGCGGTGCCCCTGACGCGTCACTGTGACAGCCAGTTTGCAACCGCATTTCGAGGGAGCAATAAAAAAGGGAGCCGGGGTGACCCGTCTCCCTTTTCAGCTGGTCCGTTCGCCGGACCCGGGTCACCCTGGTGGGCAACCCGTCCGGTTACCCGATGTTATTCGGCAGCTTCCGCAATCATGTCTACCGAGCAGAATTTGCGGCCGAGCTTGCCGACCTTGAACGACACGCGGCCGTCGGTAAGCGCGAAAAGGGTATGGTCCTTGCCCATGCCCACGTTCACGCCCGGATAAATCTTGGTGCCGCGCTGGCGCACGATGATGTTGCCCGCGACCACGGCTTCGCTGCCGAACTTCTTGACGCCGAGACGACGGCCTGCCGAATCGCGACCGTTGCGCGAAGAGCCGCCTGCTTTCTTATGTGCCATTTTGCGTTACTCCTCGTATTTCGCTTACGCTTCCGCGGCCGGGGCTTCTGCCTCGGCGGGAGCTGCGGCCTTCTTCGCCTTGGGCGCGGCCTTCTTCTTCTCTTCCTGTGCACCGATCGCGGTGATCTTCAGGATGGTGTGATTCTGGCGATGGCCGTTCTTGCGGCGATAATTGTGCCGGCGGCGCTTCTTGAAGACGATGACCTTCTCGCCTTTCGCCTGCGCGACGATCTCGGCCGAAACGGTCAGGCCGTCGGTGGCCTTGAGCTCGCTGCCCTCGCCGGCGAGCAGAACGTCGCCCAGCGTGACCGTCGAACCGGCCTCTCCGTCGAGCTTCTCGACGACGATCTTGTCTCCGGCGGCAACGCGATACTGCTTGCCGCCTGTGCGCACGATAGCGAACATGGCGATGTCTCAACCTGTAAAAGCTTGTGCCCGCCGAGGATTACCCCGGCAGGAGGAAGGGCGCAGCTAAGGGAGGACGTGCCGGAAGTCAACCGTCTGTACGTGGGATTGTTGACATTTTGGCGGCAGGCGGCCCCGCCACCGGGCGACAAGAAAATCTATACCGATCCGGAGGAGGTTTCGGCTTCGTTCCGGTCTCTTTCGGGGCCATGCTACGGAAATCAGGGCAGGATGTGCCTGAGGCTTCCAGGAGAGCAAGCCCATGTTTACCCGTATTTCCCCGTTTCTCGCCGGCATTTCGCTGATCGCCTTCGCAACTTCGGCCGCCGCACAGACCGTCGACCCGGTTCCGGCCGCCGAAGAAACCAGCGGCGAGGACATCGTCGTGACCGGCTCGCGCGTCGCCGAACGCAGCGTCGCCGACAGTCCGGTTCCGGTCGACGTGATCGGCGGCGAAGCGCTGACCCGATCGGGCGCCACCGAGACCAATCGCGTACTGCGCGATCTCGTCCCCTCGTTCAACTTCCCCCAGCCCTCGCTGGTCGACGGTACCGATTCGCAGCGTCCTGCGACCTTGCGCGGCCTCGCCCCCGATCAGGTGCTGGTGCTGGTCAACGGCAAGCGCCGGCATCAGTCGGCCTTGCTCAACCTCAACGGGTCGGTCGGGCGCGGCTCCTCTGCAGTGGACCTCAACGAAATTCCCGCGATCGCGATCGACCGGGTCGAGATCCTGCGCGATGGCGCGTCGTCGCTGTACGGCTCGGACGCGATCGCTGGGGTGATCAACCTCCAGCTGCGCCGCAGTGAAGGCGTGCGCGCGAGCGTCACCTATGGCAAGTATCTGACCTCGATGGACGGGGTCTCCGACGTGACCGGCGTCGCCAATAGCGGCGGCATCCCGACCGTGCTGACGCCCGGCGGCGGGGCCAACGACATCCTCCAGCTCAACACCGGCGGGGATCGCGACCGGCACGACGGCGACACGCTGACTCTGGCGACCAATTTCGGTTTGCCGGTAGGTGCCGGCGGCTATCTCAACCTCACCGCCCAGTTCCGCGACCGCGATCCGACCAACCGCTCGGGCGCCGATCCGCGCCGGCAATATCTGAGCGTCGGCGATCCGCGCGAGCTGTCGATCGACCGCTTCACCCACCGTTACGGCGACGGCGAGGCGATCGACTATAACCTCTTCGCCAATGCCGGCTACGAGCTGGGCGGCGGCTTCGAACTTTATGCGTTCGGCAGCTACGGCATTCGCGACGCATCGGGCGGGGGCTTTTATCGCCGCGCGAACGACGTGCGTAATCGCGACTGGTCGGCGTCGACGACCAGCTTCGTGCCGATCTATGCGGACGGTTACCTTCCCTATATCGCCACGCAGGTCGAGGACGTATCGGGCGCGGTGGGCATCCGCGGCGATATCGGAGGGTTCACCGGCGATCTGTCGGTGGTCTATGGCTCCAACCAGCTCGACTATAAAGTGACCAACAGCGTCAACGTCTCGCTCGGCGCGGCGAACAGCCCGCGCAGCTTCAATGCGGGCGGGCTGCGGGCGGGGCAGACGGTGGTCAACCTCGACCTCTCCCGGAAATTCGACTTTGCCGGGCTGCAATCGTTCGGAATCGCGTTCGGCGGCGAATATCGCAACGAGAATTACAAGATCGTCGCGGGCGACGTCGCCAGCTACATCAACGGGCCGTTCTCGGCGGCGCCGTTCAACGCGGCGGGCGGGTCGCAGGTGTTTCCGGGCTTCCGGCCGAACAATGCCACCGACGTGTCGCGCAGCAGCTGGGCGGGCTATGCCGAGGCCGACGCCGATGTGACCGATTTCTTTTCGGTCCAGCTCGCCGGGCGCTACGAGCATTATTCCGACTTCGGCGATACGTGGAACGGCAAGATCGCCGCACGGCTCGAACCGGTGGAGGGAATCGCGATCCGCGGCTCGGCCTCGACCGGGTTCCGCGCGCCGAGCCTCGCCCAGCAATATTTCACGGCGACCTCGACCGTGTTCACCGGCGGCAATCTGATCGAGACCGGCACCTTCGCGGTCTCCGATCCGGTATCGCGGGCGCTCGGCGCGAAAGATCTGGAGGCTGAGAAATCGACCAATCTCGGCGCCGGCGTGGTGTTCTCGCTGGTGCCGGGGCTCACCGTCACCGCCGACTATTACAACATCAAGATTCGCGACCGGGTGGTGCTGAGCGAATCGCTGAGCGGGGCGGCGGTGGTCGCGTTGCTCACCGGGGCGGGGATCACCAACGCGACTTCGGCGCGCTTCTTCGTCAATGGGGTCGACACGCGGACGCAGGGCGTCGACGTGGTCGCGACCTACAAGGTGCCCGAATTCGGCGCGGGGCGCTTCACGTTGTCGGCGGGGTATAACCACAACCAGACCAAAATCACCGATCGCGCGTCCTTGCCGTCGCTGCCCGGGCTGATCGTGTTCGGCCGCTCCGAATCGCTGCGCCTCACGGACGGCCAGCCGCGCGACAAGATCAATGCGTCGGTCGATTGGGATCTTGATCCGGTCGGGCTGACCGTGCGCACCAACCGCTATGGCCGGGTGCTTTCGACCGGCAGCTCGACCGATCTGGCGATCCCGGCGGGGCAGGGCGTCGCCGATTATTGGCTCGAGCCCAAATGGATCACCGACGTCGAGTTGCGCTTCGAGGCGCTGCCCGGCGTGTCGCTCGCGGTGGGCGCGGACAATGTGTTCGACGTCTATCCGACCAAGGCGCCGGCGGGCGGCGTTTACGGCAACAACAATTATTTCCTGCCGTATTCGTCCTTCTCGCCGTTCGGGTTCAACGGGCGCTTCGTCTATTCGCGGATCGCATTCGACTTCTGAGGCAGTAGTCGTAGCTCCCCTCTCTGACAGAGCGGGGAGTTGCACCGCATATTGACCTGCGCTCCTGCGAAAGCTGGAGCCGAGGATCACAAGCGATTCGTTCCGGGCTCTGGGCTCCTGCTTTCGCAGGAGCACAAGAATTGCTCGGTCGGCGCGAGTCCTGGCGATTTCGGCTCAGTGCCGGTGGTGCGGCTTCAGCTTGTAGCGGCCGCCGGCGTAGCGCTCGAACAGTCCGCTGATCGCCGGGTGATCGACGGGCTCGTCGGTGTCGTCGACGACGAGGTTCTGCTGACTGACATAGGCGATATAGCTCGATTCGGTGTTCTCGGCGAGCAGATGGTAGAAAGGCTGGTCCTTGCGCGGGCGGACGTCCTCGGGGATCGCCTCATACCATTCGTCCGAATTCGCGAAGACCGGATCGACGTCGAAGATCACGCCGCGAAAATCGAACAGCCGGTGGCGCACCACGTCGCCGATCGCGAAGCGGGCCGAGGAGACCGGCGGCATCGGGACGGAAGCTTCGAGGGGAAGGCTGGGCATTGGCGACTGCGACATGCCAATAATTTAATGCATATGCTGCGCGGTACAAGCACTGCGCTTGCGGGGCTCGATTCATTGCGCTAATGGCCCGCCCTCATCGACCGGTGCCGGTGTCGGGAACCCCCGAAGATCGGCATCTTAAGACCTCGCGGAGAGGTGGCAGAGTGGTCGAATGTACCGCACTCGAAATGCGGCGTGCCCTCACGGGTACCGTGGGTTCGAATCCCACCCTCTCCGCCAGGGCCTCCACAGGGGTCCGTACCGGGCCACCGGGATCACTTTTGCCTGAGAACCGACGCTTACCGATCAGCTCGGCCACGGCCGTCCGTACCCGTCCCGCCCCGTTCCGGCAAATTCGAGGACTCAGCGTGGTACGTACAGTCGAAAAATCGTGGCACTTTTCAGGAGGCCTACATTGCTCGCCGAAACAAAGGTTCGCGCTGCCCGGCCTCGGGCCAAATCCTGCAAACTGACCGACAGCAACCGGCTGTTCCTGCTCGTCACGCCCCCGGGGGCGGAAGCTCTGGCGGTGGAACCATCACTATGACGGGAAGCAGAAGAGCATGGCGTTCGGCGCCTGGCCGCTAGTCGCCCTCGTCGACGCGCGCGAAGCGGGGCGAGGCCTGCACCGCACTTTGTGAAGGTCACGACCCGTCCCGGGGGCGGCCAAGCGCCGCTGATCCGCGGTTTCGTTTCTTGTTCGGCACTCCCCGAAAGCCGACGTCAACAACGATAAAGGTGCAAGTTGGCAACCGACCGATACTGCTCCGGCCAACTTGCCTATATCTGTTCTGCGCGGGACATCAACGGTCAGACTGGTTACGCGAGCTGACAGATATCGAGGACGTCCATGTCATTATAGTCCTGGTTCTCGCCTGCCATGACCCAGATGAATGCATAGGCGCTGGTCCCCACGCCCATATGGATCGACCAGGGCGGCGAGATCACCGCTTCGCTGTCCGCCACGAGGATGTGCCGGGTAGCGTCCGCCTGTCCCATGAAGTGCATGACGCAGCCATTCGCCGGGTCGTCGAGATCGAAGTAGAAATAGATCTCGCTCCGGCGCTCATGGACGTGCGGCGGCATGGTATTCCACACGCTGCCCGGCTTGAGCACGGTGAGACCCATTGCGAGCTGCGCGCTGTCGCAGACACCCGGAATGATCAACTGGTGAATCCGTCGGTCGTTCGCTTCCTCAAGGCTGCCGCGCTCGAGTACCCTGGCGCCTGCGAGCGACAGCTTGCGCGTCCGGAAAGCACGGTGTGCCGGCGACGAGGCGAGGTAGAAGCGTGCGCCGTCGCCCGAAAATTGCACCTCGGTCGCCCCCATCGTGATGTACAGGCAATCTTTCGGACCCAGCGCAAATGCCTGCCCATCCACGGTCACTGTCCCGTCGACCTCACCGACATTGACGACACCGATCTCGCGCCGCTCGAGAAACGGGTGACCGGCAGCGGATTCGGGCTCCGATTGATCGGGTAGCCGCACGCTGCCGCTTTCGACCAGCACGCCACCGATCACCAGCCGATCGGCATGGGTATAGTTGAGCATGCACTGGTTTGGGCGGAACAGGTTCTGGATGAGATAGCGGTCACGCAGTTCGTCATTGGACGCGCACGTCATCATATTCGGATGGGTACCGTAATAGATTCTATCGAACATGGCTGCTCCGGGGAGAGACAGGCCGGACCGGCGCGCCGACGGCACCGTTCGAGCCAAAAGCCCCCTGCGGCGCCCCGGGGGCGAGCGCTGCAGGGGGCAGGGAGGGTTATTTGCCCTTCGGAAACACCGGCGGGGTGTAGGCGCCGTTGACGGCCACATCCCACACCTCGATGCGCGCCCATTTGCGGCCGCGCAGGTCGACGCGCTTCTCGATCGTGCGGCTGCCGAACGGAGCGGCACCGGTCAGATCGATGCGGTCGCGATAGACCTTGGCGCCGTCGCCGCTGACGATCTCGGCAAAGGCGGGCGGGAAGGTCCATTCGATCTTCGCACGCACCAGCGCATTCCGCCCGAACGCCACCTCTTCGCCGCTCTTCGCGCCGTCGATGGTGAAGTCCGGGATCAGCACTTCGCCGGTGGTGGTGAAGAAGTAGCCGCCGCGCAGCGCATCGAGCACCTTCGGCCAGCCATCGGCATAGCGCGGCAGCGGCCCGTCGAGGCGGAGATAGTTGACGTTCATATGCGCGTACAGCTCGCTGTCGCGGTCGATCTGGAACACGTCGACTTCGCCCGGCGCGAACTTGCGCTCGGAGGGCTTCGCCGCCCAATTGTTCATGTCGTCGAGCGTGTCGAGCACACGCGTGCCAAGCCGCGGGAGCGAATAGTCCGACGGCATGTTCTTCCAGGCGCCACCGAGGAAGCGATCGCTCTTGAAGAAGAAGGTGTCCTTGTGCTGGTCGGGAAAGCCGTACGAGCCCTTGATCCGCGGATGCGCGGTCCACATCAGGCCGTGCTCGGCTTTCATCAGCTCGAGCACATCGTCCTGCGAGCCGACATGATAGACCTTGCCAAGCTTGGGATCGTCCTCGACGAACGGCTGGCCCTCCTTGCGGTCGAGCGTCCAGTAGACCGGCTTGGGAAAAAAGCTGATCCAGTGCCCGCCGAGATGGACATTGGGCTCCTCGCCGGGGAGCAGCAGCAGCTTGTCGTCCGAGAGGCGTTCGGTCTCGGCGTGCATCGTCTCGAGCAGGGTCATGCGATCGCCGGCGCGGTCGAGCGCCTCGCGGCCCAGATGCAGCTCGGCGAGATGGACGATATCGACATTCATGTCCTTGAAGCGCTTGACGAAGTCCGGGGACTCCAGCCCCTCGGGAACGCCGGTAGATTGCTGGAAGCGCGCCGTGTTCAAGAAGGCTTCGGTGTGCTCGATATGATAATGGCTGGTGAAAGTGTGGTGCCCTTCCAGCGGCTTGAAGCGATCGCCGCGCGTGTAGGCGAGCGCGGCCTGCGTCGCGCCGGCGGCATCGCCGCTATCAGGCAGCAGGAACACGCCCATGTCCTGCACCGATCCCGGCGGTGCGTTGACCCACGGCACCCAGCGGCGATCCCCCTCGAGCGTCTGGCGCACGCCGAAGCTCGTCCGGCCGGCGAGCTTGCGATAGTCATTGCCGTACCACGTCGAATTGTCGTTGTTGGCATAGTCGAGCGGGTAGTAGAACTGGTGCGGCGGCGGGACGATGCCGAGCGAGCCGCCCGCGCTGCCTTCTGCGACGATCATGCGCGCGCGAACCTTGGGCGATACCGCGGGCTTGCGCGATGCCTCGCCTTCCTTGCGCACCACCGTATCGGATAAGTCGGTAAAGGCGATCGCACGCCATGGCAGCGCCGCAGCGGACGCGACGCCGAGCCCGGTATCGAAGGTATAGGCGGTCGCCGGGCGCTCGGTCGACATCACCATAGCCGCGCGCACCAGCCGCGAACCCGGATAGATGGTGAACTGGTAGGTGCCCGAGAACGGCCCCGCCGCCGCTCCACCGATAATCACTTTGGTATTGCCGCCCTCCGCGCGCACGCTGATGTCGCTGCGCGCGAGCGTGAACAGGAAGCTCTCGAACGGGCGGTTGCGGGGATTGTCGAAAAAGACCGTCCAGCCTTGCTTGAGGTCGCGCGTGCCGACGGTGACGACGGCGGCGGGGTCGACGCCGCCTAGCACGGTTTTGCCGGCGACCGAGATCGCCTGGATCAGCGGCCTGCCGGTGTCGAGCGAAAGGACCAGTTGCGCGCGCTCGCCCTGCGCGGAGGGCCAGTCGATTGTCACTGCATCCTGCGCGCGTGCCACCCGCACGTCGCCCGGCAGTGCCTTGCCGGGCTGGGTGAAGCGCGTGGTAGCGGTCTGCGCATGTGCCGCGTCGAGTGCGGCAAAGCTGCCGGCGGCGAGCGCGGTTGCCAGCTGCAGCGCCACAAACATCCGTTTCCTGTTCAAGCCATCCTCCTGTCGCCAATCCGGGTCGGCCAATCCTTGTCTCTCCCGGCCCGCGCATTTCGCTGCGCGGGCGGGGGGCGTCGTCTCCGCTCAGAAGTTGAAGCGAACCCCGAGCGAGTAGGTCGTATCGTCGTTGCGTACTTCGCGGACGAAATCCTCGCGCGATTCGAAGTTGCGGGTCCGCTGGCCCGTGACATTCGTGCCGGCTAGGCTCACCGTGACGTTGGGGGTGATGTCGTAGTTGAGGCCGAAATCGAGCCGTCCCGCGGCGCGGATGCCGTTGAGTCCGACCGGGATCGAGACCGGCCGCAGCGAGAGGCCGTTGGTGATGTCGCCGTCGAAATAGCGCGAGCGATAGGTGTAGATCGCCCGCGCCGAGATGCCGTACTTCTCATAGATCAGCCCGGCGTTGAAATTATATTTGGAGACGCCGAGCAGCGGCAGGCCCTCCAGCCGGTCGCCGGGCGTGGTGACTTCGCTGTCGATGATCGTAAAGTTGCCGATCAGGCCCGCGCCATCGAGGCCTTCAGGCAGGAAATCGAGGAACAGCTGGCCGCCGATCTCGAGGCCCTTGATCCTCGCCGAACCGAGGTTGCGCGGGGTCGAGATCACATATTGCAGGCCGTCGATGGTGCGAACCTCGGTGCCGCTGATGATGCGGTCCTTGATGTCGCGATAGAAGGCCACCGCGGAGAGATAGTTGCTCCGGCCGAAATAATATTCGAGCGAGGCATCGAAGCTGTCGGCCTTTTGCGGCCGCAAGTCCGGGTTGCCGCCCGAGCCAGAGTTCTGG
The DNA here is from genome assembly GCF_030730875.1 of Sphingomonas sp. DG1-23. Lineage (GTDB taxonomy): Bacteria > Pseudomonadota > Alphaproteobacteria > Sphingomonadales > Sphingomonadaceae > Sphingomonas. The sequence goes on from NZ_JAVAMA010000014.1 coordinate 65,312, forward strand.
ATCGTGCTGACATAGGAGACGACGTAGCTGAGGCCGGGATTGAGCTGGCCGAAGCTGGGACGCGACAGCGTCTTCGAATAGTTGAAGCGGGACTGGAAGCCGCCGCCGAACTTGATCCGCGCACTGGCATTGGGAAGCAGATCGGTGTCGGTGGTCGAGCGTTCGACGAGCACGACCCGCGAGGTGCTCGTCGCTGGATCGGTCACCCGGCCCGAACCCGCGATGTCGCGGCTGGTGCGGGTGAGGCGCGCGCCGACCATGCCGTCGACCGAGATCGTATCGCCCAGCGAGAATTTGTACCCGGCCTGCAGGAAGCCGGCGATCGTCCGCTCCTGCGCGTCATAGTCGCGGGTCGGATCGAACGCCGGCGTGTCCGCCGAGATCCGGTACAGGGTACGCAGCTGCCGCTTGATGTCTTCCTGGATCAGGTAATTGGGATCGATCTGCAGGAACGACGCACCGTCGTTCATCTGCGGCACGCCCGGGGCCTGGACGAGGATGTCGTCGGGCAGGCCGGCCGCGTTCAGCGGAGTCGCGAACGAGCCGCCCGGGGCCGGCGGACCGCCGAGATATTGCTCAAACCCGGCCTTGCGCCGCGCGGCGCGGACGCCGCCCTGGACATAGTCGAGAAAGCCGCCGTCGAAATCATATTTCATGTCGCTCATGAACGACCAGAGCGTGCCGCGGCTGCGGTTGATGTCCTCGGTCATGCCGTTGGCGAAAGCGAGGCCCGTCGGATCGTTCATCGGGTTGCCCGGCGTCGTCGCCCGGACCTCGTGGCCGGCGTCGCGGACCTGGACCAGCTCCGCGATGCGCTTGCCGATGTCGACGCGGAAGCTGTTGTTCCGGTTGATCGACGATTCATACGAGATGTCGGTATTCCAGGTGAGCGCGCCGAACTCCTTGTTGAAGCCGGTGGCGATCACATAGATGTCGGTCCGCGCCTTGTTGGCGACGGTGGCGGTGTAATATTCGATGTTGCGCGCGGTGTACCCGGTGGCGTTACACAGCTCGCGGATGGTGGCGCTGCCATTATAGCCGTCCAGACCCACGCCGAAATCCTCGCAGGTGTCGCCCGCGGTTGCTTCGAACGAAGTGCCGGTAAAACCGCGGAAGGTCGGGCGCGCCTGGAAGACATTGCCGCGATAGCCGGCGAACAGCCCCTCGACATAGATTTTGGTAGTGGTGTCGGGCGCCCATTCGAGCGAGAAATTGGCTTGCGGACGCTCGTAATGGCCAAACTCGATCGCCGCGGCGAAGCCCGTCGGCGCCTGCAGGTTCGGCGGAGAGCCGGCAGGGGCAGCGCTGGTTGCGCGGGTCCAGTCATTCCACGCGACCGGTCGGGCATATTTGTTGCGCTGATAGGAGATGCCGATCATCGCGGCGATGTCGCCGATGCCCGTCGACCAGCGGTCCGCGACGAGCAGGCTCGCGGCCGGGTTGAGCGTGTTGTCGGAGCCGGCTTCCTGCAAATAGGTCGCCCGCGCGCTGCCGGCGATCGTCAGTTCCTTGAAATCGAGCGCGCGCCGCAGGCGCATGTTGACGCCGCCGGCCACGCCCCCTTCGACGCGTTCGGCCGAATTGGACTTGTAGACGTCGACGCCGGCGAGCGCTTCGGCAGGCAGGTCCTGGAACGAGAAGCCGCGCCCGACGCCGGTGAAGATCTCGCGGCCGTTGAGCGTGGTGATGATGTCGTCGAGACCGCGGATGCGCGCGCCGACGATCTCGTTGTTGCCGCCGACCACCACCTGCACGCCGGGCACGCGCTGCAGCGCCGAGGCGGTGGTCAGATCTGGCAGTTTGCCGATGTCCTCGGCGACGATCGAATCCACCACCGCGGTCGACTCGCGTTTGATCTCGGCGGCACGCGCAAGGCTCTGCCGGATGCCGGTCACGACGATCTCGTCCGCCTCCTGCCCATCCGTTGCTGACGGATCGGCCCCGGTTGCCTGGCCGATTGCTGGATCCTCCGGTGGGGCGGTCTGCGCCGTTGCTAACGGAATGCTGCCGACGAGCGCTATCAGCGCCACCGAGCCGCGAAGACAAGCTTTCATGTTTCTCTCCCTCGAGATATCATATAAGCTGATTGATCTTACTATTTTTTTGAACGTAGCTTTATGCGGCTGGTCTTCAGTTTTCTGCTGCAGTCGGGCTGGTTCAGCCCATATGAAGGGCGATCGCCAGCAAGTCGGGAGGCTCGCGCCGTCGCATAGCGCATCCGCGACCGCGCGTCGCGAGCCGTACGGTTTCGCGATTGCGGCGCACGCGAACGTCGCGGCCGAGCATTCCGGCCAAGTTGTTGAATTGCAGGCGCATATTTCTCGGATCGTGTCCGCTACGACGCTTGAGCACAGCCGGCAGCCAAACCTCGGTGGGCAACCTCGCGCGCAGATTGTGCATGAGGACAAACTCGCAGATGCCGCGGGCGGGCGCCTGGCGTCGCCTGCTGATCACCTGCCATTCGTCGGGTACGGCGTTGCTGCCTGCTGGCCCCACGATCGCTCTCCCAGTGCCAGCGCCGTTCTGCGCCATGCAGATCCAGTGTACAGAGTCTTAGTGATATGACAACTTAAATAAAATCATTTTATAATGGGAGGCTGGTCGCTCCGGCCGGCGGGTCGGGTCCTGCGAGTCGGGCGGGCGAAGGAAACCCCGCGTGTCGCTGCACGCACGGGGTTTCACGCGCCGATCGAGCGAAAATTCGTCCCGGAGCACATCGAGGCGCTGTACCAGGATCCAGGATCTCGACCGCCGTACCTGGATGTTCGGGCCCTTCTCCGGTGTCGCGGCACTGCTCGCCGCCACGGGGATCGCCGGAATGGCCATTGCCACCGTGGAGCGACGCACCAAGGAGATCGGCATTCGCAAGGCACTCGGCGCACGTGCGGACCAGGTGCTGATCCTGTCGCTCGCCCGGCTGAGCCGCCCGCTGCTCTGGGCGAACTTGATCGCTCGGCCGTGTGCGTGGTGGCTGATGCGAGATTGGCTTAACGGCTTCGCGTCCGCGTGCCTCTCGATTTGTGGCTGTTCCCTGCCGCGGCGCTGGTCGCCCTGACGATCATGGTGGCCAGCGCGGGCATTCAGGCACTGAATGTCGCAAGAAGGCGCCCGGTTGAGGCCCGAGTGAGTTTTAGACTCACTCAATCGATGCGCCGGATCAGTTCGCCGGTTGCAGGCACTTCGAAGGTGCGGCCGTCGACGATGCGGAGCGCGTCGCCAAATTGAAGCCGCACCTCGCGCGGTCCCAATCGGCGCCTGACCATTCCGGCACGCTCATGACATTCGACCAGCCGATATTCGATCACCACCAATGGAGACTCGTCGTCACCGACACATCGGTAGCGTCCCACCTCCTCGCGAATTGTCCTCGGCAGCGGATCCATGGCTAGCTCCGGTCGAGCTCGGCGTGTTTCCGCGCGCTGCGCACTTTCAACAGATCGTGCCGCGAGAGGATGCCGACGACCTTGCCGTTTTCCTCATCGATGATGGGGATGCGGCCGATGCCGGTCTCAACCATGATGTCCGCCACGTCGCCGATCGGCGAATGCCGGTGGGCAAAGGGTTGGGAGGGATCGGATAATGCCTCCGCCAGCGAAACGTCGATCGGATGGCCTTCCACTTGCCAGCGCAATGCTTCGGCCCGCGATACGAGGCCGAGCAACCGGCCCGAGGGGTCGACGACCGGATAGCTGCGGTGGGTGGCGCGATCGGCGAAGAATCCCACGACCGCACCGATCGGCATGTCGCCCGGCAAGGTAACGGGATCGGGCGTCATCAATTGCTCCGCCTGCAGGAAATCGAGCGGATCGACGGTGTACTCCTGCAGGATGTGGCGGCCGCGGCGCGCGATCTTTTCGGTCAGGATCGAGCGCGGCATGATCAACACGCTGACCGCATAGGCCGCGGCCGACGCGGCGATGGTCGCCGGCAGGGCGTGGAAATGCCCGGTCAGTTCGACCGCGAACAACGCGCCGGCGAGCGGTGCACGCATCGCGCCGCTCATAATCGCCGCCATGCCGACCATGGCCCAGAAACCCGACGGGCCGGGCAGGAACTGACCGATCAGCGCGCCCAATGCGCCGCCCAGGATCAGCAAGGGCGCCAATACGCCGCCCGACGTGCCCGAGCCGAGGGCGACCAGCCAGACCACGCCCTTCACCACCAGCAGCGCGACGACGACACGCGCCGCGAGCGAGCCATCGAGCAGGGCTTGGATGCTGGCATAGCCGGCGCCGAGCACATGGGCGTCGATCAGCCCGCCGAGGCCGACCACGACTGCGCCGATCGCGGGCCACCACATCCAGTGCACCGGCAGCCTGTGGAAGACGTCCTCGATGCGGTACAGCAATGACGATAGCAAGGTCGCCTCGAGTCCGACGATCAGTCCCAGTCCGACGGCGATGCCGCTCGTCTCGATTCCGATCGTCGTTGCCGGAAAGGGAAAGACGGGCCCGGCTCCCAGCAGCCACGGGCGCAGTCCGAGCGAGACGAGCACCGCGACCACCACCGGCACGAAGCTGCGCGGCTTCCATTCGAACAGCAGGACCTCGATCGCGAGCAAAATCGCCGCGAGCGGCGTCCCGAATATGCCGGTCATGCCGGCCGCGGCACCGGCGACGAGCAGGGTCTTGCGCTCCGCCGCGCTCAGCTCGAAGCATTGGGCGAACAACGAGCCGATTGCGCCGCCGGTCATGATGATCGGCCCCTCGGCGCCGAACGGGCCGCCGCTTCCGATCGAAATGGCCGATGAAAGCGGCTTGAGGACCGCGACCTTCAGAGACAGACGGCTCTCCCCGTAGAGGATGGCCTCGATCGCTTCGGGGATGCCGTGCCCCCGTATCTTCTCCGATCCAAAGCGCGCCATCAGGCCGATGATCAGGCTTCCGATCACCGGGATCGCGACCACCGCCAGCCCGACATCGGCGGCGGCGATATCGGCCGGCGCGGCCGACAGCCGGCCGAACCAGAACAGATTGGTCGCGAGCGCGATGAGCTTCATCAATGCCCACGCTCCGCACGCGGCGCCGGCACCGATGACGATTGCCGCACCGGCCAGCGGCACCATGCGCCTGTCCACACTGTGATCGGCGAGGCGTCGTGGCTTAGGGCTGGTGGCGATGTATGGCATAGGGGCGTCCCGGCAGGATTTGCCGGCGCATTATATCGCGTTACGATATAATTCAACGGGAGGACCGAGGTCGATGGCGGTAAGGGAAGAACTGACGGATGCGGACTATGTCGCGCTGGCGGATTTCCGCCACACGCTCCGGCAGTTTCTTGCGTTCAGCGAAGGACGCGCCGCCGAATGCGGGCTGACCCCGCAGCAGCATCAGGCACTGCTCGCGATCCGCGGGGCTCCGGGCGGGTCGGTCAGCATCGGCTATGTGGCGGAGCGCCTGATACTGAAGCCGCATAGCGCGAGCGGGCTGGTCGATCGCCTCGAGGCGCTGGGCCTGGTGACGCGACGATCCTCGGCCGAGGATCGCCGGCAGGCGCTGCTCGCACTGACTCCCAAGGCCGAGACGTTGCTGGGGCAGCTATCGGCTGCACATCGCGAAGAGGTGGTCCGGCTGCGCCCCTTGCTCACCGGATTGCTCGACCGCCTTCGCTGAGCGCGCATTGCTATTTATATCGAATCACGATATAAATAGGTGACAGGAGTCGCCGTAATGCACACGGTCCTGATGATCGCCGCTCCGATCGGCCTCGTTGCCGGCGGCTTGGCGCTGACTGTCCTCCTGAGCTGTCTGCTCTGGCAGGTGTTGAAGCCTGTTCGACATCCCGAATGGGCGCCGATCGTGATCGTCGTTCTCCTTGTCCTTGCCGTGACAGGCGTGCTGCCCCGCAGCGATCTCCTCAACATGGTGCTCGCTTTCTCGGCAGTCGCTACGATCCCGCTGTGGATCGAGGGCCGCGCCTGGCGCAGACGCCGTCCAGAGGCGGGCAGATCGCGGCGACGAGCGGTGCCAGCTCCGAAGCCATTGCCGGTCGCGACCGGCGACAGGTCCTATCCCCTGTATCCAGCGATCACCGCGTGTCTTTCGGAAGGTCGCCGGCCGGATCATGACGAAATACGAATAGTGGCGTCGCGAATGTGGCGGGAGGGTTTTGCGCTCCGCTTTGCGCCGCATGCACAGACCGCGAGCTTTGCAGCGCGGCGGTTATTGTTGCGAGCGACAAAAGCAGCATTGGCTGGGGCCCAATAGCAGCGAAGTTGATTGCGATGGATTCCGTCTCGAGCATGATGGCTTAGCCAGCGCAACTTTACCCAAATAGTCTCCGCACATAGGCACAGACTGCACGATGGCGGCTATGCGCCCCAATCTCAGTCATTAGACCGGTCGAGACCCAATCCCGAAAGCCGTCGTTCGTTTAATTGGTTTAGCGCGACGCGGAGGACGACAGCCTGGTCGGTAGAAAGAAAAGGCAGCGCGCAGGGTGCGACGCGGACAGAGTCAGAGCAGCGAATTTGGTCTAGAACCGCAGGCTGACCGATGCACGCGCTCCATGATCTGCCGTACGCGCGCCATAGGCACCGGTGTACGACACCCCTAACGTCGTACGCTCGCCGAGATCGAGTTCGATGCCGGCATCAACCACGCCGCTGGTGCGATCGAGCGGTACGCCCCGGACCTGGAACGACTGGTCGCTGCCAAAGCGCAGGTCGATCACCGGTACAAGATCCCCAATCTTTCGGCGTAGCGCCGCCGAGCCTGCGAGCCGCAACTCGGTCTCGCCGAGATCGAAGGCGAGCTTCGAGCGCAGCCCGATATTGCCATAGGTCACTTTGACGCCCTCCGCACCGCCCGAGAGCGCAGCGGAACCGCCATGCTCGGCGATGGCCCCGTCGAACAGCGTGACATGCGCCACCCCGACAAAGGGATCGAGTTCGAGGCTGCCGATATCGACCTTCGCACCCACTTCGCCGAAGAGCTGGAATGTTCGCGCGTCGTAATTGTCGCTCAGGGCCTGGGAGAGAGCGCCGAACGCGACGCTGCGCTGCGACCGGACGTCGTTCCAGCTATAGGCGGCGCCCAGCTGAAAGCGAACCGGACCATAGGCACCGATCACATGGCCGCCGGCGCTGTAGCTGTCGGCTTTGTGCGTGGCGTTGCCGGTGCGCAGCTCGCTATTGGTGTAACCGAGCGTCACGCCGACGCGCCAGTTTGCGCCGAGCGAACCGTCGAAGCCGGTGCTGAAGCCCTTGATTGAGCGATCGTAGCCCTGCGCCTCGGCATTGCCGTCCATGCTGTTCCACGAACCAATCGCGCGGCCCCAGACCGAGAGGCCCTCGACCCCGGCAAGATCAGTGCGAGCCAGCATTGCATCGCGCAGGAAGCGGCTGTCCTCGATCAGCTGGCCGCGCATGCTGGCATAATCGGAGCCGGCGAGCTGATCGAAAGCCCCTCGCGCCCCGGCTTCGGTCAGCGCGGCGACGGCGTCGTGCACCGAATTGCCCATGCCGAGCGCCTCGATCGCCGGGGCGATGGCGTACTGGTTGGCGGTCTGCGCGACGGAGACGAAGTCGACGGCGTTGCGCTTGAGGCTGAGCGTCACGGCGGTGGGGCTGTAGCTCAGGCTGGGCGTGAGGAAGGCGAGGTTCGAGGTCACGCCGGAGAAGGTGCCTGTCAGGCCGCCTGCCGCGGTGAGGATCGTGTAATTGGTGTTGAGGCCATATTTGCCGGCCGCCGCCAGCACCCGGACGGTGGCGCCGCTGGCGATCGCGGCACTGCCGCCTACGGTGATCTTGTCGCTCTCGCCGGCGACATTGGCCTCGACCTCATAGACGCTGCCCGAAAGGAGGCTGAGATCGCCGGTGACGGTGAGCGTGCCGATCGAGTTGCCCGGTGCGATCGTGCCGGCAATGCGGGCCGAACCGATCGTGCCGGTGCCTTGGAGACGACCGCTCGAAAGCACATCGACCATGCCGCCGAGCTTGCCGTTGACCGACAGCAGGCTGCCCGTGCTCGTCGTGCCGGCAAAGGCCGAGCTGTCGCCGGTCAGCAGGATCGTGCCACCGCCCTGGAAGGCGACGCTGCCTGCACCGGTCAGCACGCCGGAATAGTTCCCATTGATCGTCTGGTTGAACACCAGGCTGGTACCTTGAGCGAGGTCGGCATTGCCGGTGAACAATGTGGTGGTCGAGACCAGGCTGCCGGCGGTGACTTGCCATTTGGTGGCGTTGGCGCCGGTCAGGGTAAGCGCGCCGGCGCCCGACTTGGTGGTCGTGCCCGCGCCGGTGACGCTGCCCGCATAGGTTGCGTTTGACGCTTGGTCGAACACCAGCGCGCCGGCATTGGCGACATTGCCCTGGATCGAGCCGGCATTGCCGATCAGCGTGCCGGCTTCGATCACCGTGCCGCCGGTGTAGCTGTTGGCGCCGGTCAGCACGAGCGTGCCGAGGTCGGTCTTGACCAGCGTGGACGCGCCGGTGAGTGCAGAGGCGATCGTGGCGGTGAAGCCAGAGCCTGCCACGGTGCCGTCACCGACGCGGATGGTCGCGCGGTCGCCCGACAGCGCCAGCGGGCCGCCACTTACCGTATAGCCGTTGGTGGCGAACTGCATGCCGGTGGCGGTGACCGGGCCGTCGATCGTGACGGTGCCGCCGGTTCCCTGGAACACCGCGAAACTGGGGGTAGGGTTCATCGGGCCGTTCACGCCGCCGTCCTGCGTGGTCCAGTTGCGGCCGCCGGTGCCCCAGATGCCGCTGCCGCCGTCGATCGCGCCATTGTCAAACGCCGCTGCATTGCCGCCGTCCCAGAAGGACAAGGTTGCGCCAGCGACGTTGATCAGGTTGACCTGCCCCGCCAACGCGGTTTGCAGGGAGACGCCAGCGATCGGGTCGACGAATTCGAGGCCGTTGTCGGTGAGGTTGCCGTCATAGCTGAACAGCCGGTAGACGCCCGCGCCGAAGTTCGGGGCAGTGGTGACGTTGAGCGTGCCGTCGAGCGTGAGGTTGCCCGCCACGTCGAACATCGCCGCGGCCGAGTGCTGGGACAGCGAGACATCGACGACCGCGCCAGCGCTCAGCACCAGCGAGCCCATCGACAGCGTGGTGCCCTGCGTGCCCGCAAGATGTGCGCCGTCGGCGATGCGGACCGGGCCGGCGATGCTGCCGGTGCCCGACAGCGTGCCCTGGTTGACGCGCACGTCGCCGCCGATCTGGCCGGTGACTACAAGGCCGCCACTCGAGACGATGGCGGTCCCGGTGAAGGCCGAGCTGTCGCCGGTAAGGGTCAGCACCCCGCCGCGCTGGATGACATAGCCGTTGCCGGAGAGCGCGCCGGCATAGGTCACTGCGTCGCTGCGGTGGAACACGAGATCGCCCTCGGTCGCGATATTGCCTGTGAAGCTTCCCGAAGTGCCGCCATCGCCGATCTGGAACGACCCGTCCTCGACCCGCGCCGTCACGCCGGTGGCGTTGCCGCGCAGGATCGAGCTGCCGCCCGCCTGGACGAGCGTGCCGCCACTGAGATTGGCGTCGATTGTCGCGTCGACCAGTTCGTAGCCGGTCGCCGAAAGCGTGCCGGTGCCGGAGAGAGTTCCATCCAGCTCCAGCGAACCGATGGTGTCGTCAAAGCCTTGGATATCGAGGGTCGTGCCAGTGCGGACGCGGACCACGGCGGTATCGGCAAGCCGGTTTGCCGCGCCGAGGCGCAGCGTACCGCTTCTGACAGTCACATTCTGCGCGCCAACGCTGCCGTTCAGCACCGAGGTGCCGCTCGCCTGGGTGAGATCGCCCGTGCCTAGATTGGCGCCAAGCGTGGTGCCGCGCAGCGTGTAGCTGCCGGCCGTCAGCGTGCCGGTGCCCGAAAGCGTGCCGGCAAGGTCCAGCGTGTCGACCGTGTCGTCGAACGCGCCGAGATCGAAGGTGCCGTCTGCCAGGACACTGACTGCCGAAGTGGCGGCGATGGCATCGTTGACGCCGAGCCGCAATGTACCGCCCGCGATTTCGGTCGCGCCGCTATAGGTGTTTACGGCGGAGAGGATCAGCGTGCCGTTGCCGGTCTTGTCGAGGCCCGCGCCGCCCTGGATGGCCACGCCGATATCAGCGGTGATGCCTGGGCTCACATCAATGATCGAGAAGCCGCCGGTGGTGGTCAGGCGGGCATTGCCGTCGAAGGGGCGCAGCACATAGCCGTCGGTCTCGAAGCGCAGTTCCTCGATAGGCTGGGTGCCATCGACGGTGACCGTGCCGCCCGCCGCGCCGGCGAACACACCGACCTGACCCCGCCAACTGTCGTTGATCGCGTAACCGGTCGGGCTGGTCCAGTTGGTGTTGGCGCTGTTCCAGGCACCCGCTCCACCGGTGACGCCCACGGTGGCGCCCATGTCGGCGCCATCCCAATACTGGATGGACTGGGCGCCGCCCAGGCGCACGTTCACCTGGCCGTTGATGTTGGTGCGCACCTCTGCGGCGAGGCCGCCGGCAATCGATCCGATGGCCAGACCATTGTCGGTCAGCGTGCCGCCATAGTTGAACAAGCGGTAGTAACCGGGGCCATAGCCCGCGCCGGAGGCGATCATGTTGAGCGTGCCGTCGAGCGTCAGGCTGCCGCCGACATTGACCAGATCGTTGCTGGCGCCCCCCGGCGTACCCGGTTCGCCCAGCTCATAGTTGAGGATGCCGCCTGCGCCGAGCGCCAGGTCGCCCGCAATGGTCAGCGTGCCCGCGCCGTTGCCGGGGTTGAGCTCGGCGTAGTCGAGGTAGACATTACCGTGGAAGGTACCGCTGCCGCCGAGCGAGGTTGTCGTGCCGCCGCCAGCGGCACCCCAAAGCAGCCGCAGTATCGCCCTGTTGTTCACCACGTCACCGAAAGCGCCGTTGATCACCAGCTTGCCCGTGAGCACTTCCATCTTGCCGGTGAAATTGTCGGTGCTGGTGTTCGAACCGGTCAGCGTGATCGTGCTGGCGGAATCGGCTTCTCCGCTGACGATGCCGGCGCCGACGATCCTGCCGCCAAAGCTGTAATCGGTGGCATTCCGGAAGATCAGCACGGCAGGCGTAGTCGCGCCCGAACGCGCGCTGTCGAACCGGACGTCGCCGGTTCCCAGAGTGCCCTGCGTGACGACAAGCTCGACATTGGGGCCGATCAGCGTGTCACCATAGGTGTTGGCGGCGTTAAGGAAGAAGGATGTCCACATATCGGGCACCGAAACGCTGCTCATGAAGTGGGCATTGCCCCCGCTGATTACGCCTTTCAGATTGGTACGGAAGCTAGCGCCGTCGAAACTCGCCGTGCCCGCCGGCGCGATCCGGACCTCGTTGTCGATCGTAAGGGTCGTGCAGATGCAGGTGGCATTGCGCAGCGTGGTGCCGTCCGCCAGCTTGATTATGCCGGTGCCCGCCGCGAACGTGCTGCCCAGAGCGACCGTGCCGCCAGTGACATTGATGCCGCCGGCGCCCGTGCCTGTCCGGGAACGGTCTTCGATCAGCAGCGTGCCCGATCCGGCCTTGGTCAGCGCGCCCTGGAAGTCGACCGCGCCCGACATGTCGAAATTGAAGGCGCCGGTGTCGATCGTGCCGCCCCCGGCATGGATCGTCACATCGCCATATAATCTGCTGTGCGCGATCGTGCTCAGCGTCGCGCCATTGTCGATTTCGACCAGATACGCCCCGCCGAACCCGAACCTGCCGACCGCCAGCGTTCCGGCCTGGATCGAGAAGCTTCCGAAATAAGGGCCGCGGCCGGTCATCTGGCTGTCGAGATTGTCGCCGCTCAGCGTCAGCGTACCCGCGCCGAGCTTGGTTATCTGCCCCGTCCCCGCGATCGCGTTCGCGACCACGATATCGTTCGACCGGTTGAAGACCAGGGATCCATCGATCAGCGCGATATTGCCGGTGCCGAGCGAGCCGGTGGTTCCACCATTGCCGACCTGGAGCGTGCCGGCGTTGATCGTCGTCGTACCGGTGTAGCTGTTGACACCGGCGAGGGTCAGCGTGCCCGTGCCGACCCTCAGCGAAGACAGGTTGGTGACACTGCCCTGGATCAAAACCTGCCCGCCACCCGTGGTTATCAGGCCGAAACCGCTGCCGATCAGGGAATTGCTCAGCAACAGCGTTGAGGTCGCCTCCGATCGGATCGTCGCGTTTGCCGCCAAGGTGACGTTGCCATTGAGCGTGTTGTAGCCTGAGACATTTCGGATCGCGCCGCTGCCGGCGGTGCCGTCGCCGCTGATCGTCACGGTGTCGTTGCGCGATACGTCGCCCTGCAGCTCCAGCGTTTGGCCGCTATTGACCACCGTCTGGGCCATAGCCGGCGCAGCGGCCAGCAACGCGGGCGCCGATACGCCGGCGATCAGGAGGTGCCGCAGGAGCGCGGACTTGCGCGGGCTGGAGGGGCAAACGGACAAGGCGGGCTCCGATGAAAGAACAGTCGAGCCGGCGCTATCAGGCGATTGTTTGTGCAATATTTGAAAATTGCGGGAATCTCCTCAGGCCGGGGCGATGCCTGCGAGGACGAAGGGCGGGATGATGCCGGGCCCGTGCAGCGCGGTCAGCTGCGCGAGGATGCCCTGCAGGATATTGGCGCGGGCACGCGTCTCGGTGAGGTGGCGGACCGAGGTCATGTAGGTATAGGCGATCGCGTTGCGTGCGCCTTCGGGGCCGGCGGCGACCAGCACGTCGCGAATCGCCGGGGGCAATGGCTTGCCGGCCGGGGTGACCATTGCGGCGATCATCGCGTTGAGGGCGTTGGGCGCGTGCGGGCTGGCATGGGCATAGGCGGCGGCCTTGAGCGCTTCGCGGTCGCCCGCCGCGAGCAGCGCGATGCATTTGAGGACGCGCATGTGCGTCTCGAACTCGGACTCGGCATCGGCCATCTCGATGCCGCGATCGAAGAAGGCGATGGCGGCGGCGAAGTCGCCGCGGGCCTGGCGGAGCTGACCGAGGATCGGCAGGGCGGCGGCGAAGTCGGCGGTGCGGGCGAAGGCGCGCTCGGCCAGGTCCTCAGCGAGGTCGAGATGGCCGCGATCGATGAAGTAGAGCAGCTTGGCCGCGGCAAGCATCAGCAGCGGGTTGCTCTCGATATGCGGCAGGCATTCGAGCGCGGTCGCTTCAATCTCGCTCTCCAGGTCGTCGCGCTCGGGCGGGCTGATCCCGGTGAACGGATCGGTGAGGACCAGGCGGGCGAACAAATGCAGGCACCATTGCAGCGCGAGGTCGGCACTGGCGGGGTTTTGCTCGCGGGCGGCGCGGAGCTGCAGGCCCTTTTCGAGCCAGGCGGGGTTGGAGGCGGACAGCAAGGTGCTCGCCTTGCGGAAGCGGATCTCGAGCGGCTGGTTGGTGGGCGTGCCGAGGCCTTCGGAGGCCTCGGCGCGGTTGCGTTGGATCGCCTCGAAGACATCGGCGGCGGCGCGGTCGATCGCGTCGGCGGGCTCGATGCGCAGCGCGCGGATGATGCGGCGGGACTGGACTTCGCGGAGCGTGGCGGTGCAGCCAGTGCCCTGGAAGCGCAAAGTCAGCAGGTATCGGGTGGCGGCGGCGTCCTCGCTCGCCACGAGGGTGACACCTTGGCCGGTGAGGGCCTTGATCCGTGCGCGGATCGCCTCCGCGTGCGGCGAGGGGGTGTAGGGGAGTATCGCCAGCAGGCCATGGGCGCGCGCGCTATCAGGTTTCGGCGCAGCGGCGGGCAACGAGTCGGCGATCCAGACATAGCCCTCGCCATATTGCGTGGCGATGAACTTGGGGGCCCTGGCGCTGTCGCCGAGCTTGGCGCGCAGCCGGTTGATCAGGAAATCGACATTGCGATCGGAGATATCCGCGTCGGTCGAAGCAATCGCGTCGAGCAACTGACTGCGCCGCATCAGGTTGTGCGGCTTGGCCGACAACATCAGCAGCAGCGCGCGCTCGCTGCGGGTGAAGCGGATTTGCTTGCCGTCGCGGTGCGCGAACAGGCAGCTACGATCCAGCACGACATCGCCGAACACCAGACCTTCCGACTGCACCATTCCGTTCGCCCCGCCAGTTTATGGTATGTTGCTTACCCACAGGAAGCCAAGGTCGCCATGCGTGCTGGCGGTCAATGCTATGGTGCGGGCCGTCGATACCCGCAATGGTCAGGTGAGATACATTTAGACTCGTTTTGAGCTGGCCCTGAATGAAGGCTTTTGGGGCGCAAAACCGACCCGTCGCTCCGCGCAGCCTGACCGGCAGCTTTCGGCGTGAGCCGACATATCAAGCGTTGGATCGGAAGGGCGTATCCTGGTCGACAGCTGCCGTTCGGGGATGTCTGGCGCCAACGGCAGCTATAGCGCGATCGCGGTCCCAAAGCGGACTGACGGCTAGCGGCCCAATTCCGGCCACAAAAGAGATTCTGAGGTCGGGAGCGGGAAGGGCCCGAAGGATCGGTTCCGGGTTCCTGCGGATGCGACGCGGCCGATCGGTTGCGCGCACATACCGTTGCGTATGTGGAGTCTCGCGCCTGCCATCCGCGCGGCGCGGGAAGCAACGTCGCACCGCCGCTCCCCAAGGCGCCCGAGATATCAGAAATTGGCGCGGATGCCGATCGCGTAGCGGGGGCCGTAGCTCTCGTAGCTGATCACCCGCTCTTGATAGACCGAGTAGAGGAAGGTCTTTTCGTTGAACAGGTTGAGCCCCTGCGCGAACACCGTGAAGCGGTCGTTGAGCGCGAGGTTGATGCTCGCGTCCCAGATCCCGTAGGCGGCGACATTGACCGGCTGGCCGCGATTGCCGCGCGCGGTCTGCTCGTACGCATCGCGATGGTTGTAGGCGAGCCGCATCTGCAGCGGGCCCTTCTCGTAGAAGCCGACCACGTTGAAGGTGTTGCCCTCGTCGCCGACGAAGCTGACATTCCCCTGGACGCCGAGGCCGTCGAACGGCGCGGGCAGGCCGGTAAAGGTATATTGGCCGGAGAATTCCACGCCGCGGATCCGATCGTCGCCGACATTCTCCGGCCGGGTGCGCCGGAAATCGAGGCCGAGGATCTCGACGGTGGTGGTGACAGACTCGCTGAGATTCTTCAGGTCCTTCTGGAACACGGCCGCGCTCACATAGCTCGAGCGGTCGATGTACCAGGTCAATGCGGCGTCGTAATTCCATCCGACCATCGGCTGGAGGCCGGGATTGCCGTCGGTGATCGCGCGCTCGCGCGGCCGCGGGTTGATGTTGCGGATGAGCAGGAGGTCGCTCAGCGTCGCGCGAGTCAGCGTCTTGGCGACCGCCGCCTGAAAGACGACGTCGTCGAACACGTCGAACTTGACGTTCGCGCTCGGCAGCCATTCGTCATACGAGCCCTTCTCGCTGATCGCCTGTGGCGGGGAGAGGTTGACGATCGGATCGAGCCCGGGCGGCGTGGTGATGCTCAGGATCTCCTGCCCGAATCCGCGCGAGGTGACGTTGGTGCGGGTGTAACGCAGTCCGATATTGCCCGACCATTTGCGCGCGCCGAGATCGCCGGCGAACGAGGCCTGGACGAAGCCGCCGATCGTGCGCTCCTGCGCCGAGCCGCTGTTGCTCGGGATCAGCGCGACGCCGAAATCGCCGCCGTTCGCGGCGAGCGCGGCGCGGGTCGCGGCCGGGTTGGCGCTGGCGTTGATCGCGGCGTCGGTGAGCAGATATTCGGCGAGGTCGGACGCGCTATAGGCGGGGAAGCCATTGGGGAACATGTCGATGCCGAAGAAGTCGCTGGCGTCGGCGACTTCGCCGAACACGCTTTGGGGCACCGGCACGCCGCCGAACACGCTCTGCAGCGCATCGGGAGTCTTGTAGGAGAAGCGCTCCTTCTTGCGGTCCGAATAGTTGAAGCCGGCGGTGATCGCGCGCAACGGCCCGGCCGCGGCCTCGTATTTGAGCTCCGAGTTGATCTGGTAGATCTCGTCGGCGACGCTGACGCCTTCATAGGTCAGATAGCCGGCACGCGCATTCGATGTGTCGAAAGCGCCCAGTCCGGAATAGACCGGCAGCCCGTTCTGCAGTTCGAAGCTGACCCCGACGGGCGAATAGCCCGGCGCGGCGAGGTTGCTCTCGAACCAGGCCTGGTTGCCGCCGGTGTCGTCGGTCGCCCGCGACCAGGACAGGTCGAGGAAGCCAGAGAGCGGGCCGCTCCCTTTCCACTCGAGGTTGCCGCCGACCTGATAGGTCTGGGCGAGGCGCGGGCGGATCTGGTTGGTGAACATCGGCCCGGAGGCGATGCCGGTATAGCTGGTCAACGTGTTGTTGGAATCGACCGTTCCGGAGCGCACGTCGCCCGGCCCGCCATAGACGAAGAACACCTTGTTGTCGTCGTTGACGTCGAGCTTCGAATAGAGGCCGTCGATCGTGAAGACGAGGGAGTCGGACAGCCGCGCCTGGCCGGTGAGCAGGCCGGAGATGCGTTTGCGGTTGGTCTCGTTGACGCCATATTCGACATAGGTCGGGAGCGACACGCCGGTGAACTCGGGGGTGCCGTCGCGGTTGAAGTCGAGGCTCTGATTGGCTTCCCAGCCATCGGTGAAGATGCGGCGGCCCTCGATCTTACGGTCGATGTACGAGAAGGCGCCGAGGATGCCGAAATTGCCGCCGCCGAAGGTCGTGCTGAACAGCCCCGAGGTCTGGGGCGAGATCTCGCCGCGCATCTTGTCGTAATTGCCCTGCGCCGAGACGACGAGCTTGGTCTTGCCGAAATCGAACGGGCGGGCGGTGTACATGTCGACGGTCGACGCGATGCCGCCCTCGACTTGCGAAGAGGTCGGCGTCTTGGAGACGTCGACGCGGTTGATCAGCTCGGCGGGCAGGATGTCGAAGCTGAATTCGCGGCCCTGATTCTCGGTCGCGAGGATGCGGCCGTTGTAGAGCGCGGTGCTGAATGCCGGGCCGAGGCCGCGGACGGTGATGAACTGACCCTCGCCATTGTCGCGCGAGATGGTCACGCCGGGGATGCGCTGGATCGCTTCGGCGATGTTCTGATCGGGAAGCTTGCCGATATCGTCGGCGACGATCGAATCGACGATATTGTCGGCAGAGCGCTTGATATCGGTCGCCCGGCGAAGGCTCTCGCGCAGGCCGGTGACGACAATCGCGTCGTTTTCGCCTTCGGCCTGGGCGGTGCTGTCGGCCGCCTGGCTGTCCTGCGGCTCGGCCTGGCGCTCCTGGGCGGCGGCTGCGGGCATTGCGGCAGCGCCGAGGATCGTCGCCATTGCGGTCATGGCGATCAGGCGGAATCGTGCGTTGCGCTTCATGAACCATCCTCCTCTGAGTCCCGGCGGCATGCCCGTCTGCGCGGGCAATTTTCTCTTTCGGGACAATGACGTTTAACGATCAACCAAATATCTATCAACCCGCGCAATCATGCATGTTCCCGGCGGTGCTTCAGCGGGTCGCGGGCGAGATGGCCTGGCCTGCCGCGTCGAACAGCAGGACGCGCCGGGGATCGGCGTAGAGCGTCAGCGTTCCGGGGACCGGCACGGCGTGATGCCCGTCGAGCTTCGCGCGGAACTCGCCCGCCTGATCGAGAGTCGCATAGACGAAGGTCGAATGGCCGAGGGCCTCGACTGCCTCGACCGTCAGCGGAAAGGCGATTCCGTGGGAGCCCGGATCGGTGCCGAGATGCTCGGGGCGCACGCCGACGGTGATGCGATCGCCTGCGCGGAGGCCGTCGCATGGCGTGGCGAAGCGGATGCCGCCGGCGATTTCTAGCAGCGCTTCGTCGCCGCGCCGCTCGATCACGCGCGCGTCGAGCAGGTTGATCCGCGGGCTGCCGATGAAGCCGGCAGTGAAGACGTTGGCGGGGTGCTCATAGATTTCGAGCGGGGTGCCGACCTGCGAGATGCGGCCGCCGTCGAGCACGACCAGCCGGTCGGCGAGCGTCATCGCCTCGACCTGGTCGTGGGTGACGTAGATCATCGTGCTGCCCAGCCGCTTGTGCAGCCGCGCCAGCTCGTGGCGCATGCGGACGCGGAGGTCGGTGTCGAGGTTCGACAGCGGCTCGTCGAACAGGAAGATCGTCGGATCGCGGACGATCGCGCGGCCGATCGCCACGCGCTGCCGCTGCCCGCCCGACAATTGGTGCGGCAGGCGGTCGAGCAATTCGCCGAGTTCGAGAACCTCGGCAGCGTGCGCGACCTGGGCGGCGATCTGCGCGCGCGGGACGCGCATGTTGCGCAGCCCGAAACTCAGATTCTCGCGCACCGTCATGTGCGGATAGAGCGCGTAGGACTGGAACACCATCGCGACGCCGCGCGCGGCCGCGGGCGCATAAGTGACGTCGCGGTCGCCGATCCGGATGGTGCCGGCGGACACGTCCTCGAGGCCCGCGATCATCCGGAGCACCGTCGACTTGCCGCACCCCGACGAGCCGACCAGTACGACGAATTCTCCCGCTGTGACCTCGAGGTCGATGCCGCGGATCGTCTCGACGCCGTCATAGGATTTGCCGAGCCCCGCGAGCGTCAATGCCGTCATTCCGTACGCAGCTCCCATGCTTCGGCGGTGCTGTCGCCGATCACGAACTCGGCCTCGATGCCCGCTTTGAGCCCTGCCGCGCCGCCTTCGCGCAGCAGGATCTCGGCCGCCTTGCGGCCCTTCTCGAATGCGTTCTGGCGCACGGTGGTGAGCCGCAGCGCCTCGGGCTGGCGGCCGGGCGGATCGAGCCCGTCGAAGCCGGTCACCGAGATGCGCTGCGGCACGGGCAGCGCGTGCCCTTGGCAGTGCGCGATCGCGCCGCGCGCAAGGCGGTCGGAAAAGCACACCAATGCCGTCAAATCGGGGCGGCGGCGCAGCAGCCGCTCCGCCGCGCGCTGCCCGCCGTCCTCGCTGTTGACCGTCTCGCACACCAGCACATCCGTCTGGATCAGCCCGGCCGCGTCGAACGCGTCGCGGCAGCCCTGGATGCGTTCGCGCACGACGTAATTCTCGTCCGGGACGTCGCGATCGAGCGCGAAGATCTCGCCGTGATCTTCCGAAAAGGGAAAGGTTACGATGGCGATCTGGCGGTGGCCCAGCGCCAGCAAATGGCCGACCGCGGCGCGCATCATCGCGCGATCGTTGGTCTGCACGCTGGCGAGATCGGGCGCGTCGAAATCGACCACCACGGTGGGCAGCCCGCGTGCCAGCGCCATGCGGATCGTCGGGTGGCTCTTGTACGGCGCATTGAGGATATAGCCGTCGACGATCGCGGTGAGGGTGTCGCGCTGCTCGGGATGCTTGTCCTTGAGCGGTATCAGCACGAGGTTCGCGCCTTCCTCCTCGCACACCGACGAGATACCGCGCAGAAAGGTAATGTCGTGCGCATCGGTGAAGGCGTAGCTCAACTGATCGTTGAACAGCACGCCGATCGCGCCGCAACGGCCGGTGCGCAGCGATCGCGCGGCGGGGTGGGGGCCATCGTAATTGACCAGCCGGGCATGCGCGATGATGCGGTCGCGCAGCTCCTTCGAGACCTTTGCCGGATTGTTGTACGCGTTGGAGACCGAGGTGGGCGTCACGCCGAGCTCGAGGGCGATCGACTTGAGAGTGGCCCGTTTCGCCCGCACCAATTCCTTTCTCCCGGCTCGTTTGCTATCGTTGGACGCGAGCCTAGCCCGCCAGCTTGACACGCACAACCGCGCCTGTTTATCGTTTAACCAGCCACTTGTTAATCAGGGGCAGGAGGGGTCCGCACCTGATGGTCAGCGCGTCCGAGGCTTCGCAAGGCGGCAGCGCTGCAGCGCATCGCTGGCGCAGCGCGACGTTGCTTTCCGCGCTCGCATTGTTCGCCTGCGCCGTGCCGCAGCGCTCGGTCGAGCCCGGTGCTCCTGCAGCTGCGGACAGCCGCGCGTCGCGGATCACGCTCGATCATTTCGACCATCTTTTCGCCGAGGCCGATGTCCGCGGCGAGCGGGTGGGGGTGCTCAACATCTACAGCACCGCACCCGACTTCGCCTTCGCGATCGAACCCCGCGAAGGCTATGCCTGTGTCGACGACGTCGCGCGGGCGATCGTGCTGCTCGCGGCGGAACCGCATCCGGACGCACGGCGGCTGCGCCAGATCGAGCTGATGACTCGTTTCGTCGTGCAGATGCAGGCCGAAAACGGCTATTTCCACAATTTCATCTGGGCTGGCGGCCGGATCAACCGCGAGTATCGCACCTCGCTTGCCGAGCTCAACTGGTGGTCGCTGCGCGCGCTCTGGGGTCTCGAGGCGGCGCTGTGGCATCTGCGTCCGGACTCCTCCACTGCCGTCCGCGCACGCGCCGCTGCGGATCGGCTCGTCGTCAATCTCAAGCGGGACTTGCCGCTCGACCGCCGCGCGCTGGAAACGGTGGAGGGAGTGGAAGTCGCGACCTGGCTTCCGTTCGGCGCAGGTGCCGACGCCGCGTCGACTGCGATGCTCGGCCTGCTGCCGCATTACCGGCGTACCCGTGACGCCGGGACGCGCGCGCTTATCGAGCGGCTGGGCGAAGGTCTGGTCCAGATGCAGGCGGGAGATGCACGCACCTTTCCGCACGGTGCGCATCTGAGCTGGCGCAACCGGTGGCATGGCTGGGGCAATGCGCAGGCCTATGCGCTGCTGCGCGCGGGCGCCGCGCTCGGCCGGCGCGACTTCATCGCCAGCGCGCTCCGCGAAGTCGATCTTTTCTACCCCTATCTGCTCGAGCACGGTATGCTTTCGAGCTTCACCTTGCGGGTGCGTGCAGGGCGCGCCGAAGCGGTCGAGGTCCAGCGCTTCCCGCAGATCGCCTATGGGATCAGCCCGATGGTGCTCGCCGCGACCGAGGCCTATCGGCAGACCGGGCAGGCGCGCTATCGCGACACCGCGCGCCGCCTCGGCGCCTGGCTGTCGGGCGCCAACGATGCCCGGCGCCCGGTCTATGATCCCGCCAGCGGCCGCGTGCGCGACGGGATCAACGGTCCCGGCTCGGTGAATCCCGATTCGGGCGCCGAATCGACGATCGAGGGATTGTTCGTGCTGCGCGCGCTCGAAGGAACCCCGCTGCCATGACCGCGCGTCGCGACGTGCTGCAAATGGCGCTCGCCGGCGCGGCGCTGCTCGCCGGCTGCTCGCCGAGGCGCACAGAGAAGCGCACCGACCGGATCCGCTTATGGGTTGCGCCCAACGAGGCGGAGGAGGGGTTCTGGAAGATCGCGGTCGCGCGCTGGAACGCGCTCGGGCGCGGCCTGCCGGTCGAGTTTACGACGATCCCGACCGCGGGGAGCTCCGAGGACACGGTGCTTTCGGCGTTGGTCGCCGGCACGGAACCCGATCTCAGCACCAACATCTTCTCGGGCTTCGCGGTTCAGCTCGCGGCGCTTGGCCAGATCGAGGATCTCGCCGCGATGCCCGGCTATGCCGAGCTGATCGCCCGCCGGCACATGGCCGGGATCGTCCCCGGCTGGACGCAGGACGGCAAGGTCTGTGCGCTGCCGATCTATTCGAGCCCGACCTTGCTCTGGTGGCGGGCCGACTTGCTCGAGAAGCACGGCCTCGCGGCGCCGCCGCGCACCTACGATCAGGTCTATGCCTTTTGCGAACGCTACGGCGTCGCGCGGTCGCGCTATGGAATGCAGGTCGTCTCGGGCCGCTCCTGGGCCGATCGCTGGTTCGACTTCATCTCCTTGTACTATGCCGCGTCGAAAGGGCAGCCCTATCTCGCGGGTGCGCACGCGCTCTACGACAACGAGGCCGGGCTCGAGACGGCGACCTTCATCGACCGGATGTTCCGCAAGGGCTGGACCGCGCTCGACTTCGACGCCGAGGAGCCTCTGGTCTCGGGCCTCGCTGCCGGCGCGGTGCGCGGGCCGTGGGACGTCGAGCGCTTCGCCAAGATCTACCCCCGGACGCTCGCGCGGATCGAAGCGGGGCCTATGATCGCGCAGACGGCATCGGACTCGACCTTTTCGGACAGCAAGGGCGTGGTGATCTTCAAGACCAGCCGGGTGCGGCGCGAGGCGTTCGATTTTCTCGCCTGGGTGCTCGGCGAGGAGGATCTCAACTTGCTCTGGCTGCGCCGTACCGGCCTTTCCCCTGCACGCGGCGACCTGCTCCAGAATCCGCGCTTCGCCGATTATTACCGCGGCAACCCGATCGCACAGGCCTATGCCAGGCATGTGGCCAGCGCGAGGCCGCCGGCCTTGTCGGAGCACACCATCGACATCCAGAAGATCATGACCTCGAAGCTCGTCGAACCGCTGATGACCGGGCAGCGTTCGCCCAGGGCCGCGCTCGCCGAGGCCGTCGCGGCGACCGACCGGATGCTCGCGGTGCGCGCATGACTCGTCGCCGCCGCCTGTCGCGCGAAGCGTGGATCGGGCTATCGCTCGCGCTTGCCTATCTCGCCTTCGCCGCACTGTTCTGGGCCTATCCCTTCCTGTGGCTCGCGAGGCTGTCGGTCACCCAGTGGCGCTTTTTCGACGAGCCGGTGTTCACCGGCGCGCGCAACCTGGTGCTGACGGTGCAGGACCCGCAATTCCTCCAGGCGCTGTGGAACGTGCTCCGCTTCCTCGCGATGTACGTGCCGATCGCGTTCGGCGGCGCATTGCTCGTCGCGTTCGGGCTCCAGTATGTCGGCCGCGGCAAGGCGTTCGTCGCGCTCTGCTTCCTGCTGTCGAACGTTTCCTCGGGCGTCGCCCTGGCGCTGGTGTTCACCAAGATTTTCAGCTCGACCGGGCCGCTCAACGCGCTGCTGCACGCGTGGATCGGCATCCGCATCCCCTGGACCACTCACCCGACGCTGGCGATGCTCGCGATCGCGCTGGTCGTCGCGTGGAAGTTCGTCGGCTATTACGGGCTGATTCTCTATTCGGGGCTGCTCACCGTCCCCAACGAGATTTACGACGCGGCGCGGCTCGATCGCGCCGGACCGCTCACCCGGCTCGTCCGCATCACGCTGCCGATGATCAACGCGCAGCTGATGATGGTGCTGGTCTTCGCGATCCTCGTGTCGTTCGGACTGTTCACCGAGCCGTTCCTGATCACCGGCGGCGGCCCGGCCGACAGCACCGCAACGCCGCAGATGATGATCTACGAGACCGCGTTCCGCCGGCTCCAGCCGAGCCATGCGGCGATGATGAGCATCCTTGTCGCGATGGCGACCTATCTGCTGGTCGTGATCGCCCGGCGTCTGTTCGAGAGGAAGGTTGTGCTCGCATGACCCGGATCAGGACTTTCCTGGGGTCGCGGACTCCCGGCGGCTGGGCCGCGACGATCGGCATCTACGCGCTCGCGCTGACCTGGCTCTATCCGTTCGTTTGGATGGTGGCCGCCTCGCTCAAGCCGACCGCGCAGATCTACACCACTGCGCTGTTCGAAGGTGATTTCGGCCTCGACAATTTCCGCTTCCTGTTCGCCACTGCCGACAAGCTCGATCGGCCCTTCCTCCAGGCGCTGGGCATCTCCGCGCTGGTCACGCTCACCGTGACCGCATCGGTATTGATCTCGTCGGCGTTCATCGCCTTCGCGCTGGCGCGGCTGCGCTTCCCGGGCCGGAAGCTGTTCGGCGACTTCCTGCTGCTCCAGATGGTCATTCCGACGACGATGTTCATCCTGCCGCTGTTCGTGCTGATCAAGGAGCTCGGGCTGCTCAATTCGCTGGGCGCGCTGATCTTGCCGTACGCAATGTCGGGCTGGGGCATCTACATGATGTCGCAATCGTTCAAGGCAATGCCCGAGGAATATTTCGACGCGGCTCGGCTCGATCGCGCGAGCCTGTGGCAGACGGTGATGCGGGTCGTCGTCCCGCTCAACAAGTCGATCGTCGCGATCGTGGCGCTGTTCACCTTCACCGGCACCTGGGACAATTTTCTCTGGCCGCTGATCGCGATCTCGGACACCGACCGGATGCCGCTCTCGGTATTGCTCGCAACGTTCAGCAAGCAATATGGCGGCTATGCCGGCCCGGTGATGGCCGGCGCCGTGCTCCAGACGCTGCCGCTCGTCCTGCTGTTCGTGCTGTTCCGGCGCCATTTCCTTCAGGGCATGTCCCTGACGCTCAAATAAGGAGGCGCGGCGTGCTCAAGCGTTGGCCGGGCAATCCCGTCATAGCGCCCGAAGATGTCCGGCCGAGCCGGTCGGGCTGGCAGGTCGACGGCACGTTCAATGCCGGCGTCGCGCGCATCGGCGACGAAGTGATCATGCTGGTGCGGGTCGCCGAGAGCGTCGCGGGCGCAGGGCCAGGCGAGGTCCACGTGCCGGTGCTCGAGCAGGACGGCGCGGGCTGGCGCTGTGCCATGCGCACCTTCCGCGCCGACGACCCCGACTATGATTTCTCGGACCCCCGCATCGTCCGCTCGCGGGCCGACCCGCGCCATGTCCATCTCACTTCCATGTCGCATTTGCGCGTCGCCCGCAGCAGCGACGGGGTGACCTTCACCGTCGCCGACACGCCCTTCCTGTTTCCGGCGGATCCCACTGAGCGCTACGGCTGCGAGGATGCGCGGCTCACCGTGATCGAGGGGACCTGCTACATCAACTACACCGCGGTCTCCGACC
Organism: Sphingomonas sp. DG1-23; assembly: GCF_030730875.1. Classification (GTDB taxonomy): domain Bacteria; phylum Pseudomonadota; class Alphaproteobacteria; order Sphingomonadales; family Sphingomonadaceae; genus Sphingomonas. The sequence continues at coordinate 89,716 of NZ_JAVAMA010000014.1, forward strand.
TCGGCATCGCCACTGCGCTCGCGGTCACCGACGACTTCGTCAGCGTCGAGCGGCTGGGCATCATCCACGCGCCCGACAATCGCGACGTCTGTCTGTTCCCGCGCCGGATCGGCGGGAGCTATTGGTGCCTCCACCGCCCCGCGCCGCTCCATTTCGGCGCACCCGAGATCTGGATCGCGCGCTCACCCGACCTGATCCACTGGGGTGCGCATGAGCGCCTCGCCGGCTGCACCGCGCAGCCTTGGGAAAACAACAAGATCGGCGGCGGCGCGCAGATGCTAGAGACCGACAGGGGCTGGCTGCAGATTTACCACGGGGTCGATGCCGGCCAGCGCTACAGCCTTGGCGCATTGCTGCTCGATCTGGAGGATCCGCGCATCGTCAAGGCGCGGCTTGCCCGCCCGCTGGCCGAGCCGGTCGAGCCTTATGAAGTGCGTGGCTTCTTCGACAATGTCGTTTTCACGTGCGGCGCGCTGATCGAAGGCGACGAGCTACGCGTCTATTACGGAGCCGCCGACCGGGTGATGGCGCTCGGCAGCGTCGCGCTGGCCGACTTGTGGGCAGCGATGGGAGTCCAGCCCTCGACTTGATTCAGAGAGGAAGCAAGGTGGATCATGGGGCGACGGAAGATCTTGCCCGATCGAGCTTTCAGGCACTCGCCACTTACCCCCCGGACTGATCCTTGCCGATACTGCGGGTCAGCAGCGTGCGGCGCGCCACCTGCGCGCCGAGACGCTGCACGATCGCGTCGAGTGCTGCCTCGAGATCGTGGCTTCGGCCGCACATGAAGAGGTCGACGCAGGCGCTGCCATATTCGGGCCAGGTGTGGATCGAGATGTGCGATTCGGCGAGCATCGCCACGCCGGTGACGCCCATGCCGGGTCCGAAGCTGTGCAGGCGCACTTCGAGCAGGGTTGCGCCGGCAGCGGCGGCGGCCGCGATCAGACAGGCTTCGACATGCGCGACGTCGGCCAGATGCGCCGCATCGTGCAGGTCGGCGATCAGATGCTGGCCGTCATAGCTGGTCACAACAGGCTCTCATGCGGGTGGCCGAGCAGCGCCATCGCCCGCTCGGCGGCGCGAACGCCGTGATACTGCGCCTCCTCGAACAGCGACAGGCCGCTGAGATCGGAATGCGCGAGGAACAGCGGCGGCAGGGGCTCGACGGCCGCGCCGCGCCCCAGGAAACCGGGCGTGGGGCGGATCATCGCATGGCCCCAGCGCCATAGTTCGATCCGCGCGATCGCATCCTCGAGCTCGGGATGCATCGCGAGCAGATCGTCGCGAACGATGCGCTTCCATTCGTCGGCGGGGCGCTCGACGAGCAGGCGTCGCGCCTGAGCGGGTGGCATGCTCGACAAAGGCAGATACCAGGTGAGCACCGTGCCCGCGTTGATGGCGTCGGGTCCCTGGTGCGTCGCGACGACGTAACCGAGCGAATCGCTGGTGCTCGAGACGTTGTCCCAAGCCAGCGGCACCCCGCGCCCGCGCGGCAGGCGGTCGACGGTGACGTTGGCGACCAGCCACGGCGCATAGCTGAACCCGGCTGTGTCGCCGAGCTCGCCGCACAGGCGCGTGGCAACGAAGTGCGGCGTGGCGAGAATCGCCGCGCGCGCGCTCGTACGGACAGTGAGGTTGGCCGCGACATCGAAGCTGTCGACGAGAATGCGTTCCCCTTCGCGGGTTACGCGGTGGACGATATGCCCCGCGGCAATCTGCTGCGGGAAGAAGCCGGCAAGGCGCGCGGTGAGACGGCCATTGCCCTCGGGCCAGGTGAGTTCGTTTTCGCCGGCATTGTTCGCTGCCCAGCCGCGACGGGCGGCGAAATAATGCACCCCGGCCCATGCGGAGACCTGATCGGGCTCGGTGCCGTAATCGTCGCGCATCGCATAGCGGACATGCGCGCGCAGCACCGGCGAGCGCCAGCCCTGCCGGTCGAGCCATGTAGCGAAGCTCAGCGTGTCGAGCGCGACCAGATCGATATCGCGTGAACTATAGGCCATCGGCACGGCGAAAGCGGGCTTGCCGTCGCTGCCGACCCGTTTCGAGAAGGCCGCCATGGCCATTTCGAACGCAGCGAGATCGCTGCGGTCCTGCGCGGTGATGCCGGTGCGCGGGATCAGTCCTTCCTGCCAGCGGCCCTGCCAGAACAACCGTTCCTGCATATCGGCACAGAGTTGCTCGGGATCGTAGACCGGTACGCCGTCGCTATCGCCGGTAATCATGCCAAGCTGGCGCAGCAGATGCAGGAGCGCCTTCGCCTCCTTGTTGGCGACCGGAAGGTAATGCGCACCGAGCGGATAGGCCGAGACATGGTTGCGGCCGCTGCGGGCATTGCCGCCGACCTGGTCCTCGAGTTCGAGCAGCCTGAACCGGTCGAACCCCGCCTCGGTCAGCCGCCAGCCGGCCGACAGACCCGCGACGCCGCCGCCGGCGATGATCAGATCGACTTGCTCGAACCGGCTGGGCGCTGGGAAACCGCCGGTCCTGAGGCGGTGGCCGCGTTCCATATCGGCGCCGGCCAGCCTGCCGCCCGGCAGCGGCGCTTCGCCCTCCAGCGCATAGGCCAGCCCGCCGCCGGCTGCGGCCATTGCTGCGGCGCCGAGGCCGAGCACCGCGCGGCGATCAGCCTTCATATTTGTCCCACGCGTCGGCGAATTCGCGAACGAGGACCTGATTGTCGAGTCGATTCACCGGAGTCGGACGCCGCGCCATGTCGGGCGGGAAATCGAACAGGCGCTGGTCGATCACGGGCGTGAGGAAGCGGCCGTTGGTGATCTTGCCTTGCGCCGGGATCGGACCGGCCGACGCGAGAATGAAGCCCCATTCGCCGAAGCTCGGCACATAGACGTGATAGCCGCGGGTCTGCAGCCCCGCAGCCTCGAGCGTCGAGGCGACGGTCCAGAAGGCATTGGGCGCGATTAGCGGCGACGTGCTCTGCACCACCATCATCCCGCCGGGCGCGAGCAGCTTGCGCGCCGCGCGGTAGAAGGTATCGGTGTAGAGCTTGCCTACCGAATAATCGACCGGGTCGGGGAAATCGACGATGATCGCATCGTACTGCCCCTTGGTCTCGCGCGCCCAGCGGAAGCCGTCGGCGTTGATCACGGTCATCCGCGGATCGGTGAGCGAGCCGCGGTTGAGCCGCGACAGCATCGCAGTGCGCGTGAACAGCCTCGTCATGTCGCCGTCGAGATCGACGAGGGTCAGGCGCTGCACCTCGGGGTGCTTGAACACCTCGCGTGCCGCAAGGCCGTCGCCCCCGCCGAGGATCAGTACGTTGCGCGGGTTGGAGACGCGGCCCAATGCCGGGTGCACCAGCGCTTCATGGTAACGATATTCGTCGCGCGACGAGAATTGCAGATTGCCGTTCAGATATAGCCGGACATCGTCGTCGCGGCGGGTGAGCACGATCCGCTGGAATTTGGTGCTGGTCGCATAGATCACCGGCTCGCCATAGCTCGCCACCTCGGCCCAGCGCTGGAGCCGGTCGGAGGCGACGAAGCCGGCGACCAATGCGAGCAGTACCAGCACCGACGCGACTTTCTCGGTGCGGTAGCCGGCACGCGGCAGGGTGAACAGCAATGCCAGCGCGACGCCGGCATTGAAGATGCCGAACAGAAAGCCGGTGCGGATCATGCCGAGATGCGGCATCAGCAGCAAAGGGAAGAGCAGGCTGGCGACGAGCGCGCCGACATAGTCGAAGGTCAGCACGTTCGAGACGGTCTCGCGGAAGTCGAAGCCGCGCAGGATGCGGATGAGCAGGGGGATTTCGAGGCCGACGAGAAAGCCGATCGCCAGCACGAGCCCATAGAGCGCGACCCGAAAATGATCGACGACCGGGAAGAGCAGGAACAGCGCGCAGGCCGAGCTTCCGCCGAGCAAGGCGATCAGCAATTCGACCCGCACGAACAGGCGGAGTTCGCCGCGTTTCACATAGCGCGAGCACCAGCTGCCCACGCCCATCGCGAACAGATAGCTGCCGATGACGGTGGAGAATTGGGTGACGCTGTCACCGAGCAGATAGCTCGCCAGGGTGCTCGCGAGCAGCTCGTAGATCAGCCCGCAGGTCGAGACGACGAAGGCGGACGCGAGCAGCGCCGCGGTGGATCCGGACGCTCTGACTTTGGATTGCGCTGGATCGGCTTCAGCCATGGATGGCGGCGGCGACGATGATCGCGAGCCCGATCGCGACCGCGCCCGCGAAGATCGCCACGGCGACGTTCTGCTTCTGCTCGATCTCCTGCCAGAGCTTGCCCGGGGTGAGCAGGTCGAGGATCACGAAGCCGATGACGAATATGACGATGCCGATGACGGAATAGAGCAGGGTGCTCAGCACGGCGGGCAGGGTGGTGACCATGTCGATCTCCTATTTGTGGGTGGGGCCGTAGAAGCCGGCATGGGTGCGCGCCCGACTCCCTTCGGCGAAGGGGGACCAGGCGTAAATGGTGCACAGGATGAACAGCCCCGTCACGCCGAGGCACCAGAGCGCGTAGAGAAAAGTCCGGGTGCTCACTCGTCGTCATCCTCTCCTGCGGGAGCGAAGTCGCTTTCGCCCTTGCGCGCGGCTTCGAAGGCGATGTGCCGAATGAGCGCGAACAGCAGAGGAATTGCGATCAGGATCAGCGCAATCAGCAGATTGGAAGCATAGAGCACGCCTTGGCGCATTTCGACCTGCACCTCGGGCAGGTTCGCGGGATCCATCCAATCGGCGGCTTCGGTCGAATAGCTGCCGGTGCCCGTCCAGCGATTGCCTTTATATTCGACCACGAGGTCATAGATTCCCCCCGGCACGCTGGCGATCGAGACTTCGGTGCCGCGGCTGCCTTCGCTCCACGGCCCGTCGGAATCGCTTCCCGAATAACGCTCGGCGGCGCCATAGACTTCGTAGACCTGCTGCGTCTTGCGGTCGACGAGGCTGTAGTCGAGATCGACCCAGCCATTTTCGAGCCGGGGCACGTCGGCGCGCAGATGCACGCTCTGATACCGGCGGGGCAGGGTGATCGGGCCGAGCGTCACGCTCTGCTCGCCTCCGTCGGCGCGGACCGCGAAGCTGCCGGCGGCCGACCATTGGCTGCCGCCGAACAGGATCGCGAAGAGCAGCAGAAAGGCAAACGCGGTCGCGCCGAGCTTGAGCCCCGTCCCGAGCCATGCGCCCCAGAGCGAGGGCTGGTGCGGTAGCGGCGGCCACGTAATTTGTCGCGTATCGACTCCGAAGGCCTTCGCGATTTCAGGCCGCGGCAGCCACGCATTGCGCGTCCAGCTGACTTCACTGGCGTTCGCTTCGCGCGAGAGCATCGCGCCGGGACGGGCCCAATCGGCGGTGGCGACCTTCTCGCCGACCGCGACACGCCAGTAGAATTCGCCGAGGACGTAATCGACCCGCGCCTCGCCGTCGGCGAAGAAATGGGTGTAGGCCTCCGAACCGACGCCGAGCCGGTCGTAGGACAGCCAGTCGGGAGTGACGGTCAGCGTCTCGCCGAGGCTCCAGCCGCCGCGGACCTTCACCAGCCAGCGATAGCCGTGATAGGGATTGAACAGCAGATATTCTTCCCAGCCATAGGCCCCGTTCTCGGAGCGCTGGAGATAGCCGATCGCCTCCCATTCGACGCCGCGCAGCACGCCGCGGGTGCCGAGCGGAATCTCGAGCTCGGCCATGTGCAGGCTGTATGCGGCGACCAGCTTCACCTGCGGATCGGTGACGTCGAGGATCGAGCTGCAATATTGGCAGGCGACATGGACGGTATAGCCCGCCGCGCGCAGCTCCACCCCGCCGCCGCACGACGGACAGGTCAGCGCCTTGGCGGCGGGGGCGGGCTGGGTCTGCAGGGCGGTGTCAGGCGGCATAAGAAGGAAGCGCCCAGCCTTCGATCGCGCGCAGACCGCGCGGGGCCAGTTCGGCGAGCGTCACGTAACGACCCTGGTAGAAGGTGGTTTCCTGATCGTCGCGCTGGAGCGTCGCGCATTCGCCGCTCCGTCCGCGGAGGTCGACGCTGTAGAGCGTCCAGCCGGTGGCGGCGGTAAACGGCAATTCGCCTTCGGCGGCGATGCAGACGACGTCACGGGCATCGGCGACGACGAGCTTCCGCTTGTCGATCTGGGCCTCGGTGCCCGGGATCGCCCGTTTGCCGTTGATCATCTCGCGCATCGTCCGCGAGCGCACCTTGCCGATCGGTTGCTGCCAGAGCAGCATGAACTGGCCCATCGCCTCGCCGAGCCACGCGTTGGTCCCGTCCTCGAACAGCAGCAGCCATTCGTTCCATGCGCCGTCGGTCCACGCCCAGCGGACTCGGCCGATCACTTCGAAGCCCTTGCCGTCGGCGCGCCCGCGCATGCCGATCTGGACCGGGCTCACATCGAACGGCAGGGCCGCGACTTCGCCGATTTTGGCGACGCCCGAATCGCTGCGCACCAGCATCGAACGGCAATAATCACAGACGCGGTTGGGCAAGGCCGGCGAGCGGAACACGACATCGGCGCCGCAATTCGGGCAAGGAAAGCGAAGGCTCATAGGCTCAGCGGATGCGGCCCAGCAACTCCGCCTTCTTGGCGTCGAACTCCTCCTGGGTGATCGCACCGATCGTCACGAGCTTATGCAGTTTCTCGATCTGCGCATAGGTATCCTCGCCGGGTGCGGCAGCCGGGGCAGCGGCTGCGGAACCGATCCCGCCGGTCATGCTCTGGCCGATCGCCAGGCCGGCGGCCATGCCCGCGCCGGCACCGGCGACGCCGCCCGATTGGCCGGCAGCGGTCTCGATCGCCTGCGCGCTCTGGAAACGGACGAAGCGGTCGAGATCGCCCACCACCCGCATCGAGCTCGCCTTGTCGAGATGGGCCTGGACTTCCTCGGGAAGCGACAGGCTCTCGATGAAGAAGCTGGTGCAGCTGAGCCCCCACCCGGCGAAGGCGGGCTCGACCGCGGCCTTGAGCTTCTCGGACAGCGCGCCCTGGTTCGCGGCGAGATCGAGAAACGCGATTTCGCCGGTGCCCAGCGCCGAGGCGATCGCGGTGGCGATCGCGCCGCGCAATTGCGGCTCGAGATCGGCGACGGTCAGCTTTTCCAGCGAGCCCATCATCTTGATCGCAAAGGTCGGCACGCTCTCGATGCGGAACGAGTAAGAGCCGAAAGCGCGCACCCGCAACGGGCCGAATTCCTTGTCGCGCACCGTGATCGGCTGCTGGGTGCCCCATTTGAGGCCGGTCTGCTCCTTCTGGCTGAAGAAATAGACGTCGGCCTTGAAGGGCGAGGCGAAGCCCTTGTCCCAATTGAGCAAAGAGGTGAGCAGCGGCAAATTGCCGGTGTCGAGCGTGTAGAGCCCGGGGAGGAACGCATCGGCGAGCTTGCCCTCGTCGTAGAACAACGCCTTCTGGCCCGCGCGGACGGTCAACTGGGCGCCGGTCTGGATCTCGCGATCTTTCATCGGATAGCGGATCGCCAGCGTGCCCGGCTCGTCCACCCAATCGATGACGTCGACGAACTGCTTCGAAAGAAAGTCCAGAATGCCCATAAGCCCTCCCGTTCCCGGCAAGGATAGTGGCTTTGCCGGCGCTTCGAAACAGCAAAGCGACAATCAGCTGCGCACGGTCTCGCGGATCGTTTCCATCGAGATGTAGGTCGAGGTGCTCGCGACGTGCGGCAGGCTCGAGATGCGTTCGCCGAGGACGATGCGGTATTTGCGGATGTCGGCGGTGCGGACCTTGAGCAGATAATCGAAATTGCTCGCGATCATGTGACATTCCTCGACCTCGGGAATGCGGCGGACTGCGGCATTGAATTCCCCGAGCGCCTCTTCGCGCGTGTCGGAGAGCTTGACCTCGGCGAAGGCGACATGATCGAGCGCGAGTTTCGCGGGATCGATCAGCGCCGTGAAGCCGAGGATGACGCGATTCTCGATCAGCCGCTTGAGCCGCTGCTGGCACGGCGTCTTGGAAAGCCCGATGCGCTGGGCGAGTTCGGTCACGGTGATCCGGCCGTCCTCGCGCAGGACGGCGAGGATCTTGCGGTCGTACTCGTCCAGATCGACTGCGTTCGTGGCATTTTCCATGCTTATCGACTTCCAGAAGGGAGAAGCGTGGGCATTTGCATAGCCGATCTGGGCAAAGTAAGACAGATCGACTTCGTGCTTTGGTCTATGGACCGAGCATGTCAACCAGCTCTGCCTTCGCGGCCTTCGCGGCCTTCGCCCCGCCGATCCGTCCCCAGACCCCGCTTCGTGCGGCGATCACCCAGGCGTATCGCCGGCCCGAGCCCGAGTGTCTCGCGCCGTTGCTCGAAGCCGCGACCCTGCCGGCGGCAGTGCGCGCCTCGGCGGAGCGAACCGCGCGCAATCTGATCGCGGCGCTGCGCAGGGAAGGCACCAGGAGCGGCGTCGAGGCGCTGGTGCAGGAATATACCTTGTCGAGCGAGGAAGGCGTGGCGCTGATGTGCCTCGCCGAGGCGCTGCTGCGCATCCCCGACGATGCCACCCGCGACGCGCTTATCCGCGACAAGATTGCCGATGGCGACTGGCGCGCGCATCTCGGCGGCAGCCGCTCCTTATTCGTCAACGCGGCGACCTGGGGGCTGGTGGTCACCGGCAAGCTGGTCGACAGCGCCGACGACAAGGGGCTGGGCGCGGCGCTCACCCGGTTGATCGCGCGCGCCGGCGAACCGGTGATCCGCCGCGGCGTCGATCTGGCGATGCGGATGATGGGCGAGCAGTTCATCACCGGCGAGACGATCGCCGAGGCGCTCAAGCGCGCGCGCAAGGAAGAGGCGCGCGGCTTCGGCTATAGCTACGACATGCTCGGCGAGGCGGCAGCGACCGCGGAGGACGCGGCAAGCTATTTCGACGATTACACGCGGGCAATCCACGCGATCGGCAAGGCGGCGGGCAAGCGCGGGATCTATGAAGGTCCGGGCATCTCGATCAAGTTGTCGGCGCTGCACCCGCGTTATGTGCGCGCGCAGGCCGAGCGGGTGATGGGCGAATTGCTGCCGCGGGTGCGGGCGCTGGCGGTGCTCGCCAAATCCTATGACATCGGCTTCAATATCGACGCCGAGGAAGCCGACCGGCTCGAACTCTCGCTCGACCTGCTCGAATCCTTGGCGCTCGATCCGGCGCTTGCCGGATGGAACGGGCTGGGCTTCGTCGTGCAGGCTTATGGCAAGCGCTGCCCGTTCGTGATCGACTGGATCGTCGATCTCGCCCGCCGCGCAGAGCGGCGGATCATGGTGCGGCTGGTCAAGGGTGCCTATTGGGACGCCGAGATCAAGCGCGCGCAGGTCGACGGGCTTGCCGATTTCCCGGTCTATACCCGGAAAATCCACACCGACGTCGCTTACGTCGCCTGCGCGCGGCAGCTGCTCGCGGCGAAGGACCTGATCTTTCCTCAATTCGCGACGCATAACGCGCTGACCCTCGCGACGATCTATCAGGTGGCCGGCCCCGAGTTCGCGGTCGGCGATTACGAGTTCCAGTGTCTCCACGGGATGGGCGAACCGCTCTATCGGCAAGTGGTGGGCGCGGACGGGCTCGGCCGGCCGTGCCGCATCTATGCGCCGGTGGGCACGCACGAGAAGTTGCTGGCCTATCTTGTTCGCCGGCTGCTCGAGAACGGAGCCAATTCCTCGTTCGTCAACCGGGTCGCCGATCCGGCGGTGTCGATCGACGAGCTCGTCGTCGATCCGGTCGCGCTGGTGCGCAATGCGCCGCAGCCCGGAGCGAAGCACGACGTGATCGCGCTGCCCGCCGACCTCTATCCCGATCGCCGCAATTCGGCGGGGATCGATCTGGCGAACGAAGCCGCGCTCGCCGCGCTGGGCGAGGCATTGCGGGCGAGTGCAGCGGTGCAATGGCGCGCGGCGGCAGGGGAAGGCGTGGAGCGTCCGGTGCTGAATCCCGCCGATCATCGCGATGTCGTCGGCAGCGTGGTGGAGATCGCGCCGGAGGCTGCGCGGGCTGCAGTGGCGCGGGCAGCGGCCTCGGCATGGTCGTCGGTGACGATCGCAGATCGTGCGGCGATGCTCGAGCGCGCGGCGGATGCGATGGAAGCGCGCATGCCGATGCTGATCGGCCTGACGATCCGCGAAGCCGGCAAATCGGCTGCCAATGCGATCGCCGAGGTGCGCGAGGCAGTGGACTTCCTGCGCTATTACGCCGTGCAGGCGCGGGCGTTAGGGCCCGACAAGTCGCCGTTGGGGCCGGTGGTGTGCATCAGCCCGTGGAACTTCCCGCTGGCGATCTTTACCGGACAGGTCGCGGCGGCGCTCGTCGCGGGCAATCCGGTTCTCGCCAAGCCGGCCGAGGAGACGCCGCTGGTCGCCGCCGAAGCGGTGCGTCTGCTGCATGCGGCCGGAGTTCCTGCCGATGCGCTCCAGTTGGTCCCTGGCGATGGCACGATCGGTGCGGCATTGGTCGGTGCGCCCGAGACCGCAGGCGTGATGTTCACCGGCTCGACCGAGGTCGCGCGGCTGATCCAGAAGCAGCTCGCCGAGCGGCTGTCGAGCGATGGCAAGCCGGTCCCGCTGATCGCCGAGACCGGCGGGCAGAATGCGATGATCGTCGATTCCTCGGCGCTCGCCGAGCAGGTCGTGGCCGATGTCATCGCCTCGGCGTTCGACAGCGCGGGGCAGCGCTGCTCGGCGCTGCGGATATTGTGCCTGCAGGACGAAGTCGCCGATCGCACCCTGGCGATGCTCAAGGGCGCGCTCGCCGAGCTTCGCATCGGCAATACCGATCGGCTGGCGGTGGACATCGGCCCGGTGATCACGGCCGAGGCCAAGGCCAATATCGAGAAGCATATCGAAGCGATGCGCGCGCGCGGCCGCCGGGTCGAACAGCAGGAGATGCTGCCCGAAACCGCGCACGGTACTTTCGTACCGCCGACGATCATCGAGCTGGACAGCATCGCCGATCTGGAGCGCGAGGTTTTCGGGCCGGTGCTCCATGTGATCCGCTACGCCCGTGACGATCTCGATGCGCTGATCGACGCGATCAACGCCACCGGTTACGGGCTCACTTTCGGGCTGCACACCCGGCTCGACGAAACGATCGCGCAGGTTACCGGGCGGATCAAGGCGGGCAATCTCTACATCAACCGCAATGTCATCGGCGCGATCGTCGGCGTCCAGCCGTTCGGCGGGCGCGGGCTTTCGGGGACCGGGCCCAAGGCGGGCGGGCCGCTCTATCTGCCGCGGCTGGTACGCGATGTCGCCCCGGCACCGCGGGGTGAGGCGGTGGTCGATCCGGCGCTGACAGATCTCGCCGCCTGGCTCGACAAGAATGGCGAGAAACAGGCGGCGATGCTCGCGCTCCAACTCGACGCGGCGTCGCCGCTCGGCTGCGAACTCGAGCTTCCCGGCCCGGTGGGCGAGCGCAACCTCTATGCGCTTCATCCGCGGGGCACGATTCTGCTCGCGCCGGAAAGTCGGGCAGGATTGTTCCACCAGCTCGCCGCCTGCCTCGCGACGGGCAACGACGCGGTGGTCGAGGCCGACGCAGCGCTGATCGCAGTGCTGGCGGAATTGCCGGCGAGCGTGCGAGCGCGGCTCCGCAGCGATGTTGGCCAGATTTCCGGAGCATTGGTCGAGGGCGCAGCGGATCGGGTGACCGGACAGCTGCGCACTCTCGCGGCGCGGCCGGGGCAGATCGTCCCGGTGCAGGCGGCGGCGGGGGCGGCGCTGGCCAAAACGGACGCCTATAGTCTCAACCTGCTGGTCGAGGAGGTGTCGGTCTCGATCAACACCACCGCCGCAGGCGGCAATGCGAGCCTGATGATGCTCGGAGTATGATATAAAGATTTCTTTATATGATGCTTGACGGTTCTGCCGGTCGGTGCGATCTGGAGAGGGTCAAGGTTCTTCGTCCGGGGCTTCCCCCGCGTCGGAGCTAAGACGGGAAGCCGGTGAGATGCCGGCGCTGCCCCCGCAACTGTAAGCGGTGAGCTGTGGTCCAACATGTCACTGGGGTTCGCCCCGGGAAGACGGACCGCCGCGCTGACCCGTGAGCCAGGAGACCTGCCTTCGACGCGATAACGTCCACCGGCGGGGTGCCCGGATCGGCCGCTTGCGTGCCGGCCGGTCATGGCCGCGCCATGCCTGCGTCTGCTCCGCGCGCTTCGCCCCTCTTCGGGGTTGAAGAACATGACCATTACCGTTGCTACCTTGGGATTCCCGCGGATCGGCCCGCGGCGCGAACTCAAGCACGCGCTCGAAGCCTATTGGGGCGGCAAGACCAGCGAGGCGGATTTGCTCGACGCTGCATCGGGGCTGCGCACCGCGGCCTGGGCGCGGCAAAAGGCCTTGGGCGCCGACTGGCTGCCCTCGAACGACTTCTCGCTCTACGATCACGTGCTCGACACCAGCATGATGCTCGGCGCAATCCCCGAGCGCTATCGCAGCGCCCATGGCGAGGCCGATCTCGCCACCTATTTCGCGATGGCGCGCGGCACCACCGGCGACCAGCATGACGGCTGCGGCCATGCCAGCGTCACTGCGTGCGAGATGACCAAATGGTTCGACACCAATTATCATTATCTCGTTCCCGAGCTTGCCGCCGGGCAGAAGCTGGCGCTCAACCGTTTGAAGGTGGTCGACGAATATCGCGAGGCGAAGGCGCAGGGTTACGAGACGCGGCCGGCTCTGCTCGGACCGGTGACATGGCTGAGCCTCGCCAAGGGCCGCGACGTCGATCCGTTCGACTATCTCGACGAGGTGCTCGGGCTCTATGCGGCGATCCTCGGCCAGCTCGCGCATGCCGGCGCCGAATGGGTGCAGATCGACGAGCCGGTGCTGGTGCTCGACCTCGACGAGAAGCAGCGCCGCGCGCTGACCCGGGCCTATGCCAAATTGTCGCGTTCGGGGCCGAAGCTGATGCTCGCCACCTATTTCGGCGGGCTCGGCGACAATCTCTCCTTCGCCGCCGCGCTGCCGGTGGCGGGGCTGCACGTCGATCTGGTCCGCGCACCCGGCCAACTCGACGCCTTGCTCAAGGCCGCGCCGAAAACACTGCTGCTCTCGCTCGGCGTGGTCGACGGCCGCAATGTCTGGCGCGCCGATCTCGACGCCTTGCTCGACCGGCTCGAACCCATCGCGGCGACCCGCGATCTGGTGCTCGCACCTTCCTGCTCGCTGCTCCACGTGCCGGTCGATCTCACGCTCGAGAAGAAGCTGGGCGATGTGACCGAATGGCTCGCCTTCGCAGTGCAGAAGGTCGAGGAGCTGGCGGTCCTCAAGCGCGCGCTCGACGAGGGGCGCGGCAGCGTCGCGGAGGAACTGGCCCGATCCGCGCAGGCCAATGCCAGTCGGCGGGCATCGCCTTTGGTGCACAATCCGCAGGTCGCCGCCCGCGCGGCGGCGGTGACCGATGCGATGTACGAACGCGCGACGGGCATTTCCGAGCGGAGCGTCGCGCAAGCGGCGGTGCTCGGTCTGCCGGCCTTCCCGACCACCACGATCGGCTCGTTCCCGCAGACCAATGAGGTGCGGGGTGCCCGCGCCCGGCGCAACCGCGGCGAGCTGGACGCGGCGGCCTATGAGCGCTTTTTGCGGGAAGAGACGGCGCGGACGATCGCCTGGCAGGAGAAAGTCGGGCTCGACATGCTCGTCCATGGCGAGTTCGAGCGCAACGACATGGTCCAGTATTTCGGCGAGCAGCTGTCGGGCTTCGCGTTCACCGTCAACGGCTGGGTCCAGTCCTATGGTTCGCGCTGTGTGCGGCCGCCGATCCTCTATGGCGACGTCTCGCGGCCCGCGCCGATGACGGTCGAATGGTGGCGCTATGCCCAGAGCCTGACGCCGAGACCGGTCAAGGGCATGCTCACCGGGCCGGTCACCATCCTCAACTGGTCGTTCGTCCGCGACGATCAGCCGCGCGCCGAGAGCTGCAAGCAGATCGCGCTCGCCATCCGCGACGAGGTGGCCGATCTCGAAGCGGCGGGATGCAAGGCGATCCAGATCGACGAGGCGGCGCTGCGCGAAGGCCTGCCGCTGCGCCGGCGCGACTGGGAGACCTATCTCGAATGGGCGGTCGCCGCGTTCCGGCTCTCGGCGGCGGGGGTGGCGGACGCGACCCAGATCCACACCCATATGTGCTATTCGGAGTTCAACGACATCTTGCCGGCGATCGGCGCGATGGACGCCGACGTCATCTCGATCGAGACCGCCCGCTCGCAGATGGAATTGCTCGAGGGCTTCGCCGCCTATCGCTATCCCGGCGCGATCGGGCCGGGGGTTTACGACATCCACGCGCCGCGGGTGCCCGGCGAGGCGGAGATGGTGACGCTGATGCGGCTCGCCCAGCAGCATCTCCGCCCCGACCAGCTCTGGGTGAACCCCGATTGCGGGCTCAAGACCCGGAAGTGGGACGAGGTCAAACCCGCGATCGAGGCGATGGTCGCCGCGGCGCGGACCTTGCGCGCAGCGGCGTGAGGCGGGCCGGCGCGCAGGGGTTGGGCCCTGCGCGCCGGCTTTCATTCGCCGGTGACCAGCGGGTGCCGTCCGCGGAAATCGTCGAGCAGGCGCTCGATGATGGCGTTCTCGCCATTGCTGCCCGAGGGGGCGACCGACCAGTTGCAATGCGGGTGTGTCTCGGCGCTGTACACCCGCACCTTGCCCAAAGCCGCGCGCCAGTCGCGCTTGCTGCCGCCGGCCCGGCGCACCAGCGCCGTGACCAGAAGATCCTGAAGCTCGCTTGCGGTCATTCGGTCGGGCGGCCGCCCGGCTTCCATTCGGGCCGGGCCTTGCTGTTCGCGAGGCTGGCGAGCGGGGCGACCAGCGACTGGATCGCGCGCGCCATGAACGGCAGGTCGAGCCGCTCGATCACATCCTCGGGGGTGTGATAGGTCGGCACCGTCGCCCAGCCCGACACGGTGTGCGCGACCACGCCCTTCAGCGCCAATGCATAATTGTCCGAGCGCTGGAAGAAGTTCTGCTCGGGATACGGATCGGTGGTGACCAGCGCGCCATGCGCCTTCAGCGTCTCGCCGAAGGTCGAGCGCTCATACCCGGTCATCATCATCGTCCCCGCGGGCAATTTGGGGTCCTGCTGGCCGATCATCTCGATCTCGAGATTGGCGACCATTTCGCCGAGCGGCACCGGCGGATGCTCGGCGAACCAGCGCGCGCCGAACCCGCCGGCTTCCTCGCTGCCATAAGCGACGAACAAGATGCCGCGGCGATGCTTCTTGCCGACGAGGGAGCGCGCCAGCTCGAGCACCGCGGCGGTGCCCGAGGCGTCGTCATTGGCGCCGTACATCACCTTGCCGTCGGGGCGGACCCCGAGATGGTCGAGATGCGCGCTGACGAGCAGCACGCCCGCTGCCGGATCGGTGCCGGGGATATAGCCGAGCGCATTGGTGGTGACCTGCGCCTGCTCGACCAGTCCGGGCAGTTCGAGCGCGATTTGGGCGCCGTCCTGCGCGGCGAGCTTGTCGAACGCAGCGTCGTCCAGCGCCACGACGGTCGGGCGGAGCCGCGGGGTCTCGCCCTTGATAGTGCGCGGCAGGCGGGGGCGGCCGCCGATCCGGTCATAATATTCGCGCAACTGGGCATTGGCGCGCAGGATCACCAGCTTGACCTTGGTCGGGTCCACGCCGCCGGCGAACTGGAGCCCGTTGACCCCTGCGCCGGTGACGATCACCGCGTCGGCGGCGGGAACGGCCCTGGGGTCGGTGCCGGCATAGACGGCGAGCTTGCCGCGGACCGGCTGGCCGGTCGAGGAGAAGAGCAGGGGCGCCGCGACGGGCGCGCCATTGGCGGTGAGCACCGGCGCGCCGTCGAGCCGCATGCTGACCAGGTCGACCGGCTGGGTATAGCCGGTCATCCCCGGTGCGGGGGCGAGGCCATAGCCGCGGAACATCGCGGCGACATAGGCCGCGGCGGCGGCCTCGTCGGGCGTCGCGCTGCCGCGGCCGCGCAAGCCCGGGCCGGCGAGAATGTCGACATGCGCGCGGACATGCTCGGGCGTGATCCTGGCGGGCGCGCGCTGGGCCGAGGCCGGCGCGGCGAGGCCCGTCGCCAGCGCGCCGGCGAGGAGGAGGGTCTTCAGTTTGTGCATGTTGCCCCGGTGGTTGGATGTGGGAGCGAGCTTAGGAAGCGGCGGGACGGAGGGCAACGGGGCGCGAGTGACAAGATCCGAATTGGTTGACACGGTTGACACGATATCGCGTTTGTCCGGCTGCGGTTGACACGATAAGTTGTTGATATCATTCAACGTTGGCTGGCGGCCCCGCTTGCGACGGGACACCGACGCGGCATGCGCGCGCCACCGACGCGCCACCTGGGTCACACCGACGCGACGCGTACGCGACGTCTGCGCGACACTACGGCCGCATCTGCGCGACTGTGATGCGTCCGCGAAGTTGCGATCATCGATCCCGACCGTGTCAAAGGGCAAGCCGGCAAAGCCGGCCGCCCGAGGCAAGCAGGTGAAATCCTATTTTGCAAGGGGATGGGCGAGACGGATTGCGAGCGGAACGCATTCGCCATCAGAACCGGAAGCGAGCGGAAGCTGGATCGCGGCTGCACATGACGGTGAGAGAAGGCGCCTTGGCGGCGGCATCATGAACTGTAGGCGGATGCACACCTGCTCGCGGATCGGGCGAATCAGATGGTTCTGGCAATCATCCTTTTCGGCGATATTCCTGCTCGCCGTGACTGTCTTCTTGCCCCGATTGCTCCTGCTGCAGTGGGCGCTGGCTGCTGCTGGCCTCGATTTGGTTCGGGCAGCACCTCAAAGGGTGGCGACTGCCGCCGACGACCTCCGGGTGATGCGCACCGAGCAAGGACCCAGCTTGACTTGTAGGAAAGTTCTTGTTTTGTTCCATATCGGAGGTGGGGCTTATGCAAGGACGAGAAACGGATTTCGGCACTCTGGCGCGGATAGCTTTTCGTTTTTATCTCCGCACCGGCCGCAGAATAGCACCGAACACAGCGATCGAACTGAAGTTCAATCCTTACCACGATCCACGGAATGGCCAATTTACCTTCGCGCCGGGAGGTCAGCTCTCGCTTCGGAGCGGGGCATTGTCGCCCCGAAACTATGCATCCGCACCCCCCGGCGGTCCCACCGGCCGGGGTGGTCGCGGGGGGCGGGGCCGGCGTTCCAGCAACAGCGAAGCCTTTCGAGACCCTATGCTGTTGCATCAGGTGTTTCCGGGTCTGCAATCGCCGGCAGCGCGCTCGATAATCTCAGCGGCGGATTATTTCTTCGATCTCACCGGTCCGGCGAGCGTACTGAATGCGGAACTCAGTTTGCTGAGGGCGAACGCCCTGCTGGCGCAGATTCAAAAGATCGACCCCAATTATCGTGTTCGCAGTCGCGGGATGACCAATCCCGAGACGGCGGCGGGCTGGAAGACCTATCTTGCCGGGTTGCGCATGGATCGTGCTGCCGCTCTCTATGGCGCTCGCGGTGAAACCGGACCTTTGCAAGTGGAGACTTTGCGGTTTCTGCAGGAGCGCGTCGACGCTGCCTATGCGGAGGGCCTGAAGAGGCTGAAGGCTGGAAAGATAGATACCCGCCTTTCGGACCGTGTCGGTTTGGGGAACTTTATCGACCTGACCGTACGAAAGGAGCTGAGGGAATTTTACAATATATACGGCATTCAGTTGACAAAGGCGTCCCCGGTTCGCGTAGTCCCGAGGGAGTATTGGACCAAAGGAGAAGAAAGGACGTTCTCGATACCGGATTCTCGCGTTGGAAGAGTGGCATTTGATATGACCCTTCATCAAAAGACGCTTGGAACTCCGCAAATAAGAAATTTCTTTGGAAGTGATTTTCAGCCAGATGTCATAATAATAGTGAGGCCAACGCAGTTGGGTCGTGGAAGTACATATGCGATAACCCGCCCAAGGAGCTGAGCATGGAATCATATAAGCCCTATGTTCCGCAGGATCTGGATGAACTCACCGATCTGATCGGATCGATGGTGTTGGGTTCTCCCAATTTTGTTGATACTTCCGGTTATTTTCCTGACAGGACGATAGAATCCGAGTATTTCGCGCTCAGCGAAGCACTCAAGGTCGTTCGAGCCGATCTGGGCGAGGAACGATATACCAAGCTGGTCGCGATGATGGACCGAACCAAAGCCTTTTTCACCTCACCGGTTGACGAGGATTCAGACGAGGTTTGGGTTGGAAGAAACCTGCTGCTCGAGATGTTGGAGCTGGTTGACGAGGCGATCCGCTCGCAGGGATAGCGGTATTGTCGGCCTGCCACCGCCGCGTCAGCGACGCTGGGGTGACGGAAGGGGCCGCGAGAGAAGCGCAGCCTTGATCTAGACGCCCCGCTTGACCGCCACCACCGCCGCATCGAGCGCCTGCAGGAAGCGCGAGCGGTCCGCCGCCGCGAAGGGCTTGGGACCGCCGAGCTGGTCGCCGCCGGCGCGGAGGTCGGCCATGATCGCGCGGGTCGCGATGGCGCCGCCGATCGAGCTGGTGGTGAAGGGCTTGCCGGTGGGGGCGAGGACGCGGGCGCCGGCCTTGAGCGCGCGGTCGGCGAGGAGGATGTCGGCGGTGATCACGATCGCGCCGGGGGCCGATTGTTCGGCGATCCAGTCGTCGGCGGCGTCGAAGGCGTCGCTCACCACCTGCCGGCTGAGCAGGGGGTGGACAGGAACGCGCAGATGCTGGTTGCTGACCACGATTACGGGGACCTCGTGGCGCCACGCGACCTTGTAGATCTCCTCCTTCACCGGGCAGGCATCGGCGTCGACGAGGATGCGGGGGGTGGTCATGGGCTTCCTTCTCCGCTTTTTCTCGTTCTCGTTCTCGTTCTCGTACTCCTGCGAAAGCAGGAGCCCGGGGCCGCATGCGGGCCGCCCGTGACTCTGGGCTCCTGCTTTCGCAGGAGCGCAAGGGCAAGACACGCCTCGCGTCGCGGACCGCCCCTCAACGCCGTTCGTGCTGCGCTTGTCGAAGCACCATTCTTCCAACCCAGGCAGAAGCTCGGCCCCTTCGACACGCCCAGGGCGAACGGGGAGAGGGCCGGAATCCCGACGCCTGCGGGGTCAGCCGCGCGGCGGGCCCTTGCGGTGGGGTTTGGCCTTGTAGGGCGCGGGCGGGCGGTTGGGGCCGCCATGGCCGCCGCGCGGGCCGCCGCGGGCGGCGCTCTGGTGCGGGGCGCGGCCGCCGCCGCCATGGCCGCCATGCTGGGGCGGGCCGTCGCGCGAGGGCTCGATGCGGACGTCTTCGTCGCCCTCATGGGTGCGCGCGACCGCGGCGGCGAATTTGGCGGCGATCGCGCTCGGGACCTGGAAGAAGGTCTCGTTCGGACCGATGCGGATCGCGCCGATCTCGTTCTTGGTGATGTGGCCGCGGCGGCAGATCAGCGGCAGGATCCAGCGCGGATCGGCATTCTGGCGGCGGCCGATATCCATGTGGAACCACGCGATGTCGTCGAAGCCGGGGCGATGGCGCTCCTGCTGCGCGGCGCGGCGACCCTCGGGGGTCTGCTCGATCATTTCCTCCGGCTGCGGCATCGCGGCGCGGTGCGCGTGGACCAAGGCGGCGGCGATCTCCTGCGGCGACTTCTCGGCGAGCAGGCGCTCGGCGAGCGCCAGATCCTCTTCGTCGGTCTCGACCGGCGCGAGCAAGGCGGCGAGCAGGCGCTCGCGATCATTGGCGCGGATCGCCTCGGGGGTCGGCGCCTCGATCCACTCGGCGTTGATGCGGGCGCCGCGCAGCATCATCTCGACGCGGCGGCGGCGCGGATAGGGGACGAGGAGGACCGCAGTGCCCTTCTTGCCGGCGCGGCCGGTGCGACCCGAGCGGTGCTGGAGCGCCTCGGCGTCGCGCGGCAGCTCGACATGGATGACGAGGCTGAGGGTGGGCAAGTCGATGCCGCGCGCGGCGACGTCGGTGGCGACGCAGACCCGGGCGCGGCGGTCGCGCAGGGCCTGCAGCGCGTGGTTGCGCTCGGACTGGCTGTGCTCGCCCGAGAGAGCGACCGCGGAGAAGCCGCGCTCGACGAGGGTGGCATGCAAGTGGCGGACATTGTCGCGGGTGGCGCAGAACAGGATCGCGGTCTCGGCCTCGTGGAAGCGGAGCAGATTGATCACCGCATGCTCGATGTCCGAGGGCGAGATGGTGACCGCCTGATAGGCGATGTCGCCATGGCCGCGATCCTCGCCGACGGTCGAGATGCGCAGCGCGTCGCTCTGGTAGCGGCGGGCGAGCGCGACGATCGGCTTGGGCATCGTCGCCGAGAAGAGGAGGGTGCGGCGTTCGTTGGGGGTGGCGTCGAGGATGTGCTCGAGATCGTCGCGGAAGCCCATGTCGAGCATCTCGTCGGCTTCGTCGAGCACCGCGGCGCGGAGCGCGGAGAGGTCGAGCGCGCCGCGCTCGAGATGGTCGCGCAGGCGCCCGGGCGTGCCGACGACGATGTGCGCGCCGTGGTTGAGCTGGCGGCGCTCCTTCGAGGCGTCCATCCCGCCGACACAGGTGGCGATGCGCGCGCCGCTCTGGCCGTAGAGCCACATCAATTCGCGGCTGACCTGGAGCGCGAGTTCGCGGGTGGGGGCGATGATCAAGGCGAGCGGCTCGCGGCTGGGGACGATCCGGCCGTCCTCGCCGATCAGGTCGCCGGCCATTGCGAGGCCGAAGGCGACGGTCTTGCCCGAGCCGGTCTGGGCCGAGACGATGAGGTCGCGGCCCTGCGCTTCGGGTTCGAGCACGGCGGCCTGGACGGGGGTGGGCGCGGCATAGCCACGCGCGGCGAGCGCTTCTGAAAGAAGCGCGGGGAGGTTCTGGAATTCCATGGAACCGCGCACATGGGGGTGCGGACGAGGAAGGGCAAGCGATTTCGGGGTTAATTGCGGCAAGCCCTGAGGCGGACGGCTACATCTCGAAGTCGATTTGCACGCTGGGGGCGGAGCGCTGGTGCGGACCGTGATGGACTGCCTCGACATTGTTGCCGTCGGGGTCGAGCAGGAAGGCGGCGTAATAGCCGGGGTGGTAATTGGGGCGATCGCCGGGAGCGCCATTGTCCTTGCCGCCCGCGGCGAGCCCGGCGCGGTAGAAGGCGTCGACCATGGCCTGGTCCTTCGCCTGGAAGGCGAGATGGTGGCGGCCGGTGAGCTTGCCGGCGGCTTCGGGGCCGTCTTTGGTCGAGACGAAGAGCTCGTCGTACCAGAAATGGCTGTCGGCGCTGCCGCCTTCGGGGATGCCGAGCACCTCGAACACCGCGGCGTAGAAGGCGCGGCTGGCGGCGAGGTCGGCGACGACCAACTGGACATGGTCGATCAGGCGACCGCGGTGGAGTTGCATGGCTTCCATGCTTGCAGGAACCTGCAGGCGCGGATCTGGTTCCGGGCGCGTAATTAAGCGGGGGTTCAGCGGCGGGGGGCGAAGCTCGGGCTCGCAGGGAGAATAGCCATGCGCATGCTCGCAATCGGAATCACCGCGTTCGTCGTCACCGCGGCACTGCTCGTCACCGCCGCGCCGGCTTCGGCGCAGATTGCCGGATCGATGCGCGGGCTTTCGGGAAGCCCGTCGATCCGCGGCGACATCCTCCGCGCGCCGCCCGCCGATCCGGGACTGGTGCAGCGCGTTTCGATCTCGCGCGAGATGGGCGGGATCCGCGATGCGATCCGCGGCGGGCGCGCGGCGGGGCAGCTCAGCCGAAGCGAGGCGCGGGCGCTGCGTCGCGAGGGCCAGCGGATCGAGGCGATGGGCGCGCGGCTCGCGCAGGGCGGCTATACTGCCGCCGAAGTCGCGATGCTGCGCAGCCGGACCGAGGCGTTGCGCAGCGCGGTGGTGGCGAAGCGCAGCCAGGGAGTGGGGGGCCGATAGCTTCGCGGTCCGCTTCGTACGTGCTATGACCCGCGTGCCAGTTCCAAGCCGCGCGTCGAACCCCAGCACGGAAAGTGCGCCGATGCCCCGGATCCTGCCGCCGCCGACGAAATACGATCCGCTGCGGCTGGTCCAGGCCAAGGCGGCGGGGCCGGCCGCGCCGGGTGTCGCGATCCCGCCGACCCGTTTCGATCCCGGCGTGCTGCATCGCGCGATGGTGATCCAGCGGGCGGCCGCGGCGGCGAGCCCTGCGGCCGCAGCCGCCGCGGCAGGCGGCGGCGCGGCCAACAGCAACGATACGCCCGCCGTCACCTATGCGCGCGGCCTGTCGCAGGCGGAACGCGAGCACTGCCTCAAGCAGGATGCAGTGATCGGCAGCGACCAGCCCGGGAAGAGCGAAGTCCTGATTCATCTCCAGAAGCAGGCGGCGGATTGCCTGGCGGTCTGGCTGGTCGAGAAGCATGGCGGAGCCTATGGCAAAGGCCTGAACATCGACTGGCTCAACGCCTGCTCCAGGAAAGTGAAGATACTCAATGTATCAGTAATCAGTGAAATTAAAAGTGGAGTTATAAAAGCGACGAATCCGAAAGTGATTAGGGCAAACAAGAGAAAGTATCTTACTACCGGTGACGAGGCGGCAATATTGCTCTTCAGAGGATTTGTTCTTGCCGGCGACACCCTTTGCCCGCCGGGAGCGGTGGCAACGGCCAAGAAATAGTGGCTAGAGCGCCTGCGCTGCCGCCCAGCCGCTCGCCCAGGCCCATTGGAAATTATAGCCGCCGAGCCAGCCGGTGACGTCGACTGCCTCGCCGATCGCATAGAGGCCGGGGACCTTGCGTGATTCCATCGTCTGCGAGGAGAGTTCGGCGGTGCTGATCCCGCCGATCGTGACTTCGGCCTTGGCGAAGCCTTCGGTGCCGTTGGGGAGGAAGGACCAGCCGGCGAGGCGGCGTTCGGCCTCTTGGAGCTTGCGGTCGGGCAGATTGGCGAGCTCGCCGGCGAGCGCGAGCTGCTCGGCGAGCGTTTCGGCGAGGCGATCGGGCAGGGCTTCGGCAAGCGCTTTGCGCAGCGTCGTGCGCGGGCGGGCACGCTTGGCCTCGATCAGCCAGCCGGGCCCGCGGCCGGGGAGGAAATCCACATGGATCGGTTCGCCGTGACGCCAATAGCTCGAAATCTGGAGGATCGCGGGGCCAGACAGGCCGCGATGGGTGAACAATGCGGCTTCGGGAAAGGCGGCCTTGCCGGCGCGGGCGATCACGTCGGTCGCGACGCCGGAGAGTTCGCGGAACAGCGCCTGATCGGGCGGCAGCGTGAGCGGGACCAATGCCGGGCGGGGCTCGACCACCTTGAGGCCGAAGCGGCGGGCGAGGTCATAGGCGAAGCCGGTGGCGCCCATCTTGGGGATCGACGGGCCGCCGGTGGCGATCACCAGAGCGGGCGCTTCATCCTCGCCGATCCGGTAGCGACCATCGGCGTGGCGGATTTCGCCGAGGCTGCGGCCGGTGCGGATCGCGACCTGCCCCGCCGCGCATTCGTCGAGCAGCATCGCGACGACCTGGCGCGCCGGGCCGTCGCAGAAGAGCTGGCCGAGAGTCTTTTCGTGCCACGCGATGCGGTGACGCTCGACCAGAGCGAGGAAGTCCTGCGCGGTGTAGCGGCCGAGCGCCGATTTGGCGAAATGCGGGTTGGCCGAGAGATAGCGATCGGGCGCGGTGTGGATATTGGTGAAGTTGCAGCGCCCGCCGCCCGAGATCAGGATCTTCTTGCCGACCTCGCTTGCGTGATCGAGCAGCAGCACCCGCCGGCCGCGCTGGCCGGCGATCGCCGCGCACATCAGGCCGGCGGCGCCGCCGCCGAGGACGATCGCGTCGTAGTTGGACATAGATGCGCGTTAGACGGGAAGGGGCAGGTTCGTAAGCCCTGGCGCGGCGATCGCGGGTTGGGCGAGCGTTCATCGCTCCCCTCCCGCTTGCGGGAGGGGTGGGGGAGGGCCTGACGCGCGTGCGTCGGATCGCGACCTTCCCGTCGGTCCCTCCCCTAACCCCTCCCGCAAGCCGGAGGGGAACCAGAAGAGGGAAGCGACTAATGCAGCTTGGCGATGCTCAGGCCGTCGAGCTTGGCGCGTTCCTTGACCGATTCCTCGCTGCGGGTCAGCGCCTTGGCGATCGCCTTCAACGCCATGCCTTTTTTGGCGAGCGTGTGCAGCTTCTGGATCTCGTCGGTGCGCCATGGCTGGCGGTGGCGTTCGAAACGCTCGGACATGTTGGTCTCCCGTTCAGTCTCGCGCAATGCCAGCCGGACGAGGCTGTGACCAGTTGCAGGAGGAGAATGCGATGCATGTCCTGATCGCCGCCGCGCTGATCGCGCAAGCCGCCGATCCGCTCTGTCCGCAGATCGCCCGGCTGACCGAAGGCGTGCGCGAGAAGGCGCCGTTCGCCAGCCTGCGCGCCGAAGGGTTCGAGTTGCGGTTGCTCGACGGCAGCCCCTGCTATGCCGACGGGCGCGGCTATCATTGCAAGCGGGTGCTGCTGCCGCCCGGGATGACCGAGGACTCGGTGACGGAACAGATCGCCGCCTGCCTGCCCGATGCGAAGATTTCTGTGGAAAAGACCGGGCGCTTCGGTCCCGAAAAGACTTTGGTGCGGGGTTCGGGCCTCGTCTTCGCGCTCGACGAGTCGGGGCACGACGAAGCGCATGTGGGCCGAATCCTGTTCGTGCTGGTGCGTCCGGGGACCGATCCCGCCGAAAATCTCTAGCGCCAAACGGAACGGGGCGAGCCCCTTTCGAGACCCGCCCCGCTGCGGTCTGTCGGATGCGCCGGCGCGTGCCGGCGGCAGCCTTACTTGACGTGCTTGGAGATGTGCTTGTTCATCTCGAACATCGTCACCTTCTTGGCGCCGAAGATCTTCTCGAGCTTGTCGTCAGCGAGAATTTCCCGCTTGTTTTCAGGGTTTTGGAGGTTGTTCTTCTTGATGTGATCCCACATCTTGCTGACGATCTCGCTGCGCGGCAGATCGGCGGTGCCGACGATCGCGGCCAGCTCCGGCGAGGGCGTCACCGGCTTGGCGATACCACCACGTGCTCCGCCAGCTGCTTTAGTTTCGGCCATTCTGTCTTCTCCTGTTCGCACCCGTTTCCGGGCTATTCCCTCGTCAGCGCACCCGGCTTGTGCGAAGCCTTCCCGCCGTTGTCGCTCTCGACGATGTACTGTGGTTCGTGCTCGGATGCACGCACCTGATGCCCTTTGATCGTGGTATCGCGCGTCTGTCTAGAGAGCACTTTGCCATGTGCGGTGCCTCCGTGCGATTTCCAGCTGACCCGATCGCCTTTCCCCAGATGCTCCGCCACCGTCGTTTCTCCTCGATCCTACACGGATCAAGCGCCGGGGAACCGGACCGGTTGCCGGTCCGCAACGCTTCGTCGCATTCGCGGTTCGGCTCGGCGGAAAGGCAGGGAGCGGGCGCGATAGAAGCGGGTGGCGGGCCGTGCTATCAGCCATGCGTCTCACGGGAGGGCGGAATGCGATTGCTGGTTTTGGGCGGGTTGCTGGCGCTGGCCGGTTGCGGCGGTGGCGGAACCACCGGCACCAATTATTCGGACCCGCCACCCATGGCCCAGATCGTCGCGACGCCCAGCCCGAAGCCGAGCGAGACGCCGACGCCGGAAGCGGGGACGACCGAGGTTGCGGCGGATAATGCCGTGGCGGCGGAGAATGCGGCCGAGGCAGAGGCGGCGGGCAACGCTGCGGAGTAGAGCCGAGCGTCCCATATACCTCTCCCCTTGACAGGGGAGAGGATAGCGCAGCTTGGCAGCTTGGTATCTGGCGGAGGTTGGCGAGGGGTAGAGCTCGCGCGGCTTCTGCGAAGCCGCTCGCCGCTCACCCAGCTCCGACCAGGGCCCGCTGAAGAAGCGAGCCCAAGTCTGCGCAACCCTCTCCCTTCGAGGGGAGAGGGAATGTGCGATCAAGCCGCGCGGCGGACCCTGGCGAAGCCTTCGAAGGTGGCGCGGACGTCGGGGGCGGCGTTCGCGGCGAGGCGGGCGACGCTTTCGATGAAGCGGTCGGCATCGGCGCCCGGGGCGCGATGGGCCATGGCCCAGTCGCCGAACTCGCGCGCGGCGATCGCCCGGCGCGAGAGCAATACGATAGCCCGGTGGCGGCTGTCCTGCCGGATGCGCTCGAACGCGGCCTCGACTTGCGTCTCGGGGCCCTCGATCGCCTGCAGGAAACGGGCGCCGTCCGAATAGAGCAGGCCGGTGATCGCGTCGCGGCGGTTATTGGTGCGCGACGCGGCGAGGATCGCGGCCGGATCGGCGTCCGCCGCATTCGGGGCGACGCTGCTGACATAAACGAGTTGAAGCATCTCGGGTCCTGATCGATCGGGCAAGGGCCGAAGCCATGCCGATCAAATATGAGGATTTTCTTGAGACGATGGACAAATGCCCCCGTCCGCGCCATTATCGTGCGGTGACCGATGTGCTGCACCTTCTGCGACTTATCCGCCCTTAGGGGCCGAACCGCTGCGCGCGCACGCCTCTAAGGGCAAGCAAGAACTTCCAGCATGCACCGCCACGCGCTACGGCGCGTCCGCGATCCTTGAGAGGCACAGTCCGATGTTGCGCGACCCGAGCGTAAAATACCGTCCCTTCCCGCAGGTCGATCTGCCCGACCGGCAATGGCCGTCGAAGACGATCAGCAAACCGCCGCGCTGGCTCTCGACCGACATGCGCGACGGCAATCAGGCGCTGATCGATCCGATGGACGGCGAGAAGAAGCAGCGCTTCTTCGATCTGCTGGTCAAGGTCGGCGTCAAGGAGATCGAAGTCGGCTTCCCGAGCGCCGGCGCGACCGAATTCGACTTCATCTCAGGGCTGGTGCGCGAGGGGCGCATCCCCGACGACGTCATCGTCCAGGTGCTCACACAATCCCGACAGGATCTGATCGAGACCAGCTTCCAGAGCGTCAAGGGCGCGAAGCAGGCGATCGTCCATCTCTACAACGCCGTGTCGCCGGCATGGCGCGAAGTGGTATTCCGGATGAGCCGCGACGAAGTGCGCGAGATCGCGGTGGCCGGCGCCAAGGTGCTGCGCGACGAAGCCGCGAAGCAGCCCGATACCGACTGGCATTTCGAATACAGCCCCGAGACCTTCTCGACCGCCGAGCTCGATTTCTCGGTCGAGGTCTGCGAGGCGGTGATGGAGATCCTTCGCCCGACGCCGGAGCGGCCGCTGATCCTCAACCTGCCCGCGACGGTCGAGGCGGCGACGCCCAACATCTATGCCGACCAGATCGAATGGTTCGGGCGCAACATCCGCAACCGCGATTCGATCGTGATCAGCCTGCACACCCATAACGACCGCGGCACCGGGGTCGCCGCGGCCGAACTGGGCATCATGGCGGGGGCGGACCGCGTCGAGGGCTGTCTGCTCGGCAATGGCGAGCGCACCGGCAATTGCGACCTCGTGACGGTGGCGCTCAACCTGTACACGCAGGGGATCGATCCGGGCCTCGACTTCTCGGACATCGACGAGATCGTCAATACGGTGAATTACTGCACCAACATTCCGGTGCATCCGCGCACGCCTTATGCCGGGGATCTGGTGTTCACGGCCTTTTCGGGCAGCCATCAGGACGCGATCAAGAAGGGCTTCGCGGCGCAGGAAGCGCGCAACGACCAGCTGTGGAACGTGCCGTATCTGCCGATCGACCCCAAGGATCTCGGCCGCGATTACGAGGCGGTGATCCGGGTCAATTCGCAAAGCGGCAAGGGCGGCGTCGCCTGGGTGCTCGAGCAGGATCGCGGGCTCAAGCTGCCGAAGCGGATGCAGGCGGATTTCTCGAAGCACGTCCAGGCGCTGGCCGACGAAACCAGCCGCGAGCTCAACGCCGCCGACATCCGCCAGAAGTTCGAGGCGGTGTATCTGCCGGGCGAGGGCGACCGCATCGCCCTGGTTGATTATGAGGAAACCGGCGCGGCGGGGAGCCGGGTGTTCGTCGGGCGGATCGCAGTGGACGGAATCGAGCAGAGCATCTCGGGGCGCGGCAACGGCCTGATCTCGGGCGTGATCGACGCGCTTGCGGGCACGACCGGGCCGTCGCTCGACGTGGTCGATTATAGCGAGCATGCGATCGGGCATGGCGCCGACGCGCAGGCGGCCGCGTATGTCGAGTGCCGGACGCAGGACGGACGTACGGTGTTCGGAGTCGGGATCGACGCCGATATCGCGACGGCGAGCGTGCGGGCGGTGCTGAGCGCGGCGAACCGGGCCTGAGGGCAGAGCATTTCTGCCGTCACCCCGGCCTTGTGCCGGGGGCCACCATGCCGGTCGGTCCAGAATAAGAGCCGAGAGGGTCTCGCGTGCCGCGCGGTGGACCCCGGCACAAGGCCGGGTGACGGTTTAGGGAGGCGAGGCGTGACCGCGTCGCCCCCCAGAGCCTCAATTATAGGTCAGGCCGTAATAGCCGTAGACGCGCTCGCCATAGGCCTGGTCGTAGGCGGGCGGTTCTTCCGCGGTGTAGCGCGGCGCGGCTTCGAGCGTTTCCTTGTCGATGTCGACGACATAGCCGCCCTGTTCGGTGTCGTAGCCGAGCTTCTCCCATGGCAGCGGATAATAGTCGCTGCCGAGCCCGAACACGCCGCCGAACTGGAGCACGGCATATTCGACCTGGCCCGAAAACTTGTCGACCATGAAATTGTAGATCGACCCGAGCTTCTCGCCCTGCTCGTCATAGACGGCGGTGCCCTCGACCTTGTTGGAGGCGATGAGGGCTTCGGTCTCGTCGGTCGCGATCTCCGCGTCGTTGGCGATTTCCGTGTCGGTCATAGCAAATCTCCTCGACTCAGCCCCCGCCGGCAGCAGGAGGATGCGCCCGGGCGGTGACTCGGCGATGACAGGGCGGCGGGGTGACGCTTCAGCGGGTCGGGTCGATCAGATATTTCTCGCCGGTCGCCTTCCTGGCATAAGCGGCGACCCTTGCCGGATCGAGCGCCTCGGCGAGGCCGATCGTCGCAGTGTAGTGGCTGGCGAAAGTGGTGGTCAGCTCGGCGGCGACGCGGGCGCGCAGGCGCATATTGCCTTCCATGCCGAGCTTGATCAGGAACGGGGTAAGCAGGAAGCCGCTGACGCCCCATGCGAAGCCATAGCCGCGGTCGAGCTCGGTCGGTCCGAGATCGAGCGCGCCATAGATATAGGCCTGCTTGAACGTCGACGAACCGTAGCGGCTATATTCGGTTGCGTTGCGGTTGGCCGCGGCTTCCATCGCGTGGAGGATCGCATTGACGAGGCGGCCGCCGCCGATCGCGTCGAAGGCAAGGGTGGCGCCGGTCTCGGCGATCGCGTCGGTGAGCTGCTCGCGAAAGTCCGGGGCGCTGCTGTCGACGACGTATTTCGCGCCGAGCTCGCGGAGGATTGCCGCCTGTGCGGCGCTGCGAACCACGTTCACCAGCGGGACGCCGTCGGCGAGGCAGATCCGGTTGAGCATCTGGCCGAGATTGGATGCGGCGGCGGTGTGGACCAAAGCCTTGTGGCCTTCCATGCGCAGCGTCTCGACCATCGACAATGCAGTCAGCGGATTGACGAACATCGACGCGCCGTCGGCGGCGGAGGCGCCGTCGGGGAGCGGGATGCAGTCGCGCGCGGCGATCTTGCGGTATTCGGCATACATCGCGCCGCCGATCATCCCGACCTTCTTGCCGAGCAGCGCGGTCACATTCTCGCCGGCCTGCACCACGGTGCCGGCGCCTTCGTTGCCGACCGGGAGCGACTGATCGAGCCGGGCTTTCATCATTCCCATCCGCGCCGGCGGGATCGCGGCGGTGAGGGTGGGGCGATCGGGGGTGCCGGCGGCGGCGAGCGTCGTCATGTCGGCGGGACCGAGCAACAGGCCGAGATCGGACGGGTTGATCGGCGCGGCCTCGACCCGCACGATCACTTCGTCGGGTCCGGGCGCGGGCAGCGTGACGGGTTCGAGGTGGAGAGTGAGGCGCCCGTCGCCGGAGACGGTGGAGCGGAGTTCGAGGCCGGTCAACGCATCGGGCATATATTCTCCTGTCAGTCGCGGCGGCGAGTGATCTCGCAGCCGATCTTCGCGTCGGGATAGATATCGAGCTTCATCGAGCGGACCCGCACTTCGCGGACGCGCGGATCGCGCAGCGCGAGGGCCGCCACTTCGTCGCACAATACCTCCTGCAGCGCGAAATGGCGCGACGTGGCGAGCGCGTGGATCTCGCGGCGGAGGAAATCATAGTCGACCACCGCATGGATCCGGTCCTCGGGCGAGGCATTGTAACGGCAGGTCATCGCGACGTGCAGCACCACGCGTTGCGGCGCCTGCTCATGGGCGTGAATGCCGAGGCCCATGACCAGTTCGAGATCGTCGAGCAGGATCGTATAGTCAGGCAAGCGGGCGCTCCCGGCCTTCGAACATCACGTCGCCGTCGCGCGGCAGGAAACGCTGGCCGCAATCGACGAAGACATTTTGTCCGGTGATGCTGGGACAGGTGAGCAGATGCTCGACCGTCGCGGCGATGTCGTCGAGCGCGACCGGATGCTGGAGCAGATTCTGGCGGGCATGTTCGGCGAATTCCTCGGCGGTCTGATCGAGGCTCTGGAGGGTGAGGCCGGGCGAGACGGCGTTGACGCGGACCCGCGGGGCGAGCGCGCGCGCCAGCATCTCGGTCGCCGCGGCGAGCGCGGCCTTGCTGCAGGTATAGGTGAAGAAATCGGGGTTGAGGTTGGCGACCTTCTGGTCGAGCAGATTGACCACTGCGCCGCGCGGCAGATCGTCCTGTTCGGCGAGCGCCGACGCCAACGCGACCGGGGCGCCGAGATTCACGCGCATATGCTGGTCGAGCAAGGCGAAGTCGGTGATCGGCAGCGCGTCGAAGGCGAATTGCGAGGCGTTGTTGACGAGGCCGTCGACCGGGCCGCCGAGCCCTTCGCGTGCCGCGGCGATCAGCGCCGGCGCGGTGGCGGCGTCGGCGAGTTCGCCCTGTACGACACAAGCGTTGCCGCCCGCGGCGGCGATCGCGGCGCGGAGCGCCTCTGCATCGTCGGGGGCATGATGGTGGTGGATCGCCACGGCATGGCCGCGCAGCGCGAGCCGGCGGGCGATGCCGGCACCGATCCGCCTGGCGCCGCCGGTGATCAACACTCTCACGCTGCAACGCTCCAGATCTCAGCCGTTCGTTTCGAGCGAAGTCGAGAAACGTATATCGAGAAAGCGCTTCTCGACTTCGCTCGAAGCGAACGGAAGGGGAGACAGCCCGTGTCCCTCGGTAGGCCGAGCAAAGCGTTTCTCGACGTCGCTCGAAGCGAACGGGGAAGGGGGCCGCCTGGCCGCATCAATAGCCCATCAGCTTGAGCACTTCCTGACGGCTGCGCTCGTCTTCGCGGAACACCCCCATCATCCGGCTGGTGACCATGGCGACGCCGGGGGTGCGGACGCCGCGTGCGGTCATGCAGGCGTGGCTCGCCTCGATCACCACGGCGACGCCGACCGGCTTCAATCCGTTCCAGATGCAATCGGCGACCTCGGCGGTGAGGCGCTCCTGCACCTGCAGCCGGCGGGCGAAGGCGTGGAGCACGCGGGCGAGCTTGGAGATGCCGACGACATGGTCGCGGGGAAGATAGGCGATCGACGCCTTGCCGATGATCGGCGCCATGTGATGCTCGCAATGCGACTGGAACGGGATGTCCTTGAGCAGGACGATCTCGTCATAGCCGCCGACTTCCTCGAACACGCGCGACAGATGCTGCGCGGGGTCCTCGCCATAGCCCTGGCAATATTCCTTCCACGCGCGGGCGACGCGCTGGGGCGTGTCGATCAGTCCCTCGCGGGCGGGGTCGTCGCCGGCCCAGCGGATCAGGGTGCGGATCGCGTCCGCGACGTCATCGGGGACGGCGATCTTTGCGGGCGGCGCGACCAGATCGCCATCTTCCGCAGGATCGTGAATTTCCGCCATCTACCCGTCCTTCCAACCTTGATCCGGTTTACGCTACGGCAACCGACGTTCCACCGCGCGGCACCTGTTGCGCATCCGTACCGCTCGGTGAAAAACGGCCCGAAACCGCGGAGTTCCGCGCCGCATCCCGTTGACGGCTTCAAAAATGCAGCGTTAGTTGCATGCGTAATAAAAGCAACGCCGACACCGATTAGGCACGGGTGGCGACAGGAGGGGACAATCGCATGAAGAAGCTCGATTTGCTCGCGGCGACTGCGCTGGGCCTGCTATTGGCGACGCCTGCTTTCGCGCAGGATACGGCCGCGCCGACGGCGCCGGCCGACGAAACCCAGACGCAGGAATATCAAAGCGCCAACGACATCATCGTCACGGCGACCCGGCGCAACGAGACTGTGCAGGACGTGCCGATCGCGATCACCGCGATCGGGCCCGAATTGCTCCAGAACGCCGGGGTCGAGAATGTCCGCGATCTCGAGCAACTGGCGCCGTCGCTGCAGAGCTCGACCGGGCAATCCTCGGCGACGGGCACCACCATCTATCTGCGCGGCATCACCACCGGCGGCGACAATCCGGGTTTCGAGCCTGCGGTGGGCGTGTTCATCGACGGCGTGTTCCGCGCACGTGCCGGCGTGGCGATCTCCGAGCTTCCCGAGCTCGAGCGGGTCGAAGTGCTGCGCGGCCCGCAGGGTACCCTGTTCGGCCGCAATACCTCGGCCGGCGCGCTCAGCATCTACACCGCCCAGCCGCAGTTCGAGACCCACGGCTATGTCGAGGGCATGTACGGCAACTACAACGCCTATGGCGTCAAGGGCGCGATCACCGGGCCGGTGAGCCAGTCGCTCGCGCTGCGCCTCGACGCGGGCTATCGCAAGCGCGACGGCTATATCAACGACGCCAACAGCGACCGCGCGATCAACGACGTCGATCGCTGGAACGTGCGCGGCCAGGCATTGCTCGACAGCGGCGACATCACCTTCCGTCTGATCGGCGACTATTACCAGACCGACGAGCAATGCTGCGGCGCGGTCTCGGTGGTGCGCGGACCGCTCGCGCCGGCGCTCCAGTCGATCGCCGCGGCGCAGGGGCTGGTCGGGCTCTATACCGGGCCGGGCAGCGATCGCACCCAGGCGATGTCGCCCAACCGCGACTATGCCGAGAAGATCAAGGATTGGGGCTTCTCCGGCGAGCTCAACTGGGATCTGGGTGGCGTCAAGCTGACCTCGATCACTGCCTATCGCGACTGGCAGGTGGTGCGGAACCAGGACATCGACTTCTCGGGCGTCGACCGCGCCTATCGCGACGGCTATCGCAACGAGCTCAACGACTTCACCCAGGAACTGCGCCTGCAGGGCTCGGCGTTCGGCGACAAGCTCGACTGGCTGATCGGCGGTTTCTACCTCAACGAAACCAACAAATTGCGCGACGTGGTGCAGATCGGCAATGACGGCAATCGCTATGTCGATACCGTGTTCGCCGGCCAGCTCCGCGCCGGCTTCGGCACGCCGTTGCAATTCTACGGCTCGCTCGGCCCGACCGTGCCGACCCTGGGTGCGGCGTTGCTCAACCCTGCGGTTCCCAACACCTTGCCGGCGCTGACCGCGGCCTATGGCGCGCTGGCGCCGCTGGTCGGCTGTTTCCGCGCGCAGGCAGGCACGGCGCCGTCCGCCGCCTGCGTGATCCCGGGCTATCCGAGCACGCCGATCCCGGGCCTTGCCGCACTGGCGGCGAGCCCGCTGCCGGGCGCTGTGGCGGGCCAGGGCAACAGTCCCGACGATTTCCGGGTCAAGACCAATGCCTTCGCGTTGTTCACGCACAACATCATCAACGTCACCGACAAGCTTTCGGTAACGCTGGGTGCGCGCTGGAACCACGAGACCAAGGACATGACGGCCTCGATCAACAACAATCTGGGCAGCTGCACCTTCTTCAACCGGGTGCGCGCGGGCGATCCGGCGGCGACCGCTTATGCCAACGTGCTGCGCCAGGTCCCGGGGCTGTTCAACAATCTGTTCCTGCTGAGCTGCAACCCGGCGGTGAACACCGAGTTCAACGGCAATTACCAGGACAAGTTCACCGACAACGAGATCACCGGCACCGCCAAGCTGGCGTTCAAGGTCTCGGACAAGTTGCTGGCCTATGCGAGCTTCGATCACGGCTACAAATCGGGCGGCTACAATCTCGATCAGGCGACTTTCGATTCGGTGCTGCTCGGCGGCAACGGCGCGCAGGGATCGGACCTGCAGTTCGGCGCCGAGACCAACGACGCCTATGAGATCGGCTTCAAGGCGAGCCCGAGCCGCGAATTCTCGCTCAACGTCGCGGCCTTCTACATGAACTTCTACAATCTGCAGTCGCTGGTGTTCTCGGGCAACAATTTCGTCGTCCAGAACGTGCCGAAGAGCATCAGCAAGGGCGTCGAGATCGAGTCGACGATCCGGCCGACGCAGAGCCTGACCTTCCAGCTCGGCTATAGCTGGATCAGCGCCAAATATGACGACTCGAACGATTTCACCGGCACGCCGCTGCAGGGTCAGGAAGGCCGGCAGTTCAACAACCAGCCCGAGCATACGGTGACGGTCGCCAGCACCTGGACTCCGCGGCTGAGCGACGGCCTCAACGGGCTGATCCATGTCGACATGCGCTACAACAGCGAAGTGACGATCCCGTCGGGCAATCCGAACCCGGTGACCGGGCGGACGCCGATCAACAACGAAGGCTATCCGCTGATCAGCGCCGCGATCGGGCTCGAATCGGCGAACAAAAGGTGGAAGGCCGAGTTCTTCGTCGAGAATCTGACCAATCAATTCTATTACGTCACCGGCTTCGCGGTCCCCGAGCAGACCGGCAATTATGCCGGCTATCCGGGCATGCCGCGTTTCTTCGGCGGGCGCGTTCGCCTCGGCTTCTGAGGTTCGATTTCGCGATACGAAGCGGCCGGGGCGAAAGCTCCGGCCGTTTTGCTTGGTCAGCGTTCGAAGAGATGATCGAGCGCGCTCGCCGGCAGGCACCAGAACAAGGCGACGAGGGCGGCGCAGGCGAGGCCGAGCGCGGGCGACACGAAGGTAAGCGCGATGCCCGAGGCATAGATGGCGCTGGCCGCGGCACCCTTGCGCAGCGCGAGGCGATGATAGGCCTGTGCCTCTTCGGTCTGGCTGCCGGTGCGGCGCACGGTGCGCTGCAGCCAGATGTAGGCGGCCGAGGGCAGCAGCATGATGCCCATGTAAACGAACGTGGCGTCGCGGCTGAAGATCTGCTCGCCGAGATAGGCGGTGCCGAACGGGATCAGCGACAGCGTGAAGATGAGCGCGATGTTCGACCAGAGCAGGCCGTTGGTCACCCGCGTGGCGTGGTGGAACAACCGGTGATGGTTGACCCAGTAGATCGAGACATAGGCGAAGCTGAGCGCATAGGCCGTGAAGATAGGCCAGAGATGGAGCAGGTGGCTCCAGCCGGGCTGTTCGGGGGCGTGCATCTCGAGCACCATGATCGTGACGACGATCGCGATGACGGCGTCGGAATAGGCCTCGACGCGGGCTACGCCGGCGCGGCCTTCGGGTTGTTCGGTCATGGGGGTCCCCTTCTGGGCGACGTTGGTTGAAAGGGGCGGGCGAAGTCAAATTTCCGTGCTCCTGCGGAAGCAGGAGCCCAGAACCACAGGCGATTCGCGTGCCGCCCTGGGCTCCTGCTTTCGCAGGAGCACGAGGGGAATGGCGATCCAGATACTCCTTCGCGCAGCGGGGAGGGGACCACAAAGTGGTGGAGAGGGAGCGTCGAGGATCGTCCGGGGAACGATCCGAGCCCGCACTCCGCGCGCGATATCGCGCGTGGCGATACCCCCTCCGTCAGGCTGCGCCTGCCACCTCCCCGCGCGAGGGAGGATGTGGGGCTCAATCCCTGGTGAAGGCCGCGGCGATCTTGAGCTTCACTTCGTCCGAGACCATCGGCACGCCGAAGCCGATGCCGAACTCGCTGCGCCTGATCGTGCCGTGCGCCTCGAAGCCGAGATTGTCCTTGCCGCCCATCTGCGCGGGGCTCTTGCCGGCGCCGTAAAAGGCCACCTGCAGCGTCACCGGCCTGGTGATGCCGTTGAGCGTGAGATTGCCGGTCACGCTGGCGGTCTGGCCCTTGGCGACGACCCGGGTCGAGACGAAGCGCGCATCGGCGGGGCTGGGGCCGAAGAAATCGGGCTTGCCGCCGGCTTCCTTGGGCGCGCGCAGCAAATGGCCGGTCAGGCCCGCGCTCGCGGTGACGACCTTGGAGACGGGGATGGTCACGTCGACCTTGGCGGCGGCGGGGTTCTTCGGATCGAGCGTCAGCGTGCCGGTCGGCTCGCCGAACAGCCCGAAATAAGGCGAGAAGCCGAGATGATCGACGGTCCATTCGATCAGGGTGTGGCCCGGATCGATCGTGTAGCTGCCGGCGGCGACCAAGGCGGGATTCTTCGAGCCGGGGACCTGCATCGCCTGTTGCGCGACGAGCGGCGCAGCGACGAGCAAAGTGGCGGCGAGGGCGATGGTGCGGATGCGCATGGGGAAGCCTCCTGTTGGGGAGGCATGCTTGTCGACTTCTGAAGTTTCGCGGTCAAACTTTTGTGGGGAAACAGATCGTTTCCAGGCAACAATCCTCCCCCGCGCAGCGGGGGAGGTGGCGCCGAAGGCGACGGAGGGGGGCGTCGCCGCATAGTCGTCGCTCGCGGACGGGGCCCCTCCGTCAGGCTGCGCCTGTCACCTCCCCCGGTTCCCGGGGGAGGACTAGCGGAAATCAGTTCTTGTCCTTGTCGACCAGCTTGTTGGCGCTGATCCACGGCATCATTGCGCGCAGCTCGCTGCCGACCTGCTCGATCGGATGCGCCGCGGCGGCCTTGCGGCTGGCCTTGAGCTCGGGCTGGCCGGCGCGGTTGTCGAGGACGAAATCCTTGACGAAGCGGCCCGACTGGATGTCGGCGAGGACGCGCTTCATCTCGGCCTTGGTCTCGTCGGTGATGATCCGCGGGCCGGTCTTGATGTCGCCATATTCGGCGGTGTTCGAGATCGAGTAGCGCATGTTGGCGATGCCGCCCTCATAGAGCAGGTCGACGATCAGCTTGGTCTCGTGGAGGCACTCGAAATAGGCCATTTCGGGGGCGTAGCCCGCCTCGACCAAGGTTTCGAAGCCCGCCTGGATGAGATGGGTGACGCCGCCGCACAAAACCGCCTGCTCGCCGAACAGATCGGTCTCGCATTCCTCGCGGAAATTGGTCTCGATGATCCCCGAACGGCCGCCGCCGACGCCCGAGGCGTAAGCCAGCGCGACGTCATGGGCGTTGCCCGACGCGTCCTGGTGGATCGCGATCAGGCACGGCACGCCGCCGCCGCGCTTATATTCGCTGCGCACGGTATGGCCGGGGCCCTTGGGGGCGATCATGATCACGTCGATGTCGGCAGGCGGCTCGATCAGGCCGAAATGCACGTTGAGGCCGTGCGCGAAGGCGAGCGCCGCGCCGGGCTTCATATTGCCCTTGAGATCATTGTCCCAGATCGCGGCCTGATGTTCGTCGGGGGCGAGGATCATCAGGATGTCGGCCCAGCCGGCGGCATCCTTGTTGCTCATCACCTTGAAGCCGGCATCCTCGGCCTTGACCGCCGAGGGCGAGCCGGGACGGAGCGCGATCGCGACTTCCTTGACGCCCGAATCGCGGAGATTCTGGGCATGGGCATGGCCCTGCGAGCCATAGCCGAGAATGGCGATCTTCTTGCCGGTGATCAGGTTCAGATCGGCGTCGCGATCGTAATAGACTTTCATGGTGTTCCCTTTCTGCTCCTCTCCCGCCGGGAGAGGATACGGAGACTTGGCAGCTTGCTGCCTAGTCGGAGTTGGTGAGGGTGACGGGGCATGAGGGCCTCTCACCCTCACCCTCCCATGCTGCGCATGGGCCCCTCCCTCTCCCGATGGGAGAAGGGTGATTCAGGCGGCTTCCTTGCCGCGCGAAATGGCGACGACGCCGGTGCGGGCGACTTCGACCAGCCCGAGCTCGCGCATCAGCTCGACGAACTTGTCGAGCTTTTCCGAGCCGCCGGTGACTTCGAACACGAAGCTGCTGGTGGTCGCATCGACGACGCGGGCGCGGTAGACCTCGGCGAGGCGCAGCGCCTCGATCCGGTGATCGCCGGTGCCCGCGACCTTCACCAGCGCCAGCTCGCGCTCGACATGCGGGCCGAAGGCCGTGAGGTCGGTCACCTTGTGGACCGGCACGAGGCGCTCGAGCTGTGCGATGATCTGCTCCATCACCGCATCCGAAGCCGAGGTCACGATGGTGATGCGACTAATTCGATTGTCCTCGGTGATCTCCGAGACGGTCAGGCTTTCGATATTGTAGCCGCGCGCAGTGAACAAGCCGGCGATCCGGGCGAGGATGCCCGGCTCGTTGTCGACGATCACGGCAAGCGTGTGCCGCTGCTTTTGCTCTTCCTTGATGTGCATGGGATCAGACCAGTGCCTTGGCTTCGTCGTCCATTTCGCCGGAAACTTCGGCGGCCTGGAGCAGCATTTCGGTATGGGCGGCGCCCGACGGGATCATCGGGAAGCAATTGGCGAGCTTGGCCACCCGGCAATCGACGAGCACAGGCCCGTCATAAGCGAGCATCTCGCTGATCCCGGGCTCGAGCTCCTGCCGGCCCTCGATCCTGATGCCCTTCCAGCCATAAGCCTCGGCCAGCTTGACGAAATCGGGGAGCGTGTCGCTGTAGCTCTCCGAATAACGCGACTGGTAGGTCAGCTCCTGCCACTGGCGGACCATCCCCATATATTCGTTGTTGAGGATGAAGATCTTGACCGGCAGGCGATATTGCACCGCGGTCGCCAGCTCCTGGATGTTCATCTGGATCGAGGCTTCGCCGGCGATGTCGATCACCAGCGCATCGGGATGCCCGAGCTGCGCGCCGATCGCGGCGGGCAGGCCATAGCCCATCGTGCCGAGACCGCCGCTGGTCAGCCATTTGTTGGGCGCTTCGAAGCCGAAATGCTGCGCGGCCCACATCTGGTGCTGGCCGACCTCGGTGGTGATGATCGGCGCGCGCGCTTTGGTCGCTTCGTACAGCGCGCGGATCGCACGCTGGGGCATGATCGCGTCGCCTTTCTCCTCGAACTCGAGGCAGGCGGCCTGACGCCAGCCATCGATCCGGCTCCACCATTCGGTGAGGTCGGGCTTCGGATGCTGGCGGGCCTTCCAGCACTGGATCATCTCGCGCAGCGCCACGCCGACATCGCCGATGATCGGCAGATCGACCCGGACATTCTTGTTGATGCTCGATCGATCGATATCGATGTGCACCTTGCGGCTGTTCGGCGCGAAGGCATCGAGCCGGCCGGTGACGCGATCGTCGAAGCGCGCGCCGAAGGCGATGATCAGATCGGCCTTGTTCATCGCCCAATTGGCTTCGTAGGTGCCGTGCATGCCGAGCATGCCGAGCCACTGGTCCGACGAAGCGGGCAGGGCGCCGAGCCCCATCAGGGTCGAGGTGACCGGCGCGCCGGTCAGCGCCGCGAGCTCGCGCAGCGCCTCGGACGCGTCGGGGCCCGAATTGATGATTCCGCCGCCGGTGTAGAAGATCGGGCGCTCGGCGGCGGCGAGCATGTCGACCGCCTCCTGGATCTTCGCGGCATCGGGCTGGGTCTGCGGACGATAGGTCTTGTGCTGGATCGGCCCCGGCGCCTCGTAGCGCGCGGTGGCGACCTGAACGTCCTTGGGAATGTCGACGACCACCGGCCCCGGACGGCCCGAAGTGGCGATGTGGAACGCCTCGTGGATGATGCTGCCGAGCGTCTCGGGCGCCTTCACCAGATAATTGTGCTTGGTGCAGTGCCGCGTGATGCCGACGGTATCGGCCTCCTGGAACGCGTCGGTGCCGATCAGGGCGGTCGGAACCTGCCCGGTGATCACCACCATCGGGATCGAATCCATCAGCGCATCGGTGATCCCGGTGACCGCGTTGGTCGCGCCGGGACCCGAGGTGACGAGCACGACGCCGGGCTTGCCGGTCGAGCGGGCATAGCCCTCGGCGGCATGGGTCGCGGCCTGCTCGTGGCGGACGAGAATGTGGCGAATTCGATCCTGCTTGAAGATCGCATCGTAAATCGGAAGTACCGCGCCACCGGGATAGCCGAAGATGACCTCCACACCGAGGTCGCTCAACGCCTCGATCAGGATGTCTGCTCCGCTCTTCTCGGTCACGTCTGCCTCCTTTGCTGCAATGCACCGTAACACCGCTGGAGGGCGCTGCTAACGGCAAGAAAATGGCACGTCAAGCGTTATAGATGAAATTTAGTTTCAATTCTACTCAATCTGACGTTCGTTTCTGTCTCTTCCATGCGGTCCCAATCCTGCGGCGGCTGCCTCCGGAACCAGGTATATTGGCGTTTGGCATATTGCCGGGTCGCGAGCGCGCCCGCGGCCATAGCTTGCACGACATCGCTCTCGCCCGCAAACAATGCGCGCAATTCGGGCACGCCGATCGCACGGAGCACCGGAGCGTCGGCCGGAATGTCGGTCCGCGCGAGCAGGGCTTCGGCTTCGTCACGGCCGGCTTCGAGCATTTCGGCGAAGCGGCGATCGATGCGTTCGCCGAGCCAGTCACGATCGGGGAGAAGGATCAGCGGGACGAGGCGAATTTCGTCCGCGATCCCGCCGACGCGCTGGCGATGCCAGTGCGCGAGCGGCTGGCCGGTCGAGCGCACGACCTCTAGTGCGCGGGCGACGCGGCTGGTGTCGGCGGGGCCCAGCCGCGCGGCGCCCTCGGGATCGAGACCGGCGAGCTGGGCATGGGCATCCGCCACGTCGAGTGCACGGACCGCGCTGCGTATCGCGGGATCGATCTCGGGGACCGGCGCGATCCCGTCGATCAGGGTGCGCAGATACAGGCCGGTGCCGCCGACGAGGATCGGCAGGCGGCCGCCGGCATGGGCTTCGGTGATCGCGGCGTGCGCCTCGATCGCCCATCGCGCCGCCGAATAGGAGTCCGCACCATCGACGTGACCGAACAGCCGGTGCGGGACGCGGGTCTCTTCCTCGCGGGTCGGCCGCGCAGTGAGGATACGAAGATCGGCATAGACCTGCATCGAATCGGCATTGATCACGGTGCCGCGATGCTTTTCGGCGAGCGCGAGCGCGAGCGCGGACTTGCCGCTCGCGGTCGGCCCTGCGATGAGCGCAACGGTTGGCAGGGGAGCAGTCACGCCCCCACCTCCGTTCGTGCTGAGCTTGTCGAAGCACCGTCCTGCTTCTGCCCCTGCGCGCAGAAGATGAACGGCCCTTCGACAAGCTCAGGGCGAACGGGCGGGGGGATAGCCCTTTCCGTATCGAAGAGGTTGAACGTGTACATCGCGACGCTTGTAGCATCTGACACACTGTCCGAGACAGCAATCAAGGATGCCGGCGCGCGTCTTTTCCAATCGGACTGCGGCCCCGATGCTTTCATCTGGCTCGACGAGGGCAGAGCTGCGGATATTCCATTCCAATGGGCACCCGGGAAGGCGCGCCTTGCGCTCGAAGGGGCGCTGCCTGGCGTGGATATCATCATTCAACCGGGTTCCGGTCGCGAGAAGAAGCTGCTCGTCGCCGACATGGATTCGACGATGATCACGGTCGAATGCATCGACGAGCTCGCCGATTATGCCGGGATCAAGGCGCAGATCGCCGAAGTGACCGAGCGCGCGATGCGCGGCGAGCTCGACTTCGCCGAGGCGCTGGATGCGCGGGTGGCATTGCTCAAGGATCTCGAGGAAGAAGCGATCGACCGCTGCCTCGCCGAGCGGGTCAAGCTGATGCCGGGCGCCAAGGCGCTGGTCCGGACGATGCGCGCGCGGGGCGCGACGACGATCCTCGTCTCGGGCGGGTTCACCCGTTTTGCCGAGCCGGTGGGAGCCGAGATCGGCTTCGACCGGGTGATCGCCAACCGGCTCGAGATCGGCGACGCGCGGCTGACCGGGACGGTGACCAAGCCGATCGTCGACAGCACGACCAAAGAGACGACCTTGCTGGGCGCGCTCGCCGAGCTTGGGTTGACGGCGGAAGAGTCGATGGCGGTCGGCGACGGCGCCAACGATCTCGCGATGATCCGTCAGGCGGGACTGGGCGTCGCCTATCACGCCAAGCCGATCGTCGCCGCGGCCGCGGGCGCGCGGATCGATCATGGCGACCTGACGACGCTGCTTTATGCGCAGGGGATCGCGAAGAAGGATTGGGCTGACGGCTGATGCCGAAGCTTTTCGGAGGCACGGTGAGCGCGTCCTCGATCCGCCCCCTCCGTCGCCTTCGGCGACACCTCTCCTTGGTGGGGAGGATTGCTGCTACTTCGCCGCGGTCTTGACCTTGGTCCAGGGTACGAACTTGCCGAGGATCACGAAGCCGCGCTGAAACCGGCTCGAGCGATCGACCAGATTGACCGTGTCGATGCTGCACAGCTGCGAGCCGAACACCTTGGTGACGAGGATGTCGTCATCGTCGAGCGACTCGGCGCCCGAGCGCGGCTCGTTGACGTAGAGCTTGGCACCGACGCGGTAGACGATCGCCTTGCCCTTGATGATCTGGCTCGAATTCGACGGCAGCAGCGAGATGCAATCCACCGGCTTGCCCGCGGTCCGACCGGCGAGCAGCTTCTGGAGCTGCACCTCAGGGGTATCGCGCGGCGCGGCGACGGCGGGCGCGGCGATCAGGCTCGCGCCGAGGAGAAGGCTATGGAGGAGGCGGGTCATGGGGCCGCGCATAGCACGGCCCGGCTGAACCTGCGCTGAAGATCGCTCAGCGGCCGCCGCCGAAGGTGAAAGTGAGTGCGGCACCGCCCGAGAATTGGTTGCGCGAGCCGATCGTGCGGACGATCGGCGAGTCGGCGGCGTCGGATACGAGGCGATCGTATTTGGCATAGCCCGAAATGCCCCAGCGATCGCTGTACTGGTAGAGCGCCGAAGCGGCGACGCCGGCGGCGTGGATGCCGCCGCCCGGCGAATAGGGGGTGAGGCCGGTGCGGGCGGCTGCAATGGTGTTCACGCCGAAATAGGCCTGCTGGTATTTGCGGTCCGACAGCGAGATGCGCGGCCCCACGGCGAACAGCCATTTGTCGCCGTCGCGGGCGACATAATCGAGGCTGACATTGCCGACCAGCGCCTTGTGGCCGGTGACGCCTTTGCGAAGCTCGCCGCGCGCGCGGACCGAGGAGCCGAGCCAGAGCTCGGCGAACCCGCCGGCCTCGATCGAGACGCCGACTTCGTCGACCGGCAGGTCGGTCTCGTCGCGGCGGCGGCTGCCTTCGAGATTGAAGGCAGGGCCGATCGCGAAGCTGCCCGTCCGGATCAGCGGCACGCCGGGGCTCTCATCGGCGGATTCGAACTGGAACGGCCGGT
>NZ_JAVAMA010000015.1 GCF_030730875.1 Sphingomonas sp. DG1-23
GTCGGACTTCAACGGCACCAACCTGTTGAAGGCCTCGGGCGGCACCGTGACTGCTCTGCAGTCGCTGAAGGACTCGGACACCAGCTCGGCAACGACCTGGCAGCCCGATTCGCTCAGCGTCGCGAACCAGGGCCTCCAGCTCGGTGGTTCGGTCGTGACGGTTGCGGCCAGCGGCAACATCAGCAGCCAGGCTTCGGCCCAGACGATGATCGACACGCTGACCACGACCCAGGCGAACCTGAAGACCAGCCTGAGCACGCTCGGCGCGGCATCGCGCAAGATCGACGCTCAGTCGACCTTCACCAGCAAGCTCTCCGACACCATCGAGAGCGGCATCGGCAACCTCGTCGACGCCGATCTCGCCAAGGAATCGGCCCGCTTGCAGGCGCTGCAGGTCAAGCAGCAGCTCGGTGTGCAGGCTCTGTCGATCGCCAACCAGGCGCCGCAGACCATCACGTCGCTGTTCCGTTAAGGCTAGCTTTTTCCCTGGAAGCTACCTGACGACAGAGAGAGGCCGGGACGGCAACGTCCCGGCCTCTTTTTCGTGCGCGCCGCTTGCGCCGCACGCAACGAAATCCCTGCAACTCCGCCGCCGCAATGGTTGACCCATCTATAATGATGGCAAGGAGATAGTCGCTTGTTCCCACGTATCCGTGAAATCACCGACGCATTCGGCGGCAAGCTGCGCGTGAGCGTCGAGGAGCATCCCTCGGGCGCACTCGTCGTGCTGGAGCG
This sequence comes from Sphingomonas sp. DG1-23, assembly GCF_030730875.1. Lineage (GTDB taxonomy): Bacteria > Pseudomonadota > Alphaproteobacteria > Sphingomonadales > Sphingomonadaceae > Sphingomonas. The sequence goes on from NZ_JAVAMA010000015.1 coordinate 736, forward strand.
GCCCGACATGAGCGGCCAGCCGCGCATCCTGCTCGACGGATACGGCACCGACGTGCTCGCGGGCTATATCATGTCGGCGCGGCTCGCGGTGCCGCACGGGCTTCCCGAGGAACATATCGACGGCCTGTTCGGCACCCGCTTCGAACTGGGGCTGGAGCCGCGTGCGGCGCTCGAGCTGAGCCAGCAAGGCAATGCCCGGCTCGAGATTCCCGCGCCCTTCTGGGACCGGCTCTACGCCGAATTGTGTCTCGTTGCGGCACATGCGCGCGAACTCGCGCGTCGCGCCGAGGCACGCGTGCACTAAGAGATCATCGGGATGTCACCGATACCGGTAACTATACGTATCGGGCATCCCCGGACTACGGCCCGGCGCTTTGCTGATGCATTGGGCGGGGCACAGAGAATAAAGGGTCTTACGCATGAACCTTCACGACATCGGCCACGTTTCCGAGACCGCCGGCAAGGCCTTCACGGTGACGCTGACGTTGAACGTGGAGGATGCGCGTGCGCTGTGGAGCGCCGCCGCGGACAAGGCGCTGCAGGCCGGCATGACCCTGTCGGACGTGCTCGACACGATCGGGCCGCGCGAAGATCCCGCGATCGCCGATTGCCTCGCGATGCTGACCGCGCCAAGCGCGATCGCGGGCTGCGTGCTCGATGATTTCGATGTGTCCGCCGCCGCGTCGGCCGAGCCGGTCCAGCTCCCCCGGGGCGCCGGTCGGCCGGTACTGATGTCCGTCGCCGGCTGAGCCTCGGCTCGCCATTCCGATCCAGTTTCGGTTTCAGCGCGTGGGGCGCAAACGGAAGAGCCAGGCGGGTCGCTGACCAGCCTGGCTCTTGTCGTTTCGGGCCACGGAGGAAGGGCGGCCCTCAAAGGGAGAGAAGAGACGAGCGGGTCGCAGAGGGGATCGGAACGCCCACCCGTCTCTCTACATTCATTATAGGCCGGACGAGGGCCGGGAGTCGCCGCGCAAGGCCGGGAGATTCCCGCTAGGTATTTGTGCGGAAGCAATAATTCGTGGGGGCAAAAAGAAAGCGCCGGAGCGAGAGATCGCTCCGGCGCCGAAATTGCCGGGATGCGCCGGCTCAGCCGATGCGCAGCAGATCCGCGGTCGAGACCTTGTGCCCGTTGATGGTGAGCTGGACGACACCGTTCGACAGCTCGACGTCGCTGACCTTGCCGAAGGAATGCGCGGTCGCGGCGACCTTGGTGCCCGAGGCGTCCTTGCCTTCGAGCTCGAGCGTGTAGAGGCCCGGATCGACCTTCTTGCCGTTGCTGGTCGTGCCGTCCCAGGTGAAGGCACCCGCGGCGCCCGTGGCATCGATCGGCAACGTGTCGATGATCTTGCCCTTCTCGTCCTTGATCGTCGCGGTCATCGAGGCGACGTCGCGGCTCGACGACCAGGTCCATTGCGCCGGCGTGGTGGCGCTGAGACCCGAAACGGCCGAATTGGTCTCGACCTGTGCGCCGATCATCGCCGAAGCCTGCATCAGGTTCTGGGTGCCGAACGCCGCGAGCAGCGACTTGAGTGTCGAGGTCTGCTCGATCGACTGCTCGACCTGCGAATATTGCACCAGCTGCTGGGTATATTGCGCGGTGTCCATCGGATCGAGCGGGTCCTGATTTTGCATCTGCGTGGTCAGCAGCTTCAGGAACATGTCGAAATCGGCGTTGAGCTTGGACGATGCCGCGGTGGTCTTCGCGTCGGTCGTCGCATTGGTGGTGTTGACGGTGGTCATGGCGTTTCCTCAGGCGAGAAGGTCGACCTGCCCGTCGCTGCGGATCGGGCGGTAAATGGGTTCGGCGGTGCCGGCATCGTCGTCGGACGAGGCGAACTGGCCGCGGTTCGAGTGCGGATTCTGCTGCTGGGCCTGCTGGCCGCCGCCGTCACCGCCGCGATTCTCGAAACGGAAGCTCTGCGCATCGGTGCGGACGCCGGCCTGATCGAGCGTGCGGGCGAGATCGGGTGTGTCCTGGCGGAGCAGCTCCATCGCCTGCGCGCTTTCGGTGCGCACGGTCGCCTGCAGGCTGCCCTTGTCGTCGAACGCCAGCGTCACTTCGATCCGGCCCAGTTCGATCGGATTGAGGCGGATGCGCAGCGTTTCCTCACCAAGCTCGACCTTTCGCGCGATCTCGACGCCGAGCGAATGGCCGAGATGGCCGGCACGGGCTTCGACCACCGGCTCGGCCGGGGCGGCGGGAGCGGCAGGGGCCGTAACGCGCGCGGTGTCGACTGCGTTCGGATTGTGCGCGTGCTGCGGCAGGATCGGCGCAGCGGCGTTCGTACTCGCGGCGGTCGCGAGAATGGCTTCGGGCTGCGGCTGGCCATCGGGATTTGACTCCGATCCGGCGGACTCGGCCCTGGCCGCGACGGCGCGCGCGAAATCGGCAGTGCCGGTGCCGGGCGCGGATTGCGCCGCATCCTGCGCCGACGCGGGCTGCGCGGCGGCCTTGCCGACCTTCGACCCCACGGATCCGCCGGGCGCATTCGCGGTTTCACGCGGCGCGGACTGCTGCAGCGAAGCCTGCTGCGGTACGGGTTGCTGCGTGACGATCGGCTGCGGCATCGGGTTGATCGCGAGCATTTCGGCCGGGATCGCAGGCGGCGCATCGTTGGACGGCACAGGATCCGTCTTGGCCGCTACGGCTGTGGCGCGCGGACCCTTTTGCGGCTTCGACGGCGCATTCCCCGCGGGCTCTGCAAGTTCTGCGGTCTCAGCCGGCGCGGCGGTCGTCGGCGCGTCGGGCATGGCATCGCCCGCAGGTTGCGGAACCGCGCCGGCCTGTGGCGGAACGGTGGAAGCCGCCGGAGCCGCAGCAACCGCTGCTGCAGTTTCGGGCTTCGCGGCGGGCCGAGCCACGGCGGGAGCGGCGGGGGCGGCGGCTTCGACCGCCGGCACGACCGGAGCTGCGGCAGGCGCGATTTCGGGCTCGATCGCGAGCGGCGGCGCAGCGGGGGTGGGGATTTCGGGCGCTGCCGCCGGAGCGGCATCAACCGCGACCCCGACCGGGAGAGGTTGTTCGTTCGTCGCTATGGGCTTGGCAGCCACCGGCATCGGATCGGTGCCGGGCAGCTTCGCTGCGGTCGCCATCAGCTCGGAGAGCGAGGTCGGCTGCTGGAGACCGGGCAATATGCCCGGTGGCGCCTTGGCGATGGCCGGCGCCGCGAGCTGGGCCTGTTCGAGCAGCGTCCGGGCCAACTTCGGGTCAACATGCGCGGGCAGGGTGGGCGAGGCCTTGAGGGGCATCAATTGCGGTGCGGCGGCGCCTTCGATGGCGATCCCGAGCGCGTCGGCAAAGCCGAGGCCGGTGCCGCCGATTGCCGACGCGGATTGCATCCCCGCGCCAAGCGGAAAGCCGAAGGGGTTGATCTGCATCCGGTCGCCTCTTGCCCGGCCTCAAAGGGCCGCTTTGTCATTATAGGATGATTGTTGCGCGAACGGTCTCAACCGATCGTGCCGAGCGCCCGAATGCGCGCGCGCGCGTGGATCTCGTTCTGCGAGAGCACCACCGTCGCCGGACGCACGCGCTCGATGATCGAGCGGACGAACGGACGGATCGACGGGCTGCAGAGCAAACAGGGGATCTCGCCGTCCTGCGCCAGCCGGTCATAGGTCTCGCGCACCGAGTGGATGAACTTCTGCAGCGACGACGGCGCCATCGCCAGCTGGCGATCGTCGCCCTGGCCGAGGATCGATTCGGCGAACGCCTGGTCCCATTCGGACGAGAGCGTCACCACCGGGATCGCCTCGCCGCGGACCTGCGACGCACTGATCTGGCGCGCGAGACGGCCGCGGACATGCTCGGTCATCTGGGTGAGGTTGGCGGTCAGCGGCGCGGCCTCGGCGATGCCTTCGAGGATCGTCGGGATGTCGCGGATCGAGATGCCCTCCGACAGCAAATTCTGCAGGATGCGCTGGACGCTCGAGATCGAGACCTTCGAGGGGACGATGTCGGCGACGAGCTTCTCGGCATCCTTGTGGACTTCGGTGAGCAGCTTCTGCGTCTCGGTGTACGACAGCAGATCGGCGATGTTGTCCTTGACCAATTCGGTCAGATGGGTGGTGATGATCGTGCCGCAATCGACCACGGTCAGCCCGCGGAAGCCGGCTTCGTCGCGCAGTTCGCGATCGATCCACAGCGCGGGGAGGCCGAACACCGGCTCCTTGGTCACTTCGCCGGGCATGCCGACCGGACCGCCGCCCGGATTGATCAGCAACAGCTTTTCGAGCTTGATCTCGCCGCGCGCCGCTTCGGTCTCCTTGATCGTGATGACATATTCATTGGCCTTGAGGCCCATATTGTCGATGATGCGGACCGAGGGGAGGACGAAGCCGAAATCGGTCGCCATCTGGCGGCGCAGCGCGCGGACCTGATCGTCGAGGCGCGGCTCGCGCTGATCGTCGTTGATCATCGGCAGCAGCGCATAGCCGATCTCGATGCGCACGGCGTCGAGCGCGAGCGTCTGCGAGATGGGCTGCTCGATTACGGCCTCCCGCGCCTGTTCCTGCGCCGCCACGGCACGTTCGAGTGCCGATTTGGCCTGGGCAGTCTTGCTCATCTTCCACGCGGCATAGCCGGCGGCGGCGGCGAAGCAGGCGAAGGGCAGGAAGGGCAGGCCCGGCATCAGCGCCAGCGCGCCCATCAGGAACGCGACCATGCCGAACGCCTTGGGATAGCGGCCGAGCTGTTCGCCCAGCGTGGCGCCGGTCTTGCCCTTGATGCCGCCCTTCGAGACGAGCAGGCCTGCGGCGATCGAGATGATCAGCGCCGGGATCTGGCTGACCAGACCCTCGCCGGCGGTGAGCACGGTATAGGTGTGGAACGCTTCGCCGATCGGCACGCCGTGCGAGACGACGCCGATGGTGAGACCGACGATGATGTTGACCGCGGTGATCAGCAAAGCGGCGATCGCGTCGCCCTTCACGAACTTCGAGGCACCGTCCATCGAGCCGTAGAAGCCGCTCTCGGCCTCGATCTCGGCGCGACGCTCGCGTGCCTGCTCTTCGGTGATCATGCCGGCCGAGAGATCGGCGTCGATCGCCATCTGCTTGCCGGGCATCGCGTCGAGGCTGAAGCGCGCCGCGACTTCGGCGATGCGGCCCGCGCCCTTGGTGATCACCACGAAGTTGATGACGATCAGGATCATGAAGATCGTGAGGCCGATGATGACCTCGCCGCCCATCAGGAACTCGCCGAACGCGCCGATCACCCCGCCGGCGGCGTGCGCGCCTTCATGGCCGTGAGTGAGGATCAGGCGGGTCGAGGCGAGGTTGAGGCCTAGCCGCAGCATCGTCGCTACCAGCAGGATCGTCGGGAAGGCGCTCAGTTCCAGCGGCTTCTCGATGAACAAGGCGGTCATCAGGATCATCACGGCGATCGTGATCGACAGCGCCAGCCCGAGATCGAGCAGCCAGCCCGGAACCGGCAGGATGAGCATGCCGATGATCGCGATGACCGCGCCCGCGAGGGCGAGATCGCGATTCAAGCCGATGCGATTCAGGAGATTGACGACTGCGGGAGGCATTTGACGGACCCTGTAATTGGCGGCAGCTGACGCCCCTCCCTGCGGTCAGAGGAGGGGATCGGTAAATGCCGGGAAGTTACGGCGCGGGAGCGACCGCGATGCCGGCTTCGATGAACGTGCGCAGCTTGTTGCGCATCGTGCGGACCGAGATGCCGAGGATGCCCGACGCCGAGGTCCGGTTGCCGTGGCAGCGGGTCAGCGTTTGCAGGATCAGCTCGCGCTCGACTTCTTCCACCGTGCGGCCGACGAGGCTCTCGATCTGCAGCCCACCGGGCTCGGCGAGCTCGAGGTCCAGCAGACGGGTGCCGTCGGAACGGACGAGGTCGTCTGGTTCGATCTCCGGACCCTGTGCGAGCAGGACGGCGCGGTGGATGCAGTCCTCCAGCTCGCGAATGTTGCCAGGCCACGCGTAACGCGAGAGCAGCACCAGAGTCGCCTCGCTGAACGGGCGAGCGGGAACGCCGTCGGCTTCGGCGAGGCGTTCGGCGAAGTGCAAGGCGAGCTGGGCCAGATCGCCGCCGCGGGCGCGGAGCGGCGGAACCTCGACGCGGACGAGGCCGAGGCGGACGAGCAGATCGGCGCGGAAGCTGCCGGCATGGACCGCGGCTTCGAGATCCATGCCGGTCGAGGCGATCAGCCGTGCGCGGAAGGGCACCACTTCGTCGCCGCCGATGCGGGTGAAGCGCTGTTCCTGGAGCGCCGAGAGCAAGCGCGCCTGGGTGGCGGGGGCGAGGCTGCCGACTTCGCGCAGGAAGATCGTGCCATTGCCGGCCTTTTCGAGCCGACCGATGCGGCGGGCGACTGCGCCCGGGAACGCGCCGGCTTCATGCCCGAACAGTTCGGATTCGAGGACGTCGGCGCCGACGCCGGCGCATTCGACGACGTGGAGCGGGTTGATACGGCCCGATGCCTCGTGAATCGCACGCGCCATGACTTCCTTGCCGCTACCCTTCTCGCCGGTGACGAGAACCGGAGCGGCAGTGGGCGCCACGGCAGTCGCAAGCGAGAATGCGCGGGCGAGGGCAGGGTGATCGCCGATACGGACCGGGGCCTTGCGCTCGATCACCGAGGCGATCGCCGCGGCGATCAGCTCGCGCTGCGGGGGCAGCGGAACATAGTCGCGGGCACCGGCGCGGATCGCCGCCACGGCGCGCTCGGCCGAAGCCTGGATGCCGCAGGCGAGCACTGGGATGGTGAAGCGTTCGGCACGGATGCTCGCCATGAAGCCGGCAATGTCGGCGTCGACGTCGATCATCACCATGTCGCCGCCGCCTTCGCGGAGCAGATCGAGAGCCTGGTCCGGCGTGTCGGCCATCGCCACTGCGGCGCCGGCGTCGCGGGCCAGTTCGGCTGCGCGCCGGAACTCGCCGCCGGGCGCTCCGACCAGAATCATGCGGATGGAGTTCGGCATCAACGGTCCTGACGAACGATTTCGGTGAGCGTCACGCCGAGCGCATTGTCGATCAGCACGACTTCGCCGCGCGCGATCAGGCGATCGTTGACGAAGATGTCGACCGGCTCGCCGACGCGGCGGTCGAGTTCGACCACGGTGCCCGAAGTCAGATGGAGCAACTCGCCGACCGGCATGCGGGCGCGGCCAAGCACGGCCTGGACCTTGACCGGTACGTCATGGACGGCCTCGAGGCCTTCGGAGCCGGCGACGGCATGGTCGCCGGTGGGGAACGGTTCGAAGTCTTCGAACACGGGGCCGCTCGCTTCGTCGGTGTCGGCGGGGATGATGTCGTGGGGTTCGGTAGCCATCATGATTTCCTTACGAGTTCATCCACTGGCGGATCACCGAGGCCGCTTCGGGCGGGCTCGCATGGATCGCATCGCCAATGCGCTTGAGGGCGGAGAGCTTGATGCGCCCGTCGACCTGGGCGAGCGCGATCTCCTGATCGAGCAGCGGCTGGTCGCTGTTCAGTGCCTCGAGCTTCTGCATTGCTTCTTCGTCGCCGTCGGCGGCGCGCTCGGCGAGCGCGAGCATCTCGGGCGACTGGGGGGTGAGCGCGGTCTCGCCGGCAGGGCCTTCGAGCGCAGCCATTGCGGGCTGCGGCATGATTCTGGGCTTGATCATCCGGAGCGCGATCAGGCCGACCACGCCGATGATCACGATCTGCAGCAGGCCCCAGATCCGGTCCATCGGCAGGCTGGAGAGGATGCCGGCTTCCTTGTCGGCGAGGCTGTCGTCGTTGGCGAAGCGCATGCTCTCGACGACCACGCTGTCTCCGCGCTCCGAGTCCATGCCCACCGCGTTCTCGACGAGGCGCTGGATGCGCTGCATCTGCGGCTGGGGCAGGCCTTTCTCGCCGCCATCGACCATCACCGCGACGGTGAGGCGCGTAACCTTGCCGGGACCGCGCAGCGTGACCGTCTTGGTCGAGCTGTTGTCATAGGTGGTGTCTTCGGAATTCTGGTTGCTGCGCGACTGGCGGCCGCTGCCCGGGGCGCCCGGGGCCTGACCCTGCGCTTCGGGAAGCTGATTGCCGACCGTCGCGGTCTGCGGACCGGCGTCCTGTTCGCTGTTCTGCTCGCCATTCTCGACGCTGACCTGACGCGAGATCACCTGCTTGTCGGGATCGAAGACATTGGCTTCCTCGCGGGTCTGATCGCGATCGATCTGCGCGGAAACCTCGGCGCGGACCTTGCCCTGGCCGACGATCGGCTCGAGCAGCGCCTCGACTTCCTCGCGAAGCTTGGCCTCGACTGCCTGCTGGCGCTCGTCGGCGTCGGCGCCGCCGACCGAACCGGCTTCTCCGGCGCGGGCGAGCAGGGCGCCGGTCTGGTCGACCACCGAGACCGCCTCGGGCGAGAGCTCGGGGACCGAAGAGGAGACGAGATAGCGGATCGAGGCGATCTGCTCGGACGAGAGGCGGCCCTTGGTCTTGACGGTCACCGCCGCGGTGGCCTTGCGGCTCTCGGCGGCGAACATCGCGCGCTCGGGCATGACGATGTGGACGCGCGCGGCGCTGACGTTCTGGATGGTCTGGATCGACTTGGAGAGCTCGCCTTCGACGGCGCGATTCTCGTTCATCTTGGCGCGCGAAGCGGAGACGCCGAAGGGCTGCTCCTCGTCGAGCACTTCATAGCCGATCTTGCCGCCGAGCTTCTCGCCGGCCATCGACATGCGCAGCTCGGCGAGCTTGTCTTGCGGCGCCATGATCGAGCTGCCGTCGGCCGAGAGCGTGTACTCGACATTGGCTGCCTTGAGCTTCTCGGTGATCGTCGCCGCGGCGGACGGATCGAGATCGGTGTACAGATAGCCCATCTGGGGATCGGAGCCGCGCGTCGCGACGAAGGCGAGGGCGGCGAGCAGCGCGAGCGCCACTCCTCCCATCAGCATCAGTCGCTTCGGGCCAAGCTGCCCGGCAAAATTCTTGATCGCTTCCAAGACCGCCCCGTGATGTGGCCAGGGGCAGGAGCGCCCCTCTCCTTGCTTTATAGGAGGGTGGCGGGCGGCAGATTGTGCCGGGTGGGAATTTTTTGCCTAGTGGCGCGTGCGGGAGCGCCGGAATCAAATTCCCCTCCCGCTCGCGGGAGGGGTCAGGGGAGGGTGTGTGCTGGCCGCACGCACTTCCTTCGCAATTTCTGACCCTCCCCCGGCCCCTCCCGCAAGCGGGAGCGCAGAGGGAGAGGAATTGGTCAGTTCGCGCCGGCGGGCGAGGGGAGCAACGTCTCGAGTTCTTCGATCACTGCCTGCCGCCGTGCGCTGGCGTCCAGCGCGAGGCCGCCTTGCTCCCAGCCGATCAGCGCGTCGCCGATCGCGACGGTCACGTCGCCGATCACGTTGAGGTTGAGCTTGCGGCGGTCCTTCGACTGGCGCTCGGCGATGCGCGCCTCGATCGCCTCGATCAGATCGGGGTTGACCCGGATCTCGAGCTCGGTGCCACGGGCGACCTGGCTCAGCGCGCGGCCGATCGCGGCGTCGATCGTCTCGGCCGGCGCGGTCTCGATCGCGCGGCCGGCGATCATGTCGGCCGCGGCAAGGGCGATCTCGGCGGCTTCGCCGGTGACGCGCTTCGACACGTCCTCGAAACGATCGTCGAGCGCCTCGATCCCCGCATGAAGCGCGTCGACCGCGCTCAGCAACGCAACGTCGCGTTCGGCGCGGGCCTGGACCAATCCGGCCTCGAAGCCCTCGGCGCGGGCAAGGTTCAATTGCGCGTCCACGTCAGAGCGCAGCAAGGCGAGTTCGGCGCGGAGCGCCGAGATCTCGAGCAGCATGTCGCCGGTCGGGATGGTCGCGCTCTCGCTCGCCGGGGTCGAGAAGATGCGGTCGAAGGCGAAGCGTTCGACGTTCTGAAAGCCCATATTCACCTCAGATGATCATCGCATCGTCGGACTTGGGATCGACGAGCAGGATCTCGCCGCGATCGGCGAGGTTCTTGGCCAGCCGGACGAGCGAGGACTGTGCCTCTTCGCAATCGCGTGCGCGGATCGGGCCCATCGCCGCCATGTCCTCGCGCATCAACTTGGCCGCGCGCTCGGTCATCGCGCCGAAGAACAGCTGCTTGAGCTGATCCGGGGCGCCCTTGAGCGCCAGCGCCATCTCGCGCTTGTCGGCGTTGCGGACGATTACCGCGATCGCTGCCGGCAGCAGGTTGGCTAGATCCTCGAAGGTGAACATGAGCGCGCGGATGCGCTCGGCGCTTTCGGGCGCCTTGTTGTCGAGCGCGGTGAGCATCGCTTCCTCGGTCGAGCGATCGAGCGAGTTGAACAATTCGGCCATCGCCTCGTGCGGGTCGCGCTTCTGCGAGCGCGACAGGTTGGTCATGAACTCGCTCTTCAGCGTCAGCTCGACCTGGTTGATCACGTCCTTCTGGACGGTTTCCATGCGCAGCATGCGCATCACCACGTCGACCGAGAATTCGCGCGGCAGCTCGGCGATCACGCGTGCGGCGTGATCGGGGCGCAGCTTGGACAGGATGACCGCCACGGTCTGCGGATATTCGTGCTTAAGCGCGCCGGCGAGCACGGTCTCGCTGACGTTGGAGAGCTTGTCCCACATTGTGCGGCCCGAAGGACCACGAATGTCCTCCATGATCTCCTTGACCTTGTCGCCGGGCAGGATGTCGCCGAGCAGCCGCTCGGTGGTCTCGTAGCTGCCGTGGAGCGAGGCCATCGAGGCGACTTCGCCGGTGAACTGGATCAGCAGATGCTCGACGACCTGCGAGGGCACGCGGCCCAGACCGGCGATCGTCGAGGAAAGCTCCTTGATCTCGTCGGTGGTGAGCTGCTCCCAGATCGGGCCGCCATGCTGCTTGCCCAGCGCCAGCATCAACGCGGCCGCGCGCTGCGGCCCGCTGTACTTCTTCAGTTCGACCGGCTCGGCAATCGGCGCCATCAAGCTCATTCTGGACCCCTCGCAGAAAATTCGGATGCGGACGCAAGGAAGCGTTCACTCTTCCTATTATAGGAGCATGGGGGAAAGGTTCGGTTCCGATGACGGTTAATTTATCTGGTAGTCTGATGGGGTTGGGCCTGTTGACCGGAGACTCCTCGGTCTTCTCGACGGCCTTCGCTGCGATCCCGTTCGACAGCAAGGCCGTCCGCGTCGCCAAGGCGCAGTTCACTCTCGCGGAGACCACGCCGCCGTGGAAGGAAGCCGCCAGCACCGCCTCCGCCTCGGCCCAGCTCATTTCGATCCTCGCCTCGAAGACCGTCGTCGACAAGACGAGCAGCAGCATCGCGCTGCTGCCCGACGACATCAAGACGAGCTTCACGGCGTACAAGGCGCTGGACAAGCTCCGCGTCCTCGCCGAGGCCGCCACCGTCAAGACCGCGACCAGCGCCCAGCGCGCGCAATATGAAAAGGCCTTCGCCAAGGGGCTGACCGACCTGCAGACCTATCTAACCACCGCGCCGTCGGACAAGGTCAACCTCGCTTTCGGCAAGCCGAGCTCGACCGCGCAATCGAGCGCGCTCGCTGCCACCCACACCTACGAGACCAAGGGCGACGGGCTGGTCAAGCTCCGCTCGGATCCGGTTCCCAACCTCACCGGCCAGGAACAGTTCAGCATCCAGGTCAGCCGTGGCGGGCTCAACGAGACCTTCACCGTCGATCTGTCGCAAGGCACCCAGCCGCCGACGCTCGACTCGCTGGTGTCGCAGTTCAACAGCGCGATCAGCGCGACGCCCGCGCTCAAGACCGACGGCACCCCGGTGACCGATGCCGACGGCAATGCCGTCTCGCGCTGGTCGGCACGCTTCAAGCCGGTCTATGCCGACGGCAAATGGGGACTCAAGCTCGACACGCCCGACGGCATGGAGCAGGTGGCGCTCGACCAGGTCGGCGCCAAGGATTCGCTGGTGGTGGCGACCGGCCAGACCGCGCTCGACGCGCCCACCGCGACCCAGGTCTTCCGCCTCAACGATCCCACCGGCACCAACACGCGCGTCACCATGGGGACGATCGCGGCGCTCGACCGCGACGCGACCACGCAGAACACGTTGGCCGGCAAGACCACCACCGTCACCACCACGTCCACCGACATGGACGGCAAGATCAAGACCAGCACGACCAAGACCAGCAACGTCTACGCCAAGACCGATGCCGCGGCGATGGTCACCGACGCGCAGGGCTATAGCTATGTCGTCGGCACCACCGCGGGCGATCTCGGTGCGAACCAGTCGGACGGCGACGACAATCTGTTCCTCACCAAGATGGACAGCAGCGGCACCGTCGTATGGCAGCGCAGCCTCGGCGCCAGCGGCTCCTCGACCGGCGCCGCGGTGTCGCTCGGAGCCGATGGCAGCATCGTCGTCGCGGGCACCGTCACCGGCAGCTTCAATGGCGTGACCTCGGCCGACGCCAACATGGTCGTCGCCAAATATGCCGCCAATGGCGACGAGAAATTCTCGACCGTGGTGCATTCGACCGGCACCGATGTGACCAAGGCCGTGACGGTCGGCGCCGACGGCTCGGTTTTCGTCGCCGGACGCTCGGCCTCGAACAAGGGCGATGCCTTCGTCGCGCGGATCGACTCGACGGGCAAGATCGCCGACCGGCGGACGATCGACAGCGGCGGCACCGATCAGATCAACGCGCTGGCTGTGGATGGCGACGGCAATCTGCTCGCGGTGATGAGCCAGGACGGCAATGCCTCGGTCCGCAAGCTCAGCGGCGCCGCGCTCGCCACCGATCTCGGCAGCGTGGATCTCGGCACCGCCGACGTCCGCGCGATCGCCATAGCCGCCGACGGTACCATCGCAGTCGGCGGCGCGACCAGCGCGACGCTCACCGGCAGCCAGGTCAATGCGAAGAGCGCGGACCGCGACGGCTTTGTCGCGCGGATCGATGCCGGCCTGTCGGGCGCCAGCGTGACCTATCTGGGTTCCGCTGCCGACGATCAGGTCGACAGCATCGCCTTTCTCGGCAACGATCTCTATGCCGGCGGCCGCACCACCGGCGATCTCGCCGCGCCCCGCCGCGGGCCGACCGACGGCTTCGTCGCGCGGATCGACACCGCCACGGGCGCGATCGAGAACACTACCCAGTTCGGCCAGGCATTGTTGCGCACCGAACCGGTCCGGGTCTCCGGCGATGCCGGCGGCGGCAATTCGATCGCCGCGCTGGGCTTCAGCCGCGGCACGATCAATCCGGCGGTGTCGGAGAAGCTGACCACCCAGACGACGATGCGCGCCGGCGACTTCTTCTCGATCAAGGCTGATAATGGCGCGGTGCGCAAGGTCACCATCGAGGCGGGCGATACGCTCAAGACGATCGCCACCCGGATGCAGGGGATGCTCGGCGCCTCCAAGGGCACGGTCACCGCGACGGTCGTGGACGGCGTCCAGAAGCTGAGCATCACGATGAAGCCCGGACACGAGCTCGAGCTCATTCCCGGCGGCACCGACACCGACGCGCTCGCCAAGCTCGGCATCGAGCCGCAGCGGATCGCGACGCAGGCGGCATTGTCGAGCAGCGCGCCCAAGGTCCGGCCCGGCGGCAATTTCGGCATGGACCTCAGCGACGCGCTGAGCCTGTCGACGCTCGACAACGCCAAGGTCGCGATGAAGAAGATCGAGGAAGCGATCTCGATGACGCAGACCGCCTATCGCTCGCTTTATTGGGACGCCGGCAAGGCCACGATGGTCGACGGCGTCAAGAACACCGCCACCGGCACCCAATCCACCGCGCGCGAGAGCGCGCAGCTCGCAAATTATCAGGCAGCGCTGAACCGATTGAATTCGGGCGCCTCCTCCACTCTGGGATTCTGATCGTCATGAACACTCCCCCGATCCTCGACGGCCTGCGTACCCGGATGCAGAATCTGTCCGAGCGCCAGCGCGTCGTCGCGCAGAACATCGCGAACAGCGAGACGCCGGGCTACAAGGCGCGCGAAGTCTCGGAGCCGAGCTTCGCGGCTCTGGTCGGCGGCAGCGGCATGATCGCCGCACCGCGGGTGCAGCTGACCGACCGGATGAAGAGCCTCGGCGCGATCCAGCCGATCGGCGCCGGGGTGATCCTCGACAAGGACGTCACCGAGACCAAGCCCGACGGCAACAATGTCACGCTCGAAGACCAGTTGCTCAAGATGGGCGCGATCCAGGCCGACTTCCAGGCGATGACCGGCCTGTACCGCAAGCAGATGTCGATGCTGAAGACCGCGGTGGGCGGCCGCGGCTGATAATCGCGCGCGTTCGTCTGCGACTCGCCGAAATAGGATTTGACCCGTCCAATTGCACGGTTTTCACGTAAATCGTGAAATGCCGTTGCGCGTCTGCGCAAGATTATTACCAAAGTACGCGAAGCGATCTCGACGATTCAAAGAGCCGGGACCGAAGATGGCATGGCAAATCCTATTTTGCCATCGGCGCGCGGACGATCGGGACGCGGGCCGCCCAAGGGCGCTTGCGCCGAAAATGATGGCCGCGCATTGATGTCCGATGCTTTTGTCGCTGACGCTCTACGGATTGATTTTCAGCTTTCAGGAGGCGGGACGCCAAACGGTCGTTCCCGTTGTCAATCCGCGCACTCGTGCGCCTGATCCCCCGCCGCCGACAGAATTCCCGACCGAGAAGCAGGTGCGCGACGGCGAGGCGCTAGCGATCGCCATGCCGCCTCGAGCGGAGGACGATTGGCAACTTCAGATGCCGACCATCGAAATAGCCGATTTTCGCTGCGCCCCGTCCGCCGGCGTGTACGTGGTGTGCGCGTACAGGTTCCGGGCCCGGCGCGGGCGTGAGAGCGCCTTCGGACCCTGGATCGCCAGAAAGCGGGTGGCAAGGCCGAGTGAAGGACGGTGGATGCTCATCGATTCCGAAAGGGCTTGCGCCGACGCGAGCGCCGCGCAGCCTCCAGACTATTGCTTCCCCGTGAACGGCATTCCGCGCTGAGTTTCGGGCAGCCCGGGCGCTACCCGGGATTCCCGAGCATGCGTCACTCAAACGGAAGGCCGGCTTGCCGTCTGGCCCATGTTTTGTCAGCTAGCCGACAAGACTTGATGCGCTAGATGCGCCTTTGTCGACTCCCGATATTCAGATAGGGTCGTGCCGAGCGCGTGCGCTTCGTAGATCTGTGGTAGATGTCGTGGGGAGTGGTATATGCGGTTTGCCTTGGCCGTGGCGATGTTCGCAAGCGCTTTACTGTTTGGCCCTCCCGCTGGCGCTTCGGGTGAGGTCCACGCCAGAATCGGCAGAATATTGTCGTATAACGGCCATACGGGCTTACTGATTGTACTGTCGTCGCCGCACCAGAATTTCGACGGCTGCGTGTCAGCCAACTATTATATATTCCCTGACAACGCACCTCGTGCCGCTATTGTACAGTCGATGCTGATATCGGCACAGATGACTGGCAGGGTAGTGGAAGTAGCGGTGGACGGCTGCTACGAAGGTTTCCCCAAAATTGTGCACGTGGCCGTGGTGTCCTAACTCCGGGTTTGCGGTGCAGGACCGCGTCGTCCAACATCCCCCGGCGCGGCTATTCGCTGGCCGGCTGCGGTCCGGGTGCCGCGGCATCGAGGTGCCAGCCGCGATTGTCCTTGATCATCGGCTTGCCGCAGCCTGTGCAATAGCTGCGCACGACGGCCCCGTCGTGCCGGGCGCGATGCCTGTCGCGCTGATGCAGTCCGAACATGCAACGCGTGAGCTGCAAGAGGTTCATACGCAATCTCCGGAACCCGCAAAGGGCTCCGAAGCCGGGTATACACCCTGCGAAGGAATTCGCCTAGCCGCGGCGGTGCGACGCTTCGCCGCACCGCGCCGCCGAGCGCGACTAGAGGCGTGCGTTGACCGAGATCGGGGCAGGGGCATCCATGCCGCCCAGTCCGCCGCACGCACCATAAGTGGTGCTGCGCGTGCCGGTCAGGCGCTGCGCCTCGGCGGCGATCGCCCCCATCATATCGACCGAAAGCTCGATCTGGCGCGACAGGATCTGCTGGTTGATCGCCGAGGCGTCGCGCAGGTTGCGGCTGGCGTCGGAGAGCTGGAGCCGGCTTTCCTCGTCGAGCTTCTCGGCCCAATCGGCATTCTCGCGCTTCAGCCGGGCGAAATCGGCCTCGATGCGGCCGGTGAGGCGGAGCTTCGCCGCGGAAATCTCACCCAGTTCGGGCAGATAGGCCTTGCGGGCGAGCTTTTCGCTTTCCTCTTCCATGAGGGCCGTGAGCGACACCATCGCGTCGATGAGCTGAGCGGTCATTATTGTCCCTGCTGAAGCTTGAGGATCGAATCGAGCACCATCGGGGCGAGGCCGACGCCGCCGCGATTGGCCATCTCGGTGCCGAGTTTCTCGGCGAGCACGCCTTTGAACATCTCTTCGCCGGCGCCGCCATTGACTTCGCCCTTCTCGACGCTCTCGAGCATGATCTTGGTCATCTGACCGAGGAACATGCCCTCGAAATCCTTGGCGGTCTGGGCGTTCTTGACGTCGACCTTGCGGAGCGGGGTGGCCGCCGAGGCGGTTGTGGCGTTGAGTTCGTTCATTACTGGACCTCGATCTCGGCCTGGAGCGCGCCGGCGCTCTTCACTGCCTGAAGGATGGTGATCAGGTCGCGCGGGGACACGCCGAGCGTGTTGAGACCGCTGACCAGCGACTGGAGCGAGGCGCCGTTGACCAGGGCGAGGCTGGCGCCGTTGCCGTCGTCGACCTGCACCTGGGTGCGCGGGACGACGGTGGTCTCGCCGTTCGACAGCGGCGCGGGCTGGGAGACCTGCGGGCGTTCGGAAACGGTGATGGTCAGGCCGCCTTGCGCGATCGCGACGGGGGTGATCCGGACGTCGTTGTTCATCACGACCGTGCCCGAGGCTTCGTTGATGACGATGCGCGCCGGCTGATCGACCTTGACCTCGAGATCGCCGATGCGGGTGACGAGATCGATGACGTTGCCGACGAAATTGGCGGCGGGCTGAACCTGCACCGTGCCGGGATCGAGCACCTGCGCGCTGCCGGGATATTTGGCGTTGATCACCCCGGCGATGCGATCGGCGGTGGCGAAGTCGGGATTCTTGAGGGCGAGCTTGAGGCTCGTCGCCGACTGGAGCGAATAAGGGACTTCGCGCTCGACGATCGCGCCGCCGGCGATGCGGGCAGAGGTGGTCACGCCGCGGCTGACGCTCGCGGCGGCGCCCTGGCCTTTGAAGCCGGACACGGCGACCGGGCCCTGGCCGACGGCGTAGATCTCCCCGTCGAGCGCGCGCAGCGACGAGGCGATCAGCGTGCCGCCCTGGAGGCTGGTAGCGTCGCCGAGCGCGGAGACCTGGACGTCGATCCGCGAGCCTGCGCGCGAGAAAGGCGGCATGGTCGCGGTGATCGAGACCGCCGCGACATTCTGGGTGCGCATATTGGTGCCACGGATGTTGACGCCCATGCGCTCGAGCATCGCCTGCATCGATTCCTCGGTGAACGGCGCGTTGCGCATGCGATCGCCGGTGCCGGCGAGGCCGACGACGAGGCCGTAGCCGACGAGCTGGTTCTCGCGAACATTCTCGACGTCGACAATATCCTTGATCCGTGTCTGCGCCAGTGCCTGCGGGCTGGCGACCAGCGCCAGCAGCGGCAACAGGAGCGAAGCGGCGATCCTCTGCATAAACCCTCTGCGAAAATGGAAAATCCGCGATAATTTTCTTATAGAGGATAGGTGGCCAATGCGGGCCGAGAGGACCTGATTTCGTGCGGATCGACAACCTGACGCCGCTGATGGCACGCAGCCTGCTGGCCGCGCTGCCCAAGGCTGCGCCCGGCTTCGCGGTCGCCGACGCCGAGACCGCCGCCGCACGGCCCACGCCGATGCAGGGCGCGGGGACCAATCAGCCGGTCCCCTCGGTAGCGATGCTGGTGACGCTGGCCGCCGCTGATCCCGCGATCGAGCGACGGCGCAAGGAGGCGAAGGACGCCGAGCGCGGCCTCGACGCGCTCGACCGGCTCCACAAGGAGCTGGCGACGGGCACGCCGAGCGTCGAGCGGCTGCGCGAGATCGTCGAATGGTCGGAGAATTTCGAGGCTTCGGACAATCCGGTGCTTGCCGGGATCCTGTCGGACATCGAACTGCGCGTGCGCGTCGAGCTGGCGAAGGTCGACGTATCGGCGTGATTTCAGCTTATTCCCCTTCCTGAAAGGGAGGGGTTAGGGGTGGGTGCGAGCATAGCGAGCCTCGCTCGCTCACCGCTGGGCGCGCCCCTGCGGGCCGCGCACCCACCCCCGGCCCCTCCCTTTCAGGGAGGGGAGTTTGTCTCCCGCCTAGCCCACCAGATCGAAGCGGTCGGCGTCCATCACCTTGGTCCACGCGCGGACGAAATCGCGCACGAACTTCTCCCCCGCATCGTCCGAGGCATAGACTTCCGCGATCGCGCGGAGCTGCGAGTTCGAGCCGAACACCAGATCGGTGCGCGACGCGGTCCATTTCTCCGCGTCCGACGCGCGGTCGGTGCCGACGAACTCCTCGTCGCTCGCGTCGGATACCTGTTTCCACGCGGTGCCCATGTCGAGGATGTTTACGAAAAAGTCGTTGGTCAACTGGCCGAGCCGATCGGTGAACTGGCCGTGCTTGCCCGCTTTGGCATGGCCGGCGCCGAGCACGCGCAGGCCTCCGACCAGCACCGTCATCTCGGGTGCCGACAGGTTGAGCAATTGCGCGCGATCGACCAGCAATTCCTCGGTCGCCACGTTGAACCGCACGCCGAGGAAATTGCGGAAGCCGTCCGCTTTGGGCTCCAGCGGGGCGAAGCTGTCGACATCGGTCCATTCCTGGGTGGCGTCGCCGCGGCCCGAGGTGAACGGCACGGCCACGTCATGGCCGGCGGCCTTCGCCGCCTGCTCGACGCCGAGATTGCCGCCGAGCACGATCAGATCGGCGATGCTGACGGTGCCGCCGAACCCGGCCTTGATGTCCTCATAGACGGCTAGCACCTTGGCGAGCTCGGCGGGTTCGTTGGCTTCCCAATCCTTTTGCGGGGCGAGGCGGATGCGCGCGCCGTTGGCGCCGCCGCGCTTGTCCGAATTGCGGAAGGTCGAGGCCGAGGCCCAGGCGGTCTTGACCAATTGCTGGACGGTGAGGCCGGAAGCGGCGATCTTGTCCTTGAGCGCGGCGACGTCGCCATCGCTCAGCGGGGTGCCGGCGGGGATCGGATCCTGCCAGATCAAATCCTCCTGCGGCGCCTCGGGGCCGAGATAGCGGGTCTTCGGGCCCATGTCGCGATGGGTGAGCTTGAACCAGGCGCGGGCGAAGGCATCGGCGAAATAGGCCGGATCGGCGCGGAACTTCTCGAGGATCGCGCGATAATCGCCATCGTCCTTGAATGCCTTGTCGGCGGTGGTCATCATCGTCGGGACCTTCTTGCCCGGCGTGTGCGCGGCGGGGGCGAGAGTCTCTTCGGGATTGCCGACCGGCTGCCATTGCTTGGCGCCCGCCGGGCTCTTCACCAGCTCATATTCATGATCGAGCAGCATGTCGAAATAGGTCATGTCCCATTTGGTCGGCGTCGGAGTCCATGCGCCTTCGATGCCGGAGGTGATCGTGTGATCGCCCATGCCGCTCTCGTGGGTCGAGGCCCAGCCGAGGCCCATCTGGGCGATGTCGGCGCCCTCGGGCTCGCGCCCGACTTTCGAGGCGTCGCCCGCGCCATGCGCCTTGCCGAAGGTATGGCCGCCGGCGGTGAGCGCCGCGGTCTCCTCGTCGTTCATCGCCATGTTGGCGAAGGTCCGGCGCAGGTCGCGCGCCGAACCCTTGGTGTCGGGCTTGCCGCCGGGACCCTCGGGATTGACGTAGATCAGGCCCATCTGGATCGCGGCGAGCGGCTCCTCGAGCGCCATGCCGGCCTCGTCGTCGATCCGGGTCTTGTTGTCGGCATGGCCGACCCAATTCTCCTCGGTGCCCCAATAGATGTCGCGCTCGGGCTCGAAAATGTCCTCGCGGCCGCCGGAGAAGCCGAAGGTCGGCCCGCCCATCGATTCGATCGCGACGTTGCCGGTGAGGATGAACAGATCCGCCCAGCTGATCGCCGCGCCGTATTTCTTCTTGATCGGCCAGAGCAGGCGGCGGGCCTTGTCGAGGTTGCCGTTGTCCGGCCACGAATTGAGCGGGGCGAAGCGCTGCGACCCAGAGGAGGAGCCGCCGCGGCCGTCGCCGGTGCGATAGGTGCCGGCCGAGTGCCACGCCATGCGGATGAAGAACGGGCCGTAATGCCCGTAATCGGCCGGCCACCAAGGCTGGCTGTCGGTCATCAGCGCGGTGAGGTCGGCCTTGAGCGCCTGATAATCGATCTGCGCGAACGCCGCGCGATAGTCGAAATCGGGATCGTGCGGATCGGGCGAGGTGCCGTTCTGGGTGAGGATCTCGAGGCTGAGCTGCTCGGGCCACCAATCGCGATTGGTGCGGCCGAGCAAGCGGCGGAGCGCGGCAGGTTCCTTCTGCGGGTCGCTGAGCGGGCTGCCGGTCGTAGGTGCGTCCATGGCTCGAATCCTTCCTGAGAGTTGCAGGAAGGGTAGGGCGGCACGACGAACGGCAAAAACGATTAAAACCGCTCACCGCAAGCGCGAAAATCGATGACGCAGTGCAGCAGACGAGAGAGACCGTATTCCTCCCTCGCGAAGCGGGGGAGGTGGCGCCGAAGGCGACGGAGGGGGCGCCTCCGCAGGCGATGCGCCCGTGGCCACGCCCCCTCCGTCAGCTTCGCTGCCACCTCCCCCGCTACGCGAGGGAGGATAAAGTTACTACCGCCGGGTCTTGGCGATCTTCATGACATAGCTGATCACTTCGGCGACCGCGGCATAATGCTCGACGGGGATCGGGTGATCGATCTCGGCCGAGGCATAGAGCGCGCGGGCTAGGGGGCGGTTCTCGACCATCGGGATATTGTGCTCACCGGCGATCTCGCGGATCTTGAGCGCGACATTGTCGACGCCCTTGGCGACCACCACCGGCGCATTCATCGCGCCGTGATCATATTGCAGTGCGATAGCGTAATGCGTCGGGTTGGTGATCACCACGCTCGCCTTGGGGACATTGGCCATCATCCGGCCCTTGGCGCGCTGCATCTGGAGCTGGCGGATCTTGCCCTTGATCTTGGGGTCGCCCTCGCTCTGCTTATACTCGTCCTTGATCTCCTGCTTGGTCATCCGCATCTTCTTGAGGAAGGCGAAGCGCTGCCAGGCGAAGTCGAACATCGCCAGCGCGCCGACCAGCAGGGCGATCGGGAACAGCATCGCATAGACGATGTCGTTCGCCGCCGCGCCCATCGAGACCAGATCGGCGCCGACCAGCCGGTCGATCGTCGCGGCATGCGGCCAGGCGATCCACGCGCCGATGCCGACGACGAGACACAGCTTGGCGAGCGTCTTGAGGAATTCGATCAAGGATTGCTTGCTGAAGGTTCGCATGAATCCGCTGACCGGATTGAGCTTCGACCATTTGGGCTTGATCCGGCTCGCCGACAGCATTGGCCGGCCTTGCAGGAAGCCGCCGAGCAGGGCGAAGGCGAACAGCGCGCCGAGGATCGGCAACAGCGAACTGGCGATCGCGCCGAACAGGCCGGTGGCGAAATCCTGCGCGCCGGCCGGCTCCATGCGGAAGTCCTCGGCGCTGCCCCACAAGCGGACGAACAGCGATCCCATCAGCTGCATCGTCCAGGTGCCGAGCCCGCCCATCACGACGAGCGCCGCGACGAACATCGCGGCATGCTTCATCTCGGGCGCCATCGGCACTTCGCCGCGTTCGCGGGCGTCCTCGAGCTTCTTGTCTGTCGGGGATTCTGTCTTGTCTTCCTGGTCCGTATCGCCCGACATCACCAGCCTCCCTGCATCGCGTCGCCCATCTGGGTGGCGAAGACGGTGAGCATGGTGCCGGCAGTGGCGGCGAACAGGCTGAGCCCGAGCAGCAGATTGAGCGGCTGGGCGATGAAGAAGACCTGGATCGCCGGCGCGATGCGCGCCGAGAGGCCGAGCGCGACGTTGAACACGATGCCGTAGACG
This sequence comes from Sphingomonas sp. DG1-23, assembly GCF_030730875.1. Lineage (GTDB taxonomy): Bacteria > Pseudomonadota > Alphaproteobacteria > Sphingomonadales > Sphingomonadaceae > Sphingomonas. Next base: position 22,672 of record NZ_JAVAMA010000015.1, read on the forward strand.
ATCAACGGCGCGGCGAGGCTGATGCCGAGCGTCATCGAGCGGCCGACCGCGGCGATGGCGAGCTGGGCGAAGTCCTGCATCGGGGGCAGACCGCCGATCGGGAAGCTCTGATAGCTATGGATGATCGCGCCGAGCCAGAGATGATGGACCTGCATGCCCATGCACACCAGAGCCGCGGCCACGCCGACGAACTTGGAGAGCATCGGCGCCTGGCTCGCCTGCATCGGATCGAAGATCACCGCGGAGGACAGGCCGACCTGCATGCTGACGATCGAGCCTGCCATCGAAATCGCGAAGAACAGGATCTTGACGATCATGCCCATTGCGAGCCCGGTCATCAGTTCGGTGACGATGACCGCGGGAAGCATCGCGCCGCCCTGAAGCGCGACGCGCGCGGGCTCGCCGAGCGCGCCGTAGAGCGCCGCCGACATCGCGAAGGCGATCATCAGCCGGATCCGGCCGGGGATCGAATCCTCGCCGAACACCGGCAGCAGCATCAGCACCGCGCCCACCCGCGCGAACACGATGAAGAAGGCCGAGACCGTCAGTTCGAGATCGGGCGGCAGGATCATCCGGTGATGATCAGATCGCTGATCTTGGACATGAAGCCCGACAATGCCTGCCCCATGGTGGGCAGCATCAGCAGGAACACCACGCCCATCGCGAGCAGCTTGGGAACGAAGGTGAGCGTGGTCTCCTGGATCTGGGTCAGCGCCTGGAGCAGGCCGATGACGGTGCCGACGATCAGCGAGGTCAGCAGCAGCGGGCCCACCACGGTGAGCACGAGCAGCAGCGACGCTTCGACCAGCTGGATGACCTCACTCGGCGTCATCGGTCAGATCTGCATCCGCATGATGTCGGTATAGGCGCTGACGACGCGGTCGCGGACGGCGACCATCGTGTCGAGCGCGGTCTCGGCGGCGCCGATCGCAGTGACGACGTCGATCAGATCGCCCTTGCCGGCAACCTGCATCGCCGAAGCATGCTCGGCGGCGCGCATCTGGCTCGCGGTTCCGGTGACGAGGTCCTCGACCATCGAGCCGAAGCCGCCGGCATCGTCGGTCTTGCCGACCGAGGGCTTGCCGAGGGCGCTGCCGATCCCTGCGACCTTGCCATAGGCAGAGGTCGCATCAAGTGCTCCGATGGACATGAGATTTTTCCCTTACTTGAGAAGATCGATGGTGCGCATCGTCAGGCTCTTGGCGGCCTCGATGGCATTGAGATTGGCTTCGTAGCTGCGCTGCGCTGCCTTCATGTCGGCGCTCTCGACGAGGCCGTTGACGTTGGGCTTGAGCACATAGCCTTCGCCGTCCGCCGCCGGATGACCCGGCTGATAGATGCGGGTGAAGTCCGACTTGTCGTTCTCGATCGACTGGACCTTGACCTCGGTGGCGCCGGTGGCGCGATCGACCTGCGCCTTGAAGCTAGCGATGCGGCGGCGATAGGGATCGCCGCCCGGAGTCTGCGCGACCGAGTCCTGATTGGCCAGATTCTCCGCGATCACGCGCATCCGAAGCGACTGGGCGCGAAGCCCCGAAGCCGAGACGCCGAGCGATGCCTTCAAGTCCATTTGGTCGAGCTCCCCAACAGGCCGGACGGCCGTTTCCTCCATAATAGGCAATTCTTGCCGGGGGTGGGTCCGACACAGGGAAAAAACGTACCTAGGCAAAATTTGCCGGGTCGAGCGCCGGAGCCGGTCAAAGCCTTCCTATAAGAAAAGCAGAATAGCGAAGGCGCATCGAATGTCCGTACTCGACGAAATCATGATCGACATGTCGATCGTCCTCGGCTCGGCCGAGGTTCCGATCCGGCAGATGCTCAAGATGAGCCGCGGGGCGATGATCCCGCTCGATTGCGGCCAGGACGATCCAAGCCTGGTCTATGTGAATGGCGAACTGGTCGCGCGCGGCCGCATCCTCGTCGACGGCGAGAAGATGTCGCTCGAAGTCTCCGAGCTCGTGAAGAAGTCGCGCAACTGATGGACATTCTCTCGATGATGCGCACCTTCGGGGCGTTGGGTCTGGTGCTGGGCATGCTCGCCGGCGCGCTGTGGTTGGTGCGTCGCTACGACATCAAGCTTCCCGGCCGCGTCTCCGGCGGCGGGCGCAAGCGCGTCGAACTGGTCGAGCGCCTCTCGGTCGACGCCAAGCGCTCGATCGCATTGATCCGCCGCGACGGTTGCGAGCATCTCATCCTGATCGGGCCCGAGGGTCATATGACGCTCGAGACCGGCATCACCGCACCCGAGCCGGTCGCCGCATCGACGCCCGCCGAGCCCGCGCCTGCCGCCAATTTCCAGGCCGATCTCGCTGCCTTCACCAACAATTTCGGCAAGCTCGTCGACCTCTCGCGCAACAAGATCGCCGCAGTGCGCGGCGCCAATGACGACGAGAGCGACGACAACGATGGCGATGACGAACCGACCGACATGGTGCCTGCCGGCGCGACGCTGATCGATCTTCCCCAGGCCGCCCGCAAGCGCACCCGCCGTCCGCGCGATACCAAGCGCTGGAACCGCGCCGCGGTGCGCGAGGCGCTCAATGCGTAAACTCCTGATCGCGGCCGTCGCCGCGCTGGTGCTGCTGCCGGTGGCGGCGCATGCGCAGGCGGCCGGCGGCACCACCATCAACCTCGGCGCCACGGGCGGCAATGGCCAGCTTTCGGCCAAGGCGATCCAGATGGTGCTGATGCTGACCGTGCTCAGCCTCGCCCCCGGGCTGCTGATGACGGTGACCAGCTTCACCCGCATGGTGGTGGCCTTGTCGCTGCTGCGCACCGGCATCGGCGCGCCCGGCGTGCCGCCCAATCCGGTGATCATCAGCCTCGCGATGTTCCTGTCGTTCTTCGTGATGGCGCCGACCTTCGAGAAGGCGTGGAACGAAGGCGTCGACCCCTATACCAAGGGCAAGATCACCGAGCAGGTCGCGTTCGAGAAGACCGTCGCGCCGTTCCGCGTGTTCATGCTCAGCCAGGTGCGCGACAGCGACCTCAAGCTGTTCGCCGATCTCGCCAACAAGCCGATCGCGACCCGCGCGGAGACGCCGCTGACCACGCTGGCGCCGGCGTTCATGATCTCCGAGCTGCGCCGCGCGTTCGAGATCGGCTTTCTGCTGCTGCTGCCGTTCCTCGTGATCGACCTTGCGGTGTCGGCAGTGCTGATGGCGATGGGCATGATGATGCTGCCGCCACCGACGATATCCCTGCCGATGAAGATCATCTTCTTCGTGCTGGTCGACGGCTGGGCGCTGGTGGCGGGATCGCTGGTGAAGAGTTTCGCGACGTAGCGAGGATGGCGGTTTGGAGGTGCGAGAGGGCCCCGGTGAAAGCCGGGGCCTTTTTTCGTTGTCGATAGCCGTTCAGCGATAGCGTGGCCGTCTTGCACGCCCCTCCCTGGAAGGGAGGGGATGGGGGTGGGTGCCGCCGAGGCACTCGGCGGCGGTCAACAGAATGTGCCGGATAGCGCCGTCAGGGTTCGCGAGGACCTCTGAATTCCACAGGCGAATGACACGCCATCCCTGGGTCTGAAGATACGCCGTCCGCCGCGCATCGGCCTCTGCCGCCTCGACATGTTGACTGCCGTCGAATTCAACCGCGAGCTTTGCCTTTCTGCACACGAGATCGATGATGAACGGTGCTTCGACGTGCTGCCGCGTGAAAGGCGGGCGGTAGCGTGAGATACGTTGCCAGATCGCCAATTCCGCCGGTGTCGGGTTGTTGCGCAGTTCGCGTGCGCGAGCGGTAAGACTCGGATCGACTCGGCGCAGCGTGCGGCGAGCGTAGAATGGCTTCGCTTCGCTCGCCAACCCACCCCTAGCCCCTCCCTTGCAGGGAGGGAACCACGGGAGGATTGAGGCCTTCTCAACTGTCGAGGTTGCAGTGCTCGAGCCAGGGGCCGAGATCGTTGTAGGCGATCGGCTCGAGGAAGATCAGGCCGGCTTTGTCCTCGGTCGCCCAGCGCGTGGTGCAGCGGCGCGAGGGCAGGCCGGGGACGGTGAGGATGATCTCGGTGTCTTCGCGCGGCGGCCGCGGCAGGCAGATGCGCGCGCCGCTCTGCGAGATGTTCTCGAGCGTCACGTCGATATAGCGGCCGAAACAGCTGATCCGCGCGGCGCACTCCACGTCGAAGCGCGGCGCGCGCGGGGCGGGGCCGCAAAAGCGTTCGAGGCTGGCCTTGGCCTGGGCGAGGATGTGATCGACGTCGATCGGTTGGGCGAACTCGACGCCGGCGCGGCCTTCGCTGCTCCACGCGACGCTGCCCTGCAAGCGGTCGCCGTTGCGCAGCTCGACCGATACCCAGGTGCCGTAGCCGAGCGTGTGATGCGTCTCGAGCATCATCCCGGTCATCGAGATGTTGCGGATGCGGCAGAGATGCTCGGCGGCGCCGCGGCTCATCAGCTTGCCGACCAGGAGGGTGGTGACGGTGCGCGGGGCGCGATCGAGCGCCGGCTCCGCTTCGGGCTGGATCTGGGTCAGGTGCACGGCTGTCCCTCCTGGTCGGTGCAATCCCCTCGCCATTCAGTATAGGCACAGGAAGGGACGGCGCGTGGTGTCCGTAAAGTTACGCTCCGGGTCATGCCGGGTTCGCCTGGGTGACCGCGACCTTCCGCAGCACGCCGGCGCCGAACGCTTCGGGCGCGGCGGTCATGACGACCTTGCGGAAGGTCTCGAGATCGGGAATCAGCCCGTCGGGGCCCGCCGCCATCGGCGTGCGATAGGTGCGCATGTTGATCGCGTGGAGCAGTAGCGGCATCCGTGCGGCGACGAACTCGGCCTTGTCGGCGGGGACCTCGAGCTGGACCTGGAACTGGACATAGCCCGACAGGCGGCCGTCGGCGAAGACCAGAGGCGCGAGGATCTTGCCGGCATCGACGAAGCTCGGCTCGACTTCCGTATGCGAAGCCGCGGCCGCGCCGGCCGGCTTCGGGCCGAGCAGCATCACCGTCGCATAGGCAGCGCCGCCGCCGAGGCCGAGGCCGGCGAGGAGCGTGACGAGCAGGAACAGGATCTTCTTCATGGTTCCCGCCTTCAGAACTTGAAGCTTGAGTCGCTGGGCAGAGCCGAGGCTTCGGCCTTGAGCACCACGGTGATCCGGCGGTTCTCGGCGCGATCGGGCTGGTCGGGATAGACCGGCCTGGTCGCGCCCATCGCAACGACTTCGGCGAAGCGATCCGGGGTCATGCCCGAAGCGATCAGCGCCTGCCGCGCGGCGAGTGCGCGCTCGCCCGAAAGGCGCCAATTGGCGTCGCTCTGCACGCCGCCGGCACCGTCGGTATGGCCTTCGATGGCGATCTGCGTCCCCGAGGTGCCGAGCTTGGCCGCGACCTTGGCGAGCATCGCGCGGGCATAGGGATTGAGCTGGGCGGTATTGGCGCGGAACATCGACTGCCCGTCGGTGTCCATCAGCGTGATGCGCAGTCCGTCGCGGCTCGGATCGATCTGGACGTTCTTCTTGCCCGAATCCTGCGAGGAGGAATCGAGCGCGATCTGCAGCTCGGACGCGAGGACGCGCATCGATGCGTCGGGCACATTCGCGGTGCCGCCGCGCGCCGCGCCGGCGACCGCCGCCTCGCTGGTGGGGGTGCCTTGGGCCCGGCTATTGTCGGTCGAGTTCTTGCGCGAGCGGCCGCCGGCACCTTCGGAGGCGCCTTGCAACGGAGTCACCGGGGCGGTCTCGCCGACCGAGGGCGTGAAATATTGGGCGAGGCCCTTCAGCCGCTCCTTGTCGGGGTTCGAGATCAGCCACAGCAGCATGAAGAACGCCATCATCGCGGTCACGAAGTCGGCATAGGCGACTTTCCACGCGCCGCCGTGGTGACCGGCGGCGACCTTCTTGACCTTCTTGATGATGATCGGGCGATCATTCCGCATCGGTGAAGCCGATCCATTTGCCCGAGAGCGCGTCGCGCAGCCGCTCCTGCACCTCGGCGAGGCGGACGTGACTGACCGCGCTCAGCGAATCCTCGCCGGCGGCGATCCGCTCGAGCAGGTTGGCGCATTCGTCGGTGTGCTGGATCAGATAGTCGAACGACTGCAGCTGCTCGACATGGGCATGGACGAACTGCTCGTCGGCGACGAGCACCTCGGCCAGCCTTTCGAGCATGTCGCGCATCTCGCGCAGCTCGCTCGCCATCACGCTGTGGAGCGCACCCGAATAGGGATCGAAGCCGGGAAGCGGCTCGACCTGGACGGGCTGGGCGGGAACGGGCAGGCACGACATCAGAACAGCTCCAGGTCTCCGCCGACGGGCGGCAGGGCAACGGGGACGGGCGGGCGATCGGGAACATGGTCCGCCACCTTGGTGCAGCGGCTCTTGCCCTCGTGCGGCAGGAACTCGACCTTGCGCGCCGAAGTGCCGCCGACATCGCTATGGGCGATCTCGATGCCTTCGTCGGCCATGAAGCGATGCGCGAACGCCGCGTTCGCGGTCCCGATGCCGCCAAGGCCCGAAACGATGTTGCCGCCGCCATAGACATGCGCGCGCAGCCGGTGGCGCATCGCGCCGCGTGCCATCATCCCGTTGATCAGAAGCTCCATGGCATGGACGCCGTAGCGCTGCATGTCGCCCGCCGAGACGCGGTGGTCCGCGCCCGGTTCGCCGAGCAGGAAGTGGTTCATCCCACCCACCTTGGCGACGGGGTCGTAGAGACATGCGGCGACGCAGCTGCCGAGCAGCGTCGACACGACGACGCCCGGCTCCACCACGATCGCATTCTCGCCCTGAACGATCGAGACCCGGCGCATCCTAGGTCAGCTCGCCGAACACGCGCTCGATCTTTTCCTTCAGCGCCGCGGGCGCGAAGGGCTTGACGACATAGTTGTTGACGCCGAGCGCCGCGGCCTTCTGGACGATCTCCTTGTCGGCCGAACCCGTGAGCATGATGAACACGGTCTTGCCGATCACCGGATCGGTGCGCACGGCCTCGAGGAACTGGAGGCCATCCATCTCGGGCATGTTGAAGTCCGAGATCACCAGATGAACGCGATCGGTCTTGATCGCCGACAGCGCCTCGGGGGCGCTCGCTTTGTCGCGCACGTCCTTGAAGCCCAGATCCTGCAGCGCACGACGGATCATCGCACGCATACTGGTCTGGTCGTCCACGACCATAACCTTGATTGCTGCAGCAGCAGGCATCAGACGCTCCCAACCTTTTCGCGGCATGCCTTGAGGATCGCCTCAGGCATGGCAGACAAACCAACTTCCTTCTCGACCGCGCCGATCTCCACCGCCGCGCGGGGCATGCCCCACACGACGCAAGTGTCGCGGCTTTGGCTCAGCGTGCGGGCACCCGCCCGACGCATCGCCAGCAAACCTTCGGCCCCGTCCTGACCCATACCGGTCAGGATCGCGCCCACCGCCGCGGCGCCAAGCGGCACCACCGAGCGGAACAGTATATCGACCGAGGGCCGATGACCGGTGACGAGATCCCCGGGACGCAGCTTGATGCGCCCGGCGACGCCGCCGGAGAGCTCCATGTGCGTCTCGCCCCCAGGTGCAATATAGACGGTTCCTGGCTGGACCGTCGCACCTTCCGTAGCTTCCACCACGCGAACCCGACATTCGGCGTCGAGACGCTGCGCGAAACTGCGGGTGAAGCTGGCCGGCATGTGCTGGACGATCAGCACCGGCGGGCAATCCGCGGGCAGCGCCGGCAGCAGCGAGAACAATGCCTCGACGCCGCCGGTCGACGACCCGATCGCGATCAGCTTGCCGGTGCCGCCGCCGGCGACGCTGGGCTGCTGGGGCAAGCGGGCCGGCCCGGCGCGGGCAACCGAGCGCGCCGCGGTCTTGACCTTCTCGCAGAGCAGGGTCGCGTCGCGCTCGATATCCTCGGGCGTGCCGCTCGGCTTGGTGACATAGTCGACCGCGCCGAGGCGCAGCGCCTCGATCGTGACTTCGGCGCCGCGCGCGGTCAGCGTCGAGCACATCACCACCGGCATCGGCCGGAGGCGCATGATGCGCTCGAGGAAGGACAGTCCGTCCATCCCCGGCATCTCGACGTCGAGCGTCAGCACGTCGGGGTTGAGCGTCTTGATCATGTCGCGCGCCGAAAAGGGCTCGGGCGCCATGCCGACGACCTCGATCTCGGGATCGGCCGAAAGCATGCGCTTCAGCGTCGCCCGCATCGATGCGCTGTCGTCGACGATAAGGGTGCGTACCGGTCTCATCCCCGGGTCTCCGGCTTCGCGTAAATCGTATGGCCGCACGACTTCATCCGGTTCGCCGCCGGTCCGATCAGGCGCTCCGAATGGCCGATATAGAGATGGCCGCCATGCGCGAGCTGGTTGACGAAACGCTCTTCCAGCTCCTCCTTGGCGGGATCGCCGAAATAGATCATCACGTTGCGGCAGAAGATCACGTCATATTGCGCTTTTAGCGGCCATTTCTCGAACAGGTTCAGAACCCGCGCGGTGACCAGCTGGCGTGCCTCGTCGGCCATCACGAAGCCGCCGGGCGCCGGCCGCATCCAGGCGCTGCGATAGGGCTCGGGCACGCCCGACGCGACATTGTCCGCATAGAAGCCGCGCTGGACCGATTCGACGACGTGCGGCGCGATGTCGGTGGCGAGCAGGCGGACGTCGGCGTTGCGCAGCCAGGTCGCGGACGTACGGTCCGGTCCGAGCAGGCACATCGCGATCGTGTAGACCTCTTCGCCCGACGAGCAGCCCGCCGACCAGATCCGCACCGGGCCCTGCTTGCGCTTGAGCAGCGGCAGGACATGCTCGCGAAAATGATCGAAATGATGCGGCTCGCGAAAGAAGTGCGTGTGGTTGGTGGTCAGCGCCACCACCATCGCATGCCGTTCCTGCGCGTCCGACTGAACCATTGCGACATATTCCGAGAACCGGCTGAGGCCATGCTCACGCAGCCGCCGCGCGAGACGCGACTGGACCAGCGTGGTCTTGGCTTCGCTCAGCTCGATCCGGGCGTCGCTGTGCATGATCGCGGCGATCGCAGCGAAATCGCGGGGCATGAGCTCCGCATTCGCCGCAGCCATCGCGTTGCCGCCGGCGAGCGCCGCGGCGCCCCCGGCGGGGCTCACGCTGCCATATCCAGATGCTTGGTCAGGCTCAGCGCCTCGAGATCGAGCAGCAGCACCATGGTGCCGTTCTCGTCGCGAGTGCCGTCCTTGGCGCGCGTGGTGATGCGCACCAGACCGTCGATCACGCTCGATTCGATCGTCTCGACCTCGGGGGCCGGCTGGATCTCGCTGCGGCTGATCCCGACGATGTCATTGACTTCGTCGACGAGGAAGCCCGCCTGCTTGCCCGCGATGCTGACGACGAGGATGCACGAGCGCGCATGGATCGCGCTCGGCTCCCAGCCCAGCCGCTCGGCGAGGCCGACGACCGGGATGACGTTGCCGCGCAGGTTGCTCACGCCCTTGATGAAGGTCGGAACGTTGGGCAGCGGGGTGGGCTCGTCCCATTCGCGGATCTCGATGAGCGCACCCATGTCGATCCCGAAGGTCTGCTTGCCGAGCGTGAAGGTGACGATCTTGCAGTCGCTCGCGGTTTCAGTCTTGGTGGTCATGCGGCCAGTCCTTTGGGGGTGTAGCGGTTGGCCGAGGCGACGAGCGCCTCGATGTCGAGGATGAGCGCGATCGAGCCGTCACCGAGGATGGTGGCGCCGCCGAGCCCGCGGATCGGGTGGAGATTCTGGTCGAGGCTCTTGATCACCACTTCGCGGCGGTCATCGATCGTATCGACGACGAGACCGACCTTGCCGTGCTCGCTCTCGACGATCACGACCAGCGAGTCCTCGACCTGGCGATCGTCGTTGAGCCCGAAGATCTCGGTGGTGCGCTTCACGGGAACATATTCGCCGCGCATGTCGATCACTTCGCTGTCCGGCGAGGTGCGCTTGACCTGGCCCGGCTCGGGCTGGACGGTCTCGAGCACATGCGCGAGCGGGAGGACGAAGCGCTGGCTGGCGAGCCGGACGATCATGCCGTCGAGGATCGCGAGCGTCAGCGGCAGGATCATGGTGAAGGTCGTGCCTTCGCCGGGAACCGAGTGGATCTCGACGCGGCCGCCGAGCGCCTCGACGTTCGAGCGGACCACGTCCATGCCGACGCCGCGACCCGAGATGTTCGAGATCGTCTCGGCGGTCGAGAAGCCCGGGGCGCAGATCAGCTGATCGATCTCTTCGTTCGACAGAACCGCGTCGGGCGAGATGATGCCCTTCTCGATCGCCTTGGCCTTGACCCGCTCGCGATTGATGCCGCGGCCATTGTCCTGGACGCGGACGAAGATGCGCGCGCCCTTCTGCTCGGCCGAGAGCTTGATCGTGCCGACCGGCGACTTGCCCGCGGCGAGACGCTCCTCGGTGCTTTCGAGACCATGGTCCGCGGCGTTGCGGATCATGTGGGTCAACGGATCGCCGATCTTTTCGATCACGCCCTTGTCGACTTCGGTCGTCTCGCCGACGGTCTCGAGCTCGATCTGCTTGCCGGTCTCGACCGAGAGGTCGCGCAGCATGCGCGGCACGCGGCTGAAGGCCTGTTTGATCGGCTGCGCGCGCAGCGACATGACATTGTCCTGGATCTGGCGCGTCAGACGCGCGAGTTCCGGAAGCTCGACGCGCTGGCGGTCGGCAGGCGACAACCGGTCGGCGAGGATCGAGTTGCGGATCACCAGCTCGCCGACGAGGTTGAGCAGCAGATCGAGCTTCGACAGGTCGACGCGGATCGTCTGCGAAGCCTCGCTGGCCGGCTTGGGGGCAGCCGCTTCGGTTGGGGCCGGGGCGGGAGTCGGCGTCATCGGCGTGGCGGCGAGATCCGCCACCACCTGCTGGACCTGCGCGGTGAGGTCCTCGATCGAGGCAGTGACCGGCACGAACGGGATCAGATCCTCGACCGTGCCCTCGGGCGCCGGAGCGGCCTCGATGACGGGGACGGGGATGAACGCCGGGGCAGGGGCCTCGACTTCGTTGCGGGTGATCTCGATCAGCGAATCCGGCGCGACGAAGTCGAAACAGTCGTTGATGTCGTTCTGCGGAACCTCGCCCGGCATGCTGAGCACCCAGGTGAAATAGGCGTCCTCGGGATCGAGATCGCGCAGCGGCGGCACATCGGACACGTCGACCGATTCGATCGTCGCGCCGAGCGTCTCGAGCTCGCGGATGAGGAGCATCGGCTCGCTGGCATTGGCAAGCGCGGCGCGCGACGGCCGGAACCGGATCGTCCAGCTCGCGCTCGATGCCACCGGCTCTGCAGGCGCGTCGAAATCGTCGAGCGCGAAGGCCACGGGCGTGAAGCCGAACTCGTCCTCGGCCGGTGCGGCAGGCGCTGCTGCGACGGGGGCGGGCGCAGGCGCAGGCGCGGCCGGGGCGGCAGCACCGCCTTCTTCCGCGCCCTTGTCGGCGAGCACCTTTTCGAGCGCGGCGAGCGCGGCGGCGTCGTTCGGACGCGGCGCGAGGCCCTTGGCGGTCTCGACATGGTCGGAGAGCACGTCGAACGAGCTCAGCATCACCTTCACGACGCCGGGAGTCGGCGCGATCTTGCCGGCGCGCACTTCGTCGAGCACGTTCTCGAACTTGTGCGCGAACGCGGTCAGATCGGCATGGCCGAACGCACCGGCGCCGCCCTTGATCGAGTGGACCGCGCGGAACACGCCGGCGATCGTCTCGGCGGAGACGTCGCCGGCCTGCATGGCCGACAGGCCCTGCTCGGCGGTGGTGAGACCCTCAGTGCATTCTTCGAAGAAGATTGCCTGGATTTCGTCGAGTTCGTCGCTCACGGGCACACGCGGCGGATCGCCGCCCCCAGCTTGGTGGCCTCGAACGGCTTGGTGATCCAGCCGGTGGCGCCCGCCGAACGTGCCCGCTGCTTCTTCTCGTCCGAGAATTCGGTCGACAGCACGAGGATCGGCGTGCCGCGGAACTGGCCATCGGCGCGGACCGCCTCGATCAGCTCGAAGCCGTCCATCTTGGGCATGTTGATGTCGGTGATCAGCAGATCGGGCTGGACCTCGTGCATCCGCTCGAGACCGTGCTGGCCGTCATTGGCGCTCTCGATGCGATAGCCCTGCGCGGTCAGCGACGTCTTGAGCAGCATGCGCATGCTCGCCGAGTCATCGACGGTAAGGATCAACTTGCTCACAGAACGTCTCCGGTTTCGAGGCCGATCGCGGCTGCCAGACGGCAGCTGTTCACGCGATTGACAAAGGCTTGGCTGGGATTGGCGATGCGGAAGCCCTGGCCGTTGGCCGCAGCCTCGTTGCGCGCGGCGACGAGGAGCTGCAGCACGGCCTGGCCGACGCTCTCGACCTGCGACGCGTCGACTTCGATCGTATCGTCGAGGTCGGCGGCGAGGACGAAGCGGACGCGCAGGTCTTCCGCGGTGACGGTGGTGCCGTGCGCCGGCAGGCGCAGCGAGCGGTCATCCGCCTCAGGCAGTTGCAGGGTTGAGTCCATTTTTCGCCTCGTCGAGTGCAGTTTCGAGTTGCTGGAAGGTCGGCGCATAGGCCGACGGCGTCATGCGGCGGGCGATCTCGATCGCGACCTGAACCGGCTGGTTCTGGGCGTAGGCGACGATCGCGGTCTTCGCGATGAAGAAGGGCTTCGAGTCGGACTCGATCGTCTCCATCAGCTTCGCGGCGAGCGGGCCCACCACGCAATAAGAGAGGAGCACGCCGAGGAAGGTGCCGACCAGCGCGCCGCCGATCATCGCGCCGAGGATCTCGGTCGGCTGATCGATCGAGCCCATCGTCTTGATGACGCCGAGCACCGCGGCGACGATGCCGATCGCGGGCAGGCCGTCGGCCATGATCTGCAGCGCATGCTGCGGACCGGCCTCTTCGTGGTGATGCTTCTCGATATCGGCGTCCATCGCCGCCTCGAGCTGATGCGGATCCTCGAAATTGACCGTCATCATCCGCAGATAGTCACAGATGAACTCGATCAGATGATGATCCTTGAGCAGCCGCGGATACGGCGTGAAGAGCGAGCTCTCCGCCGGCGTGTCGAGATGCGGTTCGAGCGAAGTGGCGCCGCCCTTCTTGAAGGTCGAGAGGACGCCGAACATCAGGGTCAGCAGGTCCTTATAGTCCTGCGCCTTCCATTTGCCGCCCTTGAAGGCGCGCATGATGCCGCCGCCGGCTTTCTTCACCGTCGCCATCGAATTGGAGACGATGAAGGCGCCGACCGCCGCACCCGCGATCGCCATCATTTCGTGCGGCAACGCGTGGAGGATGATGTCCATCTTCCCGCCAGCCATTACGAAGCTGCCGAAGACGCATCCGAGGATGATGAGGAAACCGACGCCGTTCAGCATGGCTGTGCCGCTTTTCTTTCTCTGGTGTTTCCAGAATTATAGGAAGGATTTGGTGGGCCGCGGTGCCCCGCGGCCCGAATTGTTCAGGCGGCCTGATGATCCTGCCGCGCGGGGCTCGTGAACACGGCTGCGGCCTCGCGTTTGGCGATCGGGCGGAACACCACCGCGAGCACCATTTGCCGATCGCCCTGACGCGGCGGCGGCGGCACCATCATGAACGCGAACTCGTCCGCGCACTTGAAGAGGTGCGGGGCGGCCTGCTCCATGCCTTCGAGCGAAGGCAGCGCCTCGATCTCGCCGGTGTCCGAGATCATCTTGTCGGTCAGGAAGCGATCGACCGGCATGAACGACACGCTGTCGACCTGGACGTAGTCGAACAACTGGCCGAACTGGATGCCGACCGAGAAGCGGCAATCGCCGACCGGGATCGGCGCCATGTAATAGCCGTCATGAGTCGGGGTCGCGGTGACGTTGCCGGTCGAGACTTCGCGACCGTCCGCCACGATCAGCGGCAGCGAGATCGTCTGGTCGATGAAGTCGGCATATTTGAGCCCCAGCCCGAAACGCTTGTGCGCGAGCAGGCTGAGCTTGAGCGCGAGACCCTCGCCCTGCAGCTCGGCGGGCAGATACATGCGGTCGGCGCCGTTCATGTAGAACAGGCCGCGCTGGCGCAGGCCCTTGCGCGCGACTTCGCTGTCGAACAATGCGACGGTGTTGTCGACGCCGAGGTTCACGTCGTGCTCGAACTGGCCGAGCACTGCGAGCTCCTCCGCGAGCGGCATGTACATCAGTCGTCCGAGCACTGCGGCGGCGCCGCGGCGCCACATCGCGGCGTGGTTCGCCGATGCGCTGCGGATGGTGACGTCGGCCTGCGCGCGAACGAAGCGGATCGCGCCCGCCTGGATGCGCTCGCGGATCGCCGACTGGCGCGATTTGATGCTGTTGCCCTTGCGGATCGCCGTGCCGTCGGCGGCATAATCGACCACCGAACCCTGCGCCGCGGTGCACAGCTGTTCGAGCACCGAGACGTTCGAGCACAGGGCTTCGAGCGTGTAGGCGTCGTAGTGATCGTGGCCGATAAAGCCCTTCTTGTCGAAGCCTGCGCGGAACTGTTCGCGAAGCAGCAGATAGCGCCCCGCGACGTGCACGCCGAAGCTGCGGACGAGCAATGCCTCGACTTCGTTCTGGACCGAGCCGTTATAGCCGAGATCGACCAGCATCAGCGTGTCGCCCGGCGCCGGATCGACCGTGCGGCGGACATGCGCCACCAGCCGCTCGGCGAACGCGGTCGACGCCTTGACGATCTGGCGCAGACGCGACGGCGTGCAGATCGCACGGGCGAAGGCGGCGGCGCGGCTCGCGACATCGGTGCGCGGCAGCTTGGCCATGATCGCCTTGATCTCCTGGCCCGGCAGCAGCAACTGTTTGGCGACCACCGCGGGATCGGTCTCCACCTCGGCCTCGAGATAGCGCCGCACCGCCGCTGCATCGAGGAACGACGCCGCCGCGGCAGTGAAACGGCTGATCTCCAGCGCATGGCCCGCCTGGCCGCTGCTCGTCTGGAACACCATTTGCGGCAGATAGCCGTCGCGCATCAGGAAGATGTGGTGGACCTTGCCGCCATGGCGGGCGGCGAGCGCTTCGGCCTCGTCGGCCAGCCAGCGGTCGAAGCCGTGCAACACCGGCCCGAGCGTCGCCAGGCCGAACGCTTCGGCAGGGTCGGTGATCGCCGGCTCCTCGAGCGCGAGCACCGCGCGGTGCGGCTGGTGGGTATGGGCGATTTCATTCGCGATGGGGTGTAGCATCGTGCCGACCGCGGCCTCGAGGCGCAGGCGCTGCTCGGTGCTCTCGGCGAACTGCCTGAGGTGCAGCGTGTGCACGCCGAAAGGCGCGACGCCGCCGACATCGGCGTTCTTGTTGTCGCCGATGTGAAGGATTTCCTGCGGCTTGACCGACAAGGCCTTGAGGACGTGCTCGTACAGTCCCTGGCTCTTCGCCTTGCCGTAGGTGGCCGAGCAGAAGACGCGATCGATCATGTCGGCGACATGCTTGCCCGCCGCGGCGGCGATCAGGCCGCGCAGCTGATCGGGGTTGAGATAGGTGTCGCTGACGATGATGATCTGGAGCCCGCGGCTCTTGGCGACGCGCATCAGCTCGACGGTGGGCCGGAAGGCGAAGCAATGCGCCGCCTCGGCATCGAGCTCGTTCTGGATGCTGCCGGCGCGCGTGTCGGTGCAGCCATTGGGCAGCAGCTCGCCATAGATTTCCTCGATGGTGACCTCGCCGCGCTTCTCGCGCAGGTCTGCGCCCATCCGGGCGCGTTCCTCGGCCCATTGGCGCTGCGTCACCGTGGTCTCGGGGAGCGCGCCGAACAGATCCTTGGGCGCATGGGTATCGCGCCACAAGAGCGTGTCGAAGCAGTCGAGCGAGAGCATCTTGATGCCATCGAACCCATCGAGCGCGCTCGGCAGGGCATGCGGAAGAATGAAGTCGGCCAATGCAGTTTCCCTGGAAAAATGCGCCCCGCATCGGTGGACGCATGATTCTTATAGGAAGAGCGAAGACCAGCTCGGCGAAATCTTCCTAGAATGAGAGGACTGCAAAGGAGCCCGCATGACTCTCACTGCCTACCAGAATGCCCGGAGCCGGGCAGAAACGCCGCGCGCCGCCGAATTCCGGTTGATGAGCCAGATCACCGGCGAGATGATGGACGCCGAGGCTGCCGGCCTCAAGGGAGCGATGCTGATGCAGCCGCTTCACCGCAACCGCGAGATGTGGTCGGCCTTCGCCACCGATTGCGGCGCGACCGGCAACGGCCTGCCCAACGAGCTGCGCGCGCAGATCATCTCGCTCGGACTGTGGGTCGAGCGCTTCACCAGCGACGTCGTCGCCGGGCGCGAGCCGATCGGCGAGCTGATCTCGCTCAACCGCACGATCATGGAGGGTCTGCGCGGCCAGCGTCTCGCGGCCTGAGCAGCAGCGCTTTCCCGAGGCAGAAAAGGGCGCCGCGGTTCGACCGCGGCGCCCTTTTCGTTTGTCGGTCTCGGCTGCGAGCAGGGGGGCGGTGGAGGGTGTCTCCGCGAGGCGCGTTGCGTGCGGTGAGGCTCCTCCGTCGCCTTCGGCGCCACTTCTCCCGCTTCGCGAGGGAGGATCAAAGAAAAGGCGCCGCGGCATGGCCGCGACGCCCTTTGCTGACCCTTGGAGAGATTTCTAGAACGACGCCCAGTCGTCGCTGCCCTGGCTGGCCATCGCGGTTACCGGCAATGCCTTGACGGGCGAGCGGTAGGCTGCGGCCCTGGCCGGTTTCGCGGGTGCGGTCAGGCGGATCGCGGCAGGGCTCGTCCCGGCGCCGATCTCGAACCTGGCCGCCTGTTCGCCCAGCGCGGCGACTTCGCCGCTGAGGTTGCGCGCGGCGGCCGAAGTCTGCTCGACCATCGCGGCATTCTGCTGGGTCGCCTGATCCATCGTGCCGATCGCGACGCTGATCTGGGTGATCGCCGTCGACTGGGCCTGATTGTCGGTGGCGATCTCGCCCAGCAGCGAATGGACTTCGCCGACGTCGCCCGAAATGTCGGCGAGCGCGCCGTCGACCTTCTGGACCATCTCCACCGCCGCGACGATGTCGGTCTGGGTGGCGGTCAGCTGATCGCGGGCGCGGCCGGCTTCTTCCTCGGCACGCATCGCCAGCGCCGAGACGAGGTCGGCGACGACCGCGAATCCGCGGCCCGCCTCGCCGGCACGACCGGCTTCGACTGCCGCGTTCATCGCGAGAACCCGGGTCTGGAAGGCGATCTTGTCGAGGCCTTCGATCACGCTGTCGATCCCCTTGGCCGAGTCGGCGACCCGGGTCATCGCCTGCACGGCTTCGTCGGCGATGGCGCGGCCGCCCGATACCGTGGCGATGGCGCCGTCGGCGCGGCCGACGGTGCGGTTGGCGGCCTCGGCGGTCGCCTTGAGACGCTGGTCCATCTGGGTCACCGCGGCGGCGGTCTGCTGGAGGCTCGCGGCATTGGCTTCGGTGCGGCGCGCGAGGTCCTCGGAAGCCTGGGCGATCTCGCCCGAGCCGGTGTGAATCGTCGAGGCGCTTTCGGTCACCGAACCGATCAACCCGCGCAGCGACGCGAGCGCCGCATTGTAATTCGTGCGGAGCAAGGCATAGCTGCTGGGGAAACCTTCGCCGATCTCGGCGGTGAGATCGCCCTGGCGCAGCCGCTCGAGCTGGCTGCCGAGCCGCTGGACTGCCTCGTCCTGCTCCTCGGCGAGGCGCTGCTGCGCGATCGCGGCGTCGCGGAACGTCAGCATCGCCTTGGTCATGCGGCCGACGCAGTCCTGATAGTCGGTGAACTGGATGGGGGAGGCGAGATCGCCGGCGGCGAGCGCCTCCATGCGCACGACGGTCGACACATAGGGATCGGCGATCGCCTTGCGATAGCGGGTGCACTGGATCGCGGCGCCGCCGATCAGGATCCCCACGATCGGAAGTGCGACAAAAGTCGGCGCGAGCAACGCGACGAGCGTCGACAGCGTCATCACCGCGAGCAGCGTGTTGGACGCGACGAGAAGCTTTTGGCGAATGGGCGCTACCGCCTGAAACCAGTGCATCGAATGTCTCCTTTTGCCGGCATCTTCGACGTTGCGACCCGAAATGCCGTCGCGCCGGCGGGCGGCGCGGATGTCCTAACTATTGTTATAGGACACAGGCCGGAAACATTCGCGCGCGGGAGAATATTTATTACGTAAAAATACCGATGCGCGTCGCGCATGACCGGCGCGAACGGTATGAAAAAGGGCGCCGTGGCAGTGCCGCGGCGCCCTTTCATTCGGCATGCAATGCTTTTAGAACGAAGCCCAGTCGTCGCCGCCGCCCGCCATCGCCGTGACCGGCAGAGCCTGGACCGGGGAGACATAGCCGCCCGACTTCGCCGCGGCCCTGGCGGGCTTGGCCGCCGGGCTGACCCGCGCCGTCATCGGGCGGCTGGTGCCGCCGACGTTGAACTTCGACGCCTGCTCGCTGAGCGCGGCGACTTCGCCGCTCAGATTGCGCGCAGCTGCCGAGGTCTGCTCGACCATCGCGGCATTCTGCTGGGTCGACTGGTCCATCGTGCCGATCGCAACCGAGATCTGGGTGATCGCAGTCGACTGGGCGTGGTTGTCGGTCGCCATCTGGCCGAGCAGCGCATGGACCTCGCCGACGTCGCCGGAGATGTTGGCGAGCGCGTCGTCGACCTTGCTGACCATCTCGACTGCCGCGACGATGTCGGTCTGGGTGGCGGTCAGCTGGTCGCGGGCGCGGGCGGCTTCCTCCTCGGAGCGCATCGCGAGCGCCGAGACGAGGTCGGCGACGACCGCGAAGCCGCGGCCTGCCTCGCCGGCACGACCGGCCTCGACCGCGGCGTTCATCGCGAGAACCCGGGTCTGGAAGGCGATCTTGTCGAGGCCTTCGATGACGCTGTCGATGCCCTTGGCGCCATCGGCGACGCGGCCCATCGCCTGTACGGCTTCGTCGGCGATCGCACGTCCGCCCGAGACCGTGGCGATCGCACCATCGGCGCGCTGAACGGTGCGGCCGGCCGATTCCGCGGTCGCCTTTAGGCGGCCGTCCATCTGGGTGACTGCGGCCGAAGTCTCTTCGAGGCTCGCGGCATTGGCTTCGGTGCGGCGCGCGAGATCTTCCGACGCCTGGGCGATCTCGCCTGAACCGGTGCGGATCGTCGCGGCGCTCTCCATCACGGTGCCGATCAGGCTGCGCAGCTCGGTGACGGCGGCGTTGAAGTTGACCTTCACCGATTCATAGGCCGGCGAGAAGGCTTCGTTGATCTCGCTGGTCAGGTCGCCCTGCGCCAGCTTGGCCAGATTGGCTTCGAGCGTCGAGACCACGCGCTGCTGCTCGGCATCGGCGATCTTCTTGGCCGCGTCGGCCTTTTCCTTGTCGACCGCGGCTTCGCGGAACACGAGGACTGCCTTGGCCATCGCGCCGATCTCGTCGCCGCGGGTCGTGCCGGGGACCTCGGCGGCGTTGTTGCCCTCGGCGAGGGTCTTCATCCGCATCTGGAGGCCGGCGATCGGGTTGGTGATGCCGAGGCGCGACACGATCAGGCCGATGCCGAGCGCGAGCGCGATCGCGATCGCGCTGATGATCAGCATGGTGGTCGAGGTGCTGTTGGCGGTCGCGGTCAACTCGTTCGACAGGGTTTGCGCGTCGGCGATGTCCTCGTTGTTCGCCTTGGTGAGTTCCTGCGAGAGCGTGTCGAGCTTCGCGTCGAGATCGGCGAGGATGACGCGTGCGGCTTCATTCTCGTCGCGCATGCCGTGACCGACCGCGGTCTCGGCCCCTTTGTGGAGTTCGTCGAGCTTGGCGCGATAGCCGTCGATCTCGGAAGCCATCTCCGGGTCCATCTGCTTGATCTCGTCGAACAGCTTGACGGCGCTGCCATAAGAAGTTCGCTCCAGCTCCGCAGAGGCGCGCCCGGCGGACGATCCGCCGGGATAGGCCATCACGCGATAGCTCGCATACAGCATCTGGGTGCCGAGGCGGTTTACCCGCGCGAGCTTGGTGGCGATCGGCATCTTCTTGTCGACCAATTGCTCATAGGCCGCGTCGGCGTTCACGAGCGCGCGCGATCCGTAGAACGAGATGCTGAGCGTGATCAGCCCGAGCATCAGCAACAGGCCCATGATCTTCACTGGAATTTTGATGCGGGCGAGGAGGTCCGCCATGAGATACCCTTTTCTGCCAGACATGCGCCGGCGTTCGCGGGCGCGACATGAATTCAATATCTTATAGCAAGGCCGCCGCAGGATCGGCCGGTGCGGCGGCTATTCCTGCCCTATGGATTTCCCCTTAGTGACGGTGCTTGTCTGGCGTTGTCATGATCCAGGTCCCGCGTTCCTCGCCGTGATCCCGGTGCGGATTTTCTAGGTACAAGACCTGACTGATCCTGTGATGCACGCCGCATTAGCTTTGCACGCCCGCGAGCAAGTCGACGGGCCTGACCGGAGGGCGCCTGTGCCCGGGAGTGATCCGCTTGTCGTGGTGATCGTGCGCGAAGCCGCCGTTCGCAGCACGCTGGTTGCGCGGTTGGCGATGAGCGGCGCCAACATGTGCACCGCCCAGCATTTCGACGAACGTCACCCGGCATCGCTACGCGGCACGGCAGCGATGCTGATCACCGATCGGGCGGCGATCGACGCGCATCCCGATGGCGCTGCCGCGCTGCTCTGCGACCCGCAGTGGAGCAGGATCGTCGTATTGACGCACGACGCCGCGGCGACGAGCGAAGACCCGCGCCTCCTCTACCTCGCTCCCGGCGATGCCGCCGCCTTGACCCGATTGGTGTCGGATTGGCGGGGCGAAGGCTGAGCGGCTCAGCTCTTCGGGAACAGCCCCGCCGCGAAAGCGATGCGCAGCGCTTCCGACAGGCTGCGTACCTCGAGCTTCTCCATCAGATTTGCGCGATAGATCTCGACCGTCCGCGGACTGATGTCGAGTTCATAGGCGATGATCTTGTTCGACCGCCCTTCGATCAGACCCTTGAGAACGTCGGTCTCGCGCGGGCTGAGCTTGGCGATCTTGGTCTCGGCCGCGTTGACCCGCGCCGCTGCCTCATTATCCTCTTCCAGCCGGGAAAAGGCATTGTCGATCAGCTGGAGCAAGGTCTCGGCCTCATAGGGCTTCTCGACGAAATCGAGCGCGCCGGCCTTCATCGCCTGTACGGCGAGCCCGACATTGCCCTGGCCGGTGAGCACGATCGGGACGAAGCGCGGACTGCCGTCCAGCGCGGTCAGCACGTCGAGGCCGGTGGCGCCGGGCATGTGGAAGTCGAGCAGCAGCACGCCCGGATCGAGTTCATTCACATCCTGGAGGAAAGCGTCGCCGGACCGAAAGCCGCGGACGATAAGATCCTGGCGCACCGACAACAGACTATGGAGCGATGCGCGGACGGCATCGTCGTCGTCCACGATGTAGATCGTTCTGCTCATCCTATTCTACACCCTCCTCTACGGCAGGCAGGGTGAAGCGGAAGCTAGCTCCTCCCTCGGGCCGGTTGTCGGCACTCAATGTCCCGCCATGTGCTTCGATGATACGCTTGCTGATCGAAAGTCCAATACCCATTCCGCCTCCGTTACCTTTGGTGGTGGTGAAGCGAGAGAACAGATGCTCCAACACATGAGGGGGAATTCCGGGTCCAGAATCGCGGACCGCTATTTCGATCATCTGCTCGCTCAACTTGTGCGAAGAAATAGTGATGAGGCGTTCCTGTTTGCCGGAAGTTCGCAGCGCTTCCATGGAGTTGCGAAGAAGGTTAACCAGAACTTGCTGTACTTGAATTCGATCAGCGAAAATAAAGGGCGCTTCGACATCAAGTTCATAGTTTACGCGGATGTGAAATTGTCCGGTCCCGACCAGCACGAGATCGACCGCATCGCGGACGGTCCGGTCGACCGATTCGGTCCGCATCTCGACTTCACCGCGCGCCATGAATGCGCGCATCCGACGGATGATCTCGCCGGCGCGCTGGGTCTGTTCCGATCCCATGCGCAGCAGATCGACGACGCGGTCGGTGCCTTCGCCGCGCTCGATGAGCATCCGTGCGGCGGCGAGGAAGTTTGAGGTGGCGCTCAGCGGCTGGTTGAGCTCGTGCGCGAGGTCGGCGGCCAGCTCGCTCATCGCGCTCTGGCGGGAGACATGTGCGATCTCGGCGCTGAGTTCGCTCAACCGTTCCTCGGTGGCGAGCTGTTCCGAAAGATTGCGCACGAAGCAGGTCAGCAGCGTCTGGCCGTCGCTCTGCGCGACGCCGGTGCGGATCTCGATGGGGAATTTGCGTCCGTCCGCCGCTTCGGCGGTACCGCTCAGAACCTCGCCGATGATCCCGTGGCCGGTCTCCAGAAAGCGGTTGAGCGTGGCCATGTGGATCGCCCGTCGCTCCGCCGGCACCAGCATCGTCGCCGGGCGGCCGAGCACGTCGGTCGCGCGATAGCCCCATAACGCTTCGGCGGCCGAGCTGAACTGGAGGATAGTGCTGTTCTGGTCGATCACCACCATCGCGTCGGGCACCGTCTCCAGCACCGAGCGGAGCTGCGCCTCGCGCCGGCGCAGCGCCGCCTCGCGCTCCTCGCGCTCGGTCACGTCGAGGATCACGCCCACCGTGCGCAGCAGATTGCCTTCGGCGTCGTAAAAGGCGCGCGACGAGCCTTCGACCGCGCGAATTCCGCCCTGCGGCTGGAGGAAGCGGTAACGATAGCTGAACTTGTCGGAGCGGTCGCGCACGGTACGCGCGACGGTGTCGAGGATGCGCTGCACGTCCTCGGGCTCGACCTGCGCGCGCCATTTCTCGAAATCGGTGATGGTGCCCGGCACGAGACCGAGGCGTTGCTCGGTTCCCGGCGACCATTCGAGCCTGCCGGTCCGGACGTCCCATTCGAAGATGCCGAGCTCGTGCGCCGAGGCGGCGACCGCCAGCCGTTCCTCGCTCACCTTCAACGCCTCGATCGCGGCGACGCGCTGGGTGATGTCGGTGACCTTGAGGACGAGGACCGGCGGCCGGCCGGGAATCTCGACCTGGTCGATGGTCTCGAGTACCGAAATCTCGCGGTCGTCGCGGCAGATCTCGAGCAGTTCCTGGCCGTCCTCGAAGCGCGCGCCATGGGCGCCCGGATCGAGTCGGCACTGCGAACGAAGCAGCATATATTTGTTCCGTCCGAGGGCTTCGGCCGAAGTCCAGCCATAGAGCTGCTCGCATCCGCGCGACCAATGGGTGATGTCGCCCTCGGCATTGGTCAGCACCACGGTGCTCTGCTCGAGCGCCTCGCTCAGTTCGACCATCGTGGCCTGACCACGCGCCACTCTGATAATCGCCCAATATACGACGAAGCCGACGATCAGGATGTTCGCGAGGGCAACCAGCCCCTCGATTGCAATCGGCGGCAGCGGCACCCGTTGGCCCAGCGCCTGTTCGAGCAGCGAAGGAACGATCGGCAGGATCACCGCGGTCGGCAGCAAGATGCGGATGGAGCGCCAGTCCTCGCCGCGCCGCATGAGCAGGCGCACCCATTCGAGGTTGCTGTGCAGCAGGAACAGGGCAAGCGCCAGGCAGAACGTGGCGAAGGCCGATGGCAGAGACACCGAGAAGAGACGCGTCGCGAGACTTCCCGGCGGCGTGAAGGCGGTCATGATGCCTGCTACGCCGACCAGGCCGAGCGCCAGCACCGCGAATGCCGTGCCGGCTTCGCCCGAGAACCAGTTGCGAACGCGCGCACCATAGCCGGCGGTGGCGAGGATCAAAAAGATGATGCTGGAATTTATTCCCGGACGGCCCGGATTCGTAGCCTCGTGCAGCGAGATCAATTTGCCGAAGAGCAACAAGTCGACACCGAAATCGAGCCCGAGAAACGTCTGCGAAAGTGCGAGCACCGCCAAAGCCGCGGGAACCAGCCACAGCGCCGCGGCCAAATTGTCCCGGCCGTCGATCGATGCGAGAAATCCTAAGGAGAGGCACAAAAACCCGATGGCGGTCAGCGGCCAGATCGGGGTTCCGTCGAGGCCGAACCCTCGCAGCACGGGGATGTCGAAAACCCATCCGGCGAGAGAAAGCAGGCTGCACAAAGCCGCAAGCGCAACAAGGCCTGTCGCGACACTTCTGGACATGTGCGACCGGCTCTCGGCCCGCGCACCGGAACTGTTACTCACTCGCAAAATACCTGCCCCTGTACAGGGTAAAAGCGAAGCGCCCCTGCCTTAACACTGAATAATTCGTTGTGGAAAGCTCCATACGTCCACGATGGCCAGTTATTGTCTGCGTCTAATTTTTCCATGGTATTTCAATCATGAAGCTGGCGCTTGCTAAATTTTCTGTTTGCCACGATCAAGACGCGCGCCGCGTGCGCAACGAACAGGGAAGGAATCGCGCTTGTTTCGACCGGTCTTGATCCTCGCCGGCGCGCTTGCGCTGGCGGGCTGCGCGGAAAGCGCCAGCAGGGCGCAGAGCACCTCTTCCGAGCCGGCAGCCAGGGGCCCCGGCAGAGGCAAGGGATATTCGCACGATCCTTTCCCCTCGACCTATCGCGCCTATCCCGGTGCGCCGACCCTCGTGACCAACGTCACGATCTTCGACGGCGAGGGCGGGCGGATCGACAATGGCGCGGTGCTGTTCCGTGACGGCAAGATCGTCGAGGTGGGGCAAACGTTGACCGCGGAAGCCGGCGTGACGGTGATCGACGGGCGCGGCAAATATCTCACGCCCGGCGTGATCGACATCCACAGCCATCTCGGCGACTATCCCTCGCCGGGCGTCGAGGCGCTGTCGGACGGCAACGAGATGACGTCCCCGGTCACCGCAGAGGTCTGGGCCGAGCACAGCGTGTGGCCACAGGATCCCGGCTTCGCGCGTGCGCTCACCAATGGCGGGGTGACCACGCTGCAGATCCTGCCCGGATCGGCCAATCTGTTCGGCGGGCGATCGGTGACGGTGAAGAACGTCTATGCGCGCACCATGCAGGGGATGAAGTTCCCCGGCGCGCCCTATGGCCTCAAGATGGCGTGCGGCGAGAATCCCAAGCGCG
This sequence comes from Sphingomonas sp. DG1-23, assembly GCF_030730875.1. Lineage (GTDB taxonomy): Bacteria > Pseudomonadota > Alphaproteobacteria > Sphingomonadales > Sphingomonadaceae > Sphingomonas. The sequence continues at coordinate 47,505 of NZ_JAVAMA010000015.1, forward strand.
TCTATGGCGGCAAGGGCCGCGCGCCGGCGACGCGGATGGGCAACATCGCCATCGACCGCCAGACCTGGGCCAAGGCAGTCGAATATAAGCGCCGCTGGGACAAGTATGAGGACAAGGGCGGCGAACCGCCGGCCCGCGACATCGCGATGGATACGTTGCGCGGCGTGCTCGAGGGCGAGATCCTCGTCCAGAACCATTGCTACCGCGCCGACGAGATGGCGGTCGTCATGGATATGGCCAGGGAGTTCGGCTACCAGGTGACGGCGTTCCACCACGCGGTCGAGGCGTACAAGATCGCCGACCTGCTCAAGGCCAACAACATCTGCGCCGCGGTCTGGGCCGATTGGTACGGCTTCAAGATGGAAGCCTATGACGCGGTCAACGAGAACCTCGCCATCCTCGAAAAGGAAGGCGCGTGCGCGATGATCCATTCGGACGATCAGAACGGCATCCAGCGGCTCAATCAGGAAGTCGCCAAGGCGCGTGCCTCGGGGCGCAAGGCGGGCTTCGACATCTCCGAGGCGGCGGCGTGGCGCTGGCTGGCGATCAACCCGGCCAGGGCGCTGGGAATCGCCGACAGGACCGGCAGCCTCAAGCCCGGCAAGATGGCCGATGTCGTGCTGTGGAATGGCAACCCGTTCAGCGTCTACACCCGGCCGCAAATGGTGTGGGTCGACGGGGCTTTGCTCTACGACGCCAACAATCCGAAGCTGCGGCCGGTATCCGATTTCGAGCTCGGCCAGCCGGGCGAGGGGGACGTGAAGTGATCAACAAGCTGCTTCTCTCGGCGAGCGCGATGCTCGCCATCGCTGCTCCCGCCGCTGCGCAGACCGTGGTGATCACCAATGCCAGGCTCGTCGTGGGCGACGGCTCCGGTCCGGTCGAAGGCGGCACCGTGGTAGTTCAGGGCGGCCGCGTCGTCGCGGCGGGGACGGGCGTCGTCGCGGTGCCGGCGGGTGCGCGCGTGGTCGATGCCGGCGGGCGCTGGGTGACCCCGGGCATCTTCGCCGGGTTCACCCGGATGGGGATCGTCGAGGTCGACGCGGTTTCGGGCACCAACGACGTGTCGGCGGGAAGCTCGCCGTTCAACGCCGCGCTCGACGTGGCGCCGGCAGTGAATCCTAGGAGCAGTCCGCTGGCGATCAACCGGCTCGAGGGCGTCACGCGCGCCGTGGTCGCGCCCGACAACAGCAACGGTTCGATCTTCGCCGGGCAGGGGGCGATCATCGATCTCGGCGCCGACATGGATTCGGTCACCACGCCGCGGGCCTTCCAGTTCATGGAATATGGCGAGGCGGGCGCACGCGCCGCAGGGGGCAGCCGGCCTGCCGCTTATGCGATGCTCAAGAACGTTCTGTTCGAGGTGCGCGATTATATCCGCAGTCCGGCGGGCTTCGCCGATCGCGGCAAGGATGCGCTGTTGACCCGCGCCGATGCCGAGGCGCTGGTGCCGGTGGTGCAAGGGCGCGTGCCGTTGCTGGTCCATGTCGAGCGCGGATCGGATATCCTGACGGTGCTCGCGCTCAAGAAGGAAGCGCCGGCGCTGCGGCTGGTGCTGGTCGGCGTGACCGAGGGCTGGACCGTTGCGCGCGAAATCGCCGCCGCGGGGGTGCCGGTGATCGCTTCGGCGCTCGCCGATTTGCCCGAGAGCTTCGAGCAGCTCGCCGCGACCCAATCGAATATCGGGCGGATGAAGGCGGCGGGCGTGCTCGTCGGGATCGGCACGATCAACCAGGACGAGGCCCGCCAGGCGCGCTGGGAAAAGCAATATGCCGGCAACCTCGTCGCCTTGGGCAAATTGCCCGGTGCGAGCGGGCTCAGCTGGGGCGAGGCGTTCGCGGCGATCACCTCGCGTCCCGCCGAGGCATTGGGAATGGGCGGCGAATTCGGCTCGTTAAAGCCGGGCCGGCGCGGCGACGTGGTGATTTGGGACGGCGATCCGCTCGAGATCGGCAGCTCGGCGGTCAATGTGTTCATCGACGGCGTCGAGCAACCGATGACCAGCCGCCAGACCCGGCTGCGCGACCGCTATTGGGATCCCAGGGAAGGGCCATTGCCCAAGGCCTATCAGCACTGACGCTGATCGTTGCGGAACCTCGCCGATCGGTGCAGCATTGGCGGCACGTCGCCTCGGCGGCGGCGAATGGGAGAGCTGTAAATGACGAAGCGCATTGTTTTGCCGTCGCTCCTGGCGCTGACGCTGGCCGGATGCGGATCCGCGGGCGACCGCGGCGCTGCCAATGAAGTCGTGGCCAATGCGGAAGCCGAGGCGAACGCCGTCGGCAACGTGGCGGGCGGGGAGAATGCGATCGCGCAAGTGTTCGCATTGTCCGATCGCCAGCGCAACGCGATGTTCATTCGCGCGCTGCTCGATGCCGATATCGAGTGCCAGTCGGTCACATCGTCCGAGCGGCTTCCCGATCAGGACGGCAAGCCGCTGTGGCGCGTCAATTGCTCCGACAAGACCGCGCACATGATCAGCATCACGCCCGACGGCACCGCCAATATCGTCAGCCGTACCGACCGGTAACGAACCCCGGGGATCGCAAAGAAAAGGGGAGGCGCCTCGCGGCGCCTCCCCGGTCGGGCCGAAGGTTCGCCGAACTTCAGAGCGCGATCACGCCGCCGTCATCCTTGGTGATCACTGCGACTGCCGAGCGCGGACGCACGGTGGCGCCGGCGGTGCCGGTCGCCTGGCTTTCGGGCCAGTGACCGCCCGGTGCCGCGACCGTGCCGCCATCGCCCGGATGCTGGATGCCGACGAACAGGGTACGGCCGTCGGGCGTGGTGTCGACGCCGGTGATCTCGCAGTCCACCGGACCGACGAGGAAGCGCTTGAGAGTGGCACCCGGCGCCGCACCGACGCGCGTTGCCTGCGTCGCCGTCGCACCGCCGACCGCAGTGTTGGTGATGGTGCGCGCGCCGCCATCGCCCACCGTTCCCGGCATCGCGGCCAGCATCATGCAGTTGGTGACGTCGGTATAGGCGCCGTCGTCGGTCTGGATCCACAGCAACGGCTTGACCTGGCCCGAGGCATTGCTCGGGCGCCCGAACCACAGACCGTCGGGGCTGGAAAAGTCGTTGTCCGCGGTCAGGCCCGACAGGTTGACGTTCGCCGGATCGAGGTCGACGCCCGCACCAAAGGCATAGATGTCCCAGGTGAAGCCGGTCGCTTCGGTGGTGTTGCCGGTCTCGCGCAGTCGGATGATGTGGCCGTTGGGATTGCCGGTCTGCGCCGCGCCGCCCTTGGGGTCGTTGTAGTGGCGCGGATTGGCGGCGTCGGTCAGGTTGAGCGCGCGGCTGCTGCCGTTGGTGAGCGTCAGATAGACCTCGCCGGTCGCCGGATTCACCGCCGTCCATTCGGGCCGGTCCATCGGCGTCGCACCGACCACATCGGCAGCGAGGCGCGGATGAACCAGCACATCGGCCTGATCGCTGAACGCATAAGCGGGATTGGCGGCGGTGATGCCGTTTTGGCCGAACACCAGCGGGATCCAGTTGCCCGATCCGTCGGCATTGAACTTGGCCACGTAGAGCGTGCCCGCGTCGAGATATTTGTCGCCCATCGCGAGGCGATCGGCAGCGGTGGCATCGGCCGCGACCCAGGCCGTGTTCGAGACGAACTTGTACATATATTCGCGCTGCGAATCGTCGCCCATGTACCAGGCCGGCTTGCGGCCGGCGACGAACAGGCCGGGCCAGGCGCCTTCATGACCGAGACGTCCGAGCGCGGTGCGCTTCCGCGGCGTCGAGGCGGCATTGTACGGGTCGATCTCGACCACCCAGCCGAACTGGTTGGGTTCGTTGCGGAAATCGTCGGTCGCCGAGGCGCCGCTCGCGCGCGCATCCCAGCGGCGGAAGCGGGTATCGGCGGCGTCGGCGGGAACCACGGTCGACCAGCCATAGCTGCCGCCCGCGGTCGGCGAGACGCCGTAACGGGCGAGCGCGGTGGTTTCCTTCGCGGTGCGGACGGCGTCGCCGCTGCGACGGAAATAGCCTGCCCAATTCTCTTCGCAGGTCAGGTTGGTCGCCCAGGGCGTGACGCCATTGGCGCAGTTGTTGACGGTGCCGCGCCCGGCGACGCCGGTCGGCGAGAACAGGGTCTTGAGGAAATCGGTACCCCGCACCGGACCATTGAAGGCCATCGGCGTGTTGGGCGTGATACGGCGGTTGAAGCTGCTCGCCTGCGCCATCGACCAGGCGCGATTGGCACCTTCCGAGACTTCGGTGACGCTCACGCCGTGGCACTCGATCTCCTTGATCGCTTCGGCCTCGGAACGAGGGCTGCCCGTTGCGCCCGTCGGGTGGAGATATTTCTGGGTGATGTTTTCATGGTTCTGCACCAGCAGTCCGCGGGTCGAGCTCGCATCGTCGCGCGCGCCGGCCGAACTCAGCCCGAACCATTGCAGCGCGTCGCCGTGATCGCCGATGCGTTGGGCGAAATTGGTGTCGGTGCCGTCATTCTTGAACGCCGGCACGCCCGCCGCGATCGGATCGCCGAGACGGTTGACCACCTGGACCTTATAGCCCGCGGGCACGCTGACGACGTCGAGCCTGTTCTTGGCGACCGCGGTGAAGCCGAGCTGCGCGGGATTGACGGTGACCGTCGTCGTCGCGGTGGTGACGGTCGAGCCATTCGCGGCGGCGAATTGGAAGGTGAGTACCGTGGCGCTCGCCACGCTGGGCGCGAGGAACGTGGCGGTGTTGCCGACCGCGCCGGTGAGCGTGACGGCGGGGCCGCCGGTCTGCGTCCACGACACCGCTGCGGCGTCGCTCGCAGTACCGGTGAGCGTGACGACCCGCCCGGCGTTGGTCGTCGCCGCGGCGCCGGCACTGACGGTCGGTGCAGGGTTGCTCGCGCTGTCATTGTTCGAATCGCAGGCGGCAAGCACCGATCCGCCGAGCGTAGCCGCGACGATCGCCGAACCGCCGCGCAGCGTCTGGCGCCGCGAGAGGCGGCGTGCGGCGAGTTCGTTCAGCGTGATTTCGCTGCTGTGGTTGGTGTCGGTGTCGCCATCGGTATAGCCGAAGGCATTGGACGTCAGGTCGTTCATGGAAATCCCCCAGGCATGCGGGTCCGTCGCGACCCGGCGCACATCGCCTTTGGAAGGGCTGCTTTACCGGGTGATGGAATTGGGATGGCAGGGCGATGACTCTTCGCGGACCGGTTTGTGACGCTTTGCCCTTGGCCGTCGCAGCGGCTAATCGACGGGCGTCATGCACCCCGGCAGTCCCGATCCCGAAACCTCCGCTCCTGCGCCGAGCCTCGCGCACCGGCTGGCCGCGTTTGCGGCCCGTCCCCGGCCGGCCGGTGCGAAGCCGGGCATGACGCAATGGTCCGACGGCGGCGTCGCTGCGCTCGTTGCGGCGCTGATCGTGGCCGGGCCGTTGCTGACGATCGCCGGGGCAAAGCTGCTGACCGTCCAGCAGCGCGTGGCGGCGAAAAGGATCGAGCGCGATGCAGCCCCGCGCATCGCAGCGGCCAAGGCGGCGACCGAGGCGCGCGGGCAGATCGACGCAGTGCTACGCCGCCCGACCCTGGGATCCACGATCGAGGCGCTGGCTCGCGCGCTTCCTGCCGATGCGACGCTGGTCCGTGCCGGGCGCACCGCGCAAGGAGCGGTCGAGATCGACGTGGCCGCCGCCGACCCGGACAAGCTTCGCGGCGCGCTGCGTCGCGCACCGGCATTCATGCGATTGCGCAACACCGGGCAGCGGCAGGCCGACACGAAGATGATCGTCACCTTTGCGGGGACCACGCCGTGAGAGTACCGCCACTCGCATCGGGAGCGGGAGCGGGGCTGCTCGCGCTTGCCTTGCTCGCGCCGATGACGGGCAAGGCGTTGGGCGACCTCGCCGCCGCCCGTGCCGCCCGCGCGCAACTCGTTCAGGCTGCGGCATTGCCCGAACGACGCGCGCCGATCGTCGCCGACGGTCTGGCGCTCGCCGCGCCCGATCCGGCGGCGGCACGGGCAGCGATGATGGCGCGGCTCCAGCGGCTGGCCAGGGCGGGCGGCGTGCTGGTCGAGGAGACCAACGGCATCGAGGCGCCCGACGGGCTGGCGGCGCTGCGGGTGCGGGTTTCGGGAGCGGAAAAGGCCGTACTCGCGCTCGCGGACGCCTTCGAGCGCGAGCAGCCGCTGATGCGATTTCGCCGCTGGTCGATCGAACCGGTGGCGGACGGCGTCCGGCTAGCCGCCGAAGCGGTGGCGGTGCAATGAGCGCGCGCCGCACCGCGCTCGGTCTTGCCGGCGGATTCGCCGTGCTGATGCCGCTGGCGCTGCTCGTCCCGCGCGGGAACGCGCCGAACCAGCCCGCCGCGATCGCATCGCCTTCGACCCCGCTCGCGGCGCCCGCGGCGCCGCCGCCGCTCGCTGCCGCTTATGAACGGTCGCTGTTCGGCGCGGCCGAGGCGGAGGAAGCGGCGTTGCCCGGCGACGCGCCGGCGCTGGTGGGAGTCGTCGGCCGGCTCGGCGCGGACGCGGTGGCGCTGGTGCGCACTGCCGAGGGTACGACACGGGCCCTGCAAATCGGCGAGAGCGTCGACGGCTGGCAGCTCGCCGGCCTCGCGATCGACGCCGCGTTCTTCACCCGCGGCGCGCAACGCGTCCGGGTGCCGCTGCCGGCGGGTTGAGCAGCCGCCTGGTAGACGGACGGCTAATTCCGGGTGGAGAGCGGCTGGTCCGCTTCCGAGTTTGCGGATCGAGTTGGCGGCCGCGAGGCTCGGCCGTTTGATACAGCCAGCCCTCCGCCAGTACGTGCGTCGACAAATGGGAGGAAGTCCCTCGATTCGACAGCCGAGGCCTTACCTATGCGCTAGGCCGGATCGTCCCTACACCCGTCGCGGCGCAGCGGAATTTGAGGAGAGCGTGATGCGTCATTGGACTTTGTCGGCGGCGATCGGAGCTGCCATCTTGATCTCTGGCTCAGGCTCAGCGAACCCGGCGCAACGTATTGTTTCTGGCAGCTATGTCCGCGACCCGGAACGAAGCGACGCCGCCTTTCAAGCGATCGAGAACGCTATTGCCGGCGTTTCCAACGCCAAACGCCCTCTCGTTCGCATGAGGCTACGCAAGTCCATTGCTACAAGTAGATTTAGAATTTCGAGTTCAGGAAGTCGATTCTCGATCAAGTACGATGACAAAACACCTATTGTCGTTTGGATTGGCGGAGATTCGATCAAGTGGACGCTCGTGGAAAGCCTCGTTTTCGATGTGTCGGCAAAAGCGAATGGTGAAGCCATTTCGCTAACATTCCGCGGAGACGACATCGAGCGGACGACAGTGTATCTTGGCGTTGGGCAACAGTTGGTGGAGGAGACTACCATTATCAGTCCACTGCTCTCTACGCCAATTAGCTATAAGCTCGTCTACAATCGAGCGAACTGACAGGATCTACGAGTCGGACTCTCTGGTGAGAAGCCGTGAACGGCCTTCGTTTCGTAGGTGCGGATGCCGGTCAGATGATCTCTCGGCGTCTGCTTAAGGCGCGCTACGATCGTGAACGAACGGCAACAACTGGGGCGAGAGCAGTCATTAAGGACCGTAAGGCAGAATCAGCCTCAACGAGACTTTCGATGCCTTCACCGAAGCGGGAAGGCGGCAGTGGCATGCGGCCAGGCGCAACTCTCGAGGCAATAGATTCGTCAGGCCGCAGCGATGCGTGCGATCATTGCGGACATCCCATCCCGCCAGATGGCGGTAACGCAAACCAAGACTTTCGGCTCTGCGACGCGTGCGATAGCGACTGGCTAACGGCTGTTGCAGGTAGCGTTCTTTCGCGCGTGGCTCAGTAGATTCCGTCGATCTCGACGGTCAGCCGGGGCGTGGGCGGCGCGAGCAGCAGGCTGGAGCGGCGCGTATTGGCGATCTCCTCGGAGCGCAGGCGTGCGTATTTGTCCTTCGCCGCCGCCGCCGCATCGGCCGGATCGCGCAGGATCGTCGGCTTGAGAAAGATGAACAAGGTGCGCTTCTGACGAGTTTCGCGCCGGCTCTTGAACAATTCGCCGACGATCGGGATGTCGCCGAGGATCGGCACTTGCTGGCGCGAATCCTGCCGGTCGTCGGTGATCAGTCCGCCCAGCACGATGGTCTGGCCATTGTCGGCGAGCACGGTGGTGTTGATCGCGCGGCGATTGGTGACGAGGTCGGAGGCGGCGGCGGTCTGGGCCGCCGCGATCGACGAGGCTTCCTGGTTGACCTGCAGCCGGATCGTGTCGCCGGCATTGATCCGCGGCAGCACCCGCAAGGTGATGCCGACGTCCTTGCGCTCGATCGTGGTGTAGGGTGCGACCGAAGTCGAATCGGTCAGTACCGATCCGGTGACGAAGGGCACGTTCTGACCCGAAACGAACTCGCCCGGGACGTTATCGAGAACGGTGATCTGCGGGGTCGACAGCAGGTTCGCCCGCGTCGACGCGCCCAAAGCCTGGACGAGGATCGAGAAATCGTTGCCGATGTTGATGTTGCCGGTCAGCCCGGTGCCGATCAGCGCCCCGGCCGGCACGTTGAGTGCCTTCAGGATCGTGCCGAGCGACGTTCCCGCCTGATCGAAGGACGTGCCTACGCCCTCTTGCTGGAGCGTCACGGCGTTGGTGCCGAGCTGGACGCCGAGCGCCTCGGCATCGTCGCCGGTGATCTCGGCAATCGCCGCCTCGATCAGCACTTGCGGGCGGCGCACGTCGAGATCGGTGATCAGTTGCTCGATCGAGGCGATCGCGGACGGGGTGCCGCGCACCACCACTGCGTTGAGCTCGGGCGCTGGCTGGACGGTCAGATCGGGAGTCGAAAATCCCTGCGGCGTCTGGGCCGGCTGGTTCTGCATCACCGGCTGGGTCGCAGCGTTGGCGGCCTGCATCGCATTGCCGAGCCCGGCGCCGGTCGCTGCGGCGCTGTTGGGAAGCGACGCGAGGTTTTGCGATCCGCCGCTCAAACGGGCGAAGGGATTGCTGTTCGCGCCCGAGAGGCTGCGCGCGATCGGATTGTCGGCGCTCTCGCCCTGGCCGAGCACGCCGCGCAGAACGTCGGTCACGGTTTCGGCATCGGCATAATTGAGGCGGAACATCCGCGTGATCGGCGTCGCGCCGCCGGGCTGGTCGAGCGACGCGGCGATGCGGCGGGCCTCGGCGACCGCGGCGGGGGTGCCGCGGATGATCACGGTGTTGCTGCGGCCGTCGGCGGCCACGCGCGCGCCGGTGCCGCCCTGCTGATCGCCGAGAACGGTCTGGAGCGACTGGGCGACATCGGCGGCGTTGCCGTTGCGCAGCGTGATCGTTGCGAAGGTTGCGCCGCTGCCGCCGTCGAGCTGGCGGGCGATCGCCTCCACCCGGCGGACATTGTCGGCATAATCGGTGATCACCACGGCGTTGGGACTGGTCAGCGGCTCGACGCTGCCGAAGGTTGCAACGAGGGGACGGATGACGCGCGCGACATCGGCCGAGGGCACGTTGGCGAGGCGGACCATCCGGGTGACGAGTTCCTGCCCACCCGCCGCGCGGCCGGGGACGCCGCCGTCGCGCACGGCATTGGCCGCGGGCACCACGCGCCACGCACGGCCCGATCGCACTGCCGAGAAGCCATTGGCGCGGAGCACCGACTGGAACAGCTCCCAGACTCCCGAAGGCGATAGCGGCGTCGCCGAAGTGACGGTGACGACACCTTTCACCGCCGGATCGAGGATCAGGGTGCGGCCGGTGATCCGCGAAATCTGATCGGCGACGTCGGCGATCTCGACTCCGCGCATGTTGATCACGATGTCGCCCGGCTGGGCCTGCTCGGCGGCGTTCTGCGCGACGGCGACGCTGTCGAGCGCGATGCCGGCAAGCGCGAGAGCGGCGAGGGTGGAGCGAATCTGGTGCACTAGGGTCTCTTTAGCGAAGCGGCACGGTAAGCGTCAGCCGCTTCCCGTCGCGGAGGATCTGGATCTGGGCATTGCCGTTCGCCTGCGCGGAGGCGAAGGCGGCGTTGGCGGCAGCGGGATCGCTCAGCGACGTCCCGTTGACCGACTGGATGACGTCGCCCGCGACCATGCCGGGCGGACCGTTGTCGCCGATGCGAAAGCCGCCATTCACCGGCGTCGCGTCGAAGCGCTGGAGCAGACCGGCGGTGCTCGCCGAGGGCGGGATGGCGGGCGGGGGCGGGGCGCCCGCGCCCGAACCGGTCACCGGCGAGCCCGGTTGCGGCGTCTGCGCGGCCTGGTTTTGCGCCGCCTGACGCTGCTCGGGCGAGAGCGTCGGATCGGGGAAAGCGAGATATTCGCTGCGACCGCCGGCCGTGAGGATCACCCGATCGCGCAGGATCGACTGGATCGTCGCGCCGCTCACGGCCTCACCGACATGAAACGGCGTCGCGGCCGCGCCGCTCACCGAGATGAAGGCAGTCGAAAGCGAGGCGGGGCTGGCGGCGATCACGCCCTTGAGCTCGAGCGGCAGCGACGTGGCCTGCGACGCGTCGGCCGCCGCCACCTTTCCGAACGGCGCAAGGGCGATCGCAGGCGCGATGTCCGGCGCGACGGCCGGGCCGCTGCGGCCCGACGGCACCGTGATCGCGCCGGTGCCGGCATGCCCGGCGAGCCGCCAGGTGAGACCGGCGAGCGCCACTGCGACCGAAAGCACCACCAGCCCGGTGAAGATGTCGAGCGCGGTGCGCGCCTGGCGCGGGGTGAGGGACAAAGCAGTGCTCATCCCTTGCGTCCGTCCACGAAGCCGTCGAGCGATGCAAGGGGCGTGGTCGCGCGCGCGGGAAACACTTCGATCCGCACGCGCTGGATTTCGGGATCGTCGGTGCCGCGCCGGGTCACGGCGATCCGCCATCGCTCGCCGAGCATTTCGACCTGGTCGGCACCGGGCATTCGGGTTTCGAGCTCGGCGAGCCGGTTCTCGGCGACCCACATCGCCGCGGTGCGCCGCTCGACGCCGCGGGTGGAGTCGATGTGCGATTCGACGGTGCGCATCAGGCCGACGGTGGCGATCGCGAGCACGGCGAGCGCGACAAGGGCTTCGATCAGCGAGAAGCCGGCTTCTCCACTATCGTCACCCCGGACTTGTTCCGGGGTCCACCGGGCCGCGAACGAAGATGGCGCCCTTCTCGTAACAGCCTCACCGCCAGCGTGCTCAGGCGCGGTGGATGCCGGAACAAGTCCGGCATGAAGGAATAGAGCGAAGGCCCGCATCACGCCTTCGGCGCCGGTGCCGGCATCGCGCGCGCAGTCAACCCGTCATAGGTTACCAGCCATCGCTGCGACCCGCTTTCGACCATTGCGGAAAGCGGTCTCCCCGCGCCGTCGACGCCGAGGATCACCGGCGGCCGCACGCTCAACGTCACCACCATGCCGCCGGGAAGGCGATGGAAGCCCAGCGCGTCGTCAGTGCGCGCGATCAACTGGCCGTCGGCGCCGATCGTGGCGAAGCCATAGCCGTGCTTCTGGACGGTGAACGCCATCATCCGATCGCCGAGCATCGCGTCGTCGGCAGCCGCCTGCAGCCGGGTGGCGAGGCGGCGCGCCTCGGTCTCGACGCTCGGCGCGCGGGTGACGCTGCCGATGCCGAGCGTGACCGCGCCGGCCATCACTGCGATGATGACGAGCACGATCAGCATTTCGAGCAGGGTGAAGCCCGCGTCGCGATCGATCGCGGTCCGTGCTGCCCCCCGCACCGAAATCAGCCTTTGCCGTCGATATCGGCGTCGACTCCTTCGCCGCCTTGCTTGCCGTCGCGGCCGAGCGAGCGGATCGTGAAGGTCATCCCGTCAGACTGATAGTCATAGGGCTTCTGCCAGCCGTCGAGCGCGGGCGCCGAAAGATAGCCGCCCTGCGCCCAGCTGCCCGGAACCGGCGGCGCCGTCGGGCGCTCGACGAGCGCCTTCAGCCCCTGTTCGGAGGTCGGATAGGCACCATTGTCGAGGCGGTACATCTTCAGCGCGCCGGCGATGCTGCTGATATTGGATTTGGTCGTTGTGGCCTTCGCCTCGTCCGGGCGGCCCATCACGTTGACGGTGACCAGCCCGGCGATGACCGCGATGATCACCAGCACGATCATCATCTCGAGCAAGGTGAAGCCGGCCTCGCCCTTGGGAGTTGTGCGGCGCTTGCTGTTCTGCCTAAGCAGTGCGATGTCACTAAACTGTTTCAAAACTATGCGCATCCCCGCCCCATGCGTCCTTCCCATGAAGCAAATGTGACAGCCTCCGGTCGCACCATAGGCGCGCCCGATGCGCCGGAATCGCTCGCCACGGGAGTGTGGACGCTGGCGGGCGATCGGCTGATCATAGCCGAGCGGGGAGGCCCTGCAACCATCGTCGTGCCGACCGAGCAGGTGCGGCTGCTCGCGGTCGACCTGCCGTTGGCGAGTCGGGCGAAGCGGCTGGAGGCGTTGCCCTTCGCCGTCGAGGAACTGATCGCCGAACCGGTGGAGTCGGTCCATCTCGCGCTCGGCGCCGAGGTGGCGCCGAAACGCTATCTGGTCGGCGTGGTGCGGCACGAATTGATGACGGCGTGGGTCGATTCGGCCGAGGATGCAGGGCTCGGGCACGCCGCGATGGTCCCCGATGCGCTCGCGCTGCCGCGGCCGGCGGAAGGCGAATGGTCGGTCGATCTCGGCGCGGATCGTGCGGTGGTCCGCGCCGGCGACGGCACCGGCTTCGCGATTCCGCCGGCGATGCTGCAGGCTGCATGGCAGGCCGCGGGACGGCCTGCGGCCCGGTCCTACGGGGCACCGCTTCCTGCGGAGATGCTGGCCGGCGGATCGGCGATCGAGCCCGCGGCGCTGGCGGAGCGGTTGCTCGCGCCCGCGCTCGACTTGCGGCAGGGGCGCTATGCCCGCCGCCGCGCCGCGCTGCCCGATATCTGGCGGCGGCTCGGCTGGATCGTCGCGCTGGGGGCCGCCGCGCATGTGGTCATCGCCACTGCCGACACGCTGATGTTGCGCAACATCGCCGATCGACGCGAGGCCGACACGCGCGCAACCGCCGCCATCGCTGCGCCGGGAGCCAATCTGGGCGGCGATCTCGCCGCGAGCGTCGCCGATATGCTGCCCACCGGGAGTAGCGCGCCGCCCGACGCCTTTCTGCCGCTGTTGACCCGCGTATCGGGCGCGCTCGGGCCGCTCGCCGGGGCGATCACCGTGCGTGCGATCGACTATCAGGCGAATGCGCTCACGCTCGACCTCGAGGGCAGCGATCCCGGGCTCGCCGGACGTGCCGAGGCGGCGTTGCGCGCCGCGCGCGTCACGGCAACCGTAACCCGCTCGCCCGACGGCAGCGTCCGCATAACGGCGAGCAACGCATGAGGCTGATCGTTTCCCGCGTACCGGCGCTCGACGCCGCATTGATCCGATTCGACACCTGGTGGGGTGGCCTCAGCCGGCGCGAGCAGGTGATGGTTGCCGGCCTCGGGACGCTATTGGCGCTGCTGGTGCTGGTCTATGGCGTGGTCAAGCCGCTTCAGGCGGCGCGGGCGGAGGCGCTGGCCGACATCCGCACCTATGAGACGCTGACCGCGCGGATTCGCGCCGCCGGAACGCTGACGACTGCACGGGCGCCGCGGCGGCAGGGCCCGGCGGCGCAGGTCGCGACCAGCTCGGCCGCAGGCTTCGGCATGGCGGTAGCGCCAGAGGCGATTCCCGGCGGGGTGCGGGTGACGATCGCCGATGCAAGCTACGAGACGCTGGTGGCATGGCTCGCCGATCTGGGCGCGTCGAGCGAGCTTCGCGTCCGCCGAATCTCGATCCAGCGCCGGCCGGGCCCGGGCCGCGTCTCGGCGAGCGTGGATCTGGGCGCATGAACGAGACGCTGATCCTGATCGACGATGCGCCGGCGACCTTGCCGTACAGCTTCGCGCGCAAGCACGGCGTGCTCCTGCGTGTGGGCGGGGCGGGAGTCGAATGCGTCCACCGCGCGGATGTTGGCCTCGACGCCTTGCTCGAAGTGCAGCGAATTGCGCCCGGCGCCTCCTTCGTACCGGTCAGCGACGAGGCTTTCGATGCAGCTTTGAGCGCCACCTATAGCGGCAGCGCGGGCGCCGCCGCCGATTTCGATCTCGGCGACATGGATCTCGCCGCGCTCGCCGACAGCGCCGCCTCGGTCGACGATCTGCTCGACACCCGCGACGACGCGCCGGTGATCCGCCTGATCAACGCGCTGCTGCTCGAGGCGGTCAAGGAGGGCGCGTCGGACATGCATATCGAGACGCAGGAGAAGCGCCTCGTCGTCCGCTTCCGCGTCGATGGGGTGCTGCGCGACATGATCGAGCCGCCGCGCGCGCTGGCGCCGCTGCTGGTCAGCCGCATCAAGGTGATGGCCAAGCTGGACATCGCCGAGCGCCGCGTGCCGCAGGACGGCCGGGTGACCTTGCGGATCGGCGGGCACGATGTCGACGCGCGCGTCTCGACGATTCCGACCCAGCATGGCGAGCGGGTGGTGATGCGCCTGCTCGAAAAAGGCTCGCTGCGGCTCGACATGGAAGCGCTGGGGATGAGCGCGCGCGACCGCGAGGTGTTCAATAGGCTGCTCGAGCGGCCGCACGGCATGCTGCTCGTCACCGGACCGACCGGATCGGGCAAGACGACGACGCTCTATTCGGGGCTGAGCCGATTGAACGACCGCAAGCGCAACATCATGACAGTCGAGGATCCGATCGAATATGAGCTGCCCGGGATCGGCCAGACCCAGGTCAATCCGCGTACCGACATGACCTTCGCGCGGGGCCTGCGCGCGATCCTGCGCCAGGATCCCGACGTGATCATGGTCGGCGAAATCCGCGATCAGGAGACCGCGCAGGTCGCGGTGCGCTCGGCGATGACCGGGCATTTCGTGCTGTCGACGCTCCATACCAACAGCGCGATCGGATCGGTGACCCGGCTGATCGACATGGGGGTCGAGCGCTATCTGCTCGCGCCGATGCTGGTGGGGCTGGCGGCGCAGCGGCTGGTGCGGCGGCTATGCGCGACTTGCCGACGCGAGGATGTGGCGAGCGCGGCGGATTCGCTGTTGCTCGGGGGCGCGATCCTGCCCGGCGAAAAGCTGTGGCGCGCGGAAGGATGCGCCGAATGCCATCAGGACGGCTATCGCGGTCGTGCGGGGCTGTACGAAGTCGTCGCGGTCGACGACCGGCTCCAGAAGATGATCCATGACGGCGCCTCGGAAGCCGATCTCGAGGCGCATGCGCGCAAGGACAATCCGGGCCTGCTCGACGACGGGCTGGCGAAGATACGCAGCGGGGTGACCACGGTCGACGAAGTCGCGCGGGTGGTGAGGGACGAGGCGTGAGCGAGCCGGCTCCATTCCTCCCCGAGCTCGCTCGGGGAGGATTTTAGTTATGCCCGCTTATTCGTACCGCGCGGCCGACCGCAGCGGCGCCAGCAAGAAGGGCATCGTCGAAGCCTCGTCGCCGGCCGCCGCGCGCGCGTTGCTCCGCGAGCAGGCTTTGCTGCCGCTCTCCGTCGAGCCGGCGGGGGAGCGCGGCGCCTCGTTCGGCAGCATCCCGCTGCCGCGGCTGCGCCGCTCGGGCATCTCGCCCAAGGCGCTCGCCACGGTCACCCGCCAGATCGCCACGCTCGCCGGATCGGACATTTCGATCGAGGAGGCGCTCCGCCTCGTCGCCACCCAGTCCGAACAGCCGCAAGTGAACTCGCTGCTGCTCGACGTGCGCGGGGCGATCCTCGACGGGCGCAGCTTCGCGGTGGCGCTGGCGCAGCATCCCAAATCCTTCCCGGAATTCTATCGTGCCTCGGTGGCGGCGGGCGAGGCTTCGGGCCGGTTGCCCGATGTGCTCAACCACCTCGCCGAATTCGTCGAGAATCGCCAGTCCAACGGC
This sequence comes from Sphingomonas sp. DG1-23, assembly GCF_030730875.1. Lineage (GTDB taxonomy): Bacteria > Pseudomonadota > Alphaproteobacteria > Sphingomonadales > Sphingomonadaceae > Sphingomonas. Next base: position 63,312 of record NZ_JAVAMA010000015.1, read on the forward strand.
CAGAAGCTCCAGCTCGCCTTGCTCTATCCGGCGCTGCTCGCTTTGGTGTCGGTGGGCATGATGGTGCTGCTGATGGTCTATGTCGTGCCCGACATCGTCCGGGTCTTCGTCTCGCGCGGCGCCGATCTGCCGCTGCTCACCCGGCTGATGATCGCGATCAGCTGGTTCCTGCAGAAGTTCGGGCTCTATCTGCTGCTGGCGCTCGCGGTGGCGGCGCTGTTCGCGGCGCGCTGGACGCGCGTGCCCGCCAATCGGCTGCGGCTCCACCGGATGTTCACCGAGCGCCGGCCGTTCCGCCGCTTCAGCCGCCAGATCAACGCGGCGCGCTTCGCCGGCAGCCTCGCGACCCTGGTGGGGAGCGCGGTGCCGCTGGTCGAGGCGCTGCACGCCGCGGCGGCGGTGACCCCCAATCGCTGGGTGCAGGAAAAGGCGCTCGGCGTCGCCCAGCGCGTACGCGAGGGCATCAGCCTGCGCGCGGCGATGCAAGAGGCCGGAGTCTTCCCGACGATGCTCGTGGCGATCGTGGCGAGCGGCGAGAGCAGCGGGCGACTTGCTCCCGCACTGGGCCGGGCGGCACACGAGCTCGAGCGCGAGCTGGATGCGCTGGTGGCGACTTTGGTCGCATTGGTCGAGCCGCTGGTGCTGCTGGTGATGGGCGGGCTGGTGCTGCTGATGGTGCTCGCGATCCTGCTGCCGATCATCAACCTGAACAATCTGGTGACGTTGTAAATCAATTCCTCCCCGAGCTTTGCTCGGGGGGGAACCAGCGAAGCTGTGGGAAGGGCCGCGCCGCAGGCGCGGGGGCGCTCGCCGATAGCAGAACCGCCGTCTTCGCGGCGACCCCTCCACCGACCTCGGCGGTCCCCCTCCCCGAGACGAGCTCGGGGAGGAATAGATTACATCTGCCCCTGGATCCGCGCGCCGGCCGGGAGGCCGAGGAACGGCATCATCGTCGCGCCGTCCGGCGTCACCGAGATGTCGACCGTGCCGCTCTCCGCCAGTTCGAGCGTCGCCAGCGTCCGGCGGCGCTGCGCCATCGGGGCGATGCGGATCGAGGTTCGGTTGCCGATATGCTCGGCGGTCAGGATCAATGCGGGGAGGGCAGAGGCCGCACCGCCGTTCTTGCGACGGCAGCTTCCGGGGTCGGTGGTCGCGGTGCCGCTCAGCATCCGGCTGCCGCCGCCGATCGCGATCCGCTCCATCTCGACCTGCATCACCAGATCGCAGGTGAAGGGGAGGTTGGGCTGAAGCGCGTGAAGGAGGCTGCCATCGGCAGCGCCGCTCACCTTGTCGAGCACCATGCGCCCGCCGAGATGCGCGAGAAGGCGCCCGCCGAGATCGGTGTCGGGGCCGGTCGCCTTCCAGTCGGCGGCATAGGCAAGGCTGGTCAGCGCGCGCAAAGGCGCCATCCGCCACGCGAACTTCGCGCCGCCGGCGACGCCGACTTCGCCGTTCCACACCGTCCCCGCCACGCCGCTACGCCAGGACCGGTTCTTGAGGACGGCGCTCGCCGGCAGCGTGACCAGCAAGGCGAGCAGATAGGCCCCTATGCCCAGCGCGGCGAAGACGATAATACGCCGGCGTGCCACACCCCCCCTATCCGGAGTCGGCAATGGACCGGCGGTCCCTGCTGCGCTTGCTGCAATCAGGCCTGGTCGCGTCAGCGGCATCGGTCGTGCTTCCCTCGCATGCATTTGCCACAGCAGAAAAGAAGGACAAGCGTCCGATCGCTCTGCTGGTGCCGCTCACCGGACCGCGAGCGCGGCTGGGCATTAGCATGCGGCAAGCGGCCTTGCTCGCCGAAAACAGCCAATATGTGCTGAGCTTCGATACTCTCGGCACTGCGGCGGGCGCGGTGGCGGCGGCGGGGCAGGCGCTGCGCCGCAAGCCTGCGCTGATTCTCGGGCCGCTCTCGGCCGAGGAAGTGCCGGCGGTGAGCAGCAGCGTCGCGGGGCGGGTGCCGATCATCGCCTTCAGCAACGATGCGGTGCTGCGCGCGCCCGGCACGTGGATCTTCGGGATCACCGCGCGGCAGGTGACCAGCGCGATTCTGCGTTATGCCCGCTCGCGCGGCGTGAAGCGCGTCGCGGTCATCGACGATGGCAGCCCGTGGAGCGCGGCGGCTTCGCTGGCGGCGGGCCAGCTCGAGGGCGAGCTGGGCGTGCAGGTGCGCGTGCTCGAAGTCAAAGCGGGGCAGCCGCTGCCGGCGGCGGGCGATGCGCCCGACGGCCTCTTGCTGCCCGGCAGCGGCGAGGCGGTGCTGGCGGCGGCGCGCAACCTCAAGGACAGCGGCATCCAGCTGCTCGGCACCTTGCAGGGAATCGACAACCGCCCGCAGGCGCTCGAGGCACTGGACGGCGCGTGGATCGCCAGTCCCGACCCGGCCGCGTTCGGCACTTTCGCCAGCGAATTCGCCGCGCGCAATGGCGGTGAGGCGGGGACGATCACGGCGCTGGCATACGACGCGGCGGGAATCGCCAATACGCTGCGCGCTGCGAACACGCTCAACGGCGAAGGCCTGCTCGACGGCAAGGGCTTCCGCTGCGTCACCGGGCCGGTGCGTTTCCGCACCGACGGCTCGGTCGCGCGCGACTTCGCGATCCTCGTCGCCCGGCCGCACGGCTATGAACCGGTGGCGGTGAGCTCGGGATCGTGAGCAAGGAGCCCGAAGCCGGCGAATCCGGCTTCACGCTGATCGAACTGATGATCTCGCTGGGGCTGTTCGCGCTGATTGCGGTCGCGGGCCTCGCATTGGTCGAGGGCATCATCAACGTCCAGGGGCGCACCGAGAAGCGGCTCGACCGGCTCGCCGATCTCCAGCGGACGATGTTCGTGGTGTCGAGCGACATCGAGCAGATCGCCGGCGGCCCGATAAGCGGCGGCGGCGCGAACCTCTCCTTCACCCGCGCAGCCCCGGGCATGGGCGGGGCGGCGGTACCGCTTCGCTATGGCGTGGCGGGAGGCGCGTTGGTGCGGACGATAGGGCCGGCCCCGCAACTCGTGCTGGCCGGCGTGGCGAATGCGCGCTGGCGCTTCTGGGACGGGGCGTGGGTCGATCGCTGGCCGGTCAACGACGAAGGCAAGGATCGCTGGCCGCGCGCGGTGGCGATCGAGATGCAGGTGACCGGGCCGGGCGGCGCGCCGGGCTCGCTGCGTCGCGTGATCGCCTTGCCGGTGCGGCCCGAGGGGCCGAAGCAGTGACCCGCGGCCACGACGAAGAGGGGATGATCCTCGTCAACGTGCTGATGTTCGTCGCGATCGCCGCCGGGCTGGTGCTGCTGATGATCAACCGCGAGGAACTGGCGCTGGATCGCGGCCTGCGGACGCGCGAGGCGGCGCGGGCACTCGCGATCGTGCGCGGCGGCGAGCTGTCGGCACTGGTCGCGCTGCGCCGCGATGCCGAGCAATCGCCCGAGGTCGATCATCTCGGCGAGCCCTGGGCGAAGCTGTCGGAGAGCGGGGCGGCGATCGACGGGGGCAGCTTCGATCTCGCGATCGCCGACGCCGAGGGGCGCTTCAACATCAATTCGGTGCGCACCGGGCAGGTCGCTGCGACGATCCTGTTCCAGACGATCGGCAATCAAGTGGGGCTGACTCCCGAGCAGATCGTCGCTGCGGTGGAATATGTCCGGCTGCGCGGCCCCGTCACCGATCTCCGGCCGCTGCGGATGGCGGGGATCGAACCCAAGGTCGCGGATCGGCTCGAGCGGCTGGTCACGGCGCTGCCGGGTACGACGACGCTCAATCTCAACGCCGCCGATCAGGAGATGCTGGCGCTGTTGTTCCGCGATCCGCTGGTCGCCGGGCGGCTCGTCGCGATCCGCGACCGCCAGGGGTTTCTCACCGCAAAGGACCTGACCGATCAGAATGTCTCGCTGCCTTCGGGGACGTCATTCCGCTCGAACACTTTCTGGGTGCGCACCCGCGCGACGATCGGCGGCACCAGCCAGCAGGCCGCGACCTTGATCCAGCGGCGGCGGCGGGAGGACGCAAGCGTCGAGGTCGTGCCGGTCGAACGCTGGCGCAACGCCGCAGTGCCGCCGGGCGCGCCGCCGCTTCCTGCCGCGAAAGGCTGATATTCCCCTCCCTTGCAGGGAGGGGAGTCACAGAACGATCCGGAACAGCGCGCCGCCGCCGGGCGCATCGGTCACGTCGATTGCGCCGCCGTGCGCGATGACGATCTGGCGGGCGAGGTTGAGCCCGACTCCGGTGCCGGTGGGACGCGTGGTGAAGAAAGGCAGGAACACGTCCTGGCGCAGGCTCTCGGGCACCCCGGGGCCGTTGTCCGCGACTTCGATCGCGATCGATTGCGTGTCGCCGATCAGTCGAAGCGCGAGTTGCGGGCGTTCGGTAGCCTGCATCGCCTGGGCCGCGTTCTGCAGCAGGTTGATCACAACCTGCGCGAGAAGGTCCGGATCGGCGTCGAGCGCGAGCGTATCGGGCGCGACTTCCACCCGCAGCGGAATGGGCGCCTTGGTCGCGAAGATGCGGGCCAGTTCCTCGGCCCAGGGACGCGCGGCGAAGCTCTGGCGCTTGATCTCGGGCGTCTGCGCGACCGCACGATAGGCCTCGATGAAATTGCTCAGTCCTTGCGCGCGGCGCGCGAGCGTCTCGACGGCGATCCGGGCATCGCCGACGCGTGGATCGGCGGAAAGGTCGGGGTCGGCGAGCAGATCGGCGGCGGTCGCCGCAAGCGACGTGACCGGCGTCAGCGAATTGAGGATCTCATGGGTCAGCACCCGGACGAGATCGGTCTGTGCCGCCATTTCGACTGCGTCCAGCGTCCCCTGGATGGGTTGCACGCTGATCGCACGGGTGCGCTGGCCGAGCCGTTCGAGCGTCGCAGTGCGCACCAGCATTCGCTGGGGCCTTGCCGCGATATTGAGTATCAATAGCTCCTCACTCTGCGAGGCGTTCGCGAGACGCCGGGCAAAGGTGGCACCATAGATCGCGAAATCCTCGGGCAGGGTGCCATGCTCGGCAGTGAACAGCCGGCGCGCCGCCTTGTTGGCGAGCGTGACATGGCCGGTCCCATCGACCGTGAGCACCGCCACCGGCATGTCGTCGACCAGCGCGTCGAGGTAGCGCAACTCGCCGGCGACTCGGTCCTGCTCGGCGCGGAAGCGGGCGAGCGCCTCGTTGAGCGAGCCGCCCAATTCGCCGAACCCCGCGCCGCCATGCGCATCGAACTGGAGCCCGGTGTCGCCGAATTTGAGCGCCTCGAGGAAGCGCGCGACGGTGCGGTTGGTGCGGGTGATGTGGCGCCAAAGCCCTGCGAAAGTCGCCGCCGCGATCGCCAGCGCGACGATCCGCGCCGCGGCGAGTCCCGGCGTCAGGAATGCGGCGATGCAGGCGAGCAGCGTCGCAACCAGCGCGACGATCCAGGCGACCAGCCCGATCGTGAAGCGCTGGTCAAAGCCCATGCTTCTCCATGCGCCGATACAGCGCGGCGCGCGACAGTCCGAGTTCGTGCGCGGCGAGCGAGATATTGTAGCCGTGCTTCCGGAGCGCTTCCTCGACCAGCCGGCGTTCGACGCGTTCGAGGTTGAGATCGTCCGGTGCGCGCGGCGCCACCACGGCCGACGGCGCGATCCGCGGCATGCTGGACACCAGCGCGAAATCTTCGGGTTCGAGCGGTGCGTCGCGGGCGAGAATCACTGCGCGTTCGAGCGCGTGGCGCAGCGCGCGGACATTGCCCGGCCAGTCGTGGCCGAGCAACGCGGCCCGGGCGGCTGCGCTGAGCTGCGGATGGGGGCGGCCATAGCGTCTGGCGTAATGATCGAGATAATGGTCGATCAGCTCAGGTACGTCCTCCAGCCGTTCGCGGAGTGGCGGCAAGTCGATCTCGACGGTGTTCAGCCGGAACAGCAGGTCCTGCCGGAAATGGCTCTCGTCGCGCAATTTCTCGGGCGGCAAGTTGGTCGCGGCGATGACCCGGATATTGACCGGCACCGGCCTGTTGGCGCCGACCGGCGTGACCTGCCGCTGCTCGAGCACGGTCAGCAATTTGGGCTGGAGCCGCAGCGGGAGATTGCCGATCTCGTCGAGGAACAGGGTGCCGCCGTCGGCCGCCTGGATCCGCCCGACGCGATCGGTGCGCGCGTCGGTGAAGGCGCCCTTCACATGCCCGAACAGCTCGGAATCGATCAGATCCTCGGAGACCGCGCCGAGATCGACGGTCAGCATCACGTCGTTCGCGCGCAGCGACTGGCGATGGAGTTCGCGCGCCACGAGCTCCTTGCCGGTGCCGTTCTCGCCCAGGACGAGGACATTGGCGTCGGTGGGTGCGGCACGCGCGATCAGCGAATGGACGCGCGCCATCGCGGGGGACGCGCCGAGCAGCGCCGATCCCGCGACGATGGTCGGTGCAGGGGCAGCCCCGCCCGCCACAGCAGCCTGGCGGGAGCGGCGCAGCGACGCCGCGGTGCGCACCGCGGCGAGCAACTTCTCGTTCGACCACGGCTTGGAGACGAAATCGGTCGCGCCGCGCTTCATCGCCGCGACCGCGACCTGCACCCCGGCATGCGCGGTGATCATCACCACCACCATCTCGGGATCCATGCCGAGCAGCTTTTCGAGCCATGCCAGCCCCTCGGCGGCATCGGTGGCGCCGCGCGCGAAATTGGCATCGAGCAAGACGACGTCGGGTTTTCGCGTCTCGATCAGCGACAGCGCCTCGTCGGGACTGCGCACCGTGGCGACATCGACGAACAGCCGGCGCAGCAACAGCCGCGACGCCATCAGGATGTCGTCGTCGTCGTCGATCACGACGCAATAGTCGAATTCGGGCCCTCTCCCCATCCGTCCACTCCCGTACAGCGGCTGTGCGTTTCCGGACAATCAAAATGCGTGCCAAAGCACCGGGACGACGCGCCGTGAAGTCGTCACCCCCGCCGAAGTGCCGGGCTCCACAACGCCGCAAAAGGAATGCGGTGTGATTAAACCGTGCGTTCTCCGCGTCTTCCCATGTCCTGGCCAAGCGGCTTGTGGACCCCGGCACTTCGGCCGGGGTGACAAAGGAGGTTTTTGGCACGGGTCCTGCTGAAGTATCCTGGGTAGTTCGAAGCGGGGATAGCGCGCGTGTCTGGGAAACCGTCCAGAAAATCGGCGAGAAACGCCATTCTGCTTGCTGCGCTTGCCTGCGTGGCGCTGGCAACCTTCGGCAAGCCGCAGGCGGCTCTCGACATCGCGGTGCGCGAAGAGGGTGGCCACGCACTGCTCCGGCTGGGCTTCGCATCCGTTTCGATAGCGTTCGATTTCGGACAGGAGTGTCCGAATTCGAACGCTTGTGCGGGTTCGATCCTGTGACCAGTCTCGCACGGCGTCTCCCGGCAGCGGCTGGCACGGGGGTTGCTAGATCATGACCATGGGTGTCGTTCGGATGCAGAAAAGTGGAGACCGCCCGGTCACCGGGAGCGGGATGGACGCGGTGGTCGAGACTCGGAAGCTGTCGACCAGGGTCAAGGCCGCGATCGGCGGGGCGGTGATGCTGTTCGCGGCTCTGCTGTTCTGGTGGTTCGCGCCGTCGGGTTCGAGCCAGACGGTCGGTGCGGATCATGTCACGATTTCCACGGTCTCCCGCGGCACCTTCGACGATTTCATCCCGCTCCGTGCGCGCGTCACGCCTTTGCTCACCGTCTATATCGACGCGGTCGAGGGCGGGCGGGTCGAGAAGATGCTGGTCGAGGACGGTGCCACTGTCGCACGGGGCCAGCCGATCGCACTGCTCTCCAACGCCGAGCTCCAGCTCTCCACGCTCGCGCGCCAGACCGAAGTCGAGCAGCAGATCAACAATATGCGCAGCCAGGAGCTGGCGCTCGCCCAGACCCGGCTCGCCAACGAACGCGCGGTGCTCGAGGCGGGGCTCGCGCTCGACAAGACGCGGCGGCAATATGAGCGCGAAAAGCCGCTCGCGGCGCGCGGTTTCGTCACTGGCAAGCAATTCGACGACACCGAGGCCGACTATGCCTATCGCCAGCGCAACTATGCCGCGCTCAAGCGCAGCCAGGCGACCGATGCCCGGCTTCAGACGAGCCAGCTCTCGCAGCAGCAGGCGGCGGCGCAATCGATGCAGTCGGGCCTGTCGATCGCGCGGGCGAACCTCGATGCGCTCCAGTTGCGCGCGCCGGTGGCGGGGCAGCTTTCGGGATTCTCGGTGCAGGTCGGCCAGTCGCTCCAGCGCGGCGAGCGGGTCGGGCAGATCGACAGCCCCGGGCGCAACAAGCTGATCGCCGGGGTCGACGAATTCTATCTCGGCCGGGTCCAGCTCCAGCAGAAAGCGAGCCTCGATTTCGGCGGCAAGCGCTACGCCGCCAAGGTCACCAAGATCTATCCGCAGGTGCAGAACGGCCAGTTCCAGGTCGATCTGCAGTTCGTCGGGCCCGAGCCCGCCAACATCCAGCGCGGCCAGACGATGCAGGCGCGCCTCACGCTCGGCGACCCGGTACCCGCTCTGCTCGTCCCCAACGGCGCCTTTTACAACGAGACCGGCGGCAACTGGATCTTCGTGGTGACGCCCGACGGCGGCAGCGCGGTCAAGCGCCAGGTCCGCCTCGGCCGCCGCAATGCCGAGTTCGTCGAAGTGCTCGAGGGGCTCGAGGCCGGCGAGAAGGTGCTGACCTCACCCTATACCGGCTATGCCGACAAGACGCGCCTGGATCTGACCAAATAATTCCAACGAAAGGGATTTTACATGCTGACGATGCGCGAACTCTCCAAGGTCTATCGTACCGACACGGTACAGACGACCGCGCTCGACGCGATCGATCTCGATATCGCCGAAGGCGAGTTCGTCGCGATCATGGGCCCTTCGGGCTGCGGCAAATCGACTCTGCTCAACATGATCGGCATGCTCGATAGCCCGTCCTCGGGATCGTACGTGTTCAACGGCAAGGAAGTCGCCGGCCTCTCCGAGAGCAAGCTCGCCGATGTCCGCAAGGAGAGCATCGGCTTCATCTTCCAGAGCTTCAATCTGGTCGACGAGTTGAGCGTGCGCGACAATGTCGAGCTGGCCTTGCTCTACCACAACGTCTCCGCCGCCGAGCGCAAGCGCCGGGTCGACGAGGTCATGGACAAGGTCGGCATCGCCCACCGCGCGCGGCACCGGCCGAGCCAGCTCTCCGGCGGGCAGCAGCAGCGCGTGGCGGTCGCCCGCGCGCTGGTGGCCAACCCCAAATTGATCCTCGCCGACGAGCCGACCGGCAATCTCGACACGCATCACGGCGAGGAAGTGATGCGGATGCTCCAGACGCTCAACGGCGAAGGCTCGACGATCGTCATGGTCACCCATTCGCCGGCGCACGCCGATTATGCAGGACGGATCGTATCGATGCTCGACGGCCGCATCCTGCAGGAGCGACGGCGGGCGGCCTGAGGAGACTCTGGAGATGGACCGGGCCGAACGGGAGAGGGGGATCTCGAATGTGGCGTAATTATCTGACGATCGCGCTGCGGCTTCTCGCTCGCAACCGCGCCTATGCCGCGATCAACATCGGCGGGCTGGCGCTGGGTCTCGCCGGCTGCCTGCTCATCTTCAATTACCTCCGCTACGAGCGCAGCTATGATAGCTGGCTGCCCGACAGCGGCCGGCTCTATCAGGTCCAGTCGAAGTTCAACCTGCCGGGCCAGCCCGCGCGGCACATCCAGATGAGTCCGTTCATCGTCTACGAGAAGCTGCCCGGCGGCTTTCCGCAGGTCGAGGCGGTGACGTCGCTCGCGCCCGGCAAGACCGTCACCGAGCGCGACGGACAGCCGGTGTTCATCGACGTAGCCACGGTCGACGCCAATTTCTTCGACGTGCTCGGCCTGCCCTTCGCGCAAGGCGGGGCGGCGACCGCACTTCCCGACACCAATTCGATCGTGCTCACCCGGAGCGAGGCGATCCGCCATTTCGGCACCGCGGATGCGCTGGGCAGGCGGCTCAGCCTCGGCGCGGGACCGGGCAAGCGCGACTATCGCGTCACCGGCGTGCTGCGCGATCTGCCGCGCAACACCAGCCTGCGTCTCAGCCTGCTCTTCCGCCGCGACGTCGGCACGATGCGGCCGGAGCAGCGGGGCTGGAACAATTTCGAGCAGCAGCACTACGTCAAACTGCGTCACGTCGCCGACGCCGCTTCGGTCAATGCCGGGCTTCCGGCATGGGAGAAGCGCAACATTCCCGACGAGGTCATCGACGGGAAGCCGGCGACCATGTCGGACGCCGTCGATCTCAAGCTCGTGCCGCTGACCGATGTCCATCTCGGCGTCACGCAGGACGCGGCGCTGACTCCGGGAGGCGATCCCCGTGCGCTCGCCACCTTCGCGGTGGTCGCGCTGCTCACGCTCGCGATGGCGGTGATGAATTTCGTCAATCTGTCGACCGCGCGCGCTACCCAGCGCGCCCGCGAAGTGGCGCTGCGCAAGGTGCTCGGCGCCTCGCGCCGCCAGCTGGTCGTGCAGTTCCTCGGCGAGAGCATTGTGATGGCGGCAATGGCGATGTTGATCGCGCTGACCATCGTCGAGCTCGCCACGCCATGGATCGGCGCGGCGCTGGGTGCGGACATCAGGCTCGCCTATCTCGGACCTGCCGGCATGCTGCTGCCCGCCGCGGCGCTGTTCCTCGCGACCGGGTTGCTCGGCGGACTCTATCCGGCTTTCTATCTCAGCCGTTTTCGGCCGGCCGACGTGTTGCGCGCCAACAAATCCTCGGTCGAGACGCCGGGCAGTGGCCGCTTCCGCACCGGGCTGGTGATGCTCCAGTTCGCGATCGCAATCGGGCTGATCGCTTCGACCTGGGTGATCTTCTCGCAGACCCGCTACGTCGAGACGGTCGATCCCGGCTATCGCCGTGACGGTCTGATCCAGATCGTCAACGCCTGGCGTTTCGCCAAGGGCAGCGAGTATGACGCCGCCCATGCCGCGATGCTCGCGATCCCCGGCGTTACCGGTACGACGCGGACCGCGATACCGCTCGCCTCAGACACGCGCCCGGTACGGCTGGTGAAGGCGCCCGGAGCGGAGGAATATCAGTCGCTCAGCTATCACGGCGTCGATGCCGAATATCTTCAGACGACCGGCATCAACCTGCTCGCCGGCCGGCGGTTCGACGATCGCATTGCGCTGGATCGGGTTCCCGCAGGGGACGACCAGGCCGTCGCCGCCCGGGGGCTCAATATCGTGATCAACCGTGCCGCGGCGCGCAAGCTCGGCTTTCGCAACCCGCAAGCGGCGATCGGGCAGGCAGTGCGGATGACGCGCGGCGGGCCGATGGTGCCTGCCGCGATCGTCGGCGTGATCGAGGACACGCGCTTCGGAAGCGCGCGCGAGGCCATCGACGCGGCCATATATGCCGTCGATCCGGAGGCCGCCGAAGTCGTGCTGGTCCGCTTCGCCGCCGCCCGACCGGGCGAGGTGATGGCGGCGCTGAACAGGGTGTGGCGCAGGTTCGAGCCCGAGATTCCGTTCGAGGCGCGCTTCGTCGACGACATCGCCCACGAACTCTACGCCGCCGACCGCGCCCGCGGCGCGCTGTTCGCCGGCTTCTCGGCGCTGGCAGTGCTGATCGCCTGTCTCGGGCTCTACAGCCTCGCCTCGTTCGCGACCGAGCGGCGGACCAGGGAGATCGGCATCCGCAAGGTGCTGGGGGCCAAGGTGCGCGACATCGTGCGACTGCTGGCGTGGCAATTCTCGAAGCCGGTGGTGCTCGCCAATCTGGTCGCGTGGCCGGCGGCGTGGTGGGCGATGCGCGAATGGCTCAACACCTTCGACATCCGCATCGCGCTCACGCCCACGCCGTTCGCGCTGGCTGGCCTCCTCGCGCTCGGCATCGCGATCGTCACCGTCGCCGGACATTCGCTGCGGGTCGCCCGCGCCAATCCCATCCACGCGCTTCGCTACGAGTAGGAACCCAACCCATGTGGCGCAATTACGTGACCGTCGGTCTGCGGGCCCTCGCCAAGAACAAGGTCTATGCCTTCATCAACATCTTCGGTTTGTCGCTCGGCATCGCCGCCTGCCTGCTGATCCTCACCTTCGTGCGCTATGAATTCAGCTATGACAGCTGGATGCCGGGCGCGGAGAACGCCTATCAGCTCCAGGATTTCTACAAGCCGACCGAGCAAGGCGGCGAGGAAATGAAGCTGCAGGTGACGACCTATGTCTCGGGCACCGCGCTACAGAAGGATTTTCCGCAGGTCGAGAAGCGCGTCTACATCACCGGGCAGGGGATCACCTTCGTCCACAACGGCCAGGCCTATCGCCCCGAGCGCGCCTATTTCGCCGACGGCAACATCTTCGATATCCTTCAGCTGCCTTTCGCACGCGGCGACCGGGCGCATGCGCTCGACGATCCCAACGCGGTGGTGCTGAGCGAAAGCGAGGCGAAGAAATATTTCGGCAACGAGGATCCGATCGGCAAGACGCTCACCGTGCTCAGCGCCGATCTCAAGGAGGATTACCGCGTCACCGGCGTGTTCAGGGATCTGCCGAGGAACAGCCATTTGCGGATGGGCGCGGTGGTGCGCTTCAACCCCGAGAGCTATTTCGCCAAGAACCCCGATTTCCTCACGTCGTGGAATTCGCAGGGCGGCTGGGTCTATGTGAAGCTGCGCCCCGGCACCGATGCGAAGGCGATGATGGCGCAATTCCCTGCGTGGGAGAAGCGCAACATCCCCAACGATCCGGCCGATGGCGGGCCGGTGACCAATCCCGGCGACCATCAGGATTGGCGGCTCACCAACATCCGCGACGTGCATCTCGGCGAAGCCCAGCGTGCGTCGCTGTCGCTCGGCAGCGACAGGCAGACCATCCTGACCTTCGCAGTGGTGGCGCTGATGATCCTCGGCATGGCGTGCATCAATTTCACCAACCTCGCCACGGCGCGTGCCTCGCAGCGGGCGCGCGAAGTGGCGCTGCGGAAGGTGCTCGGGGCGACGCGCGGCCAGCTGATCGTCCAGTTCATCGGCGAATCGATCCTCGTTGCCGGCATCGCGACGCTCGTCGCGCTCGCGCTGGCCGAGCTGGCGCTGCGTCCGCTCAACAGCTTCCTCGATGCCGAGATGCAGATCCGCTATCTGGGCAGCGACGGCATCCTGCTGCCGGTGATGCTGCTGGCGATCCTGGTAGGGCTGGCGGGGGGCGTCTATCCCGCGCTCTATCTGTCGCGCTTCCAGCCGGCGCGCGTGCTCAAGGCCAACAAGTCGGCCGCCGATGCCGAGGGCAATGGCCAGCTGCGCAACCTGCTGGTCGTCGGCCAGTTCGCAGTTTCGATCGGGCTGATCATCTGCACTGCGATCGTCTATTCGCAGACCATCTACGCCCGCACGATGGACGCAGGCTATCGCCGCGACGGGCTGCTCCAGGTCCATGGCCTCGACGCGCCGCAGGTCGAGCCGGTCGCCAGATCGATCATGGACGAAGTGCGCCGGGTCCCGGGCGTCACTTCGGTGGCGCGCACCTCGATCGCGATCAATCCGGGCAACAATTCGATGACCGGCGTGCGGCTTCCCGGCCAGACCGATTCGATCCAGCTCGGGGTCTATGGAATGGACCCGTACGTGCAGGACACGCTTGGCATGAAGCTGCTCGCCGGGCGCAACTTCTCCGAGAGCGTGGCGATGGACGATTCGACCACGCCGACGCCCACCGACCTTGCGGCGGAGCGTGCGCTGGCCGCGCGCGGCACCAATGTCGTCCTGTCGGAAATGGCGGCGAAGCGGCTCGGCTTCGCCTCGCCCCAGGCCGCGATCGGCAAGCAGGTCCAGGCCAATATCCTGTCGTCGGAAGTCGGGGGCTGGCTGCCCGCGCGCGTCGTCGGGGTGGTCAGCGACGTGCGCTATCGCAGCGTTCGCCAGCCGCTCCAGCCGATCGTCTATTTCTACCAGAGCCGCGGCTATTACACGCTGCTGGTCCGCCACAATGGCGACGCCAAGCCGGTGCGCGAAAAGGTCGAGGCGATCTGGCAGCGGCTCGTCCCGGACATTCCCTTCGAAGCGCGTTCGGTGAGCGATGTCGTCCACACGCTCTATCGTCCCGACGAGACCCGCGCCCAGTTGTTCGGAATGTTCGCGATCCTCGCCGCGGTGATCGGCTGTCTCGGATTGTTCGGCCTCGCCGCATTCACTGCCGAGCGCCGCACCAAGGAGATCGGCATCCGCAAGGTGCTCGGCGCACGCACGCGGGACATCGTGCGGTTGCTGGTGTGGCAGTTCAGCCGGCCGGTGCTGATCGCCAATCTGATCGCATGGCCGGTGGCCTGGTGGGCGATGCGCGACTGGCTCAACCAGTTCGATATTCGCATCAGTCTGACGCCGACGCCTTTTGTGCTCGCGGGACTGCTCGCGCTGGTGATCGCGGTCGCCACCATCGGCGCGCACGCCTTTCGCGTCGCGCGCACCAACCCGGTCCATGCCTTGCGCTACGAGTAGGCGCGTCAGTTCGGGGCACGGCCGGGGCGGGCGAGGGGGCAACTCCTCGCCCGCTTCGTTCGCGACGGGCCTTGCCGGCCCCGACGAAGCCGGCAGGCCTCAGCGAAAATGAGAAATGGTCGGGAAGAGAGGATTCGAACCTCCGGCCCCTGCCTCCCGAAGACAGTGCTCTACCAGGCTGAGCTACTCCCCGACGGAGTATCGGTCCGGCGCCTCGAAGGGGGCGAACCGATGCTGGAGCGGCGCCTATAACCATGCCGATTGAGTCGCGCAAGCGGTTGCGATCAGCTCCCGCGCGCGCCGAGCAACGCATCGATGCTGGTGAATTTCTCGCGGGGCGAGCCCTGGCGTGCGGCGGCTATCTCCGCAGTGTCTATCTTCTGCCAGTCGCGAAAGGTCACGACATCGACGTTGCGGCCGGCGAGCAACGCGTCGAGCCCGGGGCGGCCCTGCTTTCCTGCACCGTCCCCTATGTCCGCGGCGATCTTCTCGGCGATCGCGAAACCGTCCGGCCGGTTGGTGCCGATCGTGCCGGTGGGGCCGCGGCGCGCCCAGCCGACCGCGTACAGGCCGGGAAGCACGCGGCCCTCGTCATTGGCGAAACGGCCCGAGCGGTCGTCATAGGGCACGCCTTCGATCGGCGGCGTGCGATAGCCGATGCAGCTCACCACCAGGCGCGCGGGAATTTCGTAGCGCTCGCCGATGCCCCGTGCGTTGCCGTCCATCCCGAGCGCGGTGCGTTCGATCACGACTCGTTCGACCTTGCCGTCGCCCTCGATCGCCACCGGCATCGCGAAGAAGTCGAAGACGATGCGGATCGGCTTGTCGGCATTGTCCGCGGCGGCGAAGCTGCGCAGATGGTTGACCGATTTGCGTTGGCCGGGATCGAGCGCAGCATCCATGTCCACCGGCGGAAGATCGTCCGGGTCGACCATTGCTGCCGCGCCGGCGAGCGCGCCGAGCTCGCCAAGTTCCTTCGGCGTCATCGCGATCTGGTGCGGGCCGCGCCGGCCGAGAAGGGTGATGGTGTCGACCTTCGCCGCCTTCAGCGCGACCAGCGCATGTTCGACGATGTCCGAACCCGCAAACTCGTCCTCGCGCTTCGCGAGGATCCGCGCCACGTCGAGCGCCACGTTGCCGTTGCCGATGACCACCGCCGGCCCGTCGAGCGGCGGGGCGAGATCGGCATAATCCGGGTGGCCGTTGTACCAGCCGACAAAGGCGGCCGATCCCACCACGCCGCGCAGTTCCGCACCCGGGAGCTCCAAGGGGCGATCATGGGGTGCGCCGGTAGCGAGGACGACCGCATCGTAGAGGCTGCGGAGTTCGTCGATCGACACGTCTTCGCCGATGGTCACATTGCCGACGAAGCGGACATTGTCGGTCAGTGCGACGGCCTCGTAGCGGCGCGAGACGCCCTTGATCGACTGATGGTCCGGCGCGACCCCGGTGCGGATCAGTCCGAAGGGCACCGGCAGGCGATCCACGATGTCGACCCGCACCTCTTCGCCGAAAGTCTTCTGGCAAGCCTCTGCGGTATAATAGCCGGCAGGTCCCGAACCGATCACCGCGATATGCCGCATGCGCTATCCTCTCGCATTTTGGGACAGGGTAGCGCGACAATTCCGCAGGGCAACCCACTCGACCCTTATGCAAAGTTGCTGCTAGGCCATGCCGCGTGAGCCCGATCGAACTGACCACGAGCCTGTTCGGGCTCCTCGACGCGCCGATCGTTCTCAAGATGAGTCCGGTCGAGGCCGCGGCCGCTTTTCTCGGGCTGATCAACGTGGCGCTGGTCGTCCGGCGAAGCATCTGGAACTACCCATTCGCGCTCCTGATGGTGTCGCTCTATGCGTGGATATTCTTCCACGAGAAGCTCTACAGCGACGCGCTGCTCCAGCCCTTTTACTTCGCCGTCAATCTCTACGGCTGGAGGAACTGGTCGCGCGCGCGCGCCGACACCGGCGAAGTGCGCGTCGAGCAGCTTGGCCAGGCCGCACGGCTCGGCTGGCTCGCCGGCGCAATTGCGGCATCGCTCGTCTGGGGTACGCTGATGGATCGCTGCACCGACGCCGCGTTTCCGTGGTGGGACGGCAGCATTGCGATGATGAGCATCGCCGCGCAGACGCTCCAGTCGCGCCGCCATTGGGAAAGCTGGCTGTTGTGGATCGCGGTTGATATCGCCGCCGTGCCGCTGTTCGCCGTCAAGGGGCTCTGGCTGACCGCCGGGCTCTATCTCGTCTTCCTCGCCCTGTCCGTCTGGGGCCTGATCCATTGGACCAAAGCCAGAACATGATTCCGCGCACCATCTGTCTCCATGGCCCCGAGAGCGTCGGCAAGACGACGATCGCCAAACGGCTCGCCGAACATTTCGGCGGTGAGCTGCTCGACGAATATGGCCGCGACTATGCCGAAACCCATGGGATCATGTTCACGATGCGCGATCTGGTCGAGATCGCGCAGAATCACGACGCGGGCGCGCGGATGCTGCTTGCGCAGGGAGCAGACCCGCTGATCCTCGATACCGATCCGCTGATGACCGCGGTCTGGGCCGACATGCTGTTCGGCAAGCGCGATCCGTGGTTCGACGCATGGCAGGGGACCGCCGACTTCTATCTGCTGTTCGACATCGATCTGCCCTGGGTCGCCGATGGCACGCGCATCTTCGGCACGCCGGCGCTGCGCCAGCGCTTCTTCGACCTGTCGAAGGCCGAGCTGGAGCGGCGCGGAGTGCGCTGGGCGTTGGTCTCGGGGCAGGGCGAGGCGCGATTCGAGGCGGCACTCGCGGCGATCGCGGCCGGCGGCGTCGCCTAGGCGGCGCGCAGATCCTGTAGCAGCCGATCCATGTTGGTGCCGAGCGCCCGCGCCCGATCGTCGAGCAAGCGCGCCAGTTCGGATGCATGGGCGGCGATATTGTGGTTCTGGTCGACGGCTTCCCCGATGATCCGGCTGCGCGCGTCGGTGTCGCTGACGTCCTCCATCACGGCATTGATCGCGTGCGAGATCGCTTCGATCGCCAGACGTTGTTCGTCGACCGCGGCCGATACCGCCCGCGCCGAACTGCCCGCGGCGTTCATCCGCGCGGTCGTACCCGAAACCACTTCGTTGACGGTGCGCGCCGCGGCGCCGATCAGATCGAGCTTCCCGGCGATCTGGCTGGTCGCCGAGGCGGTTCGCGCCGCCATCTGCTTCATCTCGTGGGCGACCACGCCGAAGCCGCGCCCGGCATCGCCGCTCCGCGCCGCCTCGATCGTGGCATTGAGGGCGAGGAGATTGCTCTGCGTGGCGATCTCAGAGACGAGGTCGAGGATGCTGCGCGCGCCTTCGATCTGGTGGGTGAGATCGAGCATGCGCGGCTCGAGCGCACGCACCGTCTCGCCGGTCTCGTTTACCAATGCGTTGGCGCGCTCGGCATTGTCGCCGGCCTGATGCGCCGCGTCGCTGAGCTGCGCCGCGCCGGCCGCGACCAGCGAGGCGTTGTTCAGCGACTTGTCGCTCGCCACGCGGAGGTTGCGATATTCGGCCGACAGGCGGCGGGCGAGTTCGCCCAGATCGTTTTCCTGCCCTGACAGCGAGGCCGCCGCCGTCCGCAGCTCGATGGCTACGGTCCCGATGCGCTCGTGGATGTCGGTCGATATTGCGACGCGGCGTTCGCGGGTGGACTCGGCGAGCATCTGCTCGGCCGATTGGCGCTGGCGGAGATGTTCCTCGGCCAGCGCCTGCGCCGCGCGGAGATCGTCGAGCGCGCTCTGCGTGGCGTGGCGTGCGCTTTCGGCATCGCGCCGCGCGCTTTCGGCGGCGTCGCGCGCCTTGTGGCTGCGCAGGATGAGATGCTGGATCCGTCCGGTCGTGAAGATCAGGATCGCGCCTTCGGCCGCGACGAGGCCGCCATGGAGCAGGACGAGGGCAAGCGATCCCGAGCCCGGGAATACCCAATCGGGAAGGACGTACGAGAAGAGCAGGTGATGCCCGGCGGTGAGCACCGTGAAGAGGATGATGGGACGCCAGTCGCACAGCAGGAGCAGCATCGACATGCAGACGAAGAAATACATGTGCATGTCGGTCTGCCACGCATGCCCGGCGGCCAGCGCGACGAACAATGCCGGAAAGATTGCGGTGGCAATGCCGAGCGCGCAGCGGGTGGCGACGTCGATGCGCTTGCGGAGCACGCCGAGGCTCGGGACGATCAGCACGATGAGCCCTGCCGCCATGACGGTAGCGATATTGCCGCTGGCCTGCATCAGGCCCACCGGCAGCAGCAGCAGCCAATTGAGCCACATCGTGGCGAGCAGCACGCGCGCGCCGCCCGCGCGCAGCGGCGCAAACAGGGCATCCTGACTCATTCTTTGGTTCCGCATGCGGTGGGTGGCGCGGCGATGATCAGCGTCGCATGGCGCATCGCCGCCCCGATCAGGCTGGGCGTGCGGCCCCGCACCGCGAGCGAGCCGGGCAACGGGCCGCGGCCGACTATCCGGGCGCCCGCGCGTGTCGCCCAGACTGCGGCGGAATCGGCGCTCTGTCCGGCGAGCGGGACCAGCAGCATCTCGCCTTCCGCCGGCGGCGCGAGGGCGACTGCCGCGAGGGCGACGCCGGCGGCGGCGAGCTGGAGGGACAATGCGGGTGCGACGCGCGGCATCGCATGGTCTTTTCCGTCCCGTGGTGAAGATCGCGTTAAGTCTGCCCTCCGGTTGCCCCCTTCGCATCGGGCGCGACCCCTGCTAGGGCCGCGCGATCATGGCGACCGAACTTTCGAAGATCCGCAATTTCAGCATCATCGCGCATATCGACCACGGCAAGTCGACGCTGGCCGATCGGCTGATCCAGCGCACCGGGGGACTCTCCGAGCGCGAAATGTCGAGCCAGGTGCTCGACAACATGGACATCGAGAAGGAGCGCGGGATCACCATCAAGGCGCAGACCGTGCGCCTCGACTGGAAGGGCCATGTCCTCAACCTGATGGACACGCCGGGCCATGTCGACTTCGCCTATGAAGTCAGCCGCAGCCTCGCCGCGTGCGAAGGCGCGCTCCTCGTCGTCGACGCCGCGCAGGGGGTCGAGGCGCAGACGCTCGCCAACGTCTATCAGTCGATCGAGCACGACCACGAGATCATCCCGGTGATCAACAAGATCGACCTGCCCAGCGCCGAGCCCGAAAAGGTCCGCAACGAGATCGAGGAGATCATCGGTCTCGACGCGAGCAACGCCGTGCTCGCCAGCGCCAAATCGGGGATCGGCATCGACGAGATTCTCGACGCGATCGTCGAGCGCATCCCCGCCCCCAAGGGCGATCCCGACGCGCCCTTGAAGGCGATGCTCGTCGACAGCTGGTACGATCCGTATCTCGGCGTCGTCATCCTCGTCCGGGTGATCGACGGGACGATTCGGAAGGGCCAGCAGATCAAGTTCATGGCCGCGGGCACCACCCATCTGATCGACCGCGTCGGCGCCTTCCGCCCCAAGATCGAGCAGCTTCCCGACCTCGGCCCCGGCGAGATCGGCTTCATCACCGCGCAGATCAAGGAAGTCGCGCAGGCCCGGGTCGGCGACACGCTCACCGATGCGAAGCGCCCCACCGCCGCGCCGCTCGAGGGCTTCAAGGAAGTCCAGCCGGTGGTGTTCTGCGGACTGTTCCCGGTCGACGCCGCCGATTTCGAAAAGTTGCGCGAGAGCATTTCCAAGCTGCGCCTCAACGACGCAAGCTTCAGCTTCGAGATGGAGACCAGCGCCGCGCTCGGCTTCGGCTTCCGCTGCGGGTTCCTCGGGCTGCTCCATCTCGAGATCATCCAGGAACGGCTCTCCCGAGAATATGACCTCGACCTGATCACCACCGCGCCGTCGGTGGTCTACAAGATGCGGCTGACCAAGGCCGCGGGCGAGGCCGAGGGCAAGTCGATCGAACTCCACAACCCCGCCGACATGCCCGATCCCAACCGGATCGAGGAGATCGAGGAGCCGTGGATCAAGGCGGTGATCTACGTCCCCGACGAATATCTCGGCTCGATCCTCAAGCTCTGCCAGGACCGGCGCGGCATCCAGCGCGACCTGACCTATGTCGGCGGCCGTGCCCAGCTGACCTATGAATTGCCGCTCAACGAAGTCGTGTTCGACTTTTACGACCGGCTGAAGAGCATCAGCCGCGGCTATGCGAGCTTCGATTACGAGCAGATCGGCCACCGCCCGGGCGACCTCGTCAAGATGGGCATCCTCGTCAACAACGAGCCGGTCGACGCGCTGAGCATGATCGTCCACCGCTCGACCGCCGAGGCGCGCGGCCGCGGCATGTGCGAGCGGCTCAAGGACCTGATCCCGCGCCATCTGTTCAAGATCCCGATCCAGGCGGCGATCGGCGGCAAGGTGATCGCGCGCGAGACGATCGCGGCGATGCGCAAGGACGTCACCGCCAAATGCTATGGCGGCGACGCCACGCGCAAACGGAAGCTGCTCGAGAAGCAGAAAGAGGGCAAGAAACGGATGCGCGAATATGGCAGCGTCCAGATCCCGCAAGAGGCGTTCATCGCCGCGCTCAGGATGGGCGAGGAATAGAGCGCGCCAGCGAGGCGATTTCGCCGCCCTTCGCGGTTGCGGCCCGCGACTTTTGCTGCGACGTGCCGGCTCCGCTTAAAAGGGAGCAAGCATGAAAAAGGCCATCCAGATCCTGTGCGTCATATTGATCGGCGTGACCGTGATGATCGGCATGCGCTGGCACCGTTACGTCGCAAGCTCGGACACGCCCTATGACGAAGTGGGCATCATGCTGAACGGCTATATGCCCGGTCCGCTGCGCAGCTGGGGCTGCCACAAGCTGCAGGAGCGCTTTCCCCGCACGCTGCCGCCGCACGGCTGCGCCGCGCCCGACGGTCGCAGCTGGGCCTGACGACGGCGCGGGCGGGCGAGGATATGCTCGCCCGCCGCGAGCGCCCATGCAAGCGGCTGCGTCGACAGCATGGGAACCGCGGCGCGATCATTCCATGGTGAGCGCGCCGATCAGCGGTGCGCTGGTGGCCCAGGGCGAATAGGCGCATCCGTCGAACCAGAGGGTGACCGGAGTGCGGTTCAGCTTGGCGGCGATCAGCACGCTCAGCATCTGGTCCCGTCCCGGATTCTCCGCCGCGATGGTGAAATGCGCCACGGACGCGCAGCCATCAGGATTGCCGATCCCGGAGGCGAAAACATAGACGCTTCCGCCGATCAGCGTGATCCGGCTGATCGTCACCGTTCCGCCGCCGCCCGCGGCGTGGGACGGCGCCGAGGGCAACAGGAGCGCCAGCATCAGACATAGAAGTTTACGCATATTTCCCCCTTGGAAAGATTGTCGAAATTGGATCGCCGCCGACGGACTGCCGGGCCGGTATCCCGTCATCCCACCCGATAGACTCTGACGAATCCCAAAGGCCCGCAGGTCTGCCCGTCATAGCCGATATAGATCGTCTCGCCGCCGGCGCGGGCCGTGAGCAGTCTGCTGAGGATAAGCTGCCGGTTTTCAGCGGGTACGCTGGCCGGGACGACGAAATGGGATACGTTGCAATTCGGCACTACAGGCGGATTCGTCACTTTAAAGAGCACCGTCAGCTCATCGGTGTAGGTTACCACGTCGGTTATCTTCGTCAGCAGGTTCGCATTATAGGTATTTTGGGCGGACGCGCTGACCGGGAGCTGCGAGACGATCATCAGCAGGCCGCATAGACTCTTCTTCATAATACTCATTCCCCCATATTCCGAGGGAACCGAGAGCATGGAAATGCTGCGGTCGCAACGGCCCCGTGCGGTATGCGGCGGGCCTCAGGCCCCGGCCATCGCGTTGGTCGCGGTCCCGAAGATGTCGGCGAGGTTCAGCCCGAGCGCCTGAAACGCCATGACGCAGGCGACCGCGATCAGCGCGGCGATCAGCCCATATTCGATGGCCGTGGCGGCGGTCTCGTCACGGATGAGAGTGCGGTGGCGCATGTCTGGTCCCCTCGATGCGGGGAGTGATCGGGCAGGAGGGGTTGCGGAGGAATTAAGGGCGGGCGAGCGCGACTCGGAAAATAGGATTCGGCGCGGCAAGATTCACGGTTTGCACGGCAATCGCGCAATCCCGTTGCGCAACTTCGTAATATTATTGCGCGCGAAGCTTGGCGAGGGTCGACGATTTCAAAGAGCCGAGCCAAGGGTCGCACAGGAAATCCTACATTTCCATCGACCCGTAGCCATTGGCTGCATCCTGTCGTTCGCGCACCAGCGCGAGGAAGGCGCCGAGCGGCATCAGCCAGCTTCGCTGCGCGGGGCGATAGGTCGCGTGCAGCCGGGTCGGGACGACCAGCTGCAGCCGCTTGGCCTGCATCTCCTGCGTCTGGTTTTCCGAAATCCCCGGCTCGAGCGTGAGCAGATGCTTTTCGGGGATGCGATCGGCTTCGGAGAGGATCTGGCGCCAGCGATCCTTGGCGGTCGATTTGGCGCCGAGCATGGTCAAGCGCGCGCGGGGAAAGTCCGGATCGCGATACTGCATCGGGCCCGGGAACAGGAAATCGGGCTTGTTGCGGTTCTCGGTCACGGCACCGCGGCGATGCCGGACGCCGTGCGCGACGAAGATCGCTTCGAGATGGTTCTCGAGCGCTTGCCCGGCGCGGGCCTTGCGGCGATTCTGCACGCTGAGCGAGAAGGACAGGAAGCCGTCGACATCCGCGCCATCCGGCGACACGAAGCCGGCCGCGATGCGCTCGGCCACCACCCGCCGTTCGAGACGGCGAAACAATTGCTCCTCGCGATCCATCCACGCGACCAGCGCCTGATCGGGGTCGTCGAGCGGCGAGACGTGCGGCAGCGACGCGCGGGCGAGGTCCGAGAATATGCGGGTCGGCGGCATCGTCAGCCCGAAAGGATCGATGAGCGTATCGAGTTGCCGCGCATCGGGTTCGCCCGGGGCAATGCCGAGTTCGTCGAGGATGTAGCGCGCGGCGAAATCGAGTTCCGCGTCGCTCGATCCCTCGATCGGCTGAAAGGTGAATCCGAACATCGGCTGTTCGTGCAGGCCGAACAGCCAGAGGAGCTGGTTCTGGATCGTGCTTTCGGCCGGGGTGACGATGGCGAGCAGCGAGCCGTCCTTCGCCAGCGCGATGAACAGCATGTCGTCCGCCCGCATCCTCTCGGTGACGGGATTGGTCGAGTAATAGAGGTGGAATTCCGGCGCGCGCGGCTTGCCTTTGCGGACGTTGGACCAGCTCATGAAGCCGTCTTCGCGCAGGCCTTCCTGCTCGCCGGAGAGCCAGAGGAAGCGGGTCGGAATGCCCTTGCGATCCTCGACCCCGAGCAATTGCCGGAGCGGCCGCGCACCCTGAAACTCGTGCTGGTTCGACTTCTCGGTGATGGTTTCGACAAGGGTCAGTCGCTTGGCCGCGACTCCTTCGAACAAATCTGAGAGAAATCCACGCCGCATCAACTTCCCCTGATTTCGAGCCGCGGGATCTCCGATCTGATCCATTCCGCGCAGGAAGCCAACACCGTCTCGATGGGAAGCCGCGTCCGTCCCTTGAGCGCGCATTCCCAGATCAGCGCATAGCGCCAACCGGTCTTTGCGAGCGTCGCCTCCGCTTTGGCGTCGAGTTCCTGGTTCCGCGCGATTTTCGCGCGCCAGAATTCCTCCCGGGTTTTCGGCCATTTGAACAAATGGCAGTCATGTCCATGCCAGAAGCAGCCATGCGCGAAGATCACGGCGCGATAGCGCGGCAGGACGATATCCGGGGTGCCCGGAAGCGACCTGTCGTGCAGCCGGAATCGAAAGCCACGCGCGTGCAGGCCTTTGCGGAGCAGCAATTCCGGATTGGTATTCTTGCCCTTAATGCCCGCCATCATCCGGCTGCGGACCGCAGCCGAGACTATGTCAGCCATGGGCGAATGCCGGTTCCCGATCAGGTCGCGAGACAGTGACCGGCGCCGCGTGCAAGTCAGCCGGCTGCGCCAGTGCGGTCGCCAGATAGGGCTTCATCGCCTGCGCCAGGAATTCGACCACCGGCACGACCACTGCATTGCCGAACTGGCGATAGGCCTGCGTATCCGACACCGGGATATGCCACCGCCGGTCGCCGCGATCGAAGCCCATCAGCCGGGCGCATTCGAGCGGGGTGAGGCGGCGCGGGCGCTTGCCCGGCTGGGCGATCAGGATCTCCGATCCGTCCTTGTAGTAACGGGCGGACAGGGTGCGGGCGACGTCGTTCGGGCCGAAGAGGCTGAAGCCGAAGCCATTGCCCTTCGACGCATGCTTGGCCTTGTATGCCTGGAGATATTCCCAGAGGCGCGGGGTGAGCGTGTATTTGGGATCGACCTCGTCGTGCGGCTGGAGAATGCTGCCCAGCTTCGGGCCGTCCTTCGGCAGTTCGAGCGTCTCGAGATTGAAATCACTCTTCTCACGGAAGCCGACGATGAAGATCCGCTCCCGCTTCTGCGGGACCCAATGTTCGGAACTGATCACCCGGGTCTGGACGTGATAGCCGAGCTCGTTCTCGAGCACATTGACGATCGTCGCGAAGGTCCGGCCCTTGTCGTGCCGCTCGAGATTCTTGACGTTCTCGAGCACGAACGCGGCCGGGCGATGATGCGCGATGATCTGCGCGGTATCGAAGAACAGGGTCCCCTGCGTGTCGCACAGGAAACCGTGCGGGCGGCCGAGCGCGTTCTTCTTGGAAACGCCGGCGATCGAGAAAGGCTGGCACGGAAAACCGCCGAGCAGCACGTCATGCTCGGGCACCAGCGCCGGGTTCTCGGCGAAGGGGCGGATGTCGCCCGCGAGCGGATGGTTGTCGCGGAAATTGCGCGAATAGGTCTCCTGCGCCTTGGCATCCCATTCGGAGGTGAACACGCAGTGCCCGCCGATCGCCTGGAATCCGATCCGCAGGCCGCCGATCCCGGCGAAGAGATCGATGAAGCGGAACGCCGCGTCGTTGGAGGCGGCAGGGGTCAATTTCGCGATCATCTCCAGCGTGCGGTAGATCGGCGCCCTGGGCTCGATCTCGCCGCGTTCCCAGCGATAGACGGTGCTGGGGGAGCAATCGAGTTCGGCTGCCAGTTCCTCGACGCTCATCCCGGTCCGTTGCCTGAGTTCGGAAAAGCTGAGCGGACCGTGCATCGAACACCTCTGGGACAATTTCTGTCATTCTGACCGAGCGATTCCCGCCGTGCAAGAACAAAAGAGGACCGTTTCCCGAATTCCTGTGGACGGTCAGTCCATTCGCGCGCTCACCCGATCGCCGCCCGGATTTCCGCCATCCGCGCATCGAGCGGCGCGATCCGCGCCTGGTCCTCGGGGGAGAAGAGCGGCAACACGTCCATTCCCGGCTCCCAATAGGTGCGGGTGATCGCGCCGCGCTGCGCGACGAGGGCGATATATTCGCGGACGAGCGTCTCATGGCCGTCGGGCGCCATGATGTTGGGGCGGAAGGTGGTGGGATCGTAGGGCGCCGAGGGATCGGGCAGGAACAGCACGCGGACGGGATCGCCGGCCTGCGGGGTGACGTCGAGCAGATCGCCTTCGGGGCTGCGCCAGACCGCGTGGTGCTCGGCCTCGAACCAGCGCCCCGGCCAGCGCCAGATCGCCCAGCCATAGACTGCCTCGCCGCCATTGGCTTCGGCGTACGTCTCCGAATTCTCGAAGCAATAAGCGGGCTTGGCGGCGGCGGCGGGCCGGACGGGGACGTAAAGCGGCGGCTCGGGCGCAATCGTCGCGCAAAAGGCGAGAGTCGCCGAATCGAGCTGTTCGGGAGGTCCGAGGATCATGGCTCCGGGCTAGCCCGCGCGCGGGGCCGCGTCCATGCGCGCGCCAAGGCTTTACGAAATTGAAGGTTCGCAGCGGCTAGGCTCCCCGCAATCGTGCCGGCGCGTCCGGCGAACAGGAAGTTGGGGGAAGACTATGGATCGGCTGCCGCTGATCGCGCCGCGCCCGCCGCGGCTGAGCCTGATGGGCGAGGCACTGGCCGAGATCGAGGCGCGCGGAGTCTATTCGAACGGCGGGCCAGTGGTGCGCGGGTTCGAGGCGGCGGCGACCGCGCAATTGTTCGGTGGGGCAGGCGACTGCCTCGCGGTGGGCAATGCGACGCTGGGGCTGATGCTGGCGATCCGCCACGCCGCGGGGCCGCGCGCAGGCAAGGGGCAGTTCGCGCTGATCCCGGGCTTCACCTTCGCGGCGACGGCACATGCGGCCGAATGGGCGGGGCTGACGCCGCTCTTGTGCGACGTCGATCCGGGCGACTGGGCGGCGAGCGCCGCGGCCGAGGCGCGGGCGTTCGAGAAATATGGCGAGCGGATCGCGGCGGTGGTGCCTTATGCGACCTTCGGGGCGGGGATCGATCTGGCGCGCTACCGCGATTATGCCGCGCGCGGCGTAGGGGTGGTGATCGATGCCGCCGCCTCGCTCGGCGCGCTCGATGCCGAGGGGCGACAATTCGGCGCGGGGGCGCCGTTCGCGGTGGTCTATTCGATGCACGCGACCAAGGTGTTCGCGACCGCCGAGGGCGGGCTGGTCCATTCGGGCGATGCGGCGCTGATCGAAAAGCTGCGGCGGATGAGCAATTTCGGCTTTGCCGGCGGGCGATCGGCCGAGGGGCCGGGGTTCAACGCGAAATTGCCCGAAGTGCTCGGGCTGGTGGCGCGGGCGAAGCTCGACGAGATCGAACAGGTCGCGGCGCACCGGATGCAGCTCGACGCCGTCTATCGCGCGGCTTTGGGCGGGTTCGCGGCGGAAAAGGGGTTCGAGTTTCAGGAATTGCGCGGATCGCGGCCGGCGCTGCAATTCCAGTCGCTGCTGCTCCCGCGCGCCTTTGCCGGGCATCGCCGCGCGATCATCGAGACGCTGGCCGAACAGGGGATCGGGGCGGCGCATTATTTCAGCCCGCATCTCGGCGAGCAGCCATGGTTCCGCGCGCACGGGGTGAGCGAAGCGCTGCCGGTGTGCGACGATGTCGGCGCGCGGATCCTGTCGCTGCCGGTGACCGACGCGATGACCGAAAGCGATGTCGAGCGGGTATGCACGGCGCTGATCGATGCGTGCGCGGCTTCGGGGCGCAAGGCGTTGCCTGGGGCCGAGCGGCGCGGCGGGCACGTCCATGCGGCGCTGGTCGTCGGCGGCGGGCCGGCGGGGACGGCGTTGCTGACCGCGGCGAGCAAGAGCGACGCTTTGGTGCGGCTGGCCGAGGCGGGGCTGGCGGTGCTCGAGCGCGACGCGGTGCTCGGGCGCGGCGAGATCGGCACCTATGCGATCACGTCGGATTCGACGGCGGAGACCTTCCTGACCGCGGTCAAGGGCAATGGCCATGAAGGCATCGCGGCGCTGGAAGGGCATTCCTCCGGGCAGGAAGTCGCGATGCACGCCGGCAAATTGGGCGTGCCGCTGGCGCGGACGACGCCGTTTCTGGAAGCGACGGGTGCCGAGCTTGCGGCGATCGTCGCAGGGAGCGGCGGGATCGTGGCGACGCGGAGCGAGGTGGTCGAGGCGCGGCGCACCGGCGAGGGCGCGTGGGCGGCGCGGGTGCGCAACCTCGTCACCGGCGAAGCGCGGGTGATGCGCGCGGAGAAACTGGTGATCGCCACCGGCGGCTACCAGACCCGCGCCAATGTCTATGCCGAGAAGGTCGCGGGCGCGGCGCTCGGCGATCTCGCCGGCGAGCGGCTGATGACCGGGGACGAATTCCTGCGGATCGGCGGGCTCGACGCGCTGCGCGCGCGGATCGCGGGCAGGCCGGCGCCGCGGATCGCGATCGTCGGCGGATCGACCAGCGCGCTCGCCGCGGCGGCGTTGATCCTCAAGGCTGCGCCGGCCCTGCCGCTGGGGGCAGGGGCGCTCGCGCTCTATCACCGCCGGCCGCTGCGGCCTTTCTACCCTTCGGTCGAGGCGGCGCGGGCGGACGGGTTCACCGATTTCGGCGCGCAGGACATCTGCCCGGTGAGCGGGTTCGTCTATCGGCTGGCGGGGTTCCGGCTGGAGGCGCGCGAACTGGTGCTGCGGATGCTCGGCGTGGGCGGGCGGGCGCCCGATCCGCGGATGGGGCTGCGGCGGATCGGCGAAGTCGAGGACGCGGATGTGCGCGCCGAGATCGCCGCGGCGGACGTGGTGATCGGTGCGCTCGGCTATCGCCCGCGAGCTTTGCCGCTGTTCGATGTGGACGGCACCCGGATCGCGCTCGCCGCCGATGCGCCGGGACGGCCGCGGCTGGTCGACCAGCAATGTCGGGTGATCGACATGGACGGGCGACCGGTGCCCGGCGTGTTCGGGATCGGGCTGGCCTCGGGGCATGTCCCCGACGGACGGCTGGGCGGCGAAGCGAGCTTCAGCGGCAAGGCCAACGGCCTTTGGCTGTGGCAGAACGATATCGGCCAGATGATCGTCGATCAATTGCTCGACATGGCTGCGCGGGCGGTCGCATGACCGGCCCCGCCGTCTCGGTGATCATGGCGGTGTACAACGGCGCGGCATTGCTGCCCGAGACGCTGGCGAGCCTGCGCGCCCAGACGCTGCAGGACTGGGAGCTGATCGCCGTCGACGATTGCTCGACCGACGACAGCGTCGGCGTGCTCGAACGGTTCGGCGATCCGCGCGTGCGGGTGATCCGTTCGGAGGCCAATGGCGGGCCGGTGGTGGCGCGCAACCGCGCGTTCGCCGAGGTCGAGGGGCGCTATGTGGCGGGGCTCGACCAGGACGATATCAGCCTGCCCGAGCGGTTCGCGGAGCAGGTGGCCTATCTCGACGCGCATCCGGACACCGCATTGGTGAGTTGCGCGACCGATTTCCTGATCGACGGCAAGCGCTTGCCGGGCAACTGGCCGCGGCCGCTGACGCCGGTGCTGATCGACTGGCTGATGCTGGTGCAGAACCCGATCGCCTGGTCTTCGGTGATGTTCCGCGCCGACGCCGCGCGCCGGCTCGATCCGTTCGAGCGGCCGGCGATGCGCTATGTCGAGGATTTCGACCTGTATCAGCGGCTGCGGCCGTTCGGGCGAATCGCGCAGATCGATCACGTGCTGATGCTGTATCGCTGCCATGCCGGGGGCGCCTCGCAGATGTTCAACGCGACCATGCGGGCGCATGCCGAATTGCTGCTGCGTGAGCGGCACGCGGCGCTGCTCGGCGATGCGGCGCCCGACATGGCCGGGCTGCTGGTCCGCCACGTGATGGCGCGCGAGCCGGTGCCCGATGTCGAGACGCTCAACCGGCTGTTCGACGGCATCGGCACGCTGCGCTCGGCGTTCGGCGTCGAACGGCCGGGCGAGGATCTGGAGGCGGTCGATCGCGAGATCTCGCAGCTCTGGTGGCGGATCTGCCGCGCGAGCGTGCGATCGGGAACGCTGCTGCTCCACCGCACGCTCGGGCACCGGCCGCTGCCGCTGGGGCAGGCGGCGGATCTGGTCGCCAGCCAGATGATCGGCGGGATGCGCAAGGTGAAGAGGGGGCTGACCGGGCGGTAGTCTGGTCCGCTCGATAGCGCATTGCGCTGAAACCTCTCCCCGGCCCTCTCCGCAGGCGGGAGAGGGAGAGTCAGTCGGCCCTCGCGAATTTCGCGACCAGCGCATCTGGCAGCAAACGTGCGGCGGCAGCCTTGACCTTGCCGGTGAAAGCGGGGGCGATGACATGGTCCTTGCCCGCGAGCAGCGCTTCATAGCCGGCACGGGCGACCGTCGCCGGATCGGCCTTGGGCTCGCGGGCCGTCAGCGAGTCCGGATCGACCCCGGCACGTTCGAAGAAGCCGCTTTCGGTGAGGTCGGGCATCAGCGCAGTGATCGTCACGCCGGTGTCGGCGATTTCCTCGCGCACCGCCTCGGCGAAATTGCGCAGGAAGGCCTTGGTCCCCGAATAGACCGCGAGGCGCGGCGAGGGGCCGAGCGCGACCACCGACGAAGTGATCAGCACCCGCCCCGATCCGCGCGCGACCATCGCCGGCAGGAACAATTTGGCCGCCTGAACCACCGAAGTGATGTTCACGGCGATCGACTGGAGCTCGAGATGGAGATCGCTCTGGCCGACAAAGTCGCCCCACGCGCCGGTGCCCGCATTGAGGCAGAGAAAATCGGGCAGGCCGGCAAAGGCGGCGGTCTCGTGGAACAGCTTGGCGCCGCCGTCGGGCGCGCCGAGATCGATCGACCAGGCGTCGACCTGCGGCGCCCCGGCGTCACGCAGCGCGTCCGCGGCGCGATCCAGCTTGTCGCGATCCTGCGCGACGATGATCAGCCGATGACCATCTTCGGCAAAGCAGCGGGCGAGCTCGAGGCCGATCCCGCTCGATCCGCCGGTGACCAGCGCCAGACCCGATTGTACCATGCGACTCTCCTCGCGCTGCTCAACCAGCGGCGGGCGGTCGGGGTCCTTGCCTTGGCCACGCGCGGTGCGTCATAGCGACGCAATGATCGATCGGCGTGTGTTTCTGTCCGGATTGGGCGCGGCTGTCCTGGCGGGGCCCCGCGCACTGGCCGCGCAACGCGGGCCGCTGGTGCTGGCGGCGGCGAGCCTGCAGGAATCGCTGAACGCCGCCGCGGACGCGTGGGCGGGGCTCGGC
The DNA here is from genome assembly GCF_030730875.1 of Sphingomonas sp. DG1-23. Lineage (GTDB taxonomy): Bacteria > Pseudomonadota > Alphaproteobacteria > Sphingomonadales > Sphingomonadaceae > Sphingomonas. The sequence goes on from NZ_JAVAMA010000015.1 coordinate 94,225, forward strand.
CATGTCCGGCCGGTGCTGTCGTTCGCCGCTTCGTCGGCGCTGGCGCGACAAGTCGCGGCGGGGGCGGCGGCGGACCTGTTCATCTCCGCCAACGAGCCGTGGATGGACGATGTCGAGCGCCGCGGGCTGATCGTGCCGGGGAGCCGCGCGATGCTCGTCGGCAACCGGCTGGTGGTGGTGCAGCCGGCGAGCGCGCCGACACCCGGGAGCGCGCCACTGTCGCGGCTGCTGGCGCGCGGGCGGGTAGCGCTGGCGGATCCGGCATCGGTGCCGGCGGGGCGCTATGCCCAGGCGTCGCTGACGCGGCTCGGGCTGTGGGACGCAGTGGCGCCGCGGGTGGTGCGCGGCGAGAATGTCCGTGCCGCGCTGGCATTGGTCGAGCGCAATGCGGCGGAGTGGGGCGTGGTCTATGCCACCGATGCGCGCGCCTCGCGGCGCGTGCGCGCGGTGCGGATGTTGCCCGCGGCGAGCCACCCGCCGATCCGCTACCCGCTGGCGCGGCTGCGCACGTCGACCAGCGGCGATGCGGAGGGCTTTCGGCGGTTCCTGCTGTCGCGGGCAGGGAAGGCGATCTTCGCGCGGTTCGGATTCACGGGGGCGTAGTTACCCTTCCGCTTGCGGGAGGGGTTAGGGGAGGGCATGTGACGAAGGTGGCGTGCCGGTTCCCAGCCCCTCCCCCGACCCCTCCCGCAAGCGGAAGGGGAGTTCGCGTTCAGCGTGGCGCGCGCGCGGTCCCTCACTCATGGGCGACGCGACCTTTGCCATGCTGAGCCCCGAGGAATGGGGGATCGTCGCATTGTCGCTCAAGGTCGGCGGGGTGGCGGTGCTGGTCAGCCTGCCGCTGGCCTTTGCGATCGCCTGGCTGCTCGCGCGGGCGCGGTTTCCGGGGAAGGTGCTGCTCGACGCACTGGTGCACCTGCCGTTGGTGGTGCCGCCGGTGGTGACCGGCTGGCTGCTGCTGCTCGCCTTTGCGCCGGCCGGACCGATCGGCGGCTGGCTCGCGAGCTGGTTCGGCGTCAGCCTGTTGTTCCGCTGGACCGGCGCGGCAGTCGCCGCGGGCGTGATGGCGCTGCCGTTGATGGTCCGTGCGATCCGACTGTCGATCGAAAGCGTCGACCGGAGGCTCGAACAGGCGGCGCGGACCCTGGGCGCGGGGCGCTGGCGGACCTTCCGCACGGTGACCCTGCCGCTGAGCCTGCCGGGGGTGATCGCCGGGGTGGTGCTCGGCTTCGCGCGCGCGCTGGGCGAATTCGGCGCGACGATCACCTTCGTCTCGAACGTCCCCGGCGAGACCCAGACCCTGCCGCTGGCGATCTATGCCGCGCTGCAGACCCCGGGGGGCGAGGGGCTGGTGCTGCGGCTGGCGGGGATTTCGGTGCTGCTGTCGCTGGCGGCGCTGATCGTCTCCGAAGTCATCGCACGGCGCGCGGGGCGGGGGCTGCATGTCCTTTGACCTCGACGTCGCCAAGCGGCTGGGCGAGGCCGAGATCGTCTGCCGGGTCCATGGCGGCGACGGACTGACCGTATTGTTCGGCCCATCGGGCGCGGGCAAGACCAGCGTGCTGGGCATGGTGGCGGGATTGATCGCGCCCGATCGCGGGCATGTCCGCGTCGGCGGCGAGACGCTGTTCGATGCGGCGCTCGGACTGGACTTGCCGCCCGAGCGGCGCCGCGCGGGCTATGTGTTTCAGGAGCCGCGGCTGTTCCCGCACCAAAGGGTGCGCGCCAATCTGCTCTATGGCTGGCTGGCGGGACAGGGCGCCGTGGATGTCGACGAGACGATCGGGCTGCTCGGGCTGGCGGGGCTGCTCGACCGCTGGCCGCGCACGCTCTCGGGGGGCGAGGCGCGGCGCGTGGCGATCGGGCGGGCATTGCTGTCGGACCCGCGCTTCCTGCTGCTCGACGAGCCTTTGTCGTCGCTCGACCGGGCGCGGCGCGAGGAGATCATGCGGCTGATCGAGCGGCTGCGCGACGAATTGGCGCTGCCGATCCTGATGGTCACGCACGATCGTGGCGAGGCCGAGCGGCTGGGGAACCGGATCGTGGAGATTTGACGGGTACGATCCTATCCGTGCTCCTGCGGAAGCAGGACCCCGGATCATGCAGTACTTCGCTGCCCTGGGCTCCTGCTTTCGCAGGAGCACTGCGATGCTTTGCGATCCCCTTTCCCTGCCTTTCAGGAGAGCTAGAGAGCGGTCGCCGCCAGCAACGCCGCCAGCGCCTGATTGAGCGGGGTGGGGACGCCGTGCTTCGCGCCGAGCCGGACGATCACGCCGTTGCGCGCGTCGAGCTCCATCGGGCGACCGGCGACGAAATCGGCGTGGAGCGAATTGACCGAATCGGGATGCGCCTTCCGCGTCCATGCGACCACCTGATCGGCGAGCGTGTCGGGCAGGGTCGCGCCCTCGGCGCGGCCGACGAGGATGCATTCGCGGACCAGCCCGCGCATCACCTCGGCGACGTCCGCGTCATTGGCGACTTCGGCGGCGCGGCGGGTGACCGCGCTGACGATGCCCGAGCAGTTGATCGCGAGCTTGCGCCATGCCGCCGTGGCGAAATCGGGCGTGGTCCGGGCGTCGATCACGGTGTCGGCGAACAGCGCGACGAGCGCCGCGCCGGCCGCGTCCTCGGGGACGAGGATCGTGCCGTCGCGGCGCTGGACGATCCGGCCGGGCGCGGTGCGCTCGGCGGGCAGGTCGATGATCACCGGAACCGTCCGCTCGGGCGGCACCATGGGGAAACGCTCGCGCTGCTCGACGCCATTCTGGATCACCGCGAGCCGTGTATCCGGGCCCATCAGCCCGGGCAGCCACGCGGCGGCGGCAGCGCAGTCATAGGTCTTGGTGGTGGTCAGCACCCAATCGACCGGGCGTGCCGCGGCGGGATCGGTGAGGATGCGCGGGGTGGCGCGGAGCGGGCCGCCCGGCGTCTCGATCGCCAGATCGGCGAGCGGCGAGCGCGCGCACACCGTCACCTCGTGCGTCTGCGCCAGCCATGCGGCGAGCGTGCCGCCGATCGCGCCGGAACCGATGACTGCGATCCGGGTCATCCCATGCCGCCGAGATAGTCGCGCTTGCCGAGCGGCACGCCCTTGTGGCGCAGGATGTCGTAGGCCGTGGTAACGTGGAAGTAGAAATTGGGCAGCGCGAAATCGAGAACATAGCCGCGGCCCTTGAACGGGAAGCTGTCCGACCGGGTCTTCAATTCGACATCCGAATCCTCGCGGCCGTCGATCGCGTCGCGTGCGACCGAATTGAGGAAGTCGACCGTCGCGGCGATGCGCGCCTGCAACTCGTCGAAGCTCGCTTCGGTGTCGGACATGGCGGGCGGGGTGATCGCGGCGAGCCGCGCGACGGCGAACTTGGCGGAGTCGCTCGCGCGCTGGACCTGCGAGGTGAGCGGGGACATGTCCTCGTAGAGCCGCGCGGCGAGCAGTTCGTCATGCGCGATGCCGTGTTCGTCGGCATGCGCGCGCGCTTTCTCGAGGAAGGCGGCCATCGCCTTGAAGCCGCGCAGGAAGACGGGGACCGTGAGGTCGTAGAGTTCGGTTGCCATGCGCCGGAGATAGGGCTCCGGATCAGGCTTGGCCAGCGCGCTTAGTGAAGCGTGAGCGCGGTCCGCGGGGCCGGCGCACGCACCGGAGCGACCGGGGCGGACGTATCGGTGCGGAACTGTTCGGCCTGCGCAGTGAGGCGTTCGACCTCGCCCAGCAGGTTGCGCGCCGCCGCCGAGGTCTGCTCGACCATCGCGGCGTTCTGCTGGGTCGCGCGGTCCATCGTCGCGACGGCGTCGTTGATCTCGCCGACCGCGGTCGCCTGGGCCTCGTTCTCGCCGGCCATCTGCGCGAGCAGGCCGTGGACGGTGTCGACCGCGCCGGCGATGCGGACGAGCGCCGCGTCGACTTCGCCGACCATCGACGCCGCGATGCCGACTTCGCTCTGGGTGACGCCGAGCTGCTCGCGGGCGCGCTTGGCCTCTTCCTCGGCGCGCATCGCCAGCGCCGAAACCAGATCGGCGACCACGGCGAAGCCGCGGCCCGCCTCGCCGGCGCGGCCGGCCTCGACCGCGGCGTTCATCGCGAGAACCCGGGTCTGGAAGGCGATCTTGTCGAGCCCCTCGATCACGCCGTCGATGCCCTGCGCGCTCTCGGAGACGCGCTGCATCGCGCTGGTGGCGCGGCCGGCGGTGTCGCGGCCGTCCCTGACCACGGTCATTGCCTCGTCGGCGCTGCCGACGGTGCGGGCGGCGGCAGTGGCGACCGCGTGAAGACGATCGTCGAGCACGGTCACCGATCCGGCGGTCTCGCCGAGGCTGGCGGCGTTGGTTTCGGTGCGGCGGGCGAGATCTTCCGAAGCCCGGGCGATCTCGGCGGCGCCCGAGCGGATGTTGGTGGCGCTGATCGTGACGGTGCCGATCAGCTCGCGCAGGCTGGCCAACGCGTCGTTGAAGCTGCGCTTGAGGCCGGCGAACGGGCCGGTGAGATCGGCACGGATCTCCGCGGTGAGGTCGCCGAGCGCGAGGCTGTCGAGCCCTTCGCCGATGCTCTCGACGATCAGCCGGGTCTGGGCCTGCTTGGCGGCTTCGGCGGCGTCGAGCTGGCCGCGGAACGCTTCCATCGCCTTGGCCATGTCGCCGAGCTCGTCGGCGCGATCGGTGAACGGGATCGCCACCTTGAGATTGCCGGTGCCGAGCTCGCGCATCGTCGCGGCGAGCGCGAGCAACGGCCGGATCAGCAGCCGGCGGCCGGCGAGGGTGAGCATCGCAGTCGCGGCGATCGCGGCGAGAAGCGTCAGCACCAGCACCCCGATCGCGATCCAGCCGAAGCGCTCGGCGGCGGCGCCGACTTCGCCGGCATGCTTCTCGATCGCGTCGGACGCGTCGCTCATCGAGGTTTCGAGCACGCGGAATTGCTGGAAGAATTCGGGGAGCGTGGTTTGCGCGGCCGCGGGGTTGCCGCCGGCGAGATCGACGATCTGCTTCGCGGCGGCGGCATAGGCCTGGACCGGCGCGGCGAGCTTGCCGGTGGCGGCGGAGACCGCTTCCGAGCCGGTATAAGCGGCATCGGTGGCGATCGCCTCCTTCAGCGTGTCCAGATGCTCCTCCAGATCCTTGACGACATCGCTGCGGGCGATCCCGCTGCGCGGATCGGCGGCCTGCAGCGCGGCGAGCGCGTCGCTGCGGATCGCGTCGTGCATCATGTCCGCTTCCATATGGTTGCGGAGCAGCTTCGCGGCCGCGGCCTGGGTGTGGAGCGCATTGCTCTGCTGCCACGCCGCCCAGATGCCGGTGACGCCGCACAAGGCGACGAGCCCGAGCATGATCGCTGCGGCGGAATTGGCGGACTTGTTGAGCGAAGTCATGGGCTTGCCTCTCCCCAGAACCGCGCGTGCCGGAAGGGCCGACATCTGCACGATCGATGGATTGTGAAGCTAATTATAGCGGCGAAAATCGCATGGCCGGCGGAACGGGCTCTATAATTGGATGGGGATCAGCATTGGAAAGGCGCAGGCATGCGGGTCCCCCCGTCGAAGATTTCGGCTGTTCTATTGGCGTGCGCGTTCGGCGCATCCGCGGCCCATGCGCAGGACGGCGTCGACCTCTCCGCCGCCTATGTGATGGACGTGGTCGCAGTCGGCGCGGAAGGGCGCCCGGCGCGGGTCTATTGGCTCGACAATCTCGATCTCACCGCCGATCTAGAGCTCCAGAAACTGATCGGCTGGACCGGCGCGACGATGCATGTCGACGTGCTGGCCAATATCGGCGGCATGCCCAACGACCGCGCCGGCACCTTGCAGGGCGTCGACAATATCGAAGTCGCCAGCCATAGGCTGCGGCTGTTCGAGGCGTGGATCGAGCAGAAGATCGGCGAGCGCACCACGCTGCGCGCCGGCCTCTACGATCTCAACAGCGAATTCTACAGCAACGATTCGGCCGGGCTGCTGCTCGCGCCGGCATTCGGCGTCGGCTCGGAGATCGCCGCCACCGGGCCGAACGGCCCGTCGATCTTCCCTTCGACCGCGCTCGCCGTGCGGGTCGACCATAAATTGGGCAAGGACGGCTTCGTCCGCGCATCGGTGCTCAACGCCACCGCGCGCACGCTCGGCGATCCGGGCGGCGTCAATCTGACCTTCGACGACGGCGCGCTGCTGATCGCCGAGGGCGGGGTGGCCGGCAGCGGCGGCAAGCTCGCGATCGGCGCATGGGGCTATACGCGGCGGCAGGACGACGTCTTCGCGCTCGACTCGGCCGGTGATCCGCTCCAGCGCCGCGCCCGCGGCGCCTATGTCGTCGCGGAGAGACCGTTCAACGATCCCGAGGGACCGCATCCGATCGCGGGCTTCGTTCGCGCCGGGCTGTCCGATGGTCAGACCACTGCGTTCAAGGGCGGCTGGCAGGCGGGACTGCTCGTCTCGAAGCTTTGGAAGGGCCGCGACGACAGCCAGATCTCGCTCGGCGTCAACCAGGCATGGCTTTCGGACGGCTATCGCCAAATGCTGCGCGGCGAGGGCACGCATACCACTTCCGCCGAGAGCGCGATCGAGCTGACCTATTCGGACAAGGTCGGGCCGCTGACCTTGCAGCCCGATCTCCAGCTGGTGCTCGATCCCGGCGGAGACGCGGATGCGAAGCCGGTGCTGGTCGCCGGATTGCGCGCTTCGATCGCGTTCTGAACGCCGGCAGACCGCACCCCGATGCGGGGACTATGGTCAGGCGGCAGGCAGTTTACGGGAGCCGGAGCCCGTAGCTATCGTTGCGGAGCGGCGGGCGCGGGGCAACGGCGACGATCTAGCTGATCGCCGTCGCTTGCGACCAGACCACCATCCATCGTCCCTCGCGAATCTCATAGAGGTCGGTGTGCCAATATTCGCCTCGCGGTATTCTGTGCCCGCCGAAGACGACCTCGAGCTGCGCCTGGTAGCGGAGGACCGCAGCGCCCTCATACAAGCGCACTGCGATGTCGGCCGGCTGCCACGTCAGATATTTCAGCTGCCCCGATGCGATGGCGCCGATATATTCGTCGCGCGAAAGCGCTGCGCCGATGGGCGTGATCAGCTGAAAATCCGGCGCATGAAACTCCTTCGCATCGCCCGGATGCCCCGCAACCAATGCGCGCAGTCGGGCGCGCTCGGTTTCGCGGAGGAGATCGGCGTCGCCGGTTGTCGCGGGCATTTCATTTGCAGGCATTGGCATGTCCTCGATTGTCCGCAAAGCCGCCGCCGACCGCTTTGCACATCGCCGCGCTATAGAACGAACAGGGAACTGCGCAAGCATCCGCTTCTCGCATATCGGGAGGCGCAGGTGCGGTTGGGCCACCTGTCCGAGGATATTTCATTGGTCATACCAGCCGGCGTAGTTGGCTTGACCACTTAGTCAAATTAATCTTACTAATCCGACTCAGGGCCTCGACAGACTAACCGAGCGAAGGCCAAGGGAGAGATTGGATGCCGACCCGTTGGTTGATGGGCTCGGTCGCGATGATCGCGGCCGCGCAGGCGAGCGCGCAGGAGGCGTCGCCAGAACAGGAGCAGGTTGCGACGCCGGCGGACGAAGCCGGGGCATCGCCCGACATCGTCGTGGTCGGCACCCGCGCGAGCGATCGCTCGGCGCAGGACACCAAGCGCGAATCCGATCAGATCGTCGATTCGGTGGTTGCCGAGGACATCGGCGCGCTCCCCGATTTCAACGTCGCCGAAGCGCTGCAGCGCGTGCCGGGCATCGCGCTCGACCGCAACGAATTCACCGGCGAGGGATCGGGCGTGAGCGTTCGCGGCCTCAACCAGATCACCACCTCGCTGGCCGGGCGCTCGATCTTCAGCGGGGTCGGCCGATCGCTCAATCTGGGCGAGGTCCCCGCCGGTCTGGTCGGACGCGTCGACGTCTACAAGAGCCCGCAGGCGGACCAGATCGAAGCGGGGCTGGGCGGTACCGTGGACGTGAAGCTGCGCAGCCCCGCCGATCTGAAGAAGTTCACTGCCTCGGTCACCGCGCGCGGCATCTATCGCCGGCTGAGCGACAGCTTCAATCCGAGTTTCTCGGCGATGGTCGGGAACAACTGGAATGTCGGGGACGGCAAATTGGGCGTCCTGATCTCGGGCATCTACGATCGCCGCAACTTCCGCACCGACCGGCTGGCGGTGGACGCGTTCGCCGACCGGCGCAATCTGGTCGACCGCGATGGCGACGGCCGCGCCACCAACAATCCCGCCGACAGCATCTATGTCCCCACCACCCTCACCACGCGCTATTCGCTGGGCGAGTTCGAGCGCTGGGCGCTGGGCGGGCGCCTCCAGTACAAGTCACCGGGCTATGAATTCTATGTCGACGGCATCTACAACAGCTACAAGGGCACGCAGGACCATTCGTTCATCGCCGCCCGCCTCAACCAGACCCTCTATGGCGCCCGTGCGGCGCTGCAATCCTACACCGTCCGGCCGGACAATCTGACCTTCGAGTCGGGCACGTTCCGCAACGTCCCGTTCCAGTCGACCACCTATATCCAGGACGAGAAGAATTCGGTCTGGCAGGCTGCCGCGGGTTTCAAGATCCATTCGGGCAAGCTTCAGGCGACCGGCGATGTGAGCCTGTTGCGCAGCACGAAGAACGAGATGCGCCGCGACCTTACCACCGGCGGCATCGCGCCGACCTTCCTGATGGATTTGCGTCCCGACACGCCGTCTTACGATTATCAGGGCGTGGATCTGCTCGATCCGCGCGCTTATCGTCCCGACCGGATCTCGACCTACAATTATCCGAACGAAGGCGAGGAGCGCGCGGCGCGGCTCGACATCACCGCCAATCTCGATCTGCCGGTCCTGCAGGCGGTGCAGTGGGGCGTCCGCTATACCCGGCGGACCGCGGACCGGATCGGCTTCGACGAAGGCGTGAGCCTGACCGGACGGACCCCGACCACGCCGCTGGCCGACACGCTGAACGCCACGCCGGACGATCTGTTCGCGAACCGGTTCGACCTGATCGACACGACCTGGCTGCGGCCGAACCCGGCCGTGGTGCGCGAATTCGCCGGGCTGGTCCGCGCCTATGGCCTGCCGGCGGGCTTCCCCGCGCTCGAGCCGCTGCTCGCTTACTCGTTCGACGAGAAGACCCAGGCGGCCTATGCGATGGCCAGGATCCGGCAGGAAATCGGGTCGATGCGGCTGACCGGCAATGCCGGCGTTCGCATCGTCAACACGCGGCAGAATGCCAATGGCTATCGCACCGCGGCGACCACCGGCACGTTCGAGCCGGTCGACATCGATCGCAAGTACAGCGCGGTGCTGCCGAGCATCAACCTCGCGCTGCGGATCACGCCCGATCTGGTGGTGCGCGCCGCTTATTCGGAGGTGATGTCGAAGCCGAGCTTCCTCGATCTCTCGCCCACCCGGACGCTCGATTACGAGACGTTCGAGGGCTCGGGCGGCAATCCCGAACTGATGCCGTACCAGGCGAACCAATATGATGCCGCGATCGAATATTATTTCGGCCGCCCGGGCTTCGTCTATCTCGGCTATTTCCGGAAGGACATCGACGGCTATTACCAGCGCGTCTCGCGGCCCGAGATCATCGACGGCCAGACCTTCCAGATCGAGCAACTCGTCAATGCCGACGCCGCCAAGGTGGACGGATGGGAAGTCGGCTACCAGCAGCAATACGACTTCCTGCCGGGCGCGCTGCGCGGGCTGGGCGGGCGGTTCAGCTACACCCGGATCAACTCCAACCGCTACAATTCGACGCTGCGGCGCAACGAGCCTTTGTCCGGCCTGTCGCCGAACCTGTACAACGCGACGCTGACCTATGAGCTGGGTGGCTTCCGCGCGCGGCTGGCCTATAATTGGCGCGAGAGCTATCCGATCAATCTCAACCCGGGCGGGGCGCTGAACCTGCCCCAGACCCGGCGTTCGTTCGGGATCTGGGACGCCAGCGCCACCTGGCAGCTCCGGAAGAACGTCGCCTTGTTCGTCGACATCTCGAACATCACCAACCAGCGCGGCACCGAGGTCTTCACCGTGCGCGAACGGCCGCGTTCGTTCTTTCTCAGCGACCAGACCATCGGCCTCGGCATCCGCGCCAACTTCTGAGGTCGCGCCCGACCGTCGGCGACGAGAGAAGGTCAAAGAAAAAGCCGCCGTCCGGTTTCCCGGACGGCGGCTTTTCCTGGTTCAGCGCCCGAGCGGCTGAACGAAAGCGACCTTCGGAGTGGTTTCTCGCAGCCGGGCCGAAATGCCTCCCAGGCATTTCTCAATCGCGTCTACGCGCGATTGACCCGGCCGCGAGCTACCACTCACTCGCTCTCGTTCAGATACTCGCCAGCGTCGGCGTCGGTGCCATGGCCCGAGGGGACCACGCTCGCCAGCGCGTCGTCGCCGGTGCCGGCGGCGTCGCGGGTCGAGCGGGCGTTCTCCGCGGCGCGGAGCTCCTCGGCCGAGTTCGGCGCGATCAGCGTCGCTTCGTTCATGCGGCGCTGGGCCACCCGAAGCGCCGCGTCACGCGACGAGGCCGCGACGCGCAGGCGGTTCATGCCTGCGCCGGTGCCGGCCGGGATCAGACGACCGACGATCACGTTCTCCTTGAGGCCGAGCAGGGTGTCCTGCTTGCCCTGGACCGCCGCCTCGGTGAGGACGCGGGTGGTCTCCTGGAAGGAAGCCGCCGAGATGAAGCTGCGGGTCTGCAGCGACGCCTTGGTGATGCCGAGCAGGATCGGCTTGCCCTGTGCGGGGGCCTGACCCTTTTCGAGCTTGGCGTTCTGCTCGTCCATCTCGTCGCGATCGAGCTGCTCGCCCACCAGCAGGGTGGTGTCGCCGGACTCGGTGATCTCGACCTTCTGCAGCATCTGGCGAACGATCACCTCGATGTGCTTGTCGTTGATCTTCACGCCCTGCAGTCGATAGACTTCCTGGATTTCCGACACGAGATATTCGGCGAGCGGCTCGATGCCGAGAACCTCGAGAATATCGTGCGGATCGGGCGAGCCGCCGATCAGGTTGTCGCCACGCTTGACGTAATCGCCTTCCTGGACGTCGATCACCTTCGACTTCGGCACCAGATACTCGACGACCTCGCCGCCATCCTCGGGCTGGATGCCGATCTTGCGCTTGGCCTTGTAGTCCTTGCCGAATACGACACGGCCCGAGACCTTGGCGATGATCGCGTTCTCCTTGGGCTTGCGCGCCTCGAACAGCTCGGCGACGCGCGGCAGACCGCCGGTGATGTCGCGGGTCTTGGCAGACTCGCGGCTGACACGGGCCAGAACGTCACCGCCCTGGACCTGCGCACCGTCCTCGACCGAGAGCACCGCGCCTGCCGCCAGCATGTAGCGGCCGGCTTCCTCTGCGCTTTCACCCGTCAAGGTGAGGCGCGGACGAAGGTCCTCCTTCTTGGCGGAAATGCCGCGATTTTCGGTGACGACGCGCTGGGCGATGCCCGTCGCTTCGTCGACCTGCTCGGTCATCGTCTTGCCTTCGATCACGTCGACATATTTCACGGTGCCGGGGTTCTCGGTGATCACCGGCATGGTGAACGGATCCCACTCCGCCATGCGGTCGCCCGCCGAGACGATGTGGCCGTCGTCGAACAGCACATAGGCGCCGTAGGGGATGCGGTGCACCGCGAGCTCGCGGCCGTCCATGTCGACGATCGCGATTTCGCCCGAGCGGCTGAGCACCACGCGGCGGCCGCGCTGATCGACGATGATGCGCAGATCGCGATACTCGATCGTGCCGTCGACCGGCGCTTCGAGGTTCGACTGCTCGTTGAGCTGCGCCGCGCCGCCGATGTGGAAGGTCCGCATCGTCAGCTGGGTGCCGGGCTCGCCGATCGACTGCGCCGCGATGACACCGACCGCTTCGCCGATGTTCACCGGGGTACCGCGGGCGAGATCGCGCCCGTAGCACTTGCCGCAAACGCCGATGCGCGCCTCGCAGACCAGCGGCGAGCGGATCTTCATCCCCTGGATGCCGGTGGCCTCGATCTGGGTGATCATCGCCTCGTCGAGCAGCGTGCCCGACGGGATGATGACCTTGCCGTCCTTGTCGGCGACGTCCTCAGCCGTGGTGCGGCCGAGGATGCGCTCGCCGAGCGACGCGATGGTCGAGCCGCCCTGAACGATCGCGCGCATCTCGAGCGCACGCTCGGTGCCGCAATCCTCCTCCATGATGACGCAATCCTGCGACACGTCGACGAGGCGGCGGGTGAGGTAGCCCGAATTGGCGGTCTTCAACGCGGTGTCCGCGAGGCCCTTGCGGGCGCCGTGGGTCGAGTTGAAATATTCGAGGACGGTCAGACCTTCCTTGAAGTTCGAGATGATCGGGGTCTCGATGATCTCGCCCGACGGCTTGGCCATCAGGCCGCGCATGCCGGCGAGCTGCTTGATCTGCGCCTGCGAGCCGCGGGCACCCGAATGGGCCATCATGTAGATCGAGTTGATGTCCTTCTCGCGGCCCGTCGCCGGATCGCGCTTCACCGCCTTGATCTCGTCCATCATGGCGCCGGCCACCTGATCGCCGCAACGGCTCCAGGCGTCGATCACCTTGTTGTACTTCTCTTGCTGGGTGATCAGGCCGTCCTGATACTGCTGCTCATAGTCCTTCACGAGCGCCTTGGTCTCGTCGACCATGCCGACCTTGGCGTCCGGGATGATCATGTCGTCCTTGCCGAACGAGATGCCCGCCTTGAACGCGTGCCGGAAACCGAGCGCCATGATCGCGTCGGCGAACAGCACGGTCTCCTTCTGGCCGGTGTGGCGATAGACCTCGTCGATCACGTCGCCCACGTCCTTCTTGGTGAGGAGGCGATTGACGGTCTCGAACGGCACCTTGTGCGACTGCGGCAGCGTCTCGCCGAGCAGCATGCGGCCCGGCGTCGTCTCGTAGCGCTTGAGGTACTGATTGCCTTCGGCGTCGGTCTGCGGAACCCGGCTGACGATCTTCGAGTGCAGCGTGACCGCCCCGGCGTTGAGCGCCTGGTGGACCTCCTGCATGTCGGCGAGGATCATGCCTTCGCCCGGCTCGCCCGACTTCTCCATCGAGAGATAATAGAGACCGAGCACCATGTCCTGCGACGGCACGATGATCGGCTTGCCGTTGGCGGGGCTGAGGATGTTGTTGGTCGACATCATCAGCACGCGCGCTTCCAGCTGGGCCTCGAGGCTCAGCGGGACGTGCACGGCCATCTGGTCGCCGTCGAAGTCGGCGTTGAACGCCGAGCAGACCAGCGGGTGCAGCTGGATCGCCTTGCCTTCGATCAGCACCGGCTCGAATGCCTGGATGCCGAGACGATGGAGCGTCGGCGCGCGGTTCAGCAGAACCGGGTGCTCGCGGATCACTTCGTCGAGGATGTCCCAGACTTCCTTGCGCTCCTTCTCGACCCACTTCTTGGCCTGCTTCAGGGTCATCGACAGACCCTTGGCGTCGAGGCGCGCGTAGATGAACGGCTTGAACAGCTCGAGCGCCATCTTCTTGGGCAGGCCGCACTGGTGCAGCTTGAGTTCCGGACCGGTCACGATGACCGAGCGGCCCGAATAGTCGACGCGCTTGCCGAGCAGGTTCTGGCGGAAGCGGCCCTGCTTGCCCTTGAGCATGTCGGACAGCGACTTGAGCGGACGCTTGTTGGCGCCGGTGATCGTGCGGCCGCGGCGGCCATTGTCGAACAGCGCGTCGACGGCTTCCTGCAGCATGCGCTTTTCGTTGCGGACGATGATGTCCGGCGCGCGCAGCTCCATCAGCCGCTTGAGGCGGTTGTTGCGGTTGATCACGCGGCGATACAGATCGTTGAGATCCGAGGTCGCGAAGCGGCCACCGTCCAGCGGCACCAGCGGGCGCAGCTCGGGCGGGATGACCGGAACGACGTCGAGGATCATCCATTCGGGGCGGTTGCCCGAATCGATGAAGCTCTCGACGACCTTGAGCCGCTTGATGATCTTCTTGGGCTTCAGTTCGGACTTGGTGACCGCAAGCTCGTCGAGCAGCTCCTTGCGCTCGCCCTCGAGGTCGAGGTCCATCAGCATCTGCTTGACGGCCTCGGCGCCGATGCCGGCCGAGAAGGCGTCCTCGCCATATTCGTCCTGCGCGTCGAGCAGCTCATCCTCGGTGAGGAGCTGATACTTCTCGAGCGGGGTCAGGCCCGGCTCGATCACGATGTAGCTCTCGAAATAGAGCACGCGCTCGAGCTGCTTGAGCTGCATGTCGAGCAGCAGGCCGATGCGCGACGGCAGCGACTTGAGGAACCAGATGTGCGCGACCGGGGCGGCGAGCTCGATATGGCCCATCCGCTCGCGGCGGACCTTCGAGACGGTGACCTCGACGCCGCACTTCTCGCAGACGATGCCCTTGTACTTCATGCGCTTGTACTTGCCGCACAGGCACTCGTAATCCTTGATCGGACCGAAGATGCGCGCGCAGAACAGGCCGTCACGCTCGGGCTTGAACGTGCGATAGTTGATGGTTTCCGGCTTCTTGATCTCGCCGAAGGACCAGGAGCGGATACGATCCGGCGACGCGATGCCGATCTGGATCTGGTCGAAGGTCTCCGGCTTGGCCACCGGGTTCGCGAAGTTGGTCAGTTCGTTCATGGGTGAGTACCCTCTTCTGAATTCTTTCTCCTCTCCCATCGGGAGAGGAAGGGGCCCGCCCGGCGGAGCCGGGTGGGAAGGTGAGGGTGATCCAGCGGGCTCGCCCTCACCCTTCCGGCGCTTCGCGCCTCCCTCCCTCTCCCGGCGGGAGAGGGAGAAGAAGGCTTATTCCGCCGCGATCGCGACGCCGTCGCTGTCGAAGCCCGGCTCGTCGTTCTTGAGTTCGACGTTGAGGCCCAGCGAGCGCATTTCCTTGACGAGCACGTTGAAGCTCTCGGGAATGCCGGCCTCGAAGGTGTCGTCGCCCTTGACGATCGCTTCATAGACCTTGGTGCGGCCGACCACGTCGTCGGACTTCACCGTCAGCATCTCCTGCAGGGTATAGGCGGCGCCGTACGCCTGCAGTGCCCAGACCTCCATCTCGCCGAAGCGCTGGCCGCCGAACTGCGCCTTGCCGCCCAGCGGCTGCTGGGTGACGAGCGAGTAGGGCCCGATCGAACGCGCGTGGATCTTGTCGTCCACGAGATGGTGCAGCTTGAGCATGTAGATGATGCCCACGGTGACCTTGCGATCGAACGCCTCGCCGGTGCGGCCGTCGAGCAGGGTCGACTGACCCGACGTGTCGAGCCCGGCAAGGCTCAGCATGTCGGAGACGTCGGCCTCGCGTGCGCCGTCGAACACCGGCGTCGCCATCGGCACGCCCGGCTTGAGGTTGGTCGCCAGCTCGACGATCTGGTCGGCGCTGCGCGCCTCGATCTCGGCGACATAATGATCGCCATAGACCTGCTTGAGGCGCGACTTGACCGCGTCGGGCATCTGCCCGCCGGTCGCGTCGGGATTGGCATGACGCCAATCCTCGAGCGCGACGCCGATCTGCTGGCCGAGCTGACGCGCGGCCCAGCCGAGATGGGTCTCGAAGATCTGACCGACGTTCATGCGCGAAGGCACGCCCAGCGGGTTGAGCACGAGATCGACCGGGGTGCCGTCCTCGAGGAACGGCATGTCTTCCTGCGGCAGGATCCGCGAGATGACGCCCTTGTTGCCGTGACGGCCGGCCATCTTGTCGCCCGGCTGCAGCTTGCGCTTCACCGCGACGAAGACCTTGACCATCTTGAGCACGCCCGGCGGCAGCTCGTCGCCGCGCTCGAGCTTCTCGCGGCGGTCCTCGAACTTGTCCTTGATGCGCTTCACGGCCTCGTCATACTGGCCGCGCACCGCTTCGAGGTTCGCCTGCATGGCGTCGTCCTGCACCGAGAACTTCCACCATTCGTGACGGTCGACGCTGTCGAGCAGATCGGCATCGATCGCGGCGCCCTTCTTGAGGCCCTTCGGCGTCGCGGTCGCGACCTGGCCGATGAGCATCTCCTTCAGGCGCGACCAGGTGGCGCGGTTGAGGATGTTGCGCTCGTCGTCCGAGTCCTTCTTCAGGCGCTCGATCTCCTCGCGCTCGATCGCCAGCGCGCGCTCGTCCTTGTCGATGCCGTGGCGATTGAAGACGCGAACGTCGACGATCGTGCCGGCAACGCCCGGGGGCAGGCGCAGCGAGGTGTCGCGCACGTCCGAGGCCTTTTCGCCGAAGATGGCGCGGAGGAGCTTTTCCTCCGGGGTCATCGGCGATTCACCCTTCGGCGTGATCTTGCCGACGAGGATGTCGCCCGGCTCGACCTCTGCACCGATATAGACGATGCCCGCCTCGTCGAGGTTGCGCAGCGCTTCCTCGCCGACGTTCGGGATGTCGCGGGTGATGTCCTCGGGCCCGAGCTTGGTGTCGCGGGCCATGACTTCGAACTCGTCGATATGGATCGACGTGAACACGTCGTCCTTCACGATCCGCTCGGAGATCAGGATCGAGTCCTCATAGTTGTAGCCGTTCCACGGCATGAACGCGACGAGCGCGTTGCGGCCGAGAGCGAGCTCGCCGAACTCGGTCGACGGGCCGTCGGCGATGATGTCGCCGGCATTGACCACGTCGCCCACCTTCACCAGCGGGCGCTGGTTGATGCAGGTCGACTGGTTCGAGCGCTGGAACTTCATCAGCGTGTAGATGTCGACGCCGCTCTGGGTGGCTTCGACGTCGCCCGAGGCGCGGATGACGATACGGGTCGCGTCGACCTGATCGACGATGCCCGAACGGCGTGCGCCGATCGCGGCGCCCGAATCGCGGGCGACGGTCTCTTCCATGCCGGTGCCGACGAAGGGCGCTTCCGCCTTCACCAGCGGCACGGCCTGACGTTGCATGTTCGAGCCCATCAGCGCGCGGTTGGCGTCGTCGTTTTCGAGGAACGGAATGAGCGACGCGGCGACCGAGACGAGCTGCTTGGGGCTGACGTCCATCAGCGTGATCTGCTCGGGCAGCGCCATCAGGAATTCGCCTGCCTGACGCGACGAGACCAGTTCCTCGGTGAAGCGGCCTTCGGCGTCGAGATCGGCGGAGGCCTGCGCGATCGTGTGCTTGGCCTCTTCCATCGCCGACAGATAGACGACGTCGTTGGTCACCTTGCCGTCGATGATGCGACGATAGGGCGTCTCGATGAAGCCGTATTTGTTGACGCGGCTGAACGACGCGAGCGAGTTGATCAGACCGATGTTCGGGCCTTCCGGCGTCTCGATCGGACAGATGCGGCCATAATGGGTCGGATGCACGTCGCGGACTTCGAAGCCCGCGCGCTCGCGGGTGAGACCGCCCGGCCCGAGCGCCGAGACGCGACGCTTGTGCGTCACTTCGGAGAGCGGGTTGGTCTGATCCATGAACTGCGAGAGCTGCGACGAGCCGAAGAACTCGCGGACCGCGGCGACCGCGGGCTTGGCGTTGATCAGGTCGTTCGGCATGACTGTGGACACGTCCACCGAGCTCATACGCTCCTTCACGGCGCGCTCCATGCGGAGCAGGCCGACGCGATACTGGTTCTCGAGCAGCTCGCCCACCGAACGCACGCGGCGGTTGCCGAGATTGTCGATGTCGTCGACTTCGCCCTTGCCGTCCTTGAGGTCGACGAGGGTCTTGACCACCGCGAGGATGTCCTCGGTGCGGAGCGTCGTGACGGTGTCCTCGGCGTCGAGGTCGAGGCGCATGTTGAGCTTGACGCGGCCGACGGCCGAGAGGTCGTAGCGCTCGGGATCGAAGAACAGGCCGGCGAACAGCGATTCCGCGGTCTCGAGCGTCGGCGGCTCGCCGGGGCGCATGACGCGGTAGATGTCGGACAGCGCCTGTTCGCGCTCCTCGGCCTTGTCGACCTTGAGCGTGTTGCGGATCCACGGACCGGTCGAGATGTGATCGATGTCGAGCAGCTCGAGCTTCTCGATGCCTGCCTTGTCGAGCAGTTCGAGATTCTCGGCCGACACTTCGTCGCCGGCTTCGATGTAGATCTCGCCGGTCGATTCGTTGATCAGGTCGTAGGCCGAGTAGCGGCCGAAGATTTCCTCGGTCGGGATCAGCAGCGTCTCGAGGCCGTCCTTGGCGGCCTTGTTCGCGGCGCGCGGGCTGATCTTCTGGCCGGCGGCGAACACGACTTCGCCCGACTTGGCGTCGACGATGTCGAACATCGGCTTGGCGCCGCGCCAGTTCTCGGGCGCGAACGGGATCTGCCATCCGCCCGGACCGCGGACATAGGTCACGCGGTTATAGAAGTAATTGAGGATGTCCTCGCTGTTCAGGCCGAGGGCATAGAGCAAGGACGTCACCGGCAGCTTGCGCTTGCGATCGATGCGGACGTTGACGATGTCCTTGGCGTCGAACTCGAAATCGAGCCAGCTGCCGCGATACGGGATCACGCGAGCGGCGAAGAGATACTTGCCCGATGCGTGGGTCTTGCCGCGGTCATGATCGAACAGCACGCCCGGCGAGCGGTGCATCTGGCTGACGATGACGCGCTCGGTGCCGTTGATGAAGAAGGTGCCGTTGCCCGTCATCAGGGGCATGTCGCCCATATAGACGTCCTGCTCCTTGATATCGAGGACCGAACGGGCTTCCGTATCGGGATCCACCTCGAACACGATCAGGCGAAGGGTGACGCGCATCGGCGCCGCATAGGTGATGCCGCGCTGACGGCATTCCTCGACGTCGAACTTGGGCTGCTCGAGCTCGTAATTGACGAAGTCGAGCTCGGCGGTGCCGGCGAAGTCGCGGATCGGGAAGACCGAGCGCAGGGTCTTCTCCAGGCCCGACACATAGCCGATCGAGGGATCGCTCCGCAGGAACTGTTCGTAGGATTCGCGCTGAACCTCGATCAGGTTCGGCATCTGCACCACTTCGTGGATGTCGCCGAACACCTTGCGGATGCGGCGCTTCATCGTGCCGCCCTCGATTGCTTTGGTAGCCATGGGTGTTTTGTGCCTCGTCAGCCGTAGTTTGCCCCTGCCGGCGCGGGGGCGTAAATCGGTGCCCCTGATCCGGGGCCGGGACGTGCGAAAGGACGCGAAAAGGCCGCACGACTCCCTTCCGGGTTTCGGCAGCTTTCGGCGTCCTATGAACCCCACAACGCCAATTCGATCGATGCACTGCGCGACGGCGCATCATTTCCCGGTGCTGTGGTGTGACGGCGATATAGGTGCCGGGGCCGCTCGTGTCAAACCGGGGGAGGGAACCTTTTTCGCTTTGGCAAGTGCGGGATTTCGCTGGCTGAACCTTGAATTAACCCGGCTGCTCGTCGCGGATTGGCAACGGATCGGCGCACCTCGCGGGGTCCGGATCGGGGTTCCATTCATTTAACCTGCGATATGATGAAGAACCACCTTGCCCGCCCCCGCACTGCGCTGTTGATCGGCGCCGCGCTCCTTGCAACCCCCGCTTTCGCGCAGGAGGCGCCGACGCAGACCGTCACGCCGCCGCCGATCGCCGTGACTCCGGTGCCGGCACCGACGCAGGCGCAGGCGCCGCGCATCGAGATGGCGCCGTCGACGCCGATCGTCCAGCCGGCGCCGCCGCCGGGCCCACGCCCCGGCACCGAGGTCGAAGCCGCCGCGCCGCGCGCCGAACGCTCGGCGACGCGAACCACCCAGACCCGTCAGACCAGGACGGCGCCGCGCGCCGCAGCCCCGGTCCGTGAAGCCGCGCCGGCGCCTGCAGCTGCTGCCGTTGCGCCTGCTGCGCCCGTCGCCCAGTCGCCGGCCCCGGTCGAGGCGCCCGCGCCGACCGCGGCTGCCCCTGCACCTGCGCCCGAAGCAGCCGCGCCGCCCGCCACCCAATCTGCGACCACCCAGACGCAAACGCGCAGCGGATCGGGCTTCGCCTGGCCGTGGCTGCTTGGCGGCCTGCTGCTGGTTCTGGCTGGTGCCGCCGCGTTCCTGCTGATGCGTCGCCGCCGCGACGAGGATGAGCTGATCGAGGAGCGGGTCTACGAAGAGCCGGTTGCTCCGCGCGCTTATGAAGCGCCGGTTGCGCCCCGTGCGTACGAGGCTCCGATTGTCGCTGCGCCGGCCGCCGAGCCGCGTCGCGAGCCCGAAGTCAGCCCGTTCATGGCTGCGACCGCGGCTGCGGCGGTTCCCGCGGCCGCCGATGAACTCGACGCGCATGTCGAGGCCGAACTCGCCGAGCCGGAGACCGAGGACCTTGCCGGTATCACCGACGCGCCTGCGCCGGTCGCCAATCGCCCGTGGCTGGAATTCGGACTGCGTCCGGTTCGCGCCGGCACCAGCGAGGAAGAGGCGCTGGTTGATGTCGAGCTGACCGTCGGCAATGCCGGTGACGTGCCCGCCCGCGACGTCCGCATCTCGACCTTCATGCTCGCCGACGCCGAGGGCAGCGAGATGGAGAATCTGCTGACCGGACGCGCCGCGGACACCGCGGTTCCGCCGGTGACGATCGCGCCGGGCGACGGCACCCGAGTCGACGCGCACCTCGCGGTGCCCAAGGGCGAGATGGGCCGCGTGTTCAACCCCGTCGTCGTTGCCGAGGCGCGCTACACGCTTCCTGACGGTCGCGAGGGCCGAACCTCGGCGATGTTCAAGATCGGCCGCCCGAGCCCGGTGGCGGACGGTGTCGGCCCGATCGGGGCGAGCCGGCCGCACATGGTCGACAATGTCGAGGCCGAGCTGCTGGGAACTCCCGAGCACGCGTAAATCGCGCCGGAAGCCTCCGTTCAGCGAGGCAGGAACGAGAGGAGGCCGGGCGCGACGCCCGGCCTTTTCTTTGCGTCCCCGCCGTCCCGCCCGGAGCGGAATTTTCCTTTCATTCGTTACTATTCCGGGTCTATCGCCTTGCGCTTCCAGACAGGGAGCCAAGGTCGTCCATGAACAAGCTGCTCGCCGCTTCTCTCGCCGGCACCTTCATCCTCGCCGCCCCCGCGCTGGCCCAGCAGGCGCAGCCGTTCAACGACATTCCGGCGAAGTTCACGCCCCCGGCCCAGCCTTCGGACTTCATCAAGCGCGAAGCGATGATCCCGATGCGCGACGGGGTGAAGCTCTATACCGTGATCGTCATCCCAAAGGGCGCGAAGAATGCGCCGATTCTGTTCACCCGCACCCCCTATGACGCCGCCAATCGCGTCAAGCGCACCGCGAGTACGACGATGCTCAACGCGCTGCCCGAAGGCGACGAAGTATTCGTGCGGGACGGCTATATGCGGGTGTTCCAGGACATTCGCGGCAAATACGGTTCGGAGGGTGACTATGTGATCACCCGGCCGCCGATCGGCCCGCTCAACCCGACCAGGGTCGATCATACCACCGACGCGTGGGATTCGATCGACTGGCTGGTCAAGAATATCCCCGAGAGCAACGGCAAGGTCGGCATGCTCGGCTCGTCGTACGAGGGGTTCACCGTGGTGATGGCGCTGCTCCATCCGCACCCGGCGCTCAAGGTCGCGGCGCCCGAAAGCCCGATGATCGACGGCTGGATGGGCGACGACTGGTTCCACTATGGCGCGTTCCGCCTCGCCAATATCGGCTGGATCGGGTCGCAGACCGGCTACAAGGGCGACGGCAAGGCGCCCAATCGGCCCGACTGGGACGATTACGACACGTTCCGCCGCGTCGGTTCGGCCGGCGACTGGGCCAAGCAGTTCGGTTACGACCAGCTGCCGGCGTGGAACAAGATGAGCCAGCACGTCGCCTATGACGCCTTCTGGCAGGGCCAGGCGCTCGACAGGTTGCTCGCCGCCAATCCCTCGAACGTGCCCACGCTCTGGGAGCAGGGGATCTGGGATCACGAGGACATGTATGGCGCGATCACGACCTTCGAGGCGCTGCAGAAGACTCGCGCGGCCGACAGCAATTTTCTGCTGATGGGGCCGTGGCGCCATTCGGGATTCAATTATAACGGCTCGAAGCTCGGCCAGCTCGAATTCGAGGGCGACACCGCGCTGCAGGCGCGGCGCGATATCCTGTTGCCCTTCTTCAATGCCCATCTCAAGGACGGCGCGCCGGCGTTCACGCCGGCAAAGGCAAGCTTCTACAATACCGGCGACAACCGCTGGGAATATCTCAACAAATGGCCGCTCGCCTGCGAGACGGGCTGCGGCGAGAAGCTCACCCCGATCTACCTCAAGCCCGCCGAGGGGCTGGGCTTCGACAAGCCGGGGCAGGGGTCGGACAGTTACGTCTCTGATCCCGCCAAGCCGGTGCCGCATCTGCCGCGGCCGGTGAACTTCCAGGACGGCCGCTGGTCGACCTACCTCGTCACCGACCAGCGCTTCGTCGACGGGCGCCCCGACGTGATGACCTATATGACCGAGCCGCTGACCGCGCCGGTCCGCGTCTCGGGCGCGCCGCTCGCGGACATCTTCGCGAAGACGACGGGGACCGACGGCGATTTCGTCGTCAAGGTGATCGACGTCTATCCCGACGAGATGGCGACGAAGAAGGAGATGGGCGGTTTCCAGCTGCCGATCGCGATGGACATCTTCCGCGGGCGTTATCGCAATTCCTTCGAGAAGCCCGAGCCGATCCCGGCGAACAGGGTGCAGGAATACAAGTTCCGCCTGCCGACGGTGAACCATGTGTTCCAGCCGGGGCACCGGATCATGGTGCAGGTCCAGTCGAGCCTGTTCCCGGTCTATGACCGCAACCCCCAGAAATATGTCGACAACATCTTCTTCGCAAAGAAGTCCGACTATCAGAAGGCTACGGTGTCGATCGTCTATGGCGGGGCGCAATCGAGCGCGGTGTTGCTGCCGGTGGTGCCGCTCGATCAGTCGGCCGCGATGGCGCGCTAGGCGACGGAGTTCGGACGGCCGCTTGCCGTCCCCCGGTCGCCGGGTGTAAATTGTCGCGACTTGACGGGGACGAGACGATGTACCGGACGATGATGGTGCTGTGCGCGGCGATCGTGACCATTCCGGCCGCGGCGGCGAAGGATCCCGCGCCCGAACTGCTCGCGCACGCCGGCAAGTGGCAGGTCGATTACGACAAGGAAGCCTGCCATCTGCTCGCGAAGTTCGGCGCGGGCGACGACGAAGTGATCGCCCGCTTCACGCGTTATCAGCCGGGCGATCCTTTCGATCTGACGCTCTATGGAAAGCGCCTGCGCGGCCTGCCCCCGAGGCTGAATGTCGAGGTCGCGTTCGGACCGGCGGGTGCGCCGCTCGCCCGCGAGGCGATGACCGGGACCGCGGGCAAGACGCCGATGCTGCTGCTGAGCGAGCTACGCCTCGACGGTGCGGCGGGCGAGACCGCCAACCTGCCGACGATCGCGCCGGCGCGGGAGGCCGCGGCCGCGGATGCGACCTTCAAGATTCCGCGCAAACCGGCTTTCCGGCTCGGCTTCGGCTCGCTCGGCGCGCCGCTGGCGGCGCTGCGCGCGTGCCAGACCGACCTGCTGCGCCATTGGGGTTTCGATCCCGAGACAGAGGCGCGGCTGAGCCGCCGGGTGATGCCCGCGGGCGAGCCGGCGAGGTGGCTCGACACCGCCGAACACCCGCTGCCGCCCGAGATCGCGGACAACAACGTCGTCGTCCAGTATCGGCTCGATGTGGATTCGGACGGGCTGGTCTCGGCATGTCACATACTCTATCGGACCGAGCCCGACGCGTTCGGCGACGTCACCTGCAGCGAGATGACCCGGAACGCGCGTTTCCGTCCGGCGCTCGATGCCGCGGGCAAGCCGGTGCGCTCCTTCTACGTCAACAAGGTGCGTTGGCTGGCCAGTCGGGACGACACCGACTGAGCGCTTCCCCGCGTCCCGGCGTAATGCTACGCCAACACACGTCCGATTCTCTCGAAGAGGTTCTCCCGAATGCAGAAATGGAGCCTCGCGCTCGCGCTTGCCGCCAGCGCATTGTCGGCGCCCGCGCTCGCCCAGCCGGCGCCGGCCGCCGCGCAGAAACTGCACGTCGACATGCAGTATTTCACGCTGGCCAACGGCCTCAAGGTCGTGCTGGCGAGGGACGAGATCGCGCCGACGGTGACGATCGCGGTCTATTACGGCATCGGTTTCCGGGTCGAGCCGCGCGAGCGCACCGGCTTCGCGCATCTGTTCGAGCATCTGATGTTCCAGGGATCGAAGCATGCGCCCAAGGGCGTGTTCGACAAGACCGTGACCAATTCGGGCGGGATCAACAACGGCTCGACCCGCTTTGATTTCACCAATTACTACGAAGTGCTGCCGTCGAGCGCGCTCGACCGGATGCTGTGGCTCGAGGCCGATCGCATGGCCAATCCGGTGATCGACCAGACCGTGCTCGAGAACCAGCAGGGCGTCGTCGGCAACGAGGTCAAGGTCAACGTCATCAACCAGCCCTACAGCACCTGGCCGTGGATCGACCTGCCGATGCTGGCCAACACCAATTGGTACAACAGCCACAATTTCTACGGCGATCTGAAGGAGATCGAGGCGGCGACCGTGCCCGACGCCAAATCCTTCTTCGAGGCCTTTTATCGCCCGAGCAATGCGGTGATGGTGATCGCCGGCGATCTCGACTATGCCGCCACCCGCGCGACGATCGAGAAATATTTCGGGCCGATCCCGAAGAAGCCCGCGGTGGTCCAGCCCGACATTTCCGAGCCGCGCCAGACCGCGGAGAAGTTCCGGAGCCGGGTCGACGCGCTTGCGCCCAAGCCGGGCTATGCGGCGGGCTATCACGTGCCCGAGCGCGGCACGCCCGAATGGTATGCGATGGGGCTGATCGACCAGATACTGCTCCAGGGCGACGACAGCCGGCTCTACACAAAACTGGTCCAGCAGACCGGCATCGCCGGCGAGATCGGCGGCGGGATCAATGGCGATCTCGGCAACATGTTCAATTATCGCGGGCCGATGCTGTGGAGCTTCAGCTTCACCCATGATCCGACCCACACGCCCGCGCAGATCACCAAAGCTGTCGACGAGGTGATCGAGGAGCTGCGCAGCAAGCCGGTGACCGCAGCCGAACTCGCCCGCGCCAAGACCAAGATGCGTTCGGATCTGTATGGCGAGATCGACGGCAGCGGCCGCATCGGGCTGGTCGATCTGCTCGCAGTGCATGCGCTGTTCGACAATGACCCGCAGGCGATCAACCGCATCGAGGACGGCTTCGCCACGGTGACGCCGGCGCTGATCCAGAAGACCGCGCAGGAATATCTGCGCAAGACCAATCGCTCGGTCTATGTGGTCGAGCCGGGTGCCGCCGCCAAAGGCGCCGCCGCCGAGGGAGGCAAGTGATGAAGCGCGCGCTGCTCGCGAGCCTGCTGGCGTTCGCCGCAATCACTCCTGCGTTCGCGCAGGATTTCCCGCCGCCGCCGCCGATCGGCGAGCCCAAGCCGTTCAAATTGCCCGCGACCGAGACTTTCACCTTGCCCAACGGCATGGAGGTGACGCTCGTCCCCTACGGCATCGCGCCCAAGGTGGTGGTGTCGCTCCGCGTCCGTGCCGGCAGCGCCACCGAAGGCGAGGCGACATGGCTCGCCGAGCTCACCGCGGCGATGATGAAGGAAGGGGCAGGCGGGCGCAGCGCCGGCCAGCTCGCTACCGCCGCTGCCGAAATGGGCGGCGATCTCGGCGTCGGTGCGGGCCAGCAGACCACCCAGGTCACGATGAACGTGCTTTCCGAATATGCCCCGCGGGCAGTGGCGCTGATCGGCGACGTCGCGATCCGGCCCGATCTGCCCGCGAGCGAGCTCGCCCGGGTCAAGGCCAATCTCGGCCGCCAGCTCAGCGTCGCATTGTCGCAGCCGGGCACGCTCGCCGATATCGCGCTGGCGCGGACGATCTACGGGCCGAACCATCCTTATGGCCGTGTCGTGCCCAGCGCGGCGCAGCTCGCCGGCTATACGATCGATCAGATCAAGGGCTTCCATCGCGACCAGTTCGGCGCGAAGCGCGCGCATCTCTATATCGCGGGCAAGTTCGATGCCGTCGCGATCAAGGCGGCTATCACGCGGACGTTCGGCGGCTGGACCGCCGGGCCCGAGCCGGTCACGCTGGCCGCGCCGCACCAGGCCGGCCCGCGGGTGATCCTGATCGACCGGCCCGATGCGCCGCAGACCACATTGCGGCTGTCGTTCGATGCTGCGGTGGCCGGCAGCGAGGCCGACATCCCGCAGCGGGTGACCAATTCGCTGCTCGGCGGCGCGTTCAGCTCGCGGATCACCACCAATATCCGCGAGACCAGGGGCTATACCTATTCGCCGGGTTCGGGGGTGGCGTTCAACCCCGACGAGGCGCTTTGGACCTTCGATGCCGATGTGACGACCAACGTCACCGGCGCAGCGTTGACCGAAGTGTTCAAGGAAATCCGTCGGATGCAGACCGAGCCGGCGCCGATCGAGGAATCCTTGGGCATTCGCACCTATATGGCGGGGCTGTTCGCGATCTCGAACTCGACCTCGCCGGCCCTGGTCAACACCTTGGCGACGCGCGACCTGCTCGGGCTGCCCGCCGACTGGACCGACCGTTACGTTCCCGCAGTGCTCGCGGTCGAGCCGGCGGCGATGCTCGCCTCGGCCAAAGCGAGCTACCCGCTGGAGAAGCTGACCCTGGTCGCGGTGGGCGATCTCAAGACCGTCGAGCCCCAGCTCAAGGCGCTCCCAGAATTGGCCAAGGTGCCGTTCGAGCGGGTGCGCGTGCCTTAAGCCGAAGGCGCGTTGATGCGCGACCCGAGCTTCGGCGTGGACGATAGCTGTTTGGCAGGAAGGTCGACGCGGCGTTTCTTCCCTCTCCCCTCGGGGGAAAAGGAGGGAGCCGATGAAATCGGCGGAAGGGTGAGGGAGAGTGGGACCCATGTCCCCCTCATCCTTCCCACTCGCTACGCGAGCGGCCCCCTTCCTTCTCCCACAGGGGGAGAAGGAGATCGTCCTCGTGTCCGCAGACTCATAGAAATCCGCTTCACCTGCGCCAGGCCGTCGTTAAAACACGATGCGTGCAGCTGAAATTCACGTTGAGGGCGCTAGAGAGACAGTGGTGAAGCGCGGGAAACATCGGATCAGGGGCGTGTTCGGCATCGTCGCGGCGGCGGGGGCCGCCAGTGCCGCTTATGCGCAGCAAACCACGCCGACGCCGACGCCGGTTCCGCTGCCGTCGCCGGCGCGCCCGAGCACCACGCTTCCCAATGTGACGCCCGAGCGGTTCACGCTGGCGCCCCCGACGGCGACGCCGACCCCGACCCCAGTCCTCGCGCCGCCACCGGCAGTGGTGCCGACGCCGGCCGCAACGGCGGCGCCCCGCGCGACGGCGACTCCCCGCGCGACCGCGCCGGCCCGCCC
>NZ_JAVAMA010000016.1 GCF_030730875.1 Sphingomonas sp. DG1-23
GCGAGCGGCCGTCATCGTGCCGCCACAGGATGTCGGACTTGCCGTCGCCGTCGAAATCGTCGGGCGTGAACGGGCGGGTGACATGGTCGGGCTGGAGCGCGACGATCACGCCGGGAGTCCTGCCGCCCTGCGAGGGGGCGAGCGCCGCGATATCGAGCGCGCCGCCGCCGTTCAGGTCGAGGAGTTCGACATCGTAGATGCCCGAATCGAACAGGGGGGTCCGCGGCTGGAAGCTGGCATTGCCGTTGTTGACGAACAGCGAGGTGCGTGCGCTGCCGTTGGCGGGGAGGTTGACGGAGACGATATCGACGGTCCCGTCGCCGTTCATGTCGCCGGCCTTGATCGCCCATAGCGCCCCGCCGGCGGCGAGCGTCTGCGCCGTCGTGAATGCGCCGCTGCCGTTCCCGGTGAGGATGGAGATGGACGTGCCCGTACCCATCGCGAGATCGCTGATCCCGTCCCCGTTGAAGTCGCCGACGACAACCTTGGAAGCGCCGCCGCCGATGACGGCGCTCGTGGTATTGAAGGTGCCGTCGCCGTTGCCGAGCAGCACCGAATATCCCGTCGCGGTCGTCAGCACGAGATCGAGGAAAGAATCACCATTGAAATTGCCGCTCGCAACGCCGGTATGCTCCGGCACAACCTGCTTGATTTCGGCACCGAACGTCCCGCCGGCGGCGCCGAGGCGTACCGATACCAGCACCTGGGACGTGTAAGGATCGCTATACTGACGCTTGGTGGTTATCAGGTCGATGCCACCATCGCCGTTCAGATCGCCGAGGAGCAATGCTCCGCCGATTCCCGGATTCTGGTACCCGCCGCCGGAGGTGAAACTGCCAGCGCCATTGCCGAGGAAGATCCGGATCGCGCTCTGCCCGATGTTCGGCATCGAATAGTCAGCAGGATTGTTGAGCGCAGTCACAAAGTCGAGATGGCCGTCGCCATTCACGTCCGCGACGGCCAGGACACCGCCATTCGCGCTTTGACCACCGACTCTAACCGGCGCGCCAAAGCTGCCGTTGCCGTTGTTGGTAAGCAGCGTGAAGAAGCCGCCGCCGAAACTGCTGTCGAAATTCCGGACGAGCAGATCGATATCGCCGTCCTCGTCGAAATCGCCGCCCGCAATGTCGACCGCCGGGGTCGCCATGTTCGGAGGATTGGTCGGATAATAAACGGGCGGCTCGAATGTGGGGACGGGGGCAGCGGGCATCTTCTCGGCTCCTTGTCGTTCGCGGCACGGGCGTATCGGCCGCCATTCGGCACTTGGGCAATAACCATGACGCCGCCGCGACGGGGCGGCGGGAGCCCGGCAGGACTACCGAGCGATATCAGCACTCTATCGGCGGATGCTGTCCCAAACAAGCGAGGCAGCGACAACGCGATTGAACCCTTGTCTCAGCGGGAAGGATGCCGCCGTCGGACCTTGGCCAGCGCGCGCATTTTCGCCTAGGCTGATCGCGCCGGCAACGAGTCCGGTCCCGAGAGGAAGGTTTGGCTCAGATGAAGTTGATCGTACCGGCGGCCGCTGCGCTTGCCTTGCTGGCGCCCGCCGCCTTCGCGCAGACCGCGCCGGCCGCCGCTCCCGCACCGGCGGCAGCGGCGAAGTTCACGCTCGACACGCCGATCGAGGCGCTGGTCGCCGATCCCAAGGCCAAGGCGGTGCTCGATGCCGATCTGCCCGGCGTCACCGCCCATCCTTCCTATGACATGTTCAAGGGCATGAGCCTGCGCGCAGTCCAGCCGATGTCGAACGGCAAGCTCACCGACGAGGCGCTCAAAAAGGTCGAGACCGACCTCGCCGCGATCAAGTAGACCGAAGATACAAAAAGGGCCGGGGATCGCCCCGGCCCTTCGATATTCAGCCCTTGCGGCTCGCCTCGAACAGGAACCAGGCGCGTTCCTCGGCCTGATCGGTCCATTCGTCGACGATCCCCGAGGTCGCGTTGTCGCCGGCATCCTCGGCCGCCTGCTTCACCGCGCGGAAGCTCTCGACCAGCTTGAGATTGTCGTCGCGCAGCTCGGCGAGCATGTCGCCCGGAGCGACGAAATCCTCGTCGTTGTCCTTGATCGTCTGGCGCCGCGCGATGTCGCCGATCGAGCGAATCGTGACGTTGCCGGTCTTGCGGACGCGCTCGGCGATCGCATCGGTGACGCCGTAGATTTGCGCGGCCTGATCGTCGAGCAGCAGATGATAGTCGCGGAAATGCGGGCCCGAGACGTGCCAGTGGAAATTCTTGGTCTTGAAATAGAGCGTGAAGCAATCCGCCAGCGCGCTGTTCAGCGCGTCCGCCACGCTCCTGGTGTCGTTGCGGTTGAGATCGGTGGGCGTCGCGAGTGCCGCCTTGGTGTCTGCCATCATGTCCTCCGGAAAAACGATACGTGAGCCCAACGAAGCGCATATAGGACGGGCTCCGCGGGCTGCCACGGCAATTTTCGATGACTGCGATCAGCCCTTTCGATCAGCCGGTCAGCCGCAACGCGCCGAGGCCGATCGCCGTCCCCGCGATCAGGAACAGCGCCGAGGACGCAAACCGCAGCCAGCGCAGCGGCAGATTGCTCCATCCGGCTTCGCCCAGGACAGCGGCGACGATCGCCACGACGAGCGCGCCCAGCGTCGTGCCCGCTGCCGCGAGCCACGGATTCCCGCCGGCAGCCAGCGCGAAGGTGAAGAATTGCGTCTGCTCGCCCAATGCGAGCACGAAGACACCGAGCAACGGGGTGAACAGCGGCCCGAAGCGCCAGCGATCGAGCCGGCTCGGCAGCCTGGTGCGGATCATCCCGGTGACCGCGCCGGCCAGCAAGGCGACCGCGAGCAGCAGCGACCGGGCCTCGGGCGTGAGCGTCGGCGCGACCGCCGCTCCGGCCCATGCGGCGAGCAGGCTGCCGGCGCCATGCGCGAGCCCCGCTACGAGCGCGACCGTCAGCGGCCGCCCGAACCGATCGGCGAGGATCGCGGTCAGCAGCGCCGGCCGATCGCCGGGCTGGGCGAGCAAGGCGAGCAGAAAGGCAGGGACGATCGCTTCCATTGCCTCTTATCGTCACATCGTTCCGGCCCCGGCAACTCGTATGCGCGCCGGCTGCGAGCTGCTGCCATTGATACTTACTTGCAACAAGCCGTGCGCCGCGCTAGGCGCCGCGCCGCTTCATCAGGGGTAATCATGCGTATCCGGGTCCGTTCGCTGCTCGCCGTCTCTTCGCTCGCACTCGCTGCGCCCGCGCTCGCGCAACAGGCGCACGACCCGTCGGAAGCCGAGGAGCAAGGCGAGATCGTCGTCACCGGCGCACGCACCGTCCTGCCCGCCAACGCTCTGCCGCTGACCATCGACGTGATCGATCGCGCGGCACTCGACCAGCAGGTGGCGATCGCCGGTTCGGTGGTCGACGCGGTCGCCAATCTCACCCCCAGCTTCTCGCCGACTCGGCAGAAATTGTCGGGCGCGGGCGAGACGCTGCGCGGCCGCTCGCCGCTCTACGCGATCAACGGCATCCCGCAATCGACGCCCTTGCGCGACGGCGCCCGCGACGGATTCACCATCGATCCGTTCTTCATCGATCGTGTCGAACTGATCTATGGATCGAATGCGCTGCAGGGGATCGGAGGCACTGGCGGCATCGTCAATCAGGTCACCGTCGCCCCGCCAGCGGCCGAAGGACTGAGCGGCCGCGCGCTGGTGCAGGGCAATGCCGATACCGGCTTCCGCGACGATGGAATGGGCGGCAAGCTTGCCGGGCTGCTCGCATGGCGTTCGGGGCGCTTCGACGCGATGGTGGGCGCGGCCTATGAGAAGCGCGGCGCCTTTTACGACGGCGCGGGCCGCCGCGTCGGCACCGACCTCACCCAGGGAGAGACGCAGGATTCGCAGAGCTGGTCGCTGTTCGCGCGGCTGGGCTATGCGGTCAGCGACACGATGCGGCTCGATCTCACTGCCAGCCGCTTCGAGCTGAAGGGCGACGGCGATTATGTCGCGGTCAATGGCGATTACCGGATCGACCTGCCGACCAGCTCGGTGCGCGGCACTCCGCCCGGGGTCCCCGCGACCAACCGGACCGAGAGCGTCGCGCTGTCGCTGACCGATTCGTCGCTATGGGGCGGCAATCTGGTCAGCCAGCTCTTCTACAATCGCTCGCGCGACACCTATGGCGGCGAGATCGCCCCGATCGCCACCTTCCAGGACGCGCGGATCGCGCCGGTCGGCACCCTGTTCGATCAGTCGCAGAACCGCTCGCGCAAGTTCGGCGGCAAATTGAGCTATGAGCGCGCGATCCCGGGCTTCGAGGCGCTCACCGCCACGCTCGGCTTCGACGCATTGTTCGACAAGACCGAGCAGCGTCTGATCGCCACCGATCGCGTCTGGGTTCCGCCCGCCGAATTCCGCAGTCTCGCGCCGTTCGCGCAGGCCAATCTGGCGCTGTTCGACAAGAAGCTGCGGCTCGCCGGCGGCGTGCGCCACGAGAGCGTCAAGATCACCATCGACGATTACACCACCCTGGCGTCCTATGCCGGCGGCCATTTCGTCTCGGGCGGAAGCCCCGAGTTCAGCGACACGCTGCTCAACGGTGGCGTGATCGTCGAGCCGTGGGCGGGCATCCGGGCATATGCGAGCTATGCCGAGGGCTATACCGTGCCCGATGTCGGCCGCATCGCCCGCGCGATCAATCGCGACGGGGTCGATCTCGACCATTATCTCGATCTCACTCCGATCGTGTCGAACAATCGCGAAGTCGGGTTCGAGCTCAAGCGCGGGCCGCTCGACGCGAGCGCCAGCTATTTCTGGTCGAGCAGCGATCAGGGCTCGCTGCTCGTTTTGGTCGGCGGCTCGTACGAGGTCCAGCGCCAGCGCGTCGAGATCGAGGGGCTCGAGCTCAACCTCGCGGTGCGCACCCCGCTGGACGGGCTCAGGATCTCGACCGGCTATGCGCATCTGATCGGGCGTACCGATGCGGACGGCGACGGCAGCGTCGATCAGGACCTCGACGGCGCCAATATCTCGCCCGACCGGTTCAACCTCGCCGCCACCTATGCGGCCGGCCCGATCTCGGCGCGGGTTCAGACCCAATTCTATCTGTCGCGCCGCTATGACGGTCTCGCCCGCGTCTTCGATTTCGGTGGCTACAACGTCACCGATGCCAGCATCCGCTACCAGACCGGCTTCGGCGGAGTGACGCTCAGCGCCCAGAACCTCTTCGACGCCTTCTATATCGACTATTACAGCGACACCGTCCGCCCCACCGACAATGCCCATTATTTCGCCGGCCGCGGGCGCAACTTCACGCTCGGCTGGGACCTGCGGTTCTGACGCGATGAAGCTGCTCGATCTCCTCCACCGCTGGACCGGCGGGCTGATCGGGCTGCTGCTCGCCTTGATGGGGCTTTCGGGAGCGATCCTCGTCCATCGCGACGCGTGGGTGATGCTGCCGCACGCCGGCGATGCGCAGGTCCAGTCGACCGCGGCGATCGCCGCGGTGACCGAGAAACTGTTCGCCGATCCCGCAGCGCGCCCCCAGAGCCTCACTTTCGCCAATGCCAATTTCGGGCTCGACCGGATGGCGACGCCGGGCGGCGGCGGCGCCTATACCGATCAGGCCGGGAACATAGTGCTCAGCTGGAGCAGTCAATGGGCGCGCCCCGAGCTCTGGCTGTTCGACTTCCACCACCATCTCTTCGCCGGCGACACCGGCGAGACGGTGATCGGGGTGGCCGCGCTGATCGGGCTGTTCTTCGTGATCTCGGGCGTGATCCTGTGGTGGCGCACCCGCAAGACTTTCGCGTTTCGCCTGTGGCCCGCGCGGATGACCCGGCCGGCGATCGTCCGCCAGCACCGCGATCTCGGCGTGGTCATGGCGCCTTTGCTGGCGTTGTCGCTGCTCACCGGCGCGACCCTGGTGTTCCGGCCGCTCACTGCGGTCTTTCTCGGCCCTTCGGCGCCCGCGACGATCGACGAGGCGATGAAAGCCCCAAAGGCGCCGCCTGCGAAGCTCGCCGACCGTCTCGACTGGCGCAACATGATCGTCACGGCGCGCACGCTCTATCCCGATGCCGAAATCCGCAGCCTCGCGATGCCGCGCGGCAAGAGCGGCACGATCACCCTGCGCATGCGCAAGCCCGACGAATGGCTCCCGAACGGCCGCACCACCTTGTGGTTCGCCGCCGACACCGGTGCGCTGATCGCACATCGCGACGACTCGGCGCTTCCGCGGGTCGTGAAGGCCTACAACACGCTCTACCCGCTCCATGCCGCCAAGGTCGGCGGCCTCGGCTATCGGCTGGTGATGACGCTGTCCGGCCTCACGCTGGCGATGCTGGGGAGCTTCGCGGTGTGGAGCTTCTGGTTCCGCCGCCCGCGCCCGGTCAGGCGAGCGCCGGCCCGCGGAACGGGATATCCCGCCGCCAGTAAGTGAGCGCCCGCCACAGCCATTCGACCGGGCCGTAGCGGAAACGCCGCAGCCACCAATGCGCCAGCGCCAGCTGCGCCGCGATCGCGCCGAGCCCGACCCATAATCGGGTCAGCTGGTTCCAATCGTCGTACAATCCGAGCCCGAAGCCGTAGAAGATCGGCACGAAGATCAGCGACTGGAGGATGTACAGCGTCAACGTGGTGCGCCCGACCGCAGCGAGCGGGCGGAGCAATGCGCGCGCCGGGCTCTCGTACAAGGCGAGGAGCAACAGAAGCCACAATGTCGTCCCGGCCAGCTCGAACCAGCTGCCGAGCAGATAGGAGAGCAGCCGGTCCGACGCCTCGCCGTGATGCTGCGCGGCGAACCATGCCTTGAAGCCGTCGCGCCCCAGATAGAGCCCGACCGCCACCACCGCCGCGACCGCGAAGGCGATCCACCGCGCCCGCGCGAATTCGCCGAGCCGCGCGAAGAATCCGATCCGTCCGAGCACCATCCCGACCAGGTACAGCCCGAGGATCTGCACCATGCGTCCCGATTCGACCATGAACCACCATTTGGGCAGTTGCCCGGCCCAGAGATTGGCGCGGACATGCTCGATCCAGTTGCCGTGCAGATAGACCGCCATCGCCGGGTCGTCGAAATGGTGCGGCGGCTGGTTGGCCCAGGGCGCGCCCGCCATCGCCGCCCAGAGCTGGACCAGCATCACCGGGCTGGCGAAGCAGAATGCGGCGATCGCGATCAGCACGCGATTGTCGCATATCCGGTGGAAGGCGAGCAGCAGGAAGCCCATCAAGGCGAGCAGCTGGATGATGTCGCCGCGATAGATCACCGCATGGGCGAAACCGATGCCGAACAGGACGGTCAGCCGCCATGCGAAGCGCGCCGTGAAATCCACGCCGCGCCGGGCCGCGCGGCCCATCAGGATGAAGAAGCTGAAGCCGAAGCACAAAGCGAGCAGCGAGAAGCTCTTGCCCATGAACAGCAGATAGACCGTGTCCGACACCGGCCCATTCTTCGGATCGGCCCAATAGAGCTCGTAGCTTTCGATCATGTGGACGAGGAACAGCGCCATCAGCGCGAAGCCGCGCACGATATCCACCGATTCCAGCCGTGCGTCCGTGGCAGCGTGCCGCGCGGCCGTTGCTTCTTCCATTGGCGACTCCTTTTGCGCGGGCACGCTAGGGGGGGCTTTCGCCGAAATCCAGCAACCTGCGCGCGATCTTTACCGGTTGTTCGTCCTGCTGCCGTAGCTATCGGACATGGTCGGGGGGATCATCAGGCTGTTGCTGGCGCTTGCCGGATGCATCGCATTGCTCTGCGGTGCTCCCGCGCATGCGCAGAAGGGCGTGGCCGGCAAGCCGCTTGCGGTCTGCATCTTGCGCGACACCGGCGGCATGGATCCGGCCGCGCTGATCCGCCAGCCCGGGCGTTTCGATTGCAGAACCGACCAATATCGTTTCGGCCCCGGCAATTACTGGGTGATCTCGCAGAATATCGACCAGATTTCGCACCCCCATCTGCCGCTCAACGTGCGGGTGGCGAGCCTGTGGCAGCGGGGCCTGACGCTGCACACCCTCTATGCCGACGGCAGCATCGCCACCCAGACCACCGACGCCCGCGGCATCACGCCGCTGATCCAGCTCGGCGCGATCGCCGAGCAGCCGCTTCCCGCCCGCGAGTCGAAGGTGGTTCGGCTGCTCTGGCGGGTCGAAGGGGCCACCAATCTGCGCGGCGTGTTGCTCGGCGCGCGCCTGTCGACCGCGAAGGAGAGCGCGCACGCCAATCTGGCGATGGCGGCGCTCTATGCGGGATTTGCCGGGCTCTCGATCGCGCTGATCATCTACAATCTCGCATTGTGGGGCGCGCTGCGGCATCGCTTCCAGCTTTATTACTGCCTGATGGTCGGCTTGCTGCTGGCCTATGTCTTCTCTTCCTCGGGCGCGCTCGCCTGGGCATGGCCGGAGATCGCCAACAACACCCGGCTGCGCACCAATTTCCTTTTGCTCGGCGGCACCGGCACCGCAGCGCTCGTCTTCGCGCGCAGCTTCTTCGAGGAGCGCGTCTTTGCCGGCTGGCTCGGCCGCTACGCCACTGCAGTCGGATTCGCGATGAGTGGAATCGGGCTGTTCTATTTCCTCACCGCGCCCTTCGCGATCCGCATCTCGGACACGGCGTTCACCTGCTCGTTCGTCGCGCTCTCCGCCGCGGTCTTCCCCTTGTTGTGGCGCGCTTGGCGGCTGCGCAGCAACTATCTCTGGCTGTTCGCCTTCGCCTGGGGCGCGCCGATCCTCACCGCCGCGCTCCGCGCGGTCGCCAATCTGCATCTGATCCCATGGGGTTTCTGGATCGACAATTCGACGATCCTCGCGATGATGATCGAGGCGATCGTCTCGTCGCTCGCAGTCGCCTATCGCATCAAGCTGCTCCGCGACGAGCGCGACGACGCGATCGAGCGCGAAGTGATGATGCGCCGCCTCGCCGACACCGATCCGCTCACCGGGCTGCTCAATCGCCGCGCCTTTCTCAGCCAGGCGATCGGCCGTACCGGCGAGCAACTGCTGCTGATCATCGATCTCGACCATTTCAAGCGCGTCAACGAGACGCTCGGCCATGACGGCGGCGACGAAGTGCTCCGCGTGTTCGCGCGGATGCTGCGCACGTCGGTGCCGCAAGGCACGCTGGTTGCGCGGATCGGCGGCGAGGAGTTCGCGGTCCTCACCCCCGTCGATGCGCCGGTCGAACCCGAAGCGGTGCTCGCCCGGCTCCGCCAGATGCGCATGCCGTTCGACATCCAGGTGACCGCCAGCATCGGCACGTGCCGCGGCACGCTGACCAGCGAAGTCGAATGGAAGGCATTGTACCGCATCGCCGATTCCGCATTGTTCGACGCCAAGTCCGCCGGACGCGATCGGGTTCGCAACGCCCTGCGCGAAGCCGCCTGATTCGCTTGCCGCGCGCGGTGCCGGAGCCTATGGGCGTCGGCGAAGGGAATGGGGATGTTCAAGCGTAACCGCATCGTGCTGATCGCGTCCGCCGCGGCGCTCGCCTTGCTGGCATGGGCCTCGCCCGATCATCGCGCCGACATTCGCATCCTCGCGCATCGTCCCGGCGACCTCGCCCCGCAAAAGGCACAGGCGATCATCGATATCGGCCTCGCCTCGGTCTCGGTGCTCGTCACGTGGAGCAAGCGGCTGGGCTATTGAACGATCGCCGCGGCTTGCTTACACCCGTGTAAATGACCGATCCCGAGCACGTCTGGCGCACCGCGTTTAATCATCCGGGCCAATGGGATACCAGCTTCCCGCCCGCGTCGATGGTCGACCTTTTCGAAGCGAGCGCCACCGCGCATCCGCACGACCCGTTGCTCGACTTCATGGGCCGCAAATACAGCTATGGCGAGACGCTCGACGGGGTCCACCGCGTCGCCTGCGGACTGAAGGCGCTCGGCTATGGCCGCGGCGACCGGATCGGGCTGTTCCTGCCCAACGTCCCGCATTATGTCGCGGCCTATTACGGCATCCTCAAGCTCGGCGCGACCGTGGTCAATTTCTCGCCGCTTTACTCGGTCGAGGAACTGGCGGCGCAGGTCGAGGATTCGGGCACCCGATTGCTCTTCACCCTGTCCGCCTCGGCATTGCTGCCCACCGCGCTCAAGGTGCTCGAGCAAAGCGGGCTCGAGCGGCTGGTGGTCGGCTCGGTGGCGGGGGCACTCCCCCCCGCCAAGTCGCTTTTCTATCGCTGGTTCAAGACCAGGGAAGTCGCCGAGCGCCCCGATGATCCGCGCATCCTCGCTTTCTCGCAGCTGATCGCCAACAAGGGCGGCTGCGACCCGGTGGCGCTGGATCCCGAACGCGACGTCGCGCTGATCCAATATACCGGCGGCACCACCGGCACGCCCAAGGGCGCCGTGCTCACCCATCAGAATCTCTCGGCCAATGCCCGGCAGGTCGCCCAGCTCGACCCCGAATTCGGCAAGAACAAGGATTCGATCCTCGGCGTCCTGCCCTTCTTCCACGTCTTCGCCAATACCTGCGTGCTCAACCGCACGGTGCTGACCGGCGGCGAGATCGTCATGCTGCCGCGTTTCAACGCCAAGCAGGCGCTTGCCGAGCTGCGCCGCACCCGCCCGCGCTCGCTGCCGGGCGTCCCGACCATGTACCAGGCCTTGCTCGACGCGCCGGGAATGAAGCCCGGCGACTTCAGCTCGCTGCGTTATTGCATCTCGGGCGGCGCGCCGCTCCCGGCCCAGCTCAAGGAAGAATGGGAGCGCATCACCGGCGCACGCGTGATCGAGGGCTATGGCTTGTCCGAAAGCTCGGGCGTGGTCTCGACCAACCCCTATGACGGGATCAACAAGCCCGGCACGATCGGCCAGCCGCTCGCCGCCACCCGCGTCCGACTCGTCGACAAGGAAGACCCCACCCGGCCGCCGCCGCCGGGCGAGCCCGGCGAGATCGTCGTCTCGGGCCCGCAGATCATGCGGGGCTATTGGAACCGCCCCGACGCCGACGCCGAGACGTTCGCCGAAGTCGATGGTGAGGGGCATTGGCTGCGCACCGGCGATGTCGGGACGATCGACGCGGACGGCTATATCCGCATCGTCGACCGGCTCAAGGACATGATCGCGGTCGGCGGCTTCAAGGTATTCCCGAGCCAGATCGAGGCAGTGCTCTATCGCCATCCGGCGATCAAGGAAGCGCTCGTGATCGGCCTGCCCGATGCCTATCATGGCGAACTCCCGCACGCTTATGTCGTGCTCGACCCCGAAGCCGATCCGGTCTCCGGGCCCGAGCTCTGCCTCTGGCTCAACGGCCAGCTCGGCAAGCACGAACGCGTCTCGCAGGTCGTGGTGCGCGAGAGCCTGCCCAAGACGATGATCGGGAAATTGAGCCGCAAGGATCTGATCGCCGAGGTCTCCGCAAAGTAAAATCCTCCCTCGCGCAGCGGGGGGAGGAGTCGAACAGTGCCCTCCAGCAGGGCTTGATGGAGCGCTCAATCCCCGGCTTTGCCCCCGCCGAACATCACTGCCTTCAGGTTCATGAACTCGTGCATCCCCCAAGGGCCAAGCTCGCGCCCGTGCCCCGACAGCTTTACCCCACCGAACGGCGCTTCGGGGGTCGAGGCGAGCAAGGAATTGACCGCGGTCATTCCCGACTGAATGTCGCGCGCGAACCGCTCGATTTCGGCCTCGTCCTGCGTCCACACCGCCGAACCCAGCCCATAGGGCACGTCATTCGCCAGCGCGATCGCGGCGTCGATGTCGTCGGCCTTGTACACAGCGGCGACCGGCCCGAAAATCTCTTCCTTCGCCACATCGCTCTCCGGATCGAGCCCGACCAGCACCCCGGGCGTCATCCACGCGCCCTCACGGTCGATCTTCTCGGCGCCGTGCAGCAAGGTCGCCCCCGCCGCCCTGGCGCGTTCGACCTGTTCGAGCACGGTATCGCGCTGCCCCACGCTCGAAAGCGGCCCCATCACCGTCGTGTCGTCCATCGGGTCGCCGATCTTCACTGCCTTCATCCCCGCCGAGAATTTGTCGAGGAACGCGTCATAGATTTCGGCGTGGACGATCATCCGCTTCGCGCAGATGCAGCTCTGCCCGGCATTCTGCACGCGTGCGGTCACCGCGGTCTTCGCCGCGAGGTCGAGATCGGCCGAAGGCATCACGATCAGCGGATCCGATCCGCCGAGCTCGAGCACGACTTTCTTGAGCGCCCTGCCCGCCGCCGCCGCGACCTTGGCGCCCGCGCCTTCGCTGCCGGTGAGCGTCACTGCCACCACGCGCTTGTCGGCGATGATGTCGGAGACCCTGTCCGATTTGATCGCGAGGTTCTGGAACAGTCCGTCGGGCGCGCCCGCCGCACTCGCCAATTGCTGCATCAGCGCCGCGCAGCCCTGCACGCTCGACGCGTGCTTCAGCAGCGCGACATTGCCCGCCATGATCGTCGGCGCGAGGAAGCGCACCACCTGCCAATAGGGAAAATTCCACGGCATTACTGCGAGCACCGGCCCCATGGGGAGCCAGCGCGCCACGGCATGCCCGGCCGGAGTCTGTACTTCGGCCGGCTCGAGATAGTCCGGTCCGCGCTCGGCATAATGCCGGAATCCCGATATGCATTTCTCGACCTCGGCGATCGCGCCGGTGATCGGCTTGCCCATCTCCTTCACTGCGGTCTCGGCGAGGTGCCGCTTGTTCGCCTCCCATTGATCGGCGATCGCGGAGAGCAATTGCGTCCGCTGATCGAGCGGCGAATCGCGCCACGCCGCGAAACAGGTCTGCGCACGGCTCAGCGCCAGCTCGACGCCGTCGGCATCCAGTTCGTCGAAGCTCTCCCCGGCCTCGCCGGTCGCGGGATTGATGCTGGTGAACATGAGCGCTTCTCCTCGGATTGCGCCCTCTAGATGTGGCGCGGTCCGGCGGTTGCAACCCAATCCTCCCCGGGCTCGCTGGAGGATTTCTCTGCTCGCCCGCCGCACTGTTGCAATCCCCGCCTGCCCTGCCGCATAGCGACGACATGGCAGACGAAGCGCAGATTACGGAACTCTCGTTCGAAGAGGCCCTCAAGGAGCTCGAGCGAATCGTGAGTCGGCTCGAGAGCGGCGACGCGCAGCTTCAGGAGGCGATCGACCTGTACGAGCGCGGCGACCAGCTTCGCCGCCAATGCGCCGCACGGCTCGATTCGGCGCAGGCGCGCATCGAGGCGATCCGCACCGACGCGCAGGGCCGTGCCGTGGGCACCGCTCCCTTCGCCGCCGGCTGACCGAGTGCAGCGCGTGGCCGATGCGTCCCTCGCGCTCCAGGCGGCGCTCCGGCAAGTCTCCACCGAGATCGATCGCCAGTTCGATCTGCTGCTCGCGATTCCCGACGATCCGCGCAAAGGGCTCTATCGCGCGATGCGCCATGCCGCGATCGGCGGCGGCAAGAGGCTGCGGCCCTTGCTCGTATTCGGAACCGCGGGCCTGTTCGGCGTCAACCGCACCGCGATCGCCCGCGTCGCCACCGCGCTCGAATGCATCCATGTCTATTCGCTGATCCATGACGATCTGCCTGCGATGGATGATGACGATATGCGCCGCGGCAAGCCGACGGTGCACAAGGCGTTCGACGAGGCGACCGCGATCCTCGCCGGCGATTGCCTCCACGCGCTCGCCTTCGAGATCCTCGCCGACGATGCCACCCATCCCGATCCGTTCGTGCGGGTCGAATTGGTCGGCGCGCTCGCCCATGCCTCGGGCCCGGCGGGGATGGCCGGGGGGCAGATGATGGATCTCGAAGCCGAGAAAACCGGCTTCGACCTGCCGACGGTGACCCGGCTGCAGGCGATGAAGACCGGTGCGCTGATCAGTTGCGCGGTCGAGAGCGGCGCGATCCTCGGCCGGGTGCCGCCCGAGGGCCGCACCGGGCTGCGCGGCTATGCCCGCGACGTCGGCCTCGCCTTCCAGATCGCCGACGACATTCTCGACGCTGAGGGCGACGAGGAACTGGCCGGCAAGAAATTGCGCAAGGACGAAGCGGCGGGCAAGGAGACCTTCCTCACCTTGCTCGGGCTCGAGCGTGCCCGCGAGCAGGCCCGGTTGCTCGTCGACCAGGCGATAGCCCATCTCAAGCCTTATGGTGCGGAAGCCGACCTGCTCCGCGATATCGCACGCTACACGTTGGAGAGGGATCGATGACCATCCGCACCGGCGTCTATCCCGGCACCTTCGATCCGATCACCCGCGGCCATATGGACATCATCCGCCGCGGCGCGAAGCTGGTCGACCGGCTGGTGATCGGGGTGACCACCAATCCGTCCAA
Organism: Sphingomonas sp. DG1-23; assembly: GCF_030730875.1. Classification (GTDB taxonomy): domain Bacteria; phylum Pseudomonadota; class Alphaproteobacteria; order Sphingomonadales; family Sphingomonadaceae; genus Sphingomonas. The sequence continues at coordinate 14,195 of NZ_JAVAMA010000016.1, forward strand.
ATCGCCGATGTTCACGATCGAGGAACGGATGGAGATGGTGAAGCGCGAGACCGCCGACATCCGCGGCGAAATCCACGTCGTCAGCTTCGATTCGCTGCTGATGGACTTTGCCGAGCGCGAAGGCGCCAACATGATCGTCCGCGGACTCCGCGCCGTCGCCGACTTCGAATATGAATATCAGATGGCGGGGATGAACCAGCAGCTCAACGATCGGGTCGAGACGGTCTTCCTGATGGCCGACGTCTCGCTCCAGCCGATCGCCAGCCGGCTGGTAAAGGAGATCGCGCTCTATGGCGGCGCGATCCGCAAGTTCGTCAGCCCCGCGGTCGAAGCCGACGTCGCGCGCCGCGTCTCGGAGATCGGCCGCAAAGGGTCCTGAGCCAGCCGAAACGCTGCCTTTCCGCCGCCACACCTTTGTTCTAGACCCTTTTCCGACAAGAAGATCCGAGTGGGGATATCGATGCGTTTCGTTGCCGCCCTGGCCGCTGCTGCCGCCATGATGTTTGCCGTGCCCGCCGCCGCGCAGGGCGGGGGTGGCCCGCCGGCCAAGCCGGAGATCGAGACCTTCAAGGGCGTCGCCGCCGATCCCAAGGCTGCGGTCGCCACCACCGTCGCCGCCGATCCCGAAAACACCTGGGTGCTCGATCTCTCGACCGGCGGCCGCGTCACCATCCGGCTGCGCCCCGATGTCGCGCCCAAGATGGTCGAGCAGATCAAGACGCTCACCCGCCGCAAATTCTATGACGGCACCATTTTCCACCGTGTGATCGACGGCCCCGAGAACATGGCGCAGGGCGGCGATCCCACCGGCACCGGCACCGGCGAATCCGATCTCCCCGACGTGGTCGCCGAGTTCAACAATCTGCCGCACGTCCGCGGTGCGGTCTCGGCCGCGCGGACCAAGGACCCGAACAGCGCCAACAGCCAGTTCTTCATCATGTTCGGTCCGCGCCTCGGCTTCGACCATGATTATACCGTGTTCGGCCGGGTGGTCGGCGGCATGCAATGGGTCGACAAGATCGAGCGCGGCGAGCCGCCTGCGAGCCCGACCAGGATCCTCCATGCCTATATCGCGGCGGACAATCCGCCGGCCTATCAGGCGCCGCCGGTCGCCGCTCCGGCGCTGCCGGAGGGCGAGACCAAGGTCACGCTGCCGCAATAGTGCCACGTATCAGGTGAACGTCGAACTATTCGATTTCGCGCTGCCGCCGGAGCGGATCGCATTGCGCCCGGCGGCGCCGCGCGATTCCGCCCGGCTGCTGGTGCTCGACGGCGCGGATACGCGCGATGCCCGTGTCGGCGACTTGCCCGCATGCCTGCGCAAGGGCGACTTGCTGGTGTTCAACGACACCCGCGTCATTCCCGCCCAGCTCGAGGGACTGCGCGGCGCGGCAAGGATCGGCGCGACCCTGCACAAGCGCGAGGGGCCGCGGCGCTGGCGCGCCTTCATCCGCAACGCCAAAAGGCTGCGCGAAGGCGACAGCGTGGATTTCGGCGAGGGCGTCACCGCGACCGCTTCGGACCGTGCCGAGGATGGCAGCTTCGCGCTCGATTTCGCCGGCGACGCGCCGGTCGAATTGCTCCTCGAACGCTGCGGCCGGATGCCGCTGCCGCCCTATATCGCCTCGAAGCGCCCGACCGACGCGCGCGACGCCGACGACTATCAGACGATGTTCGCCAGCGAACCCGGCGCGGTGGCGGCGCCGACCGCGGCGCTGCATTTCACGCCCCAACTGCTCGCCGCGCTCGATGCCGCCGGCATCGGCCATGCCACGCTGACTCTCCATGTCGGCGCGGGCACTTTCCTGCCGGTCAAGGCCGAGGACACCGATGCGCACAAGATGCACGCCGAATGGGGCCGGATCGACGCGGCGACCGCAGACCGGCTCAATGCGGTCCGCGCCGCGGGCGGCCGGGTGATCGCGGTCGGCACCACCAGCCTGCGCCTGATCGAGAGCGCCGCTCGCGAGGACGGCATCATCGCGCCGTTCGAAGGCGACACCGCGATCTTCATCACCCCGGGCTATCGCTTTCGCGGGATCGACGGGCTGGTCACCAACTTCCATCTGCCGCGCTCGACCTTGTTCATGCTGGTATCGGCGCTGATGGGGCTCGAGCGGATGCAGGCGGCCTATGCGCATGCCATTGCCACCGACTATCGCTTCTATAGCTATGGCGATGCCAGCCTGTTGCTGCCCTGACGAGAGGATGAGGATGCGCCTGTTCCTGATGCTCGCCGCGCTCGCCGCGACGCCCGCTTTGGCCCAGCAGGCGCCGGTCACGCCGGTCGTCCCCGGCCCGCAGGCCCAGCCCGCCGCGACGGTGATGGTCGAGCCGGTCGGCATGATGATCGCGGCGTTCGACGGCGACGGCGACGCCAGGGTCAGCCGCGCCGAATTCGATGCCGGGCTGCGCCGCAGCTTCGACAGCGTGGACACGGGCAAGACCGGGTCGCTCGGCTATATCGCCTTTTCCGACTGGTCCGAGCGCTGGCTCGGGGACCGCAATACCTTGCCCAGCCCGTTCGAGACCGACCGCGACGGCGACAATCGCATCACCTGGGACGAGCTCGCCGCGCGCTTCGACCTGCTGTTCGCGCGGTTCGATGCCAACAAGGACAATGCGATCACGCGCAGCGAATTGCTGACGCTGCGTCCGCAGCTGTTCGACCGGGATCGCCGCGGGCGGCCGATGGGCAAGTCCGCCCGGCCGCGTAATTGAGGTCCTAGCATCTCATGCGCATGCCCGGCTAAACCAGCTGCAATGGCGGGACATCACGACCACGATCATCACCACGCGCACGGGCCGGCCGATTTCGGCCGCGCCTTCGCTTTGGGCGCCACGCTCAACATCGGGTTCGTGGCCGTCGAGGGCGCTGCCGGCTTCCTGACCGATTCGGTCGCGTTGCTCGCCGATGCCGGGCATAATCTCTCCGACGTGCTCGGTCTGCTCGTCGCCTGGGCCGGCGCCGAACTCGCCAAGCGCCCCGCCCCGAAGCGGTTCACCTATGGCTTTCGCGGCAGCTCGATCCTCGCCGCGCTGACCAATTCGGTGTTGCTGCTCGTCGCGGTCGGCGCGATCGGCTGGGAAGCGATACAGCGTTTCGCCGATCCTCCCGCGATCCCCGGCAAGGTGGTGATGATCGTCGCGGCGGTGGGCATCGTCGTCAACCTGTCGACTGCCTTGCTGTTCGTGCGCGGGCGCAAGCACGACATCAACATCCGCGGCGCATACCTCCACATGGCGACCGACGCCGCGGTCTCGGCCGGCGTGGTGATCGGCGGCGCGCTGATCCTGCTCACCGGCGCGCGCTGGATCGATCCGGCGATCAGCCTGATCATCGTCGCGGTGATCCTGTGGAGCAGCTGGGGCCTTGCGCGCGAATCGCTGACCATGGCGCTGCAGGCAGTGCCCGAAGGAATCGACGCCGACGCCGTCGAACGCGCGCTGACCGGGCTGCCCGGCGTGGCGCGTGTCCATGATCTCCACATCTGGCCGATGAGCACCACCGAAGCGGCGCTGACCGCGCATCTCGTGATGCCGGACGGCCATCCCGGCGACGCGTTCCTGATCGATCTCCAGCACCGGCTGGCGCATGATTTCCGCATCGATCACATCACCGTCCAGATCGAGCTCGGCGAAGGCGCCGAATGCCGCATGCACGGACGCGCCCATGGTTGAGACGGCGCCCGCGACCGGCACCCACGGCCCGCCGATCCGGCTGGTGATCTTCGATTTCGACGGCACTTTGTCCGACAGCGGCGACTGGTTCCTGTCGGTGGTCGATCAGCTCGCCCGCCGCTTCCGCTTCCGCACCGTCGCCCCCGACGAGGTCGAGATGCTGCGCCACCGGAGTTCGCGCGAAGTGATCGATTTCCTCGGCATCTCGCGCTGGAAGATGCCGCTGATCGCGCGGCATCTGCGCAAGCTGGTCGGCCTCAATGCGCATCAGATCGAGCTGTTTCCCGGAACGCCCGATCTGCTCGAGCAATTGGCGGAGACCGGCGTGAAGATCGCGCTCGTCACCTCCAATTCCGAAGCCAATGCGCGGAAGATCCTCGGCGAGCAACACGCCGCCCGGATCGACCTCTACGCCTGCGGCTCTTCACTGTTCGGCAAGGCCCCCAAATTCCGCCGCGTGCTCAAGAAGATGGCGATCCCGGCCGGCGCAGCGCTGGCGATCGGCGACGAGACCCGCGACATCGACGCGGCGCGCGAGGTGGGGATGCGCGCCGGCGCGGTCTTATGGGGCTATGCCAGCGAGGCAGTGCTCACCGCGCACGCGCCCGACACCTTGTTTCGGGCGCCGCAGGACATTCTCGACTACGTCGCCACGCATCGCGGCTGACGCGTTCGCTCCTCAATCGAGGTGCACCGCCAGCCAGACCGTCGGACGGTCCTTTGCAGTCCATGTCACCCAATGCTTCTGCCCCGCGGCGATCCAGACATGGTCGCCGGCGTGCAGCGCCACTTCGTTCGAATCCTCGATTCGAAGCCCCGCTGCGCCTTCGAGCAACAGCACCCATTCGTCCTGCGCCTGCACCATCGGCGCGTCCTCGGGCGTCGCCTGCCCGCGCGAGACGATGCGCTCGACGCGGACGCCCGGGCGCGCGAGCAATTCGGTGAATGCCTCCGCCCGTTTCGCCGCCGGCAATCTGGTGAGCAGATTCTCAACCTTCACCTTGAAGCGTGGCTTCGGCCTGGGTTTGGACGCGGCTTTGGCCTTTGGTTCGGCCTTGGGCTTCGGCCGCGGTGTCGTGGAGCCCGCGGATTTGCTCCATGCATTGCTCGTCGCGCCGCGCAGATACTCCTCGATCGCCTCGGCGCTGGCGGTGAGGCCGTCCGCCCCCACCCCGAACACCGGCTCGCCCTTTGCGTCGTTCAATCCATATTTGCCGAAATCGCCCCCGGGCTTGCGCCGCCGCGACGCGACCAGCTTGAACCCGCGATGCACCGCCATCTCGCGCAGCTTTTCGGTGGCCTCGTTCGGCATGCTTCCTCCAAAAACCCTCTCCCACCGGGAGAGGGACAGAGCCGGCGGAAGGGTGAGGGTGAGCGGCTCGCCCTCACCCTGCCCACCTTCCCGCTCCCGACGGGAGCGGGAGAATGGACACATTGCGACGAAAGCGCCACAGCAACGCGCCATGTCCACCGCTCGTTTCCAGTTCACCATCCACGCGACCGACGGCAAGGCCCGGCAGGGTACCATCGCGATGCAGCGCGGCGAGATCCGCACCCCCGCCTTCATGCCGGTCGGCACCGCCGCCACGGTCAAGGCAGTCAAGCCGCAGGACGTGCGCGCGAGCGGCGCCGACATATTGCTCGGCAATACCTATCATTTGATGCTGCGCCCCACCGCCGAGCGCGTCCACAAGCTCGGCGGGCTCCATAAATTCATGGGTTGGGACCGGCCGATTCTCACCGATTCGGGCGGCTATCAGGTGATGAGCCTGTCCGAACTGACCAAGCGCAGCGAGGAAGGCATCGTCTTCAAGTCGCATCTCGACGGCTCGCGCCACATGCTCAGCCCCGAACGCTCGATGGAGATCCAGCGGCTGCTCGGCTCGAACATCGTCATGGCATTCGACGAGCTCGTCCCGACCACGTCGACGCGTGAGGTTCAGGCGGCGGCGATGGAGCGTTCGATGCGTTGGGCGAAGCGCAGCCGCGCGGGCTTCGACGCAGGCGGCGCGCATGCAGAGAGCAATGCCCTGTTCGGCATCCAGCAAGGGGCGCTCGACGAAGGCCTGCGCAAAGCATCGGCCGATGCCTTGCTCGATATCGGCTTCGATGGTTATGCCATCGGCGGCCTCGCCGTCGGCGAGGGGCAGGAGGCGATGTTCGGGGTGCTCGATTACGCCCCCGGTCAGCTCGATGCAGCCAAGCCGCGCTATTTGATGGGCGTCGGCAAGCCCGACGACATCGTCGGCGCGGTCGAGCGCGGCGTGGACATGTTCGATTGCGTGCTTCCCACCCGCTCGGGCCGCACCGGCCAGGCGTTCACCCGCACCGGCCCGATCAACATCCGCAACGCGAGGTTCGCCGAGGATCAGGGCCCGCTCGATCCCGCTTGCGCCTGCCCGACCTGCGCCGGCTGGAGCCGGGCCTATGTCCACCATCTCGTCCGCGCGGGCGAGATCCTCGGCGCGATGCTGATGACCGAGCATAATCTGTGGTTCTACCAGCAATTGATGGCCGATCTGCGCGCCGCGATCGCCGAGGGCCGGCTCACCGCCTTCGCCGACGACTTCCGCCGCGACTATCGCAGCGCGCCCAAGGCTTAGCTTAACCATCTTCTGTTCCGCGCCGGGACGCCGCAGAATCGGGGGGCGCCCTGTTCACGATTAGGCGATATATGGAGTGCCTTCGGGGCCCATCGGCTCGCACGAGGCACGCGATTTGTTCTGGCGGCGTTTTACTCGAATGCAGATGCGCGGGCTGACCGCCGGGGCGATCGTATCGCTCGTCGGCGCCGGTTTCTCCGCGCAGGCGCTGAGCCCCGACGCGCCGGGCGCCGCCCCCAAGCCGGTCGTCACCGGCTATGAAGCCGAAGATCATTTCCCCGGCGCAGCTTTCTATACCGCAGTTCCCGACGAGGCCGCCATGGCAGCCGGCACCACCGGCACGATCGCATTGCCCGATCTGCCGGTCCCCGAAAACGCGATCATCGATTCGTCGATCCAGCCGGCCGCGCCGTTCCGCCTTGCCGGCAGCGCCACGGACAATGCCCGCGCGCTCCAATGCCTGACCCAGGCGATCTATTACGAAGCGGCGAGCGAACCCGATGACGGCCAGCGCGCCGTCGCGCAGGTGGTGCTCAATCGCGTGCGGCACCCCGCTTTCCCCGCCACCGTGTGCGGCGTGATCTTCCAGGGCTCCGAGAGAAGCGGCTGCCAGTTCAGCTTCGCCTGCGACGGCGCAATGGCGCGTATTCCGTCGCGCACCGCATGGGATCGTGCCGCGCGCGTCGCCGGGGCGGCGCTCGCCGGCAGCGTGTTCGCGCCGGTCGGCATGGCGACGCACTATCACACCTATGCGGTGACTCCGTCGTGGAACCGCAGCCTCGTGATGACCGGGGTGTTCGGCGCGCATTTCTTCCATCGCTGGAAAGGCTGGTGGGGAATGGCCGCGGCGTTCCGCCAGCCCTATCGCGGCGGCGAGCCCATCCCCGCGCCGCACATGGCTGCGGCTCCCGCGCCTTCCGCAGCCACGCCGGTTGCGGTCCCCGCCGCCACTCCCCGCGAGCCCGCACGCGATGTTCAGCCCGGCTATGCCGAGAGCGGCACGCCGACCGCCGCTTATGCGGAGGCGACGCTGCCCGATTCGCAGATTCTCGACAAATGGAAGGACAGCGGCAAGCCGCTGCGCTGAACGGGCGACGCCCGCGCGTCTTGGTCAATCCCGCGTCAAGCGCCGTCTCTTAGGGTAAGCGGGCGCTCTCGTTGCATGGGGCATTGAGAGCGCCCGCGCTGTCGCGTCCTGGTCATCCGGGGGGAAATGACACGCGACAGCTATCGGAAACAGCGGGACCGGCGGGCGCAGCGCCGGAACGTCCGGCACCAGCTGCGACACGCATAGGATTACGCCACAGATCAGCGAGTCATCGCGGCGCGATCGAAACCGTGATGAGGTCGCTGTAGAGGCCGGCGCGCTTGCCCGCGACGCTGCCGATCACGAAGCGCATCGGCAGTGCGTCGCGCGTCGGATCGGTTCCTGCCGAATTATAGTTCGCCGTCGATGCCAGCGAGAGCGTGCTCTCGCCGATCATCAGTTGATAGGGCACGCTCCAATCGGCATTGGCCATCTTGAGCAGGCCATTGTTCTTCGAGGCGAATTCGAGCCGATAGGCGCGCGTGCTCGCCACGGTCATCTGCAGCGGCACCTTGGCGACGCCTTCGCTCAGTTCGCCGAGATCGACCAAAGCCTGGCCGCCGTTGCGGCGATACTGGCCCGACAATCCGAGCACCGCCGAAGGCAACACGTTGACGCCGAGCACGAACGAGCGCGAGGCGAGCAGGTCGCCACGCCCCTGCTGCTCGGCAACGAGCATCACGCGCTGGCTGTAGAGCCCGTCGGCGACCAGCCCGTCCTCGTTCGCCGCGAACTGGAAGCGCACCAGCTGCTGGCTCCGCGGCTGGACGACGACCGGGCGCTGCGTCGCGCGGGCGATCGTGCGGCCCGAGACCGGCGTCGCGTTGCTGTTCGAGAATTGGTCGAGCAAGGTATAGGTGACGCGTCCGGCGCTGCCCTCGCGCGCCAGACCGAACGGCTCCTGATCGACCACGAAGGCGGGAGCGAACACGCAGGCCGCGCCGCCTTCATTGTTGAACACCACGTCGAACGTCGCGATCGGCACGTTGGTCGCGAAGGGATCATAGCCCTGGATGATCCAGTTGCTCGCGCCGCTCTCGATGCGGAGCGCGCAATCGGCGCGCGATGCGACCGACGCGGACTGCGCCCATGCCGGGCTCGACGCCAGCGCCGCAGCGGCTGCCAGAGTGGCCGAAATCAGGGTCTTCATGGTCACCTCAATTCGCCGGCTTCAGGACTATAGTTTTAAGATCGACGAGACCAGTGGTATCGGCCGGCACCTTGAACTCGAACACCGTCGGTCCTGCGCCGAGTTCGACGCGATAGTCGGCCGCGGGGCGCAGATTCTGGATCGCGAAGCGCCCCACCGAATTGGTGAAGAAGGGAAGCGGCTCCTTGTCCTTGCCGTCGCGCGCGATGACGCGCCCGCCGGCGAGCGCCACCGGCTTGCCGTCGGGGAAGGTCAGCACGCCCGCCGCGCTGACGAATGCGTCGGTGCCGATCTTGAGCTTGTAGCCGCTGTGATAAGGCGGGTTCACCCGCACCGTGCCCGCACCGGTATCGTAGCCGACCGGCGGATTCTCGACATCATACTGGATCGGCTGGTTGACGTAGCTGTTGAGATAGCCGTTGACCGCCGCGCCGAAGGTGCCGCTCTTGCTCATATAGTCGCTGCTGACCAGCGACTGGCCGGCGACGACGCTGTGCCCCTTCAGATTCTTGTGCGGATAGAGCAAAGCGAAGCTGTCGTTGACCCGGCGTCCGACGCCGACGACGCCGTCGGCAAAGGCGATCGAGGTGCCGACGCGCACCGACGAGACATTGACCTGGCCGAACCCGCCGAGATTGGGGCCATAGCTCGAATGGCTCACGGTCGCATCGAAGCGATTGGCGATATAGTCGGCAAAGCCCTGCGCGGCGACGGTGCGGTCGTCGCGGCTGACCACCGCGCCATAGCCGAGGCTGCCGATCTGGTTCGACGAGGCGTGGAGATAGGAGAGCGAGCTGGTGTCGGTGCTGCTCTCGTGGCGCGCCTCGAAACGATCGCGGAAGCTGGGCTGGAACACCAAAGCGATGTTGAATCCGAGCCCGCGGCCACGCCCGATCGTGGTATCGAACTTCGAATATTCGACACCGGCGCGGACGCTGACGCGGCGGTCGAAATAATAATTGGCCGAAGCGCCGATGCGATAGCTGTCGCCGCGATTGCGGCTCTTGAGATAGCTGCCGGTGATCAGCGCCGACAGGCGCTGGTTGATCTGGCGGGTATATTGGCCGCTGATCGTGATCGAGCTCGAATTGTCGGCTCGCGGCGAAGACAGAAAGGCATAATGCCGCGACAGATAATCGGCGCGGATGCTGGCCGAATCGACCAGTCCGCCACGATCGATCAGCTGGTCGAAGCCGATTCCGGTGGAAAAGCCTTCGCCGACTTCGCGCGAATGGCTGACGCCGCCGTCGAGCAACAGCCGCGAGCCGCCGCCGAGCACGAACTGGGTCTGGCCGGTCAGCGTCTGGACCTGCGCGCTTGCCTGCAGCCCGACGCCGATCGCCGGCGCGTCGACGAACGCCTTGCGGAAGAATCCCGAGAAGGCGACCGGACCGGTATAATTGGGCGAACGGCCGAACCGGTTGCTGGTCGGCCCGATATAGGCGGCATATTCGAAATCGCCGGGCACCAGATCGATCGGATCGAGATATTGGCTGTAGGCGATCGACTGGACCGATCCGCTATTGTCGCGGACCTCGATCTGGACGTCGTTGCTGCCCGCGAGCAGCGGCAGCGAGCTGAAATCGTACGAACCTGCGTCGAGCCGCAGCTCGCGATACAGCACGCCGTTGCGCAGGATGCGGACGCTCGCGTCGCGCTGGAGCACGAGCTGGCGATTGCCCTGCAACACCGACGAACGATACGGATCGAAGCGCTGGCGCTGGCGGCTGACGCCGACGCCGCCGATCTGGACATAGCCTTGCTGGCCGCGCACTTCGGGATTTAGATCGCCCAGATACCAGCGGCGATACGCGGTCGGCTCGTCATAGACGAAGCGCGCATAATTGCGATCGAAGCGATAGGATCCGCCGCTGAAGCCCTGATTGCCGAACTGGCCATCGGCTTCGAGCACCACGCCGCCATAGCGCATCGCGCCGCTGAGCGCGATCGAGGGAGGGCCGTTGGCGGACGTGCCTTCCCAGGCCCGGGCATAATAGCCGTTGATGTTGAGAAACGCCGCGAAATCGGCCGGTGCGAGATCGATGCTCTCGTCGCCGGGGCTGGGCGGCGCGAACAATTGCTCGAGTGCGCGCTTCGACGGATCGATCGTCAGCACCACCACCGCGAGGCTGCTCGGATCATACTCGAACGAGATGCCGAGCGGTTTGAGATCTTCCGATTCGAGCCGTTCCTTGCCCGCCGCCGCCTTCAGCAATTGGTCGCGCGCCTCGGGATTGAGCAGCGGACCGATCAGCCCTTCGAACGGCTTGCGCTCGGCCAGTAGGCGATCGTCATAGGTGAGCCGGATCGGCATATCGCCGAGCGCACGCTGCTTGAACAGCAGCGGCACGGTCAGGTCCATGTCGCGATCGTACGGGTTGATGTCGGGACGGCCATATTTGCCGATCGGCAGCGCCGCGGTGCCCGTCTGCCCGACCACGGGCAGCGCGTCGATGTCGGGCCTGGCGCCGGGCAAAGGCACCGTCGTGCTCTGCGGGGGCGCCGATGTCGGCGGCGTGGTCTGCGGCGCAGGCTGCGTGCGCGGCAACGGCACAGAAACCTGCGCCGCGGCGGTTCCGCCGGTGAGGCAGAACCATGCCGTCGCGCTGAGCAGCCTGCCGCGCTTCATTTCAGGAACTTGACGTTGATCGGTCCCGGGCCGAACGCCTTGACGAGCGGCAGGCGGAAGACGCGCGTGCCGCCGCCGCCGGCGACATAGCCGCTGCCGACGATGCGGTTGAGTTCCTCTTCGGAAATCAGGATCCTGAGCGGCTTGCCGGCGACATCCTTGCCCTCGAGCCCCCATTTGAGCGCCGACATCATCGCGTGGCGACGCCCGGTATTCTTCATGACGATCTCGACGCCGGGCACCTTGGGCGGCAGCGGATCGCCCTGCTTCGCGGCGGGCGGCTGATAGTCGATCGTCTTCACCGAAGCCGCCGCGACATTGGGCTGGGCGTTCGGCGGCGCGACCACGATCAGCGCCTTCATGTGATAGACCACCTGCACCTGCGCAGCCTGCGCGCCTGTCGTCGGATCGGCGGGAATCGGGAGCTGGTTCACCGACAAATAATAGGCCTGCGAGGTCGGGATCTCGGCGCCGCCGACCCATTGCAGACGGACGACCTGGCGCGCGCCCTGCGGCAGCATGCCCTGCGGCGGGAAGACGATGAAATCGGCATCGGCGGGCGTTTCGCTCGGCACGCCATTCTCGTCGAAATTGAGGCGGGTGATACGGGTCTCGAACGGCAATTTGCCCGCGTTGAGATTCTGCACTTCCACGCGCGCGACCGAATCGCTGCCCGTAGTGGTCATCTCGACGATCATCGGCGAAACGCGCATCGCGTAAACCGTGGCGGCACCGGCGACCAGCGCGGTCGCGACAATGGCCGAACGGACGGCCGTCCGCTGGAAACTGCTATACACTGGCGAGGCCCCCACCCCTATGACTACGCGCGAACTACGCACGCATTCTTACGCAATACTCAAAAGGGGGAGGATTGTCTCCTCCCCCTTCCTTAAGTCGACATTACTGCCGGACTTGCTGGATCAGAGAGCCTTGAGCTCGACGGTCAGCGTGTCCGAGTAGTTGCCGGCGACCAGCGCCTTGCCGGTCGGGTTCGGCGCGTTGATCGTCAGGGTCATGTCCGAGCGCCATGCGCCACCGGTCCAGACCTTCGACGCGTCGCCTTCGGCGGCGGTCACGGTCAGCGGGCTGCCGACGGCACCGGCCGAGGTGTTGGTGGTGGCGGTGAAGCTGGCGCCGACCGAGTAGGGGATGTTCGCCTGGAACTGGTTGCTGTCATAGCCGCCAGCCGCGAGGTTACGCAGACCCTGCGCGCCGTTCGCCTTGGTCAGCGTCACGGTGTTGTTGAAGTTGCAGCCCGCGGTGGTCGAGTTGACGACGGCGCTGGCCGGCGAAACCATCTCGAACGCGCTGTTCACGTTGGTGTTCGAGTTGGTGTTCACGCCGATCGTGCCGAAGTCGAGCGTGTGCGAGGTGCTGCTGCCGCCGTAATAGGAGCAATCCTTGGTGACGGTGCCCTTGATCAGCCAGGTGTTGGTGACGGTCGGCGACGCGGTCTGCGTGTTGCCGTCGTTCAGACCCCACTGGTTGTAGCCGACGCCGCCGCTGAGGGCGAGGCCGATGCCGTAGCCGAGCAGCGACGAGTGATCGGTGGTGCCGCCAAAGATGCCCGGGGTCTGACCCGAGAACGCGATGTCGTTGGCCTGCGCGACGCCGGCGGTCGAGAGCAGCGCGACAGCGGCTGCCGAGAGAAGCTTCTTCATGTGCAAATCCCCACTTCTGGTTCGGCGCCCCCCGGCATTATTGCCGAGTCGTTCACCGACGGTTGATATTTAACAAGTATCCGCAAACGTTCAACAATTATTTAGTTTGCGTTAACCACTATTGCTTCAATAGAGAAACAACAATGATGGCATTTGATCTTCACTAGATTGAACCAGTGCCGACCTTAACTCGACCCGTTATTTTAGGTTTTATTTTTGAATATTAATTCGGCGCGATGGTGATCTCGATCACTTCACCATATTGACCGGCAAGAAGCCCCGCCTCGCTGGAAACGCTGCCGAGGCTGAGCCGCAGCAACAGCCCGTCGACGGCGATGCCGCCGGCGCTCGAAATGGCCTGGCCGCCGGTCAGCGAACGCCCCTCGAACACCTTGGAGATCATCTCGGTGGTCGGGCGCCGCACCGGCAGCTCGATGTCGAGGCTGTATGGAACCGATCCCGCATAGGGACCCTGGCCGTGCGGCATGGCCGAATGGGTGAGCGCGCCGTTCTGCGCCTTGATCAGCATCGTGAACGGCATGTTGCAGTCGAGCGCGACCTTGGCCGCGGCCGACTTGCCCGGGCGAGTCAGATCGCCGAAATCCGCGGTCGGGATTGCGCCCATCTGGCAGCGCTGGACAATGCTGCCCTGCACCGCGATGTCGACCGACTTGACGTTGGAGATCTCCTGCGCCGCGGCAGGCGCCGCGGTCGCGCCGAGAACAAGCGCGACGCCGAGCGCCACGCTGCCGAGACGCGAACGCACCGATGCGCGGAGTCGATCTGCAAAGCTGACTGGAAATGTTTCGCGCTGCGCGCCCTGCGGTGCCGCGCTCACCCAATAGTCCGCCGCTGCACCCACCAAACCGCTCTTCTGCGCGCCTCCAGGGGCGCGCAGGCTCTCGGTTCGCGGATGGCGCGGGCGGCTCCCCCCGGAGCACATACCCTCAACTCCCCGTCCATCGTTAAAACTTTAATAAGGTTTTAGCGGGCAAGAAGTCGATCGAATTAAGTGGTTAACTCGTCCCGGATGCGCACATCGGGAGTTTTCCGGAATGTTTCCAACCGTTTAAGTGCGTATTTTTTTACGCAGGCAACGACCGATGGCAGGCGAAAAAGCCCGATCAGGACCCATCCACCTGTCGCGACTCGGCAGCCCGTCGAGTCGAACCAACGCCTCGCCGCAGATCGTGGACCATTTAGGAACGGTCTCTTTGCCCCTGTCGTTGATACATTCTTAGATCATTAACCTTCCGTATCAATCATATTTTCAACGGGGCATGAGATCAGGCCTGATCAGACAGCAACGGGTGTAACGATGCCGATCAGATCTCTACCCAAATACTCTGCGGTACTCCTGCTGTTGTGCGGATCCGCCGCGGGCGCGGAATCCACTGCTACGGGCACGTTCAACATCCGCTTGACCGTGCCGGTAATCTGCACCGTGAGCCATCAGAGCGCGATCAGCGCGGCCGGCGCCGGCTATCGCCTCGGCGAGCTGCGCGAATTCTGCAATTCGCCCGGCGGTTACGCTTTGGTGGTGAACTATGCGCCCGGATCGATGAAGGGCGCAGTGGTCGCGGTCGGTGAGGAGCGCGTCGTGCTCGACGGCTCGGGCCGCGCCGTGATCGGGCGCGCATCCGGCCCGCAGATCCGCGATCGCGAGATCTTCGCCGAGCCCGGCGCCGCCGGGTTCGACACCGACCGGCTCGAATTCAACCTCGAAACCGCCTGAGAATAGCGGGCGTCCGCGTCCGACTGTCCCGGATTGAACCTGCTGCCCTTCCGGAATCCGTTGCGCGGCTTCCGGAAGGGCTTCTAATTTGCGGCATGGAAACGCCCGTTCATCCCGAAGATCTCGGCGAGATCGTCGAAACGCTGATCGAGGCGCAGGCGCTGCTCGCTTCCTCCATCTATGTCGACCTCGTCAATCTGGGCCTGCTCGAAACCGACGCCGCGGCCCGCCGCCTCCACGCGCTCGGCGACATCGCCGCGAGCCCCCTCCAGCGCCATCCGGCGGTAGCTGCCGCACTGGGCGCGCGGATTCGCGATTATGCCGAAGGGTTCGATCAGGCGCATCGCAGCGGTTCCCGGCCCCGCTTCCAGCTCCAGCTGGTCCGCGGCGGCAAGGCCTGAGTCTCACAAGGCCTGGGTTTCAGGCGCGCTGGCGGCTGTCCTCGACGGTGGCGCCGTCGCTGTGCGGACGGCTGCGGCAAAAATCGGCCTTGAGCGCCCAGCCCTGGCCGCGCACCGACTGGATGAAGTCCCGGCCGCCGCTGGCCAGCTTGAGCTTCTGACGAAGATTGGAGACGAACACGTCGATCGTCCCGATCGTCGCCTGCTCGCCATCCGCATAGAGCGCCTGATGGATGTGCCGGCGTGAGACCGGCTGGGGCATCGCCTGCCAGAGCAGGTCGAGTACCCGCTTCTCCGATTCGGTCAGGCCGACCTGGCGCCGGCCGACGCGATACTGGTTCTCCTCTTCGCGATAGACGAGCGAATTGAGATAATCGGTTCGCGTCTCGCGCGTCCTGCCGCTCTGCTCGAGCGCCGAAAGGACCAGACCGACCAGTTCGTCGCGGTGCGAATCGAGCACCGCCTGAAGCGCAGGCGTCTCGCCTTCCGACGGCGCCTGCGCCAGGCCCGATGCACGCCTTACCAGCTCGAGCGCATCGTCCACGCTGCGCCGGCTCTCGACGAGGCGCGCTTCGCAATCGCGCAGCAGCCGGGCGATCGAGTCGCTAGCGGCCGGCACGAAAGCGGCTCCCGAAGTTGTTCGCGCGTTCGTCAGCCGATTTGTCGACAGCCGCACCGGGCTGGGCAAATTCACTATATGCCGCCTTGGGCAATCCTGACGCAACTTGAGTCACTGTAAGCCACTACCCGTCTGAAGATAGGAACGCCTTTCGACATTCGTTTCTTATTAGACACAATCCGCCATTATGATCGCGGACGCAAGTGTGAAACCAGTACCTTTAAGTACTAAACTATACTTAATTATTTAATAATTGGTTAATTTCTGGTAACGATTTATTGAAGGTTGAGCAGTGGGCGGCGCGGCGCCGTCTCTTGCCCCGTTGACGCGGCAGGGCTAGCGCTCGGCGATGACCGACTCCGCAACCGCGCTCGCTTATGTCGAGAGCCATCTCGACGACAGTCTCGATCGCCTGTTCGCGCTGATGCGCGTGCCTTCGATCTCCACCGATCCGGCCTATGCCGAACAATGCCGCGCCGCCGCGCAAATGCTGACCGACGAATTGACTGCGCTCGGCTTCGCCGCGCGCGTCGCGCCGACACCGGGACACCCGATGGTGGTCGCGCATCACGACGGCGACGGGCCGCACGTGCTGTTCTATGGTCATTATGACGTCCAGCCGGTCGATCCGCTCGAACTCTGGAAGCGCGATCCGTTCGATCCGGTGCTCGAGACGCGCGCCGACGGCTCCAGGGCGATCGTCGGGCGTGGCGCCTCGGACGACAAGGGCCAGCTGCGCACCTTTATCGAGGCTTGCCGCGCGTGGAAGGAGACCGCGGGCAGACTGCCGGTACGCGTCACCATCTTGTTCGAAGGTGAGGAGGAATCGGGCTCGGAGAGCCTCGAACCGTTCCTCCACGCCAATGCCGACGAGCTGCGCGCCGATTTCGCTTTGATCTGCGACACCTCGATGTGGGACACCGCGACGCCTGGCCTCACCATCGGACTGCGCGGCATGGCCGGCGGGCAGGTGACCGTCCGCGGCCCGTCGCGCGACTTGCATTCGGGCCTCTATGGCGGACCGGCCCGCAATCCGATCCAGGTGCTGACCAACATTCTCGCCGAGCTCAAGGGTGCCGACGGCCGTGTCAGGCTGCCCGGCTTCTACGACGGCGTGCATCCGCTCAGCGCGGACGTCCAGGCGAGCTGGGACGCGCTCGGCTTCGACTCGAAGCAGTTCCTCGGCGATGTCGGCCTGAGCGTTCCCGCCGGCGAGGCAGGAATCGGCGTGCTCGAGCAGAGCTGGGCGCGCCCGACCGCCGAGATCAACGGCATCTGGGGCGGCTATACCGGCGAGGGATTCAAGACCGTCATCCCTGCCGAGGCGCATGCGAAAGTCAGCTTCCGGCTGGTCGGCGATCAGGACCCCGACCAGGTGTGGAACGCATTCGAGGCGCATGTCCGCGATCGCCTGCCGGCCGACTGCACCGCCGAGTTCAACGTCCGCGGCGGATCGCGCGCGATCAGCCTCGCGAGCGACAGCCCGCCGCTCGCCGCGACCCGCGCCGCGCTCGACGCCGAATGGGGCAAGTCGGCATTGCTCGCCAGCGGCGGCTCGATCCCGGTGGTCAATTCGATCCGGTCGATCCTCGGGATGGACAGCGTGATGGTGGGCTTCGCGCTCAACGACGACAATATCCACTCGCCCAACGAGAAATACGACCTCAACAGCTTCCACAAGGGCGTCCGGTCATGGGTGCGCATCCTCGACGGGCTGGGCGCGATGGCATCCGCGGACAGGCCGGAGACCGCAACGACCTGATCGAAAGGGCAGAGCAATGGCGATGCAGACCTGGTGGCTCTACGTCACTGCGGTGTTCCTGATCGCAGGAACGCCGGGACCCAATATGCTCCACGTGATGGTACAGAGCATCCATCACCGCCCGCGCCGCGCGCTGTTTTCGATGGCCGGGCTGATGAGCGCGGTGTTGCTGTGCCTGCTCGCCTCCGCCGCCGGGCTCGGCGCATTGCTCAAGGCATCGCCGGCCTTGTACGACATATTGCGCTATGCCGGCGTCGCCTATCTCGTCTGGCTGGGGATCAAGGCGTGGCGCGCGCCGGTGGGCACCGCGGCACGCGATCCGCACACGCGTCGCTCGGCGCACGCGCTCTACGCGACCGGGCTCGCCACCGGCCTGTCCAATCCCAAGCTGATCATCTTCGCCGCGGCGCTGTTTCCGCAGTTCATCGACATGAACCGGCCGTTCTGGAGCCAGCTGGCGATATTGGTGGCGAGCTTCGTGGTGATCGAAGGATTCTGGTACGGCGTCTATGCGCTGGGCGGACGCTCGCTCGCGGCTTGGCTGGCGCCGGCCAATCGCCAGAAATTGTTCAACCGCGCGACGGGCATGATGTTCATCGGCTTCGGCGGCGCGCTGCTCGGCAGTCGCGTATAGTCAGGCGTCCAGATACGCCCGATAAAATATGGTGCGGAACTTGCGCGTCCATGGGACGAACACGCGCGGTTTCGCCTTGAGCGCGCTCTTCACCATCTGTTTGGCTGCCCAGAGCGGATGATCGGTGCGGCGGCTGAAATGCTCGATCCGCCCGAAGCCCAGCCTGCCCAGCGTCTGCTTCATCTGCTCTATCCCCGAGAAGACCAGATGGTCGGGCAACAGCAACTCGCCGGGATAGTCGGCGCGCGAGGGCAGATCGCCGCCATTGCCGGTCTCGATGAACAGCGAGCCGCCGGGCTTGAGGCGCGCGCGAATCAGCCCGCCGAAATGCTGGAAGTCGGGGATGTGCGAGAAGACGTTGATGATCGAGATCACATCGTAGCGGCCGGTCACTTCCTCGAGTGTCTGTGCAGTGATCGGTACGCCGCGTTGTTGCGCGCGCGCGACCTTCACTTCCATCGGATCGATGCCCATCGCTTCGGCGTCGGGGAGCGCGCGCCGCACCGCCTCGACGAACTCGCCATTGCCCGCACCGACATCGAGCCAGCTGAGACCCTTCTCGCCCTCGAAGAAGCGGCGGACGATGCCAGCATAAAAGGGCACCTTCCAACCCTGGCGGTGGAGTCGCTGGTCGAGCACGCCCTCGTCGGTCGGGTGGACGCCGTCGCGCGCCGCCGCAGAAATTTCTTCGCAACGCGGGCGCTGACGAATGTAGACCGTGCCACAACCGACGCATTTTACAGCATTATACCCGTTCTCGGACGCCCAATGATCATGCTCGTCGCCGTCGCAACACGGACAATCGATCGTCTCCAGCTGCGCGCGCTGCAACATGGCGGCATTTTCCTTACGCAATACTTCGCGCCCTGCGTCTCACGACTTGCGAGGCGAGAGAAGCGGCGCTGCGTCGTCCTGCCCCGCGCCCGCGACGGATCGCGCGGGCGCGTGAATCTCGCGCCGGAGGGTTGACCTCGCCCGCACTCTGGGGTTCGAGCCTCTTCGCACCATGAACGGAAATCCATGACCACCGATCTCGAACAATTGCGCGGCGATCTGCTCGCCTCGATCCAGGCCGCGGCGGGGCTCGACGCCGTCGAGGCGCTGCGCGTCCATGCGCTCGGCAAGCAGGGCGCGGTCACCGGCCTCCTCAAGACGCTGGGCGGAATGAGCCCCGAGGAGCGGCAGGAACAGGGCCCGCGCATCCACGGCCTGCGCGAGGCAGTGACTGCGGCGCTGGCCGAGCGCAAGGCTGCGCTGGAACGGCTGGCGCTCGACGCGCGACTCGCCGCGGAGACGCTCGACATGACGCTGCCGGTGGACGGCGTCGCCCCGGGTTCGGTGCATCCGGTCAGCCAGGTGATGGACGAGCTCGCCGAGATCTTCGCTGATCTGGGCTTCGCGGTCGCCACCGGCCCCGAGATCGAGGACGACTGGCACAATTTTACGGCGCTCAACATCCCCGAAAGCCATCCCGCGCGGGCGATGCACGACACTTTCTATCTGGCCGGCGAGCACGACCAGCCGATGGTGCTGCGCACCCATACCAGCCCGGTGCAGATCCGCACGATGATGGCGCAGAAACCGCCGATCCGGATCATCGCGCCCGGCCGGGTCTATCGCTCCGACTCGGATGCGACGCACACGCCGATGTTCCATCAGATCGAAGGTCTGGTGATCGACAAGGGAATCACGCTCGGCCATCTCAAATGGACGCTGGAGACCTTCCTCAAGGCATTCTTCGAGCGTGACGATATCGTGCTCCGCCTGCGCCCGAGCTATTTCCCGTTCACCGAGCCTTCGGCCGAAGTCGATGTCGGCTATTCGGTGGTCAACGGCAAGCGGGTGATCGGCGGCTCGGAAGGCTGGATGGAAGTGCTGGGTTCGGGGATGGTGCATCCCAAGGTGATCGCGGCTTGCGGCCTCGATCCGAACGAATGGCAGGGCTTCGCCTTCGGCACCGGCGTCGATCGCCTCGCGATGCTCAAATACGGAATGGACGATTTGCGCGCCTTTTTCGACGGCGACCTGCGCTGGCTCAGGCATTACGGCTTCTCGGCGCTCGACGTGCCGACCTTGTCCGGGGGCGTAGGCGCATGACCCACAGCCGTCATCCCGGCGCAGGCCGGGATCTCCGCGTGGCGCGCACTGCGCCTGGCCTCATCAAGACCCCGGCTTCCGCCGGGGCGACGGATATTGCGAAATGAAGTTCACGCTGAACTGGCTCAAGGAGCATCTCGAAACGACCGCCTCGCTCGACGTAGTCGTCGAGACGCTGACTCGCGTCGGCCTCGAAGTCGAAGGCGTCGAGAATCCGGGCGAGAAGCTCGCCGCATTCCGCGTGGCGAAAGTGCTCACCGCCGAGCGCCACCCGCAAGCCGACAAATTGCAAGTCCTCACCGTCGATACCGGCGAAGGTGCGCCGCTGCAGGTCGTGTGCGGAGCGCCCAATGCGCGTGCCGGGCTGGTCGGCGTGCTCGGGCTTCCCGGCGCGGTGGTCCCCGCCAACGGCATGCAGCTCAAGGTCGCCGCGGTACGCGGTGTCGAGTCGAACGGCATGATGTGTTCGACGCGCGAGCTCGAGCTCGGCGACGATCATGAAGGGATCATCGAGCTTCCCGCCGACGCCCCGATCGGCAAATCCTATCCCGATTATGCCGGGCTCAACGACGCGGTGATCGACGTCTCGATCACCCCCAACCGGCAGGACTGCATGGGCGTGCGCGGCATCGCCCGTGATCTCGCCGCCGCCGGGCTCGGATCGCTCAAGCCGCTCAAGGTCGATCCGGTCGCCACCAGTGGCGCCGGACCGGAAGTACGGATTGAAGCCCCCGAGGGTTGCCCGGCCTATTTCGGCCAGACCGTCACCGGCGTGACCAACGGCGCTTCGCCCGACTGGATGCAGCGTCGCCTCAAGGCAATCGGCCAGCGTCCGATCTCGGCGCTGGTCGACATCACCAATTATGTGATGATCGATCTGGGCCGTCCGCTGCACGTCTATGACAAGGCGAAGCTCTCCGGCGCGTTGGTGGTGCGCAAGGCGAAGCCGGGCGAGCAGGTGCTCGCGCTCAACGAGAAGACCTATACGCTCGACGAGAGCGTCACCGTGATCGCCGACGACACCGGCGTCCACGATATCGGCGGGATCATGGGCGGCGAGGATACCGGCGTGTCCGAAGCGACCACCGACGTGGTGATCGAATGCGCCTTTTTCGATCCCGACCATATCGCCCGGACGGGGCAGAAGCTCAATTTGACCAGCGACGCGCGTTCGCGCTTCGAGCGCGGCGTCGATCCGGCATTCCTCGGAGACGGCATCGCGATTGCGGCGCGCTATGTCGTCGATCTGTGCGGCGGCAGCGCGAGCGAGGTCACCTGCGCCGGGCAGGCCCCGACCGAAGCGCGCAGCTATCGCTACGATCCGCAACGCGCCGAGACGCTGGGCGGCCTCGCAGTGCCCGCCGATCGGCAGAAGGCGATCCTCGAAAGCCTCGGCTTCGTCGTCGACGGTGGCTGGAACGTCACCGTGCCGAGCTGGCGCCGCGACGTGGATGGGCCCGCCGACCTCGTCGAGGAAGTCATCCGCATCGAGGGCATCGACAAGGTGCCCTCGACTCCGCTCGATCGCGTGCCCGGCGTCGCACGCCCGACCGCCACTGCCGAGCAGAAACTCGAACGCAAGCTACGCCGCACCGCGGCGGCGCGCGGGCTCAACGAAGCGGTGACCTGGAGCTTCATCTCCGAAGCCGAGGCAGCGCCGTTCGGCGGCGGGGCGTGGAGCCTCGCCAACCCGATCAGCGAGGACATGAAGGTCATGCGCCCGTCGCTGCTGCCCGGCCTGCTCGCCGCGGCCGGGCGCAATGCGAAGCGCGGCGCGACCGGAGTCCGGCTGTTCGAGATCGGCCGCCGCTATCTCGCCGACAAAGAGAGCCTCACGCTTGCGGTGGTGCTCGCCGGCTCGGCTGGCCCGCGCGACTGGAAGAGCGGCAAGGGGCAGCCCTTCGGCGCGTTCGACGCCAAGGCCGAAGCACTCGCGCTGCTCGAAGCCGCCGGCGCGCCGGTGGCGAACCTGCAGGTGATGGGCGAAGCCGGCCAGGTCTATCACCCCGGCCAATCGGCGACGTTGCGGCTGGGGCCCAAGACGGTGCTCGCCGCATTCGGCATGGTGCATCCGTCGGTGCTCAAGGCCTTCGACCTCGATGGCGACGTCGCCGCAATCGAGATCTACGTCGATGCACTGCCCGCAAAGCGCAGTGCCGGTTTCATGCGCCCCGCTTACACGCCCCCGGCGCTACAGGCCGTCACGCGCGACTTCGCCTTCCTCGTGCCGGCGGAGCTGGCGGCGGGCGATCTCGTCCGCACCGTGAAGGGCGCCGACAAGACGGCCATCGTCGATGCGCGGCTGTTCGACCTGTTCACCGGCACCGGCGTGCCCGAGGGGCAGAAGAGCCTCGCGGTCGAAGTGACGCTCCAGCCGGGCGAGAAGAGCTTCACCGACGTCGAGCTCAAGGCCGTCGCCGACAAGGTGGTCGCTGCTGCCGCCAGGCTCGGCGCGAGCTTGCGGGGCTGATCGCGTGATCGAACGGTTCCTCCACGGTCTTCGCGAGAAGATGGAGGACCCGGACGTCTATGAGATCATGACCGTGGTCGTCCCCGGGGACCTCGACCCGTTCGATCGCCACTATCGCTTCAGCATCCATATCGACGCCGAACTTCGGCTCGCCGGGCTCGGCTGCAGCGTCGGCGGTGGCACGCTCTATCGCAATGTGGAGTTCGAATCCGATGAGGAAGGCGAGGACGAGATCGTCTCGTGCATTCTCGACGTCGATGCCACCGATGTCGACGGTGCGCGGGCGCTGATCCGGCTGCACATGCCGGAGCTCGGCGCGCCGGCGGGAACGCTCGTCCAATATGGCGATCACGAAGACAGATATGACGGGGAGCGCTGGCATCTCGGCGAGCCGCGCAGCATCGAGGAGATCTGAAACATGCCCACCGTTCTCATCACCGGCGCGACCGCAGGCATCGGCGAGGCGTCGGTTCGCGCCTTCGCCGCTGCGGGCTGGCATGTCGTCGCCACCGGGCGCCGCAAGGAACGGCTCGACGCGCTTGCGGCGGACATGGGTGCGGATCGCGTCCACACCCTCGCCTTCGACATCCGCGACGAGGCGGCGCGCGACGAAGCGCTCGCGTCGCTTCCCGCACCGTTCGGCGAGATCGACCTGTTGATCAACAATGCCGGCCTCGCGCTCGGCCTCGAGCCGGCGCAGCAGGCCAGCCTGTCCAACTGGACGACGATGATCGACACCAACATCACCGCGTTGGTCTCGATCACCCACAAGCTCCTGCCGCAATTGGTGGCGCGCAAGGGCGCGATCATCAACCTGTCGTCGGTAGCGGCCAACTATCCCTATCCCGGCGGCAATGCCTATGGCGCGACCAAGGCCTTCGTCCGCCAGTTCAGCCTCAATCTGCGCTCGGACCTGATCGGTACCGGGGTGCGGGTCTGTTCGATCGAGCCGGGCATGGTCGAGACCGAGTTCAGCCTGGTGCGCACCGGCAGCCAGGAAGCTTCGGACAAGATCTACACCGGGGTGAATCCGATGACTGCAGAGGATATCGCCAAAGCGATGCTGTGGGTCGCCGAGCAGCCGCCGCACCTCAACATCAATGCGATAGAACTGATGCCGGTCAACCAGGCCTGGTCGCCCTTCCTCGTCCACCGCGAGGGCTGAGCGATGGCGGAGCCGTGGATCGAGATCGCCAGCGCGGAGTTGGCTGCCGCGATCAATCTGTTCGGGGCGGAACTGTCATCGCTTCGCGACGCCGACGGGCGGGAGCTGATGACCGACGCCGATCCTGCTTTCTGGGCCGGCCGCGCGCCTTTGCTGTTCCCGATCGTCGGGCGGCTGATGGACGACAAATACCGGCTGGACGGCAAGGAATATCCGCTGCCCCAGCACGGCTTTGCCCGGCGGCAGGCGTTCGCGCTGATCGAGCAATCCGCCGACCGCGCGGTGTTCCGCCTGACCGACAGTGCAGATACGCGCGCAGTCTACCCCTTCGCCTTCACCCTCGACGCGGCATTCACGGTGAGCGGCGCGACGCTGGCGACAGACATCAGGGTGACCAACGCCGGCGATCGCGACATGCCCGCCAGCTTCGGCTTCCACCCCGCCTTCGCGTGGCCGCTGCCGTTCGGTCGCCCACGGGCCGAGCATCGCATCCTGTTCGATAAGGACGAGCCGGCGGACCTGTCTGCGATCGTGCTCGGCGGCTGGATCGCGCCCGAGACATGGCCCAGCCCGCTCGACGGCCGCGCGCTGAAGCTCGACGACGAACTGTTTGCGCGCGATGCGCTCGTCTGGGACAGTCTCGAAAGCGAGTCGCTGCGCTATGACGGCGGCGATGGCCCGGCGCTGGATATCGCCTTCGCCGGCATGCCGAAGCTGGGCATCTGGACCAGGCCCGGAGCGCGCTTCGTCTGCATCGAGCCGTGGCACGGCATCGCCGACCCGATCGGCTTCGCCGGCGAGATCTGGGACAAGCCCGGCATCCTCCGCTTCGCGCCCGGCGAGTCGCGCACCTTCAGCATGCAGGTGACGCTGGCGGGTTGATTGCTCAATGTTTCCGTCACCCCGGACTTGTTCCGGGGTCCACTCTGCCTCCCGCGAGCAGCAAGGGGTTCGTACATTTCGCCCGGTATCCCGGTGGACCCCGGCACTTCGGCCGGGGTGACGATGGGGTATTAACCCGCTAGAGCGCCGCGATGCCTTCCGACCATATCAACGACCGCCGTACCTTCGCGATCATCTCGCACCCCGACGCCGGCAAGACCACGCTGACCGAGAAATTGCTGCTGTTCGGCGGCGCGATCCACTTGGCTGGCGAGGTCAAGGCGCGCGGCGCGGCGCGGCGCGCGCGCTCGGACTGGATGAAGATCGAGCAGCAGCGCGGCATCTCGGTCACGTCGAGCGTCATGACCTTCGAGCGGGAAGGGGTGACCTTCAACCTGCTCGACACCCCGGGCCACGAGGATTTCAGCGAGGACACCTATCGCACGCTGACCGCGGTCGACTCGGCGGTGATGGTGATCGACGTCGCCAAGGGCATCGAGAGCCAGACCCGGAAATTGTTCGAGGTCTGCCGGCTGCGCAACGTCCCGATCATCACCTTCGTCAACAAGGTCGACCGCGAGGGCCGCGAGGTGTTCGACATCCTCGACGAAGTGGCGAACCTTCTCGCGCTCGACGTCACCCCGATGACGTGGCCGGTCGGCATGGGCGGCAATTTCGAGGGGATTTACGACCTCGCCACCAAGCGCCTGCTGCTTCCCGAGGGCAATAGCCGCGAATTCCAGGGCAAGGTGATCCAGACGACCGGGCTCGACGATCCGCAACTCGACGCGATCCTGAGCGCCGACAACCTCGCCAAGCTGCGCGAGGATGTCGAGCTCGGCCAGGCCGGCTATCCCGAATTCGACCCCGAGGCCTACCGCCACGGCGACCTGACTCCGGTCTATTTCGGCTCGGCACTCAAGGAGTTCGGCGTCGATTCGCTGATCGAGGCGCTCGCCGGCTTCGCGCCGCCGCCGCGGGCCCAGCCGGCCGAACCCGCGCCGGTCGAGCCCTCGCGCGACGAAGTCACCGGCTTCGTGTTCAAGGTCCAGGCCAATATGGATCCCAATCACCGCGATCGCATCGCGTTCATGCGATTGTGCTCGGGCACCTTCAAGCGCGGCATGAAGCTGACACCCAGCGGGCATGGCAAGCCGATCGCGATCCACTCGCCGATCCTGTTCTTCGCGCGCGAACGCGAGCTCGCCGACGAGGCTTATCCCGGCGACATCATCGGCATCCCCAATCACGGCACGCTGCGGGTGGGCGACACGCTGTCCGAGCGCGCCGATGTGCGCTTCACCGGCCTGCCCAATTTCGCGCCCGAAATCCTCCGCCGCGTCGTGCTCAAGGATCCGACCAAGACCAAGCAGCTCCGCAAGGCGCTCGACGACATGGCCGAGGAGGGCGTGACGCAGGTCTTCTATCCCGATATCGGCTCCAACTGGGTCATCGGCGTGGTCGGCCAGCTCCAGCTCGACGTGCTGCTCAGCCGGCTCGATGCCGAATACAAGGTCGCGGCAGGGCTCGAGCCCGCGCCGTTCGAGACGGCGCGCTGGGTTTCGAGCGAGAATCCCAAGGACCTTGACGAGTTCATGGCGCTCAACCGCGGCGCGATGGCCAAGGACCGCGACGGCAACCCGGTGTTCCTCGCCAAATCGGCATGGGAAGTCGGCTATATCGCTGACCGCTATTCGAAGGTGAAGTTCGCGGCGACCAGGGAGCGGTAGGACGCCGTGCTCCTGCGAAAGCAGGGGCCAGGTTACAAAGGACGTCGCTTATGAACCCTGGGCTCCTGCTTTCGCAGGAGCACGGAGATCACTCCACCCAATCGCGCGCCAGGAACCGGCTCGCCAGCGCCATCAGTGCGCCCGCGGCGACATACAGGCCCAGCCCCGCGGCGATCGCATAGCGCAGCGCCTCGTCGCCGTAGGTCGGGGCGAGCGCCTTCGACAGCGATCCGATCGCCCAGCTGCCAAGCCCCAGCCCGATCAGATTGTTGATCAGCAGGAAGCTCGCCGACGCCGTGGCGCGCATATGCGCCGGAACGAGATGCTGGACGGCGGTGAGCACCGGGCCGAGCCATACATAGACCAAAGCCTGCGGGAGCAGAAACAACGCGAATGCCAGTGGCCAGCTGCTCGATAGGACGCCCGCGACGAACAACGGCGCCCCCGCGACATAGCAGATCGCCGGCGCCAGCGCGTACCAGCGACGGTTTCGCGCGCCGAGCCGGTCGCCGAGCCAGCCGCCGAGCAAGATGCCCGCGACGCCCCCGGTCAGCAGCAATGCGCCGAAGAACTGGCCGGTCTCCACCAAGGTCAGCCCGAAGCTGCGCTGCATCAGGCTCGGCAGCCAGAAGGCGACGCCATAGCCGCACATCGATCCCGCCGCCGCGCCGAACGCCATCAGCCAGAAGCCGGGTTTGGCAGCGAGAATGCCGAACACCCGCGCGACCGGGACCTGATCGACGGAAGCCGGGACGCGCGGGCGATCGCGAACGACGAGGCGAAAGATCGGCGCGATCGCCACGCCCGCCAGCCCGACCGCGATGAACGCCGTTCGCCATTCGACATTCTGCGCGATATAGCCGCCGAGCAGCACGCCGCCGGCGGCTCCCAGAGGAATGCCGAGCGAATAGATCGACAGCGCCCGCGCGCGCTTCCCGGGCGGGAAATAGTCCGAGATCAAGGCATAGCTAGGCGCCACGCCGCCGGCCTCGCCCACCCCGACGCCCAATCGGAACAGGAACATCTGGGCGAAGTTCTGCGCAAACCCGCAGAGCGCGGTGAACGCGCTCCACACGCCGAGCGAAATCGTGATCACCCATGTCCGGCTGGTCCGGTCGGCAAGCAGGGCCAGCGGGATCGCCAGCGTCGAATAAAGCGCCGCGAAGGCGAGCCCGCCGAGCATGCCCAGCTGCGCATCGTCGAGCCCGAGATCCTTCTTCACCGGCTGAGCGAGAATGCTCAGGATCTGCCGGTCGAGGAAGTTGAAGGTGTAGACGAGCAGCAGCATCGCGAGGACGATGGCGGGGTACTTCCCCTCTCCCATCGGGAGAGGGAGGGGCCCGCTCGGCGAAGCCGGGCGGGAGGGTGAAGGTAACCGGAAGTTCATTCGTTGCGCACCGCTTTTGGACCCTCACTCTTCCCCCCGCTACGCGGCGGACCCCTTCCCTCTCCCGACGGGAGAGGGAGGTTGCAATCAGAACTTGACCGTCCCGGTCACGAACACCTGGCGCGGATTGCCGTAATATGCAGTGAGCACGCCCTCGGTGCCGAGCGTCGGGACATAGGCGCCGGCCGGCGTGCGCAGGAACTCCCCGGTATCGGGGTTCTGCGCGAGGAAATTATAGCCCGACACGATGTAGCGCTTGTTGGTCAGGTTGCGGCCATGCACCCCGAGCGAGAAGGTCTGGTTGATGTCCCACACCAGATTGGCATCGAGCAAGGTATAGGCCGGCTGATCGAGCAAGGGCGTGCGCAATTCGAACTGCTGCGAATCGCCGCGATACGAGACGGTGGTGCTCGCGCTGATCGAGCCCTCGCCGACCGGCACCGTATAGGCCAGGGTGCCGCTCGCGGTCAGGTCCGGGGTATTCTGAATCTTGCGGCGGTCCGCCACGTCGATACCGCGCGCATCGATGAAGCGCAGATATTTCGCGTCGAGATAGCCGAGCGTCCAGCTGAGGTTGAGCGTGCCGCCGGGCGCGCCGAGATCGCGCGAGGCGACCACATTGCCCTCGAATTCCACGCCCTTGATCCGCGCCTTGCCGGCATTGGTGGTGACGCCGATAAAGGTCTGCTGGCCGTTCACCGTGGTGCCGATCGAGCCGGGCACCTGAACGTCGGTATAGTCCGACTGGAAGGCGGCGATCGCCAGATTGACCCGCCGGTCGAACAGGCCTGTTTTGTAGCCCACCTCATAGGTCGTGACCTTTTCGGGATCGAAAGCGAGGAAATCGTATATCTGCTGCGGCGTGCACGCCCCGCCCGCCGGGGTGCGGCACGCGGTCGACTGGCCGCGCGGATCGAAGCCGCCGCCCTTGAAGCCCTTGGCCCAGCTCGCATAGAGATTGTGATCGGCATTGGGCTTGAAGCTGATCGAGGCGCGCGGGGTGAACTGCGCAAAATCGGCCTCGCCGCGGAAGTTGGACGTGGTGGCGAACAAGGTGCCGGCGCCGCCGAAGAAAGGCGAGCCGCCGCCGAGGAAGGTCTGGCGCAGCACCGTCGACTGGCGCTGATCCCAGGTATAACGCCCGCCCGCCGAAACGCTGAACATCTCGCCGAGATCATAGGTGAAATCGCCGAAGATCGCGACGGTGTCGGTGAAGACATTGCCATAGGTCAGCGCGGTCACCCCGCCCGGCAGCCGCACGTCGAACACGGTGCGCGCCTCGGCGTCGAGATAATAGACGCCGAGCAGGCCCGAGAAGGATCCGGTGTCGACGAGGAGTTGCGCTTCCTGGCTGAACTGCTTGTTGTTGTAGAAGGCCGGTACGTCGACCTGCACCGCGGCGAGCGAATCGAAGTCGATCGGCGTCGCGCTGTCGTCCTTGCGATAGCTGGTGATCGAGCGGAAGGTCAGCCAGTCGGCGGGCTTCAATTCGATCAGCCCGGTGACGCCCCATGCCTCGACTTCCTGCGCCGGACTGGTGAGGCCGGCGCGGGTGTCGTAGACATCGTCGAGCACGGGCGCGCCGGTGGCGATGCCGGGGATCAGGCGGTGGCCGCCGCGCGGCTGGCTGGTGTCCTTGGTATAGTCGCCCGAGATGCGGAAGAACGCCTCGGCGCTCGGCTCGAACTCGACCGTCCCGCGCGCGGCCCACAGATCCTTGTCGTAATTCTCGGAGCCGGTCGTCAGATTCTCGCCGAAGCCGTCGCGCGTGAGCCTCGCATATGCCGCCCCGACGCGCAGCCCGCTATTGCCGATCGGGGCGCTGGCGCTGACCACGGCGTCGATCTGGTTGTACGAGCCATAGCTGCCGCGCAGCTTGACCGTCGGCGTGTCGCCGAGCCGGCGCGTCACATATTTCACGGCGCCGCCGATGGTGTTGCGACCATAGAGCGTGCCCTGCGGCCCGCGCAGCACTTCGATCCGCTCGACATCGTAAATGTCGAGCACCGCGGCCTGCGGACGGTTGAGATAGACGTCGTCGAGATAGATGCCGACACCGGCTTCGAACCCGGCGACCGGATCCTGCTGGCCGACGCCGCGAATGAAAGCGGACAGCGTCGAATTGGTACCGCGCGACACTTCGAGCGTGACGTTGGGGGTTGTGTTCGAGATGTCGGTGATGTCGAGCGCACCCGATGCCTCGAGCTGCTCGCCGGTAAAGGCAGTGACGGCGATCGGCACGTCACGCAGCGTCTCCTCGCGGCGGCGTGCGGTGACGACGATCTCGCCGTCATACCCTTGCGTCTCCGCTTGTTCTTCGACCGGCGCGGCAGTGCCGGCGTCCTGCGCAAGCGCCGGAAACGCGGCGAGCGCGGCCAAGGCGGTGCCGGCGTGGAGAATCGTGCGGGCAGACGGCATCAGGCGTGACATGGTTTTCCTCCCCAGAATTCGACCCGGTCTTGTGCGGGTTGTAAGCTGTCGAAGGACGCTATACTGAAACCTGAACCGGGTTTCAACTTGGAAGAACAGGAGGGGTGACGATGACGAGCGAGAGGGGCACGAATGCCGCATCGCACTCCGCGGCGACTGCCGAGGCGGCGAGCGCCGGCAAGGAGCCGCGCACCGCGCGCGGCCGCAAGACGCTGCGCGCGATCCTTGACGCGGCGGCCGAGGAGTTCGGCGAAAAGGGTTTCCACGAGGGCTCGATCAGCGGGATCACCCGCCGCGCCGGCGTCGCGCTGGGCAGCTTCTACACCTATTTCGATTCGAAGGACGACGTGTTCCGCGCGCTCGTCCGCGACATGTCCGAACAGGTGCGTGAGCATGTCGCGCCGGCGCTCAAGGGCGCGCCGGGCCAGATCGCGGCCGAGCAGGCGGCGCTGCTCGCCTTCATCCGGTTCGCGCGCACCCACAAGGAGATCTACCGGATCATCGACGAAGCCGAGTTCGTCGACCCCGAGAGCTTCCGCATGCATTATGCCACCACCGCCGATCGCATCGCCAGACGTCTGCGCGCCGCCGCGGAACGCGGCGAGGTGCGCGACGATGTCGGCGAAGTTCATGCTTGGGCGATCATGGGCATGAACGTCTTTCTCGGGCTGCGCTACAGCGTCTGGGAAGAGGACGTCGCGCCCGAGGCGATCGCCGAGACCGTGGCGGCGATGCTGGCGCGGGGAATCGCCACCAGCACCTGATCTGCGAGCACAAGGCGCGACCTGCCCCCGGCGGCGTTCGGATGCGTCACGCCGCTGCCCCTTCATGACAAGCAATGAACTTCCGGATGGCTCGCGCTGTTCTTCCTTCATGGCACCGGAGGAAAGCGCCTTCCCCGGATTTGAATCGCTCTGGCTCGATTCCGGTCGAGAGCCGATCTTCGTGCGCCGGGGCGGCACCGGGCCCGCCGTGCTTCTGCTGCACGGCTTCCCCCAAACCGGCCTGATGTGGCGTGAAGTCGCGCCGCTGCTCGCAGCCGGCTTCACGGTCTTCGTCGCGGACTTGCCGGGATATGGGCGCAGTGGCTGCCCCCGCGACAGGGACGACCACGCCTCCATGTCCAAACGCGCAATGGCTGCGACGCTCACACGCGCCATGGGAAATGCCGGGTACGAACGCTTCGCGATCATCGGCCATGACCGCGGCGGCCGCGTCGCCTATCGCGCGGCTCTCGATCACCCCGATCGCATCTCGCATGTCGCCGTGCTCGATGTCGTCCCGACTTACGAAGTGTGGGACCGCGCAGACGCCCGCCTCGCCTTGGCGTTCTGGCCATTCTCCCTGCTCGCGCAGCCGGCACCGCTCCCCGAACGTCTGATAGCGGCGGCGCCGGATGCCGTTGTCGACAATGCGATCACCCATTGGGGATCGTCGCCGGACGCATTTCCCGCCTGGATTCGCGAAGCCTATGTCGAGGCGCTGCGCGACCCCGCGCATGTCCACGCCATCTGTGAGGAATATCGCGCCGCGGCGGGCGTGGATCGGGAGGTCGACAAAGCCGATCTCGACGCGGAGCATCGCATTGCCTGCCCGCTCCTGGCGCTATGGAGCGACCAGGGAGGACTCGCGGCCTGGTATGAGGATGCGGGGGGACCGCTCGGCCTGTGGCGGCGCTGGGCCGATGCGGTGCAAGGCCAGCCGGTATCGGGTGGCCATTTCTTCCCCGAGGAACATCCGGCCGGGACGGCGATGCTCCTCCGCAACTTTCTGACGCACCGCGGTTAAGGCTAGCGGCCCTGCGCGCGCTTTTCAGTCCTTGCCGAGCTTGCCCTTGAGCGCAGCGGCAAGGGGACTCAGCGGCCCCGCATCCTCGTCGCTGATCACGCCGGCCTGCCGGAGCACTTCCGCCGCGTTCGGACTGCGCGGAAAGGGATCGAGCGCGAGCGCGAGGGTCTCCGCCGCCGCCTCGCCGAGATCCAGAACGCTCCCGATGTAAAACACGGTGTCCATCTCTTCCTCGTCGAGTTCGACATCGTCATGGCTTTCCTCTCCCTCGGGCTCGGGCAGGAAACGGATCGCGAAATCCTCGTCGATAGTCGCGGGCAGCGGATCGCCGGTGACGCCGCAGGACTGAGTCACCGCCGACGACAGATGGCCGGTCGCGAGAATTCCGATCGCGTCGCGGCGAAGCGCGAAGCGCGCGGCCAGCCGATCGATGCCGACCAGATCGAAGCGCCGGGCGAGCGCGGCGCATTCTTCGGGCGTGGCTTCTATCTCGACGGCGGTTTCGCCGGCGCCGATCTGGTCGAGCCGATGCGGGCGCGGGAATTCGGAGGTCATTGCGGCACCTCCCCGGCGAGGACGGCGGCGGTGGGCAGGGCCGCCAGCCTGTCGCGCAATCCGAGCAAGTGCGTCTCGACATGGGCCAGCGCGGCGTCGGTCGGCGGATGCCCGCGATAGAGGTTGCGAACCAGCGCCGGGCCCAGCCCGTCACCCGCCAGGCCGGCGCGATAGGCGTCGAGCCGGCCGCCGACCATGCCCATCATCCGCCCCATATGCTTGCCGACGACGATATCGCCGATGCCGATCTCGCGCAGTTGACCGTCCATGTCGTCGATGAAGCATTCGGCGAGCGCGGTGCTCGGCGCGATCGCTTGCGGATCGCTCTCGAGCCGCAGCAGCACCAGCGACAGAATCGCGGCGATCATGTCGAAGCGGCCGTCGATCGTGTCGGGAACTTCGCCTTGCAGATACCAATGCGGGGCGCGGCCGGCGGCGACGATCGCGTCATAGAGCTTCGGCGCCGTGCCGCGATCGGAGGCGCCGAACAGGCGCTTGAGCAGTCCCATGTTGGTTCTTCGTCCGTGTGAAAGCGGGCGCGACCTTGTTTGGCCGCATTTTGCCGCATATTGAGGCGAATGGCGCGCGATGCAATGCGCGCCGGTGCTCGCGTTGCCCTGGAGATTTCGATGCCCTTCCCCGTTCGCCTTGCCGGTTGCGCCGCGCTCCTCGCCGCCATGGGCAGCACCGCCTGCGCGCCGATCAAGTCGCACCAGGGCTATGTGATCGACAAGGAGCTGGTCGATTCGGTGCAGCCCGGGGTCGATACCCGCGAATCGGTGATGCAGACGCTCGGCCGCCCGACGCTGACCAGCCAATTCAACCAGGGCGAATGGTATTACGTGTCGCGCGACAGCCGGAATTTCGGCTATAGCGATCCCAAGGTCCGCGAGCAGACCACGATCCGCGTACGCTTCGATGCGGCCGGCAACGTCGCCGCGGTCGACCGGATGAACCAGGATCTGATCGCATCGGTCGATCCCTACGGCAAGACCACCCCGACCCTCGGTCGCAAGCGCAGCTTCTTCAGCGATCTGTTCGGCAATATCGGCACGGTCGGCGCGCCGGGCACCGGCGGCGCGGGCGCACCCGGTGGTTCGGGTCAGTAAGCTTGCTGATTGCTGACCGCGGCATTCCCGCGCGGTTCAGCGAGCCTCCTCCAGAGTGCGAAGGTGCCGGAGAAAACCGGCCTGTGTCCGGAGGAACGACATGAAGAAGATCATCACCGCAGCCTTGCTGGCCGCCGTCGCGATGCCGGCGGTGGCGCTGCCGACCACAGCGAGCGCACAATCGAACCGCGAGCTGCGCCGCGACCGTCAGGATATTCGCGAGGAACAGCGCGAGCTGCGCGACGCCCGCCGCCGCGGCGATCGCAGCGACATCCGCGACGAGCGCCGCGACGTCCGCGAGGCCCGTCAGGAATATCGCGAGGATCTGCGCGACCGCAATCGCCGCTGGGGCGACAATGACTGGCGCGACTATCGCGGCCGCAACCGCGGCGTCTATGCCCGCGGCAATTGGCGCGCGCCGTTCGGCTATACCCGCTTCCGCAGCGGCGTGCGGATCGCGCCGAATTATTGGGGTTCGCGCTACGTCATCTCCGATCCGTGGCGCTATCGCCTGCCCTCGGCCGGCCGCTATCAGCGCTGGGTGCGCCATTATGACGACGTGCTGTTGATCGACACGCGCCGCGGCATCGTGATCCGGACGATCCCGGGCTTCTATTGGTAAAGCCCCACCCCGGAGCGGCGGCGTCGCTCCGGGGTTCGGCCGCGCCGATTGCGGCAGCGCGGCCGGTGCCCGTGAGCACAGTCCCGAAAGGGGTAGGACCGCGCGATTGAACGCGCGAAAAAGCATTTCGCTCCCGTAGCGACTTTCGAATTTCGGCGGCCGAATTTCAGCGAATCGTGAAGAG
The DNA here is from genome assembly GCF_030730875.1 of Sphingomonas sp. DG1-23. Taxonomy (GTDB): domain Bacteria; phylum Pseudomonadota; class Alphaproteobacteria; order Sphingomonadales; family Sphingomonadaceae; genus Sphingomonas. The sequence continues at coordinate 48,576 of NZ_JAVAMA010000016.1, forward strand.
GATCTGATCGACCACCCGGCCGCCGAGATCCACCAGCTTGAGCCGGTGCTGGCCGCGCCGCGGGAGGATCAGCGGCCGGGTATCGGCGGTGCCGAGATCGTCGCGATCGAGCAGCAGGCGATGCCCGGCGACTTCCCCTGCCACGGCGATCGCGAGGCGCTGGCGGTCGAGCGGAATATCGGGATCCAGCGCATAGACGCTTCCCGCCACCGGGTTGACGATGTGGGGGCGCCGTGCCGCGGCAGGCGCCGAGGCGACTTCGCTGAGCGCCGTACCCTTTATGAAATATTCGCGGCGCGGCTGCTCGATGCCTTCGGCAAAACGGATCGTCCGTGACTCGATCCCGGGCGGCGGTGGCGACGCTCTTCCGGGGGTGGCGCTGTGCAGTGCCATCATGACGTCACGCCAGACCGGCGCCGCGCCGCTGGTTCCCGAGACCGCGCGCATCGGATCGCCCTCGAGATTGCCCACCCAGACGCCGACCGTGAACCGGTCGCTGAAGCCGATGCACCAATTGTCGCGCATCGCCTTTGAGGTGCCCGTCTTGGCTGCCGCCCAGAATGGCAGCCGCAACGCCGAATCGACTCCGAAGGTGCCGGCGCGGGCATTGGGATCGGCCAGAATGTCGGCGACGATCCATGCCGCCTCCGGCGAAACGATCTTCCGCAGCGGCGCCTTGTGCGTGGCGCGAGTAAGTCGCAGCGGCGACCAGCGTCCGCCGAGCGCGAGGCTGCGAAACGCAGCAACCTGTTCTAGCAAAGTCACTTCCGCCGAGCCCAGAGCGAGCGAATAGCCGTAATATTGGCCGTCCTCGACCAGCCCGCGATAGCCGGTATCCCATAGCCGGTCGCGAAACGCATCGACTCCGGTGAGCAGCAAGGCGCGCACCGCCGGCACGTTGAGCGACCCCGCCAGCGCGACCCGCGCCGAGACCGGCCCCTTGAACGCACGATCGTAATTTTGCGGGACGTATAGCCCCGAAGCAGTGTCGAGCTGGACCGGCGAATCGTCGAGGATCGAAGCAGCGGTGAGATAGCCCTTCTCGATCGCCTGCGCGTAGAGGAACGGCTTGAGCGTCGAGCCCGCCTGCCGGTACGCCGACGCGCCGTCGACAGCGGCCGCAGTCGATTCGCCGCCGATCCCGCCGACATAAGCGAGCACGTCGCCGCTGGCATTGTCGACCACCACCACCGCGCCGTCGCGTGCGCGGGTGCCGCCCAGCCCCTGCAGCTGCCGCCGCAGCGCCGCGATCGCGACCGACTGGATCCGCGCGTCGAGCGTGGAGGTGATCCGTGCGCCGGGCTTGTCGAGCAGCTTGGCCGACAGATGCGGCGCGAGCCCCGGATCGAGCGCGAGGCTGCGCGCCGGCCCCAGCATCGACGCCGCTGCGCCGGCGAAACGGCTGCAATCCTTGTCGTGGCCGAGCGCGCAGGCGCGCCGCGCGACTTCGGTCGATCCCGCCCCCGGATTGGGCAGCAACGCCGCGAGCAGCAGCGCATCGTCGCGGGTGAGCGTCGCCGGGGTCTTGCCGAACAGCCCGAGCGCGGCGGCGGCGATCCCCTGCGCCTCGCCGCGAAAGCCGGCGAGGTTGAGATACGCCTCGAGGATCTGGTCCTTGCTCCAGCGCGCCTCGAGCCCTGCACCCGCGCGCATCTGGCGGAGCTTATCCCATGTGCCGCGATGCCCCGGCGCGGCGAGCTCGGGGGCGAGATAGGCGGCGACCTGCATCGACAAGGTCGAGGCGCCGCGCGCGCGCTTGCCCTCGAGCCGGTCGCGGAGCGCGCCGCCCAGCGCCCACCAGTCGACGCCGTCATGGCTGCGGAAGCGCCGGTCCTCGGCGGCGACCAAGGTGTCGCGCGCGACTTGCGAGACGTCGGCGAGCCGGACCCAGCCGAGCCGGCGCGCCCGATAATCGACGCGGCTGCTGTCTATCAGGCGACCGTTGCGGTCGTACAGCCAGGCTTCAGACGGCTTCCAGTTGGCGACCACCGCGGCATAGCCGGGCAGCGGCGGCGGGCGGGTGATCCATGACAGGGTGACGAAGGTGCCGATCAGCAGCGCGGCAGCGGCGAGCACGATGCGCATCGGGGTGAAGACCCCGCGCCAGCCGCGTTCGCGAAAAGCGGCGCGCTGGCCACGTGCCCATGCGGCGAGCGCTTCGGGGAAGCGGTCTATCCTGCCGGCGACGACGCCAAGTGCCGCCAGCAGATCTCCGAAACGACGCATCAGCCTAGGTTCGTGCTCCTGCGGAAGCAGGAGCCCAGAGTCCCGAGCGCACGGCTTGCCGCCCTGGGCTCCTGCTTCCGCAGGAGCACGAAGATATTACGATGCCACGCATCACCGCTCCGCCACCGTCATCACCGCATTGGGCAGCTGTGCGCGGATTTCGGGCGAATACATCGCTTCGACGCGCGTCGCCGGCAGGCTGAACCGGCCCGCGGCATTGAGCCGCATCACGTAGGAGATCGTGAAGCTGCCGCGCGGCACCCAGCCATAATAAGCCCGCCACGAGCCCTGGCCGCGCTCGATCCAGTTGGGCGAGACGCCTTCGGCGGTTCCGGCTTGCTGGTTGAGCATTTCGGATTGGCCGCCAAGACTGCCGATCACCGTCGCGCCGCTCGGCACCGGATCGTTGATCACCACCCAGTTGCGTTCGGCCGAGGCCTCGACGCTGATCGTCACCTTGATCACGTCGCCGCGGGTGTGGCGCCCGGGCGCGAGCCCCTGCACCACGCTGACCTGCTTCGTCATCTTGTACCCGGCCATCAGCGGCTGGGTGAGCGGCACCGCCGCCTTGACCCGGACGAACGCCCACGGCCCCGCACCGCCCGACTGACGCATCACCAACGGCGTCGCCGCCGTCGGCAGCGGCAGGCTGAAGCTGCGCTGCGGCTCGAGCAAGGGCCAGGGGCGGCTGACGCTGGCGCTGCCGAGGCTGGCGGTGGTGATCCCCGCGATCGCCTCGGCCGGATAGGCCGCCATGAATTTGCGCGCCGCGATCGTCCCCCAGGCGTTGCCGGTGGTGGTACCCCAATGACCGCGCTGCTGGCGCATCGCCACGCCGACCATCATCTTGGGCGTGTCGGCCTGCCAGCCGGGGCGGCCGAGCGTCACCATCACTGCCTTGATCGCCGCTTCGTCGTCCGACGACATCAGCCACCACGGCATGTTGCCCTTGTCGCTCAAGTCGATCCGGGTGCCTTCATAGACCAATCGGGTGCGCAGCACCTGCTCGGCATCGGCGCGGAGCTGCGTGCCGTTGGCGAGGCCGGGCACCTTGGCCAAGGCTGCGAGATAATCGGCGAGCGACGAGGTCGGCATTTCGTTCGGCGCGATGCCGAGCTGGCCGAGCATCGCAGCGGTCGCCGCGCCCTGCCGCGCGAGCGCCGAGAATGCCGCGATCCGCTGGAGCCGGACATCGCCATAATCCTCGCGGCGCAGCCGACCGTCGAGCACTGCCTTCATCGCGTCGATCGCCTTGGCGCGCGGGCCGTCGGGCAGCGGCAGCCCCGCCTCGGCGGTGATCGACAGGATATAGGCAGTGAGCGCTTCCGATCCCGCCCATTCGCCGGGGAAGTAACGCAGCAGCCCGTCACCGTCCTGATAGGCGGGAAGCTCGCCGGCAATGCCGTTCCACATGCCGGTGTCGCCGAGCGCGATCGCGCGCGAGGTGCGCTGCTCGAGGCAGCCATAGGGATAGGCCGCCATATAATCGCGCACCCCCTGCAGCGGCGGCGCGAGCGTGTCGGCCAAGGTCACGTCGACCATGCCCAAGCCCGGCAAAGCGCCCGCCGGCGGGGCGATCGAGAAGCTGGTGCCTTCGCCGACCCGGGCGAGCGTCGCCGCCCAGGTCTCGACCGGTACCGCGGGGATCACGTCCTGCGCCACCGTCACCTTGTCGACTGCCTTGCCGTCGGCCGACCTGGCCGAGACGGTCCAGCTGAGCTGGCCCGCCGCGTTCGGCGCGGTGAGGTTCCAGCTGACCGGCGCGGCGCCGCCCGCCGGGATCTCGACGGTCAGCGGCTTGCCTTGGGCGACCGCCGGAGTGAGCGCGACCGTCGCGGTCACCCGCATCGGCTTGTCCGATCCGTTGCGCAGCGTGAACATCGCCCCGAACGTGTCGCCGGTGCGCACCACCTGCGGCACGCCCGGATAGATGCTGAGATCCTGATGGGTGCGGACGCTCGCTTCGCCGGTGCCGAAGAGTTGCGCGCCGTTGGTGGCGATCGCAACCAGCTTGAACGAAGTCAGCGCATCCGACAGTGGCACCTGCACTCGCGCGTGGCCCTTGTCGTCGAGCGGGACCTTGCCCTTCCACAGCAATACCGGCTGGAAATTCTCGCGGTTGAGCCCCGAGAGATCGCCGCCACCGCCGCCGCCGGCCTCGACCGCCTTCTTGCCGTAATGGCGCTTGCCGACCACCTGGGTCTGCGCCGTCGAGGTCAGCACCGAGATCGGCCGATCGCCCATCATCGCCGTCAGCACGTCCCAGCTCTCATTGGGGGCGAGCTGGAGCAGCGCCTCGTCGACCGCAGCGAACGCCACGTCCGCCTCGCGTGCCGACGATCCGTCGGGGTTCTTCACCTGAATGTCGACGTTGGCCATGTCGCGCGCCGCATAGGTCGCCTTCTCGGCCTTGACCGCGACGCCGAGCCGATGCCCTTCCCAGCCGACCTTCACCTTGGCGATGCCGAGCCGATACGCCGGCTTGGCGAGGTCGACCGTCGCGGTCGGCTTGCCGCCATCCTGCGAGAAGGGCAGTCCCCAATCGCGCGCAAGGTTCGAGCGCCAATTGGCGAAGCCCGAAACACGCCCGCGCACTGCCATCACCGAAACGTAGACGTCGGGCGCATAGGCGGCCGGCATCGGGACTTCGATCACCGGATCCTTGCCGCTCAGCCCGACGACGAAGCTCGACAGCACGCCCTCCCGCTCGACCGTGACCAGTGCGGTGGCCTCGCGGAACGGCATGCGGACCTGGAATTTGGCGGTCTCGCCGGCCTTGTACTCGAGCTGCTCGGGGATGACGTCCATGCGGTCGCCATTGTCGCCGCCAAACCACCAATCGTCGTCGCCGACCAGCCAGGTCGAGCGCGTCGCGCGCGCGACATTGCCTTCTGCGTCCCTGGTCGTGGCGACGGCATAGACCTCGCCCGACACGCCCGGGTCGAGCTGGCAGCTCGCCAGCCCCTGCGCATCGGTCGTCGCGGAGCAGGTCGCGCCCAGCTTCGTCGTCTTCATCTGATTGTCGTACGCGTAGAAGCCGCCGATCAGCCGGCGCCGCGCCGTCAATATCTCGCGGCTGTACAGCTCGACGGATATGGCCTGATTGGCGATCGGCTTGCCCGAGGTATCAAGCGCGACGAAGCGCAGCCGCAAATCGTCCTGCTTCATCAGCCAGCCGTCGGTCTTGATGCCGAGCTGGACCGCGCTGGTGTAGATCGGGATTCGCCGCGATGCGGTCAGGATCTCGCCATTGGCGTCCTGATAATCCATCTCGATCTGCATATTGGTCGGCTGGTCGAGACTCTGCGGCACCTCGACCGAGGTCCGCGCAGTGCCGTCGCCGCCCAAGGTGACCGGCAAGGTCTGGGTCGGCGGCAGCGGAGTCGATTCCTCGTCGGTCTCGTCGTCGCCATTCAGGGGTTTGACGCCTTCGGTCAGCGCGCGGCCGCCGAAGCTGTAGCTGTCATAGCCGTCCGGAGTGCTGATTCCCTCGAACCAGCCGACGCGGAGCTCGACCGGCAGATTGCCCGCGCCGCCGCCCGACAAATAGCCGACGAACAGGTCGAGCGGCAGCGTGCTTGGCCGCACCGCGGCTTCCTTGGGCCCGGCGACCGAGGCCTTCATCGTCGGGAGCTTGTATTCGTCGATCTTGAACGACTGGCTGGTGTAGACGACTTTCTCGTCGCCATCCTCGGTGCGCACGACCTGGACGTCGTAATCGCCCATCTTGGCGCCCTGCGGCGCGGTCCATTCGGTCTCGCCGATGCCGTTGGCGTCGATGCTCAGCGGCAGATCGTACTTGGTGTCCGAGCCGCGATGCGACAGGCGCAGCGTGCCGGTAAAGGCCGGCGACGTGCCGAAGCCGCCGGCGATCGGCTGGCGGACGATGTGCTTCATGTGGATCGTCTCGCCCTGGCGGACGAGCGCGCGATCGAACACCGTGTGGAAAATCTGCTCCTGCTTCTGCCAGCCATAAGGCAGGTCGAAATCGAAGGGGCGGATGCCCTCGCCCCATTGGGTCAGGGTGAAGCTGAAATCGTCGGCCTTGCGCGCCGAGATCATCAGTGGCGAATCATTGCCGCCTTCGCAGCTCGAATAGGTCTCGGGCTCAGGTAGTCCGGCAGGAACGCCGAGCCGGCCCGACGCATCGGTGGTGCCCTTGGCGAGGACCTGCCCGGTACAGCTGTCGGTGATGCGCACCTCGGCGCTGCCGACGCCCTTGCCGCTGTCGAGCGCAGTCACCCAGACCAGCGACTGGTCGCGGCCCCATTTGAAATGCACGCTCATATTGGTGACGAGCGCGCCAGCCGCGACGTAGCGCGGGCTGTTGCGGCCGAGCAGCGCATTGCCGAGCCGCGGGCTGGCGAGCTCGACGACGTAGAATCCGGGCTTGGTCAGCGGGATCCCGACGACTTCGAAATCCTTGCCCTTGCCGGGGAGCGAGACCTGGAACGGCTTGCCGGTCGCCGGGGTGAGCAAGGGCTTCGCCCCCGTCTGGTTGATCTGGATCGTCTCTTCGCCGCGCCGGATGTTGTCGCTCTTGGTCTCGGCGGCATCGTCGATCGCGCGCAGCCATCTGGCGATCTCGCCGTCGCCGCCCTCGACCTTGAGGCTCTGGCCGCCGACCGCCATCTGGTTGCCGGCGAGCTGGCCCTCGACGTTGCGCACGGTGACCGGGAGCACTCCGCCCTCGGCGGCTTCGAGGATGCCGAAATCGGCGGCGAACTTTACCAGCGGCGGCGCCTCGTCGAAGCGCACGTCGAGCGGGAAGCGCTCGCCATTGGAGAGTTTCCGGCCGCTTTCGTCGGTGACATTGGCCGGCAGCGTCAGCTTCGCGGTCACCGCCGCAGGGAGCGGCGCCTTGAACTTGACGTCGGCGATCGTAGCCTTGCGCTTCTCCTCGTCGGAGAAGACCGGGGTCAGCGCCTTGCCGTCGGGCAAGGTGATGCGGATCGCCTCGGCCTGCGCGCGCGGGATCGGCGCCGAGAAGCGCACCCATGCGTCCTGCACCGGGCTGCAGCCGGCCTGCGCATTGACTCGCGAGCATTCGAAGCGCGCGGCGAACGGCTTGCGCACGGTGAAGTCGAAGCGCTGGTCGGTGCCCGCGGTGCGGGCGCCGGCCGCAATGTCCTTGCCCCAGACCAAGGCGACGTCGCGGCCCGGCGGGAGCGGCCGGCGGCATTTGAGCGCGACGACGCTGGCGGTCGCTTTGGCGCGATCGGCCTCGCTGGCGGGAAGCGCCTTGGGCAGCCCGGCTTCTTCGAGGAAGCTCTGCACTGCCCATTGATCGGTGCCGAGCCCGGCGAGCAATTTGCCCGGCACGTCGGCGGGAAGCACGTCGACCGGGATCTTCTCGCCGACGCCGTCGACCGCGCAATAGGCATGCGCGCCGACCGAAGCGCGATCCGGCGCGATGTTGGCGGCGACGAGGAACGTCTGGTCCTCCTCGATCTGCCCGCCATAGCGGCTCGGCAGTACCGCGCGGGCGATCGGGCCGCCGCTGTCGACGGTGAATTTGGTCTGGCCGGTCAGCGCGTAGCCGGCGAGGCTCTTGAGCTTGTCCCTCAGGGTGAAGGTGCAGGTCACCCCGCCGGGGAGCGGGCTGGCGAATTCGTGGACGAAGGTCTGCTGGTCGACCCAACGCCCTTCGCCCCCGACCGGGCATTCGACGTTGAACGGCCCTGCCGCGCGCGGATCGCCGAGGGGAACCATCGCCTGGTTGAACCGCGCGGTGAACCGCTCGATCGCGCCGCCCCCGACGCCGGGCGTGGCCATTTCCACCTGCGGGCTGTTGTCGCCCATCGCCAGTGTCGCGCCGAGCGGCGCGGCGATCAACGCCAGGATCCCCAGCCGGGCAGCGAGCTTCATTGCAACCAATCCCCCAAAAGGCGCGCGCACCCTAGCCGTCACGGAGAGTCAGGCCAACGCCGAATTGACTGACTCCGAAACGGACAGGAATCGACCTGCGCACGCGCCAGTCAACTTGATCATTTAATAAACAATGCGGAAGATGACTGCATCCGAATCGGAGATATGGCGGTGATGGGACGATCATGCTGGTCACCGCGATAGATGCAATTGCCCGCGAAGCGACTCTGTTCGCTGCGATCTGGTTCCTTGTCGGCGGCGTTGACGATCTTCTGGTCGACCTCATCTACGGCGCAAGATGCCTTCATCTGGCGACGTTTTGCCGGATTCGGGCGTCGCACGTGATTTCGATGCCGGATACCGGGATTCCGCCCGGCCGGATCGTCGTCTTCGTTGCGGCGTGGGACGAGGCGCGGGTGATCGGCCGAATGCTGCATACCGCGCTCGCCCGCTTCGCCCATGAGGATTACCGTATCTATGTCGGCACCTATCCCAATGACCCTGCGACGATCGCGGCGGTCGCCGACGTGGCGGAGGCGGATCCGCGCGTCCGGCTGGTGATCGGCAGTGCGCCGGGACCGACGACAAAGGCCGATTGCCTCAATGCCTTGTGGCGCGCGCTGCTGCGCGACGAGGTGGCCGAAGGCTTCACCACGCTGGGCATCGCACTCCACGACGCCGAGGACATCGTCCACCCGCAGGAACTCGCTGTCTATGCCCGCTGGCTCCGGCATTGCGCGACCGTCCAGCTCCCGGTCATCCCGCTTCCCCATCCCCGGTCGCGGTTCGTCGCAGGGCATTATTGCGACGAGTTCGCCGAGGCGCATGGCAAGGTGCTCGTCGTCCGCCAGGCGCTCGGGGCGGGGCTGCCGCTCGCCGGCGTGGGCTGCGCGATCCGCCGCGACATGCTCGGCGCGATCGCCGCGGCGCGGGGCGGCGCGCCGTTCGACGCGACCAGCCTCACCGAGGATTACGAGCTCGGCCTGACGATCGGCGCGATGGGCGGTCGCGTGTGCCTCGCGCGCGTCGCCGAAAGTCCCGGCGGCCCGCCCGTGGCGGTGCGGGCGTATTTCCCCGACACGCCGGCCGCCGCGATCCGGCAAAAGGCGCGCTGGCTGACCGGCATCGCACTCGCCGGCTGGGACCGCACCGGCTGGCGCGCGACATTGCACCCCGGCGATCACTGGATGCGGATGCGCGATCGCCGCGCGACGCTCGCGCTGCCGGTGCTCGCGATCGCCTATGCCACCTTGCTGCTGTGGAGCGCCTCGGCATTGCTCCATCTGCTCGATCGCTCGGCGATGCCTGCACTTTCTTCGGCGGTGCGCGCATTGCTCTGGACCAATTTCGCGCTGCTGCTCTGGCTGCTGCTCGTGCGCGCGGCGTTCGTCCAGCGTGCTTATGGCTGGCGCGAGGCATTGTGGTCGGCGCCGCGAGTGCTGGTCGGCAATTACATCGCCTTGTTCGCCGCCCGCCGCGCGATCGCGCTCTATGTCCGGATCCTCTTCGGCGCCGCGCCGCGCTGGGACAAGACCGACCATCAATTTCCCGACTTGCCGCAGGCCACTCCGTGACCGGCCAGGGGCGGCCGATCCGGTTCCTCGCCCTGGTCCTGTTGGGCTGGGTCGGCGTCCGCATCGCCTTGCTCTGGTCCGCGACCGGATCGCTGCCCGAGGCGATCCGCGCCTTTTCACCCATCGCAGCGGCGCCCGATCCGTCTCCCGCGCCGCGGCAGGTGCGCCGCCTCACGCTGTCCGCCGAACCCCGGGCAAACCCTTCGCCACTTCCGTACGCGCCCGCCGCAGCGCCCCGGGCGCGACCCATGGCTGTCTCCGCCGCGGACCCGGAGCGCGTTCAAATGGCGCTGATGGGCCTGATCCAATATGGCGTACCGGCGATCGTCGGCGCCGCCGCCACGCCGTTGCCGCGCGCTGCCCAGCCCGAGACTCTCCCCGCTTCGCCTTCGCGCTGGTCCGCCAGCGCATGGCTGGTCACCCGCCCCGGCACCGGCCTCGGCGCGGCCCCCGGCGCGAGCCAGCTCGGCGGCAGCCAGGCTGGGCTCCGCGTCGCGTGGATGCTGTGGCCCGACCAGCGTCTCGCCGCCTTCGGCCGATTGGCGGCGCCGCTTCGCGGCAAAGGCACCGAAGCATCGCTCGGCCTCGAATGGCAGCCGGGCCGGGCACCGGTGCGCCTCGTCGCCGAGCAGAGGTTCGGGATCGACGGGACTCCCGGCGGGCCCGGGCTGGGGATCGTCACAGGTTACGATGGACCGGTCGCGCCGGGCTTCAGGCTCGAGACCTATGGCCAGGCCGGCGCGATCCGCCGCCATCGCACCGAACCCTATGCCGATGGTGCCGCGCGGGCGATGCTGACGCTGACCGAGACCAGCGGCATGCGCCTCGCGCTCGGTGGCGGCGCATGGGGCGCGGCGCAACGCGATGCGGCGCGCTTCGACATCGGTCCCTCGGCCACGCTCGCGGTGCCGCTCGGCAAGCGTAATGTCCGCCTCGCGCTCGACTGGCGGCAGCGCGTCGCGGGCGATGCGCGTCCGGGATCGGGCCTCGCGCTCACGCTAGGGAGCGATTTCTAGGCCAACGGGCTTTTGCAGCACGGCGCAAACGCGGTATCGCCTGCAGCCGATGGATCTGTATCTTCCAATCGCCAATCTCTCGGTCAATGCGCTGGTGATCGTGGCTCTCGGCCTCGGCGTCGGGCTGCTTTCGGGCATGTTCGGGGTCGGCGGCGGGTTCCTCACCACGCCGCTGCTGATCTTCTACGGCATCCCGCCCACCGTCGCCGCCGCCTCCGCCGCGAGCCAGGTGACCGGCGCCAGCGTCTCGGGGGTGTTCGCCCATTTCCGGCGCGGCGGCGTAGACGTGCATATGGGGCTGGTGCTCGTCGCCGGCGGCGTGATCGGAAGCATTGTCGGCGCCGGCGTGTTCACCTTGCTCCAGGCCACCGGCGTGATCGATACGGTGATCGCGATCCTCTATGTGCTGATGCTCGGCTCGATCGGCGGGCTGATGCTCCACGAATCGGTCACTGCGGTCCGCGTCGGCCGCGGCGCGGTGCCGCCGCGACCGCGCAAGCGCCGCCACCACCCGCTCGTCGCGATGCTCCCCTTGCGCTGGCGCTTCTACCGCTCGGGCCTGTACATCTCCCCGCTCGCGCCGCTGCTGCTCGGCTTCTTCACCGGCATCCTCACCGTGCTGCTCGGCGTCGGCGGCGGCTTCATCCTCGTCCCCGCGATGCTCTATCTGCTCGGCATGGGGACGCAGGTCGTCGTCGGCACCTCGCTGTTCCAGATCCTGTTCGTCACCGCCGCGGCGACGATGGTCCACGCCACCACCACCAAGGCAGTCGACATCGTCCTCGCGGCCCTGCTGCTGCTCGGATCGGTGGCGGGGGCGCAGCTCGGCGCGCGCTTCGCTCAGAAGGCCAAGCCCGAATATCTCCGCCTCGCGCTGGCGCTGATCGTCCTCGCAGTCGCTTTGCGCATGTTGCTCGGCCTCGCCTGGCGGCCCGACGAAATCTATTCGGTCGAGTTGCTGTGAGGCGCGCTGCCGCCGCCCTGCTGACGCTCGCCGCGCCGTTGCTGATGGGGCAGGCCAAGCCGGTGCTCGTCCCCGACGTGTCGCAACGCAATATCGAGATCGCCTATTCGTTCACCGGCGCCGAATTGCTGCTGTTCGGCGCGATTCTCTATCCGCGCGGACGTGCCCCCGATCCCGAGGACGGCCCCGTCGACATCGTCGTGGTGGTGCGCGGCCCGAGCCAGGCGGTACTGGTGCGCGAGAAGGAGAAGCTCGCGGGCATCTGGCTCAACGCCGAATCGACGCGCTATCGCTCGGCGCCGAGCTTCTACGCAGTCGCCTCGTCGCGCCCGATCCGCCGAATCGTCGACGAAAGGACCCGCGCGATCTACGAGCTCGGCGTCGACAGCCTCCAGCTCTCGCCCGCCTCGGGCGCGGCGCCCGAGGTGCAGGACCGGTTCGATCGCGGGCTGGTCGATCTGCGCACCCGCAGCGGCCTGTTCTACGAGGATTCGAACGCCGTCGAGATCACCGGCGGCGTGCTGTACCGGGCGCGGATCGACATTCCGGCGCGCGTTCCGGTCGGGCGGTTCACTGCCGAGACCTTCCTGATCCAGAACGGCCGGGTGCTCGCCGCCGCGGTGCGCCCGATCGACATCCGCAAATCGGGCTTCGAGCGCTTCGTCGCGACCAGCGCCGAGCGCTATTCGGTGCCTTATGGCTTGGTCGCGGTGGCGCTTTCGGTGCTGTTCGGCTGGGGTGCCGGCGCGCTTTGGCGGCGCTTCTGATTCATCGGACAAGTCGTTCGCGAACAACCCAATATTTACCCTCTTCGGGCATGGTGCGCTGCGTAACCCCGGGGAGTATCCGATGGAAGGTCAGTTCGGCGCGCGCGCCTTCGATAATGCCGCGCCCGTTTCGTCGGCAGATTCGGTGCCGGCGCGCAGCCAGGCGCGCGCGATCGGCGCCGTGCTCGAAATCGCCGGCTCGTCGAGCCAGGTGATGTTCGATCCCGCCGAGATCGAGGCGCTCGGCGCCAGCAGCGACGTCGCAGTCGCCAATTCGGGGCAGGTCGGCAGCCAGGTCAAGATGCGCGTCGGCAGCACATGGCTGATCGCCAATGTCCGCGCGCTCCGCCTCGACTCGAGCGGCGACCGGATCCTCGCCCAGGTCGATTTCCTCGGCGAGGGCGACGAAGAGAAGCTCACCGGCAAGCTCTACAAGTTCCGCCGCGGCGTCACCCGCTATCCTACTCCCGGCTGCGCGGTGTTCCCGGTCTCGACCGCCGATCTCAAGCAGATCTACGCCGCCGACGATCGCGCCCATATCGAGATCGGCAACGTCTATCCGACCAAGGACATCCGCGCCGCGCTCTATGTCGATGCGATGCTCGGCAAGCACTTCGCGTTGCTCGGCTCGACCGGTACCGGCAAGTCGACCGCCGCCGCCCTGATCCTCCACCGCATCTGCGAGCTCTCGCCGCAGGGCCATATCGTGATGATCGATCCGCACGGCGAATATGCCAGCGCGTTCAAGACCACCGGCGCACTCTACGACGTCTCGAACCTGCAGATGCCCTATTGGCTGATGAACTTCGAGGAGCATTGCGAGGTGTTCCTCACCACGCAGGGCTCGGACCGCCAGGTCGATGCCGACATCCTCGCCAAGTGCATCCTGCTCGCCAAGGGCAAGAACCGGCTCGCCCAGGAATTCGGCAAGCTCACCGTCGACGCGCCGATCCCGTATCTGCTCTCGGACCTCACCCAGATACTCCAGCTCGAAATGGGCAAGATGGACAAGGCGACCGATACGGCGCCCTATCTCCGCCTGCGCAGCAAGATCGACGAGATCAAGGGCGACCCGCGCTATACCTTCATGTTCTCGGGCATGCTCGTCGCCGATTCGATGGCGAACTTCCTCGCGCGCATCTTCCGCCTGCCGGGCGACGGCAAGCCGATCTCGATCATCGACGTGTCGGGTGTGCCTTCGGAAATCACGTCCGTGGTCGTCGCCGTGCTCAGCCGGATGGTGTTCGACTTCGCGATCTGGTCGCGCGGCGAGGCCAAGCGCCCGGTGCTTCTGGTCTGCGAGGAGGCGCACCGCTACGTTCCCAACGAGCGCAACGCCGACGGCTCTTCGGTAGGCCGGATCCTCAGCCGGATCGCCAAGGAAGGGCGCAAATACGGCGTATCGCTCGGACTGATCACCCAGCGTCCGTCGGATCTCGCCGAAGGCGTGCTCTCGCAATGCGGCACGATCCTGTCGATGCGGCTCAACAACGAACGCGACCAGGCCTTCGTCAAGGCAGCGATGCCCGAAGGCGCGCGCGGCTTCCTCGATTCGATCCCCGCGCTGCGCAATCGCGAATGCATCGCCGTGGGCGAAGGCGTCGCGACGCCGATCCGTCTGCTTTTCGATCCCCTCGAGGATGGCAAACGCCCGGCATCGGACGACCCGCTCTTCTCCGAACTGTGGCGCGAAAGCGGCGGCGAGGAACTGATGCTCGAGCGCACGATCAAGCGCTGGCGGTCGCAGGGAAGATAAGACCTTTCACGCTGTGGGCGAGGCGCGTGCCGGTCCTCGGCAGAAAGCGCCGGCCTATCCGGCCCGATCGACCTGGTTTTCGACAATAGCGAGGCGATCGCGCGCCGGCGTCAAGTATCGCGTGGATCGGCCAGATCGGGGAACAGCGCTTCGATCGCGCCGCGCAGATCGTTGGTGCCGGGAAGCAGGGCGTAATGGTCGAGCAAGCGCTTCACCAACGCCGCCTTGTGCGGACCGATGCCCGGCATCGCTTCCAGACCGGGGAGGTCCGGGTCGGAAAGCCTGTCCGCCAGATCGCCGAGCGTTCGATAGCCCGCGGCGGCCAGCTGCCGCCGCAAACCCGAAGGCAATACCGACCGGCTCACCGGAAGGTCGCGATCGGTGGCGTCCGGCACGGCGCGCAGCAATCGCGTGCTGCCCGCTTTCTCCCGCGAGAGCGTCCGGCGAATATGACCCAATTGGCCGGAACTGAGCTCAAGCTGCCGTCCGATCTGTCGATAGGTACAGCCCGATGCGCGCAGCGCACGCGCCTCCTCCAGATTAAGCGTAGCTTGCTGCGACCGGCTCAACATCGATCCCGCGTGCCTTCGATGCCGCACCGCCCCGCTCGGGCAGCTCAGTCCTCGTCCTTCACCGCGCCGCGGCCCACCGGGACCGACAGCAATTGGTGAAGCTTCGAGCGGAACGCGCCGAGATCGCTTCCGGTCAGCTGGCGCATCGAGGTGAACGACACCGAACGCGGATTCACCGCACCGCCATTCTTGTAGAGTTCGTAATGGAGATGCGGCCCGGTCGACATGCCGGTGCTGCCCACCGCGCCGATCTGCTGCCCCTTGCGCACGCTCTGCCCGTTCCGGACGAGGATCCGGCTCAAATGGCCATAGCCGGTGCCGAACGCGCCGCCATGGTTGAGCTTGATGAAATTGCCATAGCCCGAGCTGCGCCCGGCGAACTGCACGACGCCGTCGGTCGCGGCATAGACCGGCGCGCCCCAAGGCGCGGCGATGTCGATGCCCTTGTGCATGCGGGTATAGCCGAGCAGGGGATGGCGGCGCATGCCGAAGCTCGAAGAGATGCGGCCGGCTGCGGGCATCGCCATCATGCCGGTCTTGCTGCCCTTGCCGAGCCCATCGAACCATTCGGTCTTGCCGTTCGATTCCCACGGCATCATCTGGACCTTGTTGTCGCAGCCGCTGACACCCGCATAGAGCAGATTGCCGAGCTGGACCTCGCCGGTCGCGGCGCGCGCCTGCTTGACGATGATGTCGAACTTGCAGTCCGAACCGAGACGCGAGACCGGCACGCGGGTGGCGAGCGTGCGGATGAAGGATTCGACCGCCTTGGCCGGGGCCCCGGCGGCACGCGCCGAACGGTAAAGACTCGATCCGATGGCCCCCTGCACGCGCAGCGGCGTATGGTCGATCGCGATCGGAATCTGCTTGAGCGAAAGCTGGTTGCCGTTGCGCGCGACCTCGAGCTTGAGGTCGAACTTTGCGCGGAACGCCATGTTCTGCAGCGGACGCGGCTGCGCCTTGTCGGTGCGGCGGCCCAAGGTGATGTCGAGCATCGTGCCCGGCTGAATGTCGTCGAACGCTACCGCCCTCGTGACCAATGCGCCGACCTGCTCGGCATCGACGGCGCCGACGCCCGAGCGGCGCAGCACGCTGAGCAGCGCGTCGCCCGAGGCGAGCTTGGCATCGAGGCTGATGATCGGGCGTTCAGGCGTGTCGGTCAGCGGCGAAACCAGCCGGGTCGCGGCAACGCGGTAACCAGTGGTTGCGCCGCTGGCGAGCGGGGTGATGGCCTGCGCCCGCGCGGCATCCCATTCGGCACCGGTCAGCGCGGGCGCGACCGTCCCGTAGATCGGCGTCTCGAAACCGGGCGCCATCAGGAAGGTGAGCGCACACAGCCCGAAGCAGGTCGCGACGCCGCGATACCAGGTAAGCGTGCCGATGCGTGCGCCAAGATCGGGAGCGAGATCGAGATTGGCGAAGACCCGACGCTTGAGCTTTGTGCTCAGCGCAGTTCCGGGCGCGGGCGGGAACGCAGACTTGACGCCTGCACCGCCCCCGAACTCCAGACCATGATCGTTACGCAGGAACAAGGCGCGATGCCCCCCGAAAACCCCGTCGTCGAATGTGCCGCCACCCCCGGCGAACACCGAATCACTGTGGAAGAGAGCGTTTAAAGTCAAATTAAGCACCCCGCTTCGTTCCCTTGCCTGCGGCGACCCGTGCAGGTGCCGGGATAAAGGGAAGGCCAGTCTCAAATCTCCCTATAAATCAACATGGTTAAGGAAGGTTCGCAATCAGGGGGTGTTGCTTAAGGGCTGACTCGGAACGATGTTGGTTATCGACATGAGCCAGTTCGCGCGTTCGTCGGTCACTGCGGTGCTCGGCCCCACCAACACCGGCAAGACCCACCTCGCGGTCGAGCGGATGTGCGGCCATGCCAGCGGCATGATCGGCTTTCCGCTACGGCTGCTGGCGCGCGAGATCTATGATCGCGTGGTCCGGATGAAGGGCGTCGAGCATGTCGGGCTGATCACCGGCGAGGAGAAGATCCTTCCGCCCAAGGCGAAATGGTTTCTCTGCACCGCCGAGAGCATGCCGCTCGGCGGAGGCGTGCTCGCCGGAGCAGCAAACACCATGCCGCGCGAGGTGGCGTTCGTCGGCCTCGACGAGGCGCAATTGGGCGCCGACCCAGAACGCGGCCATGTCTTCACCGACCGGCTGCTGCGCGCGCGCGGCTATGCCGAGACGATGATCCTCGGATCAGACTCGTTGAAGCCGATGCTCAAGGCATTGGTTCCCGATGCCGAGATCATCGGCCGCCCGCGTTTTTCGACGCTGAGCTATGCCGGCGCCAAGAAGCTGTCGCGGCTGCCGCGCCGCTCGGCGATCGTCGCTTTCTCCGCCGAGGAAGTGTACGCAGTGGCCGAGGCGCTCCGGCGCCTGCGCGGCGGCGCAGCGGTGGTGATGGGGGCGCTGTCCCCGCGCACCCGGAATGCCCAGGTCGCGATGTTCCAGGCGGGGGAAGTCGATTATCTCGTCGCCACCGACGCGATCGGCATGGGGCTCAACATGGATGTGAATCATGTCGCCTTTGCCAGCCTCTCCAAATTCGACGGTCGCCGCCAGCGCCGCCTGACCGTGGCCGAGATGGCGCAGATCGCTGGTCGCGCCGGGCGCCACCAGAAGGACGGAACGTTCGGCGCGCTGCACGACGAGGGTCCAAGCGCCTTCACGCCCGAGGAAGTGCTCGCGCTCGAGGCGCATCAGGTCCCCCGGCTCGAGCATCTCTATTGGCGCGAAGGCGAGCCCGATTTCGCCAGCATGGACGCTTTGGTCTCCAGCCTCGAGACCAGACCGCGCGCGGAGGTCTTGCGCGCCGCGCCCGAAGCGACTGATCTGGCGGTGCTCAAACGCCTCGCCGAAGAGGATTGGGTGCGCGCACGCGTCCGCTCGCCGAAGATGGTCGCACGGCTCTGGGCGGCGTGCGGACTCCCCGACTTTCGCAAGCTCGGGGTCGACCCGCATGCGCGCTTCGTCGGGCGGCTGTTCGGACACCTCTCCGAAGCCAGGGGCCATGTCCCGCACCAATGGTTCGCCGACGAGATCGCCCGGCTCGACAATATGGGCGGCGATGTCGAGACGCTCGCCGGGCGGATCGCCGCGGCGCGCAGCTGGGCCTATATCGCGCACCGCGCCGACTGGCTGGAGGACCCGATCCACTGGGCCGAACGTACGCGCGCGATCGAGGAGAAGCTTTCGGACGCGCTCCACGCCAGTCTCACCCAGCGCTTCGTCGACAAGCGCACCACCGTGCTGCTCCGCCAGATCGGCGCCGACGCCTCGACCCTGCCGGTGACGATCGGGCCCGAGGGCGAAGTCAGCGTCGAGGAGCACCCGTTGGGCAAGCTCGAAGGGTTTCGCTTTACTGTGCAGGCCGAGGCGCGTGCCGCGGACAAGCGGATGCTGCTCGCGGCGGCAGAGAAAAGACTGGCTGGGGAATTCCGCGCTCGTGGCGAAGCCTTGATCAACGCGGGTGATACCGAATTGGTCCTTGTTCCCCGGCGAGGGCCGGGGCCCAGCCTTGAAGGTGGCAATGCCGAGTCTGGGCCCCGGCCTTCGCCGGGGAACAACATGGTAGAATGGCGCGGGTCCGCGATTGCCGAACTCCGCTCGGGCCCGAACCTCGTCCGCCCCAAGATCAGCCTCGACCGCGCACTCGACATACTCGATCCCCAGACTCGCGCCGCGGTGCAGATCCGACTCGAAACCTGGTTTGCCGCGCAGATCGCCCGCCACCTCCCCGTCCTCGCCAAACTCGACGCCGCAAGCCGCGATCCTGCGGCAGGCAGTCCGCTTCGCGCGCTCGCCAACGCGTTGCTCGACGCCGGCGGGCTGCTCCCCCGCCGCGCAGCGGCGGCGCTGGTCGAGGGACTCGACGGCGATGCCCGCAAACGGCTGCGCACGATCGGAATCACGATCGGCACGCTGGATTTGTTCGCGCCCGCCTTGCTCAAGCCCGCCGCCGCGCGCTGGCGCCGCGCGCTGATAGGTCTCGCCGATGCGCCGCCCGAAGGTGCGTCGGTGATCGCGCGCAACGCGCCCGGCGCCGATCTGGCACACGGCTTCCGCCCGCTCGGCGCGCAGGCGGTGCGCGTCGATCTGGTCGAGCGCATCGCCCGGGCAGCGCATGACGCGCGGCAGGGGCGCAAACCCTTCGCGCCGGATCCCGCGCTGGCCACTTCGATCGGCCTCACCCCCGAAACCCTGGCGCGGCTGATGGCGCAACTCGGCTTCAAGACCGCGAAGGCCCGCGACGGCGAACCGCAGCGCTGGATCTGGCAAGGCCTGACGCCCGTCGCGGCGCCTAAAGCCGCCCCGACCGACAACGCCTTCGCGGCACTGGCAGGGCTGCGCGGTGGCTGACAGCGAGGCCATCCGGCTCGACCGCTTCCTGTGGTTCGCCCGGCTCGCCAAGTCGCGCAGTGCCGCGCAGGCGATCGCCGAGAAGGGCACGCTACGACTCGACGGCCGGCGGATCGAGCGCTCGGCCGCCCCGGTCCGCATCGGCGCGATCATCGTCTTCCCGCTCTACGGCAAGGTCGTCGCGCTCCGCGTCGAGGCGCTGCCGAAGCGCCGGGGGCCGCCCGCCGAGGCAGCGCAGCTTTACACCCGGCTAGAAACCCACGTTCCCAGAAACGTTGACGCCGCAGAATCCGGGGCATAGCAGGGGCGCAAGTTCAGACTTTGCCGCTCGAGGGAGCCGACCTGCCATGACCTATGTCGTCACCGACGCCTGCATCCGGTGCAAGTACATGGACTGCGTCGAAGTGTGCCCGGTCGACTGTTTCTACGAAGGCGAGAACATGCTCGTCATCAATCCCAGCGAGTGCATCGATTGCGGCGTCTGCGAGCCAGAATGCCCCGCCGAGGCGATCCTTCCCGATACCGAGAACGGGCTGGAGAAGTGGCTCGAACTCAACAAGACCTATTCCGAGGAATGGCCCAACATCACCCAAAAGGGCGACGTTCCCGCCGATGCCGACGCGTTGAAGAACGAGGAAGGCAAGTTCGAAAAGTATTTCTCCGCGACGCCCGGCACCGGAAGCTGATCCGGCGCGACTGCGCGCACGGCCTCGAAAAAATCTTCGCCGCAGTGCACATAAATGTACCGCGGCGATGACGCGCGGCTGGTAATTTTGTTGCAACCGTGTTAAATAGTCCGGGACGGAGGCGATGAATCGCCCTTCCGCCCGGAGAAGCATAGGTTGTTGTCCCGAACCGCCTGCCCGGCGCAGAACGCGCCAGGGTCGACGCCGCACCCGTTCGGGACCGGTTATTCACGGAAAGGTCTCTAGCCCATGGCTGCCAAGGCGCTGTCCTTCGACGTCGGCGATTATGTCGTTTACCCCAAGCACGGCGTCGGCCGTGTCATCGAGCTGCAGAAACAGGAAATTGCGGGCATGCAGCTCGAGCTCTACGTGCTGCGCTTCGAAAAAGAGAAGATGACGCTGCGCGTTCCCACCAACAAGGCCGAGAGCGTCGGCATGCGCAAATTGTCGTCCGACAAGACTCTCCGCGAAGCGCTCGAGACGCTCAAGGGCAAGCCCAAGGTCAAGCGCACCATGTGGTCGCGCCGCGCGCAGGAATATGAGGCCAAGATCAATTCGGGCGACCTGGTGTCGATCGCCGAAGTGGTCCGCGATCTGTTCCGCGCCGACGATCAGCCCGAGCAGAGCTATTCGGAGCGTCAGATTTTCGAAGCCGCCGCGTCGCGTCTCGCCCGCGAGCTCGCCGCGATGGAAGAGGTCGACGAGCCGACCGCGCTCGAGAAGATCCTCGAGATCCTGCGCAAGGCCGCGGCGATCTGGAACAAGGACAAGGTTCCGGCCTGACCAAGGCCGCAACTTTCTGAACTTCGGGAAGGGGTGGCTCGGCAACGGCCACCCCTTTTCCTTTGTCCGTACATGGTGTATTGCATAACCAATACACGAGTTCGGGAGAGGGAAATGCGTATGTTGCTGATGGTCGCCTTGCTGCCGCTGGCCGCGTGCCAGTCGAACTGGGAGAAAAAGGGCGACGCCGCGCAGGCGAGCGGCAGCGGCGCCACGCGCAGCTACGCGGCCAGCGGCTTCACCGGAGTCGAATTGCGCGGCTCGGACGATGTCGACGTGAAGATCGGGCAGAGCTTCGCCGTAACTGCCGAGGGCGATCCCAAGGTGCTCGATCAGCTCGACATTCGTGTGGTGGGCGGCACGCTGCGCGTCGGCCGCAAGAACTCGAAGGACGGCTGGTTCGGCACTGATCACGGCGCGCGCATCCATGTCGTGATGCCCAGGCTCACCGCGGCTTCGGTGGGCGGATCGGGCAATCTCACCGCCGATCGCGGCGAAGGCGACTTTAGCGGCGCGGTTTCGGGATCGGGCAATCTTACCATCGCCAATCTCCGCGCCGGCGATGCCGACCTTTCCATCGCCGGATCCGGCGACATGCGCGTCGCCGGCAGCGCCACGAAGCTTTCGGCATCGGTCGCCGGATCGGGCGACATGGACGCGAAACAGCTGACCGCGGCGAGCGCCGACGTCTCGATCGCCGGATCGGGCAACGTCCTCGGCACGGTGAAGGGCCCGGCCTCGGTGTCGATCGTCGGATCGGGCGATGCCGAGCTCGGCGGCGGGGCCAAATGCTCGGTCAACGCGGTCGGCTCGGGCGAGGCGCGCTGCACCTAGGGCTTGTTTCGGCGGGCGCGGCGCGCGACTGTCCCGCGATGCGCCCGCTGCTCCTCGTTCCGCTGTTCTTGCTCACCGCCGCCGCGCCCGCGCAGGAGCGGGGCTTCATGATCGGCGGCTTCGAGCGCTTGCGCGTCGATGGCGCGTTCGAAATCGAGGTCGTGGCCGGCGCGCCAGGCGCGACGGCATTCGGCGACCGCGTCGCGCTCGATCAGGTCACCGTGCGAAACAATGGCGACACTTTGGTGGTGAGCAGCGGCCCGCTTTCGCAGGCCGGCCGCAAGGGAACACCGCCGGCCTTGCGCATCGCCACCCGGTCGCTGCGCGGCGTGATCCTCAATGGCGGCGCCAAGGTCCGCGTGGCGGAAATGCGCGGCGCCCGCATCGAATTGCTGCAAACCGGAACGGGCACGCTCGACGTGGCCTCGATCCGCACCGACGATCTCAACGCCAGCCTCACCGGCACCGGCGCGATGACTTTGGCGGGAACTGCCGCGCGCGCGCGGATCCGCAATTACGGCGCGGGCTCGATCGACGCAGGCGGGCTCACCGCCGGCGATGCCAGCCTGACTTCGGAAAGCAGCGGCAATATCCGGATCGACGTGCGCTTCACGGCGCGCGCGACCGCGCTCGCCAGCGGCGGGATCGACATCACCGGCAACCCCGAATGCACCTTGCGCGGCCCCGGGCCGATGGAATGCTCGGGAACGATCATCCGCCGTTAGGCGGCGATCGGGAAACGCAGCAGCCGATCCTCGAGCGCGACCAGCGCCTGCGCGCCGCGGCCCACCGCGCGAACGATTTCGGGATGATGCGCGTCGAGCCCGCCGGTGAGCGACCCGAATGCCGGCAGGATCAGCTTGGTCGCCGTCGCGACGAAGCAGCGCCGAGCGACCTGGCGGCCGCGCACGCTGATCCGCAGCTTGGGATGAAAATGCCCCGACAATTCGGGTCGCGATTCGCCCGGCTCGGCTTCGTGGCGCAGCACCAGCCCGTCGACCTCCGCTTCCTCGAGAATCGTCCCGCCGCAATGATCGACCAGCAGCGAATCGTGATTACCGGTGATCCAGCGCCAGTCGAGCCGCGCGGTCAGCCCGGTCAGCAGTGCGCGGGCATCGGCGGGAAGCCGCTCACACCCTGCCGAATCGTGGAAGCTGTCACCGAGACACCATAGCTCGGTCGCGCGGGTACGATCGGCGAGCGCGGTCAGTTCGGTAAGCGTCGCCAGCGAATCATAAGGCGGCAGCATCTGCCCCTTCATCGCGAACCAACTGCCCTTCTCGAAATGCAGATCGGCGACGAGCAATGCATTGCGCGCAGGCCAATAAAGCGCGCCCTCGGCAAGCGCCTCGAAATCATGACTGCCGAACGAAAGGGGAACCATGAGCTCGGCTATCCGGCCACGCGGCCCCTGCTGTCAACTCCGCAAGCGCGTGCGCTGCAATGAAAAAGGGCGCCGGAGCCAAGCTCCGACGCCCTCGATCTCGACTGCTTCAGGTCGCTTATGCGGCCTGGGGCAGCGCCGCTTTCGCCTGCGCGACGATGGCGCTGAACGCCTCGCCTTCGTGCATCGCGATGTCGGCAAGGACCTTCCGGTCGAGTTCGATGCCGGCGAGCTTGAGCCCGTGCATGAACTGCGAATAGGTCAGGCCCTCGGCGCGGACGCCCGCGTTGATGCGCTGGATCCACAGGCCACGGAAGGTCCGCTTCTTAACCTTGCGGTCGCGATACGCGTACTGGCCGGCCTTTTCGACCGCCTGCCGCGCGATGCGGATCGTGTTCTTGCGACGGCCGCGATAGCCCTTCGCCTGTTCGAGGATGTTCTTGTGCTTGGCGCGGGTGGTAACACCCCGTTTGACGCGTGCCATATCTGCTGGCCTCCCTTACTTCAGGCCGTACGGCGCCCACGCGAGAACGCGGGCGGTATCGGCATCGGCGAGCACGGAGGTGCCGCGATTCTGGCGGATATACTTCGCGTTGTGCGAAATCAGGCGGTGGCGCTTTCCGGCGACTCCGTGCTTCACCTTGCCAGTGGCGGTGAGCTTGAAGCGCTTTTTGACGCCGCTCTTCGTCTTGAGCTTGGGCATTTTGGTCTCCTTGCAAACTCGAACGTGCGAACAGCCGCGGCAGCCCTTGATGGCCGGGCGTGTTCCTGACGTTCGAGGAAAGCGGGGCGCATAACCGCGAACGCGCCGCAATGCAACCGACTCCTGCGCTCCCCTTCCGCTCGCGGGAGGGGTCGGGGGAAGGATTGGCCTCAAAGGCTCGACTCGGTGAGACATTCACCCCTCTCCTAACCCCTCCCGCAAGCGGCAGGGGAACGGAACCCCCGGCGTCCACAGGCTTTTTCACCAGAATGGCTGATCGGGACTCGCCCATAAAAGCTGCCGATTCGGCGCCGCGACCGGGCGACTCCCCGGCAAAGCCGACCCGCGCGCTCGGCACGCCGCTGGCCAGCATCATCGCCGTCGTCGCCACCATCCTCGGTCTGATCGTGCTAGCCTGGACGATCCTGTTCGTCACCAAGGGCCGCTTCCTCAAGCCCACTTTCGAGAAGATCGTCGCCGGCCAGACGCATCGCGACGTCAAGGTCGCCGGCGATTTCCAGCTCTATTTCGCGCCGTTCAACGTCAAATTCCTCGCCGAGGGGCTGACCGTCTCCAACCCCGAATGGGCTGGCAGGGGCAATTTCTTCTCGGCGAAGAAGATCGACAGCCGCATTTCGACGTGGAGCCTGATCACTGGCAATCGCCGGATCAACTGGCTCGGGCTCGAGAATGGCCATGTCGACCTGCAATGGGACGAGCAGGGCCGGCGCAACACCTGGACCTTCAGCGAAGAGAAAGGCGAGCCGCTCGACCTGCCGATCATCCGACGCGCGCTCGTCCAGGGCACGATGATCCGATACGTCGACCCGCGGATGCAGATCGCTGCGGGTATCCGGATCCACACCGTCGAGGCGCAGGACACCAAATTCGCCAGCAGCATCCGCTTCGACGGCAACGGCACCGCGCGCGGCACGCGCTTCACCTTGTCGGGCGCGCTGCTCACGCCCAACGCCACCGTCTCGGGAGGCGAGAACCAGCTCCAGCTCCATGTCGCCGGCGTGCGCACCGACATCGACGTCTCGGGAACGCTTCCCGGCGCCACCGAGATCGAAGGCGCCGACCTGCACATCGATGCGCGCGGCCAGAACCTCGCCGATGTCTTCGCGGTCGCGGGAATCGCGGTTCCCGACACGCGTAATTACCGCCTCCGCTCGGCGATGACCAAGCATGGCGACGAGTGGCGCTTCACCGGGATGCGCGGGCGTTTCGGCGCCAGCGACCTGGCAGGCAAATTCACCGTCGCGCTCCGGGAGCCGCGATTGCTGCTCACCGCCGATCTGTCGACGCGGGTGCTCGACATCGTCGATGCCGGCCCGTTCATCGGCTACAGCCCGCAAGCCTCGGCGGCGGGCGCAGTGGTGACGCGGGCCGCGGGCACCCCGCGCATTCTCCCCGACGCGCCGCTGCGGGTCGAGGCGCTCAAGAATTTCGACGCCAAGGTCGACTGGACGGTCCGCACCGTGCGCGCCGACAAGCTGCCGGTGTCCAACATCACGCTCGGGCTCGATCTCGACAACCGACTGCTCAAATTGAGCCCGCTCAATTTCAGCCTCGCGCGCGGCACGGTCAATTCGGACATCACGATAAATGCGCGGCGCGAACCGGTCTTCACCGAGTACGATATCCGCCTGTCGCCGACGCCGATGGGCGTACTGCTCGCCGGCTTCGGCGTAGAGGAATCGGGTACCACCGGCACCCTCAAGGCGCGCGTCCAGATGACCGGAGCGGGCAACAGCGTGCGCGATTCGCTCGCCAATTCGAACGGCCGGATCGCGGTGATCCTGCCCAAGGGCAGCTTCTGGACGCGCAACATCCAGCTTTCGGAGCTCGACATCGGCACCTTCATCCAAAAGATGTTCGAGAAGAAGTTGAAGGAGCCGGTGCAGATCAATTGCGGGCTGATCGGGTTCAGCGTCCGCAACGGCATCGCCGCCGCCGATCCGATTCTGATCGACACCGACAAGAACGTCATGCTCGGCCGCGGCGGGTTCAGCTTCAAGAACGAAACGCTCGATCTCGCCTTCCGCGCCGACAGCAAGAAGTTCAGCCTGTTCGCCGGCCAGTCGCCGGTCGGGATCGGCGGCTATTTCGCGCGGCCGAGCATCGACGTGATCAGCCCCGAACTGCTCGGGCGCGCCGGCGCCGGGCTGGGCCTCGGTCTCGTCGCCAGCCCGTTCGCCGCAGTGATCGCGTTCGTCGACGTCGGCGACGCCAAGGCCGCCGATTGCGGTCCGGTGCTCGCGGGGGCCTCGGCACGCGCCCAGCGCACCGACAAGGGCAAGCCGCGCGACGATGTCGGCAAGGGCACCACCGCCAAATCCGAGGACGGCAAGCGGTCGAACGACGAGCGCAAGAAGCAGCGCAAGAAGTTCCTCGGCATCTTCTGAACCGCTATACTCGCTGTCACCCGACTCGAAAGGAGAGTGAGCATGGCCGACGAAGCGAATCCGATGCGCGGCGTCACTGCGCATCTCACGATCCGCGAAAGCAAAGGCAGCGCGGCAGTCGATTTCTACAAAGCGGCGTTCGGCGCCAAGGAGCTTGGCCGCCACCTCGCCGACGACGGCACGCGGATCATGCATGCGCACGTTATGATCAATGGCGGCGCGTTGATGCTCAACGACGATTTCCCCGAATATACCGGCGGCATCTCGGTCCCCACGGGAGTGACGCTTCATCTTCAGACCGACGATTCGGACGCGTGGTGGGAACGCGCAATCGCCGCGGGCGCGACCGTGCGCATGCCGCTCGACAACCAGTTCTGGGGCGATCGCTATGGGCAGGTCGTCGACCCGTTCGGCCATACCTGGTCGATCGGCGGGCCGGTGAAAGCCTAGCTCATCGCGGCTGCGCCAGCGTCCATGCGCCATAGGCGAACCCCGCGAGCACGCAGGCGTCGATCGCCCAGTGCGCGAGCAATGAGGCGCGAACCCGAACCGGCCGCGACAGCTGCGCCCGAATGCGCGCGCCCGCGACCTGTTCCCGGTCGCGCGACAGGTCGGCAATGTCCGCCGCCGCGGCGTTGAGCAGCGCCAGCCCCGAGCGGATCAGCCAGAGATGCCCCGTGGTGAAAGCGAGAAAGCCGATCGCGCCGGCCGCGAGCAATATCGCGCTGTGTTGGCTGGCAGCGTTCACTGCGAACGCGATCGCTGTGAAGGTCGCGACGACGTACATCGTCCAGAGCTGATTCTGCGCGGCGTTCTGCTGCAGATACACGGTCACGGCGTCCCTGACGGTGAAATCGGGTGCCGGCGCGTCGCGATCTTCGGGCATGATGATCCCCTTCGCCATCCGCACAGGCTGCGCTTCCTCGCGCGGTCGCGCAACTCTGGGTCAATGCCCCCGGCAGGCGAGCGCTTCGAGAATGTCCTCGATCCGCGCTGGATCGCCCGCGGCGATCACTTCGCCCTTGCTGCCGGCATGGAGCGGATCGCCCTGCCAGTCGCACATCCGCCCGCCCGCGCCCTCGACCACCGGCACCAAAGCCGCGAAATCGTGAAGCTTGAGCCCGGCCTCGACGACGATGTCGAGCCAGCCGCTGGCGACGCAGCCGTAATTGTAGCAATCGCCGCCCAGCACCGTGCTCATCACCGCCGCGTCGAGATGCTCGAAGGCGTGGAGTTGGTCGTCGTCGAACAAGGCCGGCGAGGTGGTGCCGAGGATCGCGCCCTTGAGTTCACGGCAGGCGCGCGCCTGAGCAGGCTTGCCGTTGAACAGGGTCGGGCGCCCGGTGACGCCGAGCCAGCGCTCGCCGATGATCGGCTGGTCGATGATCCCCAGCAACGGCCAGCCGTCCTCGATCAAGGCGATCAGCGTGCCGAAGATCGGGCGGCCGGCGATGAAGGCGCGGGTGCCGTCGATCGGATCGAGCACCCATTGCCGCCCGCTGCTGCCTTCGCGGACGCCGAATTCCTCGCCGATGATGCCGTCCATCGGCCGTTCGGCGACGATCAGCCGGCGCATCGCCTCCTCGGCCTCGCGGTCGGCGAGCGTCACCGGCGAGAGGTCTTCCTTCGCCTCGAGCCCGAAGGATCCGCGAAAGCGCGGGCGGATCGCGGCGCCGGCGGCATCGGCAAGGCGCTCGGCGAGCGCGACGTCATGGGAGGAAACGGGCATGGCTCCGGCCCTACTAGCCCGTTTTTGACTCGCCAAGGTCACAAAGCGCTGCCAGTCGTTTCGCCGATGCGCCTTTTCCTGCTTGCTCTGGGCCTTTCCGCCGCCACCCCGGCCGCCGCGCAGCTGCGCGCAGTGCCGGCCCAGCCCGCCTCCGAAGTCGAGGCGCTGCGCGGCGTCGAAGTGTTCCTCGTCAACGAAAGCGCGGCCCCGATCGCCGATGCCGGCCCGCGCCAGATTGAAGTCACTGCCGTCGACGGCACCCGCCTCGTGCTCGAGCGCGTTCCCGGCCCTGTCGCGACGATCGCGCCGGGCGGCTTCGCCAAGGCGCGCTACGTGCCGGTGAGCGTCGCGCAGGCCGCGGTGCCGCCCTCGGCACGGCATCCGGCCGCGGTCATTCCCGGCGAGGAGACGGTGATGCAGAGTTCGACCGGCTCGTCGTCGGCGTTCGTCGATCGCTTCGCGCCGCACGAGCCGATATACGGTGTGTTCGGCACCGGCGATGCCGGCGGCAAGCTGCAGCTCAGCTTCGCCTTCCGGCCCTTTGCCGAGGATGCCCCGCTCAAGCTCGGCAATCTGCGCTTCGCTTATACCCAGACGATGTTCTGGGCGTTGCGCGAGCCCTCGGGGCCGTTCCGCTCGACCAATTATTCGCCCGAAGTCTATGCCGACATTCCGCTCGACGAGACCATGAAGGTAGCGCTCGGCTGGCGGCACGATTCGAACGGGCGCGGCGCGCTCGATTCGGTCGATCTCAACCGCATCTTCGCCCGCGCCGAGAAGAGCTTCGATCTCGGCGGCGACTGGCACCTCGATGTCGCGCCGCAGGCGTGGTTCTATGTCGGCAAGCTCGGCACCGCGCCCGACGTGAAGCGGTATTTCGGCTATACCGGGCTCAGCGCGGCGATCCGCCAGAAGGACGGGCTCAAGATCGCAGTCACCGGTCGCGGCAATTTCGACACCGCGCGCGGCGGCGCCGAGCTGTTCGCCTCCTACCCGCTCGCGCCGATCGGCGGGGGCATCGGATTCTATCTCTTCGGGCAGGCCTTTACCGGCTATGGTGAAGCGCTCGACGACTATCGACGCAACCAGACCCATGCACGGATCGGCATCGCGCTGACGCGATAAGGCCGGCCGGGACCAACGGAGTGATGCCATGCGGACCAAGCTTCTCCTCGCTGCCCTGCTCCTGCCGCTGTCGCTGCCGGTCGAGGCGGCGCTCGCCCCCGGCGCGGTGGCGCCCGGTTTCACTGCGGCGGGCGCAATGGCGGGCAAGCCGTACAATGTGAACCTCAAGGCCGCGCTCAAGAAGGGTCCGGTCGTTCTCTATTTCTTCCCCGCCGCATTTACCGGCGGGTGCAATGTCGAGGCGGCGGCCTTTGCCGCGGCGCTTCCCGATTTCACTGCGGCCGGCGCGACGGTGATCGGCATGACCGCAGGCAATGTCGACAAGCTCATCGCTTTCTCGAGCGAGCATTGCGCGGGCAAGTTCGCCGTCGCCGCGGCCAGCCCGGCAGTGATCAAGGGCTATGACGTACTGCTCAAGAAACCCGACGGCACCGCGACGACGATCACCAGCCGCACCAGCTATGTGATCGCATCCAACGGCCATATCGTCCTCGCGCATACCGACATGAATCCGGGCAGCCACATCAAGATGACGCTCGAGGCGGTGCGCAAGCTCAAGGCGGGAAGAAGGGGCTGACCGGAGCCCGGCCTTCATCTCTGGGAAAGCTTTCGCTCACCGTATGTTAGCAGTTCGGCGCTAAACCGCGGCTCAAGAAAAAATGCGGGCGGGACCGCGAGATCGTCCGCAACTTGAGAGCAGGGGTTAGAGCCTATGGCCGGCGCAAGGGCCGTCCGGGCGGCACATGAAAGCGATTCGTCGCGCCGCCTTTACGACCGAATCGGCGACTTCCTGGTCGATCAGCGTCTCGACGCCGATCCCGGCAATTACGCCTTTGCCTATCATCTGCTCGCCGATCCGGACGGGCCGCTGGCACGCGCGGTCCATGCGCTGACCGACGGCGGCGTCCGCCTGACCCAGCGCGACATCGAGACCCTGGGCTGCGAAGCCCCGCCGAGCCCCGCCAACAAGGCCGCCAAGGAGAAGACCGACGGTCTCGTCGCCCGGACCCAGATGCAGGTCGAGGGCTTTCAGGACATGGTGACCGCGATGCGCGCCGAGACCGAGGGCTTCGGCCGCGATCTCGCCGCCAGCGCGGAAGCGATCTCGCGCTCGACCGACGCCGGCGGCGCGCCGATGATCGGCGAAGTCGCGCGGCTGACCAGCGCGATGCTCGACCGCGTCCGCAGCGCCGAGGCGCGGCTCGAATCGGCGACGCGCGAAGCGAGCGACCTGCGCCGCGAGCTCGAGGAAGCGCGCGACAACGCCCGGCGCGACCCGCTCACCGATCTGCCCAACCGGCGCGCACTCGAGGAAGCCTATACCGCGCAGGCGGCGGCAGGCGCGCCGATCTGCGTCGCGGTCTGCGACGTCGATCACTTCAAGTCGGTCAACGACCGCTTCGGTCATGCCGTCGGCGACCGCGTCCTCAAGGCGATCGCCGAGGCGCTCAGCCAGACCTGCTCGGGGCATCTCGTCGCCCGCTATGGCGGCGAGGAATTCGCAGTGCTGTTCACCGGCGTCGACCTCGGCACGGCGCGCAATATCCTCGATGCCGCGCGCATGAAGGTGGCGACCAAGCGCTACAAGCTTCGCGAGAGCGACGCGCCGCTCGGCGAGATCACGTTCTCGGCGGGCATTTCGGCGGCGCTTCCCGGCGACGGGCTGTCGACGGTCTTCCACCGGGCGGACCGGCTGCTCTACGCCGCCAAGACCGCGGGCCGGAACCGGCTCCACGTCGATTGACCGGAATCGGACACGCCGTGTCCGCTTTTGATTGGGAATTTACGCCAACCTTAGTGTGCGATTTCCCAATATCCTTTGACGCTTCCGTGCTGATTTCAATATTTTCAGCTACTTAGCGCAATTGGCACGCTCCCTGCTATTATGTTTGGCATCAGCCGCCGGATGGTCCGGCCGGCCGATCTCACCAGGGAGTAATTTCAATGACTGCGCGTCTTTCTTCGTTCCACCAGGTCCTTTCGGTTCTCGGTGCCGTGCTCTTCACTGCCGCGTTCGTCGCTTATTCCACGCCCGTCCTGCCGATCGCATGACCCGGAATCAGGACAAGGAGAAGCTCACCATGGTTCGCAGCGCCCTGCTCGGACTGGCCTCGTTCGGCCTCACCGCGACGATGATCGTCGCAATCACGGCGCAGGGTTCGGCTCTTTTCGGCTGAACCCTGCCTCGCCGCCCCGCGGCGGCCCCGATAGCGCGGAACCTCCGGCGTTCCGCACCGGTTCTCTCGGCAACCTCTTCCACGGAGCCACGCCGATGAGCGATACCGACACGATCGAGATGATCCACGAGGACGCGCTCCCCGGGCATGAGAGCGCGCTCGAGCCCAAGCCCGATTGGGAACCCCGCTATCCCGGCTCCGGCCGGCTGACAGACAAGGTCGCGGTGATCACCGGCGCCGACAGCGGCATCGGCCGCGCCGTCGCCGCGCTCTATGCGCGCGAAGGCGCCCACGTCGCCATCCTGTACCTGTGCGAGCATGACGACGCCGCGATGACCGCCGACGCGGTGCGCGCCGAAGGCCGCGAGGCGCTGACCATCGCCGGCGATGTGGGCGACAAGGCGTTTTGCGATCAGGCGATCGCCCAGGTGATCGAGAAGTTCGGCCGCATCGACATATTGGTCAACAATGCCGGCGAGCAGCACCCCGACAAGGACATCACCGACATCACCGAGGCGCAGCTCAAGCGCACCTTCCAGACCAACATTTTCGGGATGTTCTTCCTCACCCAGGCGGCGATCCCGCATCTGAAGCAGGGCGCCGCGATCGTGAACTGCACCTCGGTCACGATGTATCAGGGCTCGAAGGAACTGCTCGATTATTCGAGCACCAAGGGCGCGATCACTGCCTTCACCCGCAGCCTTTCCGAGAATCTGATCGAGAAGGGCATCCGCGTGAACGCGGTCGCGCCCGGGCCGATCTGGACTCCGCTCAATCCGATGGGCGGCGCGAGCCCCGAAAAGCTCGAGACGTTCGGCGAAAACACGCCGATGGGCCGGCCGGGCCAGCCCAACGAAGTCGCCCCCAGCTTCCTGTTCCTCGCCTGCGAGGACGCCAGCTACATGTCGGGGCAGGTGCTGCACCCGAACGGCGGGACGATCGTCAATGGCTGAGCCGATACCGGCCTAAATTGACCAAGTTCACCGAAACGCGTTTGATTGCGCAACTTTCTTTCGCGTGCGGGACGATGTCAAAGAGCGGCCGGACAGCGCCCGGCTGCTCTACCCAATCAGGCCAAATCCTATATTGCAAGGGCGGAGGGCAGGTGCCGTCATCCCGGACCAGGCTTTCCCGGAAACCGCAGATTTTACGTCGGAAGAGCCTTGAGCCCGCGATCCGTCTCCACCGCTGAGGCTTGCCGCACGGTGGATCCCGGACAGCTCGATTTTCTGATCAAATCAGAGTTTGAAGAAAATCGGTCTCCGAATGATCATAGTGGCGTGCAGCCCCTAAGCCACCACCCCCGCGACCGGGCCGATGGGCGCTTCCTCGCCGCGCGAATAGGTGCCGGTGAGCAGGCCCGCGGCGAGCACGCGTCCGGCCATCGCCTTGACGATCGCACTGCGGCCGGGGGTTTCGCCGACATCGGGGCCGGCTCCCAGCGCGAACAGCTGGAACGCATAATGATGCTGCCCGTGGCCGGTGGGCGGATCGGGCGGCAACCAGCCTTCGGCGAGATAGGAATTGCGTCCGACGTCGCTGCCGTCGGCACCGCCATGGCCGTCGGCGCGGATCGCGCCTTCCACCAGCGCACCTTCGGGCGGCAAATCCCAGACCAGCGCATGGACCAGCGGTTGGGGCGCGGGCGCGTCGGGATCCTCGACGATCAAGGCGAGCCGTTCGGTGCCTTCGGGGACTTCCGTCCAATATAAAGGCGGCGACACGCCCTCGCCATCGGCGGTGAAACGCTCGGGCAGCCGCGCGCCATCGGCGAAGGCCGGGCTGGCCAGCCGCAGCGCCGCGAACGATCCGAGCCCCGGCTGGGCGATCACCAATTTGTCGGCACCGGCGCGGACGCCCTTGAGCGCGCTGCCGAGCCAATGCGGAACATGTTCGAGCATCACCCTCTCCCGTGCATTCGGAACGCACCAACGTTCGAACCCGCCACAGCTATCCGGCGATGCTGGCGCGGCCAGCCCCTTTGAGCTAGCGCAAGCAGCATGAGCGCACCCCATATCGTCGCCCTGGGCGGAACGCTGCGAGCCGAGTCCGTGACCGGACGGCTGCTCGCGACTGCATTGGACATCGCCGCGGCAAAGGGCGCGCGCACCACCCTGCTGACCGGCGACGCCATCGCCTTTCCGCATTACGAGCCCGGCAACGCCGAGGGCAATGCGACGATCGGGCGCTATCTGGAGGCGCTGCGCAGCGCCGACGCCGTGATCGTCGGCTCGCCCGGCTATCACGGCACGCTGTCGGGGCTGGTCAAGACCGCGCTCGATTATGTCGAGCAACTCCGCGCCGACGAACGCGTCTATCTGGACGGGCTGCCCGTCGGGCTGATCGCCACTGCCGCCGGCTGGCAGGCGGCGGTATCGACGCTGCAGGCGCTGCGCACGATCACCCATTCGCTCCGCGGCTGGCCCACCCCGATGGGGCTGGCGATCAATACCGCCGAATCGGGCGACGCGATTGCCAGATGCCAGCCGCAAATGGCGATCATGATCGACCAGATCTTCGATTTCCTGCGCCGCTGATCTTTATGTTTAACGCTTTCGTGACGGCTTGAGCGTTAGCATCGGCGTTTGAAACCGGGGGGTTCCACACGCGAATGATTCAGGCTTCGGGCCATGCGATTGTCGGCGCGCGGCGCAAGGCGGTACGCACCGTGCTTGCGGCGGGCAGCTGCCGGGCGAGCCTGAACGAGATCGCCCAGCGGCTGGGCAATCTCGGCTATCTCGTCGTGCTCAGCGATTCGGCCTGCCAGGCGCTCGAACTCGTCTCTGCGCGCGGATTCGATCTGGTGCTGGTCGATGCGCTTTCCGAGACCGGCGCGATGCACATGCTAAGCGAGATCCGCGGCGCGCGCGACACCGCCGATCTGCCGGTGATCGTGCTGAGCGAACGCGATTGCGCGGTCGAGGCCTTTGCCGCGGGCGCCGACGACTGGCTCGCCAAGCCTGCCGCTTTCGATATTCTCGCCGCGCGGATCGAACGCACGCTCGCCCGCGCCGGCCGGATCGAGGAACTCAAGCGCTCCAATCTCGCGCTCGACGCACGGATCGCCGCGCGCGCGATCGAATTGGGCGAGGCGCAAGCCGAACTCGCCGCCGCGCGCGCCGACCGAATCCGCCTGCTCGGCGCGATCTCGCAGCTGAGCGACGAAATCGCCAGCCGGCGGAACGCCGCCTAACGCTCGAACCAGTGCCGGCGGATGAAATAGGCCGCGATCACCACCGCCATCGCCACGCAGAGCCAGAACACGCCCCAGAACGCCCAGGGCTCGTGCGCGAAGGGGATGCCGGCGACGTTCATGCCGAGCAGCCCGGTGATGAAGGTCAGCGGCAGGAACACCATCGCGACGACCGCGATGATCAGCGAGCGCTGGTCGATCTGCTCGGCGCGCAGATCGGTGAGCGTCTCATGGGTCAGCGCGGCACGCTCGCGGATGCTCTCGAGCTCTTCGGCCATCCGCGCCGCCCGGTCCGCCGCGGCGGCGAGATGGAGCCGGTCGTCGTCGCCGAGCCAATCGCCCGGAATCGCCGCCAATTTCTCGAGCGCGGCGCGCTGGGGATTGAGGAAGCGGCGAAAGCCGATCGCCTGGCTGCGGGTGCGATTGACCATGCGGCGCAGGTCGAAGGCGTGGCCCGTGGCGATCTGCTCTTCGCAATCGTCGAGCGAATCGCCGAGATCGGCGACGACGGGGTCGAGCTCTTCGGTGATCGCCTGGGCCAGCGCCGCGATCAGATCGCCGGGATCGAGGATCTTGCCCGCCGCGACCAGCTCGCGAACCGGGTGGAGCGCATTCAGGGTCTTGCGGGTGACCGAGAAGACGCAGCCGCCGAGCGCATAGATGCGGATCGAGGCGAGCGGATCGGACGCGGCAAGCGCCTCGGACGAGAGGCCGCGCAAGTTGATCACCGCGCCCGCCCCGACCGAATCGCAGCGCGGGCGCGTTTCGGCGGCGGTCAGCGCCTCGATGACATAGGGCGAAAGCTGCGCCTCGCCGCCGAGCCACGCCTTGGCGCGCTCGTCATTGGTGGTGAGGTGGATCCAGACGAGGTCGGCGCGGACCCCGAGCGCCTGTTTGAGCGTCGGCGATTCGACCTGTCCGCCCTGCACGACATAAGCGAAGCCGCTCAAGCGCCCATCTCGAGATAGACCGACAGCCCGGCCTCCGGCGCGGCCGGAACGGCGTCACAGGCGATCCGCACGGCATCGGCGCGGGCGCGATCGAGAAGGGACGCGGGCACGTCGGCACGATGGAAGACGCGATCGGCCTGCGCAAGCGCGCGCGCCTGCCGCAAGGTCAGATCGTCGGGATCGGGCGAGGTCAGGCTGAACCGCAGCAAAATAGCCGTCGGCGCGCCGCCATCCTGCAGCCAGCGTTCGACGGCGCCGGCGGGATGATCGGCGAGCGGATCGAGCGGGCCGGCAAGCGCGGCACCCAGCGCGCGACGCCGCGCGCCGGAATCCGCCCAGCGGCTTCGCATCGCCGGCCGCGCCGCCGCCAGCGCGCGCGCCAGTCCGCCGAGCGAGGCGGGCAGCACCGCCTCGAGCCGCTGGCGCAAAGCTGCTGCGAGCCCCGCCGAAACCCCGCCGGTGCCGATCGCAACCAGCACCGGATCACGGTCGACGATCGCCGGCAAGGTGAAATCGCAGAGATCGGCCCGGTCGACTGCGTTGACCAGAATGCCGCGCGCGCGCAGCCGCGCCACGATCGGCGCGGGATCCTCGATCGCGACGATCGCCAGCGCCGCTTCGCCGCTTTCGTCGACGATGCGGGCGCCGGCGCGTTCGAGCAGGCGGCGCTTGGCGTTCGCGGCCTCGCCTTCGCCGATCAGGATGACCGGCCGCCCCGCCAGCTTCACGAAGATCGGCAGGGCGGCGAGGCTCATTTCAGCCAGTCCGGGACATGTTCCTCGGCCATGATCGCCTCGGCGGAGATGCGGCCCGCGACCACTTCGAACCGGTCGCCCGAGACGAGCACTTCGGGGACCAGCGGG
This sequence comes from Sphingomonas sp. DG1-23, assembly GCF_030730875.1. Lineage (GTDB taxonomy): Bacteria > Pseudomonadota > Alphaproteobacteria > Sphingomonadales > Sphingomonadaceae > Sphingomonas. Next base: position 84,519 of record NZ_JAVAMA010000016.1, read on the forward strand.
CGGCTGTTATAGGTGCTCGCCATCGTCGCGCCATAGGCGCCGGCGCTGCGCAGGATCGCGAGGTCGCCCGACTTGACCCTGTCGATCGTGCGCGCCTTGGCGAAGACGTCGCTGCTTTCGCAGACGGGGCCGGCAACGTTGGCGACGAACGTCTCGCCGCTCGGCCGCACCGCCTCGAAATCATGCCACGCATCGTAGAGCGCGACGCGGGCGAGATCGTTCATCGCGGCATCGACGATGACCCACGGATTGACCGCGCCCGGCTTGACCCACAGCACTTCGGTGAGCAGCACGCCGGCATTGGCCGAGATCACCCGGCCGGGCTCGAACATCAATTCGACGTCCCAGTCACGAGTGACGCGCGCGACCATCTCGCCGAATTCCGCCGGCGAGGGCGGAGCGTCGCCATCGCGATAGCGCACGCCGAGCCCGCCACCGAGATCGACATGGGTGATCGTGTGGCCGGCGGCGCGGAGATCGGCGACGAGCGCGCCGAGCCGTTCGAACGCGCGCTCGAGCGGGGCGAGGCTCTGGAGCTGGCTGCCGATATGGACGGCGATGCCGCGCAGGTTCAGCCCGGGCAAAGGCGCGAGCCGATCGAAGATCGCGGGCGCCTCGTCGATCGGCAGCCCGAACTTGTTCTCGGCACGGCCGGTGGAGATCTTCTCATGGGTGCCGGCGTCGACATCGGGGTTGACCCGCAGGGTGGCGGGGGCGCGCAGGCCGCGCGCCGCGGCGATCTCCGCAAGCACCTCGCCTTCCTCGACCAATTCGAGATTGAACTGGCCGATGCCGAGGTCGAGCGCCTGTTCGAGCTCAGCGCGGGTCTTGCCGACGCCCGAGAACACTACGTCCTTCGCCGCCATTCCCGCCGCGAGCGCGCGCGCCAGCTCGCCGCCGGAGACGACGTCGGCGCCGAACCCTTCATTGGCGAGCAGGCGGAGCACCGCGAGATTGGGGTTGGCCTTGACCGCGAAGGCGAGATGCTTGCGCGCGATCCCGGCGAGACCGTCGCGAAAGGCGCGGGCGTGGCGCTGGAAGGTTGCGGCCGAATAGACGTAAACGGGGGTGCCGACTGCCGCGGCGATCCGCGCGAGCGGCACGTTCTCGACGTGCAGTTCGCCGTCGATCAAATTGAAATGGTCCATGGGATTCCGTCAGTTGGGAGGCGGCAAGTCGAACTTGTCGGTGCGCCTTCTGTCCGTGCTTTCGATGAGGTCGTCGCTGCGCGCCGGGCGCGTCTGCACCGGCGGCTTGAGCAGATCCTCGGGCGTGGGGGTCGCAGTCGCGCCATACGGCGCGGGGGGCAGCGACGCGCCTTCCGCCGGTTTGAGGCCTTCGCGCGCGCCGCAGCCGGCCAATGCCAGCGAAGCGGTGAGCAGCAACAGCAGCCCGCGCATCATCATCCTTCCTCCTCGCGTGCCCGACGGGCCGCAGCGATCGCCGCACGTACCCGCACCGGCGCAGTCCCGCCGAAACTCGTCCGGCTGTTCACCGAAGCATCGACGCTGAGCACGTCATATACGCGATCGTCGATCCGCGCGTCGATTTCCTTGAGTGCATCGAGCGATAACTGATCGAGCCGGATGCCCTGCCCCTCGGCCGCCGCGACGGCGCGGCCGGTGATGTGATGCGCCTCGCGGAACGGCACCCCGGCCTCGCGGACCAGCCAGTCGGCGAGATCGGTCGCGGTAGAGAAGCCCGTCTCGGCGGCGGCGCGCATCCGATCGGTGCGAAAGGTCGCGCTGTCGACCATCCCGGTCATCGCGGCGATGCACAGGCCCAGCAGGTCGTGCGCCTCGAACACCGGCGGCTTGTCGTCCTGCATGTCCTTCGAATAGGCCAGCGGCAGCCCTTTCATCGTCATCATCAGCGACACCAGCGCGCCGGTGATCCGCCCCGAATGGCCGCGGACCAGCTCGGCGGCGTCGGGGTTGCGCTTCTGCGGCATGATCGAGCTGCCGGTCGACCATTGATCGGAGAGGCTGACGAAGCCGAAAGGCTGGCTCGCCCAGATCACGAATTCCTCGGCCAGCCGGCTGAGGTGGAGGCTGCACTGCGCCGCGGCGGTGAGATATTCGAGCGCGAAGTCGCGATCCGAAACCGAATCGAGCGAGTTGCGCGTCGGCCCGTCGAAGCCGAGCGCCGCGGCGGTGGCGTCGCGATCGAGCGGGAAGCCGGTGCCGGCGAGCGCGGCCGAACCGAGCGGGCACAGGTTCATCCGCGCCCGGGCGTCGCGCAGTCGCGAACGATCGCGCCCGATCATCTCGAAATAGGCCATCAGGTGATGGCCGAGCGTCACCGGTTGGGCGCTCTGGAGATGGGTGAAGCCGGGCATCACGCTGGCGGCATGCTCTTCGGCCCGCGCCAGCAGCGCGTCCTGCAGCCCGGCGAGCGCCGCCTCGGCCTGATCCACCGCGTCGCGGACCCAGAGGCGGAAATCGGTCGCGACCTGATCGTTGCGCGAGCGCGCGGTGTGGAGCCGGCCCGCCGAGGGCCCGATGCGATCGGACAGCCGCGCCTCGGCGAGCATATGGATATCCTCGAGCGCGAGATCGTCGGGGACGCCCTCGGCCTCGAACTCGGCGGCGACCTGCGCCAGCCCCTCGGCGATGCGCGCGGCATCCTCGGACGAGACGATGCCCTGCTCGCCCAGCATCGCGACATGCGCCTGCGACCCGCGCAGATCCTGCCGCCACATTCGCTTGTCGAACGGAATCGACGCGTTTATCTCCCGCATGACGGCAGAGGGCCCTTCGGCGAAGCGCCCACCCCACATGGCATTGGAGCTATGCTTGCGCTCGACGATCGCGCTTCTCCTTCTCGCAGGCCTGATCGGCGGCTGCGATAGGCAATCCGGGCCCCAGCAGCAAGCCGAGGCCGCGAATGTCGCTGCGGCGGCTCCGGTGGCGACCGACAAGCTCGATCGCAGCCACAAGGGCGAGGCCGCGCCGGCGATCGCATTCACCGACGCCAAGGGTGCGCAGAAGACCCTCGCCGATTTCCGCGGCAAGCCGGTGCTGCTCAACCTGTGGGCGACGTGGTGCGCGCCCTGCGTCAAGGAGATGCCGACGCTCGACGCGCTGGCGGCGCGCGAAGGGGAGCGGCTTCAGGTGGTGACCGTCAGCCAGGATTTCGAGCCGGCAAAGGTCGCGCCGTTCTTCGCGAAGGCGAAGTTCCGCAAGCTCCAGCCCTATATCGATACCGATCTCGCCTTCGGCACCCGGCTGGGCGTCAACCTGCCGGCGACGATCCTCTACGATTCGAACGGGCGCGAGGTCTGGCGCCGGCAGGGCGATACCGATTGGGCCGGCGCGGCCGCGGCGACGCTGATCGCCGAGGCGCGCTGAGCCGGCCCTTGGCGGCCGGTTGGCCTAGATGATATGCCAGTCCGACGCGATCGGCGGATTGACATAGCCGCTGCCGAGCTCGTCGGTCCCGTCCATCAGCCAGACATAGGTCGACCCGTCGCTATGCCGCCACAGGATGTCGGCCTTGCCGTCGCCATTATAGTCGCCGGTCTTTTCGAACTGCCACGCGTTGCCCGTCTGCGAGGCGGTGTTGCCGCCGCCGATCTGGGTCTTGCCGTCCATCAGCCAGATCCGGGTGGTGCCGTCGGTGTGGCGCCACAGGATGTCGGCTTTGCCGTCGCCGTTGAAGTCGGCGGCATCCTCGAACTTCCAGTTCAGATCGAGTTGCGATGCGGTGTTGCCGCTGCTCGATTTCGCCTGATAGCCGTCCATGAACCAGATGTGCGTGGTTCCGTCGGCCTTGCGCCACAGGATGTCGCCCTTTCCGTCACCGTCGAAATCGGCGGCCGCCTGCACCTGCCAGTTGCTGCCGGTCTGCGAACTGGTGTTGCCGCTGGAGACCGCGACGCCATTGTTCATGAACCAGATATAGCTGGTGCCGTCGTCGTGGCGCCAAAGCACGTCGCTGGTGCCGTCGCCGTTGAAATCGGCGACGTCCTGCATCTTCCACACGGTCCGGACATTGCCGCTGCGATGCGCCACGTCCTGGGTGCCGTCGAGCATCCAGATCGCGAAGGCGCCCGAATCGGTGCGCCAGAAAATGTCGCTGCGCCCGTCGCCGTTGAAGTCGCCGGTGTCCTGGATCTTCCACGCATTGGAGGTCTGCGAGGCGGTGTTCCCGCCGCCGGCCTTGTCCAGGGTCTGCATCAGCATGATGTCGGTCGTGCCGTTGATATGGCGGCGCAGGATGTCGCTGCGCCCGTCGCCGTCGAAATCGTCGGAAACGGCGTAGCGGCTGGTGACGCCGTCCTGCAGATAGACCAACACCCCCTTGTCGGGCGTATGGGTCGTGGCGGCCATGTCGAGCCCGCCATTATTGTCGAAATCGCCGATCGCGACCGCGCTGTTGATCGGCAGCAGGAAATCGGCGTGCGGCTGGAAGGCAGCGCCGTTGTTGACGAACATCGAGGGGCCGGAATTGCTGGTGGTGACGAGGTCGAGCCTGCCGTCGCCATTGAGGTCCGCAGCCTGGATCGAGGTCGGGGCAGCCGGGGTGGCGAGATTCTGCGACTGCTGGAACCCGCCATTGCCATTGCCGAGCAGGATCGACAGGCCGGCGGTCGATTTGCCGATAGCCAGATCGATCTTGCCGTCGCCGTTGAAGTCCCCCGCCGCGATCGTCGAAACCCCGCCCGAGATCACGGTGTTGATCGGCGCCTGGAAACTGCCCTCGCCATCGCCGAGCAGTACCGAATAGCCCATGGCGGTCGCCACGACCGTGTCGGATTTGCCGTCGCCGTTGACGTCGCCGACCACGAGCCCGTTGCCGCGGCCGGGCAGCAAGTAATAGCGCGCCTCCGGGTAAAGGCCATCCATGTCGGCCAGCCGCACGACGAGGCTGTGCTGAACGGTCGAATTGGGCGTGGTCACCGCGCTGAGAGCAACGATGTCCGACCGACCATCATCGTTGACGTCCCGAAGCGTGAGGGCGGATTGCGAGGTCTTGTAGGTCGTCCTCTGACTGATCTCCGTGAAGGCCCCGCTGCCATTACCGAGAAGGACCTTGAGATACGTATTGCTCGGCGCCCCGTCCGAGCTGAAATTGAGAACGCCCTGCACCGCGAGGTCGAGGAGCCCGTCGCCATTGACGTCGCCGACAGCGATCTGGGTGCCGACGGTGTTGCCGGAGATGATGTTGGCCGGTGCCTCGAAGGATCCGTCCCCCTTGCCCCTGAGGAACGCCACCTGGCCCGTATAGGATCCGACACTGGCCACATGCGCGACGAGCATGTCGAGATTGCCGTCCTGATCGAAATCGGCGACGGCCAGCCGCTGGGAGGAAGCCTCGCTGCCGCCCGGCTGCACGGCTCGGAAGATCGGATCGTCGAAAGCAGGTATGCGTGTCGCGCCGGCCATTGTCATTTTTCCCATGTTGCAAAAGTTGGTGAGGTAGTTCGGGGCGCCGCGCCGCGGAGATGAACCCGAGCGCGGTCCCGGGGTCAGAAAATCTGCCAGTCTGGCGCAATCTGGGGGTCGGTATAGCCGCCGCCGATGTCGGTGGTCCCGTTCATCAACCAGATGAAGCTCGATCCGTCGGCGTGGCGCCAGAGGATGTCGGCCTTGCCGTCGCCATTATAGTCGCCGGTCGCTTCGATCTGCCAGACATTCCCGGCCTGCGAGGCGGTGTTGCCGCCGCCGATCTGGGTCTTGCCGTCCATCAGCCAGATCCGGGTGGTGCCGTCGGTGTGACGCCAGAGGATGTCGGTCGCGCCGTCGCCGTTGAAGTCGCCGGTCTCCTGTATCTTCCAGTTCAGGTCGAGCTGCGATGCGGTGTTGCCGCTGCCCGACTTCGCCTGGGCGCCATCCATCAACCAGAGATGGGTGGTCCCGTCATCCTTGCGCCACAGGATGTCGCCCTTGCCGTCGCCGTCGAAATCGGCCGCGGCCTCGACCTTCCAGTTATTGCCGGTCTGCGAGCTGGTATTGCCGCTGGTGGCGGCCGTGCCGTCGTGCATGAACCAGATATAGCTGGTGCCGTCGTCGTGGCGCCAAAGCACGTCGCTGGTGCCGTCGCCGTCAAAGTCCGCGACGTCCTCGACCTTCCAGACGGTGGCGACATTGCCGCCGGTCTGTTTCACGTCCTGCGTGCCGTTCTGCATCCAGATCGAGAATGCCCCCGAATCGTTGCGCCACAGGATGTCGGCCTTGCCGTCGGCGTTGAAGTCGCCGGTGTCCTGGATCTTCCACGCGTTGGGCGCCTGCGAAACGGTATTGCCGCCGCCGATCCGGGTGACGCCGTTCATTTCCATGATGTCGGTGGTGCCGCCGGCGTTGCGCCGGAGGATGTCGCTGCGTCCGTCGCCGTTGAAATCCTTGTCCACGGTCAGGCGATAGCCGGCGCTATCCTGAAGATGGATCGCCACGCCCGCAGCGTTGACATGGGCCGTCGCCGCAATGTCCGGCGTGCCGCTATTGTCGAAGTCGCCGGTCGCGATCACGCTGAAGCTGGATCCGGCGAAATCCGTGCGCGGCTGGAAGGCGGCGCCGTTGTTGATGAACATCGAAGCGCCCGAATTGCCGGCGGTCATGATGTCGAGCGCACCATCCCCGTTCAGGTCCGCGACCGCGATCGAGGTCACGAAGCGCGATGCCAGAGCCTGCGATTGCTGAAAGGTGCCGTCGCCATTGCCTTGCAGGATCGTCAGCGCACTGACGAAGCTCGCCCCGTCATAGGTCGCAATGGCAAGGTCGATCTCGCCATCGCCGTTGAAGTCCCCGCTCGCGAGCGCGCGCACGCTATTCGGGAGACTGGTATTGAGCGCAGCCTGAAAGGTGCCGCCGGCATTGCCGAGGAGTATCGAATATCCCCCCGGCGTCCCCACGATCGCATCGAGCTTCCCGTCGCCGTTCACGTCGGCGATGGCGAGCTCTTTGCTTCCCCCGGCGGGAAGCGCGTAGCGAACCTCGCCGCCGGGAACGCCGTTCGCACCGGTCACCCGCACCGACAGGCTGGACTGGCCGCTCGCCTGGCTGACGGTGAACAGATCGGCTCTGCCGTCATTGCCGACGTCGCGCAGCGTCAGCAATGTGTTCGAAACCGCCATGGCCGTGGTCTGGCTGATCGACGTGAAGGTGCCGTCGCCGTTGCCGAGCAGAATTTTCAGATAGGTGTCGCTCGGGCTGCCCCCCGGATTGAAATTGATAATGCCCTGCACGGCGAGATCGGGACGCCCGTCGCCGTTCATGTCGCCGACGGCGATCTGGGTTCCCGTGGTGTTGCTGGTGATGATGTTGACGGGCGCCTCGAACGCGCCGTCTCCCCTGCCCTTCAGAAACGACACCTGCCCGCGATAGGGTTCGGATACGGGCACGGAAGACACGAGCATGTCGAGCTTGCCGTCCTGATCGAAGTCGCCGACGGCCAGTTGCTGCGACTGGTAGTTGGTGTTCGAGACGGCGCGGAAGATGCCGGGCTCGAAGGCGGGCACGAAGGCGTCGTTGCCGGTCAGATCCCGAACCTCGCCGGCGACGCCCAGCGAGAGGGTGCCGGCGCCGACGCCGGCCTGCACCGTCACGCGATAGGATGCGCCCCCGGTGCCGGGCACCGCGGTGATGCCGGTCACCGAGGCGCCCGCGATGTTTCCCGTCGCGCGGAGGATGAAATCATCGATGCCGAGGCCGGTGACGGGCTCGGAGAAGGTCACCGTGAAGCCGAGCAGCTTGTGCTGCACGTTGAGCGGACCCGTCCGGACGATATCGAGCAGCCGCGCCATGCAATCCTCCGGCAAATCGTGTGCCGTCACGAGCGGCGGGCACTTCGGCGTGGCAGTACCGCATCTGCGCATTCGCCCGCAACGACCTGATGTCAGGAGGTAAATCTTTCGAAGATGATTCCGGGGCCGCCCGTCCCAAAATTGGAATCGAGCGCGCCACCGCGGCCCGGCGAGGAAACGCCGGGCGAGGATTCTGGTTCGAAAGCTGGATGCCCCGTGAGGATTCGAACCTCAATTGACGGAGTCAGAGTCCGTAGTCTTACCTTTAGACGACGGGGCAACAGGGCCGGCGAAATAGGGCGGCATCCCGGCGCTGTCAACGCGTCTTCTCGACCCCGCCTTGCTCCGCCCGCGCCGCTGCGCTAGCCTCGCGGCCAAGCACCGGACGGCCGCATGTGGCCGAGACGGAACAGAATATAAGTGAGTGACTGCGATGGGGGATGGCCCAGCCAGAGTGCCCCGTGGCCGGAGCGGGAGTTCCGCCCGACCGATACCGAGGACCCCGCCGGAACGGCAGGCCCGCGCGCGCTGGCCCGAATCGCGCCATTTCGCGGCGCTCGATCTCGGCACCAATAATTGCCGGCTGCTGATCGCCCGGCCGCAGGGAACGGGTTTCACCGTCATCGACGCCTTCTCGCGAATCGTCCGGCTGGGCGAAGGCCTGGCGACCACCGGCAAGCTCTCCGACGCCGCGATCGACCGCACTCTCGCCGCGCTGCGGATCTGCGCGGAGAAGCTCAAGCGTCGCAACGTCGCCCTGGCGCGCTCGGTCGCCACCGAGGCGTGCCGCCAGGCCTCGAACGGCGCCGAGTTCATCGAGCGGGTCTATCGCGAGACCGGGATCGCGCTCGACATCATCACCGCCGAGGAGGAGGCGCGGCTCGCCGTGCTGGGATGCCACGCGCTGCTCGAGCCCGGCGACGGACCGGCTCTGGTGTTCGACATCGGCGGCGGCTCGACCGAATTGGTCCTCGTCGATTCGCGCGCCGCGGTGCCGCGCATCCTCGACTGGCACAGCGCGCCCTGGGGCGTGGTCTCTCTCACCGAGGCGGCGGGCCTCGCCGACGGCGCCGCGCATGGCGCGGCAGTCTATGCCGACATGCGCGCGCGCGTTTCCGAGAGCTTCGCGCCGTTCGTCGCCCGGCTGCGGACGCCCAAGGGCACGCGGCGGCTGCTCGGCACGTCGGGCACCGTCACCACGCTGGCGAGCGTCCATCTCGGGCTGCCGGCTTATGACCGCTCTGTGGTGGACGGGCTGATCGTCCCCGCCGCGGCAATGCGCGACGTCAGCCGGCGGATCGCGGGCATGAGCATGGCCGAGCGATCGCAGGTGCCGTGCATCGGCGCCGAGCGCGCCGATCTGGTGGTGGCGGGCTGCGCGATCCTCGAGACGATCATCGATTTCTGGCCCGCCGAGCGGCTGGGGATCGCCGACCGCGGCATCCGCGAGGGCATCTTGCGCCGCCTGATGAACGGAGACACGATATGAGCCGTGGCGGCGGGCGCGGCCATACCCGCGTGAAGACGGCGCGAAGCCGGACGGCGCAATCGACGCGCTGGCTCGAACGCCAGCTCAACGATCCCTATGTCAAACGCGCCAGGGCCGAGGGCTATCGCAGCCGCGCAGTCTATAAATTGCTCGAGCTCGACGAGAAATTCGCCTTCCTCAAGGGATCGAAGCGCGTCCTCGACCTCGGCATCGCGCCGGGCGGCTGGACCCAGCTGGTGCGCAAGCGGCTGCCCAAAGCCGCGGTGGTGGGGATCGATCTGCTGCCGGTCGATCCGATCGACGGCGCGACGATCCTGCAGATGGATTTCATGGACGACGCCGCCCCCGACCGCCTGATCGAGGCACTCGGCGGCGCGCCCGATCTGATCCTGTCGGACATGGCCGCCAACACCGTGGGCCATCCGCAGACCGACGCGCTGCGTACGCTCGGCCTGGTCGAGGCGGCGCTCGACTTCGCGCTGCGCACGCTCGCGCCGGGCGGCGCTTTCGTCGCCAAGGTGTTCGCCGGCGGCGCCGATTCGGCGCTGATCGCCGAGATGAAGCGCAATTTCACCACCGTGAAGCACGCCAAGCCGCCCGCCAGCCGGAAGGGTTCGGTCGAATGGTTCGTGGTGGCGCAGGGCTTCAAGGGGCGCGCGAAAGAGCCTGCGGACCAAGGTCAGGACTGACAGCGCATCCCGTTCGCCCTGAGCCTGTCGAAGGGCGGCTGTTGCCCAAGGGGCACTTCCCTCGCGGAGAAACGGCCTTGGACAGGCTCAGGCCGAACGGATCGCGCAAACGAAAACGGCCCCGGATCGCTCCGGAGCCGCTTGCTGATTTTCATCGCCTCGAAGGTTCAGCCTTCGTAGTCGGCACCCAGATTCTGGTTGCGCGGCGGCGCGGCGGCGGTGAGGCGGAGCGCCTCGGCCGACTGCGCCAGCGAACCGACTTCGTCGGGCGCTTCCTCGTCGTCGATCTGGACACGCTGGAGGCTGGCGACCACCGATTCCTCGAGATGGGTCGGGTGGACCGTCTCTTCGGCGATCTCGCGGAGCGCGACGACCGGGTTCTTGTCGCGGTCGCGATCGAGCGTCAGCTCGGCACCGCCCGAGATCTGCCGCGCGCGCTGCGCTGCGAACAGAACCAGATCGAACCGGTTCGAGATCTTGTCGACGCAATCCTCGACTGTGACGCGCGCCATCTACGCTTCCTTGAATAGGGTATTCGGGAGAGGGGCGGCAGATAGGCACGGGACCGTGGATTGTCAAGAAAAACGCCGGTTCGCCTGCCGGGCGCAACCCCGGCGGACATTGCGAGTTCAAGGACTTCGCCAGCGGGGAGGCCGCGCCAGCATGCGAACACCGGAGACCGTCGCCCTTGCCGCGGGCGGCGGCGCAGCCCATGACCGCGGCATGGATCGCTGGTCGCAGCCCTTCACCGTCGCCGGCAATCGCCTGACGATGCTGCCCGAAGGCCCCGAACGGATGGCAGCGCTCCTCGGGCTGATCGGCTCGGCGAAGCGGTCGCTGCGGGTGCTCTATTACATCTATGTCGACGATTCGGCTGGCACCGCAGTGCGCGACGCACTGATCCAGGCCGCCCGGCGCGGCGTGCGCGTCCATCTGATCGTCGACGGGCTCGGCAGCGAACAGGCCGCCTCGCACCATTTCTTCGATCCTTTGCGCGCCGCGGGGGTCGACATGTGCCGCTTCGTGCCGCGCTGGGGGCGGCGCTATCTGCTGCGCAACCACCAGAAGCTCGCGCTCGCCGACGAGGAGCGCGTGCTCATCGGCGGCTTCAATATCGAGGACAGCTATTTCGGCACGCCCGAGCAGGACGCGTGGCGCGATCTCGGGCTGATGGTCGAGGGGCCGGCGGCGGCGCGGCTGGTCGGCTATTTCGATGCATTGTCGCGCTGGACCAAGCAGCCGCGCGGATCGATGCGCACCCTCGCGCGCACGCTCAATTCGTGGAGCGAGCCCGAAGGTGCGGCGCGCTGGCTGCTCGGCGGTCCGATGCGAAGGCTGTCGCCTTGGGCGCGCGTGGTGAAGCGCGAGATGCAGCGGGCGCGGACGATCGACCTCGTCACTTCCTATTTCGCGCCCAATCCGGCGATGCTGCGGCGGCTCGACCGGGCGGGAAAGCGCGGACGGGTGCGGCTGGTGCTGCCGTCCAAGGTGGATCACACCGCCTCGTTATGGGCCGCGCACTTCACCTATGCCGGCCTGCTGCGCAAGAAAGTGCAGATCTATGAGTATCAGCCGTCGAAGCTGCACACCAAATTGTTCGTGATCGACGATGTCGTCCATATCGGCTCGGCCAATTTCGACATCCGCAGCATGTATCTCAACCTCGAATTGATGCTGCGGATCGAGGACGAGGCCTTCGCGGGGCATGTCCGCCGCTTCGTCGAGGGCGAGATCGCCGATTCCGAGCTGATCACTCCCGAGATCCACAAGGCGCGCACCGGCGCATGGACTCGCGTCAAGCAGTTCGCGGCCTATTTCGTGATGGCGGTGCTCGACTACAACGTCACCCGGCGGCTCAATTTCGGCCCACAGCAACCGCGGCGGCGCGGCTGATGTCGAAGGCGCGCGCGAAAATGTCGACGGCGTAGCGCGCCTCGCGGTCGACCTCGTCGGACGTCGCCTCGGCTATGCCCCACACCACGCGCTGGTGGAGCCCGCCGAGGCACAGGCTGGCGAGCACCCGCGCGGCGGCCAGCGGATCGTCCTCGCGCATGTGCCCGGCCGCCATCTGGCCCGCGAAGAAATCGGCGAGCATCTGCTGGGTCGGCTGCGGCGCGCGGCGATAGAAGATCTCGCCGAGTTCCGGAAAGCGAGCCGATTCGGCTGCGATCAGCCGGTGCAGCTGGATGGCGTCCTCCATCGTGATCTTGCCGATGAAGCTGCGGCAGAACGCAGTGAGCGTCGTGTACAGATCGGCAGAAGGCTGGAGCACGCTGCTCAGCAACTGGCGATAGGCCACGGTGGCATGATCGAGCACCGCGGCGAACAATTCCTCCTTCGACGGAAAATAGTTCCACAACGTGCCCTTGGAGCCGCCCAGCTCCGCCGAGATCGCCGACATCGACGTCCCCGAATAGCCGCTTTCGAGAAACGAGCGCTTGGCCACTTCGAGGATCGCCAGCCGCCGCTCTTCCTTGCGCGCCTCGCGCTTGCCGGGTGCCTTTTCGATTAGGGTTTGCATAACCGTACTATAGGGTACGATTTCCTATTGACAAGATGCGATGCCGGGACCATCTGCGCCGCCGTACCCTACAGTACGGTATTTAAATCATGATGCTTTCCCGTTTCCGGCCCGCGCTCCTCGCCACGCTCGCCACCCCCCTTCTCTTTTCCGCCTGCGCACCGGTGCCCGAACTCGGCGCGCGCCCCGAGATCCGCGCCGGCGACAGCTATGCCGCCAGCCAATCCTTCGGCGCCGCAACGGCGGCTTGGCCCGCCGACTCATGGTGGGTCGATTATGCCGATGCGCAGCTGACCGGACTCATCGAGGAGGGCCTTGCCGATTCGCCCGATCTCGCCGGCGCCGCGGCGCGGCTGCGTTCGGCCCAGGCATATGCCCAGCAGGCCGGCGCCGCTCGCCTGCCCACGCTCGGGCTCGAGGCGAGCGCCACCGAGGCCAAGCAGAGCTACAATAACGGCATCCCCCCGGCATTCGTGCCGCAAGGCTGGAACGACAGCGGCCGCGTCGCCGCCAGCCTGAGCTTCGACCTCGATTTGTGGGGCAAGAACCGCGCCGCGCTCGCCGCCGCGACTTCGGACGCCGAGGCCGCGCGGATCGAGCTCGAGCAATCGCGGCTCGTTTTGTCGACCAACATCGCCAGCGCCTATGCCGATCTCGCCCGGCTCGCCGCCGAACGCCGGGTGCAGGAGAATGCGCTGCGCCTGCGTACCCAGACGCAGAAACTGGTATCCGACCGCGTCGCCGCCGGGCTCGACACCCGCGCCGAATCGAAACAGGCCGATTCGGCCGTCCCCGCGGCGCGCGCGAATCTCGCCGCGACCGACGAGGCGATCGGGCTCACCCGCAACCGCATCGCCGCCCTGCTCGGCAAGGGGCCGGACCGCGGACTGAGCATCGCGCTGCCGGTCGCACCCGCCGAGGCGCGCGCCCTGCCCGCCGGCGTCACCACCGACCTGATCGGCCGCCGCCCCGACATCGCCGCCGCCCGCGCCCGGGTCGAAGCCGCCGCCAGCCGGATCAAGGTGGCGCGCGCCGATTTCTATCCCTCGGTCAATCTCAGCGCTTTGGTCGGCTTCCAGTCGCTCGGCCTGTCGAACCTGTTCGACAGCGGCTCGACCTTCGGCCAGGCTGGCCCTGCGATCAGCCTGCCGATCTTCCGCGGCGGCCAGCTCGCCGGCCAATATAAGGGCGCCCGCGCCGGCTATGACGAAGCCGTCGCCAATTATGACGGGACCGTCGCCACTGCCTTTCGCGAAGTCGCCGATACGGTGACCAGCCAGCGCGCACTCGTCACCCGGCTTTCCGAGAGCCGCCAGGCGCTGACCGATTCGGAAGCCGCCTATGGGATCGCCAGGCAACGCTATGAAGGCGGCCTGTCGACCTTTCTCGATGTTCTGACTGCCGAAGAGAGGGTGCTGCAGAACCGCCAGATCGTCGTCGACCTCGAGGCGCGGGCATTCACGCTCGACGTCCAGCTGGTTCGCGCGCTCGGCGGAGGCTTTTCCAACAATCAGGCGGCTGCGGCCGCACGCAAGGACCCGACCCATGGCTGATGCCGATCCCGCAGGCCTCCACATCCGTACCGAGGCCGAGAAGAAGCCCAACACGCTGCGCAAGCGGCTGCTCGGCGGCATCGCCGGCGCGGTGCTGCTCGCCGGTGCCGGCTATGGCGGCTGGTATGCATTGGTCGGCAGCCATCATATCGGCACCGACAATGCCTATGTCGGCGCCGACACTGCCAGCGTGACTCCGATGGTCGCGGCGCAGGTGCTCAAGGTCGCGGTCTCCGACACCCAGGCGGTGCGCAAGGGCGACATCCTCGTCCAGCTCGACGACAGCGATGCGCGGATCGCGCTCGCCCAGGCCGAGGCCGATCTCGCCAGAGCCCGCCGCCAATATGGCCAGACTTCGGCGACCAGCGCGGCACTCGCCGCGCAAGTCGATGCCCGCAACGCAGATATCGCGCGTGCCCGTGCCCAACTCGTCTCCGCACAGGCGGACTATGAGAAGGCACGCGTCGATCTCGCCCGGCGCCAGCGCCTCGCCCCCAATGGCGCGGTGTCGGGCGAGGAACTCTCCTCGGCGACCAACGGCTTCGCTTCGGCCAGGGCCGCGCTCGATCTGGCGCGCGCCGGCGTGGCGCAGGCAAGCTCGACCAAAGGCGCAGCGAGCGGCGAACTCGCCGCGAACAATGCGCTGATCAGCGGCACCACCGCCAATAGCGCGCCCGAAGTGCTCGCCGCGCAGGCCAAGGTCGCGCAGGCGAAGCTCGAGCTCGACCGCACCGTGATCCGCGCGCCGATCGACGGCGTGGTCACCCGGCGCAACGTCCAGATCGGCCAGCGCGTCGCGCCGGGCACCGCGCTGATGCTGATCGTTCCCGTTGGCCAGCTTTATGTCGACGCCAATTTCAAGGAGGGCCAGCTCGACCGGGTCAAGGTGGGCCAGCCGGTGACGCTGACCTCCGACCTGTACGGCGGCGATGTCGAATATCATGGGCGCGTCGTCGGGCTTTCGGGCGGCACCGGATCGTCGTTCGCGCTGATCCCGGCGCAGAACGCCACCGGCAACTGGATCAAGGTGGTCCAGCGCCTCCCGGTGCGCGTCGCGCTCGATCCCAAGGAGCTGCAGGCGCACCCGCTGCGGGTCGGACTTTCCATGGACGCCGAGATCGACGTCTCGAAGAACTGAGGACGGGTCCGATGAACGGCAAGGCCGAAATGGCGCCCCTTACCGGGTTCCGGCTGATCCTCGCGGGCGCGGTGCTCGCGCTCACCAATTTCATGGTGGTGCTCGACACCACCATCGCCAATGTCTCGGTGCCGCACATCGCCGGCAGCCTCGGCATTTCGGGAAGCCAGGGGACGTGGATCATCACCTCCTACGCCGTCGCCGAGGCTGTGTGCGTGCCCTTGACCGGCTGGCTCGCCGGACGGTTCGGGACGGTGCGCACCTTCACCTTCGGGATGATCGGCTTCGGCATCTTCTCGGTGCTGTGCGGCATGTCGACCTCGCTCGGCATGCTCGTCGCCTGCCGGGTCGGCCAGGGGCTGTGCGGCGGCCCGCTGATGCCGCTGAGCCAGACCTTGCTGATGCGCATCTTCAAGCCCGAGCAGCGCGCCCAGGCGATGGGGGTATGGGCGATGACCACGGTGACCGCGCCGATCCTCGGGCCGATCCTCGGCGGGACGATCAGCGACAGCTGGTCGTGGCACTGGATCTTCTTCATCAACATTCCCGTCGCCGCGATCTGCGCGTTCGGGGCGATGCGCCTGCTCGCTTCGTCCGAGACGAGGACCGAAAAGATGCGGATCGATGGAATCGGCCTCGCGCTGATGCTGCTGTGGATCGGCGCGCTGCAGATCATGCTCGATCTCGGCCGCGAACATGACTGGTTCGCCGATCCCACGATCATCGCGCTGGCAGTGATCGCCGCGGTCGGGCTGATCGTGTTCCTCGCCTGGGAGCTCACCGAGGACCAGCCGATCGTCGACCTGCGGGTATTCCGCCATCGCGGCTTCACCGTGGCGGTGGCGAGCCTGTCCTTCGCCTTCGCGACCTTCTTCGCCTCGGCGGTGATCATCCCGCAATGGCTGCAGACCAGCATGGGCTATACCGCGACCTGGGCCGGCTATGCCACGGCGTTCACCGGGGTGGCGGCGGTGATCATGTCGCCGATCGTCGCCAAGCTGTCGACGCGGTACGATCCGCGCGCGTTGGTGTGCTTCGGCATATTGTGGCTCGGCATGACGTCGCTGCTGCGGGTGCACTGGAACAGCGGCGCCGATTTCTGGACGCTGGCGTTTCCGCAATTGCTGCAGGGCGTCGGCATGCCGTTCTTCTTCATTCCGCTGACCACGCTCGCGCTTGCCGCAGTCGAGCCGCGCGAGACCGCGGCGGCGGCGGGGGTGATGAGCTTCCTGCGGACGATGGCCGGCGCGATCGGCACCTCGGTTTCGGCGACGATGTGGGACAATAGCAGCCGGGTGGCGCGCAGCGAGATCGTCTCGACGATGAACACCCAGGGCACCAGCGACGCGCTCGCCGCGCAGGGCTTTTCGGTCGATCAGATCCGCGGCGTGATCGCCCAACTGGTCGACAGGGAAGCGATGGCGGTGGCGACGACGCACATCTTCCTGATCTCGGCAGTGGTGTTCGCCTTTGCGGCGATGATCATCTGGCTGACCCCGCGGCCGACCCGTGCGGTCGAGATGGGGGCGGCGCATTAGGTCACACGTCATCCCGGCGAAAGCCGGGATGACGCTTTACGTTACAAACAGCGCGGATCGCGTACCGGCGCGGCGGCGCCGCGGGTGAGCCAGCGGCCGTCGGGCGCCTGATATTTCTCGCCCGCCTCGGTCCGCAGGATCAGATTGCAGCCGGTGACGAACGCCATCTGCTGGACCGTCGAACCTGCCGCGGCCTGCGCGGTATATTGCTTCTTGCGCTGGATGTTGATGTTGCTGACCAGCGCCTGGAGCGCCGGCGTGCCCGCGCCGACCACACCGAGATAACCATCGGGCTGCTCGCCAACCTGCCCGGCGGCGCGCGCCGCCGCATAAGCGGGATCGCGCTGCGCGAAGGCAGGCGCGGCGATCAGGGCGGTGGCCGCCAGCGCGGCGAGAACAGGCAATTTGCGCATCAGAATATTCCCGGATTTTCCTGGATCAGTGTCTTCGCCTTGTTGTCGAGACGATACACCACTTCCTGCGTGATCGATATGTTGAGGTTGATGACGATCGGCTTGTCGGGCGCGGTCACGTTGACGCAGCCGCCGGCCGCGGCTCCGATCGGGAGCGTGGCCAACAGCCCGAATGTTCGTTTCAACCTCATTGCGGCTCCCTTCATCGCAGCTTGTCGCTTTCGCGCGGCTGAACCGGCTTCGTGCCGCCTTCGCCGCCGGATCGTTCCTGTTCCTCGAGCAGGCTGGGCAGGTTGCGCTCGATCAGCCGGTTCGGATCGTACCACGACTGCACCGAATCGAGCAGCTGCTTGAACGGCGCGCTGACCCGGACGTTGAACACGAAAGGCAATTTCGCCAGCCGGCGCAGCAGGAAATTGGATTTGGTGCCCTTGCCCTGGCTCACTCCGGAGAAGCGGATCTCGGTGACCATGTCGCCGTCGAGCGGGCCGTTCATGTCGATCGTGAGATTGCGATAGTCGAGCGCCTTCAGGGCCTGGAACGCCATATTGCCCCAGAAGCCGACGTCGCGCTGCGAGATCTCGCCGACATAAGCGAGCGAACCGCCGGCACGCGCGCGCAGCGAACCGCCTTCGATCCGGCCGCCCTGCGCGTCGAATATCATCGGCAAGGTCCCGTCGAAGGTGCCGGTGGCGTCGAGATTGTCGAATTCCATTTCCTTGAGGAACAAGGCCGCATCGGCGCCGATCACCTGGAAGGTCATGCGGCGCGCCTGGCGCTCGCTGAAATCGAGAATCGTCGGCTCGAGCACCAGCTCGCCGCCGGCGAAGGGCCAGCGCGCGCCTTCGACCTCGATGCGCTGGCTGTCGAGCAGGCGGAAGCGGATCGTGCCGTTGCGCACCGGAACGCCGGGATTGATCTCCACTGTCGTCGCGACCTGTCCCGGCGCGGTGCGCATGTTGAGCAGGTCGCTGAATATCAATTCGGTGGCGAGGCCGCGGACCGGCCCGAACGCCGCGGCGAGATCGATCGCGCGCGTGCCGAAGCGCCCGCTGCTCGACACGCCATCGGGCGACCAGAGAATCTCGCCGCTGCCTTCGACCGTACCGCTGACATCGGCGATCAACCCGAAGGTGAGCGGCGTCAGGTCGCTCGGCTGGAGCCCGCCCTCGGCGAAGCGCAGCCCCGGCACCGCGATCTTTGCCGCACCCTTGCCCTCGCCCAGATCGTGCCGGATCTCGACTTGCGCGACCGGCATTCCCGTAGGCGCGTTGAGGCCGGCGGTCGCGATGATCGTGCCATCGACCAGCCGCAACCGGGCGTCGTCGCTGGCGAGCGGGTGGAAACGCGGGGACGCTTCGGCGTCGCGCACCTGCAATTTGCCGGCGAGCACCAGGCCGCCGCCCTCGACTGCCCAGTTTCCCGCCGCCCCCGAGATCACCAGCGGCACCCCGCCGATCTGCCCGCTCAGGCCCGCGAAATCGCCGGCGATACGGCGCGCGAAACTGCCGCCGAGCGACTCCATGTCGAGCCGGGTGACGCGTTCCGCGCCGAGCCGCACCTGCGCGCCGGCCAGCGAGAAACGCTGTTTGCCGAGATCGAGCCGGGCCTCGCTGCCGCGCAGCAGCAGCGGGCTCGCACCGACCTGCCCGGCGAGTTCGGGCCGCACGAGGCGAATGCCGCCGCTCATTGCCCCGGGGGAGACCTCGACCATCGCGCCGCCCAGCGGGCAGGCCTGGGCTCTTCCCGGCGCCAGAATTACGCCGGCAAGGGCGATGCGCCGGTAGCGGAGGGCAATGCAGGCTGGATTGACGGTCACGCGGCGGCCGCGCCAGCGCGCATCGAGCGGGAGTGCGAGCCCGTCGATCCGGCCACCCGCCAGCGGGCCGGAGAGCATGGCCATGGTCTGAAGCGTGCCGCCTTCGGCGCCGAGCACGAAGGCGATGCGCGAAAGCGACAGCGAGGCGCCGTCCGCCGCATAAGGCTGGACGAAGCCCGTCCCGTGGAGCCGCGTGTCTCCGGGACGCTGCGAAAGCCGGACCATGGCCTCGGGCATTCCGCCGCCGCGAACCGCGAGCGTGCCCTCGATCCGCGGGGCGGCCGCGCTGCCGGCGCCGGTCACGCCGGTTCCGCGATCGAAGGTCAGCCGGGCACCGCTCGCGGCGACGAGCGCCACGCGCGGGATGTGATAGGTCATTCCGGCGGCCGAGGCGGCGAGCCCGAAATCGGCGGTCGCGTCGAACGCGCCGGCGGCCGTCGCGGCGGATCGGGCGAGCCGCGCCGCCACCGGACCGAGCGGCGTGTCCTGCACGCCCGCCGCAGCCGCGCCGATCTGTTCGCGCAGCGGGCGCGACAGGCCCGCCGATCGTGCGACGAGGGTTCCGCGATAGCCGAAGCCGGCAGGCCTCTGGCGATAATCGCCCGCGAGGTGCAGCGCCGCGCCAATGGCTTCGGGCGCCTCGAAACGGCCCGACCGAAGCGCGATCTTGCCTTGCGTATCCGCGACGCTGCCGTCGAACGAGATTCGCCCCTCGACAGCGGAAACCCGGCGTCCTGCCATCTCGATGCGGGCGAGCGCCACGTCCGCCGTGCCGGTCCAGCGATCCAGTGCCGGACCGAGAGTCGCCTGCAGCTTCGTTTTCGGAGCCGTGACCTGCAGATCGGCGCAGCGCAGTGCCGACCCCGCCAGCGTGCCGCCGATCATGGGCCGTGCCTGGCGGATGCGCAGGTCCAGCGCCCCGGTGAGGCCGGTGCCGGCGCAACCGGCGAGATCGAGCCGCGGCGCGGCGAGCTGCATAGCCCCGCTGAACCCGTCATCGAGCATGCCGCGGCCCTTCACCGCGAAATCGACCATGCCATGGCCGCTATCGAGCCGCAGCCGGGCGTCCGCGACATCGAGCCGCACGTGCGGCAGCGCGAAGGGCTTTCCGGACGAGGGCGGCATCAAGCGATCGATCGCCCCGAGCGACAGCCGCCCGTCGATAAGCCGCGCCTTCGCGCGGACATGACCGGCGCGAAGCTCGAGCATTTCCGCGCGCCACGGCGACAGCGAAGTGCCGATCTCGATCCAATCGGCGACCAGATCGGGATCGCGGGGATCGCCGATCACGACCTGGGTGAGCCGCTGATGCCACGGAGACAATCGCTCGATCTGATATTGCGCGCGAACCCCGCGGCGGTTCAGCTCACGGTCGACGAATTCGCGCGCGATCGTTCGCCGCTGGAGCCACGCCGCGAACAGCGCGGCGATGATCAGCAGCGCCAATGCGAGGAAAAGACGGCCCCATGGCCGGCGGGCACGGCGGACCGGTGCGCTGGCCGCCGGTTCCGGCGCTTCATCGAGGCTCGTCGTCACGCGGCAGCAACTCCCGGGCGGGCACTATGGCGACCTTGCCCCTGACGGCAAGTCCTGCGGCGACCGCCCGGCGGGGAACGAACGAAAAGGCACATGGATTTGCGCCCTGCGCCCGCTCGGGCAATCTCGATAGTGCGATGGCGTGCCGCCAGACCGAAAGCGCAGTGCGTCCGTGGATCTCGACAATTCCAGGCCGTCGTGCGGGGACGCATCGCATCTCGCGCCGGGGAGAGACTTCGGGATGGAGCCGCTGGCAGATAGGCAGTATCACCGGCATTGAACCCGGAGGCGTGAGGAACGTTCGCCGTGTGACGGGAGCCAGGACGATATGAAGGATGACGATTACGGCATCACCCGGCGCGGCGTGCTGGCAAGCGGCGGCGCTTCGCTGGCGATCGCATCGGTCCCCCCGGCGCGCGCCGAGACCCGGCCGCCGCTCCAACCGGTGCCGGCGGCGATGAAGGTCGCGCTGACGGTCAATGGCGAGAAGCGCACGCTCGATCTGGACACGCGCACGACCTTGCTCGACGCGCTGCGCGAGCATCTCCAGCTGACCGGGACCAAGAAAGGCTGCGACCACGGCCAGTGCGGCGCCTGCACCGTGATCGTCGACGGGCGGCGGATCAACTCGTGCCTGTCGCTGGCAGTGATGCACGAAGGCGACGAAGTGACCACGATCGAAGGGCTCGGCACGCCCGAAAAGCTGCACCCGA
Organism: Sphingomonas sp. DG1-23; assembly: GCF_030730875.1. GTDB lineage: Bacteria > Pseudomonadota > Alphaproteobacteria > Sphingomonadales > Sphingomonadaceae > Sphingomonas. The sequence continues at coordinate 105,672 of NZ_JAVAMA010000016.1, forward strand.
TGCAGGCCGCTTTCGTCAAGCATGACGGCTATCAATGCGGCTATTGCACGCCGGGCCAGATCTGTTCGGCGGTCGCGGTGCTCGACGAGATCCGCAAGGGCGTTCCGAGCCATGCGACGCGGGACCTCAATGCCCGCCCGCGCGCGACCAATGACGAGATGCGCGAGCGGATGAGCGGCAATATCTGCCGCTGCGGCGCCTATTCGAACATCCTCGATGCGATGACCGAAGTCGCAGGGAGGCGCGCATGAGGCCGTTCAGCTATGAGCGGGTTACCTCGTCCGCCGACGCGGCGAGCGCCGCCGCGCGCACCCAGGGCGCCAAGTTCATCGCCGGCGGGACCAATTTGCTCGACCTGATGAAGCTCGAGATCGAGGTGCCGACTCATCTGATCGACGTCAACGGCATCGGCCTCGATCGGATCGAACCCACCTCCGAAGGCGGCCTCCGCATCGGCGCGCTGGTGCGCAATACCGATCTCGCTGCCGACAAACGCGTACGCAAGGACTATGCCTTGCTCTCGCGGGCATTGCTCGCCGGCGCATCGGGTCAGTTGCGCAACAAGGCGACCACCGCTGGCAATTTGCTCCAGCGCACGCGTTGCCCCTATTTTTACGACACCAACCAGCCATGCAACAAGCGCAAGCCGGGCAGCGGCTGCGCGGCGATCGGCGGGTATAGCCGCCAGCTCGGCGTGATCGGGACGAGCGAGGCATGCATCGCGACCTATCCCGGCGACATGGCAGTGGCGATGCGCGCGCTCGACGCAACGATCGAGACCGTCAAGCCCGACGGCGCCACCCGCGCGATCCCGATCGCCGACTTTCATCGGCTTCCCGGCGATACCCCGCACATCGAGACCTCGCTGGAGCCGGGCGAGCTGATCACAGCGGCGACCCTGCCGGCACCTTTGGGCGGCACGCACATCTATCATAAGGTGCGCGACCGCGCGTCCTATGCCTTCGCGCTCGTCTCGATCGGCGCAATCGTCCAGCGCGACGGCAGCGGCCGGGTCGCGGTGGGCGGCATTGCGCCCAAGCCGTGGCGAGTCGAGGCGGGCGAGGCGGCGATGCCGCGCGGGGCGAAGGCAGTGGCCGAAGGGCTCCTCGCCGGCGCGAAACCGACCGGCGACAATGCATTCAAGCTGACATTGGTCGAGCGCACGCTCGGCGCGGTGCTGGCGCAGGCGAGGGGCTGATCGTCATGAAGTTCGACACCCCCGCCGGCACCAATCCGATCGATCAGCTCAAGGTGGTCGGCAAGCCCGCCAGCCGGATCGACGGGCCGCGCAAGACCACCGGCACCGCACCCTATGCCTATGAGCATCCGACCGCGAATGCGGCTTATGGCGCGGTGGTCGGCGCGGCGATCGCCAAAGGGCGTATCGCGTCGATGGACCTGCGCGCCGCCAGGAGCGCGCCGGGCGTGCTCGCGATCGTCACCGCCGACAATGCCGGCAAGTTGACCAAAGGCGATTTCAACACCGCCGATTTGCTCGGCGGGCCCGAGATCCAGCATTATCACCAGGCCGTGGCGTTGGTCGTCGCCGAGACCTTCGAGCAGGCGCGCGCCGCCGCGGCCTTGGTCCGCGTCGACTATGCGCGCGCGAAAGGAGCTTTCGACCTCAAGTCCGCGATGGACGGCGCGCAGCCCTCCAGGGACCAGAAGGACATCACGGTCGGCGATTTCGCCGCGGCCTTCGCCGCAGCCCCGGTCACGATCGACGCGACCTATCAAACGCCCGATCAGGCGCATGCGATGATGGAGCCGCATGCCAGCATCGCCGAATGGGAAGGCGACCGGCTGACCCTGTGGACCGCGAACCAGATGATTGCGTGGGGCCGCGGCGACGTCGCCAAGACGCTCGGCATTCCCAAGGAGAGAGTACGGCTGATCTCGCCTTTCATCGGTGGCGGCTTCGGCGGGAAATTGTTCGTCCGCGCCGATGCGATCCTCGCCGCATTGGGCGCGAAGGCAGCGGGCCGGCCGGTCAAGGTCGCGCTGCCGCGGCCGCTGATGTTCAACAACACGACCCATCGCCCCGCGACGATCCAGCGCATCCGGATCGGCGCGACCCGCGACGGCAAGATCACCGCGATCGGCCATGAGAATTGGTCGGGCGATCTGCCCGGCGGCGGGATCGAGAATGCGGTGCAGCAGACGCGCTTGCTCTATGCCGGCCCCAACCGGCTGATCACTGCGCGGCTGGCGACGCTCGATCTGCCCGAAGGCAATGCGATGCGCGCGCCGGGCGAAGCGCCGGGGCTGATGGCGCTCGAGATCGCGATCGACGAGATGGCGGAGAAATTGGGAATCGATCCGATCCAGTTCCGCATCCTGAACGATACCCAGGTCGATCCCGAAAAGCCCGAACGGCCTTTCTCGCAGCGCCAGCTGGTCGAGTGCCTGCGCCTCGGTGCCGAGCGCTTCGGCTGGAGCAAGCGCAGCGCGACCCCTGCGACGATGCGCGACGGCCATTGGCTGGTCGGCATGGGCGTCGCCGCAGGCTTCCGCAACAATCTGGTGATGAAGTCGGCGGCGCGCGTCCGGCTGAGCCCGGCGGGCCGGATCACGGTCGAGACCGACATGACCGATATCGGCACCGGCACCTATACGATCATCGCGCAGACCGCCGCCGAGATGATGGGGGTGCCGCTCGATCGCGTCGAGGTCAGGCTCGGCGATTCGAGCTTTCCTGTCTCGGCCGGCTCGGGCGGACAATGGGGCGCCAACAGCTCTACCGCCGGGGTCTATGCCGCCTGCGTCAAATTGCGCGAGACGGTAGCGCAGAAGCTCGGCTTCAACTCTTCCGATGCCGTGTTCGCCGGCGGCAAGGTCCGCTCGGGCAATCGCAGCGCCGCGCTCGCCAAGGCGGCAGCCGACGGCGAGATCATGGTCGAGGATCAGATCGAGTTCGGCGACCTCGCGAAGAAATACCAGCAATCGACCTTTGCCGGGCATTTCGTCGAGGCGGCGGTGCATAATTATACCGGCGAGATCCGCATCCGCCGGATGCTCGCGGTCTGCGCCGCGGGGCGGATCCTCAACCCGAAATCGGCGCGCAGCCAGGTGATCGGCGCAATGACGATGGCGGCCGGCGCCGCGCTGATGGAGGAGCTCGCGGTCGACAAGCGCTTCGGCTTCTTCGTCAATCACGATCTTGCCGGGTACGAGGTCCCGGTTCATGCCGACATTCCGCGCCAGGAAGTGATCTTCCTCGACGAGGTCGACCCGATATCGTCGCCGATGAAGGCGAAGGGCGTCGGCGAACTGGGCATATGCGGCGTCGGGGCGGCGGTCGCCAACGCGGTGTACAATGCCACCGGGGTGCGGGTGCGCGACTATCCGGTGACGCTGGACAAGTTGCTGGACCGGCTGCCGCCGGTCGGCGGGGATGCTGGTCGCGGCTGAGGCGGCTGGTCCGGCAAGGAGGCAGGTCGCTGCGGTCAGGTATGGCCGGCGGGGGGCCGGGTACAAAAAAGCCGCCCCGGGGTTTGACCTGAGGCGGCGTGTTGGTTGCGGGAGCAGGATTTGAACCTGCGACCTTCAGGTTATGAGCCTGACGAGCTACCGGGC
>NZ_JAVAMA010000017.1 GCF_030730875.1 Sphingomonas sp. DG1-23
TCTCGGGGCGAACCGTGCGCCTGGTTTTCGATGACCACTGCAGAACCCCGTTTGGGCCCCCGCTGCGGTGGAGTGGCATTTATGGGGGTCGTCCCCGCCCGTCAACCCACAGAATCGAAAAAAGTGACACATTGACGACAATTAATCGCAGATCGTCCCGACCGGGCTGCAGAACGCCGCCGCCATTGCCGGCCTGACACGAGTCATCCGCCGTGCCACCAGCGCGCCGCCTCGGCGATGCGCTCCCGATAATCGGGGCGCGAGTCGGCGATCAGCGGAAGACCGGTGCGCGCAACCAATGCCGCGATATCGGGTTCGCCGGCGTCGAGACGGTGGAGCTCGAGTTCCTGCCCCCAGAAATAGAGCAGGTCGCTACCGATATTGGCATGGATGCGCCGCACCTCGCTCCATCGCTCCGGGGCGAGGAGCGTCGCCCAGATATCGGCGTGGACGCAATCCACGCGTTCGCCCGGCCGCCATGTCAGCGCGTCGCCCGCGACGATGCGGATCTTGGCCCGTACGGGTGCGGACAGTTGATCGAAGATGCCGAGGCCAGCGATGAGCGCGACGACATTCGGATCGCGTTCGACCACGGTCACGCGCTCGACCGCCGGGTTCAGCGCGACATTGGCGGCGCACCAACCCATGCCGAGGCCGAGCACGACGGTGTGCCCGCGCGCCGCTGCCACGCCGATTTCCTGGCTCTCGACCTCCATCGGCACCAGCGACATCCACGCCGCGCCCGATTCGGCGAATGGTCCGATCAAGGTCACCGCACCGCGGGTGCGATAACCCTTTCCCCAATAGCCGCGCGCGGCAGTCACCGGGAGCAGCCTGATCGACCAGTCGCCACATTCGGCTTCGCGAAAGCGCGGCAGCCACAGATCTGTCTCGAAATCGCCGAGCAACGCGCGCGAATCGATGCCGTCATCGCCGATGTCCGCGCTCATTCCGCCCCCGCATTGCGTCGCTCCGGCGCAAGTGCAGCAAAAATCGGACCTGACGCATAGCCCGTGCCGCAACCCGGTTGGCGCACGGCAGTATCTATGCGGCGAGAGGAGCAGCGAGATGGACACCGCCGTACGGCATCGCCGCGTCACGATCGACGCGATCGAAATCTTCTACCGCGAGGCGGGGCCGGCGGACGCGCCGGTGGTGCTGCTGCCGCACGGCTATCCCTGCTCCTCGTACGAATTCCGCAATCTGATGCCCCGGCTGGCCGACCGCTGGCGGCTGATCGCGCCCGATTATCCCGGCGCCGGCTACAGCGCCACGCCCGCGGATTTCGACTATAGTTTCGACGGCTATGCCGCGCTGCTCGACGCGTTCGTGCGGGCCCTGGGGGTCGACCGCTTCGCGCTGTATCTGCACGATTTCGGCTCGCCGATCGGCGCACGGCTGGCGATCCGGGCGCCCGAGCGCGTGGCCGCGCTGATCATCCAGAACGGCGACATCCCCTATGAGGATGCGCTCGGCGCCAAATATGCCGAGATCGAGAAGAGCTGGGCGCTGCCGCCCGAAGAGATGCGTGCGCAGCTGGCCGAGGCGATCACCGAAGAGGCGTTCCGGGAAGAATTCCTCAACGCAGTGCGACCCGACCTCGCCGAGCGGATTCCGCCCGACCTGTGGAAGCTGCACTGGTCGCTGATCACCCCCGAGCGCAAGGAGATCGCAATCGACCTGATCGCCGGGCTCAAGGCGAATCGCGACTGGTTTCCCGAGCACCGTGCATGGCTGCGCCGGCACCGCCCGGCGACCTTGATCGTGTGGGGGCCGCAGGACGGCTATATGCCGGCCGAATCGGCGCGCGCCTATCTGCGCGACCTGCCCGATGCCGAACTCCATCTGCTCGACGGCGGCCATTGGCTGCTCGAAACCAATCTCGACGAAGTGACTGCGCTGATCCGCGACTTTCTCGGCCGCGTGCATCCACCCGGATAGCGCTCAGCGTTCCACGCCGAAGCGAACGACGACATTGGGGGCGGGAAACGCAGTGACCGCGCGCGTCGAGGCGGCGGTCCATGGCTTTGCACCAAAATCCTCGATCGCACGGTACGCACCGATCTGGCGCCAGCCGCGCAGCAAATAGGGCTGGCCCTCGGCGCCGAGCGGCGAATTGCGGTCGGCGAGGTGGAAATGCAGGTGCGGCGTATCGGCCTGACCCGTGGCGCCGAGCTGCGCGATGACCTCGCCTGCCCGCACCCGCTGGCCGGGGCGGACGCGGATGCCTTTGGCGAGATGCTCGTAGAATGCGAAGCGGCCATTGCCGATGTCGAGCGAGACATAATTGCCGGCGGCGTCGCCGATCCCCGCGGCGGGTTTCGGCTTGCCGGGGACCGGATCGGGCACGTCGTCGCGCACCGTGGCCACCAAGCCGTCGGCGACGGCGAGCACTTCCGCACCGGCACCGTTCCCGGCTGCGCCGGGTTCGGGCGGGCGCATCCAGTCGATCGCGAACCGGCCCGGAATGCGCGCCTGCCCATCGACTGCGTAGAGGACGCGGCGATGCCCGCGATCGAGCGCGGGATCGTAGACCGCGGCCCAGGGGCCGTCACGCAGCGGCGGGTCGAGCACCGGGAGCGGCCCGCGCACGCTGCGGACCGCGCCGCCCTCGACCAAATGGCGATTGCCGGCTTCGGTATAGGTGAGGCGGTGGCGCAGCAACGCTGGCGCGGCGCCGTCGATCTCGAGATAGAGTATCGCGTGCTCGCCCGGCGGCACTTCGATGCGCGGCGCATCGAGCGGACTGCGCGCGCGTTTCGCCAGTTCGTCGCTTCCCAGATCGGCGGCCAGCCCGTCATCGGCGAAGATTTCGAGCCGATCGAGCGCCAGTGGACGCCGCGCGAGGTTCCACAGATGGAGTTCGTAGACGAGGCGCTGGCGGCCCGCCACCGTCACTGCGATCGGCGCGACCGGGACGCGGAGATCGAATCCCTGCCGGACCTGCTGGCTCGCGGGCGCCGTCGTCCCCGACGCGAACAGAGCCGCGGCGGCAACGGGGATCGCGGCGTGGCGGAGCATCTCAGGACCTTTTCCGACGACTTCGACGGCGCCAGTAGAGCCGCCAAACCGATCCGAATCAATCCGGCGTCAGCGCGTCGCGATCGCTACCGGACCGAGGATGCCCGAAGGCTGGCCCGCCGGCGCCTCGACGAGCAGCACGACGATGCGCGGCCCGCCCATCGGCGCCATCTGCGCGCGTAAGGGCCCGGTGGCGGGGCTGTCCTTCACGGCGATGCGGGCGTCGTCGATCCACAATTCGGCACGGCCGGCGATCGCCTCGAACGCGATCACGCCGCCTTCCGCGGCGACGCGCTTCCACGGCGTGACCCGGGTCCGGTAGACGCGCCAGCCCGGCCGGGCTTCGGCGGGCGTGGGCTGGCCGCTGCGGACCATGTCCCAGCTGTTATTATCGCCATCGGCGGGCGCGAGCGTGGGATCCGGCCGTTCGGCCAGCGCGGGCGAGCGGCGCCAGTCGCGCAGCTGCAGCGCCGCCGGCGGAGTCGCCGGGACCTGCGGCCGCGGCGCGATATCGGCGCGGTCGATCACCAGCATCGCGCCTTTCAGCCCTTCCGCAGTGGCACGCACTTCGATCCGTCCCCGCCCGGTGCCCGCGCGGACGATCACCTGCGCCAGCCCGTTGAACAAAGAGCGCGTGCCCGGCTGCCGGACGAATTGCTCGGGCTCGTGACTGTTGGGATCGCCATTTCCGGCGCCGAGGATCGTGCCGCCCTCGATGGCGAAGACCGTCTTCAGATTGGCAGTGGGGACGTGACGGCCGCGGGCGTCGACCGCATCGATCGTGATCGGCTGCGCATCCTCGTCGTCGCCGGCCATCACCGTCCGCGCAGGGGTGAGCCGCAGCGCGACCGGCGGGCCCGCGGTCTCGTGCGCCGCAGCGGCGACCATCTTGCCGCTACGCATTGCACGCGCCTCGATCCGGCCGGGAGCATAAGGCACGGTCCATTCATTGCCCATGATCCGATCGACCTGCTGGACGCCGAGCACGCGGCCGTTCAATCGCAGCTCCACCATTTCGGCATTGCTGCTGACGAAGACCTTGATCGGCTGCCCCTCGCGGCCCGGCCAGGTCCAGTGCGGGGCGATCGCGACGACCGGACGATCGTCGATCCAGTGCGCGCTGTGGATATCGAACGCGGTCTTCGGGAAACCGCACAGATCGAGGATGCCGAAAAAGCTCGAGATCGTCGGCCAATCGTGCGGCGTGGGTTCGCCGTGATAGTCGAACCCGGTCCAGACGAAGCCGCCCGCGACGAACGGGCGCGCGACGATTTCCTTCCACGTATCCCGGTGGGTGCCGCCCCAGCTTGCCGCTTCGGTGTCGTAGGAGGTGATGACGTGGCCGGCCGAATCGGTGACGAAGGCGCCGCGGGTTTCGAAGGCGCTGGTATCCTCCGAGCTGGTGATCGGCTTGGTCGGGTTGAGCCGGTGGAACTTGTCGTAATCGGCCTGATAATAATTGAACCCCATGACATCGACCACGGTCGACACGTTCGCCGGATTGTAGAACGAGCCGTTCATCGCCGCGGTGACCGGGCGGCTGTCGTCGAGCCGGCGGACCGCCGCCGCCATCCGCCGGACCATCTCGACTCCGGCTTCGGTGCCCTGCATCGGCTCCTCGTTGAACACCGACCACAGGATCACGCTGGGATGGTTGCGATCGCGCCGCACCAGCCATTCGAGCTGGGCGAGATATTCGGGCGCCGGATTGAAGTTGCGGTTCTCGTCCATGACGAGGAAGCCCATCCGATCGCACCAGTCGAGCAATTCGGCATTGGGCGCGTTGTGCGACATGCGGATCGCGTTGCAACCCATCGCTTTGAGCCGCTCGAGCCGCCAGCCGAGCAAAGCATCGGGAACCGCGACGCCGACCCCGGCATGGTCCTGATGGAGGCAGACGCCCTTGAGCTTGACCGGCACGCCGTTGACGAACAGCCCCTTGTCCGCATCGAAACGCACGCTGCGGAAGCCGATCGCGATGCGGCGTTCGTCGACCGCGACGCCGTCGCGGAGCAGACGGGTGCGCACCGTATAGAGTGTCGGGGCCTCAACCGACCATAGCGAAGGGCTGCCGGCGTCGAGGACCAGTGCCGCCTCGGCCCGGTCTAGCGTCGGGACGGTCACCTCTGCCTGTCCGGTTGCGATCGCGCGCCCCGCGGGATCGAGCAGAGTGGCTTCGAGCGTCACGACCGCGGCGGCGCTCTCGATGCTGGCGAGGGTGGCGGTGACAGGCACTTGCCAATGGCCGTCGGCGGCCCGGCGCGGATCGCAATGTACGCCGTCGCTGACGATGGCGACGGGCGCGCGGCGAACCAGCCAGGCGTGGCGATAGAGCCCGGCGCCTTCGTACCACCAGCCTTCCTTGGCATTGGCGTCGACGCGCACGACGATCATGTTGGTCTCGTCGCCGAAGCGCGCGAACGGCGTCAGATCGACATGAACGCTGTTATAGCCCGACCAGTTGTGCGCGACGATACTGCCATTGACCCAGATCGTCGCGTTGGTGGCGATGCCGTCGAAATGGAGTTCGATGGTCTTGCCGCGATCGGCGGGATCGAGGCGGAGCATGCGGCGGTACCAGCCGATCCCGCGCGGGCGATAGCCTTGCGAGACGTTCGCCGTCTCGACGAAAGGCTGCCCCGCGGCCCAATCGTGCGGCAGCCGCACCTCGTCCCAATCGGTGTCGTCATAGGCGATCGCTGCCGCGCCGAGCGCATTGCCGGCCTTCACGCTCAGATAGGTCTGATGATGCCCCTGCGGCTCGGCGACTGGAATGTCGCCTTCGTGGAAACGCCAGCCGAGTTCGAGCAGGGTGCGCGAGGGATCCGGATCGGGAAGCCGCGCGGGCAGACGCCGCTGCGCGGGGGGCATCGGAAAGCCGTCACCGTCGCCCGGCCGCGGCGTCGCCGTCGCCACGCCCGCGGGAACGGCGAACAATGCGCCGCCTCCGAGAAGAAGTTCGCGGCGATCCATTACTGATACTCCAACACTGGAAAAGCGACGTTAGATGTCGCTGAGCTCGGCGACGAAATCATAGGCGTCGCCGCGATAGTAAGAGCGGGTGACCTCGGCAGGACGGCCGTCGCGCAGGAAAGCCCGCCGTTCGATCAGCAGCCCGGGGTGGCCGGGATCGACGCCGAGCATCTTGGCGTGCTCGCTTCCGAACGGGACCGCGCGGAGCCGCTGCAGCGCGCGGACAGGGCGATTGCCGGCCTTTTCAAGCGCGCTGTACAGCGAGTCCTGCACCATATCGACCGACGACAGGCAATAGCCGGCGATCGTCGAGAATTCGAGCGCCATCGCCTCGTCATCGGCATAGCGGATGCGCGCGAAGCGCAGCACCGGCGCGCCGGGGGAGAGCCCGAGCATCATCGCCTCTTCGGGATTCACCTTGCCGGGCGCGCGGCTGATCCAGCTGCTGCTCGCCTTGCGGCCGCGCGCCGCCATGTCTTCGGTGAACGAGGAAAGTTTGGAAAAACTCTTCTCGACCCGGCCGGTGACGAAGGTGCCGGCGCCACGGCGGCGAGTCAGCAGGCCTTCCTCGACCAGCCCGACGATCGCCTTGCGCACCGTGATCCGCGCGACTTCATATTCGACGGCGAGGTCGCGCTCCGGAGGAATCGCATCGCCCGGCGTGAGGATATCAGCGCCGATCGCATCGCGGATGAGCTGCTGGAGCTGGAGATAGAGCGGCGAGGGATTATCCTCGCGGAAACGCCCGACCTGATCCGAGAATGCCATTTGCTCTCCCCCTGCGGTGCCCCTGCAGCCGTCGCCCCGGGTTGATGACAACGCTATCGCAACGCGCCGGATCGGGCAATGGCATGGGATGGATTCATATTGGTATCTAACGCGCGTCGCAAACGGCTTGGAGCGTCGATTTGCACCGTCGTGCGGGAGGCAAATCGGCGAACGCGGCTATTGTGCCGCAGGACCTATATTGGTTACATCGCCCCGCGCCCCGCTGTCGGGCGCCAGTGGAGTGAGCGGATGCAGGTTGTTGGAGTTCGCCCGACCGATCGTCTTCGGCGGGTTGCTCGATCTCTCGCTTTTTTGCCTGCATTGCTCGCGAGCGTCTGCGCCGTTGCAGCGCCGCGCGAAACGGTGTCACTCGATGGCGCGTGGGAAGTGCGCATCGATCCGGCGGATGCCGACAAGGCGCGCGAGCATCCCCGCGAAGCCAGCTGGTTCGCGGCGCGCGTTCCCGGCAGCGTCCAGCAGGATCTGATCGCGGCGAAGCGCGTGCCCGATCCGTTCAAAGGGATCAACGAAGCACCCATCCAATGGGCGGGGTTGACCAACTGGCAGTTCCGCAAGGTGATCGACGTGACTCCGGCTATGCTGGCGCGCGACCATGTCGAGCTGGTGTTCGACGGGCTCGACACCTTTGCGACGGTGGCGCTCAACGGCAAGCAGCTGCTGACGACCGACAATGCCCATCGCCGCTGGCGGGTCGATGCAAAGGCGGCGTTGAAGCCGGGCCGCAACGAGCTGATCGTCCGCATCGCCTCGCCGATCCGAACGCTCCAGCCGATGGTGCTGGCCGAGGCCAATCCGCTGCCGGGCGAATATGATTCGGCGTTCGGCGACGAACCCAAGGGCAAGCAGACCTCGCCGTACATCCGCAAACCCAAATATCATTACAGCTGGGACTGGGGCCCGCGGCTGATCAATATCGGGCTATGGCGTCCGGTGCGGATCGAGGCGTGGGATGAAGCGCGGATCGACGGCTTCCGCGTCGACCAGGAAGCGCTCAACGATAATGAGGCGCGGCTGGTCGCGCGCTGGCGGATCGTCGCGGGCGCTCCCGCCAATGTAACGCTGCGCGCGCGGGTCACTGGCCCCGACGGCAAGCAGGTCGAGGTCAGCCGCACGGCCAGCCTCGCCGCCGGCGAGAATATGGTCAGCGCGCCGCTGACGATCGCGAGGCCGCAGCGCTGGTGGCCGGTTGGCTATGGCGCGCAGCCGCTTTACGCAGTCGAAGCCATGCTCGATGCCGACGGCGCCACCGAGGATCGCGTCACACAGCGAATCGGGCTGCGCACCACCGAATTCATCCGCAAGAACGGCAGCTTCGGCTTTCGGATCAACGGCGTGCCGATCTTCGCCAAGGGCGCGAACTTGATCCCGTTCGACAATTTCCCGTCGCGGGTCGGCGAGCCGCAAATGCGCCAGATCCTGACCAGCGCGCGCGACGCCAACATGAACATGATCCGCGTCTGGGGCGGCGGCTATTATCTCGACGACGCCTTTTACCGTATGGCGGACGAGATGGGGCTGATGATCTGGCAGGACTTCATGTTCGGCGGATCGGTAACCCCGCCCGACGCGGCGTTCCGCGAGAATGTCCGCTTCGAGGCCGAGGAACAGGTCGAACGGCTCCAGCCGCATCCCTCGCTGGTGGGCTGGGCAGGCGGCAACGAAGTGCTGTCGGGATGGGAGAATTGGTCCGATCGCAAGGCGTTCAAGAAGCGCGTCGGCGCCGACGAACAGGAGCGGATCGGCGCAGGCATGGCGGTGCTCTTCGATCGGGTGCTGCGCGAGGCAGTGGCGAAACGCGCACCCGGCACGCCCTATTGGCCCGGCTCGCCCTCGACCGATTATGAGGGTCCGACCGACACCGACAAGGACGGCGACCGGCATTTCTGGGACGTGTGGTCGGGATCGAAGCCGGTCGAGCGCTATCTGGATAGCTGCCCGCGCTTCATGTCCGAATATGGCTTCCAGGCCATGCCCGACCTGTCGACGATTCGCGGCTTTGCCGGCAAGGGGCCGCTGGCGATCGACAGCCCGGTGCTCAAGGCGCACCAGAAATTCCTCGCCGGCGAAGGCAACGCCCGGCTCCAGCACTATCTCGATCAGAGGCTGCGCAAGTCCAGGGATTTCGCCGACCTCGTCTATCTGACGCAGGTCAATCAGGCGCAGGCGATCGACATGGCGGCGCGGCACCACCGCGCCTGCCGCCCGGTGACGCTCGGCTCACTCTATTGGCAGCTCAACGATACCTGGCCGGCGATCTCGTGGGCGAGCGTGGATTATGAAGGCCAGTGGAAGCTGCTCCATTATACCGCGCGGCGCTTCTTCGCGCCGCAGGCGATCGTCGCCGAGCACAGGGACGGGGCGACGCGGGTGGCGTTGGTGTCCGACGCGACCACGCCGATCGCTGCCGAGTGGCGCATCCGTGCCTTCGACATGGCCGGCAGGCCGCTGGGCACCAAGGGCGCGGCGGTGACGCTCGAACCGCTGGGCGCGCAGGAGGCGGCGAGCGTCGCCGATGCCGAACTGTTCGCCGGTGCCGATGCGAAGGTCAGCTTTGCGGTCGCGGAACTGCTGATCGACGGGCGCAGCGTGTCGCGCACGATCGTCGAGCGCGCATTGCCGAAGGACATGGCCTATCCGGCGCCCGCGCTGACGACGCGCTGGGAAGGCAAAAGCGTGACGATCACCGCTGGCACGCTCTCCCGGGCGGTGATGCTCGATTTCGCCGCCGTGGCGGCGCAGCCGAGCGACGACGGTTTCGACTTGCTGCCCGGCGAGAGCGTGACGATCGAAATTCGCTCCGACGCTTCCGCCGCCGCGCTCAGGCGCGCCCTCACGCTTCGTACCTTGGGACCGCAACGATGATCCTCCCCTTCCTGCTCGCCGGCGCCGAGCCCGATCCCGACGCGGTGGCCAAGGCGATCGCGACGATGACCGTCGAGGAAAAGGCCGCCCAGCTCCAAAGCACTGCGCCCGCCGATAAGGAGGCCGGGATCCCGGCATATGACTGGTGGAATGAGGGGCTGCACGGGCTGGCGCGCAATGGTTACGCCACCGTCTTCCCGCAGGCGATCGGGCTCGCCGCGACATGGGACACCGCCTTGATGCGGCGTGTCGGCGACGTCGTCGCGACCGAAGCGCGCGCCAAGTTCAATGCGCGGCCGATCGGTGCCGACCGGCGAATCTATGAGGGGCTGACGATCTGGTCGCCCAACATCAACATCTTCCGCGATCCGCGCTGGGGACGGGGGCAGGAAACCTATGGCGAAGACCCGTATCTGACCGGGCATCTCGGTGTCGCGTTCATTCAGGGTCTGCAGGGTCCCGATCCCGCATACCCCAAGGTGATCGCCACCCCGAAGCATTTCGCGGTGCATAGCGGCCCCGAGGCGGGGCGCGACGGTTTCGACGTCGATCCGAGCCCGCAGGATCTCGAATGGACCTACCTTCCGGCGTTCCGGCTGGCGGTGACGGAGGGCAAGGCGCGCTCGTTGATGTGCGCGTATAATTCGATCCACGGGGTTCCGGTTTGCGCGCTGCCCTCGCTGATGATCGATCGGCTGCGCGGCGATTGGGGCTTCACCGGCTTCACCGTTTCGGATTGCGACGCGGTCGCCAACATCCATCTGTTCCACCATTATCGGCTCGACGGCGCGGGCGCGGCGGCGGCGGCGCTCAAGGGCGGCAACGACCTCAATTGCGGGTCGGCTTATGCCGCGCTGCCGCAGGCCGTGAAGCGCGGGCTGGTGACCGAGGCGGAAGTCGACACCGCGCTGACCCGCGCGCTTTCGGCGCGGCAGGCGCTCGGCACTCTGTTCGGCGCGGACAGCCCGTGGAACCGTATTTCGCCTGATTCGGTCGGCACCCCGGCCCATCGCGAGCTGGCGCTCGAAGCCGCGCGCAAGGCGATCGTATTGCTTCAGAATGAGGGCGGCCGATTGCCGCTTGCCGAGGGCAGCAGGATCGCGGTGATCGGCGCCGATGCCGACGACCTCAATGTGCTCGAAGCCAATTATCATGGCACCGCCAGGGATCCGGTGACGCCGCTGGAGGGCATCCGCCGCCAGTTCGGCACGGCGAATGTGCGATACGCCCAAGGCTCGATCCTCGCCGATGGCGCGCCGGTGGTGGTGCCGGAGACCGCCTTCGTCGCCGACGGCAGACCGGGGCTGAAGGCGGAGTATTTCGCCGGCGCCACGGTAGCCGGCCCGCCCGCGATCGTGCGGCAGGATCGCCGGATCGACTTCAACTATACCCGCGTCGCACCGGCGCCGGGGCTTGACGCCGGGGGCTTCGCGGCGCGCTGGACCGGCGAGTTCGTGCCGCCGGGACCGGGGCGCTATACGCTGGCGATCGACATTCCCGCGTGCTGGAAGGATTGCAGCAAGCACGACGCCGTGCGGCTGTGGATCGACGGCAAGCCGCTGCATCAGGGTCCGCTCGGCAAGGCGCGGGTCGAGATTCCGCTGACCAGCGACGGCCGCCGCCACGCCTTCCGGCTCGAACTCGACCATCACGGCGAGGATGAGGGGCTGCGGCTGTTATGGCTCCCGCCGGCCGAGCCTCTGCTCGATCAGGCGGTGGCGGCAGCGAAGCAATCGGACGTGGTGGTCGCGGTGCTCGGACTGTCGCCCGATCTCGAGGGCGAGGCGCTGCAGGTCACCGTGCCCGGTTTCGTCGGGGGTGATCGCACCGACATTGCGCTTCCACTGGCGCAGCAGCGACTGCTCGAGGCGCTACGCGATACCGGCAAGCTAATAGTGCTGGTGCTGACCAACGGCAGCGCGGTCGCAGTGGACCCGGCGATGGCCGACGCGATCCTAACCGCCTGGTATCCGGGCGAGGCCGGCGGCACTGCGCTCGCCGAAACCTTGGCGGGGACGAACAATCCTTCCGGACGCCTGCCGGTCACGTTCTACAAATCGGCGTCGAATCTGCCGGCTTTCGTCGATTACGGGATGAAGGAACGCACCTATCGCTTCTTCACCGGCACCCCGCTCTGGGGCTTCGGTCACGGGCTCAGCTATACCAGCTACGCCTATAGCGGGCTGGCCGCGAAAGGCGCAGGGACCGCCGCACCGGTCGAGGTCGAGGTGACCGTCCGCAACAGCGGCGCACGGGCAGGCGAGGAAGTCGTGCAGGCCTATCTGGTGCCGCCGGCGCAGAAAGGCGGATCGCTGACCAGCCCCGTGCTCCAGCGCCAGCTCGTCGGCTTCCAGCGCGTGACGCTGGCGCCGGGCAAGGCGCAAAAGCTCAGCTTCACCCTCGACCCGCGAAGCATCAGCGTCGTCGCGCGCGACGGCACGCGGCGGGTGGTGCCGGGCGCCCACCGCCTCTGGGTCGGCGGCGGCCAGCCCGGCGACGGGCCCGGCCAATGGGCCGATTTCACCCTCGTCGGCGACGCACACGAGTTGCCCAGGTGACCACGCGCCGCCAGCTTCTCTCCTCCGCCGCCGCCGGCGTGGCCGCCGCTGCGCTGCCCGTCCGCGCGCATACGCCATTCCCGCCTGCCGGGCCCAATCTGTTCATCGGCACCGGCGGGACCGGCCACACCTATCCCGGCGCGACCCTGCCGTTCGGGATGGTGCAATTGAGCCCCGATACCGGAGTCGAGCGCTGGGAGACCTGTTCGGGCTATCATCGCGGCGACACGTCGATCCTCGGCTTCTCGCACACCCATCTTTCGGGCACCGGCATCGGCGACCTGCTCGATGTCCTGGTCGTACCGGGCACCGGCGCGGTCCGGCTACAGCCCGGCGCGGCGGACCAGCCGGGCAGCGGCTATCGCCAGCGCTTCGCCGACGAGCATGCCGAGCCGGGCTATTATCGCGTCGCGCTGGAGAATGGCGTAAAGGCCGAGCTGACCGTCACCGAGCGGACCGGCTGGCATCGCTATCGCTTTCCGCGGGGCGCGGGGCATCTGCTGATCGACCTGTCGCACCTCGTCCCCGACCGCCCCGGCGCGCGTCCGCTGATCGATGAAGCGATGCTCGCGATCGAGGCGGACGGCGCGCTGACCGGTACGCGGCGGGTGTTTCGCTGGGCCAAGGGGCGACGGATTTTCTTCGCACTGCAGCTGTCGCGCCGGCCCGACCGCATCACCTTGATCGGCGACGGCGACGGCGAGCAGCCTCGCGGTGCCACGCAAGTGACGGGCAAGCGGCTCAAGGCCGTGCTCCATTATGACGATGCCGGCGCGGCGCCGGTGCTGGTGCGTTGCGGCATCTCGGCAGTCGACGCCGCGGGCGCACGCGCCAATCTCGCCGCCGAGGCGCGGCATTGGGATTTCGATCGCACCCGGCGCGAGGCGGCCGAACGCTGGAGCGCCGCGCTCGGGACGGTGCAAGTCGAAGGCGGCACTGCCGACCAGCGCACGATCCTGTCGAGCGCGCTCTACCATTCGCAATTGGCGCCCACGCTCTTCTCGGATGTCGACGGCCGCTATGCCGGGATGGACGGGAAAGTGCACCGCGTGCCGGCGGGCGGCGCGGCGTTCAGCACCTATTCGTTGTGGGACACCTATCGCGCGCTGCATCCGCTGCTGACGCTGATCGCACCCGAGCGGACCAAGCAACTGGTCGACGATCTGATCCGCCAGACCGCGCAGTCGCCGTTCGGGCCTTTGGTCTGGCCGCTGCAGGGCAAGGAGACCGGGACGATGATCGGCTGGCACGGCGTGGTGCCGCTGGCCGAGGCGCATGCCAAGGGCATCGAGGCAGATTATGCCGCGGCATGGCCCGCGATTCGCAAACGCAGCTTCGACTTTACCGCACCCGACAAGGAAAATAGCCGCGGTCGCGACCTCTACGACCGGCTCGGCTTCGTCCCCGCCGACAAGGTCAACGAGAGCGTCAGCCGCACCCAGGAATATGCCTATGACGACTGGGCGTCGGCCCGGCTCGCCGGCGTGGCCGGCGCAAAAGGCGACGCGGAACGGCTGCTGAAACGTTCGGATAATTGGCGCAACGTGATCGACGGCCGGATCGGCTTCGCCCGGCCGCGCTTCGCCGACGGCAGCTGGTGGAAGGACTATGACCCGATCCAGCTCGGCCATATGCCCGAGCCCGACTGGCGCGACTATACCGAGGCGAATGGCTGGCAGGCGACCTTCCTCAACCAGCACGACATCTATGGCCAGATCGCGCATCTGGGCGGCGACGCGAAGTTCGAGGCGAAGCTCGACGCCCTGTTCACCGCACCCTCGACCTTGCCCGCCAATGCCCCGCCGGACATTTCGGGGCTGGTCGGCCAATATGCCCATGGCAACGAGCCCGACCAGCACGCGCCCTATCTCTATGCCTATGTCGGGGCGCCGTGGAAGACGCAGGCGATGGTGCGCCGGCTCTGCGTCGAAATGTACAAGAACGATCCCGACGGGATCATCGGAAATGACGATTGCGGGCAGATGAGCGCGTGGTTCGTCTTCTCGGCGCTGGGCTTCTACCCGGTCGATCCGGTCGAGGCGGCCTATGTGTTCGGCTCGCCCTTGTTCGCGCGCGCCGAATTGCGCGTGGGTGCGGGACGCCGGCTGGTGATCGAGGCCCCAGGCAATGGTCCCGAGACGCCCTATGTTGCCGCGGTCCGGTGGAACGGCCGGCCGTGGACGCGCAGCTGGATCCCGCATGCCGAGCTGGCCAAAGGCGGCACCTTGCGTTTCACCATGGCGCGTACGCCCAATCGCGCCTTCGGCCGCGCGGCTGCCGACCGGCCGCCGTCGTTCGGCCGCACTCCCGCTTGATGAGGATTATATGACCGAGCTTTCCCGGCGCACGCTGATCGCAACCGGGCTCGCCGCGAGCGCGCTTCCTGCCGCGCCGGCGCTGGCCAGTATGGCCACCCCCAGGCCATATGGGGCGGTACCGAGCCCGCGCCAGTGGCGCTGGCACGGCCGCGAGCAATATGCCTTCGTCCATTTCTCGATCAACACCTTCACCGACAAGGAATGGGGGTATGGCGACGAGAGCCCGAAGCTGTTCGACCCGAGCGACTTCGACGCCGACCAGATCGTCGCGGCAGCCAAAGCGGGTGGGCTCGAGGGGCTGATTCTCACGGCCAAGCATCATGACGGCTTCTGCCTTTGGCCGACCCTGCTCACCGAACATTGCATCCGCAACAGCCCCTACAAGAATGGCAAGGGCGACGTGGTCCGCGAAATGGCCGACGCCTGCCGCCGCGCGAAGCTGCCGTTCGGGCTGTATCTGTCGCCATGGGACCGCAATCACGCCGAATATGGCCGCCCAGCCTATGTCGAATATTATCGTGCACAGCTGACCGAGCTCTGCACCCGCTATGGCGAATTGTTCGAGGTCTGGTTCGACGGCGCCAATGGCGGCGACGGCTATTATGGCGGCGCGCGCGAGGCGCGGAAGATCGACGCTCCGCGTTACTATGACTGGCCGTCGATCGTCGCTCTGGTGCACAAGCTGCAGCCCAATGCCTGCACCTTCGATCCGCTCGGCGCCGACATACGCTGGGTGGGCAATGAGGACGGCGTCGCCGGCGATCCGTGCTGGCCGACCATGCCGAACAAGCCTTATGACCAGAAGGACGGCAATTCCGGAGTCCGTGGTGGCGAGATCTGGTGGCCGGCGGAGACCGACGTGTCGATCCGTCCGGGCTGGTTCTACCATTCGGACGAGGATTCGAAGGTCAAGAGCCCCGAGCGGTTGATCCGGCTCTATGACGAATCGGTGGGTCGCGGCACCAACCTCAACCTCAACATACCCCCCGACCGCCGCGGGCGCATTCCCGATCAGGACGTCAGGATACTCCAGTCGTTCGGCAATGCGATCCGCGCGACCTTCGCGCGCGACCTCGCGCGGGGCGCCGTCGCGCATGCCAGCCACAGCCGAGGGGGCGCGCTCGGACCGGCGCGGGTGCTCGACGGCAATCGCGAGACCTATTGGGCGAGCCCCGAAGGCATCACCAACCCGACGCTGACGCTCGATCTCAAGCCCGGCACGCGATTCGACGTGATTCGGCTGCGCGAGTATCTGCCGCTCGGCGTGCGCGTGACGCGCTTCGCGGTGGATGCCGAGATCGACGGCAGCTGGCGCACGCTCGCCGAGCATGACTGCATCTCGGCGCAGCGGATCATCCGGCTCGACGCGCCGATCGCGCCGCGCCGGGTGCGGCTGCGCGTGCTCGACGCCCCGGTCTGCCCGGCGATCAGCGAATTCGCCTTGTTCCTCGCGGTCGCACCGGTCCCGGTGCCGGTGATCGTGTCGACCGATCCGACGGTTCTCGACGTCACCAAATGGTCGATCGTCGCGGCGAGCGCGCCGGGGGCGGAGAAGCTGCTCGACAATGATGCAGCGAGCATCTGGGTACAGCCACGCCCGACACCCGGAGCGCCGGCGCAGGTGACCATGGATCTCGGCGTGGACGCGGACCTTGCCGGGTTCAGCCTGACGCCGTCACGTCAGGTGATGACCGGCGCGGCACCGCCCAAAGGCTATGTCGCCGAAACCAGCGCCGATGGAACCAATTGGGAACCTGGTGCCGCGGGCGAATTCTCCAATATCGCCTACGCGCTGTCGACGCAGCGAATCCCGTTTGCCAAAACCCGGCGCGCGCGCTTCCTGCGATTGACCTTCAAGGAACCGGCGGTTCCGGCCGCACGCCTCGCTATTGCAGGCATTGGCGGGTTCATCTCCCGACGCTGAAACGCGCGCCGTCGCCGTTACGGAAGCACGCCGAAGAACAGCTTAAACGCATCGAACGTCCTTGCGGCGAACGCCGCCCCACGCCCGCAATGATTGTGGTTGGTATGCAACATCCAAGGGCACAATAGCACCAAAGCAGTTTTTGGTATTGAAATTATGTTTCATATATGACAATCCGGTTGCGTTGCCGATGCGTCTGAATGACGGCACCGGCCACATCCGCGGCGCCGGAGGGGGCGCCTGAGACTGGGTAGCTGGATCGTGTCGATGAAGACGTCTCGTCGCGGCGCACTCGCATTGGGACTGGGGGGAGCCGCAGCGGCTGCGACCCGGCCGGCGCAGGCGCGACCGCAGCGACGCAGCTTCCTCGTCTCGACCTGGGATTTCGGCGCCGCCGCCAACGCCGCGGCGTTTGCGCGCTGGAAAGCCACCGCCAATCTGCTCGACGCGCTCGAAGCCGGCGCGCAGGTGCCCGAGGCGGATCCGGCCAATCATTCGGTGGGTTTCGGCGGCTATCCCGACCGCGACGGCCATGTGACCCTCGATGCGATCATCATGGACGATCGCGGCAATTTGGGCGCGGTGGGCGCGCTCGAGGATATTCTTCACCCGATCTCGGTCGCGCGGCGCGTGATGGAGAAGACGCCGCACACGATGCTGGTCGGCGCCGGCGCGCGCCAATTCGCGCTCTCGCAAGGATTCGCGCCGATCAAACTGCTCACCCCCGAGGCGGAGGCGGCGTGGCGCGACTGGCTCGAGACCGCCGAATACAAGCCGATCGCCAATAGCGAGAACCAGCGCGGCTCGGCGCTCGACCACGACACGATCGGCATGCTCGCCTGCGGCCCGGACGGCGCGCTGGCGGGGGCCTGCACCACTTCGGGCATGGCCTTCAAGCTGCGCGGCCGGATCGGCGATTCGCCGCAGGCGGGCTGCGGGCTGTTCGTCGAGCGCGGCGTCGGCGCCGCAACGGCGACCGGCGTCGGCGAGGAAGTCACGCGGATCGCCGGCACGGCGCGGGTCGTCGCATCGATGCGCGCCGGGATGAGCCCGGCGGACGCCTGCCGCGAGGCAGTGCGCCACATCGCCCGGCTGCGCGACGACGCGGTCAAGGACGCACAGGTCGGCTTTCTCGCCATCGACACGCACGGCGAGGTCGGCGGCTACGCCCTCCAGCCGGGTTTCACATTTGCCGTCACCGACCCCGCAGGTCGCACGGAGATACGCGCCGCGGAGAGCCTCAAAGGCCCCCGCGGCACGCAATAGGGTTCAGGGAGTCAAAGGAAGAGCCATGAAAAAGTTGAATGCATTGTTGCTCGCATCGACCTGCGTCGCGGGGATCTATGCGATGCCCGCGATGGCGCAGAGCCAGGTCGCCGACGCGGCCCTGGCGGAAGTGCCCGAGGCCGATAGCGGCGAGGATGCCGGGATCGTCGTCACCGGCTCGCGGATCACGCGTCCCAACGCCGCCGCGGCATCGCCGATCACTTCGGTGACATCGGATTCGATCCGTGCCCAGGCCGCGGTGAATATCGAGGAAGTGCTCAACCGCATCCCGTCGATCGCGCCCGACAGCCAGCAGAACTATCAGGATTCGGACGGCCGCCAGCGCATCAAGCTGCGCAACCTCGGTTTCGAGCGGACGCTGATCCTCGTCGACGGCAAGCGCCTCGGCACGATGAATGGCCTCGACGCCAACATGATCCCGACGTCGCTGATCTCGCGCGTCGACGTGCTGACCGGGGGCGCCTCGGCCGTCTACGGCTCGGACGCGGTCGCCGGCGTCGTCAACTTCATCATGGACAATGATTTTCAGGGCCTTCAGCTCAACGCCAACTACAATTTCTACGCGCATCAGAACAAGCCGGGCCTGATCTCGCAGGTCGCCAGCCAATATGGCTTCGCGCAGCCCAGTCACGGCTTCGCCACCGATGGTGGCCGCGTCGATCTGTCGTTGACGGCGGGCAAGAAGCTGTTCGACGACCGCTTCCACATCTCCGGCTATGTCAATTACCGCAAGGCCGACCTCGTCCCCTACAGCGCGCGCGAAACCTCGGGCTGCCAGCTGGTCGAAGGCACCAAGGACGGCCCGCTCAGCTGCTCCATCTCGACCTATACCCGCACCGGCTATGTCTCGCCGCAGTCCGGCCCCAATGCGGGCAACGCCTATGTCAACAACCCCGACGGCAGCCGCACCTTCGTGCCCTATTCGTCGGCGCTCGCGGCGAATCCGTATGACGGCTATTCGTTCCAGCGCAAGAACGAGCGCTGGAATGCCGGCGGCTTCGCGTCGTTCGAGATCTCGGACGCGGCGGAAGTCTACGCCAATGCGATGTGGTTCCGCGACAAGTCGGCCAACGTCTATCCGGCGCGCGTCTACAGCTCGACCGCCTATTCGGACGGTCCGTATCAGGTGAGCTGCGCCAACCCGTTCATGTCGGCCGCGCAGGCGACGACGATCTGCGGCGCGGCGGCGGGCAGCACGACGTTCGTGCCGATCGAGTTGCGCTATCGCTTTACCGGCGTGCCCGATCTCGAGGACCGCTATCTCAACGAAGGCACCCGCATCACCGGCGGCGTCCGCGGCCAGTTCGCGCAGGGCTGGAGCTACGATGTCGGCGGCGTCTATGCTCGCAACAAGATGACGATGAGCTGGGCCCAGCCGGTCTATGATCGCGTCAACAACGCGCTCAACGTCGTCAACAACAACGGCACGATCAGCTGCGTCAACGACGTGGCGAGCGGCTGCCTGCCCTTCGATCCGTTCAGCGCGAACTCGTCGGTCAACAACAGCGCGCTGTACAATTATCTGATCCAGGGCACTTACGGCAACTCGACGACCACCAATACGCTCTACAATGCGATCGCGACCGTTCAGGGCGATCTCGGCACCTATGGCATCAAGAGCCCATGGGCAGATGAAGGCCTCGCGATCGCGATCGGCGCCGAGTATCGCGAAGACCAGTTGCGGAGCCACGCCGACGCGCTGTGGCGCGAGAATGTCAGCAACGACGCCGATCGCTACCTTTCGCAGCATGTCTGGGAGGGCAATATCGAGCTTCAGGCACCGCTCGTCCAGAACAAGCCGTTCGCCGAACTGCTGCAGGTCAACGGCGCGTTCCGCCTGTCGAAGTACAGCAGCAACCCCGACACCTTCTCGACGTGGAAGGCCGAGGCGATCTGGTCGCCGATCCCCGACATCACCTTCCGCGGCTCGATCAACCGCGCCCAGCGCGCACCGACCGTGGTCGAGGCGTTCCAGGGCTCGAACACCAGCTATGGCCGGATCACCACCGCGTATAACGACATCTGCGCGCCGAGCATCGTCAGCACCTCGATCGATCCGGTGACCGGCCAGCCGGTCAACGTCTATGGGGCGCCGGCGGCGTCGCGCGAGGCCTGCGCCGCCACCGGGCTCGCCGACAGCCTGTACGGCAGCGCCACCTTGCTGTGCCCGACGGATGTGGGCTGCACCTATCGCGCCGGCGGCTTCACCGTCGATCCGGAGACCGCCTATACCAAGACCTTCGGCGTGGTGCTCAAGCCGCGGTTCCTGCCCGGACTGGTGGTCTCGGTCGACCGTTTCCTGATCGATCTCAACCAGTCGATCGGCTATAACGACTATGCCTATTTCTCGCGCGGCTGCGCCGAGACCGGCGACGATTTCTTCTGCAGCATGTTCGTTCGCAATGCGGACGGCACGCTGTCGAGCAATCCGACCGGCAACCCGGCAACCGGCTATATCCGCCAGGGCACGACCAATTATTACAAGACCAAATCGCACGGCTGGGACTTCCAGGCGCAATATGCGCTTGGTCTCGGCAATGCCGGCCGCCTCGACTTCGACTTCTCGGGTTCGCTGACCACCCTGGCCGGCGCGCAGGACGCGTCGTTCCTGGCGGAGCGCAATTGCGCGGGCTATTTCGGCGGCGCCGGCTGCAGCCAGTTCATCCCGAAATGGACGCACAATCTGCGCGGCACCTGGACCACGGCCGACCAGTTCTTCAGCGCATCGCTGAACTGGCGTCATCTGGGCCCGCTCACCCGTACGTCGAACTCGGGCGAGGAAAGCCTCGGCGCGAGCCCGGAGACGGTGCGTTCGACCTTCTACCGGATCGACGCGTACGACTATTTCGATCTGGCGCTGAACTTCCGCATCCAGAAGGGCTTCTCGTTCCGGATCGCGGCGAACAACATCCTCGACAAGACCCCGCCGATCCTGCCGAACTCGTACGATATCGGCCTGTCGCGCGCGAACACGATCTCCGCGCGCTACGACTCGCTCGGCCGTCAGATCGCCGTGGGAACGACGATCAACTTCTGATCCCTGACCCTCGATCCCCGAGGGTCTCTCCAATGGGCCCGCCTCCTCACGGAGGCGGGCTCCTTTTTGTGTGCGGTCGGGCTGAAATAGCACGACTCCGCCCGCCCCTCGCGCGGCGAGCCTATCGGACGGCAGCATGTCGGCGATCGCGCAGACGCCTCTCCCGAAAACTCTTCATTCTCGGCTGCGGAGGACAACCCACGCCCGGTTGTCGCGGAGAAAGGCGAGGGGATGAATTCTGTGCAGATCGGCGCGACCCATTTGGGGCAGGAGAATTGCAGGGTCGTTATGGCGCCGTCCGCCCTCGCACAATATTCTGACCCGGCATGACGCCCGCTCTGAACCGGGCGGACGCAGCTCCCGGAGGATCGGGCTCTAGGCCAGAAGTGACCGGTAACTTCCGGCTTGGCGGCTCCTGACAAAGCGCCGCAGCGTTTTTTCAATGCTGGATAGGATCGAATCCTTGGTTACGTCGCCCGGATGCACGGCCACCCGAACCGTTCGCAGCGGATGCAGCACCTGGCGGGCAAGCGCCGCGAAGGCCAGGGAAGACGCGGTCCTTGCGGTCGATCTGCTGGCCCAGGTGACCACCGGCCCGCGTGCCACGACCGCACCTGTCTGTGGGATCCAGACCTTCATGTGATCCTCGGCGATGTCGAAGCTGCTGTCGCGCAAGGCGTCCATCGCGCCCGCCCCATAGAGCCATGCTGGTGCGATGAACCCGGCGGCTTTCCGGCCGATGATGTCCTCGACGAGCGCTCGCCCGTCCTCCATTCTGCGTGCCGCCTCGGCGTAGGAAAGGCCGAGAAACTCGCCTTCGCTTGCTGTCATGTACTTCGCCTTCAGGCCGGAGATGCCGTGATGCTCGACGGTGTCCTTGTGATACCAGCCATGGACGAACATCTCGATGCCGCTGTCGGACCAGGCCCTGAGACGGTTGGCGAATGGGGTGCCCGAGCGGATCGGGTGGTGCCCCCAATGGTCGGGCACGACGAGCATGGCGAAGCTGGAAGATCGGAGCGTATCCGTCAGCAGTCCGGCAAGCCGGTCGACTTCCCGTTCCGACCCCGGGCTGACGTCGTGAATCGATGCGAGGAGCGAGCGCTTGTCAGAAATTGGCATTGATTCCGATCCTCACCGTTCTCGGCCGCAGAGGCGTTCGCTGATTCCCTTCGGCTACGGAAAAGGGATTGCCGTAGGAGAAGCGGTTGGCTCGACTGTCCAACAGGTTTTCGATGTCCAGTGAGAGGCCCCAGCGCCCGAATTCGGCCCGTGCTCCGATAGCCGTGTCGACATAGTCCCCCTGCGAAAGATCGAATGGCGCGCGTACACCCAGATACGAGGTGCCGATGTAACCGAGCGATCCGTCCAGCGTGATCTTCGTATTCGCAATCCAGGGCTCGAAACGCGTGGCGAGCCGCCAGCCGCTCTCGGCGACGTTGGGCAAGTTCCCTTCCCCATCGGCCTGGAACTCGGGTGTCGGCCGATCGAGTCTGCTGGTCGTGTTGAAGGCCGATAGTTGAAAGCGGAGCTCCGGATGGGCCTGCCAGCCTAGATTGGCCGAGACATAGTGCACCTGCGCCGAGCCGAGATTGGCGACATAGGGGAAGCCGGCGCTCGTCACGAGATCGGCTTGCACCCTGCTCCACCTCGAATAGGCATAGGACAGCCCGCCCGACAGCCGCGAGCCGGCGTCGGTGCCGAAGCGCATGCCAATCTCCGACGCGCGGATCTCGTCCGGCTGGAAGCTGGTCACCTCGGCTTGATCGCCGCTTCCGGTCAGCTGCTGCGCCCCGGGCCTGAACCCTTCCTGATAGCGCAGATAGCCGATCGTCCCTTTCCAGGGCTTCCAGGACAGAGCCGCGGTCGGCAGAAACCGCGTCAGGGGACGGGTTGGTTCGACCGAAGCTTCGCCGGACTCGGTAGCGAAATCGTCGAACCGCAAGAAGAGGGACAGCCTCCCCCCGCCGGTGATCGAGACATTGCGCCAGAGCGGCACCGTTGCCTCGCCAAACAAGGCGGCGTCCAGGGTTTCCGATCGAACATTGGAAATCGGCGCGAGCGCATCTGCGGGACCGAGAAACCGATCTATACGATTGACGTTATGGGCAATCGAAAAGCCCGACACCCAGTTCGAGATCCGTCGCGTCGATCCCGAGATCCGCGTCTCGTGGGTCAGCAGCCTGACCTCCATATCCTCATCGAACAAGGTGGGAATCTGCGCGGTGGGCGATGTGGCGTCGAACACCGTGTTGATCGAATGATAAGTATAGGAGGTGTTCGACAAGAGCCTGGCGAAGCCGAGGTCGGCCCGAAGGGTTCCGAAACCCAGGCGATAGTCATTGTCGAATGGTTGCGCAAAAAAGGATCGACGCGTCAGCGCGGAAGAGCGTGGAGCATCGGTATACTGGCCGTCCCTGCTGCCCGTGTCCTGAGAGACGATTCCGGCATCGATGCTCAAGCCGGCGTTGAACTCCATGCGAAAGGTTGCCCGCAATCCCGACACGCTCGTGCGATTGACGTCGGACAGGTCCCGTCGGACATCGTCGATATAGCCAGGGCGTAAGATGCGATATCCGACAAGTCGGACTGCGGCGCGTCCGCCAATCGGGAGGTTGGCAACGATGGCACCATCTTTGCCCAAATTGTCGCCGGTCACCGCGATCGCTGCGGTTCCGCTGACCTCGAACGCCCCCGGCGCAGGGAGGCGCGGCACGATATGGATGACGCCGCCCAGCGACCCCGCGCCGTAGAGGGCCCCTTGCGGGCCTTCGACGACTTCGACCTTCTCGATATCGTATAGCGCAAGGTCAGGATCAGGGGCGCTATAGGTGAGTCTGCTTTCTCCGAAATATTGACTGACTGTCGATTGCAATTGCCCATTGAAGCTGCTGTCGGCAATTCCCCGGACGAAAATCTTGTTTCGACCCGAACCAAGATTGGTCGAGCCCAGGTTCGGAAGATCTCGAAGCAAGACTTCGCTGCCCCTGCTGCCGAAATGAAGGCTTTGCGCTTCATCGAACGAGGCAGCATGAAATGCGCCAGGATAATCGGCCAGCGCGACATGCTGTTTGCTCGCCGTGACGATGATCTCTTCGGGTGGTGGCGGCAGATCGACCGGGGGCCCGGGAGAAGGGAACGTCGCGGATTTCCGCCGGTCAGGGACCGCTTGCCGGGCCCGACGGGCAGGCTGGCGAAGCACTCTCACCACGTCCCCATGCGAAATTCGAAAATCGTATCCGGTACCTCGCAGCAGTCGGCGCAACCCTTCGCGGAGGGTATAGCGTCCCCTCAGGCCGGCAACTCGCACCGACCGCAGCGCCGGATCGCTGGTGTCGATGGAAACGCCCGCCTGCGTGGCGAGCGATACCAGCGCGACGTTCAATGGCCCGGGAGGAACATCCAACGAGATCTCCTCGGCAGCGTGCGCCGGAAAGGTTGCCGCTGCGCAGACGATCGGCGCGCTCGCCAAAAGCAATCTGCCGCTCACCGAGCTTCGACGAACCAGCGCGTCCCGTCCGCGACAATTTTCTCGCCGATCAGTTCTTCCAGCCTCGCGCGCAGTGCCTCCCGATCCCCATCGGTCTGGATCACGCCTGAAAAGCTCCTCGAGCCCATTCCTCGTGGAAGCTCGAGCGATATGCCAATCGACCGGGACAGATCGTCTGCGACTTGTGCCAAAGGAGCTTGATCATAGACGAGTTTGCCATCTGCCCAGCTTCCAACCGACGCGACCGCAATCTGCGAAATCTCGATGGTCCCGCGACTGTCTGCTGTAAGACTATCACCGGCGCGAAGATTGACAGCCCGGGCGGCACCTTCGAAGCGCACCGCGCCTTCGGCCACTCCGACGCGAAGCTGCCGATCGGTACGGACCACGTTGAACACGGTCCCGATGTCGACCAGGCGCTGCTCACCGGCGACGACGGTGAACGGGTCGGAGTCGTCGTGCTCCACAGCAAATCGCGCTTCGCCCCGGGCGATCTCCACCGATCTGATGTCGTTCTTGTCGAGGATAATCTTGGTGCCGCCGTTGAGCAGGACCTCGCTCCCGTCCGCCAGTGAAACGGTTCGAGTCTCGCCCGCCGGGGTTTCGATCGAATAGGGCGAATCCCGGTTGGGCAGCATTTGAACAGCAATCAGACCAGCCGCCGCTATCGAAGCTGCAAGCGCACCCCAGCGCCACCGGGGCCGGAGAACGCGTTCGCTGCCACCATCATAAGCAATGTCATCCTCGTCATTGCTGAATTCTGGTAATCGCTCATGTCCATCGGCCGGCGGAAAGGTTGCACTCTCGAGCAGGAGCGACATACGCACGTCACCGTCAGCGACGGCTTCATAGACGCCGTTATGCGCGGGATCGGCCTCTAGCCACGCAGCGAATTGGATCCATGCGTCTTCGTCGGCCTCCTTGAGCCGGAGGTGCCAGGCGACCGCCTTCTCGACCATTGCGCGATCAGGAAAAGCTGACATCGCCGGCCTCCTTTTGCGAGAGTTGCGCAGCGCCATCCAGTTCTTTGCGCAAGGCCAAGAGCATTCGATACGCCCGCTGGAGGTGCTTTTCCACTGCGCTCAAGCTGAGATCCAGGCTGTTGGCGATTGCCTTTTGCGACAGACCGTCGAGCCGATACATCTTCAGAATTTGGGCGGTCCGATCCGGCATCGACGCAAGCGCCTTATTGACCCGCTCGAGTTCGTCGCGCGCGATTGCGCTCTCTTCCGGCGAAGGTGTTGCATCCTTTTCGAGGTCGGGTCCGATCCGGTTGCGCGTCCAGCGATCGTCTCGCGCCTGCTGTCGACGACGCCCCCTGCGATGGTCGTGCAGGAGGTTGTTCGCCATCTGGTAAAGATATGCCCGCGGGTAACTGACGGGGCCAGTACCGACACTGGTCAGTTTCACGTACAGATCCTGCAACAGATCTTCTACTTCGGCGGGATCGCACTGGCGCGCCAGCATGAAGCGCAGCAAATCGGGACGCATTTCGCCCAACAGTTGCGCGAGCCCCGTCTCGCCTGTGCTCGAACCTTCGAACCCTCGTGACATAGGACTCCCATAATGGGCGCGCCGCCACCGGAGCAATGCACCAGAGGATGACGCGCGCTTTTGAACGACTTCCGACATCAGCAGCGACCCTTCCGGGATTGGGTGACCGATGTTTCCGACCTTATCGCGGTACGCCCACCTTCGGTCCGAAGATCGAAGTGCGGTTCAGACAAGGCATCGACCGGCCGCAATTCAAGTCCGCCGATCCAGTCGATGCTGCCCATGTCCAGTCCCTTGACGGTCGATCCGCGTGTCTGGCTTCAGACGCCGGGAAGTACGCAGAACCGCACATGCAGGGGGATAATATTGGATTGGGCGGAGTGCGTCGTCTTGTGACCCTGCGCTGGCGAAGACGCAGGAAATATGATCGGTTTGGTGGGTGACAGGATCGAACAGACGGGGTCAGTATCGTTGTGCGTCGGGGACTCATCCCGAGCTAGGCGTTCGGACGACGGAAGTTTTGGAGAACCCGGCTCGCCCAATGATCGACAAAGCCCTGACCGAAGACCTTCTCGGCCCTGATCAGCCCCGAAACGGACAAGCCCCAGGCCAGGAGAATGCCGGCTGCCATTATTTCGGGTTCTCGCGCTTGCCCATCGATCAGCGGCGATATCATTTTCAGGCCCACCACCAGCAACATCAGCCCGACGAGAATTCCCACCGCTCCTGATTGTCGCCTTGGCGGCTTTCCCAAGGCCAGCGCCAGTGACGGCAGGAACAATATGAGCGCTGCCGAGAGACAGCGTCCATATGCGGCCGAACGACCGGACGTGGTGCCGCTCGCCCATAGCAGGCCGATATCTACCCGCTTCGGAGATCTGTCCCCTGGCCCCGTTTCCGACGCACCTCCCACGTCATCAGCTCGATATTGCAGGCGGACAAAGTTAAGCACCTTGGAAGATCGGTCTCGCACGACCTGCCCATCGCGCAATTCGATAGCCGCCGCTCCGGAGGGGCGCCGCCAAAAACGTCCACGCCTTGCGGTGAAGGTGTTTCCCTCCGCCCGGAGGAACAGTCCAATGAGCTCGCCATTTGCCGCATCGAGTTGCTCGAACAGCAAAACCCTTCCGGATCCGAGATCGATGAACTGGCCTGCCTCGAGCCGATGACCGAATTCACCGCTCTCCATGCGCCCACCGATTTCCGCAAGTTTGCCTTCACCGGCGGGCATCAGCCAGCCCTGGTTCAACATTGCCAGGATACTGACCATCGCAGCGACGATGAGCGGAAACCGCATCCAACGCATAGGCGCGATGCCGCACGCCTCGATCACGTCCAGCTCCCCGCTGAGAACGAGCTTTCGTACGGTCAAGGCAATGCCCAGGAACAGCCCGACCGGCAAACCGATGCCCCCATATTCCGGGAGCAGGCCGGCAACGGTGTGCACGACTATGTATCCGCGGTGCCCCGAAAGGCGGGTGATCTCCAGAAGACGGGGAAGATGTTCGAGGATCATCAGTGACATGACGACGGCCAGCACACGGCACATCGTTCCGAGTGTTTGCCTCAGGACATAGCGATCGAGGATGAGGAGGCGAAAGGACATTGCTGCGCTCACGCAGCCGAGGAAACTTCGCCCGTCAGGTTTTGGTAGATCGCAAACAGGGCTGCAAAATGATCGTCCATCGAGCGCGGCAAGCGACCGGTCGAGCGCGCGGCAAAGCGGTCCGGCAGAGCGAGGATCGCGCGCACCAGGTCCGCATGATCCGCCGCGCGATAGGAGAGCCCCATCTGGCCTTTGGCGAAGTCGGCCGCACCGCCGCGATCAGGCACGATCACGGGTATGCCGCTGGCGCTCGCCTCCGCTGCCGTCATGCAAAAGGTTTCCGCCTCGCAGCCGTGCAGGAAAGCATCGGCGCTCGCCAGGACGCCGGCAAATTTCTCCCGATCGCGTTCCGGGCGAAACAGCCGGATATGGGGATTCCCGCCGATCGCGCGAAGGATATTGGTATCGTCGCGTCCTTCGCCAAAGATCGCCAGGCCAATCTGGCGATGCCGGCCGGCGATCGTCACCGCTTCGACCAGCATCGGCAAACGCTTTTCTGGCGCAAGTCTGCCTGCGGCAACGAGCAATGTTGCGTCGGAGCCGAGGCCGCATTGTGCGAGAAGGCCCGCGCGCAGGTCTGCATCGCGCTTGCGGACTGAAAAGCGTTGGGGCTCGACCCCCATCGGAACCGTCACGACATTGCCGACGCCGCCTGCCTTCATCCGCGACGCCAGATCTTCGCTGGCACAGACGACGGCGTCATAAAGTCGTCCGAGCTGTCGCAAATGATCCCAGTAGCGCACAAACCGTCGGTCGATCGTCTCGCGACTGACGAGGGGTTCCAGCCACCGGTACGCATAAGCGGACAGAGGGTCGGCGTGCATGATCAGCGCCTTGGGTATCTCTGGCCGCCAATTTGCCACCATGAGGGGGCTTCGCCACGGCGAGGACGCTTCGACCAGGTCCGGCGCCAACGTGTCGAGCGCGGCGTGGAGCGCGCGCTCATCCCTGAAATACCAGTATTTTCGATCCAGCGGGAAGCGCGGGGAGGCAATCGTCCGGATGCACGCGCGGGGGCCGAGCTCGACGATCGCGTCCTCGTCGGCAGGTGCCAGGATCGTGATATCCTGCTGCAGTCGTTCTGCGATCGCGAGTTTCTGGGCGACATAGGTTTTTACGCCGCCGCCTCTGGGAGAATAGAAGGCGCAGACATCGACGATTTTCATCGGCAGTTTCCACTCATCGGATCGGACGCATGCCGAGGCCGCGCCGATAGTTCATCACGATCTCGATCTGGGTCGGGCCGGAGCGCGCTACGGCGCTTGCAGCGGAAGCGGCGGGTTTGCTCCATCCAAGCCTCGGATTGCCCGCAAATCCTATTCCGTCCACGCGCCAGCCGAACTTCCGGTTGCCGTCCCGGTCGTGCAGCAGGCTCACCGCATAGCGGCCTGTCGACGGAACCCGGACACAGAGCTGGACCGGCCCGGAAGCAGGGACCGGCTGTTCGACCCTGCGGAAGACCTTGCCGGCTGAAAGCAGGATATTGTCATCCTCCAGAAAGTCCGGGTCTTTTGCCGGGTAGACTTCGAGCTTTAGCTTGCCCGTGCGGTCCTTGAGCCCCTCGACGTTGACGAGAAACGAGGGGCCGAGCTCATTGGAGCGGCACCTGCCTTCGGCCGTTCCGAGATCGGGCGTCGACTGGCCAGCAGCAACCAGCAGGGGACCCGCCATGAGGCTAAAGAGCAGGCGTTGCATTGCCCGTCCTCTTCGAAAGCAGGTCTACAAATGCGAGGCTAACCCCGACAAGCACATGAGTCGCGAGGATCAGTCCCGCCATGAGCACCATCAGTGCAGACACTTCGACTCGGACGCCGAGCGCGAGGACGGCTATGCCAGCGAACATGACGTCCTTGTTCGGCACGAAGGGCAGCCGCGAGATCAGAAGGCGAATGCTTGCCAGAACAAGCCACCAGACAAGCGGAACGTCCGGCAGCACAAGATGCCACAGAGCCGCCGAAAGAATGGCCGTCGCAAATATTCTCGAGAGATGGACCGCGAAGACCATTCCGAGTTCTTTGCTTTCCAGTGAAAAAAGCGACCGGCGAAGCAGCATCACCGCGAGCGAGGTCCCGATCACGAAGGCGAGTGACCAACCGATTGCGGCCGCATGATCATGCAGCGGCACCAGCTTCGCGAAGGGAAACGCCATAGCGAGAAAGGCAAGGGTGGTCACGTTGCCCGCGACCGCCGAGAGCACGGCGACATCCTTCACCGCTCCGAACGGAGTGGTCACGAATTTGAGGTTCTGCCGTGCCCAGCCGTAGAAATAGACCTCTCCGAGATAGCCGACCAGCAGTTCGTTGTAGATGAGCTTGCGGATCAGAACACCGAAGGCGCCGGCACCGACGCCCCAAAGGCGTTGGAAGATGAACCAGTCGCTTGCGGGTCCAATCAGGTAGCTGATGGCGAACAGGCCCCAGAATGTCAGCGAAGTCGGTACCAACCCGAGCGTCTTCGCAAAATCGAGGTCGCGCGCCTGGTAGATCGCGGCGCCGATGACGATCAGCGAAAGGATCGTTCCGAGAATGCCTCCCGGAGCCGGCATGGCGCGGCGATCCTGCGGTTCGAATGCGAACGTTCCAGTCGGCGCGAGCGCGAGAGTTTGATCGAGCATTTCCGGGCCTCGCTCGTTGACAAGAGCCCGCTAGACCCCGCCCCCGTGCCATTCCCGCACCCTGCTGCGCATTTTCTTCCGACGCTGATGGCGAGAATCGCCGACCAAAGCGGTGAGCCTGGACAGATAGAGCTGACCAGAGCTTTCCAACGTGAACCCGGCGGCAAGGCGCCGCATTGCCGTGCGATCCGGCCGCAAATGCCTCGCGACGTTCATTGCCACGCTCAGAGTATCGGGATTGCCAGGGGGAACCACCACGCCGAATTGCCCGTAGCCTGTCAGCCATTCCATGCTGACGCAGCAGTTCGTGGCGGCGATCGGTAACCCTGCAGCCAGGGCCTCCAGAATGACCGCAGGCGCGCCTTCGTAGTGGGACGAGAGGACAAAGACGTCCGCCTTTGCGTACAGCGCTCGAACATCGTCGACGTGCCCGACAAACCGGACTTGCGATCGCAGGCCTAACGCGTTTGCTCGTTTGACGAGTCGGTCGCGCTCGGGGCCGTCTCCAGCAATGACCAGCACGTCGTCGGGCCGGGCGTGGCGCGCAAATGCTTCGAGCAGCAGCATCTGATTCTTCTGCGCGGCAAGCCTGCCAATCGTGAGGAAGCGGCAACCAACTTGCGCGTTCCTGGCTGATCTTGCGCCGGAAAGCTGATGCAGGTCATATTCGGACAATGCCGGATCGGGAATGACGCTGACCCTGTTTCCCGGGAGCGCCAGTTCGCGCTCGACTTCGGCACGCATGGGCGCCGCGATCGCCACGAAGCCGTCGAGGGCGATACCCTGTGCTCTGAGCCACCATCGATAGATGGGTTTGACGAGCTTCGGAAGATCGCGCCGTTCCAGATCGTTGCTGATCTTGACGAGAACAGGAGGGCATTGGCTACCGAGGAGAAGCTTCGTCGCCACGCAAACAACGGTGTAGGTATTGCCTGGACAAAAAACGACGTCGACCTTTTCCTTGAGAAGGAGCCGGACGAATGACCAGATCATCCAGATCGTCTCCCACCGGTCGGTTGAAAACGGTTCTCTCATGACACGATAGTCAAGGTCGGGAGCGATATCGGCACAGACTCCGCGGCTTCGGCCAAGGACTATGACGGGATCATGCCCCTCGCCTCGCCAGTATTCGGCAAGGCGTAGCGCGACACGCTCGACCCCGCCTGGTTCGAAGCTATGAATGGGAATGGCAATTCGCATGCCCGGCTAGACGCCGATCCTATTCAAGACCCGCACCTGCCTTGCGACGCGTTCAGGGCCTGGAAATCACAAGAACCACCGGACGCAGGTGCCGGGACGGGCGCTACCGAGGAAGAGGGCGGCGGTGCGCCAGGCGATCGACATCGGTCGAGGGGGCGCGACCACGGCACGCGCCTGGTCGACCCGCGCGGCCGCCTCGGCCATTGTCGGATTATCGCTCAGACCGCCGAAACCAGATGATCTATGCGGATCGTCCAGCTGCGACCGGTCCGCCCGGACCGTTGGTCCATGAAGCCGGTACGTCCAGTGCTGGCCGACGGCCCTCGGGTTGCAAGGTGCATAAGCCGGGCAAGATGGCGGGAAACGCCATGCCGGCGCGAAGGAAAGGTCGCCATAGGGGCATAGTGTCCACCAGCGCAGGGCATGCCTGCCGCCGGCAGATCGGGATCGGTTGTTGGAATCCGGGCGCCGGAGACAGTTTGTCCCGGCGCCCTTTGCGACCCGACGGGTGTTCCCGCCGGATGACGCCGATCCCATATGCCACGGCCGGTCAGAAGGTGTAGGTCAGGAAACCCATGCCGAACGGAGCGGTCTTCTTCCGTACGATAGGGCTGTCCTTGACTTTGCCCAGCAGCGTCGTGACCCCGCCCGCCGCACCGAAACCGATATGGTCCGTCAGTCGATATTGCAGCCCAAGCTCTGCCTTCGCATCCAGCAGACCCGAACCCGGGCGGAACTGCCGAAGACCCGATTCCTGTGCCTGACGCGCGCTCACGCCGTAGAAGCGGTCATTGTGTTTCGCGTTCGCCCATCTCGTCCCGATCGAGGGCGTGAGGAACAGCCGGTCGTTCACGACGATGGGCCGCGACAAGCTGAAATCGGCGATCATGCCTTTCGTGCTGCCCGCGAAGATCTGGGTGACACCGGCCGTGGCTTCGAGGCCGAACTGTCGAACGCTGACGAAGCCGCGTGCGCCTGCTCCCATATCGACCTTGTTGAACCGGTTCGGCACATCCTTCCGCTCGTAATTGTCGGTCACCAAGACGACGCCGACACCGGCCGTAAGCGCCTCGCTGTCCGCCGGCGCGACGCCGATCCCATTCTGGAAATTGACGAAGAAGTGCCCGCGCTTGATGTCGATCACCGGAATCGGCTGAAACTGATATTTCCTCGAGCCCAAATAGGCGGGCTGATACAGGCCGCCGAAGCCGATCGCGATGTGATCCTCATCGGGGCCACCGTCCTGGCCTATGGATTCTCCAGGATAGCCGGACGCTTGCCCGGGAGCGGCGGTGAGCGGCGGCTCGATTTTCGTCAGCGTCTGGGCCGCCGCGGAACTGGCCCAGACGAAGGCGCTCGCCGAGACGATAACGCGATTACAAAAGCCAGGTGTTTGACGCATGTCGTTTCCCAATATGTGGTTCGAGCAATGTCCGCCGGTGGCGGCGTTCGGCGTAGAAGCTGTTGACCAGCCTGCTTATTCCGCTTGGAACAGATGGCGCATGGTCCCCATCGGCGAGCGAATTCACCGCCGACAATCGAACGCCATGAATGCTTTGCAGCGCCCAGGATTCAGTATCCGCAAGTGAAAGTCCGGAGTGGCGCCGCACGAATACACGCGCGCGACACGACGCCGGCGCTCAAATGAGACGCGAAGTCTTTGTGGGTCATGGTGATCGCCGCAAATCAGGCTGTGTTAGGCAATGTGGCACGTCGGTGTCTCCGATTTGCCCCTGAGACGCCAGCCGGATTGCAGACCCGCACCAGGCGATGTGAAAATTCTCGGCCCCGCCGACACCGACATTCTTTATGTGTCTCGGTGTCGGCGGCCCCTCGTCGATCGTCGTGATGACGCGGCGGGCCTCGAGGAGCGGGGACTGCCGGACATGGCGAGCGTGTCGCGGATCGTCCCGCAGAATTACGCCGTAGGGCAAAACCTCGGGGTCGCGGGGGCGATGGCCAGGCGGATACAACAACATCAACAACTCGATGGCGCTCGGCTTCCAGACCGCACCCCAATCAAAGCTAACCATTTACGTGATGCCGGACCTCGACGGGCGCCCGGCGACCATGCCGCCCTCGACGCGCAAACCTATGGCCGAGAGGAACCCGTCGCGGATCTCATTCCGGATGCTCATGACGTTCCTGGAAAGCGACCACCTATTCAACGGGAGGCCGAAGTGAGCCGACGCCCTCTAGCGCGGACGAGGCAACACCGGAGCCGATTGGGGTGATGTACAGGGCGCGGCGGCGCGAGCGTGCGCCCCGCGGTCGCCTGATCCGACGAAGCTCGCGACCGCCAGATCTACCCTGGTGGTTCCGAACTCAGGCGTCGCCGTCACCCTGAGCCGCCCCTTTGGTCCCAAGGCCTGCTGAGCCACTGCCGCCTCCGCCGCCTCCACCGCCGAAAGAATCGCGGACGCGCGCTCGAAATAATCTCTCCCCACGTCGGTGAGGCTGAGGCGACGCGAGGAACGGTTCAGAAGCCGAGCGCCGAACTTCTCCTCCATCCTCTGCACGATCCGGCTCGCACAGGCCTTGTCGGTCGCGAGCCGCGCGCTGCGGCGGTGAACGATCCCTCCGTCACACCGCGACGAAGACACGCATCTCGGAGAGTCCCACCGTTGTAGACATCGGCAACGATATGCTTCCCCACGTCGGTCGCGGCCGCATCCCTCCACCTTAAGACTGGCTCGCGTAAACTTCCGATGCTCGCCGACACAGCCGCGCGAGCGCTATCAGCCGATCCTGACCGAGTTCCTGTCGCAATCGGCGGGCTCGACCCGCCGGCAATCGCGCCCCGGCTGCTCGACTATTTCGGCTCGCTTCGCGGCATATTTGGCGGCGATTCGCGCCCGCTTCTTTTCCAGCGACGGATCGATGCCAGCCGCGATCTCCTTGCGGGCATCGTCCCGGCGTGTCCTCGCATCGGCAATGCCGACTTGCGGCCAGCCACCGAGATGCAGCGTCTTCTGCTTATCCAGGAAGCGGTAGTTCATCCGCCAGAGCTTGGGTCCGTTTGGTTTGACGGTGAGGTACAGACCTTGGGCATCAATCAGGTTGTACGCCTTCTCCGCAGGCTTGGCGGAGGCAATTTTGATATGTGTAAGCACGTCGATTTCCCAGCAAGTCGGGTCAATCCGAGACCATCAAAAGCACCAACAAATGATGGTGCTGTTGATGGTTCTAGCCGGATTTCGCCGGACGATGTCGGGCGATTCTCGGTCGAAAAATGCTGTAAAACCAGCCGCTTACTGGATGCTACTGGACGGTGCCAGAGCGAGGAGTGGTGCCAGAAGAGGCATCAAATTCACCGACTAAGCTACTGAAATTAAATGAATTTACGGGAGGGGGCATTCTCGTGGCCCCCAATATGGCCCCCTCGAAGAACTCGACAGCTGAATTTTTTAAGCCCGCAGAGGCCAGTGGCTAGCCTGTGGCACCGGCTGCGCCGGCGATTTTAGCCGCCTTTCAGCCTTCTCACTAGGGCCGATTTTTGGAAAAATTTCGAAAAGTTTTCGAAAAACATTCCAAAAATTGCATATTGCGAGCGGCTTTTCTTTGAGCAACAAAGCGTCCATCGCAATCGCAGTATGGAACGCGGCGGCGGTGTTTTAAAAACCGTAGTAGCCGAAAGGTAATATCATGTCATGCATCAGCATGTCTGTGAGTGATGCTTGCCGCCATATTGGAATTGGTCGCACAAAACTCTATCAACTTATCTCATCAAATAGCCTGGATGTTGTAAAAATTGGGAGGAGGACTTTGATTCTCACCGCCAGCATCGAGCGTCTCATCAATGCAGGTGGTCAGTGAGATGGACTATTTTGGTATGCGCTCCACGCACGGTCAGGAATGGGACCAGGCCTTCTTGGCTCGCTTCAGCATGCACGCGCTGGCTAGTGAGCACACTCATCTGACCCGTCAAGGAAACGAATATGTCGGCCGATGCCCATTCCCCGACCACCGCGACTCCACTCCCAGTTTCTCCGTGAACGAGGCGAAGGGAGTGTTCCGATGCTTCGGGTGTGGACGGGCCGGCAATGCGGTGTCGTTCATGCAGCAGATGTACGGTCTGTCGCACTCTGACGCCTGCCGTGAGCTCTACGAAGGCGGCGATCTTCCTTCAACGGTAAGCGGCACGCACAGGGAGAGTGACTCTGAAAAGACCAAGTGGGCGAGGAATATATGGAACGATGCCCTGCCGATCGTCGACACGCCGGTTGCCGAATATCTCGATAGCCGCGCACTGCCGTTCGAGTTCGTAGGTCAGCAGGAAAACATCCGGTTTGCTCGCCTTTCGTTCGACCGGTCGGCGCAGAAGCATCCTGCGCTCGTGGCCGCCGTGAGGGATCTGAGCGGCGAGATCGTCGGCATTCAACGCATTTATTTGACTGAAGAGGGCAAGAAGCTCGGATCGAGTTGCAAACGATCACTGGGGCCAACCTCGGGCGGAGCAATCCGCCTCAGGGGGATAGATGCGCCTCCCGGTGAACCCGAGAACATCTACATCTGCGAGGGGTTGGAGGACGGCCTCAGTATCGCCCGTGACCAGGCGCATGCGGTGGTGTGGGTGACGATGGGCACGGCCAATCTCGCGAACGTGCAGCTGCCGCCCGCGTGCAAAACCGTGACGATCGCCCACGACAACGATGATGCTGGCCTTCAGGCCGCCGACGTAGCCACCAAGCGGCTAATCAAAGCGGGTTTCGAAGTTAGTCTATATCCGCCTCCGGCCGGCTTTAAAGACTGGAACGAATATCTCGTTTGGTGGGAGTTCAGCTCGGATGTCTACGGGAACGAGCTTGAATGGCTCTACGTCGCGGAGCCGGGCCGAGACGAACCAGAAGTTCCCGAACTCCCCTCCCTCAGTGAGATGCTCGGCCATGACCGCTTTTGATATGGAAGGAGCCGGCCAGCAGATCGCTTTTCCCGTTTCCGTACCCATACGAGTCGATCCGGACTCGATCTGGCCGGATCCAGTTGCGCTGCCTTCAACCTTGCTGCCAGTCATGGAGTTCGAAGAAAGCATGCTACCCACCGGCCTCCGCCGGTGGGTAGCGGACATCGCGGAACGGATGAATTGTCCGATCGATTTCGTTGCCGTTCCCGCGATGATCGCGGCGGCGTCACTCATAGGGCGACGGATCGGGATCCGGCCGGAAGTTCATACGGAGTGGACGGAGGCCGCCAACTTGTGGGGTGCGATCGTCGGGGTGCCCGGGAGTCTAAAGTCGCCGGCGGTGCGGGAGGCTTTCACTGCCTTGCGTACCTTCGAGGCGAAAGCGGCTCGCGACTACGAAATCGCCATGGAGGATCTCAAGCCGCAGCAGAGGCTTCACGAGATCATGGAGCAGGAGGCCAAGCGTGCAGCCAAGGCGAAGCTACGGGACTTCGAAGAGAATCCCGGAGCCAAGCTGGACGCGCTCGACGTCCTTCGTGAGGTACACGAGCCTACATTGCCGAAGCAAGTCCGCTACATGGTGCAGGACGCAACACCCGAAAAATTGGGGGAGCTTTGCCGGGACAACCCGGAGGGCATCCTGCTCTTCCGGGACGAGCTGCTGACGATGTTCGTCGACCTTGACCGGGAAGAGAAGGCGAGCGGCCGGGGCATGATTATGAGTGGTTGGACTGGCCTTGATGGGGACAGCTGCGACCGGATCGGGCGTGGCACGGTCCGCGCTGATGCGGTCAATCTCTCCCTCTTCGGAACCACCCAGCCCAATCGCTTGATCAGGTACATGCGGGACTCACTGCAGCACCGCGACGACGGCCTTATCCAGCGGGTTCAGCTGCTAGTCTGGCCAGACTCCGACCGGCCATGGGTCAAGACGGATCGAAAGCGAGATGAGCAGGCGCGGCAGGATGCCATGCGTTGTTACGAGCGCCTCAACTGCATCGATCCGGAGACGGTGGATACGTTGGTTGACGAGTTCGGCGGGCCCGGCAGCATCCCTTATCTCCGGTTTTCGCCCGATGCGCAGGAAGAGTTCGACCGGTGGCGGGCGCGACTGGAAGCAAAGGTTCGGGAACCCGAACTGTCGTTGCCGCTGAAAGCCCACCTTTCCAAGTACCGTGGGCTGATCCCGCGATTGGCGCTGGTGTGTCATTTGGCGAATGGCGGCGTAGGGCCTGTCAGTGTCCAGGCGTGGGTGATGGCGGGGTATTGGGCCGATTATCTGGAAAGCCACGCGCGCCGTACATACGCCGCGCTGGAAACTGACAATACTGACACTGCTGAACTCATCCTGCGGCGGATCCGAAAGGGGGACTTGCCCACGACCTTCTCCTCCCGCGACGTCTATCGGAATGGCTGGTCCGGGCTGAAGGATCGAGAGCGAGTGGAACACGCGTTGAAGCTACTCGCCGAGTACGATTGGCTCGATGCTGAACGGGTAGCGACAGGCGGGAAGCCGAAGCTCAGCTTCACGGTGAACCCAAAAGCGCTGAAAAAGCCGAACTGATATCTGGCAGGGTGGCGGTGGGTCAGCCACCCTGCCTTTTTCTATCCGGAGCGACGCTACTGTGTCTCACTGGCATAACCCCCAATAGGGTAGTTCTACCCCATTACCGGATCCCAAATGGAGTGCGCTGCGGAGCATTTCCGCGACATGCCCACGGAAATCCGCCAGATTTGTCGCTCCGGTTTAGAAATCCTATTCTCAAACAAGAGAGCGAGAGGATTGGGTTTGATCCGGTAGCGGCAGCGAGCGTCCGGCGTGAAAAATATTCCGCGGCCAAGCGCTCCCTCACCGTCAGGTGCCATAGTGGACGGGATGATGGGCCATGCTTGCCGCAGCGTTCTCCGAGCGGCAGGATCGGTCCGATGGCCAAGGATTTCGACCTACTGACACAGCTTGCGCGGTTCGCCCATGCGAACGACGTCGCCTTGTCCGAGCCGGAACTGATTGAGCGTTTCACCGCGGATGCCGTTCCTCGCCTCCAAAGCGCGATCAAGGATCGCGATTTGGTCTTTGGCATGCGGACCGAGCGGTTGTTCGAGGCTATGGTTATCAGTCTCGGCGGATTCCGCATGCTTAAATCAGAGGATACCGGCTCGGTTCATGGGACCGAGAAGCTTCGCACGCCCGATTTCAGGATCGTCCTCGAGAACGGCGAGCA
Source organism: Sphingomonas sp. DG1-23 (assembly GCF_030730875.1). Taxonomy (GTDB): domain Bacteria; phylum Pseudomonadota; class Alphaproteobacteria; order Sphingomonadales; family Sphingomonadaceae; genus Sphingomonas. The sequence goes on from NZ_JAVAMA010000017.1 coordinate 38,299, forward strand.
ATGGCTCGTCGAAGTTAAGAACGTTCACCGCGAAGATCCATCCGATCAGGTCCATAAGATGGGCCCCACCTATCTGCGGTCGCTTCAGCTCTACGCCGACCTCGTCGGCGCCAAGTTGCTCGTCGCCCATTTCTGGTCGCGATGGGGCCTCTGGACGCTCGTCGAGATTCCTCGCTTCGTGACCCGCGAGGGCGGCCTCAAAGTCCGAATGATGACGGCCCTGATCTACAATCGCTTGGGCGATATCGGCGACGTTTCCATAAACCTTCCGGGACCGCTCCGCCTGGTCGTCGATATGCGTGACGACGAAGGCTTTGGCGTTCAAAGGGCATCCGTCTCCCTCTACCGGCAAAACATTCTGTTGGAGGACGTCCGGGATCGGCAACTCGCCATGATCCTGATGCAATATGGGGACTGGCGCCTTGAAGGCCCAATAGAGCGGCGATCGGTCTCGGGAGTGCGTCAGCTCCATTTCATCGCCACGCCCGAAGAGGAATCGGAGAACGGTTTCGACTCGATGGGGCCGGCAAGCAGGATATTCTCGCGCTATTACCGAGCCGAGACGAGCATCGGTGATCAGGTGACGCAGCTGCACGGCAACGCACGCCCCGGCTGGTTCCGACCCCTCGCAACCTGGGACTTCGAGACCAGCCGGCTCGGCCTTCGCATCTTTCGCATGCGGCATAAGTCGGGCGACATCGTCGCCGAACCGTAGGCGACCCACTATTGAAGTAGGTCGATTTGCAACAGATCGCGGCCATAGCGTTCGATGAAACGCCTAGCGTCGATAAGTCCGCGCATGAGTTCATTTGCACTGATCTCGTGCGCCCGGTGGATGATATTGTCGCGCCGTCCAATCAGGCTCGAGATCTGGTCGCGGTGCGCGAGGCGCTGGTTATCGCCAAGCACGCCTTGCCGTCTCAATGCCGCCTGCAACTGGGCCATCGCGTCGCGGGGACCGAGCGTCTCGGCACCATTCTCGCGGAAGGCGGATAATCCCAGATCGTCGCGGTTCTCGAAGAGGCCGTAGAGGAACATCTCTACGGCATGGACCGTCGCGATCGCCGCCAATCGACGCGTATTCGCGCCCCCCTCGAGGCTTAGCTCCTCGGCGCGACGGAAAAAATCGCGGGCCATGAGGAGAAAGCCGTCGACTTGGGCGAGGAGATCGTTCGGACGTACAAGATATCCCAGTATGATCGCGGTCGTGAAATCGTCCTCGAGCGGGTCGGCGTGCCACTCGCCAAGTTCCAATTGTTTGCCCAGCAGCCATGCATCGGCCTGATCGAGGACGTGACCCACATCATTCGCGATCTGCGATCTGCGAATGACCTCGAGAGTTACGGCGGTGCCGATGAGATCCTCGGCCTCGTCACCGCTGTGGCGAACCCAGAAGCCGGCATCCGGTGTCCGCTGAGCAAGAAGCCAGGCAACCGCGCGCGAGATGGCGTCATGATATCGATCGTCACCCAGTCGCTGAAACGCAAGCGTAGCAAGCGCCGTTGCTCGGACGCCGATCCGCTGCGCGCCATCATCGTCAGTTTCCCAGTAGCCATCTGCGTGCTGGCGGATCGCAAGGCGGTCGAGCTGCATGGCGATGCCCCGGCGAAGCGTCCCGACGAGGAGCGGGCTGCGAGCGCATCGCCACAAGTGGTAGGCGACGGCTTCGACCGGGGAAGGCTGGTTGCCGTCGGCGGGTCCTAAACTGACAAGATGGGTTTCACAGTGCCGGACAGCCTCGTCACATCGCGCCGCTTCGGTCGGGCTTCCATAAAGGTCTAGGAACCAGGCCAGCGAATAGTTCCAATCCTCAGGAAGCTCCGCGCCATTCGCATCGCGCGCTAGGATCGCCTCGAGCGCCCTGCGACCCTCGGCAGACCTTGGCTCGATCTCTAGGATGGGCATGATCTCTGGCGTGACGATTAGCTCGCGCCGGGCAGACAGGATGAAGCGCGCCTTGTCGATCGTCGGCGGCGTATTTTCCAGTTCCTCGCGGAGCCGTCTGCGTTGGACCGCGGTGCCGTTGCGCAGAGCTTCGCCGTATTCGTTGGCGATCTGCTGAATGGTTCGATCATGCGGCTCGGGCGTTCCTGTCGCGATGAAGTTCAGCGGTATGTCGCCGTCCTTGATCGCCCAGTGCGTGCGATGCTGCTCGAACGGCTCGATGCCAAGTTCCTCGGAGCGCGCGAACAGCTCGACTTGGTCCAGATACGCGTGGTTGGGATCGGGATCGAAATCGAACAGCAGCCTCGTTCCGCGGCGTTGAAGGTTGTGCAGGCGCCCATAGCGCACGGTCCTCGGCCTAGGCCCCCTCGCACCCACTTCATAGGCAAGCAGCGTCGGGATCTGTTCGAGCAGGGTAAGCGTCTCCGGTCGCGCGATATCGACCGCATCCGCGCCGTCGTGGCTATATTCCTTGAACCGGTCGACCCCGAAGCTGAGCGGCGCGGCTTCCCAGTGAGACCCAGAGCCGGCCACGATCAGATTGAACATCACATCTACCCGCACACTAGTTGAGAGGCTGTTTTACGGCTCTAGCATGCCCTTGGTAACCGTCATTCTCTTGAGGGAGACGAGCGTCGCGACAGAATGAAAGCAGGTCGGTAGCGATTAAGTGAGATGGAGCGATAGCCGTCGTGATGCTACAGGAGCTTGCTGCATCGCCCTGAGACCGCACCTTTCGTTGCCGGCAGTCAAGACGAGAGGAGCAATCACCGCTCCGCTCCCGCTTCGGTAAGAAGCCGCCGGAGGTAGCCGGTAAGCTCTGATGCGATCAGCGGATCGTTGAGCTTACGAACATCGAAGCCTGGGAAACCATTCAACGTCTTGGTGCTTAGGGGCCCCACGATGGCGACGAGGTCATCGTAGAGCCGCTGTCGGACAACCTCGTTGGCGAAGGCAGGACGATAGATAAGATGGCCGAGATATAGCTGAACCGATCCTTTTCGCTCATTGGAAAGCCGGAACGGGTATAGCGTGGCGCCGTGAATATCGAACACCGAGAGGATAGATCCTTGCGACGAGGTCACTTCCGCGCGCCCTCCGACCTCATCTACCAGCGCGGCGAACACGTTGGCGGCCTCGACTGCGTCGTTTCCACAGGGTCCAAGCTTGGTTTCGATCCAAGCATCCCGGGTGATCGGCGGAAGCGCTCCTCGCGCCGCCTTCTCCGTCTGAGCGCGTTCGGTCTCGCCAATTATGCGCGGCGTCAGCGCCGTCACGCCGCCTTCGCTCTCGAACCAAGATAGTTCCACTGCGCGGACGTCCGCCTTCATCTGCTCGTTCAGGAATTCGACGATCCGTGCCAGTTCGCGCGGGATCGTGTCGGCCACGAAGACCATCTTGATCCGGCCAGCGGCGAAATTTGCATCCACCTGCTCCCAAAACTGCTCCGGATCGGACGTGCCTGCGAGGAATACCGCGAGCTCGGCATCCGCGTCGCGGCCAAGCTCGATCATGGTCGCGGCATAGCTCTGGGCGATGCGACCGCCCTGCCAATAGGCAGTGCCGTTGGCGGCATAGTCGAGCATCTGACCGATTACCTCGCGGCGCAGGCGCGTATCGACCGCACGCTTCAACTCGACCAGGACGGGCACCCCGGTGCGCGTCACGAAAAGATGGTCGAGTGACCACCGGCCGTTGCCGTCCTCACGATCAGCGATCGGCTGTTCACGACGGATGAGAAGAAGGGCACCGTCCTGGTCGGCAATGAGTTCGGGATGAGCAGCCACCAACTTCTGCATGAAATCCTCGCTGCGCGGTTCAGAGGGGCGCATCGAAGTCAGCGTCCCCTCGGCATCGACGGTGTAGATGATGCTTCGGGTCAATGGGGCCTCTCAGGCGTAAGGATTAAGGTTTTCTCAGACGGCGCGGTTGAGCATGGCTCGGACTAGCGGAGTCGGGTCGGCCGCCGGATTGCGCCAATCCGCACGACCGGGATGGGTGACGGTGACGACGGCGCGCCCGTCGGGTGCAATGTGCGCCTCGCTGGTCCAGCGACGCCCATTGGTTTCCGAGAAGCTGTCCAGAAATTGATTCGCGGCTAAGGCATCGCGGACCCAGCGCCCCGCCGTGCTGCCAAGACACAAGATTGTGCGAACGCCGAGTTCGCTAATGACCGCTTCATGGACCGGCCAGCACCGAGTTAAGAGGAGCACCTTTTCCGCCAGGGTAGCCTCACCGATAGAGCGCGCGAACACGACGTTGCTGGCGGGCACCTCACGAAGATCGAGGTCCAGCCGGTCGAACATATGACGCATGCGCGGTTGCATGCCATGAGTTCCGGGCGGGCGGCCTTGCCAAGACTCGTCCAGATACGCGGACCATGGCTTCATCAAGGCCTTCCACTCGGCAATATCCCGTCGGAGGGTTTCGTTAGCCTGCTTTGTTGGCGAGCCACCCGGGTTGAGACCAAGAATGTAGAGCGAACGGGGTCCCGCAAACGCGCTCGGCCCCGAATAGAACAGCGCCCCGGAGCGGCGCATCATCTCTTCTGGAAGTAGGGTCAAGGCGGCTTCAATCGACAGATCACAACTCCCTTTTGTCTCGTAGACCCCATGCATCGCCGGTGTCGCGTATCGGTGGCGGCTGGACCACGCGACGCGCAGCATTGTCGTCGTCGCACCGCTCGCTCTTCTGAAGAGATGTCTACATTCGCGCTATGTATTTCTTGTGGAATCGAAGCCGAAGCATGATCGATGCCAAGCCAGCCGCGTACGATGCTCATCAGTTATTGCCAGCGAAGACGGGCGCCCCAAGGACTGCCGGGCTGCCGCTCCAAGGTGGGGAGAGAATAGCGCAGAACCGTCGTCTTCGAAGCTTACCAACCCCGCATCAAATGCAGCGTCCCAGTGAGCTGCTAATAACAGTCCATTATGGACATTCAGCCGTTCCTCGTCGCTCGCGCACTGCGCCCAAGGCACGATGTGGCTCGCGCGCAACAAGGCCGGCTCTTCGATCCCGGTGAGCGGGCAGCGCCCATTCCAATAGCCCATCAACGCCCCGCGAAAGTGATCCTGACCGATGCGCACACGTAGGAGGCGTTCCGCTTCGGTATCCCCCAGACCTGCTACCGCAGCCTCAAATTCCAGGAGCGGCAGCGTGGGCAGCGTGGTGGCGAGCACATAGGCGCGGTGAAGCGCACCGCGCATCGCGCTTTGGTGTACAAAGCCGAACGCCGCCCTTTTACCCTGCGGCACCGGTGCAGCGGCGGGCGCATCCAGTTCGGCCGCGACCCCAGGGTGCTCCACGGCCAGAAACCAACAGACGCCGTCCGCCGCCACCGCCAGCCCGATCTCGCCCGGCACGTTGATGTCGGAGGCGAAGTAAAGCCAACCGTCAGCCTCTCCTGTCTCACGCCGATAGCCGTGATTGGACGCGGCTTCCTGCAGCTCCGAGCGGAGACCGGCGGGGACGGCGCGGAGGCGGTAGTCGGTGTCGATCATCCTTCGAATTCTTTCAGGAATGCGAGGGCCTCCGTCGCGGCAGCTTTGAATGAGGTGAGGTCCAGGCCATCCGCATAGCCAACACCGGATTTCAGGCGCATCGCGCCATCGGAAAAGCGCCAGCCCGCTCGAGATGCTGGCCATGCCAAGCCCTTTTTGAGCAGCGAGCGTGCGCCGTGTGTAACATCGAATGCGATTTCGGTTTTGCCCAGCGCGTCCGGTTCCTCCCCCGGCATAACCCAAAGCTTGATGGTCCGCCCGGATCGCGTGAAGTGTCGCTCGAAATACTCGCCGTCCCATCTCAGCTGAGGGTCAAGCGACAGCTCTTCATCCTTTGGATCTGCCGGGAGCGGCTTCCAGTCGCGGGGGTAATCGCCCCACACCGCCATCCACAAGCGAAACATGTCCTTCGCCAAATCAACCTGAGTTTGCAAGGCCGACACAACCGCGTCGTAATAGGTCTCGACTTGGTCCCACTCGTTGCTTTCAGGCGCGAAGACGAGTCCCTGATCCACAATCAGATTGACGGCAGAGCGCACCTTATCGTTCTTGTAGTAAGCTTCTACGCTAGGGCTGAAGTGGAACAGCGCGCGCTCCCGGCTATTAGGCATAGGCGGTCTCCCAAAGGGTGCGGCGGAAGCGCTGGAATTCCGGGTCGTCATCGGGCTCGGCGAGTTCGCGTTCAAACCACAGCATGAATCGCCACCAGTTGGTTGAGTCCCAGCGTCCATCATCCGGCGGCGTTGTGTACCGTCCAACGAGGATCAACGGCGAGCGCTCGTACGACCATTGCCGCTTGTCGATGAGATGCGCCGCGTATTTGCCGAGTTGGCCACGGCTGAGTGTGTGATCGAATTTGGCTTCCAGCGCAGCCCCTGCCCGAACGCCATCGTCTAATTCGAAATCGACGAGAATGTCGATCTTACCACGCTCGATACGTTTGCGGCCGGCACCTCTTTTCATGGTGGTGGCTTCTTCTGCCGCAACCTCAAAATCTTTGATCCGGTCGGCACCCGCTTGGACGATGCGGCGCCCGGCGCAGCGGCAGGCGGCGCGATAGAAGGCGAGGGCGCGCCCAAGTTGCCGGTCGGCGCCGCCCTCGGTCAGGTAATGAACGAAACCGCGGGTGATCTGTGGCTCGTAAAATTTGGCCCATTCATGGGGCCTGACTGCGAAACAGTGGTGCGCGAGGTCGAGCGCGAACAAGCGGCGGATAGCACCAGCATCGTATTGCGCTCGCGGCGGGGCCGCCGAGGCATAGTCGAGGACCTGCCGCATACGATGGTCCCATCTCTCGGCCATTCGGCGCAGGGCGTCGTCGTCGTAGCAGCAGGGCGGTATACGGATGGCCCCCTGCCACTCCGTGACGCGGACGACCTCACGCCTGCCATTGCTTGAGAGGCTACTCACTGCTGCGGTTGCTCGCGGCCGTCGCGATAATCCCCGACCACCCAGATCACGCTCTGGATGTCGATCATGTCCCGCGGCTCCAAGTTCGCGAAGGCCGCGCGGATGCCCTCTGCCATGTCGAGCAGGCTACCATAGACGCGGGGGTTCAATCCCGCCTCATAGTCATCTGCAAGTCGATGCATGACGCGCGAAGCGAAGTCCTTCGTCACTTCGGGCTTAAGGAATATGTGGGATTCCGGCCGCCACAGGAACGGCAGGTAGGTTACCACGGTCCATTTCGCATTGTCGTGCGGGATCAGCAGCCGCTCCATCGTGGTGAGCGCTGCCTTCGCCTCGGGGCCGACGCCGTCGCTGACCGCGAAACGGGCGGCGGCCCTGACAAAACTATCTGCATCGGGCCCGCGTAGCAGCTTCTGCAGCCGCGTCTTCTCAATCGGGTAGAGCAAGTTCGTAGCACGGTAAGCGGTGAGCACCGCTTCGCCGTGGCCAGAGCCCGTGATGGCAGCCTCGACAGGCGTCGTCTGCTCCAGCCTCTCTTTGGCCCGGAGCTTATAATCGCGTTCGTTCTTGAGATAGGCGGGCGAATGGAAGCCGCCGGCGAACCAATGCAGGAAGCGCGACCGGGCGCCAGCATGACCGAACCAATTCGATCCGCCGCGCGACAACTCGGCTTGAAGTGCCGACCAGACGGTGTCGGCATCCTGGCCGCGTGTCTGAAAGAGCGTCTTGCCGCCCTCGATCACCAAGCCGACAAATTCCTTCTCGGTCTGCACCAGCCGCAGCGTTGCCTTGCCGGCAGTCCCTTTTCGGATCGTCTTCATGCCAGATTTCCCTCCCCCGGGACCCGCCCCCGGCGAACTGCGCGCAATCCACGTCCATTCAGGTCGCCTGCACCTGAGGTGCGTGTCGTGCGCGACCTGGTCCGAGCGGGAAAAAGGAGAGGAATCACGTCCTACAAATCCCGTCGAAGCAAGCGGGACTCTCGTGGCGCGCTACTGAGCTTCAGTATTGTCCAAGGCGCCGCTTTGAGCTTCTCAGGCGGGGCCGTCGTCGTCGTGACGATGTATTGGAACTGCGGGCCATCCGTCTGTTCTTCCAGCCATAGCGCCAAGTCGAAGATCCGGTGGTAGATTGCGAGCCCTAGGTCGGCCTCTCGGGGGCTGTCGTGCAGCCAGAAGCCGGGCAGCTCTGTCTTGCCCTCCATCGTCAACAGAAGCGCAGCCAGGTCGAATGCAACCACCTTTAGCGAGTCGACGGCCGCAGTAGTCAGATCGCCGTGCAGTGAAATTATTGGTTGAATGCCGCTTTCGTTCAATTGCACGCTGGCTTCCGCGCCCTCGGGAACAAGGAAGCTTACCGTGGCGCCGAATAGGGCGGAAAGTCGCGCGACGACACCTTGGGCAGCCAGGCGCATGGCCGCGGCCGAACTCCGCTCGCGGACCTCGGCGGCGGTTTCGTGTTGAAATTCCGCTTCGTGCTTTGTGATTTCAGCGAGGTATTCGGGATATCGCTTCGTCAACGTGACATAGCCGGTCGCCGACGCGAGAGCCTCCCTCGACTCTGCGGCGGCTTGTTCCAGCGCCTTATGCGTCGCCTTTGCCTGCTCTAACCGCTGGCGCGCGAGCCCGAGATCGGGTTTCAACGACTGTTGTTCGGCGAGGAGCGCCTGTCTCCGCCCGATCGCTTTTACGTGGTCCTCGCGAAGACTCTCGAGAAACGCCTGTTGCTGATCGATGAAGGTCTGTGCTTCAGGTGGCACGGATTGACCGCAGGTCGGGCACAAGGGGTCCGAGGCATCCTCAACGCTCAACGCCGCACGTGGTATCTGGTCATCGAACATTCGGATTCTCGATAGGACCTCCGGTAAGGCTGCATCAATTTCGATGAGGCGGTCTTCAATCGACCGGAGCCCGCCTTCCTTTTCCGCGACGAGCGTCGCTGCCTCCTGCAACCTTTGATCGATCTCCGGATCGGCTCGCAGCTGTTCGGCGCTTGCACCAGCGGTCGCTTTGACCGCCCAGAAGTCGGGCGTAGTGGCCTCGGCAGGGTCACCGCCGAAGATATCCGCCAAATCGCGGGCGACGTCATCGCGCACCCATTCGATCCGCTGCTTGCGCCGAGCGGCCTCCTCAGCCCTGCGCTTGTGCTCTTGCGCGCGCCTTAATGCGCCGATCTCGTCCTGCTGGAGCGCCTTCAGCAGTAACCGGATCACTCTCACGCGATCAGGCTTGGACATATTCCTTGAGGGAGAGCGGGATTGCGTTTCTGGTGCGCGCCAGTCGAGAATGTCGAGCAGGCGGCATTCCTGATCGCGGGTCAGCCAAGCGAGCGTTGCTTCCCAAGCGTCGTCTAGGCTGCTGCCAACCGGCATATGTGGTGCAGCCGCGGGCATGACCGCGCTTGCGATCGCCTTCCGCAGGGGACTGATTGTCGAGTTGGGGAGATCTCCCCACGCCAAGCCGTCCAACGATCCGCCGGCTTGCGCGTAATGTCTGCCAGTTCCGGCTCCGGCACCGATCGGACGAATGACGTTCCACAACTCGCCATCGAGCATGATTTCGGCACCGACATGGGCGTCGGGCAGCGAATTGGCGATCCGCTGTCGTTGCGCATCAGCGCCGTAGCTGTCCTCGCCTAGGCAGTAGCGGATCAGCCGGCAGAAGCTGGTCTTACCCCCGCCATGGCCCATGTGGCCGTCCTCTCCCTCGGCATCGGGAGACCACACGATATTGAGGCCTGGGCGCAGGGAGATATCCCGGATCGGTGGCTCGTCCGCCGCCCTCCAGATCACCAGCCGTCTGATCCACAGACGTGGACCATTGCCCTGGATCGGCTGAAAGCCGTCGAGCTGCTCGGCGAACAGATCAGGCAGCGAGGGCTTGGGCAACGAACACTTGCTCCCCCTGGCTCAGCATCGCGGTGGCCGCATTGAGATCGATCGAGCGAAGCGCATGCCAGACAAAATCGGCGCGGCCCTCCGCCCAAGGCGGTAACAGAATATCGTAAATCGCCGCTCCGCGATCGACAGTCGAGGTCTCCGCGTCAAAGCGCCATGCTCGTCGGGCAGCAAGTTGCGCCTGCGCCGCAACGAAATGCACGAGTCTAGATGCCGAGAAGGACGGCACGCTTGCCGAAACGGGCAGTGTCGCTGCGTCGCCGACGAGCCGCTGCCACTCCGCTGCCGCGGCGGCGTTGAGGTGCGGCCTAAGCAGATGCGGCTGCGCAGCGTAGAGGAAAGCAGATTTCACCTCGCGCAGCGAACGAGGGTATCGCATGCGCTTGATGATGGCAGCGAGGAGCAGTCGCACGTCTGGCTCCTCGTTGATCGCGCCCTCCCATCGACCATCTGCAAGCGAAGCAGTGTCAGGTGCAGCGGCGACCTGCGCGTCATAGGCGGCGAGGACAAGGCGGTGGGTGCGGTATTCGCCGTATTTGCGCAGCTCGTTATTTTGCAGGACGCGGAAGGTTTCAGATGGGTAGTCCGCGCCCATTACTTCTTTGGGATCGAGCACATAGCGCAGCTCGTCGCGCGTCAGGCCATAAGCGAGCGCATACCAGGCATCGAGCTCGGCACGCAGCAGCGCGCGGCGATCCTCGTCCCATGCGAAGGGCGCGCCGTCATAGCCCATATCGCGCGCGAAAGGGGCCATGGCATGGCTGGTATAGGTCAGCTCCAGCACCCGCGGAACGATGAAGGCGAGGTCGGCTTCGGTGTAGGCAGTGGGGGGGAGGACGGGGAGCTGCGAGTAAATGAAAAAGTTAAGGTGGGTGCCGCCGACTTTGAAGCGCGCCGTAAAGTCCAGCGCAATGGCCGATAGGTTACTCACCAAGGCTGCGACACTACGCCAATCGGCTTGCTGGTCGAACAGCATTAAGGGCAACTGGTTGCCGACACCTGATTGTGGAAAGATGTGTCCAATTACTGTGCGTTCGTTCGTCGCGTTAGTGATGTCACGCCAGCCGGTCAGCCATCCGCGCGTCCAGCCTTTTGCGCGCAGTCGCTCCACAACTTGAGGCTCGGGCACCCAGTAGCGCGGGCTCGGTTCAAAATGGGCGTCCTGCTTCTCTACCTCCGTTACGTCTCGGCTCGTTTCGCCGCTACCGTTATCGACGTAGGTCGCCCAGCGATGATCGAACTGGTGGATCATCTTAGCTTCGTAGAGCGGGATATAGCGAGCTTCGGCCGAGGCATTGCTACCGGTCGACAGATCGAGGTGACGCGCGTCGTGACCGCCGGTCAGGGCCAATCCAGGAGCGCGCGGTGGCATAGCGGGCGCTCGCACCCAGTCGGCGCCGTCTCGCACCCAGCCCTCCGCGTCGAGTTGCGCGCCAGTGCAGAAAAGACCGCTGTCACTGGTCATGTTGAACAGACCTTGGCGGAACTCGACGCTCCACGGATTGCCCGCCGCGCCACTAGCCTCATCAATCAGCACTGGCACACGATCATAGATCGCGGCAGTCAGCCGGGCGTCCTCACGCGCGCGGAAGATTGGTGCGGTCTTCGTGTTGGGGTTAATTCGCGCAATGTCGTGCGGCGAGAGCGAGTAATGCCGACGCTCATCTTCTAGCTCTTCAATACTCAAAAGATAGGAGGTAAACTCAGGAGTTTTCGTCACAAATCCAGTTGTGAGCAGTGTGAAAGGCGTATCCGGATGAATTGCAGGGAATATTCGCTTAGCGTTATCAAAGCCAAGTGATGATACTAAGCGGTTAGTATTTACGAGATCAGCGAAAAATTCACTCGTGCTTAGATCCGTGATAATTCCGGTCGGCACGATCACGCCTGCGCGGCCCCGCTTGCGAATAAGCCTCAGGAAATGCTCTGCGAACAAGCCATAGGTGTTGACCTTGCCCCGCGCCGTTAGATCAAAGCGCCCACTGCCCCGGAAAAAGTCATTCATGGCCTCGAATTGGCGCTTGTCGCGCGCAAACTCCGCGAACAACGCGGGCTGCTCGGCCTCCAGTGCAGCGATGGCGCGCTTTCGAGTCGCCCCCTTCAGCGCAGCGATCTCCGGCGCGCGTGCCTCGAAATACTCCTCTTCGCCGAGCTGAACGACCTCCCACGGCGGGTTGCCCAGCACTACGTCAAACCCGCCCTCCGGCCGCAACAACACGTCAGGGAATTCGATCGGCCAGTGAAAGGTGCTCGCGCCGTAAGCGGCAGCGTCGACTGCTGCGGCAAGCTGTCCCTGCATTCCGCCTGTCCCTAGCGTCAGACCGCCGGACAAGATGTCACGAATATGCCGGGTGGTGGGCACCAATGGCTTAGCTTGCGGACTTGGCAGCGCCGGCTTCGGAAGGAGAAACGCCGCGACATAGGCGTCGCATGCCTGACGCAGCGCCTGCCAATCCGGCAACTGGCGGATGCGCACATATTCCTCCGCACGCGCCGCAACTTCGCGCGGCGTATTCTCGGGCATCGCGTGAAACCGGCGGTAGGCGCGACTCAGCTTGTCGCGCTCGATCGCCAGCTTCAGCAACCCAGCCTCGCGCTCCGCCTTGTTGAGCCGTTTCAGACCGTTTGCGGTTGCCGCATTGTCTCCAGTCAGCGGCTTGTAGGCCGCGTCGGGCACGCCTTCCTCCAATGCGTCGAGGTCGAACACGCCGAGCAGTGCGTCGCCGCAACGGATATTCGCGTCGAGGAAGCCCAGCGGCTGCCCCGGCGACACGCTCTCGATCCACAGCGCGACCTTGGCCAGCTCGACCGCCATCGGGTTGCGGTCAACGCCGTGGATGCAGCGGCTAACGACATCGCGCAGCGCGGCCTGCTCGTCCGGCGCGTCGGGATTGCGCAGCGCTGCGACCTTTCCCGCCATGCGCCGCGCCGCGCCCAGTAGGAAATGGCCGGATCCGCATGCCGGATCGATGACCTTCAGGTCCAGGATCGCATCCGGCCCGCCGTTCGCCTCGGCGTGTTCCAGCACCGGATCGAGCGCGCTGTCGAGCAGCGTTTCGACCAGGCTGTCGGGGGTATAGTAACTGCCGCTTGTCTTGCGGTCATTGCCCTTGACCGACGCCAGCTCGAACTCGCCCGCCATGCTGAGCGAGGGGCGCAGCTCCAGCAACCCTTCATAGACGCTGCCCAGCTCTTCGGTGCGCATGTCGCGCCAGTTGATCCGCGTCAGGCGGCTGTCGATCTGCACGAAGCCGAGGTTCCACACCGCGCGCAGGAAGCGGCGATTGGGGATGCGCGCGGCGTTCAGTGTCGGTGTGGCCCCGCGCGCGAACAGTCCGCCCAGCGCGGGGAGGCCGAGCATTGGCTGTCCCTGTTCCAGCGCGGCGAGCGTGACCTTCATCCCCTCCCACGCATCATGATGCGCGTCATAGGCCGCGCGCCGCGCCGATCGCGCACGCCAGAAGGCAAAGCTGTAGCTATCGGCATAGAGATTGCGCGCGTCGCGCCCGGTGGCGCGCGGGTGGAGCAAGTCGCGCTCCTCCGCCACCGCCAGGAAGATCAGGCGATAGACCGTGCGCAGCAGCTCCTCGAACAGCCGCATCGTCGCGGCGGTATCGGTGGCGATCTGGTCCCTGAGCTGCGGGTTCGCCTCGATCAGCCCGGCGCCCAGTTCGCGCAGCGCCTCCTCGACATTGCAGCCCAGCCGATCGCGCGCCGCGGTGCCTTGCTTCAGCCCCGCCTCCCGCGCCTGTTCCAGCGGCGCGGCGGACGGCGGCGTGCCGGTGGCGCCGAAGCGGCTGGCATGAGTGAGCAGCCACCAGGCGGTGAAATCCGCGAACATCTCGTCGCGGAACATCGCGCCCAGATCGGCCTCGATCCACGCGCCGCGCGTCAGGCTGGCATTGTCGCGCATCAACCGCACGCGGTCGCCTGCGAATACTAGGCCCCACAGCGCATGGTCGGCATGGTTGAGCCAATCCTGCAACAGCACGATCGACGCACGCCGCGCGCGGCCTTCCGCTCCGTCACCGAAGTCCGGTAGCGCGCGGTTGAAACCGTTGAAGCGCGTTCCTTCGAACGAAGGTGGCGCGACGACGATCGGAACGCGGCCCTGCCGGCCTTCCATCGCGATGCGATAGCGCCGCGTGCCGTCCTGCCGATCGACGGGTCCAGTCAGGTCATCAAACCCGAACGCGCCCGCCAACAGCTCGCGCACGAACGCCGCGGTCTGAGTCGTCGTCGGCGCGTCGATCTTCGCATAGTCGCGCCAGATGCCTTGGCCGATGCGGAAATAGCGCGAGATCTCGTCGGCGAGCGTCAGCCCTTTGGGCACGTCATAGCTTGCCGCGAGCTTCGCGTCGCGCGTCGCGCCGGCAATCGCCTGCACCTGATCGGGCGCGATCAGCCCGCCTTCGATAGTGATCGCTTCCAGGCCGAGCTCAGCGGCGCGTTTCAGGGCACGGGCCATCAATTCGCCTCCGGGACCAGGACATACAGGCCGATGACGTCCGCCGTGCCGACCGGCGCGACCTGCGTCGTGCTGCCGGCACCCGCGGTGGCGACCTTCACCCGGTCATGATCCTCGCCCAGCGCGGTGGCGCGTTGCCGCGCATAGGCGCGGATCGCGGCGTCATACTCGCCAATGCGTCCGCGCGCTGCCTCGACCTGCCGCGCGATAACGGCAGGATCGAGGTTGCCCGACGCCTGCGCCTCCAGCAGTTCCAGTGCCTTCTCGCCATTCGCCAGTTCGCCCCCGCTGTCGAAGGCGATTGCCGTTGCCTCCTCGGCCAGCAGCGTGCGCCGCCCGCTCGTCACCAGCGTGAAGCGTAGCCGCAGCAGCAGCACATGCGTTAGCTTGCCGACCGCGCGCGTGCGCCACGCGCCGGCCCGGCCAAGCGCGACCGGGCCATCCGCCCCGCCAGGGTCGAGTGCGCCCTCCGCCATCGTCTCGGCCAGCATCGCCACCAGCGGATGGACGCGGCCAATATGCGCGACATCGGGCGGTGGCATATCCTCAAAGCTGATGAGGCGGCTGCCGGTCAGGCCACGCGCGGCGAGCCGCTCCGCTAGCCGTTGTGGCAGGCGATCGTAATTGATGCGCCAGTGCTGGTCCTGCTGGCCTATCGCGCCTTGAGTAACCCGGTTGAGCGCCCGACGAGTGAACCGTCCGACTTCCGTCTGTCCCCCGTTCAGCGCGCGCATACGCCGCCATTCGGGCAGCACTTCGTCCGGGCTTAATGCATTCTGGGCATAGATCGCGCGACTTCTCTTCATGTTTTCCTCAGCATCGCGCCACACCGTCTCAACTGATGGCGCTGCGCTGCCGAAGTCGAATGCACCCTGCGCACGCGGCGAGTTGGACCGCAGCAGCATTGCCTGCATCAGTGCGCTGGTCACGCTAGCGCTATCCTCGGGCACCGGCACGGTCACGCCAGTCGCTTCGCGAATGCGCTTGGCCTTGCTCGTGATCACCTCGATCACCGCGCCATCGATCATCGAATTCTCGCCGAACATCATCAGCGACCACACCGTCGGCGATTGCTGGCCAAAGCGATCGACGCGCCCTTCGCGCTGCTGATGCCGGGTCGGATTCCAGTTGAGGTCGTAATGGACCACGGCGTTGAAAAGCATCTGCAGGTTGATGCCTTCGGACAGGCAGTCGGTGGCGACCAGGATGCGGTCGTCGCTATCCTTCATCGCATCGACACGAGCTCGGCGTTCCTCCGGCGTTAGACGGCCAGTGACAACCTGCACATCGTATTTCTTGAAGGCGGCTCGCAAGACTTCGCCCACCGCCTCGGCCGTTGAGATGAAGCGACAGAAGACGACCGGGCGGGCACCCTTGGCGATTAGCTTCTTGAGCTCGCGAACCAGCGCGCGCAGCTTAGGGTCGTCGTCGGGCTTCGCTGCCAACGCCTCGGCCTTTGCGATCAGCCCCTCAAGCGCGGCGCGTTCCTCGCCGTTGAACGCGGTCGCTGGCTCGACATCGGTGTCGCTGAACGTGCCCTCATCCTCATCCATCAGGATCGGTTCGAGCGCAGCTTCCTCCGCCTTGCCGCTCAGCCGGTTGCGCAGCGCACTAGCGGCCGCGGCAGGCGAAGAGCCGACGCAGCGCATCAGCGCAAGGGTGCCCCAGAAAGCGAGGCGTCGCGCCCGCTCACCATCGGCACGCGTCGCGACGCCAACACAATAATCGAGGACGTCCTCCTGGAATGTCAGGTGCGCGCCAACCAACTGATACGCCAGCTCGGCGGTCTCCGCCTTGGCAAAGGCGCGCGATTCGCCCCAGCCGTCCTGGATGTCGGGGCGGCGGCGCTGGACGAAATGTCGCGCGAGGCGGCGGCGCCAGATCTCGCTATTCTCGGGCGTCGCGAGGCTGGGGTCGAGGAGGCCGAGCAGACGCTGGAACGCTTCTTGGTCACCGCTGTGCGGGGTGGCAGTGAGTAACAGCAAGTGGCGCGTGGCGTCTTGGGCCAGTTCGCGCAGCATCGCGTAACGCTGCTGCGTCCCTCCTTGCCCGCCGCCGACGCAGCTATGCGCTTCATCGACGATGACGAAG
>NZ_JAVAMA010000018.1 GCF_030730875.1 Sphingomonas sp. DG1-23
CCAGCTTTGCGTTGCTCGGCATTCTGCTCGATCCGCGCCAGCTGGGCCGCGCGCGGCGGTTGATCGGCAGCATCGCGATCGGCGTGGGAATCCTGCTCGTCTATGCCTTGGCCAAACAGATATTGGCGATCGCGACGCCGGAGCGCTTCGTCAGCCTCGGCTTCGTCGAACGCGCCTTGCTGACCCAGGCGTGTCTTGCGACGGGCTGGGCCTTGCTGCGCAGCGGTCGTTTTCCGTCGCTGGCCACGATGCTGTTCGGGCTCGGGCTGTTGCGCATCGTCTGGTTCGATCTGTTGCTGCTCAATCCCGCGATCGTGCCTCAGGCGGTAGGTGCGATTCCCCTGCTCAACGCGGTAGTCGTCCATGCGATACTCGCCGCCTTCTGGTTGTGGACGGCGGCGAAGATCCACGGGCGCCGCGCCGGCGCGGCATTGCTCACCGTCACCGCGGCACTCGCGACGATACGCCAGGCGACGCATGGCGATATGCTGACCGGCCCGGTCGGGACGCTCGAAAACGGCGGCTATTCGGCAGCTTTGCTCGGCGTCGCGCTGTTCTGGCTGTGGCGCGGGATCGCTGCCGGCGTGCATGATCTGCGGATCGCCGGGCTGGCGCTGCTCACGCTGGTGACCTTCAAGGTGTTTCTGATCGATGCCGCCGCGCTCGATGGCGTGTTGCGCATTCTGTCCTTCCTCGCGCTCGGAATGGTCCTGATTGGGATCAGCTGGGCGTATGGCCGTTTCCTCGCGCGGCCAGCGGCACCGATGTCCGGCGCGTAGCCGGTGATCACCGCAACGAGCGGCGGTGCCAGAACGGGTTGGCCTCATAGCCATCGTCCTGAGGTGATGAGCAATTCGAGCGTCAGGTTCCCGGCGCGCCACGTCGCCCGCGCGGGTGACGGGTAACTCCTCGATCTGCAAGCGCCTCGCCGATTTGTCGTCGCGAGTATCAGATTTCCACGACGAAAGGCCGTCCCATCCCGTCACCGACTATCCGTCGGGTGACCCCGCCGCGCGAAATCGCAGCCGTACGGATATCAGACGAAGGGCTGGACAACCACTTCGTATATCGTATCATATCCGTATATCGTATACCAACAAGGTGACGATACATGGCGGGGAGGCCACATGAGTCACGATTTCAAGACGTCCGGCGGTGTGAGCATGCTCGCCCTGGTGCTTGCCGGTATCAATGTTTCGGCCGCTTCGGCACAGGAGAGATTTCCAGCCGAGGGCCCGGCATCCGCGAGTGCCGCGCAGGATGTCCCTGAGCCCTCGAACGAAGACGAAGAAAGCGGCGGCATCGTCGTGACCGGCACCCGGATCCGCCACAAGGGCGCGGCCAGCGCGACGCCCACCACCGTCATTACTTCGGAAACGATCAGCAAGTCCGGCACGCGTCAGATCGCCGACCTCGTGAACCAGATGCCGGCACTGGTGATCAGCCAGAGCGACCAGACCTCCAACGCCAACCGCGACAAGGATTCGCTCGACAGCGGACATCCCGGTCTCAACCTGCTCGATCTGCGCGGTCTGGGCAGCAAGCGGACGCTCGTCCTCGTCAATGGCCGCCGCCACGTGCCGGGCGCCCCCGGCACCTCCGGCGTCGATATCAGCACGATACCCAGCGGTCTGGTCGAACGCGTCGAGATCATCACCGGCGGCGCTTCGGCGCAATATGGCGCCGACGCCGTGGCCGGCGTCGCCAACTTCATCATGAAGAAGGATTATCAGGGCCTCGACGCGAAGCTGAGCTACACCAATTCGACCTATGGCGACATGCCGGGGTACGACGGCGAAATTCTGTGGGGGAAGAACTTCGCCGACGGCAAGGCGAACGTCACCCTGTTCGCCTATTACGGCCAGTCGAACGGCATCGTCGGCGGTCAGGATCGCCCCTCGACGGCTTATGGCAATCCGTGGTGGTACCGTCCGGCGGGCACGACGATGAACACCATCCTCGATGATCGGCACAGCTTCAGCTATTCGCCCCGTGCGGTCGTGCTGCTGGGCTCCAAACCTTATGTGTTCAACGACGACGGCACCATGCGCGCGCCCCGGCTGGGCTCGGCGGGGATCTTGCCGAATACCCTCGACCTCACCAAGAATTCGGTCGTGGGCCAGCTCGAAACCAACAGCGGCTCGGAGTTCGGCGGGCGCTATGACAATTGGCTGCTGTCGGTACCGAACGACCGGTTCATCACCCACGGCACCTTCGCCTACCAGCTTTCCGACAATGTCCGCTATTTCATCGAGGCCGACTACGCCACCAACAAGTCGCATGGTGAATATGGCCTGTGGTACGAAGGCGGCGGCAACAAATTGTGGGACGGAAACCCGTTCATCACGCCGGAAATCATCGCGGCCAATGGCGGGCAACCGTTCGGCGCCGACGGGCTGACTTTCGTGCGCCAGTTCCCCGAATTCGGCAAGTCGCGCTCCGATTATCGCCGCGAAATGTATCAGGTCGTCACCGGTTTCGAAGGGGAACTGCCCGGCTTTTTCCGCGGGCATGACTGGTCGTGGGCGGCGCACTTCTCCTACGGCAAGACCAAGGAAACGATCCGCGACCGGAACAACACGTCGAACGACCGCTATCTGCGCGCGCTCGACGCCGTCAGCGGACCGGGCGGGACGCCGATCTGCTGGGTCAATTCCGATGCCGATACCTCGAACGACGACCCCAATTGCGTCGCGCTGAACCCGTTCAAGCCGATCCCGCAGAACGTCATCGATTACCTGCAATATGATTCGAGCGAGTCCTCGACCTCGCTCGAGCAATATGTCGTGTCGGGCTATGCGACCGGGGGCCTGTTCAATCTGCCGGGCGGCGAAGTGCAGGTCGTGCTGGGCGGCGAGTTTCGCAGCGAATCCAACGATATCGGTGCACGTGCCGAATATGATCCCAACAATCCGGCGTTCGTGCCCGACTACGGTGTGATCGAGAACCCGCTCAAGGGCCGCATCGACGTCAGCGAGATATTCGGCGAGTTGAGCGTGCCGCTGCTGAAGGATTTGCCGCTCATTCACCGCCTGTCGCTGGAAAGTGCGATCCGCGTCGCTGATTATTCGACTGCGGGTACGACCACGGCGGAGAAATACGGCGTTCAATGGGCGCCGGTGAAGGACCTGCGCTTCCGGGCCACCTACGGCAAGGCAGTCCGTGCGCCGAACATCAGCGAAGTCTTCACGGCGTCGTCGGTGAGCGGTCAGTGGCTCAGCGATCCCTGCAATTATTACAATCTGCCGAACCGGCCCGACAGGACCGAGTTCACCGCGGCCAATTGCGCGGCGGTCATGCCCGCCAACAAGAATGATTTCTGGCTTTGGCTGGACGTCATCAAACAGGGCAATCCCGAGCTCAAGGTCGAGACCGCCAGGACGCTGACTCTGGGGCTCGTATTCCAGCCGAGCTTCGTCAAGAACTTCACCGCGACGGTCGATTATTACAAGATCAACATGCGGGATGTGATCTCCTCGGTCGAGCCGCAGACGATCATCAACAAGTGCATGGACGGCGCGACTCTCGACAACGCCTATTGCGCCCTGGTGGTGCGCGATCCGGCGACCAACAATCTGGTCTCGGTCCTCAAGCAGAACATCAACCTGTCGCGACGCAGGACGAGCGGCGTCGACTTCGAAGTCGATTACTGGTTCGACCTCGCCGATCTCGATCTCGGCGGCGGCCGTATCGGCATCAACAGCGTCTTCACGCGTTTGATCGAGAACAAATATACCCCCGATCCCGACAACCCGGACACGGTCACCGATACCTTCGGCGTTTTCGGTTTCCCCGAACTCAAGGGCCGCGCATCGATCAATTACAGCAAGGATAAATTGTGGGTCGGCTGGACGGCACGCTATTTCGCGGGGATGCGCCAGACGACCACGATCAAGCCCGAAACCTATTCGCCGTACCGGACACCGTCGGTCACCTATCACGATCTCAACGCATCCTATCGGCTCAGGCCCAATCTCACCCTCGGCGCCGGCTTTTCCAATCTCTTCAACAAGCAGCCGCCGCGTTATCCGGGAGCCGAGGCGGGCGGCGCCTATTTCGGCGACGAAGGCTGGCAGGCCGGCGTCTATGACGTGATGGGCCGCACCGGCTTCCTCTATCTGCGGTTCACGCATTGACGTGCATCGAGGTTACTCGCTCGATCGATGCCTTGCTGGTGCACCCTGAATTGCAACCGTAGAGGCAAGACCCGGCGGCGCTGGTCTTGCAGGCGCCGTCGGGTCCGGTCGCTTCCGCCCACCTTACCTGGGCGCACGCTCACCGGCGGACAGGCACCTGCCTCGGACGACTGCACGCATCCGTGGATTCAAATGGGTTGGCCGAGAATCGCTTCGACCTCGCCGCGATACGTGCGGCTCATCATCAGCCGGTTCCCGGTCTTGAGCATCACTTCGAATTCGCCGTGCGAGCGTCGCTCGAGGAACGCGATCGATCGAACGTTGACGATATGCGATCGGTGGATCCGGACGAAGCGAAATGGATCGAGCCGGCTTGCCACCGCGGCGAGGCCCGCTCGATAGAGAAACTCCTCGCCTTTTGAATGCACGGTCACATAGACCCCGGCGGCCTCGATCCAGTCGATGTCGTCGGTCAGCAACAGGCGGGTGGTGTCGCGCGACTTCACTGCGATCCAGTCCCAGATTTCGCCGGGGCTCGCGCGTCTGGCCACCAGCTTGAGCAGTTCGGGTCCGAAGACGTTGGCATCGTCCGATTCGGTGGAACGGCGATCTTGCAGGCGCTGCTTAACGCGCTGCATCATCCTTTCGTACCGCCGGTCGCTGAACGGCTTGAGCAGATAGTCGATCGCCTCCGCCTCGAACGCCCGGATGGCGAAATGGTCATAGGCGGTGACGAACACGGTGAGCGGCATGTTCTCGGCCCCGATCGCTTCTACCACGCCGAAGCCGTCGAGGCCGGGCATCTGCACGTCGAGGAACACGATGTCGGGTCGTGCACTCTCGATCATCTCGATCGCTGCTATACCATTCCCGGCGCTCCTGACCGCCGCGATGTCCTCATCCTTCGCGAGCAGGTCCGCGATTCGTCGCCGCGCCGGGACCTCGTCATCGACCACCAGCGCGGAGAGGCGCTCAGGATGCGCTGCCATGTGCGTCGTCTCCCGTTCTCTGCAAGGGAATGCGGATCGTCACCTCCGTGCCGGCGCCGCTGCATCGCGAGATGGTGAAATCGTGACTATCCGGCTCCGTATATAGCGCCTGGAGACGCTCGCGGGTCACGCCTATGCCGAGGCCCGCGGAGGTTTCGATCGCCCAATGCGGCGGCAGGCCGACGCCATCGTCGATCACCTTGATCAGCAGATGGCCGGCGACATGCGCCGCGGAAACCACCACCTTGCCGCCCGACATGCGTCGCTCGAGGCCATGACGGACGGCGTTCTCGACGAGTGGCTGCAGAAACATCGATGGCACCAGGTCCGCGAGCGTCGCGGGCTCGACTTCGACCTGGATGTCGATCCTGTCGCCGAACCGGAGCTTTTGAATGGCAAGATAATGGTCCAGAAGCGCAAGCTCCTGCGCCAGCGTGATCTCCTTGCTTCCCTGGCAATCGAGGGATTGTCGAAGCAGCGCGCCCAGATCCTCGATCATCTCGCGGGCCAGCACGGGATTCTCCGCGAGTTCGGAGGAGATCGCGTTCAGCGTATTGAACAGGAAATGGGGTTCGAGCTGGAGCCGGAGCGCATTCAGATGCGACTCGACGAGCCGTTTCTCGACCTTTGCCAGCTCTACCTGGCTGCTCATCAAACGATTATAATATTTGAATGTCTGCAGCACCCCGACAATGGCGCAGTAGGTTCCCCAGCCACCGAGATAGAAATAGATCGCGAACTCGGTGCTTCTGAGCGGGCTCCACCAGATCGTCGGGATCGGGTAGAGGATCAGGCCGGTCAGATAGGTGTGCAGCAGGCTGATCGGGATGCTCAGCGCCAGATGTGCCAGCGCGATACGAACGACGCTCTGGAAGAGCGAGGTCAGTCTGCGATCGATCAGCAATATCGCCGGCGTGAGCAATGCCCAGGCCCAGGCATCGATGAATTTTCCGATGGTCTCGTTCCACCGGAAGCCGTCGAGCATGTCGGGTACGGCCTGAAACAGGCCCACGATGGTCCATAAGAGGAAGGTCAGGGCCGCAGGCTTGAACCTTGCCCGCCACGTGCGGCTCGGGGAGGATCCGGCGCTTTCGGGGATCAACCCCGTCCAGCCGCCAAGGCCGGTTGCGGATGCGAGCTCGTTCGCGCGATTCATGGGCATCAATATTCATCAATTCGGCTGCCGGTAGAAGCGTGGTTCCACGCGCTGCCACGCGAATGCCGCGTGGTGTGCGATCGCCCCCGGGTTCGATTTGGCGGCTCAATTTCCTTTCAGAGCCCGGGCCGGGCAAGGCGCGCGGCCTCCAACAGGCCAAAATGTTACGAAGCGGACTATTGCCTTGCAGGCCGGCCGCAGAATTTGCAGGCCGGATTGGGGCCTTGGAAAAGATCTTCAAAAACAGCGATTTACCCATATTGTTTGCGCTAACATCCGTAGACTCGACCCGGAGATTGTGGCCTTTGTTCCGCGTGTGATCGGGTCCGCACTGCCAGGCGCTTCGTGCTGGTAGGGCGAGAAACCACGACCGCTCAATCAGGGCGGCACGCGAGGAGAGGGGCGGGCAATGGTCAAGAATTCACGACGTCATCTGGATGTTGCGGCAAAGGGCAGTGCATCTCTGCTGGCACTGATCGCCACGGGGCTGGAGGCTCCGGCGTTTGCGCAAGACGCGCCGCCGCAGCAGGTGGCGAGTGAAGAGCAGAACGACGCGATCGTCGTCACGGGCCGTCGCGCCGCGCTGCAGTCCGCGGACAACCGCAAGAAGAATGCCGAGACGATCATCGACTCGGTCGTCGCGGACGAAGCAGGAAAGCTCCCCGACAATTCGATAACCGAGGTCCTCCAGCGTGTCGCCGGCGTGACGATCGTCCGCTTCTCGGCGCTCAACGATCCGGACCATTTCTCGGTCGAAGGCTCCGGCATTCAGGTGCGTGGACTCTCAGGGGTCGCCTCGCGCCTCAACGGCCGGGAGATTTTCAGTGCCAATGCCGGGCGGTCGTTGCTCTGGGGCGATGTCACGCCCGAACTGATGCAGGCAGTCGACGTTTATAAATCGTCGTCGGCGGACCAGATCGGGGGCGGCACGGGCGGCAGCGTCGATCTGCGGACCAAGCTCCCCTTCGATTATGGCTATGGTCTGCACGTCGCCGGTTCGGCCGATATCGGTTTTGGCGACCTCGCCCGCGAAGTTGATTATTCCGCGTCGGGCCTGATCGCCGGCAAATGGTCCACGGGTATCGGCGACATCGGCGTCCTCGTCGACGGCGCCTACAGCCAGTTCACCTCGAACTCGCAATTCTTCCGGATGGAGCCCTATTTCCGGACCCGGATCAATTCGACCGACTATTACATTCCGGGCGGCTACGACTATGGCGAGCAACTGTTCCAGCGCAGGCGCGACGGGCTCTATGCCGCCGCCCAATGGGCCCCGAACGACGACCTGACGTTCACCGGCATCTTCTTCCAGTCGCGCTACCGCAATGTCGGCGACGAATGGGCGTCCTTCGTCACGTCGCAGACGCTCTCGGTCGATCCGTCGGCGAGCAAGTTCGACTCGAACAACGCGCTGATTTCGTCGAACGCGATCTTCCAGCGCGACCCGGCGACCTTCCTGCCGAGCGGCAATCCGATAACGAGCGGCGGCACCACCGGCGTCAGCAAGACCAGATCGAAGACGCAGGACATCTCCGCGGCTTTCGCCTGGGCACCATCGGACGGCCCGCTCTCGCTCCGCGGCGGTTATCAGCGGATCAACTCGACTTCGCAGGTCGACAGCCTGTCGCTGTTTCGCGACTTCGCCTTTCCGACCAGCTTCGGGCTCGACCTGAGCGGCGATCTGCCGCAACTGACCACCCCGGCGAGCTTCGCGCAGAGCAATTTCTTCAATCCGGCGCGCTATCAATGGGCTGCGGCCATGCCGCACAACGAACTCAATCGCGGCGAGATGGACGCCGTCAATCTCGATGCCGAGTTCAAGTTCGGCGACGGCTTCTTCAAGTCGCTGAGCGCCGGCGGACGCTGGTCGCGACGGACCGAGCGGGATCTCAACAACAGCTATGCGTGGAATGCGCTCGGCCGCGGGTGGAACGGCGATCCGGGGAGCTGCGGTGGTTGTTACGCGCCGCAGCTGACTTTCGCGAACGCAGCACCCGGCGACGTCGAAGTGCACACCTACAAGAACTTCTTCCGTGGGGCGACAACGTTGCCAGGGAATGGCAACTCGCTTTACCCGAGCCTCGCTCTCACCGGGAAGCTCGACGTGGATCTCGTCCACCGCGCCGCGCCGGTCGGGTTCTGCGGATCGTTCGATTGGGGCAACCCAACCTATTTCGACTGCTCGTCGAGCGGCCCGCTGCAAGCGACGGGCTATGGCAATCCGGCATATCGCCAATCCGGCTTCCTGTTGCCGCAGGACCAGACCGACTTCGTGACGGACACCTGGGCGGGCTATCTCATGACCCGTTTCGGCGCCTCGCTCGGGGGCGGTGAACTCGCGGGCAATGTCGGCGTGCGCCTCGTCAACATCACCAACGAGAGCGAAGGCTTTTTCCAGCAGTTTTCCAACACGTTCATCCGCAACGGGCAAGTGGTGACGATCGCGGCGGTGGCGGCGCCCCGGTCGGAGAGCGCGGAATTCACCAAGGTGCTTCCGGCGATCAATCTCAGCTACGCGCCGGACGACAAGGTGAAGCTGCGCGCAGCCTACAACATCACGCTCGACAATGCGTCCTTCCAGGCGCTGCGGGCGGCCGGCGAGCTCGGCGTCGCCACGATCACCAACCCGAACAATCCGCCGGCGCCGGCGCCGAGCCTCCCTCCGATCTTCACCAATTTCACCACGACCGCGGGCAATCCGCGGCTGGTCCCGGCGACATCGAACAATTTCGACGCTTCGTTCGAATGGTATCCACGCGCCGGCACGACCTTCCACGTCGCGGGATTCTACAAGCACATCAAGAATCTCCCGATCTATGCCGTGGCGGACCAGCCGGTGACGGTGACCTATGCCGGCGGAACGACGGAGCAGGCGACGGCGGTTTCGACGGCGGTGCGCAACGCGACCGAGGCCGCGACGGTAAAGGGCGTGGAGGTCGGCGGGCGCGTCTTCCTCGACAATCTCCCCGGCGTGTTCCGCGGGCTCGGGCTCGAGGCCAACTACACATGGATCGACAGCAAGAACCCGGGCGATCTCTACCGCGACATCAACGGCGTCGTGAAGAACGATGCGCCGCTGCAAGGCCTGTCGCGGCACAATTTCAACGTGACGCTGCTCTACGAGCACAAGCCAATCTCGGCGCGCATCGCCTATAGCTGGCGGTCGCGATATCTGCAGTCGACCAATTCCAACGGCACCAACCCGGCCTATCTCTTCTATAGCGGTGCCGGAGGTGCCGGCGCCAACACCCAGATCGCACTGCCGGTCTACGGCAGCGCCTATGGCACGCTCGACGCCGGTGTGACGTTCGACGTCACCGAGAATTTTTCGTTCCTGATCCAGGGAACCAACCTCACCAACGCGACCCAAAAGACGTTGATGGGCGGCTATCCCAACGACGCCTTGTACGTGCGCAGCTGGTTC
This sequence comes from Sphingomonas sp. DG1-23, assembly GCF_030730875.1. Classification (GTDB taxonomy): domain Bacteria; phylum Pseudomonadota; class Alphaproteobacteria; order Sphingomonadales; family Sphingomonadaceae; genus Sphingomonas. The sequence continues at coordinate 9,706 of NZ_JAVAMA010000018.1, forward strand.
CAGAGCGACCGGCGCGTGCGGATGGGCATCAATCTCGCTTTCTAAACCAGACGATGGTGGCGGGCCGTAAGGTCCGCGACCCCGCTCGCCCGAGTGCCCATGACCAACAGCGTACGAAAAGTGGTGATCGTCGGCGGTGGGACCGCGGGTTGGCTGACCGCCGGCTATCTCGCGCGCCTGCTGGCGGCGGATCGGCCGGGCGGCGCCGCGATCACGCTCGTGGAATCCTCGGAGATCGGCATTCTCGGCGTAGGTGAGGGCACTTTCCCGACCATCCGCAAGACATTGGCCCGTATCGGCGTGCGCGAAGCGGATCTGGTCCGGCGGTGCGGCGCATCGTTCAAGCAGGGCGCCAGCTTCATCAACTGGCGATACGCGCCGGGCGCACCGGGTGGCGATCACTTCCTTCATGCCTTTCAGGAGGCGGCGCGAGAGGGGCCGGAGCTGCTGCCCTATTGGCTGCTCGGCGTCGCAGGCGATCGTCCGTGGGATATGGTCAGTACGCCGCAGCGCCGGGCCGTCGACGCCTGTCGCGCGCCCAAGCTCACCAGCCATCCCGATTATGTCGGGCCGCTCAATTATGCCTTTCATTTCGACGCCGGCGCTTTTGCCGAGCTGCTCCGCGAGCAGGGCATCGCCAATGGCGTGTCGCATCTCGCTGATACGGTCGAAGAGGTCCATCTGGCCGGGGACGGCAGCATCGCCGCACTGTCGCTGCGCCAGAATGGCCGGTTCACTGCCGATCTCTACATCGATTGCAGCGGCTTTCGTGCCGAGCTGATCGGCAAGGCGTTGCGGCAGCCATGGACCTCCTGTCGCTCGACCCTGTTCTGCGATGCGGCAATCGCGCTTCAATTGCCCAACCAGCATCCTGACGAAGCGATCGCTTCGTCGACGCTGGCGACGGGTCAGGCCTCGGGCTGGATCTGGGATATCGGCCTCGCTTCCCGGCGCGGGATCGGCCATGTCTATTCATCGGCACATTGCGATGCGGAGCAGGCCGAGCGTGCTCTGCGCGCTTATGCCGGTCCGGCCGCCAAGGGCCTCGAGACGCGCAGCTTTCGCTTCGACGCCGGCTATCGCGAGACCAGCTGGTACAAGAACTGCGTCGCGGTGGGCCTTTCCAGCGGATTTTTCGAGCCGCTCGAGGCCACCGGCATCGTCTTCTCCGAAGTCGCGGCCTCGCTGATCGCCAACCTCTTCCCCTGGGCAGGCGACTTCGAGACGTCCGCCCGCCAGTTCAACGCGAACATGCGGCGCCGTTATGCGCGCACGCTCGATTTCCTCAAGATGCATTACTGCCTGAGCGAGCGGCGCGACAGCGATTTCTGGAATGACAATGTCGACCCCCGCTCGATCCCCGACAGCCTGAGCGAACTGCTCGATCGCTGGCGCCACCGGCCTCCCAACGAACTCGACATCGACGCCAATGTCGACATCTTTCCCGAAGCCAGCTGGCAATATGTTTTGTACGGGATGGGCTGGAAGACCGATCTGTCGGCCAGGGCGAGCGCCTGTCGGTTCGCCGACGAGGCCCAGGAGTCGTTCGCCGAAGTCCAGCGCCACGGCGACTATGCCGTGCGCCAGCTGCCGTCCAACCGCGAGATCATTCGCTTCGCGCAAGGTGCGAGCTTCGGCGAAGGGGCGCACGCCGCGTGAACGGCAGGATTCCCAACGCGCCGCTTTCGCGCGTCGTGATCGTCGGTGGGGGATCGGCGGGCTGGATGACCGCGGCCGCGCTCGCACGCCTTGTCGCGGCCGGTACGACGATCACGCTCGTCGAATCCGACGAGATCGGCACGGTCGGGGTCGGCGAGGCGACGGTGCCGCCGCTGCTCGACTTCAACGCGGCTCTGGGCATCGACGAGAATGAATTCGTCGCAGCGACCCAGGGCACCTTCAAGCTGGGCATCGCGTTCGAAAATTGGGGGCAGCTCGGCAATCGCTACGTCCACCCCTTTGGCAAATATGGCCGGCTGACCTTCGGAATCCCGTTCCACCAGCTCTGGCTCCGACAGCGCCTTCTGGGCCTCGAGGCCGATCCAGGGGCGTTCGATCAATATGCCATCTCGATCGCGGCAGCCGCGCGGGGCCGGTTCTCGAAACCGGTCGGCAACCCCGAAGCCGTGCTGAACGGCCTGGCTTATGCCTATCATTTCGACGCAGGGCTCTATGCGCGTTTCCTGCGCAATCGTGCCGAGGCGCAGGGCGTGGAGCGCATCGAGGGCAAGATCGCCCATGTCGAGAAATCTGACGAAAACGGATTTCTGACCGCAGTGCTGCTTGCGGATGGCCGGCGGATCGAAGGCGACTTCTTCGTCGATTGCAGCGGCTTTCGCGCATTGCTGATCGGCGAGGCGCTCGGCGTCGCCTATCGCAGCTGGAAGCACTGGCTGCCGTGCGACAGCGCCGTCGCGGTCCCCAGCGCGACGGTTTCGCCGCCCGTGCCCTACACGCGGTCGATCGCCGACAAGGCCGGATGGCGCTGGCGGATTCCGCTGCAGCACCGCGTCGGCAACGGCTATGTCTATTCCAGCGCCCATATCGACGACGCCGAGGCGAGGCGCGCGCTCCTCGACGGTCTCGACGGCGATGCGCTGTCGGAGCCGCGGATCCTGCGGTTCACCGCCGGGCGGCGCGAGAAATTGTGGGAAAAGAACTGCGTCGCCATCGGCCTGTCCGCGGGCTTCATCGAACCGCTCGAATCGACCAGCATTCATTTGATCCAGTCGGGCATTTTTCGCCTGATGGCGCTCTTTCCCGACCGCAATTTCCCGCGCGTGGAAATCGACGCGTACAATCGCTGGCTCATCGAAGAATATGAGAATGTCCGCGATTTCGTCGTGCTGCATTATCATGCCAGCACGCGCAGCGATTCCGGCTTCTGGAATGACTGTCGGACGATGGACATCCCCGATAGCCTCGCCGCGCGGCTGGAGCTGTGGCGCGGCAAAGGCCGGATCTTCCGCGGCTCGAACTCGCTGTTCACCGAAGAGAGCTGGACCGCGGTCCTGTACGGGCAGGGAATCGTTCCCGAAGATTCGGATCCGCTGGTCGCCATGCTCCCGGTCGACGAGACCACGCGCTTCATGGCGCATATGCGCGACATCGTCGCGCAGACCGCCGACGCGATGCCGCGGCACGAAGACTATATCGCCCGCCATTGCGCGGCAGTGCGGGCGGGTGCGGCATGAGGGAGCCGATGGCGGACGCGCCGCGCCAAGGTGGCGACCAACTTTCATGGAAAGAGAGGCCGAACAGGTGAGCGCCATTCAATTCAGCCTGGGCCGGTTCCTGCGAATGGCTGCGGCCGCGGCGACCGTGCTGGCCTGCCTCGCAACGCCGGCTGCGGCGCAACCTGAAAGCCCGGTTGCCACCCAGGCACGCCGGATCGACATCGACCTTCGCAAAGCGGGGGCGCCACTCGATCGGTCGTTCAATTTTTCGGTGGGATCCGATTATCCCGGCACATTGATTCGCCCGGAAAGCCTCGCGCAGCTCGAGATCGCGGTCGACGAGCTCGGTTTTCGCTACATTCGCTTTCATGCGATTTTCCACGATGTCTTCCGCACCGTGCGGCTCGAGAACGGCAAGCCGGTCTATGACTGGACGAAAATCGACCAGCTTTACGACGCGCTGCTCGGCATGGGGATCAAGCCCTTTGTCGAACTCGGCTTCACGCCCGAAGCCATAGCGAGCTCGCCGCAGACGATCTTCTTCTGGAAGGGCAACACCTCGCATCCCGAGCCCAGGGCATGGCGGACACTGGTCGATGCCTTCGTGCGGCATCTGCGCAGCCGCTATGGCGAAGCCGAGATACGTAGCTGGTATTTCGAAGTGTGGAACGAACCCAATCTCGACGGCTTCTGGGAGCGGGCCGACCAGAAGGCCTATTTCGAGCTCTATGAGGCCAGCGCGCGGGCGATCAAGGCGATCGATCCCCGATTGCGGATCGGCGGCCCCGCCACCGCGGGAGCGGCTTGGGTGCCCGAGTTCCTCGACTTCGCATCGAAGCGGGGCCTGCCGGTCGATTTCGTCGCGACGCATACGTACGGCGTCGACGGCGGTTTCCTCGATGAGAAGGGGCAGGACGACAATCGGCTGTCGACCAATCCCGACGCCGTTATCGGCGACGTCCGCCGCGTTCGCCAGCAGATCACGGCATCGAAATTCCCGCGTCTGCCCTTGTTCTTCACCGAGTGGAGCGCGAGCTACAATCCGCGCGACCCGGTCCACGATTCCTATATCGCCGCCGCCTATATCCTGACCAAGCTCAAGGCGACGCGCGGTCTCGCGCAGGGGATGAGCTACTGGACTTTCAGCGACCTGTTCGAGGAAGCCGGGCCGCCGCCGACACCCTTTCATGGCGGTTTCGGACTCATAAACCGCGAAGGCATCCGCAAGCCGGCCTTCTTCGCGTACAAATATCTCAACCTGCTCGGCGGACGCGAAGTCCCCGCCGCCGATGCGCAGAGCTGGATCAGCACGAGCGAGGGCCGGACCGCTGCTCTGCTTTGGGATTGGCAGCAGCCGAAGCAGGAACTGAGCAATCGACCCTTTTTCACGAAAGTACTGCCTGCACGGGAGGCTCGGCCGGTCGAACTGCATTTCTCCGGGCTCGCGCCGGGCAGCTACCGGATCACCGTGCGGCGCACGGGTTTCAAGGCCAATGACGCGCATACGCGCTATCTGGAAATGGGGTCGCCGGCATCGCTTTCGCCCGGGCAACTGACCGAGCTTCAAACGCTGACTCGCGACCTCCCCGAGACGAGCGCGACCATGCGTATCGGCAGGACCGGCAACTATGTTCTGCGGGTGCCGATGCGCAGCAACGACGTCGTTCTCGCGCTGGTCGAGCCCGTCGGTCGGTCCGCCCGAAAATGAGTCCCCCTGGGATGTCGCATGGAGCCGCGGCATCCCCTTTTTATTCCGCGGCCTCGCCGCCTCACCGGGAATGCGCATGAAACCGACCCGCCGCGAAACTCTCGGACTTGCTTTCGGCGCTGCGGGCGTGTTCGGATTGTCGGGCGAGATGCGCGCGGACGCGGCAACATCGCAAAGCTGCACAAGTGCCGTGCCGACGTGGAAAGCGGGTGTCGAGGGCCAGCGCATGCCGGATCTCGGGAACGGCCGTTTCCGCAATCCGATACTCGCAGGCGATCGGCCCGACCCCAATGTCCTGAAGGACGGCGATGATTATTATGCGACCTTCTCGTCCTTCCAATATTATCCCGGCGTGCCGATCTGGCATTCGCGCGATCTGATCCACTGGACTCCGCTCGCCACGGCGCTCCGTCGCAATATCGGCTCGGTATGGGCGCTCGACATCGCGAAGCATGGCGGCCGCTATTTCATCTACATCCCCGCACTCGACCCGCACGACCGGGCGCGGCCGCTCAAGACCTGGGTGATCCACGCTGCCGACATGCGCGGGCCGTGGAGCGAGCCCGTCGATATGCGGATCGACGGCTATATCGATCCCGGCCACGCGGTCGGCGAGGATGGCAAGCGCTACCTCTTTTTCAACGGCGGGCACCGGGTCCGGATCAGCGACGACGGCCTTTCCGCGATGGGAAAGGTCGAGCATGTCTATGGCGGCTGGCCGATCCCCGAGGAATGGATCATCGAAGGCTTCGCGCTCGAAGGCCCCAAGCTGCTGCGCAAGGACGGATGGTTCTACATGTTCTCGGGGCAAGGCGGGACAGCGGGCCCGCCGACCAGCCATATGGTCGTGGTCGCTCGCGCGAAGTCGATCCATGGTCCATGGGAGAATTGCCCGCGAAACCCGATCGTGCGGACGGCGAGCCGCGACGAACCTTGGTGGTCGCGGGGCCATGCGACAGCGGTCGAAGGTCCTTCCGGCGACTGGTGGCTCGTCTATCACGGCTATGAGAACGGATTCCGCACGCTCGGCCGGCAGATGCTGCTCGAGCCGATCGAATGGACCGACGACGGCTGGCCGCGCGGGCTGGGCGGCGACTTGTCGCGGCCGCTCGCCAAGCCGGTACCGGCTTCGTCGGGACCACATGGCGTGGCCCTGTCGGGGTTCACCGACGATAGCTTCGGCACGAAGCTGGCATTCCACGCGCCGAAGCGAAATTACCCGGCACGCGTCAAGCTGGGCGAGGGAGTGTGCGTCTCGCCGGTCAGGGCAGCGGTCCGGCAAATGCCTCGCCGTTGCTGTTCGTCGCGGGCGACCGTTCCTATCAAGTGTCGGTCGAGCTCGAAATCGAGGGTGATGCGCAAGGCGGCCTGCTGCTCTTCTACGACGAGAAATTGTTCTGCGGGCTCGGCCTGTCGGACGGCAGGTTGCATGCATATCGCATCGGCCAGGAAGAGCGCTGGCCGCCCGGCGGCAAGGCCTCGACGCGGCGGCTGCACCTCCGCGCGGTCAATGACGAGAATATCGTCACTTTCTTCCACAGCGCGGACGGCGCGCGCTGGACCAAAGAGCGTTCCTTCGAGGTCGCCGGCTACAACCACAATGTCGCGGACGGCTTTCTGAGCCTGCGTCCCGGCATCTACGCGTCGGGCGAAGGCAGCGTCGCCTTTCGCAACCTGATCTATCGCGCGCGTCCGGCTTTGCCGTGACGCGCGGTGCATCACAAAGGGAGAGCCATGATCCTTCGTAGTCTTTTGCTGGCAAGTGTCGCGCTCGCGGCGAGCCCGGCGGTCGCGCAGGGAATCGCGACGGTGGACCGCAACGGAAGTCGCGTGTCGGTCGAGGCATATGCGCCGAACATCGTGCACGTGACGATCGCGCTCGATCCGTCGCGGATCGAAGGCGCCGGCCATGGCATTGACGCGAAGCCCGATGCTTCCGGCTGGACGCATCGGGCGGGAACCGCAGGCGACGTCTTCACTTCGGCCGCTCTCGAGGTGACCGTCGCGGCGCAGCCCTGGCCCAAGCCGCCCACCCAGATGGAGCGTTATTTCGTGCCGTCGCTCCCGCCGGTTGCGATCGTGGTCGCCGGCGCCGATGGAAGCGAGATCACGCGGATGACGGGCTGGGAGATGTCGCCGCAAACCGTGAACGGCGAAAAGACCTTCCGGGTAGGCGCGACCTTCTCCGATACTTCGGACACGCATTATTACGGTCTCGGCCAAAATCAGGAGGGCATTCTCGACCTTCGCGGGCGTACGATCGATTGCCGCCACAACTATGACGCACCTGCCGGCGAGACCGTGTGCGTGCCGTTCCTCGTCACCAACAAGGGCTATGGCATCGTCTGGGACAATCCCGCCGCGACGATCGTATCGCCGGGGCTTCACAGCGCGACGCGGTTCCAGTCGCAAGTCGGCGAGCGCGTCTCTTTCTTCGTCATCACCGGCGGGACGACCGACGAGATCTATGCCGGCTATCGCAAATTGACCGGCGAGACGCCGCTCCCGCCCAAGGCGGCGTTCGGCCTCATCCAGAGCAAGGCGCGGTACGAGCGCCGGGACGAGCTGATGCGGACTGCCGAGGGTTATCGCAGTCGCAACTATCCGCTCGACGTGATGGTGCTCGACTGGTTCCACTGGACGCGGATGGGACAGCTCGACATCGACCGGAACGCGTTTCCCGATCCGGCGGGCATGAACCGTCAGCTCCACGAGTGGGGAATGCATTCGATCATCAGCGTCTGGCCGCGTTTCGAACGCGAATCGCGCTATTACGACATGCTTTCCGCCAAAGGCTGGTTCCTCAAGGATGCCGACGGCCAGACCGCCGACGGGCTGCCGGTGCGCTCCGATCGCGCCGGTGCGCTTCTCGACAGCACCAATCCCGAAGCGCGCAAATGGTTCTGGGAGCGAATCCGCGAAAATATCGGCAGCCAGGGGTTCGACTGGTTCTGGCTGGATGAGACCGAGCCTGATCTCGTTCCGAGCGGCCACTTCTATTCGATCGGCTCGGGCGATCGTTACTATAACCTCTACCCGCTGGTGCACACCAGCAGCGTGGCGGAAGGCTCGGCCCGCGACCGTCCGGAAAAGCGCAATCTGATCCTCTCGCGCGCGGCGTATCTCGGAGTCCAGCGGCACGGTGGGCTGTTCTGGTCGTCGGACGTGCATTCGACCTGGGAGGCGCTGCGCCGTCAGGTGCCGACCGGGCTCAACTTCACGGCGAGCGGCCTCGCTTACTGGAGCAGCGACACCGGCGGCTGGATGTGGCCGCATGGGCCGAAGGCCGAGCGGCCGCTGCTGATCGATCCCGCCGGCGCAACTGCGATGGGGGCGGATTATGCGGATTACCCCGAACTCTTCGTGCGCTGGTTCCAGTACAACACCTTCACCCCGACCCTGCGCATCCACGGCCAGCGCCCGGCCACGGCAATCTGGGAATATGGCAAGGCGGCCGAGCCGATCCTCGCCGACTATCTGAAGCTTCGCTACGCGCTGATCCCCTATCTCTACGGGCTGGGCCGCCACACATACGAGACCGGCGCCCCGTTCATGCGCGCGCTCTTCATGGATTTCCCCGCGGATCCGCGGGCGGCGACGATCGGCGATCAATATATGTTCGGGCCGGCATTTCTGGTGGCACCGGTCACCGAGCAGGGCCGCACCAGCCGCGCCGTCTATCTGCCCGCTGGCTCGGATTGGTACGATTACTGGACGAACCGCCAATATGGCGGCGGGCAGACGATCGAGGCGGCCGCGCCGATCGACCGGATTCCGTTGTTCGTCCGCGCAGGTTCGATCGTCCCCATGGGCGCCCCCATTTCCAATACCGACGAGAGGCAGGCGCTGGCATCGATCCGGGTATATCCCGGCCGGGACGCGCGTATCACGCTCTACGACGATGACGGCACGACCAACGGCTACCGCGCCGGCAAGGGCATGAAGGCCGAACTGATCTGGAACGACAGGACAGGCACGCTCACGAGCGGGACGAGGCTGCCCTCCGGACAGGACCTCGCAAATCTCGTTCAGGTGATCAAAGCGGCGGGATCGGCCGCGGGCAATTGAACGCCGCGGCTTGGAAATGGAGAAAATGGCGCACCCGACAGGATTCGAACCTGTGGCCTCTGCCTTCGGAGGGCAGCGCTCTATCCAGCTGAGCTACGGGTGCCTGGAAGCCGCGCCTAGCAAAGCAAATCGGGCCGCGCCAGCCGTTTCCTCGTCAGCGCGCCGCATGCTTGCTTGCCGGGGGTGCCGGCGTCTTCGGCTTGTAGGCGCAGAGATCGGCGACCACGCACCGCCAACATTCGGGCGTTCGCGCCTTGCAGGTGTAGCGGCCGTGCAGGATCAGCCAATGGTGCGCGTGAAGTCGGAAGGGCCGGGGTACGCGCTTGTCGAGCTTGAGCTCGACGTCGAGCGGGGTCTTGCCGCGCGCCAGCCCGGTGCGGTTGCCGACGCGGAAGATGTGCGTGTCGACCGCGAAGGTCTCGCGCCCGAACGCGGTGTTGAGCACGACGTTGGCGGTCTTGCGCCCGACGCCCGGCAGCGCCTCGAGCGCCGCGCGATCCGCCGGGACCTCGCCGCCGTGCTGCTCGATCAGCGCGCGGCTGAGCGCGAGGACGTTCTTGGTCTTGGTGTTGTAGAAATTGATCGTCCGCAGCCGTTCCCGGAGCGTCTCCTCGCCGAGCGCTAGCATCTTCTCGGGCGTGTCGGCCTCGGCGAACAATGTCCGTGTCGCCTTGTTGACCCCGACATCGGTCATCTGCGCGGAGAGCGCCACCGCGACCAGCAAGGTGTAGGGGTTGCTGTATTCGAGCTCGGTCTCGGGATGCGGATTGTCGGCCGCGAGCCGCGCGAAGAATTCGACGATTCCGGCCTTGTTCAAATGCCGAGTACCTGGTCCATCGTGTAGCGGCCGGGCTGCTGTCCTTTGAGCCAGAGTGCCGCCTGGACCGCCCCGCGCGCGAAGATCGCGCGATCGTCGGCGCGGTGAATGAGTTCGATCCGTTCGCCGGCGGTGGCGAAGATCACGCTGTGATCGCCGACCACCGATCCGCCGCGCAGCGACGCCATTCCGATCGTGCCCTCCGCGCGCGGCCCGGTCAGCCCGGCGCGATCGCTGACCCCCGCTTCGGCGAGGGTGGTGCCGATGCCGTGCGCGGCGGCGTTGCCGAGCATCAGCGCGGTGCCCGAGGGCGCGTCGGCCTTGTTGCGGTGGTGCATCTCGACGATCTCAATGTCCCAGTCGGGGCCGAGCCGTGCCGCGGCCTCGCGCACCAGCCGCGCGAGCAGTCCGACGCCGACCGAGGTATTGCCGGTCTGGAGAACAGGGATCTCCGCGGCGGCGGCGTCGATCAGTGCATGGTGGTGCGCGCTGATCCCGGTGGTGCCGATCACGATCGGGGTCCAGGCGGCGCGCGCGGCGGCGAGATGCGCCTCCAGTGCGGCCGGCGCGGAGAAATCGACCAGCACATCGGCCTTGCGTGCGAGATCGGCGGGGTTGTCGCCGACATCCGCGCCGCCCGCGATCTGCGCGCCGAGACCGGGCGCGACGGCGGCGATCGCCTGCCCCATCCGCCCCATGCTTCCGAAAATGCCGATGCTCGTCATGCCGACTGCTGTGGCACAATCGGGGGGCGGGGCGACAGGGGCTATTTCGGCTTCCTGCCTAATGGAATCCGGAAGCGGACCATCGCCGCGGGAGCCTCAGCGCCCGGGAACGAGCGCTGCCCGGCCTCCAGAGAGACCTCGCCCGGCCCCAATCGCGTTGCCGCGCGTACCGGCGCCTCGACGTAACGTGGCTCGACCCGCCTCACCCGGAAGCGGTCCGGGTCGGCAGTGCCGCACACCATGATGTCATCCGCGGCAGGATCGCAGCGCGGCTGCGCCGTGACTGTGCGGGTTCCGTCGTCATCGCCGCCGGGGACGATGTTGCGGTCTTGCGGCAAGGCGTGGACGAGCAGCAAGGCGAGCAACATCATCGGCAAGCGCTCCGAAAGGATAACGCGTATTCAACGCGAGATTTGCGGCAGCCGCATGGCAGACGCCGAGCGCCGCCTTCACAGATCGACTCGCGGCGGGAACCGCGCCACCGACCGCAACCGTTCCAGAAAATCGTCGGACAATGACTGCGCCAATGGATCGGTCCATCGCGGGCTCTGTTGATCTGCATTCATCGTGTCATAGGCAGCTACGATGGCGTTGAACTCGTTCACCTGATCAAAGCCGGTAACGACGTAGCCGAGAAAAGGTTGATCGGCGCCGCCGGAGAAATCGAGGAGCTGGCCATCGCGTTGGTTCACGACGTGCGGCCAGGGATAGAGTTTGCCGAAAAGGTCGAGGAATTGAATCCCGACGACCATCGGCCAATGCCGCTGGTTCTGCACCATTTCAGCAACGATGTGGCATTGCCTGAAATGCGGTCGAAGTCCGGGCAGGGTGGCCGGCTGCGGATAACTGAGCGGTCCGGCCTCCAGAAGATTCCGCAGATAGTCGTGAAGATACCGGGAGAGACCCATAGAGGTGGTCCTGTCGATCTGCTTATTTCCTGCGCGGATCGATAGGCGCTTGCGCTGAGTGATGGTAGCGAGCGGGGCATGACCGTCCGCAACATCGTGATCCTCACCGGCGCCGGCGTCTCCGCCGAAAGCGGCGTCGCGACTTTTCGCGGACCGGGCGGATTATGGGAAGGGCACCGGGTCGAGGATGTCTGCACCCCGGAGGCGCTCGCGCATGATCCCGAACTGGTCCACCGCTTCTACGACGAACGCCGGGAGAAACTGGCCGGCGTGATGCCCAATGCCGCGCATCTTGCGCTGGCCCGGCTCGACAGGGAATGGTCCGGTGGCCTGCTGCTCGTCACCCAGAATGTCGACGATCTCCACGAGCGCGCCGGCTCGACCCGGCTCCTCCACATGCATGGCGAGCTCAAATCGGCACTATGCGCGGCCTGCGGCGTCCGCGCGGCATGGGAAGATTCGCTGCCGCCCGAAACCGAATGCCCGAATTGCGGCACCCCGGCGCTGCGCCCCGACATCGTCTTTTTCGGCGAAATGCCCTATCAGATGGAGCGGATCGAACGCGCGCTTGGCGAGGCCGATCTGTTCGTCTCGATCGGCACGTCGGGCGCGGTCTATCCCGCCGCAGGTTTCGTCCAGACCGCGCGCTATCATGGCGCGGCGACGCTCGAGCTCAACCTCGATCCGTCCGCAGGCAGCTTGTGGTTCGGTGAGAGCCGGATGGGGCCGGCGGGGGCTTTGGTGCCCATCTGGATCGAGGAAGTTCTGGCCGGCGCCTAGTCGACCCAGTCGAGCCCGATATCGCGGTAGAGGCCGCGGTCCTCCTCCCATTTCGGGTTGACCTTGACGTGGAGATAGAGGTGCACCGGCACCCCCATGATCCGCGACAATTCTGCGCGGGCGCGGGCACCGATCTCCTTGATCCGCGTGCCCCCTTTGCCGAGAACGATCGCGCGCTGTGTCTCGCGCGCGACGAGAATCTGCTGATGGATCTCGACCGATCCGTCGGAGCGCTCCGAATATTTCTCGGTCTCGACCGCGCTCGCATAAGGCAGCTCGGCGTGGAGCTGGAGGTAGAGCTGCTCGCGGGTGACTTCGGCGGCGATCATCCGCTCGGTGGCGTCGGAAACCTGGTCCTCGGGGAAATGCCATTCGCTCTCGGGCATCGCCGCGGCGAGCGCGGCCTTGAGCTCGGGGACGCCGTCGCCAGTCTGCGCGCTGACGAAATAGGTCTCGTCGAACGGCAGCATCTCGTTGAGCCGTGCGGCATGGCCGAGCAGCCGCGGCTTGTCGGCGATATCGACCTTGTTGAGGATCAGGATCTTCCGTTCGCGGCGCCCGGCGAGACTTTCGATCACTTGCTGGACCTTGGGGCCGGTTCCGCCCTTGCCATCGACCACCAGAGCGATCAGGTCGGCGCCGTCGGCGCCCTCCCATGCCGCGGCGACCATCGCGCGATCGAGCCGACGCTCGGGGGTGAAGATTCCCGGCGTGTCGACGAGGACGAGTTGAGCGGCGCCCTCGATCGCGATGCCCATCAATCGGGCGCGCGTGGTCTGCGCCTTGGGGCTGACGATCGCGACCTTCTGGCCGACGAGCGCGTTGACGAGGGTCGACTTGCCGGCATTGGACGCGCCGACGATTGCGATCACGCCGCAATGGGGGGTGGTGGACTCGGTCATCTTCTCACAATTCGGAAACGCGCCCTTCGACAGGCTCAGGGCGAACGGGCTTTGGGGTCGTCCTCTCCCCTAGCCGTTCGCCCTGAGCTTGTCGAAGGGTGAGCGCCCCAGCTACCGGGACGTGAGCTTCTCCAGTAACGCCGCCGCGGCCGCGGTCTCCGCTTCCTGCTTCGACGTCCCTTCCCCCGTCGCCTCGGCCAGTTTGCCGATCGCCACCTTCACCGTGAAGCGCGGGGAGTGGTTGGGGCCCGAGCGGTCGACGATCTCATATTCGGGCGGGCGGCGATTGTTTGCGGCCGCCCATTCCTGCAGCGCCGATTTGGGATGCTTGGGCGCCTGGCCCTGCAGGTCGATGCGCTTCGCCCATGCCTGGCGGATGAAGCCGCGCACCGCCTCGAGCCCGAATTCGAGATAGAAGGCGCCGATCAGCGCCTCGATCACGTCGCCCAGCACATTGTCGCTGTCCGCCGCGCCGTCCTCGCGCGCCTGTTTGCCGAGTCGCAGATAGGGTGCCACGCCCACCTCGCGCGCGACGCCGGCGCAGACCGGGCCGGTCACCAGCGCATTGAGCCGGCGGGACAGCGCGCCCTCGGGTTCGTCGGCGAAGCGCTCGAACAGCCATTCGGCGATGACCAGCCCGAGCACGCGGTCGCCGAGAAACTCCATCCGCTCGTAATTGGCCGCGGCCTGGCTGCCATGAGTCAACGCGCGCTGATAGGCGGCGAGATCCGCGGGCTTGCGGCCGAAGGTCTCAGCGATCCATCCCCCCAGAGCGGGGGCGGTCAGAAGCCTTCTCCGATCCGGCTCCAGCGCGCCGCGGTGAACCAGGTCCAGGGCAGAAACCAATTGGCGCTGCCGTCGGTCGACCAGAAGCTGACCACTGCCTTGCCCTCGATATTCTCCAGCGGCACGAACTCGATGCCCCCATCGGCGTGGCTGAAGCGGCTGTCGGTCGAATTGTCGCGATTGTCGCCCATCAGGAAGACATGGCCGGCAGGCACGGTATAGATGCCGGTATTGTCCTTGGGATAGCTGCCCTGGTCGAGCACTTCATAGGTCTTGCCGTTGGGCAGGGTCTCCCGGAAGCGCGGAATGCTGCAAACCGCATTTCCCTGGGCGTCGAGGCTCTGGAAGCGTTCCTGGCAGCCGCGCCCGCCATTTTCCTGCGCCGCCGGGAAATTGGGGCTCAGCGGCAGGACGAATTGCGCGACGCGATCCTTGGGGATCGCCTTGCCGTTGAGGATCAGCTGCCCGCCCACCATCTGCACGCTGTCGCCCGGCAGGCCGATGACGCGCTTGATCCAGTCGGTGTCGTTGCCCGGCGGCGCCTTGAACACCACCACGTCGCCGCGTGCGGGCGTCCCGCCGAAGACGCGGCCCGGGATCAGCGGCAGGCTCCACGGCAGCGAATGCTTCGAATAGCCGTAATTCCATTTGGTGATGAACAGATAGTCGCCGATCAACAGCCGCGGCAGCATCGACTCGCTGGGGATCGAGAAAGGCGAGAAGATGAAGCTGCGCACCACGAACACGATCAGCGCCAGCTTGACGAGGAACGACGCGAGATCGCGCCATTCGGATTTGGGCTTTTCCGCCGCCGTGCCCACCGAATAGGGCTTGGGCGCATCGGCTGCGGGCGTTTCGGGCTCTGCGGAGGGCGCGTTTTCCATGGACTGTGCTCTGCTTGGGCTGGGCGGGTTGGTCAAGCGGCTGAATAGCGCTGGCAGGCGCCGTTAGGGGAGGATAGGGGCAGCCTGCGTTCAAGGAGATGAACATGGCATTGCCTGACTGGTCGACGATCCAAGCCCTCGAGCCCGCCTCGCTCAAGCAATTGTTCGACGCCGATCCGGCGCGTCTGACGGCGCTTTCGCTCGACGTGGCGGGGATCCATTTCGACTGGTCCAAGACCCATCTGATGCCCGAGGCGATCGAGGCCTTCACCAGGCTGGCGGCGGACATGGGCCTCGCGGCGAAGCGCGACGCTTTGTTCGCGGGCGAAGCGATCAACGTCACCGAAGGTCGCGCCGCCGAGCACAGCGCCGAGCGCGGCGAAGGCGCGCCGGAGAGCGTGGCGCGTGCGCGCGGGTTCCATGCGCGGATGCGCGCATTGATCGATGCGATCGAAGCCGAGGCGCTCGGTCCGGTGCGCCACATCCTCCATATCGGCATCGGCGGATCGGCGCTCGGGCCCGATGTTCTGGTCGACGCGCTCGGCCGCGACGCCGACCGCTACGACGTGGCGGTGGTCTCGAACGTCGACGGCGCCGCGCTCGAGGAGGCCCTCGACCGCTTCGATCCGCAGGCAACCCTGATCGCAATCGCTTCCAAGACCTTCACCACCACCGAGACCATGCTCAACGCCGACAGCGCGCTCGCCTGGCTGTCGGGCAACGGCGTCGAGGATCCCTATGGCCGCGTCGTCGCGCTGACCGCGGCGCCCGACAAGGCCGTGGCGTGGGGCGTCGACGAAACCCGCGTGCTGCCCTTCGCCGAGAGCGTCGGCGGGCGCTATTCGCTCTGGTCGTCGATCGGCTTTCCCGCGGCGCTCGCGCTCGGCTGGGACGCGTTCGAGGAGATGCTCGAGGGCGCGGCCGAAATGGACCGTCATTTCCGCCTGACGCCGCTGGAGAAGAACGCCCCCGTCCTCGCGGCGTTCGCCGATCTTTATTACGCACAGGCCCGCGGTTGCGAGACTCGCGCGACCTTCGCCTATGACGAGCGCCTCCGCCTGCTGCCGAGCTATCTCCAGCAGCTCGAGATGGAATCCAACGGCAAGCGGGTGACTGCCGAAGGCCAGCCGGTTGCGTGGCCGACCGCGCCGATCACCTGGGGCGGCGTCGGCACCGACGCGCAGCACGCAGTGTTCCAGTTGCTCCATCAGGGCACGAGGCTGGTTCCGGTCGAATTCATCGGGGTGATCGAGCCGGGCCATGCGCAGGGCGACGCGCATCACCGCCAGCTGCTGCTCAACATGTTCGCGCAGGGCGCCGCATTGATGGCGGGCAAGCCGCATCAGGATCCTGCTCGCGCCTATCCGGGCGACCGGCCGTCCTCGACTCTGCTGCTGAACGATCTCGATCCGCGCACGATGGGCGCGCTGCTGGCGTTCTACGAGCAGCGCACCTTCGTCAACGCGGTACTGCTCGGGATCAATCCGTTCGACCAGTTCGGCGTCGAGCTCGGCAAGGAAATGGCGCGCGCAGCCGAGCAGGGCGGCGATTTCGACGCCTCGACCAGCGATCTGATCCAGCGCGCGTTCGGCTGATGGCGGGCGGCGACGAGGACTATGTCTATGACGAGGCGCGCGGGGAATGGGTCCCCGCCGCCGAGGCTGTGGAAGCGGGTGGCGCGGAAACGGTCGAGGTCCGCGATTCAGTCGGCAACCTGCTGCAGGACGGCGATCAGGTCACGTTGATCAAGGATCTGACCGTCAAGGGCGCCGGCCAGACGCTCAAGCGCGGCACCGTGATCAAGTCGATCCGCCTGACCGGGGACGCGCAGGAGATCGACTGCAAATATGAAGGCATCAAGGGCCTGGTGTTGCGCGCGGAGTTCGTGCGGAAACGCTAGACGGGCGATCCGGCCAGCCCGGCGATATAGTCCTCGAGCCGGGTCTGGCCCCGGATCACATCGTCGGGCCAGCCGGGCGAGTCCGCCGTCGCCGCGGTCATCCGGGAATAGCTTTCCGCCGCCGCGTCCGAGAAGCCCGTCGCCTTGAACGTCGCCACCCATTGGTCGCGCGGAATCGTCTCGACCCGGACCGGACGCGCGAGCGCTGCCGCGAACGCCTCGGCCACGTCCTGCGGCGTGTAGCGGCGCGGTCCCTCGACAAGGAACATGCCGGTACGATCGTCGGTCATCAGCGCCGCCGCGTGCCGCCCCAGATCCTCCGGCGCCACCATCGGCAGCTCGAAGCCGGGATCGAACATCGTCCGCAGCACGCCCTGCTCGCGCACTTCCTGCAAATTCATCGCCCAATTGCTGAAATAATAAGCGCCGCGGTTGATCGCGTAAGGGATGTCTTGCGCCGCCAGTCCCTGCTCGAGCTCCCATAAGGTGTTTAGGTCGCCGCAGCGCTCGCCCGGCCGGGCGCCATAGGTCGATTCGCCGACCAGTTTCTCCAGCCCCGAACCCTCCAGCGCGGCGAGGATCGCAGCGATCGTCCGACGTTCCTCCACATCGGTGTCGGTGGTGACTGCGGCCGGCGGGTTGAGCAGAAATGCGTGCCTGCCGGTACGCAGCACCTCGCGCAACGCGGCTTCATCATGCACATCGGCTTTGGCGAATTTCGCGCCTTTGGCTTCCCATGCATTCGCCTTGGCCGGGTCGTGCCCGACCACGGTTACCGGCTCGCCTTTTGCCAGCAGGGTCTCCGCCACGGCCGACCCGACATGGCCTGTGCCGCCCAGAATGATGTGCATCGTCGCTCTCCTCACGGGAGGAACCGGCGGCGCACGCATCGGCTCCGTTGGCATCGGGCGTCGGCGCGCCTATCTGCGGCTCCGGCGCGACGAAGCGGGAGCGAATGCAATGGCCGACTATGATTACGACCTCTTCGTCATCGGCGCGGGGTCGGGCGGGGTGCGTGCCTCGCGCGTGTCGGCCGCATACGGCGCGAAAGTCGCGGTCGCGGAGGAGTATCGCGTGGGCGGCACCTGCGTGATCCGCGGCTGCGTGCCCAAGAAATTGCTCGTCTACGGCGCGCACTTCGCCGAGGATCTCAAGGACGCCAAGCGCTTCGGCTGGCAGGTCCCCGAATGCGACTTCGACTGGGCCACCCTCCGTGACAACGTCCTCGCCGATGTCGATCGCCTCAACGGCCTCTATGCCCAGGGGCTGAACAATGCCGGCGCCGAGATCATTCTCGAACGCGCAACCGTCACCGGCCCGCATGAAGTCACGCTCGCATCCGGCAAGAAGGTCACCGCCAAATACATCCTCGTCGCCACTGGCGCGCATCCGCACGTTCCCGAATTCCCGGGCAG
The DNA here is from genome assembly GCF_030730875.1 of Sphingomonas sp. DG1-23. GTDB lineage: Bacteria > Pseudomonadota > Alphaproteobacteria > Sphingomonadales > Sphingomonadaceae > Sphingomonas. The sequence goes on from NZ_JAVAMA010000018.1 coordinate 27,775, forward strand.
CGAGCACGGCATTACTTCGAACGAGGCCTTCCACCTCGAAAGCCTGCCGCGGCGGATCCTGATCGCCGGCGGCGGCTATATCGCAAATGAGTTCGCCGGAATCTTCAACGAGTTCGGCAGCCACGTCACCGTGGTCAACCGCACCGACGTGATCCTGCGCGGCTATGACCATTCGGTACGCGACCGCCTGCTCCAGATCTCGCTGACCAAGGGCATCGACTTCCGCTTCCATGCCGAGTTCGAGAAGATCGAAAAGCTCGAAAATGGCTGTCTCAAGGTCTTCCTCACCGGGCAGGAGCCGGTGGAGGTCGACGTCGTCCTGTTCGCCACCGGCCGCGTGCCCAATTCCACCGGGCTGGGGCTCGAGGAAGTCGGCGTCGAGCTTGATGCCAAGGGTGCGGTCAAGGTCGACGCGCAGAACCGCTCGAACGTCGACAGCATCTATGCGGTCGGCGACGTGACCAATCGCATCCAGCTCACGCCGATCGCCATTCGTGAAGGCCAGGCCTTCGCCGACACGATCTTCGGCAACAATCCCCGGACGGTCGATTATAGCTGCGTGCCGAGCGCGGTGTTCAGCCACCCGCCGATCGCCGCGGTCGGCATGACCGAGGGCGAGGCGCGCAACAAGCTCGGCTCGGTCAAGGTCTACGCCTCGGATTTCCGGGCGATGAAGAACGTGCTGGCCAATCGCAACGAGCGCGCGCTCTACAAGATGGTCTGCGACGGGATGACCGGCAGGGTGGTCGGCATCCACATGATCGGCCCCGATGCACCCGAGATTCTCCAGGCCGCCGCGGTCGCGGTAAAGGCCGGACTCACCAAGGAGGCGTTCGACGACACCGTCGCGCTGCATCCCAGCATGGCCGAGGAGCTGGTGCTGCTGAAGTAACCGTGCTGGCGCGGGAGCAGGAGCACCGCAACCCCTGTTACTCGCTCAGCAGCAAATCCGCTTCGCGCGCCGGTTCGTCGTCATCTCCCGAGCGGATGCTGACTGCGCGGGTGGTCGAGACCTGCATCGCGACATTGCCGAGGGTGCGGAAGATGTCGGGGATCGTCTCGACCGCGACGAGCAACCCGAGCGGCAGGATCGGCACGCCCATCGCGATCGCGATCGGCGCGATCGAGCTGACGAAACTTACCGTTCCCGGAAGCCCGACCGCGCCCATCGTGGTGATCGCCCCCGCGGCGAGCCCCGCGGCGAGCTGGCCCGGCCCGAGCGGAATGCCGAACCAGTGCGCGACATAGATCGCCACCGCGAAGTTCATTGCCGGCCCGGTCCAGCGGAAGATCGCCACGCCGATCGGCAGCGTCACCCCCGAATGCGCGACGGGGACGTCGAGCTTCTCGGTGGCCTTGAGCATCGCCGGCAGCGAGGCGAGCGACGATTGGGTGCTCAGCGCCACGGCCTGTGACGGGCCGATCACGCGCAGGTAACGCAGCGGCGAGACCCGCCCGAAGATCCATGCGAACGGCACTGCGAGCAGCCACAAGACGATGCCGACGCCCGAGACCACCGCGACATAATGGAGCAGCGCCCCGAACGCCGAGGTCCCCGCGCGCGCGCCGACCACATAGGCCAGCGCGCCGACGCCGATCGGCCCCAGCCACAGCACCCAGTTGATCACCACCAGCATCGCATTGCCGAGCGCCTCGAAGAAGCCGGTCAGGCGCCTGCGCTCTTCGGCGGGCAGCTTGGTGACCGCGAAGGCGAACACCGTGGTGAACAGGATCAGCGGCAGGAAGGCGTCGGTTGCCGCGGAGGTCACCGGGTTCGACGGGACCATCGCGATGAGGAAATCGGTGAAGGGCGGGACTTCGCCGATCTTGGGCGCCTCCTGGGCGAGCGCGCCCTTCAATCCGGCCGCGGCGGCGGGATCGAGCGGCCAGAGATCGAGGAAGCTCAAGGTCAGCGCGCCGCCCAGCGCCGAAGAAACCCAGAGCAGGACGAGGAAGGTGATGAACGCGCGCGTAGCGAGTCGGCTGGCCTTGGCCCGCTCGGCGGTGGCGGCGATTCCGGTGACCAGCAGCGACGTCACCAACGGCACGATCGTCATCTGCAGCGCATGGAGCCAGATCGTGCCGATCGGCTGGACCCAGTCCGCCGCCTGAAGCGCGAGCGCGGGCGACCCCTTCGCCGCGAAGACGCCGATGACCAGGCCGGCGATCAGCGCCAGAAGAATACGGGTAGGTTGCGACATGCTCGCCCTTTGTGGTTTTCGCCGCTATCTCTGCAGGCACGAAACGCCACAAGGGCGCGAACAGGCAGGGCATGGCAAGAAAATATTTCGGCACCGACGGAATCCGCGGCACGACCAACGTCTCGGCGATGACCGCGGCGATGGCGATGAAGGTCGGCATGGCGGCAGGGGCGCATTTCGCGCGGGGCGATCACCGCCACCGCGTCGTGATCGGCAAGGACACCCGGCTCTCGGGCTATATGCTCGAAAACGCGATGGTCGCGGGATTCACTTCGGTGGGCATGGACGTGGTGCTGGTCGGGCCGATGCCGACCCCGGCGGTGGCGATGCTCACCCAATCGATGCGCGCCGACATGGGCGTGATGATCTCGGCGAGCCACAACCCCTATGCCGATAACGGGATCAAGCTGTTCGGCCCCGACGGCTACAAGCTCTCCGACGAGGACGAGCTCGCGATCGAAGCGCTGATCGACGGCGAGGTGCGGCTGGCGGCCTCGGCCAATATCGGCCGGGCGCGGCGAGTCGAGGATGCGCGCGGGCGCTACATCCACGCCGCCAAATCGACCTTCCCCGAGGATCTCACGCTCGACGGGCTCAAGGTGGTGGTCGATTGCGCCAATGGCGCGGCGTATCAGGTCGCCCCTTCGGCCCTGTGGGAATTGGGTGCCGAAGTGATCGCGATCGGCGTCACGCCCAACGGCAAGAACATCAACGACGGGGTCGGCTCGACCGCGCCGGAAACGCTGTGCGAGACGGTGGTCGCCAGCGGCGCGCAGATCGGCATCGCGCTCGACGGCGACGCCGATCGGCTGATCGTCGTCGACGAGACCGGCCGGGTGATCGACGGCGACCAGCTGATGGCACTGATCGCGGGTGGCTGGGCGCGGCAGGGGCGCCTCGCCGGCGGCGGGCTGGTGACCACGGTGATGTCGAACCTCGGGCTCGAACGGCATCTGGCCGCGCAGGGGCTGGGAATGGTGCGCACCGCGGTCGGCGATCGCTACGTCCTCGAGAAGATGCGCAGCTCGGGCTATAATGTCGGCGGCGAGCAGAGCGGGCATATCATCCTCTCCGATTATGCCACTACCGGCGACGGACTGGTCGCATCGCTCCAGGTGCTCGCCGAGCTGGTCCGCGCCGGCGCGCCGGCCAGCGAAGTGCTCCATCGCTTCGATCCGCTGCCCCAGATCCTCAAAAATGTCCGCTTTAAGGGCGGCAAGCCGCTCGACGATGCGCGCGTGCAGGATGCCATCGCCGGCGCGGAGGCCGAGCTCGACGGCAAGGGCCGGCTCGTCATCCGCGCCTCGGGCACCGAGCCGGTGATCCGGGTGATGGCCGAGGGCGACGATCGCGGCCAGGTCGAAGCCGTGGTCGATCGCATCTGCGATGTGGTGCGCGAAGCCGCGGCATGAGCGGACCGATCCTCAATCTCGACGCGCTCGACTTCGACGATGTCGAGGAGAATGGCATCTACACTTCGCGCCGCGCGACGATCAGCGACCTGATCGGCGCGCGCAAGCTCGGCTATAATCTCACCGTGCTCCCGCCCGGCAAGGTCCAGTGCCCGTTCCACAGCCATCACGGCGAGGAGGAGATGTTCTTCATCCTCGAAGGCGAGGGCGAGCTGCGTTTCGGCGCCGAACGCCATCCGATCCGCGCAATGGACGTGATCGCCTGTCCCACTGGCGGGGCCGAGGTCGCGCATCAGATCGTCAACACCGGCCGGGTCGATATGCGCTATCTCGCGGTCTCCAATCTCGTCGAGATCGAGACCTGTGAATATCCCGATTCGGGCAAGATCAGCGTGGTCGCCGGTCCGCGCGGCGCGCGCACGGTGCGCCATCTGTTCCGCAAGGTCGACGAAGTCGATTATTACCATGGCGAGAGCACGCGCTGAATGCTCGAGATGCGCCCCGATTGCGAGCGCTGCGGCGTCGATCTGCCTGCCGATGCTCCGGGCGCGTTCATCTGCTCGTTCGAATGCACCTTTTGCGCCGAATGCACCGATGCGTTCGACGATCGCTGCCCCAATTGCAGCGGCGAATTGATGGACCGGCCGACGCGAACTGGTAAAGCGCTCCTCCGCCACCCCGCTTCGGCGGAGCGCAAGTTCGAGGGATAGACAGTGACGCCGCGTATCCTGATCATTGCCGGTTCGGACTCGGGCGGCGGCGCGGGAATCCAGGCCGATATCAAGACCGTGACGATGCTCGGCGGCCATGCGACGACCGCGATCACCGCGATCACCGCGCAGAACACGCTCGGGGTCGATTCGGTGCACCCGGTGCCGACCGACATGGTGATCGCCCAGATCGACGCGGTGGTGCGCGACATCGGGGTCGATGCGATCAAGATCGGGATGATCGGCTCCGCCCGCACCGCGCTGGCGGTGGCGGAAAAGCTCGCCGAATTGCCCGGCGTGCCGGTGGTGTTCGATCCGGTGATGGTCGCGACCAGCGGCGCGACGCTCGCCGACCCGGCGACGATCGCCGCGTTCGAACGGCTGATGGCACGTGCCACCGTCGTCACCCCCAACCTGCCCGAGCTCGACGCGCTGGGCGGCGACCCCGGCGCGCTGATCGCCGCGCATGGCTGCGCGGTTTTGGTCAAGGGCGGCCATGGCGATACGCCGCAAGTGACCGACCGACTGTTCTCGGCCAACCCTGACGATCCGCCCGAAATCGAATGGAGCGATCCGCGCATCGAGACCGAGGCGACACACGGCACCGGCTGCACCTTGTCCTCGGCGATCGCCTGCGGATTGGCGCAGGAATGGGATCTGCCCGAGGCAGTGGCCCGCGGCCGGCGGTTCGTGCGGATCGCGATGCGCGAGGCACCCGAGCTCGGGCGCGGCCACGGACCAATGGGCCAGCAGGCGGTGCGGCTCGACCTCAACATGAGCTTCTTCGAGCCGATGCTGAACCAGGTGACCGTGCCGGCGCGGGACCTTGCCGCTTCGGAACGCTTCTATCGGTTGCTCGGGTTGCGCCAGGTCGTCCGGGCCAGCCCGCGCTATGCCCGCTTCGAAAGCGAGGGGGGCGCGACCTTCTCGATCGCCACTGACGAAAGCTATACAGCGCCCGTGGCCTATTTCGAGTGTGGCGATCTCGACGTGACGGTCGCCTATCTCCAGCAACAGGGTGTGAAGTTCGAAGCCGAGCCCAAGGACGAGCCATGGGGCTGGCGCGAGGCGCGGCTGCGCGATCCGGCGGGCAATGCGATTCGGCTCTATCAGGCTGGCGAGATGCGCCGCTTTCCGCCATGGCGGCTCGACGATGCTTAAGACCGGGCCTGACCTGAAGTTCGAACGCCGCTACAAGCGGCTCCACAAGGGCCTCGTCGCGGGCGTCGACGAAGCGGGCCGCGGTCCGCTCGCCGGCCCGGTGGTCGCCGCAGCGGTGGTGCTCGATCCGAAATGCATTCCCGAGGGGATCGACGATTCGAAGGTGCTGACCGCGGCGAAGCGCGCCGATCTGTGCGAGCGGCTGCTCGAATGCGCGAAGGTCGGAGTCGGGGTGGCGAGCGTCGAGGAGATCGACGGTCTCAACATCTTCTGGGCGACGATGCTGGCGATGACCCGCGCGGTCGACGCGCTCGGCTTCGTCCCCGCCTTCGTGCTGGTCGACGGCAATCGCTGCCCCGATTGGGCGCATCAGAGCCACGCCGTGGTCGGCGGCGACGCGCTGTGCCTGTCGATCGCCGCGGCCTCGATCGTCGCCAAGCATCGCCGCGACTGCATGATGGCCGAGCTCGATCTGGCGTTTCCCGGCTATGGCTGGGCGAGCAACAAGGGCTATTCGGCCAAATTCCATCAGGAAGCTTTGCGCACGCTGGGGCCGACGCCGCACCATCGCCGCAGTTTCGCGCCGGTCGCGCAGGCCGAGCTCGATTTCGGGCCGCGGATCGCGGCGGGATAGTCTCGCAGGGCTCCTGCTTTCGCAGGAGCACCGGGTGGAACTGAGGGAGGGATACGAATGGCACCGAACAGCCCGTGGCAGCATCATCGCTCGGCGAGCGTCGCCGACGACATCGATTTCGAGATCAAGGGGCAGGAGCTCCAGTTCGTCGAGATCGAGCTCGATCCCGGCGAGAGCGCCGTCGCCGAAGCCGGCGCGATGGTGTGGAAGGACGCGTCGGTCGAGATGACCACGGTGTTCGGCGACGGATCGGGCGGGCAGGGCGGCGGCTTCATGGGCAAATTGCTCGGCGCCGGCAAAAGGCTGGTCACCGGCGAGAGCCTGTTCACCACGGTGTTCACCCATCAGGGGCAAGGCAAGGCGCGAGTCGCCTTCGCCGCGCCGATCCCCGGTGCGATCCTGCCGCTGCGGCTCGCCGATTATGGCGGACAATTGATCTGCCAGAAGGACGCCTTCCTCGCCGCGGCGCGCGGCGTCTCGATCGGCATCGCCTTCCAGCGCAAGATGATGACCGGGCTGTTCGGCGGCGAGGGCTTCATCATGCAGAAGCTCGACGGCGACGGCTGGGTGTTCGTCCAGATGGGCGGCACCGTGGTCGAGCGCCAGCTTGCGCCCGGCGAAGTGCTCCATGTCGATACCGGCTGCGTCGCGGCGTTCACGTCGACGGTCGATTTCGACGTGGTCGCGGCAGGCGGGGTCAAGAGCATGATCTTCGGCGGCGAAGGCGTGTTCTTCGCGCGGCTGACCGGACCCGGCCATGTCTGGATCCAGTCCTTGCCCTTCTCGCGTCTCGCCGGGCGGATGCTCGCGGCGGCGCGGCCTTATGGCGGGCAGAGCCGCGGCGAAGGCTCGGTGCTCGGCCCGCTCGGCAATCTGTTCGACGGGGACTAGGTCCGCACCAGCCGTTCCACCCTCAGCATCGCGGCGGCCGCCAGCACCAGGGTCGCCGCCGCGAAGGCCATCGTCCAGATCGGCTCGCCCGGGAAGAAGCGCTTCATGATCGAACCCATCGCGGTGGCGACGAGCAATTGCGGCACCACCACGAAGACGTTGAACAGCCCCATATAGATGCCGAGCTTGGCCTGGGGCAGGCTCGAGGCGAGGATCGCATAGGGCATTGCGAGGATCGACGCCCAGGCGATGCCGATCCCCACTTCGCTGAGCAGCAGCCAGCGCGCATCGGGCATGACGAAGAAGCTGGCATAGCCTGCCGCGCCGCAGAGCAAGCCGACGATATGGGTGCGCGCCTGCCCGATGCGGCGGGCGAGCGACGGCAGCAAAGTCAGCGCGGCGACTGCGGCGACGCCGTTATAGGTGGCGAACAATACGTCGACCCAGCTCGCGCCTTGCTGAAAGCGCGGGCTCGCGGCATCGGGCGCGCCGTAGAAATGGAGCGCGACGATCGGCGTGGTGTTGATCCACATGATGAACAAGGCCGACCAGCTGAAGAATTGCGCGACCGCGAGCCGCTTCATCAGCAATGGCATGCCGGCGAAATCGCCGACGATGCTGCTGAGCATATTGGTTGGCGATCCGGCACGTGCGAGGGCGATTCCGGCGGCGCTGGCCAAGCCGTAGCCGAGCAATAGCGCGCCGAGCAGATAGACTTCCTTCTCGAGCCCGAATTGCCCGACCGCCCAGAGCACCAGCGCGCCGGCTAGGAGCCAGGGCGCGCTGGCGGCGTAGCTGCGGGTCGCGAGCGGCGCGGCGTGGGCGGGTTCGGCGGGTCCGTCGAATGCCGCCATGGCGTCGGGCGCATATTCGCGGGTGGTCACCACCGTCCACAACACCGACAGGAACAAGGCCGCGCCGCCGAACCAGAAGGCGTAGCGGACGGTGTCCGGGATGCCGCCGCCCACCGCGAGGTTGGACACGCCGAGATGCTCGAGCGCCCAAGGGAAGATCGACCCGACCACCGCGCCTGCGCCGATGAACGCGGTTTGTACGGCATAGCCGGCGGCGTGCTGGTCCTTGTGCAGCATGTCGCCGACGAAGGCGCGGAACGGCTCCATCGAGACGTTGAGCGACGCATCGAGCACCCACAGCATCACCGCGGCGAACAGCAAGGCCGGCGCCAGCGGCATCGCGAACAGCGACAGCGCGGCGAGCAGGGCGCCGGCGAAGAAATAGGGACGCCGCCGCCCGAGCCGTCCGAGCCAGGTGCGGTCGCTGAGATGGCCGATCACCGGCTGGACGAGCAGCCCGGTGAGCGGCGCCGCCACCCACAGCCATGACAGATCGTCGATCTTCGCGCCGAAGGTCTGGAAGATCCGGCTCATATTGGCGTTCTGCAGCGCGAAGCCGATCTGGATGCCGAAGAATCCGAAGCTGATGTTCCACAGGCCGGCAAAGGACTGACGCGGCTTTTCGCTCATTTTTCTCGCTTTCGCCTGGGCCCGGCGGCCCGCGCTAAATTGACCAAGTTCACCGAAACGCGATTCATCTCGTAGTTATATTTCGTCGGCGTCGAACTCAGATCGGGTCGTGTTGGGAGAACATAACCAGATCAAATCCAACTTTTAAAGGGGCATGCTTATAGGCATCACCCCGCCTCATTAGCCGTCATGCCGGACTTGTTCCGGCATCCACTGCGCGGTCGGGCGACGGACAAGCGGTGCCTGCTTTCCGCTTCGTTGCGCGGTGGACCCCGGAACAAGTCCGGGGTGACGAAGGATTGGGGGTTCCGACCTCGTTACCCCTCCGCGCCGCAGGAGCGCCGCACCACCAACCTGGTCGGCAGCAGCGCCGAGCCGACCGGCTGCTCGCGGATGCGGCCGATCAGCGTCTCGACCAGTTTGCGGCCGGCGAGGCGGGGATCCTGCATCACCGTGGTGAGCGGCGGGCTGGCGGAGCTGGCGGCGGGGATGTCGTCGAAGCCGACCATGGCGACGTCCTCCGGAACGCGCAGGCCCGCCGCGGCCAGCGCGCGCATCGCGCCGATCGCAATCAGGTCGCTCGCCGCGAGGATCGCGTCGAATTTCTCGCCGCTGGCGAGCAATGCGTTGGCGGCGGCGGCGCCCGATTCCTCGGTGGTGATCGCGTCGAATTGCAGGCCCGGCCGCGGGATCACGCCGGCCTGCTTGAGCGCCGCGACATGGCCGCGATAGCGATCGTGGAACTCGGGATAATGGCTCGATGCGCTGCCGAGAAAAGCGATGCCCCGCCGGCCGAGATCGAGCAGGTGCCGGGTCGCGTCCCGGCCGCCGCCGCGATTGTCGCAGCCGACGGTCAGCCCCGAGGCTTCGGACTGGACCGAGCCCCAGCGCACGAAATGCGTCCCCGCATCCTCGAGCGCGCGGAGCCGCTTCCGGTACAATTCATAGTCGCCATAGCCGAGCAGGATGATGCCGTCGGCCTTGCGCGAATCCTCATAATCGGTGTGCCAGTCGCTGGAGAGCTGCTGGAAGCTGATCAGCAGATCGTGATCATGCTCGGCACAGGCGCGGATGATCGCGGCGAGCATCGCGTGGAAGAAGGGGTTGATCAGCGAATCGTCGGCGGTCGGATCCTCGAAGAACAACAGGGCCAAGGTCTGCGAGTGGCGGGTGCGCAGGTTCGATGCGGCCTTGTCGACGCGGTAGTTGAGTTGCTTGGCGATCGATTCGATGCGCAGCCGGGTCGCCGGATTGACGCCGAGCTCGCCGCGTAATGCACGCGAGACGGTGGGTTGCGAGACCCCCGCGAGCTGCGCGATGTCGAATGATGTCGGCTTGCGTTGCATGCCCCCTCCTTCCCGGCGCGCGGCTGTGTCGCCGCTTCGCATAATATGCAGACAGCCCCAGATCGCCTGCGGCGTCAACGGCGCGGCGCACGCAAATCGGCCGGGCCGGGCAGGGATCGCCATTGAATACGTATGTGGCCGGCTGGTCGAGCGCCCCCATTTCGGAAGAAGTGCGGGGCGACGGGGTGCAACAGCCTTGCACGCCACAGGATGCGCATTCGAAAAGCGCCGGCCGCAAGAGCCGGAGCGAGGCGTGGATTAGGGGAGACGGACTTTGATCAGCAATCACCGTGGCCGGAGCGCCACTCGCATCGCTCTCGTGAGCCGCCAGGCGCTTGCCGCGGCGCTCGCGCTTGCCGCTTTTGCCGCGCCCGCATGCGCCCAGGAGGCGCCGACCGCCGATCCGGTGCAGGCCGACGACACCGCGCAGGAAGACATCGTCGTCACCGGCTTCCGCGCCGCGCTCGCCACCTCGGTCGCGACCAAGCGCCAGTCCAACCAGATCGTCGAATCGGTCTCGGCCGAGGATATCGGCAAGCTGCCCGACAATTCGATCGCCGAGGCGATCGCGCGGCTGCCCGGCCTCACCGCGCAGCGGCTCGACGGCCGCGCGCAGGTAATCTCGGTCCGCGGTCTCTCGCCCGATTTCGCCGCGACTCTGCTCAACGGGCGCGAGCAGGTCACCACCGGCGACAATCGCGGAGTCGAGTTCGATCAATATCCCTCCGAGCTGATGGGAGCGGTCGACGTCTACAAGACGCCTTATGCCGGGCTGATCGGGCAGGGGCTTTCGGGCACGATCAATCTGCGGACGATCCGCCCGCTCGATCACGGCAAGCGCGTGCTCGCGGTCAATCTGCGCGGCGAGATCGTCTCGCCGGGCAAGCTCAATGCCGGCACCAGCGACAAGGGCTGGCGCGCCAGCGCGACCTATGTCGACCAATTCGCCAACGACACGCTCGGCGTGATGATCGGCGTCGCGCACCTCACTTCGCCGACCCAGTTCGAGCGGTTCAATGCGTGGGGCTATCCGCGCTTCGAGACCAACAACGACAATTACGGCATCCGCAACACCCAGGGGACCGCGGACACCGCCGACGACACCTTCACCCCGCGTCCCGAATATGCCGCGGCGAATGGCGCGCTGATCATCGGCGGCTCCAAGCCTTATGTGCAGTCGGACGAGCTCGAGCGCACCGGCGCGATGGGCACCTTGCAATGGCGGCCCGATCCGGCGCTCAACATCACCCTGGACGGCTATTATTCGCGCTTCCGCGACGAGCAGACGCTGCGCGGCATCGAATTCCCGCTCTATTGGGGCAATGCGATCCTCAACCCCGGCTATACGGTCACCGACGGAATCATCACCGACGGCACGTGGCGCAACGTCAAGGGCGTGGTCCGCAACGACGCCAATCTGCGCGAGGCCGATCTCTATTCGGCCGGGCTCAACGTGACGTACGAGAGCGAGGGCTGGAAGCTGCTCGGCGACCTCAGCTACTCGCGGGTCGATCGCGAGGACAAGGTGCTGGAGACCTATGCCGGCACCTCGCGCGGCGCCGGCAACGGCCCCTATGACCTGCTCGGCTTCAGCGCCAATGGCGACGGCACCTATACCTTCGACCCGACGCTCGACTACGCCAATGCCGGGGTCATCCAGCTGACCAGCCCGCAGGGCTGGGGCGCCGACAATACCCCCGGCGGGCAGGACGGCTTCCTCAACAATCCCAAGACGACGGACGAACTGATCGCCTTCCGCGCCGCGGTCCAGCGCGAGCTCGGGCCCAATGCCGGCAAGATCGAGCTCGGCGCCAATTACACGAAGCGCGACAAGACGCTCGATCTCGCGCGCTTCTATCTCGGGCTCAAGGCCAATGCCGCGGCGCCGGGACACGATGTGAGCGTGCCGATCCCGTCGGACCAGCTGCTCGACCCGACCAAGCTCGATTTCCTCGGCATACCGGGGATGGTGAGCTACGATCCGCTCGGCCTCGCCTATAGCGGCATCTACGACTTCAACGCCGCGACCGACGCCAATCTCTACGCCTTCGGCTGGTCGGTCACCGAGAAGGTGCTGACCGGCTATGCCCGATACGACATCCAGGCCGAGATGTCCGACGGCGCCTCGCTCGCCGGCGATGTCGGGGTGCAGGTGGTCCGCGTCGACCAATCGTCGAACGGGCTCGCCGCTAGCGGATCGCCGGTCGCGGTGATCACCGACGTATCGGATCAGGTCAGCTACACCCATTTGCTGCCGAGCATGAACCTCGTCGCGCGGCTGAACGGCGGCTGGTCGCTGCGTCTCGGCGTCGCGCGCCAGCTCGCCCGGCCGCGGATGGACCAGATGCGCGCGTCGATCAATTTCAGTTACGACGCCTCGCGCGCGGGCAACACCAATGTGAACCTTTCGCCCTGGGGCGGATCGGGCGGCAATCCGCGGCTGCGGCCGTGGGTGGCGGATTCGGTCGACGTGTCGGTCGAGAAATATTTCGGGCCCGACAGCTATGTCTCGCTCGCCGGCTATTACAAATATCTCGAAACCTATATCTACCAGCAGCAATTGCTGTACGATTTCAGTGGCTTCCCGGTCACCAGCGGGCCCGAGCCGGCGATCCGCCAGGGCGTGGTCAGCATCTTCCAGAACGGGCAGGGCGGGCATCTCTACGGCGCCGAGGCGGCGTTCGCATTGTCCTTCGCGACTTTGACCTCGGCGCTCGACGGCTTCGGCGTGCTCGGCAGCGTCTCCTATACCGAGAGCGGCATCACCCCCGATCCGGGCAATCCGACCCAGCCGCTGCCGGGCCTGTCCAAATGGGTGGCGAGCGGGACGGTCTATTTCGAGAAATCGGGCTTCTCGGCGCGCGCCAGCGTGCGGCATCGCTCGGGCTTCCTCGCCGAATTGAGCGGCGTCGGCACCGATCGCATCCAGCGCCTCGCCAAGGCCGAGACGATCGTCGACGCGCAGATCGGCTATGAATTCCAGTCGGGCGCGCTCGAGGGGCTGGGGATTCAGCTCCAGGCGCAGAACCTGACCGACGAGCCGTTCAGCACCTACGATCCCGCCGACGACCGGCTGACGATCGACTATCAGCGCTACGGCACCCGCTATCTGCTCGGCGCGAGCTACCGCTTCTGAGGCCGCATGCCGCCCCGTCTTCGCGGCGGGGCGGCCAGTCGAGAGTTTACCGATGCGTAACGCGCTCCTTTTGCTCGCTTTCTCGCTGCTGTCCGCCCCCGCGGCGGCGCAGAGCTATCGCGACCGGTTGCCCGAGGACGAGATCCTCTATTTCCTCCTCCCCGACCGTTTCGAGAATGGCGACACCGCCAATGATCGCGGCGGGCTGAAGGGCGACCGGCTGGCCACCGGCTATGATCCGACTCACAAGGGCTTTTTTCACGGCGGCGATCTCGCGGGGCTGACCCGGCGGCTCGATTATATCGAGGCGCTCGGCGCGACGGCGATCTGGGTCGCGCCTATCTTCCGCAACAAGCCGGTGCAGGGTCCGACGGGGCAGGAATCGGCAGGCTATCACGGCTATTGGGTGACCGATTTCACTCAGGTCGATCCGCATTTCGGCACCAATGCCGAGTTCAAGGCGCTGGTCGATGCGGCGCATGCACGCGGCATCAAGGTCTATATGGACATCATCGCCAACCACACCGCCGACGTGATCCAGTATCGCGAATGCGGCGGGTGCGGCTATCGCAGCCGCCCCGACTATCCCTATGCGCGAAAGGGCGGCGCGAAGGGGGAGCCGATCAACCCCGGCTTCGCGGGCGACCAGCTCCAG
>NZ_JAVAMA010000001.1 GCF_030730875.1 Sphingomonas sp. DG1-23
TCTCGGGGCGAACCGTGCGCCTGGTTTTCGATGACCACTGCAGAACCCCGTTTGGGCCCCCGCTGCGGTGGAGTGGCTTCTATGCGCGGCTTTTGATTCGGTCAACAGCCATTTGAAACTTTCTGTCTTTTTACCGAAACACGGGCCGAAAGCCGCAGAAAACCGCGCTTTACGCCATCTCAACCGGTTCGCCCGCATGACGTTCCCGTGACCGAATCAACCGCCCAATCCCCGAATCAGGGGCTCGAATCGCTCAAGGATCAGGTGCGCAGCGCCGTGATCTGGCGTTCGGGCACCCAGATCCTCGGCCAGTTGCTCACCTGGGCATCGACCTTCATCGTGATTCGGGTGCTCAGCCCCTCCGATTACGGGCTGTTCGCGATGACGCAGGTCGTTCTGGTGCTGCTCAACATGCTCAATGGCTATGGTCTCGCCAGCGCGTTGATCCAGCGCGGCGATGCCGGTCGCCACGCCCAGCGTCAGCTGTTCGGGATGCTGATTCTGCTCAATCTGGTGCTCGCCGGCATCCAGTTCGGCTGCGCCCCCTTCGCCGCGGCTTATTATCGCCAGCCTATGGTCGCCGATCTGCTGCGGGTACAGGCCCTGCTCTATGTCGCGACGCCGTTCATCGCCCTCCCCTATGCGCTGCTTTCGCGCGAGATGGATTTCCGCAAACAGGCGCAGGTCAATTTCGCCTCGGGAATCGCCGGCGCGGTGACGGCATTGGCGGGCGCCTGGGCGGGGCTCGGCGTGTGGACTCTCGTCGCGGCGCCGATCGCCTTGTTCACGGTGCGTGCGATCGGCATGACTTGGGCGGCGAACGCCCTGATGTGGCCGAGCTTCGACTTTCGCGGCGCCGGCGACATCGCGCGCTATGGCGGGGTGATGGCGACGGGACAGATCTTCTGGTTCCTGCAGAGCCAGGCCGATGTGTTCATCGCCGGGCGGCTGTTCGATCCGCACATGCTCGGCATCTACACCACCAGCCTGTTTCTCACCCAGATCTTCGTCTCGAAGTTCGTCCCGCCGCTCAACGAAGTCGCCTTTTCGGCCTATGCCCGATTGAAGGACGACCGCGCCGCGATGGCGGCGGGCTTCGTCAAATCGGCGCGGGTGATCTTCGTCGTCGCGATGCCTTTCTATCTCGGGCTCGCGGTGACGGCGCGACCGCTGGTCGAAGTGGTGCTCGGCCCCAAATGGCTCGAGGCGGCGCCGGTGGTCCACTGGCTGGCGCTGGCGATGCCGATGATGACCCTTCAGGCGCTCTATTCGCCGGCGAGCGACGCCGTCGGCCGTCCCGGAATCGGCGCGCAGAACGGCGCGACCGGGGCGTTGCTGCTGCCCGCAGCCTTCCTGATCGGGGTGCATTGGGGTGTGATGGGGCTGATCGCGGCATGGTTCGCCGCCTACCCGCTCTATCTGGCGATCTCGACCCGGCGGACTCTGCCGGTGATCGGCGTGCGGCTGCGCGATCTGGTCGACGGGATCCTTCCGCCGGTCTTCGCCGCCATCGCAATGGCGCTGATCGTGTCGCTGCTGGCCCGCCTGCTGCCGCCGATGCCGGCGCTGGCGCAGCTGGTGCTGCTCGGGGGCGCCGGAGTCCTTGCCTATGGCGGATGGCTCGCGCTGTTCGCGCGGGAAACGCTCGACGAAGTCGTCGCTCTGGTCCGCAACCGGAGCGGTTAGACCGCCTGGATATACGCCCGCATCGCCTCGGCTTCGGACTCGATCCGCTCGATCCGGTACTTCACCAGATCGCCGATCGAGATGAAGCCGATGCACCGGCCGCGCTCGACCACGGGGAGATGGCGCACCCGGCGCCGGGTCATCAGCGCGAGCGCACCAAGGACCGATTCGTCGGGCGCGACGGTGAGCGCGGGCGCGGTCATCACGTCGCTTACCATACGGTCCAGCGCCGCGGCGCCTTCGCGTTCGAGGCCGTAGATCACGTCACGTTCGGAAAAGATGCCCACCACGGCGTCGCCGTCCATCACCGGAACCGCGCCGATTCGTCGGCCGGCGAGCAACGCCACCGCTTCGGCCACGGTGCGATCCCCCGCGATCGACACCACGTCATGGCCTTTTCCCCCAAGGATCGCCGCGATCGTCATCGCTTATCTCCGCTTTCGGGTTCAGGCGATTGTTTCTCCCATGATTCGTGCCCAATTGCAAAATCATGGGCACGCCGCACGATCTCGACGATCCGGACTATGCCGCTTTCGCCTGGGGACGCTATCGGCGGATCCTCAAGGGAATGGCGCTGATCAGCCTGTTCACTGCGGGCCTGGCCGAGTTCGCGCTTTGGCTATCGCTGGGCGAACTCAATTTCGTCACCGCCAGCGCGGCCTTTCTCGGGGTGTTCCTGACGATGCTGCTCGCCGCGGCGCTGATGGGACTGATGTTCCTGAGCTCGGGCAGCGGCCATGACGACCGAATCGAGGATCGGCTGAAGGACGAGATCGACCTCGACTGAGATCAGCGCCGCTCCCCGCGCTTGAGCGCGAATTCGAGCCGCGCGACGCCATTGGCCGGAACCGTCACCCGCCACGTCTTGACGCCCTTATGCTCGACGAGCTCCGCGTCCGCCGACGCGAGCGGGAACGGAATCGGCAGCTCGAAGGTCTCGGGCGTCGATCGCGCGTTGGTGACTTCGACGGCGAAGGGCTGGCGCTTCTTCGAAGGCGGGCGCCCGACGATCGTGTAGCGCAAGTCGCTGCTCATGCCGGTGGCGAACTCGACATCGTCGCCGATCGCACGGTCCGCCAGGTCGCTCTCGCCGACCAACAGTGATTGCTCGCGGGCGCGCTCGAACACCGCCACCCGGCCCGCGGGCAGCGGAAGGCCGAGGCCGCGTTCGTCGACATTGCGCGTGCGCAATATCCGCGCGGACTCGAAACCGACGGACACGCCCCGCCCCGGGCTATATTCGAACGGCTGGAAAACCCCGGCATAGACGCGTGCGAAACCGACCTTCTTGCGGTCGATCATCGCGACCTGCTTGCGGCTCTGCGCGGCGACGGTGACGGGTTCCGGAACGCGATAGAGCTTGAGGTCGCCGAGCTCCTCCTGCCTGGCGGTCATCACCGCAGTGACCGACATCATCGGCGCCGGTGCCGGTGCCATCATCTCCATTCTCTGCAGGCTGCCCGTGACGACGATGTCGTCGGCAAACCCTTCGAACATCGGCACAGGTGCCGACGGCAGACGCTCTATCCCCCAGCTTGGGTAGGTGCTGGTGGTGTCCATCGGCCAGCAGCGCAGATGAAGTTGGGGGGCAGGCCCTTTCGGCAGCGCCGCGGCGGCTTCCTTGTTGGGCGCGCCCGCCACGGCATTGGTGCTGGCGTCGGCAAAGCCCTGGCTGCCGCCATTGGCGACGGTCAGCCATGCGAACAGGTCGAGCGTCTCGCCATCCTCGGCAACTTGCGCGACATAATTCGCCGACCAGTCGAACCCCTGCGCGAGATAGGAGATCTGGATCGTGACCGTCGCGGCCGCGGCGCTGTCGGTGGTCACCGATAAAGTAGGCTTGGCAGAGAGATCCGCCGGAACGCCGGGATATTTGAGGCCTTCGGGCAGACCGGAGCAGCCCAGCGCCTCGACTCCCGCCGCGGTGGTGAGCAGCACCCCGCCGCCCGGCCCGGACTGGATGATCGCCTCGCCCTCGGTGATCTTGCCGGTAGCGCGATTGGTGCGGCGAATCGTCACCCGGCGCTTGAGATAGGTATCGATCAGTGCCGCGGGCGACAGTAGCCGCGCATCGCGATTCTTCTCGTTCACCTGCCGCGGCAGGCCGGCGACGATCGCGGTTTCGGGCATCATCCCTTCTGAAACGCCGACAAAGCGGATCACTGATTTGCCGGCGGGTACGCTGATCGTCCGGGTCTCGGTGACCAGAGCATAGCCGCCCGGCCAGCCGCCCGCGGGTATCGCCCCCTCGCCCCGGCCCGGATCGCGATAGAGCGTCACCGACACCGCATCGATCCGCTCGGATTCGACGAGGGTCTGCCCCGCCGCAGGCGTCGCGGCGGACAGCAGGCAGAGTGCGAGAATGCGGCGCATCAGTAGCGCGTGTCGAACACCACGGTGACCGACGCCTTGCCGTTGGCAGGCACCGGCACCTTCCACTCCATCCGATCGGCCGAGACGCGCTCGCCGGTCAGGCTCTGCTCGACCAGCCGGACGTCGCCCCACAGCCCGTTCTGGGCGAGATCGACCGTCACCGGCGCGGGCCGGGCATTGGTGAAATCATAGCGCATCGTGGTGCGCCAGCGCGACGAGGACAACCGCTTGCGCTCGACCACCACCGCGGCGCCCTTGACGTCGAACGCGTCGCCGGTTCGGATCGACATCGCCGATCCCATCGGCGCCGCCGCCACGCGGCTTTCGCCGATGAACTGCGGATCGCCGCGCGCGTCGCGCATATAGACGCGAATCGTTCCCGACGGCAGCTGATCGCCGAGACCGCCATTCTTCGAGGTCGAGAATTTGAGCACGGTCGCGGCGCTGCGCGGGTCGGACTGGGTCTCCAGCCAGCCATTGGTCCATTCATAAGTTTTGCGCGCGGGCGTGTTCTTGACGTCGAGGAAGCTGACCTGCTTCTGCTGGGCATTGGCGATCGTGGTGCGCTCGCCGAGCGGATATAGATAATAATCGCCCAGTTTCTCGCGCGGGCCGCTTTCGGTGCCGGCTTCCTCGATCGTCGAATCGCCGAGCTGCGAAAAGCTGCGATTGGTGTTACCGGCAACCAGCAGCACGTCTGCGCTGCGATAATTGGTGCCGGTATTGTTGGTCAGCGTCACCCAGCCCTGCATGTCGATCGCGCCCTTGGCCTCGTCGAACAACATCACATAGTCGCTGGTCCAGCCGAGCCCGGGAGTCAGATAGGTGAGGGTCGCCGGCACGCGCCCCGCCTTCGCCGCCTGCAGCGTCACCGACAGGGTCGGGCGGGCACGGAGATTTTCAGGCACCTTGTCGAAGATCACCCGTACCGGCAGGCCGTCGTCGCGGAGCACTTCGATGCGGTTGCCGATCTGGAGGACGATGCCGCCATTGGCGGCGAGCACCCGCGCCTGCTCGCGCGTCTCGGCCCCGGTCGCGGGATTGGTGCGCACGATCGTGACGACCGAACCCACCGCCTTTTCCATCAATTTGTCGGGCGAGAGCAGATCATAGTCGAAATTCTGCTCGACGATACCGAGCCCGGGACCCGACAAGGTCACCGTCTCCGACCGGATCTGCGCCGACACGTCAGGGAATTCCTGGCGCGTGCGACCGGCGGGAAGTTCGAGCTGGCGCACGTCCTGCACCAGCGACTGGCCGTTCTGATAGATGGTGACCGACACGTCGCCCTGCGCGGTCTGGTCGGGGGCCGGGACTGAGGCCGGCTGCGCCTGGGCATGCGCGGCGAACGGAGTCGCCGTCAGAATCAGAGCCGTGAAACGCAAAGCATCCTCCCCCAAGGCTTTCTCAGGGGAGGATGCTAGCAGGTTGGTCGCGAAGGGTCAGCCCATCGCGGATTGAAAATCAGGCGGCCGGCGGAACCTCGACATCGTCGCTCTTGGTGCGACGGCGACGCGGCTTCTTGGGCGCTTCCTCGGCATCGTTCGCCGCAGCCGATTCGGTGCCGAAAGCCGGCGGGAGGATCGCGGCGTCGATGCCCTGCGGGGCCTCGGCCCCGGCGCTTTCGTCACGCCGCGGACGCCCGCGGCCGCGGGCGGCACGCGCGGGGCGCTCTTCGGCGGCTTCGCGCTGCTCGGGGAACAGCTCGGCGGCCGGGGCTTCCTGCGCTTCGGCCTGATGGCCGTTGGCATAGCCGTTCGCGGCATTGCCGTTCGGGCGGCGATCGCGACGGCCTTCGCGGGGTTCACGATCTTGACGCGGTTCGCGCTCGGAGCGCGCTTCACGATCCTGACGCGGTTCGCGATCCTGACGAGGCTCGCGATCGTCGCGGTCACGGCGGGCTTCCTGGCGAGGCTCACGCTCGTAGCGCGACTCGCGCTGCTGCGGACGATCGTCGCGCTGCTGCTCGTCGCCGCGATTGCCCTCGCCCTCGAAATCGAAATCATCGTCATCGCCGTCGATGTCGTTGCTCGGGCGGGGCTGCGGACGCTGATTCGGATTCGCCTCCTCGAAGCGCGAGCGGGTTTCGCTCAGCACCCGGAAATAATGATCGGCGAACTGGAGATAATATTCGGCGTTGACCCGATCGCCCTGCATCTGCGCATCGCGCGCGAGATTCTTGTATTTCTCGAGCAACTGCGCCGCATTGCCGCGGGCACGATTGTCGATGCGGTTGCCATTGCCTTGGTTGGGGCTGCCACCCTGGCGCTGTTGACCACCACGACCGCGACGGCGGCCGTTGTTAGCCTGACGATTGTTCATCAAGGTCTGTATGTCCTGTCTACTTAAGCCGTCCGTCGATCCATTCGGGGTCCCGGATGCAGGTTACACTTGCGGACAGCGCCGATCCGGCGCTTCCGCCCGCCATGGCCGCCGGACTGCAGCGGCACGCATGACCATGGAGTGAGCCTTAGCCCTATGTTTCAACAACTTGGTTGAAAGTGCCTCGCCCCGGCGCTGTCTTAGCCCGTGGAGCACCAATCTCCAAGCACAATTATGGGATCTCGGTGCTCCAGTTTCAAGTAAGTAGTATCACGCGGGGACGCCCGCCGAGATCGCTGTGGACGGCGGGCAACAGGCCGTGCTGGAGGCCCAGCGCGGAGACCGCTTTCGCCTGCGTCCAGCCGATTTCGAGCACCGCGGCGCCACCGGGGGCGAGCAGGTCGGGTAGTGCCGGAACGATGCGGCGATAATCGTCGAGACCGTCGATTCCCGCGAAGAGCGCAGAGGCAGGTTCGTGCTCGCGGACCTCCGGCGGCAGCAGTTCGGCGGTGCCGATATAGGGCGGGTTGGCGAGGATCAGGTCGAATTGGCCTTCCAGCCCTTCCGCCCAATCTCCGATGCGGAACGCGACGCGATGTGCCATGCCGAGGCCCGTGGCATTGGCGCGGGCATAACCGAGCGCCTGTTCCGATGCGTCCACGCCCAGCCCGTGCGCTTCGGGCCATTGATCGAGCGCGGCGAGCAGCAAGGTGCCGGGTCCGGTGCCGAGATCGAGGATGGTGGCGGGCGCGCGATCATCGAAATGCTCGATCGCCGCCTCGATCAGCGTCTCGCTGTCGGGGCGCGGGATGAGTGCGCCGGGGCCGACCTGCAGCTCGATGGTCCAGAAAGCGCGAGTGCCGGTGATATAGGCGACCGGTTCGTGCGCGAGACGGCGCTGGAGCAGCGGCTCGAAGGCGTCGGGGGTTGCCTCGTCGAGGTGGCGGAGGAGCAGGTCGTTGCGGGTGACGCCGAGGGCGTGCGCCATGAGGAGCTCGGCATCGAGGCGGGGGGTATCGGTGACCGAGGCGAGGCGCTCTGCAGCATCCACGAGGGCCGACCGGGCTCCCCTTCCGCTTGCGGGAGGGGTTGGGGGAGGGGCTGTCATGAAGCAGCTCGCTTGCGGCACTCCCCTCCCCTAGCCCCTCTCGCAAGCGGGAGGGGAAAAAGGAAAGGTTCACCCATCCAGCTGGGCCAGCCGGTCGGCTTCGTCCTGCGCGGTCAGCGCGGCGATCAGTTCGTCAAGCTCGCCTTCGAGAATCTCGGGCAAGCGATGGAGTGTCAGGTTGATCCGGTGGTCGGTCACCCGGCCTTGCGGGAAATTATAGGTGCGGATGCGCTCCGAGCGATCGCCCGAGCCGACCATCGATTGGCGCGCGCCCGCACGCTCCGAATTGAGCCGGTCGCGCTCGGCTTCGTACAGGCGGGTGCGGAGCACCTTCATCGCCTTGGCCTTGTTCTTGAGCTGCGAGCGCTCGTCCTGCTGGATGACGATCGTGCCGGTCGGCAAATGGGTGATGCGCACCGCCGAATCGGTGGTGTTGACCCCCTGCCCGCCCGGCCCCGACGCGCGATAGATGTCGATGCGCAAATCCTTGTCGTCGATCCGGATATCGGCCTCTTCGGCCTCGGGCAGCACCGCGACCGTCGCGGCCGACGTATGGATGCGCCCGCCCGCCTCGGTCGCGGGGACGCGCTGGACGCGGTGGACGCCGCTCTCGAACTTGAGCTTCGCGAACACGCCCACGCCGGTGACGCTGAGCACGGCTTCCTTGTAGCCGCCGAACTCGGCTTCGGAGGCCGAGATCAATTCCAGCCGCCAACCCATGCGATCGGCGTAGCGCTGGTACATGCGCAGCAAGTCGCCGGCGAACAGCGCCGCCTCGTCGCCGCCGACGCCGGCGCGGATCTCGAGCATCGCCGGGCGCTGATCGGCGGCATCGCGGGGCAGAAGCGCGAGCGCGAGCTTGCGGTCGGCGGCGGCGAGGGCTTCGTCATTGGCGCGAAGCTCCTCCGACGCCATGGCGCGGAGCTCCTCGTCGGCATCCTGCGTCATGTGCTGGAGCGATTCGGCTTCCTGGCGAAGCCGCCGCACTTCGCCCGCGGCGAGCGCCACCGGCTCGAGCTCGGCATATTCCTTGGAGACCTGGACATATTTGTCGCCCGGCAAATCGCCGGTCGCCATCTGCGCCTGCAATTCGTCGCGGCGCGCCTCGATCGCGGCGATACGGTCGGCGGGGATGCTGATCATAGGACGGGCGTCGCCTCAAGCGGAAGCAAAGCGTTGACCCGCTCCACGATTTCCTTGTCGCCTCTCGATCCGCGACAGACCAGCCCGTCTCGAACGGTCAGGCTGAGGACCATGCGAGCGCCCGTTTTAGCGGCCTTATCAAAGCGCTTCTTGGGCGAGCCCGTTGCGACCATGTCCGCGGAAAAGCCGTTGTCTCGTAACAGCTTCAGAGTGTGTTGCGCCGCGCCGATTGCGAAATCGTCTTCAACCGCAATCACAACGAGGGGCGGCTCGATCGCCGGCTCCGCGATCAGCATCGCCAGCCGCTCGACACCTGCGGCCCAGCCCACGCCCGGCGTCTCCGGCCCACCGAGCGAGCCAATCAGGCCGTCATAGCGCCCGCCGGCGAGGACGGTGCCCTGCGCGCCCAGCCGATCGGTGACGAACTCGAACGCAGTGTGGCGATAATAATCCAGCCCGCGCACCAGCCGCGAATTGCGCGTCCATTGCACCCCCGCCGCATCGAGCCCGTCGGTGACCGCCTTGAAGAAGGCCGCGGCCTCCTCGGTCAGATAGGCGTCGATGTCCGGCGCGCTGTCGGCGATCGGGCGGTCGCGCGGGTCCTTCGAATCGAGGATGCGCATCGGGTTCTTGTCGAGCCGGACCTGGCTGTCCTCGGACAGCGCGTCGCGATGCGCCTCGAAATGCGCGACCAGCGCCGTGCGCCACGCATCGCGGGTCTCGACGTCGCCCAAGGTATTGAGCTGGAGCGTCACGCCCTCGGCGATACCGAGCTCGTGGAGCAACTGATCGGCGAGGACGAGCAATTCGACGTCCGCGGCGGGCTCGGCCGCACCGATGATCTCGGAATCGATCTGGTGGAACTGGCGGAAGCGCCCCTTTTGCGGGCGCTCGTAGCGGAACACCGGGCCCGCGGTGACCAGCTTGAGCGGCGCATATTGCTGCCAGCCCTCGGTGATATAGGCGCGGGCGATCCCGGCAGTGAATTCAGGGCGCAAGGTCAGCGAATCGCCGCCGCGGTCCTCGAAGGTGTACATCTCCTTGGAGACGACATCCGAGGTCTCGCCCATCGAGCGGGCGAACACGCCGGTCGCCTCGAACACGGGGATGTCGACGCGCTGGAAGCAATAGAGCCGCCGGACGCGCTCGAACGTGTCGAGCACGTGCGCGAAGCGCCTTTGCTCGTCGCCGAAAATGTCCTGGGTGCCCCGGATGCGCTTGGGGGTTTCGATACGTGCCATTTCGGCCGGGTTTCTAGGGCGTTCGCAAAATTTGCGCCACTCCCTTTAAACACGCCGCGACGCGCCCATATTCCCTTTCGAGTTCAACAACATGGAAGGAGGTGATCGAATGTCTCATTGTCAAACGCCGTCTGCGGCGCGCACTCAGGCTTCGGTTCGCTCCCTGCGCGCCGCCGCCTGAGGCTTAAATTCAAGGTCGCTCGCCGCAGCGGCTGACAATGGAAAGGCCGTTTCCCGCAAGGGAAGCGGCCTTTCGTGTATCTGCCCGCTTTCGCGTATCCGGAATGTGTCTGACACATTCTGATACATTTCTTCCCTAGTAGCCGCGCAACCAGCTGCCCTATGGGCGAGTTTCGGAACTGAACTGCGCCCTCCCAATGGGCGCTACGAGCGGGTCTGCGAATTGAATCTGAACCTATCGAACCTCAACGGCCGATCGGGCGTGGCGCTCTGCGTGGCGGCCCTCCTCCTCGCGTCTTGCAGCAGTGGCAGCGGCGATGCCCAGAAAAAGGGCGGGCGCGGCCCGAGCGGCCCGGTCCAGGTCGGCTATGTCGTGGTGCAGCCGACCAGCGTGCCGGTGACCACCGAGCTGGCGGGCCGCGTCACCGCCTTCCAGATGTCCGAGGTGCGGCCGCAGGTCGCCGGGATCGTCCAGCGACGCTTCTTCAAGGAAGGCTCGATCGTCCGCGCCGGGCAGACGCTCTACCAGATCGATCCGAGCCTCTATCAGGCGCAGGCATCCGAAGCCGAGGCCAATTTGCAGAGCGCGCGCGCCACCGCCGAGGCGGCGCGGGTCCGCGCCGACCGCTATCGCCCGCTTGCGAAGATGGAAGCGGTCAGCCAACAGGATTATACCGACGCCGCAGCGCAAGCGCGGCAGGCGAGCGCCGCGGTCGCGCAGAACAACGCCCAGCTGCGCACCGCGCAGATCAATCTGCGCTTCACGCGCGTCCCCGCCCCGATCACCGGCCGGATCGGCCGCTCGCTGGTCACCGAAGGCGCCTTGGTCACCACCAACCAGGCCGATCCGCTCGCGGTGATCCAGCGGCTCGACCCGATCTTCGTCGACATCCAGCAATCGAGCGCCGACCTGCTCGCGCTTCGCAAATCGCTGGCGCAGGGCGGACTCGCGCCAGCCAGTGCCGTGGTCCGCCTCAAGCTCGAGGATGGCAGCGACTACGGCCAGACCGGCACGGTCGAATTCTCCGAAGTGATGGTCAACGAGAATACCGGCACGGTGACGCTGCGCGCGCGCTTCCCCAATGCCGAGGGCATTTTGCTGCCGGGCATGTTCGCGCGGGCCACTTTCGCGCAGGGGATCGACCGCCAGGCGTTTCTCGTCCCGCAGGCCGGCCTGTCGCGCGATCCGCGCGGCAACGCGACCGTCTATATCGTCGGCCCGGGCAATCGCGCGGTGGCGCGGACCGTGATCGCCCAACGCACGCTCGGCGCCAATTGGGTCGTGACGCAGGGCCTCGCGCCCGGCGACAAGGTCATCGTCCAGGGCACCGCCAATCTGCGCCCCGACGCCGAGATCCGCCCCGTCCCCGTCACCACGCCGCAGAAGATCGAGGCGCCGAAGGGCGGCGCGCAAGGCAATCAGGGCGCGCAGGGTGGCGCGGCGAAGAAGGGCGGCTGACCCCCTATGTCTCGCATATTCATCGATCGCCCGATCTTCGCCTGGGTGATCGCGATCATCGTCATGCTGATGGGGGTCGGAGCGATCATGTCGCTCCCCATCGCGCAATATCCCGACGTCGCGCCGCCGCAAGTCAACGTCCGCGCCTCCTATCCCGGCGCCTCGGCCGAGACGGTGCAGAATTCGGTCACGCAGGTGATCGAGCAGCAGCTCACGGGTATCGACGGTCTGATCTATTTCAGCTCGTCCTCGACCTCGCGCGGGCAGGTCAACATCTCGGCGACGTTCGAGAAGGGCACCGATCCGGACATCGCGCAGGTCCAGGTCCAGAACCAGGTCCAGCAGGCGCTCTCGAGGCTGCCGCAGCAGGTCCAGCAGCAGGGGTTGCGCGTCACCAAGTCGAACCCCGACTTTCTGATGATCGTCGGAGTCTATGACGAGACCGACAAGCGCACCAACCAGGACGTATCGGACTGGATGGCTTCGAACATGCAGGACACGCTGGCCCGCACGCCCGGCGTCGGCGACACCAACGTGTTCGGCGCGCCCTATGCGATGCGGATCTGGCTGAACCCCGATCGGCTGGCGAGCTATGCGCTGATGCCGAGCGACGTCATCACCGCGATTCAGAACCAGAACACCGAAGTCGCCGCGGGCGAGATCGGCGGCCAGCCGCAGCCGAGCACCCAGATGCTCAACGCGACGGTCACCGCCCAGTCGCGCCTTCAGACCCCGCAGCAGTTCGAGCAGATCATCCTCAAGACCGAGACCAGCGGCGCCAACGTGCTGCTGAAGGACGTCGCCCGGGTCGAGCTGGGTGCCGAGAGCTACAACGCGGTCAGCCGGGTCAACGGCCATCCCGGCGCGGGCATCGCGGTCAGCCTCGCGCCGGGCGCCGACGCGCTCGAAACCGCCGAGCTGGTCAAGGCCAAGGTCGAGGAGATCGCCCGCAGCTTCCCCGCCGGCTTCAAATTCGCTTATGCCAACGACACCACCGCGTTCATCAAGCTTTCGATCGAGGAAGTGGTCAAGACGCTGGTCGAGGCGATCGTCCTCGTCGTGATCGTGATGTTCATCTTCCTGCAGAACTGGCGGGCGACGCTGATCCCGTTCATCGCGGTGCCGGTGGTGCTGCTCGGCACGTTCGCGGTGTTCTATGCGCTCGGCTTCTCGATCAACACGCTGACCCTGTTCGGGCTGGTGCTGGCGATCGGCATGCTCGTCGACGACGCGATCGTGGTGGTCGAGAATGTCGAACGGCTGATGGAGGAGGATCCCGACCTCTCTCCGCGCGACGCGACGATCCAGTCGATGGAACAGATCCAGTTCGCCTTGGTCGGCATCGGGCTGGTGCTCTCGGCGGTGTTCCTGCCGATGGCGTTCTTCGGCGGCTCCACCGGCGTGATCTATCGGCAATTCTCGGTTACGATCGTCTCGGCGATGGTGCTGTCGGTGCTGGTCGCGCTGATCCTCACACCCGCGCTGACCGCTACCTTGCTCCGGAAGAAGAGCGAGGAGCATAATGGCTGGGTCGAGCGGCGCTTTCCCGCGGTCGGCCGCTTCTTCGCCAGAGCACGCGACTGGTTCAACACCAATTTCGATCGCGGGGTGCAGCGTTATGTCGGCGGCGTCACCAAGGTGGTCGACCGCAAATGGCTGTTCCTTTTGCTCTATGCCGCCGTCTGCCTGTTGCTGGTGCTGATGTTCACGCGCCTTCCCACCGGCTTCCTGCCGACCGAGGACCAGGGCGCGGCATCGGTGCAGTTCCGTCTCCCCGCCGGCGCAACGCAGAGCCGCACGCAGGAAGTGCAGCGCGCGGTCGAGCGCTATTTCATGGAACAGGAAGGCAAGAACACCGCGACGATGTTCACCGTCACCGGCGGCGGCGGCGGTGGCGGCGCCAGCGGCCAGAATACCGGGCAGGGCTTCATCAACCTTGCCGATTGGTCCGCGCGGCACGGCAAGGAGAATGCCGCCGAGGCGATCGTCCAGCGTGCGTCGGGCGCGTTCCGCAATTTCCGCGATGCGCAGGTCTTCGCGCTCGTGCCCCCGGCAATCCGCGGGCTCGGACAGTCGAGCGGCTTCACGATGCAGCTCCAGAATGCCAGCGGCATGCCGCGCGACCAGTTCCTCGCCGCGCGCGACAAATTGCTCGCCGCCGCCAACAGCGATCCGGCGCTGGCGCAGGTACGCCTCTCCGACTTGCCCGACGTTGCGACGCTCAAGGTCGACATCGACCAGCAGAAGCTCGCTGCGCTCGGGCTCGCCCAGGGCGACGTCAATTCGACGCTGTCGACCGCATGGGGCGGCCGCTACGTCAACGACTTCATCGATCGCGGCCGGGTGAAGCGCGTCTATGTCCAGGGCGACGCGCAATATCGCGCCAGCCCGGACAATATCGACGAATGGTTCGTCCGCACCCGCAGCGGCGAGATGGCCCCTTTCTCGTCCTTCGCGCAGACCAGCTGGGCCACCGCGCCGACGACCATGTCGCGCTTTCAGGGCATTCCCGCCTTCGAGATCCAGGGCCAGGCCGCGCCGGGCCAGAGCTCGGGCGAGGCGATGCGCCGGATGGAGGAACTGGCATCGCAGATTCCGGGCACCAGCGTCGCCTGGTCGGGGCTGTCGTTCCAGGAGCGGCTGTCCTCGGGACAGGCGCCATATCTCTACGCGGTGTCGCTGCTGGTGGTGTTCCTGTGCCTTGCCGCCTTGTATGAAAGCTGGAGCATTCCGGTGGCGGTGCTGCTGGTTATTCCGCTCGGGCTGGTCGGGGCGGTGTTCGCGGTGACTCTCCGCGGGCTGCAGAACGACGTCTATCTCCAGATCGGACTGCTCACCACGATGGGCCTCGCCGCCAAGAACGCGATCCTGATGATCGAGTTCGCGGAGCGCGCCGAGAAGGAAGGCAAGCGCGTGATCGACGCGGCGCTCGAGGCGGCCCGTATCCGGCTCCGCCCGATCCTGATGACCAGCCTCGCCTTCATCTTCGGCGTGCTGCCGCTGGCGATCTCGACCGGTGCCGGCGCGAACAGCCGCATCGCGATCGGCACCGCGGTGATCGGCGGCATGCTGACCGCGACGATCCTCGCGATCTTCTACATCCCCCTGTTCTTCGTGCTCGTCCGTCGCGGGGTGCGCGACGGCCTGAAGGCAGCGCGCGCGCGGTTCGGGCGGAATCGGGAGGCGCAGGCATGAAGCGCGCGGCACTGATCCTTCTCGTCGGAACTGCCCTCGCCAGCTGCTCGATGGAGCCGAAATACGTTCAGCCCGCGGCGCCCGTGCCGCCGAGCTGGCCGGCCGGCGACGCCTATCTGGCGAACAGCGAAGCGACGCTGCCGGCGGTCACCTATCGCGACATCTTCCGCGATGCGCGGCTCCAGAAGCTGATCGAACGGGCGATCGCCGAGAATCGCGACCTGCGCCTCGCCGCGGCGAATATCCGGGCGGCGCGCGAGCAATATCGCATCCAGCGAGCCGATCGCTTCCCTGAAGTCACCGCCGGCGCCGGCGCTACCGCTTCGGACGGCCAGAGCAGCAGCGGATCGACCGCGGGATCGGGCACCCGCACCCGCTTCACCGCCGACGCGGGGATCACCGGGTTCGAACTCGACCTGTTCGGGCGCGTCGCCTCGCTGACCCGCGCCGAACAGAACCGCTATTTCGCCACCGAAGCGGGCGCACGGGCGACATGGCTGACCCTGGTCGGCGACGTCGCCGATGCGTGGCTGCGCTATGCGGCCGACGCCAGTCTGCTCAAGATCGCGCAGGATACCGCCGCCAATGCCGAGAACAGCGTTCGCCTGACCAGGGCGCGGCTGGAAGGCGGGATCGCGCCGCGGACCGATCTGCGCCAGGCCGAGCAAGTGCTCGAAGGCGCGCGCGCCGACCTCGCCGAGCAACGCACCGCGCTCGCGCAGGACGTCAACGCGCTGCAATTGCTGATCGGCGCGCCGGTGGACCCGACCTTGCTCCCCGCTTCGCTCGACGAAGCTGCGCCCATGATCGCCGAGCTGCCGGCAGGGATCGATTCGAGCGTGCTGCTCCGCCGCCCCGACGTGGTGCAGGCCGAATATACGCTGCGCGCCGCCAATGCCGAGATCGGTGCCGCGCGCGCGGCCTTGTTCCCGCGCCTCTCGCTCACCGGACTGCTCGGCCTCGCCAGCAACGCGCTGACCGGATTGTTCAGCGGCGGCGGGTTCAACTGGTCCGCGGGTGTCGACGCGAATTATTCGATCTTCAACGCCGGCGCCGGCCGCGCCAATGTCCGATTGACCGAGGCGCAGCGCGAGGCGGCGGTCGCCACCTATGAGCGCGCGATCCAGTCGGCATTCCGCGAAGTCGCCGACGCGCTGGCGCGGCGCGGGACGATCACCGAGCAATTGCGTGCGACCCAGGCCCAAACCGACGCCGCCGCCGACACCTATCGCCTTGCCGAAGCGCGCTATCGCGGCGGCATCGACACCTTCCTGTCGAGCCTCGATGCCCAGCGCTCGCTCTATTCGGCGCGCCGCACCCTGGTGAACACGCGGCTGGTGCAGGCGAGCAATCTGGTGACCCTGTACCGCACGCTCGGTGGCGACTCGCTGCTCCGCGCGACGCCGCAAGGGCCCGAGGCGACCGCGCCGCAGCCTTAGGTCCCCGGCACGCCGCAGCGCGCGAGATAGTCGGCATAGGACGGCAGTCGCCCCGGCAATTGCGCGAGGCCGGCGCGCATCTCCGTCATTCGCGTCGCCGCCGTGTCGGCGGGCACCGCCGCAGCGCACGGGTCGATCGCCTGCGGCACCACCCCGAGCCCGAGCAAAGCCGCGATCCAGACTTCCTCGAGCAGGCTGTCCTCGTCCTTATGGACGAAACGGCCGCGACGCTCGAATTGATCGAGGACGCGTGCGAGGCTGTCCGGCACTTCGATCCTCGTGCCGGCGCGGAGATAATGCAGCGCCTGAAAGTCGCGCATCCCCTCGGCCTCGGCACGCGACCGGCGGTTATATTCGGCGGTCTCGACCGGGTGGCAGTCGCGGCCCGGCAGCAATTCGATCGCGCGGGCGATGCCGCTGTGCGCGAGGTGAAGATTGGGCCAGTGCAGCGGATCGAGCGCGACGGCGGCGTCGCCGAGCGCGAGGACGTTGCGGACCCACGGTTCGGCGCGCCGGCCGGGACGGATCGCGACCGAATTGTCGCCGCCATCCGACGAGGCGTGGACCCGTCCGAGCAAGGTTTTGCCGGGTAGCGACGATACGAATTGCCAGTCCTGCACGCCGCCGCCGATGATGGTGTCGTTGGGATCGGCCGCGCTGGGCGGCGCCTCGACGATCGCCACCCGATCGCAGGGCAGCGCGCTGCTCCAATCCTCGAAACCACCCGAAGACAGGGCCGCCAGCGGCGCCGCCGGGCCCGAGGCGTCGAGATAGAGATCGGCTTCGACTCGCCGGCCGTCGTCCAGCAGCACCGCTGCGACTCCGCCATCGGCACGCCCCTCGACGCTGCCGAACGTGCCGGCGAGCCGGGTGACGCGCAGCCGATCGGCCAGCGCTGCGAGCAAATCCCGGTAGCGCGCGGGGTCCAGCCGCAGGGCATAATCGAAGGCCGCGAGCGGCGTGCCGGGCTGCGGATGGACGAACTTGCCCGCTTCGGCGATCACTCCGGCGGGCGCGTGAAGGTGCCACGCCCCGGCGCGGCCTTCGCGGCGGGCACGCGCCCAGAGCTGGTGAAAGGCGATCTTGCCCGCGGGCGCGCCATGCTCGCCATGGACATGCACCCAGGTTTCGGCGCCAGCGGGCCAATGCTCGAAGCGCAGCCCGAGCCGCGGCACCGCGGCGCCGGCACCGAGCAGCGCCTGCTCGTCCATGCCGATGCTCGCATGGAAGCGGTGGATCGCGCTCGTGCTTCCCGGCAAGCGATCGGCGAGCGCGGCGGGATCAAGCGGTGTCTCGACCATGGTGATCGCGAGTTGCGGCAGCGCGCGGGCGAAAGCGGCCGCGGCGGACAGGCCGACGATGCCGCCGCCGAGGATGGCGATGCTGCGGATCGCGCGGTCGCTCATGCCAGCCCCAGCGCGGCGCGGTGGCCGGGCAGCGCTGCGACTTCGCGGGCGATCTGGCCGCGCAGTCGCGCCAGCGCCGCGCCCAGTTCCTGCGGATTGGCCGCATCGACGCGCTGGTCCCAGCTTTCGGGCACTATCCCCTGTCCGATCAGCACGGCGATCCAGCTCGGCGCGAAGAACAGCCCGCGGCTGTAGCGCTGGATTCGCCCGGCGCGACGGAACAGTTCGATCTTCTCGGCGAGGCTCTCCGGGATCGGCGCGTGCCGCACGTCGCGCCAGAACGATGAATCGTCGCGCGAGCTGGCGTGGTAATGCAGGATCAGGAAGTCGCGGATCCGATCATATTCATAATCGACCTGCGCGTTGAATTCGTCGCGGTCGGCGGCATGGATCTGCTGGATCGGGAACAGCTCGATCAATTGCTGGATCGCGACCTGGACCAGATAGATGCTGGTCGATTCGAGCGGCTCGAGGAAGCCCGAGGCGAGCCCCACCGCGATGACATTGTGCGACCAGCTGCGCTTGCGGCGCCCCGCCCTGAAGCGCAGCACGCGCGGGTCGGCGAGCGGCTCGCCCTCGATCGCGGCGAGGATCGCGGCGGACGCTTCCTCGTCGGACAGATGCGCGCTCGAATAGACATAGCCATTGCCGACGCGGTGCTGGAGCGGGATTCGCCAGCACCACCCTGCGGGCATCGCCGTGGCGCGGGTGAGCGGCTCGATCTCACCCGGTGGCGAGGCGCAGGGCAATGCCATCGCGCGATCGCAGGGCAGCCAGTGCGACCAATCCTCCCATGCCTCGCCGAGGGCGTCGCCGAGCAGCAGGCTGCGGAACCCCGAGCAATCGACGAACAGATCGCCATGGATCCGCGCGCCGCTTTCGAGCAACACCGCCGCGACATCGCCGGTTTCGCCGTCGCGCTCGACCGAGACGATCTTGCCCTCGGTTCGCGTCACGCCATTCGCCTCGGCGAAGGTCCGCAGGTACGGACCGAAGCGAGTCGCGTCGAACTGATAGGCATAGCCATAGGTCGAGAGCAGAGCCTCGGGATCGGCGGCTGGCGGCGCGAAACGGCGTTGCGCGGCCATGACATGAGCAACGCAATAGTCCGCGAGTTCGCCTCCCCGCCCCAGCGCGTGGATGCGGCGCCACCAATGGAGGAAGGGCACGTCGCCCAGCGGCCGGCCGAAATCGCCGAACGGGTGGAGATAGCAATCGCCCGGCTTGCCGAAATCGCGGAACTCGATGCCGAGCTTGTAGGTGGCGTGGGTCGCCGCCATGAACCCGGCCTCGTCGAGCCCCAGCGTCTGGATGAAGGCACGCAGATGCGGGAGCGTGGCCTCGCCGACTCCGACGATGCCGATCTCGGCGGATTCGATCAATTCGACGCTGGCGGCATGCGGCAACAGCTTCGCGACCGCCGACGCGGCCATCCAGCCGGCGGTGCCGCCACCGATTACCACTACGCGCTTGCGCGGTTCCTGCATCCTCTCGCCCCGATTCGCGGCGCCCGTCCGCAACTTTGGCGTTGCGACGAATTCCTCGACTTTTCCGTCACTTCATCTGCGGAAGTTTAGGAAGTTGCGGGCCGCGCCCGGAAAGTTGCGGCTGCGCTGCCGCATTGCTCCCCATCCCGGCCCTCGGTATCAGCGTGGCAAAGGAAATCCTGTTAGGAAAGGGCTGAAACGAACGCGCGCGCGCGTTCGCCGACTTCGGCCGCGGTGAGGCCGATCTTGTAGAGCGCCGACCCCAGCCCGAACCCGTCTGCCCCGGCTTCGCGCCACGGGCCCATATTGTCGGGTGCGATGCCGCCGACGGGGAGCAGGCGAAGCTCTTTGGGCAGCACGGCGCGCATCGCCTTGAGGATCGTCGGGCTCGATCCCTCGGCAGGAAAGAGCTTGAGCGCTGTGGCGCCTGCCTCGAGGGCGGCGAAGGCCTCGGTCGGGGTAACCACGCCGGGGAGCGAAACCAGCCCCGCCTCGGCGCTCGCGGCGATGACCCGTGTGTTGGCGTTGGGCGAGATGATCATCGTGCCGCCGACCGCGGCGACCTGCTCGACCTGGCCTTCGGTCAGCACCGTGCCGGCACCGATCACTGCGCGGCCCTCGAAGCGGCGGGCGAGCCGCGCGATGCTGTCGAGCGGGTCGGGCGAGTTCATCGGGACTTCGATCAGGGCGAATCCGGCATCGACCAAGGCGTCGCCGATGCCTTCGACCTCGTCGGGCCTCACCCCGCGCAGGATCGCGATCAGCGGGCAGCGGGCAAAGGCGGCGTCGAAGGCGGCGATATGGCTCATTGTTTCACGATCTCGTTGATGCCCGCGACGAACGCGGCGTGGCTGTCGATCAGATGGGCATTGCGGCCGTGCGATTGAATGGCCGCCGCATAGAGCCCGCCGAGAGTGGGACCGGCGAGGATGTGGACGGCGTCGTGCCTCGACGTGGCGAGCCGCGCGGCGACGTCGGTGCCGATCAGCAGGCCCGAGGCATAAGAGGCGGCGTCGGCATCGTTGCGTTGACCGAGCATCTTCGCGGCACGGATGCCGAACAGCGACGCGGCGAGGTCTTGGCGGTTGCCGTCCTCGACGCCTTCGAGAAACGCCGCGCCGAGGGTGACTTCGCCGCCGAGCTGGGTGGCGAGCAGGCCATGTTTCCGAAGCAGGGCGAACAATTCGCCGGTCATCGCGGTGACGAAATCCGCGACCTTGCCCCCTTGCATCTCGACCCATTTGCAATGGGTGCCGGGCTGGGCGAGCAGCGAATCCGCCGGGACGAGGTCCGCCGCGACCGCGCCGAGCAACTGGACTTCCTCGCCGCGCATCACGTCGGGCCGGCCGCCGACCAGAGTCGATATGCCGGGGACGATCGCGGTGCGGTCGTCGATCCACAACAGCCCCGCCGCCAGTTCGGCGACCCCGGCGGGCGCAGCGACATAGGGCGCCGGCCGCCAGCCGATATTCGAGCCGACCATGCCCGCGAGCAGCATCGGCAGATCGCCGAACCGGCCGCGGATCGCCGCCGCCTCGGCTCCGAAATCCTCGACCGAAGTCACGCCGCGGTCATCGCGTTCGGTCTGCACGACCTGACCGCCGTCGATCAGGAACACGCGCCGGTTGGTGGTGCCCCAGTCGACGGCGAGGAAGCGGCTGCCGAAACTCACCACCAGGTCGCGTACAAGGCGATGAGGATGAGGATCACGCCGATCCCGGCCACGTTGAACACCCCCGAGGTGCGGAAGGTCACGCCCTCCATCGTCACCCGGTTGGCGTCGCCTCGGCCGCGTACCAGCAGCGAGACCGCCATTGCGAGGAACAGGCTCACCACGAACACGAACATCATCCGGTTCATGAACGGGAAGAGATAGGCGTTGAGCGCGTCGGGCAGGAAGTCCGAGGGGATGCCCATCTTGAGGATGTACGACAGCAGCACCGAGGTGATCGCGGCGACGATCGCGCCGGCTTCGGTCGCGGGCTTCCAGAACAGGCCGAGCAGGAAGATCACGGTGATGCCCGGGGTGAAGAAGCCCGAGAATTCCTGGATGAACTGAAAGGCCTGGTCCGACTGGCCGATCAGCGGCCGGGCGGCGACGATCGCGATCACCACCGCAATCGCGGCGACGACGCGGCCGACGAGAACGAGATGCTTCTCCTGCCCCTCGACCGCAGCGACATTGTCCTCGCCGCGAGTCTTCATGCCGCGTGCCTTGGCGTAGAGATCGAGCGTGAAGATGGTGGCGATCGAATTGATCTTCGAAGCGGTCGAGGCGATGATCGCCGCGATCAGCGCCGCGAAGACGAGGCCGAGCAGCCCGGGGGGCAGCAGCTTCATCATCGTCGGATAGGCCTCATCCGGCTTGGCGAGCTCGGGCGCGAGCACGACGGCGGCGATGCCCGGGAGGACGATGATCACCGGCATCAGCAGCTTCAGGTAAGCGGCGAACACCACGCCCTTCTGCGCCTCGCCGAGATTCTTCGCGGCGAGCGCGCGCTGGATGATGTATTGGTTGAAGCCCCAATAAGACAGGTTGGCGATCCACATTCCGCCGACCAGCACCGCGATGCCGGGCAGATCCTTGTAGAAGGGATTGTCCTGGCTAAGGATCATGTCGAAATGGCTCGGCGCGCGCTCGGTGAGCACCGAGAAGCCGGCGAGGACGCCCTGATCGCCGCCGATCTGGTTGAGGGTGAGATAGGAGACGACGAGGCCGCCGAGCACCAACAGCGTCACCTGGACGATGTCGGTGAGCGCCACCGCCTTGAGGCCGCCATAGAGCTGATAGAGCAAGGCGAAGCCGCCCAGGGCGATCAGCGACGCGGTCTGATCGACGCCCGCGACCTTGTTGACCGCGATCGAGCCGAGCCAGATGATCGAAGTAAGGTTCACGAACACGTAGAGCGCGAGCCAGAACAACGCCATCAGCACCGGGAGCACGCGGCCGAACCGCTGCTCGAGGAACTGCGGCATCGTGTAGATCTCGTTCTTGAGGAAGATCGGCAGGAAGAATTTGCCGACGATCAGCAGGGTCAGCGCCGCCATCCACTCATAGGACGCGATCGCAAGCCCGATCGCATAGCCCGAACCGGCCATTCCGACGATCTGTTCTGCAGAAATATTCGCCGCGATCAGCGACGCGCCGATCGCCCACCAGGGCAGCGACTTGGATGCGAGGAAATAATCCGAAGTATCCTTGGCATGCCCCGCCTTCTCTCGACTAACCCATTGGGCAAGGCCGAAAATTCCGATCGCATAGGCGATCACGACGAACAGATCCAAGTTCGAGAGACTCGTCATTGCTTCCTCCCTGCCCCGGGCGCCGGCGGCTGATGCCGCGCTCTCGTGCCCGCCTGTGACGCCCATTCGAGCGTCGTTGGTTCATTTATCGTATTTATTGGACTTGTCCAGCGCCACCACTCCGCTAACGTAGGTGAAACAATGGCGTGGAGAGGG
Source organism: Sphingomonas sp. DG1-23 (assembly GCF_030730875.1). Taxonomy (GTDB): domain Bacteria; phylum Pseudomonadota; class Alphaproteobacteria; order Sphingomonadales; family Sphingomonadaceae; genus Sphingomonas. The sequence goes on from NZ_JAVAMA010000001.1 coordinate 22,499, forward strand.
TCCTGACATCGTTGTCGGGGTCGATCAAGGGGCGGCAGGCATGTCGAACAATTATCCGGAACTGGGCGCGGAGGATGCGCGGCCCCAGCTGGGCCGCAACCTGACCTATGGCATGCTCGACAGCCTCGGGCGCGCGATCGTCACCGGCCGCTACGAACGCGAGGCGTTCCCGACCGAAGCCGAGCTCGCCAAGCAGCATGGCGTCAGCCGCTCGGTGACCCGCGAAGCCGTCAAGATGCTCACCGCCAAGGGGCTGTTGAGCGCGCGCCCGCGCCAGGGCACGGTGGTCCAGCCGGCGACCAACTGGAATTTGTTCGACACCGACGTGCTGCGCTGGCTGCTCGAGCGGCAATTCTCGGTCGAGTTGCTGCGCCAATTCAACCAGCTGCGCGTGGCGATCGAGCCCGAGGCGGCGGCGCTGGCGGCACGCGTCGGCACGCTCGACGACCTTGCCCGGATCTCGCACGGTCTGGAACGGATGGAAGCGGCCGAACAGGGCCTCGAGGATACGCTGGAGGCTGATATCGCCTTCCATGTCGCGATCCTGCGCGCGTCGGGCAATCCGTTCTACGCGCAATTTCGCGACGTGGTGGGCACCGCCTTGCGTACCTCGATCCGCTTCACCAACCGGCTGAAGGGACGCACCGCGAATGTCGCCGATCATGCGGCGGTGCGCGACGCGATCGCGGCGCATGATTCCGAAGGCGCGCGGACCGCGATGCGGGCGCTGATCGGCGACGTGCTCGAGCTGATCGACGATGTCGAGGCGGGCGAAACGCAGGGCTGAGTTGCAGCTTTGGCCGCGCGTTTGATCGTGTCAACACAAGGGCTTGCAGCGATCCCGCGGGTTTCACGAGCCTCCCGGCGCGAGCGTTCGAAAATTCTTTGCGTGGTCGCGCGCAAAGCTAAGTTACCGAAATATCATGGAAATATTCTGGAAACACCAGAGAGCCCCGACATCATGGTAAACTATATGGCCGCGGCACCGCCCTGCCCTCTCCACACTCTTCCTATGATGGCATTGATGATCGGTATGTCGAACCCGAGGGGATGAGGGGACGGGTTCGCGAATGTCCGCAATGACGGATGCTCTGCCGGCAATGTTGTTACGGAGCTTATGATGTCGTTGCAGAACCTCCCCATTTCGCGAAAGCTCGCCGGCGCTTTTGCTGCGCTGATCGTGATCTTCGCCGGTATTGGCGCGATCGTCTTCGTCAATCTTTCGGCGCTGGCCACGGCGGCGGACGACAAGGAACGCTCGCTGCGCGCGATGGAGATCACCCAGAAGCTGCTCACCGGCGTGCTCGAGCAGCAGAACGCGGCGCGCGGCTTCGCCATCCTCGGCAAGGAGGAGTTCGCCAAGACCTATCAGGAGAATGGCGAGAAGTTCTTCAAGACGGTCGACGAGTTCAAGGAATTCTCGACCTCGAAGGAGCAACACGCCCGCGCCGATCAGCTGATCACCAACGTCAAGACGTTGCGCGAGAAGCTCGACCATATCATCACGCTCGCACGCAACCCCGCGACCCGCGGCCAGGCCGGCGAGCTCTCGGGCGTCAAGATGCTCGGCGAGATCCGTCCGCTGATCAAGGAGATCGCGGAAGTCCAGGAAGGCCGCGTCGAGGACAGGATCGCGGCGGAGGACACGGCGGTCGCTTCGGCCAAATGGGCGATCTGGATCGGTGGCGCATTTGCCGTGGCGCTCTCGGTGCTGCTCGGCTGGCTGCTATCGCGCGGGATCGCCGCCCCGGTTGCCCAGATGACCGGCGTGATGAACAAGCTCGCCAGCGGCAACAACGCCGTCGAGGTTCCCGGCACGACCCGCGGCGACGAGATCGGCGCGATGGCCAAGGCAGTCCTCGTATTCCGCGAAGCCGCGGTCGAGAAGCAGAAGACCGACGCGGCCAAGAAGATCGCCGACGCCGAGCAGCAGCGCGTGGTCGATACGCTCGAGGCGAACCTCGGCAAGCTGGCCCAGGGCGATCTGACCAGCGAGATCAACGAGGCGTTCTCGCCGGCCTATGAATCGGTGAAGGTCAATTTCAACGCCGCGGTGAGCGAATTGCGCAACCTGATCGGCACCGTGATGGAGAGCGCCGCGACGATCCGCACCGGTTCAGGCGAGATCGCCCAGGCGTCGGAAGATCTCGCGCGCCGCACCGAAGCCAACGCCGCGAGCCTCGAAGAGACTTCGGCCGCAGTCACCCAGATGGACGGCCGCCTCAAGGCGACGGCCGCCTCGGCAGGCCGCACCGTCGGCCGCGCCGACGGCGCCATCGCCACGGTATCGGGCGGCCGCGCCATCGCCGACGAAGCCGTGCAGGCGATGACCCGGGTCGCCGATTCGGCCAAGGGCATCGACAGCGTCATCGAAGGCCTCGACAAGATCGCGTTCCAGACCCGGGTTCTCGCGATGAACGCGGCAGTCGAAGCCGGTCGTGCCGGCGAGGCGGGCCGCGGCTTCGCGGTCGTCGCCGACCTCGTCTCGGCGCTGGCGATGCGTGCCGAGGAAGAAGCCGGCCGCGCCCGCGATCAGCTGACCGCCACCCAGACCGATATCGTCGCGGCAGTGGAGATGGTCCAGAAGGTCGACAGCGCGCTCGCCGACATCTCGGGCGACGTCAGCGAAGTCCACACCCTGCTCGGCGAGATGGCCAGCGACAATCAGGCCCAGTCGACGGCGATCACCGAAATCTCGATCGCGATCGGCACGATGGACCAGTCGACCCAGCAGAATGCTGCGATGGTCGAAGAGACTTCGGCTGCTGCGCGCAATCTGAGCGGCGAAGTCGCCGCGCTTAGCGAGCAGGCGTCGAAGTTCAATGTCGGCGCCGGCGTACGTACGGTGGCGGCGCGCGCCAGCGCTCCGGCGAGGCCGGCGGCCAAGGCCGCGGGCTATGTCTCGCCGGTACGGGCACTGCCGGTGACCGCGATGGCGAGCACCGGTGGCGACGACTGGGCTTCGTTCTAGGGGGTTCACCCGAGCAGAAAGGGCGTCGCGGCCAGGCCGCGGCGCCCTTTTTCGTATTCAATCCTCCCCCGCCAGGGGAGGTGGCATGCACAGCATGACGGAGGGGGAGGAAGCACCAACCTCGCGGCATGATTCCTCCCCTCCGTCACCTTTGGCGACCTCGACCTAGCGGGGGGAGGATTTTCACCGTATCCTGATCGTCTCGATCACGCCGTCCGGGTGATACTGGATCGGCTGAATCGCGACGCGGCGGCTGCCATTATACGGGCCGTTGCCAGCCTGCCCTTCCCAGCGATGATAGACGATGTAGCTGTTGCCGTCCTTCGGATCCTCGAAGAAGCTGTGGTGCCCCGGCCCCTTGTAGCGCGTGTCGCCGACGAGCAGCGGACCGCCATAGCGCCACGGACCGGTCGGCGAGAGCGCCACGGCATAATGGACCTGATAATTCGACAGGTTCCACTGCCCCGCCGAATAAGACAGGTAATAGATGCCCTTGCGAAAGTGCATGAACGCACCCTCGGTGAAATTGGGCGGGGTATCGACCTTCACTTCCTGATCGATCGAGACCATGTCCGGCTTGAGCTTCCAGACGCGCAGCGTCGCGCCAGCGCTGCCGCCGGCATAGAGATATGGCGTGCTGGTCTTCGGATCGACGAACACCGCGGGATCGATCGCCTCGAAGCCCTTGCCCCCCGTGATCAGCGGCTTGCCGCTGTCGGTGCAGGGACCCGCCGGCCCCTTGCACGTCGCCACGCCGATACGGCTGGGAGTCGGGTTTTGCGGGCCGACCGAATAATAGAAATACCAGCCCCCATTCGCCTGGACCATGTCGGGCGCCCAGAGGAAATGGACCGGGGCGCAGTCGTCATCGGCCCAGGCGATGTCCTTGAGGCGGATCAGCGGGTCGCTCTTTGTCCATTTGGCCTTGTCGGGCGAGGACCAGGCCGAGAGGCCGTCGCCGCCCGTCGGGTAGATCCAATATTGGCCGTCGGCCATTTCGATATCCGGATCGGCGCCGGCGAAGACCGACTTCACTTCCTGCGCGGACGCTGCCGGCGGGAGACCCGCCAACAGCGCCGCGAACGGCAGGAATGCGCGCCTCACTTGCCCGAGGCGGGTACCACGCCCTTCGGCGCCGCGGCGAGGCGCTTGATCAGATCGACTTCGGCCTGGCGATAGGGCTTGCCGTCGAAGTGCAGGATGTCGTGGAACCAGATCGTCGGCTCCTCATAGGTGTACGGCTTCTTCCAGCTGTCCCATGGGAAGCGGGTCTGCATCTTGCCGTCGACAAAGCCCCAATTGTACATCGCGATATTGAGCTTCTTGCCGATCGGCAGCGTGTTGTCGAAGGTCGAGCCGTTGCCGCGCGCCATATATTCGGTGCACCATACCGGGCGGCCATAGCTCAGCATCTGCTGCGCGCGCTTCTCGAACTTCTCCGCCCAGCTGTAATCGTGGAAGCTGAGCACATCGGACTCGCGGATCTGGATCTTCTCGACCGCATCGACCCGGTTCAGATCGTCCCAATGCTCGCCGATCCACACGCCCGAGGTGAGCGGCTGGACCGGGTTCGCAGCGCGTGCGGCAGCGAAGAAGCGCGGCAGCAGCAATGCGACATATTTGTTCTTGTCCGGGGTCGGCTTGTAATTGCCGCCGCCGCTATTGTTCGGCTCGTTCCACACGTCCCAGCCGACGATGCGATCGTCCTTGGCGAAGGTGGTGACCACATCCTTCACATAGGCTTCGAGCTTGCCATATTGCGACGCGTCCTTGAGGCGGTCCGCGCCCGGCGACTGGAGCGAGCCCGAATTGTGCACGCCGGGGATCGGCGGATGCTGCGGGCCGGCAACCGGGTTGGGATCCCAGCAGCTGTCGAAGAAGATCCACAGCGTCTTGATATTGTGCTTTGCCGCGATCGTCATGAACTCGTCCATGCGGCGCTTGAGCCCGGCGGCGTCGGTTTCCCAGAGCAAGTGATGCAGGTTCACCCGCATCACGTTCATCCCCATCGCCTGGGCCCAGCCGAGCTCGAGATCGATGCGCTGCGGATCCCAGGTCTCGGCCTGGAACATCTCGAGCTGGTTGATCGCCGTGGCGGGCGTGTAATTGGCGCCGACCTGCCAGGGCTGGGTGGCATGCCACGCATTGGCCTGCGCCTTGGTCCATTGGTCGCGCGCCTCGGCCGAGGAGATGCTTGCGACGAAGGCGAGCGCGGTCGCCGAGAGAAGGAAGCTTTGACGGATCATCTGGTCTCTCCCGGGATCAGCGGCGAGCCGCGGTCGCGCCGCTGCTCAATTTGTAGGTCATGATGTTGCGATAGGTCTGGCCGGGCTCGAGCCGCGATTCGGGGAAGCCCTTCTGGTTGACCGAATCGGGGAAGATCTGCGGCTCCATCACGATCGCGTCGCCGCCGCGATAGATCTTCTTCGCCTTGCCCGAGAAGGTGCCGTTGAGGAAATTGCCCGAATAGAATTGCAGCCCGGGCTGGTTCGACCAGAGCTCGAAGCTGCGGCCCGAAACCGGATCGGAGACGCGCGACATCAGATGCTGGGTACTGGTGACCTTGCGGCCGATCACCCAATTATGGTCGTAGCCGCGGCCATAGACCATCTGCTTGTCGCTCGCGTCGCGGACGCGATCGCCGATCGCGCGGGGCTTGCGGAAATCGAACACGGTGCCGGCGACCGGGCGGAAGATGCCGGTCGGGATCAGGGTCTCGTTGACCGGGGTGATCGAATCCGCCGGAATGGTGACGATATGGCCCATCGCGCCGTTCGAGGAGCCTTCGCCCGAGAGGTTCCAGTACGCGTGGTTCGAGATGTTGACGATCGTCGCCTTGTCGGTGGTGGCGGTATATTCGATCGTGAGGTTGTTCGCCTCGTCGAGCGCATAAGTGGCGTCGACGGTGAGCGTGCCGGGATAGCCCTGATCGCCGTCGGGACTGACATAGCGCAGGGTGACCGAGGCGGCGGGGCCGTTCTTCACCGACACGACTTCCCACAGCACCTTGTCGAAGCCCATCGAGCCGCCGTGCAGCGCATTGGTGCCGTCGTTGAGCGGAGTCTGATAGTCGCGGCCGTCGAGCCGGAAGCGCCCGCCGTCGATGCGGTTGGCGAAGCGGCCGACCGTGGCGCCGATGAAATTGGGGTATTTCAGATAGTCGCCGATATTGTCGTGGCCGAGCGCGATATCGGCTTTCTTGCCGGCGCGATCGGGCATCACCAGCGACTGGATCGACGCGCCATAAGCGATGATGTTCGCCGACACGCCGCGGGCGTTGGTGAGCAGCACCGAGTCGACGGTGCGGCCGTCGGGCAGCTTGCCGAAGGTGCCGCGCTTCGCGGTGGCGGCATCGGCGGCGGGGGCGGCGATTGCCATGGCGGCCAATACTCCCAGGGCTGTCATCGTCTTCATTGTCTCTCTCCTCCCAAGCTTGTTCTGATCAATGTCAGATTAGTGCCAGATTAGTGGCTGTCGCGCGGAATGCCCCGTGTCTGGGCGATACGCTGATATTTGACGGCGCTCTCGAGCACCGCGCCGGTATCGAACTGGCCGACGAGATCGCGGTGGATCTCCTGCCACGGCGTCTGCGCCTCGGGCACGTAATCGATCGCGAGCGCTTCGCGGCGGCGCGCGATCTCTTGCGGATCGACGAGCATGTCGGCGGTGCGGTTCTTGAGGTCGATGCGAATGCGGTCGCCGGTCTGGACCAAAGCGAGCCCACCGCCGACCGCCGCCTCGGGCGCGGCGTTGAGGATCGAGGGCGAGCCGCTGGTGCCCGACTGGCGGCCGTCGCCGAGGCACGGCAGCGCATGCACGCCAGCCTGAATCAGGGCGGTGGGCGGGCGCATGTTCACCACTTCGGCGCCGCCGGGATAGCCGACCGGGCCGGCCCCGCGCATGATCAGGATCGAATTGGTGTCGATGCCGACCGAGGGATCGTCGATGCGGTGATGATAATCCTCCGGTCCGTCGAACACCACGGCGACGCCTTCGAACGCCTCGGGATCCTCGGGATTGCTGAGATAGCGGCTGCGGAACTCGTCGGAGATCACGCTGAGTTTCATCACCGCATTGTCGAACAGATTGCCCGAAAGAACGGTGAGCCCCGCGGCAGGCTTCATCGGCGCGTCGAGCGGGAAGATCACGTCGGCATCCTCGCTCTCGGCAGTCGCGACATTGTCGGCGACGGTCTTGCCGTTGACGGTGAGCGCGCTGCCGTCGATCAGCCCGGCGCGGAGCAATTGCCCCATCACCGCGGGGACGCCGCCGGCGCGATAGAAATCCTCGCCGAGATATTTGCCCGCGGGCTGGAGATTGACCACCAGCGGGATGTCCGAACCATGCTCTTCCCAGTCGGCGAGGCTCAGTTCGACGCCGATATGGCGGGCGATCGCGTTCAGGTGGATCGGCGCGTTGGTCGATCCGCCGATCGCCGAATTGACCCGGATCGCGTTCATGAACGCGGTGCGGGTGAGCACGTCCGAAGGCTTGCGGTCGGCATGGACCATCTCGACGATCTGGAGGCCGGTGCGATAGGCATTCTCCTGCCGGTCGCGATACGGCGCGGGGATCGCGGCCGAACCGGGCAGCGACATGCCGAGCGCCTCGCACAAGGAGTTCATCGTCGTCGCGGTGCCCATCGTGTTGCACCAGCCCGTCGACGGCGCCGACGAGGCGACGAGCTTGATGAAGCCCTGATAGTCGATCTCTCCGGCGGCGAGCATCTCGCGGGCCTTCCACACGATCGTGCCCGATCCGGTGCGCTCGCCCTTGAACCAGCCGTTGAGCATCGGGCCGACCGAGAGCGCGATCGACGGGATGTTCACCGTCGCCGCGGCCATCAGGCAGGCGGGAGTGGTCTTGTCGCAGCCGATCGTGAAGACGACACCGTCCATCGGATAGCCGTAAACCGCCTCGACCAGGCTGAGATATTGCAGGTTGCGATCGAGCCCCGCGGTCGGGCGCTTGCCGGTTTCCTGGATCGGATGCGTGCCGAACTCGAGCGCGATGCCGCCGGCGTCGCGAATGCCTTCCTTGACGCGCTTGGCGAGCTCGAGATGGTGGCGGTTGCACGGCGCCAGATCGCTGCCGGTCTGGGCGATGCCGATGATCGGCTTGCCCGATTGAATCTCTTCGAGGCTGATTCCGAAGTTGAGATAGCGCTCGACATAGAGCGCGGTCATGTCGGGATTGGCGGGATTATCAAACCAGGCGCGCGACCTCAGGGGCGGACGTCCGCCGTTCGAACCATTTTCCGCGTCGCTCATTCACCTCTCCGGTGGGGTAATTGCCTTGTCCGCCGGCGCCATTTTTGTTCGCGCCGACGGTGTCGTGCGGGCTTGATACCGGCAGTGCGGGGCAATAGGAAGCATATATATCTTATAAAAGGAAAGTAGTGAGGATGACGGAGAGCGGGACGCAGCCCATTCGGCTGGGACTGGTGGGAATCGGCAAGATCGCGCGGGACCAGCACCTCCCTGCCCTCGCCGCCGATGGCCGGTTCGCGCTGACCGCGACCGCCAGCCGCCACGCGACCCTGGACGGCATTCCCGGCTATCACGACATCGGCACGATGATCGCGGGCGGGCATGATCTGGATGCAGTCTCGCTCTGCACTCCCCCGGACGGGCGCTATGAGCAGGCCGTCACGGCGATCGACGCGGGGCTGCACGTGATGCTCGAAAAGCCGCCGGCGACGACGCTGACCGAGATCGCCGCGCTCGCCGAACGCGCGCGGGCCAAGGGCGTCGTGCTCTACACCACGTGGCACTCGCGCGAAGCCGCGGGGGTCGAGCCCGCCAAGGCGTGGCTGCAGGGCAAGCAGATCCACGCGGTGCGGATCACGTGGCGCGAGGATATCCGCCGCTGGCATCCGGGGCAGGAATGGATCCTCGCGGCGGGCGGCTTCGGGGTGTTCGATCCGGGCATCAACGCCTTGTCGATCGCGACCAAGATTCTGCCCGAGCCGATGCTGCTCAAATCGGCGTGGATGGAAGTGCCCGAAGGCCGCGCCTCGCCGCTCGCCGCCGAACTCGAGATGCGCAGCGGCAATGCCCGCGTCGACGTGGTGTTCGACTTCCTCCAGACCGGCCCGCAGACGTGGGACATCGAAATCGACACCGATGCCGGCACGCTCCGGCTGTGCATGGGCGGCAGCATCCTCCAGCTCCCCGGCGAAGACGAGCAGAAAGCGCCCGACCGCGAATATCCGCGGCTCTATGCGCGCTTCGCCGAACTGGTGGCGGCGGGCGAGAGCGACGTCGACGTGCGGCCGCTGCAGATCGTCGCCGATGCCTTCATGATGGCCGAGCGACGCGTGACGGCGCCGTTCGACTTTTAAGCCTCGAGCGGGCGATCTCACAAAAAGGGACCGCCCGCACCCGGACATCATCATTCGGAACAGCGGCACCGACGTTTCCCACAGTGTGTCCGGACTGTGTCCTTCCTGCCACGCCTCTCCACGATTTGCGCCTACCGTCTTATTGATATGATTAATCACTTGCCGGTGGTTGGAAGCAACGGCATAGCGACGACTTGAATGAGAGAGGCTCGTCAAGAGCCCTGCTCAGTTGCCAAGGGGAGGTTCGCGATGCGCCTGAAATCCGTAATTCTAGCTTCGACTTCGTTTCTCATTTTGGCGGGAACCGCTCCCGCCTTTGCCCAGACCGACGACGCGCCCGCCGCGCAGGACGCAGCCGCAGTCGCGGCCGATGCCGCCACGCAGGAAGAGGATGCGATCGTCGTCACCGGCTTGCGCCGCAGCCTCGAGACCTCACAGCGGATCAAGCGCGAATCCGAAGGTATCGTCGACGCGATCGTCGCCGAGGATATCGGCAAGCTGCCCGACACCTTCGCCTCTTCCGCGCTGCAGCGCGTGGCCGGCGTGAACGTCACCCGCGGCGGTGGCGAATCGGCGGGGGTCACCGTCCGCGGCCTGCCCAATCTGACCACCACCTATAACGGCCGCGAGATTTTCACTGCCGAAGGTCGCTTCGTCGCGATCCAGGATTTCCCCGCCGGCACCGTCGCCGCCCTCGAAGTCTACAAGTCCGGCCTCGCCAACCAGGTCGAAGGCGGCATCGCCGGCGCAGTCAACGTCCGCGGCCGCAAGCCTTTCGACTTTGACGGCTTCGAGCTGTCGGGCTCGCTCAACTATGTTCATTCGGAGCAGGCGCAAAAGGAAGCACCGAACGGCAACCTGCTGATCAGCAACCGCTGGGACACCGGCATCGGCGAGATGGGCCTGTTGTTCAACGCGTCCTATGTCGGCATCGAGTTCCTCGATTCGACCCGCGAGCAGTCGCTGGTGATCGCGCGGACCAACCAGGTCAATCCGCAGAACGGCGAGATCACGAACTACGCGCCGGGCCAACCGGCCGGGCTGCGCTTTCCCGACGCACAGGGCATCTACCAGGGCTATGGCAAGCGCTGGCGCCCCTCGGCCAACGCCGCGTTCCAGTGGAAGCCGACGCCCGAGCTCGAAATCTATCTCGACGGCCTCTACCAGGGTTTCCGCTCGCAGGATTACAACCGCTGGATGTTCATCCCGATCTTCGGCCCGACCACCCTTCCGGGGGTTCGGACCGGAATGACGCTGTCGAACATCACGACCTTTGCCGGCACCAACCAGATTTCGAGCATGACCGTCACCGGTGCGGCCAATCCCGATGGCTGGACCGGCTCGTTCAACGGCAAGACCGACACCTATCAGGGCGGCGGCGGCATCATCTGGACGCGCGACCGGCTGCGGATCTCCGCCGATATCGCCTATACCGACAGCCAGTACACCGCGAACAACGTCAACGTCGACTATTCGATGACCGGCGCGCCGGTGCGCAACGTCCAGTTCGAGGCCGGGCAGGACGGCGGGCCGACGCAGACCTTCGTCAATTACGACATCACCAACCCCGCCAATTTCACCACGCGCGGTCTTTGGCAGGAACTGTCGGTGGTGAACGGCAAAGACCTGCAGGCGCGTGCGGATCTTTCCTACGATCTCGATCTGGGCTTCCTGAAGCGGCTGGACGTCGGCTTCCGCTTCTCCGACCGCAAGGCCGGCCGCAATCTCGGCAACTTCTACGCCAACGGCCAGGGGATCGGCGTTCCGCTGACCTCGCTGCCGGGCGCCGAGGTGAAGACCAGCCTGCCCGGTTTCACCTACAATCGGGTCCAGCCCAACGTCTTCTATGCGACGCTCACCCGCGACAGCATTCGCGACAATCTGCCCGCGTTGCGCAGCTTCTTCGGGGCGCCGGCAGGCCTGCCTGCGTTCAATCCGTCCGAGAATTTCCGCGCGAATGAAAAGTCCTATGCCGCTTATGCGCAGCTGAAATACGGCTTCGACCTGGGCGGCACCGTGATCGACGGCGTGGTCGGCGTGCGCGGCGTCAAGACCAAGCTCAACATCGACGGCTTCTCGCGGGTCGAGCTTCCGAACGTCCCCGTCACCAACCCGCCGGTTTCCGCCGAAAGCGAATATACCGACTGGCTGCCCAATGCGAGCGCGCGCATCGGCTTCACCGACAAGCTCCAGATGCGCCTTGCTTTCACCCAGACGCGCACCCGGCCGAACTTCTTCGATCTTCGACCCAACACGACGCTGTTCCAGCCGCCCACCTTCACCGATCCGAACGATCCCTGCTTCGACGAAACCAACACGACCGAGCCCTGCATCGAGCGTCGCCGCCGCGGCGGTTCGGCCGGCAATCCCAATCTGAAGCCGCTCACTTCGGACAATTACGACGCGAGCCTCGAATATTATTTCTCGCGGACCGGCTCGCTCACCGCAGGGATCTTCCGCCACGACGCCGCGGGCTTCCTTGCGACGGTGGCGGACCGCAGCCAGCCGGGCCTGCGCATCGACCGTCCGGTGAACCTTGGCCAGACCCGGCTGCAGGGCGCGGAAATCACCTTCACCAGCTTCCTCGACATCGAGGGGCTGCCCGAATGGATGAAGGGCTTCGGCCTGCAGGCCAACGGCACCTATATCGATGCCAAGGGCGACCTGCAGCCGAACTTCGCGGCGACGCTCAACAACGAGCAGCAGGAATTCCCCGGCGTCTCCAAATGGGCGTACAATCTCGTCGCATTGTACGAGAAGCCGCAATTCTCGGCGCGTCTCGCCTATAATTACCGGTCTAAGTTCGTCACCGGCTATACGCTCGAGGCTTTCGATCCGATCGCGCACGCGATCAAGGAGAAGGGCCGCGGCCAGCTCGATTTCTCGACTTCAATCACGCCGATTCCGAACATCACCGTGGCGTTCGACATCGTGAACATGCTCGGCAATCCGTTGCAGCGCGAACGCGCGTACGACACCGGCGACGTCTACACGCGGCAGGTGCTGTACCTCGAGCGCAGCTACTCGCTCGGCGTGCGCTTCCGCTTCTGATCGGAACGCCGCGGGCCCGAGCAAGGCCGGGGGACGCGAGTCCTCCAGCTTTCTTCTTTTCCGGCGCGGCTTTGCTATGACCCTTCAATAACGAAGAGGGGATCCGCATGTCGCTGCGCACCGCATTGCTCCTGCTGGCTGCAACCGGCGCGGCGCCGGGCGCGGCGCTCGCCCAGGCGCCCGCAGCGAGCCCGCGCGCGGCGATCGACACTGCGACCAGGCTGGCACGCTGGCAGCTCGCGCGGATGACCGACACCAGCCACATCTCCCGCGCCGGCGGCGAGACAGGCAATCCGCGGGCGTGGGAGCAGGCGGCATTCTGGGTCGGCATGACCGCGCTCGCCGATCACGGCGCGCCCGCCGATATCGGCAAGGCGATCCTCGACATGGGCCGCTCCAATAAGTGGCAGCCGGGCCGTCTGCCCTTCTTCGCCGACGATCATGCGATCACCCAGAGCTATCTCTGGACGGCGAAGCATGGTGCAGGCTCGGCTCCGGTGCAGTCGGTGCGCCGCGTCTTCGACAATGTCGTGAACAACGCCCCGCGCGTGACGCTCGCCTTCGTCGTTCCGGAAAAGGGCGGCTATGGCGCGACCGAGTGCCTCGCGCGCTGGTGCTGGTGCGATGCGCTGTTCATGGCGCCGCCGGCGATGCTCGAGCTGTCGAACCAGACCGGCGACCGACGCTACCGCGATTATGCGCTCCGCGAGATCTGGGCGACCACCAATTTCCTCTACGATCCGGCCGAACGGCTCTTCTACCGCGACAGCCGTTTCTTCGACCGGCGCGACGCCGGGGGGCGGAAGATGTTCTGGAGTCGCGGCAATGGCTGGGTGGTCGCAGGGCTCGCGCTGATGATCCCGAAACTGCCCAAAAGCGATCCCGAGCGGAAGAAGCTCGAGGCCTTGTTCGTCGAGATGGCGGGCAAGGTGAAGGCCGTGCAGAAGCCCGACGGCTATTGGGCGCCCTCGCTGCTCGCGCCCGAGGATTCGCCGCCCGAATCGAGCGGCACCGGCTTCTTCACCTATGGCCTTGCCTGGGGGATCAAGGCCGGGCTGCTGCCGCGGGCCGAATATGCACCGGTGGTGCGAAAGGGCTGGTCGGCACTCAATCGCGCGATCCAGCCCGACGGCCGGCTCGGCTATGTCCAGCAAGTCAGCGATAGGCCCGAACAGGTGCTCGCCACCGACACCCAATATTATGGCGTCGGCGCGTTCCTGCTCGCGGCCAGCGCAGTCGCAGACCTGAAGCTCGACTGATGCTGCGGCTGCTGGCGCCGCTCACTCTGGTCTGCGCGGCGCCGGCGGCGGCACAGCGGATCGAGGCGGTCGACCGCGTTTGGGCCGGTCATGACGTGCCCTTCGCCCTCGTGGTGGCCGAAGAGCGCATCTTCGTCGGCTATTACGATGCCGCACGCCAGTTGAGCGTCGCCAGCCGCTCGCGCAAGTCTTCCGGGTGGACCTATAAGCGGCTGCCGAGCAAGGTCGGCTGGGATAGCCACAATCGCATCGCCATGGCGATCGACACCGCCGGACAGCTTCATGTCGCCGCCAACATGCACAATGATCCGCTCGTCTATTTTCGCACGTCCAGCGCGGGCGATGTCCGCACCCTCGCCCGGGTCGAAGTCATGACCGACCGGGCGAGCGAGCGGAGCATGACCTATCCGATGTTCCTGAAGAACGCCGGCGGCAGCCTGATCTTCAAATATCGCGACGGGGGCAGCGGGCGTGGGCGCGAGATCTACAATATCCTCGACGGCGCGGCGTGGAAGCGGCTGCTCGACGCGCCGCTGGTCGACGGCGAAGGCCGGCGCAGCGCCTATTTCGTCGGGCCGGTATCTGGTCCCGACGGCTGGTTCCATCTCAGCTGGGTCTGGCGCGACACTCCCGATGCGGCGACCAATCACGATCTTTCCTATGCTCGCAGCCGCGACCTGCTGCATTGGGAGCGCTCGGACGGCACGCCTTTGCCCCTGCCGATCCGGCTGGGTGATGCCGAGGTGGTCGATCCGGTGCCGGTGCGCGGCGGCATGATCAACAACAACACGCCGATCGGTTTCGACGCCGCCGGGCGGCCGGCGATCGCATTCCACAAGCTCGACGCGGCGGGGAACACCCAGGTCTATGTCGCGCGTCGCGAGGCGCGTGCCTGGCGGATCGTGCAGGCGAGCGACTGGAAGGGCTTTCGCTGGGATTTCGGCGGCCCGGGCTCGCTGGACTTCCGCCTGCACGTCGAGGCGCCCCGAATGGATGGGAGGATGCTCCGCGTGCCGGTGGCGCGCGACGGCAAGCCGATAGACCTGCTGCTCGATGGCGCGACGCTGGCCCGAAACGGCGAACGGCCGGGAAGGACGCTGGCGGGCCGGCTGGCGAAGCGGATCGCCGTGCCGAAGGGCATGCGGCTCAATACGGTCGAGGACACGTCGGGTGTGGCAATCGCCTGGGCGACGCTGCCGCCAAATCGGGATTTGCCCCGTGCGACGGCGCCGGAGCCTCAGACGCTAAGCCTCGTATTACCGCCGACCTTCGTCAGTCGGCGCGGCGCTCCGGCACGTCTTGCAATGTAGGATTTCGCCTGCTTGGCTCGCAGGGCCGGATCCTCGCCGGCCGCTCTTTCATATCGTTCGGGAAACGGATCGCGCGCCGCAAATTTCGCGCGATAATGTTGCGAGATGTTTTGCGTTTCCGCCAACTTGGTCAACTTAGGCTCGGCCCGCGCTTTCGCAGGAGCACCGTCAAATTAGCAATCCACCTTCCGCTCGGTCGGTGTGTGCGGCTGGATGCACGGGTGGGTGGGATAGGCTTCGAGGTCGAGTTCGGTCGCTTCGCGCACGACTTCCACCCGGTCGCCCGCATCCTTCATCTCATAGAGCTTGCCGAGCGCGAAGGTGAAGGGCCGGTGGAGGACCATCATCAGCCGGCCGTCGAACGCGCGGAACAGCATGCCGTGACCGCTGTCGCGGCGGACCAGCGGGTCGAGCTGCTCCCACGGCCCTTCGAGGCTGCCCGATTTCGAGCGCGCGATCGACTGGACATAGCCGCGCTCGCCATAGCTCGACCACAGCATCACCAGCGTGCCTTTGGCGGTGCGATAAAATTCGGGACCGTCGGTCACCCAGACGCTGTCGCCGTCGGGCTGGCGCTGGCCCTTGGCCCAGGGCGCTTCGTCGGCGCGAAACAACAGCTTGGGCGGGCCCGCGGCGGCGAGCATGTCGTCGAGCGGGATCGCCTCGATCGTGCCCACCGTAGTCTGCAGCCATTCATGGGCATAGACGAGCCACGGCTTGCCCGCGGCATCGACATGGAGCGTGCCGTCGAGCGTCATCAATTCCTTGGGCGCGATCGGCTCGCCGTTCCGGACGGCGCGATATGGCCCGTCCACCTTGTCAGCCACCGCGAGGATGGTGCCGCGGCGATAGGGCTTGCGATTGCCTTCGGGCGGCAAGGTCGCGGCTTCATCGTGGAAGGTCGTGAAGAGGTACCATTTGCCCCGCCATTGATGCACCTCGGGCGCCCAGGCGCCGCCCTTGGCCCAAATGCCTTCGGGCAGCGTGAACACTACCCGCGGGCGGCTCCAGTGCTTCAGGTCCCTGCTGGCATAGACCATCGTGCCGAGCCGGCGCTCACCGGTCATCGCGGTCTCGTTGCGGGTGAAGAGATAATAGGTCTTGCTGGCATTGTCGGCGACGATGAAGGGATCGTGGAGCTGCATTTGCGGGAGGAGCAGCGGCGCTTCGGCGGGCTTTTGCTGCGCGGCGACTGGGGCCGCCGTGAGTACGGCCAGCGCAGCGAGCAAATGCTTGAATCGCATGCCCTTAGCTCCGCCCCGCCGCGATTTCCTCGAGCGACTTACCTTCGTTGCGTGGCGCCCAGATCAATCCGATCACACTCGAGGCGACGAGGAAGCCGGTCAGGATCCACGCCAGCGTGGTGTAATCATAGGATGCGAGCCACGGCACGAAGAAGCTCCAGATGCCGAGGCCGATGCGGACGATGGCGAAGGTAAGACCCTGCGCCGTCGAGCGGATCGCGGTTGGGAAAAGCTCGGCCGACCAGAGCTGGAAGAAGCTCTGCGCGCCGAAACCGCCAGCCACCCCCATGATGATCACATGGAGGATGTAGATCTCCAGCGTGAAGCCGAAGATCGCGAGGATCGCCATGCCGACCACATGCATCGCCGCGGAAATGCCGAACAGCAGCCGCTGGTTGACCTTGTCGGACAGCGTCATGAAGATCGCGAGGATCGAGACCATGCCGATCAGGAAATAGCTCGCCGGCACGATCGTCGCGACCCATTCGGGCAGATCATGCTGGTTGACGAGATAGGGCGTGAAGAAGCCGTTGAACCCCGCCCACAGGTTCCAGAAGCCGTACATCGCGGCGAGGAACAGCACCGCCGCGAAATAGCGCGGACTGAACAGCTCGCGCCAGCCGGTCTGCTGGTCCTGTGCCTGGCTCTCCTCCCAACGCTGCGACTCCCGCATCCGCGAACGCAGGAAGGTCAGCCCCAGCGCCAGCACGGCCAGATGCGCGAAGATCCAGCGCACTCCGGTGATGCCCCAGGGCTGGAGGAAAAAGGCCGCGACCAGCACCGCGACCGGGCCGAGGTACCAGAGCAATTGCGCCACGCCCGAATGCGCGCCGCGCTTGTCGTCGGGCGCCTGCTCGGCGATCAGCGACCACGAGGCGGGGATGTCCGCGCCGACCGCGAGGCCCACGAGAACGAACCCCAGCACGATCATCCACGGCGCCGAGGCGAAGACGAGGAACAGCATGCCGAACGCGTAGAACAGCATGTCGTACTGGTAGATCTTCTTGCGACCGAATTTGTCGCACAGGATGCCGCCGATCAGCGCGCCGACACCGGCGGAGATCGCGTTGGCGCTGAACGCCCCGATCAGCCCGATAAAGCTGTCCGAAAGGCCGTAAATCTCCTTCCACAGCGCCAGCGCGACCGATCCGGCGACGATCGACCCCGCATCGATATAATTGGCGAGGCCGGCGAGAATGGTGTCGCGCCACTTATGGTCCTGCGTGTCGCTCATATGCCCCCTCAGATGCCCAGCCCGAGCCGGTAGATGCGATCGGCGTTGCGCCCCCACAGCGCGCGGCGCTCGTCCTCGCTGAAATCGGCAGTGATCGCGGCATAGGCGTCGAGATGCTGCGCGAAGCTGCCGAAGAGCTTGTCGGTCGGAAAGTCGCTGGCGAACATCGCGCGGTCGGTGCCGAACAACCCGATCGCTTCGAGGATGTAGAGCCGTGCCTGGTCGAGGCTCCACGGGCGATGCGTGAAGCCCATTCCCGAGAGCTTGGTCGCGACATTGGGCAAGGCGGCGAGCGCGGCCATGCCGGTGCGCCACTGCTCCCATTCGCCGGGCACCGCCATGCCGGTATGGTTGATAATGATTTGCGTTTCGGGGTGCCGCGCGATGATCTCCGCGAGCCCCGCGAACTGGCCGGGATAGGCCTGGAGGTCGAAGCTCAGCCCGTATTTGCCGAGCAAGGCGAAGCCCTGCGCCCAGGCCTCGTCCTGCGTGACGTCGCGCGGCGTGTAGCTGCGGCGCGGGTCGGCGTGCCAGTTGACGATGTGGCGGATGCCGCGGACGGCGTGGTGCGCGGCATGCGCGTCGAGCAAGGCCTCGATCCCGGGGTCGTCGAGCGCGGCGAAGGCGATGATCGCATTGGGCATGCCGCGTGCGTCGGCGAGGCCCTGCAGCCATTCGGTCTCGGCGAGCGCGGCGCTGGCGTCGGCACCGGCATCGACATGGACGATGCCGCGGACGTCCCAGCCCTCGGCATCGGCGAGGTAGTCGTCGAGCAGATAGGTCCTGGCGATCGGCGCGACGCTGCCATTGGGGCCGTCATCGGCGAAGGGCGGCGTCAGCCACGGATAGGCGATGCGGTCGAGGTCCCAGAGATGCACATGGGCATCGATGAACGGCAGATCGCGCGCCATTTCCTCTCCAACTCCTCCCCGAGCTCGCCTGGGGGAGGGGACCATTGCCGCAGGCAATGGTGGAGAGGCGCCGCCGCAGTCGCCGGGTACCGCTCCACAAACGCCGCTGCGCGGCGCCCCTCCACCATGCTGCGCATGGTCCCCCTCCCCGAGCAAGCTCGGGGAGGAATTAGTTCAATACGTCGTCCGCCCCCCGGACGTGTCGAAAGTCGACGCCGTCGTGAAGCTGCATTCCTCGCTCGCCATGAACAGGATCATCGCGGCGCTTTCCTCGGCCTCGCCGAGGCGGCCCATCGGGATCTTCGAGCGCATGTAATCGACCTGGCTCGCGGGGAGTTGTTCGAGGATCGGGCTCTCGAACGTCGCCGGAGTCAGCGCGTTGGCGATGATGCCCTTGCCCGCCAGTTCCTTGCCGAGCGACTTGGTGAGGCCGATCACCCCCGCTTTCGACGCCGAATAGGCCGAGGCGTTGGGATTGCCTTCCTTGCCCGCGACCGAGGCGACGTTGACGATCCGGCCATAGCCGTTCGCCAGCATCTGCGGGATCACTTCGCGGCAGCAATAGAACAGGCCGTTGAGGTTGATGTCGATCACGCGCTGCCAGCTGTCGAGCGGGAATTCGTGGACCGGCACGGTCGCGCCGGTGATCCCGGCCGAATTGACCAGCACGTCGATCCGGCCGAGCGCCGCGGCGCTGTCTTTGGCGGCCCGGGCGACCGCCGCGGGATCGGAAACGTCGAGCACGACATTGTGCTTCGCGCCGATCTCGCCCGCCACCGTGGCGAGCGCATCGGCGTTCAGGTCCCAGAGCGCGACCTCGCCCCCTTCGGCGATGAAGCGGCGCGCGACCGCAAGACCGAGCCCCCCGGTGCCGCCGGTGATGACCGCGGTGCGGCCGGCGAAGCGGCCGGAATAAACGGTCATTCGGCCACCCACGCCACGAATTCCTGACGCTGCTCGCCGAGTTTCTCGATGCCGAGAGTCACGACGTCGCCCGCCTTCAGATACCAGGGCTCGGGCTTCTGGCCGAGGCCGACGCCGGGAGGCGTGCCGGTGGTGATGACGTCGCCGGGCTCGAGGATCATGAACTGCGAGAGATAGGCGATGATCTGCGCGACGGTGAAGATCATCGTCTTGGTCGATCCGTCCTGCTTGCGCTCGCCATTGACGTCGAGCCACATGCTCAAATTCTGCGGATCGCCGACCTCGTCGGCGGTGACCAGCCAGGGGCCGATCGGGCCGAAGGTCGGAAAGCCCTTGCCCTTGTCCCAGGTCGCGCCGCGCTCGGTCTGCCAGTGGCGCTCGGAAATGTCGTCGATCACGCAATAGCCGGCGACATGGCTGAGCGCATCGGCTTCCGAAACGTAGGAAGCGCGCTTGCCGATGATCACGCCGAGCTCGACTTCCCAATCGGTCTTCTTCGAATCCTTCGGGATCGTCACCGGATCGTTCGGTCCCTGGATGCAGGTCACCCATTTCTGGAACACCACCGGCTCTTCGGGGATCGGCAGGTTCGATTCCGCCGCGTGATCGGCATAGTTCAGGCCGATCGCGACGAACTGCCGCGTGCCGGCGACGCAGGCGCCGTAGCGCGGATCGCCCTCGACCTTGGGCAGCGATGCCGGGTCGATCGCGGCGAGCCTTGCCAGCCCCTCGGGAGAGATCTCGGCGGGGCCCACATCGGCGATCACGCCCGACAAGTCGCGTATCGCGCCGTCGGCGTCGATCAGGCCGGGGCGTTCGTTACCGGCGGTTCCAAAACGGCAGAGTTTCATGGGTCAGATCTCTCAGTCTCAATGCGTGTAGGGGCGGTGCATCGGCAGTTCGCGATTGAGCTCGACCCCGAAGCCGGGCTTGTCGAGCGCGCTCACATGCAGGCGCCCGTTCACGGGCACCGGCTCGCCGATCAATTGCGGGTGGAACATCGGGACGACTTCGGTCGGCCCGGGATGCATCATCAGGAACTCGGCGAAGGGCGAGTTATGCCGGGTGATGACGAAGTGATAGCTGTAGACGCTCGAGCCGTGCGGGATCATCAGGACGCCCTTGCTGTCGGCATAATTGGCAATCTTGATCAGTTCGGTGACGCCGCCGCACCAGCCCACATCGGGCTGGATGATGTCGCAGCATTCCATGTCCATCAGCATGCGGAAGCCCCAACGGGTCGCCTCGTGCTCGCCGGTGGTGACGAGCAGGCCCCTGGGGGCGTTCTTCTTCAATGCGGCATAGGCCCAATAATCGTCGGGGCTCAGCGCCTCCTCGATCCACTTCAAGCCGCACTCATTGTACGCCCTGTGGGCGAGCCGGGTGGCATAATCGAGGTCGAGGCTCATCCAGCAATCGAGCATCAGCCAGAAATCGTCGCCGACCTTGGCGCGCATGTCGGCGAGATCGGCGATGTTCCTGTGCAGCCCGTCCAGTCCCTCGGCCGGGCCGTGGTGGAGCGGGAGCTTGCCGCCGATAAAGCCGAGCTCCTTGGCCACGTCGGGCCGTGCGCCGGTCGCGTAGAATTGCAATTCGTCGCGCACCGCGCCGCCGAGCATTTGATAGACCGGCTCGCCGCGCAACTTGCCGAGCAGGTCCCAGAGCGCAAGGTCGACGCCCGAAATGGCATTCACCACCAGACCCTTGCGGCCATAATATTGCGTCGAGAAGTACATCTGGTCCCAGATCTTCTCATAGTCGGTCGGGCTGCGGCCTTCGAGGAAGCGCGCGAGATGCTTTTCGACGATGAACGCCGCGGGCTCGCCGCCGGTGGTCACCGCGAAGCCGATCGTGCCGTCCTCGGCCTCGATCTCGACGATCAGGGTGCCGAGCACGTTGATGCCGAAACTTTGCCGCGACTGGCGATATTCGGGATAGCGCGCCATCGGCGTGGCGATGTGATCGTCGATCCAGTGACCACCGCCCTGATCATGATAATCGGCACCGCCGCCGCGGACGGTAAAGGCACGGACGTGCTTGATCTTCGAAAGGCCGGCTGCAGCCACGTCAATCGATCCCCTTTAGGGCCAGCGTACCATATCCGGGCACGCCGCCTGAGAATGTGAAAAATCGCGCGCAACGAATACCATCATGTGATACGCCGCGCCGTTGTTCCGGTTTGAAAGGGTCTGGCGCGAGCCGAAATGCTCCGCCGCTTCGCACCCCTCCTGATGCTTTACTTTTCCACTTTATGGGATAGGATGTTACGAGATGAGACGCGACCCGTCAAACGCTGAATCGGAACCGACCGAGAAGAAGGCGGGCCCCAAGGTGCAGGGCAGCCAGACGCTGATCCGCGGGCTCGACATGCTCGACAAGGTGATCGACGGCCCGATCAAGCTCGCCGAGCTTTCGGCACGGATGGGGCTCACGCGCTCGACCACCCACCGCCTCGCCAATGCGCTGATCGACCGCGGCTTCCTCACTTACCTCCCGCGCGACGGCTATCAGCTCGGCCCCAAATTGATCCAATTGGGCTTTCTCGCGCAGAGTCAGGCCGACATCGTCCAGATCGCCCGCCCGCGCATGGAAGAGCTGGCCGCGGCATCCGAGGACACGGTGCATCTCGGCCGAATGGACGGCGACCTCGCGCTCTATCTCGACAAGATCCCCGGCCGCCGCCGCGTCGAGATTTCGAGCCGGATCGGCGATCGCCAGCCGCTGACCTCGACCGGGCTCGGCAAGGCGCTGCTCGTCGACGGCAGCGAAGCGGAATGGACGCGATTGTTCGAAGCCGATCAGGCGCATGGCGCGCCGCGCGCGGATCGCGAGACATGGTTCGAGCGGATGCGCGGCTATGCCGAGGCCGGCCATGCTTTCGACCTCGAGGAAAATGAGGATCAGATCCGCTGCGTCGCCGCGCCGGTGCGCGACGTCTCCGGAAAGATCGTCGCGGCGATCAGCGTGTCGAGCGCCGCGCAATATATGGACGACGAGCGGATGGCGGCGCTGAGCGGCCAGGTCCGCGAAACCGCGCAGCGGATCAGCACCGATCTGGGCTGGAGCCCCGACGTGCGCCCGCCGCGACGTTCACGCAGATAGTATCGGGAGAGGCTTGTGAGGTTGTTGGAAGGCAAGACCGTGCTCGTCACGGGCGCATCGACGGGCATCGGCCGCGCCGCCGCGGTCGGCGCCGCCAAAGCCGGCGCCGATGTCGTCATCAACTATCACAGCCGCGACGACGATGCTGCGGCATGCGTCGCCGAGATCGAGGCGGCCGGCCAGCGCGGGCTGGCGGTGAAAGGCGACGTCGCCGCGCCGGAGACCGCGACCGAGTTCGTGCGGAAAGCAGTCGAGGCGTTCGGCAAGGTCGACGTGATGGTCTCCAACGCCGGAATCTGCCCGTTCCATTCGTTCCTCGACATGCCCGTCGAGACCGTCCAGCGGACGATGCAGGTCAATCTGCTCGGCGGCTATTTCATGTGCCAGGCGGCGGCCAACCAGATGGTCGCGCAGGGCCATGGCGGCGCGCTGATCGCGGTCTCCTCGATCTCGGCTTTGGTCGGCGGCGAATATCAAACGCACTACACCCCGACCAAGGCGGGGCTGCATTCGCTGATGCAGTCGACTGCGATCGCGCTGGGCAAGCACAATATCCGCTGCAATTCGGTGTTGCCCGGCACGATCCTCACCGAGATCAACAAGGACGATCTCGCCGATGTGGAGAAGCGCAAATACATGGAAGGCCGCATCCCGCTCGGCCGGCTGGGCCAGGCCGAGGATCTCGCCGGGCCGATCGTCTTCCTCGCTTCGGACATGGCGGCCTATGTCACCGGCGCGGCCTTGCTGGTCGACGGCGGCGCTTTCGTGAATCTGCAATGAGGGCGCTGCTCGCCGCCGGAGTCGCGGTCCTCGCCTGGGCCCTGCCCGCCGAGGCGCAGCAGCGCATCCTGATCGCGAGCGATTCGACCGCGGCCAATTACGGCGCCGATCGCTATCCGCAGACCGGCTGGGGGATGATGCTCAAATGCGGCCTCGCCCCCGATGTCGAGGTGATCAACCGCGCCGTGGGCGGCCGCAGCACGCGGACCTTCATCTCCGAAGGCAAATGGGACGCCTTGCTCGCCGAGGCCAGGCCCGGCGACGTGGTGCTGATCCAGTTCGGGCATAACGACGCCAGCGTCTCGCGCCCCGAGCGCTATGCCCCCGCCGCAACACTTTACCGCGACAATCTGCTGCGGATGATCTGGGAGTCGCGCGGCCGCGGCCTGATCCCGGTGCTGGTCACGCCCCCTGCCCGCCGCTCCTTCGACGGCGCGCGCGCCAAGGCCGATTTCGCGGCATATTCGCAGGTCGAGCGCGAACTGGTGGCGAGCACCAACACGCCGATGATCGATCTCGAGACGCGCTCGCTCGATCTGGTCAGCAGTGCCGGCGAGGCCGGATCGAAGAAATATTACCTCCATTACACCGCGGCCGACAAAATCGCCGCCTTCCCCAACGGCATCGCTGACGACACCCATTTCAGCGAGCTCGGCGCCCGCGCGATGGCCAATCTCGTGGCGCAGGAGCTCAAGGCGCTGAAGGTGCCGCTGGCCGAGAAGGTTCTCGCCGAGCGTCCGGACCTCAACCGAGCCAAGCCATTGGGCAGCTTCGCCTGCTGCTGAGCGGCGTCGTTTGCCGTCAAGATGACACCGCTGGACAAAAGCTGCAGCGCCGCGCAGATTTAGCGTCGGCGCGGCCCGACGTGCGCCTCGCCGCGATATGTGTCTCGACTGTGACCAAAACCCCACATGGATCGGGCAAATGGCAAAAGGGGGATTGGCGGACCGTTTCAGGTAAGTCATATATATTGGGAAATAAGAACAAGAAATGAGACTGACTGACGCGACAAGCGCAGCGGTCGGCAGGACAAGAGGAGGGGATCAGCATGAGGGTTGCATCGTATTCGCGTGTTCGCGGGGCCGGAATTTCAAGCGCCGCTCTAGCTGTCGCGCTGGCATGGATACCGGTGGCAATGGCACAGGACGCGTCTGCCGCCGACCCGGCCGCCCAGCAGAACGTCCCCCCAGACGAGAGCGAAATCGTCGTCCAGGGCTTCCGCGCCTCGCTCAACAGCGCGCTCAACCAGAAGCGCGAGGAGACCGCCGCGGTCGACTCGATCGTCGCCGAGGACATCGGCAAATTTCCCGACAGCAATCTCGCCGAATCGATGCAACGCGTCCCCGGCGTCGCCCTGTCGCGCGGCGATGGCGGCGAGGGCCGCAACATTTCGGTCCGCGGGCTCGGCGCGCAATTCACCCGCGTGCGGATCAACGGCATGGAAGGCACCGCGCAAACCGGCTCGTCGGATATTTACGGCGCCGGCAATTCCGGCCGCAGCTTCGATTTCAGCGTCTTTCCGACCGAGATTTTCTCGTCGTTGGCGGTGCGCAAGACCACGTCGGCCGATGTGGAAGAGGGCTCGCTCGGCGCGACCGTCGATCTCAACGCGCCCAAGCCGATGAATTTCGACAAGGACTTTGTCTTCTCGGCGACCGCGCGCGGCGTCTACAACACGATCAGCAAGAAGGTCGATCCGCGCGCTTCGCTGATCGTTTCCAAGAAGCTGAACGACAGCTGGGGCGTGCTTGCCTCGGTCGCCTATCAGAAGCGCCACGTCCGCGAAGTCGGCTATTCGGCGGTGGACGTCCTCTCGGCCAATGCGAACGGCCTCGACACCGACGGCAACGGCCCGATCCCGATCCTGCCTTATTGCACCCCGGTCGGCGGCTTCGTGCAGAACGGCGTGACCTATGTCAGTCCGACCACGGCGACCGCCAACAATGGGGTGAACATCGGCGCGAATGCAGCGAATTGCAGTGCGGGCAACCCGCGCACCAGCACCCAGGCTGCCTATGCTACCGTCTTCAACCTGCGTCGTGCCGATGCCGCCGCCATACCGGGCAGCGGCGCCTTCTTGCCGCGGCTGCCGCGCTACGTGAATTCCGAACAGGACACCAAGCGCATCGGCGGCACGCTCACCATCCAGTTCACGCCGGATGACGACACCGATATCAGCTTCGACATGCTCTATTCGCGCTATGACGTGGAGCGCCGCGACAATTATATCGCGGCCATGTCGTTCGGCCGGTTGGTCAACGAGCTCGGGCAGGCGACGGTTTCGGTGCGCGACATCGAATTCGACGAGAATGGCTCGCTGGTTTACGGCCTGTTCGACGGCGTCAATGTGCGCTCCGAAGGCTTGGTCGATCACTTCATCTCGGACTTCAAGCAGGGCAATCTGAACTTCCGCCACCGCTTCAACGACACGCTCGAGATCACCGGCCTGTTCGGCATCAACCAGTCGGTCTGGTGGGGTCCGAAGCGCTTCCAGACTTTCATGGACGCCATCCACACCGACGGCTTCTCGATCGACTTCCGCGACGGCGGCGCCACGCCGAAGATCGGCTTCGGGTTCGACGTGTCGAACCCGGCCAATTTCCTCTACGGGCCGCGCGCGAATGCCGCCGCGCCGGTGACCGGTGGCTTCAGCTTCCAGGGCAAGCCGTCCAAGGCGCAGACCGACAACGGCACCTTCGAACTCAACACGCTATGGAATGTCGATCAGGGCCTGAAGTTCAAGGTGGGCGGCCAGTATCGCGAAAGCGATTTCAACTCGTACAACCTCGCGCCCTATACCGCCGACCTGGCCATTCGCCCGCTTCCCGCGGGCACCAGTCTCGCCAGCATCACGCGCCAGATCAGCGGGCTCGACAATTTATGGGGCAACGGCGCGCCGGCCAGCTGGGCGGCGATCGATCCGGACAAATGGGACGCGCTCTTCGACCTCGATGCGGTGCGCTATTGCGACGTGGACTGCGGCGGCAGCCGTGCCCGCGTCCGCGAGGAGGTCAAGAGCGTCTATGCGATGGCGACCTTCAACACCGAAGGCCTGTTCCCGCTCACCCTGCGCGGCGATGTCGGCGTCCGCTACGTCCGCACCGACATGCTGGCCTCGGGCTATGTCCCGATCACCGCAGCATCCAGCCCCACCGGCACGCGCCGCGTCTATACGCAGGTCAACCGCGGCTATACCGACTGGCTGCCTTCCGCCAACGTGGTGTGGGAGATCAACCGTGATCTGTTCCTGCGCCTCGCAGCGGCGAAGGTGATGTCGCGTCCGGATCTCCCCAGCCTGACGCCGACGAGCAGCATCACGGCGACCACCCAGAGCGGTACGATCAACAATCCGTTCCTCGACCCGATCCGCGCCGATACTTTCGATGCCGCGCTGGAATGGTATTTCAAGCCGGGCTCGCTGCTGTCGGTCGCCTATTTCAAGAAGAACATCAAAACCTTCGTCCAGCGCATCACCAGCCGGATCCAGTTCAGCGAACTGGGTCTTCCGGCCGAGTTGCTGGCAGGGACGCCGTCGACTCCCGCGGACTTCTTCAACGTCAGCCAGCCGTTCAACACGCCGGGCGGGCCGCTGGAAGGCGTCGAAGTCAATGCGCAGGTGCAGCTCGATTTCCTGCCCGGCTTCCTCGGCAATTTCGGCGTGCTGGCGAATTACACCCACGTCACCTCGACGATCAATTACTGCCTCACCAGCGTGAACGGGGCCTGCACGGTCGGCACCACCGCCGATCTGATCGGACTGTCGAAGAACACCGCCAGCGGCACGCTGTTCTACGAAGACAGCAAGTTCAGCATCCGCGGCACCGCGAGCTATCGCGATCGGTACATCCGCGGCATCCCGGGGCCGGCCGGCAGCGACATCCAGGGCAATTCGCCGAACGTCTTCGTCGACGCCTCGGCCTCCTATGCGATCACCGACAATATCAAGGCGATCCTCGAGGTGCAGAACCTCACCGACGAGCGCAACAACCTGTATATCGACAGCACGCGCCGCGACACGCTGTTCCAGACCCGGATCGGACGGACGTTCAATTTCGGCGTGAACTTCCAGTTCTGAACCTTGCCTTCCGTGGGCCGCCGTTCGCGGCCGCCCACTTTTTTCGGGAGACCAGGCGAAAGCGGGCAGCGATCGAAGGATCGCGGCCCGTTTTCGCGTCGGGCGCCGGCACGGATATAATCCCGAAATGTAAATAGTCGTGCCATTTGTTGGGAGTTTGTTGACTCCATCCGGCTGCGGGGGCAGCTTGTCGAAAACAGATCGGGGAGAGGTTCATGCTGGCGGCACTGATCATCGCATCGGCGATCCCTGCGCCGGCGGCGCCGGCAGTGGCGGGACGGCAAATCGAGCGCCTCGATCGCGGGCTGGTCGCCGTGCCGGCGGCGGGCGGCGGCAATCAGGTCTCGTGGCGGTTGCTCGCCACCGACGCCAGAAGCGCACGCTTCACGCTCTATCGCGACGGCAAGCCGATCGCACGGGTCGGTGGCAGTCAGGCGACCAGCTTTCTCGACCGCGCCGGTACCGTCACCTCGCGTTATTCGCTCGCGGCAAAAGGCGCCGGCGCGCTCGCCTGGGCCAACGGCTATCTTGCGATCCCGCTCGACAAGCCTGCCGAGGGGCGCACTGGCGACGGCGAGACCTATGGCTATACCGCCAACGACGCTTCGGTCGGCGATCTCGACGGCGACGGACGCTATGAGCTGATCGTCAAATGGTATCCGACGATCGCCAAGGACAATGCCTTTTCGGGCTATACCGGCGTCACCTTGATCGACGCCTATACGCTCGAGGGCAGGAAGCTGTGGCGGATCAATCTGGGGCCAAACATCCGCTCGGGCGCGCATTACACCCAGTTCATGGTCTATGATCTCGACGGCGACGGCAAAGCCGAAGTTGCGATGAAGACTGCCGACGGCACGGTCGACGGCACCAACCACATGATCGGCGATCCGCATGCCAGCTGGACCAGCCGCGAAGGTGAAGTCGACATCGAGGACCGCACCGGCGCCAAGGTCCTGCCCGATGGGCGAAAGGTTTCCGAACTCAAGGGTCGCATCCTCAGGGGCCCCGAATATCTGACTGTATTCGACGGCACGACCGGCAGAGCGCTGGCCAGCGCGCCCTACGCACCCTCGCGCGGTCCAGGCGGCGACGACAATCCGGACTATGAGCGGATGAAGGCGGTCTGGGGCGATGGCTATGGCAACCGCTCCGAACGCTATCTGGCCGGGCTGGCCTATCTCGACGGGCACAGACCCAGCCTCGTCTTCGGACGCGGTTACTATGCCCGCTCGACCGTCGCCGCCTGGGATTATCGAAAGGGCGAGCTCCGCATGCGCTGGCTGTTCGACAGCGCAGTGCCGGGCAATGAAAAGTTCGGTGGTCAGGGCAACCATCAGCTCTCGGTCGCCGATGTCGACGGCGACGGGCGCGACGAGATATTCTACGGATCGATGGTGCTCGACGATGACGGCAAGGGCCTGTGGTCCTCGGGCCTCGGGCATGGCGATGCGATGCACTTGTCCGATCTCGACCCGACGCATCCGGGGCTCGAGAAGTTCGGCGTGCATGAGAATATGAAGATGAGCGGCAATCGCGGCGCGGCGATGCTCGATGCGAAGACCGGGGCGATCCTTTGGTCGACGCCGGCCGACAGGGATACCGGCCGCGGCATCGCGATCGACGTGGATCCGCGCCATGCGGGCGCCGAGGCTTGGGCGAGCAATTCGCGCGACCTTTATGATGCGAAGGGCAACGTCATTCCCGGCGGGCATCCGCGCGCGGCCAATTTCGGGATCTGGTGGGACGGCGACCGGCTGCGCGAGTTGCTCGACGGCAAGCGGATTTCCAAATGGGACTGGAACAATGGCACCGAGCAGATCCTGCTCGACCCGGCCGGCGCGGTCTCGAACAACGGCACCAAGGCGAACCCGTCGCTGTCCGCCGACATCATCGGCGACTGGCGCGAGGAACTGGCGGTGCCGAGCGCGGACAGCCGCGAGCTGCGCATCTACGCTACGCCCTACCCCACCAGCGAACGCATCGTGACGCTGATGCACGACCCGGTCTATCGGCTCGGAGTGGCGTGGCAGAACACCGCGTACAACCAGCCGCCACACACGTCGTATTTCCTGGGGGCGAAGTGAAATCCGTCATCCCGGCGAATGCCGGGATCGCATGCGGCAAACGGAGCCTGTTGTTACCCGAGATTCCGGCTTTCGCCAGGACGACGGATGAAGGAGTAGCTTGGTGCTACTGATCGCACTGCAGATGGCGATGACCCAGACCCCTCTCCGCTTCGACCTCGAACCGCCGAAACACGTCACCGGCCGCATCGCAGTGACGGCGGACAAGGCGTATGAGCAAGGCGGCTACGGCTATGAGCCGCAGCGCCGCGGCAAGGAATTCCTGTTCTCCGCCGCGTTGCCCGAGGGCAATTATCGAGTGACCGTAAGGCTGGGCGGACGCGTGACGGTGAAGGCCGAATCGCGTCGACTGATGCTGCGCGACATCACCACCAGACCGGGTCAGTACGTCACCGTCAGCTTCATCGTGAACGTCCGCGACGCCCGGCTCGTGCCACCTCCGGCCAATGCGCCGGGCGGCAGCGCGGTCAGGCTCAAGAGCCGCGAAGCGGAGAGCTATACATGGGACGACAAGCTCACGCTCGAATTCCTCGGCGATCCGCGGGTGGCCTCGATCGACATCGAGCCGGTCGCCGTGCCGACGATCTTTCTCGCGGGGGATTCGACCGTCACCGACCAGCGCTCCGAGCCCGCGGCGAGCTGGGGTCAGATGCTGACGGCGCTGTTCGAGCCGGACATTGCGGTCGCCAACCACGCCGAATCGGGCGAGACGCTCAAATCGTTCGTCACCGAATTGCGTTTCGACAAATTGCTGTCGCAGGTGAAGTCGGGCGACTGGCTGCTGATCCAGTTCGGCCATAACGATCAGAAGGTGCAGTGGCCGCAAACCTATGCCGACCCGCAAATCACCTATCCGGCATGGCTCAGGACCTATATCGCGGAAGCCCGCCGCCGCGGCGCGCATCCGGTGCTGGTGACCTCGCCCGAACGGCGCAACTATCAGGGCGACGGAACCGTGCGGCGGACATTGGCCGAATATGGCGAAGCCGCCCGAAGGGTTGCGCGCGAAGAACGGATTCCCCTGCTCGACCTGCAGGAGCGGACCGTCGCGCTGTACGAAGCCCTGGGTGACGCCAAGGCGGCGAACCTGTTCAATGATCGCGGCAAGGACCGTACGCACCATAATAATGCCGGCGCATGGTTTCTCGCCCGTGCGCTCGCCGCGGGGATTGCCGCGCAGATTCCCGAGCTCGCTGCGCACCTCAAGCCCGCCGCCCGTCGCTTCGACGCTGCCAATCCCGATCTCGACGAACGCTTTGTCGCCGCGAGCCTCGCGGAGAGCGACGTGCGGCCCGCGGGGAATTGATGGCGCACACCAATCCATCCTCCCCCGAAGGGGAAGGGGGACCGCGCAGCGGTGGAGAGATATTCTCCCCAAGCGATGCCGCCCGTGGAGATTACCCCTCCACCAAGCTGCGCTTGGTCCTTCTCCCCCTCCAGGAGAGGATCTGATGCGTACCGGCCACGTCTTCGACGTCCGCGACCATGGTGCGAAGGGCGACGGCGTCGCGCTCGATTCCCCTGCGATCAACGCCGCGATCCTCGCTGCCGAGGCTGCGGGCGGGGGCATGGTGATCCTGCCGCCGGGCGACTATCTCAGCTTCTCGATCCGCCTCAAGAGCCGCGTCACGCTGGTGCTCGAAAAGGGCGCCACCCTGATCGCCGCCGAGAAGGGCCCGCCAGGCGCCTATGACCTGCCCGAGGAACGCGGGCCCCAGCTCTATCAGGATTTCGGCCACAGCCATTGGCACAACAGCCTGATCTGGGCCGAACATGCCGAAGACATCGCGATCATCGGCAAGGGCCGGATCCTGGGGCTCGGGCTCACCCGCAACGGCCCTGGCACGCCGTGGAGCAAGCAGGCCGGCGAGCGGCCGCTGTCGATGGCGGCGATGCCCGCCGCCGAGGTCGGCAAACTCGAGCGCGATCGCGCGGCAATGCAGGGCATGGGCAACAAGGCGATCGCGCTGGCGCATTGCAAGCGCGTCAGGCTCGATGGCTTCACCTTGTTCAAGGGCGGCCATTTCGCTTTGCTCGCCAGCGAAGTCGACGGGATCGACATCTCCGATCTCCATATCGACACCAATCGCGACGGGCTCGATCTGGATTGCGTCCGCGATGCCCGGGTCGTGCGCTGCCGGGTCAACACGCCCAATGACGACGCGATCGTGCTCAAGACCAGCCTGGGGCTCGGCAGGCGCTCGGCCTGCGAGGACATCGAGATCCGCGACTGTCAGGTCAGCGGGTTCGATCTGGGCACGATGCTCGACGGCACCCGCCAGCGCACCCAGGAGCTTTCGCCCGACCGCGACCGCGTCACCGGGCGGATCAAGCTCGGCACCGAAAGCAATGGCGATTTCCGCCGCATCCGCATCGCCAATTGCCGCTTCGAACGCAGCCGCGGGCTCGCGCTGGAGACGGTCGACGGGGGCGTGATCGAGGATGTTCTCGCCGAGAATATCGCAATGGCCGACGTGACCACCGCCCCCTTGTTCCTCCGCCTCGGCGCGCGGCTGCGCGGGCCCGAGGGGATTCGCCCCGGCGCGATGCGCAATGTCGAGATCCGCGGGTTGAAGGCGACGGGGATCGACCCGCGCTTCGCCGCGATCCTCGCGGGATTGCCCGGCAACCCGATCGAATGCGTTCAACTCCGCGACGTGGACCTGTCGTTCCGCGGCGTCTTTTCGGGGCCGGTGCCGGCCAGCCCGCCCGAATTGGCCGACGCCTATCCCGAACCGAGCATGTTCGGCCCCACCCCGGCCTGGGGTTTCTGGGCGCGGCATGTGGCGGGGCTGGACGTCAAGAAGCTCCGCCTCAGCCGCGAAGCTGGCGATCGTCGCCCGCCCATATTGCTCGACGACGCCCATGGGCGGGCCGAGGACGCACAATATTGGCCCGATGCGGTTTGACGCGACGCCCGCAAACGACTACCATATGTTGCATATAGTTCCCATATAATGGATGTCGGGAGAGGGCATGACCACCACGCACGCATTCAGGATGCAGCTGAAGCCCGGCACCGCGGACGCGTACAAGGCGCGGCACGATGCGATTTGGCCCGAGCTGGCCGAATTGCTCCATCATAGCGGCATCCGCGATTATTCGATCTTCCTCGACGAAGAGACGTGCGCGCTGTTCGCCGTGCTCAAGCTGACCGACGACAATGCGCGCGACGCACTGCCCGAGCATCCGGTGATGCGGAAATGGTGGGATTACATGGCCCCGCTGATGGAGGTCGAGCCGGACAACAAGCCGAAGGAATGGGTCCTCAAGCCAGTGTTCCACCTCGCATGATCCGCGCGGCCCTCGCCGCCGCCGTGGCGCTCTCCGCCCCCGCCGCCGCGCAGGAGGCCCGGCAGACCGCCAATTTCGACGCGCCGGTCAAGAGCTTCGGCCGGGTTTCGTACGATGCGCGCTCGCTGATGATCGACGGCAAGCGCACGATCATCTGGTCGAGCGAGATGCACGCGTTCCGCCTGCCCTCGCCCGATCTGTGGCGCGACGTGCTCCAGAAGATGAAGGCGAGCGGGTTCAACACCGTCGCATTCTATTTCGACTGGGGGTTCCACAGCCCGAAAAAGGGCGTCTACGATTTCAGCGGCATCCGCGACATCGATCGCCTGCTGACCATGGCCGAGGAAGAGGGCCTGTGGGTGATCACCCGGGCCGGGCCCTATGTGAATGCCGAGCTCACCCGGGGCGGCTTCCCCGGCTGGCTGGTCAATCAGCGCGGCCGCGCGCGCACCGACGATCCCGAATATCTCTCCGCGTCGGACGAGTGGCTGACCAAGGTCAACGCGATCATCGCGCGCCACCAGATCAACGGCGACGGCAAGGGCCATAAGGGCAACGTCATCCTCCACCAGATCGAAAACGAGCTGGCGCTGACCACTCCGGCGCAGCGCCGCTACATGGATCACCTCTATGCCAAGGCGCTCGCCGACGGCATCAACGTGCCGATCTTCCACAACGATCAGGGCCGCAACGGCTATTGGGTGCCCGAGGACAGCAAGGTCGAGAAGACCGTTGCCGGCCCCAACGACCTGTATGCCTTCGACGGCTATCCCGGCGGCACCTGCACCGTCGAGGGGAAGCCTACCCGCGGCAGCGCGGCGCCCGACTGGGGCTATTACGGCCCCGGCGGCGCCAAGGGCGGCGCCTCGGCCTCGCCCAACACGCCGGGCTTCCTCGCCGAGTTCGGCGGTGGCTGGTTCGATTATTGGGGCTCGAACGGCGGCTACGAATGCAACGCGATCCAGCGCGGGCGCCGCTTCCAGCGGGTGTTCTACGGCACCAATCTCGCCAACGGCATCCAGATCCAGAGCTTCTATATGGGGTTCGGCGGGACGAGCTGGGGCTGGCTGCCGGCGCCGGTGGTGTTCACCAGCTATGATTATGGCGCCGCCTTCTCCGAGACCCGCGAGGTGCGCCCCAAGGCCGAGGAACTGAAGCAGCTCGGCGGGCTGATCGCCGCGGTGCCCGATCTCGCCGGGATGGTGCCGGCGGGACCGGTCGAGATCTCGACCGACAAGGTGCAAGTCTATCACAACAAGAACCCCGAAACCGACGCGCGCTTCCTGCTGGTCACCCACAAGCCGTCCAACGTCCAGACCAGCGACCGCTTCAGCTTCACGGCGAACCTGCCCGACGGCCGCTACACGCTTCCGATGCAGCTCGACGGGTTCGACGCCAAATGGCTGATCGCCGGCGTCGATCTCGGCGGGCAGCGGCTGGTCTATTCGACGTCCGAGCTGCAGACGATCCTCAAGCAGGACGATCGCGACGTCGCACTGCTCTATGGCCGCGCGGGCGAGGCCGGCGAGACCGTGCTGCGCTATACGAGCGCCCCGAAGGTCGCCGTGCTCGAAGGCGGCGCGACTTCGGCATTCGATGCGGCCAAGGGCGATCTCAAGCTCAATTACGCGCACCGTGGGCTGACCCGAATTCGCATCAGCGGCGGCGGGCGGCCCGAACTGTTGCTGCTGATCGGCGACGAGGCCGAGGGCGCGAGATTCTGGCACATTGGCGAAACGCTGGTGCGCGGGCCGGCGCTGCTCCGTGCGGCGAAATTCAAGGGTGGCAGCCTCGCGCTCACCGGCGACACGCGCGAACCGACACCACTCGAGCTATGGGCACCCGCCGGCATCCGCAGCGTGACGTGGAACGGGGCGAAGGTCGCGACCGTTCGCACCCTATCGGGCAGCGCGGCAGCGACGGCCAGCCTGCCGGCCCCGGTCGAATTCTCGGTTCCTGCGCTGACCGACTGGCGCGTCGCGGCGGGGTCGCCCGAGGCCGATCCGAAATTCGACGATCGCGATTGGGCCAAGATCGACAACCGCGCCTACGCCAGCATCACCGCGCGCGCCGACGGTCAGCCCAACATGCTGATGGACGCCTATGGCTTCCACGAGGGCGATGTCTGGTATCGCGGGCGCTTCGCCGGCACCCCCGATGCCGAGCGGCTCAAGCTCCATTACGGCGCCGGCGGCTCGGGGCTGGTCCAGGTGTTCCTCGACGGCAGACTGATCGGGCAGGACGAGATCCCCGCCGGTCTCCCGCGTCCCCTCACCACCGGTGCGCCCAGCTTCGCGCTGCCCGAGGCCGCGCGCGCGCCGGGCGAGCACGTCCTGTCGGTGATGGTGCGCAACAACGGGCATAATTGGGACCTCGACGCCGACGATTTCCACAAGGAAGCGCGCGGCCTCGTCTCGGCATCGATCGAACCGGTCGCCGGACCGAGCTTCGCGGTGCCGATCGCATGGCGGATCAACGGCCGCGGCGAGGATCTCCCCGATCCGGTACGCGGAGTGGCCAATAATGGCGGCCTCGATGGCGAGCGCCGCGGCTGGCATCTCCCCGGCTTCGACGATCGCGGCTGGAAATCGGCGCGCATTCCCGCCGCACAGGCCGTGGCGGGCACCAGCTGGTATCGCACCGGCTTCGACCTCGCGGTGCCCAAGGGGCAGGACGCCACGATCGGTCTCGCCTTTGGCGACACCGGCAAGCCGCGTTCGAGCGTCGCCTATCGGGTGCTGATCTTCGTCAATGGCTGGAACATGGGGCAGTTCATCGCGCATGTCGGCCCGCAGCGTGTCTTCCCGATCCCCGAAGGCATACTCAACCATCGCGGCCGCAATCATATCGCGCTGGCGGTGACCAGCGACGGCGCGCCCGGCAATGCGCTGGAGGCAGTCAAATTGGTGACGTTGCGCAACGTGCGCGGCGGGCTGCCGGTGCGGACGGTGCCGGCGCCTGCTACTCCGGCGGAACTCAAGTGAAGCTGAGCCGTCGGGAGACGATCGGTGCCGGCGCGTTCGGCGTGGCGAGTCTGGCTGCGCCGGCGCAGGCAAAGTCCGGCGCACGGCCCTGGCCCTATCTGATCGGCGCCGACATTTCGTGGGTGCCCGAGGACGAGGCGGCGGGCGCGACCTACTATCTGGACGGGACGCGCAAGGACCCGCTTGAGATCTTCCGCGAGGCCGGCTTCAACGCGCTCAAGCTGCGGCTCTTCGTCGATCCCGCCAAGGGCTATTCGAAAGGCAATCCCGGCGGGCCGTGGTGCGGGCTCGACCAGATCATCGACTTCTCGAAGCGGATCAAGGCGGCCGGCTTCCACCTTTCGACGACGCTGCATTATTCGGATACCTGGGCCGATCCGCAGCATCAGGAGAAGCCGGCGGCCTGGGCCGATCTTCCGTTCGCCAAGCTGGTCGACACTGTCCATCGCTACACCGCCGATACCTTCGCCGCACTGAAGGCGGCAGGCGCCGCGCCCGATCTGGCGATCCTCGGCAACGAGACCACGTTCGGCATGCTCTGGCCCGAGGGCCGCGTGCCGCTGACCATTGCGACCGGCAATCCGCAGACCGATGCGGTGCACATGAACGTGGCCGGTGCGGGCGGCTATGACCGGTTCGCGGCTTTGCTCAAGGCCGGGGTCTCGGCGACGCGCGACGCGCTGCCCGGCGTGCCGCTCGCGCTGCACAACCATCTCGGCCGGCACTGGCCGATCGTCCGCCACTGGACCGACAGCCTGCTGGAGCGCGGGGTGGATTTCGATGCGCTCGGCTTCTCCTGCTACCAGCAGGCCGCGGAAGGCGATTGGGAACGCAGCTTTGCCGAATTCACGCGGCGCTATCCCGACAAGGGCTTCTTCGCGATCGAATATTCGTCGCGCAAACGCTACGTCAACGATCTCGTCCATGCGCATCCGAACGGATGGGGCAGCTATATCTGGGAGCCGACCCGGCATCAGGAAGCGATCTTCCTGAAAGACGGAGTCAGTGCGGGAGAGGGCCCGCGGCCGAACCTGCTCTCGCAAGGCATCAACGGCGCCGAGGCGCCGGGCGCCGCGCCTGCCCCGCCGGCACCGCGCAAGCCCCGCGACCATGGCGGGCGCTATGACGCCGATCCGACCTTCATTCGCCTCTACCAAAAGATGGCGAAGGACTATGGGGTCATGAAGTGACTCGCCCCCACCCTATCGAACGCAGGAGACATTAATTGGCCGCCCTCACCCACGACGTTCCGCGCAGCGAGATCACGTCGAAGATCGACCTGCTGATGGACAATCTCGTCAACATCAAGGACGAGACCGGCGAGTTCCTGCTTCATCTCGAGGACGGCCGGATCATCGACACCAAGGGCTGGGCCGGCTGGGAATGGACGCACGGCGTCGGCCTGTTCGGGATGTGGCGCTATTACGAGCAGACCGGCGACGACAAAGCGCTGCACATCGTCAAGCAATGGTTCGAGGACCGCTTCGCGGAGGGCACGCCGACCAAGAACATCAATACGATGGCGCCGTTCATCACGCTCGCCTACCTCTATGAGCACGAGCCTGATCCGCGCTATCTGCCCTATCTCGACACCTGGGCCGAATGGCTGATGGCGCCCGACGGGCTGCCCAAGACCGAGGAAGGCGGGTTTCAGCACATCGTCTTCAACGACGAGAATCCCGGCGAATTATGGGACGACACGTTGATGATGTCGGTGCTGCCGCTTGCCAAGATCGGGCTGCTGCTCAATCGGCCGCATTATGTCGAGGAGGCGAAGCGCCAGTTCCTCGTCCACATCAAATATCTGTTCGACCGCAAGACCGGGCTGTGGTTCCACGGCTGGGACTTCAACGGCCGGCACAATTTCGCCGAGGCGCTTTGGGCGCGCGGCAATTGCTGGGTGACGATCGCGATCCCCGAGATCATCGAGATCCTCGATCTTTCCGAGGGCGACGCCTTCCGCACCTTCCTGATCGACACGCTCGCCGCGCAAGTGAAGACGCTCGCCGGGACGCAGGATGCCGAAAGCGGGTTGTGGCACACGCTGATCATGGATCCGACGTCGTACCTCGAAGCCTCGGCCACCGCCGGCTTCGCTTATGGCATTCTGAAGGGCGTGCGGAAGGGCTATCTGCCGCGCGAATATGAGCAGGTCGGGATCAAGGCAGTGCGCGGCGTGCTGGCGAATATCGACCCGGCGGGCGAGCTCCAGCAGGTCAGCTTCGGCACTGCGATGGGCGACAGCATGCAATTCTACAAGGATATCCGCCTGACCTCGATGCCCTATGGCCAGAGCCTCGCGATCTGCGCGCTGGGCGAGTTCCTGCGGACCTATATCTGATGCTGGGACGGCGCGACCTGCTCGCCGGCGGAGTCGCGCTGCCGTTGCTCGCCGCGTCCCCCGTCCGGGCGGGGATCGTGCGGCACTGGAGCGTGCGGGTGACCGCCCCGTTCGACATGCCGGCGATCGAGATCCCCGATTTCGGGGCGGCGCGCGGCTTTCCGATCACCGAATATGGCGCGAAGCCGGACGACCAGCGCGCCAACCAGCGCGCGATCGGCGATGCGATCGCCGCGGCCTCTGCCGCGGGCGGCGGCCGGGTGGTGGTACCGACGGGGATCTGGGCAACGGGGCCGATCCACCTGCGCAGCAATATCGAGCTGCATCTCGAAAAGGGCGCGACGCTCGCATTCTCGCCTCACCCCGCCGATTACCTCCCCGCGGTGCCGACGAGCTGGGAAGGCGTGGAGTGCCTCAATTATTCACCTCTGGTCTATGCCTATGATTGCGACAATGTCGCGATCACCGGCGAAGGCGTTCTGCTCGCGCGGCTCGACATCTGGGCGGTGTGGTATGCGCGGCCCAAGCCGCACATGGATGCGCTGGTCGAACTCTATCAGATGGCGCGCAAGGGCGTGCCGGTGTCGCAACGCGACATGACCACAGGCGAGGCCAATCTCCGCCCGCATTTCATCCAGTTCAATCGCTGCCGGCACGTGCTGATCGAAGGCGTGCAGATCCGGAACAGCCCGTTCTGGACGATCCACCCCTATCTCTGCCGCGACGTGGTGATCCGCGGAGTGCGCATCGAAGCGCACGGCCACAACAATGACGGCGTCGATCCCGAGATGAGCCAGAATGTGCTGATCGAAGGCTGCGTGTTCGATCAGGGCGACGATGCCGTCTCGGTAAAATCGGGCCGCGACCATGACGGCTGGCGGCTGAAGACGCCCGCGCGCAACGTGGTGATGCGCAATTGCCGGGTGAAGAACGGCCATCAATTGATGGCGATCGGCAGCGAGCTTTCGGGCGGGATCGAGAATGTCTTCGTCGACGATTGCCATTTCGATGCGACGGAATCGGGCGCGAAGAGCAGCATCCAGAACATCCTGTTCGTCAAGACCAACGAACGCCGCGGCGGCTATGTGCGCAACGTGCATCTGTCCAACGTCAGCGCGACTGCGGTCGCCGGCGGCGTGCTCAGCGTCGACACCGACGTGCTGTATCAGTGGCGGACGCTGACGCCGACCTATGACCGGCGGCTGACGCCGATCGCGGGGTTGCACGTCAGCGACGTGCGCGTGGCGGAGGCCAGGTTCATCGCGGAGATCAAGGGCCAGGCCGGACGCCCGGTGCGTGACGTTAGCTTGAAGCGCGTGAAGGTGGCCAAGGTGACCGGAACGCCGGTGTCCGGCGAGCATGTCGTGGGGATGCGGGTGGAGGACTGAAAACTCCTTCCCGAGTAGTCTCGGGAGGGGGACCAGCCGCAGGTCCACCAGCTTCGCTGATCCCCCTCCCCCAGCAAGCTGGGGGAGGAATTGAGGCTATTTCGTCTTCGCCACCTCCACCGCATAGACGTGGTTCGCCCCCTCGAAATTGGCGCGGAAGACGATCCATTTGCCGTCGGGGGTGAAGGTCATGTTGGGCTCGAGCCGGTAATCGTGCTTGCGCATGTCGACCAGCTTCTCGGTGTCGAACGTCCCCGGTGCGATCAAGGTCTCCGCCCCCGGCGCGTGGATGCCGGCGACGTCGGGAATGTCCCTGGGCGTGAACAGATAGAGATACTTGCCGTCGGGGGCGTGCGCGACCATCTCGCTGTCGCCGCCGTCGCCGGAGAATAATTTGCCGTCGGGCGACTGGTTGAAATGCACCGACCAATGGTTGCGCTCGACATTGTACCAGCGGCGCTTGCCGCTGGTCAGGTCGTAGCCGGCGAGCCAGAACACCTGCCCGCGCGGAGTCTGGAGATCGTACCAGATCGTCTTGCCGTCGGGCGCGAAGAATTCGTGCCCGGCAATCTCCATGTTCATCGTGCGGGTGTGGACGAGGCGCTTGCCGGTGCCGTCGGCGCGGATCGTCCAGATCCGGTCGACCTTGTGCCACGGGCCTTCGTGGCAATACAGAATCTGCTGCGGGTCGGTCGGCGAGAACTGGATATGGTTGAGCCAGTCGGTCGAGGCGGTGACCACCTTGCGCACGCCGGTCTTCACGTCGATCGTGAAGATCTCCATCGGGATCCTCGCCTCGAGCCGCTCGTTGAGCCGGACCTCCTTGGCCTCGGCATAGGTCATCGGCCGGCCATCGGGCCAGTTGGCGGCGTATTGCGCCTGATCGAAGCGCTTGTTGTCGCCGGGCTTCGCGCCGGGCTGGAGCGGCCGGTCGGTCTCGGCCCATTGACCGAGCAGCAGGGTCTCGTCGGCGTTGATCGAGCCGATAAAGCCTTGCGCGATCTCGGCGATCTTCCGCACCTTGCCGCTGTCCACGTCGACCGCGAAGATCGTCGAGGGCCCGCCATCGGGTCCGCGCCGCTGGTAATATGCCGTCCGCGTCTTGCGCCCGGTGAACAGCAGGATCGCGCCCTGCGCCTTAACCAGCGGCGTCATTTCCCAGGTCTTCAGATCGACCACCGAAATGCCCCCGGGGACCGACACCACCATCTTGTCGCCCTGCGGGGTGTAACTGTTCTGATGGAAATAGAGGCTCGCCGTCCCCGCCTCGCGGCTGATCCGGATCACCTTGTGCCCGGTGAGCTTGTCGACCCATTCCGCCGCCGGATCGGCGTGCGCCGCGCCCGCCAGCAGCAAGGCCGCCGCCGCGAGGCTCTGGCAAATCAGGCGTCCCCGCCGCATCCTCTGTCTCCCGCCGACTTGATGTTGTTCCACATATCATGATAGCCGTTCAAAATATGGAGTAAAGAACAGGCTTGGCCTGTCGCCCGAGAGGAACCTTGATGGCCACCAGCGCACCCGCGCCCAGCCCTTCCGCCCAGCGCCCCGTCCGCCTGATCAACTATCTCGCCTACGGCTCGAACGACGTGCTCGGCGCGGGCTCGATGGCGGTGATCTCGGGCTGGGTCCTGTTCTTCTACACCAGTTTCTGCGGGCTCGATGCGTGGCAGGCAGGGCTGATCTTCCTCGTCGCGCGGGTGCTCGACGCGATCGCCTCGCCGATCATCGGCCACATCTCCGACAATATGGGCGAGACCCCGCTCGGCCGCCGGTTCGGGCGGCGGCGCTTCTTCATCCTCGCAGCGATCCCCCTGCTCCCCAGCTTCGCGATCATGTGGATCGCCGGCCAGGGCTTCTGGTATTATCTGGTCACCTACGTCCTGTTCGAGCTGGTCTACGCGATGGAGATCATCCCGTACGAGACCCTCGCCGCCGAGATGGGCAAGGACTTCAAGACCAAGGCCAAGTTCGCCACCACCCGCATCCTGTTCGCCCAGGCGAGCGCGATCCTCGCCGGCTTCCTGCCCGGCTGGCTGATCGAGGCGCTGGGCAAGGACAGCGCCGACACCTTCCTCTATATGGGCATATTGTTCACCGCCTTGTTCATGCTCGCGGCCGGCCTGCTCTTCCTGTTCAGCTGGGAGCGCCCCGCCTCCGAAGTCGCGGCACTGCGCCCGACCGGCGACCAGCAGCCGAGCGTCGGATCGGCGGTGAAGGCGCTGTACCGCAACCTGTTCTCGACCTTCCGGATCCGCGCCTTTCGGCTGCATCTCGGCATGTATCTGGGCGGCTATATCAGCCAGGACGTATTCAACGCCGCCTTCACCTTCTTCGTGGTGTTCGCGCTCGCCGGATCGATCAGCATCGCCTCGTCGCTGCTCGGCACGATGTACATCGTCCAGTTCGTTGCGGTGGCGATCGCCAGCTATGTCGCGCTGCGCAAATCGCCGTCGCGCGCCTATCAGCTCGCCGCGATCAGCTTCGCGATCGGCGTGGTCGCCTTGCTGGTGCTGTGGAACGCCGGCGTGCGTTCGACCGACGCCCTGATCTGGGTGCCCATCGTCCTCGCCGGACTCGGCCGCGGCGCGCTCAACTACATCCCGTGGGCGACCTATAATTACATGGCCGATGTCGACGAGATCGTCACCGGCCGCCGCCGCGAGGGCGCGTTCGCCGGGGTGATGACCTTCGTCCGGAAAATGACTCAATCGGCAGCGGTGTTCGGCGTCACCAGCATCATGAGCTGGGGCGGCTTCGTCTCCAAGGCCAAGACGCAGAGCCCGGAGGCGATCCACACGCTGGCGATGGTGCTCGGGATCGGCACGATCGCCGTGCTGGCATGCGGGATCCTCGTTTCGCTGCGCTTCAAGCTCAATTCGGCGACGCACGACGTGCTGATGGCCGAGATCGACCGCTTGAAAGCGGGCGACACCAATCCGCCGACGCCGGAGACCCGCGCGATCGTCGAGGACCTCACCGGCTGGAAATACGAGCAGCTCTGGGGCAACAACCCGGTCGCCGGAGTCCGGCGCTGATGCTGCTCGCGGCGCTGGCACTGTTGGGCCAGACCGCGCCGGTGCCTCTGTTCCGCGATCCGGTGCATGACGGCGCCGCCGACGCCTCGACCGTCCACGATCCCAGGACCGGTGAATGGGTGATGTTCTACACCAATCGCCGCGCCGACCTGAAACTCGCCGATCCGAAGGACGTCAGCTGGGTCCACGGCACCGCGATCGGGGTCGCGCGATCGAAGGACGGCGCGAAATGGCGCTATTCGGGCACCGCGGCGATCCCCGAAAGCTGTACCGGCGCGACCCTGTGGGCGCCCGAGGTCCAGCGTTTCGGCGGCAAATGGCACATGTGGCTGACGGTGGTGCCGGGCGTGTTCAAGGATTGGAACGCGCCGCGCTTCCTCGTCCATCTGACCAGCCCCGACCTGAAGCGCTGGGAGTGCGGCAAGCGAGTCGAATTGGGCTCGGACCGAATCATCGACGCGAGCGTGCTGGCGCCGCCGCAGGGCGGCTACCGGATGTGGTTCAACGACGAGCGGATGGGCAAGGCGATTCGCTGGGCCGACAGCACCGACCTCGAGCATTGGACCGTGCGCGGCACCGCGGTGGCCACGCCCGGTGAAGGCCCCAAGGCGTTTCGCTGGCGCGGGCGCTGGTGGCTGATCAGCGATGCGTGGAAAGGCCTGCTGGTCCAGCATTCGTCCGACGGCGCGCACTGGACCGCGCAGCCCGGGCATCTCGGCGGCGAACCGGGCACACGGCCGACCGACCGCGCCAAGGTCCAGCATCCCGACGTTATCGTATCGGGCGACCGGACGTATCTGATCTATTTCGTCCACCAGTCGGGCGAGCCCGAGGCGAAGACGGATCCCGATTGGGGCCGCCGCACCGTGCTGCAGGTGGCGGAGTTGCTGGAGAAGGATGGGGTGATCACGATCGATCGCAGCACGCCGGTGCAAATCCGGCTCAAACCGCCGCGCGCCGTGCGCGAGAAGGTTGACCGATAGCCGCAGACTGTGGCAGTCGCCCCGGCGGCGCGCGGGTATAGCACAATGGTAGTGCAGCAGCCTTCCAAGCTGAATACACGGGTTCGATTCCCGTTACCCGCTCCACGCCCTCCCGTGGTGAGGGCGCGGCCGCTACGAGGCGATCGCGCGAACCCGTGAGTCTTTGTGGCGCTCCGCCCTGCCGGGCTGCGCGCATGGTTCGATTCCCGGCGTTTCGCGAAAAGCATGACCACCGACACCACCCCGCTCGCACTCTATGTGCATTGGCCGTTCTGCGTGTCGAAATGCCCCTATTGCGACTTCAACAGCCATGTCCGCGAGCGCGTCGATCAGGATGCGTGGCGCAGCGCCATGCTCGCCGATCTGGCGCACGAGGCAGCCCAGCTTCCCGGCCGCACGCTCGGCTCGATCTTCTTCGGCGGCGGCACTCCGTCGCTGATGCCGCCCGAGACCGTCGCCGCGGTGATCGACGCGGCTGCGCGGCATTGGGGATTCGAACCCGGCATCGAGATCACGCTCGAGGCCAATCCCTCCTCGGTCGAAGCGGCGCGCTTCGCCGATCTCGCCGCGGCGGGCGTGAATCGCGCCTCGCTGGGACTACAGGCACTCGACGACGATTCGCTGCGTTTCCTCGGCCGCGCGCATGGCGTCGCCGAGGGGCTCGCCGCGCTCGACACCGCGCAATCGGTGTTCAGCCGGGTGAGCTTCGACCTGATCTATGCCCGACCCGGTCAGGATCTCGCCGCGTGGGAGGCCGAGCTTCGCCGCGCGATCGGCTTCGGCACCGAGCATCTCTCGCTCTATCAGCTGACCATCGAGCCGGGCACGCGCTTCGCAACCTTGTTCGAGAAGGGCGAATTGG
Source organism: Sphingomonas sp. DG1-23 (assembly GCF_030730875.1). Classification (GTDB taxonomy): domain Bacteria; phylum Pseudomonadota; class Alphaproteobacteria; order Sphingomonadales; family Sphingomonadaceae; genus Sphingomonas. The sequence continues at coordinate 66,677 of NZ_JAVAMA010000001.1, forward strand.
CCGCGTTCGATCCCGACGCCGCGGCCGATCTGTTCGAGGCGACGCGGGCGATCACCGCTTCCGCCGGCCTGCCCGCCTACGAAATCTCCAACCACGCAAGATCCGGCGCCGAGAGCCGGCACAACCTGATCTATTGGCGCTATGGCGACTATGCCGGCGTGGGCCCCGGCGCGCACGGCCGGCGCGGCGGCTTCGCGACGATGCGGCACAAGAAGCCCGAGAACTGGATGAACGCCGTGGCACGCAACGGCCATGGCACCCAGATCGAGGATGCGCTGAGCGATCACGAACGCGCGGTCGAGGCGCTGGTGATGGGGTTGCGGCTGGGCGAGGGCGTCGCGCTTGCCCGGGTGGATGCGCTTGCCGGGGGCACGGCGCCGCTCGACCGGCGCGCGCTGGCGCGGCTGCGCGATCAGGGATTGATCGGGGCCGATGACGGGCGACTGCAAGTCACCGATGCGGGCATGCCGGTGCTCGAGGCGATCCTGCGCGCGCTGGTGATCGCTTGACCCGTGCTCCTGCGAAAGCAGGAACCAAGGATGACGGTGTACTTCGCTACCTTGGGCTCCTGCTTTCGCAGGAGCACAAGGTTATTCTCCAGCGCGAAGGGCTCAATTCCCGTTGAAGTTCGGCGGTGCGGGCGACACCGTCGCGGTCGTCCCGCCGCGGATCTCCTGCACTTCGAGCGCACGCTCGGCGACGCCGTCGCGGCCGAAGCGGAACGCGCCGTCGAGGCCGGCAAAGCCTTCGCGCTCGGTCAGCCGCGCCGCGGGGAATTCGTCGCCCGGGCGCCATTCGCGGGCGATCCGCACGGTCAAAAGCACCGCGTCATAGCCCAAAGTCGACAGCCGATAGGGCGCGGTCCCGAAGCGGGCGCGATATTTGCTCGCATATTGGCGGTAATAATTGTCGGGCACGCTGGCGAACCACGCCCCGCTCAGCGCGGCCCTGCTGCCGATCGCCGAATCGGTGTTCCACAATTCGGGGCCGAGCAGCCGTGCGGTCTTGCCGCTCGGCTGACGGCGGATCAGCGGTGCGGCGCTGACCGCGCCATCGGCGCTCCCGGCGACGAGGATCGCTTGGAACGGCGAGCGGCCGATCCTGGCCACCGCGGTCGCCATCGATCCGGGCCGGCCGTCATAGGTTTCGAGCGTGTTGACCTTGCCGCCGGCCTCCTCGACCGAGCGCAGGAACGCCGTCGACGCGCGCTCGCCGTAGAGCCCGCTGGGGATCAGCCCGGCGAATTCGGTGATTCCCGAACGCTTGGCATAATTGACCACGCGCTCGATCGACTGGGCCGGCACATAGCCGAGGATGAACGTGCCGTTGCCCGCCACGCCGGCGTCGTTCGAGAAGCTGAGCACCGGCACGCGCGCGCGCCGCGCGATCGGCGCGACCTCGCGGGCTTCCTCGGCGAGCAAGGGCCCGAGAATCAGCCGATTGCCGTCGCTGATCGCCTGCGCCGCCGCGGCCGCCGCGCCGCCGGCTGCGGCAGTGTCGTAGGTGGTGATCCGCAGCGCGTCGCTTTTGGTGTCGAGCACCGCGAGCTGGGTCGCGTTCTGGAGCGAGCGTCCGACGCCCGCGTTCGGCCCGCTCAGCGGCACCAGCAAGGCGATGCGGTGGCGCTGAACGTCCTGCGGCAACCCCGGCTGGATCGGGCGCGGCGCGACCGGAGTCGGCCGGGTGGTCGGCGCGGGGCGCTCGGCCTCGGGAACGATCCGCGGACCGCTGGCGCAGGCCGCGAGGAACAGAGACACGCCGATCGCGGCGGCGCGCAGCATGTTCTTCAGTCCCGGTTGCGCTGTTGCTCTGGCGTCTGCCATGACTCTCCCCGATGGATGATCTGATACTCTCGCCCGGCCTCTACATCGTCGCGACGCCGATCGGCAATCTCGGCGATCTCGGTCCGCGCGCCGCGCAGATACTTACGCATGCCGATGTGGTGGCGGTTGAGGACTCGCGTGTGACAGCGGGTTTGTTTCGCCACCTCGGCACCAAAGGCAAGATGCTGCCCTATCATGATCACAATGCCGACGCGGTGCGGCCGGGACTGATCGCGCGGATGGCGAGCGAGGCGGTGGCTTTGGTCTCCGACGCAGGCACGCCGTTGATCTCGGATCCCGGCTTCAAGCTGGTCCGCGACGCGCGCGCGGCCGGGCATGTCGTGACGACAATCCCCGGCCCGTGCGCGGCGATCGCCGCGCTCACCCTCGCCGGGCTGCCGACCGATCGCTTCTTCTTCCTCGGTTTCCTTCCGGCGAAGCAGCAGGCGCGCGCCGAAGCCGTGGCCGAAGTCGCGGCGATCCGCGCGACATTGGTGCTGTACGAATCGGGCCCGCGCCTCGCCGCCTGCCTCGCGGCGCTCGCCGAGGGCTTGGGGAATCGCGAAGCGGCGGTCGCACGCGAGATCACCAAGCGGTTCGAGGAATGCGTGACGGGAACGCTGCTCGAGCTGGCGGCGCGCTATGGGGATGCGCCCCCCAAAGGCGAGATCGTCGTGGTCGTGGCCCCGCCCGGCGAAGCGCCGCCGGCGAGCGAAGCGGATGGCGACGCGGCGCTGGCCGAAGCGCTCACCCGGTTGCCGCCCGCCAAGGCCGCGGGCGAAGTCGCCAAACGGCTCGGGCTGGACCGCAAGGCCCTGTACGCCCGTGCCCTGTCGCTCAAGACCTAGGCGACTTCTTGCAACCGCGCCGGATTCGCGTCGAGCATGAAGCTCTCATCGGCGCCGGTCAGTTCCGAAAGGCGCCGGACATAGCTCTCGGCAAGCAGCCGTCGGCGCGCTTTGGCATCGGCCGTGATCGCATTACGCGCGGCGACGATTTCTTGGGTGGCGCGACGCCGGTAATAGCTTTCGTTCGATTCCATAATCTTCGGCACCCCCCGGTGACGATTGGCGACCCGGCTTCTTCTGAGTCGGAATGGTGCAGACTAACCAAAGTTATCCACAGGCGCCAAGCCCTATAGCGGAGCTTGCAGATGAAACGGCCTCGACGCGCGACAAGTGACCGGAAAGCCGCGGAAAATCGCGGCCGCGCGGGCGAAAGGCGAGCGGCGTGGTGGCTGTGGCTGCGCGGCTGGCGAATCCTCGACCGCCGGGTGCGGACACCGGCGGGCGAAGTCGATCTGATCGTGCGCAAGGGCAATCTGGTCGCCTTCGTCGAAGTGAAGACCCGCGCCACCGGTGCCGAACTCGATTTTGCGATCGACGAGCGGCGGCTCTCGCGGGTCGCCGCCGCCGCGGAGTATCTGATGCCGCGTTACGCCGGGCCGGGCGACGATATCCGTGTCGACGTGATCCTCATTGCTCCGCGCACGCTGCCTCGCCATATCGAGAACGCCTGGATGGGGTGACTTATTCGAATAAGTCACCTACAGCGTTTCCGAAGGAGGCCGAATGTCGCTCGTTATTGCCGTGCAGATGGACCCGCTCGATGCGATCAACATCGCCGGCGATTCGACCTTCGCGCTGATGCTCTCGGCGCAGGCGCGCGGGCACCGGCTGTTCCATTATGCCGCCGAGGACCTCAATTATGCCGACGGCCGGGTGTGGACGCGGGCGCATCCGGTCACCGTCCAGCGCGTCGCGGGCGATCATTTCCGCTTCGAGGATGCGGTGCGGCTCGATCTCGGCGAGGAGGCCGATGTCGTGCTGATGCGGCAGGATCCGCCGTTCGACCTCGGCTATATCACCGCGACGCATCTGCTCGAGCGGATCGCCGACCGCACATTGGTGGTCAACGACCCGGCGAATGTCCGCAATGCGCCCGAGAAGGTGTTCGTGCTCGATTATGCCGAGTTCATGCCGCCGACCTTGATCACGCGCAGCCTCGACGAGGCGCGGGCGTTCCTCGCGCAGCACGGCGAAATCGTGATCAAGCCGCTCCACGGCAATGGCGGCAAGGCGATCTTCAAGGTCGGCAGCGACGGCGCCAACCTCTCGGCGCTGATCGAGGTGTTCAACACTGCGTGGCGCGAGCCGCACATGGTGCAGGCATTCCTTCCCTCGGTAGCGGCGGGCGACAAGCGCATCGTGCTGGTCGACGGCGAAGTCGCCGGGGCGATCAACCGCATCCCGGGCGAAGGCGAGATCCGCTCGAACCTCGCGGTCGGCGGCTCGGCGGCGAAGACCGAACTGACGCCCCGCGAGCAGGAAATCTGCGCGAAGCTCGGGCCCGAGCTCAAGAAGCGCGGGCTGCTCTTCGTCGGGATCGACGTGATCGGCGGCGAATGGCTCACCGAGATCAACGTGACCTCGCCCACCGGGATCGTCGCGATCGACCGGTTCAACGGCAGCGATACCGGCGCGCTGATCTGGCAGGCGATCGAACGCCGCGTCGCCGAACGCGCCGGCTGATGTCCAACTGGCTCGACTGGGGCTATCTCGGGGTCTTCCTGTTGATGGTGCTGGAGAATGTGATTCCTCCGGTGCCCTCCGAAGTGATCATGGGCGTGGGCGGCATCGCCGCGGGCCAGGGCAAGATGAACTTCGTCCTGCTGGTGCTGGTCGGAACGCTGGGCTGCGCGATCGGCAATCTGTTCTGGTGGGAGATCGGCCGGCGCTACGGCTATGAGCGGTTGAAGCCGATGGTCGATCGCTGGGGCCGCTGGTTGACGCTCGAATGGGAGGATGTCGAGCGGCTGCGCCGCTTCTTCGATCGCTGGGGCGGGATCACCGTGTTCGTGTTCCGCTTCATGCCGCTCGGCCGGACGGTGATCTCGATCCCCGCCGGGCTGATGCACATGCCGTTCTGGCGCTTCGTGCTCTTCACCACCGCGGGAAGCCTCGTCTGGAACGCGATCCTCGTCGGCGTCGGCTTCTGGCTCGGCACCACCTTCGAGACGATCGATCACTGGATCGCCCCCGGGGTCACTGCGCTCGTCGTGGTCGCGCTCGCCGGCTATGTCTGGCGGGTCGCGACATGGAAGCCGCGCGCCGAGCGCTAGGCGCGCGGATGGGCGTTGCGATAGACGTCGAGCAGATGCGCGGCGTCGACCGCGGTGTAGATCTGGGTCGAACTCAAACTGGCATGGCCGAGCAATTCCTGCAGCGCGCGCAGATCTGCGCCGCGGCCGAGCAGATGGGTCGCGAAGCTGTGGCGCAGCGCGTGCGGGGTCGTCCGCTCGGATAGCCCCAGCCCCGCCCGCGCCGAACGCACCGCCTTGCGAATCATCCCCGGCGGCAACGGCCCGCCCTTGGCGCCGCGGAACAAGGGCGCGTCGCGCGACACGCCATAGGGGCACAGCCTGGCATATTCCTCGATCGCGGCGCGGACCTGCGGCAGCAGCGGCACGGTCCGCGTTTTGGCGCGCTTGCCGGTGACGCGCATCGTCGTGCCGAGCGGCAGTACCGCACCGGTCAGCCCGACTGCCTCGCCGATGCGCAACCCCGCGCCGTAGAGCAAAAGCAGCACCGCCCAGTCGCGCGCGCCGATCCACGGCTCGCGGGCTTCTTCGGAGACGGTCTCGGCCAGCGCCACCGCCTCGTGCGGGGCGATCGGGCGCGGCAGGCCCTTCTTGACGCGGGGCCCGCGCAGCCGCGGCAGCTCGGCGCCGTCGCCCGCGGCGAATTTGAGGAAACCGCGGACTGCCGAGAGCTCGCGCGCGGCGGAAGCGTTGGACAGCCCGTCGCCCCGACGATGCGCGAGGAAGGCGCGCAGGTCGGCGGTCTCGGCCCGCGCCAGCCGCTCGCGGGTCACGGCGTCGCCCCAATGCGACTGGAGGAAAGCGATCAACCGCACCGCGGTCGCCTCATAGGCGCGCACGGTATGCGCCGAGCGCCGCCGGTCGCGGGCGAGGTGCTGGCCGTAGAGAAGCGGGAGCGCGGGTTCGGTCATGGGGACAGCATAACGCTCCTTCTCCCCTTGTGGGAGAAGGAAGGGGCCCGCTGCGAAGCAGTGGGAAGGATGAGGGGGACTTCCCTCAAGACACACTCCCCCTCACCCTTCCGCCGACTGCGTCGGCTCCCTCCCTCTCCCACAAGGGGAGAGGGATTATGTCACCCGATCTTCTGCCCGGTCTTCGCCCAGTCGGCGAGGAAGCCTTCGATGCCCTTGTCGGTCAGCGGGTGCTTGACCAATTGGCGGATCACCGCGGGCGGCGCGGTCATCACGTCGGCGCCGATCCGCGCGGCCTCGAGCACGTGGATCGGATGACGCACGCTGGCGACGAGGATCTCGGTCGAGAAATCGTAATTGTCGTAGATCAGCCGGATGTCGCTGATCAGCTGCATGCCATCGAAACCGTTGTCGTCGTGACGGCCGACGAAGGGCGAGATGAAGGTCGCGCCGGCCTTGGCGGCGAGCAACGCCTGGTTCGCCGAGAAGCACAAAGTGACGTTGACCATCGTGCCGTCGTCAGCGAGCGCCTTGCAGGTCTTGAGCCCGTCGATCGTCAGCGGCACCTTGACCGCGATGTTGTCGGCGATCTTCCGGACCACTTCGGCCTCGCGCATCATGCCTTCGTGATCGAGCGCGACGACTTCGGCCGATACCGGCTTGCCGGGGACGATCTGGCAGATCTCCGCCACCACTTCGAGGAAGTCGCGGCCTGCCTTGTGGATCAGCGACGGATTGGTGGTGACGCCGTCGAGCAGCCCGGTATCGGCAAGGTCGCGGATGTCGGCGGTGTCGGCGGTGTCGGCGAAGAATTTCATGGCGGTCCCCAGGCGAATCAGTAGCGCACCAGCATCAGCCGTGCGCGGGTCGCCTTAAGCTTGTTGACCGTGACGCGATAGGTCCCCGGGCGCAGTCTGTAGCGCACGATCTTGCGGATCGTCGAGCAATCGGGGCCGTGACCATGCGCCACGGATTCGAGCGGCTTGCCGCGCGCGGGCGCGACGTCGATCCAGCCCGGCTCGCTGAGCGCGATGCCGAAAGTCCCGGCCTTGCGGATGCGGACCGTGGTCGCGAGGGTGCCGTCGCGCCCCGCGTTCAGGGTGACCGAGTGTCCGGTATCGAGCCCACGCCCCGCGCGGGTCCACCCGGCGAGCGTGCGCGGCAGCCGGGTATCATAGCTTCGGCACTGCTGAGGCACAGCGAGCGTGAGTGCGAGCGCAGTCAGCAACATAGCCCTTCCCCCCCTTTTGCGGCCGGCCGGTGCCGGGCGGAACATAATAGGCACAGGCGCGCTCAAGCCGCAACAGCAGCCCGTGCGACGAATTCGTGACATTGTTGCCAGACTATTGCTAGGAGCCATCCGGAGCCGGACCGGCCCTATCCGAGGATATTTATCGTGCCGCGCCTTCTCCTTCTCCCGGCCGCATTGCTGCTCGCGCCAGCCGTCGCCCAGGCCCAGCAGGTCGACAGCCAGTTGTGGCTGCAGACCAACGGCACGGTGACGATCGGCGATCGCGAGAAAGTGACGCTCGAAGGCATCGGGCGCTTCAGCGATCGCGCCGAGGGCTTCTCGCACGCCGAGGCCGGTGTGCTGTTCACCCATACCATCGAAGGCGGGGTCGAGCTCTCGATCGGCTATCGGCATGTCGAGGACTGGAATCGCGGCGTGGCGCTGCCCAACGAAGAACGCCTGCGTCAGATGGTGCTGGTGCCGTTCGGCAGCGGCTTTTCGGGCAGGTTGCGGCTCGAGGAGCGCTTCAACAGCAGCGGCGGCGGGATCGGCGTGCGGCTGCGCCCTCGGCTCGGCTTCGATACGCCGCTGAACGAAAAGGGTCTCAAGCTCTTCGTCACGCAGGAGCATTTCCTCAACCTCAACACCACCGGCTGGGGCCAGCAAGGCGGCTATGAGCGGATGCGCAACGCGGCGGGCCTGTCGTTCGGGCTCGGCGGCAAGCTGCGCGGCGAAGTCAGCTATCTCAACCAATATCGCTTCGGCCGCGGCGGGCGGCGCGACCAGATGGACCATGCCGCAACCTTCACTTTGTCGTTCAACGTCGCCAGCTTCGGCAGCAGCGGGGATTAGGCTGTATCACCGTTCAGCCTTTAGCTTCCCTCGCCCCCTGAAAGGGGGGAGAGGGTTGCGGAGACTTGGGTCCGCTTCTCCAGCGGGCCCTGGTCGGAGCTGGGTGAGGGGGTGCGGCTTCCTGGAAGCCGCGCGGCGCAAAGCGCCGCACTACCCCTCTCCAAGCTACGCCAGGCAGCAAGCTGCCAAGCTTCGCTATCCTCTCCCCTAGCCAGGGGAGAGGTAGGTTGAGGCTGAATGGCGATACGCCGCAGTGCCGCATCGGCGCGGATTGGGGATTCCGTTTCGCGGGCAAAACCCCATATGAGGCGCCATGCGCGCCCGCATTCTCGTCCTCCACCCGGCGCTCGGGCCCCTCGACTATCGCGTGCCACAGGGCATGACGGTCGAGCCCGGGTCGATCGTCGTGGTGCCGATCGGCCCGCGCCAATATGCCGGCGTGGTCTGGGAGCCCGAGCGGCTGCCCACGCAAGAGATCGGCGACAACCGCCTGCGCAATTTGATCGCAGTCGCCGACGCGCCGCCGATCCCCGAGCCGGTGCGCCGCCTCGTCGAATGGACCGCGGACTATTATCTGAGCCCGCCCTCGGCGGTGCTCGCGATGGCGGTGCGCACCTCGGCGGCGTTCGAGCGTGCGCCGACGATCGTCGAATATCGCGCGACCGGCATGGTGCCCGATCGCCTCACGCCGCAACGCGCGCAGGCGCTCGAGCGGATCGGCGAGCGGCAGGGGCTGGTGCGCGAGCTCGCCACGATCGCCGACGTCTCCGAAGGCGTGATCCGCGGGCTATGCAAGGTCGGCGCGATCGAGGCGGTGACGGTCGACACCGACAGCCCCTACCCGCTTCCCGACCCTGCTTTCGGCCCGCCGGAACTGAGCAGCGAGCAGGCCGATGTCGCGAGCATCCTGCGGCAAGCGGTGGGCGCGGCCAGCTTCCAGCCCTTCCTGCTCGACGGAGTCACCGGATCGGGCAAGACCGAAGTCTATTTCGAGGCGATTGCCGCCGCGATCGCCTCGGGCAAACAGACCGTCGTCCTGCTCCCCGAGATTGCGCTCACCGAGCCCTTCCTCACCCGCTTCGCCCAGCGCTTCGGCTGCGAGCCGGTGGCGTGGCATTCGGGGCTGCGCACTTCGCAGCGCCGCCGGGCGTGGCGGGCGATCGCCAGCGGCGAGGCGCTGGTCACCGTCGGCGCGCGCTCGGCCTTGTTCCTGCCCTATCCCAATCTCGGGCTGATCGTCGTCGACGAGGCGCACGAGACCAGCTTCAAGCAAGAGGAAGGCGTCCACTACCATGCCCGCGACGTCGCGGTGATGCGCGGCAAATTCGAGGATTGCCCGGTGGTCCTCGCCTCGGCGACGCCGGCGATCGAGACGCGCCATCAGGTCGAGCTCGGCCGCTACGAGGAATTGAAGCTGCCCGGCCGCTACGGCCTCGCCGAGCTGCCCGACATCGCTGCGATCGACCTGATCCGGGAACCGCCCGATCGCGGCCGCTGGCTGAGCCCGCGGCTGATCCTCGCGGTCGACGCGGCATTGGGGCGCGGCGAGCAGTCGCTGCTGTTCCTTAACCGCCGCGGCTATGCGCCGCTGACCCTGTGCCGGCATTGCGGGCATCGCTTCCAGTGCCCGAACTGCACCGCATGGATGGTCGAGCACCGGCTGATTCGGCGGCTCGCCTGCCACCATTGCGGCCATACCGTCCCGACGCCGGAGATCTGCCCCGAATGCGAAGAGGCCGACAGCCTCGTCGCCTGCGGCCCGGGAGTCGAGCGCATCGCCGACGAGGCGGCCTTGCTCTGGCCCGACGCCAAGATCGCGATCGTCACCTCGGACACGATGTGGTCTCCGGCCAAGGCCGCCGAGTTCGTCCAGCGGATGGAGCACAAGGATATCGACATCGTCGTCGGCACCCAATTGGTGACCAAGGGCTATCACTTTCCCAACCTCACCGTGGTCGGCGTGGTCGACGCCGATCTCGGGCTCGACGGCGGCGACCTGCGCGCCGCCGAGCGCACCTTCCAGCAGATCATGCAGGTTTCCGGGCGTGCCGGGCGCGGCGAGAAGCCGGGCAGCGTGTTCATCCAGACCCATGACCCCGAAGCACGCGTGATGCAGGCTTTGGTCTCGGGCGACAGCGCCGCCTTCTACGCCGCCGAGACCGAGGCGCGGCGCGACGCCGGCGCCCCGCCTTATGGCCGCTATGCCGCGATCATCGTGTCGAGCGAGGACAAGGCCGCCGCGGAGGAAACTGCCCGGATGATCGGCCGCACCGCGCCGAAGCGCGACGAGATGCAGGTCTATGGCCCCGCGCCCGCCCCGCTGGCGATGCTGCGCGGCCGCCACCGCTTCCGCCTGCTCGTCCACGCCCGCCGCGCATTCGACGTGCAGGACATGATCCGCGATTGGCTGGGCGCGCTCGAATGGAGCGCCAAGGTGCGCGTGGCGGTCGACGTGGATCCCTACAGCTTCCTCTGACGCGTCGATTCTTTCCTATCCGCTGTCACAAAGGCTGATTAGCATTCCTCGAAATCGGGGGATTCGCGATGCTTCGCAAGCTGTTGCCGTTGGTAGTTCTGTTGCTGCCCGGCATCGCCCAGGCGGATTGGCACGAAGCCAGCACCGAGCATTTCACGGTCTTTGCCGACCAACGGCCGGAGCGGCTCAGGGAATTCGCGGCGAATCTCGAGCGGTTCGACAAGGCGGTCCGGCGGCTCGGCGGATGGCGCGACGATCCGGTCTCGGTGCCGAATCGCGTCACCGTCTATGTCGTGGCGAGCCGCGACGCCGTGGCCAAATTGGCGCGCCACCGCTTCGTCGCCGGCTTCTACAAGCCGCGCGCGGGCGCCACGCTGGCGGTGGTGCCGCGCCGCTCGGGTTCGGGCGTCGAGACCGATCTCGACGCCCAGTCGATCCTGCTCCACGAATATGCCCATCACCTGATGTGGAGCATCTCGCCCCACGCAGTATATCCGGCCTGGTTCATCGAGGGATTCGCCGAGCTCTTCGCCACCGCCGACTTCAAGCAGGGCGGCGCGGTCGCCTTCGGCATGCCGCCGCAATATCGCGCGCGCGGCCTGATGACCGGCAACAATCTTCCGATCGAGAAGATGCTGCGCGCCGATTCGCTCAAGCTGACTCCCGAGCAACGCGACGGGCTCTATGGCCGCGGCTGGCTGCTCACCCATTATTTCCTGATCGCGCGGCAGCGCAACGGCCAGCTCGCCGCCTATCTCGCGGCGCTGAACGCCGGCAAATCCTCGCTGGAGGCGGCACAGGCGTTCGGCGATCTGCGGGCGCTCGATAATGAGCTCGAGCGCTACAAACGCGGCAAGATCGCGGGCTATCTGGTGGCGCCGACCGAGGCGACCAAGGTCGAGGTGACGCTGCGCAAGCTGACTCCGGGCGAAGCGGCAACGATGGACGTGCGCATCCGATCGAAGAACGGTGTCAACGCACGGACCGCGCCCGGCGTCTATGCCGATGCGCGCGAGGCGGCCGAACGCTTCCCGGACGATGCCGGCGCGCAACTCGTCCTCGCCGAAGCCGCCTATGACGCGCGCGATCTCGCCGCCGCCGAAGCCGCGGCGGACCGCGCGATCGCGGCGAACCCGCAAGCAAGCGACGCGTGGCTCTACAAGGCGATGACTCGCATGGCGCTGGCGCACAAGGCGAACGACCGCAGCAAGGAGACGTTGAGCGCGATCCGCAAGATCATCGCGCAGGGCAACAAGCTCCAGCCCGACGATCCCAAATTGCTGATCCTCTATTATCGCAGCTTCGTCGATTTCGGCGCGGCGCCGAGCGAGAATGCCAGGCAGGGCCTTGCCCGCGCCTTCGATCTGGCGCCGCACGACGGACGGCTGCGCTTCAACGCCGCGAAGATGTTCCTGCGCGTCGGCAACAAGGCCGAAGCCCGCACGATGCTCGCCCCGCTCGCCTATAGCCCGCACGGCAAGGGACTGGCGCAGCAGGCCGCCGCGCTGATCGCGATTCTCGACAAGGGCGACGACAAGGAGGCGCTGAAGGCGGCCGACGCGCCCGAGGCGCCCGAAGACGAAGACGGCGACGGCGACGACACGAAAGCCGGCACGAATTGATGCGCTGCGCCAGCGGAAAGCGCGTGGGCCACGCTTGAACCGGCGGCGCTTTTGCCCGAAAGCTCGGCACAAAGGATCTGGGTGGCTGATGGCTCGGCGCGTGCTGATGATGATATTGCTGGCGCTGGTCTGGGCCGCGCCGGCGCGTGCCGACGACATTTCGGCCTCGGCGCGCGGGGTGGTGCGGATCGTCACCATCGCGGTGGTCGACGACGAGGTCGTCGGCTTCGGCCATGGCAGCGGCTTCGCGGTGGCCCCCAACCGGATCGTCACCAACGCGCATGTCGTCGAGCTCGCCGATCGCTATCCGGGCAATGTCGTGATCGGCATCGTCCCGTCCGAGGGCGACAAATCGTACCAGGGCAAATTGATCGCGATCGACCAGCAGCGCGATCTCGCGCTGATCGAGTTCAGCGGCGTCCGGCTCGCGCCGCTGACCCTGTTCACCGGATCGCCCGGCGACGGCGAGTCGCTGGTCGCTTTGGGCTATCCCGGCAATGTCGACCTCGCCACCGCGCGCTCGGCGGCGGACTTCATCACGCCGCAATCGCCGGTGCGCTCGCAAGGCGGCTTCGCCGGCAATCGCGCGCTGCAGGGCGTCAACGTGTTGCTTCACACTGCCAGCATCGCGCGCGGCAATTCGGGCGGCCCGTTGCTCGATCGCTGCGGCCGCGTTCTCGGCGTCAATTCGGCGATCACCCGCGGCGACGAGGGCGATTCGACCTTTGCCTTCGCAATCGCCGGCAACGAGCTCGCCGCCTTCCTCCAGGGGGCGAAGCAGCCCTTCGCCTCGGTGGGGATCGCCTGCACCAGCGTCGAGGAGCAGATGGCGCAGGAGCGCAACGCCGACGAAAAGGCCCGGCTCGATGCCGAGGCGCGCGCGCGCAGCGACGCCGCCAGGAGCGCGGGCGAGCGCGAGGATGCGATCTCGCAGGCGCGCGCGCGCAACGTCGTCGCACGCGAAAACTATATGGCGGGGGCGGCGGTGCTGCTCGTCCTCGGCGCGCTGGCGCTGGGCGGCGCCGGGCTCTTGCTGTCGCGCGATCGCCAGCGCGAGGCGATCTGGGTGGCGGCGGGCGGCGGCGTGCTGATGCTGGGCGCGATCGTATTGTTCCTCAGCCGCCCCGATTTCGATCAGTCGCGGATCGTCCCGGTGCCGCAGGCCAGCGCCGGCGCGGCGGTGCCCAGCCAGGCCGCGCTCGGCAGGATGGTCTGCACCCTCGTCCCCGAACGCAGCCGCGTCACCGTCACGGCGATCGACAAGGTCGATCTCGACGTGGGTGCCGACGGCTGCATCAACGGCCGTACCCAATATGCCGAATCGGGCACGCATTGGCAGCGCGTCCTCGTCCCCGAGCAGGAGCAGTCGGTTTCGCTGCTCGACTATGATCCGGCGTCGCGGACCTACACCAACACGCGCTATCTGCTGTCATCGGCGCAGATGGCGAAGGCGCGCCAGCTGCGCACCGGCGTGCCGCTCAAATCCTGCTCGAGCGATCAGGCGGCGCGGGCCAATCTCGCCACCCAGCAACAGGCGCTGCGCGCAACGCTGCCGCCGGTGTATAACGAGAAGCTGGTCTACGCCTGCAGCCCGGCGACCTCGGGGCCGCCGGCGGCGGCGGCGAAATAAAACCCACCTAGCCATTCCCGTCATCCCGGATGTTAGGCTTTCCCGGAAAACCGCAGGTTCTACGCTGGAAAGCCTTGCAGTGCGGGATGACGAAGTTTGAGCAACCAGACTCAGCCCCGATCGACCCGCGCCGCGAAACAGCCGCGCTTTGCATTGTGAATATGCAGATAGGCCACGGCCGGATCGGCGAACATCGTTTCGATCAGCGGCGCGAGCACGCTTCCGTCCACCACGTCCGCGTCCGTCATCATCGCATCACGATCGAACGCCCTGACCGACAGCAATCGGGTCGCGAGTTGCTCCGGTATCGCGTCGGCATAGCGCGCTGGCGTCTCGGCGCCCTCGCGCACGAAGATCGCGTGACGCGCGCGATAGGGGCCGGCATCGGGGAGATACTCATAGTTGAGCAGCAACAATGCCTCACCCGGCTCCGCGTCCTCCAGCGTGACGCGACACGGAAAGCCGGGTTTGCCGTCCGCGGTCATCCGCACGACATGCTCGGCGGCGAGCGCGTGGTCGGACAGTCCGTAAAGGCGGCGAAAGGGTTCGGGATCGAGCCCGGCGATGACGTAGCTCATTCGTCCACGCCTTCGCGCCTGAGCAGCACCCGCTTGCGGTCCACGCCATAGGCATAGCCGCCCATGCTCCCATCGGCGCGCTGGGCACGGTGGCACGGGATCAGCACCGCGACATGATTGGCGCCACACGCCGTCCCCGCCGCGCGCACCGCCCGGGGATTGCCTGCTTCGGCGGCGAGCTGGGCATAGCTGCGCGTCTCGCCCGCCGGGATCGCACGGAGCGCCTGCCACACCGCTTCCTGAAACGCAGTGCCCTGCACGTCGAGCGGCAGGTCCGTGTCGCGTCCCGGCATCTCGACCTCACGCACCACCCGCGCCGCCAGCTCCGCCAGTGCGGCGCCGCCCGAGACGATCTCCGCGGCGGGAAAGCGCCGCGCGAGCGCGAACTGATCCTCGTCGAAGGCGACCCGGCACAGCCCCTTGTCGGTCGCAGCGATCAGCAGCGGCCCGAGGCTGGTCTCGGCACGCGTCCAACGGATCGTAACCCCCGCGCCGCCGCGCTTCCACACGCTCGGGGTCATGCCGAGCCGGGCGTTGGCGGTCTCGTAAAAACGGCTCGGCGCCGAATAGCCGGCTTCGTAGATCGCGTCGGTCACCCGATCTTCCGCCGTCAGCGCCGCGGCGGCGCGGCCCGCGCGCAGCCCCCGGGCATAAGCGGCGGGAGTCACGCCGGTGGCGCGCTTGAACAGCCGCTGGAAATGATGCGGGGCATAGCCGACCCGGCCGGCCAGTTCCTCGAGCCCCAGCGGTTCCTCGGCCGCCTCGATCAGCGCCACTGCCTCGGCCACTGCGATGCGGTCGCGGCCCACTTCGTCGGGCTTGCAGCGCAGGCACGCGCGAAAGCCGGCGGCGCGCGCGGCATCCGCATCGGGATAGAACAGGACGTTCTCGCGTTTCGGCCGCCGCGCCGGGCAAGTCGGCTTGCAATAGATCCGCGTGGTGGTCACCGCGACGATGAAGCGGCCGTCATAGGCGCGGTCGCGCGCGTCGAAAGCCGCCCAGGCGGTTTCGTCGCTGATGGTCTGCTGATTGCTCATGCAGCCGATATAGACCCGCCGTGAGAGCGCTACATCCCGCGGCTTGCGCTCAAAGCGAAACCCCGGCACCGTTAGCGCTAACAGCGCCGAATATGGGCGCGAGGAGAGTCGATGCGCTTCTGGCAGAATACGCGTGCGCTGCGCTGGTGGATCATCGCGATCGTAATGCTCGGCACGATCATCAACTATCTCGTCCGCCAGACTCTGGGCGTGGTGGTCGCGACTCCTGAATTCCAGGCCGATGTGCCGATGACCAAGGAGCAGTACAGCTGGGTCACCGGGGTGTTCCAGGCATTCATCATGCTCCAGCCGGTGGTGGGATACATCCTCGATCGCATCGGCCTGCGCACCGGCATGGCGGTGTTCGCCACCGCCTGGGGGCTGCTCACCTTCGCGCATGGCTGGGTGACGAGCTGGCAATGGCTCGCCGTGCTGCGCGGCGCATTGGGCTTTGCCGAAGGCACGTCGCACACCGCAGGGCTCAAGGTGGTCTCGGAATGGTTTCCGGCCAGAGAGCGCGGCCTTGCCGGCGGAATCTACAATCTCGGCGCCTCGGCAGGCATCGCCATTGCCGGGCCGATGGTCGCGATCGCGATCGTCTGGTGGAACTGGCGCGCCGCGTTTTACGTCGCCGGCGGGCTCGCCTTGCTCTGGGTGGCGCTGTGGCTGCTGTATTACCGCAGCCCCGAAGACCATCCCCATATCTCCGCCGAAGAACGCGCGCTGATCGAATCGGGGCAGGAGGCGCATGTCCAGGCGGCGGTCGGCGCGAAGCCGGCGATTCTCTCGCTGCTCGGCCGAACCAATTTCTGGGGCATTGCGCTGCCCCGCTTCCTCGCCGATCCGACCTGGGCGACCCTGACCTTCTGGCTGCCGCTCTATCTCAGCGAGGTCCGCGGCTTCAATCTGAGCGAACTGGCGGTCGCGGTGGTCCTCCCCTTCGTCGCTGCGGACATCGGCTGCCTGTTCGGCCCGGCGCTGGTGCTGTGGTTCGAACGCCGCGGCATCGCCCTGATCGACGCGCGGCGCTGGACCTTCACCCTCGGCGCGCTGCTGATGACCAGCATGATCTTCGTCGGCGGCGTCACCAGCCCGTACATGGCGGTGGCGCTGCTCAGCATCGGCGCGTTCGCGCACCAGACCCTGTCGGTCACCTGCATCACCATGGCGAGCGACCTGTTCCGCAAGAACGAAGTCGGCACCGTTGCCGGCATGGCGGGGACGATGGCCAATCTCGGCGTGCTGATCTTCACGCTGCTGATCGGCGCGCTGGTCGTCCGCATCGGCTATGATCCGTTCTTCATCGCTCTAGGCGTGCTCGATCTGATCGCCGCCGCCTTGCTGTGGACCCTCGTCCGCAAACCTGGAGAGGATCAGGGCCGCGAGAGCGGCTGGATCCCGATCGTGCTGGGCGCGATCCTGTCGGGCGGCCTGACGCTATTCTACATGAGCGGCGTCGCGCCGGCGCCGTGCGACCTGTTCACCAGCTTCAGCGCATGCGACGTGCCGATCGCGATGCGCGGCATCTGGGGCTTCGGGCTCGCGCTCGCCTTGCTCGGCATCTTCATCGAAATCCGCGCACGGAGGAACCCCGCCGCATGATCCGCAATCCGATCCTGCCGGGCTTCAACCCCGATCCGTCGATCTGCCGGGTCGGCGAGGATTATTACATTGCCACCTCGACCTTCGAATGGTTTCCCGGGGTCCAGATCCATCATTCGCGCGATCTCGCCAATTGGCGGCTGATCGCGCGCCCGCTGGTCCGTGCCGGCCAGCTCGACATGCGCGGCGATCCCGACAGTTGCGGCGTCTGGGCGCCCGACATCAGCCATGACGGGGAACGCTTCTGGCTGATCTACACCGACGTGAAGCGCTATGGCCGCACCACCGTCGGCGGCGCATCGGGGGCGAGCCTGCGCGACTTCCACAATTACCTCGTCACCTGCGAGACGATCGACGGCGACTGGTCCGATCCCGTCCACCTCAATTCGAGCGGCTTCGATCCCGGGCTGTTCCATGACGACGACGGCCGCAAATATCTGGTCAACCAGCTCTGGGACCACCGCCCCGGCCGCACCCGCTTCGCCGGGATCGTGCTCCAGGAATATTCGCCCGCCGAGCAAAGGCTGATCGGCGCGCGGACCAACATCTTCCCCGGCACCGCGCTCGGCCTCACCGAGGCGCCGCATCTCTACAAAAGGAACGGCTGGTACTATCTGCTCGTCGCCGAGGGCGGCACCGGCTGGAACCACGCCGTGACCATGGCCCGATCACGCGACCTGCGCGGCCCGTACGAATTGCACCCGGATGGCCAGATCCTCAGCAGCCGTACCCGCCCCGACGCCCCGCTCCAGCGCGCCGGGCATGCCGATCTGGTCGAGACCCCCGACGGGCGGACCTACATGGTCTATCTCTGCGGCCGTCCGCTGCCCAATCGCGGCCGCTGCGTGCTCGGTCGCGAGACGGCGATCCAGCCGATGGTCTGGGGCGAGGACGCGTGGCTCTACACCGGGGACAAGAGCGGCATGCCGGTGCTGGAGGCTCCGGCGCTCGACCGCCCGGCATCCCCGCCCCGAGAGACCGAGATTCGCTACGATTTCGATCGCCCCAACCTCGCGCTCGACCTGCAATGGCTGCGCACGCCCGAGTCCGACCGCATCTTCAGCCTCACCGCGCGCCCGGGGCACCTCCGGCTTTACGGCCGCGAGACGATCGGCAGCCTGTTCACCCAGGCGTTGGTCGCGCGGCGCCAGCAGGATTTCTGCTATTCGGCGCGCTGCGCGCTGGACTTCGCCCCCGAGCATTTCCAGCAGGCCGCGGGGCTGGTCGCTTATTATAACGGCAGCAAGTTCCATTATCTCCATGTCGGCCACGACGACGAAGTGGGCCGGCACATCAGGGTGATGTCCGCGCTGCCCGATTCCCCCCAGGCCGATGCCTTCACCACGCCGATCGCGATCCCCGAGGGGCCGATCGAACTTCGCGCCGAAGTCGATTATGAGCGGCTGCGTTTCGCCTATCGCCTCGACGGCGCGGACTGGGCCTGGCTCCCCGAGCAGTTCGATGCGAGCATCCTCTCCGACGAGGCGACCCAGCCCGGCCTGCCCAATTTCACCGGGGCGTTCGTGGGAATGGCATGCCAGGACATGGCGGGGACCGGCAGGCACGCCGATTTCGACTGGTTCGACTATCGCGAGCGGCCGTATCGAGCGGACCCGACGCAGGACTAGTTGTCGAGGAACTGCCGGATCGCGTCGACCAATTTCTGCTTGCGCGCATGGCGTGCCGGCGGGGTCTCGGGCTTCGGCCGCAGCGCCTCGGGTGCCTGGGCGGGGGCCGCCTTCGGGAAGGCCAGCCGCTTGCGAAGCTCGGACTCGAGATTGGCGAGCACATCCGCCTGCCCCTCGAACGCGCGCGCCATCTTGGACTGCGGCAGCGGCACCAGAAACTCGCAGCCGTGGCGCTGCCCTTCGCGCCACACTACCTGCGCCTCGCGCGAGCCCGCGCCCGAAAGCCCGATCGCGATCAGCGTGCCCGGCGGAAACTCCTCCTCCGAGACGAACAGGAAGCCGGTGCGCGAGAAATTGTCGACCAGTACCTCGATCGGCCGGCCGTCGGCGCCGCGCAAGGTGCTCTCGCTCGCGACATGGAAGCGGATCGCGCCGCGCGGATCGACTTCGCCAAGAACTTCCAGACGCGCGACGAGCACGACGCATTCCCCAAAACGACAGGAGCATCCGGGCTACGCGGCAATTGGTTAAGAAAGTCTTTCCAGAAAAGGTGGACGGGCGCGAAGCCGTGGCCAAATCGCGCCGCATTGACTTAGGGCAGCTTTGCTACCATATGGCGCCCAGCGAGGCATCATGCAGCGTGATCGGACGAAGCCTTTGATGGCCCCCGTCCCGGCTCTGTCTCGGTTGTTCCACGGCTTCCCTAGTCACGCGGGTCGTCAATTTTTTGACCCCGCCTTCGTGCGCCCATTTTCCGTGCGCGCGCGCCGGCCGTATCCATAAGGTCCATAATGCAATTCAACCAACTCGGTCTCTCGGAGACCGTTCTCGCCGCGCTTGCCGCCAAGGGCTATAGCGAGGCGACGCCGATTCAGGCGCAGTCGATCCCGTCGCTGCTCGAAGGCCGCGACCTGCTCGGCATCGCCCAGACCGGCACCGGCAAGACCGCCGCGTTCATGCTTCCCTCGATCGATCGGCTGATCGAATCGGGCAAGCGCCCCCAGCCGCGCGGCTGCCGCATGCTCGTCCTCGCACCGACGCGCGAGCTCGCCAGCCAGATCGCCGACAATGCCCGGCACTACGCCAAGGGCACCCGGCTTTCGGTCGCCACCATCTTCGGCGGCACCTCGATTCATAAGAACAAGACCGATCTCGCCCGCGGCGTCGACATCGTCGTCGCCACCCCGGGCCGCCTCGTCGACCTGATGGACCAGCATTATGCGATCCTGATGGGCATCGAGATCCTCGTGCTCGACGAGGCCGACCAGATGATGGATCTCGGCTTCATTCACGCCCTGAAGCGGATCGTCCGCGACTTGCCGATCAAGCGTCAGACTTTGTTCTTCTCGGCGACGATGCCGAAGACGATCCGCGAGCTCGCCGGCCAGTTCATCAAGAACCCGGTCGAGGTCAAGGTCACCCCCGAGGCAACCACCGCCGAGCGGGTCGAGCAGCACGTCACTTATGTCGCGCAGGCCGAGAAGCAGGCGCTGCTGACGATTGCGCTGCGCGACCCGGGCATCGATCGCGCTTTGGTGTTCACCCGCACCAAGCACGGCGCCGACCGCGTCGTCCGCCTGCTCGGCGGCAACGGCATCGCCGCGAACGCGATCCACGGCAACAAGAGCCAGCCGCAGCGCGAGCGCGCGCTCGGCGAGTTCCGCAGCGGCAAGGTCAAGATCCTCGTCGCGACCGACATCGCGGCGCGCGGCATCGACGTTTCGGGCGTCAGCCATGTGTTCAACTTCGAGCTGCCCAACGTGCCCGATCAATATGTCCACCGCATCGGCCGCACCGCGCGCGCCGGGGCGACCGGCCTCGCGATCAGCTATTGCGCCGATGACGAGCGTCCGTACCTCAAGGACATCGAGAAGCTCACGCGCCAGAAGCTGACCGTCCAGCCGCTGCCGGCCGACTTCATCAACGAATCGAACAAGATCAAGTCGACGCGCTCGCCGATGCCGGTGAGCCGCGACGAGCAGAACGGCCGCAACGGCCGCGCGATGCAGCATGGCCGTGGCGGCCAGCGCCCCGGTCAGGGCCAGGGCCAGCGCCGCGACGATCGTCCGCGCGGCGATCAGCAGCGCCGCCACGATGCGCCCCGCACCGAGACCGGCGAGGCCCGTCCGCGCCGCTTCGACGCGCCGCAGGGCGAGCAGCGCGCCGAGAAGCCGCGCAACTATGCACGCCCCAAGGGCAAATTCCACGCTCGCCCGGCGCGCCCGGCGGGTGCCGGCGGCCGCGGGCGCTAAGCCGGCTGCAGCGAAAAAGAGGGGCGGCGACACGATCAGGTGTCGCCGCCCCTTTTCGTTTTACGCATCTGTTATCTCTGCCCCCGGCCTTCGCCGGGGTGGGAATGGCAAATCCTCCCTTGCGAAGCGGAGGAGGATTGCAGGAATTACCCCCGCCGCCGTTTCGCGCGCTCCTGCGCGTCGGCGCGGCCCTCGACAAGCCGCGTCGCCCGGGTGAAGCCCTCGCGGCCTTCGTTCGCGCCGGCGAGCGCCGCGTCCTGGTACAGGCCGAGGGCATCCTCATAGGCGCCGCGCTGCTCGGCGCAGAGGCCGAGGTTGAACAACAAGGAGGGATGCCCCGCCGCCTCGGTCTTCATCGCGTCCCAGCCCGCGCAGGCGCCGCGCGCGTCGCGCTTGGTCAGCTTGACCAGTTCCTTGAACCGGTTCGCGGCCTCCTTCGAGAGCCCCTTGGTGTTCTCGCGCACGCGGATCTTGTAGGTGTCGACATGCGGGACGAGGTCGCCGCGCAGCGACCCGGCAATGTCGCGGATCGCATTCTCGACCACTTCCTCGACGGTGCGGCTGGCATTGCCGCCGCGGCACCATTCGACTTCCTCGCGGAACGGCTTGGGCTGCGAATAGAGGATCCGCCCGTCGGTGTTGCGGACGATGCGGATATCGGCCTTGATGTCGATGATCCGGCGCTTGCAGCGCACCTCGACCTGCTCCTCCCTGGTGCATTTGCCCTTGTCGTCCTTCTGGACGCACTGCTTCTCCTTCCTGGTGAAGCTGCTTTCGTCCACGCCGGACGAGACGCTGCCCGAGATCGATCCCTCGGCGGTGTCGCGCCCGGTGCGCCCCGCGAGCAATTCGAACTGGCTGCCGCCGAGCGCGCGCTCGATCGCGATCTGGAGCGCGGTGCCGTCGCTGCCGCCGAAGCGATCGACCGATACCGATTCGAGAAAGCTCGCCTCGCGATTGTTCGCGGGAAATTCGCCGGTGATCTCCAGCACCTCGGCCTGCGCCGCGCCGGCCCATGCCAGCGCCGACGCCACGAGCAACGCCTTCCGCTTCATTTCTTCCCCCTGTTTGCCGTTCCCCGGACACAGACCAACATCTCTGCGCGCGCTTGTCCAGAGGAGTCGGGTTGCATCCCCGTGACACCGATGCTAACCGCGCCGCGACCCATCGGGGCGCCCGTCCGGCGTGCCCCTTTTTTGCATGGGGCCAATTCCGAACCCTCCAAGAGGAACCGACACGCGTGGAGAATTCCGGCGGTATCCAGGCCAGTCTCAGCGGGCGTTATGCAACCGCCCTGTTCGAGCTTGCGCGTGATTCGAAGTCCCTGCCCAAGGTCGAGGCCAGCCTCGCCACGGTGCAGCAGGCGCTCGACGAATCGGCAGACTTCAAGGCGCTGACCAACAGCCCGCTGATCGCGCGCGGCGCCGCCGCCAAAGCGGTCGCGGCGACCGCGGCTGCGCTCATGCTCGACGCAACCACTGCCAATTTCCTCGGCGTGGTCGCGCAGAACCGCCGGCTCAACCAGCTGCCCGCGATCATCCGCGCGTTCCGCCAGCTGGCGGCGGCGCATCGCGGCGAGACCACGGCAGAAGTGATCTCGGCGCATCCGCTCGACGCCGAACAGGTCGACGCGCTCAAGGCGCAGCTGCGCACCCGGCTCGGCCGTGACGTCAATGTCGACCTTTCGGTTGATCCCTCGCTCCTTGGCGGGCTGGTCGTGAAGATCGGCAGCCAGATGATCGATTCGTCGATCAAGACCCGTCTGAACTCCCTCGCGCACGCGATGAAAGGCTGAAGGCTAACACCATGGATATCCGCGCCGCAGAAATCTCCAAGGTCATCAAGGACCAGATCGCCAGCTTCGGCACCGACGCCGAGGTCTCCGAGACCGGCCAGGTGCTGAGCGTCGGCGACGGCATCGCGCGCATCCACGGACTGGACAATGTCCAGGCCGGCGAGATGGTCGAGTTCGCCAACGGCGTGCAGGGCATGGCGCTCAACCTCGAGGCCGACAATGTCGGCGTCGTGATCTTCGGCTCGGACGCCGAGATCAAGGAAGGCGACACCGTCAAGCGCACCGGCACGATCGTCGACGTCCCCGTCGGCAAGGGCCTGCTCGGTCGCGTCGTCGATGGCCTCGGCAACCCGATCGACGGCAAGGGCCCGATCGTTTCGGAAACGCGCAGCCGCGTCGAGGTCAAGGCGCCGGGCATCATCCCGCGCCAGTCGGTCAGCGAGCCGATGCAGACCGGCCTCAAGGCGATCGACGCGCTCGTTCCCGTCGGCCGCGGCCAGCGCGAGCTGATCATCGGCGATCGCCAGACCGGCAAGTCGGCCGTCGCGGTCGACGCCTTCATCAACCAGAAGGGCGTCAACGCCGGCGACGACGAGTCGAAGAAGCTCTATTGCGTCTATGTCGCAGTCGGCCAGAAGCGCTCGACCGTCGCGCAGCTCGTCAAGACGCTCGAAGAGAATGGCGCGATGGAATATTCGATCGTCGTCGCCGCGACCGCTTCGGAGCCCGCCCCGCTGCAGTTCCTCGCGCCCTACACCGGCACTGCGATGGGCGAATATTTCCGCGACAACGGCATGCACGCGCTGATCGTGTTCGACGATCTCTCGAAGCAGGCCGTGGCATATCGTCAGATGTCGCTGCTGCTGCGCCGCCCGCCGGGCCGCGAAGCCTATCCCGGCGACGTCTTCTATCTCCACTCGCGCCTTCTGGAGCGCGCGGCGAAGATGTCGGACGCCAAGGGCGGCGGCTCGCTGACCGCGCTGCCGATCATCGAGACCCAGGCCGGCGACGTTTCGGCCTATATCCCGACCAACGTGATCTCGATCACCGACGGCCAGATCTTCCTCGAGACCGACCTGTTCTTCGCAGGCATCCGCCCGGCGATCAACGTCGGCCTGTCGGTCAGCCGCGTCGGCTCGGCCGCGCAGACCAAGGCGATGAAGAAGGTCGCCGGCTCGATCAAGCTCGAGCTCGCCCAGTATCGCGAGATGGCGGCGTTCGCGCAGTTCGGCTCGGACCTCGACGCATCGACCCAGAAATTGCTCAACCGCGGCGCGCGCCTGACCGAACTGCTCAAGCAGCCGCAGTTCAGCCCGCTGCCCTTCGAGGAGCAGACCGTGTCGATCTTCGCCGGCACGCAGGGCTTCCTCGACGGCATCGCGGCACAGGACGTGGTGCGCTACGAAGCGGCGATGCTCGCCGAGATGCGCAGCAAGCACGCCGGCGTGCTGAGCGCGATTCGCGACAGCAAGGATCTGAAGGACGACGTCCGCGACCAGCTCAAGGCCGCGCTGACCGAGTTCGGCAAGACGTTCGCCTAACCTCTAGTGCTCCTGCGAAAGCAGGAGCCCAGAGTCGCAAGCGACTCGCTCGAACACCCTGGGCCCCTGCTTCCGCAGAGGCACGAGAAGGAAGAAAGCGTTGGCCTCTCTCAAGGCACTCAAGGTCCGGATCAACTCGGTCAAGTCGACCCAGAAGATCACCAAGGCGATGAAGATGGTCGCCGCCGCCAAGCTGCGCCGCGCGCAGGAGGCGGCGGAGGCCGGGCGTCCCTATGCCCAGCGCCTCGAGAGCGTGGTCGCGAGCCTCGCCTCCAAGGTGACGGTGAGCGAATCCTCGCCCAAGCTGCTCGCCGGCACCGGCAAGGATCAGGTCCATCTGTTCGTCGTCGCGACCTCGGACAAGGGTCTCGCCGGCGCGTTCAACACCAACATCGCCCGTCTCGCCCGCCGCCGCGCGCAGGAGCTGATCGCCGAGGGCAAGACGGTCAAGTTCTACACGATCGGTCGCAAGGGCCGCGCGGTGCTCAACCGGCTGTTCCCGAAGCAGTTCGTCCATTCGATCGAGCCGGGCGATCTCGGCAAGCTCGGCTTCGGCGATGCCCGCGGCTATGCCGACGATCTGGTCGCGCGCTACGAAGCGGGCGAGTTCGACGTCGCGCATCTCTTTTATTCGCACTTCAAGTCGGTGCTGACCCAGGAGCCGACCGAGCAGCAGATCATCCCGGTCGCACCGTCTTCGGTCCCCGAAGGCGCGGCGCCCAGCACCGCAGCGCCCGCCGCCGTGATCTACGAGCCCGACGAGGAAGCGATCCTCGCCGACCTGCTGCCGCGCAACGTCGCGATCCAGCTCTATCGCGCGATCCGCGAGAATGCCGCGTCAGAGCAGGGCAGCAAGATGACGGCGATGGATAACGCCACGCGCAACGCCGGCGACCTGATCAAGCGCCTGTCGATCCAGTATAACCGCGCCCGTCAGGCCGCGATCACCACCGAGCTGGTCGAGATCATCTCAGGCGCCGAGGCGCTCTGATGCGGACGGCCGCCGCCTTTGTCCTTGCTTCGCTGGCGCTCGCCGGCTGCGGCGGCGCGTCGTCCGACGGCGTCGCGCTGCAGAAGCAGGAACAGACGCGCGCGGCCGATCTCGCCAAGGTCAATGGCTGGGATCGTGCGTTCCAGCCGGATGTCGCGGTAGGCGCCGCCAACCAGTTCGGCTTCCACGCCCCGGCTTACGGCCCCGCGGAGAACGGCTTCGCCAGCGTGGGCACGCCGGTGATGGTCACCGATACCGCCGCGAAGAAGCCCAACAGCGTCGCCTTCGACGCGACCGGCAAGGCCGCCGAACGTGTCGACGCGCTGCGCTTCCAGCTCGCGCTGACCGACGCGCCGAGCGCCGGGCTGGCGCGCACGCGCTTCGCCGACATCGTCCGCGATTTCCTGTTCCAGTCGAAGATCGACGCCAAATCGGTCCACGACAAGCTCGCCAAGGGCGAGGCCGGCAAGGGCCAGCTTGCCGGCATCGATTATGCAATCGAGAAGGCGGCCGACCGCCTCACCGTGACTTTCCACCGCACCGGGGCTAGTGCCCCCGCCAACAGCTAGAAGCCGCAAGGAAGAGACGATGGCAACCGCCGCTGAAATCACCCGCCCGGGTACCACCAACAATGTCGGCCGCATCAGCCAGGTGATCGGCGCGGTCGTCGACGTGTCGTTCGATGGCGGCGTGCTGCCCGCCATTCTCTCGGCGCTCGAGACCGACAATAACGGCAACCGCCTCGTTCTCGAGGTCGCCCAGCATCTCGGCGAGAACACCGTCCGCACGATCGCGATGGACGCGACCGAGGGTCTGACCCGCGGCCAGCAAGTCACTGATACCGGTTCGCAGATCCGCGTCCCCGTCGGCCCCAAGACGCTCGGCCGCATCCTCAACGTCATCGGCGAGCCGATCGACGAGCGCGGTCCGGTCGAGGCCGAGCAGACCTCGCCGATCCACGCCGCCGCGCCGCTGTTCGTCGACCAGTCGACCGAGAGCGCGATCCTCGTCACCGGCATCAAGGTGATCGACTTGCTCGCGCCCTACGCAAAGGGCGGCAAGATCGGCCTGTTCGGCGGCGCTGGCGTCGGCAAGACCGTGCTCATCCAGGAACTGATCAACAACATCGCCAAGGGCCATGGCGGCACCTCGGTGTTCGCGGGCGTCGGCGAGCGTACCCGTGAGGGCAACGATCTCTATCACGAGTTCCTCGACGCCGGCGTCATCGCCAAGGACGCCGACGGCAACGCCATCTCGGAGGGCTCGAAGGTCGCCCTCGTATACGGCCAGATGAACGAGCCGCCCGGGGCGCGTGCCCGCGTCGC
This sequence comes from Sphingomonas sp. DG1-23, assembly GCF_030730875.1. Taxonomy (GTDB): domain Bacteria; phylum Pseudomonadota; class Alphaproteobacteria; order Sphingomonadales; family Sphingomonadaceae; genus Sphingomonas. The sequence goes on from NZ_JAVAMA010000001.1 coordinate 93,071, forward strand.
GCTTTCGGGTCTGACCATCGCCGAATATTTCCGCGACGTCGAAGGCCAGGACGTTTTGTTCTTCGTCGACAACATCTTCCGCTTCACCCAGGCCGGCGCCGAAGTGTCGGCACTGCTCGGCCGCATCCCGTCGGCAGTGGGCTATCAGCCGACCCTGTCGACCGACATGGGCGCGCTGCAGGAGCGCATCACCTCGACCAACAAGGGCTCGATCACTTCGGTGCAGGCCGTGTACGTCCCCGCCGACGATCTTACCGATCCGGCCCCGGCCACGTCGTTCGCCCATCTCGACGCGACCACCGTGCTCAATCGCGCGATCTCCGAGCTCGGCATCTACCCGGCGGTGGATCCGCTCGACTCGACCAGCCGCGTGCTCGAGCCGCGCGTCGTCGGCCAGGAGCATTACGAGACGGCCCGCGCCGTCCAGTCGATCCTCCAGAAGTACAAGTCGCTGCAGGACATCATCGCGATCCTCGGCATGGACGAGCTTTCGGAAGAAGATAAGCTGACGGTCAGCCGTGCGCGCAAAATCCAGCGCTTCCTCAGCCAGCCGTTCCACGTCGCCGAAGTGTTCACCGGCATCCCCGGCGCGTTCGTGCAGATCGAGGACACCATCAAGTCGTTCAAGGCCGTGGTGAACGGCGAATACGACCATCTGCCGGAGGCGGCCTTCTACATGGTCGGCGGCATCGACGACGCGATCGCCAAGGCCCAGAAGCTGGCCGCCGAGGCGTAAGACTGACTGCTCCCCTCCCTGCAAGGGAGGGGCTGGGGGTGGGTGGGAGCGGCAGCGAGCCCTCCACCGTACTCCCGATTGGCTCCGACGGGGCATCGAGCCCCCGCCGCAGCTACCCACCCCAAACCTCTCCCTTGCAGGGAGGGGCCAAGGAAGAAGAAATGCTGCACTTCGAACTCGTCACGCCCGAACGTCTCGTCCGCTCCGAGGACGTGCACATGGTCGTCGTCCCCGGCACCGAGGGCGATTTCGGCGTGCTCGAAGGGCATGCGCCGTTGATGTCGACGATCCGCGACGGCAATCTCGAAATCTACAAGACCGGCGCCACCACGCCCGAGACGATCCGTATCGAAGGCGGCTTCGCCGAGGTCAACGAACGCGGCCTGACCGTGCTCGCCGAGAAGGCCGACTGAACCGTCATCCCGGCGAAAGCCGGGATCTCAGGCCATGTGCGCGACAAGAGGAGCGCAGGATCCCGGCGTCTGTCGGATGATGATTATTTCGCGCGGTGGAACAGCCACCGCATCGCCTTGCTGCCATCCGCCAGCGATATTTCGGCAAGCAAGGTCTCGCCCTCGCGCCAGTAGCGCACGCGCTGCGGGTAGTCGTGCGTTGCATCCTCGAACGTCACCGATCGCGCCTTCGCGTCGATCTTCACTGCGCGGAAATCCGCCGGCTGCTGGTTCGCCGGCTCGGCGTGGAAGACCATCCCCGATTCGTCGACCGTGATCCGCATCGCCTCGTTGGTGGTGACGCGCTCCCCTGTACGGGTGGTGCCGGTACCGCGCATCACCCCCTTGTCCAGCGGCCCCCAGTCCTCGCACGTGACCTTGCCGCTCTTCGGTTCGGCGCACCAATGCCCGGCCAGCCAGCCGAGATCGGGTTGCTGCGCGTCGAGCAGCAGCGGAGCCAGAAGCAGCAGCATGGCAGGACCTCCTTTAGAGAAAGGAGACGGCAACGTCACACACGAACGACGGCCGCGCAACCGTCACCTCCGCCGGCCCCGCGCAGGCGAGGAGGACGAAGAAGGGAAGCCCCCCGATTTGGTTAGGCAATTCTAAAGGCTTGACCGCTAAGCCTGCCCAATCGCGGGGATTACAGGTTAACCGATGAGCGCTTTCGGACGACGCAACGGAATGGGTGGCGGGACAGCAGGCGGACGGCCGGCTTTCGGTGTCGCGCGGCCGATGCAGGGCCCCGGGCCCGCGCCGCGCCCCTCCGATCCGATGCCGGTCGGCGGCGAGCAATTCCCGCCGCTGAACAGCGTTCCCCTTCCCGGCGCCGCCGCGCCCGATCCGATGGAGGAGCGCGATCCCTCCGCGGGCAGCCTCGCCAATAGCGATGCGCTCCAGCGGCTCGCCGATCGTCAGGCCGCCTCGGGCGATGCCGGCAATTCGCGCGTCGAGGGCTTCGAAGCCTCGATCCACCGGATCAAGGAACAGGTGCTGCCGCGCCTGCTCGAACGCGTCGATCCCGAAGCCGCCGCGACGCTCTCCAAGGACGAGCTGGCCGAGGAATTCCGTCCGATCATCGGCGAAGTGCTCGCCGAGCTGAAGCTCACCCTCAATCGCCGCGAGCAGTTCGCGCTCGAAAAGGTGCTGGTCGACGAGTTGCTCGGGCTCGGGCCGCTCGAGGAATTGCTTTCCGATCCGGCGATCTCGGACATCATGGTCAACGGCCCCGAGCAGACCTTCATCGAACGCAAGGGCAGGCTCGAACTCGCCAACATCCAGTTCCGCGACGAGGAGCATCTGTTCCAGATCGCCCAGCGGATCTGCAACTCGGTCGGCCGCCGCGTCGACCAGACCACCCCGCTCGCCGACGCCCGCCTCAAGGACGGCAGCCGCGTCAACGTGATCGTGCCGCCGCTCTCCTTGCGCGGCACCGCGATCTCGATTCGTAAATTCTCGGCCAAGCCGATCACGCTCGACATGATGGCGAACGGCGGCTCGATGAGCCAGAAGATGGCCACCGCGCTCAAGATCGCCGGCGCCAGCCGCTTCAACATCGTCATCTCGGGCGGTACCGGCTCGGGCAAGACGACGATGCTCAACGCCTTGTCGAAGATGATCGACCCGGGCGAGCGCGTGCTGACCATCGAGGACGCGGCCGAACTCCGGCTGCAGCAGCCGCACTGGCTGCCGCTCGAAACGCGTCCGCCCAACCTCGAAGGCCAGGGCGAGATCACCATCCGCGACCTCGTCAAGAACTCACTGCGTATGCGTCCCGATCGCATCATCCTCGGCGAAATCCGCGGCTCCGAATGTTTCGATCTGCTCTCGGCGATGAACACCGGCCATGACGGCTCGATGTGCACGCTCCACTCCAACTCCCCGCGCGAATGCCTCGGGCGTATGGAGAACATGGTGATGATGGGCGACATCAAGATGCCCAAGGAAGCGATCAGCCGCCAGATCGCCGATTCGGTCGACATGATCGTGCAGGTGAAGCGCCTGCGCGATGGCTCGCGCCGCGTCACCAACATCACCGAAGTGATCGGCATGGAAGGCCCGGTGATCGTCACCCAGGAGCTGTTCAAGTTCGAGTATCTCGACGAGAGCGCCGACGGCAAGATCATCGGCGAGTATCGCTCGATGGGCCTGCGCCCCTACACGCTCGACAAGGCCCGGCAATACGGCTTCGATCAGGCGATGCTCGAGGCGTGCCTCTGAGGCACGGCTGGCGGGCGGAGGCGTTTCGGCGGTAAGGCTGGCGCGTGCTCGCCCTTCTCGCCCCCGTCGTCGCGCTCGCCCAGCTTCAGCCCGCGACCACCTTGGCGCCCGATACCGAGGCGCACTGGATCGATTTCGAGCTCACCGCCTATAACCAGATCCGCTTTCCGATCGAGCTCGACGGCCATGTCAGCTGGGCCATCCTCGACACCGGCCTCAGCGACACGATCGTCACCAGCCGCTTCGCCCGCACCGCCGGCCTGACGCCGACCCGGCGCCAACGGGCGCTCGCGATCGGCGGCGGCGTCGAGGTCGGTTGGGCCGAGGCGGCATCGGTCCGCTTCGGTGGCCTGACCCGAACGCACGGCCGCGTCGGCATCGCCGACCCCGCGGGCGAAATCCGCTTCGGCGCTGACGTACTGGTCGGCGCCGACATCCTCAGCTGCTGCGCGATCGATATCGACTATGACGCGCGCCGCTTCCGCATCCTCTCCAGCGGCCGGATGCCGTTCGCCGGCAGCACCGCACCGCTGCGCCGCCGCAGCCCCAACGGAGTCTATCAGTCCGAAGTCAGCGTCGCCGGCAAATTGCTCAAGCCGATCATCGTCGACACCGGCGACGGCGGCGCCCTGACCCTCAGCCGCGCCGCATGGACATCGGCGGACTATCAGGGCGCCCGGATCACCACCAGCCTCGGCTGGGGGATGGGCGGGGCCGTGGTCACCGACACCCTGGTGGTCCCGGCATTCTCGCTCGCCGGCATGCCCCCACGCGAGGCCGAGGTACGGATCGAAGGCGAAGGCGGCTTCTCGGCTTCGGTCGGCGCGGCAGGTCGGCTCGGCACGGGAATGCTGCAGCGCTACCGCGTGCTGCTCGATCCGCGCGCCGGCCGGATGGTCCTCCAGCCCGGCAAGATGGTCGCCGTCCCCTTCCCGCGTTCGACCAGCGGATTGTTGATCGAGCTCAAAGGGACCGCGCTCCGTGTCGTCCATGTCATGCGCGGCTCGCCGGCGGCGGCCGGGGGGTGGCAGGCAGGCGACCAGATCTGCGCGGCCGACGGCGTGCCGGTGGCGGAAGACGTCAAGGACGGCGCCGTCGAATGGACGGTCGGCGCGCCCGGCCGAATTGTCCGGCTCAAGCTGTGCGACGGTACCGAGCGCAGTCTCACCCTCGCCGGCTTCTACTAGGCCAAGGGCGCGCTACCGCACCGTCGGGTTCGCCGACCCCGATAGCGTGCAGCTCATGCCGCCCGGCCGTCTCGCTCGTCGAGCCGGAAATGAAACAGGCGACTGGGACCGTCTTCGGGAACGACGTACAGATCGCGGCCCTCGATCGCCATTCCTTCGCCGGTATAGGGCCCGCCGCGGCCCAAGGGCCTGACGGGTCCGATCGCGCCGGCGCGCAAGGTCCGTCTGAGCTTCATCGACGGCCAGTCGATCCAGTCGACGGCGCCGCTCCACAATGTCAGGGATCCACCGGCTACGAGCTGCCCGCCGACGAACTTCATGTCCTGATAGCGGGTCCGGGACGGGTTCGGCACGATCCGCACCCGCCCATTGTCGCCCAGATCGAATATGTAGAGCAACTCGCTGTCCCAATTGCCCGCCACGAGGTTGCGGCCCGATGCCGCTACGCATCCGAGGTGGTCCGCGACGTGAATTTTCCGGCGTATCTGCAGGCTGTCGGCATCGAGCTCCACAAGCACCGAGGCACTTTTCGGCTTCAATTCCGCCACCGGAATCCAGATCGAATCGCCGGAAATCGATATCCCGCCCGGATGGTATTTCGCACCGTCGGTCAGTTCCAGCCGCCGCCGGAGCTTGCCGGTGCGCCGGTCGAACTCATGGATATAGCCTTTGCGGTTCGTCTGATCGACCGAGGTCACCCAGATACGCCAGCTGTCGAGCTCGAGACCCTGGACATGGAACAATTCGCCCTCGAGCTTGACGCTGCCCATGAGGCGGGCATGTTCGATCGCGCTGTCGATCTGGTCCGGCGCGGCCGCCACCGATATGCACGACAGCACCAGGAAAAGTGCAGTCAAACCGGATCGCATGGTCTTGCGGATCATCTGGCTTGCCCCTCGAGCCTGCGTCTCCGCGCCCCATGGCAAACTCGTGTGTCAGAAAAGCTGCGCGCGCCCGGATGGAACCGTCCGGGGCATTTTTCCGGTCGATTTCGTCAAAATCCGTCTGCCGGCACGCCACGATGGTTCAGGGATTCACGACCTAGCGCAGGTTGAGCGCCACGCTCGCGAGGACCACGGCGAGCAGCATCGCCAGCACCTGGATCAGCGTCCACGGCATGAAGCCGACCTGATCCATATCGCGCCGGCGACTGCGGCGGCGCTCGCCGAAAGCGCTGGTAATCGCGATTACCACCGCGGCCGCCGCGCCGCCCCATAATTGTTGTTGCATCGATCCGAAAAACTCCCACATGGCGATGCATCTAGGCAAGGAAATGTCATGCGCCAGACCCTGACCGTGCTCGGCCTTCTGACGACTGCGATTGCAGTCGCCAGCGTCGCTGCGGGCGAGCCGCAAACCCAGCGCCACGCGCTTCGGGATGCGGTTTCCGCGACCACGCGAACCCCGACCAACGTGGCGCGCGACAAATATCGCCATCCGCTCGAGACGTTGAGCTTCTTCGGGGTCAAGCCGGGCGACACCGTGGTCGAGATCTGGCCCGGCGGCGGCTGGTATACCGAGATCCTCGGGCCGCTCACCGCCGGCAAGGGCACGCTCTACGCCGCCGCGCCGTGGCCGAACGGCGTCAAGAGCGCGCAGACGCTGCAGGCGAAGGACGCGAAGGCCTATGGCCATCTCAAATTCGCCGCTTTCCCCTGGACCGAGGGGCAGCCCAAGGTGCCCGACGGCAGTGCGGATGCGGTCCTCACCTTCCGCAACGTCCACAACTGGCGGATGGGCTATCAGCGCGACGGTCAGGATTATGCGCCCGAGGCGTTCGCGCAGATGTTCGCGATGCTCAAGCCCGGGGGGATTCTCGGCATCGAGGATCATCGCCTGCCCGAGAGCGCCAGCGACGAGCGCGAGAAGAACAGCGGCTATATCAAGGTGTCGACGGTCCGGCGCCTCGCCGAGCAGGCGGGCTTCAAGTTTGTCGCCGCCTCCGAAGTCAACGCCAATCCGAAGGACACCGCCGACTGGAAGGACGGCGTCTGGACGCTGCCGCCCTCCTATCGCCTCAAGGAGGTCGATCGCGCCAAATACGAAGCGATCGGCGAGAGCGACCGGATGACGCTAAAGTTCAGGAAACCCTGAAACATTTTTGTTTCGATAGCGAAATCCGCCACGCTCCGTTAACCAATCGGCGATAGCAATTGGATCCGTGCCACGCCGGATCCGCTCCTTGCTGTCCGTCCTCCGCGACGAGGTCGACACTTTCGCCAGCACGAGCGAGGAAATCGCCGCGCGCACCAATCTCCTCGCGCTCAATGCCGCGATCGAGGCGGCCCGCTCGGGCGAGGCCGGCCGCGGCTTCTCGGTGGTCGCGCAGGAAGTGAAGGCGCTCGCGCAACAGGCCCGCCACGCCAGTCTCGAATTCCGCTCCGAAGTTCGCGAGCGCCTCGCAATGGGCGCGGGCATCGCCGACGAGATGGTCGGCGAGATCGAGGGCACGCGGCTGGTCGAGCTCGCCCAGGCGCTGATCCAGAACGTCGCACGCCATCTCTACGGCCGCAGCATCGACTTGCGGCTGCTGGCATCCGACGCCGAAGTGATCGCCGCGACTTTGGACCCGACTCCCGAAAAGCTCGCGGCGGCGCAGGCGCGGCTCGCCAGCTTCACCCAGACCTCGCCTTTCTATCTCAACGCCTTCGTCGCCGATCGCGACGGCCGGATCATCATCTCGTCGGATCCGAACGCCCGCGTCCGCCAGACCAATGTCGCCAACGCCGCGCAGTTCCTCAAGGCGATGGGCAGCGCGCACCACGATCAATGGTTCACCGACGAAGTCTGGCAAAATCCGTGGTCCGATCACCGCGCGGTGCTCGTCTTCGTCACCGGCATCCGCCCGCGCGGCGCCGAGGGCCGGCCGGCGGGGGTCTTCTATGTCGAATTCGACTGGGAAGAACGCATCCCGGCGATCATCTCGGACCGCTCGCTGTTCGGCGAGAAGGAATGGGCGCGCACGCGCATCTCGATCGTCGATCAGGCGGCGCGGATCGTCGCCGATTCGTCGGGCACGCGCTTTGGCGAGACGATCGCATTGCCGGCAAAGGCGGTTCGCGGCGCCGAGGCGCGCGCCGACACCACGATCGCCTTCGCCACCGCGGCGAGCTATCACGGCTTCGACGGGCTCGGCCTGCGCTGCGTGATCGAGCAGAAGATGATCAGCGCCGAGGAGATCCAGACCGCGCTGGGCGGATTCGGCAAACGCAAGTCGCTCTAGACTCCCCTCCCTGCAAGGGAGGCGACCCATGCGAAATAACGAAAAAGCCGGGCATCGAGCCGGACCTTTTCTTACCCACCCCTGGCCCCTTCCTTGCAGGGAGGGGGACGGCCGGTGCTACTTCCCCAATTTCTCGATCTTGTCCTGCAGCCGGGCCAGTTCGGCCTTGAGCGCCGAAACGTCGTCGCCCCCCTCCGCCGGTGCGGCAGGCGTTGGCGTCGGCGCGGCGACCCCGGCGGCGCCCGGCTTGAACGCTTCCGCCGCCGCCTCGAACATCGCCATGTTGCGCTTGGCGATCTCGGCGAAGGGCGAGTTGGCGAACGCACCCTCGACCGCCGACTTGAACTGCTCCTGATTGCGCCGGAAGCTGTCCATCGACGCCTCGAGATAGCCCGGCACCATCGCCTGCATCGAATCGCCGTAGAGCGAGATCAGCTGGCGCAGGAAATTGACCGGCAGCATCGAAGTGCCGCGCGCTTCCTCTTCCATGATGATCTGGGTGAGGACATTGTGGGTGATGTCCTCGTCGGTCTTGGCGTCGACGACCTTGAAGTCGCGGCCCTCGCGCGTCATCGCGGCGAGATGATCGAGCGTGATGTAGGACGAGGTTTCGGTATTGTAGAGTCGGCGGTTGGCGTATTTCTTGATGATCACCGGACCCGAGCCCGCAGCAGCCTTCTTCATGGACACCCCCGCGCGTGAATGCTGATACCCTAACATCCTTTGCCGCATCGCAACAAGGGCCTCGACCGCTGCCGCTGTTCCTGGCGCTGCTGCGCAGCGAAACTGCAGCATCGCCCGAACGACGCGCCGCAGCACTTGCCGGGCTGCGCGCCTATCAGGACGCGCCCCGCCCCGCCCCGCGTCCGGCGCGGCCGGTGATTGCGCAGGCCGGCCGCGCCATGCTGCGCGATTATGGCGGCAGCGGCGTGCCGGTGGTGTTCGTGCCGTCGCTGATCAATCCGCCGCTCGTGCTCGATCTGGCCGAGGATAATTCGCTGCTCGGCTGGCTCGCCGGGCGAGGCGTGCGTCCGTTGCTCGTCGATTGGGGCACCCCGACGCCCGAGGATCGCGCGCAGCATGTCACTGCGCATGTCGAGCATTTGCTCCTGCCGCTACTCGCCACGCTCGATCGTCCGCCGGTGCTCGCCGGCTATTGCCTCGGCGGCACCATGGCGATCGCCGCAGCGGCGGCGAGCAGCGCCGCCGGCCTCGTCACCATCGCCGCGCCGTGGCGCTTCGCCGGCTATGGCGACGCGCTCGAACCGATCTCGGCGCTGTGGGACGAGGCGCACGCCACCTGCGGACAGCTCGGCCTCGTCCCCATGGAAGTGTTGCAGGCAGGCTTCTGGCAGCTCGACCCGAAGCGCACCGTCGCCAAGTTCGAGCGTTTCGCCCGGCTCGATCCCGCCGGTCCGGAAGCGCGCGCCTTCGTCCGGCTCGAGGATTGGGCCAATGGCGGCGCGCCGCTTCCCTTCGCCGCCGGCCGCCAATTGTTCGACGATTTCTTCGTCGCCGATCTGCCGGGGAACGCACGTTGGGAAATTTGCGGGCGCAACGTCGATCCAGGTGCGCTCGATCTGCCCGCGCTCTCCTTCGTCTCGACCACCGACCGCATCGTCCCCGCCGCCAGCGCCGCGCGGATCGGCGAAGTCCGCGAGCTGGCGATGGGCCATGTCGGGATGATCGTCGGCAGCCGTGCGCGCGACGCGCTGTGGCAACCGCTTGCGGACTGGCTAAGCGCCCTTCCCGCCCCTAGATAGCCGTCAAACGCCAAGACATCCGCAGGAGTCCTCCATGACCGACATCGTCATCACCGCCGCCAAGCGCACGCCCGTCGGCAGCTTCCTCGGCGCGTTCGCCGCAACGCCGGCGCACGAACTCGGCCGGGTCGCCATCGCGGCGGCACTCGAGCAGGCGGGCGTGAAGAGCGAAGAGGTCAGCGAAGTCATTCTCGGCCAGGTGCTCACCGCGGCGCAGGGCCAGAACCCGGCCCGCCAGGCATCGATGGCGGCCGGCGTCCCCAAGGAAGTCCCCGCCTGGGGCGTCCAGCAGGTCTGCGGCTCGGGCCTTCGCGCGGTGGCGCTGGCCTATCAGGCGATCAAGACCGGCGACGCGACCATCGTCGTCGCGGGCGGGCAGGAGAGCATGTCGATGAGCACCCACGCCCAGTCGCTCCGCCCCGGCACCAAGATGGGCGATCTCAGCCTCGTCGACACGATGATCAAGGACGGCCTGACCGACGTGTTCAACGGCTATCACATGGGCATCACTGCCGAGAATCTCGCCGAGCAATATCAGGTCACCCGCGGCGAGCAGGACGCGTTCGCCGTCGCCAGCCAGAACAAGGCCGAGGCGGCGCGCGCCGCGGGCAAGTTCAAGGACGAGATCGCGCCGGTGACGGTTAAGGGCCGCAAGGGCGACACGGTGGTCTCAGACGACGAATATATCCGCGCGGGCGCGACGGTCGAAGGCGTCGCCGGGCTGCGCCCCGCCTTCAAGAAGGACGGCACCGTCACTGCCGCCAACGCCTCCGGCCTCAACGACGGCGCGGCGGCGCTGGTGGTCATGAGCCGCGAAGAGGCCGAGCGCCGCGGCAGCCCGATCCTCGCGACGATCAAGAGCTGGGCATCGGCCGGCGTCGATCCCTCGATCATGGGCATCGGTCCCGTCCCCGCCTCGAAGAAAGCGCTCGAAAAGGCCGGCTGGACCATCGCCGATCTCGACCTGATCGAAGCCAATGAAGCCTTTGCCGCGCAGGCGCTGTCGGTCGGCAAGGAGCTCGGCTGGGATGCCGACAAGGTCAACGTCAATGGCGGCGCGATCGCGATCGGCCACCCGATCGGCGCCTCGGGCGCACGCGTGCTGACCACCTTGATCTACGAAATGCAGAAGCGCGACGCGAAGAAGGGCCTCGCCACCTTGTGCATCGGCGGCGGCATGGGGATCGCGATGTGCCTCGAGCGGTAACCGCTGGTCGCGCAAATCCCGTCGTTGATCGCAATCGTAGCATAAGTGACATGCCGTTGTAGCACAGTTAGTCACTAATGTTACAAAATTGCGTTGCGCTGCAACAAGGCGCAATAATAGGAAAAAGGCTGTAGCATATGTGCAACAGGGGCGTCGGTAATTAATCGGTAGTTCACAAACGGCCTTGCGCGGCAAGGCCCGGCACGGGAACTCATGGCTTCAATCGGGCATCACGCCCGAAGGGGCCTTAAACATGAAAACCAGCCGTCTTCTCGGTGCCACCGCCCTGGCGAGCGCCGCGTTCCTGTTTCCTCTCGTTGCGCAGGCGCAATCCAGCGAGCCCGCCGAGGCAGCCCAGACCGATACCACCCAGGCGACCGAAGACGAGTCGACGATCGTCGTGACCGGTTCGCGCATTCGCCGCCCGAACGACGATTCGCCGGTTCCGGTGACCACGGTCACCGGCGAGGAAATCTTCGAAACCGGCCGCGTGTCGGTCGGTGACGTCCTCAACGACCTGCCGCAGCTGCGCACCTCGATGGGCTCGCAGAACTCGACTTCGGGTCTCGGCACCCGCGGCGTCAACTTCCTCGATCTGCGTGGCCTCGGCCGCGCGCGCACGCTGGCGCTGATCAACGGCCGCCGCCAGACCTCGGCCGACATCATCAACAACGGCAACGCGATCGACATCAACACGCTGCCGACCGATCTGATCGAGCGCGTCGACATCGTGACCGGCGGCAACTCGTCGATCTACGGTTCGGACGCGATCGCGGGCGTCGTCAACTTCATCCTCAAGGACAGCTACGACGGCATCCAGATCCGCGCGCAGTCGGGCATCAGCACCTATGGCGACGCCGGCAACCAATATGTCTCGCTCGTCGCGGGCAAGAACTTCGCTGAAGGCCGCGGCAACATCGCGTTCAACGCCGAATTCGCGCACCAGGACGATTATTACGCCTCGGGCCGCCCGAACCTGCGCCAGAACAATGCCTTCGTCGTGGTCGACACCGACACCGGCGCCTCGTTCGACAGCGTTCCGGATCGTCTCTATTATCGCGACATCCGCAGCGCGACGATCGGCCTCGGCGGTCAGCTCGGCTTCCGCTATGCCAACACCCCGGGCGCGCCCTGCGGCAATGACGCAGTCGGCTCGTCGTATACCTGCGGCTTCCAGTTCCTGCCGGGCGGCAACCTCGTCTCGCAGACCGGTCTTCGCATCGGCCTCGGCCCGAACGGCAACTATGTCGGCGGCAACGGCACCAGCAGCCGCGAAGGCAAGCTGACCGTGCTTTCGCCGGACCTGAAGCGCTACGTCTTCAACGCGCTCGGCCACTTCGAGATCTCGCCGGCATTCGTGCCGTTCTTCGAAGCCAAGTATGTCCGCACCGAAGCGTTCGGTTCGCAGAGCGGTCCGTTCTTCTCGCAGGGCCAGACGTTGGGCGACGGCATCTCCATCGCGGGCTTCAACGATCGCTCCTACGCCTCGGCCACCGGCGGCCCGGCGGGTGGCGTGGTCAACCGCGAAGGCATCCGCCTCGACAACCCGTATTTGTCGACTGCGGCCCGCGACACGATCCGGGCACAGCTGATCGCGGCGGTCAACTCGGGCGTCAACCCGAACACCGGCACCGCCTACGGCACCAGCGCTGCGGGCCTCGCCAATCAGGCAACGACGCTCGCGCAAATCGCTGCCGGCACCTACCGCTTCTCGCTGCGTCGCAACTGGGTCGATCTCGGCATGCGCGACGAACAGATGAAGCGCGAGCTGTACCGCGCCGTCGTCGGCGTCCGGGGCGACCTCGGTTCCGAGTGGAACTACGAAGTCTCGGCCAATTACAGCGAGCACAAAGAATCGAGCGTGATCACCGGCAACGTGAACACCCAGCGCTATCTGCTGGCACTGGACACGACCACCAACGGTGCAGGGCAGATCGTCTGCCGTTCGCAGGTCGATGCGGCCTATGCGGGCGACGACGTCGCCGGCAACGCCGCGCAGCTCGCGGCCGACGTCGCGGCCTGCGTTCCGCTCAATCCGTTCGGCCAGGGCTCGGTCAGCCAGGCCGCGCTCAACTATCTCGTCACCCCGACCACGGCGACCGGCAAGTCCAGCCAGTTCGTCGCGAGCGGCTTCGTGTCGGGCAGCTTGCCGATCAACCTTCCGGGCGGCGCCATCGGCGTCTCGCTCGGCGCCGAGTATCGCAAGGAGACGCTCTCCTACGATCTCGACGATCTGACCCAGGCCGGTTACGCCTTCTACAACGCGATCCCCAGCTTCGAGGCACCGTCGTTCGAAGTGAAGGAAGTGTTCGGCGAAATCTCGCTGCCGCTGATCAAGGACGTCACGCTCCTCCAGGAACTGACGATCAACGGCTCTGGCCGTATCGCCGATTACAAGGGCGGTGCCGGCACCGTGTACGCGTTCAGCGGTGGCGCCACCTGGCGTCCCATCCGCGACCTGCTGCTCCGCGGTTCCTACTCGAAGTCGGTGCGCGCGCCGTATCTGGGCGATCTCTATTCGGTTCCGGGCCAGAACTTCACCCCCGCTCCGAACGATCCGTGCTCGGCACGTAACATCAACACCGGTTCGGCAACCCGTGCGGCGAACTGCGCGGCGGCCGGCCGTCCCGATGGTTACGACTATGTCTACACGGCGTCGCTCGAGATCCTCAGCGGCGGCAACACCAACCTGAAGGCGGAGACTTCCAAGTCGCTCACCCTCGGTGGCGTGTACCAGCCGAGCTTCATCCCCGGCCTGGCGATCTCGGTCGACTATTACGACATCACCGTGGACGACGTGATCACCTCGCCTGCCGTGCAGTCGGCCCTCAACGCCTGCTACGACGCGCCCGATCTGAACAACCAGTTCTGCGCACTGTTCCAGCGTGCGGGTGCCGCCGGCGGCCCCCGCGGCGAGCAGCCCTTCCGCATCCTCGAAGGTTCGTATCAGGACTCGCCGCAGAACTACGCACAGTTCAAGGCACGCGGCATCGACACGCAGATCGGGTACAATCGTGACTTCGGTTGGGGTCGCCTGAGCATGAAGGGCGTCTGGACGCACACCATCCAGCGCGACAACTTCACCGATCCGGCACGTCCGACCTTCAAGAACGTCCTCACCGGCGAGCTTGGCGATCCCGAGGACAACTTCAACGTCAGCACCGATCTGAAGCTCGGCATCCTGACGCTGGGCCACAGCTTCCGCTATATCGGCCGCATGTACCTCAACACGTGGGAGGACTATAACGCTGTGAACGGCCAGCCGGCCCAGAACATCGATTATGCCGACCTCCAGATGTATCCGTCGACCACGTATCACGACGTGCGCTTCGATCTGGAAGTGAACGACCAGTTCAACTTCTACGGCGGCATCACCAACGTCGGCGATACCAAGCCGCAATACGGCCTCACCGGCGTCGGTGCGGGCTCGGGCATCTACGACAACCGTGGCCGCTTCTTCTACGCGGGCGTCACCGCGAAGTTCTGATAGCGACACGACCGACGATGAAGGGCCGGGGTGCATTCCCCGGCCCTTTTTCTTTGCGCGCGATCCGCGCTAGACGGGGGCCATGACCAGCAATCCGATCGAGCAGGCGCATCTGCTGGCTTCGCGCGGCCAGACGGTGCCGGCAGTCGCGCTGCTCGAGGCGGCCGGAGAGGCCGGCGACGCACAGGCGTGGATGCAACTCGCCGTCTGGCATCTCGTCGGCACGCATGGGCCGCGCGATCTCGACGCCGCCCGCACGGCGTTGCGCCGCGCCGTCGCGATCGGCCATGTCGACGGCGCGCTGATGGAAGTCGCGCTGACCGCCAGCGGCAACGGCAATGCGCGGGCGCCGGATTGGCCCGCCGCGATCGCGTTGCTTGACAAGGCCGCGGCCGGCGATCCGGTCGCGGCGGCGCAGCGCGCGCTGGTCGATGCGATGGCGCTCGCCGCCGACGGCGCCCCGCTGCAGCTTCCGCAAGGCGAGGTGATCTGCACGGCGCCGCGAATGGTCCACTTTCCCGCATTGTTCAGCGAACGCGAATGCGCGCATGTCGCCTCGGTCGGCGCCGAATTGCTCGAACCCGCGCAAGTGATCGACCCGCAGACCGGCCGTCTGGTCCCGCACCCCATCCGCACTTCGGACGGCGGCGCGATCGGGCCGACGCGCGAGGACCTGGTGATCCGCGCGCTCAATCTGAGGATCGCGGCGGCGAGCGGCACGCGGGTCGAGCAGGGCGAGCCGCTCACCGTCCTGCGCTATCGTCCGGGACAGGAATATCGCCGCCATCTCGACACGATCGCGGGCGCCGCGAACCAGCGGATCCGCACCGTGCTGGTCTATCTCAATCACGGCTTTGGCGGCGGCGAGACGCTGTTCCCCGTGCCCGGGCTCACGATCCGTCCGCGCGGCGGCGACGCGATCGTCTTCGACACCGTTCTTCCCGACGGATCGCCCGACACCCGTGCCCTGCACGCCGGCGCGCCGGTGACCGCGGGCGCCAAATGGCTCGCTACGCGCTGGATCCGCGCCGCGCCCGTCGATCCCTGGACGATCCGCGCCGACTAGCTCCAGACGCGCTCGAAACGGCTGCCCAGCCCGGTCAGCAACTCATATTGCGACAGGCCGCTCAGCGCCGCCGTCTCGGGCAGCGCATAGTCGATCGCTACCCAATCGCCTTCGGCAAGGCCCGGCGCCGCATCGACTGCGATCGCAGTGAGATCCATCGATACCCGCCCGATCACCGGCAGCACCGCATCGCCGGCCCGGGCGCGTCCCCTGCCCGAGAAGCAGCGCAGATAGCCGTCGGCATAGCCGAGGTTGAGCACCGCCACTTCCATGTGGGCGGGCGCCGTGAAGGTGGCGTTGTAGCCGACGATCTCGCCCGCGCGCACCCGGCGCCGCTGGAGGATCTGTGCCTCGGGCGTCGCCACTTGCCGGATGCCGTCATGCGCCGCGCGCTGGCGGCCGCCATACAGCGCGATCCCCGGCCGGGTCAGATCGAAGGCATAGTCCGACCCCAATGCGATCCCCGCCGAATTGGCGAGGCTCATCCGCTTCGCCGAGGTTCGTTCGCGCAATCCTGCGAACGCCGCGCGCTGCTGCGCGTTGAGCGGCACATCCTCGTCGGCGCAGGCGAGATGGCTCATCAGCGTGTCGATCGCGAGCCCGTCGAGCAGCCCCGCCGCGACATCCTCGGCCGCCACGCCCAGCCGGTTCATGCCGGTATCGACCATCACGTCGCAGGCCCCGCCCCCCGCCTCACGCCAGCGCCGCACCTGCTCGACGGTGTCGAGCACCGGGCGCGCATTGGCCGGGCGGTCGGCCATGTCCGCATCGCGCACGCCGTGGAGTACCGACACCGACACGCCGATATCGGCGAGCGCCCGCGCCTCGCTCCACACTGCGACGAAGAAATCGCGGCAGCCCGCTTCGACCAGCCGCCGCACCACTTCGCGCGCGCCCAGTCCATAGCCATCGGCCTTGACCGCCGCGCCGCACGCAGCGCCGCCGCTCAGGTCGCGCAGCAGGTGCCAATTGCCGACGAGCGCATCGCCGTCGAGCTTCAGCCTCAGAGGGGAACAGGTCATGCCAGCGCGGTTAGCGCCTGGCGGGTGCGCGCGCCACCGTCTCCTTGAGACCCCAGGCGGTCACCGCCAGCGCCATCGCCACCACGGCGAAGGTGTACCACAGCCCGGCATAGGGGTCGCCGGTCCGCGCGACGATATACTGGCTGATCAGCGGCAGGAATCCGCCGAAATAGCCGGTGCCGATATGATAGGGGATCGACATCGAGCTGTAGCGGATCTTCGACGGGAACATTTCCGACAGTAAAGCCGCGACCGGCCCATAGGTCGCACCCGAAAGCGCCATCAGCGCGAGGATCGCGAGCATGATGATCGCGATATTGCCGATCGGCGGCACTGCCGGCTCCAGATCGTAGCCCGCGCTCGCCAGCGCCGCGTCGAGCCCCGCCGGGGCGGTGTCGGTGACCGGCACGCCGCCGATCGACACGGTCACCGCCGGCGCCCGGTCGGTCGTATAGGCGACGCCCTTCTTCGAGAAATGGTCGAGCAATTTGCCGCATTCGTCGGCCTGCTTCGCCGCGAACGGATCATAGCCGCAATGCGGGCCCGAGACGACCACCGGCGCGCGGCGGGCGGCCTTGGCCAGCTCGGGATTGGCGGCGCTGCCGATCACCCAGAACAAGGGAAAGAGCAGCACGAGGGTCAGCGCATAGCCCGCGACGATCGGGATCTTGCGCCCGATCCGGTCGGAGAGATGGCCGAAGAACAGGAAGAAGCCCATGCCGATGATCGCCGAGCCGCCGGTGATCAATTGCGCCGCAGTCGGATCGAGTCGCATCGGCCCCGACAGGAACGACAGCACCGAGAACATCGATGTGTACCAGATCACCGTCAGTCCCGCGGCGATGCCGAACAAGGCGACGAACAGCCGCTTGCCGTTGCCGGGATAGGTGAAGCTCTCGAGGAAAGGATTGGCCGCGGTCTCGCCCGCTTCCTTCATCGCCCTGAACACCGGGCTCTCGGAGAGCTTCAATCGCATCCACAGCGAGATGCCGAGCAGCACGATCGAGAACAGGAACGGCACCCGCCAGCCCCAGCCGTCCCACACGCCGGCCAGGGCGAATTTGGAGACCAGCACCACGGCGAGGCTGAGGATGAACCCGCCGACCACGCTGGCCTGGATGAAGCTGGTGTGGAAGCCGGCGCGCCCGGCCGGCGAATGCTCGGCGACATAGATCGCCGCGCCGCCATATTCGCCACCCAGCGCGAGGCCCTGGCAGATGCGCAACAGGATGATCAGCACCGGCGCGGCCATGCCGATCGCCGCATAGCTCGGCACCAGCCCGACTCCTGCGGTCGCCACGCCCATCAGCGTGATCGTGACGAGGAAGGTGTATTTGCGGCCGAGCTTGTCGCCGAGATAGCCGAACAGTACCGCGCCCAACGGCCGGAAGCCGAACCCGACCGCGAAGCCGGCCCAGGCCAGCAGGGTCTGCAGCACTTCGTTGCCGGCGGGGAAGAAGGTCCGCCCGATGATCCCCGAAGCGGCCAAGGTGCCGTAGATGAAGAAATCGTACCATTCGAACACCGTGCCCAGCGACGATGCGCTGATCACCAGCCGCATGTCCTTCGCGCTCGGTTCGGCCGCCGCACTGGCCATCGTCACCCTCCCTGTTTTGCGGATTGGTGTAGCGCGCTGGCGCCGAGCGGCAAGGCCGGGCTTGGAACCCCGGGCTTCGATATCTATTTTAGTTTAAAGTGAATGGGATAGCCGCAATGGCCAATGGCTGGGCGCAGGATGGCGCCGTACAGGATCAGATCGACGACACGGTATCGGACGCGGTCAGCGCCGCGCGGGCGCGCATGCCCTCGGGCGAGAGCGCGCGATACTGCGCCATATGCGGCGACGACATCCCCGAACCGCGGCGCCGCGCACTGCCCGGCGTGCGCACCTGCGTCCCCTGCCAGTCGGACCGCGACGCCAATGTCCGCAGCGCCGGAATCAACCGCCGCGGCAGCAAGGACAGCCAGCTCAGGTAATTCTGCGTCCCGGACCTGGACGACGCTTGGCAAAGCCACCGTAACCCCGGCCTTGTGCCGGGGTCACAGTGCCGCGCCCGCTGAACAAGACCATCTACATCGGCACTTGCCTCCCGGTGGACTCCGGCACAAGGCCGGGGTGACGGGTGGCATGTGGCAAGGCCAGCCGTCATCTAAAGCTGGTCAGCCCGACCCGGAAGGCTCAGCTCTCCAGCCCCTCCAGCGCCTCGCTCGCTTCCATCCACGCCGCCTCGGCGGTGTCGATCCTGTCGTTTAGCTCCGCACGGCGCTTCATCAGCTCGGTCATGCTGAGCCTCGTCAGCGCCGCATCCGCGGCCGAAGGATCGAACATCGCGCGCTCCAATGCGCTGCGTTGCTCGGTCAGCTTCGCCAGCTCGGTCTCGGCCGCCTTGGCGGCCTTGCGCAATTCGGTGCCCTTCTCGCGCGCCTCGGCGGCGAGGCGGCGCGCCTCCTTCTTGTCGGCCTTGGACAGCTTGGGCCCCTGCCCGTCCTTCGACAGCACGAACGCGATATAATCGTCGAGCGACCCGTCGAATTCCTTCGCGGTGCCCTGATCGACCAGCACCAGCCGGTCGGCGGTCATTTCGAGCATGTGGCGATCGTGGCTGACCAGCACCACCGTGCCGGTATAATTGTTGAGCGCCTGGATCAGCGCCTCGCGCGCATCGACGTCGAGATGGTTGGTCGGCTCGTCGAGGATCAGCATGTGTGGCGCGTCGCGGGTGATCAGCGCCAGCGCCAGCCGCGCGCGCTCGCCACCCGAGAGCTTGCCGACCTCGGTCGTCGCCTTCTGCCCCGAAAAGCCGAACCGCCCGAGCTGGCCGCGCACCGCGCCCTGCGTCGCGCCCTTCATCAGCACGGTCATGTGCTGGAGCGGCGTCTCGTCGCGGTCGAGCTCCTCGACCTGATATTGGGTGAAATAGCCCACCCGCATCTTGCCGCTGGCGTTCATCGCGCCTTCCATCGGCGTCAGCTGCGCCGCGAGCAGCCGCGCCAGCGTGGTCTTGCCGTTGCCGTTGCGCCCGAGCAAGGCGACCCGGTCGTCCGGATCGATGCGCAGGTTGAGCCGCTTGAGGATCGGCGTCTCGCCATAGCCGACCGTCGCCAGATCGAGCGTGATCAGCGGCGGGCGCAATTCGTCGGGATTGGGGAAGTCGAAGCTGAGCGTCGGATCGTCGACCAGTTCGGCGATCGGCTGCATCTTGGCGAGCGCCTTGACGCGCGACTGCGCCTGCTTGGCGGTCGAGGCGCGCGCGGAATTCTTGGCGATATAGGCCTGGAGATGCTCGCGCTGCGCCTGCTGCTTGGCCCGCGCCGACGCGAGCTGCGCCTGGCGCTCGGCGCGCTGGCGCTCGAACGCGTCGTATCCGCCCGGATAGAGCGTCAATTTGCCGCGATCGAGGTGGAGGATGTGATCGACGACATTGTTGAGGAAGTCGCGTTCGTGGCTGACCAGCAGGATCGTCGCCGGATAGCTCTTCAGGAAATCCTCGAGCCACAGCACCGCTTCGAGATCGAGATGGTTCGAAGGCTCGTCGAGCAGCAGCATGTCGGGCTGCGAGAACAGCAGCGACGCCAGCGCCACGCGCATCTTCCACCCGCCCGAGAAGCTGTCGAGCGTCTGGTGCTGCATCTCCTCGTCGAAGCCGAGCCCGACGAGGATCTGCGACGCCCGGCTCGGCGCGGTGTACGCGTCGATCGCCATCAGCCGCTCATAGACTTCGCCCAGCCGGTCGGGATCCTGGCTGGTCTCGCTTTCCGCGAGCAGCGCGGCGCGCTCGGTGTCGGCGGCGAGCACCGTCTCGAACGGCGTCGCGTCGCCGTGCGGCGCCTCCTGCGCGATATAGCCGAGCCTGGCGCCGCGCGGCATCTCGACGCTGCCGGTATCGGGCTCGAGCTGGCTGGCGATCACCTTGACCAGAGTCGATTTGCCCGCGCCGTTGCGCCCGATCAGCCCGATCCGGCCCTTGGGCGGCAGCTTGGCGGTCGCGCTATCGATGATCGTGCGCCCGCCGAGGCGCACCGTGATGTCGGTCAGATTGAGCATGATGGCGGCCGCCTAGCCTATTCCGCGCCGAGCGTCACCCCACGCCCAGCGCCGCCGCATTGGAAGAAACCATGGTGCGGCGCAGGCCGGAGCGCTGGAGTGCATCGCCCGGCGGCCATGGCTCCGGCCTGCGCCGAAGCACGAGAATGCGCTCATGCGGCTTCCAATGTAGGATTTGCCGTGCGACGCTCGGCTCGTGCTCTTTGAATCCGTAGACCTCGCGAAAAAAATTGCTGCGCAACATCCTTGCGTCTTCGAGCAACGAAATTGCCGAATTGCCGTGCAAACCGTGAATCTGAACGACGCAGATCCTACAAACCGACCGCGACTCGCCGGTTGCGCGGGGAGGCACAGATGATCCACGGTTCATGCCATTGCGGCGAGGTGCGCTTCGAACTCGACTGGCAGATCGACGAATGCACCACCTGCGATTGCTCGCTATGCGCAATGCGCGGCGCGCTGATGGCGAAGGTGCCCGAGACCGCGCTGCAGGTGACCGCCGGGGCGGATCTGCTCACGCTCTACCAGTGGAACACGCACCGCGCGCGGCATTATTTCTGCAGCCGCTGCGGCATCTACGTCTTCCACCGGAAGCGCGTCGCGCCCGATCATTTCGGCGTCAACGCGCGCTGCCTGCACGATTTCGACCTGACGAGCGCGCCGGTCCGCGCCACCGAGGGGGCGAACATGACCGTCGAGGACCCGAACCCGCGCGATCGCTGGCCCGGCCCGCGGGTGAGTCGCGGTTAGGCCGATTCCTGTTCCCAGCTTCGTCACCCCGGACTTGTTCCGGGGTCCACCGTGAGACTGAATGAAGGTCAAGAGACGACAGAACTTCTGCCGCGGCACCGTGAACCCCGGCACAAGGCCGGGGTGACGGTAGAGCGCAATCAATCCAGATTAGGCCGCAGGTAGCGCGTAGCCAGATCGAGCGGGATCCCGCGCCGCGTCGCATATTCCTGCAGCTGGTCCTGCCCGATCCGCGCGACGCCGAAATATTCGGCCTGCGGATGCCCGAAATAAAAGCCCGAAACCGCTGCGGTCGGCAGCATCGCGAAGCTCTCGGTCAGGCTGATGCCGGTGCGCTTGTGCGCGTCGAGCATTTTGAACAGGATCGGCTTGAGGCTGTGCTCGGGGCAGGCCGGATAGCCCGGCGCCGGGCGAATGCCGCGATATTGTTCCTTGATCAGCGCCTCGTTGGTCAACTGCTCGCCCTCGGCATAGCCCCATAGCGACGTCCGCACGAACTGGTGCAGCCGCTCTGCAAAAGCTTCGGCCAAGCGATCGGCCAGCGCCTTCAACAGGATGTCCGAATAATCGTCGATCGCATTCTTGAAGCGCGCGAGGTGCGGCTCGATGCCGTGGATGCCGACCGCGAAGCCGCCGATCCAGTCGCCGTCATGATCGATGAAGTCGGCGAGGCACATGTTCGCCCGGCCCTCGCGCTTGGCGATCTGCTGGCGCAGCATCGGCAAGGTGACATGCTCCTCGTCCTCGACATGGACGATGATGTCGTCGCCCTGCCGCCGGCACGGCCACAGCCCGGCAACGCCGCGCGCGGTCAGCCATTTCTCGGCTATGATCTTGTCGAGCATCGCCTGCGCATCGGCGAACAGCGACGTCGCGCTCTCGCCGACCACCTCGTCCTCGAGGATCGCCGGATAATTGCCGGCCAGTTCCCAGGCGCGGAAGAACGGCGTCCAGTCGATATATTTCCGCAGATCCTCGAGATCCCAGTCGAGGAATTCGTGCACCCCCGGCATCCGCGGCTTGCCCGGCTTGAGCGCCATGTCGGCCTCGAACGCATTGTCGCGCGCCTTGTCGAGCGGCACCAATTCGCTCTGCCCGCGCCCGGCCCGCGCGACGCGGACCGCCTCATATTCCTCGGCGATCTTGGCGACATAATCGTCGCGGATCGTCTCGGAGACGAGCGTGGTCGCGACGCCCACCGCGCGACTCGCGTCGAGCACATGGACCACCGGACCCTTGTACGCCGGCTCGATCCGCAGCGCGGTATGCACCCGGCTGGTCGTCGCGCCGCCGATCAGCAACGGCATCGTCATTTTCAGCCGCTGCATTTCCTCGGCGACGGTGACCATCTCGTCGAGCGACGGGGTGATCAGCCCCGACAGCCCGATCATGTCGGCGTCGTTCTCGTTCGCCGCCTCGATGATCTTCGACCACGGCACCATCACGCCCAGATCGACCACGTCGAAGCCGTTGCACTGCAACACCACTCCGACGATGTTCTTGCCGATATCGTGGACGTCGCCCTTGACCGTGGCCATCACCACCTTGCCCTTGCCCTTGGCGCCGGGCTCCTTGCTCGCCTCGATGAAAGGCAACAGATGCGCCACGGCCTTCTTCATGACGCGCGCCGACTTGACCACCTGCGGCAGGAACATCTTGCCCGATCCGAACAGGTCGCCGACCACGTTCATCCCGTCCATCAGCGGGCCCTCGATCACTTCGATCGGGCGGGCGAAGGCGAGGCGGCATTCCTCGGTATCCTCGACGACGTGCGCGTCGATGCCCTTCACCAGCGCATGTTCGAGCCGCTTGGCGACCGGCCAGCCGCGCCATTCGGCGGCCTGCTTCTCGGCCACCGCATCGGTGCCGCGGAAACGTTCCGCCAGCGCCACCAGCCGCTCGCCCGCATCGGGGTCGCGGTTGAGGATGACGTCTTCGCAGGCGGTGCGCAGCTCGGGCTCGATCTGGTCATAGACGTCTAGCTGGCCGGCATTGACGATCGCCATGTCCATCCCCGCGGGGATCGCATGATAGAGGAACACCGAGTGCATCGCCTTGCGCACCGGCTCGTTGCCGCGGAACGAGAAGCTCAGGTTCGAGAGCCCGCCCGAGATATGCACGTGCGGGCAGCGTGCCTTGATCTCCTTGCAAGCCTCGATGAAGTCGACGCCGTAATTATTGTGCTCCTCGATGCCCGTAGCCACTGCGAACACATTGGGATCGAAGATGATGTCCTCGGGCGGGAAGCCGATCCCGACGAGCAATTTGTACGCCCGCTCGCAAATCTCGACCTTGCGGTCTTTGGTGTCGGCCTGCCCGACCTCGTCGAACGCCATCACCACCACGGCTGCGCCGTAGGCCATGCATTTCCGCGCATGGTCGAGGAACTGGTCGACGCCTTCCTTCATGCTGATCGAATTGACGATCGGCTTGCCCGAGACGCATTTCAGCCCCGCCTCGATCACGTCCCATTTCGAGCTGTCGACCATCACCGGGATGCGGGCGATGTCGGGCTCGGCCTGGATCAGCTTGAGGAAGGTGGTCATCGCCTCGTGCGCGTCGAGCAGGCCCTCGTCCATGTTGACGTCGAGCACCTGCGCGCCGGCCTCGACCTGCTGTAGCGCGACCTCGACTGCGGCGGCATAATCCCCCGCCATCACCAGCTTCTTGAAGCGGGCAGATCCGGTGACGTTGGTGCGCTCGCCGATATTGACGAAAGCGGTGGAAGAGGCGGTGGTCATAGTCTTCTTTCTTCCCCTTCTCCCCCTCTCCCGCTTGCGGGAGAGGGTCGGGGTGAGGGTGAGTCGTGTGATCTTCAAACGTCGCGAGTGAGGCCAGCTTGCACCCTCACCCGACCCTCTCCCGCAAGCGGGAGAGGGTTTTCGTGGCTCACACAGCCATCGTGAACGGCTCGAGCCCGGCGAGCCGGGTCTGCACCGCCTGTGTCGGGATCGGCCGCGCCGGCAGACCCTTCACTGCCTCGGCGATCGCCGCGATATGCGCCGGAGTCGATCCGCAGCATCCGCCGAGCACGTTGACCTGCCCGGCATCGGCCCATTCCTTGACGAGGCCCGCGGTGGTCGCCGGCGCCTCGTCATAGGCGCCGAGCTCGTTGGGCAGGCCGGCGTTCGGATAGACCATGATCAGCGTATCGCACAGCGCGCTCAGCGTCTTGACGTGCGGCCGCAGCTGCTCGGCGCCGAACGAGCAATTGAGCCCGATGGTCAGCGGCTTGGCGTGCCGCACCGCGTGCCAGAACGCCTCGACGGTGTGCCCGGACAGGTTGCGGCCCGAAAGATCGGTCAGCGTCATCGACATCATGATCGGCAGGTCGCGGCCCAGCGCTTCGCCCGCCTCGATCGCCGCCATGATCCCGGCCTTGGCGTTCAGGGTGTCGAACACCGTCTCGATCAGGATGAAGTCCACCCCGCCCTCGACCAGCGCGTCGATCTGCTCGCGATAGACGTCCTTCAAATGATCGAAATCGATCTCGCGATAGCCCGGATCGTTGACGTCGGGGCTGAGCGACAGGGTCTTGTTGGTCGGCCCGAGCGCGCCGGCGACGAAGCGGGGACGCCGGTCCCTGGCCTCGAACTCGTCGGCGATCGACCGGGCGAGCTTCGCGCTCTCGATATTGATCTCGCGCACCAGATGCTCGGCGCCATAGTCCGCCTGGCTGATCCGGTTGGCCGAGAAGGTGTTGGTCTCGGCGATGTCGGCCCCGGCCTCGAAATAGGCGCGGTGAATCGACGCCGGCACCTCGGGCATGGTCAGCGCGAGGATGTCGTTATTGCCCTTCTGGTCGTGGCTCAGCCCGAGAGTGCCGGCATAGGCCGCCTCGTCGAGCTTCCAGTTCTGGATCTCGGTCCCGAACGCCCCGTCAGTGATCAGGATGCGCCTGGCGGCTTCGGCCAGCAATTTTTCGCGTGCAGTCATCATGCTTCCCTTCGCTCTCCGCTTTCGCTCCCCTCCCGCTTGCGGGAGGGGTCGGGGGAGGGCCTGAAATATCGAGGGGAGGACAGCCCCTCCCCTAAACCCTCCCGCAAGCGGGAGGGGAATTTTTACGCCGCCACCAGCTCCGCCCCCACTCGCGGCCGCAGCCCGAGCAAATGGCAGATCGCGTAGCTCAATTCGGCGCGGTTGAGCGTGTAGAAGTGGAATTGCCGCACGTCGCCGGCATAGAGCTTCCGGCACAATTCGGCCGCAAGCGTCGCCGCGACCAATTGCCGCGCAGCGGGATGCTCGTCGAGCCCCTCGAACAATTTGCCCATCCATGCCGGCACCGCGGTCCCGCACATCGCCGACATCCGCTGGACGCTGGCGAAATTCATCACCGGCATGATCCCCGGGACGATCTCGGCGGTGATCCCGGCCTTGGCCGCGTCGTCGCGGAAGCGGAAAAAGGTCTCGGGCTCGAAGAAGAACTGGGTGATCGCCCGCGTCGCGCCGGCATCGATCTTGGCCTTCAGATTGTCGAGATCGGCGGTCGCATTGGGCGAGTCCGGATGGCATTCGGGATAGGCCGCGACCGAGATCTCGAACGGATGCAGTTTCCGAAGCCCCGCCACCAGATCGGCGGCATTCTCATATCCGCCGGGATGCGTCGCATATTTCTCGCCGGCGCGCGGCGGATCGCCGCGGAGCGCGACGATGTGCCGCACCCCCGCCGCCCAATATTCCTCGGCGACCTGGTCGATCTCTTCGCGCGTCGCCTCGACGCAGGTGAGGTGCGCCGCTGCGGGAATCGCGGTCTCGCGCGCGATCCGCGCAACCGTGTTGTGCGTCCGCTCGCGCGTCGTCCCGCCCGCACCATAGGTCACGCTGACGAAGCGCGGCCCCAGCGGCGACAGCGTCTGAATCGATTCCCACAAGGTCTCTTCCATCTTCTCGCTCTTGGGCGGGAAGAATTCGAAGCTCACCTCGATGTCGCCGGCGACGTCCGCGAACAACGGCGCTGCCAGCGGGTCCACGATGCTCATGCCGCTTTCACTTCCTTCGATTTCACCCCGGTCTTGCGACCGAGCCATAATTTGACGGTGAGCGCACCGCCCTCGAGCGTCTCGACCAGCACCGGGGCGAGCCCGGCATTGCCGAACCAGCCGAGGATCTGTTCGTCCGAGAAGCCCAGGCGGGTATGCGCGTCGCGCGAGCGCAGCTCCTCGCGGTCGTGCGGTGCGAAATCGACGATCAGCAGCCTTCCGCCGTCGCTCAGCACCCGCGCCGCCTCGCCGATCGCCGCGCCGGGCTGCTGCGCGAAATGGAGCACATGGTGCAATAGTGCCGCATCCGCCCCGCCATCGGCGAGCGGCAGCGCATAGAGATCGGCCTGGCGAAGCTCGGCATTGGCGAGCCCGCGCTCGGAAAGCTTGGCGCGCGCGAGCCGCAGCATCTCGGAAGAGCGATCGATCCCCAACGCATTTTCTGCGAGCGGCGCGAACAATTCGAGCATCCGCCCGGTGCCGGTGCCGATGTCGATCAGGCAGCCGAGCTTCGCATCGCCGAGCGCCTTCGCCATCGCCGCCTCGACTTCGCTGTCGGCGACATGGAGCGAGCGGATCGCGTCCCATTCGCCGGCATTGGCCTCGAACCATTCGGCTGCGGCGCTGGCCCGGTCGGCGCGCACTGCCGCCAGCCGCGCCTCGTCGGCGACGGTCCAGTGATCGGCCTCGCTCCAGCTGTCGAGCGCCGCGAGTATCGGCTGGACCTTGGCATGCGCGCCAAGAGCGACGAACACCCAGCTCCCTTCCTTGCGGCGTTCAACCAGCCCGGCATCGCACAGGATCTTCACGTGCCGGCTGACCCGCGGCTGGCTCTGCCCGAGCACCTGCGCAAGCTCGCCCACCGACAGCTCCATCGCGCGCAGCAACGCGACGATGCGCAGCCGGGTGGAATCGGCGAGGGCGCGGAAGATGGCGAGGGCCTGGACCATGTCGGTTATAGATATAAAGATATCTTTATATCAGGTCAACGCAGTTGCGCCGCCCGCTTCGGCTGATTAGCCCTCGCGAGACCGAACAAGAGGATGAACCCATGCGCAAGACCCTGCTGCTCCTGCCCGTTGCCCTGCTCGCCGTCAGCGCGTGCAGCGGCGCGAAGAACGAGGCCGCGGAGGCAAACGAGACGATCAGCGGCGACAGCAACACGATGGGCGAAGCGGTCAGCGACGTGAACGCCGCCAATGCGGCCACCGAATCCGCCTTCACCGCGGCCGAGAATTCGTACGAAGGCAATGTCGCCGACGTCCCTGCCGTCGGCAACGAGATCGAGGAGTGATGCGCGGGCTGCCGCTGCTGCTTCTCCTTGCGCTCGCCGGCTGCCAGTCCGGCGACGATAGCGGCAGCAGCGCCGACGAGGCGCGCCAGCTCAACGCGGCGGCGGCGGCCACCGACATCAACGCCGCGAACGCACCGCAATGAGCAGCTTTCGCGAACTCGGCGCCAGCGGGCTGATGACGCCGCCGATGGTGCTCGGCGGCAACGTCTTCGGCTGGACCGCGGACAAGGCGGCCAGCTTCCGCATCCTCGATCGCTTCGTCGAAAGAGGCGGCACGATGATCGACACCGCCGACGTCTATTCGGCCTGGGTTCCCGGCCATCAGGGCGGCGAATCGGAGACGATCATCGGCGAATGGCTGCGCTCTTCGGGCAAGCGCGACAAGGTGCTGATCGCGACCAAGGTCGGCATGCTAGACGGCGAGGGCGGCAGCAAGCTCGCGCCGGCCCGCATCGCCGCTGCAGCCGAGGCCTCGCTGAAGCGGCTCGGGGTCGACACGATCGACCTGTATTTCGCGCATCAGGACGACGAGGATGTTCGGCAAGAGGACGCGCTCGCCGCGTTCGACACGCTGATCCGGGCGGGCAAGCTCCGCGCGCTCGGCGCCTCGAACTTCCACGCCGCACGGCTCAAGTCGGCGCTCGACCTCGCCACGCGCGACGGCCTGCCGCATTATCGCGTGCTCCAGCCCGAATATAACCTCGTCAGCCGCCACAAGTTCGAGGGCGAGCTCGAGGATCTGTGCGTCACGCACAATATCGGCGTGGTACCCTATTACGGTCTCGCCTCGGGCTTCCTCACCGGTAAATATCGCAGCCACGCCGATCTCGGCAAAAGTGTCCGCGGCGGCCGGATGGCGGCGTTGCTCGAGGGCAAGGGCCAGAAGGTGCTCGAAGCGATGGACGCGGTCGCCGCGGAAACCGGCGCCAGCCTCGCCCAGATCGCCCTCGCCTGGCTCGCCGCGCAGGACGGCGTGGTCGTCCCGATCGCCAGCGCGACCTCGATCGAGCAACTCGACGAGCTGATCGGCGCATGGGATGTCGAACTGACCCGCGACCAGCTCGACCGGCTTGCGGCCGCCGGCGCCTGACCTGCCCCCTCTCCCGCTTGGGAGAGGGCCGGGGTGAGGGTTCAGCGGGAGTCCCTTTCGAGGATTCCGACCCACATGGCCGATTGCGCCAACCCTCACCCACCGCTGCGCCTCTCCCTCTCCCGCAAGCGGTAGAGGGAACAGGCGCGGGCCTCCCCGCATTACCTCGCCATGCCGCGCACGAACCACTCCGCATGACCACCGCCCGCTGGCCCAGCCGCCTCTGGCTCGTTCGCCATGGCCAGAGTGCCGGCAACGTCGCGCGCGATCTCGCGCATGCCTCGGGCGAGCACCGCATCGCGATCGAGGGCCGCGACGTCGACGTGCCGCTTTCCAGGCTCGGCTACGCCCAGGCCGATGCCCTCGGCCGCTGGTTTGCGCGCGGCGCGGGCAACGGCCGGCCCGACGTGATCCTCGCCAGTCCCTATGTCCGCGCCCGCGAGACCGCCCGGCGCTTCCGCGATGCGGGCGGCGCCGATCCCGACGAGACGATCTGCGCCGACGAGCGGCTGCGCGAGAAGGAATTCGGCATCCTCGACGGGCTCACCACCGCCGGCATCCGCGCGGTCCAGCCCGAACAGGCCGAATTCCGCCGCCTGCTCGGCAAATTCTACCACCGTCCACCCGGCGGCGAGAGCTGGTGCGACGTGATCTTCCGGCTGCGCTCGCTGATGGACACGGTCTCGCTCCATTATGCCGCCCGCGAGGTGATGATCGTCGCGCATCAGGTCGTGGTTTTGTGCCTGCGCTACATCATCGAGAATCTGTCGGAGGAAGAGATCCTCGCGATCGACAAGAGCGGCGACGTCGCCAATTGCTCGATCACCGAATATGCCCATGATCCGGGCGCCGGGAAGGACGGCGGGCTCGTCCTCGTGCGCTACAACGTCACCGCGCCGGTCGACGAGGATCCGGCCGCCGAGACCACGTCGGCGCCCGACGCGCTGGTCGCCCCGCGCGGATGACGCCGCTCGACGCAAGCTGGCTCGCGGCGCATCCGCTGCCCGAGCCCGGCCCCGACACCGACAAGAATCGCCGCGGCCGAGTGCTCGTCGCCGGCGGTTCGGAAACCGTGCCCGGCGCGCTTCGCCTGACCGGCGAGGCCGCACTCCGCGCCGGCGCAGGCAAGCTCCAGCTCGCCACCGTCGCGCGCGCGGCGATGCCGCTCGGCGTGCAGGTCCCCGAAGCCGCGGTCTTCGCGCTTCCCGCCAATCCCGCCGGCGAGCTCGGCGACGATGCCGGCACGCTATTGGCCGACCATCTCGAACGCTGCGACGCGCTGGTGCTCGGTCCGGGAATGGGCGCCGAAGCGCCGGCCAAAGCGATCCTGAAGCCGGTGGTCGCGAAACCCGATGCCACGCGCACGATGGTCCTCGACGCGGCGATACTCGCCGCCGCCGCGGACATGACCGACGAAATCCGCGCGCATGACGGCCGCATCGTCCTTACCCCGCACCCCGGCGAGATGATCCGCCTGATGCGCTGCGATCCGGCGCGGATCCACGCCGATCCCGCCGGCCTTGCGCAGGAAGGCGCCCGCCGGTTCAATGCCATCGTATTGCTCAAAGGCACGGAAACGTGGATCGCCTGCCCCGGCGAGGGATTGCTGCTTTATCCCGGCGGGGGACCCGGCCTCGCCACCGGTGGTTCGGGCGACGTCCTCGCCGGCATCATCGGCGGGCTGCTGGCACGCGGCGCGATGCCCCGCGTCGCCGCCGCATGGGGCGTATGGCTGCACGGCGAGGCGGGCCGCCGCCTCGCCGAGCGCATCGGCCCACTCGGCTTTCTCGGCCGCGAACTGCCGGGCGAAATTCCGGGGCTGCTCGCGGCGCCAAGCTAGGTTCCCAACGCGCCATCGTCATCCCGGAAGCCGATTTTCTTCAAATCTTCGATTTGATCAGAAAATCGGCTTCCGGGATCCACCGTGCGGCAAGCCTCCAGCGGCGCGGTGGATCCCGGACTGAAGGCTTTCCAGCGTAACCTGCGGTTGTCCGGGAAAACCTAAACATCCGGGATGACGAAAAGGCTAGACGAATCGAACCCTAAAGATAGCTCGTCACCGCAGGCGCGTTCCACCACGCATTGTTGCGCCCGTCGCTATATTTCACCGGCACCGCGGCGAGCTCCTCGTCGGTCGCGTCGTCGAGCGCGCCCAGCTGCACCGAGACGAAAGCCCCGCCGATCTCGGGCACGTCGCCCTGGCTGAACGGCGCGCAGCCGCAAGTGCGGCAGAAGCGATGGCTCCCCTGCCCCGTTCCGAACGAATAGTCGTTGAGCATTTCCGCGCCGCTGAGCAGCCGGAACGCCTCGGGCTTGAGCAAGGCGCCCCAGTTCCGCCGCTTGGTGCAGATCGAGCAATTGCATTTGCCGGTCTCGGCGGTGAGATCGATATCGGCCTCGAAGCGGATCGCGCCGCAGTGGCAGCTGCCATGATAAGTCTTTTGCATCGTCTGTCTCCCTAGCTTGCGAGGATCGACTTACTGCCATGCTGCTGCCAGCATGGTGTCAGCAGCATGGCAGTAGGAAGCTTTCGATGCGCAAGGCCGACCGCCTCTTCCAGATCGTCCAGATCCTCCGCCGCACCGGGCGGCCGGTGACCGCCGATGCAATCGCGGAGGAACTCGAGACGTCGAAGCGCTCGGTCTATCGCGATGTCGCCGCGTTGATCGGTCAGCGCGTGCCGATCCGCGGCGAAGCGGGGATCGGCTATGTGCTGGAAGGCGGCTTCGATCTGCCGCCGCTGATGTTGACCGCCGACGAGATCGACGCAGTGGCGCTGGGCGTCCAATGGGTCGCCGGCCATGCCGATCCGGCGCTGGCCCGGGCGGCGCACGACGTGCTCGCCAAAGTGGCGGCGGTGCTGCCGGAGGAAATGCGCGACTTCCTTATAGACCCTTCCTCCCGCACGCCGCCCGCCTGGGACTCGGTTGCCGATCGCGTCGACGCCGCCGGGCTTCGCGGCGCGATCCGCGCGGCGCGCAAGATCGTCATTCGTTATACCGATCCCTCGGGTGCGGGGACCGAGCGCACGTTGTGGCCATTGGTGATCGGTTATCTGGATTCGGTCCGCGTGCTCATCGCATGGTGCGAACTCCGCAAGGATTTCCGTTCCTTCCGCCTCGATCGCATCGATACGGTGACCTATCTCGACGATCGCATCCCCAGCGATCCGGGCGCTTTGCGCCGGAAATGGCGCGCTTCTTTGAGCGCGCCCCACGCCAGCTGAAGCATCGTCGGTGCGATTCGGCGCAACCCTCAATTCCGCGCCCGCCGCACGATTGATACCGGTATCATATTTGATATAATACTGATTTCTATGAAGTTTATTCCAATTCTCGGTGGTTGCTCGAAGGACATGTTGGCGCTACCATCATGCTACCGGTGTCTATACCGATATCGGTGATCGACGGCCGCAAAGGTCGCGAAACGAGGAGAGGCGAATCCCGGGTCCGCGGCGACGATGATCGCCGGCGCGTCGGGTACCGCGGCCGCGCCGCGCGCTCCTCCTCGCGGGCAAATCGCTGACGGGACGCCGCAAGGGATAGCGGCGCCCGGCCAACGGGAGGGGAAATGATGACCAACAAGCATGCCACCGCCATCCTGCGCACCGGCGCGTCCTTCGCGGCGCTCGCGCTGGCCACGACCTGGGGCCACGCTGCAGCCGCGCAAGGTGCCGAGCCTGTCGCCGAGGCGCAGACTGCCGTCGCAGGAGGCGATGCCGGCGCAACGCAGGAAAGCGATATCGTCGTCACCGGCTATCGCGCGTCGCTGCGCAGCGCGATCCGCGAGAAGCGCGACGCCACCGTCCAGATCGACGCGATCAACGCCGAGGACATCGCCGACTTCCCCGACGCCAATCTCGCAGAATCGCTCCAGCGTCTACCCGGCGTCTCGATCGATCGCGACAATGGCGAAGGCCGCAAGATCACCGTCCGCGGGCTCGGCGGCGACTTCAACCGCACCCGCCTCAACGGCCTCGAAGCGCTGTCGACCGCGGGCTCCAACGATGCCGGCAGCAGCCCCAATCGCAGCCGCGAGTTCGATTACAATACCTTCGCGTCGGAACTGTTCAGTTCGCTGAAGGTGCAGAAGACGCCGTCGGCGGAAACCGACGAAGGCTCGCTCGCCGCGACGATCGACCTGCAGACCGCGCGCCCGTTCGATTACGCCAAATCGGCCTTCGCGCTGTCGGGCGAAGGCAGCTACCAGCAGAACAGCAAGAAATGGGATCCGCGCATCGCCGGACTCGCCTCGACTCGCTTCTTCGACGGTTCGATGGGCTTTCTCGTCTCGGGCGCGTGGAGCAGATCGAAGAACGAGCTCGATCAATATCGCCGCGCGCCGGGCCAGGCCGATTATCTCTACCGCAATTCGGACTTTCTCGGCGCCGAAAACCCGCAGCGCGCCGGCTTCGCCGCCCCGACCGGCACCAGCTTCGGCAGCGTGGTGACCAATCCCGAAGCGCTCGCCGCGCTCACCGGCTCCGATGCCGCGGCCTATGCCAAGCTCTATCCCGGCGCGCCGTTCAACACCCCCGGCCGCCTCGACGACTCGCTCGTCCGGATCCCTGCGCTCGCCGCAGTCGAGCAGCAGGATGTCCGCAACGAGCGCCTCGGCCTCACCGCATCCTATCAATGGCAGATCGGCGACCGCACCCTGCTCAGCATCGACGGCGCCTATTCGCGCTTCCGGAACCAGAGCACCTACAATCAGGTCTCGTCGGTCGGGCTCAACCGCAACAACACCAACGCGGCCTACAACACCGCGGGCAACAGTCTCACGCCCTCGGCGGCGCGCGCTTTATATCCCGGCCTGTGCGTGCCCAACGCCGGGAGCGACTTCGTTCCGGCGCAGGATTGCGGCCAGCAACTCTACGGCTCCACCCCGGCCTTCGCGACGGCGTTCAACGCGAGCGGCGTGCTCGGCGCGTCGGTGCTCGGCAGCGCGGCGGTGGCGCCCGGCGGCACCACCCCGGCCAACGCCAACATCTTCAGCGTCAACCCGTTCAATCTCGACCCCTACGACTATTACAACAACCCGAACTCGGCCGGCTACATCCCGAGCGCCAATCGCCTCGCCTTCCGCGGCGCGCTGATCGGCCGTCCGGCGGTCGAGGTGCTCGACGCCAATGTCACCAACGGCCTCGCCGACTATCTGGTGATGCGCAACGTCGACTTCCGCTCGGCGGCCGACCAGTCGACCTACACGACCAAGTTCAAGCAGGGCTCGATCAACCTGCAACACAGCTTCTCGGACGTGTTCAAGACCGAGATCACCGCGGGCCTGTCGGAATCGACCAACTACACGCAGGGGTTGCTGGTCGAGTTCAACCGCATGGATTCGCAGGGGTCGTTCATCTATGACGAACGCGGCGGCGGCTCGATGCCCCAGATCGATTTCGGCTTCGACGCGGCCGATCCGACGAACTGGGAAGTGGTCAAGGGCTTTTCGGGAATTCGCCACTATCAGCGCTTCGTCAAGAACACCTACAAGCAGGCCAAGATCGACTTCGACTGGCAGGCCAATGACGAGTTCAACCTCGGCTTCGGCGCCAGCATCCGCAAATACAGCTTCGACACGCGCTTCTTCGAGCGCAACAACGACCTGCTCAACCCGACGTTGCGCGAAGCCGGCGTCACCACTGCCAGCGTCAGCCGCACGATCAATTTCGGCCAGGGACTCAACGTTCCCGATGGCACGCTGACCAGCTTCATCGCGCCCAGCATCCAGGCGTTCGACAATCTGTTCGACTTCACCTGCAACTGCGTCAACAAATGGGGCGATTGGCGCCTGACCAACAAGCGCAACGGCGGACGCGAGAATTTCGGCGTCGAGGAAGTCGATACCGGCTTCTACTTCCAGGCCGACTGGAACAGCGAATTGTTCGGCCGGCCCTTCCGCGGCAATGCCGGCACCCGCGTCGCGATCACCGATCTGACCTCGACCGGCGCAACCACGGCGGGCCGCCCGATCGTCGGCACCAACAAATATACCGACTTCCTGCCTTCGGTGAATGTCGTCTACGAGCCGGTCGAGAACCTGCTCGTCCGCATCTCCGCGTCGAAGGTGATGGCGCGCCCGTTGCTCGGCAATCTTGCGCCGACGCTCACTGCGATCTCGATTCCGAGCTCGTCGACCGCGACGACCGGCGCGACCCTGACCGTCGGCAATCCCAAGCTCCAGCCGTTCCGCTCGACCAATTTCGACGCCAGTGTCGAATGGTATTTCGCGCCCGGCGGCCTGCTCTCGCTGGCGGCGTTCCAGAAGGAGATCGACAGCTTCCCGCAGACGATCTTCTTCACCGCGCCGCTCAGCCGCTTCGCCGATGCCGAGACGATCGCGGCGATCCTCGCCCAGTTCACCCCGGGCTCGCCCCAGGCGAATTACATCGCCAGCGGGTACGATTTCCAGGCGCGGCAATTCGCCGATGCGCCGGGCGGCTGGCTGCGCGGCATCGAGGCCAGCTTCCAGATGGACTTCACCTTCCTGCCGGGCTTTCTCAAGAATTTCGGCGCGCAGCTGAACTACACCCATATCGATTCGGAGCTGAACTACATCCTCGATCCCGGCTCGGCGACGGCACCGCGCACCACCGGCAAGGGGCCGTTCCTCGGAGTCTCGCCCGATGCGATCAACGCCACGCTCTATTACGAGAGCAAGCCGTTCCGCGCCCGCGTCTCGGTGGCGCAGCGCAAGGGCTACAGCACCGCTTATCCGATCGCGGCTGGGTCGTGCAGCCCGGGCATCATCCCGGCAGTCCCGGCCAGCCCGGGGACGATCAACGCCAACAACCAGCCCGGCGGCTATTGCACCGGCCCGCTGATCAACGACTTCGTCTACAGCCGCTCGACCACCAACATCGATGCGTCGATGAGCTTCAACTTCACCAGCTGGGCCTCGCTGACGCTGGAGGGACTCAATCTCACCAACCAGACCAGCGATCGCTACGCCTATGAAGGGCAGAATGCCGTGACCCAATATGCCAGTTCGGGCCGGATCTTCCGCGCCGGCGTCCGCTTCCGCTTCTAGAGACGGAGAAGGCACGATCCGTCGGTACGCCCCTCGCCTCGACCGCAGGTCGCTCCTCGCCGGCAGCCTGGCCCTGGGGCTAAGCGGGCCGGCGCGGGCGCAGGAGCGGCCCTACGGCCCTGCCCCGCTTTCGGGCGGCGAGCTCGATCCCAAGGGCGACGACAGCGGCCGGATCGTCCCCGCCCCGCCCCCCGGCTATTGGCCTTATTCGGGGCGGAGCGGCCCCGGCCGCAGGCCCGACGCCGCGAGCGCGCGTGGCGGCTGGGTCTCGGGGCTGCCGAATGTCCGCTACAACGGGCCGGGCAAGCCGGGCTATCCGATCGCGCCATGGGAAAATTCGGCAACCGGCAGCGCGGTGGCCGCGGGCCTGCTCCCGGCGATCCGCCCGCTCCACGACGTGCATATCCGCGACACGATCGTCTGCCTCGGCGGCGACGGCCATTATTACATGACCGGTTCGACCGGCGACAATATCTGGGCGGTCAATGACGGGGTCGAACTGTGGCGCTCGAAGGATCTGCAGGACTGGACCTGGCTCGGCCTCGTCTGGAGCATCGAGCGCGACGGCGTCTGGGAGCGCGAGTGGCGGATGCGCAAGGGCGTGCCCTTCCGCGCGCTCTGGGCGCCCGAGATCCATTACATCCGCGGCAATTACTGGATCGTCCATTCGATGAGCCGCGCCGGCGTCGCGATCCTCAGGAGCGAGACCGGGCGCCCCGAAGGTCCCTATGCCCATGCGTTCTCCCCAGACAGGCCGTTGCGCGGCGGCATCGACGCGACCTTGTTCGCGGACGACGACGGATCGGTGTGGTTCACCTTGGGCTCGGCCGACGAGATCGTCCGGCTGAAACCCGACATGCGCGGGTTCGACGGCCCTTGGCAGAAGATGGTCGCCGCCGAAGGCGAATATGATCTCGACCCGACCCATCATCGCAAGGAATGCGCCGCGAAGGGCCTTCGCCATTTCGGCTATGAGGGCGCGACGATGTTCCGGCGCGACGGCATCTATTATCTCGGCGTGGTCGATCGCTACGCGGACCGCTATTCGTTCGCGATGTGGAT
Organism: Sphingomonas sp. DG1-23; assembly: GCF_030730875.1. Lineage (GTDB taxonomy): Bacteria > Pseudomonadota > Alphaproteobacteria > Sphingomonadales > Sphingomonadaceae > Sphingomonas. The sequence goes on from NZ_JAVAMA010000001.1 coordinate 129,683, forward strand.
GGCGGACCAGCCGACCGGCCCGTGGCGCAATCGCCACGAAGGCCCGCCCTGCTGCGGCGGCGGCAATTTCCTGCGCGACGGGCAGGGACGCTGGTGGGTCACCTTCTTCGGCAATGACGAGGCGAGCCCGTGGCGCGAGAGGCCCGGCCTCGTCCGCGTCGACTTCGCCCCCGACGGCCGCGTGATCGTGCACCGCGACCAACCCTTCGCAGCAATCTGAAAGAGGAAGACATGGACATCAGCAGGCGGGAAACGTTCGCGGCGGCGCTGGCGGGAAGTGCCGCGGCACTGGTTCGGCCCGGTGCGGCCGCGGCAATGGCTGCCCGCAAGCCGGCGCCCGACTGGAAGCGCGGCTTCGACAATCAGCGCATCGCCGATCTCGGCAACGGCAAGTTCCTCAATCCCTTGCTGTCGGGCGACCGCGCCGATCCCGCCATCCTCAAGGACGGCGCGGATTATTACATGACTTTCTCGAGCTTCGATTCCTATCCGGGGCTGACGATCTGGCACTCGCGCGATCTGGTGAACTGGCAGCCGCGCAGGGCCGCGCTGACGAAGAATATCGGCTCGGTCTGGGCGGTCAGCCTCGAAAAGCACGACAATCGCTATTTCCTCTACATCCCGGTCAAGGCGAAGCCGAACTCGATCTTTGTGATCTGGGCCGACCATATCGACGGCCCGTGGAGCGATCCGATCGATCTCGGGCTGCACAACCATATCGATCCCTGCCACGCCGTGGGCGAAGACGGCTCGCGCTGGCTGTTCCTCTCCGGCGGCGACCGCATTCGCCTCGCGGCCGACGGGCTCTCGACCGTGGGCGCGGTCGAGCATGTTTATGATCCGTGGCGCTATCCCGAGGATTGGGTGGTCGAGGGCTTCGCGCCCGAGGGGCCCAAGCTCCACCGCCATGGCGACTATTTCTACATGATCACTGCGGTGGGCGGCACCGCCGGCCCGCCGACCGGCCACATGGTCATCGCCGCACGCGCGCGCTCGATCCACGGGCCTTGGGAGAATTGCCCGGCCAATCCGCTGGTCCACACCACCAGTATCGACGAGAAATGGTGGTCGCGCGGCCATGCCTCGCTGGTCGAGGCGCCCGACGGCAGCTGGTGGTCGATCTATCACGGCTATGAGAACGGCTATTGGACGCTCGGCCGCCAGGCTTTGCTCGATCCGATCGAATGGACGAAGGACGGCTGGTTCCGGATGAAAGGCGGCGATCTCTCGCAGCCGATCCGCAAGCCGAAGGGCGGCAGCGCCTTGCCTCATGGCCAGCCGCTCTCCGACGATTTCAGCCAGGCGCTCGAGCTCGGCCGCAAATGGAACTTCTTCAAGCCCGCGCCCGACGAGAGCCGCCGCCAGCGCGTCGAGGACGGCGCCCTCGTGCTCAAGGCCAGCGGCACTGCGCCGAGCAGTTCCTCGCCGCTCCTGCTCATCACCGGCGATCAGGCCTATCAATTCGAATGCGATGTCGAGATCGCGCCGGGCGGTGTGGCCGGGCTGCTGCTATTCTATGACGAGAAGCTCTATTGCGGGCTCGGCTTCGACGAGAAGCGCTTCGTCACGCACCAATATGGCATCGAGCGCGGCCGGCCGGCCAACCCGCACGGACGGCGGATGAAGATGCGCGTGACCAACAACCGCCACGTCATCTCCTTCCACACCTCCGGTGACGGCGGGCAGACGTGGCAACGCTTCGATCGCGGTATGGAAGTCTCGGGCTACCACCACAATGTCCGCGGCGGCTTCCTGATGCTGCGCCCGGGGCTCTATTCGGCCGGCGAAGGCGAAGCCCGCTTCCGAGACTTCCGCTTCCGCGCATTGTGAGGCGCTGACCGATCGCGAAAATCAGACCGCTCTCCTTCTGGGGAGGGGTCACCAAGGGAGTCACGCAGCCAAAGGCTCTGCGTCCGTAAGAAACGGCGTCACCGCGCCGAGCGCCCGCGCGACATATTCGTCTTTCTCGCCGACCGGCGCGACATAGCGGATCGCCTCTTCGGCGTCCGCGACGCTCGCCTGCCGCGCGATCATCCACGCCGCCAGATATTGCGACGCGAGACACCCGCCCGCGGTCGCGACATTGCCGTGCGCCACGAACGGCGCGTCGAGGACGTCCACCCCCGCCTCGATCACCCATGGCTTGCTCATCAGATCGGTGCAGGCGGGAAGATCGCCGATCAGCCCGAGCTTCGCCAGCAGCAAGGTCCCCGAGCATTGCGCGCCGATCAGCTGCCGCGACGGATCGAGCGCGATCCGCGAGAGCAGATCGCCATCGGCCGCAATCTCGCGCGTCTTGATGCCACTGCCGATGATCACCGCATCGGCCTCGCGCGCGAAATCGAGCGGGCGCTGGCGCTGCACCACCACGCCGCCCATCGACCTGACTTCGGGCGTCGGCGAAGCGATGTGCGCAGCCCAGCCCTTCGGCTTCATCCGGTTGAGGATCGCCGCGGCAACGAACGAGTCCAGCTCGTTGAACCCGTCGAACGTCAGAACTGCAATCTGCACATCGATCTCCTCGCGTGACAGCGCCTAGCATCGGGGACACGCCGTGGAAACGCGGCGCCGCTCGCCACGCGCGATTCCTCGCCCTAGAGGGCGGCCATGATCCGCCTGCGCCCCCAGACTGCCGCTTATGCCATGCTCGCGCTCGTGATGCTGCTCTGGGCGGGCAATTCGATCGTCGCGCGCGCTGTCCACGGCGACATTCCGCCCTTCCTCCTCGCTCTGCTGCGCTGGACCGGCGCGCTGCTGGTGATCGCGCCCTTCGCCGCGCGCCAACTCGCCGGGAACCGCGCCGCGATTGCCCGCCACTGGCCGATCATTCTGCTGCTCGGCCTGCTCGGCGTCGCCGCGTTCAACGCCTTTCTCTATTCGGGATTGCGCTACACCATGGCGAGCAATGCGATGCTGCTCCAGGCGGCGATCCCGGCGCTGGTGCTCCTCGTCGACTTCCTGATCTTCCGCGTCCGCGCCGCCTGGGGCGCGGTGCTCGGCGTCGCGCTGTCGATCCTCGGCGTCGTGACGATCGTCTTGCAGGGGCATCTGACGGCGCTGTCGCAAGTCGCGTTCAATCGCGGCGATGCGCTGATTCTCTGCGCGGTGGTCGCCTGGGCCTTCTACACGTCGCTGCTGCGGTTGCGTCCCCAGATCCATGCGCAGAGTTTTCTCGCGGTCACCTTCGCGATCGGCGTGCTCGCGATGCTCCCGCTCGCCGCCACCGAAGCCGCCGAGATCGCCGCGATGCATTGGACCCCTCGGGTGATCCTTGCGGTGCTCTATGTCGCCTTGCTGCCCTCGGTCCTCGCTTATGCATTGTTCAACGCCGCCGTCGCCACGCTCGGCCCGGCGAGCGCCGGACAGGCGATCACGCTGATGCCGCTATTCGGCGCCCTGCTCGCCGCGCTCACCCTCGGCGAACAGCTCCACGGCTATCATTTCGCTGGTATGACGCTGATTCTCGGCGGAATAGTCGTGAGCGCGTTCGTCCGGCACGGTGGAACGATCGCCCCCGCACAAAGTTGAGCCTCCGAAACAGGAGGACATCATGGCCGAAGACCGCAAGCAGGACGCGATCGCACTTCTCAAGGCCGATCATCGCGCCGTCGAGGAATTGTTCGAGCAGTTCGAGGCGGCCCGCAGCGCGGCCGCCAAGCGCCAGCTCGCTACCCAGATCTGCCTCGAGCTGACCGTGCACACCAGGATCGAGGAAGAGATCTTCTATCCGGCGTGCGAAGGCAAGATCGAGGAAGACCTGCTCAAGGAGGCCTATGTCGAGCATGACGGCGCCAAGGTGCTGATCGCCGAGATCGAGGCGGGCAGCCCCGAGGACGAATATTACGACGCCAAGGTCAAGGTGCTCTCCGAGCAGATCGAGCACCATGTCGAGGAAGAGGAGATGCGCATGGAAGGCATGTTCTCGCAGGCGCGCAAGGCCGGGCTCGACATGGACGCGCTCGGCGACGAACTGCGCGCCCGCAAGGAAGCGCTGATCGCCGAATACAAGGCGTCGGGCCTGCCCAGGCCCGAAACCACGACGCTGGAGACGACGTCGCTTTAACGAGGGTTATCCCGTGCTCCTGCGAAAGCAGAAGCACAAGTGCCGAAGGGCGCTAGGCCGCGGCGCGCGCCGTCTCCTCGCTGGCCGCACGAATGTCCGCCGCCAGCGCGTCGACGCGTGCCGGATCGGCGTCCCACGCGAACATGAAGCGCGCGCCCCCACCGATGAAGGTATAGAAGCTCCAGCCCCGCGCCCGCAGCCCTTCGAGCAACGTCGCCGGCGCGCGCAGGAACACCGCGTTGGCCTCGACCGTGAACATCGGCGCGACGCTCGGCACGTCGCGGATCGCCGCCGCCAGCCGCGCGGCGCAGCCATTGGCATGCGCGGCGTTGCGCAGCCACGCGCCGCTTTCGAGCATCCCGACCCAAGGTGCCGCAAGGAACCGCATCTTCGAGGCGAGCTGCCCTGCCTGCTTGCAGCGATAGTCGAAATCCTCGGCGAGGCCGCGATCGAAGAACAGGATCGCCTCGCCCACCGCCATGCCGTTCTTGGTGCCGCCGAAGCACAATACGTCGACGCCGGCGCGCCATGTGATCTCGGCGGGGTCGCAGCCGAGATGCGCGCAGGCCTGGGCGAAGCGAGCGCCGTCCATGTGCAGCTTGAGGCCGAGCGCGCGGCAGGTGGCGGAGATCGCCTGGATTTCCTCGATCGAATAGACCTGCCCGGTCTCGGTCGGCTGGGTGATCGTCACCACCCGCGGTTTGGGAAAGTGGATGTCCGAGCGGCTCGTCGCGACCTCACGGATCGCGGCCGGGGTGAGTTTGCCGTCGGCCGTGCTCGCCACCAGCAGCTTGGAGCCGTTCGAGAAGAATTCGGGCGCGCCGCATTCGTCGGTCTCGACATGCGCCGAGGACGAGCAGATCACGCTGTGAAAGGACTGGCAGAGCGCGGCGAGCGCCAGCGAATTGGCCGCGGTGCCGTTGAACGCGAAGAAAACCTCGCAGTCGCTGGCGAACAGATTGCGGAAGGCGTCGGCGGCGCGCTGGGTCCAGTCGTCCTCGCCATAAGCCGGCGCATAGCCTTTATTCGCCGCCTCCATCGCCGCCCATGCCTCGGGGCAGATTCCGGCGTAATTGTCGCTGGCAAATTGCTGGGGTTGCTGGGTCACGCGCATACACTTTCTCTGGTTGCTCTACCGGCACCAGGAGCGTGCGACGCGTGGCTGAATGGAGACCCGAGGGTTGCCATGACGGCCACATCCTTGCGCAAAATGCGCAAGCACCACCTTGCCCGGGAGCAGGTTGGTGTCGGGTGTCGCCCGACTCTTGATGCATGCGGGCCAGCTAGCGGGAGCGGAGACTGGTGGCAAGAGGGGCGCTGGCGCTCCCATGCCGTGTTCCTGCGAAAGCAGGAGCCGAGGATGGCGGGAGTACTGCGCTACCCTGGGCTCCGGCTTTCGCAGGAACACCGCAGTAACGATGAAAATGTCGTTGAGGAAAATGGTGCCCGGGGACGGGATCGAACCGCCGACACTGCGATTTTCAGTCGCATGCTCTACCAACTGAGCTACCCGGGCACGGGTCCGGGCGAACGCCGGAAGCGGGCTCTTAGTCGGCGTCCCGGCCCGTGTCCAGCCCGCTTTGCGCGTTCGGATCAACGGCTTCGCCCGGAACGCGATATCCCTCGCCCAGCCATTGCAGCAGGTCGCGATCCTTGCAGCCGCGGCTGCAGAAGGGCTTGAACTCGGGTTCGGTCGCTTTGCCGCAAATCGGGCAGCCGTCACGCTTGGCCAATGTCTACTCCCTGGGGGCGACGAAGAATGTCGCCCCGCCGATTCGCCGCGCCAGCTCGGCGGTCCATTCGGGCCGCTGCGCCAGCCGGTTGGCGATTCGCCGGTCCACCATATGGGTAGCCGGCGGCGGCGGGGGAAGCCGCTCGATCCGGCGCAGCTCGGCGCGCGTCGCCGCCCCCACCGGATCGGCACGCAGCAATTCGGGAAGCGAGGCCCGCGTCCGCCGCCGGACGATCTGCAGGAAGCCGAAGCCGTTGACCGTCGTCCGCTCGAACGGCTGGGGCAAAGCCGCGTCGATCGCCTCGGCCACGGCCTGTCGCGCCGCCTTGTTTGCCAAGGTCGGGAAGTCGATTCCAATCGAGCCGGCGATCCCGTGCCGTTCGATCGCCCGCGCCACGGCATGCGCCGCCGCCACTGCGAGCGGCTCGAGCGGGCCGCCGCCATCGACGTCGAACAGGGCCATCGCCGGCGTCGGCGACAGCCGCAGCGCCCCGCCGGGAAACGCGATCTCGCCGGTCACCGCCTCTTCGAGCACTTCGGACCAGCCGGCTTGCTCGAGCAGATCGGGCTCATGCGCGCGCAGCACCCGCACCGGCACCCCGCTCGCAGTGATCCGGGCGAGCAGGTCCGGCCCCGCGCCCGGCACCGCGTCCGCGCCGGCGGGCACCGCCTTGGGCAATTTTGGCCTTCCCGATTCGGGGATCGCCTCGCGGACGATCCTGACCCGCAGCATGCCGCCCTGGGTGACGCCCTGCGGCAGCGGATCGCACAAAGCCTCGCCGCCGTCGAACGCGACCTTGCCGCTACTCTTGTCGACCAGACGCGCATCCAGCACCGCGCCGTGCCGCACGCCGCCGCCCTCGGGCTCGATCCGCACTTTCCAGATCGCGCCGCGCGAGACCAGAGCGGCGCGATTCTCGCCGATCCCGGCCTCGTAAAGCCACTCAGCCAAGCGCATATCCTGCCGCTTCGAGCAATGCGCGGGTCTCGAACACCGGCAGCCCGACCACGCCCGAATGGCTTCCCGAGAGGAAGCGCAAGAACGCCTCGGCCTTGCCCTGGATCGCATAGCCCCCGGCCTTGCCCATCCCCTCGCCGCTCGCGACGTACCAGTCGATCTCGGCATGGCTCAATCGCTTGAAGGTGACGATCGTGTCGGAGATTCGCGTCCGGGGGACGCCGTCGCGCCCGATCAGGCACACCGCCGACAGGCAATGGTGCCGCCGTCCGGAAAGCAGGCCGAGCATCCGCCGCAGATCGGCTTCGTCCGCGGGCTTGGCGAGAATACGGCGGCCGACCGCGATCGTGGTGTCCCCGGCAAGGACGATCTCGTCCGCCGCGCGCGTCACCGCCTGCGCCTTTTCGATCGCGACGCGCAGCACATAGGCGCGGGGCAGCTCTCCGGCACGGACCTGCTCGTCGACATCGGGCGCGGCGATGCGCGCAGGCTCGGCCCCGATCCGTCTGAGCAGATCGAGCCGGCGCGGCGACGTGGAAGCGAGTACGAGCCGCACAGGCCCGCCGCTCACTTGAAGCGGTAGGTGATACGGCCCTTGGTCAGGTCGTAGGGCGTGAGCTCGACGAGGACTTCGTCGCCGACCAGCACGCGGATGCGGTTCTTGCGCATCTTGCCGGCGGTGTGGCCGAGAATCTCGTGATCATTCTCGAGCCGGACGCGGAACATGGCGTTGGGCAAAAGCTCAACGACCTGTCCGCGCATTTCCAGAAGTTCTTCTTTGGCCAAAAATATGCCTCTCAGATGAGCGCCAGCAAAAGTGGCGGTGCCTTTACTCTGCTACGCGCGAAAAGGGAAGGCGGACGGCGGGTTCACGCGTCCACGCCGCCTAAATGGGGCGTCGAGCACGCAAAGTCCAGCGCGCAGGGCCTTGCCTTCGCCGACCCGCCCCACTTACACTGGTGTAAGTTGATGGCCGCCAGGGCCGCAAGGAGGGGAAGCGGAAATGGCGGAAGCCTATATCGTCGCGGCGGTGCGAACCGCCGGCGGCCGGCGCAACGGCCGGCTGATGGGCTGGCATCCGGTGGATCTTGCCGGTGCGGTGCTCGCCGAAGTCGCGGCACGCAGCGGCGTGGACCCGAAAGCGATCGACGACGTGGTCATGGGCTGTGTCGGCCAGGCCGGCGAACAGGCGCTGCATGTCGGGCGCAATGCGGTGCTTGCCGCGGGGCTGCCGACCAGCATTCCCGCCGTGACGATCGACCGCCAATGCGGCAGTTCGCAACAGGCGATCCAGTTCGCGGCGCAGGCGGTGCTGTCGGGCACGCAGGACGTGGTGATCGCCGCGGGCGTCGAGCATATGAGCCGCGTGCCGATGGGCACCAGCGTCGCGGGTGCGAAGCCGTTCAGCGACCGGACGCTCAGGCGCTTCGGCGTGCGCGGGTTCAGCCAGTTCACCGGCGCCGAGATGATGGCGAAGAAATACGGCCATAGCCGCGCGGCGCTCGATGCCTATTCGCTCGAGAGCCACCGCCGCGCCGCCGCGGCGGTCGAGCGCGGCGACTTCGCCAAAGAGATCCTGATGCTCGAGGTCGAGACCCCCGAAGGGGTGCGCACCCATGCGCAGGACGAAGGCATCCGCTTCGATGCCAGCCTCGAAGGTCTCGGCAGCCTCAAGACCCTGGTCGAGGGCGGCGTGATCACCGCGGGCAATGCCAGCCAGATCTGCGACGGCGCCTCGGCGGTGATGGTGGTCAGCGAGGCCGCGCTCGCCGCGCACGGCCTGACGCCGCTGGCGCGCATCCACAACCTCACCGTCACTGCCGGCGATCCGGTGATCATGCTCGAAGAGCCATTGTTCGCCACCGACCGCGCGCTGCAGCGCGCCGGCATGCGGATCGGCGACATCGACCTGTACGAAGTCAACGAAGCCTTCGCCCCGGTCCCGCTCGCATGGCTCGAACATACCGGCGCGGACCCGGCGAGGCTCAACGTCAATGGCGGCGCGATCGCGCTCGGCCATCCGCTCGGCGCCTCGGGCACCAAGCTGATGACCACCCTGGTCCACGCGTTGCGCAAGCGCGGCCTGCGCTACGGGCTCCAGACGATGTGCGAAGGCGGCGGCATCGCCAATGTGACGATCGTCGAGGCGCTGTGAGACCGCACGACAATCCTCCCCCGGAGGGGGAGGGGGACCAGCGAAGCTGGTGGAGGGGTAGCCTCCACGAGCGACGGTTCAGCCCTTGTGGCGACTACCCCTCCACCGCTTCGCGGCCCCCCTCCCCCTCCGGCGGAGGACTTTAGATGCCTGCCACCCTCGCCGGCATCCGCATCGTCGAGTTCGGCGGGATCGGTCCCGGCCCCTTCGCCGCGATGATGCTCGCCGATCACGGCGCCGAGGTGATCCGCATCGAGCGTCCCGGCGCAAGCTTCGGCCCGCACGCGCTGGCGCGTTCCCGAAAAGCGATCGGCGTCGAGCTCAAATCCCCCCAGGGCGTCGAAATCGCTCGCGCGCTCTGCCGCGACGCCGACGGCCTGATCGAAGGCTTTCGCCCCGGCGTGATGGAGCGGCTCGGGCTCGGCCCCGACACTCTGCTCGCCGGCAATCCGCGCCTCGTCTATGGCCGGATGACCGGCTGGGGGCAGGACGGCCCGCTCGCGCAAGCGCCCGGGCACGACATCAATTATATCGCAGTCGCCGGCCTGCTCGACGGCATCGGCACGCCCGGAGCGCCCCCTGTCGCCCCGGTCAATTATGTCGGCGATTTCGGCGGCGGCGGAATGCTGCTCGCTTTCGGCATGGTCAGCGCGTTGCTCGCGGTGAAGCGCGGCGCGCCTGGGCAAGTCGTCGATGCCGCGATGACCGAGGGCGCTGCATTGCTAGCCAGCATGAGCTGGGGCTTCAAGGCCGCGGGGATGTGGCACGACGGGCCGGCCGCGAACCTGCTGAGCGGCGCGGCGCCCTTCTACCGGACCTATGCCTGCGCCGACGGTCGCCATGTCGCGGTCGGCGCGATCGAGCCGCAATTCTATGCAGCGCTTGCCGCCGGCCTCGGCGAAGATCCGGACGGGCAAATGGATTCCGCCGCATGGCCGATGCGCGCCGAACGCTTCGCCGCGCGCTTCGCCACCCGCACGCGCGACGCCTGGCTCACGCATTTCGCGCCCGAGGCGTGTGTCTCCCCCGTCCTCACCTTCGACGAGGCCGCCACGCACTCGCACAATACCGCGCGCGGCACTTTCGCCGACGGCGCCCCCGCGCCCGCTCCGCGCTTTACCGCCACCCCCGCCGCGCCGCCGCAGCCGTCGCAGCCAGGCGAATGGACCGATCGGGTGCTGGCGGACCTCGGTTATGACGAACCCCAAATCGCGGCGCTGCGAGCCGCAGGAACGATTGGCTAGGAGACCGACATGCATTTCGAAAACACGGCAGCGGTAGTGACCGGTGGTGCCTCGGGCCTCGGCGCGGCGACCGCGCGGGCGCTGGCTGCGGCGGGCGCGAAGGTCGCGCTCTTCGACATGAACGCCGAAAAGGGCGAAGCGCTCGCCGCCGAGATTGGTGGAATTTTCTGCAAGGTCGACGTCCGCTCCGACGACGAAGTCGATGCCGGCTTCGCCAAGGCACGCGCGGCGCACGGCCAGGAGCGCATCCTCGTCAATTGCGCCGGAGTCGGCAACGCCTTCAAGACCGTCGGCCGCGACAAGGCGACCGGCGAGATCCGCCAATTCCCCGCCGCTTCGTTCGACTGGGTGATCCAGGTCAATCTGGTCGGTACCTTCCGCTGCATCGTGAAGTCCGCCGCGGGCATGCTTACGCTCGAACCCGGCGAAGGCGGCGAGCGCGGCGCGATCGTCAACACTGCCAGCGTCGCCGCCGAGGACGGCCAGATCGGCCAGGCCGCCTATTCGGCCTCGAAGGGAGGGATCGTCGGCATGACCCTGCCGATCGCCCGCGATCTGTCGGGCGAAGGCATACGGGTCAACACGATCCTGCCCGGCATCTTCGATACGCCGCTGATGAACGCCGCGCCGCCGCAGGTGAAGGAAGCGCTCGCCGCCTCGGTGCCTTTCCCAAAGCGCCTCGGCCGCCCCGAGGATTATGCCAGCCTCGCGCTCGAGATGCTGCGCAACCCCTATTTCAACGGCGAGGACGTCCGCCTCGACGGCGCGATCCGCATGGCGCCGCGGTGACCGAGCGATGGCGGTGCCAACAACCATAACCGTCACCCCGGACTTGTTCCGGGGTCCACCGCGCGGCACTGGAAGGGCTCACCCCTCTTCCCCTTCCGTCGCTGCGTGGTGGACCCCGGCACTCCGGCCGGGGTGACGACAGGAGGCTGACGATGTCCCTTTCGCACTGGCGCGAAGACCCCGAACTGGTCGCGCTCGCCGACGGCGCAGCCCGCTTCTTCGAGCGCGAGGCCCCGCCCGAGCGCATCGCGCGCTGGCGCGAGGCCGGCCAGGTCGAGCGCGCCTTCTGGCGCCACGCGGGCGAGGCCGGGCTGCTCGGCGTTTCGATCCCGGTCGAATATGGCGGCGCCGGCGGCGACTTCCGCCATGACGTCGTCCTCGTCGAGGCGGTCGGCCGTCATGGCGTCGAGGGCTTCGCGCTGTCGCTGCACAACGTCATCATCCTGCCCTATGTCCTCGCCCACGGCACCGAGGAGCAGAAACGCCGCTGGCTACCCCGGCTCTGCTCCGGCGAAAGCGTCGCGGCGATCGCGATGAGCGAGCCCGGCGCGGGCTCCGACCTCCAGGCGATCCGCACCACGGCGATTCGCGACGGCAACGGCTATCGGATCGACGGCGCCAAGACCTTCATCTCGAACGGCCAGATCGCCGATTTCATCATCGTCGTCGCCAAGACCGATCCCGCCGCCGGCGGCAAGGGCGTATCGCTGCTCGTCGTCGAGACCGATCGGGCCGAAGGTTTCCGCCGCGGCAAGGCGCTCGACAAGATCGGCCTCGATGCGCAAGACACCTCCGAACTGTTCTTCGACCAGGTCTGGGTCCCCGCCGACAATCTGCTCGGCACCACCGAAGGCCAGGGGTTCCGCCAGTTGATGGCCGAGCTGCCCCGCGAGCGCCTCGTCATCGCGGTATCCAGCGTGATCACGATGGAAAAGGCGGTCGCGGTGACCACCGAGTACGTCAAGGAGCGGCAGGCGTTCGGCCAGCGCGTCTTCGATTTCCAGAACACCCAGTTCAAGCTCGCCGAGTGCAAGGCGAAGGCCGAAGTCGCGCGAGTCTATGTCAACGACTGTATCGCGCGCCAGCTCGCCGGTACCCTCGACCTGACCAGCGCCGCGATCGCCAAACTCTGGGTCACCGACAGCGAATGGCAGGTCGTCGACGAATGCCTCCAGCTTCATGGCGGCTATGGCTATATCAACGACTATCCGATCGCCCGGATGTGGCGCAACGCGCGGGTCCAGCGGATCTATGGCGGCTCGAACGAGATCATGAAGCTGCTGATCGCGCGGAGCCTGTAAATTCCCCTCCCCCCTAGGGACTCCCCTCCTTTCTGGGGAGGGGTAGGGGGTGGGCAGAAAAGGCCGGGCTCGATGCCGGCCTTTTCTTTTGCTCGATGCGTCCCGTCGGGCGCGCCCCGGGGGCCTCCACCGGGGTCGCGCCCACCCCTGGCCCCTCCCTTTCAGGGAGGGGAATCGGGAACCCATTGCGGCCGCACGACCATCACCTCGGCGAACAGCTCCGACGCGATCTGGCGCGCCAGCCAGCCTTGCACCCGCGGCAAAGCTTGTGCCTCGAACCACGCCCGATCGACCGCGGCGAACTGGCGCACGAATGGCATGATTGCCGCATCGGTGAGCGATTGCCGGTCGCCGCAAAGCCAGTCCCTCGAAGCCAATCGCGCTTCGAGCACCGCCAGCAGATCCAGCCCCGACGCCCGATGCACGCCCGGATCCGACCCATATCGCTCCGGATATTTGTAGCGATCGAGATGGTGTTTGAACGGCCCGTCATTGGCGGCGATCAACCCGGCATCGTCGCCCGCCAGCCAGCCCTGGGGATCGTTGCGGGCAAGCGCCCAGCGCATGATGTCGAGGCTTTCGTCGATCACCGCCCCGCCCGGCAGCACCAGCACCGGCACCGTCGCCTTGGGCGACGCCGCGAGCATCTCCGCCGGCTTGTCGCGCAGCTTGACCTCGCGGAGCTCATGACCGGTCCCGCTCACCGCCAGCGCCAGCCGCGCCCGCATCGCATAGGGGCAGCGGCGAAAGCTGTAGAGGATCGGCTCAATCAGCGTCGCGGTCCGGAAACTTCGCGCCGACATGCGCCTCGCCCCGCACCGCCGCCAATGCGGTCTGCCGATGCCGCTCGGCATAACGCGCGCGCTGTTCGTCGCTGCGCTCGGCATGGCAGGCGGGGCACGCCACGCCCTCGACGAACAGCGGCGAATTCCGGTCCTCCGCGCTTACCGGCCTGCGACAGGCGCGGCACAGTCCGTAACTTCCGAGCGCGAGCCCGTGCCCGACCGACACGCGCTCGTCGAACACGAAGCATTCGCCCTGCCAGCGGCTCTCCTCCGCCGGCACCTGCTCGAGATAGGCGAGGATCCCGCCCTTCAGATGATAGACCCGATCGATCCCCTCGGCCTTGAGCAATGCCGTCGATTTCTCGCAGCGGATCCCGCCGGTGCAGAACATTGCGATCTTCGGCTTTTCGTCGCGCCCCTCCCACTCGTGGCGATGCGCGCGCACCCATTCGGGGAAATCGCGAAAGCTCTGCGTCCCGGGGTCGATCGCGCCGGCAAAGCTGCCGATCGCGACTTCATAATCGTTGCGGGTGTCGATCACGATCGTGTCGGGCGCATCGATCAGCGCGTTCCAGTCCTGCGGCGCGACATAGGCGCCGGTATCGGTCGGATCGAGATCGGGCTCGCCCATCGTGACGATCTCGCGCTTGAGCCGGACCTTCATCCGGTGGAACGGCATCGCCGCGGCGCGCGAATATTTGACGTCGAGGCCCGCGCAACCGGGCAAGCCCCGGATATGCCCGAGCACCGCTTCGATCGCGGCATCGCTGCCGGCGATCGTCCCGTTGATCCCTTCGGCCGCGAGCAGCAAGGTGCCTTTCACGCCCTGCGCGCCGCACAGCCGGTCGAGCGGCGCCTTGATCGCCGCGATGTCGTCGAACCGGGTGAATCGATAGAGCGCGGCGACACGGAAAGGCAGGACGGGTTCGGACACGAAGGCATTCCGACGGGTTAAGGTCGCGCGCACTTAGCAGAGCCGCGACGCCGCGTCATGCCGCGAGCCGCATCTCCGCCTTCGACAGCAGCGCCAGCAGCGAGATCTTGTTGAAGAACCACATCTTCTCGACCCGCAGCGCGCTGTATTTCCGGATCGTGTTGGCGAAGGTGTAGGGCGTGTACCACACATTGTGATCGGGGTGGACGACTTCGACGAAGGTCTCGCTGTCGGCGAGATAGTCGAAATGCCGGCCCCGGCACTGGAACGCGTCGGGCACCGAGATCAGGAACGCCGCGGCATCGATCCGCTCGAGCTGGGCGAGGAAATCCGAGACGTTGGGGACATGCTCCATCACCTCGGGCACCAGCACCAGGTCGTAGCTGTCGCCGACCTGATCGAGGCTCGAAAACAGCTTCCCCTTCACGTGCGGCGCAAGCTGGTCGAGCGCCTCGGTATGCGGGTCGACGCCATCGAGCTGCGCGCAGATCGGTTCGAGCGCGAGGTGGAGCGAGGTCTTGAGGTTGGTGATCGGCCAATCGGCACAGCCGACATGGAGCACGCGCTTGCCTGCGCAGAAATTGCCGAGCACCGCGCCGCGGCCGAGCCCTTCGAGTTCCTTGCTGACCGGCACGCGCTGGACGAAATAGGGCGCGTTGCGCGCCTCGAGCGCCGACACGCCGGGCGCCTCGGCGCGTGCGACGGGCGCGGCCACCGCACGCGTGTGGATCTCGTCATAGGCGCGCAGCGTCGAGCCCCAGAGCTGGTCGGCATAGACCGGATCGCTGCCGTCATAGGTTGCGCCGGTGAAGTGCCGCGGAATGAAATAATGGCTCGGATAGATGCGCAGCTTCGAATAGCCATATTGACGATAACTATCGGTCAGTCGTTGCGGACCGACGGTCTTCCACGCCTTGGCATGGGTGACGCTGGGCTCGTCATGGATGTCGCGAATGATCTGCTCGACGAACGCATTGCCCGCCTCGCAGCCGAAATAGCCCGCGGCGATCAGCCCGGGCCGGGCGATCTCGCTCTCCCAGCAGGCGAACGCCTCGCAATCGAGCAGATGGTCGTCGAGCGGGCGCAGCGCGATGCTGTCGGCGTCGACCACCACCCCGCCCTTGGCGTGCAATATCTCCCAGCGCATCATGTCGGCGACGCCGTTGAGCTCGACCCCGTGCATCGCGTCCATATGCCCGCGATTGAACCAGTCCTGCTCGGCGAAATCTTCATTGCCCCATAGCAGGAATTCCCAATCGGGATTGAGCGCGCGCCACGTATCCATGCAGTTGGTCGGGCACTTTGCTTCGTCGCCCACCCAGATGAAGTGCATCAGCTTCGGGATCATGTCGCGTTCCTCACGGTGCGTCCGCGAAGCTAATCCGCGATGGTTAACACTATGTTTGCCTTGTTCGCCCAAGTTTCCCGGGCGTTCCAACCATCCGGGCCCGTCGCTTGCCGCACCAACCTGTCATCGCCGCCGTGCTGATCGTTCGCGACGAGGCGCGGTGCATCGCGCGCTGCCTCGACAGCATCCGGCCGCATGTCGACAAGATGCTGGTGCTCGATACCGGCTCGATCGACGGCACGCCCTTGCTCGCCGCGCAGTACGGCGCCGAGGTTCACCACCTCGCCTGGTCCGACGACTTTTCCGCCGCGCGCAACCACGCGCTCGATCTTGCCGATGCCGACTGGAACCTCGTCCTCGACGCCGACGAGTGGATCGTCTCGGGCGGCGAGCAATTGCGCCGCTGGTGCCGCGCCCCGCGGCTCGGCCAGCTCTGCGTCCACAGTGCGATGGAAGGCGCTGGCGACGCCGAGCGCCGCAACTGGCTCACCCGCCTGCTGCCACACGGCGTCCGCTATCGGGGCCGCGTCCACGAACAGCCGGTGTCGCCTTTGCCGCACGCGCGCATCGAACTCCATGTCGGCCATGACGGCTATCTGGGCGAGCAGCTGAAACGCAAGCGCGACCGCAACGCGCCGCTGCTGCTGCGCGACCTGCACGACCGGCCCGGCGACTCCTATCTGCTCTACCAGCTCGCCAAGGATGCCGAGATCCATAGCGATCTCGCCACTGCCTGCGACCATTACGCCGCGGCGCTGCAAGGCACCCCATCCGAGGCCAATTGGCGCCACGCGCTGGTGGTCCGCCAGCTGCATTGCCTGGGCAAGACCGGTCAGACCGAAGCCGCGCTGGCGCTCGCCGATGCCGAGATGGCGCGCTATCCAGGCTCGCCCGATTTGTTCTTCGTGCTCGGCAATCTGTTGCACGATCGCGCCCAGAACGATCCGGCGCAGGCGCTCGACGAATGGCTCCCGCTCGCGATGGGCGCGTGGGAACGGTGTCTGGAAATCGGCGAGCGGCCCGATCTGGAAGGCAGCATGCAAGGCTGCGGCAGCCACCTCGCCCGGCACAATCTCGATGCGGCGCGGACGCAGCTGCGGTTGCTGGCGATGCAGGCGGAACTGGCCCGGCTGGTGGCTTGATAAATCTCCCTCTCCCATTGGGAGAGGGAGGGAGCCGACAAAGTCGGCGGAAAGGGTGAGGGTGAGGAGACTAGGTCGCCCTCACCCTTCCCACTCGCTTCGCGAGCGGGCCCCTCCCCTCTCCCGATGGGAGAGGGGGTTTTCGATCACCCCGCGACGTGACTCCCCGCCAGCGCCGCGAGCAGCAGCAACGCGACGATGTTGGTGATCTTGATCATCGGATTGACCGCCGGACCCGCGGTATCCTTGTACGGATCGCCGACGGTGTCGCCGGTCACCGCGGCCTTGTGCGCCTCGGACCCCTTGCCGCCGTGATTGCCGTCCTCGATATATTTCTTGGCATTGTCCCACGCGCCGCCGCCGCTGGTCATCGAGATCGCGACGAACAGACCGGAGACGATCACCCCGAGCAGCATCGCGCCGAGCGCCGCAAAGCCCTCATGCTGGCCCGCCACTGCGGCGATGATGAAATACACGGCGATCGGGCTGAGCACCGGCAGCAGCGACGGAACGATCATTTCCTTGATCGCCGCGCGAGTGACGATGTCGACGGTGCGACCGTAATTGGGCCGGCTGGTCCCTTCCATGATCCCCGGATTGTCGCGGAACTGGTCGCGCACGTCCTGCACCACCGATCCCGCCGCACGGCCGACTGCGGTCATGCCGAACGCCCCGAACAGATAGGGCAGCAATGCGCCGAGCAGCAGCCCGACGATGACGTAGGGATTGCTCAGGCTGAAATCGACGTCGACGTTCGGGAAGAACTCGTGAAGGTCGGTGGTGTACGCCCCGAACAAGACGAGCGCCGCGAGCGCGGCGGAGCCGATCGCATAGCCCTTGGTGACGGCCTTGGTGGTGTTGCCCACTGCGTCGAGCGCGTCGGTCTTGTGGCGAACCTCGTCCTCGAGCCCCGCCATCTCGGCAATGCCGCCGGCATTGTCGGTCACCGGCCCATAAGCGTCGAGCGCGACGACCATCCCCGCCAGCGCGAGCAGCGAGGTCGCCGCGAACGCCACGCCGATCACCCCGGCGATCTGATACGCCGCGATCACCGCGACGACGATCACGAGCGTGGGCAGCGCAGTCGATTCGAGGCTGATCGCGAGGCCCTGGATCACATTGGTGCCGTGGCCGGTCTCGGATGCCCTGGCGATCGACTTGACCGGGCGATAGTTGGTGCCGGTGTAATATTCGGTGATCCACACCAGCAGGCCGGTCACGCCGAGCCCGATCATCATGCAGATGACCAGATCCCAGCCGGTGAAGCTCGGCCCGGCGGCGGTGCCGATATTGACCTGATCGGCGGTGCCGGTCGAACTTTCGAGGAACGCCGCGGGATCGCCGACGCCGCCGATCAGCGTGTCGAGCCCGCCCAGCGTGTAATGCGTCACCCCGATGATCGCCGGGATCGACAGGATCACCGTGACCCAGAAGCCCTTGTACAGCGCGCCCATGATCGACTGGCCTTTGCCCAGCCGCACGAAATAGGTGCCGATGATCGAGGTGAGGATGCACACGCCGCCGACGATCAGCGGCAAGGTCATCAGCTGCATGAGCTGCTCGGGTGCGAGCCCGCGCATCAGCAAGGCGATCGTCACCATGGTGATGCCGAGCGTGACGACATAGGTCTCGAAAAGGTCGGCGGCCATACCCGCGCAGTCGCCGACATTGTCGCCGACATTGTCCGCGATCACCGCAGGGTTGCGGGGATCGTCCTCGGGGATTCCGGCCTCGACCTTGCCGACCAGATCGGCGCCGACATCGGCCGCCTTGGTGAAGATGCCGCCGCCGAGACGCGCGAAGATCGAGATCAGCGAGGCGCCGAAGGCAAGTCCGGTCAGCGTCTCGATCACCGGCCGCGCATCGGGCGCGAGATCGGCGACTTCGACCAGATAGGCGAAGATCCCCGCGATCGCGAGCAGCCCCAGCCCCGCCACCAGCATGCCGGTAATCGCGCCCGAGCGGAACGCGAGAGTCAGCCCCGACTGGAGCGAATGCCGCGCCGCCTCTGCGGTGCGGACATTGGCGCGCACCGAGATGTTCATGCCGACGAACCCGGCGACGCCCGAAAGCACCGCGCCGATCACGAAGCCGAGCGTCGGCAGCGCGCCCAGCGTGAAGAACAACACGATTGCGACGACCACGCCGACGATCGCGATGGCGATATATTGCCGCCGCAGATAGGCTTTGGCGCCTTCCTGGATGGCGGCGGCGATGTCTTGCATCTTCGCGTTACCGGGCGATGCCCGCAGCACTTGCTGACTCGTCAGAAAGCCATAAGCCAACGCCAGCAAACCGCAGGCGATGGCGAGATACACAATCGTCATCAGGCGAAGTCCTTCCCCTAGAACTGGAACCGCCGCCGGTCTTGATGCCGGTCTTGCGGAAGCGGGAAGGTATCGAGCACCCCGAGCGGGCGCAACCCGCCTCAGCGGTGCTCGTAGCCGAGCCGCGTGGACGGGGATTTTCCGTCGAGCAGAAGGGGTTCGGCGCCCTTGTTCAGCATCGTGCCGATCCGCGTCGCGGGCACCGGCAGGCGCACGCCTTCGGGCGCGGCGAACAGCAATTCGTAATCGTCGCCCCAGCTGGCGGCCGCCAGCCGGTCGGTGGTGCCCGGCGCAAACGGGACCGCGTCGAGCGCGATCGCGGCGGTGCACCCGCTCGCCTCCGCCATTCGCCGCGCGTCGAGCAGCAGCCCGTCGGACACGTCCATCATCGCGCTGACATGCGGTCCGAGCCCGAGCCCCTCGGCCAGCCGCGGCCGCGGCCGCAGATAGGCGGCGCCCTCCCCAGCCTCGAACCCGAGCAGCGCCGCGCCGATCGTCCCAGTGACGTAGAGCGCATCCCCTGCCCGCGCGCCCATCCGCGCCGGCACCGGGCGGACCGTCGCCCGGCCGATCGCCGTGCAGCCGAAGGTCGCCGGGCCGGTATGGGAAATGGTGTCGCCGCCGAGCAATTTGACGCCATAGGCTTCGAGCACCTCGCGAAGGCCGTCGACGAAGCGCTCGCTACCCTCGACCAGGGTCGCGCCGATCAGCACTCCGACTGGTTCGGCCGCCTTGGCGGCGAGGTCGGACAAATTCACTGCGACCAGCTTCCACGCGATGTCCGCCGGGTCCGTGCCGGCGCGGTAATGCACCCCCTCGGCAATCGCGTCGTGGGTGACGACGAGCGTCTCGCCGCCGATCTCGATCACCGCCGTATCGTCGCGCAGATCCTGCGCCCCGGGGTGGAGCGGGAGGGCGCGGAGCGCAGCGATGAAATCGTGTTCGTTCACCTAATTCCTCCCCGAGCTTGCCTCGGGGAGGGGGACCGCCGCCGAAGGCGGTGGTGGAGGGGCGCCGCGCGGCGGCGTTTTCCCCTACGGCAGCGATTCCCGCGCCTGTGCCGTGGCCCCTCCACCGTGCTGCGCACGGTCCCCCTCCCCGAGCGGAGCTCGGGGAGGAATAAGGTCAACCCCGCACTTCCTTCGCGACGGCATCGAGGATGCCGTTGACGAACCCCTTTTCGCGCCGGTCGTAGAACGCGTCGGTCACGTCGAGATATTCGCTGATCACCGCGCCCACCGGCACATCGTTGCGCGCGAGCAGTTCATAGGTCCCGGCGCGTAGGATCTGCCGCATCGGCTTGTCGAGCCGGTCGAGCGACCAGTCGGCGGTCAGCTTTTCCGAGATCAGCCGGTCGATCTCCTCGCGCCGCGCATCGACGCCTTTGACGATGTCGTCGAAAAAGGCGACGTCGGCATCGGCATATTCGACGTCCTCGATCGTCGCGCCGAGGCGGTGCTGGTGAAATTCGGTGAGCAAAACGGTGAGCCTGGTGCCCTCCATTTCCTGCTGGTACAGTGCCTGCACCGCGGCGAGCCGCGCGGCGGCACGGGCCTTGGAACGGGTGCGGGCTTTGGGACTGGGCATGATTATTCTTCTTGGTTCTGGAGGCGGATCGCGACCGATTTCGCGTGCGCGGGCAGCCCTTCGGCATTGGCCAGCGCAACCGCGGCGGGCCCGATAGCAGCAAGCCCGGCTTCGTCCAAGGCCAGGAAGCTCGTTCGCTTCATGAAATCGAGCACCGACAGTCCCGAGGCGAAGCGTGCGCGCCGCCCGGTCGGTAGCACATGGTTCGGCCCCGCGACATAATCGCCGACCGCCTCGGGGGTGTGCCGGCCGAGAAACACCGAGCCGGCATGGTGGACCATGTCGAACAGCCCCTCCGCATCGTCGCAGGCGAGCTCGAGATGCTCGGGCGCGAGCCGGTCGCACAGGGGAATCGCCGCGACGAGGCTCGGCACCAGAATGATCGCGCCATTGGCGTCCCAGCTCGCCCGCGCGGTCGCCGCGGTCGACAGCGTCGCGATCTGCGCATCGACCGCACCGGCCACCCGATCGGCGAATTCCGCATCGTCGGTGAACAGGATCGACTGGCTGGTCGGGTCGTGCTCGGCCTGGCTGAGCAGATCGGCGGCGATCCAGTCGGGATCGTTCTTGCCGTCGGCGACGACGACGATCTCGCTTGGCCCTGCGACCATGTCGATCCCGACCACGCCGTAGAGCTGACGCTTGGCTTCGGCGACCCAAGCGTTGCCGGGCCCGGTTACGACGTCGACCGGGGCGATCCGGTCGGTGCCATAAGCGAGCGCCGCCACTGCCTGCGCCCCGCCGACGCGCCACAATTCGTCGACTCCGGCGATATGCGCCGCCGCGAGCACCAGCGGGTTGACCTCGCCGTTCGGGGTCGGTGTGACCATCACCAGCCGCCGCACCCCCGCCGCCTTGGCGGGAATCGCGTTCATCAGCACCGAGCTGGGATAGGCCGCGCGCCCCCCGGGAACGTACACCCCTGCCGAATCCACGGCCCGCCACCGCGCGCCGAGCCGGATCCCGGCGGAATCCACGTCGTCGCTGTCCTGCGGCTTCTGCCTGGCGTGGTAGACTGCGATCCGCTCGGCCGCGAGCTCGAGGGCGTCGCGCAGCTCGGGGGGCAGGTCTTCCCACGCGGCGAGGCAATCGGCGCGGTCGATCTTCCAGCCGCTCTGGTCGAGATCGTGCTTGTCGAACAGCCGGGTCAGGTCTCTGAGCGCAGCATCGCCTTCGTCGCGCACCCGCTTGATGATATGAGCGACGTTGCGCGCGACATCCTCGTCCGCCTCGCGGCGGGCGTTGACGAGGGTCGTGAAGGCCGCGGCGAAGTCGGCGGAGCTGGAGTCGAGGCGGATCATAGCCAATCACCCTCACCCTTCCCACGCCGCTTCGCGGCGCGGGCCCCTTCCCTCTCCCATCGGGAGAAGGAGGGAGCGGCGAAGCCGCGGAAGGGTGGGGGTGAGCAGGTCTGGCGTCGCAAATTTGTCACGCCACTGCCCTCCGGAACGCATCGACCAGCGGGACAACCTCCCCCGCGCGCATCTTGAACGCCGCCCGGTTGACCACCAGCCGGCTGGTCACCTGCGCGATCACCTCGACTTCGACCAGCCCGTTCTCCTTGAGTGTCTTGCCAGAGGAGACGAGGTCGACGATCCGCGGCGCCAGCCCGAGCACCGGCGCCAGCTCCATCGCGCCGTTCAATTTGACGCATTCGGCCTGCACCCCCCGCGCCTCGAAATGGGCGCGGGTGATGTGCGGGTATTTGGTGGCGATGCGAACATGGCTCCAGCCGCGCGGATCGTCTTTCTCGGCCAGGTCGACCGGCTCGGCGACCGAGATCCGGCAATGGCCGATGCCGAGATCGACCGGCGCGTACAGCTCCGAATAGTCGAACTCCGCCAGCACGTCCGATCCGACCACGCCGAGCTGCGCCGCGCCGTGCGCGACGAAGGTGGCGACGTCGAACGCGCGCACCCGGATCAGGTCGATCGCCGGGCTGTTGGTCGCGAAGCGCAGCGCCCGGCTGTTCGGGTCCGAGAACGCGGGCTCGGGGACGATGCCGACTGCGGCGAGCAGCGGCAGCGCCTCGTCGAGGATCCGGCCCTTGGGCACGGCGAGGATGAGCGGTTCTTGCATGGGTGCCGGGGCTTTACTTGGGGGGCCGGGCGGGCGCAACAGAGCCTTCGCAAAGGGGGGATCATGGCCGACGAGCAGACCAACCGCGACAGCTTCCGCATCCAGGCCGGCTATTGCGCCGCGATGGCCGCGCCGATCACCACGCGCATCGCCACCGTGCTCGGCCACAGCCTGACCCGCGACAGCGCAACCGGCCGCCGCGTGCTCGACTGGCCGGGCGAGCCGGTCGCCGATGCCCTGGTGCTGCGGCTGATCGGCGGTCTCCACGCGCTGCATCGCCGCGGCATCGCCGAGATCGCCCCGGTCTTCACCGGCGCTATCACCGACGAGGCCGAAATCGGCGCCATCCTGAACCGGGTGTTCGTCACCCACGACGCCGCGCTGCTGCCATGGCTCGACGGCCCGCCCCAGACCAACGAGGCCGGGCGCTCGGCCGGGCTGATGACCGGCATCCTCCATCTCGCATCGCGCTACGGCCCGAAATTCGAACTGCTCGAGATCGGCTCGAGTGCCGGTCTCAATCTGCTGATCGGCCGCTATCGCTTCGATCTCGCCGGCCACAAGTCCGGACCCGCGGAGTCACCGGTCGAGATCATGCCCGAATGGCGCGGCCCGCCGCCGCCGGATGCCCCGGTCGAGATCCTCTCGGCGCGCGGCGTCGACATCCAGCCGCTCGATCTCTCGGGCGACCGCGATGCCGAGCGGCTTCAGGCCTATTGCTGGGTCGAGAATGTCGAGCGGCAGGCGCGGCTGGAAAAGACCATCGCGATCGTCCGCGCCGAAGGGGTCGAGCTTGCGCAAGGCGACGCCGCCGACTGGGTCGAGGCCCGCTTGGCCGAGCCTCAGCCCGAGGGAGTCACGCGGGTGCTGATGCACTCGGTGGTCTGGCAATATCTCCCCGCCGCGACCCAGCAGCGCATCGCCGCTGCGATGACCGAAGCCGGCGAACGCGCCGCCCCCGAACGCCCGCTCGGCTGGGTGATGATGGAGCCCAATCGCGACCTCGCCCGCCACGAGGTCCGCGTCCGCGGTTGGCCCGGCGACACGCCGATGGAACTGGTCGCGCTCACTCACGCCCATGGCGCCTGGGTCGAGGCGCTGGCACCGCCGTACGAAACCCGGCCCTATGTCATGCGGAGTCGCCCTTGAGTTCATATGCCGGTGCTCCTGCTTTCGCAGGAGCACGAAGCATCAGCCTTTTCGATCCGCCAGCCAGTCGCGCATCGCCGCGGTCACTGCCTCGGGCTTCTCCCACGGCACGAAATGCCCGCCCTCCGCGATCCGCGCGATCGTCAGCTCGGGGACCAGCTCCCCGAGCTCGAGTTGCACCGGCAGCAAGGCGAAATCCCGCATCCCCCAGATCACCAGCGTGGGTTGCGTCACCGGCGGAAACGGCGCGTCGAGCCAGGCCGGGCGCTCGGCATCTTCGCCGGGTGCCGGCACGACGATCGCCGAGGCGCGGTACCAGTTGAGCATCGCGGTCATCGCGCCGGGTTGGCCCCATTCGTCCATGTACGCGGCCTTGTCGTCGCCCGCGATCCCGCCGACCACATGCTGTGCGAAGGTCGAGGCGAAGAAGCGTTCGAGCCCCGCGCCGATCAGCCCCTGATCGATCCGCGTGTCGCGGAAGCGGGTGATGTACTGGCTCGCCTTGCGCTGCCCGGGATCGTCGAACAGCGATTTCTGGAAGATCTTGGGGTGCGGCGCGTTGACGATGATCAGCCGGGTGATGCGCTGCGGATTCTGCAGTGCCGCCATCCACGCGATCGCTCCGCCCCAATCATGCCCTGCCAGCGTGAAATGCTCGACTCCGAGATGATCGGCGAGCGCGAGCAGATCGGCGACGGGCTTGTCGGGGGTGTAATTCTCGACTCCCTCCGGCTTGGACGAACGCGCGAAGCCGCGCTGGTCCGGCGCGACGACATAATGGTCCTTCGCCAGCGCCGGGATCTGGTGCCGCCATGTCCGGTGCGATTCGGGAAAGCCGTGGAGCAGGAAGATCGGCGGGTTGGCCGGATCGCCGGCGATCGCGACGTCGAGCTCGACCCCGGTGGGCAATGCGATCCGCTGGAGTTCGGTCATGGTCCCCTCCTTCCTTTCCCCTTCCGCTTGCAGGGGCTAGGGGAGGGCTGGCCTCCCGCTGCGGACATGGGTCATGCCCTCCCCCGACCCCTCCCGCAAGCGGGAGGGGAGCGCTTAGGGCAGCCGCTTGCCCTTGGTGCGGCTGGTCAAGTGAAATTGGAAGCAGCGGTCACAGCGATAGGGCCGCAGCTCTTTTCCAAAACGGGCAGCCGCCGCCAGCGCCTCCCCTTCCGAACCGAACCGCGTCTTGCGCCGGCAGACGCTGAGCCTCGTGCTAGGGATAGCTCACCGTCTTCGGGATTTCCGGGATCGGGATCCATTCCTTGTCGTCGCCGGGCACCTTGGGGAAATTGCCGGCCTTCCAGTCCTCCTTGGCCTGGTTGATGCGGTCGCGGCTCGACGAGACGAAGTTCCACCAGACGTGGCGCGGCGTGGTGAAGGCCTCGCCCCCGCACAGCATCACCCGCCCGCCTTGCTCCGAACGCAAGGTCGCCGAAATGCCGGGGCGCAGCACGTAGAGCGTCATCGGCGCGAGCTTCATCCCGTCGAGGCTGGCCTCGCCCATCGACACATAGACCGCGCGCTCGTCGGCCCCGGCATCGATCGGGATGCTCGCGCCGGGCGCCAGCGCGATATCGGCGTAGATGGTCTCGGCATAGGTCGTGGTCGGCGCCCTCGCCCCCCACAGCTCGCCCATGATCACCCGCGCGGTCGCCCCGCCCACCTCGACCACCGGCAGATCGGGAGCGCCGACATGCTCGAACGCGGGATCCACCTCCTCGTCGCGCTCGGGCAAGGCGATCCATGTCTGGATCCCCGACAATTCGGGACCGACCGCCCGCTCGGCCGAGGGCGAGCGCTCCGAATGGACGATGCCGTGCCCCGCGGTCATCAGATTGACTGCACCCGGCTCGATCGTCGCAAACGTGCCGAGCGAATCGCGGTGATCGATCGCGCCGGCATAGAGATAGGTCACCGTCGCGAGGTTGATGTGCGGATGCGGCCGCACGTCGATGCCGGTGCCCATATCGAGATGCGCCGGGCCCATCTGGTCGAAGAAGATGAACGGCCCGACCATCGTCCGCGGCCGTGAAGGCAGGGTGCGGTGCACCTTGAACCCGCCGAGATCGTGGGTGACGGGTTCGATCGTCTGGATGATCAGGTCTTCGGTCATGCGGCCCTCCGTTCGCCCCCGAAATAGCCAGTCGGCCCCGGGCGGAACAGCCACAGTTTGGAAAGCAATGTTTTCCGATTCAGACGGCATCGAGCTCGGGATAATGGCGGAAGACGCCTTGGGTGTTGAAGCCGATCCGCCGATCGCTGGCGCAATATTCGGCGATTCCGGGCAGCAGCGCGACGCGGTCGCGGATCGCGAGCAGCTTCGGATAGTCGCTCTCGATCGCCTTCATCCGCTTCGGGAACATGTAATGCAGCCCCTCGATCAGCTGGAACAGCGAGGTGTCGCCATAGCTCCAGCGATCGCCGGCGAGCCAGTCGCCGGTGACCGAACGCTCGAACCAGCCGAGGAATTTGGGCATCCGCGCCTCGCGGAATTCCTTCGCGAAGCGCGCGGCCTCGGCCCTCTGATCCTCATAATAAAGGCCGACGCCCACCGGATGATGGACCTGATGCACCTCGGCGATGAAATCGGTGATGGTGAGCTGGACCTCGTGGAGCCAGCGCCGCCCGGCATCGTCCGACGGCGCGATGCGGTGCCGGTCGCCGAGATAGAGCAGGATGTTGGCGACCTGCGCGATCACTTGCTCGCCGGTGTCGAGATAAGGCGGCGCGAAAGGCGGTCGGTCGGTCCGCCCCTTCATGTCGGCGATCAACCTGTCGCTGCCCTGCTCGCGCGCCATGTCGGTATAAGCGATCCCGCCCGCCTCCATCGCCAGCCGGACGAACTCGCCCCGCCCCTGGATCTCGGCCCAGTACCAGAGCTTGTACGTCGTCATTTCATTCTCCCGGTGCGCGGGCCCGAATCGCCAGTGCGTGGATGCGGCCGGCGAGCAGGTCGGCGAGCGCGTTGTTGACCAGTCGCTGGCGCTGAACGCGCGACTGGCCGACAAAGGCGCCGCTCTCGATCGCCACGGTCCAGTGCGATTCGCCGGTGCCGTCGTCGCCGAGATGGCCGCTGTGATGGTGGCTGTCGTTGATCACCTCGAGCTGCGTCGGGGCGAGCGCGGCGATGAGACGGGCGGCGATGATATCGGCGAGTCCGCCGCTGGAAGGGTGGGTCATCGCGCCTATATACGCCGTTTGTCCAAGGGAGGTAGCGTGGCTGACAGCCAGCCGAGAAAGGATCGACCGAATGCCCGGTTCCACGGTCGCGTGGAGGCGGAGGGGCGATTGTGCGCGCATCCGGGATGCGCCGAGCCGGGCGAGTTCCGCGCGCCGCCGCTCGAAGGCAGCGGCCGTACCGGCGACGGGCCACCGCCGTTCCGCTGGCTGTGCCTCGATCATGTCCGCGAATTCAATTCGGGCTATAATTTCTTCAAGGGCATGAGCCCCGACGAGATCCACGACGCGCAGCGGCCCTTTTCGGGCTGGGAACGCGAGACCCGTGCGTTCAACGCCACCGGCGGCGCCGACCGCCCGCCGCCCTGGGCCGATTTCGCCGACCCGCTCGACGCGATCGGCGCGCGCTTCCGCGATCGGATGAAGGAGCAGGCCGGCCGCAAGGACGGCAAGCCGCTGACCGGCCGCGACCGCGAGGCGATGCGGACGCTGTCGCTCGAAATCGATTCGGACCGGACGGCGCTGCGCAAACGCTATTCGGAGCTGGTGCGCCGCTACCACCCCGATCGCAACGGCGGCGACCGCCGCTACGAGACGCGGCTGCAGCAGGTCATCGAGGCCTATCAGCAGCTCAAGGGCTCGCCGGCTTTTGCCTGATTCCTGTGCTCCTGCGAAAGCAGGAGCCTAGGGTAGCAGGTCGAATCGCTTCATGACTCTGGGCTCCTGCTTTCGCAGGAGCACTGACTCTTCACTAATCCCGATCCGGCGCCCCCAGCGGGAAATACGGTCGGTACGGCCGCGCCTCGTCGACCGCCCGAGCCACCGAAGGCCGCGCGAGCAAGCGGGCGCGATAGGCCTTGAGATTGGCCAGCGCCTCCGGAATCGGATCGACCCAGTCGGCGTAGAAGAGCGCCGGCGCCGCGGCGCAATCGGCGAGCGAGAAGCCGCCCGGCGCGGCCCATTCGCGCCCCGCGAGCCAGCCGTCGAGCATCGCATAGCTCCGCCGCAATGCCGCCTTGGCCTGCTCGACCCCGACCGGATCGCGTCGTTCGGGCGGGCGCAATGCGTCGGCCACCACCTGTTGCATCGGGTGCATCACATGATTGTCGAAGATGCGATCGAGCATCCGCACCTCGAGCGCCGCATCGTCCGCGGGGAGGAAGCGGACCGGACCGGGATGGTGGCGCTGGAGATATTCGATGATCACGCTCGATTCCATCACCGGGCATCCGTCGTCGACCAGCAAGGGGAATTTGCCGATCGGCCAGAGCCGGGCGAATTCGGCGCCGTTCTCCGGATGCTCGGGGTCGAGCATCCGGTAGGTGAACGGCGTGTCGTTCTCGTAGAGCGGAATCAGCACCTTCCAGCAATAAGACGACAAGGGATGCGCGAAGAGCTCGAGCATCAGCCCTTGGTCCCGACCACGCCGAATGCGGCGCCTTGCGGATCCGTCGCATAGATCACCCAATCGCCGCCGGGAACTTCCATCGGTCCCTGGACGATCGCGCCGCCGCCGGCCTCGATCCGGCCTTTGGCTTCCTCGATGCTGCCGACCCGGAAGAAATAGTTCCAGCCCGGCGTCACGCCCGGCGGCGCCTTCATCACTGCGCCGATCATCCCGCCGTCATGGCTGAGGAAGCTGTATTCGCCCATCTCGCCCATCGGCATCGCCCCGTCCTTCGCCCAGCCGAACTGGTCGGCATAGAAAGCGAGCGCGGCCTGGTCGTCGCTGGTCTGGAGCTCGTTCCACTCGCCATGGCCCGCCGTCATGCGCTTGAACGCCGTGCTCGCCTCGGGGCTGGCGCCCTTCATCACATAGAAGGTCACGCCCTGCGGATCGGCGACCATCGCCATCCGGCCGACGCCTTCCATCGTCGTCGGCGGCATGTGGACGCTGCCGCCGGCCGCGACGATCTTCTCGACCGCCGCGTCGACATCGTCGACGCCGATATAGCTGAACCAGCGCGGCTGGGGCGGCGCGCCCTCCGGCGTCTTCATCATGCCGGCAACACCCTGCCCGTCGGGGGCGAGCCAGACGCGATAGTCGCCGGTGCCCTCGGCGGTGCCGCCGGGGCAGCCGCCGTTCTGCCAGCCGATCACCTTGCCGTAAAAGGCGCCGGCGGCGTCGGGGTCCCCGGTGATCAATTCGTACCAGATCGGCGTTCCATGCGGATTGCTCATCGTCGTTCTCCCGATCAGCCCAATGTCTCGTCGAGAACGGGCACGAACCCGCCCCACATCATGCGCTTGCCGTCGAACGGCATGTCCTTCCCGGCCTGCATGTCGGGATCGGCCATGATCTTCTCCCAGGCGGTGTCGCGAGTCGACTTGTCGGGCCATTCGATCCACGAATAGACCACCTGTTCCCCGTCCTCGCGCAGCGTGGCGCGGTTGTAATCGGTGACCTTGCCCTCGGGCACGTCCTCGCCCCAATTCTCGACGACGCGCAACGCGCCATGCTTCTCGAACATGCCCGCGGCCTTTTCGGCCATCGCGCAGTACGCGTCCTTCTTGCCTTGCGGCACCGCGACGACGAAGCCGTCGACATAGCCGGGCTTGCCGCCCGAGCCCTGCTCGAGGATCGAATCGAAGCTGGCATAGATCATCCGGCTGCCGTCGAACGGCATGTCCTTCATCATCTCCTCCGCTCGCGGATCGTTCATCAACTTCTCGCCCGCGGCCTTGCCGGTCGCGGCGTCGGGATATTCGATCCAGCTGAACAGCACGCTCTCGTCGGACTTGAGTTGCACCGCCTTTTTAAGATCGTTGAGCTTGCCATCAGGCACGTCGTCGCCCCACGCTTCGACCATGCGGGTGGCGCCCAGCCCCCGGAAAAGGTCCGCCGCTTTGGCGGCGTGCGCGACATAGCTTTCCTTGTTGGCGGTCGGAACCGGAGTCACGAAACCAGCGACATAAGGCATCTTCTCTCTCCTGGTTATGCGGCGACCGGCTCGGGCCGGAAGTCCGCGAGTTGCGCGGCGATCGCGCGCTGAAAGGCAGGCCGCGCAGTGCCGCGCGCAACATAATCGGCGAGGCGCGGCCGGCTCGACATCAGGTCCGCATGATCGGCGTTGCGCAGCACGGTGACCATCGCGATGTCGGCGACGCTGAACCCGTCGCCCAGCCATTCGCGGTCGCCCAGCGCCTCCTGCAATCCGTCGAGCCTTTTGCCGGTATCGGCGAGCAGGCTGGGCTTGCGCAGCTTCGCCCATTCCGCGTCCTTCGCGAAGATCTCGACATTGGCGAGTTCGAACAGCCACGGCTCGACGCTGTTGAGCGCTGCGAACAGCCACGCAATCGCCGTCGCGCGTGCCTGGGCCTCGCGCGGCAACAGCCGCGCGTCGCGCTCGCCGAGATGGAGCAGGATCGCGCCGCTCTCGAACAATTGCACCTCGCCGTCGTGCAGCACCGGCACCTGACCCCAGGGCTGTTCGTGGAAATAGGCAGCGGGCTTGGGCGGGACCGGGCTGATCAGCCGCATGGCATACTCCAGCCCGATTTCCTCGCATGCCCAGCGCGGACGCAGGTCGCGGACATAGCCGCGGGCGAAGTCGGGCACCCAGTTGAAGCCGGTGATCTCGATCGACATCGTGCTCTCCTCAGCCGGCGTTGGCGGCGGCCTCGATCGCCGCGATGTCGATCTTCTTCATCTCGAACATCGCCTGCATCGCGCGCTTGCCCGCGGCGGGATCGGGATTGTCGAAGACCAGTTCGATCAGCCGCTTCGGCGTGACCTGCCAGTTGACGCCCCATTTGTCCTTGCACCAGCCGCACTGCGATTCCTGTCCGCCATTGCCGACGATCGCGTTCCAATAATGATCGGTCTCGTCCTGGCTGTCGGTGTGGATCACGAAGCTGACCGCCTCGCTGTGCTGGAATTGCGAGCCGCCGTTCAGGCCGATGAACCTCTGCCCGAGCAATTCGAACTCGACGACGATCACTTCCTCCGCCTTTTGCGAAGGCGTGTCGGCGGGGGTGCGCTGGACGCGGGTGATGCGCCCGTCCGGGAACAGCGAGACATAGAAGTTCGCGGCTTCCTCGGCGGTGTAGTTGTACCACAGGCAGGTGGTCAGTTGCTTGTCCATCGTCTCTCTCCTGTCGAACGGGTCAGGCCGGCTCGTGCGCCGGGCCTTCGGGGTGCGCGGCCATCGCCGCTTCCATGTCCATGAACATCGGCTCGAAGATGTGCCCGTCCGGATCCGCGAAAGTGCGTCCGTACATGAAGCCCATGTCCTGCTTCGGGCCGACATCGGCCTCGCCCCCCGCCGCCGCCGCGGCGTCGACGATCGCGTCGACGGCCTCGCGGCTGTCGCGCGAGAGGCAGATCAGCACTTCGGTGGTGGCATGCGCATCGGCGATCGGCTTCGGCGTGAAGGTTTTGAAGAAATCCTCCGACAGGATCATGAACACGATCTCGTCCGAAAGCTGCATCGCGCTCGCAACTTCGTTGCTGAAGCGCGGATCTTTGGTGCAGCCGATCGCTTCGTAGAACGCAGTCGATTTCGCCACGTCCTTCACGGGCAGGTTCACGAAGATCATCTGGGGCATCTCGTCTCTCCTTTATGCGGTCGGGTAGGTGAGCGACGGGTACCAGTCTGCACCGCGTCCCTCGGGGGTGGAGTCCAGAATCGTCCAAAGCGGCATCAGATCGGGCGCGCCGCGCGGGTCCTCGCCGGGATCGGCGGTGGCGTCGTCCATCTCGCCGGCCCAGAAGAAGCGGATCGTACCGTCGCGCCGGGTGAACACCAGCAATTGCGGAATGTCGTCGCCGTCGGGCGCGACGGCGTTATAGTCGCGGCTGAAGTCGCCGCTGGCGTCCGAATAAAGCGGCAGATGCCGCCAGCCGCGTTCCTCGGCAAAGGCGCCGAGCTTCGCGAGCGGCGAGCGCGCGGTCACCGCGAGTGCGACGCGCTGCTGGATGTCGCGCGCCTCGCCCTCCCAAGCCGAAAGCAACGAGGTGCACATCGGGCACGGCCGTTCGCGCTGCGGCCCGAACATCCACGTATAGACGACGAGCGTATCCTTGTCGCCGAACAGCTCGGCCAGCGTCACCGGACCCTCGGGCCCTTCGAAGCTGTATTCGCCGACCACCGGCCCCGGCGGCAGCGCCCGGCGCTGCCCGGCGACGCGCTCGATCTGGCGGCGAAGCGCGATCTCCTCGGCCAGCAACGCCGTCCGCGCCGCGCGATACTCGGCGCTCTCGCCCGGCCAGCGCGACCTGGCGCGCGCCGCCAGAACCTCCGCCGGGGGCAAGATCGTTTCGACCGTCATGCAAACCTCCGCTTTTCGAGTGTCGCGAATCGCTTTCTTGATCTTGATGCGCGACTCAGTTATAAAAAGCAACCATGGAGTCACAAAAAATAACTAACAACGATCTGGGCAAGATGCGCCGCTGGTATCGCGACGCGTGCGGGACAGCGCTGGCGATGGATCTGATCGGCGAGCGCTGGGCGCTGCTGATCGTCCGCGAACTGCTGCTCGGGCCGCGGCGCTTCGGCGAAATCCGCGGGGCGCTGGAAGGGTTGAGCGCCAACATCCTGACCCAAAGGCTCGAAGGCATGGAGAAAGCGGGCATATTGCGCCGCCGCGTCCTGCCCTCCCCCGCCAATGCGCAGGTGTATGAACTCACCAAATGGGGCCGCGCGCTCGAGGAGCCGATCTTCGCGCTCAGTCGCTGGGCGGCGGGATCGCCGGCGCACGACGTGACGCTGCCGCTGAGCAACACCGCCTTCATGCTCTCGCTGCGCACGATGATGAACGCGAGGACCGATCCGGACTTCGCGCCCGATCTCGGCTTCCGCATCGGCGGCGATCCGTTCCGCGCGCGAATCGTCGACGGGCTGCTCGCGATCGAGCGGCGCGATCCCGAGGGCGCCGAGGTGATCTTCGCCGGTGAGCCGTCCAAGCTCGCGGCGACCTTCTACGGCCGCGATCCATTGACCGAATCGATGCGCGAGGGACGCGTGACGGTGACGGGGGACGTGCCGCTCGGCCAGCGCTTCGTCGATCTGTTCAGCCTGCCGACATTCGAGAACGACTGATTCCCCTCCCTGCCAAGGGAGGGTCAGGGTGGGTAGCGTCGGGCCAGGGCTCGATGCCCTGGCCCGACGCTTCGGTTCCGGGCGAAGAGTCGTTTTGAGCGCGCAGACGCGCGCACCCACCCCCGGGGCCCTCCCTGCAAGCAGGGAGGGGAGTGGAGTCCGTCGATTGGGGACGTTTGGCGTTGCGGTGCGGCAAACGAGCCTCTAACTCGCAAGGCGTTCTTGCAGGAAGCGATGATGGCCGACATCCCCAACACCCAGCCCGACAGCCGCGAGACGACGATTCTCGACGCCCCCGACAAGATGGTTAAGGTGCGCGACGTCTTCGGCATCGACATCGACATGGAATGCCCCGCGTTCAGCGAGGCGGACGAGCGGGTTCCCGATCTCGACCCGGCCTATGTCTTCGACGCCGACACCACGCTCGCGGTGCTCGCAGGCTTCGCGCACAATCGCCGCGTGATGATCCAGGGCTATCACGGCACCGGCAAGTCGACGCATATCGAGCAGGTCGCGGCGCGCCTCAACTGGCCGTGCATCCGGATCAACCTCGACGCGCATATCAGCCGCATCGACCTGATCGGCCGCGACGCGATCGTGCTCAAGGACGGCCAGCAGGTCACCGAATTCCGCGAAGGCCTGCTCCCCTGGGCGATCCAGACGCCGACCGCTCTGGTGTTCGATGAATATGACGCCGGCCGGCCCGACGTGATGTTCGTGATCCAGCGCGTGCTCGAGACCGAGGGCAAATTGACCCTGCTCGATCAGAATCGCGTGATCCGCCCGAACCCGTATTTCCGCCTGTTCGCCACTGCCAACACGGTCGGCCTCGGCGACACCAGCGGGCTCTATCACGGCACCCAGCAGATCAACCAGGGCCAGATGGACCGCTGGAACGTTGTGGTGACGCTCAATTATCTCCCCGCCGCGATCGAGGCGCAGATCGTGCTCGCCAAGTCGGGCGAGTATGACAAGCCGGGCGGCAAGGAGACCGTGGAAAACATGGTCCGCGTCGCCGATCTGACGCGGAAAGGCTTCATCAACGGCGACATCTCGACGGTGATGAGCCCGCGCACGGTGATCACCTGGGCGCAGAACGCCTTGATCTTCGGCGATGTCGGCTTCGCCTTCCGCCTGTCGTTCCTCAACAAATGCGACGAGGCCGAGCGCGCGCAGGTCGCCGAATATTATCAGCGCGTGTTCGGCAAGGACCTGCCCGAGAGCGTGGTCGCCAAGGCGGGTTGAAGCAGCCTCTCGACACCTCTGGCGTCACCCCGGACTTGTTCCGGGGTCCGCCAGGCGGCCGAGCGATTCGAAAGAGCTGCTTGACCGACACCTGCGGCAGGGTGGACCCCGGAACAAGTCCGGGGTGACGAAGGACGCGTGGCAGGGCTGACGCGCGACTTGAATGTAGAGTTGCTAGGCCAGCTTCCGCCCGAAGGTTCGCGGTGCCGGCATCGCCGGCGCGGCCGCGTCGCTTTGCCCGCCGTTCAACTCGCGCAGGCGCGCGGCGATGCGCTGGTCGAACGAGCCCGTGTCGAGATCGGCGCGGGCATCCGGCTCGGCCGCGATCACTGCAGCCACCCGCTTGCGCAAGAATTTGCGCAACCCGAACGCGAACAGTCCGCCGATGATCAGCATCGGCAGGAAGAAGGCGGCCAGCCAGTTCCCGCCGACCCGCGCCGCTCCCGCCGGCTCCGCGGCCCCGGCCGCACCCGCGCCGCGCTCGCGCGCCATCTTGCCCACCCGGTCGCGGAGCTGCGCATTGGTCTCGCCGGGCAGGCGCTCGATCTCGTTGGCGCTTCTCGGCCGCACCGGCACCTTCGCGGCATAGTTCGCGCGATAGGTCGCGGTCGGATCCATGCCGAGATCAACGGTGAGCATCGTCAGCTCGGCGCCGCCCAGCTTCACGTAGCGATCATTGTTATACAGCACGAAGCTCGGTTCGGCGGGATAGATCTCGGCACCGTCGCGGACCTGATAGAAAGCGCCGAGATCGTAATATTTGCCATCGTGAAAATAGGCCCCGGTATCGGGCAGGTCATAGACCTTGTCGATCTTCTCGGCATAGCCGCTGCTGCTGCTGTGGCTGCCCCAGCCGCCGAAACGGATGCGTCGCCGTGCTTCGGCGGGCTCGGCCAGCGCGACGAACAATGTCGTCGCCCCCACCACGGTCAGAACGAGCTTGCCAGCCGCGCGCATCTTCGTCTCCCGAAGTCAGTCGGGCACGATCTTGCTGTCGAGTAGTTAGTATTTCTCTAAACGCGGCAGCATTCTTCAGGGCAGCCGGTGCAATCGTCGTTCGCTGGACTTTTCGCGCGGCGGCAATTCGATCGCGATCGTCGTCGGAAACGCCACTCTCCCGGCGGCGATGCCGCAGGCTTCTCCCGGATTGCCGCGTTGTCCGCTTGCATCCTGCCCCTCGATCCGCACAAAGGCACTTATGGCTGTCGATTCCCCTCTCGAGCGTTTGCGCAACGTCCTCGGCGGCACGGCACGCGCGCTGTCGGGCGAAGCCGAGGCCGACCTCTCCTTCACGTCGGAGGCGCCGCGGCAGGACGGGCGCAGCATCAAGGTGCCGCTGCCGTCGCGCAGCCTCCCGCCCGAGCAGGTCGCCGAGGCGCGCGGCTTTGCCGATGGCTTCGCGCTGCGGATGCGCCATCACGACACTGCGCTGCACCTGCGCGGCGCCCCGAAGGAGCCGGTGGCACGCGCCGTGTTCGACGCAGTCGAGACGGCGCGGGTCGAGGCGCTCGGTTCGCGCGGCTATGTCGGCATCGCCGACAATCTCGAGCATTCGCTGAACGTCCGGCTGCGCTCGGACCCGATCGCCCGCGCGCGCAACCGCGAGGAAGTGCCGCTGTCGACCGCGCTCGGCCTGATGGTCCGCGAGCGGCTGACCGGGCGCGAGGCGCCGGCCGGCGCGGCGATGGGCATGGCGCTGATCCGCGACTGGATCGAGGAGCGCGCCGCCGCCGACCTCGATGCGCTCGCGCTTACGATCGACGATCAGCGCGCCTTTGCCAGCCTTGCCACCCGGCTGCTTCAGGATCTCGAGCTGATCGAAGGCGAGATGGTCCCCGAAGAGGACGAAGGCGGCGGCGAGGACGAAGGCACCGACGACAAGGACGAGCCCGGCGACGAGGAAGGCGACAGCGAGGCCCAGCAAGGCGAAGGCGAAGTCGAGGCCCGCGGCGAGCAGCGCGAATCGGATCAGACCGAGGAGGGCGAGGACAGCGAGTCCGAAGCGATGGACGATGGCGACGGCGAGCCCGGCGACGATGGCGAGGAGGGCATGATGCCCGTCCGGCCCAATCGCCCGTGGAGCGACTTGCCGCCGCAGTTCGAATACCGTCCCTACACCACCCAGTTCGACGAAGTGATCGCCGCGACCGAGCTCTGCGATGCCGAGGAGCTCGATCGGCTACGCGCCTATCTCGATCAGCAGCTCGTCCATCTGCAGGGCGCGGTCACCAAGCTGGCCAACCGGCTCCAGCGCCGGCTGATGGCGCAGCAGAATCGCAGCTGGGACTTCGACCAGGACGAGGGCCTGCTCGATGCTGCGCGGCTGGCGCGCGTCGTGGTCAATCCAATGCAGTCGCTGTCGTACAAGATCGAACGCGACACCGAATTCCGCGACACAGTCGTCACGCTGCTGATCGACAATTCGGGCTCGATGCGCGGACGGCCGATCTCGATCGCCGCGATCAGCGCCGACATCATGGCGCGCACGCTCGAACGCGTCGGAGTCAAGACCGAGATCCTCGGCTTCACCACAAGGGCATGGAAAGGCGGCCAGGCGCGCGAGAAATGGCTGGCGGAGGGGCGCCCCGCCCAGCCCGGCCGGCTCAACGATGTGCGCCACATCGTCTACAAGCAGGCCGACGAGCCGTGGCGCCGCGCCAAGCGCAGCCTCGGACTGATGATGCGCGAGGGGCTGCTCAAGGAGAATATCGACGGCGAGGCGCTGCTCTGGGCGCATCAGCGGATGATCGGGCGTCCCGAGGAGCGCAAGATCCTGATGGTGATCTCGGACGGCGCGCCGGTTGACGATTCGACCCTGTCGGTCAATTCGGGCTCCTATCTCGAACGCCATCTGCGCCAGGTGATCGGCTGGATCGAGGCGCGCTCGCCGGTCGAGCTGGTTGCGATCGGCATCGGCCACGACGTGACTCGCTATTACAGCCGCGCAGTGACGATCATGGACGCCGAGCAATTGGCGGGCACGATGGTCGAGCAGCTGGCGGCCTTGTTCGACACCGAGTGATCCGGCGTTTTCGTCATCCCGGCGACAGCCGGGATCGCAGGCCGCGCGCGAAGGACGTGCTGCACGAGATCCCGGCTTTCGCCGGGATGACGGCTGATCGGTGAACATCACGCCGCCCCGCACCGGCTTCCACGGCCCGGTCAAGCGATCGGTCACCATCGCCGGACACCAGACTTCGATCAGCCTCGAGCCCGCTTTCTGGGACGCGCTCGAAGCCGCGGCGGCCGATCTCGCCCTTCCCCTCAACGCGCTCGTCGCGGCGATCGATCATGCCCGGATCCAGGCCGAAGATCCCCCCAACCTCGCCAGCGCGATCCGGACCTGGCTGCTCGACCGTCACCAATCCGCGACAATTTGATACAAATCTGCAAGTCGTTCGCAATATCGTTTGACTCTGCGAATGCCTCGCAATAGCTGACCCCGCAACGACACCAATAGGGGGATCATCGTGACGCGTTCCACGCCTGCCGCGACGCCGGCTTTCCTTGCGCTCGCCTGCGTCGGTTTCATCGCCTCGTCGCCTGCCCGCGCCGCCGACGACAAGGACAAGACCGTCGTCGCCGACGACCAGACCCAATCGGGAGGTCAGGCCAACACCTCGCAGGAACGCGAGTCGATCATCGTCACCGGCCAGGCCTATCAGCCGCATCAGGAGAGTCCCAAGGCCACCCGAACGGTGCGCGACACCCCGCAGACCGTCACCGTGATCACTGGCGAGACGATCGAGCAGCAGAATCTGCTCACCTTGCGCGACATGCTCTCCACCGTCCCCGGCATCACCTTCGGCGCGGCCGAGGGCGGCACGCCGCCGAGCGACCAGATCAATCTGCGCGGCTATTCGGCGGGCAGCGACATCACCCAGGACGGCGTCCGCGACAGCGCCGCCTATAGCCGCTCCGACTCGTTCAATCTCGAGCAGCTCGAGATCGTGAACGGCGCCAACTCGGTCTATTCGGGCGCAGGCTCGGTCGGCGGATCGATCAACATCATCACCAAGCGCCCGCTAGCCGAAAGCCGCGTCGTCGCGACCGCCGGCGTGGGCACCGACGAATATTATCGCGGCACGATCGACGCCAATTGGCGCGCCAGCGAGCTGGTCGCGGTCCGCCTCAACGCGATGGCGCACAAGAACGATATCCCCGGCCGCGATGTCGAGAAATACGAGCGCTGGGGCGTCGCGCCTTCGGTGACGATCGGAATCGGCAGCCCCAATCGCCTGACGCTGCAATATCTCCATCAGGAAGATACCAACATCCCGCAATATGGCGTGCCTTATTACAAGAACGCCACCAACGACGGCGCCGTGCCGGGCGTCGATCGCAGCGACTATTTCGGCTATCGCAACCTGGATACGCAGGAGATCACCGTCGATCAGGCGACGATGACCTTCGAGCACGATTTCAGCGACACGATGTCGGTCCGCAACCTGACGCGCTGGCAGCAGGTCAACCAGCTCACCATCGTCGGTCCGCCGCAGGGCACCTATTGCCTCGCCAGCGGCGTCCAGCCGAGCGGCGCGGCCTGCCCCGCGACGGTGCCCGCCGGCTATTATCTGATCGGCGGTCCGCGCGGCAATTTCCGCGATTCGCAGAACGAGCTGATGTACAACCAGCTCGATCTGCGCGCGGTGTTCGACACCGGCGGGATCGAGCATACCCTCGTGGTCGGCGGATCGGCGAGCTGGGAGAAATATCAGCTCCTGACCGGCAACGCACTCCGCAATGCCAACGGCACCGCCGCCTACGCGGCCTTCCCGCTGGTCAACATCGCCAATCCCAACGAAGTCGTCCCCGGCCCCGCCGGCTTCACCTATGGCAGCAACGTCTATACCGGCCCGGTCAATCTGATCGCGAGCGGCCGCCAGCGCGGCGAAGTGAGCAATTACGCGCTCTATCTGTTCGACGCGATGAAGCTCGGCAAGTTCGAGATCAACGGCGGCATCCGCTGGGAGCATAACGACGGCAATTACCGCACCGACACCTCGACGCCCGCCGCGACCGTGACGGTGCCGCAGGGCCCGCTCACCGTCGGCCCGCGGCTCTACAACGACGCGAACCTGTTCTCCTATCGCATCGGGCTGGTCTACAAGCCGGTCGAAGCGGTCTCGCTCTACGCCGCGTTCGGCAATTCGATGACGCCGTCGCAGAATGCCGTGAACGGCGCCTGCACCACCGCGACCTGCAACGTCGATCCCGAGACCGCGAAGAATTACGAGATCGGCGCCAAGGCCGAGTTCATGGACGGGCGCCTGCTGCTCAGCGCGGCGGCGTTCCGCAACGAGCGCGACAAATACAAGGTCGCGTCGAACGACCCGACGATCCCCGACCAGCAGCTCGACGGCCATTCGCGAGTCGACGGCGTGGCGCTCAGCGCCGTCGGCAAGATCACCCCGCATTGGTCGATCACCGCCAATTACACCTATCTCGACGGCGAGCTGCTCCAGTCGGTCTCCGACTTCTGCATCGCCAATCCCGGCGCGACCGGCTGCAACAACAATGCCGCGAACCCCGATCCGGGTCATGGCGCCGAGCTGGCCAACACCCCGCACCATTCGGGCAGCCTGTTCACCACCTATGAGCTGCCGTTCGGGCTGCGGGTCGGCTACAGCCTGACCTATCAGGGCAGCTTCGCCTTCGCGCTGCCGACGCTCGCCGCGCCGACGGTCTACAAGTCGGACGCCTATTGGCTGCACGGCGCCTATGTTGCGTACGACTTCACCAAAACGCTGAGCGCCCAGATCAACGTCAAGAACTTCACCGACGCCGAATATTACACCCGTATCCGCAACAATGGCTGGGCAACCCCCGGCGACGCACGCTCGGCGGTGCTGACGATCAACTACCGCTTCTGAGAAAAGGGGGAGGAGCGGACGGCCGGTGCCCCCCCAGGCAAGGCCGGCCGTCCGCTCCGACATTTGATCCGCGACGCGTTTTGCGGCAGCCGGGGCGTGGCGGCCCCGGCTGCCGGTCCTTCGAGAGTGCACGCGCATGATGATAGCGATCCCCGATTTGCTCGAACCCGCCGCGGTGGCGCGGCTGCGCGGCATCATCGATGCGGCCGAATGGGTCGACGGCAACGTCACTTCGGGGCACCAGTCGGCGCTCGCCAAGAAGAACGAGCAATTGCCCGAGGGCAGCGCCGCGGCGAAGGAAGCCGGCGGGCTCGTGCTCGAGGCGCTCGGCAAGTCGCCCTTGTTCTTCGCCGCGGCACTGCCGCTCAAGGTTTTCCCGCCCTTGTTCAATCGCTACGGCGAAGGCCAGACCTTCGGCACCCATGTCGACAATGCGATCCGCATCCAGCGCGGCACCGAGTTCCGCATTCGCAGCGATCTGTCGATCACGATCTTCCTCGAAGACCCCGCCAATTATGACGGCGGCGAGCTGGTCGTAGAGGACCATTTCGGTGTCCAGCGCGTCAAGCTGCCCGCGGGGCATGCCGTGCTCTATCCCTCGTCGAGCCTGCACCACGTCACGCCGGTCACCCGCGGAATCCGCGTCGCTTCCTTCTTCTGGCTCCAGTCGATGATCCGCGACGACGGCAATCGCCGCATCCTGTTCGACCTCGATCAGGCGGTCCAGCGCCTCACCGCCCAGCTCGGCGGCGCCGATCGCTCGGTGATCGAGCTGACCGGCGTGTACCACAATCTGCTGCGCAGCTGGGCGGACGCCTAGGACTCCCCTCCCTGCCAGCAGGGAGGGGAACATGGGCGCCGTGCTACTCCAGCAGCGCCGCGAACGCCTGCGACAGGATCTCGCCACCGCCGCGCACCACCATGTGCATCGCCAGCCCCTCGCGTTCGGCCACCGCCGCGCCCGCCGGCCCGAGCACGGTCAGCGCGGTCGCCCACGCATCGGCGCGCATGCATTCCGCATGGAGCACCGTCACCGAAGCCACCTGATTGTCCAGCGGCGCGCCGGTGCGCGGATCGAGCGTGTGGGCGTAGCGCCGCCCGTCCGCCTCGAAATGCCGGCGATAATCGCCCGAAGTGGCGATCGACAGTCCGTGCAGCGCCACCCGGATCGGTGCCACCGGCGCGCCCGGCGCCTGCTCGACATCCACCCACCACGGCTGCCCGTCGGGCTTGATGCCGTGGCCGCGCAGCTCGCCGCCGATCTCGACGAGAAAGTCTTCGAGCCCCAGCCCCGCCAGGCATTCGCCCACCGCGTCGACGGCATAGCCCTTGGCGATTCCGGAAAAGTCGAGCGCCGCGCCCGCGCTGCGCCGCGCCCGGAACAGCAACGGATCGAACTCTACCGTCCGAACGTCGGTCGCAGCGGCCGGCGGAACGCTGCTGCGCGGACCGGAGGGGCCGAAGCCCCAAAGGTCGGCCAGTTCGCCCATCGCCGGATCGAACGCCCCGCCGCTCCGCGCGGCGACGTCGAGCGCGGCGCCGAGGACATGCGCGAATTCAGGCGGCAGCGTATGCCAGCTGCCCGGCGCCGCGCGATTGAAGCGGCTGAGCTCCGATCCCGGCGCCCATTGGCTCATCTGCGCGACGATCCGGTCGAGCACGGCGCAAATCGCGGGCTCGACCGACTGCGACAGCCGATCCGGCATGCCCGCGATCCGCACCGACCAGTTCGTGCCCATCGTGGCGCCGCCGAGCGAGGTCACGGCGGCGCCGGTTGCGCGGCGATGGAATGCCCGCGCCGCAAGCGCCGGCGGGATCGCGATCCTCAGGGGGCGAGCACCTCGAGCGTGGTCACGTAATTGGCCCGGCGCGGCGCCGGACCGGCAGGGGCTGCCGGTGCCGCCTGGCCCTCGGCGCCCGGCCCCATTCCCTCGCGGCGGCCGCCGGTGGTGACGTTGAGCCAGTACATCCCCGGCTCGGGCCATTTGATCTGGACCTTACCCGCGGCATTGGTCTTGAGATCCATCTGGTTGAGCTTGTCGCGATAGCGGATGCCGCCCGGGATCACCGTCACGGCCTGGTCGGGCATCGGCTTGCCGTCGAGGGTGAACTGGAAGGTCGCGGTCTCGCCGGCGACGAGGTCGTTGGGATGCGTCACCGGCACCAGCTCGATGCCCTTGCCGGTCGGCTTGAACACCGTGCTGGTCGGCTCGCCCGAAGTGATGAACACCTCGTTGCGGCTCGCACTCTCGCTGGTGCGCACTTCGGTCGCGCCGGCGGGGATCGCGCTCGCCAGAGTCGCGGTGGTGGTGCCGCGCGGCAGCTGCTTGCGCTCGCCGTTCAGCAAATAGCTGCCGAACACGCCCTCGCTGACGATCGCGACCTTATAGGTGCCCTTCTGGGTCAAATGCACGTCGAAGGTGGTGCGATAGCGCCCGGTCGCCTTGTTCTCGACCTCGAGCGTGCTGCCGTCGGGGGCGAGCACCTTCGGATCGCCGCGCAGCGGCTGATGCTCGAAATAGAAGAGATCGTTGGAGACCGCGGCGTCGATCGTCACCCACACATCGTCGCCCGAGACGATCGTCGCCGAGGGCAGCATCCACATGCGGTGCGCCTGCACCGCGGCAGGGGTGGCCAGCGCGAGGAACGCGGCGGCGGCGAGGAAAGATGTGCGAAGCTTCATGGTCATACCCCCTTTGATCAACGACGGACGGTGAGGCGGACGGCGCCGAGCTCGTGCGCG
The DNA here is from genome assembly GCF_030730875.1 of Sphingomonas sp. DG1-23. Taxonomy (GTDB): domain Bacteria; phylum Pseudomonadota; class Alphaproteobacteria; order Sphingomonadales; family Sphingomonadaceae; genus Sphingomonas. The sequence continues at coordinate 172,349 of NZ_JAVAMA010000001.1, forward strand.
CCCTGCGCGGTGGCAGTGCCCCCGGCGGGAACGCTGAACGGCAGGCGCAGCAATTCGCGCCCGCCGACCTCGCGCGCGGCCTCGACGACGAGCGTATATTGCCCGCCGCTCAGCGCCGGCATCGGCCCCTTGCCGGCAGTGAAGCTCAACTTGTGGGTTCCCGGCGCGCGGGTGGCGCCGGTGACCCCGTCGGCGGGGAAGGACATCGAGCGGCCCGAGGCGCGCCACCATTGCCGCACATCGCGCAGCCATTTGGTGCCTTCGTTGGCCTTCATGTCGAAATCGTACCAGACCGCGAGGCTGCGCGGCGCCGCGCCCTCTTTTTCGAGCCACACCGCGACATAGGGTCGGTGATATTCGGCGACGCTCATCTTCGGGATGGTGATCGTCAGGTCGAGCGTCTGCGCCGCGGCGGGCCCGGCGACGAGCGCGCTCGCTCCCAGCGCAGTGACGGTGAGACCGGTCAGACGGATCTGCATGACGAACCCCTTTAGTGGATGAAGAAGACGGCGAGCGCCGCCGGAATGGCGAGCCCCGCCGCGACCAGCGGCCAGGTGCTCCTGCGATGCCGCGAATGCATCCACAGCAGCACGAGGCCGGTAAGCGTGAAGATGATGCAGGCGAGCACAAAGACATCGATGAACCATTTCCACACCGTGCCGGCGTTGCGGCCCTTGTGGAGGTCGTTGAGATAGGCGATCCAGCCGCGCGAGCTGATTTCGCTGGTGACTTCGCCGGTGGCGCGGTCGATCGAGATCCAGCCGTCGCCGCCCGGGCGCGGCTGCGCCAGATAGACCGTATCGATCGACCATTCGGCGTCGCCCGCGGTCGGCATCTGCAATTTCTCGCCGACGAACCTGGCGACCTCGGCGGGCAATGGCTTCTTGCTGTCGGGCGCGTCGTCGGGCTTGACCAAAGCGAGCAAAGGCGGCGGCAGCTGCGCCGCACGCTCGACCGATTTGGGCGATGCCTCGATTTCGGCGGCATGGTTGAGCGTGAAGCCGGTGATCGCGAACAACAGCAGCCCGATCAGGCTGATCGCCGAGCTCATCCAGTGCCAGGTATGCAGCTGCTTCAGCCAGAAGCTCTTCCGGCTGCGCTTCGCTTTGGCCGGCGCTGCAGTGGTTCCATGCATGGACAGGGACGAACTCGGAAAGATTGCGATAGCTGCGGATAACGCGAACGATTCGCAATTGCAATCGCAACCCGTCATCCCGGCGCACGCCGATATCGCGTACCATTTCGCGCGCCTGTGATTCCGGCATTCGCGGGGATGACGGCGGACCTCGCAATCGCAGCAAAGTCGCGCCGCAGTGCAGCGACGAAAAATATTGCCGCGCTTCCCAAAGCCAAGCAGTCTCTCTTCAGAAAAGAAGAGGGAGAGCTTGATGTCGGCACTTTATATCGGCCTGGCAGTGGTTTGCGGATTGGGGATTACGACCTGCCTCGGCGCGATGTACCTGATCCTGCGGCGAATTCCGAGCCAGCGCGCCGACAAAGCCTGACATAAGCGTCGTTCTCTGCTTGCACCACCTATCGTCACCCGGCCTTGTGCCGGGGTCCACCATGAGGCGGGTTCATGGACAAGAGACGGGGCTTTTCCTGTGCGGCACAGTGGACCCCGGCACAAGGCCGGGGTGACGTACGAGATTCGACCCGGCGTCGCGAGCAGTCTCGCCAAGCCCGTTGCAAAATAGGATTTCGTCTGTTGCAACTAGCGCCCGCGACGCGCGAACGCGTGCCGCCAACGCTCTTTGACTCCGTCGATCCCCACTCCCTCCGCACGAAACAATATTACGAAGTTGCGTAACTTCATTGCCCGTTTACCGTGAAAACCGTGAAACTTGCCGGCGCGAATCCTATTCTGCCGGCCCGATCACCGTCCCAGCAGCACGCGTGCCTGCCCGGCGATCTGCGCCAGCATCGCCGCATTGGGCGATGCCGCCTGTCGCGCCCGCCGCACCAAATTGGCGAACTGCTCGACGCGCGCCCGGTTCGCTTCGAGCCACGCCGCCACCGCCGCCTGCGGATCCTGCTCCTCCGAACGGCTGAGGAAATCGAGCCGGAGCTGCTGGAAGTCGCGCGCCAGCCCCGCGATGAGCAGCCGCTCCCACGGGTCGCCGGTGGTGATCCGCGCCGCGGTCGATTGCGCCCAGTCGAGCCCGAGCGCCTGGCCTAGATGGGTGAACGCCCGGGTGAGCACGGTTTCGTCGATCCCTTTGCGCGTGCTGAGTTCGGCGAGCCCGACCGCGCCGTCCATCTCGAACAGCCGGACGACCTTCTGGACCAGCCCGGCGGGCGCTCCGGCCGCCTCGAGCTTGGCGGCGATGCGCCCGCTCTGGCTCTTCACTTCGTCGAGCAAAAGCGCCTTGGTCTCGCGATCGAGCGCGTCGATGCCGGGCTGGAGCCGCGCGATCACTTCGGAAGGGCTGGCGCCGGGACGACAGACGCGGAGCAGATCGGCGACCTGTCCGCGCACCGCCACTGCCATCTCGTCGAGCAGGGCCAGCCGCGCGCCTTCGCTGATTTGCGCGGTCTCCACTGCCGCCCAGGTGTCGGGCAGGCAGAACAGCCGCTCGGCGACGACGAACATCGCCGCGATGTCGCGCATCGCCGCGCCTTCTTCCTCGGCGAGCTCGAACGGGTGGAGCACGCCGAGCCGATTGACCACGCGATTGGCGAGCTTGGTCGCGACGATCTCGTTGCGCAGGCGATGCTCCTCGATCGCCGTGGCGAAACGCGTCTGCATCGCCCTGGGGAAGGCGGCGAGCAGATCGCCTTCGAGCTCGGGATCGGCGCCGAGTTGGCCCGTCTCGAGCGCATCCTGCAGCGCGAGCTTGGTCGAGGCGAGCAGCACCGACAGCTCGGGCCGGGTGAGCCCCCTGCCCTCCTGCGCGCGACGCAGCATTTCCTCGTTCGAGGCTAGCCCCTCGACCGCACGATCGAGCCGCCCGGCGCTTTCGAGGATCTCGATCACCCGAACGTAGCTGGGCAGCGACACCGCGCCATCATTCTCCATGAAGGAAAGCGCGAGCGTCTGCAGCCGATTGTCCTCGAGCACGAGGTGCGCGACGTCATCGGTCATCTCGGCGAGCAGGCTGTTGCGATCCTCGAAATCGAGCCGTCCCTCGATCACTTCGCGATTGAGCGCGATCTTGATGTTGACCTCGTTGTCCGAGCAATCGACCCCCGCCGAATTGTCGATGAAGTCGGTGTTGATCCGCCCGCCGAGGCTGGCGAAGGCGATGCGCGCGGCCTGGGTCACGCCGAGATTGGCACCCTCCCCTATCGCCTTTGCGCGGATTTGCTCGGCATTGACGCGCAGCCGGTCGTTGGCGGGATCGCCGACATCGACATGGCTCTCGCTCGCCGCCTTCACATAGGTGCCGATTCCGCCGAACCAGAGCAAATCGACCTGCGCCTTGAGGATCGCGGTGATCAGCCCGGTCGGATCGATCTCGGCCACCTCGAGCCCGAGCATCGCCCGGACCTCGGCGCTGAGCGAGATCGACTTTTCGGTGCGCGCGAACACACCGCCGCCCTGCGAGATCAGGTCGGGATTATAGTCCGCCCAGCTCGATCGCGGCAGCGCGAACATCCGCGCGCGCTCGTCCCAGCTCTTCGCCGGATCGGGATCGGGGTCGAGGAAGATGTGGCGATGGTCGAACGCGGCGACCACCTTCAGCGCCTTCGACAGCAGCATGCCGTTGCCGAACACGTCGCCCGACATGTCGCCGCAGCCGGCGACGCGGATCGGCTCGGACTGCACGTCGACGCCCATTTCGAGGAAGTGCCGGCGGACCGACACCCACGCGCCCTTGGCGGTGATCCCCATCGCCTTGTGGTCGTAGCCGTGCGATCCGCCCGAGGCGAAGGCATCGCCCAGCCAGAAATTGCGCTCGACCGCGATCGCGTTGGCGACGTCGGAGAAGGTCGCGGTGCCCTTGTCGGCGGCGACGACGAAATAGGGATCCTCGCCGTCGAGGATCGCCACGCCCTCGGGATGCACCACTTCGCCCGCGACGATATTGTCGGTGATCGACAGCAGCGAGCGGATGAACACCCGATAGCTCTCGGTTCCCTCGGCGAGCCACGCGTCGCGATCCTGGGCCGGGGACGGCAGCAGCTTGGGATAGAAGCCGCCCTTGGCGCCGGTCGGCACGATCACCGCGTTCTTGACCCGCTGCGCCTTCATCAGCCCAAGGATCTCGGTGCGGAAATCGTCGCGCCGGTCGGACCAGCGCAAGCCCCCGCGCGCAACCGGCCCGGCGCGCAGATGGATGCCCTCGACGCGGGGACTATATACCCAGATCTCGCGCCACGGCAGCGGCGCGGGCAGCCCCGGAACCTTGGCCGAGTCCATCTTGAAGGCAAGCGCTTCGGCCGCGGCGGGCGCAAAGGCATTGGTCCTGAGCGTCGCGAGCACCACGCCGCGCAGCGTGCGCAGGATCCGGTCGTCGTCGATCGCCGAGACCTGATCGAGCCCGGCGTCGATCGCCCTGGTCGCGGCCTTGACCGCGTCCTCGTCCTTGCCGGCACGTTCGGGATCGTGCGCCGCCGCGAATCGCTCGATCAGCGCGGCAGCGACCGTAGGCGCGCGCCGCAACGCGTCGACCACGGTCGCCATGCCATAGCTCAGCCCGGTCTGGCGCAGATAGCGGAACCAGGCGCGGAACAGCACGACCGCGGCCGGGCGCATCCCGGTTTCGACGATCAGCCGGTTGAACAAATCGTTCTCGGCGCGGCCTTCGAGCACCGCGGCGATCGCGTCCTCGACAAGGCCGGGCTCGGCATCGAGCGTCCGCGAGCCGCCGGTCAGCGCGACTTCGAAATCATGGACGAAAATGCCGTTGGCGAGCTGGGTCGGGACTTCCTCGATCACCCGGAAGCCGAAATTCTCGAACGCGGGGACGGCATCGGACAGCGCGAGCGCGCCGCCCTGGGCGTAGAGCTTGATCCGGTACTGGCCCTTGATCTTCGGGTGCGGAGCGATCCGGGCCGAACGGCTTCCGACGCCCTCCAGCGTCGCGATCCGGAGGATGTCGCGTGCCGCTTCCTCGGGCGTGTTGGTCGCGCGATAGACCGCGGGGAACGCATTGGCGAAGCGCAAGGCGAGCCGCGTCGACGCCGCCCCCGCCTGCTCGGCGAGCGCCGCCTCGACCGCGGGCACCCAGCCGCGCAGCATCCGCTCCAGTCGCGCATCGAGTTCGTCGGCGTCGGGCATCACCCCGCCACCGCGCAGGTCGAGCGTGTAGCGCAGCAGCGCGACTACGCCGTCTTCGAGCGCGATCGACCAATTGATCAGCTTGGCATGCGCCGCTTCGCTCAGCATCTCGCCGATCGCCTCGCGGCGCCCGGTCGAGATTTCGTCGCGCGGCAGCCAGACGAACGCGAACAGATGCCGCCCGAGCAGGCTTCGCACCAGCACCAGCTTCGAACGCGGCCGATCGGCGACCGACATCGAGGTGAGCACCAGATTTTCGAGCGACGCGGGATCGAACGCCGTGGTCAGATCGTGCGGCAACGCCGTCAGCGCGTGCGACATCGCCTTGCCGGTATGGCCCTTGGGATCGAAGCCGAACTTCTTCTCGAGCGCGCCGAGCCGGGCACGCAGCACCGGCACCTCCTGCGGATCGGCGAACAAGGCCGCGCTGGTCCACAGGCCGGCATGGATCGACAGGCCGGTGACCTCGGCGCCGGTCAGGATCGGCAGCACCACGATGTCGAGCGGCACCCGGCGGTGTACGGTCGAGATCGAATTGGATTTGAGCAGCAAGGGCGCCTCGCCGCCCTTCTGGAAATGCTCGACCGCCGCCTTGCGCGAGGCCTCGGCGAGGATCGGCGTCTCGAGCGCGAAGCGCGCGAGCCCGAGCTGATCGGAGACGCTGCCGTCGGTGCGCCACTTCTCGTGCGCGAGCAAGGTCATCGCGCCGTCGAGGAACCAGCGCAACAGCGCGGTGCCCTCGGGCGTGGCGAGCGCGCCGGCATCGGAGAACATCGCCGCCTGAAGCGCGCGCCAATCCTTCACCGCGCTGCGCACCTGTTCGAGCGTGCGTTCGATTTCCGCAACGAGACCGCGGCGGGTGCGTGCGTCGCTGCGCTCCATCTCGATATAGATCATCGATTCGCGCCGCGCCGCGGAAGCGTCGGGGCCGATCGACAGGAGCTTGCCCGCATCGTCGCGCTCGACCGCGATCACCGGGTGGATGATTCGGAAGATCGCGATGTCGTGCGCGGCGATCGCGCTCGAAATCGAATCGACGAGAAACGGCATATCGTCGTTGACGACCGCGAGCCGCATGCTGCGCCGCTCGTCGTCGAGATAGGTCTCGACCCGGATCTGCGGGGTGCCGGGCGGGCGCACCGCCGCGGCCTCGGCGACGAAACGCGCCGCTTCGGCGCGTTCGGCCTCGTCGAAATCTTCCAACTCTCCCGGCAGCGCTCCTTCGAGCAGCCGCGCCTCGAACGCCTGCGTGAGCGACGTCATCATGCTTTTCATGGGACGCGCTATGCTCCGCCCGGCGCGCGACCTCAAGGCTCGGCGCGAGAGAAAGTAACGCTTGCTACCAGTTTTGCGAAAATTTCAGGCCGCAGCCTTGCGGATCGCGCGTTCGGTCAGCGCCGCGTCGTCCGCGAAGCGCGCGACGATGTCGAGGCCCTGCTTGCCGGCGCGCGCGAGCAACACGACGAATTCGTCCTGTCCCGCCGGAATAGCGACATGGCCGAGTGGCGGCCGGCTGCGCAGCTCTTCTGCCGCCTGGGCAAAGACATTGCGCCGGGGCGCCGGGCGACGATGCTCGCGCTCGGCCTTCACCACGCCCTTGATGCCGCCGTCGACGACTTCGAGGAATGCGTCGAGCCCGTTCTGCGGCACGTCCTGCCGCCGGGCATAGCTGAGCACCGCGGCAAATTCGGTGACGCGGGTCTTGTCGTAATCCACGCCGAAGACGAGTTTGACCGCCGGCGTCATCGGCGCGCGCGCCTGAACGGTGAGGCCCGAATCGCGAAGCAGTTCCTGATAGTCTTCGGGCGCTTCCTCGGCGGCGCGCGCGAAATCATAAGCGCGGCTGAGGGCGCGATAGAGCGCCGAACGGCTGCGCGTGTCCGAAGCGCGCGCCGCCGCGGCCGATTCGCGCGCGAGCAGCAGATGATCGGCGAGGCTCGAGCCGTGGATCGGCGCCTCGACGGGCTCGGGCGAGTCGAAGCCCGCGCTGGGTCCGTCGGCCCAGACCGCCGCGGCGACCGGATTCTGCGGAACCGCGCGCCGCGATTCCTCGATCTCGGCGTTGAGCCGGGCCTGGGTCTCGGCGTCGACCAGTTCCTTCCAGTTGATCACGCCATAGATGAAGTCGATCGTCTCGCCGTCCGACGAGAAGGGCATCAGGATGCCGCGGTACAGCGTGTTGTGGCCGCGCTGCCCGACGAACTCGGCCTCGAAGCCGATCGGCGCGCGATTCGCGATGATCTGGAGATAATGGTCGGTGAGACGCGACAGCAAGGAGCGGCTGGGCACTTCGCCGACATGCTGGATCGCCGGGGTGAAGCCGCATTCCTCGCGCAGCATCCCGCCGAGATAGCGAATCGCCGGGTCCTCGACCCCGCGAGTGAAGTCGAGCAGCACGCTGTGCGGGCCGAAATCGGTGATGTTGCCGGGATCGAGATCCTCGATCGACGGATAGGCGCGGCCGTGGAGCAGCGAGACCCAGTGATTATAGGCGCGCACGTGCATCCGGCGCTCGTCGGCGCCGATATCCAGCGGCCGTTCCGCGACGGCGTCGTCGTTCGAGACCTCGGGGGCCGGGTCGAGGGGCTCATTGATGCCGCGAGCCATGTCCATGCGCGTGCTCCATTACGGGCGAACGGCCCGCTGCTTGAGCCTGCGCTTGTGCACCTCCCGTGGTAAACGACGCGTAAAGCCGACCGGCTAAGTATTGTTGCGGGTGCCGGGTCGCGGCGGCGGCAACCCAATCGCAACGCTTGTCAGCGACGAATCATGCTGGTAAGCGCGCGCTCTCTTTCGAAGCGACGCGCTTCGGACGGGCCGCTTTAGCTCAGCTGGTAGAGCATCGCATTCGTAATGCGGGGGTCACAGGTTCGAGTCCTGTAAGCGGCACCAGTACATAACTAGAACATCTCTAGAAAACCGTGGAATTCTGCGGTATTATGGGCACTGCGCGGCCCCATGTTTTCCCATTATGTTCCGCCGCGGCCCACGCAAAAGGAGCCACAAAACGTGGGGCCACGAACATGCAAGGAGGCGTGGCCCCATGCTTACCGTGGTGCAGATTCAGGCGCTCAAACCGGCAGCGCGGCCGTTCAAGGTCTTAGATTCGGATGGGCTCTACCTGCTCGTCCAGCCGTCCGGAGCGCTGCTGTGGCGCTTCCGCTATCGCTGCTGCGGGCATTGAGCGGAAGCTCTCCCTCGGCAGCTTCCCCGAGGTGACGTTGTCGCAGGCGCGTCGGAAGCGCGACGAGGCAAAGGGCGAGTTGGACGACGGGATCGACCCTGCCGAGGAGAAGCGGCAGAAGCGGCTCCAGGCAGAGCTGGCGGCAAAGACCTCCTTTGCCGTGGTCGCCACCGAGTTCATTCAGAAGATGGAGCTCGAGGGCAAATCGCCCGCCACGATCAAGAAAGCGCGCTGGTTCTTGGAGTTGCTCGGCGGGATCGCCAAGCGCCCCATAGCCGCGATTACCCCGCATGAATTGCTCGATGTCTTGAAGCGCGTCGAACGTCGCGGCCATTACGAGACGGCATTGCGGCTCCGCGCCTTTGCCGGCCGCGTGTTCCGCTATGGCTTCGCGACACTGCGAACCGAGAGGAACCCGGCGGATAGCCGCGAGTCGCTTTCACAAATTCGACCATCATCTCGAACCCGAGCTCGTTTGGCAGCAAACGCAGATCCGGAACGAGGATGATCGCGTGAATCGGCTGAGTTCGCTCAACTTCGTGCTCACGCCCCTTAAGATCGTAGATAATTGTACCGTCCCTGATCTGGCGGGCGGCCCCCTTCAGTTGTTTGAATGCCTTGTCGATGTTGGCAAGCACGTTCTTGCTGAGCTTTGTCCTGTCGGGAAGGTCCGGACGGTTGAGAAGCGCGGCGGCTTCCAGACCCGGTTGAAAGGGGATCTTCATCAGATAGTGTAACAATCTGCCCCTTCCGTGCCGAAACGGGCGCCGACCTCAGTGACGGCCTGGCTGGCGGTGTGCAGATTGCCCCCAACTCTCCGATCGTGTTAAGAATGTGTGGAGTTGATCGCCCTTTAATCCCATTTTTCCGGAATCCTTGCGAATAACGGTAAAGCTAGGGTTCTAGGCTTGCACCAAACGGATCGCTTGTTCGAATTTCCGAGCTCCTTGCGGATGTGGCGGGTCGGATCCGCGCTCTTGCTAGACGACTTGCCCCAGAAAAATAGTGCCATTCTTCTTCGACAAATCCATCATCCCTGAATCGATTCAACGGTTCCTGTCGCGAACGCCAACGACTCATTCGCGCCACGCCAATCGTTACGCCCCGAGGAACAGTAAAGCAAAAAATAACACCTCTACTAAAAGCACGCAAAAGGATATAGCAATTAAGGCGCGTCTCTCCATCTTATCTCGGAAAATATGGACGCCGATAATCGCTACCCATAGTATTGTTACTATCCATGCCACCCAAACGAGCGGATTGGAACTCACAGCCGGATCTGACAAAGATCCAACATGGGGGATCATAATAAGGAAATATGCAAACGAAATTATCCCGGTTACAATTCTGGCCGTAGCAGCAAATGCGTTCATTGTCCGATACATCCCATGCAATATGCCGGAGTAGTCAAAATCGCCTCAGCCCTACTGCCAAACAGAGGAGACGCCCTATAATACGTCATGGGGACATTGTGCCTCGTAAATACTTCAACGTGTATATCGCAGAGCTGATTTATTGACACTCTTCCATTCGAATCAGATTTCATGAATCTATCATAAGTTTTCGCGAGATCTTCTCTGATGGCTCTGTATCACGGAGTGCTGCGTCACGCACCTCCTTCCCGTATTGAAGGAACTCAATAGGCGCTATACCTTCGCCGCGTCGGAGAACTGCGGCACCATTCCGCTTGAGCAATAACTTAAAGAGCGCGTTCCGCGAGCGACTTATGTCACCATTCGCCGGCTTATCTTGCCCAAACTGCTTGGCTGTAGATGCATAGGCATCTCCACGTTTAGCCGCCCGGGCATATATCTCCTTGGCTCTACCTGTGGTCCATTCGGATCCCTGCTTCTTATGCGCCTCCGACTCGCACCGTAAGTTATTGATCCCCGAACATTGCGTACCGGTTGGGTCAACCTTGTTGAGCGGATCATTACCAACGTAAGCGTACAGATTGATCTGATCGTCGTATCCGATGGGATCAATTTGCAGGAATCTGCCGAGCGTCGGCGAGTAAACGCGAGCCTTGTAGTGATACATGCCGAGCTCAGGGATCCAAGCTTGGCCGGTATACTGGAAGCGCCCGATATTGCGCGTACCAGGGATGCCATATTCGTCGTAGCTGTTCGTCTCGATCAGGTTGCCGCCGGCATCGGCGACCGAGACGATCGTCCCCTGATGATTGATCTGCAGGCTGCGATGACGTCCCGTCGTATCAGCCGCTCGATCAGAACGAAACCGTCGGTCTCAAACCGTTCCCGCAGCGACGTGTTCATTCCACCAGCTTCCTGCGCTCGATCTGACGCATCATAGCCGAGAGTTCGCGGCCAGGAATATCCCGCCTTGCCCGCCTGCCCGCGACGGACATCGGACGTTCGTACAAACGAGATAAGGGTCAGCGAACGCCCGCCCGCGCAGCCATTGCGCGGGCCCGCAAGGCGTTTCGCCGGTAGCCGGACCGACGGCTCGCGTTACGAGCTATCTCAAACCCCCTTGCACTGCGACGCGCCGGGTCATAAGCGATATGATATACCATATCGCGATTCGAACGAGGGGGATCGATTGAACCGACTGTCCATTCGGGCGGGCCTGATGCTTGGCCTGCCCTTCATCACCATGCCTGCCTTCGCCCAGACCGACGACGAGGAGCATTCGCGTCGCGCGGACATCGTCGTCACCGGGATCCGCGAGGACGACAGCTACGCGCCGCAGCAGGCGACGGTCGCCGGCAAGAGCGCGGCGCCGCTGATCGAGATTCCGCAATCGGTGAGCGTAATCGCGCGCCAGCAGATCGAGGATCGCAACCTGTTCACGATCGGCGAGGCGGTGCAGACCGTGGCGGGTGTCACGGTGATGCCGTTCGACGGCACCAATCCCGATTATCGCGCCCGCGGCTTCGTGCTCGATTATGCCTATGACGGCATCCCCTCGACCTTCTCTTCGGGCGTGCCCGAATTCGACCTAGTCATCTACGAGCGGCTCGAGGTGCAGCGCGGCCCGACCGGCCTGTTCCGCGGCTCGGGTTCGCCCGGCGGCACAATCAACCTGATCCGCAAGCGAGGGCAGGATCAGCTCGCGCTCTCCGGCGCGCTCTCCACGGGCTCCTGGAACAATCATCGTGGCGAGTTCGACATCGGCGGACCAGTCGATGCCGCAGGGCGCCTGCGCCTGCGGGCAGCGGGCGCCCTCCACGACCGCGACTTCTTCCAGGACAAGTCGCATACCCGCAAGCTCACTGCCTATACCGCGCTCGACCTGGACCTGACGCCGACCACCACGATCGGCGCCTCGCTCAGCTATCAGGATACGGTGGCGGACACGCCGATGAACGGTCAGCCGGCCTATGGCTTGTCGACCGACGGTCGACGGCACCCGCTGACCGATCGGTTCCTGAGCTTGCCCCGCACCTTCCAGCACCTGCCGAGCTGGAACAGGTTCGCCGAGACGACCACCGAATATGCCGGGGAGATCAAGCAGCAGCTCGGCGACTGGTCGATGGTCGTTCGCGGGCTCCACCGCGACATTCCGCGCGCCTGGGAGGACGCATTCGTTCGTCCCGGCACCGGCGTCGACCCCGTCACCCTCACCGCGGAATATGTGAACCGCCGCAGCCGCGGCGTGAACGGCAAGACGTCCATCGATGCCTATGCCACGGGGCCTTTCAAATTGTTCGGCCAGGAGCATGAGCTGGCGATTGGCTATAGCTGGGACAAGAGGACGACCTCGTTCCTCAATCGCACCCAGACGCCGGTCGGCCGCTATTCGATCTACGACGCGGATTCGATCCCGCTGCCGGGCGCCGCCTTCACGTCGGGCAGCGAAACCGACCTGCAGCAGAGCGGCTTCCATGCCCAGCTCCGGCTGCGTCCGATCAAGGGTCTGACGATCGTCGCCGGCGGGCGGATCAGCGACTATACCAACAAGTCGCGGAACGTCGCGCCTTCGCCCGCTACCGACTTCCTGACCGGCGCCCGCGAACGCGGCCAGTTCACGCCGAGCCTCGGCGCGGTGTTGCATCTCACCGACGATGTCACGCTGTACGCAAGCTATTCCGACATCTTCAACCCGCAGGCCTCGCTGCGGGCCGATGGCAGCGTGCTCGATCCGCGCATCGGCGAGCAATATGAGGCCGGGCTCAAGGGTCGCTTCCTCGATGGCGCGCTCAACGCCAGCGCGGCGGTTTTCCGCAGCAAGGACAAGAACCGCGCGCTCGCCGACACGGCAAACCCCGGCTTCTTCGTCGAGGCAGGCGTCGTCACCATCGAGGGCTTCGAGTTCGAAGTCACCGGGCGTCCGCTTCCCGGGCTGGACCTGGTCGCGAGCTACACCAACGTGAAGACCCAGTTCGAGCTCGGAACCGCGGCCCAGACGGGAGCGGTGTTCGACCTCAACACGCCGAGGCACCAGTATAAGGCATATGTCCGGTACGAGCCGGCCGCGCTTGGCGGCGGCTTTGCGGCGGTGAGCGTCAACGGCCAGAGCGGCGTCGTTGCCGGCGGCGTCGCCGGGGTCCGGGAGCAGGCGCCGTTCGCGGTCGCCGGCGCACAGCTCGGGTGGCGCGTCAACAAGGGCCTGCGGGCGTTCGTGTCGGTCAACAACGTGTTCGACAAGGTCTATTATCAGCGCGTCGGCTCGATCAACACCTACAACTTCTATGGCGAGCCGCGAAACCTCCTGCTGACCCTGCGGGCAAGCTACTGATGCGCCCCGCCCTCCTTCCTGTAATCGCCGCGCAGCAATGGCGGCTGCTGGTCCGTGACCGGCGGCTTGCGGTGCTGGGGCTTTCGCTGCTGCTGGCGCTGCTCGCCGCCGCGATCGCCGGCGCCGCGGTGCACGGCGGCCGGGAGAAGGAGCGGCGTGCTGCCCAGGCCGAGGAGGCGCGGGTCTGGGCCTCTCAGGGTCCGGCGAACCCGCATGGCGCGGCGCATTTCGGGCGCTATTTCTTCGAGCCTGCTTCGCCGCTGGCTGCGATCGACCCAGGGCTGCTGCCGCAGCTCGGCAATTCGCTCAAGATCGAGGCGCATGCCAACAATCCTGCGCGCAACCGCGCGATCGACGGCGGCACTGCACTCGACCGGTTCGGCGGGATCAGCCCTGCGACGATGCTGCAGCTGTTCGCACCTTTGCTCGTGATCCTCTCGGGCTTCGCCGCCTTTTCGGGAGAGCGGGCGCGCGGCCTGCTCCGGCAGGAGCTCGCTGCCGGTGTTGCCCCGGCAGCGCTGATGACCGGGCGCCTCGTTGGTCTGAGCGCGACGGCAGGATTGCTGCTTACCGTCGCCGCGCTTGCGAGCCTGCTGGCGCTGGCATGGAACGGCGGCGGACCCGAGGACTACACGGCGTTGCTGTGGATGATGCTCGGCTATGGCCTCTATCTCTTCGCCTTCGCCGCGCTGACACTCGCGGCCTCCGCTGCATTCGCCTCGGCGCGCACTGCTCTGGTGGTGCTGCTCGGCTTCTGGGCCATGGCGACATTGTTCGTGCCGCGCGTGGCGCCTACGATTGCGGAGACGCTGGCACCTACCCTGTCCGGCCCGGCGTTCGAGGCTGCGGTCACCCAAGAAGTGCGCGAAGGGCCGAGCGGCCATGATCCGCAGGATGCGCGTCTCGAGCGGCTCCGCCAGGCGACGACGCGACGCTATCGCGTGACCCGGCTCGAGGATTTGCCGGTCGACTTCAACGGCATCGCCCTCTTTGCCGGCGAGCAGCTCTCCACCGCGATCTACCGCCGCCACTTCGCCGCGCTGTACGACGGCTATGACCGACAGGCGGCGATCGAGCGCGGCTTCGCCCTTCTCTCGCCCTTCGAGGCGATCCGCCCCTGGTCGGCGGCGCTGGCGCAGAGCGACCAGCATGCACATCGCCGCTTCCTCGAACAGGCGGACGGCTTCCGCTACGATCTGGTCCAGACGCTCAACCGCGCGATCATCCATCGCCGGAAGGGCACGGAAGGACCGTACCTCGCCGATGTCGCGGCGATCACCCGCGAGGCGCGCTTCAGCCCCTCGCCACCCCGCCTGCGCGAGGCGCTGGGGCGCCACTGGCCCGACCTCGCTTTGCTTGCATCCTGGGCCGGCGGCGCCACGCTGCTCGCATTCGCGGCCGCGAAGCGCCTTGCAAGGGCTGGCGCATGACGGGGCGCTTCGAACGCGTCCGCCTCGAAGGCGTCCGCGCCTGGCGCGATCCGGTGATGCGAGTCATGCTGGTCCTGTTCGCGATCCTGGCGGGCTATACGGCACTGAGCGGCGCACGCTGGGCGGACGCGCGGCGGGACGCGGTGCAGCAAGCCGTGGCAGTAGCCGACGAGACGATGGCACAGCGGCGTAAGACGTTCGCCGAGATGGTCGCCAGGGGCGAGAAGCCCAATTTCGGGCTGATCTACGCGACCGCCCTGCCGTTCCACGCGGGCCTGCCCAATGCGCCGCTCGCGGCAGCGTCCGCGGGCCAGGCCGAGGGCTACCCCGCCGCAGCCAGCATCGCGCCCTTCCTCGATCCCTGGACGATCTTCGATCCTCACATGGCAGGGCTCGAAAGTCCGTCGGTACTCGCGGCAGGCCGCTTCGACCTCGCCTTCGTCATCGTCGTGCTGCTGCCGTTGCTGCTGATCGCCGCCACCTACGACTTCTGGTCGCGCGATGTCGAGAATGGCAGCGCGCGTTTCCAGCTCGCCCAGCCGGTTTCGCCCGCGAGCCTGATCCTGGTGCGGGTCGCGCTGCGTGGCGGTACCCTGCTCCTCGGCTCGACGCTGATCGCCTGCCTCGCATTGGCGATCGCCGGTGCGCGCAACCTTGGCGACCTTGCCGGCTTCGCCGCGATCGTCCTTGCCTATGGCCTGTTTTGGGTTGCGCTCGCCACGCTCGTCAATCTGTTCGTGCGCGCCTCCACCACCGCGGCATTGGCGGCGGGTACCGCCTGGCTGGCGATCGTCGTGCTGCTGCCGGGGGTCATGGCCGCCGCCGCCGATCTTGCCGCCCCGCGCCCCTCGGCGCTGTCCTACACCAATGCCGTGCGTGCGGCAGGTCTCGAGGTCCGCGCCGATCATGCCGCGGCGGCGCGCGCGGCCGCCACGGCAGAACCTGGCAACAACTATCCGGCGTCGCTGTGGCACAGCCGCGCCGAGATCCAGGTTCGGGACGCTCGGCTGGGGCCCATTCACCGCATGCACGCCGAAGGTGCCGACAGGCATCGCCGCCTCGCCGAACGCCTGCGGTTCCTCTCGCCCGCAGTGATCGCCCAGGATGCGCTCGACCGGCTCGCAGGGACCGATGCTGCGCGCGCGCTCGCATTCCAGCAACAGGCGCGCGCCTTCGCCGCGCGGGCGCGCAGGCTCGCCTTCGACTGGATGGATCGCGGCCGGCTGATGACGCTCGCGGACTATGATCGGCCGCTGCTGCGTTTCGGCTTCGTCGAACCCTCGCGCATCGCGCCAATGGCTTCCGACCTGTTGGGGCTGCTGCTGTTCGCCGGTCTGTTGCTCCTGTTCGCCGTCCGCCGTCTCCGGGGCGGTCCGGCCAAGCTGCTCTGAGGATATGTCATCGATGCTCGAAGCCGTCGCGCTCACCAAGGATTTCGGCAGCCACCGCGCGCTCGACGCGCTCGACCTTCGCGTTGAGGCGGGAGAGATCGTCTGCCTGCTCGGCGCCAACGGCGCGGGCAAGACGACGACGGTCAACCTGTTTCTCGGTTTTCTCGAGCCGAGCGCCGGCGAGGCACGCGTTGATGGCGTGGACGTGCGCAGCGATCCCGTCGGCACCAAGCGAAAGCTTCTCTATGTGCCCGAGCAGATCGCACTCTTCGGCGAGCTGACCGGCCTCGAGAACCTCGCCTATTTCGCAGCTCTCTCGGGTATCGGCGACCGGTCGCCTGCCATTCTGCGCCGGTGCCTCGCGCAAGCCGGACTGGCGGCCGCGGCAATGGATCGCAGGGCAGCGGGCTATTCGAAGGGCATGCGGCAGAAAGTCGGCATCGCGCTGGCGATCGCGAAGGAGGCGCGCGCCCTGCTGCTCGACGAGCCGACCTCAGGTCTCGACCCTCAGGCATCGGCCGAATTTCACGCGCTGGTGGTCCGGCAACGCGACGCCGGCGCTGCCGTCCTGATGGTCACGCACGACCTCTTCCGCGCCCGCGAAGTGGGCACCCGAATTGGATTGATGCGAGAGGGACGACTGCGACGCATGATCGACGCGGCAGACATCACTGCAACAGAACTGGAAGACCTCTATCTCGAAGAAATGGGACGATAGGACCAAGCACTCTAGCGCTCCGGGCGACGACCTGAAAAGGATGTGCGAATCGCCCTGGCTGCTTCCCGAACGCGGACGTCCAATCAAAGCTAGTCACGCCAGCTGCGCTCCCCATCGCGGACATTCCATAACTGACAAATTTTCTGCTTATCGCCGGCAATGGCTTGCCCGCAGACTGACGTCCCGTCCGGCCGGCGCTTGTCACGGAGTGTCGTCGACGGCCTCCCATCCTCCTCCCAGCGCCTTGTACAATGAGGCGATCTGCTGCAGCTCGAATGCGCGCGACTGGATGCTGAGCCGGTCGACAATGCTGAAAGCGGACTGCGTCTGCAACAGGATCGAAAGGTCGTCCTCGCCCGCCTCGTAACGCAGCCGCGCGATCCGCACCGCTTCCTCTGCGGCCGCACGCGCCTGACCCCGCTCCGCGCGGGTACGTCCGGCCGAGGCATGCCGATTGATCGCGGTTTCGCTGTCGGACAGCGCGGCGAGCACGCTGCGCTCATAGCGCACCATCGCCGCATCGGCGCGGGCGTTCGCCGCGCGGATCTGCGCGCGAATGCGCCCGCCGGAGAAAATCGGCCAGCGCAAAGACGGTCCGACCGAGAACCGCAGGCTGGTACCCGAGGCGAGATCGCCCGGCTCGCGTGCCTGCAGGCCGATTCCGCCCAACAGCGATAAACGCGGGAACAGTTCCGCGGTGGCAACGCCCACTTCCGCAGTCGACGCCGCGAGGTCGCGCTCCGCCTGCCGGATATCGGGCCGCCGGCGCAGCAGATCGGATCGAAGCCCCGCCTGCACCGCGACGTCGCTCGCAGGCAGTGCGCCCGGCGTGCGCAGGCGGTCATACAGGGCCTCGGGCGGCTGACCGAGCAGCAAAGCGATGCGGAAGGCCGCAGCGGCGGCGTCGCTCTCATACCCCGGGATAGCCGCTGCGGTGCTGCGCGCCTGCGTCTCGGCGCGGACCAGATCGAAGCGCGAGGCGAGCCCCACGCCGAGCCGATCGGCGACGAGCTGCGCGATCGACTGCTGCGCGCGCGCATCGGCGACGGCGTTCGCCTGCAGGCTCTGCGCGGCGCGCAGGTCGATATAGGCACGTACGACCTCTGCGATAACCTGCAAGATGACCGCCCGCCGCGCCTCTTCCGCCGCCTGCGCGCGCGCCTCGGCGCTCTCGATCGCGCGGCGCGTGCCGCCCCAGAGATCGATCTCCCACGAAGCGTCGAACGCGAGATCGTAGATGGTGAGATCGGGTCCTAGTCCCGGTACCTTGCCGACCGGGAGCGAACCGTTCTCGCTCAACCGGCTCTGCGTCGCCGCCGCCGACGCGCCGACCTGCGGTGACGACCGCCCGCGAACCGCATCGCGATTGGCGCGCGCCTCTCGCAACCGGGCCTGCGCTTCCGCAAGATCCTTGTTGCCGGCGATGGCGGTTTCGACCAGCGCACCCAGCATCGGATCCTCGAACCGGGTCCACCAGGCGGCATCGACCGCGCCGGGCGCCACCGGGGAGAGCCAGGCCACATCGACGGTCGTCACGGGAGGCCGGTAATCGGGCCCGACCGTGCAGGCTGCGACGCAGAGCGCGAGCGCCGGAGCGGCGAGACCTCGACCCTTGCCGGTCACGACGCAGCCTCCGCCAATTTCGCCGCGCGCGCCTTGGCCGTGCGGGCCAGCGCGATCTTGACGGCGATTACGACCGGTGCGGCGAACACGAAGAGCAGCGCGACACGGGCGAACGCAGTGTCGAAAGCAATGACGATCGCCTGCCCGCCGATCGCGCGGCCGAGCATCGCAGTCGCGACTCTTGCTGCCGCCCCCGTCTCCATCCCGCGATTGACGAGCAGCGACGTCATCGTCCCTAGCCGCTCGGCCAGCGCCGGCGTTCCGGGGGCAAGCGCCGCCGCGAGCACACTCTGGTTCGCGACGATCTGATGATCGATGCCGGTCTGCAGCCAGGCGACGCCGATCAGCCCGCCGAGCTGACGCCCGATGCTGAAGATCGCGATGCCCGAGGCGAGAGTCGCCGGCGCGAGCCGCCCGAAGGCGATCAGCGTGATCGACAGGAAGAGGAAGCCGAGGCCGAGGCCGCGCAACAGGACCGCGGGCAGCATGTCGTGCGCGCCGCTCCCGGCGTTCGAACCCGACAACATCCACATCGCGACCATGATCAGCCCGATGCCGAACGGGACGGTCGCGATCGGCGGGATCCCGCGCGCCTGCATCAGCCACGCCGCCAGCAGCAACGCCGCCACGAACAGTGCGCCGCTCGGCAGCAGGAGCAGGCCGGCGTCGGTGGGCGTGAAGCCGAGCGCGGCGACGGCGAAGCCGGGAATGAGCCAGGCGCTGCCGAACAGCGCCGCACCGGCCACGAAGCTGACGACGAAGGCAAAGGCGAAGTCGCCGACCCTGAAAACGCTCAGGTCGAGCAGCGCGCAACTGCCTGCCCGGCGTTGCCGGAGCACGAACAGCAACAGGCTCGCCCCGGCGATCACGCTCAGCCAGACGATCCGGTGCGTCTCGAACCAGTCCCAGCGGCTGCCCTGGCTCAGCAGCCAGCTGGTGCCGAACATCGCCACGCCGAACAGCGCGAGCCCCGGCCAGTCCGGCGTCCGCCGTTCCGGCGACGGCGCCGGGAGCGCGAACCCGTCGACGAGGACGAGCCCCGCAGCAGCAAGCGCGAGGGGGAGGACGCAGAAGAATATCCACGCCCAGGATTCAGTATCGATCAGCCAGCCCTGCAGCGCCGGGGCGAGGGTCGCCGGAGCGACGACGGCTCCCATCGCGAAGATCGCCTGCAGCATCGGCTGGCGGGACGCGGGCCAGCCCCAGAACAGCATCGCCTGACCGCAGACGAGCAAAACCGCGCCGCTGAGCCCCTGTACCGCGCGCAGCAGGATCAGCAGATCGAGCCGGATCGTGATCGCGGCGAGGCCGCAGGCAGCGCCCATCGCCAGCACTGCCCAAAGCAACAGGGTCCGCGGCTCGACGCGCGCGACCAGCCATGGCGCAAGCCCCAGGCCGGTCAGCTTCGCGCCGACATAGCTCACGTCCAGCCACGCGAATTCGTCGGGCGTGGCGTGGATGTCGCCGATGATGTCGGCTCGCCCGAGCGACAATGCGGTCCCGGCGATCGCTTCGGTCAGGCTCGCCAGCACGATACCGCCGACCAGAAGCCAGCCGGATGCGCTCGCGCCGCGCTCCGCCGGGGCGGTAATCGCGGTGGTCACGATGCGCCTTCGACGTCGACCCGGGCGGAGAGGCCCGGCACGAGCCGTCCGTTCAGCGGGTTGCTCCGCAGCCGGATCTTGACGGGCACACGCTGCACCACGCGCACGAAATTGCCCGTCGCATTGTCGGCGGGGATCAGGCTGAACGTGGCGCCGCTGCCGGGCGCGAAACTGTCGACGACGCCGTAGAGCGCGACGTCGGGATAGCCGTCCACGGTGATCCGCGCGCGCTGTCCAGGCCGGATCCGCCCGAGCTGGGTTTCCTTGAAATTGGCGACGACGAACAGATCGGCGACCGGCACGATGTCGAGCAGCGACGCGCCCGGCGCCACGAGCCGGCCGACGCGGACCTGGCGATTGCCCACAACGCCCGCGATGGGCGCGCGGACGATCGTATTGTCGAGATCGATCCGCGCGAGATCGCGCGCGGCTTCGGCCTGCGCCACCGCCGCGACCGCCGCCTGGCGCTGCGTGGTCAGAAGCGCGATTCGTTGCTGTTGCGCTTCGACCGAAGCGGCGGACACCGCGGTTCCCGCCTCGGCGCGGAGCCTGCCGGCATCGCTCTCGTCGACCTGTGCGCGGCTGACCGCGCCGCGCTCGACCAGCTCGCGCCTGCGCTCACTGGTCTTGCGGCTGAGGTTCAGGTCGGCGAACGCCGCACGCCGCTGGGCTTCCGCCTGGCGCACCAGCGTGTGCTGCAGCCGGATGTCCTCGGCGCTGTTGGCGAGGCGGGCCCGCGCCGCCGCCACCGCCGCCTCCGCCTGCGCCAGCCTCGCGCGATAGTCGCGGTCGTCGACGCGGAACAAGACGTCGCCGGCGCGCACCGCCTGATTGTCGCGCACGGCGACCGAGATCACATATCCGCCGACCTTGGGCGCAAGCGATGTGACGTCGCCGCGGACATAGGCATTGTCGGTCGAAGCCGACGCTCCCGAACGCGCCCATGCCCAACCCGCCATCAGCACTGCCAATGCCGCGACGCAGAGCAGCGCGCCGATGATCCTCTTCCTGCTGGCGCTCTTCATGTCCGCCTCCTGTTGGCTCAACGCGGCGTCATTCAGCCGACGCCGCTTCCTCGATCAGCGCGGCGACCTGCTCGGGATGCGAGAGCATCAGCGCATGCGAGGCGCCCTCGACGACGACGGTCTTCCGCGCCCGGGCGCGCTCGGCCATGAACTTCATCACCGCGGCAGGAATGTTTCGGTCCGCGGACCCGTAGATCACCCATGACGGCAGCTTCTTCCACGCCGCGGCGCCCGAAGGCTCGGCGAGCGCGGATGCGGCGACCGGCCGCTGGGTCGCCGCCATCTCGGCGGCCTGCCGCGCCGGCAGGTCCGCGGCGAACTGGGCGTGGAACCTGTCGGGCCGGATGTAGAGATCCTGCTTGCCGTCGGGCAGCGTCACGGTCGTGAGCGTCTCCCCGAGCGTGCTTCCCGGGAATTTGGCGGAAAGGCCGAGGCTGGACTCGCCAGTTTCCGGAACGAAACCGGCGACATAGACCAGCGCCTTGATATTGGTGTCGCCGCTCGCCGCCTCGGTGATCACCGGCCCGCCATAGGAATGGCCGACGAGCACCACCGGACCGCCGACGGAGCGGACGACCGCCGCGACGCTCGCCGCATCGCCCGCGACGCTGCGCAGCGGATTGGCGGCGGCGATCACCTTGTAGCCGTCGCGGGCGAGCGCCGCGATGACCGGTTGCCAGCTCGACGATTCGGCGAAGGCGCCGTGGACCAGCACGATCGTCGGCTTCGTGTCGTCGGCGGGCTGTGCGGTCGCGCCCGGGCACGGGGCGAGCGCTGCAGCAAAGACAAGGGCTAGAGCTGGAATGCGCATTTCTTCCTCCATTCGATCGTGTTGGTGCGGGCCCGGCAGGGATCAGCCCGCGCGGGCCGCGGCCCGGCCGGCGGGCTGCAGGCTGTCACGCAGCCAGTCGTCGAACCGTTGCGCGGCGATGCGGGCATCGGGTCCGGGAAGCAGCGAGCGCTCCTCGAGCTCGAGGCCGAAATAGCGGGCATGGACGTCCGCCACGACGCGGCGCCCGTCCTCGTGCGCAGTCGCGATCTCGGTCGCAATCTGATCGAGACGGAATTGCTCGGGCCCCGCGATCTCGATCGCGGCGTTGAACGGATCGCTGAACACGACGTCCGCCAGCATATCGGCGACGTCCTCGCCCGCGATCGGCTGCGCCAGCGCCGGCGATATCGGAATGTCCCGCGCCGTCCCTTCCTGGACCACGTCGCTGATGAATTCGAAGAACTGCGTCGAACGCAGGATCGTAAAGGGTATTCCGGAGCCCCGGACGATATCTTCCTGCAGCTGTTTGGCGCGGAAATATTCGCCGGCGAGCAGGCGATCGACGCCGACGATCGAGAGCGCGATATGGTGCCGTACCCCGGCCGCGCGGCCCACCGCGGCGAGGTTGCGCCCGGCAGCCTCGAAGAAGCGGAGCGCCGCGGGACCTTCGAGCGAGGGGGAATTCGAAACGTCGACGACGATCTCGGCTTCCGCCAGCGCTTCGGCGAGCCCCTGACCGGTCACCGCATCGACCCCGTAGCTCGGCGACGCCTCGAAGACGCGGCAATCCTCCTGGCGCAGGTTCCTGACCAGCCTCTCGCCGATGCGGCCGCTGCCGCCGATGACCACGATCTTCATATCAGCACCTCGATCGACGAGACGTCGAGCGAAGGCGGCGGATCGAACAGCCCCTCCTCGATCAGTGCCTGGCGGACGGCGGGACGTTCGAGGACGCGGGCGAAATAGCCGAGCATCTCAGGGGCCATGCGCACGCCGAAGGCATGCGCCCAGCGCAGCATCACGAAGAGATAGGCGTCGGCCACGGTGAAGCGCGGCCCGAACAGATAGAGCTCGTTGACATGTTCGGAGACCAGCTCGAGCCGGCGCGCCACCGCTTCGGCGGCCTCGGCCTTGGCGTCGTCGCTGTCCGAATGCCAGAGCGGCTTGAACGCGACGTGCAGCTCGGTCGAGAGCCACGACAGCATCTCGATCAGCCGGGTGCGGCCGAGCGGGCCGCCGGGCGCGAGCTCGGGGTGACGATCGGCGATGAACTCGAGGATCGCGGTGTTCTCGGTGACGGCGTTGCCGTCGTCGAGCACCAGCATGGGCACATAACCCTTCGGGTTGATCGCGGTATAGTCGTAGCCGCGCTCGGTGAACTTGGTCTTGATGTCGACCCGCTCGAACTCGGCGGGAAAGGCGGCTTCGTGGAGCGAGATGCGGCCCGAAAGGCTGCAGGCGCCGGGTGCGTAATAGAGCTTCATGGACGTGACTCCTCTGCGTGCGGGTCGGGGGGGACGGCAGCGGGCAGCCGAAGCGTGACGACGGTGCCGATACCGCGCTCGCTCGCGATCGCGACGTCGCCGTCCGCGGTGCGTACGAATTGCTCGACCATCGGCAGGCCGATGCCACCCAGCCCATCCTGTTTGGTGGTGAAGAAGGGATCGAAGGCGCGCGCGACCGTCTCGGGCGACATGCCGACGCCCTGATCGGCGACCTCGAGCCCGATCATCGCGCCGGCATGGCCGACGCGGCGGGCGCGGATCGCGATGCGGCCGCCACCGGCCATCGCGTCGCGCGCGTTGAAAACGAGGTTGAGCACCGCCCGGCGCAGCTCGATCGGATCGCATTGCGCCGCGGGCAAGCCGGGCTCGACGTCGAGCGTCAGGACCAGCCCGGGATGGTCGAGCGCTTCGACCAGCGCCGCGACGTCGGCGAGGCACGCGACAAGGTCGCTCCGCGTTTCGCCGGTGTCGCGAATGCGGCCGAGATTCTGCCGGACCAGCGCGCCGGCATGTTCGAGACAGGTCCGCGCCCGATCGAGCATCGGCCCGGCATGAATCGCGGGCATTTCGGGGGTACGGGCGATGATGTTGATCGCCGACGTGGCGATCTGGATCAGGTTGCCGAGGTCATGGACGACGCCTGCCGCCGCGATCGCCGGAGCGCCGCCGGGGCGCGACCGATCGCCGATCGGAGGCAGGATCTCGCAGTCCCGCGCGTTTCGATCCTGAAAACCTATCATCGATACCTCCGTGGCAGGAAGGCCGCGAACCGCGCGGGCCGGGGCGCCGCGCGGCTCGCAACCGTCGGCGGTCAGGCGGCGACGGCAGCCGGCGCCTCGACCGGATGGACCGCGCGCAGGCCGATCTGGACGCGGTTCCAAAGATTGATCGCGCCGATCAGCAGCGTGAGATTGGCGATCTCGGTCTCGTCGAACTGGCTCTGAAGCAGCGCGTAATCGCCGTCGGGCGCGCGCGTCTCGGTGATCCGGGTCAGCGCCTCGGTCCAGGCGAGCGCGGCCCGCTCGCGATCGGTGAAGGCCGGAGACTCGCGCCAGGCGTCGAGCAGGTGGATGCGCATGTCGCTTTCGCCCTGCTTGCGGGCGTCGGTGACGTGCATATGGATGCAGAAGGCGCAGCCGTTGATCTGCGAGGCGCGCAGCCGGACCAGCTCGGCGAGGCCGTGCTCGAGCCCGCTCTGGCCGATGGCGGTCTCGACGGCGATCATCGCCTTCGCGCCTTCGGGTGCGGCCTGGAAGATGTTCAGTCGGGGAGTCATGGTCTTCTCCTTCGGGGTAAAGCGATGTTCAGGCGGCGCGGCGTTCGCGCCGGGCCCAGAAAGTCAGGCCCAGCGCGAGCAGCGCGGGGAGCGTGACGGCGGGGAAATCCCGGGCGAGCGCGGAGGCGCCGCAGATGCCGACCGCGACTTCCCAGAAGTGGAAGAGCGCGTGGCAGCTCAGCCACAATGCCGCGCCGCCCCACAGCACCACCCGATAGCCGGGCCGCGCGGCGCCGATCAGGAAGGCGGCGCCGAGGAACAGGAAGATGATGCCGATGTCGCGGATGAAATGCTGGTTGAACGGACCGGTGGTGGTCACGCCCGGCACCGCGAAATACCATCCCGCGGGCGAGACCAACATATAGGCGCCGTTGACGAGCGCGCCGATGCCGAGGAGCACCGCGAGCGCGAGGCAGGTCTGTTTCAGCATCGCCCCGCTCACTTCTTCGCGGGCGGCGGCACATTGGCCACCCACCAGTCGAAGCCGGTGGCGCCGAGGCGTGCCCGTGCCCCTGGCATCAGCGAGCCATTGTCGATCCGCAGCCCGAAATAGGGCGCTTCCGGATCGGCGATCACCCGGCGCGGATCCTTGTCCCAGGCAAGGACCCGGGCGACGAGTTCGTCCATGTAGAAATCCTCGGGGCCGGCGATTTCGATCGTGTCGCGTGCCGGCCCGGCCAGCGCCGCCTGCGCCACGGCCTCCGCCACATCCTGCGCCGCCATCGGCTGGAAGCGCGCATGCGGCAGCCGGACGACATCGCCTTCGGTCGCCGATCCGGCGATGCCGCGAAGGAATTCGAAGAACTGGGTGGCGTGCACGATCGTCCAGGGGATCGGCGAGGCCTTGATCAGCTGCTCCTGCGCGAGCTTGGCGCGGAAATAGCCGCTGTCCTGCAGCCGCGCGGTGCCGACCACCGAGAGCGCGACATGGTGGCGTACCCCCGCCTTCGCTTCGGCGGCGGCGAGGTTCCGGCCCGCAGTCTGGAAGAAGTCCATCGCGGTCCGCTCGTCGAGCGTGGGGGAGTTGGAGACGTCGATCACGGCGTCCGCATCCGCCAGCGCCGCATCGAGCCCCGCGCCGGTGATCGTGTCGACGCCGGTGTTGGGCGCCGCGGCGATCGCTTCATGGCCCTGTTGCCTGAGCTTCTCGACGGTCTTCGAGCCGATCAGCCCGGTTCCGCCGATCACGACGATCTTCATGCCAATTTCCTTTCGTTCGAATGGGGAGAGCGGTTCATGCCGGCACCAGCGCCCGCTGCAGCCAGTCGTCGAAGTCCGCTGTGTCGAGGTGCGGCGCCTCGCCGCCCGCGAGCGGATCGCCGTCGAGGCGCGCGCCGAAAAAGCTGGCGTGGCCATCGATCAGCACCGGCCGATAATCTTCGTTCGCAGTCAGGATCTGCTGCGCGAGCGCGGGCAGCTGATAGGCATTGGGACCGGCGATCTCGACGATGCCGTTCGCCGGCGCCCGCAGCGCGACCCGCGCGAGGACCCCGGCCGCATCCTCGACGGCGATCGGCTGCACGCGCACCGGCGGCACCCGTACCACCTCGGCCGCGCGCCCGGCGTCGACGACATCGTAGATATACTCGAACAAGGGCGCCGAGCGGATGATCGAGAACGGCATGGCCGAAGCCGCGACCAGCGCCTCCTGCATGCTCTTGGCGAGATAATAGCCGTCATTCACGCGTCCCGCGCCGATCGCGGAGAACAGAATGTGGTGGCGGACCCCGGCGCGCCGCCCGGCGAGGAGCAGGTTCCCGGTCGAGGCCCGGAAGAAGCGGAGCATCGCCGCCGGATCGCCATAGCCGGGGTTGGAAACGTCGACGATCGCGTCGGCGCCCTCGAGCGCAGCGGCAAGGCCCGCGCCGGTCGCGATGTCGACTCCGGTCGAACGGGCGGCCGCGACCGCCTGATGCCCTGCCGCGCCGAGACCGCGGACGAGCTTCGCGCCGACCCGGCCGGTTCCGCCGATAACCACGATCTTCATGAGCCACCTCGCTGGCCGGTCACGCCGACGGGCGTTTCCGACAGAGGCAGGATCGCGGATCGGAGCCGCCGCCTCTATCGTGCCGAGGCATGCGCGAGGCTCGCCATTCGGCAGGCCACCCTCTCCTCAGGTGCAGGTGCGGCACGCCCGAAGCGAGCGGCGCGCGACAAACCCCGCAGATCGGCGCGTTGCACCGATCCGTGCGGCGAGGGCGAAGCCTCCGCCGGCATGCCCTCGGCCGACACTCGGTCTGATCGCGCGGCCACGCCGCGTGCGCCTATTGCCTGCAGGCGCCCATGATGGCGCACGACCGAGGAGATGTTCAGTGCCGACGATCACGACGCGCGACGGACACGAGATCTATTACAAGGATTGGGGCGAAGGCCCCGTGGTCACCTTTTCGCATGGTTGGCCGCTGAGCTCGGACGCGTGGAGCGGGCAGATGCTGTTCCTCGCGCAGAACGGCTTCCGGGTCGTCGCGCATGACCGGCGCGGCCACGGCAAATCGGCGCAGAGCTCGGCCCGCAACGACATGGACGGCTATGCCGACGACCTCGCCGAGCTGATCGAGGCGCTCGACCTGCGCGACATCGCGATGGTCGGCCATTCGACCGGTGGCGGCGAGGTTGCGCGCTATATCGGCCGGCACGGCACCGGCCGCGTCGCGAGGGCCGTGCTGCTCGGCGCAGTGCCGCCGGGCCTGCTCCGCACCCCGGAAAATCCCGAGGGCCTGCCGATCGAACTGTTCGACGGGTTGCGCAAGGACATCGCGGCCAATCGCTCGCAATTCTACCGCGATTTCGCGATCCCGTTTTACGGCGCCAACCGCGCCGGCGCCGAGGTTCCGCAGAGCCTGCTCGACGAATTCTGGCTGATCAGCATGCAGGCGGGTCTCAAGAACGCGTGGGAATGCATCAAGGCCTTCTCCGAGACCGACTTCACCGCGGATCTCCGGAAGTTCGACGTGCCCACCCTCGTGGTGCACGGCGAGGACGACCAGATCGTGCCGGTCAAGGATACCGGGCACAAGACCGCGCGGCTGATCCCGGGCGCGCAGGCGATCTTCTATCCCGGCGCGCCGCACGGGCTGACCGCGACGAAGCACGCGGCGCGATTCAATGCGGACCTGCTCGCTTTCATGCGCAGTTGAACGAATGTCCCGGCGGCGCCCGACGCCGCCGGGCCGTCATCCCTCGACCGGCGGGATGGTTATGCGGAAGATCGCGCCGCCTTCGGGGTGATTGGACGCCGTGATCGTTCCGCCATGCGCCGCGATGATCGACTGGCACAGCGCCAGGCCGATCCCCATGCCGTCGGGCTTGGTGGTGAAGAAGCCGTCGAAGATGCGCGCGAGGTCCGCCTCGGCGATGCCCGGGCCATTGTCGCGGATCGTGAAGTGGACCGCGCCGCCGGCATCGCTCGACGTCGCGAGCGCGATACGGCCCTCCCCCGTCCCCATCGGTGCCAGAGCCTGGAGGCTGTTGACGAGCAGATTGACGATCACCTGCTGGAGCTGGACCCGATCGCCGAGCACGCGGTGCACGCCGATGTCGAGCACCACCGACAACTGGATGCCCCGCGCCTCGACGTCGTGGCAGACGAAGAGCAGCGCCCCCTCGACCACGCCGTTGAAATCGAGCGGCATCGGCTCGGGGAGGTGCCGCGCCGCCATGCCGCGGATGCGCTGGACGATCCCGCCCGCATGGCGCGCGCTCTCCGCGATCCGCCGGTTGAGCTGCGCCACCTTGTCGAGATTGGGATCCTCGCGCGACAGCCACCGCAGGCTCGTCTCGGCGTTCATCGCGATCGCGGCAAGCGGCTGGTTCACTTCATGCGCGATCGAGCTCGCCAGCTCGCCGAGCGTCACGATCCGCGCCGCGCGGGTATAGTCGGCCTGGAGCTGACGGAGCTCGGCTTCGGTGCGAAGCCGCTCGGTGACGTCCTCCAGCGTCAGCAACGTGATGTCGAGGCTTTCGGGCGGCGTCGGGAACGTCACCGTAAGTTCGACGTCGATGACGCGGTCGTCGAACGTCCGCAGCTTCATGAGCTCGACATGGCTGCGCTGCCCATCGAAATGCGCAATCGTGACGCGCCGCGCCGTTTCGGGCGCAAGCGCGAACACATAGTCGACCGGTCCAATCAGATCGGCGACTCCGCTCGCGCCGAGCAGCGTCGCGGCACCGCCATTGGCGTCGGTCACGCACACGATCGCGCGGGCGCGATCCACGAGGTCCGGATGCGCCTCCAGATGCGCGCGGATGTCGCGGACGCCCTCCGAGCGGAGCTGATAGAAGACGGCGCCCATCGGTCGCGCATCGACCTGCAGTAGCGCCCCGGGGAGATGATGGATGAGGCGGCGATAGCGTTGCTCGCTGGCACGCACCGACCAGAAGGAGCGATCGTCACCCATCTGCCCATCGACTGCGACCCATACCGTGTCCGGGGCGAGGTCGTCCGGTGCGCCCCAGACCGTCAGCACCGCATTGCGGAACATGAACGAATTGATCGCGCGCTCCCGGGGCGCATGATCCGGTCTGTCCGAAGTCACCGCAACGATCAGTTCGGCCAGGATCGTCCAGCTCTCGGGCGGGCAGAAGCTCGCGACCGGCTGACCGGTCATGATCTCGCGGCCGACCGGAGAGCCGACCAGCTCGAGCCCGCGCGCATTGACGTCGACGATGCGTGCCCCGTGGAGCAACGCCGCCACCCAGTTCGGCCATTCGCCGCCGTCGGCGACCGTATCGACGAGCGCGCGAACGCTCGACAGATCGACTTCCCAGCATGCCGCCGAATCATCGGCTACGCCCAGGGGCATACTTCCCACCTCGAGGATCTGCGATCCAGCCAGGGACGCGAGGCGAGTCACGTCAGCGACGTCCGCCCAGCACGGCGCGAAGCGTCGCGATCAGCGTCGCGTCGTCGAAGGGTTTGGTGAGAAACCCGGCCGCGCCGCCCTGCATCGCACGGGCGCGCGTCGCCTCCTCGCTGGTCGAGGTGATGAAGATCACGGGTATCGGCGCGCCGCACGCGCAGAGTCGTCGCTGCAGTTCGAGCCCGTCGATATCGGGCATGCGAAGATCGGTGATGACGCAGTCGAAATCCCGAAACGCGGGATCGGCCAGAAAATCCGCGGCGCCGGCGAAGCTGCGCGCCGGCAGATCCTCCACCTGCAGGAAGTCGACAAGCGCCTCGCGTACGGCTGCGTCGTCGTCCACGATCGCGATCATCCAGGCCTTGGACAAGCGGAGGGTCCTCTTCGACGCGGCCGGCGCGGCCCCCTCCGGATGTCGCTGATTTAACAGCGGGTTGTAACCATACCATGGTCTAGGTCCGCGCCTCGCGCAACTCGGGCGGGAGCACGTCCCATGCCCGGATCAATTCGCCGATCGTCGCCGCGCCCATCTTGCGCATCACGCTGCTGCGATGAAGCTTCACGGTGACTTCGCTGATGCCGAGATCAAAGGCGATCTGCTTGTTGAGCCGTCCGGACGCCACCTGGGCGAGGACCTGTCGCTCGCGCGGCGTGAGCGTTGCATGACGATCGGCCTGTTGCCGGATTCGTCGCATGTCGGCACGGCTGGCAAGATCGCGCTCGATGCCGGAGGCGACGGCGTCGAGCAGCGATTGGTCGCGCACCGGCTTGGTCAGAAAATCGATCGCTCCGGCCTTCATCGCCTGCACCGACATCGGGATGTCGCCATGGCCGGTGAGAAATACGATCGGGCGCGCATTGCCCGTCGCCGCGAGATGGTGCTGGAGGTCGAGCCCGCTCGATCCGGGCATCCGGACGTCGAGCACGAGGCAGCCCGGCCGGTCGGGCAGCACCGCCTCGAGCAATTCGCGCGTCGAGCCGAAACCCGCAGTGTCGATTCCCACCGACTGCATGAGCTCCTCGATCGACATGCGCACGGCTTCGTCATCGTCGACGATCAACACCAGCGGGCGGTCCTGCACGACCGCCGCCGGCAGCGCCGTGGCTGCTTCGTGATCTAACTCGGATCCGTGGATCATCGTCACCTCCGGGCGATTGCGGCTGGAGACAGGCAATAATTTCATGACGCGACTGCGCGCGAAACCCCGAAGCCGGTTAGCCCCGCCCTCCCCGATCGAGGGAGCGCGGTTCCAGCCGGATGACGCGATGACCGTAGCGACGCGCGTCGATCGACCACGCGCCGGGCCCGAGCAGCGCCAGCGCAGTGGCGGAGCCCGCGGCGGCGCACAGCAGCAGTGCCGCCTCGCCGCGGGCCGCGAACAGACCGGCGATCAAGGCCGCGGCGAGCAGCAGCGCCGCTGCCCGGGTGCCCAGTCCGGTTATGAGCGCGAGCACGAGGATTCCGGCGGCGGCCGCTGCCAGCCACCAGCCGCCCGTTGTCGGGGTCAGCCGCGCGAGCGCGGGATAGACGATCGCCGCCGACGATAGACGCATCAGCAGAAGTGCGGCACCGGCGGCGCCGTCGGGATAACGCAGAATCAACTTTGGCACGGCCCAGCGATAGCTCCGCCAGGGCGATCGGCCAGCCTTCGGTTCGGGGATGTTACGATCCCCCGTTCGGGGGTAGCATGGGCGGTGCCGGCCGGCGAATGGGCGCTCTGGCTTGAGTAACGGCGGGGAATCCAGCGCGAGTTGCAGGGACGGCGATGCAGCTGAAATGGACGATTTTCGTCGCGGCGGCGCTGTTGCTCTTGCTGCCGTGCGTCGATGCCGCCGCCGATCCGTCGGATGCCCCGGCGCGGCGGCTGAGCCACTATACCCATCAGCGCTGGAGCGCCGAAAGCGATGCGCCGCGGCCGGTCTTCGCCCTCGCCCAGGACCGGCGTGGCTATCTGTGGGTGGCGAGCGCGGCCGGCCTGTTCCGTTTCGACGGTATTCGCTTCGAGGCGATCAGCATGGGCGTCGATCTGATCGAGCACGGCGCGCCTTCCGCGCTTCTCGTCCGGCGCAACGGCGAGATCTGGACGAATTTCGAACGTTCGGGGCGTTTTGCAGTCTATCGCGATGGCCAGCTGCGCTTCCTGCGCGCCCCGCCCGCCCCCGCACGCGTGATGTCGATGCACGAGGCAGAGGACGGAACGATCTGGGTGGCGACCGAACGGATCGGCGTGCCCCTGCTGCGCTTTCGTCACGGCAAATGGACCTCGTTCGGCATCGATGCCGGAGCGCCGCTCGACAATCCGTTCAGCATGGCGGTGACGCCCGACGGTACGGTCTGGTTCTCCTTCACAGCGTCGGTGGCGCGACTGGCGCGCGACGGCGGTCGGTTCGAATTCGTTCTTCGCCGACGCGGCATGCTCGGCCGGCTTTCGCTGGATCCGCAACAGCGAGTCTGGCTGACCGAGCGCCGCGGCACCTATCCGCTTACCGGCCCGCGGGGACAGGGGAAGCCGCCGCTGCTCCGGCACGCCTATGCGACCGACAAAGGCCAGATACGCGGCTGGCCTACGTTCGACCGCGAGGGAAATCTGTGGATCGCGACTTATTATCACGGGCTGCAGCGCATCCCCCGGCCCGATCCCCGCGGCGCGCCCTCGACGGCCGAGGGCGCGTCCGCGGTCGAGCATTTCACCGCGCGTGACGGCCTGTCCTCCAACGCGATGGCGCAGATCCTCCAGGATGCCGAGGGCAATGTCTGGGCTGCCACCGAAAATGGTGTCGACCGGTTCTGGCCCGCGACCTTGCGCCTCGAGCCCGAACTCACCGAGCCGGGCGCGTTCGGCGACTTGCTGCTGCAGGGTACGGACGGCGCGGTCTATATCGGCCAGGCGCACACGGTGTACCGGGTCCGCCCGGGCGGGCGCCCGGAGGCGATCTTCCGGACCAAAGCCGCGCCGCGGACCCTGTGCGAGGCGCCGGACGGCGGACTGTGGATCGCGCTCGATCAGACCCGCGAGGTCGTGATCTGGCGCGCGGGCCGCGTCGACCCGCTCGGTCGGCCCGCGCCCCTCACCGACACGATCTACGACTGCGCCTTCGACGCCAGAGGCGGTTTCTGGCTGACGGCCGCGCTGGGCGGGATGGCGCGGTATCGGGCAGGTCGCTGGCAACGCATGTTCGACTCCCCTGGTAGCGGCTTTCTGCCGAAATCGATGGTCACCGACGAACAGGGTCGGATCGTGCTGCAATGGAATGACCATGTCCTGAGCCGGCTCGAGGGCGAGGTGCGCCGCTCGGTGCCACTCCCGCTCGACGGATATGGTCCCGCGGAAGTGGCGCTGTATCCGATCGCCCCGGCGACGTTGTTCGCCGGCGGACGATTCGGCCTCGCCCGGCTCCGTGACGACCGCTTCCAGAGCATTTCGGCGCGCCGGGTTCCTCTGCTTAGCGGCGTGAACGGCATGGTCCGGACGTCCGAAGGCGATACCTGGCTGACGGCCCCAAGCGGGGTCCTGCGCATCGCTTCCACGGCGCTCGACCGTGCCTTTGCGGATCCGGGCGCGGCGCTACCGATCCAGGTCTTCGGCGCCGTCGACGGCCTCAGGAGCCGGCCGCACTCGCACAGCCGCCGCGCGATCGTTCGCGGCGGCGACGGCCGGCTGTGGATCGCTACCCAGACCGGGACCCTGTGGCTCGATCCGACGGACGTCACGCGCAGCCGGACGCCGCCGAATGTCGCAGTCGGCGCCCTCGTCACGCGGAAGCGGGTCTATCGCGATCCGGCCGCGCTGACGCTGCCGGCCGGTACGTCGAACATCCAGATCGACTTCGCTGTGCTTAGCTTCTCCAATCCCCGCGCGACGCAGGTCCGCTATCGGATCGAGGGGCAGGATGCCGACTGGGTCGAGGCCGGCACACGCCGTCAGGCCTTTTACACCAACCTCAAGCCGGGCAGCTATCGTTTTCGACTGATTGCGGCGAACGACAATGGCATCTGGAACGAGCAAGGTGCCACGGTGGACTTCGTCATCCCGCCGACCTTCGTCCAGTCCGGATGGTTCGCCGCGCTGTGCGTGGCGTTCGTGCTCCTGCTCCTCGCAGCAGCATATCGACTGCGCGTGGCACAGGTGGCCAACCGGATCCGGACACGGCTCGAGGAACGGCTCGGCGAGCGCGAGCGCATTGCCCGCGAGCTTCACGACACGCTGCTGCAGAGCGTCCAGGGGCTGGTCCTGCGCTTCCAGTCGGTGGCGAACAAGATGCCTCCCGAAGGCGCGTCCCGCACCCAGCTCGAAGCGGCCCTCCAGCGCGCCGACGAGGTCCTCGCCGAAGGGCGCGATCGCGTGCAGGATCTGCGAGCCTCCTCGGGATCGGGCGATCTCGCGGAACTGATCAAGGACCGGGCGATCGACGCCGGCTTCGATCCGCAGATTCCGATCCGCATCATCGTCGAAGGCAGGCAGCGAACGGTCCATCCGCTCGTCGCGGCCGAGCTCGGCCGGATCGCCGGCGAGGCGCTGTTCAACGCCGCGCGCCACGCCCGCGCCAGTTCGGTCGACATCACCATTCGCTTCGAAGCCCGTCAACTCGCCGTCGAGGTGCGCGACGACGGCGTCGGGATCACCGGTGAAGTTCTCGACAAGGGGCACAAGCCGGGCCATTTCGGACTGATCGGCATGCGCGAGCGGGCGGAACGGATCGGAGGCAGCTTTTCGGTCGACAGCCGACCCGGCATGGGGTGTGCCGTGACGATGGCGTTGCCCGCCCGTCTCGCTTTCGCCGATCACGCGCCGCGTGGGCGGCTATTCGCGCGGCTTTGGCGCCGTTGGAAGGAATCCGGCCATGGCTGACACGCCCATTCGCATCCTGATCGTCGACGATCATCCGCTCCTGCGCGAGGGCGTCGCCGCGATCCTCGAGGATTGGCGCGACATATCGGTCGTCGGCGAGGCCGGCGATGGCGCGGAGGCAGTGGAGCAGTTCCGCATTCTCCAGCCCGACGTCACGCTGATGGACTTGCAGATGCCGGGAATGAACGGGCTCGAGGCGATCATGGCGATCCGCGCCGATTTTCCGCAGGCGCGCATCCTCGTCCTCACAACCTATGCGGGCGACGCACAGGCGGTTCGCGCGCTCAAGGCAGGCGCGACCGGATATCTGCTCAAGAGCAGTCTCCGGACCGAGATGCTCGACGCGATCCGCAACGTGCATCGCGGACGCCGGCACGTTCAGGGCGACGTCGCAGCCGAGATCGCGCTCCACGTCGCCGACGAGGCGCTGAGCGAACGCGAGACCGCGGTGCTGCGTCTCGTCGCAGTAGGCAAGGCCAACAAGGAGATCGCGCGTGCGTTGTCGCTCTCCGAAGAGACAGTGAAGGCGCACCTCAAGAACATTTTCGCCAAGCTGGACGTGGGCGATCGTACGCACGCCGTGACCGTGGCCGCGCGGCGCGGGATCATCGAGCTCTGAGGCTCCCATTTCTCACAGCAGCGCCATCCCGCCGTCCACGCGCAGATTGACGCCGGTCACAAAGCTGCCCGCGTCGGACGCAAGGAACAGCGCCGCGCGCGCGAGTTCGTCGGGGCGCCCGAGCCGGCCGAGCGGGATTGCCTCCGCCATTGCCGCTGCAAAGGCATCGCGTTGGTCCGGCGCGATGCCCAGCTTGTCGAGGATGGCAGTATCGGTCGGCCCCGGGCTCAGCACGTTGACGCGGATGCCGCGCGACCGGAACTCGAGCGCCCAGCTCCGCGCGAAGGCGCCGATCGCCGCTTTCGAGCCGGCATAGACGGCATGGCCCTCGAGCGCCTTCTCGCTCGCAAGCGAGCCGGTGAGCAGGATCGCGCCGCCATCGCGCAGAACGGGCGCGATCCGCTGCACACCGAAGAAGACGCCGCGCGTGTTGAGCGCGAACTGCGCGTCATATTCGATCTCGGAGACCTCGGCCGAGTTGCGGATGGTGTTCATGCCCGCATTGGCGACATAGATGTCGAGGCCGCCGATCCGCGCGGAAAGCTCGCCCGCCATGCGGCTGTGATGTTTGGGATCCGCCGCGTCGCCTTCGAACGCCAGTGTACCCGGCCCGATCTGTGCGGCCGCCGCCTCGAGCGCATGCCGGCTACGGCCGGTGATGACGATCTGCGCGCCAGCCTCGGCAAAGGACGTGGCGATGGCGAGTCCGATTCCGCTGCTTCCGCCAGTGATCAGCGCCGTCTTTCCGCTCAGCGTTCCCATGGTCGGTCCTCCGATCGTTGTCGCGACCGATCTAGACAGGCGGGCGGGTCCGGAAACTCACGCCCTGGGCGATGCCGCGCCCGCCCGAAGCCCAGGTTCGAGCTTGCTGAACCCGGGGGAACTCCCCACGCCCGGACGCACGCGTGCTAGCCGGCGGCAGGAGCGGAGCCATACCTTGGTACGATATCGCGCCCGCGCCGACGCTGGCACATCCGCTCGCAGCTCAGACGGCGCGCCGCTCCCCCAACACGGTGCTCCAGAGCGGCTTGTCGAGCCGTGTCAATCGGACGCGACAGGGATGATGAACGCAGGGTTTTTTCCGATTTCACCCTGTGGCCAACGAAATGGCAGTCGAGCGTCCCACCTGTCCGGCTCTACAGGCACCAGCGAGGAAGATTCGATGTCCCGGCCAATCCGCATCCTGCTCCAGACGACGATCCCTCCGATCGCCGACGATTGGAACATCGCGCGCTTTTCGATGTTGCGCGACCATCTCGCCGGGCTCACCGACGATTCAGGCGCGTCGCTGTACGAGGTCACTGCGCGCGATCGTACCCCACCCGGCGCTCCCGACCCGGTTCTGTCGACGCTCGACCAGTCCGACTATGACGAACTCTGGCTGTTCGCCGTCGACACCGGCGACGGCCTTCACGAGGCGGATTGCGCCGCAATCGGCCGCTTCCGCCGACGCGGGCGCGGCCTGTTGGTCACGCGCGACCATATGAACCTCGGCAGCTCGGTGTGCACGCTGGGTGGCGTCGGCAACGCCCATTTCTTTCACAGCAAGAATGCCGAACCGGATCCGGCCCGCCGCGCCGTGGACGACCGCGAGACCAGCTATATCTTGTGGCCCAATTATCATTCGGGCGCGAACGGCGACTTTCAGGAGATCGCGGTCGCCGACCCGCCCCACCCGCTATTGCTCGACCCGACCGCGCCCGGCGGGCTGATCCGCTACCTTCCCGCCCATCCGCACGAGGGCGCCGTCGGCGTGCCCGCCGACGACCCATCGGCACGCGTGATCGCCACCGGCACCAGCAAGGCGAGCGGCCGCCGTTTCAATCTCATAGTCGCGTTCGAGCCTTCGGCGGACGGCGGGCCGGCAGTGGCGCAATCGACCTTCCATCATTTCGCCGACTATAACTGGGACCCGGGCGCCGGCGCGCCCAGCTTCGTCAGTGAGCCGCCGGGCAACGCCCTCGCCCATTCGCCGGAGGCGCGGCGCGCGGTCCAGCGCTATGTCCGCAATCTCGCCTTCTGGCTCGCCGGCCGGTCGTCTCATGAGGACCGGCGCGACCGCGAGCTGGACGAAGCGCTCGACGAAAGCTTTCCCGCCAGCGATCCGCTTGCGATCGACCCGCCCGCAAGGGCCTGACCGCGCGGATGTCTTCCGGGACCACCGACATGCTCAAACCGCCCATCAGACAGATTTTCGCGCGGCGCCCCGATCCTTTGAGCGTCACGACCAGCTATGTGATCATGCGCAACGGAGTCGGCGCCCTTGGCTTGGCACTTCCGATCGTCGTGATTGCCGGGGGCGGTTTTGATTCGGTCCAGGCTTCGCTCAGCGCCTATTATCACTTCTCCCCGACTCGCCCGGCCGAATATGGTGCGGGAACCATGCGCGACGCCTTTGTCGGGATGCTCTTCGCGATTGGCGCCTTTCTGTTCTTCTATCGCGGCCATTCGCTCCAGGAAGACATGGCCCTGAACATCGCCGGCATTTGCGCGGTGCTCATCGCGCTGCTGCCCATGGACTGGCCAGTAGGCGCGGCGACCCCGGTGAGCCTTACCGCGTGCATCCATTCGGGGTCGGCAATCCTCTTCTTCATCATGATAGCCTATGTGTGCATCTTCCGCGCGCGCGATACCTTGCTCATCCTGAAGAGCCACCGACGTCGCAGGGCCTTCGGACGCATCTACCTGATCCTTGGTATCCTGATGCTGGCAACGCCGGCCGCAGTGCTGGCGCTCAAAGTTGTCGCGCCCGATCGAAGCAGCCGCTCCACGCTGTGGATCGAAGTCGCGGGTGTTGTTGTCTTTGCATCGTTCTGGTTGATCAAGAGCTTCGAGATCAGATCTTCGCTGCAATTGATCTTCAGATGAGCGCGTGTGCGCGGCCTGACGGGTTGGAGCAGCTTTGAAACCAGTATCGTAGCGCCAGCCCGGATTGCCGCATGAGTGAACGGCCGCTTTCGAGCGCCGTCACGGGCATGCTGAGCTGGCTACTCGGTCATCCGGCTCACCGGGCACGAGATCAATCGAGCATGCCGCGCTGTGCGGGCCGGGCGCCAGTCGGCAGTCGAAACCCGGCTACGCAATCCGATCTTCGAGGTGGCAATCCTCCCCGCGAGTGACCGCTTTGCCCCTCCAGGTCGCCGTTTATTTGCTCAACGCGTTGCCCGGGAGCAGGCGCGCATCGCGGTGCTACAGCGGCACCGCCTGCCGATCATATTGCTCCATTGCGCGGATGAGGGACTGCACATCCGTCGTGTTGCGCAGCAGCGCGTTGCGAGCGTCATAACAAGCACCCACGCTTGGAAACTTTACTTCAACCGGGCCGACAACGATCATCTCGCGGCTCACTCCCAAAGTCGCGGCTTGCGTGATCGTTCGCGCCTCGGACGGGTAATAATAACTCCACTTGCCAAGAGGAAATTCGTACGTCTTCGCAGCGACAGGTATTTTAGCCCTTACTCGGATCCACCCTCCAAAGGCCTTCGGCACCCTGATCCACCCGTCCTTTTTATATGCCGGGCGCGTGACAATTCCTTCTATGGGAACGTCGGCAGTGGCTTTGCCGAGAATCTGGTAGTTCACGGTTTCGCTGCGACTGACATATTCGTGAAAACGCAACGAAAGCGGCAGCACGGTAACGCTGGAGCCGATCGACCTTGTTGTTTGCACCGTTTCCTTGGTGCGCGTAATGTACTCGTCGCTTTTGACGACGGTAGTTTCGAACTCCCGGCCGGCGCTTCCACCAAGCCCACCGGAGACGGCAACGCCGTACCCCTCGAAGCTGACTGGCTCATAAGTCAGCGTGAAAAAGGACTTTACCCGGTCCGTTTGCTGGCGCGCCCGTGTCCGCGTTTGCTCGGCTTCGGTGGTCCGAACGTCGGAGGATTCGATCTGGCGGGTCTCAGGTTGGCTGGTGCAATTGAAATATGCTTCCGCCGCAATGGAGTTGATCGAAGGGTTTCTTGTCCCAATTTCGTTGAAGCGAATATCCCGAAACGTGAAGGATGGCGCGCCGGCTACCCTGATCGAAAGCTGCGCGTTACGCCAGTTGATGAGCCCTAGATCTGTCTTGGCGTTTGGGTTGGTCAGCCTCAATTGGTTGCGAACGATCGGCATCATCCCTTGTCTGGACTGCGGAAACTTCACGTCCACAAATTGCTGCGCCGACAAGTATATTGGCTGCGTGTCCTGCGCCAATAATGGCCCCGCGATCGCAAGCGGGAGAGCGCCCATAAGAATGCCATTCATATCAGCCGGCCCTCCGGTGCTTCAAGGCATCATGATGGCATTCCAGGCAATCCGTAGAGACTAAAGGGTTCTTGATGAAACCTTGGCAGTCGCAGCCGGCGACTTTGCAGGCAGGCAGATCTTCCGCACTCTTTCCTGTGCGCTCGGTTTCTTCTGACATCGTCCCCCCTTCCGATTGCTTCATATTACGTAGAAAGCAATCGCCGACAAGCGGAATGCGGGGCCGAAACGACCTTCCCTTCATTGCCGTAACGCGCGGGTGCGCGTCCTCGACACGGACCGAAATTCAGGGGGGCCACACAGGGGTCACGAATTCGCCCCCCGGATAGATCCGGGGGGCGAAACGCGGTCACAGCCGGAGCGAAATGCCCGCGACGATCTGTCGGCCGAGGAGATCGTAACCCATGATCGTGTTGCCGCGCAGCAGCCCGATGCGCGAGCGGCTGTCGGGCACGAGCGGCGGATCACGATCGAGGATGTTGTTCGCGGCGAGCCGGAACGTCATGTCCTTGGTGACGTCGAAGGTGAAGGCGAGGTCGAACCAGTTGTACGCGCCGATCCCCGGATATTGATCGCGACGCGCGCTGGCGTCCTGCGCCGGAATGCCGGTGTCGGCGGGCGCGTAGACGTCGAGCGGCATCGGCCCGCGATGGCGCCAGTTCAGCGACACGCTGGTCGTCCGCTCGGGCGAGGTCCAGGTGGTGCGCAGCTGGTGCGCCCAGCGCGGCATGCTCTCGCCGCACAGATTGCCGAAATAGCCGACGCAATCGCGCGGATCGATCGTCGGCGAGGCCTGCGAGCCGACGCGCGTCATCAGCGTGCCGTTGAAGCTCATGTCGAGCCGTCCGACCGAGCCGAGCCCGACATTATACTGCCCCTGGAAGTCCCAGCCGTGCGACTGCGACTTGTAGCCGTTCGCCGATCCGCGCGCGACCCAGCCGGTCGCCGGGCTGGTCGCCGGCGAGCTCGACAGCGTCCCGTTCGGATTGCGCACGATGCCGCGGCAGAAATACTCGTTGCCGGTGGCGAGGCACTCGTTGATCAGGTTCTGCGGCTGCAGGAAGTCGAGCTGGTCCTGCAGGTCGATCAGCCAGCGATCGATCGACACGGTGAGCCCGGGCACGAAGCGCGGCCGGAACACGACGCCGAACGTCTTGGTATAGGCGGTTTCCGGCTTGAGGTCGAAACCGCCCTCGCGCACCGTGCAGCGATCGTCCGGGCAGATCAGCGTAGTGCTGCCGTAGAGATTGGGGGCAAGCCCGGTATTGGCGCATTGCTCGGGCGTTGCCGACGGCGGCAGACGCGGACCATTGGGATTTGCCGGGTTGATCCGCGGGGCGCAGGGATCGGCGTAGAAGCCCTGGTTCCAGAAGATGTTGGCGGCACCCGCCGCCGTGCCCACGCCGGGCGCGGCCTGCGACTTGTTGTACGATGCACGGAAGGTCAGGTCGGAGATCGGCGACCACAGGCCCTCGACCTTCCATGTCCCGAACTTGCCGTCGAGACGATTATATTTCGACAGGCGATAGCCGGCATTGACCTGGAGCAGCTTGGTCCACGACTGGTCCTCGACCAGCGGCGCCTGCAGCTCGATATTTCCTTCGAGGATGCTCTGGGTGAAGCGCTGGTTCTGTCCACCATTGTTCTGCTGGTAGATCTCGTTGACGATGGTGCGTTCCATCTCCTCGCGATATTCGCCGCCCAGCGCGATCGCGAGGCCCTGCTCGGCGAACGGCGAGGTCATGCCGTATTTGCCGAGATCGCCGCTGACCGTGCCGACGAACTGCAGCAGGCGCGGAATGCGCGTGCTGATTCCGCCCGAGGCTTCGCCGTAGAGATAATTGTTGAGCGCGAGATCCTGGTTGAACGGCGTGAACGCGTTGAACGGCACGCAGCTGGGATCGGTG
Organism: Sphingomonas sp. DG1-23; assembly: GCF_030730875.1. Lineage (GTDB taxonomy): Bacteria > Pseudomonadota > Alphaproteobacteria > Sphingomonadales > Sphingomonadaceae > Sphingomonas. The sequence goes on from NZ_JAVAMA010000001.1 coordinate 213,285, forward strand.
CCGTTGACCACCGAGCGGCAGGTCGGCCGGCCGCCGACATTGACCACGTCGAGCGAGCGATTGATGTTGTCGAACTGCGCGAACGGCACGTCGATCGTGTCGAGCCGTGCGCGCGAGATCATGCCCGCCACGTCATAGGACCAGACATCGTCCAGCACCCGGCCGCGCAGCCCCGCGACGATCCGATAGCCTTCGTTGGTGAACTTCTGCTCGACCAGCGGCAGCCCGTCGAAGCGATAGCGCACGTCGAGCGGGGCGTATTGCCCGGCGACCCCGGCATTGGCGCCGCACAGCACCTGCGCCTGCGAGGCCGACAGGAACGGGTTGTCGCAATTCACCCGGAACGGATCGCTGCCATAGGCAGTGAAGGAGTAGTTGCGGTTGAGCTGGGTGTTGTACGATTTGTCGCGGTAGAACAGCGCCGTGCTGTAGAATTCGACATGGTCGCTGATCTGCGCCGTCAGGAACCCACCGAAATTCAGCCGCTCGAACGGGCGCTGGAAAGCCCAGTCGTCATAGGGATTGGCGGAAGCGGCGGACGGGCCGCTGTTGATCGGGATGAAAGTCCCGTTGCCGTTCGGGTTGTTGACCAGCACCTGCCCGGCGCTCGCGCCCGACTGGGGAATGATCGTGCCGGCCGGCGTATAGCTGGCGCGCGAGCAAGACAAGGTCGCGGTGTTGCTGGGCTGGACCACTTCGCACTGCGAGAAGGAGCGGTCGCGCAAGCGCACCAGCTCCGACTGGCGATAGTTGACGAAGCCGCTGATGTTGACCCTGTCGTCGAACAGGTTGACGCCCGCTGCCAGGCTGACGTCGGCGCGGCCTCCGTCATTGGCCGTACCGGTCGCCGAATTGAACCCGGCGCGCCGGACGGCGTCGGTGACGTCACCTGCGCGATTGTTGTGGTTGAAGAAGCTGTAGTTCGCGTCGAGGCGAACCCCTTCGAAGTTCTTCTTGAGGATGAAATTGACCACGCCCGAGACCGCGTCGGAGCCATAGACCGACGAGGCGCCGCCAGTCAGCACGTCGACCCGGTCGACCAGCGCGGTCGGAATGATGCCGACGTCAACCGTGTTGGGCAGTCCAATGCGCAATCCGTCGATCAGCATCAGCGTGCGCTCATATCCGAGGCTGCGCAGCTTGATGCGCTGGCGGCCTTCGGAGTCGCTGAAATTCTGCTCGGAATTGACCTGGACCTGCGGCAGGCGATTGAGCACTTCCTCGATCGTGGTCGCGCCCTGCGCGGCGATCTCGGCCGAGGTAGTGGTGACGATCGGTGCAGCCGAGCGGTTGTTCGGGCGCACGATGCGCGTGCCGGTGACGACAATTCCGACGCTCTCGGTCACGTCGTTGCTATCGGCATCCGCGGGCACCTGCGTTGCGGCAACCGGATCGCCGGCAGATTCCGGCGCGTCCTGTGCCTGTGCGGACGGAGGCAGCGCAACCAATGCGGCCACGCAGCAACTCGTGGCCAACAAACCCCTGAACAGCATTCTAACTCCTCTTCATTCCCTGCCGCGTCTGGCGGGATCGGAGTGGCGTCGACTGCTTTTCGCGCAATCGTACCGCCTGGCATTCGCGCGCGACGGGCGATCCGCCCATTTCACGCCATGCCCCTCCCCCAACGTCGGTAACACCGGTGCTGTCACACAGAAACGTTCTGGACAACTATAATTCCGAAACTTGGTTTACGAATTCCGGCACCTGTGCTTTGAAAACCGCACTTTACGACGAAGCGCGCCCGCGGCCATTAACACCCCAAATTCTCCTCCACTCCGGCCTTGTGCCGGATCCAGCGGGCGGCTGGACGAAGGGGAGTGGAGAGCGCCGCCGTCGTGGTACGGCGGACCCCGGAACAGGTCCGGGGGTGACGCCTGGGGCGAGTGGCAGCTGACCACCTGCTTCCAGCCGAGGTAAGTTATCGGTTTACGATCGGTCGGCTGGCCGCTCTAGGGCCAGCGTCATGTTGATCGCCGGCCCGAAACGGGTCTGCGCCGTGCCGGAAGCGACGAAACCGCACGCCTCGTAAAAGCCGCGCGCTTCCGGCGCCGCCACTACCTGCAGCGAATTCGCCCCGCGCCGGCTCGCCACGGCACGCGCAGCGCGCACCAGGTCGCGCCCCAGCCCGGTGCGCCACACCGCCGGATCGACGAACAGACCGTCGAGTTCGGCCTGCCCATCGGGACGCGACAGGACCACCATGAAGCCCTTCACCCCATCCTCGCGTTCGCAGACGAATACATCCCCCTTGATGATTTGCCCGACAGGAAGGTCGATCGCCTCCGGATGCTGCAGCAACGCCTCTCGATATGTTTCCCAAGCCAGCGATGCGCGTCGTTGCAGCGCTTCCAGATCGGCGCGCTCGTCCACGCGTGCTGCGCGAATGCCCGATATGTCAGTCATGGCTGTATCCCGGCATGTGTTCGGCGCACTTCAATAAACCTTCCGCCGTAATATTGCCAAGATACCCATCCGAACTGCGTAAATACAGGATACACGACCATAAAGTTTTCTCCGAGGCTGAAACCCGACAGAAGTTTCCAATATTCGCTTTGCGGGCATTGGCCCTGCCCGTAGGATATTGCGCATCACCGAGTCGTGGAGCCGCGATGCAGCGCTTTCCCGGTCATGCGTAGGTGGAGTCCTCCACCGATCACGGAGCGCGCTGAATCGCGCATCGCGGCGCCGTCGGCACGACCTTCGGTCGACATCGGCGCGCCGCCCCGACGCTCGCTGGGCGAGAAGCTGGCCCAGATCCCCACTTATTCCGCCGCCGCGACGTCGCTGGCGGACAAGGCCCCGGACGAGGACATGCTCGAGCGCCGGGCCGACGAGGCCGCCGCCAAGGCGCTGAGCGGCGACCCGCCGCACCCGCCACGCGATGCGCCGCGCAGGGCGCTGGCCGCCGATGGTTCGCGGAGCGGCGGGCAGCCGCTGGCGCCGGTCATGCGCGCCTTTTTCGAGCCCCGCTTCGGCTGGGACTTCTCGCGCGTGCGCGTGCATTCGGATGCCGCCTCGGCCAGCGCGACGGCGGCGGTGAACGCGCATGCCTTTGCGAAGGGCGGCAGCATCCTGTTCGGCGCGGGGCGATTCGATCCCGGCAGCCGTGGCGGGCTGCACTTGCTGGCGCACGAACTCGCGCACGTGGCGCAGCAGTCGGAGATCGGCGAACGGGTGCAGCGCCAGAGCAAGGAAGGCGAGCAGACGGGAGTATCAATCCCCTTTGCCGTCAAGGTGACGCGCGTGCTCAGCAGCGCGGAGCTGCTCAAGGAGCTCGGCCTCCAATATGCCGCCGCCGCCGCCGACCCCGCCGTCGCCAAGGTGCGCGCCGCGACCAACTGGACCTGGGTAGGCGACCCGATGGTCGTGACCGATGCCGATGTCCGCAAGGGCTATATCATCGTCCCCGTCCGCGACCGCAACATCCAGCCGTCGAGCCCCGAGGAGAAGAAGGCGCGCGACAAGTTCGCAGCGTCGCTTCCTCCCGGCGAGCGTGCCGCGATCGAGAGCGAGGCCTATGAGGAGTTCTGGAACAAGACCCAGTACAAGGTCGGGCAGAAGCTGGGCTCCGGCGGCGACGACAAGAAGATGGGCAAGACGCTGGACACGATCCGCGCCAATCTGCTGCGCCAGCGCGAAGCGATCGAGGCGCTGCCGCCCGAGATCAAGGCGTTCATCTTCGACGAGACCGCCACCACCGTCATCCCGCCCGAGCATTATGACGACGCGCTGCGCATCGCGCAGAAGATCTCCGAGCTGACTCCGCTCGAACTGGCCGAATATAAGAGCCGCGTCACCGCGCGGACCACCGACTGGTCGGTCTATGAAAGCGCGGTCGATCGCTATCTCGCCGAGCGCAAGCAGCGCGCCGAGGTCACCAGCGAACGCCGCACGGTGGAGACGCGGCTGTTCAACATGGACGCGCTCTACACGCGCTACCGCGAGTTGATGTCGCTGCAGAAGACCAGCACGATGGGTGCGGGGGCGAGCAGAATCCCCGGGGGCGGGATGGTGGGCGGCACCGGCATCGGGACGCTATCAACCACCAACAAGATGCGCGCGGAGCTCAACGCCGATCTGGTCACTGCCGGCTTCCCCGGCGGGATCACCGATTTCGAGGCGTTGCTCCACCGCTACGAAGCGGCTTTCGAGAAGGAGACGCTGGCGCTCGCGAAAGTGATGCTCGACCAATGCCCATACGCTCTGGAAGGAGGAGGAACGCTACAGCGCCACGGGCAGCATGGACGCACTGCACCAGTCGGTCGAGCAATCGGGCGCGCGCGGCGATTACGAAGAAGGCGACAAGATCCGCGACGAGCATGCGCAGATGCCGATGACGCCGGACGAGATGGCGGATCAGGCCTATTGGGTCGGCAAGCGCAACGAGGCCCGGGCGCGCGGATCGAGCAAGGTGAGCACCGCGGGGAAGGACCACCCGCTAATCCAGCAGAACGATTTCGATCGCGAGCAGTTCGCCCGCACCACCTCGGCGGGCGGGCGCCGTCAGCAAATGCTCGATTACATCGCCGCGCGCCGCAAGGACATCGAGACGACGCGCAAGGCGCTCGAGGACAAGCCGTCGCAAATCTATGGCCTTGACAAGCTGCTCGCCGCCTCCTTCGCCGCGCAGGGGCTGGAGGGCGTGCGCGAGCGGATCATCCGCGACCATATCTCCGACGTGCATTGGATCGAGGCGATCCCCCAGATCATCCTCGGGGTGATCGCAGTCGCCGCCGGGCTTCTGACCGGCGGCGGCGGGACGGTCGCAGTGCTCGCCGGGGGGACCGCGCTCGGCATCGGCGCCTATCAGGCGCTCGAGGAATTCCGCCGCTACGAGATGAAGTCGGCCGCCTATGGTGCGCAGCTCAGCTCCGACGACCCGACCATCGCCTGGGTGATCGTGGCGGTAATCGGCGCCGGCTTCGATGCCGCGGCGTTCGCCAGCGTGCTGCCCAAGCTGCGCCCCGCGATCCAGGCCTTCGAGGCCGGGGCGGAAGCGAACGACGTCGCCAAGCTGACCGCCAAGCTTACCGATGTAGAGGAAGGCATCCGCGCCACCATCGTGCGCGCGGCCGAAGCGCGCGTCGAGGCGCGGGCGGCGTGGAAGGCGATCCTGCGGCCGCCGGCGGTGCTGCGGATGGTGATCCTGCCCGGCGCGGAGGAATTCGGCCGGCTGATCTATGCGGTCTATCTCACCGCCAAGCAGGGCATTCACGACTTCAAGGTGTTCGTGAAGACCAACGAGGCGATCAATCTGATCGGCGACATAGCCAAGATGGCACCCGAAGACCTCGCTCTGCTCAAGACCGGCTATATCCAGGCCGTGGCGGACATGGAATCGGTTGCCGCGCACGCCAAGTCGCTGGGGCTCGATGCGGCCCAGACCGAGGGTTTCCTCAAGCTCTGGGCAAACAGCAAGAACGCCACGCTCGCCCAGACCAAGGCCGAAATGGGCGTGTTCGCCGCGACCAAGCAAGGGGGGCTCCCAAGCCGGCCGCTCGGCAAGCAATCGCTGATCGTCGACGAGAATGTGATCATCGCGCAGAGAAAGCGCGCGGCAGGCACGAAGCTCCAGCCGGGCGAGGAGGCCGCGCTCAAGCGGATCGACGCGCAGGGCTCGCCCGACATGCGGGTATCCAAGGTGATCGGCACCAAGGGCGGCGGCACCGACGCGTTCGACATCACCGTGCCGCGCGACAGCCAGCCGTATAAGGACGTGGTGTCCGAGCTCGAGCGGTTGACCGTCGGCCAGAACAAGGGCGCCGAAGACCGCGCCATCGTCGCCGACGTATTTTTCGCCAAGACCGAGCCCGGCACCACGCCGACGCTGGCCACCCACGACCCCGGCATCTACAATCGGTTGCTGCTGGCAACCGGCAAGGATCCGGCGAAGCTCGGCAAGAGCGTTGCCGAATTCTATCCAAATGGCTTTTCGGTGACCATCAAGGGACAGACCATCAACGTGCTGCCGCTGCCGAAGAAATAGCATGGGATATAGCTACGATTATCTCGTTGCCGCGCTGCGGTGCCCGGTCACCGGCAAGGTGACGCCTGCCGATTACACCACGGGAATGACCACCTATTTGCCGGCCGAGCCGGCGATGGCGGAGCTCGGCGTGGGCGATCGGCTGGAAATCGATCCGGCACGGGCGAACGCCGGGGATTATAACGGCTATCTCCTGGTCAACCCGGTCGTGCCGGGGGCGCCGGTGCGGATCTGCCAGACCTGGGAATGCCCCTATTGCGCGGTGTTCATCCACTGGGCCGAGATCCGCGTCGAGGACGGGACGATCGCGGCGATCGAGACCGTCCCGATCGACCGCGAGACGCTGGCGCGGGTCAACCTGATCTCGGTCGACGTGGTCAGCGTGGTGGCGGACCTGACGGGCGAGCCGATCGAGACGCTGCCCGGGACCGATCTGGTCGGCAGGCTGCGCGCGCTGCTCCAGGCCCGCTGATCAAACCTTCAGGAAGCGCTCCTGCACGACGCGCTCGAGCACCGTCAGCGGCATCGCGCCTTCGAGCAGCACGTCGTGGAACGCTCGCGGATCGAACTTGTCCCCCTGCGCCGCCCTCACCTTGTCGCGCAGGCGCACCCACAGGGTATGTCCGATCTTGTAGCTGCATGCCTGGCCCGGCCATACCGTGTAGCGGTCGATCTCGCTTTGGCTGCGGCCGCGGGCGATGCCGGTGGTCGCGATGAAATAATCGGTCGCCCGTTCGCGCGACCAGCGCTTGTGGTGCAGCCCCGAATCGACCACCAGCCGCGTCGCGCGGAACAATAGCGACTGGAGATAGCCGACCTGCCCGAGCGGGTCGCCGTCGTACATACCCATCTCGTCGGCCAGTTGCTCCGAATAGAGCGCCCAGCCCTCGGTATAGGCATTGAAGTCGGCCCGGCGCCGGATCAGCGGGATGTTCGGCGATTCGAGCGCGAGCGTCACCTGGAGATGGTGCCCCGGCACCGCCTCGTGATGCGTCAGCGTCGCCAGCCCGAATTTGGGGCGATCGAACGTGTCGCGCAGATTGATGAAGTAGATCGCCGGCCGCGATCCATCGAGCGAGGCGTTCTGATAATAGCCGCCGGGCGCGCCGGCGCGGATCGCCGCGGGCACCTGCCGCACTTCGACCGGCGCCTTGGGCAACGAGCGGAACTGCTCGCCGAGCCGCTTCTGCATCGCCACGACCTGCGCGCGCAACGCCTCGAGCAATGCCTCGCGCCCCGGATCGGTATTGGGGAAGAGCTGATCGGGGCGCTTGTTGAGCGCGACCAGCCGCTCGCCGACGCTCCCCTGCCCCATGTCCTGCGCTTTCAGGATCGCATCGATCCGCGCGCCGATCTCGGCGACCTGCTCCAGTCCGAGCTGGTGGATTTCGGCGCCGGTCAGGCTGGTGGTCGTCGCCGCCTGCGCCGCGGCGGTGTAGTAGGCGTCGCCCTCGGGCAGCCGCCAGACGCCGGCGTCGTGCACTGCCTTTGCACGCAATTCGGTCACCAGCGCGCGCTGGCGATCGATCGCCGGGAAGATCCGTTCGGCGACGAGCTTCTCGGCCGCCTTCGCGCGATCCGCCGGCAGCTTCGCCGCCGCGAGCTTGCCCGCCAGCGAAGCGACCATCACCGTCTCGCCCGCGGCCTGATCGCGCATCGCGGCGATCTGCCTGAGCGTGGTGTCGAGGATGAAATCGGGCGCGAACACCCCACGTGCGGCATCGTCGCGCTGGCGGGCGGTGTCACTGTCGATCGTCCGCGGGAACGCCTCCAGCCGAGCGAGATAGGCGTCGGCATCGGCGGCATTTCCCACCCGATGCTGCGAATCGAGAAAGTCGGGCACGTCGCGATAGGCGCCGCCGAGCTGGCTCAGCACATAAGGCGCGAAGCCGTCGCTGTTTGATCCGTAAGGAAAGCGCGCCGCGGCGGAGATGCTGCGCTCGAGCTGATAGGCGACGACTTCCTGATCGAGCCGCGCCGACGACGACAAGGAAGCCGGGCGAATGGCGCGCAACTCGGCGAGCTCGCGCTTCGACCGCGCCAGGGCCTTCGCCACGCCCGCTGCCGAATTGTCGCTGAGCTTGGCGCGCAGCCCGGCGCGCGCGCCGGTGTCGAGGCCGAGCTGGGTCGCTGCCTCGGGAGCGTCGTTCAGCCGATCGTAGAAGAAGCGGTCGAGCAACGACGAGAGCTTCTTGTCAGCGGTTGCCTGGCTGCGCGGCGTGGCGGCGGCAGGCCATGCGGCGGCGAGGGAGAATGCGCTGACGCCGCCCAGGAATTCACGACGATCCACTTTACTCTCCCGCTTCGTCATCCCGGCGAAGGCCGGGATTTCCTGCCGCATCGCGCCTCCGCCCGTCATCCCGGCTTTCGCCGGGACGACGGGCGATGACCTTACCGACCGGTCTTTTCCCACCAATAGGCGCCGCGCTTCGCCGTTCCCGTCCCGACTTCGTCAAGCGTCGCCGCATCGTAGAGTCGCCCGCCGAGCATCACCCGCGACACCTTGTCGCTGTTGCGGATATCGGCGGTCGGATCCGCATCGAGCACCACCAGATCGGCGAGCTTGCCCGGTTCGAGCGAACCGATGTCGCGCGCCATGCCGAGCGACTGGGCCGACACGATCGTGCCCGCGCGCAGCGCCTCGACCGGCGTCATCCCGCCCCGGACGAACGACCAGAGCTCCCAATGCGCGCCGATTCCAGCCTGCTGACCGTGCGCGCCGATCGAGACGAGCACGCCGCGCTTCGCCAATTTGTGCGCCTCGCGGGCATTGTCGTCGTCGACGAAATTATCCTCGGGCGCTTTGATCCGCCGGGCATTGTCGGCGAGCAGGACCGTCGGCGGCGTATGCGCACGCAGCAGCGGATGCGCATAGACGTCGGTCGCCTGCCGCCAATAGGGATCGCCGGCGAGCCCACCATAGGTGACCACCAGAGTCGGCGTGTAGTTGGTCCTCGTCTGCGGGAAGAATTGCAGCACGTCGTCATAAAAGGTCTCGAGCGGGACATTGTGCTCGAGCGTCGAATTGCCGTCGGCGACGATCGTCATGTCCATGCCGAACAAGGACCCGCCCTCGGCGACGACCTGCATATTCTCGCGCCGCGCCGCCTCGACCACCTGCTGGCGCTGCTCGCGGCGCGGCTGGTTGTAGTTCTTGACGCTGTGCGCGCCCTGCGCCTTGAGCCGCCGGGCATGCGCGAGCGCATCGTCGAGGCTGTCGATCTGGGCATAGACGTCGGCCGCCTTCGCACCATAGACGATCTCGCCGGTCGAGAAGATGCGTGGGGCGAGGATCATCCCGGCGCGCTGCAGCTCGGACGCGGCGAAGATCTCGCTCGACCGGTTCGACGGATCGTGGATCGTCGTGGTGCCGAGCGCGAGATTCTGGTGCATCGACCAGTTGTTCTGGGGGATCAGCTCGTCGCTTCCCGCCGGGCCATGCGCATGCGCGTCGATCAGCCCGGGAATGATCGTCTTGCCGGCCACATCGATCTGCGTCGCGCCCGCCGGGACGGCCGTCGAGGCGCGCGGGCCGACCGCAACGATGCGGTCGCCGCGGATCACCACCACGCCGTCGTCGATGATCCCGCCATTGGCATCGGCCATCGTCACGACGCGCGCGCCGGTGAGTGCCACCGTGCGGTCCGGCTTGGCCGCCGTCACCTCGCGCGCCAGCGACACGCCGCTGGAGGGCGGGACGAATTCCGGCGCGCCCTCGGCACGCGGCGCGTTCGGGAAGAGCTGCGCGGTCTCGGCGGTGTACACCGTCGGCCCGAGGCTCCAGTGCAGCCTTTTGCCGTCGTTCGACCAATGGAGATAATCCGCACCGCCCGCGCTCACCCGCGTCACCGGCAGCGCCTTACCGTCGCTGGCCAGCGCGACCGACTGGTTGCCCGGCATCAGCGGCACCACGAACGCGGCATAATTCTGGCGGAACGCGACGAACTCGCCGCTCGGCGCTACCGCATAATCGGTCACCAGCTCGCCGCTGGCATGGACGCGTTTGTCCTTGCCGCCGAGATCGGTGCTGACCAGCTCGCGCGCGCCCTTCTCGCCTTCGCCGATCATGAAGATGCGGTCGTTCGCGGCGCCGAATTGCGGTGCCGCCATGCCCTTGGCGACGCGGATCACGTCGCCGCCCGCCGCGGCGACCCGGTACACGCCGGGATCCTGCGACCAATTGGGGCTGGTGAGGTTGCCCGCGCCGACCCGCTCGAACACGATCGTCTTGCCGTCGGGCGAGAAACGTGGCCGGGCATAATGGCCGGGCTGGCTGGTCACGTCGCGCGCCGCGCCGCCGCTTGCCGCAACGGTGCGGATGCGTCCCAGCCCGGCATCGGTCCAACCGACGAACGCGATCGTTCGGCCATCGCGCGACCAGCTCGGAAACAATTCGAAGCCGTCGCCGCCGCTGGTCAGCCGCTTCACCGCGCCGCCGGCCATCGGCTTGATCCAGAGCTTGCCGAGGCTCTCGAACACCACCCGATCGCCGGCCGGCGATACGGTGGCGAAGCGCGGCATCGTGGTGGTGAAGCGATCGGGCGCCACCGCGATCTGCGGATGCGGCGCATCGATCACGCCACGGGTGTCGTTTACGGCGAACGGAATCTCGCGCGCGTTCGATCCGTCGGCGTCGATCCGGCGGATCTTGCCCTTGGCCCAGAAGACCAGCGACTTGCCGTCGGGGGTCCATGCCATGTTCGGATAGACTCCGGTGACCGCCCAGGTCTCCTGCACGTCCTGGTCGAGATCGTCGTAGATCTTGCGTTCCTCTCCCGAGGCGAGATCCTTCACATACAGCTTCGAGCGGGTCGCCTCGCGCCGGACGAAGGCGATTTTCCTGCCGTCGGGCGAGGGCGTCGGCCGCACCGCGCCGCCGGCGCCGCTCACCGCGGTGGTCACCTCCCCGGTGTCGAGATCGTAGCGCTCGATGTCAAACAGCCCGGTGTTCGAATCCTGGGCGTATTCGAAGATCGGGCCCGGCGTGACGTTGCGGGTGTAGAAGATCGACTTGCCGTCCTTCGCATAGATCGGCTCGCCCAGTTCCTTCTGATGGGTCTCGTTGGGACGCTTGACCAGCATCACCCCGCCGCCGCCCGAGACGTGATAGAGCCAGACTTCGCCGGTGCCGAGCGAGCGGCCGGTGGTGAAATGCTTCTTGGCGGCGATGTAGCGGCCGTCGGGACTCCAGCTCGGCTGGTTGAGCAGCCGGAATTCCTCCCTGGTCACCTGGCGCTTGTCCGAACCGTCGCGGTTCATCACCCAGATATTGTCGCCGCCGCCGCGATCCGAAGTGAAGGCGATGCGGCGCCCGTCGGGCGAGAAGCGCGGCTGGACTTCCCAGGCGAGGCCTTCGGCAATCCGGGTCGGCGTGCCGCCGGCGATCGGCATGGTGTAGATGTCGCCGAGCAAGGTGAATGCGATCGTGCCGCCATCGGGGCTGACGTCGAGATCCATCCAGCTGCCTTCGGAGACGCGGATCGGGATCTGGCGAATGGTCGCGCCGGCGGGTGCATTGACGTCCCATTTCGCCGGCTTGTCAGCCTTCGCGGCGGCCGGGGCGGCAGGCACGGGTGCACCGGTCGGTGCCGGCTGCGGCTGCGGGGCCTGCTGTTCGACCGGACGGACGATCTCGTCCTCGGGTGCCTGAGTCTCCTGCACCGGCTTTTGCTGGCTGGGCGGCGCGACCTGCGCCGCGGCCTGATGCGCGGCAAGTGCAACCAGCGAGACGAGCGCGATCGCGTAGGCTTTCATGAATTCCCCTTTTCTCGACCGGCAATCCCTATCGCCGGTCGAGAAGGGAATCCATCAGATTAGAAGCGTTTCCGCCGATCAGCGGCGGGCGCCGCGCACCGCGTTCAGCACCGCCATCGCCGCGATCCCGAGAAACGCCGCGCTGGTCCACGGCCGCGCCCTGGCGAAGCTCTTCGCTTTTTCGGTGATCGGCGCACTTCCGGAGAAATGGGTCCGGAAATCGTCGGTGAGCGCCGTCTTGCCATTCGAAACCGTCGCGGCGTCTGCCATGTCTCTCTCCATCGGTCAGCGCGGAATGCGCCATTCGGGAGCGTCAACGCGCCTGCGGCAGAGGGTGTCCCCCCATCGATCGAAAAGTCCGCCCGTTTCAGGCGACCCAGCCCGCCAGATCCTCCTGCTGGCCGATCAATGCGAGCCCATGCGCGATCGAGGTCAGTTCGCCGCCGCTCGCGATCCGATCCGCGCCGAAACGCCGCTCGAACAATGTCCGGATCGCCGGGATCAGCGACGAACCGCCGGTGAGGAACACCCGGTCGATCTTCTCGGGCGGCGTGGCGGCGCGGGCAAAGGCCGCGTCCATCGCGGCTTCGATGCGGACCAGATCCTCGCCGATCCACTGCTCGAAATCCGCACGGCGCACATCGGCCGCGATCGACACGCCGTCGCCCTCGAAGGCGAATTCGGCATGGCTCTCGCTCGACAATGCCCGCTTGAGCCGCCCCACCGCATCGTACAGCGGAAAGCCCTGTTCGTGCTCGATCAGCGCTATCATCCGGCCGATCGGCTCGGGATCGACGGCGTCCCGCTGGAGGCGCTGCAATTCGTCCAGCGTCCGGCGGTTGCGCATCAGCGCGAGCCGCGACCAATCCGCGAACTCGGCGAAATAGCCGCCGGGGATCGGCAGCAATTTGCCGAACGAGCGATATTCGCCACCCTTGCCGAGCAGAGGCAGCACCAGCCGGTCGACGATGCGCTGGTCGAACCGATCGCCGGCGATGCCCACACCGGTCGAGCCCAGCGGCACGCAGCGCCGCGCCGCGCCCGGCTCGGCGACCTGCACGATCGAGAAATCGGTGGTGCCGCCGCCGAAATCGGCGACCAGCACCGTCGCGGGCTCGGTCAGCCGCGCGGCATAGCTATAGGCGGCCCCCAGCGGCTCGTAGACATAATGCACTTCGGTGCCGAAGCCATGGAGCATCGCGTCATAGCGTTGCCGCGCCAGCGCGGGGTCGGGCCGCGCCCCGGCATATTCGACCGGGCGCCCGACGATCACCCGGCGCGGGCGCTGGTCGAGCTGCCCGCCGGCATGCGCCACCAATTTCTGGAGGAAGCGCTGGCCGAGATCCTCGAAGCGCAGCGGCTTGCCGAAGATCTGCGCGCGCTCGAACAACGGGCTCGCGGCGACGGTCTTGAACGACTGGACGAAGCGGCTGTCGAGCGGCGACTGGAGGAACTCGGCGATCGCCCACGGCCCCGCCTCGTGCACAATGCCATTCCAGCCACGCTCTTCCTCCCAGAAGCACAAGGCCGTGCGGAACACCGATCCCGCCGCCGCCGCGCCGGCAAACTCCACCAGCCGCGATTCGCCGTCGCCCGAACCGAGTGCGACGACGGTGTTGGTGGTGCCGAAATCGAGCCCGAGCGCATCGGGGCCAGCGAGGCTGTGCACGTGCTTCTCCTGCATGGTTTCGGAACTTGCAGGACGGCCTGCGCGGGCCGCCGCCTATGGCAATGCCGGCACGACAGGGCAAGGACGAACGGCGCACGGCGCCTCAGCGCTGCAGCTTGGTCGCCAGAATGACCGAGGAGGTCGTGCGCTCGACGCCTTCCAGCGCGCCGATCGCATCGAGCAGATCGTTGAGCCGATTGACGTGCGGCGCCTCGACCACCGCGATCAGATCATATTCGCCCGAGATCGCGTAGAGGCCGGCGACTTCGGGCATCGTCATCAATTGGTCCTGCGTCGCGCTCGTCGCCTTGGGGTAGAGCTTGATCATCACGTGCGCGCGGATCTGGCGGCGGTCATATTCCTCGCCCAGCCGGACGGTGTAGCCGACGATCGTCTCCTGCCGCTCGAGCCGCTCGATGCTGCTATAGACGCTGGTCCGCGACACGCCGAGCGCCGCGGCCAGCTCGGAGACGTTGCGCCGGGAATCCGCCCGCAGCAGCGCGAGCAGCTGCAGGTCGAGCTCTTCCGGCGCGCGGTGAGTCACTGCACCGCCGCTTTGGGCGGCACGACGGGCGCACCCAGCAATTGGCCCTTCTCCACCCGCGCGACCCACGAAAACGCGGCATTCCCGACGCGCAGCCGATCGAGGTCGAAACGGCTCGTCGTGCCGATGCCGGTGACCCGGATCGCGCGCCAGTCCAGCGCCGCGCCCGGCCTCAGCTTCGGCTTCCCGCTCGGCTCGACCAGCCACGCAAAGCCGCCATTGCGGGTATGGAGCCTCGCGGTGCCATCGGCCTCGACGCAGAGCGCGCTCTCCTCGTCGACGCCGATGCCCACCGCACGCGAATCGCGCTGCCGCGCCGCCGCGACGAACGCGATCAGCCGCCCGAGCCGGTCGCGCGCGGCGAAGTGCGTGTCGGTGACGACATGCGCGAGCCGCGGCATGTGGAGGAAATCCGTGACGAGAGTCACCGCCGGACCCGCGGGATCGGCGAGCGCGGTCGGCGAGTCCACGCTGCCGCCGTCCATCGCGCCATACGCGGTGCCGCCGAGGATCGCGAGCCCGGCGCTGGTGCCGGCGATCGGCCGTCCCTTGCGGACATGCGCGTTCAGCAGCTCCGCCACCGGCGTGTCCTTCCAGAACCGGACGTAATTGGCTTGGTCGCCGCCCGCGAGGAAGATGCCGTCGGCCTTGCGCAAGATGTCGAGCACGCGCGGGTCGCTGGCGGCGGCGCGGTCGCTGAACACGATCGTCTGGACCGAGAGCACCCCGCCGATATCGCGATAGATCTCCTCGCCGGCGTCCCCCGCGCCCGAGGCGCGCAGCACGACGAGATGGCCGTGCCCGGCCCGCGCGGTGAACCAGCGAAAGGCGTCGCGCGGCCATTCGCCGCCGCCCATCAGCATCATTGCCTGCCGCGTCGGCGCGGGCGTCGGCGCGGCGACGTCGCCGATCTCGTAATAGGCATAAGCGGGCGGATTCTGGGCGGGGGCGGCAGCCGCCCAAGACCAGGCGAAGATCGCGACCACCAGCCCCCATAGTGTCTTCACGGCCACCATCTCCATTCAAATCGTTCGAAACAGGCGCGCATTCTGCATTTTTGTTATTCCATTTTGCAGCTCAGCGATATCAATATGTCAACACGACATAAGGGGGACGCATATGCGCTATCGGAACATCATCGCCTCGGCACTGGCGGGCACGACCTTTTGCGCGCTCGCCGGTCCCGCCGCCGCACAGACGAGTGACGCCGCGCAGGTCGAAACCGCCGTGCAGGACGAGGCCGGCGCCGATAGCGAGATCGTCGTGCTCGGCTCGCGCATCCCCCGGGTCCAGGCGGAAGGGCCGGCGCCGGTGACCACGATCACTTCCGAAGACATCCTCCGCAACGGCTATCAGAGCGTGCCCGACGTGCTGCGCGCGATCACCCAGAATGGCGGCGAGACCCAGAGCCAGCAGAGCTTCTCCGGCGCCGACTTCACCCCGGGCGCGCAGCAGGTCGATCTGCGCGGGCTCGGCCCGAACCACACGCTCGTGCTCGTCAACGGCCGCCGCATCGCCGATTTCCCGCTGCCTTATGGCGGCAACAGCAACTTCACCGACATCTCGAACATCCCGGTCGGGCTGATCGAGCGGGTCGAGGTGCTGAGCGGCAGCGCCTCGGCGATCTACGGCTCGGACGCGATCTCGGGCGTGGTCAATTTCCAGCTCAAGTCGAAGCCCGACGGAACGCGGATCGATTACCGCGCCGGCTTCACCGAACATGGCGGCGGCAGCTCGCAGCGCCTGTCGCTGACCACCGGCTGGGAGACCGGCGGCTTCCACGGCGTGGTCGGAGTCGAACTGCTCGATCAGCGTCCGCTCTGGGCCTATCAGCGCCGCCTCCAGGATTCGTCGGCCGACAGCCCGACCACCGAATATCCGATCGCGCGCCGCAATTTCCTGCGCACCGACGAGGATAACGACTATCTCGATCCCGGCGCATCGGTGTGCGCCGCGCTCGCCAACCTCAACGGCGGCACGACCTATTACGCCCGCCGTCCCGAATATGGCTATGACATCGTCAACGACGAATATGTCGACGGCCGCTATTGCGGCAGCAACGAAGCGATCGGTTACGGCACCACGATCAGCGAGCGCCGTGCCGCGAGCCTCTATGGTTCGATGGGCTATCACCTCAGCGACAATGCCGAGCTCTTCGTCGACGTGCAGGCCAGCTATTCGCGGCTCAAGCTGTTCCGCGACGTGCTCGACTGGCAATATGTCGCGCCCGACGGCAACGAAGAGGGCACCTTCTTCAACCCCAACATGCCTGTCGATCTTACCTATAGCGGCGATCAGCTCGACAATTGGTACCGGCTGTTCACCCCCGAGGAGATGGGCGGGCTCGACAAGGGCATGACTCGCAACCGCTCGTTCACCTACAACATCACCCCCGGCATCCGCGGCAGGTTCGGCGGCGGCAAATGGGGCTATGAAGTCACCTACAACCACGCCGAATACAGTTCGAAGATCGATTTCCCGCAGGTCGTGATCAGCAAGGCCAACGATTTCTTCCTGGGGCCGCAGATCGGCGAGGAGAATGATTATCCGGCGTTCGATGCCGACATCGCCCGGCTCTACAAGCCGCTGACCCCGGCCGAATACGCTTCGATCACAGCCTATTCGACCTATCGGCCCAAGACCTGGGTCAACAATTTCTCGGCGACGATCAATACCACCGATCTGCTCCAGCTTCCGGCAGGGCCGGTCGGCTTCGCGGCCGTCGCGGAGGTCGGCGATCAGGGCTATGAGATGAACCCCGATCCGCTCGCGCTCACCCAATATTATGTCGGGCTGGTCGATTCGGACGGCGAGGGGACGCGCCAGCATTGGGGCGCCGGCGGCGAGCTGCGCGTGCCGGTGCTCAATTTCCTCCAGCTCAGCGGCGCCGGGCGCTACGATCATTACGCCTTCGCCGGAAACGGCTTCGGCAAGTTCACTTATAATCTCGGCGCCGAATTGCGCCCGATGAAGAGCCTGCTGATCCGCGGCGCCTATGGCACCGGCTTCCGCGCGCCCGATCTGCATTATGTCTTCAAGGGCCCGGGCAACACCCATACCGGCGGCACCGATTATTATCTGTGCGGCCAGAACGAGGAGGAGATCGGCGATTGCGGGTTCGACGATGTCGATTTCATCGCGCGCCATAACGGCAATCGCCGCCTGCGCCCCGAGACCTCGACCTCGCTCAACGCCGGTTTCGTCTTCCAGCCGACCCGCAATTTCGATTTCTCGGCCGATTATTTCCGCGTGAAGATGCGCAATCAGGTGCTCAACATGCGGATCGACACGATCCTGCGCGACGAAGCCGAATGCCGCCCGGGCCCGAACAATGCGCCCCCGGAGGCCGATCCGACCACCCCGACCTGCGTCGATGCCATCGCCCGGGTCCAGCGTTACGCCAGCGGCGCGCTCGAAGGCGAGATCCAGTCGGTTTCTATCAACCCGATCAATATCGCCGAAGAGACCACCGACGGCATCGACATCGCGATGCATCTCCGCGTGCCGACCGCCGGGATCGGCCAATTCTCGCTCGCGGCGAGCTACACCCATGTGTTCGGCCACACGATCCGCCAATATCCGGGCGATCCGTCGATCGACAAACTGGCGTTCGACAGCGGCTATTACATCCCCGGCGACAAGGCGACCGCGAGCCTGACCTGGGATCTCGGTCGCTTCTCGACCACGCTCAACGGCCAGCGACTGGGCAAGCTGCCCAATTACGCCGAGGAAGCGTACATAAAAGCGAGCTATCTGTTCAATCTGTCGGCGCAGGTCGACCTCACCGATCGGATGCGCATCTCCGGCACGGTCAACAATCTGTTCGATCAGAACCCGATCAAGGACCGGACCTATAGCGCCTATCCCTATTACGACATTTCGTGGTTCGACGGCGTCGGCCGCAGCTTCTATCTCCAGCTGACCTACAAGATGGGCGGAGCCAAATTGTGATGCGGATCGGTCTGGCGGCGGCGCTGCTTCTGGCCACGGCTCCGGCGGCGGCGCAATCGCTGTCGCCGGCCGAGAAAGTCATGGACCGGACGGTCGACGCGCGGTTCGAGGCTTCGGTGGCGCTGCTCCAGAAGCTGGTCGACCAGAATAGCGGCTCGCTCAACCTCGACGGGGTGACCAAGGTCGGCGCGATGATGCGCGCCGAGCTCGAGCCGCTCGGCTTTGCGGTCGAATGGAAGCCGATGACCGCGGTCAACCGCGCCGGCCATCTTATCGCGGTCCATCGCGGCCGCGCGGAGGGCAAGCGCATCCTGCTGATCGGGCATCTCGATACCGTGTTCGAGCCCGCCTCGCCCTTCCAGAAATTCGTCCGCAAGGGCGATTTCGCCGAAGGCCCCGGCGTCGGCGACGACAAAGGCGGGATGGTGGTGATCGTCGCGGCGCTGCACGCGATGCAGGCGGCGGGCACGCTCGAGGACGCCAATATCGAGATCGTGCTGACCGGCGACGAAGAGGATGCCGGCAGCCCGCTGGCCATTTCGCGCGCCGATCTGATCGCCGCGGGCAAGCGCGCCGATATAGCGCTCGATTTCGAGGGACTGGTGACGCAGGACGGTCGCGACATGGGCTCGATCGCGCGCCGCTCGGTAATCGACTGGCGAATCACCGCGACCGGCAAGACCGGCCATTCGTCGCTGATCTTCACCCCCGAATTCGGCGACGGCGCCGTCACCGAGCTCGCCCGCATCCTCTCGGCGTTCCGCAAAGAGTTGCCCGAGCCGAATCTCACCTTCAACGCCGGGGTGATCGCCGGCGGCGCGG
Source organism: Sphingomonas sp. DG1-23 (assembly GCF_030730875.1). Taxonomy (GTDB): domain Bacteria; phylum Pseudomonadota; class Alphaproteobacteria; order Sphingomonadales; family Sphingomonadaceae; genus Sphingomonas. The sequence continues at coordinate 232,011 of NZ_JAVAMA010000001.1, forward strand.
CGGTGGCGATCGACGAGAGCGGCAATGCGACGGCGACCGGCAAGACCAACATCATTGCCGCCACGGCGGTCGCCACCGGCGATTTCCGCACCCTCAGCATCGAGCAGAGCGCACGGGTGCGCGCGAAGATGGAGCGCATCGTCGCTGCCCATGCGCCGGGCACGGACGCGAAGATCGAGTTCGGCGAAGGCTATCCGGCGATGGCGCCGACCGCAGGCAACAAGGCACTGCTCGCCGCGCTCAACGGGGTGAACCGCGATCTCGGCCTCGCCGAGATGGCGCCGCTCGATCCGCTCAAGCGCGGCGCCGGCGACATCTCGTTCGTCGCGGCGGACGTCGACAGCCTCGCCGGGCTCGGCACCTTGAGCAGCGGCGATCACGCTCCCGGCGAGACGGTCGATCTGCGCAGCATCCGCCGTCAGGCCAAGCGCGCCGCGATCCTGATCTCGCGGCTCGCCCGGTAATCCCCGCTCACAGTCGCGCTGCGTACAATGCGTGGTGCGTCAGGATGTAGAGCGTCCGGCGATCGGCGCCGCCAAAGACGAGCTGGAGCGGGCGTTCGGGCACGTCGATCCGTCCGATCGCCTTGCCGTCGCGCGCGTGGACGAACACCTGGCCGTTGGCGATGTAGACGCGTCCCTGTGCGTCGGTCGCCACGCCCTCGCCGCCTCGCTCGGCAAAGGGCGTCAGACCGGTGATCTCGCCGCGCGCGCCGAGCGTGCCGCGATAGGTGCGGTTCTCCGAGCCGTTGGTGACGAACACATGTTCTCCCGGCTTGCCCTGGACGAAACCATAGCTGTCGAGCGCGTGCGAGAAGCGCAGCCCGCGATGATCGGGCGGCCCTTGCTGGAATACCCGCCACGCCGGCAGCGCGATGCTGCCGTCGGGCGAGACATATTCGCGAAGCTGGGGCGTCGCCACGTCGCGCGCGAACATCTCGGCGAGCGTGGTGAACTCCATCGTCTGCGGATCGAGCTGATCCTTGAACTCGCCATTGTTCCACCAGCCTACCGGCAGCACCAGCGCGGCTCCCGGACGCGCGGCCGTCGGGGTCGGCTGGATCACGGTCAGTTCCGTGTCCGGCGCACCCGGGCGGAAGCTGTAGACCGTGCCGTTGCGCCCATAGGACGAGAGCACCAGCAGATTGCCCGCGCGATCGACCGCGAGATTGACCGGATCGAGCGCCGCGTCGCGGATGAGTTCGAGCCGGCCGGCATCGGACCAGCGCCATATCCGCCGGAAGAAGCGATCGACGAAATAGAGCCTTCCCTCGGCATCGACAGCGCCGCCGCCGATCGAATGGAAGTCGTCGGCGAGCTTCTCGACCTTCGCGCCCTCGAACGTTGCAGGCTTCACGGCCTCGGGTTTGGCAGGCACGTCGAGCACGGCGAATTCGCGCTCGCGCACGTCGAGCCCGCGCGTGACGTCGCGGATCGCATTCTCGAACGGGAATTTGGTCAGCCGCAGGAAGGTCGCGCAGCCATTCTCGTCGCAGGTGCCGAGTCCGCTCTCGCCGTTCACGTGCATGTTGCGGAAGCGGATGTCGTGCGAATTGTACAGCGTCACCGCGGCGGGCGCGGCCTTGCGCGTGCGGGTGACGCGATAGCCGTGGAAATTGGCGACGAGGATATTGCGCGAATCGCGGATCTCGAGCGCCACCGCGTCGCCGCTCTCGCCCGCCTCGCCTTCGGTCTGGCCGGCGAGCAATTCCCAATTGGCGACGCGGTTGAAGCCGATCTCGGTGCGGACATGATGCTCGACCGATGCCTGAATGATCCGGCCCGGGGTCTCGGTGTCCGAGATCAGGATGCCGGGATGCGCGAAGGTGCTGGGGCTCCAGATATTGGCGAAGGTGCCGCCACCGCCCGCGGTGACCCACAGGCTGGCATATTGCCCGTCCCAGCGCCGCGCCGCATCGGGATCGGCGGTGGCGTTGTTGTTGTACGGCGTGACGCGGCTGCCGTCGTAGCGATTGGTGCCGTGGCCGCCCTGGAACTTGACGTCGTTGACCATCGAATTCGCGCCCGCCCTCCACAGCAAGGCGGTCGCGCGCGGATTGGCGCCCTGGGTGTCGAGGCCGAGCCCCGCGACGATCGCGTCGCCGCCGCGCGCGCTTTCGATCAATGCCCTGGGCGCGCCGATCCCCTGATAGCCCGGGGTCCCGTCGGGCAGCACGATCTGGGTGAGGCTGGGATGCAGCCCGAGCAGCACCGTGTCGGGGCGCAGCCGCAGCGTGTCGCTGACCCGGTAGAAGCCCGCTGGCAGATAGACGATGCGGTGGCTGTCGATCGCCTTCTGGAGCGCGGCGGTATCGTCGGTCCTGTCGTCGCCCTTCGCGCCCATGGTCCGGACGCTGACCCATTCCGAAACCGGCGGCAGCGCGCGGATCGCCGGCGCGGGCCGGGCCGGCAGCGCCGCGATGCGCCCGGCCGCCATTTCGGTCTTGAACACTCCCATCCGCCCGAGCCCGGGGAGCGTCAGCCCATGCGTGAACGACGCCACCTTGTACGCCGGGCCGACGCCCTTCACCGCCTTGCCGCTGTCGCGGAACCGCGCGAACACCGGCGTGTTCGCGGCGACCACATCCTGGAAGCCGATCTGCGTGTAGACATTGTCCTCGTTGGAGATCACGACCGCCGCTTTCGAGACATTCTCGAAGCGGACATCCTGCCCCCACAGCCAGTCGCCATAGCCGCGGTCGATCTCGATCCCGACGGGCACGTTGCGGAACGCGACGTTGACCAGGGTCAGCCCCGCTTCGTGCTCGCGGATCGCCGCGTCGCTTTGCCCCTCGAACGTCGAATCGACCAGAGCGAACGGCCAGGCCGGCGAGGTCTTCTCGGCGAGGATCCCGTAGCGGCCGCCGCGAAAATGCAAATCCTCGGCATGGTTGGCGACGTGATAGAGGCCCGCCAGCCCCGAGCCGATGTCGAAATCGGCATGGCTGACGAAGCTGTGCTGGGCGGCGTGGAAACGGATCGCAGTGGCGGCCGGATTGCCGCCGAGGATGCGGAAGTCCACATTGCCGAGCGCCGAATAGAAGGTCCCCGAATTGGCGTCGGGCACCTCCTTGTTGAACGGGACGCTTCCCGGCGGCGGGAACGCCACTGCACGCGGCGCGGGACCGGTGCCCGGCCGCGCGCCGGCGAAGATCAGCATATGCGCGACGCCGCGCTGGAACCCCGGCGTATTGGCGCCGAGCAGGATCACCGGACGCTTCGCACCCACCCCGAAGATGCGCACCCCGGGCCAGAGATAGATCGTACGGGTGATCCGGTACGTGCCCTGCGGCAGGAAGACGATGCCGCCGCCTTTATCGGCTGCCTTGTCGATCGCCGCCTGGAGCGCGGCGCTGTCGTCCGCGCGGCCATTGCCGACTCCCGCCACCCGCACCGCGGCCGGCTCGTCGGGCGCGCTGGCATAGACCGATTGCGACGCCGCCGCCGGCACCGCGAACAGCAGCGACAGGGCTGCGCAGAGCTCGACCAGTCTCCGGTACATCATCCGTACTCCGACACGAAAAAAATGTCCCGGCCGCGTGGCCGGGACGAGTTCCCACGGGAGGTGGGTTGCGATCAGAAGTTGAAGCGGACGCCGACACGATAGGTGCGCCCGACCGTGTCGTAGAGCGCCGGATTGACGTCGAGCCCGGTATTGGTCTGCGGCGACGGCTCGGGATCGTGATCGAACAGATTGTCGACCTTGAAATAGGTCTTGATGCTCGACGTCACATTGTACGACCCGCCGACATCGACATAGAAGGCGCCCTTCATGAAGTTGCGGTCGATCGTCGGATGGTTGCCGGTCGATGCCGGGCAAGCCGAAGTGCAGACCACATATTGGTTGCCGAACACCCCGTCCGAGAACCAGCGCTCCTGAACGCTCAGGCTGAAGCGGTCATTCTCGTAGCTCTGGATTGCCAGCCACTTCCAGTCGGGCGTGTTCCCGCTGTTCGCCCCGGCCTGATCGACCCGGTCGACTCCGGCGATGCCGGCATCGACGAGGAACTCGCGGATATGGGTGCCGAGCGCGCGCACGGTGAAGCTGCCCGGCAGGCCCAGCGGCCGGTTCCAGCGATAGCTCGCCTCGATGTCGAACCCGCTGGTCTTCCACGAGGCGAGGTTGAACGGCTGAACGTTGATGAAATTGCCGCCCTGCACCGGGCTGTTGAGCACGAAGCCGCCGCAGAACGCCTGATTGCCTTCGAAGCAGAAGCGGACGATCTGGTCCGCCGACAGGGTCGAGACCACGCCGTCCAGCTTGATGCTGTAATAGTCGAACGACAGGCTCAATCCCGGCAGCCAGGACGGGTTGGCGAGGACCACGCCGACTTCGGTGTTGCGCGCGATCTCCGGCTTCAGATCGGGATTGCCGATCGTGTTCTGGAAAGCCTGCACCGCGCCGGCGGGCGGGAACGGATTGGCGAAGTTGGGCAGGGTCGTCACCGTCGGCGCGGCGAACAATTCGGACAGGTTCGGCGCGCGGACGTCGCGCGACGTCACCGCGCGCAGCCGGAAGCCGTCGAGCGGGGTTTCCCAGGTGCCGCCGATCTTCCATGCCCAGACCGTGCCCGAAGTGCTGTAATGGGTCACGCGGGCGGCGCCGTTCAGATTGGCCTTGCCCGCCCCGCCGCCGTCGAACAGGGGCAGATTGAGTTCCGCAAAGCCTTCGTACACGTCATAGGCGCCGCGGCCGTTCTTGTAGTTGCCGGCCGCCCAGTTGCTGCCCTGCGCGGCATTGAGCAAAGGATCCACCGGATAGGCGTCGCTGTTCGGACTGAGCGTGCTCACCCCCGCGCCATAGGGATCGGCATTCACCCGGTAGAATTCGTGGCGATATTCGCCGCCGAACGCCAAGGTCAGCGGACCTGCCCACAGATCGAACAGATTGCCCGAGAAATTGAGGCTGGCCACGTCCTGGGTCAACTTGGTGTGCTGGAACGGCCCGTTCTGGGGGGTGACGTACGCCAGCGCCGCTTCCGACGGCGCGAAGCCGCCGAAGATGTTGATCGGCTGGCATCCCGCCGCCCGCGCCGCCGCATCGGCGCAGACCACCGCGCCGTTCAGCGTGATCGCGTTGGTCGCGGCGACATAGCGGTTCTGCAGGACGATGTCGTTGACGTCGATGTCCGAGATGGTGATGCCGTGCGCGTAATAGGCGTCGTAATTCCACTCGCCCCCGCCCACGCCGAACTGGCCCTTGAGCCCGCCGACGAAGCGATATTGGCGCCGGTCGGTGAAGACCCGCGGATCGGGGAACGCGCCGTTGCTCGTCCCGAAATTGAAGCTGGTGATCCCCGCGGTGGCGCACCGGTCGCGCACCAATTGCGGCAGGAACGGATTGGCGCACTGGACCGTCAGGTTCGGCCGGCCGTAACCGGGGCTCGGCTGGTTGCTGGTCTTCACCTGCGCCGCGCTCACGGTCAGATAGATCTCGTTGCTTCCGGCAAAGTCGTAGCCGATCCGGCCGAAGCCGTTGACGCGCTGGAGCCGCGACACCAGCGAGGCGCCGGAGCCGGGCGCGCCCGACAGGTCGCCGCCGACGCAGAAGCTGTTGCCCGGATAGCAATTGCTCACCCGGCCATTGCCCAGGGGCGCACCGCCCGATCCGTAGTTGAAGTTGAACGGCGTGCCGTTCGCGTCGAACGCGATCCCCTGCAGCGGGCCGTTGTTGATCAGGCCGAAGCGCGCATATTGGTAAGGCTGGGCATAATCGCGATAATTGAACTGTGGCAGGCCGTTATTGGTCTGCCCGGTATTGAGCAGGGTGGTGGCGCGATACCAGTCGCGCTTGCCCGCGAGGTCGGTGCCGAAATCGCCCGGCCCGACGCCCTGGTCATGGGCATATTCGCCGCTCAGGATCAGGTGCAATCTGTCGCCGGCGAATGCGCCGCCCCATGCGGCCTGGGCGAGGATCTGCTCATTGTCGCCATAGGTGGTGACGCCGCCCTGCACATTGCCCTTGAAGCCGGTGAAGCGGGTGTCGGTGATGAAGTTCACCACGCCGCCGACCGCGTCCGAGCCATAGGAAGCCGAGGCGCCGCCGTTGACGATGTCGACGCGCTTGACCAGCAATTGCGGGAACAGGCTGATGTCGGGCACGCCGGTGACGTTGGCGCCGACGACGCGCTGGCCGTCGAGCAGGGTCAGCGTGCGGATCGGGCCGAGGCCGCGCAACGAGAAGGAGCTCAGCCCCTGCTGCCCGCTCGACGTGCTGAACGTCCCCGTCGCGGTGCCGGTCGAACCTTGCAGCGACGGCAGTTGCGCGATCGTATTGAACAGGTTCGGCTGCGCGTTGGCGGCGATCTGCTCCTCGCCGATCACCGTGGTCGGCGTCGGCGCGGTGAACCCGCTGGCGATGATGCGCGAGCCGGTGACGACGATGTCGCCCTCGCGCTCGGCCGTCGCCTCGGGTGCGGTGTCGATCTGGGCCGCGGGTTCTTCCTGCGGCGCCGGTGCCGGCGCGGTCTGCGCGTGTGCGGCATTGGCCAGCGCCATTGCCGCGAGCGCGGCGAGGCTCACTCCGTGGCGCTGCCGATGGCATGCGAAAATCCGCTTCATCTGTCCCCTCCTCTGAATTCTGTCGTCTTTTCTCTGGCGGCGCCGGCTTTGCCGTTTGCGACCGTCGATCAAGCGTATCGCCGCGCCCGCCCTGCCGCACGTACGACAAAGGTCGTAGCGGCCCCGCTCAGGGCCGCGCCGCGTAGAGCGCGTGGTGCGTCAGGATGAACAAGGTCCGCCGCTCGGGTCCGCCGAACAGGATCTGCAGCGGCCGCTCGGGCACGTCGATGCGGCCGGCTTCCTTGCCGTCGGCGCCGTAGACGAACACCTGCCCGTTCGCGACATAGACCCGGCCCTCGGCGTCGACCGCGACGCTCTCGCCGCCGCGATTGGCGAAGGGCTTCAGGTCGGTCAGCGTCCCGCCCGGCCCGACCGCGCCGCTATAGGTGATGTTCTCCGATCCATTGGTGACGAACAGCCGCTCGCCCTGTTTCGCGCCGACCAGCCCGTTGGCGTTGAGCCCGTTCGACCAGCGCCAGCCGACATGGTCGATCGGGCCCTGCTGCCAGACGCGGAAGGCCGGGAGCGCAACGCTGCCGTCGGGCGAGACATATTCGCGCCCCTTGGGCGTGCCGACCTCGCGCGCGAACAATTCGGCGAGGGTGGTGAATTGATAGCTCTGGTGATCGAGCTGGTCGCGAAACTCGCCGTTGTTCCACCAATTGACCGGCAGCAGCGTCTTGCCCGCGGCCCCGGCGCGCACCGGGGTCGGCTGGATCAGGGTTAGCGCATCGGGCGGCCCGTTCGGGTCGAGCGAATAGACCGCGCCCTTCGCCCCCAGCGACGACAGCACGAGCAAATGCCCCGACGCGTCGACCGCGAGATTCACCGGGTCGAGCGCGTGATCGCGCACCACCTCCAGCCCCTTCGCTTCGGTCCAGCGATGGATGCGCTGGAATCGCCGGTCGATGAAATAGAGCGCGCCCTGCGCGTCCACCGCCGCGCCGGAAATCGACCAGAAGCCTTCGGCCACCTTGTCGACCTTGGCTGCACTCGGCGTCGGCGCCGCGATCGCACGATCCGCGGCCCCAATGTCGAGCCTCGCGAATTCGCGCTCGCGGACCACCAGCCCCCGCGACACGTCCTCGACTGCATTGTCGAACGGATATTTGCTCGCGCGCAGGAAGGTGCCGCAGCCCTCGTCGTCGCAGCTCGCATAGCCGCTCTCGGCGTTGACGTGCATGTTGCGGAACCGGATGTCGCTCGAGTTGAAAAGTTTCACCGCGCTGCGCTGCGGGGCATAGCTGCGCGTCACCCGATAGCCGTGATAATTGGCGAACAGCAGGTTGCGCGAGTTGCGGATCTCGAGCCCGATCGCATTCGGCCCGTCGCCCACTTCCTGCTCGGTCTGCGGCGCGAGGAACTCCCAGTTCTGGACATTGTCGAGCACGAATTCGTTGCGGGCATGATGCTCGACCGACATCTCGTAGACATGGCCCGGCGTGCTGGTGTTGGTGACGGTGAAGCCGGCCGAGGCGAAGGTGTTCGGGCTCCACACATCAGCGAAGGTGCCGCCGCCGCCATCGGTCACCCAGATGCTCGGATATTGCGCGTCCCAGCGCCCGTCGGACACCGGATCGCCGCTGCGCGCCGACAGCGTATAGAGCGGCTTGCCGTCCGAGGTCGGGGTGCCGCCGCCGCCCATGATCTTGACGTCCTCGACGAGGCTGTGCTCGCCTGAGCGCCACAGCAAAGCTGACGCGCGCGGGTTCACCCGCCCGGTGAACAGCCCGAGCCCCGAGAGGATGTTGTCGCCGCCGCGCGGCGTCTCGAGGATCGGCAGCACCGCGCCGAGCCCGGCATGGCGCGGATTTTCGTCGGGAATGTAGAGCTGGGTCAGTGCCGGATGCAGCCCGATCAGCACGCTGTCGGGCCGCAGCTTCAGGCCGTCGGTGACCTTGTAGAAGCCCGCGGGGAAATAGAGGACGCGTTTCGTATCGATCGCGCGCTGGATCGCCGCGGTGTCGTCGGCCTGTCCGTCGCCGACCACGCCGAGGGTGCGCACGTCCACCCAATCGGCCATCTTCGGAAGCGCACGGATCGCGGGCGCGCGGCGCTTCGGCATCGCGCGCAACGGCTGCACATCGGCCTCGGTGGCGTAGCTGCCGCTATGGCCGAGCTCGGGAACGACGAGGCCATAGGTGAAGGATGCGACCTTATAGGCCTTGCCCTTGCCGTTCACGGTGCGGCCGGTGTCGCGGAACCGTGCGAACACCGGGCTGTCGGTCGCGAGCGCGTTCTCGAAACCCACCTGCGTGAAGACATTGTTCTCGTTCGAGATCAGCACCGCGGCGCGGCTGACCTTCTCGAAGCGGACGTCCTTGCCCCACAAGGAGTCGCTGTACCCGCGGTCGATCTCGATCCCGACCGGGGTATTGCGGATCGCGACATTGACCAATGTCAGATCGACTTCATGCTCGCGGATCGCCGCGTCGCTCTGCCCGTCGAACGTCGAATCGAGCAAGGTGAACTGCCAGGCGGGCGAGGTCTTCTCGGTGACGATGCCGTAGCGGCCGCCCTTGAAATGGACATTCTCGATGACGTTGCCGGCCTGATAGACCCCGGCAAAGGCCGTGCCGAGGCGGAATTCCATGTCGCTGAGGAAGGCGTGCTGCGCCATGCGGAAGCGCACCCCGGCGGCGGCGGGATTGCCTTCGGCGATCTCCACGTCGACGTTGCGCATCGACGAATAGAAAGTGCCCGAATTGGCGTCGCGCACCACCTTGTCGCGCGGCACGATCGTCGGCACCGGCACCGGCACCTTGCCGACATTATATTGATCGCCGCCGCCGAACACGATCATCGTCGAGACGCCCTGCTGGAAGCCGGGCGTGTTCGCGGCAAGCTGGATCACCGGGCGGGTCTTGCCGACGCCGTAGACCCGCACGCCCGGCGGCACGACCAAGGTGCGGGTGATGCGATATTTGCCCGAGGGCAGGAAGACGAGGCCATGGCCGGTCTTGTTGCGCGCCTGATCGAAGGCCTGCTGGAGCGCTTCGCTGTCGTCGGCCTTGCCGTCGCCAATGGCCTTGACGGTCACCGCGCCGGGTTCGGCGGGGGCGGTCGGGAACACGGAGACGCTTTGCGCCAAGGTCTCGGCCGGCGCGGTCAGCGCCGTCGCCGCGGTCAGAGCCAGCACAAAGCCGCGGATATCCATCGAAACCTCCGTCTCTCGCCTCTCGATCCGTCTGGCTAACGCGCCGCCCCGCACGTGGCATCTGCGACCAAGGTCGTAGTTTGCAGCCGGCGGAGCCCGATCCAGAACCGCGCGACGAAGGGCACGGCCCGTTTCCCGAGGAATTCCGATTTGCCGCCTGTCGCTGCCCCTGCCCCGCCGCTCGCGCTCGTCGTCATGGGCGTCAGCGGCTGCGGCAAGACGACGGTCGGGACGCTGCTCGCCGAGGCGCTGCGCTGCCCGTTTCTCGAGGGCGACCATTTCCACGCGCGCGAGGCTGTCGCCAAGATGCGCAGCGGCCAGCCGCTCAGCGACGAGGATCGCTGGCCGTGGCTCGAGCGGCTCGGCGCGGCCACCGCGCAATCGATCGCCGAGCACGGCGTCGCGGTCACTGCCTGCTCGGCGCTGCGCAAGCGCTATCGCGATCGGCTGCGCGCCACGATCGGCCAGCCGGTGCGGTTCGTCCTGCTCGACAATTGCCGCGAGCGATTGCTTGCCCGGCTGACCGGCCGCGCCGGCCATTTCATGCCCGCCAGCCTGCTCGACAGCCAGCTCGCCACGCTCGAGCGGCCGCTGGCCGAGGAAGAAGCGATCACGCTCGTGACCGAGGATCCGCCGGAGCGGCTGCGCGACATGGTTCTGGCGCAGCTGGCCGGGGGAAGCGCATAATCTGTTAGACAGATTTTCCGCACCGACCATCTGCAGAATCGACGGTATCGCGCGCTTTTTTCGCCATATGACAACGCTGGCGGCGAATTTCTACTTGAACCTGTCTAACCGATTCTATTACTGTTAGCGGTAACGAATCCTTTGGCGTGTCCGGCGGGAGCCGGATCATTGCCTCGAACCGGATCGCGAACAGGAGAGGCAAGATGCATGCAGCGGCCCATGTGCATGACAATCGCGATCCCCGGGATCGGAGAGCGCCCGAATCCGGTCCGCCCCAGCTCACCCGGACGCAGATGGAAGTATTGCGGCATGTCCATTCGGGCCTGCTCAACAAGCAGATCGCGCACGAGCTCGGCATCGCCGAGGCGACGGTGAAGGTCCATATGACCGCCCTGATGCGCAAGCTGAACGTCCGCAACCGCACCCAGGCGGCGATCGTCGCGGGAAATTACGGCTGGTCGCGGCCCTGAACGGTTCGGCGCCAAGACCTGTACCCAAGAAACTTCCCGTCATCCCGGATGTCAGGCTTTCCCGGAAAACTGCAGGTTTTACGCTGGAAAGCCTTCGGTCCGGGATCCACCACGCCGCTGGATGCCCGCCTCACGGTGGATCCCGGACAGCTCGATTTTCTGATCAAATCAGAGATTTGAAGAAAATCGGCTTCCGGGATGACGGTAACGGCCCCGAACCTAGCGCTTCTGCCAGACCCGGACGTAATCCACTTCCATCCGCGACGGGAAGGCCGCGTCGTCGACGCCCTTCTCTCCGCCCCAGCCGCCGACCGCGACGTTGAGGATCAGATATTGCGGGCTGGCGAAGGGCCAGGTCGCGGGATCGCCCTCATGGTCGTTGTCGAAGCGCATGTGCGCGTGGCCGTCGACTCCGATCAGGATGCGGTCGGCATTCCAGTCGAGCTGGTAATTGTGGAACGCCGTGCACGCATCGGGGATCAAGACGCTCGCCCCCCTCTGGGTCTTGGCGACATGGTTGTATGCCTTGGTGTGGACGGTGCCATGGACGCGGCCGGGATCCCAGCCGACATGTTCCATGATGTCGATCTCGCCCATCGCCGGCCAGCCGGCCTTGCCGTCCGACGCCAGCATCCAGATCGCCGGCCAGATTCCGCGCCCGCAGGCGAGCTTCGCGCGAATCTCGAAGAAGCCGTATTGCCACGCGGCGCGCCCGGCGGTGACCAGCTTGCCCGAGGCGAATTCCTGCCCGCCGAAATCGGGCCGGTCGGCCAGCCGCTCCTTGCGCGCCTCGAGAATCAGCCGCCCGCGCGCGACCCGGGCATTGTCGGGCCGTTCGGCGGCGTAATATTGGCGCTCGTCATTGTACCAGCCTTCCTTGTTGCGGCTGGTGTCGTACGCCCATCGTTTCGGATCGGGCAGGCCGGGCGAATCGAACTCGTCGGCCCAGACCTGCCGATAGTCGGCGGGCAGCGCGAGCTTCTCGTCGGTACCGGCGGTGATCGGGGGAGAATGGACGGTCTGCGCGCTCGTCGCGACCGGCAGCAAAGCGGCGAGGGCCGCGAACGGCAGCCCTCGCCGGCGCATCACTTGGGCGAGATGACCATCAGCATCTGGCGGCCTTCCATGCGCGGATAGCTTTCGATCTTGGCGATCTCCGCCGTATCGTCCTGCACGCGCTTCAAAAGGATCATGCCGAGCTGGCCGTGCGAAAGCTCACGGCCGCGGAAGCGCAGGGTGATCTTCACCTTGTCGCCTTCGCCGAGGAATTTGTGGATCGCCTTCATCTTCGTATCATAATCATGATCGTCAATGTTCGGACGCATCTTGATCTCCTTGATCTCCTGCGTCTTCTGGGTCTTCCGCGCCTGGTTGGCCTTTTTCTGCGCCTCGTACTTGAACTTGCCGACGTCGAGGAACTTGGCGACGGGCGGATCGGCGTTGGGCGACACTTCGACCAGGTCGAGACCGACCTCGCGCGCCTGCTCCATCGCCTCGCGCGTGAACATCACGCCGAGATTCTCACCCTCATGATCGATCACCCGCACCTTGGGCGATTGAATGAATTCATTGAAGCGCGGGCCGTTCATCGGCGGCGGTGCCAGAGGGCGCCGGGACATGGGAGGACGTATAAGGACTGCTCCTGTAGTGGTTGATCACATCAATTGCTGCGGCACGATAGCGCGCGGGCACCATCCCGAACAGGGGAAGAACGCGCGAACTGCCGATTTGTCGCGCGCCGATGCCCGGCCGCAACAGTGCCGATATCGGGATGCGGTGGGATTTTCGCAAGCGGCGACGGAGAAATCCTCCCTCGCGCAAGCGGGGGAGGACTGACCGCAGCAACACTTCGTTACACACGAGCCACGCTTCTTCCGATAGCTCTTGGGTGTCGGACAAGGAGCCCGCCCGCCCAGAGGCAAGCCCGATCCGGCCCGCAGGGGACCACCACCATCCAGGGGGAGTCCCAATGAAGACACGTCTCGCTTTCGCCATCCTGCTCGGCTCGGCCACGCCTGCATTCGCGCAGGAAGAGCCGCCCAGGGCGGTCACCGTCTCGGGCAGCGTCGCGCTCGTCTCCGACTATCGCTTCCGCGGCGTCTCGCAGACCGACGAGGAAATCGCGATCCAGGGCGGCCTCACCGTCAGCCACGAGAGCGGCCTCTATGCCGGCACCTGGGCATCGAACCTCGCCGGCTGGGGCACGTTCGGCGGCGCCAATATGGAACTCGATCTCTACGGCGGGTTCAAATTCCCGGTCGGCGGCGGCGGCACGCTCGACGTAGGCCTCACCTGGTACATGTATCCCGGCGGCTTCCAGAACACCGACTTCGCCGAGCCCTATGTCAAGCTCTCCGGCACGATCGGCCCGCTCACCGCGCTCGCCGGCGTCGCTTATGCGCCCAAGCAGGAAGCGCTCGGCAATTTCTCGGCGACGCCGCAGAGCAACGGCCAGTCCGAGGACAATCTCTATCTGTGGGGCGATTTCGCCGCGGGGGTGAAGGGCACGCCGGTCACGCTCAAGGCGCATATCGGCCGCTCCGAAGGCAATCCCGGGCTCGGCCCCAACGGGACCAGCCTGTCGCCAACCGGCGAATATTGGGACTGGATGCTCGGCGCCGACATGGCGATCGCCGGCACCCCGCTGACCCTCGGCATCGCCTATACCGACACCGACATCAGCGAAGCCGAATCGGCCTATCTGCTGCCGAACTTCTCCTCGACCAAGGATGGATCGAGCATCGCCGGCAGCCAGGTGGTGTTTTCGGTGTCGGCGGCGTTTTGAACTAGCTGATCACCCTCACCCTTCCCACCGCCTGCGGCGGCGGGCCCCTTCCCTCTCCCACCGGGAGAGGGAGGGAGGCGCGAAGCGCCGGAAGGGTGAGGGTGACTATATTCTAGCGCAAATCGGGCGGAGTCGCCTCCGCCACCAGCTTCGCCACCACCTCGTCCAGCGACAGCATCTGCTGCCCTTGGCTCCCGAGCACGCGCAGCGCGACGGTGCCCTCGTCCGCCTCGCGCTTGCCGACCACCAGCAGGTTCGGGACCTTAGCCACCGAATGCTCGCGGACCTTGTAGTTGATCTTCTCGTTGCGCAGGTCGGTCTCGACCCGGATCCCCGCCGCCGCGAGCTTCGCCGCCACTTGCTTCGCATAATCGTCGGCGTCCGAGACGATCGTCGCGACCACCGCCTGCACCGGCGACAGCCAGAGCGGGAAGCGGCCGGCGTGATGCTCGATCAATATGCCGATGAAGCGCTCGAACGTGCCGAGGATCGCGCGGTGGAGCATCACCGGGCGGTGGCGCTCGCCATCCTCGCCGACATAGCTCGCGTCGAGCCGCTCGGGGAGCACCGTATCGGTCTGGATCGTGCCGACCTGCCACGTCCGGCCGATCGCGTCGGTGAGATGGAATTCGAGCTTGGGCGCGTAGAAGGCGCCCTCGCCCTCCAGCTCTTCCCAGCCATATTCCTCGGTGTCGCGGCCGGTCGCCCTGACCGCGTCGCGCAGCGACTGTTCGGACCAGTCCCACATTTCCTCGCTGCCGAAGCGCTTGTCGGGGCGCAGCGCCAGCTTGATCGCATATTTCTCGAAGCCGAGATCCCGGTAGACGCTGTCGAGCAGGTCGCAGAATTTCTGCACTTCCGCGATCAGCTGGTCCTCGCGCACGAAGATGTGCGCATCGTCCTGGGTGAACTGGCGGACGCGCATGATGCCGTGCAGCGCGCCGTGCGGCTCGTTGCGGTGGCAGCAGCCGAATTCGGCGAGGCGGATCGGCAGGTCGCGATACGATTTGATCCCCTGCTTGAACACGAGGATGTGCGCCGGGCAGTTCATCGGCTTGAGCGCCATGAGGTCGCCCTCGCCCGAGAGGATCGGCCCTTCCTCCTCGGCATTGGGAATCTCGTCGGGAACGACGAACATGTTCTCGCGATATTTGCCCCAATGGCCGGACTGCTCCCATTGGCGCGAGTCCATCAGCTGCGGGGTCTTGATCTCCTCATAGCCGGCAGCATCCAGACGACGCCGCATATAGGCCTCGAGCTGGCGCCACAGGATGAAACCCCTGGGGTGCCAGAACACCGAACCCTGCGCCTCGGACTGGAGGTGGAACAGGTCCATCTCCTGCCCGATCTTGCGGTGGTCGCGCTTGGCGGCCTCCTCGATCCGGGTCAGATGCTCGTCGAGCTGCTTCTTGTTGAGCCAGCCGGTGCCGTAGATGCGGCTGAGCATCGCGTTGTTCTGGTCGCCGCGCCAATAGGCGCCCGAGACGCGCGTCAGCTTGAACGCATTGGGGTCGACCTTGCCGGTCGAGGCGAGATGCGGCCCGCGGCACATGTCGAGCCACGCGTCGTCGCCTTTGCCGGCGCGATAGACGGTCAGCTCCTCGTCGCCGGGAAGCTCGGCGGCCCATTCGGCCTTGAAGCTCTCGCCCTGCGCCTTCCAGCGCGCGATCAGATCCTCGCGGCTCCATACTTCGCGGATCAGCGGCTCGTCCGCCGCGATGATCTTGCGCATCTCGGCCTCGATCGCCGGCAGATCCTCTTCGGTGAACGGCCGGTCCTTCGGCGCGAAATCATAATAGAAGCCGTCGTCGGTCGACGGGCCGAAGGTGATCTGGGTGCCGGGGAACAGCTTCTGCACCGCCTCGGCGAGGATATGCGCGTAATCGTGGCGCGCGAGCTCGAGCGCGTCGGCCTCGTTCCTGGCGGTGACCAGAGCGAGCTGCGAATCGCCTTCGAACGGGCGGCCGATGTCGCGCAATTCGCCGTCGACGCGCGCGGCGATGGCGGCCTTGGCGAGCCCCGGACCGATCGCCGCAGCGATGTCCGCCGGGGTAGTCCCCGGGGCTACCTCACGGACGGAACCGTCGGGCAGCGTGATACGGAACATCTCGGACACGGGATCTCTTTCGACTGGAAGTTGGAATCAGCTAAAAGTTGATTCTGGAAGCGCGGCTTATGCCCGCCCATGCGCGATATAGGCAAGGCACCCGGCAAGGACCAGTTCATGCCAATAGTCTGATGATTCGGCTTGCGCGTTGGGCCGTGATCAGGTTGAGGACTTCCGTATGCAGAACCAGACCATGAACCGACGGAACCTGATTGCCGGCGGCGCGGCGCTCGGCATCGTCGCCGCGATGCCTGCCATCGCTCAGCCCAAGGAGGCGAAGATCACCAACCCCCTGATCCTCCAGCGCGCCGACCCGCAGATCCTGCGCCACGGCGGCTATTTCTATTTCACCGGCTCGGTCCCCGAATATGACCGCATCGTGCTGCGCCGCGCGAAGACGATCGCCGGGCTGCGGGACGCCCCCGAGACGGTGCTGTGGCAGCGCCCGGCACGCGGCAAGACGGCGGGCTATATCTGGGCGCCCGAGATCCACCATTTCGACGGCGCGTGGCACGTCTATTTCGCCGCGGGCAATGGCGACGACAAGTTCCACATCCGCACCTATGTCCTGCAGGGCAAGGGCGCGAACCCGCTGACCGCCGATTGGTCGCTGCTCGGCCAGTTCGAAACGCCATGGGATAGCTTCACGCTCGACAGCACGATCTTCGAGCACAAGGGCATTCGCTACATCTGCTGGGCGCAGCGCGAGCCGGGCATCGAGACCAACAGCAACCTCTATCTCGCGCCGCTCAAGACGCCGACCACCCTCGCCGCGCCGCCCGCGCGGCTGACGGTGCCGACGCTCGACTGGGAGGTCCAGGGGTTCAAGGTCGCCGAGGGGCCGGCGCTGCTCGCGCGCAACGGCAAGCTGTTCCTCACCTATTCGGCGAGCGCCACCGACGCGCGCTATTGCATGGGCATGCTCAGCGCCGACGCCGATGCCGACATCATGGACCCGGCGTCGTGGACGAAATCCCCGGCCCCGGTGTTCGCGACCTCGGAGGCGAACCAGATCTTTGGCCCGGGGCACAACAGCTTCGTCGTCGACGAGCAGGGCCGCGACCTTCTGGTGTATCACGGCCGCGACTATCGCGCGATCAAGGGCGATCCCCTGTTCGATCCCAACCGCCACGCCCGGGTGCAGGTGGTACGGTACCGCAAGGACGGGACGCCCGATTTCGGAGAGCCGGTGCGGAACGGGGTGCTGCGCTAAATCCTCCCTCGCGAAGCGGGGGAGGTGGCAGCGAAGCTGACGGAGGGGGCGTCTCCGCACAGACGTCGTTCGCGGTCAGGCCCCCTCCGACGCCTTCGGCGCCACCTCCCCCGCTGCGCGAGGGAGGATTTGGTCAACTTAGGCCACCCCGAACGGCACCACGCGGTTCAGTTCGACATGGCCGATCTCGGCGCGGCCCAGATACGGCACCTTCATGTCGCGGCACCAGCGCGCGATGATCTGCTCGATCGTCTCGCCGAAGTCGTTGCCGTTGTCGACCACCGCGCTCACCGCGCCGAGCCGCACGCCGGCAATGCCCTTGAGCTGGGTGGCATGCGCCATCTGGAACAGCATCCGGTCGATCCGGTAGAGGGGCTCGTCGACTTCCTCGATCATCAGCACATGATCGGTGAGATCGGGCAGCCACGGCGTGCCGATCATGCTGGTCAATATGGCGAGGTTGAACGCCGCGGCGGGGCGTCCATCGGCGAGGCTCGGCTCGAGCGCGCGGCGATCCTTGTCGATCAGCCAGCCCAATGCCCAGCCGGCCGCCTCGCCGGTATCGTTCTTGCCGAGGCTGCTCGCCATCGAGGCGTGGACCGGGTGGCCGATCCGCCGGGCATAGAGCGCGCCGAGCAGGAACCCCATGTCGGAAAAGCCCATATAGGTCTTGCGCCCCGCCGCCGCGTTGAGCCGCGGCATCACCGTGTCGAGGATGCGGTTCGAGCCATAGCCGCCGCGCGCGAACCAGATCGCGTCGAAGCCGGGATCGTTGGCGAATTCGAGGAACGCCGCGGCGCGCTGCGCGTCGGTGCCGGCGAAATGCCCCGCCTCGAAATAGCATTGCGGGTGAAACACGATGTCGTGATCGGGATAGGTCAGCGCCATGAACGCCGCCATCCGCAGCGACCCTTCGCGGCTGACCGGTCTTGCGGGTGCGACGACTCCGATGCGCATGCTCGTCCAATTCCCGGTTCGCCCTGAGCTCGTCCAAGGGCCCTCGTCTTCTGCGCCCGCAGGTAGAGGACAAAGCGGTGTTTCGACAAGCTCGGCACGAAGGGAATGAGGCGGTGCGGCTTGCCCTTGATCGGCGGATTGCCGATAGCCGAGCCCATGCAGCACGATAAACCTTATTTCTTCGTCGGCATCGGCGGCTCGGGGATGATGCCGCTGGCGATGATCCTAGCGGGACAGGGCGCCACGGTCGCCGGGTCGGATCGCAGCCTCGATGCCGGCCGGCTGCCCGCCAAGTTCGACGACCTCGAGCGCCGCGGCATCGCCCTGTTCGCGCAGGACGGCAGCGGGATCACCTCACCCGACCAGATCCTGGTCGCCTCCGCGGCGATCGAGGCGAGCGTTCCCGACATGGTCCGCGCCGCGGCGCTGGGCAACGAACGGATGACCCGCGCCGAACTCAACGCCGCTCTGTTCAACGCCGCGCCGCAATCGATCGGCGTGGCCGGGACCAGCGGCAAATCGACCGTCACCGGGATGATCGGCTGGATCCTGCATGCCTGCGGGCGCGATCCGACGGTGATGAACGGCGCGGTGATGAAGAACTTCGCCTCGCCCGACGCGCCTTTCGCCAGCGCATTGGTCGGCGCGGGCGAGGCCTATGTCAGCGAAGTCGACGAGAGCGACGGCTCTATCGCGCTCTATCGGCCCAGGGTCGCGGTGCTCAACAATGTCAGCCTCGATCACATGCCGATGGCGCAATTGATCGCCTTGTTCGGCGCCTTCATCGCCAAGGCCGGCACCGCGGTGGTCAATCTCGACAATGGCGAGGGCGCGGCGCTGGCGATGACCCTGCCCGCCGACCGACTGACCAGCTTCGCGATCGAGCGCGATGCCGATCTGGTCGCGCGCAATCTCGAGCAGCAGCCCTTCGGCGCCGCCTTCGATCTGCACGCCGGGGGCGCGGCGCCGGTCCGGGTGACGCTGCAGGTGCCGGGGCGGCACAACATTTCCAACGCGCTCGCCGCGCTCGGCGCAGTCCAGGCGGCGGGCGTGCCGCTCGACGCGGCGGTCCGCGCGATCGCCGGCTTCACCGGGCTCAAGCGCCGCTTCGAACTGGTCGGCGAGGCGGGTGGCGTCGCGGTGATCGACGATTTCGGGCACAACCCCGACAAGATCGCCGCCACGCTCGACACCCTCCACGCCTTTCCCGGCCGGTTGCTGCTGCTGTTCCAGCCGCACGGCTACGGCCCGCTCAAGGTGATGCGCGGCGAGCTTGTGGCGATGTTCGCGTCGAAGCTCGGCGCCGACGATCTGCTCGTCCTCCCCGATCCGGTCTATCAGGGCGGCACGGTGACCCGCGAAGTGACCAGCGCCGACATCGTCGCCGACGTGGCCGCCACCGGCAGGCGCGCGCTCCACATCCCCGATCGCGAGGCCGCCGCGGCGCATCTCGCCGCGCAGGCGCGCGCGGGGGACCGCATCGTCATCATGGGCGCGCGCGACGACACGCTCAGCCTGCTGGCGCAAGACATGATCGACCAGATGTCCGGCTAGATTGACGAAAATGGCTGCGGCGCCCTCGGCGGCAAGTGCAGTCGAGATCGACCGGCGTATCGCTCGGGCGATGTAATTACCAAGACGGCCGCAAGTTTCCGTGTTACGTTCCGATCATGGGGAAAGTAGCTACTTTTCTGGCCAGCAGCTTGATTCGCGCTGCGCAATACACGCCCTTTCGCAGCAGAGGGGTCGGCTACGCCGCCACTCCGGATCAACTTTCGGAAGCCGATCCCCGGAAGCGCCTTCGCCAGGGCTATACCGAGTTCGAGGGCGTCGACGATTTCTACCGCATCTTCCCCGAGCTTCCCGCCGCGTTCGCCGGCAAGGACGTGCTCGATTACGGGTGCGGCTATGGCGGGAAGACCGTCGCCTATGCGCGCCTTGCCCGGTTCGCGGCGGGCATCGAGCCGGTCCAGACGCATATCGAGCTTTCGGAGGCGTTCCGACGGCACCGCGGCGTGGAGAATGCCGAGTTCCGCATCTGCACACAGGCTGGCATCCCCTATCCCGACGACAGCTTCGATATCGTTGTCAGTCACGATGTGATCGAGCATGTCGACGATCCGGCCTCGGCGCTTGCCGAGATCCACCGCGTGCTGCGCCCCGGCGGCATCGCCTATCTGGCCTTCCCGCCTTATGACGGGATGCTGAGCCATCATCTCGATTACGTGTCGACGCTTCCCGGATTGCACCTGCTCTTCTCGCCCGAGACGTTGGTCGACGCGGCGAATCGGGAGATCGACCGGCTGGGTCTGGCGCATTCGCGGCAACCCGCGCCGCGCAAGACATGGGATGGCGGACGCGCGGCGCTGCCGACCCTCAACGGCCTCACCTCGGCGCAATTCGACGCACTGAGCACCGCCATCTTCGACGAGGTGCAGGTCGAGCGCCGTCCCGTCGCAAAATATCGCGGCGGATTTGCCGGGATCGTGCGCGATGCCCTGCTTGCACTCGGACGGGTGAGCCGGGGCGTCGACGAATTCGCGACGGTCTCCCTGCACTGCCGATTGCGGAAGGCCGGTGCCGATAGTCTGGTGCCCCCTGCCGCCGAGACCGCCCTCGACGCTCGCGCGCCGACCCGCTCGAGGCGCGCCTCGCTTTCCGAAGCAAACTGACGCGGCTTCGCCGCCTTCGCCCGGCGGCTCGCTTCTGGTTTTGAACGCCGCTCGCCGCGCCCTGTCGGGCACGCCTGACAAAATGTCCATATTACTTTTCCATATGTAAACTCACGTTGACACCTTGGCGCCTGGTTATGTAAAGCTCACCTTACCAACTAGAAAGGGAGCTTGACTTATGAAGATAGCTAGCGCGGCCACCCGCCGCTACATCCGGCGGTTCATGCCGATGATGTTCGCCTATGTCATAATGCTGTTCGCCTGCGTCTGGGCGATCCGCAACTGGCACCCCGTCGGTCTCCAATTGCTCATCCTCTCGGTGTTGCCGGCACTGCCGATCATCGGCGGGATCGGGGTGATGGGGCTGTACCTCATCGAGGAGACCGACGAGTTTCTTCGCCAGCAGGTCGCCAGCTGCATGTTGTTCGGCACCGGGGTGCTGCTGTCGGTCGCCACGATCTATGGCTTTCTGGTCAATGGCGGCGCCATCGAGGCCGATCCCGACCTGTTCCTCTGGGTATTCCCGCTCTGGTGCTTCTCCTGGGGTGCGGCGCAGTGCGTGATCAGCCTGCGCGACCATCTCGCGGTGCGCGGCGCATGATCAACCGCCTCCGGGTGCTGCGCGCCGAGCGGGCATGGAGTCAGCAGGATCTGGCCGATCGGCTCGAGGTCTCGCGCCAGAGCGTCAATGCGATCGAGACCGGCCGCTACGACCCCTCCTTGCCGCTCGCCTTCAAGATCGCCGACCTGTTCGGAATGGCGATCGAGGACATCTTCACCAATCCGGCCAAGGGGACCGAATGACGGGCGTGGTCGCTTTCTCGCCCGATGAAAAGGGCCGGGGAACGCTCCCCGGCCCTTCCGCTCCCGTGTCGATCCGGCTCAATAGGTGCCGGAGAAGCTCCGGTTGAGGTTGCCCTCGCTCGACCAATCCTGGCGGTCGTCGTCGCGGCCAGCATCGCCGAACATCGCGCCCGATCGTTCCTCGTCGCGCCAGTGCGCCTTGGCTTCCTCGGCGGTCTTGCGCAGCGTCACCCGTTCGTCGACCGACTGGATCCAGCGCGACGGGATCGAATGATGATGCCCGCCGGCATCGCCGTCGCTTTTGGTCAGCAGGATGCGATCGCCGCGGATCTTGTCGACGGTGCCGACATGGCTGCCGTCCGAGCCGAGCACTTCCATATGCTCGCGCACCCGGCGCAGCGAATCGCGCTGGCCCTGACGCTCGTTGCGCCAGCTGGTGAATTCATTGTGGAAGCGCTGCGAATTCTCGCGCTGATATTCGTCATAGTCGCGATCGAGCTCGGCGATCCGCTGGCGCCGCCACGAATGATAGTGGTGGTCGCCCGCGGCACTATGGCTGCGCTCGCCGCGGCCCATCCGGGCGTCGTAGCGCTGATCGCGCTCGCGGCGCCGTTCCGCCTCTTCGTCGCCGAACCACGAGCGAATCTCGTCGCCGGCGCGTTCGAGGAAGCCGCGATCGTCGTCATAGCGATCCCGCCCGCGATCGCGATCATACCCACGTTCGCTGCCATACTGGCGTTGTCCGGTCGTCTCACCGCGATAATGTTCGGAGCGGGCTTCGTCCCAGCCGCCGCGCTGGCTGCGATCGCCGCGGTCCTCGCTGTCGCGCCAGTCGCGGCCGCCATAGCCACGCTCGCGCCCCGGATCGCCGGCGGAATAAGAATAGTTGCGGCCAGATCCATAGTCCTGCGAATGGTCGTACGGGCTGCTGCGGCCGTATTGGTCACGCTGGCCATAGCGGCGATTGCGGTCGTCCATCTGGGTCTCTCCTGATCTTCCGGGCAAGGCGCCGCTGCGCAAGAGCGCGCCGCGCCTGACGCCGGATTCAGCGTGCGAGAGGCAGATTCGGTTCCGCATTTCATCGAATCGACGGATCGCGGGGCATGCGTCCGCAACGCAGTTGCGCAGGGGATCGGGGCTCGCTAAGTGAAGCGCCTCCCGGTTCGCCGGGGCCGGCGGCGGGGCTGTAGCTCAGATGGGAGAGCGCTGCAATCGCACTGCAGAGGTCAGGGGTTCGATTCCCCTCAGCTCCACCACGCCAGCACTAACTAAATATCGTTAAAAAACAAACCCTTCGGGGTGGGCTTATTCGAGCCGTCCCACATTCGGCCCCATGCTTGCCCGGGCTGTTGTGAGGCTAAATGGCATGCTGCTCCGGGCTCTTCACCCCGACAAAGCGCATTGTCGGGCATGTCACCGCCTCGCAGATCGCCTCGGCATCGGCCGCATCGTTCTTCCCGCGCTTGACGTAGGGCTTCACGTATTGCGCCGGCATCAGCTTCACGTCGTGGCCGAGCGCGGTCAGTTCGCGCGCCCAGTAATGCGAGTTGTTGCACGCCTCGATGCCCACGACACAGCGTGGCAGCTTCGCGAAGAACGGCAGCATCCTCGCTCGCGTCAGCCGGCGGCGGATCAAAACCTCACCATTCGCGCCCACCCCATGCACCTGGAACACAGACTTCGCGATATCCAGACCGATCGTCGCAACCTTCTCCATCGTTGCTCTCCTTCCAGCTCAACCCCGCGAGGCTAACCGCGGGAGGGTGGAGAGCCGTCCACAGCATCATCAGCGGACAGTCCGCTTGGAGATTTAGGAATTCGATAGCTGCTATTCGCCGCCAACCATCCAAATGCCCTGGATCAGCGAAGTCCTGGCTTCGGCCAACTGAGACGGGCCATCGCTGACGTATAGTTCTCAGACGGGAGCGCCCTGCTCGTGGGGGTAGCGAGCGGCAGTGTGCGTCTGCAGGCTCGCTTCTTTCTGGGCCGTTGCGGGGATGGCGTCCGCGGGGACGGACCGGGTCGGCCCTGGTAAGGGCTTCCCCCGTCCACGACCGTATCAGATTTGCCGCAGGATCACTGGATCGGTGATCTTGTCGTCCGCCGCGAGTAGCACCGCCTTTGACAAGATGATCGACAGCGTCCGGTCGCCCTGGAAAGGGAGCCATGCGGCATCGGGGGCCGTGCTGCTCGACGCCGGCACAATGCAGACATGTTGCCTTTGTTCGCCGACATGTACCGCGGCGGACCCGAGGTGAATGCGGTACAGGTGCTTCTTGCCCTGTACCAGCAGCCATTGACGGTCGAAGCTGCAGAGCGGCGCGATGGCCAGCCGCGGGACAATGCGCTGAAGCATTTCGCGCCGGATCTTGCCTGCCTCCTCCAGTTCGGCGCCGGTCGCTCGCGTCCAATAGTCGGCTGCCGCACCGCGCCTCCACTGGCTGGGGTGCTCGGCGTCGCTACCGCCGTCCAACCATTGCGGATCGCTGGCGATCGAGGCGACGCCGGTCAGCAGGTCGCAGTGGCGCATGACTTCGGAAAAGACGACTATCGGAACTTCTGCCAGCGGGGCTGCGGCACCGCGATCCGGGCCATAGGCGCTGTCCTTGCCCGAATGGGTCTCCGCGATGCGGTGGAACATGACGCGGTCGGTGTTGACATAGACATAGGCCTGGCTGTCGAGCACGTCAGGATTATCGCCGCCCGTACCTTCGATCCAATAGTCCGCGACCAGCCCGTGCGTGCCGAGAGTCAGATGCCACGGAGCGTCGTTGGGTGCATCGACCCACATGCGATGTGTCACCGTCCAGCCGTTGAGCCGCGCCAGCGTCATTGCCTGGTGCTGCTTGAGAATGTGCCCTGCCCAGCGATTGGAATAGATGTCGGTGGCGCGCTCCGCATCGGTCAGGCGATAGATTTCGCGCCATACTTGCGCGAACGGCTGGACGACGTGCAGGGTCTCGATCCGGTCCCGCCATGCGAGCACGGCCTCGGGCGCGTCCTCGATGGGGTGCCACAGGCGGATCCGCGCGTCGGAATCGGGCGCGACGACACGGCCCGCGACGTCGTGCAGTCCGCCCTTTGCGGCGATCACGCTGGTCCGGGTGCTGTCCTCGGCAACCCACCAGATCAGGCGCGCCGAGAGCGTTCGCAGCAGCGGATGATCAAGGTAACGCTGGCGCCATTGATCGATCGGCCAAGCGCGATCCTCGAGGAAGATTCGCTGGAGACGCGCGATCTGGGTGGCGAGATCGGCTTCGATTTCCTTCGCAGTCGCGCGCACCGCCTTGAGCGCCTCCCGGTCATCCTTCATTGCTGCGGTCGGCGCCTTGACTGTCTTGCCCTCCGGCGTGACCCAACGGATCGCGACTTCGCGATTGCCAGATAGTGTGAGTGCCGCTTGACCGCCGCCTAGCGCAAACGTCACCGCGCCTTCCGCATCGAGATCGTGCGTCGGCACGCACATTTCGTCGAGCGCCGCCCGCGACACGCCGGCCTGCGCCGCAGCTTCGTTGAGCGCGACGTCGATCTTGGCCCGGATCTTCGGATATTTTACCCGCGCAATAAGCCGCGCGAGATAAGGCACACCTGCGCCTCCCGGCAGCTGTACCAGCGTCCACAGGCAGGCGTTGCCCAGTTTCTCGTCACGAATTCCTACGCCGGGCACGGTCTGATAACATTTGCGGAGCGCGAAATCCGCCAGCAGCGGCGCCACGACGTCCGCCTCCCATTCAGCCGCGCTGTAGACCAGTCCGCGCAGCACCGGCTCCGCCAGTTTCGCGCCGTCGGGAGCACTACCGAGCGCGCCGATCACTGCCACTAACAAAGCCTGCCCGCGTTCTTCGCCAATCGCATCCCATAACAGCCGCGCTTCGTCGCGCCACTTCCGCGGCGGAGTCGTTTTGTTGGCGAGGGAGAGGCAATGCTCTCCGAACCGCCGCAGCGGTTCGGGCGCCGTTTCGGCAAAGGGGCGCACCGCGACGAGGAGCCCGCGGAGAAAGCGCGCATATGTCCCTATCCGCGCGCTACGCTCCCGATATCTGGCCGTGTAACTGGCGAGCACACGCGCGCGCTCCTCGGCACCGAGCGGTGCGCCGAAATGTTCGCGCGCGGCAAGTTCCTCCTCCGGGGTCGGCCCCAGACCATGGTCCGCGGCGCTGATCGTCTCCGCCAGCCAGGCGGCGTGCCGAGCGTCATATAGCCGGACGTCTAGCAGTGGGTTGAAATGCCACAGCATGTCGCCTTCGGGGCACCATACCTTGAAGTTGATCGTCGGTAGTTCGAACGGCCGCAGTGTACGCGCCTGCGCTTCGGATTCGCCTTCTAGCGCGCGCCTGATGTCGACCTTCCAGTCGTCGGGCAGGCAACCGATCGCGACATTCGTGTTGTTTGCGGCGAGAGCTCGTAGCGCTGTTTCGGTCGCACCGGCGCGGCGCCCGGCCGCCGTTTTTAGCGCAAGGTTGAGCAGATGCCGCGTCTGCAGCCCGGGGAATTTTCCCGCACAGCGTACCACGCGCCCGACCTCAGCATCATTGAGTGCGAGCTTTCGCGCAAGCATCCCGGTGGCCAGATTGGCCATGCCGGTCTCGGCATTGCCCTGGACTGGGTACGACCGGAATTCGCCGCTGCCATCGCGCTGAAGGTCTGACCAGCGCGTCACGCCGAGATTGGCCTTCCCCTCGATGATCGCGATCAGCGCCATGAGGTGCTGGCCCAGCGCCTCGGGACCTTGATCAAGCAAGGCCTTGAAGGGGGGATATGCCGCCGCCTTGATCGCGTTGCTATCCGTCAGCGGCGTCGTCTCGTCGAACACGGCGTCGAGCAGCGGCGCGAGATCCGCACCTGCCGCCAGCCCCAGCTTTCGCCGGATGGCCAACAGCGACTCGTGTTTGCGAAGGTGCGCCTGCAGCCCGGGAGCAAGGTGGGTCGGCAACCCGGTCGCATGGAGGATCCCGCGCACGGCGCCCACCTGCTTCGCCTCGCCCATCCTGGGATGCGCCTCGATCGCCGCGATCAGCCGCCTGAATGCCGCTGTCAGCGTTGCATCCTGATGCCGCGCGGCCAGCCGC
Organism: Sphingomonas sp. DG1-23; assembly: GCF_030730875.1. Lineage (GTDB taxonomy): Bacteria > Pseudomonadota > Alphaproteobacteria > Sphingomonadales > Sphingomonadaceae > Sphingomonas. The sequence continues at coordinate 258,492 of NZ_JAVAMA010000001.1, forward strand.
GACACATTCACCGTCAGCGTGTCGCGCATCGAACCGGGATAGGTCGAGGGATGATGCAGTTTGACGAGCGTCTCTAGCGCCTCCCGGCAATCGACGACGCCGAGCAACGCCACGCCCCCGCCCGCCAACCTCGCCGCGGCGTGGGCGGTGGCGTGTTCAAGGACGGGCCGCAGATTGTTGAGCCGTCCGGAACGGCGCTGCCAGAGCGCCTCGGCATAGGGGAAGCGACGCAGCGCCTCCGCCAGAAGCAAGGCCGGTCCATCCTGCAGCGCGGCATCGGTGCGCGCGCGCATCTTCGCGCGCTCCTCGTTGGTGGGGTGCTCGCCCGCCATATCCGTGATGATCCGGCAGATCTCCCGCAGCGCGGGGTCGGTCGGCTGAAGCAATTCGGCTGTCAGCGCATCGTGATCCAGATCGTCCCAGCCAAGATCAGCATGCCATTCCGCAAGCGTCGCCACCCGCGCGTGCTTCAAACCGAAGATGCGGCTCAGCATCGCATCATCCTCCCTGCAGCGGCGTGATCTTGAGGAAGGTGATATCGCCGGTCTCGGCAAAGCTCAGGTCCTCGTCCAGATCGAGGATCTGCCGCTCCCCGGTCAGCACGAAAAATCCCCCGCTCGCAAATGCGGCGAAGGCAAGTTCAGCCATTCTCCCGGCGTCGGCAGGCGCCGCGTCGCCCGCCTCCCGGTTTTCACCAGGGAAGAGGCGCGTGCCGGGTCCATAAGGTCCGCGTTCGCCGTTGAGCTGCCGTTCCACGCTGTCAGGCACCACGAGGAATCGCCGCTGCATCTTGCGCAGCCGCTCCTCGGCATCTTGTGGATCGGTCTCAACCTCCGCCAGTTGCTCAAGCTCCAGCGCGATGCGTGCGCGAATCAGATCGCGCAAGCTGATCACCGGCCGATCTAGCGTCAGCGCCATCACCGGATCGCGCGGACGACCCGGCACCTCGTCACATATCGCAACTTGCATTTCTTGCGCCCAGATTACACCGCATAGTTCTACACACAGAAATTAAAACCGAACAAACGTGCGCGATAGGTGTGCAACAAAACACATCTGCGTTAAGTCCCAGCTCCGATGATCGTCGCCTGACGCTTCGGGACAAAACCGTCGAAGAAGTTGCAGTGTGCAGTGAGCGGTGGCTGAGTCCGGGGGTGAGCAACCGGCGCCTGCCCGCGCGATCAGATATCCGCTAACGATGGCTGCGGAAGTCTGATCGTCTGCTTTCGGGAGCGCGCGCGATGGCTGTGATCGGCGGATATCAGGGCGCTTAGCTGCCGTCTCGTTTCGGTTGAACGAAGGTCCGATTATGTGAGCTCGCTGCCCAAAAGCGGCCGGACCGCTAGCCCTCATCTCGTTTTGACGCGGGCTTGCCTGCATCTGTCCATTGACCGCCTATCGCCGGCAAGGCGCCTCGTACCAGTACGACATAGAGCCCAATGTGTCCCTGCATCCTCAACTGGCTATACCGTCAGTCGGAATATGTATTCGCAGCGATGATCGCGGCGAGGTGGGGTGTGCCAGAGGCTGTCAACAAAAGCGCGCCTCCGACCCTTGAGGCTTCGGGTCCAAAGTCGCGGACAAGATGAGCGCGCATGGCCGGTGACACCAGGCTTTCGTCATGAACGAATTGCGGTCGTGACATCAGCCCCGCGGCGTGTGCGTCATCGGCCTCGGTGTCGCGGCTTAGGTCGCCGATCCGCTCCATGACGATCGGATAGGCCGCGGGATCGCGCATCGCGTTCCCGGCGGTCAGCAGCACGCCGTCCATCAGGACGATCTTGGGCGTCGTTACGATGTTGAAGATCATGAAGCAGGGGAGATGCCGGACGGTGTCGGTCGCGATCACGAACACCTGTCCTTCGATCGGCAGGATCGATCCGACATAACGGACATCGGGTCCGCCGAGTTCGAATTCGAGCAGGCCGGCGGCGCCGCGACGGATGATGCCATGCTCGTGAAAGAAGCGACCCGGGGCGATCACCGCGGGGTGGGTCGCGCGCCAGAATCCCTCATAGGCCTCGCCGCGCAGATCGGTCGATGCGTGCGCCGCGTCGAGCGTTTCGGCGGGTAACGTCACTCCGGACGAACGCTCCGGCGCGGCGGCGACCAGATCGACTCCGAACAAGGCGGCGAAGTCGGCGGGCTCGCGCTCCCAGTCTAGCAAGGTCAGCCCGGGATGCTTTTCGGCGAGGAAGTGCGTCAGGCGCTCGAGATTGTGCGCCGCCGGGTGGACCGCGCCCGAGGCCCATCGCCCGACCAGGGATTTGTCGACCTGGAGTTCGGCGGCCAGCCGCCCGCGGCTCATCGACAGGGCCTTGAGCGCCAGCGTGAGACGATCCCCGAAGCCGTTTGCCATCCTCGTCCCCTTTTCTCTCAAGAGTTTGGCCAGTCGATTGATGGAATGCAACCCGGTGCATTTCGAGGCAACGCTCGGCGACGGGCGGTGCATCTGATTGCGGAAGCGCGGGCGCCGTATCGAGCCGGCGGCCCAAGTCCAGGCCGCCGCCCGCCGTTTCGGCAGGCAGCCCCGGGGCGCGAGTCGCAATCAGGAACAGGGACACCGATCATGACTGGATATTGCTCGCACGCCGCGCCTCCGGGGGCGCAGCGCTCCCATCGCCGTGGCCGCAGTGCCACCCGCATGGCGGCGCTCGCCGCCTCGGTCAGCTTCGCCGCCATCGCTTCCCCGGCCTTTGCCCAGTGCGTGGAGGGGCCGCCGGCCAATTTCACCTGCTCGGGCCAGACCGACGTGCCGCAGGTCATCATCGCCGACGATGCGACGGTGACCACCGATCTCGATTTCGTCGTGGATACGACGAACAATGGCAACGGCCTCGCGCTGCAGGTCACCGGCGACGGCTTGATCAGCTTCAACGGGTCGCCGGAGCTGACCGGCGCCGGCGCGCGATTCACCACCAGCGGCGCCAGCGGCGCGTCGGTGGGCGAACTCGCCATTTCGTCAAGCGGCCGCATTTTCGCCAACGGCAGCAACGGCCTGTCGCTGGACAATCTCGGTGGCGGCGCCACGTCCGCCTTTTGGAGCGGTGCGATCGCGAACAGCGGCGGCAGCGGCATCCTTGCGCGCAACTTCGCGGGTTCGGGCGAGCTCTTCCTGCTCGTCGGCAAGGTGAGTGCGCGCGACGACGGCATCGTCGTGGAGCATAGCGGGAACGGAGTGGCCACCATCTCGGCGACCGTCGAGGTGGTGGCTCATCTCGGCACCGCAATACAGGCTACGCTGGACGGCGGGGCTACGGATCTCGACCTCACCGCGGACGAGGTGATCGGCGGCAGTTACGGTATTCTCGTCAACCATGACGGCACCGGCGTCGCCAAGGTCGATGCGACCGGGACCGTGACCGGACTGAACGACAGCGGCATCTCGGTGCAGGCTGGTGCGAGCGCCACGGGCATCAACATCCGCGCCACGCAGGTCAACGGCCTGGTCTCCGGAATCGAGGTCACCAATCAGGGGATTGGCGACACGCTGATCGCCGCGAGTGGCGCGGTCGCCGGCGAAGGCAATGGCATTCTCGCCGTCAACGGCACTACCGCGCATGACATCTCGATCGGTGCCACCGACGTCTCCGGTTTCTACGGGATCCGCACCTTCAACCAGGGCACCGGCGCAACCTCGATCAACACCACGGGCCTCGTCGAGGGCACGGACTATGGGATCATCGCGCAGAATGTCGTCGGCTCGACCGACATGAATATCCGCGCCGCCAATGTCGCCGCCAACGGCAACGGCATCGAAGTGGAGAATTTCGGATCGGGCACGACCAATGTCGTCGTCGACACGGTGACCGGGTTGGGCGATGTGGGCGTCCGCATCACCACGGCAAATTCTGCGGGCTCGGTCGACCTTACCGTCGGGGACGTGACCGGCGGCGAGGCCGGCGCCGTCATCTCGAATGGGGGCATTGGCGCCGCACGGCTCACCGCAACTGGCACCGTGACCGGGGCCAACAGCATCGGCATCAACGTCGGCAATGGTGTCAACGCGACCGACCTGGAGATCCACGCCCACAACGTGAACGCCGGCTCGTATTTCGGAGTCCTCGGGCTCAACGAGGGTACCGGCGATACCTTGATCGAAACGACCGGCCTGGTCGCGGTTGACGACATCTATGGCATCATCGGACTGAACGAGGCGACGGCGCGCAACATGACGGTCTCAGCCGTCGACGTCATCGCTGGCCGCGGCCTCAGCATCACCAATTTCGGCACGGGCACGACCGATGTCGTCTCGACCGGAACCATTACCGGTTATTCGGCCGAAGGTGTGGTCGTCGGCACTAAGGGAGCTGCGACCGACCTGCGGGTCGATGTCAACGTCGTCAATGGCAACACTGGCGGCATGCGGATCAGCAACCAGGGAATCGGCTCGACCAGCATCCGTGCGGGCGGCACGGTTTCCGCTGCCACGGGGTACGGCATCGACGCCGCGATCGGCGCCACCGCGCTGGACGTCGCTGTCGATGTGGTCGACGTTACCGGGACTTCGGGCATCGTCGTCGACAACCAGGGAACCGGCACTACGCGCATCGCCGCGACCGGCACCGTCACCGGCACCACGGGGGCCGGCATCAATGTGCTCGCCTACACGCTGAACGACGGGGTCGAGATCGATGTAGCCGACGTCACCGGCTCCACCACCGGCGTGAACGTCACCAATTACGCCGGACCGACGACCATCACCGCGAGCGGTACGGTCAGCGCCCTCGCGGCCGATGGCTTCGGCATCGTCGTCGCAACCGGCACGGGCTCGACCGACATCCGCATCGTCGCGGCCGACGTATTGGGCAATGCGGGCGGCATCTACACCGAAAATCTCGGCTCCGGCGAGACTGCCATCACCAGCACCGGAACGGTCACCGGCGGGTTCAGCTCCGGCATCTTCGCACGCAACGACGCCGGCGCGGCCGATCTGACGATTTCGGCGAACAATGTGCTGGGCGCGGAGGACGGCATCGCCACCGAGCATGTCGGCACCGGCACCACCAACATCACCGCTGCCAAGGCGACCGGCCAGACCGGTGCCGGCGTGCGCGTCGATGCGAGCGGGACCGCGGGCGCGGTCAATGTCGCGATCGGCGATGCGAGCGGCGGCGATTATGGCGTGCTGGTCAGCAATTTCGGCACCGGCACCACCAATGTCGAGACCACCGGGATCGTCGCGGGCATCGGCGATGGCGGCATCGCGATCGAGAATGGCGGCGCGACGACGGGCATTGCGCTCCGCGCCGCGCAGGTTAGCGGCGAGACCTATGGCATCGCAGTCCAGAACGGCGGCACCGGCAACACCTCGGTCGTCGCCACGGGTCTGGTCACCGGGGCCGGGGACGGGATGATCGTCCGCAACGACGCGATGGCGAGCGACCTCGTCATCGACGTCGCCGCGGTCCAGGGAGGATCGACCGGGATCTTCGCGGTCAACCATGGCATCGGCAGGACTTCGGTCCGAAGCTCCGGCGACGTCACCGGCGACGGTCCTGCCGGGATCGACGTGCGAGCCGATACCGCGACGCTCGACGTCACCGTCGATGTGACCAGCGTCACCGGAGGCAACGGCATCACCGTCCAGAATTTCGGCCAGGGCGCGGCGAGCGTCGCTGCGAGCGGAACGGTCACCGGCACGTTCGCGACCGGCACTGGGATCGCGGTCGTCGGCGGGACCGGCTCGACCGACCTGCGGGTCGCCGCAGTCGACGTCGCGGGCGGCACCCGCGGTATCGGCACCGTCAATGACGGGACGGGCGGGACGCTGATCGCCACTACCGGCCTCGTCTCCGGCGCCGAGGCGGGCATACTGGCCCGCAACGGCGCCGGCGCGACCGACTTGATCATTCGTGCGTCGCAGATCCAGAGCGCGGGCGCGGGCATCGCCGCCGATAATCTGGGCAGCGGCGGCACCCAGGTGCTCGCCGGAGCGGTCACGGCAGGAAGCGGAACCGGAATCCGCGCGTTCGCAAGCACGGCGGCTGGCGACGTCGCCATCGAGGCCGCGTCCGTCTCGGCCGGCGAACATGGCATCCGCGTCGACAATAGCGGGCTGGGCGCGACGTCGATCACCGCCACCGGGCCGGTGACGGCAGGCGAATTCGGCATCTACGCAGAGTCACTATTCTCGGCGACCGACCTGACCATCCGCGCGGGCCAGGTCCAGGGCGGCGGCTTCGGGATCGGCGCGAACAACCTGGGTAGCGGTGACACGATGGTCGTCGCCACCGGCAAGGTCAGCGGCGTAAGCGAGGTCGGCATCCTGCTCGGCGCGGGCCCGGACAGCACCAGCCTGACCGTGCTGGCCGCGGACGTTTCGGGCGGCCTGGGCGGCATCCGTGCCGACAATTACGGCCTCGGCGCGGCGATGATCGAGACCACCAAGCTCGTCAGCGGCGGCGACTTCGGCATCCGCGCCGAGAACGCCGCGAGCGCGACCGATCTGACGATCCGCGCCACCGATGTGCAGGCAGTCGGCAATGCCATCAGCGCCGAAAATCTCGGCACCGGCGAAACCCGCGTGATCGCCACCGGCAGCGTCGTTACTCAGACCAACGACGGCATCCGTGTCCGCGCCGGAGCGGGGTCGGGCGACATTCTGGTCGAAGCGGCCAGTGCCTCGGGCGGCCTCAGCGGCATCTCGACGATCAACAACGGCCTCGGCGACACAAGCATCACGGTGACCGGCGTCGTGCAGGGCGGCAATCGCGGCGTCATGGCCGTTTCCGACACGGCGCAGGACGCGACGATCCTCAACACCGGCACGATCCGCAACGCATCCGGATGGGGATCGGACGAAGCCATCCGTGTCACCGGCGGGTCGACGGGGATCGGCAATTCCGGCACGCTGATCGGTACGCTCGCGCTCTCCGGCGGCAACAGCGTGGTGGTCAATACGGGCAGCTGGCAGAGCATCGGCGGCTCCAGCAGCTTCACCACCGTGGACGATCAACTGCTCAACGCCACGCCCGGCACGATTATCAGCGGATTGTCGGCTGCGACTGCCGAGACGACGCGGTGGCAGGGACTCGAGCGCTTCCAGAACAGCGGCCTCCTCCGGCTGCAGGACGGCGGCGTCGGCGATGTCCTTCAGACATCGGCGGCCACCACCTTCGCGAACGGCGCGGTGCTTGCGGTCGACATTGCCGGGCTGAACGGGGCGGACTCCTTCCGCACCACCGGGAAGGTCCAGATCGACGCCGGCAGCCGGCTGCAGGTCGCCGTCACCCAGCCGCTGGTGCTCCACGGCAAATATGTCGTGGTGCAGGCCGATGGCGGGCTGACCGGTCAGTTCCTGTTCGAGGACCAACTCGTCACGGCCTTTGCCGGCGTCCGCGACGGCTATACCGCGACCACCGCCTTCCTCGAGTTCGCCCAGATGAAGGCATTCGCGGCGGCGGGGCTGACTCCCAACCAGAAGGAGACCGGCGCCGGCGCCGACAGCCTGCACGACGGCAATGCGCTGAAGGACGCGCTGCTGCTGCTCCCCACCGATGCGGCGGCGCAGGATGCCTTCGATCAGCTCTCGGGCGAAATCCACCCCTCGGGTCGCAACGCGATGGTGGCGGATAGCCGGCTGGTGCGCGGCGCGGTGCTCGACCGCTTGGTCGATGCCGGGGAAAGCGCGCTATGGGGCCGCCTGTTCGGCACCTCGGGTATCAGCGACGGCGACTACAACGCCGCCGCGCTCGATCGCGACACCAAGGGCGGCGTGGTCGGGCTTGACCGCAGCTTCGGCGCGGTGACGCTCGGCCTGGCGGGTGGCTGGTCCAATACCGACCTGCGCGTCGCGCGTCGGAACAGCAGTGGCTCGATCGGGAGCATCCACGGCATGGTCTATGCCGGGGCACGCTTGGGCGGGTTCGGGCTGCGGGGCGGGGCAGGCTATGCCCGTACCACCACCGAAACCACCCGCCGTATCGCGTTCCAGGGGTTCAGCGCCACGACGACCGCCGACTATCACGGCTCGGTGCTCCAGGGCTTTGTCGAGGCCGGCTACCGGCTGCCGGTGGGCGGCGGGCATGTCGAGCCCTTCGTCAGCCTGTCCGCGATCCGCGCCAGGACCGATGCCTTCACCGAGACCGGCGGCATCGCGGCGCTGTCGGGCGCGGCGATCAGCGAGACGACGATGAGCGGGATGACCGGCGTGCGCTTCGAAACGAGCCCGGCTGGCGCCTTCTCGCTGCGGGGCACTGCGGGCTGGCGTCACGGCCGGGGCGATCTCGACCCGGTCGGTCGCCATACCTTTGCCGGCGGCACGCCGTTCACCGTGCTCGGCACGGCCGGAGCGAAGGATGCGGGCGCATTGAATGTGGAGGCGCGGTACCGCCTCTCCCCGAATGTCACGCTGAGCGTCGGTTACGACGGGGTCCTCGGCGCCGGCAACGCTGACCACGCAATCACCGGAGCCTTCAAGATCGTCTTCTGACGACCGGCACCGGGGAGCAGGTACGTTCCTGAACCTGCTCCGGCCCTCCGGGCGGCGCCTGCCGTCGCCTGGAGGGCTTGAGACTCTAGCCCGGGCTTCCCCAAAATCTCAATTGTCTCATCCGCCATGCGCATGCCGGTGCCGGAACGGCAGCGCGGTGGCGTCGAGGGTTGAGATTAGGGGCTCTGGCTCGCACAGGGGTGCATCCCTGTCACCAACCAAACTTCAATGCGGCAAATTTGAGCAGTCAGGTCCGTTCATTCCATCGGCGCTATCGTCATCAACCCAGATGCCCGTCCAGACAAAAGGCGGCATATCGGGATTCCTCAGCGACGAGTCACTGCCTTCGGCCCACTCTATCCTGCTTATGTCCTTGAGCAATTGCGACGAGCGCTCTGCAAGCACAAACTCGAAGCGACTCATTGTGCCTTTTTTTGGATCAGACCACGCGATTCGGCGATAGCAAATGCCAGTTGCGTCTCTGGGAACGGCAGCCTGTGTGCAGGCGGCAATGCTTACGCTTGCAGCCACAAGAGCTGCGCATCTGAAAAAAAGTACAAGAGTTCTATTATTCGTCATGGGTTTCCGAATTCTCCCTAAGCGGCAATCCGATCTGATCCCTTGCTATATTGTCGTTCTTGATCCCATTCCCCGTTCCTCCGCCAAACATCCTAGGGATCGCGTGAGCGACTAGTTCGTGCATAACTATTTCCGCAGGTGACAGTGCAATCATACGGCCGTTGGCACTCGGCGCGAACGTCGGCTTTCCATCCACCACAACGGTGCGCCCACTAGGTGTAGTACATCCGCCACCGCACTGACGCCTTACATTGAAGGTTTGAACTCTTCCACGCGTTGAATACCTTACACCTTGACTGATTCCTACGTTTAATACCCTTTTATCGGATATCGCTCGGTTTAAGCGGTTAGAATAGTAGGCAGACCCGTTGCGGTTGATCTTCGCCTTGTCATCCACTGTCAATCGGCCATCTTTGTCAAATTTGTACTGTGTCTTTGAAAGAGCATTTACGTACGCTTGGATTGTTGGTCGCTGAGATTCATCTCGCACTACGATCTCGGTTCCACTTGGATCTTTTGCGTTCACCGGATCATTTGCGACATAAGTATATAGATTGACCTGATCGTCATACCCGATCGGGTCCGTCTGGAGAAAGCGACCAAGCGTGGGCGAGTAGATGCGGGCCTTGTAGTAATACATCCCGAGCTCGGGGATCCAGGCCTGGCCGGTATATTGGAACCGGCCGATATTGCGGCCGTCGGGAATGCCATATTCGTCATAGGCATTGGTCTCGATCAGCCTACCCGAGCTGTCGCTGACCGACACGATGGAGCCCAGATGATCGGCGTGAAGCCAGCGGGGCTGCCCGGCCTCGTACCAGACGAGCGGATCATCGTCCCCGGTGCCGTGGACGTAACGGCGCAGCAGATTGCCGCTCGCATCGTACTCGGCAGAGAGTTGATTGCCGTCATAGAGGAACCGCGTGCTCTGGCCATCGCGTCCGGTGACCTGCCAGAGCCGTCCCGTCGGATCGTAGACGAGGTTGGCGCTCGCGGCGCCGGCGACGGTGACGAGACGGTTCTCGGCATCGTAGGTGTAGGACGACGTCCCGTCGGAGGCGAGATTTCCGTTCGCGTCATAACCGAAGGTGACGCCGCCAACTGTGCGATATTGGTTGAGGCCGTTAGCAACATAGGCGCGGCTCAAATTCGCATAGCCGCGAAATGCGTAGGCGGCATTGGATCGCGTGCGCGAGACGATCTGGCTCGCGGCATTGTAGTCGAAGCCAGAGGAAACATGGGGCACGCCCGCCAGGTCGTCCGTGAGGAGCTTCAGGCGGCCGATGCCGTCATAGTCGTAGCGCGATTCCGCGTTGCCTCCACCCTGGGTCTTTCGGCGCCCGACCCCATCGTAGGTGATCGTCGCCAGTACCGATGACGGGTCGCGCACCTCCGTCAGCCGATCGGCGCCGTCATATTCGAAGGTAAAGGCAGTCCCGCCCGGGTGGGACACGCGCGTGCGATTGCCGTTATCATCATATTGATAGCTCAGCGTGCGGCTGACGCCTTCCATCTGCGTGGTGCTCGACAGCATCCGGCCGAAACGATCAAACGCGTTCGTCACCGCGTTCGCCCCGTCCGGCGCGTCGAAGGCCGCGGACAGTTGAAGGCCGCGCACGTCGTAGCGGTAATAAACGTCCCGTGTCGCCGTGCCCGGAGGCTGGGTGCAGGCATAGCCGATGACGCAGGCATCGGGAATGAGCTTGGCTGTCACGCGGTTCAGCGCGTCATACTGGTACTCGATCTTGCGACCGTCGCGCTTCCGCAGGCTCGTGCGATTGCCGTTCGCATCATAGCCATATTCCTCGAAATCATTCTCGTTCGGCGCGCCCGCGACCGTGGGGGACGGAAAGCGCCACTGCTTCAAACGATCGTAGCTATCGTAGACGAAGCCGGCCTTGTTCCCCTTCGCGTCGGTGAGCGACTCGCGCTTTCCGTTCGGCGTGTAGGTGTAGCTGGCGTATATCTGCTCCAGCGGCGTCCCGACACCCCGACGCTCCGACTTCGGCTTCCCGGACTTGTCATATTCGATCGCCGAAATGCGGTCCGGCTCCGAACCTGCCTGAGGGTCCAGGACGCAAGCTTTCATGGGTGCCGCGTCGAAATTGGCGAGGGTCATGCGCGCGGCTTGGCAGGTCTTGCGGCCCAATTTGTCATAGGCCGTGTCCGACACGGTTGCCGTCACGCCCCTGTCGAGGGTCTTCACGCGGACGACGCGGCCATAATCGTCGAAAGACGGCACCACTTCGTTCTCGACTGCGAAATTCTCGGCCTCGATGGAAGTCACGCTGCCCGCCGCGACCCGTTCGGGCCGGTCATCCCTCAGTCGATAGGTCGTACGGCTTGCCGAGCGGGTCCCGTTGCTTGCGAGCGGGCCGATCTCCCACCGCGCACGCCCCAGGCCGTCATATTTCCGATAGGATGCGTCATCCGTGCCCGGCCGCGGGCGATCCACCGACAGGAGGCGTCCGGCGCTGTCATAGGAATAGCGTGTGGAAAGGCTCGTGCCGGTGGAAAGGTCGATGGCGCGCTCGACAGAAACCAGTGCGGTGTCGTTGAAATATTCGAATTCCGTGACGAACGCCCGGTCGGTGCCGCAGCTGTTCTTCTGAGGATCGACCGGATGGTATCCACAAACGGCAACCTTCGATTGCCGGGAGATGCCGGAAGCGCTGGTGGCGTAGTCGATGATGGTCCGCTTGCGAACGCCGTCTTTGTCGGCCGGCTCGTTCATCTCGGTCAATTGCGCCAGCCCGTTATAGCTGTAGTCGGTCTGGGCGAGAGATGCGTCCTTGGTCCACTTCGGAACGTGGCAATCATATCCACCGCTGCAATTCGCCAGATCGTAGAAGGCGCTTTCTACGAGATCGGGGTTGTGCTCAGGGTCCTTCGCCCGCGTGCGTCGCTCGACGATGTTGCCCGCGTCGTCATATGCGATCTTGACCGAGTCTCCTTCCGGGTTGTCGATTTGTTTCACCAATCCGAAATCCGTGTAAAGGAACGCGGTTCTTCGGTTTTCCTCGTCGATGATGCTATCGATATTCTTGCGGGCAATCTGGCCGAACGGACCCAGCTTGTTCGTCAGGTTGTAAGTCTTCACGCCCAGATTCGGGTCGGTTACTTTTACGGCCGTGTATGCGTAATCGAGCCCGACGGCGGTGGGGCTGGTGTATTCATACGACCAGGCGCCATCGTCGATGGTCATGCCCTCGATCAGATTCGCGTCCGCGCGCTTCGTGAACGTCCTCGAAGCCGAGGAATCGTTGGGATAGGTGAAGCTGCCGCTCGACACTTCGATCTGGCCGGCGGCCTGGCAGCCGCAATTGGCAATCGAATAGGAGCGGGAAAGCGATTCTTCTCCCACTTCGGTGATCGTAGCGGTGCCTGAATCGTCGTAGCTATAATTGAACGATCGGAGAGGAGTGCTCTCCTGACCGGTTTTATAGGTGCGGATTGTCTTAACCTGGTTGAACGACATGACGTACGGGTCGTCGCCGCCATATTCGAATTTTATCTCGTAGCCGGCATTGGTGGATACCTTGCCGATCCGATGAGAGGTCTGCGGGCCAATATTCACGGTTTTATAGGCGAAAGTTATCGTTTCGCGATCGGGGTATTCCGCCTTCGATGCGAAAGCTGCCATGCGGGCGTAGCCAGTACTCCAGTTGTCGGGGGCCCTATAGTCGTAATAATTCATCAGATTGAACGTGTACGCAGCGCCAGTAGAGGCGCTAAGATACCTGACGGAGACGGTCTTCGCCGTAAGGTTATTCACGTAAACCAGAGTCGATCCGGTGCCCTCGTTGGACTTGCAATCGCGGTCGTAACAAGAAAACGATTCCGACGCCCCCTTGCCGACATGCACAGAAAACGATGCGACTTCTATCTGAGGCGTGAGGGGAACCGGGATATCGCCGGAAACATAGGGCTGGAAGTCCGTGACCCTGCTGCCTGCGATGCGAGGCGCCGCGGGCACGCCCCAGCCGGGGAGGTTCTGCCTGACCTTGCCGGTCTTGATGTTGACGCCGTTGACATCCTCGGCGACCATCAGTGGCGAGATGATCTTCGGAGCAGCAGGTGCAGTTTGCGCGTGTGCCAGAAACGGCGTCGTCATCGCGCTGACAAGGCAGAAAATGACCGCTACCTGGTGACGCCACGATGTATCTCGCCGCGTTAAACGACCGGCAAACGAGTCTGAAGAACGCACCAAAACCCCCTAGATTCGAAGCTAATTTCGTACGTCGCTGCCGCATCCTTGTCTACTGGTCCATCATCGAAATCGTGACCTCGATCGCACTATCCAGAATCGATTCGTATCCGTAATTCCTGGAAGCGGGCCCATCGTCGCTCTCCGAAATCGCGATACACCTGCACTACTATCGCAAATGAGCATCGGCGTGCTGCGACGGCGGCCCAGAACGCCTCTGTCGAGGCGATGAACTCCGCGGAGATACTCGGGACGCAGGTGGGTGTAGTTTGCGCCGGCGCCTTCCTCGCTGTGGCCGGCGGCCGGGTCGATCTGCGCATCGGGACGCCGAATGCCTGTCAGGTGTGGATGGCACACTCGCGCTGGGTCACTCCGACCAATGTCCCGAGCAGAAGGTGACGGGCGAGGCTTCAAGGCCGAGATCTACACAACCGCTTGGCTGATCGGGAAGTGCGCCCTCCTTGGCAATCGTTGCCTCGCTACAACGCCATTGCCGAGCGCATAGTCGACTGACATCTATACCTGCCGACTCGGGCTGACGCAGGCTTACCAAAGCCAATGGTCAAGCGAAAATGCGACCAACGGAGTTCAAAGTTCAAACTTTTTAAAAAGTCAATTCGTTTCGTAAGCGCAACAATCTAAGGAAACGCTTGGATTTCCGCGGAATTTGGCTTGCGACCTTCCTTACGAATAAGCTTGGCGTGTTGCATTCTGGCAACGCCGCCTGCCTGACTCCTGAATAATGCAATTTGCCCCGTTGATCATCAGAAACTTGCGGCTCATTACAGAATTTCCCCGGCGCCGGGGTGTCACCGCTAGAGAAAGTGAGGTGATGCCTATGTCGGCGGAAAGTTGGGCAATTCTCGCAATGACACTGACAATTTGTCAGGCGATATGCGGACTGGTCCAAGTCAAGCTCGGGTACCTAGGCTTGGCTGAAATGAAACGGCTTCGGAAGCCTGACACTCCCGAAGCCTAGTTCCATGCCACTGGCTCGAGGGGAAACCCTCGGGCCTCTTTTTGCAGGGTGCGCCAAGCAGGCTGCGCTGCGGCGCCTTTCCCCTACTTGTCTAGGAATAATCTCGCAGGACCCCAAACGCAAGCGTCCCGTACGGATCGATCGCGATCCGATACGCCGAGACGATTTGCATACCGCTATCCGCCACGCTGCGTTGTCAGGGACTCGATTCCCCTCAGTTGACCAGCCGCCCTTTCTACTACGGTCCTCCATCGCAAGATCGGGCTGCTGACTCTCAACGTCCGCTGCACGAAGCCGTGTCGCGCCGCTGCAGCTCCTCGCCCCTGTAAAGAGTTCTTGACATGTCCCCGAGTCGCCTGTAAAGAGCTCTTTACAGGCGGAGATGGATTTTGGAAAATCGCTTGAAGGAAATGCGCGAGGGGCGCGGCTGGAGTCAGGGCGAACTGGCCCGGCGGCTCGGCGTGTCGCGACAGACGATCAACGCCGTCGAGACCGACAAATATGATCCCAGCCTGCCGCTGGCGCTGCGCATGGCCAAGCTGTTCGCCGTGGCCGTGCCCGAGCTGTTCGTCGACCATTGGGAACCGGAGGAATGATCGCCATGGCGAATGACAAATCCCTGCCCGCGTGGCGCAATTTCGCGGCGTGGAGCGTCGCGGGAGCGCTTTGCTACATCCTCGCCGCGTCGGGTGCCTCCGCGCTTCTGCACGAGGGCGGCGTGGGCACGATGTTCCGATCGAGAGAGGTCGTAGGGATATTGGGCCTCGGCTTGCTCTTCTCGATGGCGGTGGTCGGGCTGAGCAGCCGGAAGCGGCCGTTCAACCTGCGTACCATCCGCAATTTCGCGGCATCGAGCGCGGTGGCCGTCCTCGCCTGCACGCTCCTCCTGCTAGGCTTCGACGCATTGGCCCGTGCGGGCGCCCTGGAAACGATGGGCGTGTCGGAATGGGTTGCCGCCATCATGGGCTCGACGCTCATCGTCTTCGCTTCGCTCGGCGTCCTTGCGGTGGCGAGCGCGCAGGGCGGCGCCGGTTTCATCGACGATGCGGCCGCCGCCGACGATATGCGCGAACGCGGCCGGCTGTTTCTCTACAGCTTCGTCTGGATGGTTGCGTGCGGCCTGCTGCTGATCGTACTGGCGCTTGCCGGGCCCGAGGGCGTACTGTCCCCCGCGACGGTTCTCGCCGGCGCGCTGGTCCTGATCGCCGTCGCAACCCTGCTGTCGATCGCGGTTTGGCGGCTGCTCGACGAGCTGGGGCGCACCCTGTCGCACGAGGCCGGCAACATGGCCTTCTATCTGATCATCCTGCTCGGCGGCGGCTGGGCGATGCTCGCGCATCTCGGTTTCGTGGCCGGGCCCGCGCCACTCGACTGGCTGAGCCTGTTCGTCGCGCTGATGTTCGTGGCGAGCTTCATCGCGGCGGGCCGGAGGCAATTGCTGACCCGCTGAACGCCGGTTGCCGGCGCGCGCCAGGGCCTCAGCGCGCAACCACCACGACGAACCGTGCATGATCCGCGCGATCGGGACGCGCGCCGGGGCTGGTCGCCGAGACCTGCCCGCTTGCCGGATCCACCGTCAGATAGCGGTTGGTCACCAGCGACATCAGCATCGGCTCGCCATAGATGCTCTCCATCCACTGAAAGGTCTCGCCGGGTCCCGCCGCGCCCGGCTTGACCCAGGCGTCCCCGGTCGCACTGATCGAGACATGCCCGCCGGCAAGAGCGAGCGCCACCCGCCCCTGCCCGCGATCGACCAGCCGGAAACGCGCCGCGCCTTGCTTGCCCGGTCGGGCGACGATCGAACCCTCATGCTCGCCCAGTGACGATTCGGGCGCAGCAAGTGCCAGCGTCACCGACTTTCCGAGCGGGATCGAGTGCATCAGCCCCTTAGGGCTCGGCTCGGCCACGGCGAAGCTGTCGAAATCGGCAAAGCCGCCCGGCCGTCCGCGCTCGTTATACGCGAACAAGGCGTAGCGAATGCCCTGGAAGGTCTTGAGCTGGAACGCCATGACGAACGGCGCGCCGATCGGGGTGAAGGCCTCGCCGTCGAAGCTGTACGCGAACTGCGCCCGCTCGGTCAGATAATCGCATTCGGCGCGCAGCCAGATGCGGTTGCCGGCGAAGGGCACGCGGACTTTCCGGTCGCCGAGCTGGTCGCGGAATTCGATCGTCAGCCCATTGCCCTCGCGCCGCACCCCCAGCGTCCGCCACGGCAGCCCGAGCAGTCCCAGCCCCGCTACGTCGCCGTCGCGCAGCCCCCTGGTCTCGAGCACCGCGACCGGCACCGAACGCGGTCCGATCGCGCGTTGGGTCAGCGAATTGCGCGCGGTCATCAGGTCGGTGGCGGGCAAGGTGTGCAGCCGCAGGAACCCGCGACGCTCGCCCAGCGACCAGCGCCTATCGTCCGGGACATGGTTCCATTGCCAGATGCGGCCGAGCGCCGGCCCGGCAAAGCCGTCGTCGCGGACATAAGGCGCGAACGGCTTCTGATTCACCCCGGTCACCGGCCTGGTCCAGGTCCGCGGCGTCCGGCCGAGATTGCCCGGCAGCCCGAACCAGGGCCAGCCGTCCTGCCACGTCACCGGCGAGAGCGCAGTCAGCCGCCCGAGCGAATTGTAATCGGTCATCGAGAAGCCCCACCATTCCCCCTTCGGCGTCTGGACGAGCCCGCCCTGGTGGAGGACGTTGCGCCCGAGCGCGGTGGTCGGCGGCGCGATATCGAACGGCGGCCTGGGCTCGCCGCGATGGCGATAGCCTTCGGCGCTTCCCCAGCCCTCGTCTAGGCTGATCGCGTGGTTCACTTCATACGGCCCATAGGGTTTGTCGGCGCGCGCCACCGGCATCCGCATCCGCCCCGAGAACCACGCGCTGGTGATGAAATAGCGCCCGTCGACCTTGTAGAGATGCGCGCCCTCGCCCATCCCCTGATCGGCGCGGATGATCACCCGTTCGCTGCCCGGCACCAGATCGTCGAGCGCGGCGTTGAGCTGCGCCATCCGCACTTCGCGATAGCCCCAGACGACATAGACCTTGCCGTCATCGTCGAACAGGACCCCGAGATCGTGAAGCGAGCGCTTCATCGGCGTGCGCGTCCATGGCCCCGCGGGGTTGGTCGCGCGGAAGACCTGGGTGGTATGCCCGTTGACGTTCGAGAAGATGTAGAAAGTGCCGTTATGATAGCGGAAGCTCGGCGCCCAGATGCCCTGCCCGTACATCGATTTGCCGCCCTCGAGCCGCATGTCGGGGCCCAGATCGAGCCGATCGAAGGCATAGCCGAGCAGCTTCCAGTTCACGATCCCGCGAATGGAGGATCGGCAGCCCCGGCATGACGTGCATGGTGGTGCCGGTCAGATAATAATCCTCGCCCACCCGGATCAGGTCGGGGTCGGAGAATTCGTCGTAGAACAGGGGGTTGGTGAAGGTGCCGTCGCCATTGTCGGCAGTCCAGGTCTGCGCGGCGGCGGGGAGCCCGGCCAGGCACAACCACATCGCCATCCACAGCCGCGACGCCCGATGCATGACCTTTCCCCCTCGATAGCTTGGACGCAGCGCTATTGGCGCGGCCGCGAGGCTGTCAAATGAATTGTCCGATTAATTCCATACCCGCCGGTGCATATGGCGCGCGCAAGCCGGAGATGCCCTCAGGCCGCCGGCGGCTCCCACAATTCGATCGGATTGCCTTCGGGATCGTGGATCCGCGCGAAGCGGCCGGTCTCGGGCGTGTCCCATTCGTCCTTGGTGGTGATCGCGATGCCCAGTGCATTGAGCTGTTCGAGCAGTCCATCGAGATCGCGGACGCGGAAGTTGAGCATGACCTGCTTGTCCGCCGCGAAATAGTCCGTCGTCGCCGCGAACGGCGCGAACACCACCGGGCCGGGCTCGGGATACCAGAACCAGTCGCTCGACTCGCCGTTCTCGTCCTTGCCGCAACCGCCGCCGACCCCGAGCGTGTCGCGATACCAGGCGTTGAGCGCCTCGGGATCCCGCGCACGGAAAAACAGCCCGCCCAATCCGATCACCGGCATGCTTGTCCCCTTTTCAGGCGGCCTGAGCGATGTCCTGTCCCGCCGCCGCTTCGAGCAACCGGCGCTCGATCGTCTTCAGTCGCGCCGCGCCTTCGATCTTATCACCGATCAGATCGGTCAGGTAGAAGGTATCGACCGCGCGCTCGCCATAGGTGGCGACATGCGCCGAGTGGATCGTCACCTTCGACTGGAACAGCGCAAATGCGAGGTGGCACAGCAAAGCCGGGCGATCGCGGGCATTGACCTCGATCACCGTGAAGCGGTTCGACGCCTTGTTGTCGATCAGCACGTTCGGTTCGATCGCAAAGGCGTCGGCACGCAGTCGCGGCAAGGGTTTGGTCTTGAGCCGTTCCTGCAGCCGCGAGCGGTTGGCGAGCGAATCGGCGATGCTCGCCTTGATCCGGTTGAGCCGCGCGGCCTCGTCGAACGGCCGGCCCAGCGGGTCCTGGACGAGGAAATTGTCGAGCGCCATGCCGTCGCGCGTGGTGTGGATCCGCGCGTCGATGATGTTGCCGCCGGCGACGTGGATCGCCCCGGCGATGCGGTAGAACAGTCCCGGATGATCCGAGGCGTAGACCGTCACCAGGGTCGCGCCGCGATCGGGATAGACCTGCGCCGCGATCGACAATTGCTCGTCCCCCGCGGCGTCGATCTGGCGGGCATTGCGCTCGAGCACGTCGAGCGGCTCGGCGATCCAGTAGGGCTCGGTCAGCCGCCGCTTGAGAGCCGCCATCCGTTCGTCGCTCCAGCCGAGGATCTCCGCCAGCTCGGCCTGCTTGGCGGCGATGCGCTCGCCCCGGCCCTTCTGCTTGTGGCCGAGCCGCAGCACTTCCTCGGCGGAGTCGAACAGATTGGCGAGCAATTGGCGCTTCCAGCTGTTCCACACGCCGGGGCCCACGGCGCGGATGTCGACGATCGTCAGGATCAGCAGCATGCGCAGCCGCTCGGGGCTCTGCACGTGCGCGGCGAAATCGAGGATGGTCTTGAAGTCGCTGAGGTCGCGCTTGAACGCCGTTGCCGACATCAGCAGATGCCAGCGCACCAGCCATGCCACCGCCTCGGTCTCGGCCGGGCTCAGCCCCAGCCGCGGGCACAGCCGCTCGGCCACTTCGGCACCGAGGATCGAATGGTCGCCACCGCGGCCCTTGGCGATGTCGTGGAGCAGAACCGCGACGAACAAGGCGCGCCGCGACACGATCTGCTCGAAGATGCCGGTGGCGAGCGGATGATCCTCCTTGAGCTCGCCTTTCTCGATCGCGTTGAGCAGCCCGATCGCGCGGATCGAATGCTCGTCGACGGTGTAATGGTGATACATGTCGAACTGCATCTGCGCGACGACGCGGCCGAAATCGGGCACGAAGCGGCCGAACACCCCCGCTTCGTTCATCCAGCGCAGCACCATTTCGGGCGTACGCGGCGAGGTCAGCACATCGAGGAACAGCGCGTTGGCGCGGGCATCCTCGCGGACATCGTCGACCAGCCGCGCGTCGCGCGCGGCGGCGCGCATCGCGGTGGGGTGGATTTCGAGCCCGTGCAGATCGGCGAGCTGGAAGATCTCGACCAATCGGACCGGATCCTCCTGAAAGAAGCTGTCGCGGGGCAGCGCCAGCCGGCTCCGCTCGAGCGTGAAGCCGTTCAATTTGCGTGGGCTCTTGAACAGCCGCGGGAAGCCGAAGCGGCTGCCGCGCGCGGCGAACTTCTCGTCGAGATGCGCGAGGAACACCCCGGTGAGATCGCCCACCACCTTCGCCTGAAGGAAGTAGAAGTGCATGAAGCGCTCGACCTTCGACTTGCCCGGCCGGTCGGCATAGCGCATCCGGCTGGCGATCTCGGGCTGGACGTCGAAGGTGAGCCGATCCTCGGCGCGGCCGGTCAGCAGATGGAGCTGGCAGCGCACCGCCCAGAGGAAATTCTCGGCGCGGCGGAACTGGCGATATTCCTGCGGCGTGAGCAGCCCCGCCTCGACCAGCTCGGCGGGCTCGCGGACATTGTACGCGTACTTCCCGATCCAGAAGAGCGCGTGGAGATCGCGCAAGCCCCCTTTGCCTTCCTTGACGTTGGGCTCGACGACATAGCGGCTGTCGCCCATGCGCTTGTGCCGCGCGTCGCGCTCGGCGAGCTTCTGCGCGATGAAATCGCGCGCGGTGTCGGCCTGGACCTCGGCCTTGAAGCGGCGTGCGGCCTCGTCATAGAGCGCGGTGTCGCCCCAGATGTAGCGTGCCTCGAGCAAGGCGGTGCGCACCGTCACGTCGGCCTTGGCCTGGCGGACCATGTCGTCGAGCGAGCGCGACGAATGGCCGACCTTCAGCTGCATGTCCCACAATGAATAGAGCGTGGATTCGATCACCTGCTCGCACCAGCCGGTCACCTTCCACGGGGTGAGGAAGCCGATGTCGATGTCCGAATGCGGCGCCATCTCGCCGCGGCCATAGCCGCCCACCGCGATCAGGGTCAGCCGCTCCGCCGCGCTGGGATTGTGATTGGGATGCAGCCGCTGGGTGGTGAAGTCCCATAGCAAGCGGAGCAATTGATCGATCAGGAACGCTCCCGCCGCAGCCATCTCGTGCCCGCGCGAGGGATGTTCGGCCAGCCGCCGCGCGATTTCCGCCTGCCCGGCATCGAGCGCGGCCTTGAGTTGGGTGGTGGCGGCGCGGCGCAATTCGCCGGGATCGGATGCTTCCAAGGCCGCGAGCCGTTCGGCGACGGCCCGCCGGTCGATCAGCGCGCGGCGGTTGGGGACGGAATCGAAGCGCGAGGACATGGAGCGGAGATAGGGGACGCGGCGCGATGCGTCACCTGCTCTTGAGGCTCCCCTCCCTGAAAGGGAGGGGCCGGGGGTGGGTGCGCGCCGAAGGCGAGCCCAACGAGACGCTCAGCAGAAAAAGAAAGGCCGGGCATCGGGCCCGGCCTTTTCTACCCACCCCTAACCCCTTCCAGGGAGGGGAATCAGGTCAGCCCACGAAAGCCCGCTCGACCACGAAGGTCCCCGGCTTGGCGTTCGAGCCCTCCTCGAAGCCGTGGCGCTCGAGCATCGCCGAGAAATCCTTGATCATCTCGGTACTGCCGCACAGCATCACCCGGTCGGTCTCCGGATTGAGCGCACGCTCGCCCGAGACCGGCGGGTGGAACAGCCAGCCTTCCTCGATCAGCTGGCCGATCCGCCCGGTGGTGCGGAAGGGCTCGCGGGTCACCGTCGGAATGTAATGGAACTGGAGCAATGCCTGGTCCGCGACCAGCGGATCGCCGGCGAGCTGGGCGGTGAGCTCGTCGTGATACGCCAGGTCGCTCACCCGGCGCGTCGAATGGACGATGACGATCTGGCCGAACGCGTCGTAGATGTCCGGATCGCGTGCGATGCTGAGGAACGGCGCGAGGCCGGTGCCGGTCGACAGCAGGAACAGCCGCCTCCCCGGAAGCAGCGCGTCGGAGACGAGCGTCCCGGTCGGCTTCTTGCCGAGATAGAGCTGATCGCCGGCGCGGATCATCTGCAGCCGCGAGGTCAGCGGACCGTCGGGCACCTTGATCGAGAGGAATTCGAGTTCGTCGGACCAGGTCGGGCTGGCGATCGAATAGGCCCGCATCAGCGGCTTTCCCTCGCCTTCGAGCCCGATCATCACGAACTCGCCCGAGCGGAAGCGGAAGCTCGCCGGGCGTTCGATCGCGAAGCTGAACAGATGCTCGTTCCAGTGCCGCACCCAGCGCACGTTGCAGGTCTGGAAGGCGGCATGCTCGGGAAGCAGCTGGGGCGGGCGGGCGTGCATGTTCATCGAGAAAAACGGTTCCTGAGTCTGTGGATGCTCCGCTCAGGCCGCGAGGGCCTGGGCGATGCGCGTGGCGGCGAACTGGAGCGTGCGCTGTGCCTCGGGCTTCACCAGCGCTTCGACGATGTTCCGGACCACGGTCTCCTGCCCTTTAGCGGCCGCGGCGTGAAGCGCCAGCAACAATGCCTCGTCATCGCCCAAGCTGAGACATCCGACCGTGCGGAATTGCAGCGAGGCAATGCCCTCGCGATCGAGCAGCATCATCGCGATGTTGAAATCGGGCAGGATCGTCGAGAGCCGGCGCGCGGCGAGTGCCGGGCCGAGCGCGGCGCAGGGACAGCGCCCGCCGCGCATCGCGCTGACCCATTGGCGCATCGCCCAGACGAGCAGCGCGTCGCCCGGCACGAGTTCGGACACGGTTCGATCGAGGAACTGATACACGCCGCAACCTCGCAATCGGCCCCAATGCGGGCCGCATTGCGTCTAGCGTTTGATGCGAATGATTAGCAATAGCGAATTTGTGAAACCCTCTCCCATCGGGAGAGGGAGGGAGCCGACGAAGTCGGCGGAAGGGTGAGGGCGAGCAGGATGACCTCGCGACACCCTCACCCTTCCCACTCGCTTCGCGAGCGGGCCCCTTCCCTCTCCCATTGGGAGAGGGAAATTCTTAGTCCGGCTTCTTCGCCACGCCGACCAGAGCTGGGCGGAGCAGCCGATCCTTGATCATATAGCCGGTCTGGATTTCCTGCACGACGCTGCCGGGCTCGGCATCGGCGGTCGGGACTTCCATCATCGCCTGGTGACGATTGGGATCGAGCGGCTCGCCGATCGAAACGATCTTCGAGATGCCGTGGCGCGCGAACACCGAATCGATCTCGCGCCCGGTCGCCTCGAGCCCGACGACCAGCCCCTTCAGTTTCTCGTCCTCGCGCAGATCGGCGGGGATCGCCTGCAGCGCGCGCGAAAGATTGTCGGACACCGACAGGATGTCGCGCGCAAAGGCAGTCGCGGCATAGGCCCGCGCATCCTGCGCTTCCTTCTCGGCGCGGCGACGGACATTCTGGGTCTCCGCCTGCGCATACATCACCGCCGCCTGTGCCTCGGCAAGTTGCGCCGCCAGTTCGGCGACGCGGTCGTGCTCGGCGACTTCGGGAGCCGCCTCGGCGGTTTCCTCGCGCAGATTGGTTTCCGCGTCCTGTACGTCCGCGCTCATCTTCTCATTCTCGTTCGACATGATTCCCTGTTCGTCAGGCTAATATTCGGGCCAATGTGGCGGCCGTGAAATCCACCATGGGTACGACTCGCGCATAGTTCAACCGCGTTGGGCCGATCACGCCCACCACGCCGACCACGCGCCCGTCGAGCGCACGTACCGGTTTTGCGATCACCGACGAACCCGACAACGCAAAGAGCTTGTTCTCCGATCCGATGAAAATGCGCGTCGCCTCGCCTTCACGGGCGCTGTCGAGCAAGCGGGCGATCTCTTCCTTGCCCTCGAGTTCGTCGAGCAATTGCCGGACGCGGTCGAGATCCTCGGTCGCCGCGGTGTCGATCAGCCGCGCCTGGCCGCGCACGATCAGCACCGGGCGACGGCCGCCATCCTCACTCCACACCGCCAGCCCGCGCTCGACCAAAGCGGCGGCGGCGCTGTTGAGCGCGGCGCGCTGCTGGCGAAGATCGCGCTCGATCCGCGCGCGCGCATCGGCGAGCGTCAGCCCGGCGAGCATCGCGCTCATGTAATTGGCGGCTTGCTGCAGCGCGACCGGATCGATCCCGCCGGGGATCTCGACGACGCGATTCTCGACCGAGCCGTCCTCGCCGACCAGCACCGCGAGCGCGCGATCATGACTGAGCGGCACGAAGCCGAACTGGCGCAGCACCGGCTCGCTTTTGGGGACCAGCACCAGCCCGGCGCAGGCCGACAGGCCCGAAAGCGTGGCGGTGGTATTGGCCAGGGCTTCCTCGACCGGACCCGCCTGCCCGGCCCGCGCCTCGATCGCGGCGCGCTCCTCGGCCGACGGCGCGCTCGCCTGCATCATCCCGTCGACGAACAGGCGAAGCCCCGACTGGGTCGGCATCCGCCCCGCGCTGGTATGCGGCGCGGCGAGCAGTCCGGCTTCCTCGAGATCCTGCATGACGTTGCGGATCGACGCCGGCGACAGGTTGAGCGCCGAGATTTTGGAGATGGTGCGCGATCCGACCGGCGCGCCATTGTCGAGATAGGATTCGACGACGATCCGAAACACGTCGCGCGCGCGATCGGTAAGTTCGTGGATCGGTGGGGTGGTCATGGGCTTCTATGTAGCGCGGTCCGTGCACACGCCAACCTCTCCGTGCTCCCGCGAAAGCAGGAGCCCAGGGTGGAAGAATTCGTCGCTCGTAACTCTGGGCTCCTGCTTTCGCAGGAGCACGGAGCTGTCAGGGCCGCTCCCCAATCAATTCCTGCACCGGCAGCAGCTCGACCGCCCCGCCCAGCGCCTCGGCGAGCGCAGCATTGTCCCGCCGGCAGCCGAGGTAGAAATACAATCCCTGGCTGTCGCCGATCGCCCGCGTCCAGCGAATCTCGACGCTCGGCATGTCGGTCGGCGCGTTCGCGCAATTGGGCTCGCCATGCGCATAGCGGACCTCGCCGCTCGCCGGCCGATAGGGCGCGAGCCTCGCCGCGAAGGCGTCATATTGCGCCCGGCTCAAGGTGAAGCCGCGCTCGCCGGTCACTGCGGTGAAGCGCTTGCCCTCGAATATGCCGGTCCCGTCGGGGCGAACGGTCACGGCATAGACCGGACACCTGCCGAAGCACGGCCCGGTCTCATAGGTGATCGAATCGCCTTCGATGGGGGTCGGTCCGGCCGGCACGCGACTCTCCGGAATGCATCCGGCCAACGCCAGTCCCATCACGCCCAGCCCCAACCATTGCTTCATCGCACCCTCCGGATCGTGCGCCGACACTGGCGCGTTCGCTGTCCACCGTCTACGTGCCCGGATCGACTTTTCAGGAGAATGAACCGATGCGCCCATCCGGCCGCGCCCCCGACGAGATGCGCAGCATCATCATCGAGCCCAATTTCACCCGCCACGCGGAAGGATCGGTGCTGATCGGCTTCGGCGACACGCGCGTGCTGGTGACCGCGAGCATCGAGGAGCGCATTCCGCCCTGGCTGCGCGGCAAAGGCGAGGGCTGGGTCACTGCGGAATATGGCATGCTGCCGCGCGCCACTCACACGCGCGGCCAGCGCGAAGCGGCCAAGGGCAAGCAATCGGGCCGCACCCAGGAGATCCAGCGACTGATCGGCCGCTCCCTGCGCGCGGTGACCGACCTCAAATTGCTCGGCGAGCGCCAGATCACGCTCGATTGCGACGTGATCCAGGCCGATGGCGGCACCCGCACCGCGGCGATCAGCGGCGCATGGGTGGCGTTGCGCATCGCCACCAACAAGCTGTTGACCGCGGGACTGCTCGAAAAGGACCCGATCCTGACTCAGGTCGCGGCGGTGAGCGCCGGCATCTATCAGGGCAATCCGGTGCTCGACCTCGATTATGACGAAGACAGCGCGGCCGACGCCGACGCCAATTTCGTGCTGCTCGCCGACGGCAAGATCGCCGAGGCGCAGGCGACCGCCGAGGGTGCTTGCTATGACGAGGAAGGCCTGCTCCGCCTGCTCCGCCTCGCGCGCATCGGCTGCAACCAGATCTTCGCTGCGCAGTTGAAGGCCCTGCAATGAGCGATCCCGACGAAGGCATTGGGGGCGACACCCCCCAGGCGATCCGCAAGCTGAAGCCCGGCAAGCTGGTGATCGCCAGCCACAATCCGGGTAAGGTGCGCGAGATCAAGGCTTTGCTCGGCCCGTACGGCGTCGAGCCGGTCTCGGCGGCCGAGCTCGATCTGCCCGAGCCCGACGAGACCGGCACGACCTTCGTCGCCAATGCCGAGTTGAAGGCGCTGCAGGCGGCGGACCTTTCGGGCCTGCCCGCGCTCGCCGACGATAGCGGCCTGTGCGTCGAGGCGCTGAACGGCGATCCGGGAATCTTCTCGGCGCGCTGGGCCGGCGAGACCAAAGATTTCGGAATCGCGATGCAGCGGGTCGAGGACAAATTCGCGGCGCTTCCCCCGGAGACCGGCCGCGACGCCCATTTCGTCTGCGCGCTCGCTCTGGCATGGCCCGACGGCCATGTCGAATGGTTCGAGGGCCGCGCCGATGGCGTATTGGTCTGGCCGCCGCGCGGCGCGCGTGGCTTCGGCTATGATCCGATGTTCGTGCCGCACGGCCACGACCTGACCTATGGCGAAATGGATCCCGAGGCCAAACATGCGATGAGCCACCGCGCCGACGCATTCCGGCAATTGGTGGCGGCGGTTTTCTAGTCTCTTAATCCTCCCCCGGAAACCGGGGGAGGTGGCGCCGAAGGCGACGGAGGGGGCCTCTCCCCAAGCGACGCGTTCGCGGAGAAGCCCCCTCCGTCAGGCTGCGCCTGCCACCTCCCCCGCTGCGCGAGGGAGGATTTTACGGCCGATACCCCGGCGGCTGCTCCGGGTTGGCCTGATCGGTCCGCGGCGCCCGCGTCGGGATCGGGACTGCGTCCAGCGCCTCGGGCACCAGCGCCAGCGTCTGGATCGCGGCGAGCCCCCATTGCGCCGCACCGTTGGTCGACACGCCCGGCCATTCGACCACCCCGCCGGGCAGCGTCACCCGCGGATCGCCCTTGACCATGCGCATCCCCGCCTCGCCCGAATAGAATTCCGCCGCCGCGCGCCGCGCGAGGCCGGCATCCCCCGTCGCTTTCGCGACATAGGCGGTAAGCCGCGAATGGCCCTGCTTGAGGTTGCGCCCGCCATAGGGCCGGTCGAACCGCGCGGCCCATTCGTCGCGCGGCACATTGTACCAGCGGCAATAATCGAGCCACGCCGTGCGGAAGCGCGGCACATCGATCAGCTCGATCAATTCGGCCTGGATCTCGACCGCGCCGAACACCGAATTGAGGTGCGAGATGCCGACATTGTCGCGGATCAGGAAGCGCCCGCTCGCCAGATCATAAGGCGCCCCACCGGTCAGCCAGCCATTCGGCATGCGGCCGATGCTGTCCATCCCCGCGGCGATGCGGTCGCGCCACTTCCTGTCGCCGGTACGTTCCCATTCGGTGAGCCACGCGCCCGCGCACACCGCCCAGGTGGTGCCGAACGCCATCTGGATCACCCCCTCGGGCAATTGCTCCTTCGGCGCACCGGTCTTCCGCCCGATCTCGACATGCGCGAGCGTCTGTTCGGAATCGACCAACGCCCGCATCAGATCGCCGACCCGCTCGTCGGCGGTGAGATAATAGAAGATCCGGCGATAGGCGGCGTTGCTGACCCGCGGCTGCTTCGAGCTGTCGCTCCAATGCTGGACGCCGTGGCGCGTGCCGAGCCCCTTGAAGCGGCCGAGATGATAGACATCGACCTCGCCGGTGTGTCGGGTCATGGCCTCGGCGAGCCGCCAGCTCTTCGCATCGCCCGAACGCAACGCCGCGTACCACAGCCACAGATCGGTCGAGAGCTCGCTATTGTCCCAGGCGAACCCGCCAATGTCATATTTCCACTGGTGCCGGTCCGAATCGTAGCTGTGCATCACGTCGCCATGATCCCAGAAGCCGTACCAGCTGCGCCGATCGACTTCGCCGGCGTAGAAGTCGATCAGATGGGTCAGCTGGTCCTCGATCAGCGCGCGGGCGGGAGTCGAGCGGTCGGGCAGCCCCCAGTCGCCGAACACGCCGGCGGCATGAAGATGCGCGGGCTCCGCCATCAGTTGCGGCGGTGTCGCCGCGGCGCGGGCGAGCGCCTGCAGGCGCGGCGTCCCGGGCGTTGCGTCGAATGCCCAGAGCATCAGCTCGCTGGTCCGCGCTATCCCTTTCGGATCGTCCCAGCCAGGTTCGTAATCCTCATAGGTGATATCGAGACCCTGATTCTGCGCGGCGTACCCCTCCATCCCCATCGTGCCATGATAGGGCCGAACGTCCATCGGCCGGGCGTCGGGCGACCAGAGCCACGCCGTCAGGCTCGCGCTGTCAGAAGCGGCATCGCGAATGTCGATCTGGGTCGGGTGACGCTGCCAGAAATAGCGCACGGCGATCCCCGCCCCGCCCTGCGGCGATCCGACATAGCCGAACCCGGGCGCGCGGCGGCCTTCGTCCGAATCGATCCAGCCATGGCCTTCGCCGGTGCGCTTGGTCAGCGTGAATCCGTTGGCCGAAAGCTGCGACAGGGTGAAATCGCCCCAGGCCGGAATCCGCTCGAGCAATTTACCGACCGGATCGCGAATCTCCGCCATCGGCACGGCGCGACCCGCGATCTGCGCTTCGCGCACCGATTTGCCGGGATCGCGGCGCAGCCCGGTGAGCGGGCGCACCGCTTCGGCGAACATCGCGTCGTCGGCGGTGGCGAGACGGACATGGCGGTCGTGCAGCGCGCCCCGCATCGGCACGTCGGTGGCCACGCCGAGCGCAGCGATATGGTCGGTCGCGTCGATGTCGAGGACGAAGCTGTGGACCACACGCAACGCGTCCGAGCCGGCATAGGCGTAGAGCCGCACCACGAAGGGCAGCACCGCGCGGCCGCCGCCGACATGATGCCCTTCCAGCCGCACCACCGCACGCACCGGCCCCTTCTGTTCGATCACCGCGCGTTCGATCCTGCCGCTCAGCACGACGCGCTCGCCCTCGGGCGATCCGGCGCGAATCTCGCCGACCAGCCGGGCATTGGCGAGCAATTTCCGCTCGCCGATTCGCGCGGACCGCACCATGGCAGCGCCGCTGCGCGCCATCTCCCATTCGAGCGCCCCCGAACGGATCACGATCGCGTCCTCCGTTTCGCGCACCGACACCGGCCCCTCGGGCAGCGCCGGACGGCCGCGGGCGACCACCAGCCCATCGCCCCCCGCCCCTGCGGCCAATGCATGCGCGGTCCATTTGATCGAACCATCGGGCCAATACGCCGTCGGCCAGCTCTGCGACGGCAGTTCGCCGCCCGCGCCGCGCACGTTCAGCGCCTGCCCCTTCGCCAGCGTCCCGCGCGCCCAGGCGATGCCGAAGGTCTGGCCGGTATGGAGCGCCGGTGCGGCGCCGTCGATCCAGCGCAGCGGCACCGCGACGCGCTTGCCCCGCGATTGCGCCAGCGCCGGCACGGCGCCCGCGACGGTCGCGGAGAGGATCGAGCCCTGCATCATCGTGCGTCGCGTCAGGCGCATGTCTCGCTCCTATGGTTTTCCGATGCGCAGATTGCGGATGCGCAAATGACTCTTGGTGGTGCGCAGCGCGAACCAGCCGCGCCGATAGGGTTGGGGATCGTCGAGCGTGAAGATCCGCCGCCCGTCGCGCTCGACGGCAATGTGCCGCCCGTCGGCGATCAGCCGCACGTGCGTCCAGCGATTGGCGACGAGCAGATTTTCTGCCCCCTTGAGGTCGTGCTCCGGGAGCAGGGGCCGGTTTCCCGGCGCGCCGATATAGCGGCGGAACCGCGTCGTGCTGTTCCGGTTGCCGCCGATCCCGACATAATAGGTCCGCAGTTCGTCATATTCGGCGAACGCCCCCGACCGTCGCCTCGCGAACGCCGATCCGCCCCGCGCGCGCGGGTCGCGCGCCATCCAGAAGGCATTGAGGTCGCTGACGGCATCGTTGGCGCCGCCCTCGGATACCGCCAGCGCATCGAAATCGATCGCGACGGGGCCGCGAAGTTCGCGCGGATACCAGAGCGTCAGCCCCGCCGGCGTCTCCACGTCGATGATTTCGCCGAAAGTGACGAACGCCGCCTGCTCGGCCTCGATTTTCCACTGCGTCGTCGCCGGGGGCCGCGCGACGCATCCGCCGAGCAACAGGCCGACACTTCCAAGCATGGAAAGCGCCAGCCTGCGCATCAGAAATGCGGCCTGAAAGCGAGGAACTCGTCCGCGGCGGCGGCAAGGGAGGCGCCGGGGCGTGGCGATCGCGCGCATCCTTTCCTCCCTCCGCCACGCCGGTGCCATCGCTGCGCGCTCCTCGCTCTCAGCAATAGCAGCGCCGCCGGCGATTGAAAGTATCTTCCCTCCATGTGGCATCAATGCTCACATTATGATACTATTACACCTTGCGAAACGGGCTCATGGCTTGCCGAGCGTCACTTTTCCGGCCTGATCGAGCGTCAATCCCTTGACCAGCGGGTCTGCATGCCGATGCGCGAGCCGCCACCCCTCCCGGTCGCGCCGGAAGACCAGCGTGACGCGAAGCGACCAGTCCTGCGCCGGGAGCGACCCGACCGCGACGTGCGCGGCTTCCCTGGCGACGAGCACGATCAGGTCCGCCGCGCGATAGGCAGTCAGAAGCTCGAAAGTCGCGTCGCGCCCGGCCCGAAAGAACCGGCCGATCCGCTGCCATTGTGCGTCGGATGTCGGCACGCCCGTCGGCTGGCCGCCGAACGGGTCCATCAGCGTGAAGTCCGCCGCAAGCTGTATTGCGTTGCGGTAGGCCTTTATGTCGCCTTGCATGAGACTGGCATGAGCGTCTGCGGCGCGCCTGGCCAAGGCCGTCACCTCCGGGTCGTCCGCGACCTTTGCAATGCCGTCGACGGTGCCGATCAACGCCGCGCCGGCGGCGCAGACTGCCCAGATCTGGCTGAACATCATTCGCTTTCTCCATATTGGCCGGCGCGAAGATCCGCGCCGTTGGCCCATGAATGAAGGTGGATAGCTGCTGCATCCAGTGGTACGATTTCACCGATATGCTGCATGAAATTGATCTATCGCGCGCCGACCTCAATCTCCTCGTGCTGTTCGAGACGGTTTTCGAGGAGGGGCATGTCGGCCGGGCGGCCGAACGGCTGAACCTCTCGCCTTCGGCGGTGAGCCACGGCCTTGGGCGGCTGCGGCGGCTGCTCAACGATCCGGCGTTCCTGCGCACCCCGCGCGGCGTCGTGCCGACCGACCGCGCGCGTGCGCTCGCCCCGGCGATCGCCGAGGTGCTGCGCGGCATCCGGTCGATCGTCGCCAACGCCGAGAGTTTCGATCCGGCGCGCTCGACGCGGCGTCTCGTGATCGGCGCACCGGACGGCGTGTCCGCCGTTTTCCTCCAGTCGCTGCTCGGCCTTCTGGTTTCACAAGCGCCGGGCATCGACATCGGCATTCGCCAGTTGCTGCCCGTGGCAGGGGAAACGCTGCCCGAGCGCGCCTGGTCGAGTGTCTTTGCCGATCTCGACGCACGTGCGCTCGATCTCGCGGTGATCCCGGCCGACGAAGCGCCGGCGCGCTTCGAGAAGCGGACGCTGTACCAGGAGGATTTCGTCCTCGCCCTGCGGCGCGATCATCCGTTTCTCGCCGCGCCGTCGATCGACTCCTATTGCGCGTGCAGCCATCTCGTCGTCTCGCTCACCGGCGATCCGCACGGGTTCGTGGACGCGGTGCTCGCGCGCGACGGCCTGTCGCGGCGCGTGGCGTTGACCGTTCCGAACTTCATGTTCGCCGCGGCGATCCTGCCCGACACCGATCTCGTCTGCGCGATACCGCGCCGGTTCGCGGCAATTTACGGCGCGCGGTTCGGGATCGCGATAACGGATCCGCCTCTTCCTCTGGGCCAATTCCGCCTCAACGCCTTCGTACCGAAAGTGGCGCTGGCAGACGCCGGAATCGCCTGGCTGCTGGACCGCCTGGCCGACGCGACGCGCTAGGACCGGACATCCTCGGCGCGGCGCCAATCTTTTCAGAGAATGCCGCCCCGCAGGCGGCTGGTGGACAGGGCTGGATTCGAACCAGCGTACGGGAAACCCGGGCAGATTTACAGTCTGCTGCCTTTAACCACTCGGCCACCTGTCCATGGTGCCGCCAGCGAAGCGAGGCGGTCCAATGCCGAAGCGACCCGGCCCTGTCAACGCCTTGCGCGCAGACCGCGCGCCGCATAGCGTCGCCGGCATTCTTTCAGTTTCGCAGGAGCCTCATGCGCACCGCCGCCGCCATTGCCGCCCTCACCCTTCTCGCTTCGCCGCTCGGCGCCCAATCGGTCGACCGCACCGAAGTGGGGCGTATCCTCGACGAAGGCTTCAACCGTTCCCAGGTGATGCTGACCGTCCAGCATCTCACCGATCATATCGGTCCGCGCCTGACCAATTCGCCCGGCATGCGCGCCGCCGAGGACTGGACCGCGTCGAAATTCCGCGATTGGGGGCTCAGGAACGTCCATAAGGAAGGCTTCGATTTCGGCCGCGGCTGGTGGATCGAGCGGTCGAGCGCGCGCATGGTCAGCCCGCGTCCGATCACCCTCACCGCGATTCCGATCGCATGGACTCCGGCGACCCCGGGCAAGATCAGCGCGCCGGTGATCGTCGCGCCGATCAGCGAGGAGCGCCATTTCGAGCGCTATCGCGGCAAGCTCGCCGGCAAGATCGTGATGGTCACGCTTCCCAATGACGGCTCCGAGCCGGGCGATCCGGCATTCCGGCGCTATAGCGGCGACGAGCTGACCAAGCTCGACGTCTATGATCAGCCCAAATATGATCCCGAGGCGAGCGACCGCCGGATGAAGCGGCTCGATTATACCGCGAAGCTCGATGCCTTTCTGAAGGCCGAAGGCGCGGTCGCTTATGCGGTGATGTCGCCCCGCGACGGCAAACTGGTCCATGGCGCCGGCTATCTGTTCGGCGCCGGCGAGACCCAGCAGGTCCCCGGCGTCGAGATCGCCGCCGAGGATTATCGCCGCCTCGCACGCCTCGCCAAACAAGGACCCGCGGTGGTCGAGCTCGAGAACGTCGTCCATTTCGTCGACACCGACACCAAGGCGTATAACATCATCGCCGACATCCCCGGCAGCGACGCTTCGGGCGCCTATGTCATGGCCGGCGCGCATCTCGATTCGTGGGTCGCAGGCGACGGCGCGGTCGACAACGGCGCCGGTGTCGCGATGGTGATGGAAGCCGCGCGCATCCTCCAGGCGATGGGGGTCAAGCCGAAGCGGACGATCCGTTTCGCACTCTGGTCGGGCGAGGAACAGGGCCTGCTCGGCTCGATGGCCTATGTCGAGCAGCATATCGCGACTCGCCAGCGCAAGCCCGGCGCGCCCGAGACGGGGCTCGCGCGCTTCTATGGCTGGGCCAATCGCTGGCCGATCACCCGCCAGCCCGGCCATGACAAGCTCGCCGCCTATTTCAATCTCGACAACGGATCGGGCAAGATCCGCGGGATCTATGCCGAAGGAAATGCCGCCGCGGTGCCGATCTTCCGCGACTGGTTCGCGCCGTTCGGTTCGATGGGAGCGAACACCGTGGCGATTCGCGGCACCGGCGGCACCGATCACGTCTTCTTCTCGGCGGTCGGCATCCCGGCCTTCCAGTTCGTCCAGGACCCGCTCGATTATGGCAGCCGCCTGCACCACACCAGCATCGACACCTTCGATCACATCAAGCCCGCGGACATGCGCCAGGGCGCAGTGATCCTCGCGAGCTTCCTGCTCAACGCCGCCAACGCCGACAAAGCCTTGCCGCGCAAGCCCTTCCCCACCGAACCGAACGTGACCGATCCGTTCGCCTACCCCAATCCGGATGATCTCGACTGATGGCACGCAAAGGACATCGCCCGAGCAAGGCGCCCGCATCGCGCCCGCGTTTCTATGGTCGCCACGCGGTGCTGGCAGCGCTCGCCAATCCCGAACGCACGGTCCGGAAAATCTGGGGCACGCGCGAAGCGTTGGCCGGGATCGATATCCCGCCGGCGATTCCGATCACCTTTGCCGATGCCGCCGATCTCGGCCGGCTGGTGCCGGGGGACGCGCCGCATCAGGGCCTCGTCGCCGAAGTCGATCCGCTCGAGGAAATCTGGCTCGGCGACCTGCTCGCCCAGGGCAAAGGCGATCAGCGGCCGCTGGTGGTGCTCGATCAGGTCACCGATCCGCACAATGTCGGCGCGGTCCTGCGCTCGGCGGCGGCGTTCGACGCGCTCGGGATCGTCACCCAGGATCGCCACGCGCCGCCCGAATCGGGCGCGCTCGCCCGGGCCGCCTCGGGCACGCTCGAGACCGTGCCGTGGGTGCGGGTGGTCAATCTCGCCCGCGCGCTCGAGGAGATCGCCGAGGCTGGTTTCTGGCGCGTCGGCCTCACCGGCCATGCCGAAGGGACCCTGGCGCAGGTGATGGGCCAGGGCCGGATCGCGCTCGTGCTCGGCGCCGAGGGCGAGGGCATGCGCCAGAACACCGAGGCGCATTGCGACCAGCTCGCGAGGCTGCCGATCTCGGACAAGGTCGAGAGCCTGAACGTGTCGAACGCCGCCGCGGTCGCGCTCTACGCGATCGCGGCGCGGGGGTGACGCTCCAAATCCTCCCTCGCACAGCGAAAGAGGATGCAGCGGCTGCCCCCGGCGCTTGAAAAATAGGATCTGGTCTGCTCGCCTCGGGCGGTCGGCGTTACCGGCCGCTCTTTGACATTGTCGGATCAACCTGTCCGGAAAATCGGGACATGGCGCGCAGGTGACGCGCGGTTGACGCGTCGGCGTCGCGCGCCAGTCGCGTCAGCGTCGCGTGATCGGCGCGTCGGAGTGGCGCCAGCGTCGCGTGGCGGGCGCCAAATCGCGGGCGAGTCAACGACGCTCCGAATTTACGCTTTCGAAACAGCGGCTTGCCGGATTTCGCCGCGAACGGGAATTGATTTCGAGTCAAGCGCGGCGCGCATGACTCTCCCGGCGCCCCGCTCAGTCCTCGGCGGCGATCGTCACCTTGAGGCCGTCCAGCGCATTGGTGAACTGGATCTGGCACGACAGGCGCGAGCGCTCGTCACGGTCCGACGAACTGTCGAGCAAGTCATTCTCGTCCTCGCTCATCGGCGGCAGTTTGGCCGCAAATTCCGGATCGACATGGACGTGGCAGGTCGCGCAACTGCAGCAGCCGCCGCAAATCGCGAGCAATTCGTCGAAGCCGTTGTCGCGGATCACTTCCATCACGCTGAGGCCCGCATCGCCCATGACTTCGCGTTCTTCCCCTTCCCTGGTCACGACGATAAGCTTGGGCATGCAATCCTCCTTGGTCGGACCCGTCCATGCCGCCGAAGTCCCCTCGATTCAAGGATATCGGCCATGGGCCTGAGCCAGGCGCAGCTGAAAGATGCGATCGACGCGCTCGTCGTCGCCGAGCCCGCCTTCGGCGTGGCGCTGACCCGCGCCGGCTATCCGCCGCCGCGCATCCGCGACCGCGGCTACGAGACCCTGTTGCGCACGATCATCGGCCAGCAGGTCAGCGTCGCCGCGGCGCAATCGATCTGGAACAAGCTGGCGGCGGCTTTGGGCGACCTCACCGATCCGGTGATCGTGGCAAATGCCTCGGACGAGACGCTGCGTGCCGTCGGCCTGTCGCGCCAGAAGGTGCTTTATGCGCGCAGTCTCGCCGATGAAGTGACCAGCGGCCGGCTGGATCTCGCCAATCTGCCCGCGGACGACGAGGAAGCGATCGCCGCGCTCACCCGGATCAAGGGCATCGGCCGCTGGTCCGCCGAAATCTATCTGCTCTTCGCCGAGGGACGCCCCGATATCTGGCCGGCGGGCGACCTTGCGGTGCAGATCGAGATCGGCCGGATCCTCGGCCATGCCGAGCGGCCGTCGGAGAAGATGCTGCGCGCATGGTCGCTGCCTTGGCGCCCGCACCGCGGTGCCGCGGCGATCTTCGCATGGCACCATTACAAGATCGACATGGATGTGATTTGACCCCCGCGCGCAAGGCTTATGCAAAGCAAATAGCCGAAATCAGCAGTACTGAGCTATTTGATGCAAATGTCTATTATCGCTCCAATATTCATAGATACTGAAGGCATGGCGTCTTGCCGGGGGCAAGATAGCGACAGCTGCTAGAATTCCTGCTACAGTTCTTGAATCGCCGCAAAGTGGCCTGGCTTGCGGCGACTGAGAGATGCAATGCTCCCGCCAAGATCAGAGCAAGCATGCAGTCTTCCGCCTCGCCTCTCGACTTCGTGGTTCGAAAGCTCGCCACCAGAGTCGCGCTCGACGAACGGGATCGCGCCGCCATTCTCAGCCTGCCGCATGTCGTCCGGACCTGCCCGCCCTCGAGCTACCTCGTCCGCGAGGGCGAATCGCCGCACAAATTCTGCGCGCTGATCCTGTCCGGTTTGGCGTTCCGGCAGAAAAGCACCGCGCAAGGTGCCCGCCAGATCGTCTCGCTGCACTTGCCCGGCGATTTCCTCGACCTCCAGAATCTGTTCCTCGAGATATCCGATCACAATGTGCAGGCGCTGACCGCGCTCGAGACGATCGGGATCGAACGCGATGCGTTGCGGCAGCTCACGCTGCACAACCCGGCGGTCGGCAAGGCGATGTGGACCGAAGCGCAGGTCGAGGCATCGATCTATCGCGAATGGGTGACCAATGTCGGCCGCCGCGACGCGCGATCGCGCATCGCCCATGTACTCTGCGAATTTGCGCTGCGCATGAAGGCAGCCGGCCTGTGCGCCGGCACCCGGTTCGAGCTGCCGGTGACGCAGGAGCAGCTGGCCGACATGGCAGGGCTTACTCCGGTGCATGTGAACCGCACGCTGCGGTCGCTCGTGGAGGACGGGATCGTGCATCGCGACCGGCGCTTCATCGGCTTTTCGAACTGGAGCGAAATCCGCGCGCTCGCCGATTTCAATCCCTTGTATCTGCATCTCGACCAGATCGACCCGGCCTGAGCGACGGCGCTCAGCTGCCGACGGCGCGCATCCCGGTCGCGAGCGCTCCCAACGGCCCCGCCATCGTCCCGAGCCCCGGCGGCCCCAGCCGCGCCTCCAGCGTGTCGGTATAGCCGGCGAGCGAACCATAGCCGCCGAGGCTGTCGGCCAGCCGGGCGCGCAGCCGCGGGAAGAGATGCGCGCGCGCTGCGATCACCCCGCCGCCGATCGCGATCCGCTCGGGCGCGGCGACGGTGACGAGATTGTGGAGCAGCCCGCCCAGATCGTGGACGAACAGCTCCCATTGCGGCCCGTCCTGCGGCAATCGATCGCCGGGGCAGCCGAAACGCTCGGCCAACGCAGGGCCCGAGATCAGCCCTTCGACGCAATCGCCGTGGAAGCGGCACCAGCCGGCAAAATCGTCGCCGGGTGCGCGCGGCACGCGCATATGCCCCGCTTCGCCATGCGCCGCGCCCTGCACCGGCTGGCCGCCGGCGATCAGCCCGACACCGACGCCGGTGCCGATGGTGATATAGGCATGCGTCGTCAGCCCTTGCGCCGCGCCCCAGCGGGCCTCGGCCAGCGCGGCACCGTTGACGTCGGTCTGGAAGCCGATCGGCCTGCGATAGCGCCGCTCCAGCCTGCGGACGAGATCGGTGCCGGTCCAGCCGGGCTTGGTGGTGGCGGTGACTGCGCCGAAATCCGCTGCGGCGGGATCGAGCTGGAGCGGCCCGAAGCTGGCGACTCCGATTGCGTCGAACGTCCATGCGTCGAGCGCCGCCTCGATCGCAGTCAGCGTGGTCTCCGGATCGGTCGTCGGGACCGTCCGCTGCGCGCGTACGTCATCGGGGCCTGTTCCCAGCAATGCGATACATTTGGTGCCGCCAAGTTCGATCCCGGCGATCAACGGAGCAATCGAAGTCATGATCCTCCCGGTAGCTCAGTCGATAGCCGGGGGAAAGCGACGACGAAAAAGGCCGTCCGGCGGCCGGCTCGCCGACGGTGCTGTCGGACGAATCCTGCGGATCAGCCTGAAGGCTGGGACGGGCTTGCTTCAGACGCCGGACATCGCCGACAGCCGACGCGCGTACAGGGCGGCGCCATAGCCGGGTGCGTGCCGGGGCTCCACCGTGACAAAGGCCTGGGTGGCGGCAAGCAAATCGAGGAACGTCTCGCGGACGAATCGCTGCTGCGAAAGCACGCCGCCGGACCAGGATATCGGAGCCGGCATGCCGTCGGGGAAACCAAGTCGGCTCCGGAGCGCGACCGCCAGCTCGAGCAATTCTCGCGCCGCGGCAGTCAGGATCGCGCGGGCGCCCGCATCGCCTTCGTCCGCTGCCTGCGAGACGAGGTTGGCGAGAGCGGCGATCTCCCCCCGCGGCATACCTTGCCCGCCCATCAGGCGCTCGCACAATTCGAGATCGCTGCGCAGCGAGAAGGCCTCGACGATTCGATCGTAAAGCGGCCCCTTCGGCGCGCGACCATCGCTCATTCGCGAAAACAGCGTCAGCCCGCGGATTGCGATCCAGTGCGCCGAACCCTCGTCGCCGAACACCTCGCCCCAGCCGCCGGCCCGCGCGCCTACGCCTTGCCGCTCGCCATAGCCGATCGACCCGGTTCCGGCGACGATGTTGATTCCGTCCTCGCACCCGAGCGAGCCCGCCCAGCCGCAGATCATGTCGTTGCCGCACGCAAAGCGACCATGTCCCAGCACCTCGCCGCATGCCTCGCGTAGCCGCGGGTCGACCGCACTGTCCTCGCCATAAGCGGGCAGGCCGAAAAAGGCGTAGTCGATCCCGGCGGGCACAATCTCCAGCGCCTTGCACACCGTCTCGACGCCTTCCCGAAGCCGCCGCACGGCTTCTTCCACGCCAACCTCCAGATGATAGGTGGTGCCGGTCACCGTTCGGCCGGTGACCCTGCCTTCGCCGTCGATGCAGACGAATTCGGTCTTGGTGCCGCCACCGTCGACACCGAGGAAACAGGATGCGGTCATGCGGACGCGGCGTGGATCCGCACGCCCTGGACGACCCGGTTGACGGTGCCGCTCGCATTGGGACGATCGGGCGTCAGGCCGAGTATCTGCGAGACGCGCAGACCAAGCAGCTGACAGGGGACGATGAACGGGAAGAGGAGATCGGCATCGGCGGCCTGCGCCATGCCGTGAAGCGTGATCTCGGCGCCGTCGGAGGGCTGCGCCGAGAGGACGAGGACCTCGCCGCAGCGCCCGTCGCTGCGCAATTCCTCGACGATATCGAGATCGTACAGGCGCGTGAGCGGGTCATTGGCCACGAACACCACGACCAGCGTCTCGGCATTGACGATCGTCTTGGGACCGTGCCGAAAACCGAGCGCGCTGTCGAAGCAGGTGACCACGGCGCCGTCGCTCAGTTCCATCATCTTCAGTGCGGCCTCGCGCGCGAGACCCTTGAACACGCCGCTGCCCAGATAGGCCACGCGCTTGAAGCCGCTACGGGCAAGCCGTTCGACCAAGGGCGCGGCGCGCGAGATCACGTCGTCGACCGCCGCCGCGATCGTGGACACGCGTGCGTCGAGCACCTCGATTCCGCCGAGGATCGACAGCGCCGCCAGCATCATCGCGCTGAAGCTCGAGGTCATCGCGAAGCCGCGATCGTGCGTCAGCTCCGGCAGCACGACGACATGCGTATTGGCATTGCCGCGCTGGGCCAGCGCGCCCTCTGCGTTGCAGGTCACGATCAGGTGAAACGCCGCGTCGACATGCGCATCCAGCAAATCCACCGCGGCGACGCTTTCCGGGCTTCCGCCCGAGCGGCCGAAGGACACGAGCAGTGTCGGTGTCTCGCGGCGCAGATGGAAAAGCGGGGCGCTGACGATGTCGGTCGTCGCCACTGCCTCGACCGGACGGCCGAGCAGCTGCGACAGCCATGGCGCGAGGCATTCGCCGACAAAGGCCGAAGTGCCCGCGCCGGTGAGTACGATGCGAAGATCGGACCGGGCCAGCAGCGGCGCGACGAAACCGTGGATCTCCGCCTGCTGCGCGCGCAGCAGCGCCTGCGTCGCCCGCAGCGTTTCGGGTTGCTGCTCGATCTCCCGCTGCGTCCAGGGCACGGATTTCAGATCCTCGTTGTCCGTTACGAGAAGAGTGTCAGGCATGAGGATAGCAAGCTCCGTGATAGGCATCGAGCGCCGCGCCGATATGCGCGATGACAAGCTCGGCAGGATCGAGTGCGGCCTGGCCGGATCGCACCGCCGCATAGGCCAGCGGCAGATATTGGCTGACCAGTGCCAGCGGCGGCGCGGCTTCGCGCAAGTTGGCGAACAGCCGTTCCTGCGCGGCGGCGATTTCGGGATCGGGCCAATAGTAACGAACCCGGTCGGACAGGCTGTATTGCAGCTGCAGCGTCAGCGCGTCGCCGGCGGCGTGATAATATTTCTGCCAGTTTTTCGGTTCGGCCCGCATCCGGACGAGCGTGACGTCGCGAAGATTTGCTCGGCGCTCGGGCGCCACCGTCTCGCGCTCGATCGCATCGAGCGCCCAGAGCGCCTCGCGCAGCGCGAAGGTAACGCCAGGGCCGACCTTGAGGATCGCGAAATGATCGCGCACCAGCGCCGAGAGCGCGCCCGCGGTCTGATAATCGGTCGAATGCGCCTCGAACACGAGGTGGTCGACGGGTTTGATCGCCTGGCTGAGCGCGACGGCGCGGTCAGGGCGATAATCGACCACCTTGTCGTGATCGAACTCGACGCCCGGCTGCACTACCGTCGCGATCACGCGCTCCCAGGCAGCGGCAAGGCCCAGATCGCGAAACAGGTCGCGATGCATGTCGACCGTCGCGATGGCCGCGTCGGGCGTGGTCACGGCGAGTTCCTCGAGATCCTCGGCCGCGCCCCCCGGCACCGGCACCTCGGTCCCGATGACATAGACCGGCGCGTCGGCGGCAGGGCCGGCATAGGCCTTCTCGGCCGCAGCGCACAGCCGCGCCGCACGCTCGGCGATGGTCCGCTCGGGCAAGGGCACGGGATCGTCGGCGCAGCTCATCGAACAATCGAGATGGATCTTGCGGAAGCCGGCGCGGACATAGTCCGCGACCATGATCTCGGCCTTGTCCATCGCCTGCGCGGCGGGAAGCGCGGTC
This sequence comes from Sphingomonas sp. DG1-23, assembly GCF_030730875.1. Lineage (GTDB taxonomy): Bacteria > Pseudomonadota > Alphaproteobacteria > Sphingomonadales > Sphingomonadaceae > Sphingomonas. The sequence continues at coordinate 299,221 of NZ_JAVAMA010000001.1, forward strand.
CACGCATTGGGGCCGAGATGATCGCCGCCCAGCACCAGCCGATCGAGCGGAAAGCCCGTCCGCGTCGCGATCGTCTGCACGAAGGTCCGGAAGTCGTCCGGGACCATGCCGGTATAGCCGCCGTCCTGATTGACCTGATTGGAGGTCGCCTCGATCAGCACCACCGGCTGCGCGGTCCGTAGCGCGTGGCGAAACGTCGCCTCGATGACCAGCGGATGCGCCGAACAGACCGAGGTCACCCCGATCGGCTCCCCCGTTTTGTGCCGCAGCACGATATCGCGAATCAATTCCACTTCGGCTCCTTTGCCCGATCGACATAATGCGATTCGACCCGAAACACAATAAAGCGAAATATAACGAAACTAGATAGCTTCACCAATAGATTTCGCTTCCGCGTCGGGTTCGAGCGCGAGGAGCAGCGACGCAATCAGGGCGAGCGCGATGCCGAGCGTCTTGAGAGGACCCGGCACCACGCCGAGAAGGACCAGCGAGAGCAACGCCGTGGCGAGTGGCGCACCGGCATTCGCGAGCGGCGCGACGATGATCGCCTTGCCGTAGCGAAAGGCGAACACCAGAGTCAGCGCGCCGATCGCGTTGAGCGACTGGATGAGGACGGCAAGCCACGGACCGTCGAGGCCCCAGTTGATCGGCGCGCGGAAGTCGGTCATCGCCCACGCGACCGGGGCCAGCATCAGTCCGGAAATCGTCATGTAGACGAAGATGCTCTCGGCCGAGGTGACCTGATTGGCCGCCTTCATGAAATAGGCCTGCACTCCCCAGCACAGCATCACGATCAGGGCAGGCACCAGCCAGGTCAGCGATGTTCCCGCTGCGCCGCCGGGCGCGAAGTCGAAGGTCGGCAGCGCGAGCAAGGCGAGGATGATCCCGATCGCGCCCAGCCGGCCAGTGCGCTCGCCGATCAGCGCTGCCGAGAGCGCGATCGTCACTACCGGCGACAGCGAGATGACCGGGAAGATGAGATAGGCGGGCCCGCGCGCGACCGCGTAGAACAGCAGCATCTGGCCGCCCGCGCCAAGCAGGCCGATTGCGAGGCCATAGCCGATCGCACGCGGCGAGCGGTCGAGCTGCCATCCGGCCTGGGCCAGCACCACCAGGGCCGGCGGGATCATGGTCAGCGCCCACACGCAATAGACCAGAGTCTCCGGAAAGCCGCGCTGCGGCGACAGGCCCGAAAACGCGCCCCAGATGCCCCAGAGCGCCACGGTGATCAGCGCATTGACGAGCCAGGCGCGGCTCGAGACCGCGGTCATGCCGCGCCTCCGGCGACGGGCGTGGCACGCACCAGCAGGAAGTGTTCGAACGAGGCGCGGATCACGCCCTGGTCGCGCGACGCGGTGCCGAGCGCGGCATTGGTGAAGCCGTTGGCCAGCGTGTAGCGCCCCTCGCCGAGGCCGCGTAGCGCGATCGGTCCGTCCCATTTGTCGGCGAAGAAGGCGTAATGCACCACCCCGTCCTTCTCGATCGCATGGCCCTCGGGTTTGTCGAAGCCGATGTCGTAGAGGCCGCCGAGATATTTGCCCCTGGCGAGCATGTTGGCGCGATAGAGATCAATCCACTTGCGCCACAGCGCTTCCTTTTCCGCGGTGAGCACGAAGCCGCCGGGCGGCAATTTGTCGGTCGGGTTGGTCGTATCGGCGGGCCAGGTGAATTTGGTCGAGGGGATCGCGCCGATGCCATAGGTCGAGGCGAAGTCGTTGCGACCGTCGCTGAGCTCGACATGGTCGCCGCTATAGGGCGCCGACGGCCCCATCAGCGCCTTGAAAGTCTTGCCCTTCGAGCGGACCTGCCACGACGAAGTGGGGTCGGACGCCGGGGTGTTGTTGGTCGCGGGCAGATTGTGGAACGCGAAGCTGTCGCCGCACGGGCAGATCTCGACGATCGCCTCGCGATTGATCGCGACCGCCTCGTCGTAGATCGCCTTCCAGAAATCCTGGAGCTTCTCGAACGATTCCTCGGGCCGTTCATGCTTGTGCGCGGGATTGTGACAGGGCGCGACCGCGTTGAGATGCTGGCCGTCGAGCTTGAGCCCTTCGAAGCCCCAATCGCCGATGATTCGGCGGACGAGCGCGCGGTGATAGTCGATGACGGGCTGATAGGCGGGGCACAAAGTATAGGCGTTCCACCAGGTGACGTCCTGCTTCGCGCCGCTGCGATCGAGGATCAGCATGTCGGGGCGGTCGCGCAGCAGATCGGTGCCCGGATCCACCGCGAGCGGCGCCAGCCACAGCCGTGGACGCATGCCGTCGGCCTTGATGCGATCGGCAAAGGCCTTCATGTCGGCGTCGCCGCGCGGGAATTTGGTGCGGTCGACCTTCCAGTCGCCCTCCGAGGTCTGCCAGCCGTCGTCGAGCACGGCCCATTCGAACCCGAGCGCCCTGGCCTTGGGCAAAGTCCCATAGACCTGTTCGGTAGTGAAGTTGCGCTCATAGCCCCACGCGCACCAGATCGGACCATAGCTCGATTCGGGGATCGCCGGGGCCGCCAGCCCGCGCTCGGCCATGATCCGGCGATAGGCGTCGAGCGGGCGGAAATGGTCGCCCTCATGCGCCATCAGCAAAACAGTCGGCAGCGCCAGCGTCGCGCCGGGCGCGAACTGCATCTGCGCGTCGCCCGAAATGCCGATACGGGTGCCGCCCGGCTGCGCCGTCACCGGCAGCGCGACGAGCCGCGGCACCGTCTCGACATGCCCGACCGCGAGACCCACGTCGCGGCGCCAGACCACGGCCACCGGGGTGCCGCCGCCATAATCCGAACTGTTCATCCCCATGAAGTTGCGCTGGTCGAACCCCGGCTTGACCGGTTGCACCCAATCGCGCCGATCGGGGTGCGACGCGCCGGCGAAGGTCCATGCGCCGTCGCGGTGCGCAAGCAGATCGTGCGTGGCGAGCTGCCAGCCGGTGACCGCGATCGGCGCGGTGCCGGTGTTGCGGAAGCGCGCGTCGTACAGCGCCAGCCCGGGATAGCGGTCGAAAAAGGTGACCGACAGCTGCAGTTCGATTCCACCGCCGGCGGTGGCGCGAATCCGATGCTGCCGACCCTTCCCGTGCGGCCCGTCGGCGGCCGCCTCGGCGTGATCGAGGAACAGGAAGCGGTCGATCGGGCCGCGATCGGTGCGCAGCGTCGCCGCAGCGGCTGCCGAGGTCACTACCCGGCCGCCGTGCGACAGCTGCGATCGCATCGCCGCGTCGAACGCGATCGTCAGCGCGCCGTCGGACAGGCGAACCCCCGTGGGCGCCGCGGCCCAGGCCTTGCCGCCGATCGCGGGCGCGGCGACCATAGCGCCGCTCGCCATCAGCGAGCGCAGCATCGCGCGGCGGGTGACGGGGCTTGGCGGCATCTTTCTCTCCCACGCAGGCGGCGACACCCCCGGGGCGACGGCCGTTCGAGAAAGAGCTTGCACGAAGCAAGGATGCGGCGCAAATCAAAACGCAACATAATCGAGCGTTTCGTTTCGATTTGCATCGATGGAGAGTTGCGGATGCGAATTTGGGGCGCCCTGCTGCTGTGCGGGGCATCGGCGATGCTGGCGAGCGCGACCGCGCCGGACCCGCGTTATGGCGAAGGCGATTTCGACAAGGTCGCCAAGTTCGACGCGCATGTGCATGCCAATGTCGAGGATCCGCGCTTCCTCGAAGTGGCACGCCGCGACGGCTTCCATCTCCTCGCGATCAATGTCGATTATCCCGATTTCCCACCGCTCCCGCTACAGGCCAGGGTCGCGCAGGCGATGCGCGCCGCCGATCCCCAGCGGCTCCAGTTCGCCACGACCTTCTCGATGCAAGGCTTCGGCACCCCCGGCTGGACCGAACGGACGATCCGCGCGATCGACGATGCGGTCGCCAAAGGCGCGGTAGCGGTCAAGGTGTGGAAGAATATCGGGATGGTGGCGGAGGACGCGCAGGGCAAGCGCGTGTTCATCGACGATCCGCGCTTCGACGGGGTGATCGCGCATCTCGAGCAACGGCGGATTCCGCTGATCGTCCACCAGGGCGAGCCGAAGAATTGCTGGCTGCCGCTCGATCAGATGACCACCGAGAACGACCGCGCCTATTTCAAGGCGCATCCCGAATATTACATGTATCTCCATCCGGAGGAGCCGAGCTACGAGGCGCTGATGGCCGCGCGCGACCGCTTCGTCGCCCGGCATCCGAAGCTCGCTTTCGATGGCGCGCACATGGCGAGTCTCGAATGGAGCGTCGACGAACTCGCCGCCTTCCTCGATCGCTACCCCAACGCGATGGTCGATCTCGCCGCGCGCATGTCGAACCTGCAGGCGCAATCGGTCGGCGATCGCGATCGGGTGCGCAATTTCTTCGTCAAATACCAGGACCGCGTCCTCTACGGCACCGACCTCACCGACAGTCCGCCCGACCCCGCTGCGCGCGCCCAGAACCCGCCTGCGACCGACGATTTTGCCCGCGAGGCCGATCGCGTATGGCGCAACGACTGGCGCTATCTCGCCACGCCGCTCGGGCAGCGCGTCGATGCGATCAAGGCCGATGCCGCGGGCCTCGATCTGCCGCGCGCGGTGATCGACAAGATCTATTGGAAGAATGCGCAACGATTTTTCGGGCGCGGGCGATAGGCGTTCCCGGCCGGCATGACCTTTGGGTGCCGGCCGAGCGGGGAACGCAACCCATCCCCCCGCAAGGGGAAGGTGGCGCCGACGGCGACTGAGGAGGCGGAAGCGCCTCTCTGGGGTTGCGCCTCCGCCCCTCCGTCAGGCTGCGCCTGACACCTCCCCCGGCGGGGGAGGATTGAATGTCGACAGCTGGCCGGACCTCAGGCGATGTGGAGGCGGAAGCCGGCGCGCTCGGCGGCGGCCTGCATCCCATCCGAATCCTCGGCGTCGGTGATCAGATCGTCGATCTCGCCGACGCTCAGGATGCGATGCAGGCACACTTTGCCGAATTTCGACTTGTCGGTGACCGCGATCACCTGCCGCGCCGCTCGGGCCATCTTGCGGTTGAGCATCGCCTCGGGCTCGAAATGGGTGGTGATGCCACGTTCGAGATCGAAGCCGTCGACCCCGAGGAACAATTTGTCGACGTGCAGATCGTCGAGCGCATTCTCGGTCTGCGCGCCGTAAAAGGCGCGGTTGCGGCGCCGCAGCGCGCCGCCGAGCATGACCACCCCGATCCGCTCCTTGCGCGCGAGCACCGACAGGATGTCGAGATCGTTGGTGAGGACGGTGATGTCCTCGTCGTCGGGAAGGTGGTGCGCGATCTGGAGCGTGGTGGTGCCCGAATCGAGGACGATCGAATCGCCGGGCCGCACCATCGACGCCGCCAGCGCGCCGATCCGCGCCTTTTCGTCGATGTTGCTGGCGCGCTTCGCCTCGAGCGGCGGCTCTGCGACGACGTTGACGGCGTCGGCGGAGATGGCGCCGCCATAGGACCGTTCGGCGACGCCGCGCCGCTCGAGATAATGAAGATCCTTGCGGATGGTCTGCATCGACACGCCGAACCGCGCCGCGAGCGGCGCAACCTGAACGCTGCCGCGCTCGCGTACGAGTGCGCTGATCTGCTGACGTCGTTCGCTGGTGTCCCGGATGACGGACATGAAAACCTCCCTGAGCGGTGCTTACCAGCGCCGAGCCGTGGCGACAACAAACAGAATATGTTTCGTTTCTTTTCTATTTGACAGAGATGCAAGCGCGACGTTACCAAAACGCAATATATCGCGCGGCCGGAGCATCCGGACATCGCGCAGCATCAAGGGGATTCGCGATGACCCGACAGCTTCTCTGGCGCAATCTGATCCTTGGCGGCGCGAGCGTCACCGCGCTGCTCGCGGCGTCGGGCGCAGCTGCCCAGGCCGGGGACCCCGGCGCGCCCGCAGCGCAGACGGCCGATTCACCCGAACCCCAGACCGATGCGAGCGCCGAGGGCGAAGCGATCGTGGTGCGCGGCGTGCGCGGCAGCCTGTTGCGCTCGATCCAGGCGAAGCGCGACGCGGACACCATCGTCGACGCGATCTCGGCCGAGGAACTCGGCAAATTCCCCAACCGCAACGTCGCCGAGGCGCTGGCCAACATCCCCGGCGTGACGGTGGGCCGCGACGGCCGCGGCGAGGGTCGCGACATCACTATTCGCGGGCTCGGCGAGAATTTCGCGATCACCACGCTCAACGGCCGCATCCTGCCGACCGACGGCGCCGACCGGTCGTTCGCCTTCGACGTGCTGCCGTCCGAAATCATCTCGGGTGCCGAAGTGCAAAAGGCGATCCAGGCCTCTGCGCTCGAGGGGAGCATCGGCGGCAATGTCGATCTGCGCACCGCGCGCCCGCTCGATCGCCCGGGGATGCACGCCTCGATCGCGATCGAGGGCCAGTATAACGACCTGGTCGAGAAGGGCGGCTACAAGATCTCCGGCGTGTTCAGCACCACCTTCGCCGACGGCACGATGGGGTTCCTGATCGGCGCGAGCTACAACAAGTACAAGTTCCGCACCGACAATCTCGGCGAGTATTCGATCACCGACGGCACCGAGGCCGCCTATGGCATCGACTTCGACCGCGACGGCCAGGTCAATCCCGACGAAAACGGTCCGGCGTTCATCTGGCCGGATTACTACAGCGTCGGCTATGTCCGCGGCGAGCGCGAGCGGATCGGATCCGCGGCATCGTTCCAGTGGAAGCCGTCGAGCGATTTCGAGCTGACCATCGACGGCCTGTACAGCCGCTACAACGTCACCCAGCACAATTATCGCTCGTCCAACTATCTCAATCCGCTCGGCGACGACGGCTCGCTGCGCTGGGATCCGGCGTCGATCCAGACCGACGCGAACCATGTCGTCACCGGCTTCGCGCTCGACGATCTGGTCGCCGAGGTGCTCACCACCGACGAACCGCGCAAGAGCCAGACCTGGCAGCTCGGCGGCCATATCGACTGGCGCGCGACCGACCGGCTGAAGTTCGGTCTCGACGGCTATTTCGGCAAAGCGCGCGACAATACCGGCGGGCAGAACCGCTTCGTCGTCGCCGGCATTCCCGGCGCCTCGGCGGAGTTCGCGACGCGCGACGGCGGCATTCCCGATCTGGCGGTCACCATCCCGGGCGGGCGGACGCTCGATCAGGCGACCAACGACGATTTCCGCGCGCATTATATCGGCATCCAGGGCCAGAACATCGAGGATCGCACCAACGGCGCGAAGCTCGATGCCGAATACGAACTGGGTGGCATCTTCAAGTCGATCAAGATCGGCGTCGCATGGACCGATCGCCGGAAGACGGTGTCGACGATCGACAACCAATATACCACTTCGTGCAATTATTGCGGCTATCCGTTCACCTTCGGCGAGCTCGACGCCGACGTGGTCCGGCCGGGCAATGGTGGCGGCATCCTCGCCAAATTGGGCGGCAATTTCCCGCGCAACTTCCCCTATTTCGATATCGACACCTATCTCGGCGCGCTGCCGCGGGCGGACAACAACCCGGCGATCCTCGATCCGAACAGCTGCCTCGACGATACCGGCGCGGCGATCCCTGGATGCTCGCTCTCGCCGTATCCGGCAGGCTATTCGACGCAGATAATCGAGCCCGATCTCCCCGCTTCCTATCGCATCAAGGAGCGGACCTGGGCGGGCTATGCCCAGATCAATTTCGAAGGGAGCCGCTGGCGGGGCGATATCGGCGCGCGGCTGGTCTCGACCAAAGTCTCGTCGACCGGATACGGCGCCACCATCGCGAGCATCATCCCGCGCGCCGGCACCCAGGACAACGACGTCGATTTCAATCCGGTCGACGCGATCGATGGCGGCGGCGACTATACCCGGCTGCTGCCAGCCGCCAATTTCGCCTATGATCTCACCGACGGATTGCGTCTCCGCCTCGCCGCGTCGCAGGCGATCTCGCGGCCGACCTTCGGTGAGCTGTCGCCTGCCAAGGACGCCACCTCGGCCCAATCGGGCACCTACATCATCTATGATGCCGGCAATCCGAACCTCAAGCCGACCGAGGCCGATCAGCTCGATGCGTCGCTCGAATTCTATCCGTCGAACCGCCTCGCCCTGACCCTTGCCGGCTTCTACAAGCACATCACCAACTTCGTCTCCACGGTGCCGGTCGACGTAACGATCACGCCGACCGCGCAGCCGGCGAACCAGCAGCAGAGCTTCCCCTTCGTCGAATATCAGGTGGTCAACGGCGACGCGGCGGACGTGTACGGCGTCGAACTCGGCGGCCAATATTTCCTCGACAACGGCTTCGGGGTGCAGGCCAACCTCACCTATAATCACTCGCGCGCGAAGTCCGGCGACGTGACCACCGATCTGCCGGGGGCGATTCCGTTCTCGGCCAATGCCAAATTGTTCTACGAAAAGAACGGCGTGGGTGCGCAGGTCTCGTACAGCTATCAGTCGCGCTACGTGTACGCCCAGTCGGGCAATCTCGGCTATCTTCCGGTCAAGGAAGATGCCTATCACGAGATGTCGGCGAGCCTCTCTTACGATCTGACCAAGAACCTGTCGGTCTATGTCCAGGGATCGAACCTGCTCGGCTCGGACATCAGGCGGTTCAATACCCACCGCAACGTGCCGAACTTCTACGAATATTCCGGCCGTTCGTTCTTCGTGGGCGTCCGCGGGCGCCTCTGAGGCGGGGGCCGTCGTCGCGGACGGTAGTCGACTCTATCGACGACCGGCATTTCTCCCTGCTCGCGCGGAGGCTCGATCAACGCGTCTACGTGGAGCTGCCTTTGGGCAACTCGCGCCCGGAGTGACCGAATTGCCACAGATTGCTTTCGTTTTCTTTCCTTATGCGCGATATCGTGAATTTATAAGATAATTCTTACTTGCGAAGGTGCGCGAATCGTGCGACCTCTTGCAATACCAATGTAACGAAACGTTAGATTTCAGCTAAAACATATGGGGGGAAATAGCGATGAGACGTGCGCGCTTTCGTAGTGCCCTGGTCGCGGGGACGGCGCTCTGGCTGCTGGGCTCGATGGCTCCCGCGGCGGCGCAGGATGCCGGTGGTCAAGCCGAAACGCAGGAGCCGGACGATTCGGGCGACATCGTCGTAACCGGGGTTCGCAAGGCGCTCGAGAATGCGGCCCGGATCAAGCGCGATTCCGATACCGTGGTCGATTCGATCACCGCCACCGACATCGGCGCCTTCCCCGACAAATCGGTCGCCGAGGCGCTCCAGCGCGTACCCGGTGTCACGGTCATCCGCTCGGCCGCCAAGGACGACGTGATGCATTATTCCGCCGAGCCGTCGGGCGTGGTGATCCGCGGCCTCCAGCAGGTGCGCTCGGAATTCAACGGCCGCGACACTTTCTCGGCGACCTCGGGCTATGGACTCAGCTGGAGCGACGTCTCGCCCGAGCTGATGGCCGGGGTCGACACCTACAAGAACCAGACCGCCGAAATGATCGAGGGCGGCATCGCCGGCACGGTCAATCTGCGCACCCGCAAGCCGTTCGACCAGCCCGGCCAGGTCTTCACCGTCAGCCTGACCCAGAATTACGGCGACATCAGCCAGCGCGCGACGCCCGACGCCTCCGCGCTCTATTCGAACCGCTGGAGCACCGGCGCGGGCGAGTTCGGGCTGCTCGCCAACCTCGCTTACTCGCACGTCGTCACCAATTCGCGCGGTGTCACCTTGCCGCGGATGATGCCCTTCGCGCCGGGCGTCTACGGCCCGGAGACCACCTACATCCCTTCGGGCATCGGCTTCTCGGAGACCGAATATGACCGCAAGCGCTTCGGCATTTCGGCGGCGGCGCAATGGAAGAGCAATGACGGCCGGCTCGAGGCGACGGTGCAATATAACCGCTCGCGCTACGAGAATACGTGGATCGAGCATCAGGCGCTGAGCTATTGGGCGTGGGTCGATCCCGCGGTGACCAACCATTCGACGGTGTGGACCGACGGCAGCCTGCTCGCGCCGCCCGACGCGCCGGGCCTCGGCTTCAACGAGGCCGGCGGCGGCACCCCTTTCACCTTCCGCGAGGACGGACTGTTCCAGACCGGGGTGATCACCGGATCGCGCGGCGGCTGGGGCTTCGGCGCGATCGACTGGGCCGCCAGCCCGCCGCAATATGTCCCGGGCTCGACCGATCAATATGGCGTGCTGCCCAACGGCCTGCCGCTCTATCAGCCGTGCCTCAATTCGGACGTCAGCCACGCCAATGTGCCGTGCCGCGCCGGCGCCCCGCTCGATGTCGCCACCCGTTATTCGAACGAAGACCGGCTGGTCGAGGATGCGTCGTTCAACCTGACATGGCAGGCGACCGACCGGCTCCGCTTCAATCTCGACTATCAGCACGTCCGCGCGACCAATTACAATTACGACATCACCTTCAATTTCCGCACGTTCGCCAACATGGACCTCGATCTGCGCGGCGAGCTGCCGAAGCTCACCTTGCGCGCGCCTTCGGGCTACAACCAGATCGGCGATCAGCCTTTTGCCGATCCGCGCAACTACACCCCGGCCTCGGCGATGGACCACATCACCGACAGCACCGGGAAGATGGACGCCTTCCGCATCGACGGCGCCTATGAATTCAACTCGCCTTGGCTCGCGGAAGTCCGTTTCGGCGGGCGCTATGCCGATCGCCGGCAGCAGCATAACTGGTCGCTCTACAATTGGGCGAGCATCACTTCGGACTGGCAGACCAACCCGCGCGATTCGGTGTTCCTGACCAGCCCGCGCACGTTCAATTCCGACGGCAGCGTCAATTTCGAAGGCTATGCCCCTGGCTATTGGGAGACCCGCACCTACGCGCAAAACATGTTCGGCGGCGGCCTGTTCAACGGCTCGCCTCTGGTATTCATGCGCTCCGACATCCTCGCCAACCAGGCCGAGACGTATCGCCGCTTCAGCATCGGCGGGCAGACCGACGAGGGCGGCACCGCCTCGTCCTTGTGGAACCCGATCTGCGATCGTCCCGACGAGATCGCCAATAGCTGCTTCACCCCCGGCGAGATCCTCGACGTCAGCGAGCGTACCAAATCGGCTTATGCGATGGTCAAGTTCGGCGGCGACGACGCGCGCATCGGCGGTCTGAACGTCAGCGGCAATCTCGGCGTGCGCTGGGTCAATCTGCGCGTCGAGAGCGAGGGCGCGCTCAATTACGCCGTGCCGTTCACTTCGGGCGATCTCAATTGCCAGCCGCTGCCTCCCGAAGTGATCGCCGGCCTGGAGCCGGGCCAATATGCGATCTCGCCGGCCTGCCTCGCGGTCAATTCGCTCGAGGATCAGGCCTTTTCGAGCGGCGGCAGCACGCCGTCGACGGTGCGTAACCAGACCAATTACTGGCTGCCCAGCCTCAACATCCGTTTCGGGCTCGGCGATGACTGGTTCGTCCGTTTCGCCGGATCGCGCGCGATTTCCAAGCCCGATATCGGCCTGCTCAAGAACTTCATGGCGGTGCAGCGCTCATTCGTGCCGCAATCGGACATCCGCGCCGGCAATCCCGCGATCGTGCTCGACGCCGCCGGCAATCCGGTGAGCCTGCGCTACGGCTATACCGCGCAGATGGGCAATCCGCGGCTAAAGCCGATCCAGGCCGATCAGTTCGACATCTCGATCGAAAAGTATAGCGGCAGCCTGGGTTCGTTCAGCGTCGCGGCCTTCTACAAAAAGTTTCGCGACTATATCCAGAACGGCACCTTTTCGGTCCCGATCACCAATAATGGCGTGACCCGCGACGTCGTGGTCCGCGGACCGGTCAACGGCGACGGTGCCTCGATCTACGGCTTCGAGATCGCCTTCCAGCGCTATTTCGATTTCCTGCCGGCGCCCTTCGACGGGTTCGGCGTGCAGGCCAATTACACCCGGATCAAGAACGAAGGGGTCAAGAACGCCAATCTGGTCGTCGATACCACCGGCGGCAGTTCGATCGCGCGCTCGGCGCTCGAGGGAATGATCCAGGTCGACCGGCTGGAGAATCTCTCCGATCACGCCTTCAACGCGATCCTGATGTACGAGAAGCCGGGCTTCGGCGCGCGTCTCGCCTATAATTGGCGATCCAAATATGTGAACTCGGTCAATGACTGCTGCCTCGGCTTCCCGGTGTGGAACGAGCCCGAAGGCTATCTCGACGGCTCGATCCGCATCGCAGTGACGCCGCAGCTCGAATTCAGCTTCCAGGGCTCGAACCTGCTCAACACCCGCATCAAGATGCGCGCGCAGGTGAGCGGTCCGACCGAGGACGATCCGGACCGCGAAGTGAAGTTCCTGCCGGGCGGCTCGTTCGAATATGATCGCCGCTTCCAATTCGGTATCCGCGCCAAATTCTGACGGGGAGCACGGGCCGGTGCGGATGGGCGCACCGGCCCAAGGTCGGCGGAGAGGGAGGATACGATGCAGCGCATCGTGATATTGGGCGGCGGCACGGCGGGGTGGATGGCGGCCGCCTGCCTCGCGCGGACGCTGGGCACCGAACGGCGCACGATCACGCTGATCGAATCCGAAGAAATCGGCACCGTCGGCGTCGGCGAGGCTACGATCCCGCTGATCGAGACCTTCCACCAGATCCTCGGAATCAATTCGATCGACGTGCTGCGCGGCAGCGAAGCGACCTTCAAGCTCGGCATCGAATTCGTCGATTGGCACAAGCGCGGCGCGCGCTATCTCCATCCGTTCGGGCCGATCGGCACGGACCTCAACGGCACCGGCTTTCTCCAGCATTGGCTGCGCCACCGCGCCGAGGGCGGCACCAGCGACCTGCTCGCGTACAATCTCGAGACCCAGGCGGCGATGGCGGGGCGCTTCGGCATGGCTCAGCTCCGCGACCCGGACGCGCGACAGCTCCACTTCGCCTATCATTTCGACGCTGCGCTCTACGCCGCGATGCTCCGGCGCTATTCCGAGCGCCTCGGCGTCAAGCGGATCGAGGGGATGGTCCAACATGTCGACCGGGACGGCACCACCGGCGACGTCGCCGGGCTGACGCTGAAGGACGGACACGAAATCGCCGGCGATTTCTTCCTCGATTGCTCGGGCTTCCGGGGCGTGCTGATCGAGCAGACGCTCGGCGCAGGCTATGACGACTGGAGCCACTGGCTGCCGTGCAACCGCGCGGTCGCGGTGCAGAGCGGCAAGCTGGCGGAACTCCCGCCGTTCACGCGCTCGACCGCGCTCGATGCCGGCTGGCAATGGCGCATCCCGCTCCAGCACCGCACCGGCAACGGCCATGTCTTCTGCGACGCCTTCGTCTCCGAAGACGCCGCCACCGATGCCCTGCTCACCCGGCTCGACACGCCCGCGATCGCCGAACCCCGCATGCTGCGCTTCGTCACCGGCCGGCGGCGCAAGACCTGGGACCATAATGTCGTCGCGTTGGGGCTGGCCGGCGGGTTCCTCGAGCCGCTCGAGAGCACGTCGATCTACATGGTCCAGTCGGCGCTGGCGAAGCTGATCACCCTGTTCCCGCGCGGCGGGGGCGTGAACCCCGTTGTCCGGAACAGCTTCAACGCGATGATGGCCACCGAGTGGGAGCGGGTGCGCGACTTCATCGTCGCGCATTACAAGGTCACCGAACGCGACGACACGCCCTTCTGGACGCATTGCCGCGACATGGTGATTCCCGACAGTCTCGCCGAGCGGCTGGCGCTGTTCGCGGAGGGCCTGTTCGTCGAGCAGCCGCACGATCTGTTCAAGGAAGGCAGCTGGGCGTCGGTGCTGATCGGGCAGGGCCTGATGCCGAAGCGGCACCATCCGATCGCGGACGCGGCGCCGCGCGAGGCGCTCGAAAGCCAGCTCGCAAGGATGCGCGCGGCGATCGCGGCGCGGCTCGCCGATCTGCCCGCGCATGCCGATTATGTCGATCTCTGCATGGGACGCGCCGCGGCGTGATCCCCTCGATATCCACTCCGGCCCGCAGCAGGTCCTCGATGTACAAGCCTCTCCTTTTCGCGTCCGCGCTCGTGCTGGGCGCGGCGCCGGCACGCGCCCAGACCACGGATCCACTCGCGCCGACCGGCCGCTGGACCTTGCCCGAGCGCAAGCAGGCGCAGACCCCGCCAATGGGCTGGAGCTCGTGGAACGCGTTCCGCACCGAAGTCGATGAGGACAAGGTGCTCGGCGCCGCGCAGAAGCTGGTCGACAGCGGCCTGGCGAAGCTCGGCTATGTCTATGTCAACGTCGACGACGGCTGGTGGCTCAAGCGGCGGACGACCGACGGGCGGATGCAAATCCGCACCCGCATCTTCCCCTCCGCGGCGGTCCGCGGCGGCGACACCAGCTTCCGCCCGTTCACCGATCGGCTGCACGCGATGGGGCTCAAGGCAGGGATCTACAGCGATGTCGGCCGCAACGCCTGCTCGCAGGCCTATGATCTCCATTCGCCGAACCTGCCCGAAGGCACCACCGCCGAGCGCGAGGTCGGGCTGTTCGGCCATGTCGATCAGGATATCGCGCTCTATTTTCGCGAATGGGGGTTCGATTACATCAAGGTCGATGCCTGCGGGATCAACGTCTATGCCCCCGGCAGCGCAGTGGTGCGCGACAATCACTACACGCCGATGCCGCCGCTGATCGACCAGGCATCGATCAACCGCACCGATGTTCCCACGGTCCGCGCGCTCTACGAGAAGGTCGCGCAGGCGCTCGAACGCCACAATCCCGACGGCGACTATATCTTCTCGCTCTGCGCCTGGGGCAGCGCCGACGTGCGCAGCTGGGGCAATCGGGTCGGTCACCTGTGGCGTACCAGCGGCGACATCACGCCGAACTGGACGCGGATGCTCCACAATTTCGACAGCGCCTCGACGCGCGCGCTCTACGCCAAGCCGGGCGCGTGGAACGATCCCGACATGCTGTTCATCGGCCATGGCGATTTCGACGCCAACCATCTGACCGAGGCGCGTTCGCACTTCGCGCTCTGGGCGATCATCAACGCGCCGCTGCTGATCGGCTATGATCTGCGCAACGCGCCGCAGAGCCTGCTCGACATCTGGGGCAATGCCGATGTGGTCGCAGTCAATCAGGATCGCGGCGGGCATCAGGGCGTGATCGCCTATGACAGCAATGACGTGCAGATCATCGTCAAGACACTGGCGGGCGGGCGCAAGGCGGTGGCACTGTTCAATCGCGGGCTGGCGCCGGCCAAGGTCGATCTCACCGCCGCGCACCTCAAATTTTCCGACACCGCGCCGATCCGGCTGCGCAATCTGTGGGACAAGTCCGCACTGGCGCCGTTCAAGAGAGAGGCCAGCTTCACGCTCGCGCCGCGCGAGACGCTGATCTTCGAAGCGCAAGGCGTACGCCGGCTGACCGACGGCGTGTATCTCTCGGAGATCCCGGGGGACATCAACGTCGCGGCGGACGGCGTCACCACGCCCGAGCCCGATCCGATGGGCCACCGCATGATCGGCCAATGGAGCGGCACCCGCAATGGCGGCGAGCGCCCGATCTATGCCGGTTGGGGCGGCGCGCGCGCCGATGCGACGCCTTATGATCAGGCGCTGCAGATCGCCGGGCGCGGCTTCGATACCGGCATCGGCATCCTCGCCGGGTCGCGGCTCGAGATCCGCAACCGCACGGGACGGACCCGCTTCGAGGCACTGGTCGGCGTCGATGATTCGACGCGGAACACGAAGGACAAGGTGCGCTTCCGCGTCTATGGCGACGGTCGATTGCTGGCAGAGAGCCTGCCCTTGGGATTCGGCGAGGCCGCACAGCCGCTGACCGCCGATCTGCGCGGCAGCAAGCTGATCGAGATCGTCGTCGCGCGCGACGGCAATATCAGCGACTTGCCGGTGGTGGCGACCTGGGCCGAAGCGGCGCTGCGATGAGCGCGACTTCGATCCGCACGGTGATCGCGAGTTTGGCGGGACTCGTGCTTCTCTGCGGCGCGAATGCGATTGCGGGACCGCATACGCAGGACAGGGTCACGGCCAGCTTCAGCGAGGGGACCGGACCGCTGGCGAACCCCGAACGCGGCTTCTACCGCGCCGGACCGAGCGATCTGCAGCGGCTCGATTCCGCGTTTCTCGAAGCCGCGTACAAACAAGGCTACCGGCTGATCTATGCGCGGATCGATCTCGAGCCCTATCGCACGCGGCCGCTGCCCGCGGACTATCTGAACAAGCTCGAGACCGGCTTCGCCGCCGCCCGGCGCGCGGGAGTAAAGCTGATCGTCCGGGCGGTGTACAATTATCCGCGCGGCGAGACCGAGTATCGCGACGCAAAGGATGCGGCCCTGCCGCTGGTCCTGCGCCACCTCGCGCAACTGAAACCGGTGCTGCACGCCAACTCCGATGTCATCGCGTTCGTGCAGGCGGGTTTCGTCGGGGCATGGGGCGAATGGCACACTTCGTCGAACGGCCTGACCGAGCCCGCCGCCCGTACGGCGATCAAGGATGCGCTGCTGGAAGCGGCACCGGCGGACCGCTTCGTCCAGTTCCGCTATCCGCCCTATATCCGCGATTGGCTGCCGCGCTTGCCCGTCGAGGGGCTTCGCATCGGTTTCCACAATGACTGCTTCCTCGCCAGCCAGACCGATGTCGGCACCTTCAGCGAGGATGCGAAGGTGCGCGCGGACGAGCAGGACTATATCGATCGGCTCGGCGACCTGTCGCCGTTCGGCGGCGAGACCTGCAACCCCGCGGACGATCCCGGCGCGGCCCCACGCACGCAATGTGCCGACATCCTCCGCGAAGGCGCGCGCTACGGCCTCACCTATCTCAATGCCGACTATTATCGCCGGCAGTTCCACGACGCCTGGCGCGCCAATGGCTGTTACGACGAAGTCGCCGCGAGGATGGGCTATCGCCTCCGCCTGCTCGACATCGTGCATGACCGTCGCGTCGCGCCGGGTGGCGATCTCCGGCTGACTCTGACGATTCGCAACGAAGGATGGGCGCGTCCGTCCAATCCGCGTGGCGTCACGCTCCTGCTTCGCGACAGAGGAGGCGCCGTGCGTCGCCTGCCGGTCGCCGGCGTCGACCTGCGCCAATTGCTGTCCGGCGCAACGCCCGCGCTGCCGCTCGCGGTTACGCTGCCACGCGATCTGAAATCCGGCGCCTATGACCTGCTGATCGCCTTCCCCGATGCGAGCCCGAAGCTGCGCAGCGATCCGCGCTATGCGATCCGGCCCGCCAACGCCGACGACCCTGCCGGAGCGCAAGGTTGGGAGGCGGCGCTGGGCGCGTTCCGGATCGGCACGATCGTGCAGGTATCGAACTGACGGTTGCGGACCTGAGATAGCGGCCGACGAACCGGACGATCGCTCAGGATTGCGGATCGCTTTCGATCAGGCGCAGCCTGCCGTCGGACGTCGCGCGCGCGGCGAGCCCGCGATAGTCGGGAACCCGCAAGCGACCATCGTCGCGCGAATGCCGGTGCGTCGCTTCCACCACGATCACGGTCGCGCCGGCCGCCTCGCCTGCCGCGATGCCCGCCGGCGCATCTTCCCAGACGAGGCAATCGCCGACGTCGACGCCGAGCGCGCGGGCCGCGGCAGCGAAGCAATCGGGAGACGGCTTGCCGTTGCGAACATCCTCGGCGCTGACGAGTATAGGCGGCGTCGGCAGGCCGGCAGCTTCCATGCGTCTGATCGCGAGCCGGCGCGGGGCGGAGGTGACCACGGCCCAACGGTCGCGCGGCAGGCTCTCGAGAAACGCCCTTGCTCCGGCAACCTCCACGATCCCGTCTACGTCCGCGACCTCTGCCGCCGTGATCAGCGCCGCCTCATGCTCGACGTCCATCTCCGCCGAGGCGAAACGGCGCACCGTCGTAGCCACCTGTACCCCGTGGAGTACCTCGATGACTTCACCGGGGTCGAGCCCATGTCGCTCGGCCCAGCTGGTCCACACGCGATTGGCGACCGCGATGCTGTCAAGGATCGTTCCATCCATGTCGAACAGGAACGCCGCAAAGCTCCGGTCCGGTAGTCGCTGATCCGTCATTCTCTTCCACGCACCCCGCTCGGCCTTGT
Source organism: Sphingomonas sp. DG1-23 (assembly GCF_030730875.1). GTDB lineage: Bacteria > Pseudomonadota > Alphaproteobacteria > Sphingomonadales > Sphingomonadaceae > Sphingomonas. The sequence goes on from NZ_JAVAMA010000001.1 coordinate 317,129, forward strand.
CCAGGGCCCGTAGCATCACCCCGGCGCATCCGCGCGGTGCATTCGATAGATTCGCGCGAATTCCTGCGGCTATCGCACGAGCGAGGGGCTAGTCGTAGGTCACCACCAGCCGTTCGGCGAACGGGCCGTTCTTGCTGAGCTTGCCCGCCTTGCCTGCCGCGCGGCGCAGCTTCGGCCGCTTGAGCAGCGGCTTGAGCATCAGATGCAAGGTCGCGTGGTTGATGTGACGGCCAAAGCATTCGTGCAGCCCGAAGCCGAAATGCATATAGTCGCTCGCCGGCCGATCGGGATCGAAAACGCGCGGATTGGCGACGCGGCGCGGATCCATCATCGCCGAGGCGAAGGCGGCGAGCACCTGCGCGCCGGCGGGGATCGTCGCGGCATGCGACGTGCCCCGGCCGAGCGTCCAGTCGACCAATGCCACCCGCGGCAGGCCCGGCGCGAGCGGATCGAAGCGCATCGCCTCGAGCACATAGCGGCGCAGCCGATCGTCATCGTCGGCGCGCGCCGCCGCCTGCGCTTCGGCCAGCGCCTTTGGCCGGCGGAGCAATTGCTCCATCGCCTGCGGCACGACCATCGGCGGCTGCGGCGGCCCACCGACGATGAAGCCCATCAGCGAGGTGCGGATGAAATCGTCGCTATACGCCGGATCGCCCGCTGCCTGCAGCGCGAGACAGCGGGAAAGCACATCGTCCTTGCCCGGTTCGATCCGCCGCCGCACGATCTCGTTCTGGATGTGCAGGCGCAGCGCCGGCGCGATCTCGTCGACCTGCTTGCGCAATTCGGGATCGTTGCCCTGATCGACGAACTGGAACTCGAACAGCCGGGTGCCCCAGACGCGCAAATCGCCGCCCTGCGGATCGGCCACGCCGAGATAATCGCCGAGCATCGTGAAGGTGACCCGCCGCACCAGGGTATCGACCACGTCGATCCGGCCGCCGGCCTGCGCGACGATCGCCTCGCCCAAGGCTTCGGTCTGCGCCGCGAGCCTCGGCAGGTCGTCGGGCCGCACCACCCGGCGCATCGCATCGGTATCGTGACGATATTGCTCGGTGTCGGCCATGCCGAGGAAGAAGGGCTGTCCGCCCATGATCACGTCGAGATGCGGCTTGTAGATCACCCCGAACGCCGGATCGGTCGCGAACACTTCGCGGACATCGTCGTAGCGCGACGTGAGATAGTTGTTGCCCAGCTTCATCACCGGCTTCCAGCGCCGCAGGAAGGTGAAGAAGTTCGGCATCAGCGCGAACACCATCCGCTGGATGGCCGCCTTGATCCCCCTCGGCCCCGGCCGGAGCACGTCGCGCGACGTCAACGCGCTCATAGCGACGCCAGATAGCGGATCGCCGGCATGCTCGGCAGGAAGAAATATTCGCCGCCCGCCATCTGGACGAAGGTGTCGACCTCGATGATGCGCCGCAGCGGCTTCTCGGGAATGGTCAGCATCCCCTTCGGCCCGAGCAGCGGATCGACCTCGTCATAGAGGAAGGCGAAATTCGGGTTGAGCATCCAGGTCTGCTGGACGAACTCGAACTGGCGGGTGATGTCGGTATTGAGGCAGATGAACAGCAGTCCGCGCTCCTTGCCGTCGTCGGTGCGCTTGTCGGGGATGTCAGGCCCGTATTTCCGCCCGCGCCGCAGGATGCGATGGTTGTTTGCCGCGTCGAGCAGAGTCTGCTTGTCGTTCGGCGTCGGCGCGAGCCCGTCGCGCGGATTGCCGCGGCGGACATGGCTGCCGAGCGGACAACCATGGCCGAGCTTGTCGCGATCGTAGAACAGGAAGTCGTTGTCGGGCTGGTCGTATTTGTCGACCGGAAGCACCCCGGTCTTGCTGTTCGGGCAGAGCAGGTTGCCGTCGAGATCGCGCCCGATCACCCGGCTGGCGATCCATTCGGCGTCGATATGCCCCGAATGCTCGGGATCGCGCCGGTTGATCCGCGCCGACGCGGCATCCATCGAATTCCAGAAGGCGGCGACGTCCTGCTTCAATTCGCGCACCACCATATAGCTGCCGTCGAGCCCGAGATCGAGGAAGCCGACGCCGCGTGGATGCTCGGGCAGCCCGGCGGCGCGCCCTGCCGGCGAGTCGGCGACGACCGGCCCCAACGCAATCTCGTGATGGCCGTTCTCATGCCCCATCAGCACTTCGCCGAGCGGCACGCCGTTCCAATAATCCTTGGGATAATCGCTCCCGTCCTTGACGACGACGACCTTCTCCTCGAACGGCGCGGGCTGCGAGACCCCGTCGGCGAAGCCGAAATGCTCGCGCGCTATCCCGCGTTCGTCGGTCCGCAGATCGAGCGGCAGGCCGTGGACGATCTTGACCTCGTGCGGCGCCAGCGCATCGCCGACGGTGCGGCACCATGCTTCGGCAGTCTCTTCGTCCTTCTCGTAGAGCAGCAGCAGCGCATGCACCGTGATCGGCGTCTTGACCTGCGTTTCGACCACCTTTTCGAGATCGTCGAAGGCATGCGCGTCGGCCATGCCGCAGCCGCTATTGTCGACCGGCGTGTTGCCGCTCCATTTGGGGCCGCCGGGAGTCACCGTCGACAGCCATTCGCCCTCGCGCCGGTCGCCGAGCCGGCGCAGCCGGTCTTCCTGGAACATGCCTTCCTTGAACGGCCGGTCGAACGAGGCGAGCGTGCTCGCGTCGAGCCCCATCTTGCGCATCCCCTCCCAGGTGAGGCCAATTCCCGCGGCGCGCGCGTCCTTGCCGTCGGCATCGGTGATCGGCGCCACCGCCTGCAGTGCCGCGAGCCACGCGCCGCCCTGCTGCTTCTGGACGCCGTCCCAGCAGAATTGCAGGAACAATGCGCGCCCGGTCGGCAGCGAGGCGAAGCCGCTCACCACCATGCCCTGGGTGAGCGTGTCGTGCGGCGATGCGAGCTTCCAGCTCGGCGGGCCCTTCGGTGCGGCGCTCACAGGTCGTTGATCCACAAAGCGGCGTCCTTGTCCGAGAGTGTTCGCTTGCGTAAGCCCATCGCGATGCGGAAATTCCGCTCGATCTGCTCGGCGGTCAGGTCCTTATAGGCCGAGTACCAGAAGCGGCTGACCGTCATCGAATGGCGTGCCCATTCCTTGAACTGGCGGCCATGGCTGGCGCCGTCCTTGACGAGGAACCGCGTCGGCGGGAATCCCACCCCGCAGCACCAGGCGAGGGTAAGCCCCGCATGCGCCTTCTCGATGAAATCGTCGAGATAGCTCTCCCAGGTCTGGTCGAAGTTCGAGAAGAACATCAGCCGCGACCGGTTGTTGACCATCGCCCAATGCGCGAAGTGGATCGTCCGCATCGAGCCGAGATAGCCCTTGCGCGCGACGATCCGCAGCACGAGGCCCAGCCCGCGATGTCCGGCACGGATCAGGATCATTCGCAGGATGCCGGGCTTGATCAGCACGACCGAGCCCATATGGTTCTGCGGGATCCAGTCCTCGCGCCGCGCCATCTCGCGCAGCATCACCGGATCGACCGGCGGCGCATCCTGCGATGCATCGCGACGCTCGATCACCCGCAGCCACAATATGATGCCGGCGACCACCACCGGCGCGCCGGCCAGCCCCCAGAGCAGCCAGGTGACCATGCCGTGCCATGCCGCGTCGAAATCGCGCGCGGTGGCCAGCATCGACAGCGGCGTGCCGATCGCCACCGCGACCACCAGATACCCGGCGACGAACAGCAACAGCGGGATCAGCTGGCTGAAGAAGAATTTGAGGAAGCTGAACTTGGTCGCCACTGCGGTGCCCGGCAACGCGACGCCGATCTTCTTGAGCAGCAATGCGATGCCGACGAACACCACGCCGAGCAGGATCAGATAGCGGTCCCATGGCATGGCGAGGCTGAGGAACAGTCCGGGCACCGACAGCACGAACACCGCCGCGACGACGAACAGGATCAGCCGCACCCAATCGCCGATATTCTGCGCGAGCGGGATACGCGTCGGCGCCGGCTGGTCGAGCCACGCGAAATCGGGGCGCACCGCCTCGCGCAGCTTCGCATGGATCTGCCGCGGCGTGAGCACGCGATAGGGATTCGGGCCGTCGACATTGGCGCAGGCCAGCTCGACCCGCGTCGCTTCGAACAATTTGTGCTCGGCGAGGATGCGGTCGCGCGTCATCCCGCGATTGCCGTGGTGGAAAACCGTCGGGGTGAGCGAGCGCCGCTCGAGATAGGGGGCGATCGGCGCGCGCGCGTCCGACGCGGTGATCGAATCGAACAAGGGTCCGTCATTGTCGAGCGGCTTCTTGCAGCAGCGCAGCATGGCGCGCAGTTCGGGCCCGATCGCCGATTCGAGCTGCGCCCAGAACGGCCCCTTCTCACCGTCGAAATTGGCTTCGATGACGAACAAGGGATCATAGTCGAAGCCGGGAAAGACGCTGAGCGACATGAAGTGCACCGCCGGCACCCGCGTCAGGAAATCGGCAAAGGGCCCGGTGCCGCCCGATGGATCGGTGCTGCGCTTCTCGCGCAATTTATCGAGCAGCGACGACAAATGATCATAGCTCTCGGGCTTTACCTCGAGCGCCACGGACAAGGTGGTTTGCCGCATCTACATCCCCCTACACGCTCGCGGCCGCCGCCCCCGGCAGTCTGCGAGTCGCGCAGGAATGTCACACAGCAAATCCGACAAAGATAGGACAGAACCGACCTGCGGCGATGTAAATGCCCAGATCAGGCAAGACAGGCGTTCGCCAAATCAAATACTTAATAAATTCTCTGGCAAAAAGTCGTGGAAAAACCCGTCGGTAACCGTGATTTGCGGCCTAACCGAAGGTCGTATCGAGGAACATCATCGCGGCGAGCCCGATCATCAGTCCGGTGCTGACCTTGCCGCCGCCGTTGATCCTGGCATGCGCGTCGGGGATGATGTCGGACGCCACGACATAGATCATCGCGCCCGCGGCAAGGCCGAGACCCCAGGGCAGGAACGCCTGCGCCACGCTGACGATGCTCACGCCGATCAGCCCTGCCACCGGCTCGACCAGCCCGGAAGCGGCCGCGATCAGCGCCGCGCGGCCGCGCGAATAGCCGATCGAGCTCAACGCTACCGCCACCGCCAGCCCCTCGGGAATATTCTGCAGTCCGATGCCCAGGGCCGTCACGCGCCCCGCGTCGAAATCGCCGCCGCCGAAGCTCACGCCGACCGCCATGCCCTCAGGGAAATTGTGCAGCGTCACGGCGGCGACGAACAGCCAGATCCGTCGCACCGAGGCGGTGGCGGCGGCGATGCCGGGCGGGCCGAGGCCCAATTTGTCGAGCGGCGGCACCCAGTCGTTCAGTTTGGCGATGACGAAGGCGCCGAGCAGCACCGCGGCGACGACGGTGATCGAAGCGGTCGCCTGACTCGCGCCCTGCGCGCGCGCCACTTCGATCGCCGGGAGGATCAGCGAGAAGAAGCTCGCCGCGAGCATCACCCCGGCCGCGAAGCCCAGCAGCAGATTCTGCTGCTGGTCGCTCGGCTGGCGCATGAACAGCACGGGGATCGCGCCCAGCCCGGTCGCCATGCCCGCGCACAGGCTGCCCAGCGCGCCTGCGAGAATGATCTCGTTCACGATGCTTGCCCCAACGCCGCACTCTCCCTGCTCGAGGCGCGATCTTGCAGCCTCGCACGCGTTTCAGCAATCGATCGGCTTACCACCCGGTTCCCTGGATTTTCACCTGCGGACTGGCGAGAGCAGGCCGGCCCCTCCCGGCCCGAAGTTCTCGCACTTCATTCTGCGGACGTAGCCCTTCTTCGTCACCCCGGCCTCGGGCGGGGTCCACCAGCAGGCTGGACGAAGAGCGAGAGCGGGTAGTACCGCCTTTGCGGCGCGGTGGACCCCGCAACAAGTCCGGGGTGACGCTTGGGCTCGTCGCAGCTTTCCGCCTGAACACCGCCGGCATTCCAGCCGGGGATGACGGCAAAGAAAAGGGCCGCGGCGGTTGCCCGCCGCGGCCCTGGTCTCCCCCCGGAATAGCTCAGAACTTGACTTCGACGCCCATGGTGAAGCTGCGCCCGCGCGGATCGGCGACGCGCGGCTCCCATGATCCGCCCGCGCCGGTATTGCCGTCATAGGTGATCGCGAAGGGCGGCTCGGTGTCGAACAGGTTGCGCACGCCTGCAGTCAGTTTGTAGCCCGGCGCGAGCCCGGTATAGCTGAGCGACAGATTGTAGACGATATAGTCCTTCACGAACGCATTGTAGCCGGGCCGGGTGACCGTTCCCGCGGCGATGCCGGGCAGCGCGCCGTTGCGATAGCCCTTGCGGAAGATCTGGCTCAGCGACAGCGCGACATCGTCGTTCGAATAGCTGACGAACGCGTTGTGCTTCCAGCGCACGCCGAGATCGCCGGCGAAGGTGAACACGCCGATCAGGCTCGGACCGTATTGCGCGGTCGGCGTCAATTTCTCGCGCTTCTTGAGCAGCAAGGTGCCGTCGAGTCCTGCCATGACCCGACTGCTGCCACCGAATTCGTGCCCGCCGCGCAGCGACACCTCGAGGCCCTGGGTGCGCCGCGAACCGGCGTTGATCCAGCGCTGATCGATCCCGAAGATGGTCCCCGTCTCCGGCGGGTCGCGCAGGAAGCGCTCGGGAAACAGCGCGGCATTGTCGATCAGCTGGCGCAGGGTGAGCGTCTGGATGGTGTTGTCGACGTTGATCATCCACCAGTCGACCGAGGCACTGAACAGGGGCGCCGGCTGGACGACCACGCCCGCGCTCAATTGCTTCGCCGTCTCGGGCCCCAGCTCGCGGTTGCCGCCGGTATAGATGTTCGGGCGGATCTGGTCGCACGGCGTCCCGGTGCCGACCGGACTGGTCGGAACCCCGCCGGGGCAGCGCACCGGATCGGCGATGTCGCTGCCCAGATACGGCGCTTCGGTGAGGCCGTTGAAGATCTGGTTGAACGAAGGCACGCGGAAGCCGGTATTGTACGAACCGCGGAACATGATCTGGTCGATCGGACGGAATTTGACCGAGACCTTCGGATTGGTGGTCGATCCGAAGCCCGAATATTCGTCGATGCGCACCGCGCCGGTGACTTCGAGCCCCGGCAGGATCGGCACGAGCATCTCGGCATAGGCTGCCTTGACCGTCCGGTTCTTCGGCGTCAGCGCGTTGATGTTGTCGAACGCCGCGAGGAAGATCACCGGCGCGCTCGCCGCGGCGGCGTCCGAGCCGTTGAACTCATAGGTCTCGCGGCGGACATCGGCGCCGACCGCGAGCTGGACGTCGCCGCCCCAGATGCGGAACAGCGGCCCCGACAGCGACAGGTCGAACTGCTTCACTTCATATTGGCCGCCATAGAGCGTGGCGCCATAGGCCGACACCGATTCGAGTGCGGCGAGGCCCTCGGGAGTCTGGGCGAGGCTGAACGGATTGATCAGCCCGCTGTTCATCACCCCGACCAGGCCGCGCGGGGTGAACCCGTTGATCGCCGCGGCGCCGGCGACCGCGGGGGCGTTCGGATCATAGTCGCCATTGCCCAGCGTGCCGCGATAATAATAGCCGGTGCCGAGCACCGAGGAGGATTCGCTCTTCGCATAGGATGCGCCGGCGCGATAATCCCAGCCCTCGAACAGCGGCCCCTCGACACCGAAGGCGGCGCGCAGGGTCTTGGTGTTGGTGACATATTCGCGGGTGCCGCAGGCGATGCAACGCCAGCGATAGGCGATCGGCCGGCCATAGCGACCGTCGAGCGCCGCCGCCTGCGCGGGGAAGGCCGCGCGGATCGCGTTGAACACGCTGTTATAGGTCGCCGCGGTCAGGCTGTTGAGCGGATAGGCGATCGCGAGATTGGTGGTGTTCGCGGTCAGCTGCGCGTTCGAGAAGCGCTTGGCCGAGGTCGCGTCGGAGCCGGTGACCTCGAGCGACATCTGGTGACCCATGCCGAGATTGACCACGCCGCGGCCATAATAGGTCAGCGTGTTGATCGGCTGCTGGAGCACCGCGGCACGGCCGGTATCCCATGCGCAGGCGTAATAGGTGCTCGGCGCGTTCCACAACGCCTCGTCGTAAGGCAGCCCGCCATCCATCGATTCGCAGCCGGCCCCGCCCGGCAGATCGAGAACATTGATGCCGCCGGCCGCGGCATTGGCGCCGTTGGGCGCGGTCAGCGTCAGCCCGGTGAGCAGCGTGCCGGCCGCGGTGATGCTGTTCGGCCGGGTGTTGGCGCCGATGTTGAACGCCGTCGCGATCGGGGTGCCGCGGGTATCGATCGAGAGCCCGCGATCGGGCTGATAGCCGTTGACGAACGGGCGGTCCTCGCCGCGCAGCGCCTTGTTCCAGCTATAGGCGACCGCGGCCATGACATTGAAGCCGTCCTCGTCGAGATCGCCATAGCCGGCGATTCCCGAGAGCCGGTAGATGTTGCCGCCGCCGGCTTCGGTGACGTCGGTGAAGCCGTTGAAGCCGAGCCCCTGATAATCTTTCCGCGTGATGAAGTTGATCACCCCGCCGACCGCGTCGGTGCCGTAGATCGCCGAGGCGCCGTCCTTGAGCACTTCGACGCGTTCGATCGCCGCGAATGGGATCTGGTTGACGTCGACCGCGCCGCCGGTGAGGCCGTGCGCGGCGACGCGGCGGCCGTTGAGCAGCACCAGGGTCGCGGCACTGCCCTGCCCGCGCAGGTTGGCGGCGGAAAGCCCGTTGGTGCCGCGCTGCGCACCGCTGGTCACGTCGGCGTTCGAGGCGAGATTGTCCGCGCCCGAGCCGTTGGTGCTCAGGAACATGATCAATTGCTCGGGGCTGCTGATGCCGTTGCGCTGGATTTCCTGCGTGGTGATGATCTGCAGCGGCAGCGCCGAATTGTTCGGGTCCTGGCGGATGCGCGAGCCGGTGACGAGGATCTCGTTCTCGCGGCCCTGCGGCTCGGTGCTCGCCTCAGCATCCGATACCGGAACCGCCGCGCCGGTCGGTGTCGCCGCCTCAGGGGTGGATTGTTCGGTGCCGGTCTGCGCGAATGCCGGAACCGCGAAACCGAGCGCGGCACATGCCGTTCCCGAAACAAGAAGAATCTTGAACGACGCGAAACCAGCCATGTAGTGGTGCCCCCATCGTCCCGCGTGCCCACCGCGGAACCCGGGCATTAAGTAACAAGAATGTTACGCCACGCCATAGTTTCTGTTCACACCTCCATAGCCGGTCGGCATGTTCGCCGGGGGATTGTGTCGTGGTTGCAACACCTTCGCCATTGACTGGCACGAGGCGCCGGGCGAGCGTGCCGACGGATGGTTCGGGGACGCATCATGGCGCAAGTTTGGCTGCACGATCGATCGGTCGCGCCTTTTGGCTGAGCCCGCTGCCGGCGCGAGCGGCATTCCCCGCGGCTTTCCGCGCATGGCGCTCTATGTGCTGCTCGGCTTCTCGGCCGGGCTGCCCTTCTACATGTTCTCGACCGTGCTCAGCGTGCGGCTCGCCGATCACGGGGTCGCGCTTGCGATCATCGGCTTCTTCGCCTGGGTGCAATTGCTCCCGACCTTCAAGTTCCTCTGGGCGCCGCTGCTCGACAAATATGACGTGCCCGGCTTTGCCCGCTTCTTCGGCAAGCGCCGCGGCTGGATCATGCTGTCGCAGCTCGGCATCTTCAGCGCGATGCTGGCGATGGCGCTGTTTCCCACCGATGCGAGCCTGCCGCTGACCGCATTGTTCGCGGTGTTGCTCGCCTTCTGGACCACTACGCTCGAAGTCGCCGCCGACGCGTGGCGGATCGAGCTCGCGCCGACGCCCGAAGAGCAGGGCCCGGTCGCGGCGTCGAACCTGTGGGGCTATCGCACCGCGATGGTCGCGGCGGGCAGCGGCGCCTTGCTGTTCGCCGACGCGCTGGGCAGCCTCGCGCCGATGCTCCGCAGCCTCGGCGTGGAGCCGGGCTGGCAGGCCTCCTATCTCCTCATTGCCGCCGGCGCGTTCGTGCCGCTGCCGATCCTCGCGCTGCTGCCGCGCCAGCCCGGCTGCAGCGGCAATCGTCTCGGCTCGCTGCTCGACGGGCTTGCGGCAGCGATCGTCATCTTGCTCGTCCTCGCGCTCGCCACTGCGATCATCGGCTGGCTGATCCTCGCCGCCGCCGCGGGCGCGGGGATCAGCTCGAAGACCAACGTCACGCCCGTCGTCCTCATTCTCTGCATGCTGCCCTTCCTCGTGATGGCCGCACTGACTCCGCGCATCCGCAAGCTGCGGCCCGACGCTCCGGCGCGCGCCTCCGCAGCGATCGGCCCCTATGTCGATTTCTTCTGGCGCTACGGCTTTTATGCGATCGTGCTGATGGGCTTCGTCGCCATCTACCGGATGGGCGACGTGCTCGCGCTCAACCTGTCCAAGCCGATGATCCTCGATCTCGGCTATACCAAGAGCGAGATCGGCCGCGCCGACGGCGTGGTGGCGCTCGCCTCGAGCATCGTCGGGGTCGGGCTCGGCGGCTGGATGGTGACGCGCTGGCGCTGGGGCGTGACGCTGACGATCGGCGCGATCTTCGCCGCGATCGGCAATTTCGGCTTCGTCTGGCTCTCGCACCAGCGACACGACGAATGGCTGCTCTATGTCGCCACCGCCGCCGACCAGTTCGGCAACGGCATGGCCGGGGCGGTGTTCGTGGTCTATCTGTCGATGCTGGTGAACCCGCGCTTTCCCGGCGCGCAATATGCCTTTTTGTCGGGCTTCGCCTTCCTGCTCCCGCGACTGCTGTCCGGCGCCGGCGGGCAGATCGTCGAATGGCTCGACGGCCAGGGCCTGCGCGGCTTCGACCTGTTCTTCCTCGCCTCGGGCGCGATCAGCCTCGCGGCCTTGCTGTTCCTGCCGCTCCTCGTCCGCGCCAGGCCGCGCCCCGACGATCGCGAGCCGGTCGCGCCATGAACATCGAAGCGGCCTTCGCGCCCGCCGCCGCCGCGATCGCCGGGGGCCGCATTCCCGGCGCGACTCTCGGGGTGGTCGCTGCAGACGGCCGGCGCTGGATCCGCCACGCCGGCAAGGCCGCTTTGGTGCCCGAACCCGAGGAGCTGACCGAGGATCACTGGTTCGACCTCGCCTCGGTCTCCAAGGTGATCGCCACCACGACGATGATTCTCAGCCTCGCCGATCAGGGCCGGCTCGATCTCGACGCGCCGCTGACCAGCGCGATCCCCGATCTGCGCCAGTACGATGTGGCTAATGCTGCCGAGCGCAAGCTGACGTTCCGCGATTGCCTCGCCCACCGGACCTTCTTGCCCGCGGTCGAGCCGATCTACACCTATGGCGACGATCCCGCCCGGCTGCGCGCCTTCGTCCTGCAGCGCGAATGGCGGCACGGCCCGCCGGTCTATTCGGACATCAACTTTCTCCTGCTCGGCATCGCGATCGAGCGAGTCACCGGGCGGCCGCTCGGGGCATGGCCGCTCGGCAACGGCCTGTGCTTCGGCCCGCCCGCCGGCCCCGCGGTCGCCACCGAGCGCTGCAGCTGGCGGGGCCGCGTGCTCAGGGGCGAGGTCCATGACGAGAATTGCGCCGCGATGGGCGGCGAGACCGGCCATGCAGGACTGTTCGGCACCGTCGCCGGGGTGCTCGATTTCGCGCAAGGCCTGCTCGACGGCAGCGGCGCGTCGCCCGCGATGCTCGCGGCGATCCGCACGCCGCAATACGAACACCGCACCTGCGGCTGGGAACGCAAATTTCCCGGCTGGTCGGGCGGCGCGGCCTGCTCGGCCGAGACGATCGGCCATACCGGCTTCACCGGCACCGGCCTGTGGGTGGATTTCGAGCGCGGGCTCGCCTGGACGCTGCTCACCAACCGGGTCCATCCGACCCGTCATTTCGACAGCGGCATCTTTCGGCTGCGGCCCGAAACCGGGGATGCGGTGATCGCGGCATGGGGCCGCGGCACGGGCTGAAGTTCGTCCAAAGTTTACCAAGTTTTCGGGTTGACGCCGAATCGCGCGGCTCACACGAGGGCAGAGGCCGGCCACGCGGCGGTTTGGCGCCGGCGACGCGACACCAAGGCGACTCGAACGCGCCGCCCGCGCGCCTTCGATGACACACCCATGCGACACGCAGGCGACACTTTCGCCCCGCAGGTGACAGCTGCTCCAGCGGATCGGCGACGATGGACTAGACTTTGTCAAAGAGCAGAGCGGCAGGGCCTCTGCCCGAGGCAAGCACATGAATTCCTACATTGCAAACCAGCGCCGGGACGCGCCGCGCGGCCTCCCGACGGCCATGACGGCGCTTAGCGCTCCATCGATTCGACCAGATCCTTGGCTTGTTTGAGGCCGAGATGCGCCGCATCGCGCGCGAGCTTGATCGCCTCGATCTTGCGCCCCGCCGCGAGCAATGCGCGCACCTCCGCCTCGGTCTCTGGAGGCAAGGTTGTCACCGCCGCCGCCGGCTTGCTCGTGCGCGCGATCGGCGGCTGCCCGCCCATCAGCGGATCGCGACGGCGCGGGCGCAGGAGCAGGGCCAGCAACAGCAGGACGACGAGACCGGCGCCGATCAACACGGATACGGGCACGAACATCAGTTCGCCTCCGCCACCGCGACCAATGCCGCATCGAGAAACCGGGTGGCGCTGGCGTCGGCGGGCACATCGTTGGCAAAAGCCGAGAAGGTCAGAATCTTGCCGCTCTTCGCGATCAGATAGCCCGACAATGCGTTGGTGGCGTTGAGCGTGCCGGTCTTGGCGAACAGCTTGCCCTCCAGCGCCGTACCCTTGAACCGCCGGGCCAGCGTGCCGTCGACGCCGGCCACCGGCAGCGACGCGCGCCACGCCGCGCCCCAGGGCTGGGCCGCGATCCAGCGCAGCATCTTTACCGTCCCGCGCGGCGCCGCGCGGTTGTAGCTCGACATGCCCGAACCGTCGGACAGATCCCAGGCGGTGCGCGGCACCCCCGCCGCCTCGAGCATCGCGCGGACCTCGGCCACGCCGTCGGCGATCGAGCCGCTGCCCGTGCGCAGCCCGACCCGGCGCAGCAGCAATTCGGCATGGAGATTCTGGCTGACCTTGTTGATGATCGTCACGTCCTCGGCCAGCGGCGGCGGGGTCAGCCGTGCGAGCGTCGGCTGGAGCGGAGCTCGCGCCACCGGGGCGCCCTTGCGCGTCTCGGGATCGTCGCCCGGCATCAGCGCACGGTGCCGCGCCGAGACCGCGCCGGTCACCTTGACGCCGCGCGCTTCGAGCAGCGCCCTGAACCGCCACGCCGCATAATGCGCCGGATCGTCGATCCCGACGCGCAGCGGCTCGGGCCTGGCGTCGGCGCCGATCGTGCCGGTGATCCGCAGCACCCTGCCATTGACCTCGCGCTCATAGCCGATCCGGCGCTCGCCCCCGGCCACCGTCACCGCGCGATTGTCGACGCTGTAATAAGCCAGCGGCAGCGCGACCCTGGCCGGCGCGCCCACCGCGCCGGGCGTGACGTCGATCGCCAGTTCGTTGTCGTCGAGGGTCAGCGCCGAGATGCCGGTGCCCGAACGGCTGGGGATGTTGTTCCAGCTCATCCCCGGGCTCCAGCGCTGGTCGGGAAAAGCCGTGTCGTCGCCGATCACGTGGCGGACGTGCTTCGTCTTCGCCGCCACCGCGTCGGCGAGCGTGGCGAGGCAATCCAGCTTGCAGTCCGGGGCGCTCGACAGCCGCGCGTCGCCATGGCCTTCGAGGATGACGTCGCCGCCCTCGATCCGCACCGCCGCGCCGCCCGACCTGTCGGGCTGGTCGAGCCCTGCGAGCGACGCATAGGCCGTAGCAGTGGTGAACATCTTGGTGTTCGACGCCGGGATGAAGCGTCCGTCGGGGTTGACCGCGACCACCTCCGTTCCGGCCGCGTCGGCGACCACCAGCCCGAAGCGGGTGCCGGTCGCCGCTTCGGCGAAGCCGGCCTCGACCCGCTGCTGGAGGCTCTGTTGCGCGAATGCGGGGCTGGCGGCGAGGAGGAGCGGGAGCAGCAGCGATGGTTTCATGGCCGGAGCCTATCGCCATTCGGCGCCGGAGCAACCGCCCGACGCGAACCGAGGCATAACCGCAGGGTATCGCCTACCGTCTTCCCGGCGAAAGCGGGGATCTCAGGCGGTGGCTCGGTACGACATGAGATCCCGGCTTTCGCCGGGAGGACGGCAACCCTAGAATGGACCCGATGCGCGCCGCTCCCGAGCTGTTCCTCCTCGCCCAGCAACACGCGCGCGCCGGCCGCCTCGGCGCGGCGCGCGCGGCCTATGCCCGCAACATCGAGGCGCATCCCGATTTCCTTCCCGGCTATCTGGCGCTGAGCGGGCTGGCCGCGCATCAGGGCGACGCCGCCGCCGCGCTGCATGTCCTGCGTTCCGCGCTGGCCCGTGCCGAAGGTAATGCCGCCGCGCGCCACGCCATCCGCCGTCCGCTCGCCGATCTGCTCGCGACGCTCCGCCCGGCCGCATATGATGCGGGCCTCGCCGACGATGTCCGCGGCTGCCTCGCCGGCGAAGAGCTCGATCCGCAGCCGCTGGCGGGCGTCGCCGCGCGCTTGCTGCTCCACGCGGGCGACACCGAGCCGCTGTGGATCGCCTTCCTCACCCGCTGCATCAATGCCGATCCGGCGATGGAAGCGCGGCTGATCGCGATGCGCGATGCGCTGATCCGCTCGGGCGATATGGGCGCGCCATTGCTGCCGGCGCTCGCGCTCCACGGCTTTGCCAGTCAATATGTCTGGTCCGAACCCGGCATCCCGCTCGAAGGGCCGATGGCGGCGCTCGCCGGTCAGCCCGCCGCGCTGCCCGACGATCCGGCGTGGCGGCCGCTCGCGCAGCGCATGGGCGAGCTCGCGGTCGAGCACGCGATCGCGGCCACGATCCCCTGCTTCGCTCCGCCTGCCGACGGCGTTTCGGACGCGGTCCGGCGCCAATATGAGGAACATCCCTATCCGCGCTGGCAGGCGCCGCCGGCGTCGCGCCGCACCGATTTCCGGAGGATTCTCGAAGGCTTGCCGGGCATCGACCGTCCGGCGCTTCCGGCGGCGCCGCTCCGCCTGCTGATCGCCGGCTGCGGCACCGGCTACGAAGCGATCGACATGGCGCGGATGGATTCGGGCCTGTCGGTCACCGCGATCGACCTCAGCCGCGCAAGCCTAGCCTTCGCGCGGCGCAAGGCGGAGGCATTGGCCCTCGCCAACCTTCGCTTCCTGCAGGGCGACCTTCTCGCGCTCGCCGCGCTCGGCGAGACCTTCGACATGGCCGCCAGCACCGGCGTGCTCCACCATATGGCCGATCCCGATATGGGCCTCGCCAGCATTACCGAGGTGCTGCGCCCGGGCGGGGTGGTCCGTCTCGCGGTCTACAGCCACCGCGCCCGCGCCCCGGTCCGCGCCGCGCACGCGCTGATCGCCGAGCGCGGCTGGCAAGGCGATGCCGCGGGAATCCGCGCCTTTCGTGCGCACATCCTGTCGCTGCCCGACGAGGACCCGCGCGCGATGCTGCGCGAGAGCCAGGATTTCTACAGCCTCAGCGGCTGCCGCGATCTCGCCTTCCACGTCCATGAGCGGCACTATCGCTTTCCGGAGATCGCCGCGCTGGTGGCAGGCGCTGGTCTGCGGCTGGTCGGTTTCGACGCCACGCCCGAAGCCGCGGCCCGTTTCTGCGCGACGCACGGCGCAGATGCCGATCCGCTCGATCTCGATCTATGGGACGCGGTGGAAGCGGAGCATCCGTTCCTGTTCGCCGGGATGATCCACTTCTGGTGCCAGAAGCCGCGCTAGGCGTCGGCCTTCGACCGGTACACCGCTTCGTCGAGCTCGCTTTCCCAGCGCGCCACCGTGGTTGCCACCATCAGGTTCGCGCTGGCGCTCGGCACCGTCCGGGTCATGTCGAGCAGCCGGTCGAACGGCAGTACGAAGCCGACCACGAGCGCGGTCTGCTCGGGCGGCACGCCGACCGCCGAAAGCACCGCCGCGAGCATGAACAAGGACGCCGACGGCACCGGCGCGGTGCCGAATGCGGCAAGCGCGCCGGTCAGCAACACCATGCCATAGACTTGCGGGCTCAGCGGCGTGCCGAACGCCTGCAGCGCGAACATGCTGAGCAGCCCGACATACATCGCGGTGCCGTCCTTGCCGATGCTCGCGCCCAAAGGCAGCACCGTCGAGAAGACCGGCCGCGCCACCCCGAGATTCTTCTCTGCCACGCGCATCGCCACCGGCAGGGTCGCCGAGCTGGAGGCGGTCGAGAAGGCCACCACCAGCGCGTCGACGATCCCGCGGAAGAACGGCAACAGCGGCAGCTTGGCGAGCAGCTTCAGGATCAGGCTGTGCACCACGAGGATCTGGATCAGACTGCCCAGCACCACCGCGAGCGCCAGCCAGCCGACATTGACGAACACCGCCGCGCCGTTCGCCGCGACGGCATTGGCGATCAGCGCGAACACCCCGAACGGCGTCGCTTCCATGACGATGCCGACGACCTTGAGCAAAACCGCCGATGTCGCTTGCAGCAGCGCCGCGAAGGGCTTGCCCGGTTCGCCTGCCATCACCGTGCCGACCCCGATGAGGATCGCGACGAAGATCAGCGCGAGCATGTCGCCTTTGGCCAGCGCCTCGAAGATGTTGAGCGGGACGATCCCGATCAGTTGCTGGTACGGCGTCACCGGCTCGCCCAGCGCGTGCGGCGCGGCGGTGCCGAGCGGCGCGCCGACGCCGGGCTGGACGAGCGTCGCGACCAGCATCCCCACCGACACCGCGATCGCGGTGGTCAGCGCGAACAGCCCGATCGTCCGCCCGCCCAATCCGCCGAGCCGCCGCGGATCGGCCAGCGCGGTGATCCCCGCGGCGATCGTCACCAGCACGATCGGCGCAACCAGCATCCGGATCGCGCGGACGAACAGATCGCCCATGAACTGGACGTACGGCGTGCCCTGCGGCCAGACCAGGGCGAAGACCAGCCCCAGCGCCAGCGCACCGAGCACGCGCTTCCAGAGCGCGATGGCGAACCAGCGGTTCAGCATCGCTCACCGTGCTCCGGCGAAGGCCGGAGCGCTGGAGACGGCGCGCACCGGAGTGTGGCCAACGCTCCGGCCTTCGCCGGAGCACGAGGCGGCTGGAGCATGCCCGTCACTTGCACGTCCCCGGCGTCGGCGCATGCGGCAATGCGCGGCCTGCCGCCTTGCCGGTGAGCGCGCCCTTGTCGACCGCGACGACGCCGTTGACGATCACCGTCCGCACGCCCTGCGCGGTCAAGGTCGGCTGCTCATAGGTCGCCCGTGCGGCATAGGTCCGCGGATCGAACACCACCACGTCGGCAAACGCGCCGGCGCGCAGATGCCCGCGCCCGGCCAGCCCGAACGTATCGGCGGTCAGCGCCGAGCTGCGCTCGATGAACTGGCGGACCGTGATCACCCGCTCGGCCCTGGCGTATTTCGCGTATTTGCGCGCGAAGCTGCCATAGACCCGCGGATGCCCGCCCGAGGCGTCCGAGCCGGTCATCACCCAGGGCATTGCCATGAATTTGGCGATATCGGCCTCGCTCTGGTTGAACGAGACCACGCCGGGATCGGCGATGCGGATCACCGCGATCGCCGCGTCGACCGGGTCCTGCCCCAATTGCTTCGCGACGTCGGCCAATGTGCGGTTGAGATATTTGCCCTCGACGATCAGCAATTTGTCCGCGCCGCCGCGCTTGCGCAGATTTTCGGTGATCCCCGCGCGGAGCTTCCCCGCCAGCGCCGGATCGTCGAAGCGCCCGAGCAAGGCCGGACGGCCGCCGTCCTGCGCCCAGAGCGGCATCAGCGACGCGACCAGGCTCGTGCCGCTCGCCGACCACGGATATTGGTCCGCAGTCACTTTCTGTCCCGCGCGCCGCGCCGCCGCGACCTTCGCGATGATCGCCGGGGCGTGGCCCTGCACGTCGACGCCGAGCGCCTTGATATGGCTGATATGGGTGGGCAGCCCGCCCTCTCTGCCTATCGCGATCGCCTCGTCGATCGCAGCGGCGAGCCCCACGGTGTAGCTGGATTCGTCGCGGATATGGCTGTCGTACACGCCGCCGCGCTTCCCCGCCTCGCGCGCCAATGCCGCCACCTCGCCGGTCCTTGCGAAGCTCTGCGGCGCGTAGAACAGCCCGGTCGAGAGCCCCAGCGCGCCGTGGCACATCGCGTCCGCCACCAGCCTTTTCATCTGGCCGAGCTCGGCGAGGGTCGGCGCGCGATCGGCCTCGCCCACCACAGCTTCGCGCACTGCGCCGAAGCCGACATAAGCTGCATAGTTGATCCCCACCGGCCGCACCGCCGCACTGCCCAGCACCGCGGCGACGTCGGGGCTGCCGCCCCCGTCATTGCCGATGAACGCCGTGGTCACGCCCTGCAGCAGAAAGGCAGGCACCAGCCGCTTCGCCGCGTCGTCGGACGCCAGATCGCCGCCCATATGGGTGTGCGGATCGATGAAGCCCGGCGCGACGATCATGCCCTTAGCGTCGATCACCCGCGCCGCGGTCACAGCGGCATGGCGGCCGACCGAGACGATGCGATCTCCCGCAATCGCGACATCGCCGACAAAGGGCTCGGCCGACCCGGTATAGATGGTGCCGCCGCGGATGAGCAGGTCGACTTTCCGCGGCGCCGGCGGTGCCGCTCCCAGCGACAGGGTCGCGATCCCGAGCAGCACGACCTTCATAAAATTCCCCAGAAACCCCGTTCCGGCGGCACCAGATAGCCCGCCTCGTCGCGCACGCCGCCGGCGCGATCCTCCCTGAGCCAGATCGGACCGTCAAGGTCGACGAAATCGCTCATCCGCGCGACGTGGAGCGCCGGTGCGATCGACAGCGACGAGCTGATCATGCAGCCGGTCATCAGCCCCAGCCCGCGCGCGCGCGCCGCCCGGGCCAATGCGAGCGCCTCGGTCAGCCCGCCCGATTTGTCGAGCTTGACGTTGACGACCTGATAGCGCCGCGCCACGCGATCGAGATCCGCGGCGACATGCACCGATTCATCCGCGCAGATCGGCACCTCGGGGATAAAGTCCTCGAGCCATTCGTCGGCATCGGCGGGCACCGGCTGTTCGAGCAGATCGACCCGCAAGGTCACCAGCAGCACCTGCATCGCGCGGACCAATTGCTGGTCCCAGCTCTCATTGGGGTCGACGATCAGCCTCGCATGCGGCGCGGCGTTGCGCACCGCGCGGATCTGCGCATCGGGGATCGTCGCGTCGACCTTGACCTTGATCAGCGGGGCATCGGCGATCTTGCTCGCCGCGACCGCCATCGCCATCGGCGTGTCGATGCCGATGGTGAGCGCGCTCTCCAGCTTGCCGGGCTCGGGCGCGCCGATCGTGTCGGCGACGCTGCGGCCCGCCAGCCGCGCCTCGAGATCCCACAAGGCGCAGTCGAGGGCGTTGCGCGCAGCGCCGGGCGGGAGCAGCCCGGGCAGCTGCGCGCGGTCCGCACCGCCTTCGACGGCGGCGCGCACTTCCTCGATTTGGGCGAGCGCGCTCGCGACGCTCTCGCCGTAGCGCGCATAGGGCACGCCTTCGCCGCGCCCGACCGCCCCGCCTCGCTCCAGCTCGACCGTGACCACCTCCGCCTGCGTCTTGACGCCGCGGGAGATCCGGAAGGGCTGGCTCAGTGCGAAGCTATCGTGCTGCGCGCGGAGGGTGCGGGACATAGCAATTCGTCGAGGACGGCATCGACTCCGAACGCGATCGGATCGGTGCAGGGCAGGCCGTGCCGGTCTTCGAGCCGCGCGCACAGCGCCCGGGCTTCGGCCGGGTCCATCGCCGAGGTGTTGAGACAGATGCCGACGGCGCGGACATCGGGACTGGTGAGCCGGGCGACCAGCAGATTCATCTCGATGCACTCTCCCAGCTCGGGCAGCGCCCGCCCGGGGATGCCGCGCATATGCAGCCGATTGGGATCGTGGCACATCACGATCGCCTCGGGCTGGGCGCCGTGGAGCAGCCCGGTCGAGACGCCGGCGAACGAGGGGTGGAACAGCGAGCCCTGCCCTTCGATCAGGTCCCAGCCGTCATCGTCGCGCGCCGGGGCGAGCTGCTCGATCCCGCCCGAGATGAAATCGGCGACCACCGCATCGATCGGCACGCCGCCGCCCGCGATCAGGATGCCGGTCTGGCCCGTCGCGCGGAAATCGGCCTTTAGCCCGCGCGCCTGCATGCCCTGCGCGAGTGCCAAGGTGGTGTACATCTTGCCGACCGAGCAATCGGTGCCGACGGTGAGCAGCCGGTGCCCGGCGCGCCGGTTGCCGTTGCCGACCTTCAAATTCGCCGGCGGATCGCGCACGTCGAACAGCTGGACACCTTTCTCCTGCGCCAGCGCCGCCAGCCGCGGCTCGTCGCGCAACCGCTGGTGGAGCCCCGAGGCGACGTTCATCCCCGCCTCGAGCGCCGCCAGCGCATCGTCGACCAGATCGCGGCCCAGCGTCCCGCCCGAATTGGCGATGCCGAGCACGAGAGTCCTCGCCCCCGCCGCCGCCCCCTCGGCGATCGTCATCCGCGGGATGCCCAGAGTCAGCGGGCAATCGTCGTAGCGGAATTCGCCGACGCAATCCTGCGGACGGAAGGCCGCGAGCCCGCGCGAGGTCTTGATGCCGACGGCATCGGTGCTGTGGCCGAGATAGAGCAGATAGGGAGCGGGGATCATCACCTGCCTTCCGTATCGCGCGGCTCCAAAAGTCTGCGCATAACGTCTGGCGCGCGCGGCATAGCCCCTTGTTATGGCTTGTTTGGCGGGGCTGCATCGCCATTTGTATTCTGCGTGCGACCAAGATTGCGACGGTCAAAGGCAGCTGCGATCGTGCGCGGCCGAGAATGGTGGAAAGCGCATGGTCTGCTTTGGGGCGGGACCTTGAGAGCCGCCTCTTCCATTCGCCCGTATCAACTGGTCACGCCTTGGCACCCTGCAGCGCATCCCCTATTCGACCTGCTCGTGGTGCGAGGCTCCAGTGTTTGATTCGATTGGCGCATTCAATAAGCAATTCGTCCCCGTAGAGGGAGGATATCTGTATTATCCATCCAAGAATGGGGGTGGCAAACTTGTAACCGCCGACGAATATAAGCAACTGACAGAAGACTGGCGTAAGATAGCCGGTCGACGCGGCGTATGGACAGTCGCCGGCATCGTCACTTTGGCGATCATCGTTTGGACCATCATCTCCAGATCATTGTCGCTTCCCGACTGGTCGGACTCCATCATCATTGGTGCATGCGTTCTCGGCATATCAGCGTGGCTATTCTGGGCTGGCTTTGCCCCGCATCGTCTCGTTCGAGACCGTCCCGCCATAGTTCCTCCCAGGCCGGCTTCAGAGGCGAGGCGTCAAGCTCGCGCCATGGTCAATTGGCCTTTTGTAATCGTTGGCCTTTTGCTCTCTGGCATTGTCCTTATAGGTTCGCTCAACTCGCCGGAACGCGATTTCAACGCATGGGCCTGGCTTGTCGGAAGCGGCCTGATCTTCAGCCTCCATATCTGGGTTGCGATACAGAAGCTTCGGGACAGGTAAGCGCGCCCGGCCGGAACATGCCGTTCGCCGCCCCCCCCCCCCCCGCGAAGCAGTGACGGGAGAAAGCTTTCCAGCCTATGTCGTTCTACGCCACGTCGATCACGCCGCGCAGGGTCTTGAGGAAATCGGTGGCGAGCGCGGTCAGCGGCCGATTGTGCAGGTACATCGCATGCACCCCGAAGGTGATCGGCGGCTTGAGCGGCCGCATCGCCAGCCCCGGCGCGAGCGAGGCCTGGGCGGTGAAGCTGTCGACCACGGTCATGCCGACGCCCTGCTGCACCAGAGCCGCGGCGATGTAGAAGGTCCGGGCGAGGATCACTTCGTCGAGCACGATGCCCTGCCGCTGGACTTCCTGGGTGAACAATTGCCCCATCGGCCCGCTGGTCGCGAGGCTGATGAAGCGATGACCCTTGAGGCAGCTCATGTCGCAGCGCGGCGGCGCGTCGGGCATGTCCTGCTCGCGATAAAAGACCACCAGTTCGCCCTCGCCGAGCGGCTTGTGATCGATCGGCGCCGCGGTCGGCACTTCATAGGCGATGGCAATGTCGGTCTCGCGCTCGAACAACTTCCGCAGCAGATCGTCGTGGTGAACGGTCTGAAGGTCGAACTTCACGTTGTCGCGCGTCTTGAGGAACTGCGCCACCGCGGTCGGCAGCGCCTGCAGCGCGAGGCTCGGCAGCGCCGAGACGCGCAGCATCCCCCCTGCCCCGCGGCGCAGATTCTTGCCCGCCTCGCGCAGCGCATAGACCCGGTCCTGGATCTCGGAGACTTCGGTGAACAGGGTGTGCGCGTCCTCGGTCGGCACCAGCCGCCCGTTGGTCCGCTGGAACAATTGAAAGCCGAGCAGCGATTCGGCGTGGCGCAGCATCTTCGACACCGAGGGCTGCGACACGTTGAGCGCGCGCGCCGCGCCGCTGACCGAGCCGTTCACATAGACGGCGTGGAAGATCTCGATATGCCGCAAGTTCATGGGGCGGAAGACTATCGCTATTTGCGAAAAGGGAAAGCGCTGGTCATCCTGCCTCGATGTTGCTCCCGGCCTTGCTCCTCGCCTCGCTCCCGCAAACCGCGCCCGATCCGGTCGCGACGGTCCGCATCGCCTTCGATCGCGAGCGCGAGACCGCGTTGGCCGTGTCGGGCTATGCCGATCTTGCGGCGAAGCGCCCGGTCACGCCCGACGATCCGGTGCGGGTCGCCTCGGTCTCGAAGCTGGTCGTCGCGATCGGGGTGCTGCGGCTGGTCGAGCAGGGCAAGCTGAATCTCGACGCCGACGTGTCGATCGCGCTCGGCCGGAAACTGCGCAATCCCGCCTTTCCGGAAGCGCCGATCACGCTGCGCCTGTTGCTGTCGCACCGCTCGAGCCTGACCGACAATATCGATTACGTGCTGCCGCTCGACGCCGACATGGCGGGCGTGCTCGCCGACCCCAAGGCGTGGGACGCCGAACATCCGCCCGGGACCTTCTTCCGCTACGCCAATTTCAATTTCCCGGTGATCGCCGCGGTGATGGAGCGCGCCACCGGCGAGCGCTTCGACCGGCTGATGGACCGGCTGGTGCTGCGGCCGCTCGAGCTCGATGCCTGCTATAATTGGGCGAGCTGTTCCCCGGCGACAGCGGCGCGCGCTGTCGTAATCTATCGTGCGAAGCAGCCGACCAAGGACGACAACAAGGGCGCCGCACCCGCTTGCGCGGTGACCTTGGCCAGCGACGGCAGTTGCGATCTCGGCAAGTGGCGCGCCGGCGCCAATGGCGCGATCTTCTCGCCGCAGGGCGGCCTGCGCATCTCCGCGCGCGGGCTGGCGAAGATCGGCCGGCTGTTGCTCGGGGGCGGCAAGCTCGACGGGGTCCGCCTGCTCACCCGCAAATCGGTGGCATTGCTCGAGACCCCGCTCTGGACGTTCGACGGCAGCAACGGCGACACCAGCAACGGCTTCTATTGCAGCTACGGCCTCGCCATGACCTTCCTGCCGACCGCGCGGCCGGGATGCCGCGACGCCCTGTTCGGCGATGCCCGTCCGCGCCTCGGCCATGGCGGCGAGGCGTACGGCCTGCGCTCGGGGCTGTGGCTCGATCGCGCGGCGGGCACCGGAATCGCCTTTTTCGCGACCGACGTGCCCGATACCACCGGCACCCGCTCGGCCTTCACCCCTGTGGAGGAAGCCCTTGCCGCGCCGCCGCGGTGATTCCTCCACAAACTATTAAGCATACCCCCCGCACATCACCGCAATCCCGCCGCAAAGCTCGGTAGGATAGCAAGATCGAAGTGAATCGCTTTGACCGGGGGGTCGGGGTTTCGTGAACACGCTGTTGTTGTCGCTCGTCGCGCTACTGGAAACCGCCGCGCCCGTCGCCGCGCCGCCGATCATGGCGACGCCGGTGGTGGTGCCGCCGATCGCCGCTCCGCTGGCGCGGCCGCGCGTGGCGATCATCGACAGCGGCGTGGCGAAGACCAGCGAGCTCGCCGCGCTCGTCTCCGCCGAATATGACATGGCCTCGGATCCCGGCCGCACCGCGTTCGAGCCGCGCTACGATCACGGCACGATGGTGGCGACGATCCTCGCCCGCGCCGCGCACGGCCAGGTCGACATCATCTCGCTGCGCATCGACGATCCCGCGGGCTGCCCGAGCGGCGCCAACCCGCCGTGCCAGCCCTCGGCGGCGCCGGTGGTCCGCGCGATCCGCCGCGCCGCCGATCTCGGCGTCGATGCGATCAACATCTCGCTCGCGCTCGATCCCGATCCGTCGATCACCGCCGCGATCGCCGACGCCGCCGCCAAAGGCATCCGCGTCGTGCTCGCCGCCGGCAACAATGGCTACGATCACCCCGGCAATCTCGGCCCGGCGCGCGCCGCTTACCCTAATGCGGTGCTGGTCGGCGCGATCGATTCGGACGGCAAGCCGTGGAGCGGCACCAACCGTCCCGACGCCGCACCCGACGGCTATAATTACGCCTGGGCGCTCGGGGTGAAGGTCCCGACCGCCGCGATCGACGGCCGCGCGGTCACCGGCACCGGCACTTCGTTCGCCGCCCCGCTCGAGACCGCCCGCTTCCTCGCCAGCCGGACGACCGCGGCGCGCTGAGGCGAGCGGCTGCAGCTCCTCCCGCTTCCGGGTGGTTAGCGGCCTGGCTGCTTTCGTGGGCGGCGCTTTACTCCCGGCCGTTCGATGAGGCCGAACGTCGTCAATCGGTTGGCGACCTTGCGGCTGCGGTCGGATTTCCAGCCCGTATAACTTTCTCAATCTGCTGCCTGTGCTCCGTACCCCACTCGCAGAGCGGCATGATCGCCTTGGCGAGTGTCTTGCCGAAATCCGTCAACGTATAGTCCACCATCGGCGGCACCTGATGGTGATCACGCCTGGTAAGCACGCCGAACGCCGCGAGCTCACGCAGCTGCTGAATCAAGACCTTTTCACTAATGCCAACAACCAGTTTCTTGATCTCCCCGAAACGCTTCGGCTCGCCCGCAAGGTGAAAAAGGATCAGCGGCTTCCACTTGCCGCCTACGACTGCGAGCGAGGCATCCAGGCCGCAAACTCGGGCATAGCTCATCAAATTTCTCACACTTACCTTTAGGTAGGTTCTACCCTAAAAGAAATCGCGCGTCCATATCCGGGCAGCCGCGCAGGGCTTTGTTTACGGCCGGGCCGTCGCGCGGTTCATGAACCGGCCCTTGGCTGACTGGACGAAGGACATTCCATGCAAGAAAATGAAGCCATAATCAGAGATCTTTATGCTTGTGCTGAAGGAAATCGAAGGGATTTTGACGAATTCGTATCGCACTTCGCTCCCGACGGATACATGCGTGACATTCCCGCCGGCCTCGAACTTCGAGGGAAGGAGATTAGCGATTATCTCGAAATGGTTACGACTGCTTTTCCAGACGTCCATCGAGAGCTTTTCAGCATTTACGTCGCGGGGCAAGTCGTAATAGTCGAGCTTG
The DNA here is from genome assembly GCF_030730875.1 of Sphingomonas sp. DG1-23. Lineage (GTDB taxonomy): Bacteria > Pseudomonadota > Alphaproteobacteria > Sphingomonadales > Sphingomonadaceae > Sphingomonas. The sequence continues at coordinate 342,461 of NZ_JAVAMA010000001.1, forward strand.
CAATTCGTGCAAAACATAGCGGTGATCTGCCACTCCCGTCGGGTACTATTGCTGCCACCGGAAAGGCGATAGATGTGCCTTCCTGCGATGTGTTTCATATCAAGGATGGAAAGATCGCGTCCTTTCATTGTTACAACGCATCTTCCGTACTGCTCCAGCAGCTCGGCGCCGACTAACGCGATGGCGCGAGGCACCGTCGACTCACGCCGTCCGGTGCCTCGCGCCGCTACTATGTTCCGCTCCAGTGCACCCGGTCGATCTTCAACGACTGCGAGTGGTCAACTTTGTCGAGAGGGGAAATGGAGCTAGCGTCCGGTTCTATTGAGCGGTTGCGCCACTTTGACGTCTACCATCGGGGCGTGACCTGCCGTTCGCGTGCCCGCACGATCTGGCAGCAATCGCTCTCTCAAACGTAATGCGGTTCGCCGCGTTCGTGCAGTTCCTCGTAATGGACCAAAGCCGGCTCGGGGCCGAGCGGCACCGGCGCGCCGCCGCGGAACGCCCATTCGCCGCGGTCGCAATCCTCGGCGCGGACATAGCCGTTGATGTAGAGCCGGCGCTGGTGGTCCGCGCGGTTGGTCCCCGATCCGTGGACCAGATAGGGGTTCCACAAAGCGAGGTCGCCGGGTTCGAGGACGAGGTCGATCGCATCGTCGGGCGACAAGCCCGCCGCGAGCAGCACGTCGTCGGCCATCGCATTGCCGAGCACTTCGGTCGAGGTGTCGAGATCGAGCTCGCCCGCCTGATGGGTGCGCGGAAGGAAGCGCATGCAGCCCGATTGCGGCGTGTGCGGATCGATCGCCAGCCCGGTCTGGACATAGGACGTGCCGAGGTTGCGATAGCATGCGTCGGGCTTGCGGAAGCGCGAATCCTGATGCCACGCGAAGTCGCCGATCCCGCCGGGCGCCTTCCAGTGGAGCTGGTTGATGATCTGCTTGACGTCGCCGCCGATCAGCGGGGCGAGCATCGCCGCGAAACGCGGGTCGCGCCGGACGCGCTCGAGCACCGGCTGGTGATAGGACGGCCACTGCACCATCCGCACCAGCGGCGCGGCGCCGTCGCGCGGCGCGACGTTGTAGAACAGGTTGCCATGGCGGAAGCTGCGGCCGTGCGCGACGCCCTCGGCGTGGATCTGGTCGATCGCCGCACCGATCCCGGCCACTTCGTCGGGCGCGAAGAAACCGCGCAGCACCGCATAGCCGTCGCGCTGGAACTTGGCGACATAGTCGTCGGTCTCGGCGCCGCTGTGCAGCCCAGGCTGTTCGAAACCCACCATTTTCCTCCACGTGCCGACGGCGTGATTCTGCCGTGCGCGGCGGCGGGACGAAAGAAGCGTGCGGTCACTCGCCAATGCCCTGCGGCTATGGCGCGATGTGCCCGCGCCGCTTGAGCAGGCGGCCGATCCCCTGATGCCGCTCGGGCATCTCGCGCCCGCATTCGCGCTCGAGTTTGTCGCGGATCGCGATCAGTTCCTTCTCGCCCAGATGCTCGATGCCGATGAATTCGTTGCGGCCGGTGTCGAGCGCGCGGATCAGCTCGTCGAGCTTGGCCTGGATCGCGGCGGCGTCGCGATTCTGCGCATTCTGGATCAGGAACACCATCAGGAAGGTGACGATCGTCGTGCCGGTGTTGATCACCAGCTGCCATGTGTCCGACCAGCCGAACAAAGGCCCGCTCAGGCCCCAGCCGACGACGATCAGGAAGGCGATCGCGAACGCCACCGGGCGCCCGGCCCATGCCGCGACGCCCTGCGCGAACCGCTCGAACACACCGCCCATGCCATTCCCTCTCGATTTTGGCGCAAAGTAGCGAGGGACGCTGCCCCAGTCATCCGCGACCGCGTGCGTGAGGCCCGAGACGGGAGGCGCAAGAAGCGCAAAACGCAAAAGGGGACCGGCATTGCTGCCAGTCCCCATGTCACCGGACTTCGGCTGCTGATCCCTAAGGACCGCGCGGCCTGGTTTCGGCGGCATGCTCCACTCGCGCCGGCAAGGGCATGCGAGCTTCGCGTCGGTCACCGGGGCCGGCTGATCGCCACGCTTCCGAAGAAGCAGGCTTCGGTTCCGGCCTTCGGTGGCCCGCTCCATGACTTCGCCCGAAAGCGGAACCATGAAGCCTTGCTGGATGGGATTTCCCGAACGATCCATAGGCTTCGACTTCTCGCTTGCGCGGTGGCCAATGCCCTGGGTTTCGCTCTTCGGGCCGATCCTTCCGTCGATCTGCCGCTTGCGCGGGCCTATCGGCTTCGGTCTCGTCCATCAGGCAGGTCCTTCGCCTCGGCCTGCGCTTGCGCGCCGGCTTCGGATCGGGTTCCGCCCGGCTTCGGCGTCTCCCGGGTTCGCCGCGACGCTTGCGCACCGCCTCGATCCCGCAACTACCGATGCTCTCGCATCCCCGTCTCGTTCCAGCGTGGTTTCCCGAAGGCACCTGCGCTCGATCGAGCCGTGTAAGGTGTTGATCCGGCTTTGGTTTCCCGCTACCGAACCGTCTTCCCTACAAGACGGATGCTGTCACCGATCCCGAGTCGCGCAAAGGACGAAATGCCCCCGCGCGCCTGTGGATAACGTGAATAACGGGGACAGATCGCCGTCAGGACGATCCCGGCGACCAATCCGGCGAGGCGAGCTCGAAGCCGGCAAAGTCGAAGCCGGGGACCACTACGCAGCTCACCAGCGCCCAGCCCAGCCGGGCCTCGGTCGATTGCCAGCGATTCGCCGGCACCCGCCATTGCGGCGCATGATCGCGGGTCACGTCGCCGCCAAGCGCGATCGACCGGATCGCGCCATCCTCCTGCTCGACGCGGAGATCGAGCGGCGATCCCGCATGCCACAGCCATAATTCGTCGGCATCGACCCGGTGCCAATGCGAGCGCTGGCCCTGCTCGAGCAGAAAATGGATCGCGGTGCCGGCCGAGCGACCGGCTCCGGCGGGCGCCCGCCACGTCTCGCGGTACCAGCCGCCTTCCGGATGCGGCGACAGGCCGAGCTTCTCGATGATCGTTCGTGAAGCGTTCATGTTGCAAATCCCAACCTCAGATGAGCGGCACGTAGTTTCAGGTTCATGAAACCCCCCGCAGCCGCGGGACGTTTCGCTAACGGTTTCTGTAAGTACAATCGATCTATGGGAGTGAATCATGCGTAAGTTCATTGTCGCGCTCGGCGCGATCGCGGTGGCGATCCCCACCGCCACCGTCCTTCCGGTCTCGACCGCTGCGGCGGCGAGCGCCTATGAATATAAGGCAGGCTTCAACGCCGACCAGCGCCGCCGCTATGCCTATCGCGAATGGCGCGGCCGCGACGGTCGTCGCTATTGCCGCAAGTCGAACGGCACCACCGGTCTGGTCGTCGGCGGTGTCGCCGGCGCGCTGGTCGGCCGCTCGATCGACACGCGCGGCGACCGCGCCGCGGGCACCCTGCTCGGCGCCGCCGCGGGCGCGCTTGCCGGCCGCGAGATCGAACGCAGCAGCAGCAACAATCGTCGTCGCTGCCGCTAAAGCCTGAAGACCGCAGGCGGAGCATTAACCTTGGCGCGGTAAAAGCGCCGGCTATGCTCCGCGTGCTGGTTCTTTCGACTCTGTTCCCCGACGCCACGCGTCCGAATTTCGGCATCTTCGTCGAGCGCCAGTCGCTCGCGCTCGCCGAACGGGACGACGTGGCGCTTCGCGTCGTCGCCCCCCTGGGCCTGCCTCCCGCCCCGCTCGACCGTCTGTCGCGCTACCGCGCGCTCGCCGCGCTGCCCTTGTCGGAAGACTGGAAGGGCCTGCCGGTCCACCGCCCGCGCTTCCGGACCTGGCCGGGCACCGGCGGCCGGTTTCACGCGCGCGCGCTCGTCGATGCAGTCACCCCTTTGCTGCGCGCGCTCCGCCGCGATTTCCCGTTCGACGTGATCGATGCGGAATTCTTCTTCCCCGACGGAGTCGCCGCGGTCGAACTCGGCCGGCGCTTCGGCGTTCCGGTTTCGATCAAGGCGCGCGGCTCGGATATCCACCATTGGGCGCGCCAGCCGGCAACCGCCGGGCAGATCCGCGCGGCAGCGCACGTCGCCGACGGCCTGCTCTCCGTCTCCGAAGCAATGCGCGACGACATGACCGCTTTGGGCCTTCCCGGCGCGCGTACCGAATGCATCGTCACCGGCGTCGACTTCGCCCGATTCGCTTCGGGCGATCGGGCCGCGGCCAAGCAAGCGGTCGGCGTCGACGGCCCGTTGATCCTCTCGGTCGGTGCGCTGATTCCGCTCAAGGGTCATCAGATCGTGATCGATGCAATCGCCGCGATGCCGGAGGTCCAGCTGTGGATCGCCGGAGAGGGGCCGTACCGGGCGCAACTCGAGGCGCAGATCGCCCGGCTCGGCCTCGGCGGGCGCGTGCGGCTCCTCGGCTCCGTCCCGCATGCCGAGCTTCCGACCCTGCTCACCGCGGCCGACGCGATGGCGCTGGCGTCGGAACGCGAAGGGCTGGCCAATGCCTGGCTCGAGGCGCTCGCCAGCGGCACCCCGGTGGTGATCCCCGATGTCGGCGGCGCGCGCCAGGTCGTGCAGAGCGATGTCGGCGGCCATATCGTCGCGCGAACACCCGAGGCTTTCGCCGCCGCCCTCGCCGCATTGCTCGGTTCTCCGCCGGATCCCGCTGAGGTTCGCGCTACCGTCGCGCCGTTCACCTGGGCCGCCAACAGCGCCCGGCTCCACGGCTTTCTCGAACGCCTCGTCGCGGCGCGTGCCCGCGGCATCGCCGCCTGATCGTGGCGCAGGCGGAACGTGGGCCGCCGCGCACCGTTGACCGTATCCCGGGGACCACGGAGAGACACATGGCTGACCACGACCGGAACCCCGACACGATCATCGGCCGGGATGCCGACGCCGCGGATGCGCGCCGGATAGCCGATGGCGAGGCGCTGGCGGAGCAGCTCGGCCAGACCACCAGCGAAGACGCCGGCGGCAATGTCAGCGGCACCGCGGACGATTCGTGCGAAGGGCTCGACATCGTTTTCGAATATGAAGGCAGCGAAGATACGCGCCACTGAACCGCCCGGGACACTCCGCCGCGATCCTGCGTTGACACCACCGGCGCTGATCCGTGACACTGGCGTCACGACACGCGGAGGACTTCGATGGCAGGCAAGAGGAAAAAGGACGACAAGAGCGCGGCCGGCAAGGGCTCGTTTCTCCCGAAGAGCATCGCGGGCGTGAAGCTCCCGAAATCGGTGCGCGGCAAGCTGACCGATCTCGCCAAACATCCGATCGTCGCCGACATCCTCGCCGCGGGGCTGGTCGCCATCGCCGCGAAGCTCAAGAACGAACCCAAGGTTCAGGAGGATGCCGCCAAGGCTGCCGATACCGCGGCCCAGACCGTCGCGGCCGCTGCCGCCGATGTGGCGACCGCCGTCGCGAAGCCGACCGTCCGCCGCACCCGCAAGGCGCCGGCAGCTGCAGCGAAACCCGCCGAAGCCGCCGCCAAGCCGGTGGCCCGCCGCACCCGCAAACCCGCCGCGGCGGCTCCCGCGCCGACGACGTCGCGCGCGCGCAAGGCACCCGCGGCGGCCGAGGCCGCACCCAAGCCGCCCGCGCGGCGCACGCGCAAGGCTGCCGACAGCAGCACCGCCAAGCCGCGTGCGGCACGCCGCCCAGCCCCGAAAAAGCCGACGCCTCCCAAGACGTCCGAATGATCCTTCGCCAAGGGCACGAGGTAGAAGATTCATATTTTGGCCGTCACCCGCGAAAGCGGGGGGCCATCTCTTGAGCGCGCGGCCGGATCCGCCGGTGCGCTTGCCGATACGACGGGAGATGGGCCCCCGCTTTCGCGGGGATGACGGAGATTGGAATGGCAATGGTCAGCAAAATGCTTGATCGGATTCTCGATCTGAGGGGCATATGAGCAAGAGGGAATATGCGCAGGACTAGCCGCGAGCCCGAACTTCACGGGCCGGCGCATGCGATCGAACGGCTGATCTTCTTCTCGGACGCGGTGTTCGCGATCGCGATCACGCTGTTGATCATCGAGATCCATGTGCCCGAGGTGCACGGCACCGGCAGCGACCGCGATTTCCTGATCGCGCTCGCCCGGCTGATCCCCAATTTCGTCAGTTTCTTCGTGTCGTTCTTCGTGATCGGCTCGTTCTGGGCTGGCCATCATCGCGTCTTCGATTGCGCGCGCCATTGGGATTCGCGGATCGTCCTGCCCAATCTGGTGCTGCTCTGCACGATCGCGGCGATGCCGTTCTTCACGGCCTTGTCGTCGGAATATTACGGCCACCGGGTGCCGGTCGCCTTCTATTGCGGGTGGCTGGCGCTGGCGGCCCTCGCCAATATCTGGCTCCAGCGCATCGTCACCTCGGCACCGGTGGTCGGCGAGCAGATCACCGCCGAGCAGGTCGCGATGATTCGCCTGCGCGGCTATTCCACCTTGCTCGGGGCCGGCACCAGCCTGATCGTCAGCCTGTTCGTGCCGTTCCTGGGTCAGCCGGCGTTGGTGACGATCTTCTTCTGGCGCATCCTGCTGCAGCGCGCGAAGCGAAGCTGAAACCCGGAGGCGGGCCCGGCCGTTCTGGCCGGGAAAGGATGCGTTCCATGCCCGAAGCGCCCGGCGGCACCAGCCCGCACAATCGCTCGACCGAGCATCAGAAGTCCGGCGACGCGATGCGCCCGAAGGACACGCTCGACAGCGGCAACGACGCCGCGCATCGGGCCAAGGATTTCAATCCCGCCGAAGATGTCGGCAAAGCCGATCCGAGCGGGAATCCCGCCGACCGGACGGACTGACAGATTGACGGCTGAGCGCGGCGACCGAAGAACAGGCCGCCGCACTCAGCCGCGCATCAGAGGGCCGGGCTGACCAGCTGGGGCTGCGGCATCTTGCCGAGGCGAACCTGACGGCCGAAGATGTCGCGCATCAGCGCCAGCGAGAAGAGGTGCGCATAGATCAGCGGCAGCATGCCGTTCTGGACGATCTTGCGCAGCTGATCGCCGCGCAACTCGTTGAGCTTGTTCTCGTCGATCATCATGAAGCCGCGATAGACGAAGGGCTGCTCGTTGCCTTCCTGCTGGATCGTGACCTCGCCGTCGATCAGCAGCGCCAGCTCCTTGAGGTCCTTCATGAACATCGCGGTGCGCGCGCCGGCCTGCTCGAACTGCTCGTTGAACTGAAGGATGTTCTTGGTGGTCTCGGTCGGTTCGCCATTCTCGAACAATTTGTCGCCTTCCTCGAACGCGCCGACCGTGTCCGACGACGGATCGAAGCAGAGCGACAATTCGTCGGCATCCTGACGGAGCCGGGCGAGCAGATAGGGATAGCGGCGGATATAGGCCGGAACGTAGAAATTCGGCTCGAGCAGGGTGCCTTCGTCGTCGAAGAAGGTGTTCACGCCCTCGTTCAGGCCCATCAATGCGAGCGGAACGGGATCGTCGCCCACCGAGAAGACGATCGGCATGAAGCGCTGGACCAGCGGGAATTCCTCGACGGTGACCGGCACGGCGTGCTGCTTGGCGAGGAAGGGCGCCTTGTCGCGGACACGAATCCGGAAATCGGCGTGCGCCTGGCTCGAAAGCGGTTCGAGCTGGTTGTAGAACAACGGAAGCGACTGTTGTGGCGCGCTGGCCATCCGAAACTCTCCTGAAAAGATGCTGAGGCTTTAAATTCGGCGAAGGTCTATGGTCTCGCGGCGTCGGGCGCAAGCGTGACCAGTTTTCCCGGATTGAGAATATTGTGCGGATCGAGCGCGGCCTTGATTCCGCGCAACACCGTCATCCGCGACGGCGCGCTGAGCCGTTCGAGCTCGGCCCGCTTCATCTGGCCGATGCCATGCTCGGCCGAGATCGAGCCGCCCGCCGCGACGACCATGTCGTGGACGTGACGCGAGATGCCCGGGCCGTCCTCGGCATACCAGCGCGCCGGATCGACCCCGGCGGGCGCACGGACGTGGAAATGGACATTGCCGTCGCCGAGATGGCCATAGGCCACCGCTTCGGTGCCGGGAAACCGCGCCTCGGCTTCGGCACCGCCCTCGACCATGAAGCGCGGCATGTCGTCCACCGGCACCGAAATGTCGTGCTGGAGCGCAGGGCCGCCGGCGCGTTCGGCCTCCGAGATCGAATGGCGGATGCGCCAGAAATCCTCGGCCTGCGCTTCGCTGGCGGCGATCACCGCGTCGCCGGCGAGCCCGCGCTCGATCGCCGGGGCGAGCAGCCGTTCGAGCAAAAGCGCAGGCGATTCGGCGGCCGGATCGGTCGTCACCGCCTCGATCAGCACGTGCCACGGATGCGGCGTCGACAAAGGCCGGCGGGTGCCGGGAACGTGCCGGAGCACCAGCGCCAGCGTCTTTTCGGGCAATATCTCGAAGCTCTCGACCGCAGAGGTGCCCGCCTCCAGCAGCCGCAACAGCTCGAGCGCGCGGGCGGGGCTTTCGACCCCGACCCACGCCACCGCGCGCGCCGCCGCCCCCGGCACCAGCCGCAAGGTCGCCGCGGTGACCACGCCGAGCGTGCCTTCGGCGCCGATCAGCAATTGGTTGAGATCGTAACCGCGATTGTCCTTCTTGAGCGCGGCCACGCCATTATGGATCGAGCCGTCGGGGAGCACCGCCTCGACTCCGGCGACGAGGCTACGCATCGTTCCGAAGCGCAGCACCTGGGTGCCGCCGGCATTGGTCGACACCAGCCCGCCGATCGTGGCGCTGCCCCGCGCGCCGAGATCGAGCGGGAAGCGCCGCCCGGCACCCTCCGCCGCGGTGCGCAGATCGGCGAGGATCACGCCGGCCTCGGCGACCGCGAGATTGCTCACCGGCGAGAGCGAGCGGATCCGGTTCATCCGCCGCAGCGACAGCAACAGCGCCGAGCCGTCGGCAGGCGGCGTCGCGCCGCCGACCATCCCGGTATTGCCCCCCTGCGGCACCAGCGCCACGCCCGCCGCCGCCGCCAGGGCGACGATCGCGGCGACTTCCCCGGTCGATCCCGGCGACAGCAACGCCGGCGCTTCGCCATGATAGCGGCCGCGCCAGTCGCTCAGCCACGGCGCGATAGCCTCCCCGTCCGTGGTGACCGTCTTTGGGCCGAAGCGCTGCTGAACGGTCTCGACAAGCTGGCTTTGTGCTGGTGTCATGGCCCGGCCGGACTAGCACGCCGCACGCCAGTTCATCCACTGTTCAAAACTAAGCCTTACAAGCCCCGCCAGACATGTTGAATCCGCTGATCGCCGCTTCCGGTCTCCTGCTGTTGTTCGCTGCCCCGGCCTCGCCGCCGGAGCCGCTCGACTGGGACGTGGCCGCGCACCTGCTCCAGCAGCAGCGAATCACCGTGCACATTCCGCGCCTCACCGTCAGCCGCGCAACCATCGTGGTGCGCACCCCGCGCCCCGCCGCTCTGGTCGAGAAAAAGGCCGATGATTGCGTGAAGATGGAGGATCTGGCCGGATTTTCGGTCAATCGCTTCGACAGCGTCGATCTGGTGCTCAAGAACGGATCCCTGCTCCGCGCCAAGCTCGGCAATGACTGCCCGGCTTTGGGTTTCTACAGCGGCTTCTACGTCAAGGCGAACAAGGACAAGAAGATGTGCGCCAAACGCGATTCGATCCGTTCGCGATCGGGCCGCCAATGCGCCGTCCAGTCGTTCGCCTCGCTGGTTCCGGCGCGCTGAACGCCGCCTGCGGCTTGACATTGGCGGCCAAATCCGCAAGCGCGTGAAGGCTTTGGAGGCGTGGATGACTGCGCCCATTTTCCGGAAAACCGCATGAGCTTTGCCGATCTCGGCCTTTCAGACGACCTTCTGCGCGCAGTGACCGACGCGGGCTATACCGACCCGACTCCGATCCAGAAGCAGGCGATCCCCTCGGTGCTGATGGGCAAGGACCTGATCGGCATCGCCCAGACGGGCACCGGCAAGACCGCCGCCTTCGTGCTGCCGATGATCGACATCCTCGGCGAAGGGCGCACCCGCGCGCTGATGCCGCGCAGCCTTATCCTCGAGCCGACCCGCGAGCTCGCCGCGCAGGTCGCCGAGAATTTCGAGAAATACGGCACCAACCACAAGCTATCGATGGCTCTGCTGATCGGCGGCGTGCAGATGGGCGATCAGGTCAAGGCGCTCGAAAAGGGCGTCGACGTGCTGATCGCCACGCCGGGCCGGCTGATGGACCTGTTCGGCCGCGGCAAGATCCTGCTCACCGGCTGCAATCTGCTGGTGATCGACGAGGCCGACCGGATGCTCGACATGGGGTTCATTCCCGACATCGAGGAAATCTGCACCAAGCTGCCGAAGAACCGCCAGACCTTGCTGTTCTCGGCGACGATGCCGCCGGTGATCAAGAAGCTCGCCGACAAGTTCCTGACCGACCCCAAGCGCGTCGAGGTCGCGCGCCCGGCGACCGCCAACGTCAACATCAAGCAATGGGTGGTCCCGGTCGCCGCTGCGGACAAGCGCAGCACGCTGCGCGAGCTGCTCCGCGCCGAGGACGTCAACACCGCGATCATCTTCTGCAACCGCAAGACCACGGTCCGCGAGCTCAACAAGAGCCTGCAGAAGAGCGGCTTCCGCTCGAGCGAGATCCATGGCGACATGGAGCAATCGCAGCGCATCGCCGAGCTCGAGCGCTTCAAGAAGGGTGACGTCAACATTCTCGTCGCCTCGGACGTCGCCGCGCGCGGGCTCGACATCAAGGGCGTCAGCCACGTCTATAATTTCGACGCGCCATGGCACCCCGACGATTATGTCCACCGCATCGGCCGCACCGGCCGGGCGGGCGCGACCGGCACTGCCTATACGCTGGTGACTCCGGAAGACGCCGAGAACATCGCCGAGATCGAGAAGCTCACCGGCATGAAGATCGAGCGGCTCAAGCCGGCGAGCGGCGAAGCTGTGCGCGAGGATGCGGAACCGCGCGAAGCCGCGCCCCGCCGCCGCGGCGGCCGCAAGGCCGAAGCCGAGCCGCGCCGCAAGGCCGAGCCCGCAGCCGAAGCGGCGCCCGAGGCGCGTCCCGCTCGCGAAGCCGAACCGCGCGAGCGCGATGCCACCCCCCGCCGCGAGCGTGGCGGCCGCGGCCGCTCGCGCGAAGAGCGCCCCCGCGACGAGCCGCGTCGGCAGGCGCAATCGGCGCAGGACGGACCCGATGACGGCTGGAACGGCCCCGTCCCCGACTTCCTGAAATATACGCTGGGCGCATGAGCGATCCCGCAGGCGCTGGATCGGCCAGGATCCAGTCGCCCTGCACCGGCGTCTGCCGGATCGACTCCGGCACCGGCTGGTGCGTCGGCTGTGCCCGCACGCTCGATGAAATCGTGCGCTGGAGCGGGACCGACCACGCCGATCGCGCCGCGGTGATGGCGCAATTGCCCGCCCGGATGGCGTCGAGTCGCAGCGGCGGCCGATAGGATTGCACGGCGAAATTGCGCGGTTTGCACGGCGAATCGGCAATGAAGTTGCGCAACTTCGAAATAATGTTGCGCGAGGGCGGTTGTGGATCGACGCCTTCAAAGAGCGGGCCGGCATGGCCGACCGGCGGGTAGCGAAGCAGGCGAAATCCTACATTGCAAGGAGCGGCCCGTTCGGGGCGAGCGTAACAGAGCAGGTCACCGCAGATGGCGGGAAGTGGCGTTGAGCGGATCCAATCCTCCCCCGCCAGGGGGAGGTGTCGCCGAAGGCGACGGAGGGGGAGGACGCACATCGCTGGCCGGCGTGCTTCCTCCCCCTCCGTCATGCTGCGCATGCCACCTCCCCCTGGCGGGGGAGGATTGTAGCGCGGCGCACCCTTATGGGTTTGCGGTCTGCCTTGCCGTCAGGTCGCATCCCCCTTCGCGGCGGCCCGGAAGCAGGCTGCCGACACCAGCCACAGCGCGGTGAAGAAGCCGCCGGACGCCAGTGCCCTGAACACGCCGTCCGGCACGTTCGCCGTCGACGGCGCGGTGGCGATCGCCACGCCGAACAGGGCCTGCATGACCGCCACGCCGAGCATGGTCCGCGCCATGCCCGCGGGACGGAACCACGCCGCGAAGCCGCCCACCGCGGCCGCCATGATCACGAGGAAGAAGCCCGCCCCGTTGCCGTCGTCGCGGACGATCGTGGTCCACACCGTCAGGAACGACGAGACGAGCGCGATCGCGGCGCCGGCGCGATAGGCGCGGCTTCCGCTCAGTTTCTCGGCAAGCTCGTAGAGCAATCCGACGCCGCCGATCATGATGGCGGCAAAGACGAAGCTGCCCGGGCCCCAATGCCATTCGTCGCTGATCTGCATCATGCCCAGCGGGGTGAGCAGCAGCGCCAATGCCGCGGTCCACCGCGCGACCCGCCAGGGGTCCCGTAATCCTGCGCGTTCGCTCGATCCGATCATCTGCCTGCTCCTTCGAAAATCCGGATCCGGTCGTGGCACGAGTCCGGATGCGCGGCATGAGCAAGCCGTGAGCAAAAGATGATCAAGCGAATGCCGGTTATTTTATCGCTTCGCCGGGCGCGGGCTTGCCTTAAGCTGGCCCTTTGCCGCTTCGGGAGTCTGCCAATGCGCCTTGCCCTCGCCTGCCTCGCTCTGGCCGTGACCGCGGCGCCGGCCGCCGCCCGGCAGGCCGCGCTCGATCCGCAGACCGCGGTCTACGAACTGCGCATCTATCATCCCGCTTCGGGCAAGCTCGCCGCGCTCAACGCGCGGTTTCGCGAGCACACGCTCGCGCTGTTCGAGAAGCACGGCATGCGCAACGTCGCCTATTGGAACGAGCAGCCGACTCCCGATGCTCCCGAGGGCCGCGTGGTCTATGTCCTCGCTTATCCCAGCCGCGAGGCGCGCGACGCCGCATGGAAAGCGTTCGGCGCCGATCCCGCATGGCGCGCAGTGGTCGCCAGCTCCGAGGCCAATGGCAAATTGGTGGCCAAGGTCGACAGCGTGTTCATGACGATGACCGATTATTCGCCACGCCTGACATTGCCGCGCTGAGGGCTCCGGCCGCCGCTCCCGGCCGCACCGGCGGCGCGGCGCACCCGCACAAGCGCGCGAAAAAGGTTACCGCTCCGGAAACAACGGGTCCGATGCCTCTATAATATGGGCAGGATTTACACCGGGAGCCCAGGGAATAATGGATCTTTCGAACAGCGGGCCGGAAGGCTTCCAGACCAACCAGCCGGCCGAACAGACCGACCTCCCGCAGGCCGAGCAGATGTTCTGGCTGCTGATGAACGATCTCCTCGACGGCGCCGATCATCCGGAAATCTGGGAAGCCTTCCCGCAGTTCATCGATCAATTCCCCGGCCTGTCCTCGGTGATGCGCGAGAATGCCGGCCTGCTGCAGTCGCCGCGCGTCGACGCGCGCCTTGCCTTCACCATCCTCGTGGCGATGGGTTCGGCCGCGCAGGGCGACCCCGCCGGCGCGCTGACCTTCCTCGAGGAAAGCGCCACGCGCTATACCGAATCGCCGCTGGTGCAGGGCGCGGTGTTCCACATCCAGTCGCTGCTCGATCCGGGCAATCCGAAGTTCGATCTCAAGTCGAAATTCTGCATGCGCCCGTTCCACGAGCTCGACGTGCTCGAGGGCAGCACCCATTTGTGCTGCGCCAATTGGCTGAATCTCTCGACCGGCGACATGGCGCAGGCCGAGAAGTGGCAGGACATCTGGAACTCGCCCACCGCCGAGCGCATCCGCGCCAGCGTGCATGACGGCAGCTTTCGCCACTGCAACAAGGTGTCGTGCCCGGCCATCCAGGCAAACAAACTGCCGAGCCACGCCGAGGTCGCGGCGCTTTCGCCGGAATGGCACGACGTCGTCGAGCAGAAGGAGACGCACCTGCCGCACGGGCCGGAGCGCGTGAACCTCGCCTATGACACGACCTGCAATCTCTCGTGCCCGAGCTGCCGGACCGGCAAGCAGGCCGCCGATTCGGCGACCCGCGCGCGGTACGACCTGCTGCAGGAGCGCAGCATCCTGCCGATGCTGAAGGAGTCGAAGATCGTCTTCATCACCGGTTCGGGCGATCCGTTCGCGTCGAAGAATTTTCGCAACCTGATGGAGCGGCTGGACGCGGAGGCCTATCCCGACCTGCGCTTCATCATCATGACCAACGGCATGCTGTTCAACCGGCGCGAATGGGATCGCTTTCCGGCGCTGCACGATCGCGTGAAGAGCCTGCAGATCAGCATCGACGCCGCCACCGGGCCGACTCACGAATTGCTCCGCCGCGGCGCGCGCTGGGACGTGATGCAGGAGAATCTGCAATTCGCCTCCGAATTGCTCCACGCCGGCAAGGTCGAGCAGATCCATCTGTCGTTCACCGTGCAGACCGAGAATTACCGCGAAATGGGCGATGCGGTGGATCTGGCCGATCGGCTGGGAGTGACCGGGCTCTATTTCGGCAAGATCACCAATTGGGGGACGTTCACCGCCGATCAGTATCGCGCCAAGGCGGTGTTCCAGCCGGCGCATCCGTTCCACCGCGATTTCGTGGCGGCGATGCGCGACCCGCGCCTGCGCACCGCGCGGGTGAACATCGGCAATCTGATCGACTTCATTCCCGTCGCCGCCTGACCGATTCGAATCGCGCGGGGTGGTGGCGGGCTCCGGATTCAATTCCGTCATCCCGGAAGCCGATTTTCTTCAAATCTCCGATTTGAATAGAAATCGAGCTGTCCGGGATCCATCGTGAGGCTAGTGCCCAACGGCGCGGTGGATCCCGGACTGAAGGCTTTCCAGCGTAAAACCTCGCGGTTTTCCGGGAAAGCCTGACATCCGGGATAACGGACTCGAGCCGGGTCGCAGGTCGTGAGCCGATGGCCGCCGCGCTCAGGCCGGCACAGCTTCCGCCGCCAGCGCGTCGTCCTTGGCCGCGGCGCGCTGATACGCCTCGCGGCCGCTGAGCCGGGCGAAATAGGCCGTGAACGCGTCGCGCTTCGGCAGCGTGCCGAACAGAACGCCCCAGCCGACCGCCGAACCGACATAGACGTCGGCCGCGGTGAAGCGATCGCCGGCGATATAGTCGTGCGCGCCGACGGCCTTTTCGAGCACGTCGACGGTGGTCGCATAATTGCCATAGCCGAACGATCGCGCCTGTTCGGGCGAGGGATCGAATTTGGCGTAATTGTTGGTCACTGCCTGCTCGACCGGGCCTGCGGCGAAGAACAGCCAACGATAATAATCGGCGCGCTCCTGCGGTTGCGGCGCGAGCCCGGCCTCGGGAAAGGCATCGGCGAGATAGGCGCAGATCGCCGCGCCTTCGGTCACTATTTTGCCGTGATGGACGATCGCGGGGACCTTCCCCATCGGATTGATCGCGAGATATTCGGCACTCTTCATCCGCGCCGCATAATCGACCAGCTCGGTGCGATAGTCCGCGCCGGTCTCTTCGAGCATCCAGCGGGCGATGCGCCCGCGCGACTGCGGATTGGTGTAGAAAACGAGATCGTCCGACATGACAGTTCCCCAACGCTGTTGGAACATTAGGTGAACGATACGGTCGTTTCGGTCAAGCCAGCGCCTTGCCGAACAGAGCGAGCAGCCGCTCCCATGCGCGATCGGCCTGCGCCTGGTCATGGACCTTGCTGTCGGGCGGGCACCAGCCGTGCATCGTTCCGGGATAGACCTCGATCTCGGCAGGAAGCTTCGCGGCGGCGAAAGCGGCGCGGAGCTTGTCCTTGTCGCCCGGCGCCTTGGCATCGTCGTTGGCGGCGATCGCGACGAGATAGCTGGCCTTCATCTCGGGAATCCGCGCGAGCATCGCGTCGGTCGCCATGCCGCCGCCATGGAAGGTCGCGCCTGCCCGCACCCGCGCCGGCGATCCGGCTGCAGTCAGCATCACCATCGGCCCGCCCATGCAATAGCCGGTGGTGCCGATCCCGCGCTTGCGGTTCACTTCGGGCTGCCTGTCGATCCACGCGACGAACGCCGCGGCGTCGCGCGAGGTCGCCTCAGGGGTGAGCAATTTGCGCCACGGCCCGACTTTCTCGCCCAATACGGCGTCGAAGCCCTGGCCGGGAGTCACGAACGGGGCCTTGGTCGAGCGGTAGAACTGGTTGACGGTGAGCACCGCATAGCCCGATTGGGCGAGCCGATCGGCCATCTGCCGGAAAGCGGGGCGCAACCCCATGATGTCGGGCCAGACGAGGACCGCGGGATGCTTGCCGCCCGAGGGCGCGACGAAATAGGCGTCGGCGGTGCCGTCGGGCGTGGCGATGGCGACGTCGCGGCCCTTGATCGCCAGCGCATTGGCGGGGGCCGGGAGCAGCACGCCGATCCCGGCGACCGCCGCCGCCGCCCCGAAACCGCGGCGCGTCATCGCGTCGGCGAGGAAGCGGGCATTGTCGGCTTCGGTCAGATCGTCACACATGCGGCATCTCCTGCGCGTGTCGCTCGGCATATGCCGAATCATGCGCGGGGAAAGCTACACCGAAGCAGGCCACAGCCCCAAACGTCGTCATCCCCGCGGAGGCAGGGATCCAGAGTCGCGAGGGTTTCGCTTCGTTGCTCTGGATCCCCGCCTTCGCGGGGATGACGGGTGTTGGTCATCGCGTCGGCGCTGGGCCGACGCCGCGATCAGCTGCGGAACAGCGTCTCGGCGGTGTGCTCGATCGGGCCGGCCGGCGCCTCGCCGTCTTCGCCGGCTTCGGCAGCATGCGCCGCGGCGGTGCGCTCGGCGCGGAGCTGCTCGATCAGCGCCTCGCGATCCCCTTCGAGACGCGTGTCGGCCGGCGCCTCGATGCCGGCGGCCTTGGCGGCCTTGGCGACCAATGCGTCGAGCTCGCGCTGCGAGGTCAGGCCCAAAGTGACCGGGTCCTTCGGCGTGATGTTGGCGATGTTCCAGTGGCTGCGGTCGCGGATCGCGGCGATCGTGGTGCGGGTGGTGCCGATCAGCTTGCCGATCGCGCCGTCCGAGATCTCCGGGTGATGGCGCAGGATCCATGCGATGCCGTCGGGCTTGTCCTGGCGCTTCGAGACCGGGGTGTAGCGCGGGCCCTTGGTGCGGCGGATCTGCTCGGGGCCCTTGAGCATCTTGAGCGCGTAATCGGGATTGGCCTGGCCCTTCTCGATCTCTTCCATGGTCAGCTCATGGGCGCGGACCGGATCGCGGCCGGTGAGCTTGGTCGCGGCGGTATCGTCGGCGATCGCCTGGATCTCGAGGATGTGGAGCCCGCAAAACTCGGCGATCTGCTCGAACGAGAGCGACGTATTGTCGACCAGCCAGGAAGCGGTCGCATGCGGCATCAGCGGCTGGGCCACTTTTCGTCTCCAGAAATAGAAAGGGCCGCCCATCACGGGCGGCCACGTCATTCCCACGACTTAGTGCGATGCGCGGCGAAGAGCAAGGCAAAGGGCGCGACTCCGCTCGCGGACCCTATTGCGTGGCCGGCGTCTCGAGCGTCACCTTCGGCGCGGCGACGTTGATTCGCAGCGCCGAATCGACTCGCGGACTCTTGCACAGGCTGACTTCGCCATTGGTGGCGATTTCCGCGCCGGTGGCGCGGTGGCGCAGGACCACCATGGTGCCGAGCGCGCACATCGTCGCGTCGCCGGCCTTGTAGGTCCAGCGCGCCGAATGCGGCTTGAGCTTGCCCAGCAGCAGATTGGGCCCCCAGACCGGCGCGTCGCGCGCCGAGGGCGTGCCGGTGTCGAGATAGAGCGCGACCGCGTCATAGTCCGACGTGTCGTTGACGATGTAGAAGCAGCCCGTGTCGTCGCAGGTGCGGGCATTGTGCTTCCTGAGCCTGAACTCGAGCATCGCGTTGAACGCGAACATTTCGGGCGGGATGCGCGTGACCTTGCCCTGACGATCCTGCGATTCGCCGCCGGTCGCGTCGCTCGGGGTCTGCGCCGCGGCGATCTGCGGGGTCAGCACCGCCATCGCCAGAGCCAGAACCGCATTGCCGATACGCATCACCGTCCCTCCCTCGAACCCAAGGATGTCATGCCGCCGCTTCCTGATCGTCCATCGCATAGAGCGCATTCAGGAACTGGTGCGCGCTCGCTTCCCAGGTGAAGCTGCGGCCATAAGCGGCGCAGGCTTGCGGGTCCTTCGTCAGCGCGGCGGCGATCGCGGCGGTGAGATCGGTGTCGGTCGCGCCGGTCTCCGGCGTGAGCACGTCGATCGGGCCGGTCACCGGATAGCCCGCGACCGGCACGCCGCAGGCCAATGCCTCGATCATCACCAGCCCGAACGTGTCGGTCTTGCTGGGAAAGACGAACACGTCGGCGGCGGCATAGGCCGAGGCGAGCTCGGCGCCGAACATCGGGCCGAGGAACTTCGCCTGCGGGAATCGCGCCTCCAGCGCCACGCGCGCGGGACCGTCGCCGACGACCACCTTGGTCCCCGGATGGCCGGTCTTGAGGAAAGCCTCGAGATTCTTCTCGACCGCGACGCGGCCGACATAGAGCTGGATCGGCCCTTCCAGCGCCGCCATCGCCGGATGTGGCGCGAGCCCGGGATGGAAATAAGCGAGGTCCACGCCCCTGCCCCAATGCTTCACCTTGGTCAGGCCGTGCGCGATCAGCGATTCGCGGATCGACGGAGTCGAGGCGAGGATCGCCTGGCTCGGCGCGTGGAACCAGCGGATATAGCGCCAGATCCACTCCGCCGGCACGCCCGAACGCGCCGAGACATAATCGGGGAACTGGGTGTGATAGGCCGTGGTGAACGGCATGTCGTGACGCAGGCACCAGCGCCGCGCGGCGACGCACAGCGGGCCTTCGGTGGCGAGGTGGATCGCGTTGGGGCGAAACGCCTCGAGCATTGCGCCGACGCTGCCGGTGCTGGCCAGCGCGAGGCGGATCTCGGGATAGGTCGGGCACGGCAGGGAATAGAATCGGTCGGGCGAGATCACTTCGACCCGGTGCCCCTGCCCCTCCAGCACGGCGCGAACCGACTGGAGCGTGCGGACGACGCCGTTGACCTGGGGCTCCCAGGCATCGGTCACGATCGCGATGCGCACGTCTGCGACCCCAGCCGCTGCCGTCACGCCGCCTCTAGTCTGGCCTCGGATCCGGGCGCATCGCGCGCCGCTATCTCGTCGGCCCAATGGAGAATTTCCATCCTACCGTCGTAATGCTCGACGAGCGCGGTGCAACCCTCCACCCAATCGCCGTCGTTATAATATTCCACGCCGTGGATCGAACGCATCTCCGCTTTGTGGATATGCCCGGCGACGACGCCGTGGATTCCGCGATGCGCCGCCTCGTGCGCGACCACCTCCTCGAACTTCGAAATGAACGAGACGGCGTTCTTGACCTTCTGCTTGGCGTATTTGCTCAGCGACCAATACGGCAAATTGAACAGCCGGCGACCCGCGTTCATCCAGCGGTTGAGCGCCATCAGCGCCTCGTAGGCCGCATCGCCGAGATGGGCGAGCCAGCGGTGCGACATGGTGATCGCGTCGAACTCGTCGCCGTGAAGGACGAGCAGGCGGCGGCCGTCGGCGGTCTCGTGGATCGCTTGGCGGAGGATCTCGACTCCGCCGAAATCGAGCCCCGCGAACTGGCGGAACATCTCGTCGTGATTGCCCGGAATATAGACGATCCGGGTGCCGCGCCTGGCGCGCTTGAGCACCCGCCAGACGATGTCGTTGTGCGACGCGGGCCAATAGAGCCGTTTCTTCATCGCCCAGCCGTCGATCATGTCGCCGACGAGGTACATGGTCTCGCTGTCGACATGGTCGAGAAAGTCGATCAGCATCTCGGCGTTGCAGCCGCGCGTGCCGAGATGGACGTCGGAGATCCACACGGTGCGATATTGCCGCCGACCCGCGACGACCCGCTCGGGAATCGTCGGCTGGGTGGCATGGAAGTCGCCGAACTGGGCTGCGTCGAACGGAAGCCTGGTGATCGTCGCCATGATCGTTCCCCCGCGGGAGCTTGTCCTGCAGGCGCCTATGCCCGGCGAATGTTACAATCGGAATCGTGCGGGCAACAATCGCGGCAGGAGACGAATTTCTCCGATTTCGTAGGCAAGATCCGTTCCTGATGCGAAGGGCGGGAACCGGGTGGGGCGCGGACTGACCGCTTTCGGGAAGGCACCTGGCTGAAGCCGCCAACCCGAATGGTATCGATGTACGGGAACTTGGCCTACCCGGTTCCGTCTATCTACCTCAATCGGGCAATCAGGCCCATCGGTCAGTGACAGGAAACGAGAATCGCAGAATGATCGACAAGCTGTTCTCGTCGGTTCGGATCACCCGAACGGCAACACGGGAAGAATTGACCGCACTCGATGCTGAGATCGGCGGCCTTCCCGCATCTTATCGTGTTTTTGCCGAACAGTATGGCACGGGCCTGACTAACGGAATGATCCTCATCTTCATGCCTTTCCCGTGCGCCGCTGGCACATTCCAGTTCGAGGGCAGCGGCCTTGCCGACATTCTCAACGACTTCATTGCTGATTGGATCGCCGACGGCCGGGCCCCCGGCGAACTGGATTGCCTGGAGCCTTACGACAAACAAAGCGTCGGCGTTGCTGCTCGATATAAAGACTTGGTTTTTTTCGGGAAAAGCGAGAACGGCGAGTCATTCTGTTGGCTACGTACAGATGATCGCTACAAATTCTATGCCCTTGATCGAGCCTTTCTGTCGCTGCGCTATGGCGGTGACGACCTGATGACGATGATAGGCGACATGCAGACCGATAAGGTGAAAGCGATCCTTGGAACGGGCTACAAGCCCTTGCCATCGTCGTTCGTCGGATTTGCTTAACGCAGAGCCTTGCCGCAGACCTGTCTTTCCCGCGGACGAACCGACAGCCGGGCAGCGCCACCCGCGATCGCGCTGCGTGTATCCCTAGGGCATATGCTTTCCCCGAATTCGTTCCCGATCACTGGTTCTCCGCAATTGGCACTCGCAGATCGACAGACGGGAAAGCTCGCCTGAGCGAACGACGACTTTTGGCAAAGCGGTCGTTCGTGGCGACAGCCGGAATTGGGCGTTAGCTGCCATCCGTATCTGCCCCGACCTTAACCTATGATCGGAATATGCGCCGGGTGGCTCGCCACCCGCGCGAGCCAGGTGCGGACATTGGGATAGGGCTGGAGATCGAAACCACCCTCTCCGGCGACATGGGTGTAAGCGTAGAGCGTGATGTCGGCGAGGGTGAGCCGATCGAGCACGAAGAAATCGCGACGGCCGAGATGTTCGTCCATCAATGCGAGCGCAGCCTCGCCCGCCGCGATTTTCCCCGGCAGTTGCGCGCGCTGCAGATCGGTGAGGTTCGCTTCGCCGATCAGGGTCCGCCAGAAGCGGACCGTGGCGATATTGGGTTCGTGATTATATTGTTCCCAGAACAGCCAGCGCAGCAGATCGGCGCGCTCGAAGCGATCGACCGGGATCAGGTCGCTGCCGTCGGCGAGATAGAAGGCCGCGGCATTGCTTTCGGGCAAAAAGTCGTCGCCGATCTGCAGCACCGGAATCCGGCCATTGGCGTTGACCTCCGCCAGGAACTGCGCGGTGCGCGTCTCGCCCTTGAGGATGTCGTATTGCCGCCGCTCGAGCGGCAGCCCGACATGCGCCGCGACGAGGCGGATCTTGTAGCAATTTCCCGACAGCGCGTACTCGTGCAGCACGAACGGACCCATGGCCTTCCCCCTATCTGGTGCGCCGCCTTTCTGCGGGCTGCGGCCGCTGCGTCAAACAAATAGCCGGCTGCGGATGATAAGGCCGGCTTATCGCTGGGCCACGGCTCCCGGCTTGTGCTCCTGCGAAAGCAGGAGCCCAGGATCATGACGTACTTCGCTACCCTGGGCTCCTGCTTTCGCAGGAGCACGGAAAATCAGCTGATCGCAAAGTGCTATTCGGCGGCCTGTGCCGGCGGCTGCGGCGCCGGCGGCGCGCGCTCGGCGACTGCGCTGGCGACCAGGGTGTCGAGCGAGCTGCCGTCGAAGCCGAGTTCCTTCATCAGCCCGTCGATCACCGGCGCCTGCGCGCGATAGCGCAAAGCCGCCGACACCGCCGAATTGGCGAGGTTGCGCTCGCCGTCGCCGTCGTTCGCCGCGCCGACCGACGCACCGCCGCGCCCGGTGAGCCCGTCGACCTGGACGATCCGAATCGAATCGATCGCCTCGAGCGGCTTCGACGCCTCGCGGATCACCTCAGGCAGCACCTTGAGCAACGCCATCTTGGTCTGCAGCGACACCTGATCCGACGACAGGATGTTCGCCGCCTCGTTGACCGCGCGCTGGCCCGCGGCCTCGACCTCGAAGCGGACGCGATCGGCCTCCGAACGCAATTTGGCGGCTTCGGCCTCGCCCTCGGCGGCGAGCCGCGCGGCTTCGGCGCGGTCGGCGGCGGCGGCCTTCTCGGCCTCGGCCTGCACCTTGATCCCGATCGCGGCACGCTCGGCCTCCCGGGCGGCGTCGATCAGCTCGATGCGCTTCTGGCGCTCGGCGACCTCGGCCTCGCGCGCAGTGCCGACGCGTTCCTCGGCGACCACCGCCTCGGCGCGCGCCTCGTCGGCCTTGGCCTTGGCCTGGCTTTCCTCGCGGCTCTTGTTCTGCACCGCGATCTGCTGCTCCTGCCGCGCCAGCTCGAGCGCCTGGGTCTGCGCGATCTTGGCCTCCTGCACCGCGCGATCGGCTTCGATCTGCTGCGCGTCGACCAGCTTCTTCGACTCGATCGCGGCCTGATCCGCCTCCTGCTTGCGCAGCGACTGCTCGCGCGCGACTTCGGCGCCCTGCGCGGCGCGGCGCATCTCGACTTCGCGCTCCTGCTCGAGCCGGGCGAATTCGGTGTCGCGGCCGATCAGGAAGGATGCCCGTTGCGCCTCGAGATTCTTGGTCTCGATCTGGACACGGGTGTCCTGCTCGATGTCGTTGCGCGCCTTTTTCCGAAGCTCGATCTGCTCGGTGAGCTTGGTCAGACCCTCGGCGTCGAACGCGTTATTGGCATTGAAATGCTCGATCGAGGTCTGGTCGAGACCGGTCAGCGACACCGATTCGAGCTCGAGCCCGTTCATCGCCAGATCGACCGAAGAGACCTGCTGCACCTTCTGGACGAACTCGGCGCGCTGCTCGTGGAGCTGCGCCATCGTCATCCCCGCCGCGACCGAGCGCAGCGCGTCGACGAACTTGCCCTCGACCAGCTCCTTGAGCGCATCGGGATGCATCGTCCGCATGCCGAGCGTCTGCGCCGCGGTGGCGATCGCCTGGGCATCGGGCTTCACCCGGACATAGAATTCGGCCTTGACGTCGATGCGCAGCCGATCGAGCGTGATCAGCGCGTCGCCGGCCTTGCGCTCGACCGCGAGCCGCACCGTGTTCATGTTGACCGGCATCGTCTCATGGAACACCGGCAGCACCAGCGCGCCGCCGTTGATCACCACTTTCTCGCCGCCGAAACCGGTGCGGACGAAGCCGATCTCCTTCGACGCGCGCTTGTAGAGCCTCGCGAGGATCAGTCCGAGGGTGAGCAAGGCGGCAAGGCCGATGCCGGCATAGATGAAATAAGGCAGCATCGATGTTGCTCCTTGGGGGACGAGATCGTTCATCGGTTCAGCTTTCGAGACGCGGCAAATGGAAATCGCCGCGGGAGATGGCACGGAAAAGATCGCCTTCGCGGCGGACGAGCAGCACCTGCTCGCCTTCCTCGAAGACCGCTCCGCTGCGATCGGGTTCGACCATGACGTAATGCGCCTGGCCGTGATGGTCCTCGGCGCGGGCACGCGCGGGCGAGCCGAGCGTCGCGCGCCCGGTGACCACTTGCGCCGACTTGCCGATCAGCGCCTCGAGCGGGACCGCGGTGGTGTGATCGTGCGGCAGGATGCGGGCGAGGCCGCGCGCCGCGAAGCCGGTGAGCGGCAGCGCGGCGAGCGCCACGGCGGGCACCGCGATCCACGCGTCGAGCGGCGCGCCGGTCAGGTCGAGCAATGCCTGTTGCAGGATCAGTCCGCCCACGCCGAAGACCGCGAGGAAGACGACGAGGACCATCAGCAAGGGCAGCCGGCCGACGCCGAGCCAGCTGAGCAGGTCGAGATCGCCATCGGCATCGATATCCGCGCCCGGCCCGCCAAGCCCGATCAGCTGGACCAGCCCGATCAGCAGCATCAGGACGATCGCCGTGACGAACACGACATTCTCCGATGCACCAAGAAACGAAAGCACTTCCCCACTCCCCCGAGTCGAGCCGAAGTCTAGGGGCGCATCACGGGAGTCGCTAACGAAATCGGCGTGCAATTCGTGGTTATCGGCGCTTGCCTCAATCCTCCCTCGCTTCAGCGGGGAAGGTGGCGCCAAAGGCGACGGAGGGGGTCTGGCCGCAGGCGCCGCGCTCGTGGCTACGCCCCCCTCCGTCAGCTTCGCTGCCACCTCCCCCGCTTACGCGAGGGAGGATTTTGTCTGCGCCGCCCTCCCCCGCGACTTAACAAAACCTTGCCGCGCCGCCGCCGGCGTCCGCGCTCCTCTATAAGAGTCCCGAGGAGTGCCCGAATGACGCTGCAGGATCTGTACGAGGAACATCGCGAAATCTTCCGCCTCGGCGAGAAATTGATTCATGTCGCGGCGGCCGATCGGCCGCGCATGCCCGAGCTGGTCGCGGCGCGGCGCGAGATCGCGCAGGCGGTGGCGCGGCATCTCGGCAACGAGGCGCGGCTTGCGCTGATGCCGCTGGGCGCGAGCACCGACGCCTATGACCGCGCGCTCGCCCGGCGCTACACCAGCGACCTCTTGTCGATGCGCCAGTCGGGCATCGCCCATATGGGCCAGTGGACGATGGATGCGATCGCCGCCGACCCGCGCGAATATCGCCTCGCGGTGCGCGCCCAGATGCGGATGATGGCCGCCCGGCGCCAATGGGAGGAAAGCGAGTTCCTGCCGGCGGCGGAACGGCTCGCCTCGGGCAGCCGTGCGCCGCTGCGATTGGTGGGGTGAGGCATCCCCCTCCCTTCCAGGGAGGGGTTAGGGGTGGGTAAGAATAGGCCGGGCTCGATGCCCGGCCTTTTCTTTGTTCCACGCGGTCCGTTGGGCTCGCCTTCGGGAGCAGCTCACCCCAATGTCAGCACGATCTTGCCGATATGCTCGCCCGATTCCATCCGGCGATGCGCGTCGGCCGCCTGCGCCAGCGGGAAGGTCGAATCGATCGCCGGCTTCAGGCGTCCCTGCTCGACGAACGGCCAGACCGTCCGGACCAGCTCGTCGGCGACGAGGCTCTTGAACGCAGTGTCGCGCGCGCGCAGCGTCGAGCCGGTGAGCACCAGCCGCTTGCGCATCACCTGCCACAGCGGGACCTTGACCTCGGCGCCGCGCTGGACCGCGATCGAGACGTGACGCCCCTCTTCGGCAAGGCATTCGAGGTTGCGCGGGACATAGTCGCCGCCGACCATGTCGAGCACCACGTCGACGCCGCGGCCGCCGGTGATGTCGAGCACCCGCGCGACGAAATCCTCGGTCCTGTAGTTGATCGCCTCGGCGGCGCCGGCGTCGCGCGCGGCCTGGCATTTGGCGTCGGAGCCGGCGGTCACGAGAACCGTCAGGTGGAACAATCGCGCCAGCGCGATCGCCATCATCCCGATCCCGCTGGTCCCGCCATGGACGAGCAGCCAGTCGCCATCGGCGGCGTAGGCGCGCTCGAACACGTTGGTCCACACGGTGAACAGGGTCTCGGGCATCGCCGCGGCCTCGATCATCGTCAGCGCCGCCGGCACCGGCAGGCATTGACCGAGCGGCGCGACGACATATTCGGCATAGCCGCCGCCGCTGACGAGCGCGCAGACCGGCTGGCCGATCACGTCCGCGACTTCGGGACCGGCCGCGACGATCGTCCCCGCCGCCTCGAGGCCAAGGATCGACGGCGCGCCCGGCGGGGCGGGATAGAGGCCCATGCGCTGCATCACCTCGGGGCGGTTGATTCCCGCCGCGGCCACCTGGATCAGCACTTCGCCGGCACCGGGCCGCGGCACCGGTCGCCGGACCGGGAGCAGCACTTCGGGCCCGCCGGGCCGTTCGGGGTCGATCGCCAGCATCGTTTCGGGGACGGTCATCAGTTTGTCGCTTTTCGCCCTCGGTAGAAACCCGAGGTCTTATTGACATCGCCCGGGCGAGGGTCAACGTTCGGCGGCATGGACGCAGACGAAAATCTGCCGCGTCGCAAGGACGACCTCGCCGCGCAGCTGGGCAAGCAGGATCTCGATCCGTTTTCGGTCGACGAGCTGAACGAGCGCGTCGCGCTGCTCGAAGCCGAGATCCTGCGCTGCAAGGCAAAGATTCAACACGCCGTTAACCACCGCGCAAGCGCAGACGCTCTATTTAAGAGATGAGCGTGACCGCACCGGAGATGGGGCCATACGCCACTCCCCTCCGGTGCCGGGCCGCTGCGCTTGATGCGGGGCCTGCCGATACCGACATTGTCGGAAACGGGCTCTGTATCCTTTCGGGCCCACTGGAGTTGTATCCGAATGCCTAGTTTCGCCTCCGCCCTCGAATCGACCCTGCACAAGGCGCTCGAGGCCGCGTCCTCCCGCCGCCACGAATATGCGACGCTCGAGCATCTGCTGCTGGCGCTCGTCGACGACGAGCATGCCTCGAAGGTGATGAGCGCGTGCGGCGTCGATCTCGGCGAGATCAAGACCACCGTGGCGCATTATCTCGATACCGAGCTCGAGGCGCTGAAGGTCGAGAACTCGACCGATCCGTCGCCGACCAGCGGCTTCCAGCGCGTCGTCCAGCGCGCGATCCTCCACGTCCAGTCCTCGGGCCGCGACGAAGTGACCGGCGCCAACGTGCTCGTCGCCTTGTTCAGCGAGCGCGAGAGCTATGCCGTCTATTTCCTCCAGCAGCAGGACATGAGCCGGCTCGACGCCGTCAGCTTCATCAGCCACGGCGTCGGCAAGGGCGCGACGCCGAGCGAGGCGAGCACCCCCAAGGGCGCCGAGGAAGAGAAGGCCGCCAAGTCCGAGGCCAAATCGGGCAAGGGCGAGAGCGCGCTCAAGCAATTCACCGTCGACCTCAACGAGAAAGCGAGGGCCGGCAAGGTCGATCCGCTGATCGGCCGCGGCCCCGAGGTCGACCGCACCGTTCAGATCCTCTGCCGCCGCTCGAAGAACAACCCGCTCTATGTCGGCGATCCCGGCGTCGGCAAGACCGCGATCGCGGAAGGGCTGGCGCGCAAGATCGTCGAGGGCCAGGTGCCCGAGGTGCTCAAGGAAGCGGTGATCTACTCGCTCGACATGGGCGCGTTGCTCGCCGGCACCCGCTATCGCGGCGATTTCGAGGAGCGCCTGAAACAGGTGGTCAACGAGCTCGAGAAATTGCCCCACGCGGTGCTGTTCATCGACGAGATCCACACCGTGATCGGCGCCGGCGCGACCAGCGGCGGCGCGATGGACGCGTCGAACCTGCTCAAGCCGGCTTTGTCGGGCGGCACGATCCGCTGCATCGGCTCGACCACCTACAAGGAATTCCGCAACCATTTCGAGAAGGACCGGGCATTGCTCCGGCGCTTCCAGAAGATCGACGTCAACGAGCCTTCGGTCGAGGACACGATCAAGATCATCACCGGACTGCGCTCGGCGTTCGAAGGCCATCACAGCGTCAAATACACCCCCGACGCGATCAAGTCGGCGGTGGAGCTCAGCGCGCGCTACATCAACGACCGCAAGCTGCCCGACAAGGCGATCGACGTGATCGACGAAGTCGGCGCGATGCAGATGCTGGTGGCGCCGTCCAAGCGCAAGAAGGTGATCACCACCAAGGAGATCGAGGCGGTCATCGCGACGATGGCGCGCATCCCGGCCAAGTCGGTCTCGTCCGACGACACCCGCGTGCTCGCCAATCTCGACACCGATCTCAAGCGGGTGGTGTTCGGGCAGGACAAGGCGATCGAGGTGCTGTCGTCCGCGATCAAGCTGTCGCGTGCCGGCCTGCGCGATCCCGACAAGCCGATCGGCAATTATTTGTTCTCGGGCCCGACCGGCGTCGGCAAGACCGAAGTCGCGCGCCAGCTCGCCGAGATCCTCGGCATCCCGCTCCAGCGCTTCGACATGTCCGAATATATGGAGCGCCACTCGGTGAGCCGCCTGATCGGCGCGCCTCCGGGCTATGTCGGCTATGATCAGGGCGGCCTGCTCACCGACGCGGTCGACCAGCAGCCGCATTCGGTGCTGCTGCTCGACGAGATCGAGAAGGCGCATCCCGACCTGTTCAACATCCTGTTGCAGGTGATGGACAACGGCAAGCTCACCGATCACCACGGCAAGACGGTCGATTTCCGGAACACCATCCTGATCATGACCACCAATGCCGGCGCATCGGACATGGCCAAGGAATCGATCGGCTTCGGCGAGAGCAGCCGCGAGGACGTCCAGGAAGAGGCGGTGAAGAAGCTCTTCACGCCGGAATTCCGCAACCGCCTCGATGCGATCGTGCCGTTCGACTATCTGCCGACCGAAGTGGTGGCGCGGGTGGTGGACAAGTTCATCCTCCAGCTCGAGCTCCAGCTGGCCGATCGCGCGGTCCACATCCAGCTCGACGACGAGGCCAAGACGTGGCTCACCGAACGCGGTTACGACAAGCTGTACGGCGCCCGCCCGATGGGCCGCCTGATCCAGGAGAAGATCAAGCAGCCGCTCGCCGAGGAATTGCTGTTCGGCAAGCTCGTCCACGGCGGCGAGGTCTCGGTCAAGCTCAAGGACAATGCGCTGGCGTTCGAGATCACGCCCGCAGCGCCCAAGCCCAAAAAGGGCGGCGGCAAGAAGGCCGAGAAGATCGCGGCGAAATAGGCTTCGGCCGATCGAATGAAGCGACGGGCCCGGGACATTCCCGGGCCCGTTTCTTTAGTAGCGATACACCACCGGCGGCGCATGGTGGACGATCACCACCGTCGCCCCGCCCGCTGCGGCCCCCGGCTCGGGCAGCGGCTGATAGGCCAGCCGCGGCGCGTCGCATCCGCCCCACCGGCACGCCTCCTCTTGCGCGATCCGCTCCTCGGCCATCCGGCGCATCCACAGATCGCGGTCGATCGCGCGCGCGGTCTGTTCCTCGGTGCTCGCCCACGCCTCGTCGCGGCAATCGCGGTCGCTGCCGCAGATCCGGTTGACCGCGCGCCCGATCCGCCGCGCCAGTTCGTCGATTCCCGCCGGCTCGGACAGATCGAGCGCCGAGGCATCGACGCGAATCGAGCGCCATTCGACCTCGCTCGCCTGTGCCGCAAGAGGAAGGGCGAGGGCGGCGAGCGCGAGACCGAACAGCTTCGTCATTACTTGATCCCCGGGCGATGCTGGATCATAACGGCACCACAACGCTTCAAAAGCCCCCGGGTCGCACCGGATCTCGACGCCCCTTTGTCCCATCGCAGGACATAATACGGCGCATGGCTCGGTGTATTGTTTGGATAGCACACTTGTTGCCGCGCTGGCATAGAGCCGCGCAGACGGACGGGGACGTCCGCTTGGGGGAGGTTTCGGATGAACAGGATCGAGACGCGACTGCTCGTCGCGGGCACGCTGCTGGCCGGGCTGGTCGGCGCAAGCGCGGTGATCGCGCAGAGCAACGATGCCGCACCCGACGCGCGCTACGTGATGGACGCGGGCACGATCGCGGGGATGATGGGCCAGGGCGACAGCCACGAGCTGACCTTGCGGCTCGGCTC
Organism: Sphingomonas sp. DG1-23; assembly: GCF_030730875.1. GTDB lineage: Bacteria > Pseudomonadota > Alphaproteobacteria > Sphingomonadales > Sphingomonadaceae > Sphingomonas. The sequence goes on from NZ_JAVAMA010000001.1 coordinate 371,962, forward strand.
GCGCCTCGCTCCCACCGGCGCGGCCAAGGCCGATCACTTCATGCCGGCCGGCGCGCGACTCGGCGCCTCGGTGCCGCTCGAGACGCCGGTGCGCAGCGACGAGGCGCTGCCCGCCAATTTCCAGCGGCCCAAAGGCCGCTTGCTGCTTTATTGGGGCTGCGGCGCCAAGGCCGGCCCAGGCCAGCCGGTGGTGGTGGATTTCGCCAGGGTCGCCAAAGGCGCGATGCCGCCGGGTCTGTTCTCGGCCAAGGTGCCTGCCGATCTCGGCCCGTCGCTCGCCAACAGCCGCAGCTTCGGCCAATGGCCGAACAGCCTGAAAAGCAGGAGCATCAGCGCGCAATCCTCGCTGATCGGCCAGCACCGCGTGGCCGGCAGCTACAGCCCCGAAATCGCCTTCGCGCTCGATCAGGATTTCATGGCCGGGCTGCGCGTCCGCGCGAGCGCCAATCCCGACGGCTCGACCGGGATCAGCTGGCAGGGGATCGGCAATGCCACCGGCTACCACGCCTGGGTGATGGGCGGAAAGGACATGGGCCAGAATGGCGGCGACATGGTGTGGTGGAGCTCGTCCGCCACGCAGGAATTCGGCGGTGGGCTGTGGAGCTGGCTGTCTCCGGCGACCGTCACGAAGTTGATCGGCCAGAAGATCGTGATGCCGCCCGCGCAGACCAGCTGCGTTGTCCCCGCCGAGGTAAAGAAGGCGGCAGGCGAGACGATGATGGGCTTCGTATACGCATATGGCCCCGAAGCGAACTTCGCCTTCCCCGAGCGCCCGCGCGACCCGAAGATCGCATGGAAGCCCAAATGGACCGCCAAGGTGCGCTATCGCTCGATGGGAATGTTCATGCCCGGCATGCCGGGCATGTCGGACATGCTTGGCGGCAGGGACGAGGAAGCGGCCGGCGAGACGCCCGAGGCGGCGAAGAAGAAGAAGTGCAAGCCGAAAGGATTGGGCGGCATGCTGAAGAAAGCGGCGGGCGTCGGCTGCTGAGACTGCGCTTCGCCGCTCCCTTCGTCGTTTAGGAAGCTTGCCGCATACAACTGTCACCCCGGACCTGTTCCGGGGTCCACCAGGCGGCCGGTGATGCGATGGAAGCTCTTGTCCGACCCTATCGGCACAGTGGACCCCGGAACAAGTCCGGGGTGACGGCGGATAGTTGGGACGCTGCCCCGAGCGGCGCGTCTGTGGAAAGGCCCCCACCACTTCGTGGTTCCCTTCCCGCGAGGAGGATTTGCATCGCTCTCACCGCCTCCGCAGGGCGGAACGCCGCGCCCGAATCGCGCCCCTCTTTGCGGCGGCTCGCGGTGAGTGTTAGAGGGGCGGCGTGGCCAAGACAGTGGAAACCGCGCAGCGGCTGATGCCAGGGCAGGCGAGCACGCCCGTGCTCTCGCGCCCCTTCTTCGAAGACAAGGGCCGCGCCTTCTGGATGCTCCAGGCGGCGGGGTGGAGCGGCTATCTGCTGCTGCGCAGCGTCGTGTCGATCTCGAACGGCTTTGCGGTCGAGCGGATCATCGCCGCGATCATCGAAGCGATCGTCGGCTATTGCCTGACCCTGTTGCTCTCGACGCTCTACGGCTATTATCGCCGCCTGCCGCGGATCACCGGGATCCTGCTGACCCTCGCGACGCTGGCGATCGCGACGGTGATCTACGCGGTGATCGACGCCTTCACCTTTTCGTTCATCCGCGAGGGCGATACCGGCGTCACCTTCGCGCTGGTGGTCGGCACGGTGTTCATCAACTTCACCGTGCTCGCCGGCTGGTCGGCGCTCTATTTCGGGATCAATTTCTATCTGATCGTCGAGCAGCAGATCGATCAGATGCAATTGCTCGAGAACCAGGCGTCGAGCGCCCAGCTGGCGATGCTCCGCTACCAGCTCAATCCGCACTTCCTGTTCAACACGCTCAATTCGATCTCGACCCTGGTGCTGCTCAAGCAGACCGAGCGGGCGAACGTGATGCTCAGCCGATTGTCGTCGTTCCTGCGCTACACTCTCGCCAACGAGCCCACCGCGCACGTCACGCTCAGTCAGGAAGTCGAAACGCTCCAGCTCTATCTCGAGATCGAGAAGATGCGATTCGACGAGCGGCTGCGCACTCATTTCGACGTGGATCCGCGCGTGTCGAAAGCGCGGCTGCCGTCACTGCTGCTCCAGCCCTTGGTCGAAAATGCGATCAAATATGCCGTCACGCCGCAGGAAGAGGGCGCCGACATCACCATCACGGCTCGGCTCACCGGAGAACGAGTGCAGATCGCCGTATCCGACACCGGCCCCGGATTGATCGAAAGCAAACCACGGCCGACTCTCTCAACCGGCGTGGGGCTCGCCAACATCAAGGAACGGCTGGCGCAGACTTTCGGGTCTGACCATCGTTTCGAAACGAGAACGAAACTTGGGGAAGGTTTCAGCGTTGAGATAGAAATCCCGTTCCAGCTCGAGGAACCGAACCGAGAGGCCGCATGACCATCCGTACCATCCTCGTTGACGACGAACCCCTGGCGATTCAGGGGCTCGAGCTCCGATTGCAGGAGCATGAGGATGTCGAAATCATCGACAAATGCTCCAACGGCCGCGAGGCCATCCGCGCAATCAAGACCCACAAACCCGATCTCGTCTTTCTCGACATCCAGATGCCCGGCTTCGACGGCTTCTCGGTCGTCCAGGGGCTGATGGAAGTCGAACCGCCCTTGTTCGTGTTCGTCACCGCTTATTCGGACCACGCCATCCGCGCCTTCGAGGCGCAGGCGATGGATTATCTGATGAAGCCGGTCGAGCCGAGCCGCCTCGCCGACACGCTCGATCGGGTCCGCCAGCGGCTGACCGAGAAACGCGGCGTCGAGGAAGTCGACCGTCTCAAGGAAGTGCTCGCCGAAGTCGCGCCCGACGCGGTCGACGAGATCGCCACCTCGGACAGCGGCGAGATGGCGTCGAACCGCTTCGAGAAATTGATCAACATCAAGGATCGCGGCCAGATCTTCCGAGTCGACGTCGACACGATCGAGCGGATCGACGCCGCCGGCGATTACATGTGCATCTACACCGGCGACAACACGCTGATCCTGCGCGAGACGATGAAGGATCTCGAAAAGCGCCTCGATCCGCGGCGCTTCCAGCGGGTCCATCGCTCGACGATCGTCAATCTCGACCTCGTCCGCCAGGTCAAGCCGCACACCAATGGCGAATGCTTCCTCGTGCTCGATTCGGGCGCGAGCGTGAAGGTCAGCCGCAGCTATCGCGACGTGGTGGCGCGCTTCGTGCACTAGACCTTTACTTCCCTCGCCCCCTGAAAGGGGGAGAGGGTTGCGCAGACTTGGGTTTTGCGCAGCAAAGCCTTAGTCGGTGCTGGGTGAGGGGGTGCGGCCGCAGAGCGGCCGCGCGGCGCTGCGCGCCGCTCTACCCCTCACCAAGCTGCGCTAGCCAGCAGGCTGGCAAGCTTCGCTATCCTCTCCCCTATCAAGGGGAGAGGGAGTTTGGGACCAGATGTCGCGGCAGCTCGATATCGCCTTGGCATCCAGCCTCGGCCGCAAGGAACGGATTGCGCCCCGCCGCCGGCCGCACTAGAACATTACGCGAACGAAATGGAGAGCGTAATGTCGAAATTCGAATCCTTCGCGGCGCTGCACGTCCCCGGCAAGCCGGTCATTCTGTTCAACGTCTGGGATGCCGGCTCGGCCAAGGTTGCCGAGCGTGCCGGCGCCAGGGCGATCGCCACCGGCAGCGCCTCGGTCGCCACGGCGCACGGCGTCGGCGATGCCGAAGGGCTGCCGATCGCACTCGCGCTCGCCAATGCCGCGCGCGTCGTCGCGGCGGTCGACCTGCCGGTGTCGATCGACTTCGAGGGCGGCTATGCCCTCGAGGAGGAGCCGCTCGCGCAAAACATGGCGGCGCTCGCCGCCACCGGGGCGATCGGCTGCAATTTCGAGGACCAGTTGATCGGCGGCACGGGCATGCACGCGATCGACGCGCAGGCGAAGCGAGTCGCGGCGGCGCGGCGCGGCGCCGGCCCGGCCTTCTTCCTCAACGCGCGAACCGACATCTTCCTCCAGGCCAAGGCCGAGACGCATGATCGGGCCAAGGCCGATGCCGCGATCGAGCGCGCCCATGCCTATGCCGAGGCCGGCGCCAGCGGCTTCTTCGTGCCCGGCCTCGCCGACCTCGCGCTGCTCGAGCGGGTATGCGCCGCCTCGCCGCTGCCGGTGAACTTCATGGCCTTTCCCGGCGCGCCCTCGGCCAAGGCGGTCGCCGAAGCCGGCATCGCCCGGATCAGCCACGGCCCCTTCCCGCATCTGCTCGCGCTCAAGGCCTTCGAGGATGCGGCGCGCGAAGCGTTTGCGGCGTGAAACCCAGATCCTCCCCCGCTAAAGCGGGGGAGGATCTGGTGCATGAATCCTTCTAATGGCTCCGCCGAGATTTGATCCTTTGCGCCTGTCCCCTCCCCAACGGCATCAGGCGCGGAAAGGGAGAGCCGACATGGACAGACGCAAATTTCTTTGGGCTGGCGGCGCTTTCGCCGCGGCGTCGGCGGTGCCGGCATTCGGCAAGGCCCCCGCCCGTTTCGGGGCCGATTTCCGCAGGACAATCGCGGCGGTCGAGCAAGCGAGCGCCGGCCGGCTCGGCCTGGCGGTGATCGACACCGGCTCGGGCGAACGCTTCGGCTGGCGTGCGGCCGAGCGTTTCCCGATGTGCAGCACCTTCAAATTCGCGCTGGCCGCGGCGATGCTGAAGCAGGTCGAGCACAAGCGCGAGACGCTCGACCGTCGCCTTCCGGTCGTCGCGGGCGACATCGTCAGCAATTCCCCGTTTTGCGAGAAGCGCGTCGGCGGCACCGCGAGCGTCGCCGAGCTCTGCCACGCGACGATCACGTTGAGCGACAACAGCGCCGCCAACCTGCTGCTCCGCACGATCGGCGGCCCCGCCGGCTTCACCCGCGGGCTGCGAGGCTTCGGCGATCCGGTGACCCGGCTCGACCGCTGGGAAACCGCGATGGGCGAAGCAGCGCCCGGCGACCCGCGCGACACGACCACGCCACAGGCCATCGCCGCGCTGGCGCAGCGACTGGTGCTCGGCACGCTTCTGGCACCCGCCAGCCGTGCGCAACTGACGACGTGGATGAAGGACACCCGCACCGGCGCGACCAGCCTGCGTGCCGGGCTGCCGCGCGACTGGGCGCTCGCTTACAAGACCGGCGCAGGCGGGCACGGCACCGACAATCTGGTCGGGATCGCCTGGCCGCCGCGCCGCGCGCCTCTGGTCGTGGCGAGCTACGTCACCGGCAGCACGCTGGCGCTGGAGCAAAGCCGCCCGCTCCACGCCCGGATCGGCCGCGCGATCGTCGCGGCGATGGGCTAGCCGCGTTCGAAAATATCCGTGCTCCTGCGAAAGCAGGAGCCCAGGATTACGGCAAGTCAGCCTGCGGCTCCGGGCTCCTGCTTTCGCAGGAGCGCGGGCTGCATTTTCGCGCCAGCCACTGCCAGGAGCACTTCAACCCTCGGAATCGTCCGCCGGCGCGTCGCCCTCGGCGGGGCGCTCGAACCACGCCTCGACCGGGCCGGTGAGCTTGATCGTCAGCGGCTGGCCCTTGCGGTCCATCTTCTTGCCCAGGGCGACGCGGATCCAGCCTTCGGAGATGCTGTATTCCTCGACGTCGCGGCGCTCGACGCCCTTGAAGCGGATGCCGATGCCGCGCTCCAGCAGCTCGCGCTGGAAATGGGGGCTGTTCGGATTGACCGAGAGGCGGTCGGGAGGCGTATCACTCATGGACGGCCTTTGCCGCTATTGTTCGACGCTTTCAAGATAACGGTGGATCGCCGACACCACCACCGATCCCTCGCCCACGCCCGAGGCGACCCGCTTGACCGATCCCGAGCGCACGTCGCCGACCGCGAACACCCCGTGCGCCGACGAGCAGAAGAAGGTCTCGCCCGACCCGGTCTTGACGAATCCCGCCTGGTCGAGTTCGACACAGCCGTCGAGCCAGTCGGTATTGGGTTGCGCGCCGATCATCACGAACAGGGCGCCGACCTCGTGCCGCTGCGCTTCGCCGCTCTTGCGCTGCGTCCAGGTCAATGCCTCGAGATGCTTGCCGCCCTCGAGTTCGGTGACTTCGGTGAAGGGGTGCAGGGTGATCTTGTCCGAAGCCTCGATCCGGTCGATCAGATAGCGCGACATCGTCGCCGCCAGCCCCGCCCCGCGCACCAGCATATGGACGTGCCCCGCGGTGCGCGACAGATAGATCGCCGCCTGCCCCGCCGAATTGCCGCCGCCGATCACCACCGCGGTCTGCGCCGCGCACAGCCCGGCCTCCATCGCGGTCGCGGCATAATAGATGCCGTTGCCCTCGAGCTCGGCATAAAGCGGCAGATCGAGCTTGCGATAGCGCGCGCCGGTCGCGACCACCACGGCATGCGCCTTCAGCGTGGCGCCGTCGTCGAGCCGGATCGTGTAGGGCCGCGCGTCGCAATCGATCCCCGCCGCGCTGCGCGACACCAATAACCGCGCGCCGAACTTCTGCGCCTGGACCTGCGCGCGCCCGGCGAGCGCCTGTCCCGAAATACCGGTCGGGAAGCCGAGATAATTCTCGATCTTGCTGCTCGTCCCCGCCTGCCCGCCCGGCGCGACCGATTCGATCACGATCGTGTCGAGCCCCTCCGACGCGGCATAGACCGCCGAGGCCAGCCCCGCCGGCCCCGCCCCGACCACCGCGACGTCGTGGACATGCTCGGGGTCCACCGCCGAGGCGAGCCCCAGCGCATCGGCGAGCTGGGCGTTGCTCGGATTGCGCAGCGCCCGCCCGTCGGCGACCACCACCGGCAGGTCGGCGTCGGTGAGCGCGAAGCATTCCATGAACCCGCCCGCGTCGCCGTCGACCTCGGTGTCGATCCGCTTGTGCGGCAGCGCATTGCGCGACAGGAAGGTCTCGATCCGCGCCGTGTCCGCCGCGTGCGCCGGCCCCAGCAACGCCACCCCCGCGGTGCCGTGGAGCAGCATCCCCACCCGGCGCAGGATGAAGGCGCGCATCACGATCTCGCCGATATCGGGCTCGGCCGCCATCATCCGCCGGAATTCGGCGCGGCCGACCCGCACCACCCGCGTCTCGCTTTTGGCGCGGCCGGTGACCAAGATCGTCCGGTCGTTGAACAGATCGAGCTCGCCGGTGAACTGACGCGGCACATGCGTGTGGACGATATGCTCGCCCCCCTTCGCATCGGTGTCGAAAATCTCGATCGCGCCGGCCATGCACAGGAAGAAATCGACGCTGCGATCGCCGCGGCGGAACAGCAGGGCGCCGTCGGCGAGCACTTCCTCGGCGCCGAACGCGGCGACCCGCGCCGCCATTTCTTCGGACAGCGAGGGAAAGGTCTGCGCCTCGCGCAGATAGGGATCCGAAGGATCGGGTCGTTGCGCTGGCGAATCATGTCCCATGCCGCCAGTCTAGCGTTTCTTCCGCACATGCGAAGAGCGGCGCGGACCAAAGCCCGCGCCGCTCGTCTTTTCGGTCTGCCCTAGCGGCAGTAACGGACCCGCACGCGCCGATCGAGATAGGGATCATAGACCCGACGCGTGTGGCAGCGATCCCAGCCGCGATAGCGCCGCTGGTAATCGCGGTAATAATAGCCGTCGACCGGATAATAGCCGCGGTCGCGATAATAGCGCCGGTCATAATCGTAGCGGCGATCGTAGCGGTCGCCGCTGGCGAGCGCCGCGCCGATGGCGAGGCCGGCAATGCCCGCGACGATCGCGGTGCCGGTATCGTCGTGATGCCGATAGCGGCGATAGCGCTGCGCCTCGGCGGTCGGCGCGACCGCGACCAGCACGCTCGCGCCGAGAACCGTGCCGAGCACGGCCTTCTGGACGAAATTGGCCATGATACTGCTCCTCTCGATACGCGCGCCGGCAGTCCGGGGGTGGAATCGCGGCGCTGAGCTTGCAGGGTTAACGCATGGCGGCTGAATGGGTTCGGAATCGCGCGTTCAGCGCGGGTTTAGGGTCGGCCCAACGAACGTCCTCCCGGAAGCCGCTTTTCTTCAAATCACTGATTTGAATCGAAAAGCGCGCTATCCGGGATCCACCATGAGGCATGTATCCAGCGGCGAGGTGGCTCCCGGACTGAAGGCTTTCCAACGGTAAACCTGCGGTTCTCCGGGAAAGCCTAACATCCGGGATGACGAAAAGGGCGGAATCCACCCAGGAAGGCGGGCCCGCTACTCCCCAGCCCCCATTGCGGACGCCGTTGCCGCACCCTAATCGGCACGCATGGCTTACTGGCTCCTCCGCTCCGAACCCGATGCCTATTCGTGGGACGATCTGATCCGCGACGGCGCCACCGAATGGAACGGCGTGCGCAACTATACCGCGCGCAATTTCCTGAAGGAGATGCAGCCCGGCGACCGGGCCTTCTTCTACCATTCGAACACCGAAAAGGCCGCGGTCGGCGTGATGGAGATCACCCGCGCCTGGCAGCCCGACGGCGACGACGGCAAATGGGCGAGCGTCGCGGTCAGGCCGGTCGACAAGCTGGCCAGGCCGGTGCCGCTCGCCGACATCAAGGCCGAGCCGCGGCTCAAGGACCTCGAGATGCTCCGCCAGTCGCGGCTCAGCGTCACGCCCGTCCGCGACCAGGAATGGGCGGTGCTGCTGGAGATGGCGAAGGCATAACCGGCGCCCCGTCGGCTTCGTCCGCGGCCGGCACCCAGTCCACCGCTTCCTCGATCCTCACCGGCGGCTCCAGCGTGCCGCGATACGGCGTGCCTTCGAAGGGCAAGGGGATGAAAGGCTCGCCCGGATCGTCCCCGGCTGCGTCCGCCGCTTCCTCGCCGCCCGCGGCGATCGCGGCATCTGCAGCAGCCCGGCGTTCGGCACAGGCCGTGATCGCCGCCGCGACCGCCGCCTCGGCCTCGGCATCCAGCGTCACCCCGGCAAAGCCCGCCAGCGCCGCGGCATGTTCGTCGTCGCGCAGCGCCGCGTCCATGCTGCCGCCATCGCCGTGGATCACGGTGCGCATCGTCGTGGCGCTCGCCTGCGCCCCCGCGCCCTTGATGCCCCCGCTCGCTGCCCCGGCGCTGGCGCGAGTCGAGAAATAATTGATCGTGGTGCGCTTGCCCGAAGCGTCGCGGCCATAATGGCGCAGGCAGAAGATCAGCAGCGCATCGTTGTGCTTGCGCCGAAAGCCCATCAATTTCCCGCCGACGAAGACCGGGACCAGTTCGCCCTCGATCGCGCGCTCGAAGGCAAGGTCCTTCAGGCGCGCCAGCCCGAAATCGAGCGCCGAATCCCATGCCCGCCGAAACCCCTCGGCGCCGGCCGCGCGGCGCAGCGCATAGGCATTGGCCTGCGACATGTTGACCATCGCCGCGGCGCGCCGGACCGATCCGGTATCGGCGAGCGCATCGATGAACGCCTTTTGCCGCGCGGGCGTCCAGCCGTCATGGCGGTTGCATTTGCGCGGCACCGGCGGAAAATCGGGCAAATCAGGCCGCGCCGCGCGCGGGACGGGAACGCGATTTTGCATGGACACCCCTCCTGTCGAATCGCCCAATCGATCAGGGTGTATGGATTTCGCGGCAAATAGGAAAGGATTTGTTTCTGTTTTGTTCTTGCGCCATGGCGGAGGTTGAGCGCAAGCCACGGGACGCATCCGCCGGCCGGGACGGGTAGACCAGGGCACGAAAGGACATGCCATGACCGACAAGTTCAAGACCGTCCCGTCGCCCGTCGGCACGCTGACCCTCGTGGCGAGCGATGCCGGGCTGATTGCGATCCTCTGGGAGAATGACCGTCCCGGGCGCGTCAAGCTGCGCGACAGGGAGGAAGCCCCCGAGCATCCGGTGCTGGTCGAGACCGCGCGCCAGCTCGACGAGTATTTCGCCGGCAAGCGGACCAGCTTCAACGTGCCGCTCGATTTCCGCGGCACCGATTTCCAGAAGAGCGTGTGGGCCGCATTGCTGACCATCCCGTTCGGCGAGACGCGCAGCTATGGCGCGATCGCCCGCCAGATCGGCCGGCCGAGCGCGTCGCGCGCGGTGGGCGCAGCGAACGGCCGCAACCCGATCTCGATCGTCGCGCCGTGCCACCGGGTGATCGGCGGCAACGGCGCGCTCACCGGCTTCGCCGGCGGGCTGGCGGCGAAGGAATTGCTGCTCGGGATCGAGCGCGCGCGTTCCTGATCCCGGATCAGGCCGCGCCGACGGCCACCGGCCCCGGCGCGGCCGGCACGGATGCGGCGGCCGGCGCCGCCGCGGCGCCGCGCGCCAGCCGCACCGCCAGCACGATCGCTCCGGCGGCGATCGCCGATCCGGCGATCACGTCGACGACATAATGTCCGCCCAGCGGCACCGCGGCGAGCCACATCAATCCGTTGACGACCAGCATCGGCGCCCGGAAGTGCCGCGCCGGCCAGGCGCCCCATACGAACAGGATCGCCATCGCCGCGTGAAAGCTGGGAAAGGTGATGATTCCGCCGAGGTTGGTCAGATCGAGCGTGGTCAGCGTACCGTCGCGCAATCCGGCGATGATTTCGCCATAATGCCGGGCGTTGCCGGGCAGCGGCGCTCCGGGCGCCAGATAAAAGGCGAAAGTCGCGCGTGCCGGGAAGAAGAAGAACACCCCCACCGTCGCCGCGAGCGCCAGCCCGTGCGCGAGCAGATAGCGATAGACGTCGCCGATCCGCTGCGCGTGCCAGAGCAGCCCGAACACCGCCAGCGGCATCCAGAAACAGGCGAGATAGCCCTTTTCGAAAGCGAGGAACAGCCAGTCGCGGCGCTCGACATAGCTGCGCATCGCGGGCCAATCGAAACCAAGCGCGTGATCCATCCGGTGGAGCAGGGCGTCGGCGAAACCGCTCGAATGCAACATCGCCAGATAGCTGAGCACCGCCCCCAGCACCCCGATCAGCGCGAAGAGCAGCAATGCCTCGATCATGCGCACCAACTGCGCAATTCGACCCGAAGCGTTCGGCACCCAGAGCAGGCAGAGCAACGCCGAGAGGCCGAAGGCGAGCGCCAGCCCGCGCGAATCGGGCGTCAGCGTAAGCCCCGAGAGATAGCCGGCGAGCCATGCCAGCGCGGCGGCCGCAAGCGTGCCGGTCCAGACCATCGAGCGAGGCGGAGCGAGCGAGAACACATCGCCATGATGTCCGGCCAAGGTTAACATCGCCCTACGTATAGTTGCTTGAGGCGAACTACGTATCGTTGGGCGGATGGACAGGCGCGGTTCGCACCGCGCCGGGCGGCCGATGCTTTCGAGGACAGCACCGTGCCCGGCGCAAAGGAATTGCTCCTCATCGAACCGGAGAATCCGGGCAATACGGGTCAGGCAAAATATAGCCCCCCTTCAGGGGAGGGGCTTTAAGACTCGATCACCCCAGAAACGTCGCGACCACCTGATTCCGCCCCTTCTGCTTGGCGGCGTACAGCAGCTTGTCGACCGCGTCGCAGAAATGCCGGGGCTCGCCGTCGGCCGGCGGAATGACGGTGCCCACGCCCACGCTCACGCTCACCACCTTGCTGCAGTTCGAATGGTCGTGCCGGATCTGCAGCGCCTCGATGGCGTGGCGGCATTGCTCGGCGATCGCCAGCGCTTCGGCTTCGTCGGTTTCGGGCAGCAGCAGCGCGAATTCCTCGCCGCCATAGCGCGCGACGATGTCGCGCTGACGCTCGCCGGCCTTCAGCGCCGCGGCCACCCGCACGAGGCATTCGTCGCCCTGAACATGGCCGTAGAGATCGTTATATTGCTTGAAATGGTCGATATCGAGCAGGACCAGCGAGAGCGGCTGCTGCGCCGCGCAGGCGCTGCGCCATTCGGCCCGCAGCCGCTCGTCGAACCGGCGTCGGTTGGCGCTGCCGGTCAGGCCGTCCTCGAACGAAAGCGCCTCGAGCTTCTTCTGCATCTTGAACAGTTCGTGCTCGATCCGCTTGCGCTCGCTGATGTCGAACATGAAGCCGATCAGGCTCTCGACCTCGCCCGCCTCGTTGCGCACGACATGGACGACGTCACGGATCCAGACATAGCCCTTGTCCTTGGTGAGCGCGCGATAATCGGCCTCGTGATCGACACCGGCAACCGACTGCGAGACGCAGAAATTGACGACATTGTCGCGATCTTCGGGATGGATGCGCGACGCCCAGTCCTCGACCGAGATCCAGCTTTCGGGGCTCCAGCCGAGCAGCGGCCCGATCTGCGGGCCGATATAGGCGAAGCGCATCGTCGCCCAGTCGATCTTCCACGGAATCGCCATCGTCGATTCGAGCAGGGTCTTGTAGAGCGCGGGATCGGGGGCGGCGTCCGGAAGCGACCGGAACTGGTCGAAATATTTGTCGTGCAGCGGCATGTTCATGGGTGGCGGACCTCGAGAGGGCTGTGGGCGGTGTCCGCGGCGTTCCAGTACCAATAGGTGAAGCTGTCTTTGGTCTGCAGCAGCGTGTGGGTCAGGATCGAGTTGCGGCGGATGTCGCCCCAGGCGGCGCGCGCCGAATTGCGGTTGTTGTGCAGGTCGATGCACTGGCTGCCGAACAGCAAGGGCTTGGGCGGGATGTAGAGCGCCGAACCCTGCGGCACCCACAGATCGGCGAGGCGGATGCGGCCCTCGGCGTGCCAGTAGCGCCCGACCGAGATCACCAGCGGGAATTGCGCGTCGGTCGAGGCGAAGACGTGCGGGAAATCGTGATGCTCGAGGTCGGTGCACACCACGCTGAGCAGCGTATTGCCGGCCTCCGGATTGGTGTTCTGATAGGGCGACCAATGCCCGGCGAACACGCCATATTCATATTCGACCTGGTGGAGCGCGCCGCCGGGGCTGTCGATCGCGATCCCCTGCCCCGCCTCGACCAAAGTGATGCCGAATGCCGCGGCGGCTTCGCGCGTCGCCCACATCGGCTCGTAACGGATATTCTCGCCTTCGAAGCCCAATTGGGTCTCGTTGCCGTACGGCGGGGTCGGCTTGAAGCCGATCGTCCCGGTCACCCGGTGCTCGGCGCCGATCGCCACTTCGGGGCCGGTGTGCGCGGGAGTGAGCGGCGTGACGCCGGCGGGCAGGCTGGCGCGATAGGTCGGCGTGCCATTGTCGTTGTAGAAGAACGGCGTGTCGCTGACCTTCACTTCGATTTCCGACTGCTCCTTGATGAACAGCGGCGGGAGGAAGTCGTAGGACGGGATGATCGGTGCGTGCAGCATGGGCCACCTGCTCGTTGCGGCGAGGAAGCCCTTTGTGGCCTGACCTGCATTGAAATGCAGTTAATGGCTCCGCAATTTTCCGGAGACGGCAGGCAAGCAAAAAGGCGCCGGAATCTCCCCCGGCGCCTTTCGCTGCATCAAGAAACTCAGGCCGCCTGCTTGGCGCGGCTGGCGCGCTTGCGCTCGTGCGGATCGAGGTGGCGCTTGCGCAGCCGGATCTTGGTCGGGGTGACCTCGACCATCTCGTCGTCGTCGATATAGGCGATCGCCTGCTCGAGCGTCATCTTCTTCGGCGGGGTCAGGCGGACGGCGTCGTCCTTGCCGCCCGAGGCGCGGAAGTTGGTGAGCTGCTTGGCCTTCATCGGGTTGACCTCGAGGTCATCCGTCTTGGCGTTCTCGCCGACGATCATGCCCTCGTACAGCGCCTCGCCGTGCCCGACGAACAGGATGCCGCGCTCCTCGAGCGGGCCGAGCGCGTAGGATTGCGCCTCGCCATTGCCGTTCGAGATCAGCACGCCGTTCTTGCGGCCTTCGATATTGCCCTTGTGCGGGCCGTATTTCTCGAACAGCCGGTTCATGATGCCGGTGCCGCGGGTGTCCGACAGGAACTCGCCATGATAGCCGATCAGGCCGCGCGACGGCGCCGAGAAGGTGATGCGGGTCTTGCCGCCGCCCGACGGACGCATGTCGGTCATCTCGCCCTTGCGCTGGTTCATCTTGTCGACGACCGTGCCCGAATATTCGTCGTCCACGTCGATCACGACGGTCTCGTACGGCTCGGTCTTCTGGCCGTTCTCGTCGGTGCGGAACAGCACGCGCGGGCGGCTGATGCCGAGCTCGAAGCCCTCGCGGCGCATCGTCTCGATCAGCACGCCGAGCTGGAGCTCGCCGCGGCCGGCGACTTCGAAGCTGTCGCGGTCCTCGCTCTCGGTGACCTTGATCGCGACGTTCGATTCGGCCTCGCGCTCGAGCCGGTCGCGGATCATGCGGCTGGTGACCTTGCTGCCTTCGCGGCCCGCCATCGGCGAATCGTTGACCGCGAAACGCATCGACAGCGTCGGCGGATCGATCGGCTGGGCCTGGATCGCCTCGGTCACCGAAGTGTCGGCGATGGTGTTCGACACGGTGGCGACGGTCAGGCCGGCGAGGCTGATGATGTCGCCCGCGCGCGCTTCGTCCACGGGCACGCGGTCGAGCCCGCGGAACGACATGATCTTCGAGGCGCGGCCGGTCTCGATGACCTTGCCGTCCATGTCGATCGCGTGGATCGGCTGGTTGACCTTGACCACGCCCGAATTGACTCGGCCGGTGAGGATACGGCCGAGGAAATTATCGCGGTCGAGCAGGGTCACGAGGAAGGTGAAGGGCGTGCCCTCGACCTCGACCTTGGGCGGCGGCACGTGATCGACGATCTTCTGGAACAGCGGCTTAAGCGTGCCTTCGCGCAGGCTCGGATCCTCATTGGCATAGCCGTTGCGGCCCGAGGCGTAGAGCACCGGGAAATCGAGCTGCTCGTCGGTCGCGTCGAGCGAGACGAACAGGTCGAACACTTCGTCGAGCACTTCCTGGATGCGCTCGTCGGGACGGTCGATCTTGTTGACCACGACGATCGGGCGCAGGCCGAGCTTCAATGCCTTGCCGGTGACGAACTTGGTCTGCGGCATCGCGCCTTCGGACGAATCGACCAGCAGGATGACGCCGTCGACCATCGACAGGATGCGCTCGACCTCGCCGCCGAAATCGGCGTGGCCCGGCGTGTCGACGATGTTGATCCGCGTGCCTTCCCACTCGACCGAGGTCGGCTTGGCAAGGATCGTGATGCCACGCTCCTTCTCCAAGTCATTGGAATCCATGGCTCTTTCTTCGACACGCTGGTTGTCGCGGAACGTCCCCGACTGACGAAAGAGCTGGTCGACGAGCGTGGTCTTGCCATGATCGACGTGGGCGATAATCGCCACGTTGCGGAGGTTCATACGATATCCTGGATGCCGCTGAAGTGCGGTGCGCGGGCGCCCTTAGCGCAATTTGTGCGTTGCGGGAAGGGGAAGCGCCGCTACGGAAGAATACATGACCGAACCACTCAAGATCCTCGTCATCCTCGGCAGCGTCCGCGAAGGCCGAATGGCCGAGCCCGTCGGAAAATGGGTGATCGAACAGGCCGAGGCGCGCAGCGAACTCGATTGCGAATTGGTAGACCTCAAGGACTGGGACCTGCCCTTTTATCCCTTCGCGCACCCGCCCGCGCAAGGGAACTACAAGGACCCGCTGCAGATCCGCTGGGCGGAGAAGATCGCCAGCGCCGACGGCTATATCCTGATCTGCCCCGAATATAATCACGGGCCGCCTGCGGTGCTCAAGAACGCGTTCGACTTCGTCTATGCCGAGTGGAACCGCAAGCCGGTGACCTATGTCGGCTATGGCGGCAACGGCGCCGCGCGCTCGATCGAATTGCTGACCTGCGTATCGCGCGAGCTGCAGATGGCGGCGCTGGAGGCGTCGGTCCACATCATGGGGGTGTGGGGCAAGGTGAAGGACGGCGTGTTCACCGGCGACGACAAGGATCTGCGCTGGCTCGGCCACGGCTTCGACGAGCTGGCGTGGTGGGGCCGCGCGCTCAAGGCGGCGCGCTGACCTTGGCGAATGCCATATGGTGTACTATTTAACTGACACACTTGGATAGCTGCCGCGATACCCGTATGAGTGTCGCAACAGCGTTGGAGGGTTTGGAATGGCGACCGAGACTGCAGTAGCCGAACAGGAACTGGTGCTCACCCCGCCCAGCCCGGTGAAGGTCGTCGCACCCGAAAAGGCGGCGGGGCTGGTGCCGGTGGAGGATGCCAAGAAAAACGAGCTCGAGAAGCGCGTCGACGGGTTCATCGACGACCTGATCGCGCAGGACGTCAACTCGCCCGAATTCGGCAAGCGCGTCGATGCGATCGCGGCGATGGGGCAAAAGGAGATCCGCGACGCGGCGGGCCAGTCGAACCGCTTCCTCGACCGGCCGGTGCGCGCGATGAGCAGCGAGAGCGGCGTCGGCGCCGACCTGCTCGCGCTCCGCAAGACGGTGGAAGAGCTCGATCCGGGCCGCAACGGCAAGCTCGTCGGCGGCAATGACGGCTTCCTGTCGAAGCTGTTCGGCGGCTCGCCGCTCAAGCAATATTTCCGCAAATATCAGTCGTCGCAGAGCCACATCAACGGCATCCTCAAGAGTCTCGGCAGCGGCAAGGACGAGCTGTTGATGGACAATGCCGCGATCGATACCGAGCGCGCCAATCTGTGGGCGTCGATGGGCCGGCTCGAGCAGATGATCTATCTGTCCAAAGCGATGGACACCAAGCTCGAGGACAAGGCCAACGAGCTCGACCACACCGATCCCGCCAAGGCAAAGGCGGTGCGCGAGACCGCGCTCTTCTACGTCCGCCAGCGCACCCAGGACCTGCTCACCCAGATGGCAGTGACGGTGCAGGGCTATCTGGCGCTCGACCTGGTCAAGAAAAACAATGTCGAGCTGGTGAAGGGTGTCGACCGTGCCTCGACCACGACGGTTTCAGCACTGCGCACCGCCGTGACGGTGGCGCAGGCGCTGACCAACCAGAAGCTGGTTCTCGACCAGATCACGGCGCTCAACACCACCACCGCGGGGCTGATCGATTCGACGGGGCAATTGCTCAAGAGCAACACCGCGGCGATCCACGAGCAGGCGGCGAATTCGACCATTCCCGTCGAGACGCTCCAGCGTGCCTTCCAGAACATCTACGACACGATGGACGCGATCGACACCTTCAAATTGAAGGCGCTCGACAGCATGAAGACCACGGTCAACACGCTGTCGAACGAAGTCGAGAAGTCGAAGGGCTATATCGCCCGGGCCGAAGGCGCCGCGCAGAACCAGGGCGGCGGCGGGGCCGACACCTTCAAGCTGGAGGCGATGTAAACCCGTGACCGATGTCGATCGCCTGAGCGCGCGGGCCGAAGAGCTGATCGAGCGCGCAAGGGCCCGCGCACCCACGACCGCGGCGGACCAGCGGCTGCGCCGGCGACGTGAAGCCGAGGTCGTCCGCCGGATCGGCCGGATCGCCGTCGCCGATGCCGCGATCGTGGTCGGCGCGATCGTCTTCGCGATTGCCGTCGCACCCTTGGGAATCATGGGTGCGATGCTGGTTGCGTTGCTGCTGGTGGTCGCGACGCTTTTCTTCGCGATCCTTCCGGCCGGCGGCAGCACGCCCGAAATGCAGCAATTGACTCAGGTGCCGCTCAAGGCATTGCCCCGCACCACCGAGCATTGGCTCGACGCGCAACGCCCGGCGCTGCCCGCGCCGGTGCACGGACTGGTCGATTCGATCGGGGTGAAGCTGGAGTTCCTCGCGCCGCAGCTCGCCCAGCTCGACGAGGCCTCGCCTGCCGCAGGCGAAGTCCGCAAGCTGGTGGGCGAGCAATTGCCCGAGCTGATCAAGGGCTATGCACGCGTGCCCGAGCCGCTGCGACGGGTCGAGCGCAACGGGCTGACCCCTGACCAGCAGCTCGCGCAGGGGCTCCAGGTGATCGACGACGAGATCTCGGAGATGTCTGCTCAGCTCGCCCAGGGCGATCTCGACCTGCTCGCGACGCGCGGCCGCTATCTGCAGATCAAATATCAGGGCGACGAAGCCGGCGGAGCCTGAGGCAGGCACGCGTAGCGCGCGTCGAAGTCGCGCGCGAGCGCACCGAGGCTGACCGATCCGAACCGCGCGAGCAGCAGCGCTTCGGCCTCCCCCAGCGCGTCCGCCACGGCTTCGTTGACCAGTTTTTCGACGAGGCAGTGCGGCTTATCGGACTCGGCGCCGATCGCGAACAGCTGCGGCCCGCCCACCGCGCGGTGGACATCGAGCAGCGAGATCCGGTCGAAATCGCAGGCGAGCACCCAGCCGCCGCCATGCCCCTTTTCCGAACGGACATAGCCCGCGTCGCGCAGTCCGGCCATCGTGCGGCGGACCACCACCGGATTGGTCCGCAGCATCGTGGCGATCACCTCCGAGGTCATCGGCCCCTCGTGCCGCGCCATGTGGAGCAGGACGTGGAGCATTCGGGACAGGCGGGAGTCGCTGCGCATCGATCGATCCTTCCGCGCACATGCCGGGATTGGCAAGCGCGTGCTATCATGATACTTTTGATGTTACATGATTCGCGGGAGATTGGCTATGCATCGTATGAACGACCCGGAGCGCTGGAACGACATGGCGAAACATTATGAGGAGACCGCGCATCCGTTCACTGCGCGCTTCGCCGAGGCGGCGCTGGCGCGGATCGCAGTGACGCCCGAGACCCGGCTGCTCGACGTTGCGACGGGCACGGGCGCGCTCGCACTGGCGGCGGCGCGCGCGGGCGCACAGGTGCTGGCAACCGACTTCTCTGCGGGAATGGTGGCGCGGGTGACGGCGCACGGGCTGCCCAATCTCGAGGGCCGGACGATGGACGGCCAGGCGCTCCAGCTTCCGGACGCATCTTTCGATGCCGTATTCTCGGTATTCGGAGTGATGATGTTCCCCGATTGGCGCAAGGGGCTGGCCGAAATGGCGCGAGTCACCCGGCCGGGCGGTCACGGCGTGGTCGCGACCTGGCAGAGCGAAGGCGCCGCGACGCATCTTTTGCTTTCGCAGATCGTCCGCGCGCTGTTTCCCGACCGCGAATGGCAGTCGAGCCTTCCGGCGGGGCTGAAGACGCTCGGCGACCCGGTGCTGCTCGCCGCCGAGATGGTCCTCGCCGGCTATCGCGAGCCCGAGATCGAGACGTTCACGCATGACTATCTGTTGCGAATGCCCAAGCTCGACGATCCCGAAACCCAGTTCGGGATGAGCGAGGATTGGGGCGCGCTCAATCCCGCCGAGCAAGCGATGGTGGTGGAAGAAGTGCGCCGGCGCGCGGCAGGGAGGCCGGTGCTGCCGGTCCCGTCGACGGCGCTGATCGCCGTGGCGACGCGCCCGGAAGGCGGCGGGCCTGCCGGCAACCGCCGGGAAGCCGCCCAAACTGCGGTCTGACATCCCGCCGCCGCGCACCGTTGCGCGGCGAAAGGATGCTCTCGATGGCCTCAGGGCTTGCCGATCGCTTCCTTCGCGCGATCGGCAAGCCGCGCGACCGCGGCGGCGTGGATGCCGGGCGCGGTGGCGAGCACGCCGAAGGCCTGCGCCTGCGGCGTATTGAAATCGAGCGGGCGGCCGAACGCATCGCTGACCGTGGCTCCCGCCTCCTCGGCGAGCAAAACCGCGGCGGCGATGTCCCATTCATTGCCCCAGCGGATTGTCGCGAGCAGATCGGCCTCGCCCGCCGCGACCATCGCGATGCGGAGCGCGATCGAATTGGGCTTGGCGACCATCAGCAGATCGCGATCGACTTTCGAGAGCTGGTCGGCGGGAACGCGCGCGCCGGCGAGCTGGCTGCGCTCGGCCACGCGCAGCCGCTCGCCGTTTCGGAACGCGCCCCGGCCGGCTTGTGCGGTCCATACTTCGTGCCGCGCCGGCGCATCGAGCACGCCGATCACCGGGCGGCCTTTCTCCACCAGGGCGACCGATACCGCCCAGCCGTTGCGGCCGCGCAGATAGTCGCGCGTACCGTCGATCGGATCGACTACCCAGATCCGCTCGGCATCGAGCCGCGCCGCATTGTCGATCGTCTCCTCGGAAAGCCAGCCGGCATCGGGGAGCAATTCCCCCAGCCGGTAGCGCAGCAAACCGTCGACCTCGAGATCGACGGCGCAGACCGGATTGCCCGGCGATTTCTCCCAGCGGCGGAAATCGGTGTTCCACAATTTGATCGCGAACCGTCCGGCATCGGCGGCGATGTTGGCGACTTCGGCGGCGAGATGCGGGTCAGGCACCGGCGATCGTCATCCCGTCGATGCGCAGGGTCGGCGCGTTGATCCCGTAGCGGAATTCGAGGTCGTTTGCCGGCGTCAGCGCGAGGAACATGTCGCGCAGATTGCTCGCGATGGTGATCTCCGAAACGGCACGCGTGATCTCGCCATTCTCGATCAGGAAGCCGGCCGCGCCGCGGCTGTAATCGCCGGTGACGCCGTTGATGCCCTGCCCGATCAATTCGGTGACGAGGATACCGCGCTCGATCTCGCCGACCAAGGTCTCGGGCGGGGTGCTGCCCGGCTGCATATAGAGGTTGCTTGGTGCAACCCCCGGTGCGCCGGCGCCGCCGCGCGCGGCATGGCCGGTCGGCTCGAGACCCAATTGGCGCGCCGAGGCACTGTCGAGCAGCCAGGTTTCGAGCATGCCCTGATCGATCAGCTTGATCGGCAGCACCGGCAGGCCTTCGCCATCGAACGGCCGCGAGCGCAGCCCGCGCGGGCGGTGCGGATCGTCGCAGATCGTCACGCCTTTCGCGAAGACCTGTTTGCCGAGGCAATCGAGCAGAAAGCTGGTCTTGCGGGTGATCGCCGCGCCCGAGACCGCGCCGAGCAGGTGCCCGACCAGTCCGGCCGAGACGCGGCGATCGAACACCACCGGCATCGCGCCGCTCGGCACCTTGACCGGATCGAGCCGCGCCACCGCGCGCTCGCCCGCCAACCGGCCGATCGCCTCCGGCGCGTCGAGCATCGACGCATGACGGGCGCTGTGATGCGCGTGATCGCGCTCCATCGCGCCGCCGCTGCCCGCGAGCACGCTCGCCGAGACGCCGTGACTGGTCTGGGCATAGACGCCGGTGAAACCGTGGCTGGTGGAGATCGCCATGACCGCTCGGCTGGCGCCCGCGCTCGCGCCCTCGCTGTTGGTGACGCCGGGCACGGCGCGCGCCGCCGCCTCCGCGGCAAGCGCACGCGCCTTCAGCGCCTCGGGCGCGTCGTTCGCGCCGTCGTCGAGATCGAGCAGAGGCGGGCTGCCGTGCATCAGCCGCTCCTGCGGCGCGAGCCCGGCCCATTGGTCCTCGGGCGCCTCGCGCGCCATCGCGATCGCGCGCTCGACCAGCGTATTGAGCGACTCGCTGGCGAGATCCGAAGTCGAGACGCTCGCCGAGCGCTGCCCGACGAAAACGCGCAGGCCGAGTTCCTCGCTCTCCGAACGCTCGACATCCTCGAGCGCGCCCATCCGCACCGACACCGACAGCGAACGATCGGCGGCGAACACGGCGTCGGATGCGTCGGCGCCCGCGGCGCGCGCCCGATCGACGATGTCGTGGACGCGCTCGCAGGCTTGGGACTCGGTCAGCATCGCAGCGACTTAGGGAGCCGGCCCCGCGACGTCAAAGTGTCTGGCCCACCACGAAGCAGGCGGCGAACATCAAAAGGCCGGCATTGCGGTTCGCGCGGAAGCGGTGGAGCGCGTTGGCGCCGTCTGCGGGGACGAGAGTCGCCACCTGCCAGCCGAGATGCAGCGCCATCGGCAGCAGTGCCGCGAGCGCGAGCGGATCGGGACGGAGTTGCCAGAAGGCCGCGCCCCACAAGGCCAACGCGATCGCGTAGAAGCCCGCGACGCCGCCGCGGACATGACCTCCGAGCCGTCGCGCCGAGGAGCGCACGCCGACCAGCGCGTCGTCCTCGACATCCTGCAACGCGTAGATCGTGTCGTAGCCGATCACCCAGGCGATGCAGCCGGCATAGAGCAACATCCCCGGCAGCCAGCCGCTGTCAGGGGCCTCGGCCCAGCCGACCAGAGCCGCCCAGGAGAAAACGAGGCCCAGCCATGCCTGCGGCCACCACGTGATCCGCTTCATGAAGGGATAGGCAGCGACCAAAGCGAGACTGCCCAGCGCCACACCAGCGGCGAGCGGGCGAAGCTGGACCAGGACGACCAGCCCGATCAGGCACAGCGCCAACAGCCAGATCCACGCCGCCTTGAGCGAAACTGCGCCGCTCGCCAAGGGACGACTGGCGGTGCGTGCGACCTGACGGTCGAGGTCGCGGTCGACGATATCGTTATAGACGCAGCCCGCGCCGCGCATCGCGATGCTGCCGAGCAGAAACCACAGGATCAGATCCCAGCGATTCAGCGCGTTGCCCGACAGCGCGACTGCCCAGGCGCCGGGCCAGAACAACAGCCACCAGCCGATCGGGCGATCGAAGCGCGCGAGCAGCGCATAGGCGCGCGGGGTCGCCGGAAGCTTGCCCACGAGCCCGCGATGTTCGGTGTCGGGGACGATTTCCGGTGCTGCGGCCATATTCCCTGTCCTTCGCGCCGGACGGGCAAAGATCAAGCCGGCGATTGCAACAATCCGGCATATTCGCGTGACGAACCGCGCGCAGGGACCCCGTGGAGTCAATCGCGGGAGGCGACGCATGCGTGCAATCTTGGTGGGAAGTCTGATCGTGCTGGCGAGCGCCGGCAGCACGGCGGCGCAGGATGCGCCGCTCGAAGGTTCGCCGCCCGGCGATTGGCGTCCCGGCCCGCCGCGCGGCCCTTTGTTCCTCAGCCCGATGGGCGAGCCGTTTCGCGGCGCGCGCGATGGCGTTGCGCCGCACGACTTATGGTTCGACGGCGCCGATACCGACCATGACGGCGCGCTGCGCGAGGACGAGATGATCGCCGACGCCACACGCTTCTTCGCAATGCTCGACCAGCGCAAGGACGGCGAGATCGATCCCGACGACGTCGAGCGCTACGAAACCGTGCTCGCGCCCGAAATCCGCACCGGCAGCCCCGGCGGCGGCACGCCGCGCGGTCCTGGCCGCGGCCGCGGCGGTCGCAATGGTCCTCCCGGTGGCCCGGGCGGCCCCGGCGCCGGCGAAGGTCCGCGCGGCGGCAACGATAATGGGCCGAGCGGCAAGCAGGGCGCGGCGCGCTTCGGCTATCTCGATTATCCCGAGCCGGTGACCGTCGCCGATCGCAATCTCAATCGCGGCGTCGATCCGGCAGAGTTTGCCAAGGCGGCATCGATGCGTTTTGCGATGCTCGACACCAATCATGACGGCAGGATCGAGAAGGGCGAATTGCCCAGGCTGCGTGGCTTCGGCGGACGCCCGCCGCGCGATGGCGGCAAGGATGAACGGCGCGGGATTCCGCAATGACGACCGTCACCCGGCCTTGTGCCGGGGTCCACCGCGCCGCCGACGAAGCCCTCTCGCCGCTTGCCCATCCCTTGCCTCCCGGTGGACCCCGGCACTTCGGCCGGGGTGACGAAGGGGGAACCGCGCGGTAGGGAGTCGCCATGCCCGCAACCCCCGCATGGCCGCCGCAATCGACTCCGCGCCTGTTCGTCGACGCCGAGCTCGCGCCCGGCCCGCTGCGCATCGACGGGCCGCCGGCGCATTATCTGATCCAGGTGATGCGGATGAAGGCGGGCGATCCGGTCAAATTGTTCGACGACAGGACCGGCGAGTGGCTCGGCGTCGCGCAGGCGGTGGGCAAGCGCGATCTCGTCCTCGACGTGAGCGGCAAATTGCGCGAACGCGAGCCGGTGCCCGATCTGTGGCTGTGCGCCGCACCGATCAAAAAGGGTCGGATCGACTGGGTCGTGGAGAAGGCGTGCGAGTTGGGCGTCGCGCGGTTGGCGCCGGTGCTCACCCGACGCGCGGTGGTCGACAAGCTCAATCTCGATCGGCTGCGCAGCCACATGATCGAGGCGGCCGAGCAATGCGGCCGCACCGCGCTTCCCGAATTGGTCGAACCGGTCAAGCTGACCGCGATGCTGTGCGACTGGCCCGGCGAGCGCACCCTGTTCTTCGCCGATGAGACCGGCGGCATGCCCGCGCTCGAGGCGATGCGCGCCCATCGGGGTCCCGGCGCGATCCTGATCGGCCCCGAAGGCGGGTTCGACCCCGAGGAACGCGCGGCGATCCGGGCGCATCCGAAAGCAGTGGGAATCGCGCTCGGACCGCGTATCCTGCGCGCCGAAACCGCGGCGGCAGCGGCCGTAAGTCTTTGGATGGCAACGGCCGGGGATTGGTGACCGAACGGTATGAAATCACCACTGGCGCGTCTCGTCACGCGCAGCTAAAGGCCCGCGAATGAGCACGAAGACCGTTTCGAACAGCAACGCAGCGGTCATCGAGGATCGTGCCCAGCTGGTGGATTATTTCGCCCAGGGCGAGAAGCCGAAGGACCGCTGGCGGATCGGCACCGAGCACGAGAAGTTCGTCTTCTCCACTGCCGATCATCACGCCCCCAGCTATGACGAGCCCGGCGGCATCCGCGATCTGCTGATGGCGCTGACCAGCTTCGGCTGGAAGCCGGTCGAGGAGCGCGGCAAGGTCATCGCGCTCGCCGGCCCCGACGGCACCGTCAGCCTAGAGCCCGCCGGCCAGTTCGAATTGTCGGGCGCGCCGCTCGACAATCTCCACGAGACCTGCGCCGAGGCCGGGCGCCACCTCAAGCAGGTCAAGGCCGCGGGCGACAAGCTCGGCATCGGCTTTCTCGGGCTCGGCATGTGGCACGACAAGACCCGCGCCGAGCTGCCGATCATGCCCAAGGGCCGCTACAAGATCATGCTCAGCCATATGCCGCGGGTCGGCAGCCTCGGGCTCGACATGATGCTGCGGACCTGCACGATCCAGGTCAATCTCGATTATGCCAGCGAAGCCGACATGGCGAAGAAGTTCCGCGTCGGGCTTGCGCTTCAGCCGCTGGCGACTGCCTTGTTCGCCAATTCGCCCTTCACCGAAGGCAAGCCCAACGGCTTTCTCAGCTTCCGCAGCAATATCTGGTCGGACACCGATCCGGCGCGCACCGGCATGCTGCCCTTCGTGTTCGAGCAGGGCTTCGGTTACGAGCGCTATACCGATTACGCGCTCGATGTGCCGATGTACTTCGTCTACCGCGACGGCGAATATATCGACGCCGCCGGACAGAGCTTCCGCGACTTTTTGAAGGGCGAATTGCCCGCCTATCCGGGCCACAAGCCGACGATCGACGATTGGGCGGATCACCTGTCGACCGCCTTCCCCGAAGTGCGGATGAAGCAGTTTCTCGAGATGCGCGGCGCCGATGGCGGGCGCTGGGGGCGGATCTGCGCGCTGCCGGCCTTTTGGGTCGGGCTGCTCTACGACGAGGGCGCGCTCGATGCAGCGTGGGAGCTGGTCAAGCATTGGTCGATGGACGAGCGCGAGGCGTTGCGTAGCGCCGTCCCGAAGCTTGCGCTCGACGCGCCGATCCCCGGCGGCGGCAAATTGCGCGACGTCGCCGGCGAGGTGCTCGACATCTCTGCCGCGGGGCTCAACGCCCGCGCCCGGCTCAATGCCTCAGGCGACAATGAAAGCGGCTTCCTCGATCCGCTGCGCGAGATCGTCCGCACCGGGAAAGTGCCGGCGCAGGTGCTGCTCGACCGGTTCAACGGCGATTGGGGCGGCGATATTGCGCGAGTCTACGAAGAGGCGAAGTTTTAGTTTCTGACCGTCACCCCGGCCGAAGTGCCGGGGTCCACCAAGCCTCTATCGAGAAGCAAGCGCCTCTAGCTTCTCGCCTGCCTCCCGGTGGACCCCGGCACTTCGGCCGGGGTGACAAAGGACCTTAGCCGCGCAAAAAATCGCGGGACGAAACCGTTGCGCGCCATCCACGCCGAATATTCCCGATAGGCCAGATCGCTGCCGAGATGGCGTTCCTCGGTCCTGGCGCGCCAGTAATAGACTCCGCTCACGCAGACCATCACCGCGGCGTTGCGGACCGCATCGTGCCAGTTGGTGGTGGCGAGGAACGGCATGGTCGAGAGCCACCAGAAGATATTCTTCGAGAGGTATGCCGGATGCCGCGACCAGGCATAAGGCCCATGGGTCAGGATCCCGCGATGGGTGAGGTTCGAGAAGCGCAGCCCGAACGCGATCGTCGCCCAGGCATAGATAGCGGTGAGCCCGACCAGCACCGCGCCGAGCACCGGCAGCAGCCAAGGGTAGTTGCCCAGCCAATAGGACCAATCCGCGCTGCCCTGATGATAATCAAGCGGGCCGCCCTGCCCCATCAGCAGGAAGGGCGGGTAGCAGATCAGCGCCGCGGTCCAGCCGGCAGCGTAGGGATTGGCGGTGCGGATGTGCGAATCGAGCGGGCGGAAAGTGAGGATGTAGCCCGCAGTGGCGAAAGCGACGTCGATGACGAACATGAAGGTGACGCAATACATCGCCAGCTTTACCGGATCGCCGAGCGCCTCGCGCGGATCGATCGAGACGAATTCGGCGAAGCCCGGCGGCACGATCGCGACCATGAAGGCCAGGAAGAAGGCTTTCACTGCCCAGCTGCGCAGATGATTGAAGATCGCCTCGCGGTCCCAGCCCTCCATGCCCATCGCCCATGCGCCCAGCGACCAGGCGCCGTCGCGCGGGCTCACCAGCCTGCGATCGAGCCACAGCACATAGGGGATCGACAGTACGAACATCGCCGGCGCCGCCGCGATGAAGCACGACATGGCGAAGGGATAATTGGCGTAGCGCGTGTCCCACCAGACGCGGCCGAGCGCATAGATCGCGGCGATCGCCCCCCAGGTGAGCCACAGGCCGGTCAATTTGGTCACCGACACATCGAGCGTGTCGCGCCACGGTCGGACAATGCTCCAGTCGATGCCGGTCGAAGGATTGCGGTGGACCTTGTCGATTGCGAGCGACCAGACCACCATCGGCAGCGCACAGGCGAGCACGTTGACCAGCGCCGCATAGGGCCCGTTCATCCCGAACAGATGCGCGACGATCACCCAGGCGGTCATCCCCGCCAGCCCGACCAGGCCGACGGCGCCGCTGACCGCCGAGCGCGGGCGCGGATCGGCCGTGGCGTTCCGGGCCAATGCGGGATCGTGATACATGGCCGAAACATCTAGCCGGCAATGGTTAGGGAGCGGTGAAGGATGTGCCGCCCCCTTTACCTCCCGCATTTCAACGGCCTAAGAGCCGCCATCTCCTCCGGCCAACGAGGTCTCCCGAATGCTCCGTGCGCTTTCCGTCGCCGCTTTGCTCCTCGCCACCGCCGCACCGGTATCGGCCCAGAATTCGGCGCCGCAGCCGGCGCCGTTCGTCGACACGATCCCCGAGGCGCGCGACATTGCCTATCCGGGCACGATGTTGCTCGACGTGGACGCGACCGACACCCAGCGCGGCATCTTCCGGGTCAGGCAGACCATCCCGGTCGCGAAGAGCGGGCACATGGTGCTGCTCTATCCGAAATGGCTGCAGGGCAAGCACGGCCCGCGCGGCGAGATCGAAAAGCTGACCGGACTCCAGATCAGCGCGGGCGGCAAGCGCATCCAGTGGAAACGCGACCCGGTCGACGTCTTCGCCTTCCATATCGACGTGCCGAACGGCGCGAAGAAGCTGGATCTGGAATTTCAGTTCGCTTCGGCCACGGTCTCGAACCAGGGCCGCGTGGTGATGACCCCGGCGATGATGAGCCTGCAGTTCAATTCGATGAGCCTCTATCCGGCCGGCTATTTCGTCCGCCGCATCCCCGTGCAGGCGAAGGTGAAATATCCCGAGGGCTGGTCGGCGGCTTCCGGGCTGCCGTCGAAGGCGGTCGGCTCGACCGTCACCTACGAGAAGACCAATTACGAAGTGCTGGTCGATTCGCCGGTGCTCGCGGGCCGCTATTACCGGCCGTTCGAATTGAGCCCGCGGGTGACGCTCGACGTCTTCGCCGACAGCCCCGAGGAGCTCGAGGCCAAGCCCGAGCAGATCGAGGCGCACAAAAGGCTGGTCGATCAGGCGGTCAAGGCGATGGGGTCGCAGCAATACGACCATTATCACTTCCTGCTCTCGATCAGCGACGAGCTCGGCGGGATCGGCCTCGAGCATCACCGCAGCTCCGAGAACGGCGTCTCGCCCGGCTACTTCCTCAAATGGGACGAGAACCCGACCGGCCGCAATTTGCTGCCGCACGAATTCACCCATAGCTGGGACGGCAAATATCGCCGCGGCGCCGACCTGTGGGCGCCCGATTACCGCACTCCCACCCGCGGCTCGCTGCTGTGGGTCTATGAGGGGCAGACCCAGTTCTGGGGCTATGTCTTCCAGGCGCGCTCGGGGCTGGTGAGCAAGGCCGACACGCTCGAATCCTATGCGGGCATCATGGCGAGCCTCGACAATCGCAAGGCGCGCGAATGGCGGCCGATGGGCGACACCACCAACGATCCGGTGATCAGCGCCCGCGCGCCCAAGGGCTGGGTGAGCTGGCAGCGTTCGGAGGATTATTACAATGAAGGTCTGCTGATCTGGATGGAGGTCGATTCGATCCTCCGCGAGCAATCGAAGGGCACGAAGTCGATCGACGACTTCGCCCGCGCCTTTTTCCAGGGCCGCGACGGCGATTATGGCGAAGTGACCTATACCTTCGACGACGTCGTCCGCACGCTGAACGCGATCCAGCCCTATGACTGGCGGGCGCTGCTCGACCAGCGGGTCAACCAGGTATCGCAGCGCGCGCCGCTCGCCGGGTTCGAGCGCAACGGCTACAAGCTCGTCTATACCGAGGAGCCCAACAAGGCTTCGGGCAAGACGACGGTCGATCTGGCCTATTCGCTCGGGCTGACCATCGGCGCCAAGGGAATCACCAGCGTCGCGTGGGACAGCCCCGCCTTCGAGGCGGGGATCGACCTTGGCGACGAGATCGTCGCCGTGAACGGCCGGGCTTATTCGGGCGACCGGCTCAAGGCGGCGGTCAAGGACGCCAAAAGCGGCAAGGAACCGATCAAATTGCTGCTCAAGAGCGGCGATCGTTTCCGCGAGGTTGCCATCGACTATCATGGCGGGCTTCGCTATCCGCACCTCGTGAAGACGGCCCCGGGAGAGGCTGGCCTCGACAAGCTGCTCCAGCCCCGCTGAGACGGGGCGGAGACGCCAACCCAAGCAAGGTCCGAAATGCGTATCGACTTGATTCCGGTGGGCGACGATCCGCCGAACAACCTCAACGTGATCATCGAAGTTCCGACCGGCGGCGAGCCGGTGAAGTACGAGTTCGACAAGGCCAGCGGCGCGCTGTTCGTCGACCGCATCCTGCACACCCCGATGCGCTATCCGGCCAATTACGGCTTCGTGCCGCACACGCTTTCGCCCGACGGCGATCCGCTCGACGCGCTGGTGATCGCGCGCTCGCCGTTCGTGCCGGGCTGCGTCGTCCGCGCCCGCCCGATCGCAGTGCTCAACCTCGAGGACGAGGCCGGCGGCGACGAGAAGCTCGTCTGCGTCCCCGACGACAAGACCTTCCCTTATTATTCGGACATCGAGGAAAAGGACGATCTGCCCAGCATCGTGATGGAGCAGATCGAGCATTTCTTCACCCACTACAAGGACCTGGAGAAGAAGAAGTGGGTGCGCGTCGGCACGTGGGGCGGCGCCGAGGATGCGCGCCGGATCACGCTCGAGGCGATCGAGCGCTACAATCAGGACAAGGCTGCCGCGGCGGCATCGGTCGACCAGACCGGCGTGGATACCCCGCAGGGCTGAGGCTTTCCGGGCCGGCGCGAGCCGGCCCGGAAAAGTCTACCTGCCGAATCGCGCGCGCCGCATCGCGTCGCAACCAGGACGCATCGCCATTTGGGGGGCAGACCGGCAGCTGCGCAAATTTCACCGTCACCCCGGCCCTATGCCGGGGTCTACGGTGCCGCCCTGGCTGAACCAGGACCTCCAGGCTGACACTTGTCGCCCCGTGGACCCCGGCACGAGGCCGGGGTGACGAAGTGTTTGCGGGATCCTCGTCCTCGCCTGCGAATGTCGCTAGGCTTCCCTCATGGCAAACCCTCCCGCACGCGGCATCGGCAACTTCCTCGCGCCGCCGCGCTTCCTGCTGTTCCTCGCCGCCACCGCGGCGGCCTGCTTCGCCGCGATCCCCGCCTTCGATCTGCGCACCGGGGTGATGATCGGCTTCGACGCCGGCGCCACGCTGTTCCTGCTCTCGGTGCTGCCCTTGCTCGGGCACCGATCGGACGACATGCGCCGCGCGGCGACGCGCAACGACGCCAACCGGCTGTTGCTGTTGTTCCTGACGCTGGCGGTGAGCCTGGTCGTGCTGGTCGCGGTGGCCAGCGAGCTGATGCAGCGTGCCGCGCCCGACACGCGATCGATCGCCTTGATCGTCGGCACTCTGATGCTGAGCTGGGTGTTCAGCAACACCATCTACGCACTGCATTATGCCCATCTCTATTACCGCGCCGGCGACGGCGGCGACGCCGGCGGGCTGCAATTCCCCGAAGAGCCCGAGCCCGATTATTGGGACTTCGTCTATTTCGCCTTCTGCCTCGGCATGACCTTCCAGACCAGCGATGTGAGCGTCACCGACCGGGGAATCCGCAAGGTGGTGACCCTGCACTGCCTCGCGGCGTTCGTGTTCAACCTCGGCATCGTCGCGTTCACGATCAACGTGCTCGGCGGCTAGGTCGTCAGCGACCTGGCGCGGGTGCCGCGTGTGGTTGTCAGGTTGACAGTCTGACACGGTTGCGCCCCCGCTTCTCTCGGCGGGCAGTGCGCACACGCCGCCGACGCGCCTGCGGGGCGACATCGGCGCGACACGTGCGCGCCACCTAGGCGACAGATTCGCCGCACGGACACGCCCGTCGCGCGACGCCCGAGCGACGGTGGCGCTCCGCTCCGGTCACACGGAGGCTACGGCTGGATTCGGATCGAGCGGACAATGAGAAAGAGCGAGCGGCAAAGCCGACCGCGCGAGGCAAGCAGAGCAAATCCTACATTGCAAGATTCGGGAACAGCGCGCGATCAGCGCCGCTTCGGCTTCTTCGGCGCCCTCAGCCCTGCGGCGATGCCGTGCGCCGCCCATTCGCGCAGCGCGTCGGCGTCGTCATAGGCGTCGCTGGGCGCGCGGCGATAGTTCATCGTGTCGCTCATCCCCGTAGAGAACGTCACGGTGAAGCGCTCGCGATGGCCGGCTTCGTCCCAGAGCGCGTTGCTCTCCTCGTCGGCCTTGAACCAGAGCTCGCCGTCATGGACGATCCCGAAGATCGTGCCGTCGCAATAGAGCGTCGCGCCGCCCATCATCCGGCGCATCGTCACCGTGCCGACCGGCTCGAGCGCCTCGGTCACCCAGGCGATGAGACCTTCGTCGACTGCCATTAGTGGCCGCCGCCGACCAGCTTCAGCCCGGCGATGCACGCGACCAGCCCGAAGATCAGGGCGATTCGCGCCGCGCCGGCGGGCTCGCCGAACCACCAGATGCCGACGAGCACGGTGCCCAGCGCGCCGATGCCGCCCCAGACCGCATAGGCCGTGCCCATCGGAATGGTCCGCGAGGCGAGTTCGAGCAAAGCCATCGACAGCCCGACCGAGACGAGGAAGCCGATCGTCCAGGGAATGTTGCGGAAGCCGTCGACGAAGCGCAGGCAGGTGGTGAAACCGACTTCGAAGCAGCCGCCGAGGATCAGCCAGAACCACGCCATTTCTATCTCCCCGCGAGCTCTGCCAGCGCGTCGCCGGCGACGCGCTGGACCCGCCATTCGTCCATGCCGACCGCGCCCATCGCGCGATAGAATTGAATCGCCGGCTCGTTCCAGTCGAGCACCGCCCATTCGAACCGCCCGCAGCCGCGATCCAGCGCCAGCCCGGCGAGATGGCGCAGCAGCGCCGTGCCGGTTCCCGAGCCGCGCGCGGCCGGAGTGACGTAGAGATCCTCGAGATAGAGGCCGGGCCGGCCGGTCCAGGTCGAGAAATTCTGGAAGAACAAGGCGAAACCGACCGGCGCGCCTTCCATCTCGGCGATCACCGCCTCGGCCGCCGGGCGCGCGCCGAACAAGGCGGCGGCGAGCATCTCCTCGGTCGCCTCGACGGCGTCGGGCTCGCGCTCGAACTCGGCGAGCTCGCGGACGAGGCGCAGGATCAGCGCGACGTCGGCGGGGGTGGCGGGGCGGATCTGGGTCATGGGAAGGCAGCCTCTGCTTCGGGCGCGGCACCATGGCCGCCTCTCTTGCGCGCGGCGAGCACGCAGCCCGCCACGATCAACACGGTGCCCGCGACGGTCGCGAGCGTCAGCTTCTCGCCGAACATCCACCAGCCCATCAGCGAGGCCCAGATGAAGGCGGTATATTCGACCGGCAACAGCACCTGCGCCTCGGCGCGGGCATAGGCCCAGGAGAGCAGGAGCAGCGAGGCAATCCCGACCAGCGCGGCGGTGCCGATCCCCGGCCAATGCTGCGCGGCGGGAATCGCGAGCCACCACGGCGCCGCCAGCGCGAGCAGGCCGAGGACGAACAGATTCTGGAAGAAGGCGATCTCGAGCGGTTTGGCGAGCTGGGCCTGGTGCCGCGCGACGACGAGGTTCATCGCATAGACCACCGCCGAGAACAGGACTGCGATCATGCCGAGCACGGTATCGTGGCTATGGGTGCCGCCGACCCGGCCGGCAACGACCACCGCCACGCCGGCGAGCCCGAGCAGCGATCCCCACAGCGATTGCGCGCCAATCCGTTCCTTGAGGAACAGAGCGGCGAGCCCGAGCGCGATCAGCGGGGCGATGAACGAGAGCGCGATCGCCTCGGCCAGCGGCACGCGCACGATCCCCCAGAAGAAGGCTATCGCCATCACCGCGACGAGGATGGAGCGGCCGAAATGCACCTTCATCGTCGCGCGGGTCGGCAAGGCCGGCCGGGTGCAGGCATAGATCGCACCGGTCAGCAGCACTGCGGCGCCGAGCCGCCAGACGAGCGTGTTATAGGCGCCGATCTCGATCGACACCGCCTTCATCACCGCGTCCATGATCGCATAGAGCGCGATTCCGGCCGAGGCGGCGCCGAGTGCAGCAGTGTGGGAAGCCCGCATCAGCCGCGCATAGCCGCCGCGCGCGGCCGCGTCACGCGCCGGCTAGCGCAGCCGCATCTCGTCGCCGGTCAGATGGACCGAGCGCAGCTTGCGCAGATAGGTCTGGCCGAGCAGCGACACGTCGAGATCCTCGACCACCGCGGCGTGGACGTCGCGGACGCGCTTGCCGTCGAGCACGATGTCGTCGATCACCACCCGCTCGCCATAGACATCGCCCGAAGCGCCGCGCGCGACGACGTCGAACTTTTCGGGATCGAACTTGATCCCGGCGCGGCGGGCGTCGTCGAGGGTGAGCGCGACCATGTCTGCACCGGTATCGACGACGAAGCGGACCGTCTCGCCATCGACCTGCGCGAAGGCGAAGAAATGGCCACGGCCGTCGGGGCGGATCACGGTCTCTTCGGGAATGTCGGCAGGTTCGGCCGCGGCTGCGGCCGGCACCGGCACGGAGGGGCGCTTGACCGGCGCCATCAGGCCGATGACGAGGCCGATCGCGATTACCGAGAGGAAGGCCCAGCGCATAGCGGGGCGAGAGTAACGCGAGAGGCTTACCAGCGGACTAACGCGCGATTACCGCTTCAAGCCCCTCCCCTGAAGGGGAGGGGCTTTAGGGAGCTACTCCGCCGCTTGCGCCGCCGCGCTTTCCGCGGCCTCGATCTCGGCCGCCTTGGCCTCGACCAATTTGACGATGTGCGACACCATGTCCGCGTCATGGACATGGTGATCGGTCACCCCCGACAGATAGACCATGTGCTTGCCGTTGCCGCCGCCGGTGATGCCGATATCGGTCTCGCGCGCCTCGCCCGGGCCGTTGACCACGCAGCCGAGCACCGAGAGGCTCATCGGCGTGCGGATGTGCTGGAGGCGCTCCTCGAGCGCCTGGACGGTGCGGATCACGTCGAAGCCCTGGCGGGCGCAGCTCGGGCACGAGACGACGCGGACGCCACGGTTGCGGATGCCGAGCGCCTTCAAAATCTCGAAGCCGACCCGGACCTCTTCCTCGGGCTCAGCCGACAGCGAGACGCGGATCGTGTCGCCGATGCCGTACCAGAGCAGGCTGCCGATCCCGATCGACGACTTGACCGTGCCGCCGACGAAGCCGCCGGCTTCGGTGATGCCGAGATGCAAGGGACAATCGACCTGATCGGCGAGTTGCTGGTACGCGGCGACCGCGAGGAACAGGTCGCTCGCCTTCACCGCGACCTTGAACTCGTGAAAGTCGCGGTCCTGGAGCAATTTGATGTGGTCGAGCGCCGATTCGACCAGCGCCTCCGGACAGGGCTCGCCATATTTTTCGAGCAGATCCTTTTCGAGGCTGCCGGCATTGACGCCGATGCGGATCGCGCAGCCGTTTGCCTTGGCGGCGTTGACCACTTCGTTGACCCGCTCCGCCGAGCCGATATTGCCGGGATTGATGCGGAGGCAGGCGGCGCCGGCATCGGCGGCCTCGAGCGCGCGTTTATAGTGGAAATGGATGTCGGCGACGATCGGCACGCGGCTGGCGCGGACGATCTGCCTGAGCGCGGCGGTGCTCTCGACATCGGGGCAGCTGACCCGGATGATGTCGACCCCGGCATCCTCGCAGCGGCGGATCTGGTCGATCGTCGCGCGCGGGTCGCTGGTCGCGGTGTTGGTCATCGTCTGCACCGTCACCGGCGCGTCGCCGCCGACGGGGACGTTGCCCACCATGATCCGGCGGCTTTGTCGACGCACGATATCGCGCCACGGGCGGAGGGACATGGGCTTCCTTGCTAACGCTTTGCTTACGAGGCTGCGCATATAGCCCTCCGCGCCCGCCCGCGAAAGGCGCGCGTGCCCAAGGACAAGGTTTTGACAGCGCCCGGCGCGACCATCGGCATTCCGCAGAGCCAGCGCCATTACGGGATGGACTGGCTGCGCATCGCCGCGTTCGGCCTGCTGATCGTCTATCACGTCGCGATGGTGTTCGCGCCCTGGGCCTGGGTGATCAAGACCAGCCATAGCTATCCGCAGCTGATCGCGCCGATGGCTTTGCTGACGCCATGGCGGCTGCCCTTGCTGTTCGCGGTCTCGGGATATGCCTCTCGGAAACTGTTCGACCGTGCGGGCGATGCCCCGGCATTCGCGCACTCGCGCGCGGTGCGGCTGCTGGTGCCGCTGGCGTTCGGGATGGCTGCGGTCGTGCCGGTCGAGATGTGGGTGCGCGTGCTGGAGACCGGCTATCCCCACGGTTACCTGCGCTTCTGGGCGGTGGATTATTGGCGCGCGGGCAGTTTCTACGGGCGCGAATTCCCGAGCTGGGAGCATCTCTGGTTCGTCGCCTATCTCGCTGCGTACAGCCTGTTGCTCGCGGGGGCGCTCGCATGGCGCGGGCCGGCGGTGCTGGCGGGGCTGGCCCGCATTGCCGACTGGCTGACCCGCGGGTGGCGCTTGCTGTGGGTGCCGGTCGCCGCCCTGGTCACCTTGCGGCTCGGGCTGTTGTTCGTCGTTCCCGAGCGGCAGGGTCTGGTGTCCGACTGGGGCGGCCACAGCCAATATCTGCCGCTGTTCCTGTTCGGTTTCGCGCTGGCCGGCGCGCCGCAACTATGGCGCGCGATCGCCCGGATGTGGAAAGCCGCGCTGGGCGTGACGGCGGTCGCCGGCATGGTGGTGGTCGCCATCGAAGTCGCCTTTCCGGGCACCGCGGTCCCGCCGCACGCGCTGATGGCGCTCGATCGGGCGGCGCGGGTGACGATGGCGTGGGGCATGATCCTCGCCTTGTTCCATGTCGCGGAGAATTGGTGGAACCGCGATCACCCATGGCGCAAGCCGCTCGCCGAGGCGGTATTTCCCTTCTACATCGTCCATCATCCGGCGATCGTGCTGATCGCGTGGTACAGCCTGCCGCTCGAGCTCGATCCGTTCGCCGAATTCGCGTTGCTGCTCGGCGGAACGATCGCGATCTGCCTCGCGGTCTGGGCTGTCGGACGCCGGATCGGCTGGCTGCGGCCGCTGATCGGGTTGCGGCCGGTGGCGCGGCGACCGCGATCTGCTACGGAGGCGGCATCGATCCCCGGAGTGCCGTAATGCGCCTCTTGCCTCTCTTGCTCGGAGCCCTTTTCATGCCGCTGGCAGCCCAGGC
This sequence comes from Sphingomonas sp. DG1-23, assembly GCF_030730875.1. Classification (GTDB taxonomy): domain Bacteria; phylum Pseudomonadota; class Alphaproteobacteria; order Sphingomonadales; family Sphingomonadaceae; genus Sphingomonas. The sequence goes on from NZ_JAVAMA010000001.1 coordinate 407,873, forward strand.
CCAAAGTCAATCGGCGCAAAAGCCCAAATGGACCCTGCTGATCCATGGCGGCGCCGGAATCATCGAGAAGGGCAAGCTCACCCCCGAGCAGGAGGCCGGCGCCACCGCCGGGCTCGACGCGGCGCTCGATGCGGGATCGAAGGTGTTGGCTGCGGGTGGCTCGTCGCTCGATGCCGTGCAGGCGGCGGTGCAGGTGCTCGAGGACGATCCGCATTTTAATGCCGGGCGCGGCGCGGTGTTCACCTGGGACGCGAAGAACGAGCTCGACGCCGCGATCATGGACGGGCGCAACCGCGCCGCGGGATCGGTCGCGAGCACGACGACGACGCGCCACCCGGTCGCCGCGGCGCGCGCGGTGATGGAGAAGAGCCCGCACGTGATGCTGTCGGGCGCGGGCGCCGACCAGTTCGCGCGCGAGCAGGGGCTGGAACAGGTCGACAACAGCTGGTTCGCGACTCCCGAGCGCCGCCGGCAGCTCGACAAGATGAAGGCCAATGACAAGCTCGGCTGGTTCGACGTGGATTTGAAATACGGCACGGTCGGCGCGGTCGCGATGGACCAGGACGGCCATGTCGCCGCGGCGACCTCGACAGGAGGCCTCACCGGCAAGCGCTGGGGCCGGATCGGCGACGCCCCGATCATCGGCGCGGGCACCTATGCCGACGATCGCGCCTGCGCGGTCTCGGCGACCGGCGCCGGCGAATTCTTCATCCGGGTCGGCGTCGCGCACGAGATTTGCGCGCGGGTCCGCTTCGCGCAGCAGCTCGCGCTCGGAGATCGCGGCATCAGCGCCGCCAGCCCCGGCGCCGCGCCGCACGCGGCGACGGGGTACGGCGTGGATTATCAGGACGTGGCCGACGCCGTGATGGCCGAGGTCAAGCAACTCGGCGGAACCGGCGGCGTCATCGTGGTCGGGACCGAGGGCGAGATGGTGTGGAGCTTCAACACGCCGGGCATGTATCGGGGCCGCGCCTCCTCCGGCGGCGACCGGGTGGTGGCGTTTTACGGCGAGGACTGATTCAATCCTCTCCCGGAGGGGGAGGTGGCAGCCGCAGGCTGACGGAGGGGTATTCTCCACAGACCGTATCGCTCGTGGAGAATACCCCTCCGCCGCTTCGCGGTCCCCCTCCCCCTCCGGGGGAGGATTGGCTATGGCAGCACCATGATTCGAAAGCTTCTGCTCCCGCTGTTGGCTATGCTCGCCGCGTTGCTCCCCGCCCAGGCCAATGCTTATTGGGAATATGGCCATGAGACGGTCGCGGCGATCGCGTACCGCAACGTCACCCCGGCGGTGCGCACCGAGATCGGCAAATTGCTCGCGCATCAGGCGTTGCTCGAGACCCCGACCTGTCCGGCGCGGACGATCGAGCAAGCGAGCGTCTGGGCCGATTGCATCAAAGAGCTCGGGCCGCGCTTCAGCTATGCCTATAATTGGCACTATCAGAACGTGAACGTCTGCAAGGACTTCACGCTCAAGGGCAATTGTCCCGACGGCAATTGCGTCTCGGCGCAGATCGAGCGCGCCGCCAAATTGCTCAAGGATCGCAAGGTGCCGGTGCGCGAGCGGGTGATGGCGCTCGCCTTCCTCGTCCATTTCGTCGGCGATCTCCACCAGCCGCTCCATGCCGGAGACCGCGGCGACCTCGGCGGCAACCGGGCGCGTTCGACCTATGGCCTCTATTCGACCGAGAGGCTCAACCTCCATTCGATCTGGGACGGGCTGCTCGCCGAGCGGGCGATCTCGACGCCGCCGTCGCTGGTCCGGGCCTATTCGGCCGAAGAGCGCGCGGCAGTGAATGGCGGCAGCATCGAGGATTGGAGCCGCGACAGCTGGCAGGTCGCACGCGACGTGGTCTATGGCAGCGCCTATGGCGATCCGTGCGGGCCGGTGCCCGAGCGGGCGAAGCTCGACGAGGCGATGATCGAGAAACTGATCGAGCCGGCGCGGCAACAATTGGTCAAGGGCGGGCTGCGGCTGGCGCGGCTGCTGGATGAAGCTTTGGGGTAATTCCCTCATCCTCCCCCGCAAGGGGGAAATGTCAGGCACAGCCTGACGGAGGGGGGATTCAAGAATGGCTACTCCCGGTCGCCCCAGCGCCATCTCCAGCCACCGTCGGTCTTGATCCAGCACAGCCAGAGCGCGCCGGCGAACAGCGGAATGAACAGCAATTGATAGAGTGCGCTGCGCTGGGTAAGGCCGGTGATCCCGCCGGCAACCAGCATGGTCGCGAGCACCAGCGCCCATCCCTGCCACGTCGCGGGGACCACGCCCCAGCCGTAGCGCTTCTGCGCGAACCAATAGCCGGGACGGACGCGATAGCCGTTGCGGATCCAGTGCGGGATCATGCCAGTGCGATCACGATCCCGCCGGCGAGCAGCATCAATGCCGCGCCGACGAGCCAGGGAAGCCGCTTCGCATTGCTGTGAATCACCATCATCATCGCGTGTCTCCTCGATCAGATTTGCAGGACTCAGTTCTTCGCGTAATTTTCGAGAAAGCCGCAGCGGCCGCAGCGCCATGCCTGGATGTCGATCGGCTTGTGCGGCAGCTTCAGGCCGAGCAGCAGAAGCTTTCTCGGCGGCCCAGCCACCCAGCTTGTGGCGCGGCGATACGTGTCGCGTCCGGTGAGGGTGAAGCCTTGCTCCATCGTCCCCTGGCATTTCGGGCAAGTATGCGCACGCATCTCACTCTCCCTTTTCGGTCTCGGACAGATCCTGTCGCGGCGGGCGCCCGCGCTTCGCGCGTACCGGCTCCGCCAATTTCACGCCGCGACGTCCCAGCGCCTCGCGCAACAGGCATTCGACCTGCGCGTTGACGCTGCGCAGGTCGCTCGCCGCCGCGCGCTCGATCGCCGCGTAGAGTGCGGGATCGAGACGCAGCGGGAACGCCTTTTTGGGGGGTGCCGACACGCGCACTTCCTATTGGTAGAGCGAGCCTGCATTGACGACGGGCTGGGTGTCACGCTCGCCGCACAATACCACCATCAGGTTCGAGACCATCGCTGCACGGCGCTCGTCGTCGAGCTCGACGACATTCTTGGCGCTGAGCTGGTCGAGCGCCATCTCGACCATGCCGACCGCGCCCTCAACCAGGGTCTGGCGCGCCGCGACCACGGCCTGGGCCTGCTGGCGGCGCAGCATCGCCCCGGCGATCTCCTGTGCGTAAGCGAGGTGGGTGAAGCCGCACTCGTCGACGGTGATCCCCGCGACGGTGAGCCGCGCGATCAGTTCGGTGCGCAATTCGTTGCCGACCTGATCGTGGTTGCCGCGCAGCGTGATCTCCTGATGCTCGAAATCGTCATATGGATAACGCGAGCCGATCGTGCGCACCGCAGCCTCGATCTGGACGTTCACGAACGCCTTGTAATCGTCGACGTCGAACAGCGCCTGCGCGGTATCCGTCACGCGCCAAACCACTTGCGCCGCCATCTCGATCGGATTGCCGCGCAGATCGTTGACCTTGATCCGCTCGGAAATGATGTTGTTGGCCCGTACCGAGACCTTCTTCTTGAGCATCCACGGCCATGTCCAGCGCAGTCCGGTGGTGCGATCGGTGCCGCGATAGTCGCCGAACAGCAGCACCACCGCCGCCTGATTGGGCTGGAGAAGATAGAAGCCGGCGATGACGAACAGGAACAGGGTGCACGACAGGAACAGCGTCAGGACGATGACCCAGTCGGCGACCCGATCGATCTGGCCGACCGCCGCCGCCACGCCCGCAATCGGCAACAGCAATATGAGCAGCATGCCATAACCGCTCATGGTGTGCGCCCCGCGCTCGCTGCTCTGTCGCAGGGCAGACGCCGCGCCACGAATATCCGTCATCACTGCCTCCCGTTATTGTGATATCACTTTTATATCGGGATAGACATGCTTGCAAGCGCAATCGGCGGACATGCGAACGCCGCCGATCCCGCGAGGATCGACGGCGTTTTCTTGCGGGTGTCGATTTGATCCGATGATTGCCACCGAGCCGGAGAGTCTCTTGGGCGCGCAGACGCGCGCACCCACCCCAGCCCCTCCCTGCGAGCAGGGAGGGGGGCATCGACCTCAATTGATGACGACGGTCACCGCGCGGCGGTTCTGCGCCCAGCTGGCTTCGTCCGAGCCCAGGGCGATCGGGCGCTCCTTGCCATAGCTGATCGTGGTGATGCGGGTCGCCGAGACGCCGCGCGCCGCGAGATAATTCTTCGCGGCATTGGCGCGGCGATCGCCGAGGCCGAGATTATATTCGCGGGTGCCGCGCTCGTCGGCATGGCCCTCGAGCGTGATCCGCGCCTCGGGATGCGCGACGAGCCAGCTGGCCTGGCTGTCGAGGATCGAACGCGCTTCGGAATCGATATCATATTGGTCGAGCGCGAAATGCACGGTGTCGCTGGTGACCTCGCGCTTGAACTGCTCGTTGAGGCGCCCGGCGAGCGTATCGCTGCTCTCGCCGCCATCGGTGGCAACCGGCGTCTCGGTGGGGGCCGGCGGCAGCTCGGGCGGTCGCTTCTTGGCGCAGCCCGCGGTGGCGACAAGCGCCAGGCCCAGAACCAGGCCGGTCGTCATCTTGGCCATCTTATTCCTCCTCTAGTCGTGATTTCTGCAGCAACCCGCTTGCGTAACGTTTCAGGGGCGAATCGGTCCCCAGCTCGGATCCGAGCCGTCGAGCGGCGTCGGGATCTTGCGCGCGTTGACCCCGGTGAGATCGACCGACCACAAATCGGGCTTGCCCGAGCCCTGTGACGCCCGGAAGAACATCAGCACGCGGCCGTTGGGCGACCAGGTCGGGCCTTCGTCGCCCCATGCATTGGTGAGCAATTTCTCGCCGCCGCCGCTGGCGTTCATCACCCCGATGCGGAACGCGCCGCCGCCGGTGCGGGTGAAGGCGATCAGATCGCCGCGCGGGCTCCATACCGGGGTGGCATAGCGCCCGCCGCCGAAGCTGATCCGCTTCTGGTTCGAACCGTCGGCGTTCATCACGTAAAGCTGCTGGGTGCCGCCGCGATCGCTTTCGAAGACGATGCGGCTGCCGTCGGGCGAATAGCTGCCGCCGGTGTCGATGCCGGGCACGTTGGTCAGCCGCTGCGGCTGGCCGCCGTTCACCGAGATGCGATAGATGTCGGTATTGCCCGCCACCGACATCGAGAACAGGATCGAGCGTCCGTCAGGCGAGAAATGCGGCGCGAAATTCTGGCTGACATTCTCGACCAGCCGGCGGTTGGTCCGCGCGGACATATTGTAGATCCAGATCGACGGGCGCCGATTCTCGTAGCTCATATAGACGATCGCGTTCTGCTTCGGCGACATGCGCGGGGTGAGCACGATGTTCTGGCCGTTGGTCAGGAAACGATGATTGGCGCCGTCCTGATCCATGATCGCGATCTGCTTGCGGCGTTTCCCCTTGGGACCCTGCTCGGCGACATAGACGATCTGGCTGTCGAAATAGGGGCCCTCGCCGGTGAGCCGGGTATAGATCGAATCGGCGCATTTGTGCGCGGCGCGGCGCCAGTCGCCGGGCGAGACGACGAAACCCTGGCGGACCAGTTCGGTCTGCGCGGCGAGATCGTAGAGGTAGCAGCCGATCGTCAGCGTGCCGTTGCCATTGGCGCGGACATAGCCCTGGACCAGCGCCTGCCCGCCGCTCCACCCCGCATAATTGGGCTGGGTGACTTCCGAATAGGCGATGCCGCGCGCCGCATTGGGGCCGACGGTCTTGAACAGGCCGGTGTTGCGGAGATCGTCGTCGACGATCTGGGCGAGCTTGCGCCCGAGCTCGTCGGTGGAACCCGCCGGGGTCGAGGCGACCGACGAAGTCGGCATCGCCGGGATCAGGATCGGCAGCGGGGCGGACATGCCGCCCTCGACATCGACGACGAGGCCGCCGGACTGATCGTCCTGGTTGCTCGCGCCGATCGGCGGGGGCGTCACCACCTGTGCGTTCGCGACACCTGCGGAGGTCGCCGCCAGTGCGGCCAGCGCGATCGGGATTGTTCGCATCATCTCGTTCCTCAGCTCGTCAATCGATATCGAAGGGTGAAGCTCTTCCAGCCATTGGGCACGTCGTAGAGCTCGGCCGGCAGCCCGCGCAGCGGCGAGCAGGCCGCGAAGATCGCGCGCACCGCATCGTCGACGCGCTCGACATAACGCTGGTTGCCATCGTCGACCCCGGTATGGCCCATGATGCGCGGCGGTCCGGCCAGCGAGCCGTCCTTGTTGATCCGCAGATTGACCGTGACGCGGATCTGGTCCGCGCCTGGGCCGGGATTGACCTGGCGATTGGCGCAGGGCTGGACCTGGCGCTGGATCGCCGAGCCGATATCGGCGGCGGCCTTTGCCGACATCTTCGCGGCGGGCGGCGTGGTCGCGCTGCCCTGGCGGTTGTTCGAGCGGCCAAGATCGAGCCCGTCGAGATTGCCGGTCGGGCGCACCGCACGGCGGGTCGGCTGCGGGGTGGATGCCGGCGCGGCGGTGACCGGCTTCGAAGGCGGCGCCGGCCTGGCTTTGGGCGCGGGCGCCGGCTTGGGCGGGCTCGGTTGCGGCTTCGCCGCCGGCTCGGGCTCGGGCTCGGACACCGGTTCGGGCGGCGCGCTGTCGGGCTCGACCGGGGCTTCGACCGGCGACTTCTTCGCCGCTTCGGGTTCGCTGCTGATCACCGGTGCGGTGCTTTCGAGCCCGACATCCTCGGCGAAGGACACCGCGATCGGCGTGCTGACCAGCATGTCGGGGTTGGGGGATTCTAGAAAACCGATCGAGAGCAGCTTGAACAGCGCCGCGTGCAACGCCACCGCGACGGCGAGTCCGCCCATTTCGGCGCGAGTCAGTGCCATCGCGTCACTTGCTCGCGGCGTTGGTCAGCAGCGAGACGCGGTTGAGCCCGGCGCGGTTGAGCTCGCCCATCACCCGCATGACCTTGCCATAGCCGAGACCCTGATCGGCACGCAGATAGATTTGCGGCGGCTTGCCGTCGGCGCCCTTTCGCGTCGCGACCTGACCGAGCATGCCGGCAAGGCCGGCATCGTCGACCGGCTCGTCGTCGACGAATACCTGACCCTTGTCGTCGATCGCGATCTGGACCGGCTTCTGCTCCTGATCGAGCGCCTTGGCGCGGCTCTCGGGCAGGTCCACCGGCACGCCGGCGGTGAGCAGCGGCGCAGTGACCATGAAGATGATCAGCAGCACCAGCATGACGTCGACCAACGGCGTGACGTTGATGTCGGCCATCGGCGCGCGGCGCCCGCGGCCCCGGTTCGAGGGGAGATGCATGGCCATGCCTCAATTCCTCCCCGGCACGGGGAGGGGGACCAGCCGCAGGCTGGTGGAGGGGGTCCGCTCTCCGCGGACGAAATCGCTGGAGGAGGGCGGGGGCCCCTCCACCACGCCGCTTCGCGACGCGGTCCCCCTCCCCGTTCCGGGGAGGAATTTTGGGGCCAGCCTCACGCCTCCATCTCCAGGCGGCGGCTCAGCGTCGCGTGGAAGCCGTCGGCGAAGCGGTTGAGGCGTTGCTCGACGCGGTTGATCGCGTGGCTGTAGCGATTGTACGCGATCACCGCGGGGATCGCCGCGAACAGGCCGATCGCCGTGGCGAACAAGGCCTCGGCGATGCCCGGCGCAACCACCGCGAGCGACGAATTCTGCTCGGCGGCGATGCTGGTGAAGCTGCGCATGATTCCCCAGACCGTGCCGAACAACCCGACGAACGGCGCGACCGCGCCGACCGTGGCGAGGAAATTGAGCCGATCGGCGAGACGATCGATCTCCTGCGCGACTGCCGCGCCCATCGCGGTGGCGAGCCGATCGCGCGTACCGCCGCGGTCGATCGACTTGCCGGTGGTCGAGCGGCGCCATTCGGTGACGCCGGCCGAGAAGACCCGCGCGATCGGCTGATCGCGGCTGGCGACGCGGCGGTGGAACTCGTCGATATCGTCGGCCTCGCGATATTCGGTCTCGAAGCCGGCGATGTCGCGCTTCACCGCGCCGACGCGGAAGCCGAAGCTGAGGATGATCGCCCAGGTCCACAGGCTGGCGAGCAGCAGGCCGATCATCACGCCGCGGACGACCCAGTCCGCCTGAAGGAACAAAGCGACGGGCGACATGGTCGCGGCGGCGGTATTCAGGAACAACATGTCGAGCTCAGTTTCCCTTCCATAGCAACGGTTCGAACGCCGCCATCCATTCTGCCGGCTGGCGCCGCGGCCGACCTGCCGGGGAGACGAACGCCGCCTCGACTTCACCTTGGGCCACGATTGTTTCGCCGCGCATGACTCGTTGCTGAATGACCACGGCGGCAGCGCGCAACGTCACAAGCCGGCTGACGACGATCAGTTCCTCGCCGAGCCGCGCCGGACTGCGATAGTCGAGCCGGACGCTGCGCAGCGCATAAGCGCCTTGGCCGGCTTCGAGAACGGCGCGCTGGTCGACCCCTGCGGCGAGCAGCATGTCCGAGCGGCCGCGCTCCATGTAGCGCAGATAATTGGCGTGGTAGACGACACCGGTGAGGTCAGTATCCTCGAAATAGACGCGTAGCGCGAAATGATGCTCGAGGCCCTCGAAGCGGCCCAAGGCGGAGAGCGCGTGCATGCCGCGGCCTTAACCAAGCTTAAGACTCGGGGGAACCCCTGCCCTCAGTCGAACAGCCCTTCCTGCGCGGTGGGCGGAGGGTTGAGCCCGAGATGCTTCCAGCCCGCGGCATTGAGGCAGCGCCCCCGCGCCGTCCGCGCGATCATGCCGATCTGGATGAGATAGGGCTCGATCACTTCCTCGATCGTGTCACGCGGCTCGCTGAGCCCCGCCGCGAGCGTCTCCACGCCCACCGGACCGCCGCGATAGATGTCGGCGATCATCATCAGATAGCGCCGGTCCATATTGTCGAGCCCGAGCCCATCGACCTCGAGCCGGGTCAGCGCGGCGTCGGCGACCTTGGCGTGGACGGTCTCCTCGCCGGCGACATTGGCGAAATCGCGCACCCGGCGGAGCAGCCGCCCGGCGATGCGCGGGGTGCCGCGCGAACGCTTGGCGATCTCGTGCGCGCCGTCCGGAGCGACATGCAAGTCGAGCAGAGTCGCCGCGCGGGTGACGACGCGCTCGAGCTCGTCGACGGAGTAGAATTGGAGGCGGACCGGGATTCCGAAACGATCGCGCAACGGGGTGGTGAGCAGCCCCTGCCGGGTGGTCGCGCCGACGAGGGTGAAGCGCGGCAAATCGATCCGCACCGAGCGCGCCGAGGGTCCCTCGCCGATCATCAGGTCGAGCGCGCGATCCTCCATCGCAGGATAGAGGACCTCCTCGACAGCGGGATTCAGCCGGTGGATCTCGTCGATGAACAGCACGTCGCCGTCCTCGAGATTGGTGAGCAGGGCCGCGAGATCGCCCGACTTGGCGATCACCGGACCCGAAGTCGCGCGGAAGCCCACCCCCATCTCGCGCGCGACGATCTGCGCGAGCGTGGTCTTGCCGAGCCCGGGCGGGCCGAAGAACAGGACGTGATCGAGCGCCTCGCCACGCTGCTTCGCCGCCTGGATGAAGATACGCAGATTTTCGCGCGCGCCCTTCTGGCCGACGAACTCGTCGAGATGCTTCGGGCGCAATGCGGCGTCGATGTCCTCGGGCTTGCGCATGGGGGCGAGGATACGATCTGCGTCGGTCATTGGGCTGCGGACCGATAGGCGGGATCGGTGATATAGGCGTCGAGTTCCTTCGTGCTGCGTTTGCGTCGCGGCGGACCAAGCGGATCGTGCCGTTGCAGCGCGTGGAAGTACAAAATGCCGTTCTCGATGCGGGACGCGGTGCCGACGGCATACGCCTCGCCATTCATGATCCCCCATCGTGCGCAGGAGCTACCGAGATCGGTCGTCACGATGACGCGATCCGCCCCCGCGATCCGTTCGAAGGGTTCTATCAGAACACCCTCGGCCGTCGGCCCTCTCACCCGCTCGATCCTCAGCCTGACTACCATCGTATCAGCGTCACGCGACGGCATCGTGAGGGTGAAGGCGTAGCTCTCGAATTCCGGCCCAAGACAGGCACGCGCCGGGCCCGCGCTCAATATAAGCGCAGCGGCGGCGGCGAGGATCCGTAGCTCAATCACAATGCTCTACCCCCTCCCCGACGATCTCGATCCAAGCGTGCTTGCGCACTTCCCAGACCGAAAAATTCGGCCGCGGGAAATCCGGATCGGCGAAGCCGCCGATTGCAATCGCGATCAGATCGGGCAGTCCGCCGCCCTGATACCAGACGGTCCCGCCGCAGACGGGGCAAAAATGGAAGTGGGTGAGATGGCCGCTGTCGGAGAGGTGCACCCATTCCTTCGCCTCGCCTTCGAACCGTACCTGCTCGGTCGGGAAGCGGGCCTGCGCGGCGAAGGCCGAGCCGCTGCGCCGCTGGCAATCGAGGCAATGGCACACCGAGATCCGTACCGGCTCGCCATGACATTCGACCCGGAGCTGCCCGCAGCGGCAGGTGGCAACGCGCGACGTCACTTCGCCGCCTTGCGCAGCGCGAGCCGGACCAAAGCGTCGAGCGTCGCGCCGGCACCGAGCTCGTCATTGGCGGCGCTGACCGCGTTGCTCGCCTCGGCAGGCTTGAAGCCGAGGTTGAGCAGCGCCGAAACCGCGTCCCCTGCGGCGCTGCCCGCCGGGGCCGGAGCGCCGGCGCCTCCGCCCAGCACGATGCCGGCCTTGTCCTTGAGCTCGTTGACGATGCGCTGGGCGAGCTTGGGGCCGACGCCGTTGGCGCGCGCGATCATCGCCGAATCGGCGCGGGCGACCGCAGTGCGAAGCTCGTCGGGCGCGAGGATCGACAGGATCGCCAGCGCGACCTTGGCGCCGACGCCCTGGACATGGGTGAGCAGCTTGAACCAGTCGCGCTCGTCGGCCGAGGCGAACCCCATCAGCCGGATGAAATCCTCGGCGACGAGCATCTCGGTGTGGATCGTAACCGGATCGCCGACCATGCCGAGCTTCTCGAGCGTCTTGGCCGACGCCCCGACCAGATAGCCGACACCGTTCACGTCGATCACCGCGTGATCGGCGCCGGTCGCCGCCAGCCTGCCCTTCAGATGCGCGATCACGCCCGACACTCCGTTCGCCCGGTATTAGGGCTGCTTTTGTTCTTCTGGCGAAAGAACCGCGCTTCGACAAGCTCAACGCGAACGGGAGAGGGTCCGTGCGCTCGCCAGATGATGCGCGTGGCAGATCGCCACCGCGAGCGCGTCGCCGGCATCGGGACCGTCAATCTTCACGCCGGGCAGCAGCCGCGCGATCATGGCATGGACCTGCGCCTTTTCGGCGCCGCCGGTGCCGACCACGGCCTTCTTGACCACGCCGGGCGAATATTCGCCGACATCGAGCCCCGCGCGCGCCGCCGCGCAGAGCACCACCCCGCGCGCCTGGCCGAGCTTGAGCGTCGATTGCGCGTTCGAATTGACGAAGACTTCCTCGCAGGCCGCGGCTTGCGGGGCATGATCGGCGATGATCGCCGCGAGCATGCTGTCGAGATGCGCGAGCCGGCGCGCGAGCGGCGCCTGCGGGTCGGTCCTGAGCTTGCCGTTGGCGACGTGGCTGAGCCGATTGCCCTCAGCGCGGACGATCCCCCAGCCGGTGGTGCCGAGCCCGGGATCGAGGCCGAGGATGATCAGTTTCCCTCTCCCATCGGGAGAGGGAGGGAGCCGCGAAGCGGCGGAAGGGTGAGGATGACGTGGTGAAGGCCGTCGCCCTCACCCTTCCCACTGCCTTCGGCAGCGGGCCCCTTCCCTCTCCCGACGGGAGAGGGAGGCTGGATCAACCCAATTTCTCCATCACTTCGTCGGAGACTTCGTAATTGCCCCAGACGGTCTGGACGTCGTCGTCGTCGTCGAGCGCGTCGATCAGCTTGAACAGAGTCGCCGCGTCGCCTTCTTCGACCGCGACCATGGTCTGCGGACGCCAGGCGAGCTTGGCGCCTTCAGCCTCGCCGAGCACCGGCTCCAACGCCTTGGCGACTTCGTGGAGATCGCCCTGCGCAGTCCAGATCTCGTGGCCGTCCTCGGAGCTCGTCACGTCCTCGGCGCCGGCTTCGAGCGCGGCTTCGAACACCTTGTCGGCGTCGCCGGCCCTGGCGGGATAGTTGATCAGCCCCATCCGGTCGAAGGCATGGCTGACCGACCCCGGCGCGCCGAGATTACCGCCATTCTTGCTGATCGCAGTGCGGACGTTGGTCACGGTGCGGTTGCGATTGTCGGTCAGCGTCTCGACGATCAGGCTCACCCCGCCGGGGCCGAACGCCTCGTAGCGGATTTCCTCGTAATTCTCGGCATCGCCCTTGCTCGCTTTGTCGATCGAGCGCTGGATATTGTCCTTGGGCATCGACTGCGCCTTGGCGGCGTTGACCGCCGCGCGCAGACGCGGATTCATGTCGGGATCGGGCAAGCCCATCTTGGCCGCGACGGTGATTTCGCGGCTGAGCTTGGAGAACATGCCCGAGCGCTTCTTATCCTGCGCGCCCTTGCGGTGCATGATGTTCTTGAACTTGGAATGGCCTGCCATGGCGCTCTCTTCGAAAAGGGTTGGGCGTCTCTAGTGCAGCGGCTGGTCCGGGTGCAATCAGGTTCGCGCGAAGGCGCGAAGACGCGAAGAGAATATTCGCGCAGAGGCGCAGAGAGCGCAGAGGCATTTTTGGACAGCCGCATCGCCTCGGCGACGCCTCCAGATATGATCAGGGCGCTGTGCGCCGTTCCCGATCTCTGCGTCCTCTGCGCCTCTGCGCGAAAACTATTTTTGCCTCAGTGCAGGCCGAGCGCGTTGCGATAGGTTTCGAGCAGGGCGTCGGCCTCGTCGCGGTGATGCTTCTCCATCTTCCGCAGGCGGACGATGTGGCGCATCGTCTTGACGTCGAAGCCGGTCGACTTGGACTCGGCATAGACGTCCTTGATGTCGTCGGCGATGCCCTTCTTCTCTTCCTCGAGACGCTCGATGCGCTCGATGAAGAGGCGCAGCTGTTCGGCGGAAACGGTATCGGACATCGGGGACTCCTGCGGTTCGGATGCCGCGCCCGCACAGATCCGCACCTGCGGTCCGGGGATCGGCGATAAGATGGAGCGGCGCGCTTAAAGGAGGTGCGCGCCGCGCTCAAGCCCTAGCGACCGGGCTCGCTCATCGAAGGCGGATCGCTGGCGGGGAAACTGTCGTCGAGCGCATCGTCGAGCAATTCCTCGCGGTGATTTTTGGCGAGGCTCGCGTCCATGCGGGCAAGCTGTTCGGGACTCGCCTCGCTCTGGTGCCGCGCTTTCCATTCGGCGAAGGGCATGCCGTAGATCAGTTCGCGCGCTTCGTCCTTCGACAGGCCGCCGTCGGCCTCCTGCACCCATTCGGCGAGGCAATTGCGGCAGAAGCCGGCGAGTCCCATCAGGTCGATATTCTCGGCATCGCTGCGATGCCGCAGATGCCGGACGAGCCGCCGGAACGCCCGTGCCGCCACTGCGTCGTCTATAGTCTCGAGTGTCGGCACCGTGACCTCCGTGGTTGATCGATTCAGATTAACGGCTAGAGGCAGGCGCGCACAAGGATGACAGCGATGACAAAGACGATAAGCCCGCGAAGCCGTAAAGTCCGCGTCCTCGCGACGCTGGGGCCCGCCAGCAACAGCTTCGAGATGATCGAGAAGCTGTTCGAGGCGGGCGCCGATGCCTTCCGCGTCAACATGAGCCATGGCGATCAGGCATCGAAGGTGCCGGTGATCGAGGCGATCCGCGCGCTCGAGAAGAAATATGGCCGGCCGACGACGATCCTCGCCGATCTGCAGGGACCGAAATTGCGCGTCGGCAAATTCGCGGAAGGCAAGGTGGTGCTGGCGACGGGCGACACCTTCGTCCTCGATCGCGACTCGACGCCCGGCGACGCCAGCCGCGTCGAGCTGCCGCACCGCGAGATCTTCGAGGCGGCGCACGCCGATGCCCGGCTGCTGCTCGACGACGGCAAGATGGTCCTGCGGGTGACCTCGGTCGAGAAGGACCGGTTGGTCACGCGGGTCGAGGTCGGCGGGACCTTGTCCAACTCCAAGGGACTCAACGTTCCCGACATGGTGCTGCCGCTTGCCGCGCTGACCGAGAAGGACCGCAGCGACCTTGGCTTCGCGGTCGAGCAGGGGGTCGACTGGATCGCACTCAGCTTCGTCCAGCGCCCCGAGGATCTGATGGAGGCGCGCCGGCTGATCGGCGGCAAGGCAGCGCTGCTCGCCAAGATCGAGAAGCCGAGCGCGATCACCCGGCTCGAGGAAATCGTCGAGCAATGCGACGGCGTGATGGTCGCGCGCGGCGATCTGGGCGTCGAGCTGCCGCCGCAGAGCGTTCCGCCGCTGCAGAAGCGCATCGTCGAGACCGCGCGGCGGATGGGCCGCCCGGTGATCGTCGCGACGCAGATGCTCGAATCGATGATCGAATCGCCGTCGCCTACCCGCGCCGAAGTCTCCGACGTCGCCACCGCGGTCTATGACGGCGCCGACGCGATCATGCTCTCGGCCGAGAGCGCCGCGGGCAAATGGCCGTGCGAATCGGTGGCGATGATGAATTCGATCGCCGACGCGGTCGAGCGCGACCCCGCGCATGGCGACCGCGTCCACTTCACCGTCACCCGCCCCGATCCGACCACCGCCGACGCGCTTGCCGAGGCGGCGAAGAACATCGCGCGGACGGTTTCGGCATCGGCGATCGTGTGCTTCACCAGCTCGGGCTCGACCGCGCGGCGAATCGCCCGCGAACGGCCGACCGTGCCGATCATGGTGCTGACTCCGAAGATCGAGACCGCGCGGCGCTCGGGGCTGCTCTGGGGCAGCCACGCGGTCCACACCCGCGACGTCGAATCGTTCGAGGAGATGGTCGGCAAGGCGAAGCGCATGGCGCTGCGCCAGGCGCTGGCCGGCGCGGGCGACCGCATCGTGGTGTGCGCGGGCGTGCCGTTCGGAACGCCCGGGTCGACCAACGTGCTGCATGTCGTCACGATTCTCGGCGACGAGCTGAAGAATTATCAGGGGCCCGAGGGCGGCTGAGGATCAAGCTCGTTCTCGTCCGTCACCCCGGCCTTGTGCCGGGGCCCACCGGGAGGCAAACGACGGTCACGAACGGCGAGGGCAACGAGTGCCGCGCAGTGGACCCCGGCACAAGGTCGGGGTGACGGCAGCTTTTAGAGCAATCCGAATCGCACCAGTTCGGCGCGGAACGCGGCGGCGGCGGTGAACAGCACGCCGTGAATCCCGGCGGCATTGGCGCCTTCGACATTGGCGGGGCTGTCGTCGACGAACAGCGCGTCGGGCCCCTCAAGCCCGAATCGCCTCAGTGCCAGCGCATAGATCGCGGGATCGGGCTTCACGAGCTTTTCGTCGCCGGACACGACGATATCGCGGAAGCGATCGAACAGTTCGGCATAGTCCGGCACCCATTCGCGCCAGAACTCGCCCGAGAAATTGGTGATCGCGAACAGAGGAACACCTGCGGCGTCGAGTTCGCGCACGAGCTCGAACATGCCCGGCACGGCATGCGGAATCGTCTCGCCGAAGCGCGGGCCCCAAGCCTGGATCAGCGCCGCATGCTCGGGAAATTGCGCGCTCAGCTCGGCCGAGGTTTCGGCGAACGGGCGTCCGGCATCATGCTGGAAATGCCATTCCTTGGTGACGACGTTCGCCAGAAACGCTTCGAGCGCCTGATCGTCCTCGATCAGGCGCTCGTAGAGGTAACGCGGATCCCATTCGACGAGGACCCTGCCGACATCGAAGATGACGGCCTTCGGCGTCCCCACGCGCGGAATTAGCCCTGGCGGGCCTTGAACCGGCGATTCGTCTTGTTGATCACGTAGATCCGGCCGCGGCGACGAATCACGCGGTTGTCGCGGTGGCGCCCCTTGAGCGACTTCAATGAATTCACGATCTTCATGACCGATTCGCTTCTCAAATATCTGATGCTGGAAAAGAGGCGCCCGCCTAATGGGGGAGCGCCTCCAAGTCAAGGCGCTGGCGCCCTTGCGGAACCGACTCCATCGCGGCAGGGTTGAGCTGCGGCGGGGCGTTCTCCCCGCGAGACAGGAGGCGTGCCCCGTGAACAAGGTCCTCAGCATCGCAGTAGCGGGCGCGGCGCTCTTCGCGGGCGGCTGCACCACGACGCGCACCGCGCCGGTGGAAGTCACGCGCTATCATCTCGGCCAGCCGATGGAGCGGACCACCGTCGCGGTCGAGCCGATGAGCGGCGCGGCGCAGATCAGCCCCGAATATCAGCTTTATGCCGATGCGGTGGCAGCCGAGCTCGAACGCCTCGCTTATGTCCAGTCGCGCAGCGACATGGCTTCGGGCTATATCGCCGCGGTCTCGTTCACGCGCTCCCAGCTCGGCAGCTATCGCGAGCAGCCGCCGGTTTCGATCGGTCTCGGCGGCGGCGGGATCAGCGGCGGGCGGCGCGGCGGCGTCGGGCTCGGCGGGGGTCTCTCCTTCGGAATTGGCGGAAAGACCCGGCAGGTGATCGGCTCCGAGCTGGCGGTGCAGTTGCGCCGGCGCAGCGACAACACCACCGTCTGGGAAGGCCGCGCCGTCACCGAATCGGTGAGCGGCAAGCCCGGCAGCGATCCGCGCGAGGCGGCGACACGGCTCGCCCGGGCGCTGTTCAGGGACTTCCCAGGCGAGTCCGGGGTGACTACCACGGTCAAATGAGCATCCAGATCAACGCCGCCTTCGACGGCGGCAACATCCGCGTGGTGGCCGTGGACGGCGACCGGGTCGACCTCGAGATCGTCACCGATCATCTGTCCGACTTCTATCAATGGTTCCACTTTCGCCTGTCCGGCGCGAAGGGGCGCACCCTCACCTTCCGAATCCTCAATGCCGGCGGCGCGGCCTATCCGTTCGGTTGGCCGGGTTACAAGGCGCGCTGGAGCACCGACCGCGAGCATTGGCGGACGACCGACGCCGACTATGCCGATGGCGTGCTCAGCTTCACCCGGCCGATCGATTCGGAGATCGTCTGGTTCGCCTATTTCGCGCCCTATTCGATGGAGCGGCATCACGATCTGGTGACGCGCATCGCCGCACAGCCCGGCGTCACCCATCGCGAGCTGGGCGTGACGCTCGACGGCCAGCCGATCGACTGCCTGAGCCTCGGCGAGGGTCCGAAGCAGGTCTGGCTCTATGCCCGCCAGCATCCCGGCGAGACCATGGCCGAATGGTGGATCGAAGGCGCGCTGGAGAAATTGACCGACCTCGACGATCGCACCACGCATGCGCTGCGCGAAAAGGCGACCTTCCACATCGTCCCCAACATGAACCCCGACGGGTCGCGCCGCGGGCATCTGCGCACCAATGCCGCAGGAATCAACCTCAACCGTGAATGGCACTCGCCGAGCGCGGAGAAGAGCCCCGAGGTCCTCGCGGTGCGCAACCGGATGGACGAGACCGGCGTAGCCTTCGCGATGGACGTACATGGCGACGAGGCGATCCCCGCCAATTTCCTCGCCGGCTTCGAGGGCATTCCGAGCTGGACCGACGAACTCGGCGAGAAATTCTACAATTTCGCCCGCCGGCTCGCCGATTCCACGCCCGAATTCCAGCTCGATCTCGGCTATGAGAAAGCCGCGCCCGGACAGGCCAATCTGGCGATGTCGACCAACCAGCTGGCCGAGCGGTTCGGCGCGGTATCGATGACGCTCGAAATGCCGTTCAAGGATCACGACGCCAATGCCGATGCCGAATTCGGCTGGTCGCCGGCGCGCTGCAAAGTCCTCGCGCATGCCTGCCTCGACACGCTCGCCGGCATGATCGACGAAATCTGATGGAGATACGCGAGGGAGGACTCGACGACCCGCAGGTCGTCGCGCTGCTGAACGTGCATTTCGCGGGGATGCTCGCGAATTCGCCCAAGGACAGCTGCCACTTTCTCGATCTCTCCGGGCTGCGTGCGCCCGGCGTCACCTTCTGGAGCGCCTGGGACGGGGCGGATCTGCTCGGCTGCGGAGCGCTCAAGCAGCTCGACCCGCAGCATGGCGAGATCAAGTCGATGCGTACCGCAGCCGAGCATCTGCGCCGCGGCACCGGCGCGGCTCTGGTGTCGCACATCCTCGGCGTCGCGCGTGGGCGGGGCTATAAGCGGCTGAGCCTCGAAACGGGTTCGGGACCGGCATTCGAGCCGGCGATCGCGCTGTACCGCCAGTTCGGCTTTACCGATTGCGCGCCGTTCGCCGATTACAAGGAAGACCCGTTCAGCCGGTTCATGTCGCGGGTGCTCTAACCCTCCTCGATCGTGCGCTGCTCCGCCGGGCCGATGGCGAGTTCGTGCCAGTCGAGCGCTTCCTGCAGGCGCTCGAATTCCTCCGCGCCGATCGCGTCCGTGTCGCGCAGCGCGTGCAGGCGTTCGCGCTGCGCCGCGATCGCCTTGAGCTTGAGCCGCTGCCGCGCGAGGAAATCGTCGCACGCCTCGCCGCCATCGAGCGCCGCGCGATCGATCTCGAAATGGCGCCGCATGTCTTCGGCGACGTGCCCGCTTTTTCCTTCGAGCGCGGCGATTCCGGCCTCGGCGAGCGCGCGCTGTGCATCGACTTTCTCGCGATGATCGTTGCCCTCGCCGAGCCCGAGCAGGCGGATCAACGGCGTGAGCGTCAGCCCCTGCAGCACGAGTGTGGTCAGCACCACTGCGAAGGCGGCGAGCACGATCAGGTCGCGCTGGGGGAAATCATTGGGCAATGCGAAGGCGGTGGCGAGCGTGACCAGCCCGCGCATCCCGCACCAGCCGACCACAATGCCTTGCGCGAAGCTGGCCGGCTCGGCCTCGCCGCGCAGCACCGCGAATCGCGCGGCGAGACGGTTATAGACCAGCACCCAGACGATGCGGGTGACGATCACGGCCGCCACGACCATCGCCGCGACGCCGGCGGCCTCGCGCAGCCGTGCGGGATCCATCCCGCCGACGATCGCCCGTGCCTGCATCCCCATCAGCAGGAAGGCGACGACGTTGAGCACGAACACCGCGACGCCCCACACCGCGAACGACTGGATGCGGTTGCGCGCGTCGATCTTCATCCGCGGATCGTTGGCGATGAACATCGCCATCGTCACCACGCAGAGCACTGCCGACAGCCCGAGCCGCTCGGCGACCAGCCACGCGATGAAGGTGTTGACGAATTCGAGCAGATTCCCGCCGAACGAGCTGCGCGTATAGGGGATGATGTAGCGGAACGCCCAGGCGAAGAAGAGCCCGAGCGCGATCCCGCCGGGTACTGCGAAGCCGAGCTGGAGCGCGACCTTGCCGTCGATCCCGCCATGGCTCTGGATCGCCACCGCGGCGCTGAACAGCAACAGCGCAGTGGCGTCGTTGAGCAGGCTCTCGCCGGTGAGCTCCTGAACGGCCCGGCGCGGCAATCTGGCCGAGCGCAGCACCGTCGTCGCCGCGGCGGCATCGGGCGGGGCGACGATCGCGCCGAGGGTGATCGCCGCAGCGAGCGGCAGTCCGGCAAAGGTCCAGCCGATCCACGCGACAACCGCAGTAGTGAGCAGGACCGCAACCACCGCGAGCGCGACCAAAGGTCGCCAGAGCTTGCGGACTGCGGCGAGCGGGAAATCGAAAGCCGCATCGAGCAATACCGGCGCGATGAACAGAGCGAGCGCGGTATGGCCTTCGAGTGCGATCGCCGGGCTTCCCGGAACCAGCGCGACGACCACGCCCGCGGTCGCGAGCATCGTCGGATACGGAATCCAGCTTCGCCGTGCGACTTGCAGCAGCACGACCGCGAGGAGCAGCAGCGCGACGAGGCTTTCGAAGAAGGTCATTAACCCATGCTAACGCACCGAAGGCGTTTCAGGCGAACAATCGTTCGAGGAAGTCGGTCATCGCGCGCCAGCTGCGCCTATCGGCACGCGGTTCATAGGCGATCGGCCCGGGCCCGGCCCTGCCCGCATCGGTGAAGGCGTGGCCGGCATGACCGTACGCGTGAAGCTGCCAGTCGGCGCCGCTTTCGGTCAGTTCGTTGGCGAGCGCGACCGTCGTCTCGGGCGGCGAGATCGGGTCGTCCCAGCCGTGGCAGATCAGCAGCTTCGCAGCGATCGGCGACACGCTCGCGTAATCGGGGCGGTCATAGACGCCGTGAAACGACACGCCGCCGCGGATGGCGAGCCCGGCGCGGGCCATGTCGAGCACGCATTTTCCGCCGAAGCAGAAGCCGATCGCCGCGGCCTTTTCGGGGTCGGCCTGCGGCAAGCCGGTGAGTGCGGCAAGCGACGCGGCGAGGCGGTCGCGGAGCAAGGCGCGATCGGCATTGAGTGCGTCCATGTAATGGCTGCGGTTCTCGGATCCGAGCGTAGTACGCTTGCCCTGCCCGAACAGATCGGCGGCAAACGCAACATAGCCGAGCCCGGCGAGAGCCTCGGCCTTGCAATTGTCCGCTTCCTTCTGGCCGAGCACATTGGGGAGGACGAGCAGGCACGGACGCGGGCCTTCGACGGCATCGTCCCACGCCGCGACTCCCTCGAACGGGCCGCCGGGACCGCCATGAACCAGAGCCTGCCGAACGATCGCCATGGCGCATCTCCCTTTGCGAAGCCGCGCCATCTCTCTATCAGCCGCGGCGAACGTTCAAGCCGAAGGAGCCGTCATGCCCACGCTCGTCCTCATCCGCCACGGCCAGTCGGCGTGGAATCTGGAGAATCGCTTCACCGGCTGGTGGGACGTCAACCTGACCGATCAGGGAATCGAGGAAGCCAAGGCCGCGGGCAAGCTGCTCGCCGACAAGGGCCATGACTTCGACCAATGCTATACCAGCCTGCAGACCCGGGCGATCAAGACGCTCAACCTCGCGCTCGAGGAAATGGGCCGGCTCTGGCTTCCGGTCGAGAAGGACTGGGCGCTCAACGAACGGCATTATGGCGGGCTGACCGGGCTCAACAAGGCCGAGACCGCGAAGATTCATGGTGACGAGCAGGTCCAGATCTGGCGCCGCGCGTTCGACATCTCGCCGCCTTTGGGCGCGGCGGACAGCGAGTTCGACCTGTCGAAGGACCGCCGCTACGCCGGGATCAAGATCCCGCAGACCGAGAGCCTCAAGGACACGATCGCGCGCGTCCAGCCTTATTGGGAGAAGAAGATCGCGCCCGACCTGAAAGAGGGCAAGCGCGTGCTGGTCTCGGCGCACGGCAATTCGCTGCGCGCGCTGGTCAAGCATCTCTCTGGCATCCCCGATGCCGAGATCGTCAACCTCGAGATCCCGACCGGGCAGCCGATCGTCTACGAGCTGGACGAGGCGCTGGTGGCGACGGATCGGTACTATCTGAGCGAGCGGTAAGCGGCTCGCAGGCTCGAGATTTTGTTCGCGCAGAGGCGCAGAGGACGCAGAGAAGTTTAGCTCACGGTTCCCACGAGAGACTAGCAAGCGTCGAGATAGGGCCCGCTGGCGCGGCGGACCATCCACCTCTGCGTCCTCTGCGCCTCTGCGCGAACCTCTTTACTTCCTTCGCGCCTCGACGTGAATCGAAGTTGCCCTCTCTCCCCTCCCCTACTAACAACCCCGCTTCCGCAACACGGGGCAGGCATGTCGGACGCAGCTAAAGTCGGCATCATCATGGGCAGCACTTCCGACTGGGAGACGATGCGCCATGCCGCGCGAGTGCTCGACGAACTCGAAGTGCCGCACGAGACCAAGGTCGTGTCGGCGCATCGTACCCCGCAGCGGCTCTACGATTACGCCCATTCCGCCGCGGATCGGGGGCTCAAGACGATCATCGCCGGGGCGGGCGGCGCGGCGCATCTGCCGGGTATGGCGGCGGCGATGACGCATCTGCCGGTGCTCGGCGTGCCGGTCGAGAGCAAGGCGCTCAAGGGCGTCGACAGCCTCTATTCGATCGTCCAGATGCCCGGCGGCATTCCGGTGGGCACGCTGGCGATCGGCAAGCCCGGCGCGATCAATGCAGGGCTGCTCGCCGCGGCGATCCTCGCCACTTCGGACGACGCGCTCGCCGGCCGGCTCAGGGCATGGCGCGCCGCCCAGACCGACAATGTGGCGACCGACCCCGAATGACCGCTTTGCCCCCCGGATCGATCATCGGCATTCTCGGCGGCGGCCAGCTCGGGCGGATGCTCGCGGTCGCCGCGGCGCAGCTCGGCTATCGCACCCACGTCCTCGCTCCCGACGCGGAGAGCGTCGCCGCGCAGACCGCCTCGAGCTACACCCGCGCCGATTATCATAGCCGCATCGTGCTCGACGAAGTCGCCGGGCAGACCGACGTGGTGACCTACGAATTCGAGAATATCGCGATCGGGCCGGTCGAATATCTCTCGGACAAGGTGCCGGTGCGGCCGGGCCCGCAGAGCCTGTCGATCGCGCAGGACCGTGCGCGCGAAAAGGCGTTCGTCGGCGCGCTCGGCGGGCGGACCGCGCCTTGGGCGCCAATCTCGACGCTCGATGAGCTCAAGGCGGCGATCGACCAGATCGGTACGCCGGCGATCCTCAAGACCTTGCGGCTGGGCTATGACGGCAAGGGGCAAGTGCGGATCCGCGACGCCGCCGACGCCGAGGCGGCCTGGACCGATATCGGCGAGCGGCCGGCGATCCTCGAAGGCTTCGTCACCTTCAGCCACGAATTCTCGATCATCACGGTGCGCGGGCTCGACGGTGAGCTGACCAGCTATCCGCCGCCATGGAACGAGCATGTCGACGGCATCCTCGCCCGCTCGACGCTCCCCGCCCCCCCCGAGATCGCGCGGCACTGGGCCGAGGCGGCGACGCTGGCGGGGCGCGTGGCGGAGGCGCTCGGCCATGTCGGCGTGCTGACGCTGGAGTTCTTCGCGACCGCGGACGGTCCGGTGTTCAACGAAATGGCGCCGCGGGTACACAATTCGGGGCATTGGACGATCGAGGGCGCCGAGACCTCGCAGTTCGAGAACCATATCCGCGCAATCTGCGGGCTGCCGCTTGGGAGCACCGCGCTGACCGGCAGCCATGTCGAGATGATCAATCTGATCGGCAGCGACGCGGACAATTGGGCCGAACTGCTCGCCGAGCCGGGGACGCATCTGCACCTCTATGGCAAGGGCAATGCCCGGCCGGGCCGCAAGATGGGGCATGTGACGCGGGTCAGGCGCTAGGCCTTACCCCCTCACTCTTCCCGCTGCCGACGTGGGAGAGGGAGTCTATACCTTCACCCGAATGCGCCGGTAGCGCGCCTCGATCAGGCTGAAGACACCGAACAGGCCCAGCCCGATGCCGGTGGCCGCGAGCAGCCAGGTGCCGCCGGGCTGGTCCTGCAGCGCCGCGAGCGCGTCTGCCATGCCGCCCGCCTCGCTCGCGCGCGCGCGCCACGCCGCGGCCGCGAAGAACAGGCCGGTGACGGCGAATACCAGCGCCCGGGCGCCGTAGCCGATCCGGCCCGCGGTGCAGACATAGCCGGGCGTGGGCGTATCGCCGTGCAATTCCGCGACGAAATCGCCCTTCCACGCCTTTCGCGCCTGGAGCACCGCCCCGCAGAAAAAGCCGAACGCGACGGCGCCGACCAATGCCGGCCCGAATGGTTGATCGAGCAGCCACGCAGTCCAGTCGCGCGCGCGCTCGTCATTGGGCGAGGTATCGCTTCCGGACCGGGGATGGAGCGCAAACCCGGCTGCGACCCAGGCGAGAACGATATGCGCGAGGCCGCTCAGCGCCAGCCCGCCGCGTTCGAAGAGGTTCTTCGCATCGGGCTTGCTGCGCGCAGGGTTGGCCGCCGCCTCGGCGAGACGCCACAGCGCATAGCCCGCGAGCCCGGCGGCGATCAGTGCCAGCAATAGGGGGCCGAAGGACTTGTCGGCCAGCGACGCGATCGCACCCTGATTGTCCGCGGTCTCGCCGCCGCGCAACGCGGCGTCGACGGCAAACCAGCCGATCAGCAGGTATACCAGTCCCCGCGCGGCGAAACCCAATCGCGCGAGCAAAGTCGCCCTGGTCTCCGACAACATGCGCGGCCCCTTTTCGTCGAACGGGTGCCAAACCGCTCGAAACACAGGACGTTCCTGAAGCCGGACGGCGCAACGAAAAAAGGCCCGCCTCCTGTGAGAAGCGGGCCTTTCGATTCAACCGGAAGCTGATTTCAGCCGCGCGTACCGACGATCGGGAAGCTGCCGAATGCGCCCGCGGTGACGGTGCCGTTGAGATTGTCGCCGTCGACCGTCGCCTCGACGGTGAGCGTCATCGGCATCGGCACGGTGATGTCGAGCGAGAAGGTCAGCGTGTCGCCATCGACCTTGCCGTCCTTGATGTCGGTGGTGCCGAGTCCGCCCGAAAAATTGCCGGTGAAGCTGTCGCCCGCGCTCTGCACGGTCAGCACCGCCTGCTGGTCGCCCATCGGCGACTTGGTGACTGTGTTCCAGCTGCCATCGACATTCGCCATCTCGTCTCTCCTGATCTCGGAAACTACTTCGACGCGGCGGTCGCGGCCGAACCCGCCACCGACGCTGCGGGGACCACCTCGACAGGCAGGCCGAGGCTGTCAAGCTGCGGCTTGACCTTCGCGGCATCGCCCACGACCACCCAGACGAACTTCTTCGGGTCCAAAGCCGCGCGTGCCGCAGCGTCAAGCTGGGCGACGGTCATGCTGCGATATTTTTGCGTGACGGTGTCGTAGAAATTGTCCGGGCGCTTGCGCAGATCGTTCTGCTGCATCGCCGAGAGCACCGCCCCCGAAGTTTCGAATCGGCCGGCGAGCTCGCGGGTAGTGCCGTTGATCTCGCGGGTCAGCTCGGCCTCGGTGACGCCCTTGCTGGTCAGGAAGTCGCCGACCTGCTGCTGGATCGCCTTGATCGAGTCCCCGGTGCGATCGGCCTGGACCGGCGCGGCGATCGTGTAGGGCACCGCCTTTTCGAGCCAGTCATAGCCGCCCCGCGCGCCGTACGACCAATGCTTGTTCTCGCGCAGCTCCATGTTGATTCGCGACAGGAAGCCCGCGCCGAGCACCTGATTGGCGGTGAGCGGGGTGAGCAATTCGCTGGCGGGATCGAGCTGCGTCATCTGCGCGGCGAGGATCAGCGACTGCGGCGAATCGGGCCGGTCGACGAGCACGATCTTCGGCGCGACCTGCTTCGGCGCGACCGTGAACGCCTTGACCCCGGCGGCGCCGATGCCCTTCCAATTGCCGAAGCGTGCCTCGAGCGCTGCCTTGACGTCGGCGAGCGGACGATCGCTGACCACGAAGATCTTGGCCTTGTCGGGCCGGATCCACGCGCGATAGAAAGCCAGCAGATCGTCGCGGGTCAGCGCCTTGACTGCCTCCGGATCGCCGCCGCCCGCAGCCAGCTTCACATAGGGATTGCCCGCGCCGTAGATCAGCGGCGGCAGCGCGCGATTGGCGAGCCCCTGCGGATCGGTCAGCTCGGCGGCGATGCCGGTGAGCTGGGTGGCGCGAAGCCGCTCGACCTCGTCGGGCGCGAAGGCCGGGTTGCGGACGACATCGGCGAACAGATCGAGCGCCCCGGGCAGGTTCGGGCTCGGTGCCGACACCGACAAATAGGTGCGATCCGACGAGCTGCCCGTGCTGATGCTGGCGCCCAGCCGCTCGCGCGCCTCGGCGATCGCGATCGAATCCTTGCTGGTGGTGCCTTCGTCGAGCAGCGACAATACGAGATTCTGGGTGCCCAGCTTGTTCGCGGGATCGGCGACGACGCCGGCATCGAAGCTCATTACCACCTGGGTGACCGGCACTGCGGTGCGATTGGCGTAGACGATCTCGACGCCGTTCGAGAGCTTGCTCCGCGAGACGTCGGGGAAATCGAGATCGCCGATCTGCGCCACGTCGGGCAATGCGCCGCGGGTGCCCTTGAACGGCTCGGCCTGGGCGCCTTCGACGGGCTTCGCAGGCGCAACCGCAGCCGCTTCCTGATAGGCTTCGCGCTGGCCGGGCTCGACCATGATCGTCAGTGCCGGCCGGCTCAGCCATTTCTTGCCCGCGGCCTGGACCTGCGCCGGAGTTACCCGCGCGGTCTCTTCGAGCTGCTTCTTGAAGAAGCCGGGGTTGTTCGAATAGAGTTCGCCCGACGCCAGCGCGACGGCCTTGCCGCCGAAGCCGCCGACCGATTCGAGCCCCGAAATGCGTCCCGACACCGCCGTGGTGGCGACGCGCTGGACTTCGTCCGCGGTCGGGCCGTTCCGGATCAGATCGGCGACGATCTCGTCGAGCCGCTTCGCCACCAGATTGGCGTCGACGCCGGGCTTCACGATCGCCTGGACCTGAAACATGCCGAGCTGCGCCATCGACTGGATGCCGGCCGAGACCTGCACCGCGAGCTTTTCCTTGCGGACCAGGGCATTGTCGAGCCGCGAGCTGGCGAGGCCGCCGAGCACGTCGCCGAATACGTCGAGCGGCACCGAATCGGGATCGTTGAGACCGGGCACCGCCCAGGTGCGCAACACCATCGTCGCGGCGACGCGGTCCTTCATCACCACGGTCTTGGCCTGGGGCAGCGTCGGCACCTCGACCTTGGGAAGCACGCTTTTCGGCCCGGCGGGGATCGCGGCGAAATATTTCTCGACCAGCGGCCGCGCTTCCTTCGCGTCGACGTCGCCGGCGAGCACCAGCACCGCGTTGTTCGGGCCGTAATGCGCGCGGAACCAGTTCTTGACGTCGTCGAGGCTGGCCGCGTCGAGATCGGCCATCGAGCCGATCACGTTATGACCATAAGGACTGCCCGCGAGCAGCTCCTCGAGCAATTTGTAATAGACGAGGCCATAGGGCCGGTTGTCGCCCTGGCGCTTCTCGTTCTGGACGACGCCGCGCTGCTCGTCGAGCACGCCTTGCGTGATCGCGCCGAGCAGATAGCCCATCCGGTCGCTCTCGAGGAACAGCGCGCGGTCGAGCGCCGGGCGCGGCACGGTCTCGAAATAATTGGTGCGATCGAAGCTGGTGGTGCCGTTGAAATCGGTCGCGCCGACCTGCTTGAGAGGCTCGAAGAAATCGCCGGGCGCATTCTCCGAGCCGTTGAACATCAGATGTTCGAACAGATGCGCGAAGCCGGTCTTGCCCTTCGGCTCGTGCTTCGAGCCGACGTCGTACCAGGTCGAGACCGCGACGATCGGCGCCTTGCGATCGGTGTGTACGATGACGCGAAGGCCGTTCGGGAGGGTGAATTCCTCATAGGGGATGTCGACGCGCTTCACGAGCTCGGCGACCGGCACCGGCTTCGCCGTCGACGCGGCGGCGACCTGCTGGGCGGCGGCGGGCGAGGAAGCGGTGGCCAGCGCGATCGTGGCCGCGCTGCAATACATCAGGAACGACTTCATGTTGGTGATCTTCCCCCGGGGAGCATCGATGTCGGCGCCGAACATAGCGAGGACAGTAACCGCTGCAACCGAATCCGTAGGCGCTTGCAGCCGATCGCTTTTCGGCTAGCGTGCACCGGCCGACGCCTTTCGAAAGACCCTCCGCAGATGCGCGTTCCGATGCTCCTCGCCGGGCTGTTGCTCGCCGCCGCGCCGCTCGCCGCGCATCCGCAGGCGACGCCCGAAGAACCGCAGTTCAGCGCCGCGGAGGTCCGCAAGCACGTCACCTTCCTCGCCGACGACCGGCTCGAGGGCCGCGATGCGGGCACGCCGGGGCACGAGATCGCCGCGCGCTACGTCGCCGAGCAATTCGCCGCGCTGGGACTCAAGCCCGGCGGCACCGATGGCTGGTTCCAGCAAGTATCGCTCGCCGAATATGGCCTCGACGACCGCCATCCCGCCGCGCTGCGGATCGGAAAGCACGCCTTCGTCAACGGCGCCAACGTGCTGATCGCTCCCTCGCCGCGCTTCGGCACCGCCACCCAGACGGTGACCGGCGACGCGGTGTTCGTCGGCTATGGGATCGAGGCGCCCGATCTCGGCTATCAGGATTATGCCGGGCTCGACCTGCGCGGCAAGTTCGCAGTGATGCTGGTGGGCACGCCCAGGGGGCTGCCGCGCGCAGCGGCCGCGCGGATCAACGGCGAACGCGCACGCAGCGCCGCGAAACACGGCGCGATCGGCGTGCTGTACCTTGTCGGGCCGGACGACGAAATGCTGTGGCGCGCCGCCGCGAACACCGTTCCCGACAACACCACCAAATGGCTGAGCGACGAAGGGTTTCCCGACGGACAGGATCCCGGCGTGCAGATCGGCGCCTATCTCGACGAGACCGCGGCGGGGGCGCTGTTCGCCGGTGCGCAAAAACGGGTGGAGGAAGTGTTCGCCGCCGCCGCTCTGCCCGAAGCCCGGATCAAAGGCTTCGCGCTCGAGCAACGCGCGACGCTGGCGCGGACCAGCAAGGTGAAGGCGTATCGCAGCCCGAACGTGATCGGCGTGGTGCCGGGATCGGACCCGGCGCTGGCAGATCAATATGTCGTGCTGAGCGCGCATCTCGACCATGTCGGCCGCGATCCGCATCTGCCCGGGGACAAGGTCCACAATGGCGCGATGGACAACGCCGCCGGGGTCGCGACGATGCTCGAGGCGGCGCGGGCGTTCGCGAAGGCGAGGACTCGCCCCAGGCGCTCGATCCTGTTCGTCGCGCTGACCGCAGAGGAGGACGGGCTGCTCGGCTCGAGCTATCTCGCCCGCCATCCGGTGACCGGCACGGGTCGCCTGGTCGCCGACGTCAATCTCGACATGCCGATCCTGCTCTACGACTTTCAGGACGTGATCGCGTTCGGCGGCGAGCATTCGACGATGGGCGAGGTGGTCGCGCGCGCCGGTGCGCGGATGGGCGTGCGCGTCTCGCCCGATCCGATGCCCGAGGAGCAGTTCTTCGAGCGCTCGGACCATTTCAACTTCGTCAAGGCGGGGGTGCCCTCGATCTTCCTGATGACCGGCTTCGCGAATGGCGGCGAGAAGGCGTTCCGCGATTTTCTCGCGAACAACTACCACCAGCCGTCTGATCAGATCGACCTGCCGTTCGACTGGGAGGCGGGCGCGAAGTTCGCGCGGCTCAACTACTGGATCGCTCGCGAAGTGGCCGATGCGCCCGAGGCGCCGCGCTGGTACGAGGGCAACGCCTTCGGCAACCGTTACGCTCCCGGTGCGCCGCGGGCGCCGCGGCCGGCGAAGACGGGAGGCTGAGCGGGCCTTGTGTTGCACAATGGCAACACTACATCGCCTGCGTAATCAACAGGGGCCAGCATGAACCTCGAGAAATTCACCGATCGCGCCAAGGGTTTCCTCCAGTCGGCGCAGACCGTCGCGATCCGCATGAACCATCAGCGGATTTCGCCCGAGCATCTGCTCAAGGCGCTGCTCGAGGACGAGCAGGGCATGGCGAGCGGGCTGATCGGCGCGGCGGGCGGCGATGCGAAGCGCGCGCTCGCCGAGACCGACGCGGCACTCGCCAAGATCCCCGCAGTATCGGGCGGCGGCGCGCAGCAGACTCCGGGGCTCGACAATGATGCGGTGCGGGTGCTCGATTCGGCCGAGCAGGTCGCGGCCAAGGCGGGCGACAGCTTCGTCACGGTCGAGCGGCTGCTGCTCGCGCTGACGCTGGCGAGCACCACGGCGGCAGGCAAGGCGCTCGCCACGGCGGGGGTGAAGCCCGAGGCGCTCAACGGCGCGATCAACCATCTGCGCAAAGGCAAGACCGCCGACACCGCCGGCGCCGAGGATCGTTACGACGCGCTCAAGAAGTTCGCGCGCGACCTCACCCAGGCGGCGCGCGACGGCAAGCTCGATCCGGTGATCGGCCGCGACGAGGAGATCCGCCGCACGATCCAGATCCTCGCGCGGCGGACCAAGAACAACCCCGTTCTCATCGGCGAGCCCGGCGTCGGCAAGACCGCGATCGCCGAGGGCCTCGCGCTGCGCATCGTCAATGGCGACGTGCCCGACGGGCTCAAGAACCGCACCCTGATGTCGCTCGACATGGGCAGCCTGATCGCCGGCGCGAAATATCGCGGCGAATTCGAGGAGCGGCTGAAAGGCGTGCTCGACGAGGTCAAGGCCGGCGAAGGCGACATCATCCTGTTCATCGACGAGATGCATCAGTTGATCGGCGCGGGGAAGACCGAGGGCGCGATGGACGCGGGCAATCTGCTCAAGCCCGCGCTCGCCCGCGGCGAACTGCATTGCATCGGCGCGACGACGCTCGACGAGTATCGCAAATATGTCGAGAAGGACCCTGCGCTGCAGCGGCGCTTCCAGCCGGTGTTCGTCGGCGAGCCGACGGTCGAGGACACGATCTCGATCCTGCGCGGGCTGAAGGAGAAATACGAGCTGCATCACGGCGTGCGGATCACCGACGCCGCGATCGTCGGCGCCGCGACTTTGTCCAATCGCTACATCACCGACCGCTTCCTGCCCGACAAGGCGATCGATCTGATGGACGAGGCCGCCTCGCGGATCCGCATGGAGGTCGAGTCCAAGCCCGAGGAGATAGAGACCCTCGACCGGCGGATCATCCAGCTCAAGATCGAGCGCGAGGCGCTCAAGAAGGAGACCGACGCCGCATCGAAGGACCGGCTCGCCACACTCGAGGCCGAACTCGCCAATCTCGAGCAACAGTCTGGCGAACTGACCGCGCGCTGGCAGGCCGAGAAGGACAAGATCAACGCCGAATCGCGACTCAAGGAGCAGCTCGATGCCGCGAAGCTCGAGCTCGATCAGGCGCAGCGCGCCGGCGATCTCGGCAAGATGGCCGAACTCAATTACGGCACGATCCCCGCGCTGACCAAGCAATTGGCCGAGGCCGAGGCGCAGACCGGCAACGCGATGCTGCGCGAGGAAGTCACTGCCGAGGACATTGCCAGCGTGGTCGCGCGCTGGACCGGGATTCCGGTCGACCGGATGATGGAGGGCGAGCGTGAGAAATTGCTCAACATGGAGGCGGCGCTCGGCAAGCGCGTCATCGGCCAGGCCGACGCGGTCAAGGCGGTGGCGACCGCGGTGCGGCGTTCGCGCGCGGGTCTGCAGGATCCCAACCGGCCGCTCGGCTCGTTCCTGTTCCTCGGGCCGACCGGCGTCGGCAAGACCGAGCTGACCAAGGCGCTCGCCGAATTCCTTTTCGACGATCCGAACGCGATGGTCCGGATCGACATGAGCGAGTTCATGGAGAAACATTCGGTGGCGCGGCTGCTCGGCGCGCCTCCCGGCTATGTTGGTTATGAGGAAGGCGGCGTTCTAACCGAGGCAGTTCGTCGTCGGCCGTATCAGGTGGTGTTGTTCGACGAAGTCGAGAAGGCGCATGGCGATGTGTTCAATGTGCTGCTCCAGGTGCTCGACGACGGCCGGCTGACCGACGGCCAGGGCCGCACGGTCGATTTCGCGAACACGATCGTCATCCTGACCTCGAACCTCGGGTCGCAATTCCTCACCAATCTGGCCGACGGCCAGAAGGTCGAGGATGTCGAGCCGCAGGTGATGGACGTCGTGCGCGCGCATTTCCGGCCCGAATTTCTCAACCGGCTCGACGAGATCATCCTGTTCCACCGTCTGGCGGCGGAGCATATGGCGCCGATCGTCGACATCCAGGTCGGGCGTGTCGGCAAGTTGCTCGCCGACCGCAAGATCCGGATCGAGCTCACCGACGCCGCGCGTGGCTGGCTCGGGCGGGTCGGCTATGATCCGGTCTACGGCGCCCGCCCGCTCAAGCGCGCGGTACAGCGCTATCTGCAGGACCCGCTCGCGGACCTGATCCTGCGCGGCGACGTCAAGGACGGATCGACGGTGCGCATCGACGAAGGCGACGGCGCGCTCCAGCTGCGTGTCGCCTAGTGCCAACTCCTCTCCCCTTGATAGGGGAGAGGGCCCAGCTCCGATCAAGGCTCTTTGAGCCCAAGTCTGCGCAACCCTCCCCCTTGACGGGACGAGGGACGATGGATGCTAATCTCGTCTCAGCAGCCGGCCTGGCGCTGGCAGGTGTTGGTCTGCGAACGCTCGACATTCTGGCGGTCGAGCGCGCGCTGCTCGGCCCATTGCGCGCGGGTCATGCAGACCTTGCGCGACTGAAGGCGGCTGCCGAGAACCTCCTCCTTCTTGCAGATGACCTCATTGGGGTCGCGTGTCTTGGGCTTGGCGCCTTCCTGCGCCGCCGCCAACGAGGCGCCGGCCAGTGAGAAAAGAGATACCGCGACGATTGCGGCTGCAGAGGTACGGATCATGACACGCTTTCCACAAGAAAGCCGCCCGACAGCGGCAACGTGCGCGGATTTTGTGCCCGATCGCGCGCCGAGTCCAGTACTCAGAGCCTATAGCCGAACTTCTCGGCCCACGGGGCCAACACGGGGAGCACCGGCTCGAGATGCGCACGATAGCGATGCCAGCGGCCGGCGGCGCGCTTGTAGATCGGCTCGGTCACTTGCGAATAGCTGGCGGTGGTGATCAGCCCGCGCGATCGGGCGGTGCGACTATGGTCGAGCGCCCCGGCGTGCCATTCGAGACCCAGCCAGTCGAACAGCGGGCACACCTCGGCTTCCATGTTCTCGATCAGGCGCTCGTAGACGATCGCGTGTGCCGCGACCGGGAACAGCGCGTTCGCGCGTTCCCAATGGCTGAAACTCAGATCGTAGAGTGCGGCGGCGTCCTCCAGCCGCAGAAAGTTCGACATCGCGCGGTTGAGCTTGAAATTGCTCATGAAACAGCTGAGCAGCACGTCGCACGGATGGCGGAGCGCGAGGATGAACCGCGCGTCGGGGAACAGCCGCTTGATCAGCGGCACCTTGTTGAGGAACAGCGGCGACTTGTCGATCAGCATGCGGCCGGGCGCGAGCGGCGCGATCCTGGCGACCTCGTCGAAATAGCGCGCCCGCGCCGCGGCGATTTCGCCTGCATTCATTGTCGCCAGCTTCGCGAAGCCGCCGATCGCCTCGTCGACCAAATTGAGCGCCGGCTTCTCCTCGAGAACCACCGTGTCCGGATGCCCCATCAGGATGGTGTCGAGCAACGTGGTGCCCGAACGGGGAAAACCGACGAGGAACACCGGCGCGGGATGCTCCGGCGACGGCACGTCGCGGGTCCAGCCGGCGACCCATTCGGGAGTCATCGTCGCCAGTTCGGCACGCAATTCATCGCGCAGCGTGGCAGCGTGTTTGAGCGGCTCTGAAGGGTCCGCCGCATGTCGCCGCGCAGTCTCGTCGAACCATTCGAAGGCTTCGTCGGTGCGGCCGAGGCGGTCGAGCAAGGTCGCCTTCAGATGCGCGGTGCGTTCGGGTTCGATGTCGGGAGGCACGAGCGCCAACGACGCAAGGCCTTCCCCGAACCGTTTGGCGCGACGATGCTCGAGCGCACGCAGGAAGCTCAGCGTGCCGACATCGAGGTGATTGCCCTCCGCCCGCGCGATCAGCGGCGCGAACTCCTCCTCGCGATTGGTGTGCTCGTACTGGATCGCCAGCCCGAGCCACGCGTCGCGCCACGACGGATCGAGATCGAGCACGCGGAGATAGGCGGTTTCGGCCTTCGCCGTCTCCAGCGCCACGCCATATTCCACCGCGAGCTCGAACTGCATGCCGGCATTCGCCGGATCGCGGTGCACCGCCGCCTCGATCACCGGCAACGCCTCCGCATTGCGACCCTCGGCCTTCAGCAGGGCGTAGAGTTCGTGCAGGACGTGCGGGTCCTCGGGAAAATCCGTGGCCGCGGTGCGCAGGATCGCTTCGGCATCGCTTGATCGTCCGGCAGTCCGCAAGGCCACGGCGAGGTTGACGCGTGTCGGCGCCGCGCGGGGATCGAGCGCGACTGCCTGTTCCAGCGCGGCGATGCTGCCGGGAAAATCCCCCAGCGCCGAGCGGGCATTGCCGAGATTGTTCCAGCTCTCGAAATCCTGAGGGGCGCGCGCGAGGACGAATTCATAGGCTTGCGCGGCCTCGGCGAACCGATCGAGCGACAGCGCGAGAAAACCGCGATAGCGTGCGACCCGCAACGTCGGATCGGCAGAGGCCAGTTCCTGCGTCGCCACGTCGAGCGCAGCTTCGCGATCGCCCACATCGATCAGCACGGCGATCAGATTGCAGGCGATCGTCATGTCGCCCGGACGGGCGCGATGCGCGAGGCGAAGCTGACCGCCCGCGCCCGCGAGGTCGCCCGCGCGCGCCGACAGCATTCCGAGAAAGGCGTGGAGCGGGGCGGGATCGGCGCTGCCGGGAACGGCGCCTTCGGCAAGCGTCCGGGCGCGGACAAGGTCTCCCGCCTGCGCGGCGCGCACCGCTTCGCGGAGCGCCTCTGCGGTATTTGGGTCGAGCGTGGGTGCGGTTGCCATCGCTTTGCTATGAACCGGCAGGCGCGGCCGGCGCAAGCTGCCACGAAAAAGGGGCGGCCAGCTCGCGCCGACCGCCCCGATTTGCGTCTTCCAGAGCTTAGAAGTTCAGGGTCACGCCTGCGAACAGGTAGCGGCCCAGCGCATCATAGGTGCCCGGATAGGTGTTGCCGTTGCACGGACCGGTCGGGCAGAGGTTCGAACCTCCGCGGCCGGCATTGCCCGAGGTCACCAGCGGCGGCTCGAGATCGAACAGATTGTTGACGCCGAGACGGAAGGTGTACGCGTCGGTGATCGAGAAGGTCGCCGCGAGGTCGACATAGTTCATCGCCTTCAGGCGCGTGCCGGGATCATAGTTGAAATCACCCTCGAGGCTCGCCTGATCGGTGGTGGTCTCGGCACGGACCGGGCCGAGGTGACGCCACTGGACCGACAGGCCGACGCCGCCGTCCATCTGCAGCGTCGCACGCAGCTTGTGGCGCCATTCAGGAAGCGGAGCGCCCGATTCCGTGGTGCCGCCCACGCTGCAGGTCGGACCGTAAAGGCCGGCGCAGTCATAAGGTGCAGTCAGCCCGTTATCGACCTTGTAGCTGTCGAGATAGGTGCCGTTCATGTTGAGCGACAGCCGCCCGATGCCACCGAGCTGCATCGAGTAGGACGCGCCCACTTCGATACCCTTGGTCTGCAGCTGGCCGACATTGTTGGGCAGATCGCGCACGAAACCGCCCGGGGTGAGCCACAGCGAGCCCGCCGCATCGCGGTTGATCAGGTCGCACGACGCAGGCGTGAACGTCGCGGTCGCGTTGTCGGTGCAGTCCGCGAGGATCGAGTCCTGACCGAACGAACGGATCGCGTCTTCGACCTTGATGTCGAAATAGTCGACCGTCAGCGCGAAGCGCGGGACGAAGCTGGGCTGGAAGACCACGCCGAGCGTCTTGGTGGTCGCCTTTTCCGGCTGCAGGTCGGCATTGCCGCCGATCAGACCGTTATACTGGCCGGCCGGGTTCGCCGCGGTGCCCTGACCGACCACGAAGCCCTGTGCGAGACAGCCATAATTGGTCGCAGTGATCGGACCGATGCCCGCGCACGGATCCTCCGAACCGTTCAGGCCGACCGTCGCGGTCGAGAACAGCTCCTGGATGTTCGGCGCGCGCACCGCGCGGTTGTAGGTGGCGCGGAAGCGGATGTCGCTGATCGGGGCGAAATCGACGCCGACCTTGTAGGTGTCGGTGTCGTACTTGCGGTTCGCGCTCGTCTTGTAGGCCGAATGACGATAGCCCGCGTTGAGCGACAGCAGGTCGATGAAATTGTCCTGCACCAGCGGGACCTGCGTCTCGGCGAAGACCTCGAACACGCGGAAGTTGCCCGAGATCGGCAAGGTCGCGCCGCCCTGACCGGTCAGATCGTTGGTCTGGAAGGCGTTGTCGGTCTTGAGCTCGAGCTCGGTCTTGCGCCACTCGACACCGACGTTGATGCCGACGCCTTCGCTGGCCCACGGGGTCTGCAGGCCGTAACGGCCCAGCTGACCGGTGAACGAGATGTTCGCCACCTGCTCGGTGGTCTGACCGCTCTGGAAGCCGGTCGCCGAGAGATAGGCGACCGATGCCGGGCTCGCTGCGCCGAGGCCGCCGAAGATGTTGTACGGCACGCAGTTGGTGTCGGTGCCGTCGAGCGCCGAGCGGCAGATCGGATTGACGCCGGCGACCCGCGGATCGTCGATCACGTCGAGGGCACGCGTCAGGCGGGCCGCCGAGAACTCGTTCGAATAGACCTGCGAGTATTTGACCCGACCGAACTGATAGTAAGCGTCGTACGACCAGGTCTCGCCCAGGTCGCCCTTCGCGCCGATCACACCGCGATAATTGGTGTGCTGGAGATCCGACTGACGCGGACCGCCTTCGACGTTGCGGCGGAGCACCTGGAGATAACCGCGGTTATACGGCGTGCCGGTGATCGGATCGAAGAAAGTGAGCGGCGCCGCACCCGGATTCGGATTGTAGGGCGCACCGGCTGCGAGCGGGAAATTACCGAGGAAGCCGTTGATCAGATTCTCGGGATTGCCGCAGATCACCGCGAACTGGGCGGCCGAGATCAGCGGGTTGTCGCAGTTGACGGTCAGCGTGTTGCCGAAATTGCCCGACGGGGCGATCTGGGCGACGGTGCGGTCGTCCATGAACATGAATTCGAGATAGGGCTTGAACGCCTCGTCGACTTCATAGTTCGCGAAGACGCCCGCGGTGTAGCGCTCGTCCGGACGCTGGAAATAGTTGGTCGGGGCGAAATTGAAGCGAGTCGAGCCCGGCGCGATGCCGCCGCCCGGCAGGAAGTTGTAAAAGGTCGACGTGCCGCCTTCGAAGACGAGAACGTTGCCTTCGGCCGACGTCGCCGAACCACCGCAGGTCGGCGCGCCGGCGCCGGTGTTCTGGATGGTGCACGCGCTATAGTCGCGGCGCGACTGGGTGACGGGATTGACCTTGCGGTAGCCGAAATAGGCCATGGCATGGCCCCGATCGTCGCCGCCGAAGCTGGTGCCGATCGAGAAGGTGGCATCGAACGACGCGCCGTCGACCACGCTCGAATCGGGATAGCCGTAGCCCGCCCGGCCGAGGGCCGCCTGCGCATCGAGCAGCGGCGGCGTCAGCGTGTTGCGGTTGCTATGCTGGAAGAGGCCGTATTGCGCGTCGAGCCGGAAGCCCTCGAAATCGGTGTCGATGATGAAGTTGACGACGCCCGCGACGGCGTCGGCACCGTAGGTCGACGACGCGCCGCCGGTCAGCACTTCGACGCGCTTGAGCATCGAGGCGGGGATGATGTTGATGTCGGCAGCCGAACCGCTGCTCGGGCTCGGATCGCCCGGCAAAAGGCGCCGGCCGTTGACCATGCTGAGGGTACGGGCGGAGCCGAGACCGCGAAGATCGACCGTGGCGGTACCGTCCGCGCCGTTCGCCATGCCCGAGGTCTGGCTGGCGAACACTGCCGGCAGCGAGTTGAGCAGATCTTCGACGCGGGTCGTGCCCTGGAGCTTGACGTCCTCGGCACCGACGACGGTGACGGGCGCGGTCGAGCTGATATTGGCCTGCGGAATGCGCGAGCCGGTGACGACGATGTCGCCCTGCGGCGACGCTGCATCTTCGGTGGCCTGGCCTTCGACGGGCCCGGCAACCGGTGCTTCGGTCTGCGCCATGGCCGGCGCGGCAAACAACGTCCCCGCCAGCATCAGCGCCGACAGCGCCGTGCCGCCGCGCAAACCGCGTGCGATATTGGTTTTCTTCATGCCGTATCCTCGCTTACTTCCGACCGGGTCCCTGGACCGGCGGCCGGCGTGTCTCCCCGCTCCGCTCGCCGCGCTGTGCACGTGCAAAAGACGAAGCTTGGAGCGTGGGATGAAGCGGCGCTTTGTCGGTGTAAAGCAGGCATTGGCCTTTGCGCGCGCGTTCCGGGCGCGTGTAACCCAAAAGCCACAGAACGTGTATTATTGTTGCGCAGTATTATCCCGCTTTGCACAAAAATAATGCTGCGGTGCGATCAAGGGTTG
Organism: Sphingomonas sp. DG1-23; assembly: GCF_030730875.1. Classification (GTDB taxonomy): domain Bacteria; phylum Pseudomonadota; class Alphaproteobacteria; order Sphingomonadales; family Sphingomonadaceae; genus Sphingomonas. The sequence continues at coordinate 445,533 of NZ_JAVAMA010000001.1, forward strand.
CGATCAGTCCGCCGCGGGCATCGGCCCGGCGATCAGCAGCGGATCGATCCGCGCATCGCGCCATTTCAGGCTCCAGTGCAGATGCGGGCCGGTCGCCCGGCCGCTACGCCCCACCGCACCGACGGGCTGGCCGCGCCGCACCTGCTGGCCGGGGCGCACATCGATCCGCGAGAGATGCATGAAGGCGGTGTTGAGCCCCATGCCGTGATCGATCATCAGCAGATTGCCTTCGAGCGTGAACGGCGTGGCCGCAGCGAGGATGACCACGCCGTCGGCCGGCGCGAGCACGATCGTCCCGGTCGGCCGCGCGATGTCGATCCCCGAATGATAGGCGCCCGGCTCGCCGCGATAGATGCGCTGCGACCCGAACAGAGTGGAGATGCGCCCGGTCACCGGCCAGAGAAAGGTCTGGCGCCAGCCCTGGGAATCGCTCCGCATCGCCCGGGCGGCATTGATCTGGGCGAGTTCGCCGGGGCGCACCCGATCGAATTCGGGGCGCGGCACGGGATATTTGGGCAAGGTGTTGAGCCGCGAAATATCCCACGCGCGCGGGGCGATCGCGAGCGTCCGGCGGATTTCTCCGCCATCGGCCAGCCGGGCGACGAGCGTCGCCGTCGGCGCGGCGTCACGATCGAACGCGATCAGGAAGCGGCGATCCGCGGCGAAGGAAACCGGCATGCCGTTCAGGCTCAGCAGGGTCGTGCCGCGCGGCGCGGTCCCGGTCGCGATCCCGCCTTGCACGAGAAGGCCGGTGAGGCCGAAGCGGTCCACCTGCGCCGCGACCGGCCGGCTCTGCTGACCGGCCGCCGCATTGCCGGGCAGGCCGATCGCCAGCGCGGCAGCCGCGAGCCGCCCCGGCTTCATTGGCCGTGCAGCGCCCTGGCCGCATGCTCGGCGGCGGCATAGGGTTCCTGGCGCTCGACGCTCCAGTAGCGCAATATCTCGAGCGGAATGCGCTCGCCGCTGACCGCGCAGACGACGTGATCGCCGGGCGCGAGGACGCGGAAACCATTGGCCATATAATGGAGCTTGGCGGCGCGGGCGGTGTTGGACATCAGCATAATATTCTCAACTCGGTGTCTGGTTCACAGCAGGCTCGGCTGCTCGGGCTTGGCGGCAGTGTAGGATTTGCCGGCGGCGCGCTCAACCCGGGCGTCTACCGGGCCGTCCCTGAACTGGAGCGTGATCGCGCCTGCCGCCTGCGCTTCGGCGACCGTGGTGACGACCTTTCCGCTCGCCTTGGCGCCGACCCGGACATAGCCGCGCTGGAGCAAATTGTCGGGGTTGACGCTGTCGAGCAGCCGCGACGCACCGTCGAAACGGTGCCGCGCGGTCGCCACCAATTGATCGAGCACGGCGGGACGGAGCGCGCCCGCATCGCGATCGAGCTGCGCCCGCGCCGAGGTGACGCGCCGCTCGAGCGCGCGGTCGAGCCGGCCGGCGAGGTCGTCCATCTTCTGGCGCTGGGGGCCGAGCAGAGCGTCGCGCCGCGGCAGCACGCGGACCAGTGCCGCGAGGCGCTCGCCTGCGCGTTCGTGATAGCGGCGGACGCAACGTTCGGTGCGATGGGCGAGCGTCGCCACGGTGTGGCGGACATCGGCGAGCACCGGGACCGCGATCTCGGCGGCGGCGGTGGGCGTCGGCGCGCGCAGATCGGCGGCGAAATCGCACAGGCTGGTATCGGTCTCATGGCCGACGGCGGAAATCACCGGGATGCTGCAGTCCGCCACCGCACGGACGACGATCTCCTCGTTGAACGCCCACAAATCCTCGATCGAGCCGCCGCCGCGCGCGACGATCAGCAGGTCGGGACGGCGGACCGGACCGTCGGCGGGCAACGCGTCGAACCCGCGCACCGCGGCGGCGACCTCGGCGGCAGACCCCTCCCCCTGCACCTTGACCGGCCAGACGAGGACATGGCTCGGGAAACGATCGCCGAGCCGGTGGAGGATGTCGCGGATCACAGCGCCGGTAGGCGACGTCACCACGCCGATCGTGCGCGGCATGTGCGGGAGCTGCTTCTTCCGGCCGGGATCGAACAGCCCCTCGCCCGCCAGCTTCGCCTTCAATTTCTCGAACAGCGCCATCAACGCGCCTTCGCCGGCAAGCTCCATCCGCTCGATGACGATCTGGTATTTGGAGCGGCCGGGATAAGTGGTGAGCTTGCCCGTGGCGATCACTTCGATCCCATCCTGCGCCGCGAACGGCAGAGCCGCCGCCGCGCCGCGCCAGATCACCCCGTCGATCACTGCGTCCGAATCCTTGAGGCAGAGATAGGCATGGCCCGAGGCGGCGCGCTTCCACCCCGAAATCTCGCCGCGCAGCCGGACATGGCCGAACTCGCCCTCGACCATCCGCTTGAGCGCCGACGAAAGCTCGCTGACGCTCATGGCAGGCGCGTTGTCCCCCGGCATTTGCTCGGCTACGAGCCGGGCTGGCGTATCGATAAAGGGGTCGGGCATGAACGTCCTGTTGCTGGGTTCGGGGGGGCGTGAACATGCGCTTGCGTGGAAGCTCGCACAATCGCCGCTGCTGACGAAGCTCTACGCCGCCCCGGGCAATCCGGGAATAGCCGAGCATGCCGAACTCGCCGAGATCGCGCTTTCGGACCATCGCGCGGTGATCGATTTCTGCCTGCGCCATTCGATCGGCTTCGTGGTGATCGGGCCGGAAGCCCCCTTGGTCGCCGGGCTCGGCGACAATCTGCGCACCATGGGAATCGGCGTGTTCGGCCCGAGCAAGGCGGCCGCCCAGCTCGAGGGATCGAAGGGCTTCACCAAGGATCTGTGCGCGCGCGAGAACATCCCGACCGCGGGCTATGTGAAGGTCGAGAGCCGCGACGGCGGACTGGCCGCGCTCGGCGATTTCACGCTGCCGGTGGTGGTCAAGGCCGACGGGCTCGCCGCGGGCAAGGGCGTGACCGTGGCGATGACCCGCGAAGAGGCCGAAGAGGCGATCCGCGGCATCTTCGCGGTGCCCGGCGGCAGCGCGGTGATTGAGGAATTCCTCGAGGGCGAAGAAGCCAGCCTGTTCGTACTGACCGACGGCACCAATTTGCTCCCGTTCGGATCGGCGCAGGATCACAAGCGCGTCGGCGATGGCGACACCGGATCCAATACCGGCGGCATGGGCGCGTACAGCCCGGCCCGGGTGCTCACTCCGGAGCTGGAGCGGCAGGCGATCGAGACGATCGTGCGCCCCACCGTGGAGGCGCTCGCGCGGATGGGGTCGCCTTATTCGGGCGTGCTCTATGCCGGGCTGATGCTGACCGCGGCCGGTCCCAAGCTGATCGAGTACAACGCCCGCTTCGGCGACCCCGAGTGCCAGGTGCTGATGCTGCGCTTCGAAGGCGATTTGCTCGAACTGATGGTCGCCACTGCGAAAGGCGCGCTTGCCGGCCGGGCAGACCCCGCTTTCTCGGCGGATACCGCGCTGACCGTGGTGATGGCGGCGAACGGCTATCCCGGCACGCCCGAGTCCGGCGGCGCGATCCACGGCATCGCGGCGGCGGAAGCGACCGGCGCCAAGATATTCCATGCCGGCACCCGGCTGGACGGCGATACTCTGGTCGCGAGCGGCGGACGGGTGCTGACGGTCACCGCAAAGGGGGATTCGGTGCGCGCGGCGCAGGCGGCGGCCTATAGCGCCGTGGACGCTATCGACTTCGCCACCGGCTTTTGCCGGCGCGACATCGGCTGGCGCGAAGTGGCGCGCGAAGACGCGGCATAGGAGGATCGGCAGGCAGCGTGGACGGATTGCTGACGCGACACGGCGCCGGCGAACGGCTCGACCGGCACCGCCACGCGGGTGCCTATGCCGCTTTGGTGCTCGAGGGCGGCTATATCGAAGCCGGTGATCGTGGGCGGTTTGCAGTGAAAGCCGGTCAGGTCGTCCTGCACGGCCCGTACGAATCGCATCAGGACGCCTTCTTCGCACGCGGTGCGCGCGTCCTGAACCTGCCGGTACATTGCGAAGGCCGATCGCTGGCCAGGGCCGCCGATCCCGACGCTATCGTCCGGCTCGCCGAGCGCGACCTGCGCGCCGCGTGCGAATTGTTGCGCACCAGCCTGATCGAGGAAGCGGCCGACCTCGACGACTGGCCCGATCGGCTCGGCCGTTGCCTGATCGCGGATCCCGATGTGGATCTCGGCGAATGGGCCGCGCGACACGGGCTTGCGCCGCAATCGCTCAGCCGCGGTTTCCGCAAGGCTTTCGGAGTCACGCCGAAGCGTTTTCGCGCCGACCAGCGGACGCTCGGCGCACTGCGCGCGCTGCCGGGCTGGCGCGGCACCGGCGCCGCGCTGGCTGTCGAACTCGGTTTCGCCGATCAGGCACATATGACCCGATCGGTCGGCGCGCTGACCGGGCGCTGTCCTTCGCAGCTCCGGGTGAAACAGGTTCAAGAACCGCGCCGGCACTTGCGCTAGCCGCTGGTGCATGGACCGTCGAACCTTGCTCGCCACCAGCGCCGCCATGCTTGTGCTGGCGCTCCAGCCGCATCGCGCCCACGCCGCGCTTCCCAAAGAATCGGCCACGCGCTGGAAGGTCCGCGCGTCCGAAGGCTTCGACGCGATCGCCTTTCTCGGCCCGCTTTCGGGTGTGGATCTCTATCGGAAATATTACGCGGCCGACGCCGATGCATTCGCGCCGCAACTGCCCGAGGCGATCCGCCGCGATATTCCCGCGCTGTGGCAGGCTGCGAATGCTGAGGGCTTCGGCCTGCTCGGCCCCAACCTCCAGGTGCTGTTCTCGAGCGGCGGCAACCATGCCTCGCTGGACGCGCTTCTCGCCGCATTGCGCGCGAAGGAGACGCGTATCTTGCCCGGCTACCGCGCCAGTCCGTATTGGAGCGAGGCCGACTGGGCGTGGTTCAGCAAGGCTGCGCCTCGGCTGGAGGCGATCTTCGGCGCGATGCGCGCGGCTGGCTTCGCGGCGTTCCGGGCTGCGCGAACACCCGGCCTCGACGCGCGCGTCGCCGAGGTCCAGCGCGCGCTAGATGCCTTCGACGTGATTTCGTGGCAGACGAAGCTGACCGGCCGGACGTTCGATCCGGTGATCGACGTGGTGCTGCTGCAATTTGCGAAACCCCATGGCATCAAGGTGCAGGGCCAGACCTTTCTCCAGGCGAGCGATTACGACACCGCGACCACGGTGCGGATCGCCGCGCACGAGATGCTCCACCCGCCGTACGACGAGAAGGGCCCTGCGGCGCAGGCGGCGCTCGGCGTGCTGCGGCGCGATCCGCTGATCGCGGCGATCGTCCGCGACCATGATCCGCAATGGGGTTACACTACGCTGGAAGGAATGCTGAACGAGGATCTTGTCGAGGCGCTCGACCAATTAATCTCCGAAGCGCTCGGCGTCGCGCGCAACCCTGCGGACCGCTGGCGCAAGGCCGATGACGGCATGCACGTGATCGCGGGCGGTCTCTATGGGCTGCTGCGCGAGGATCGCTGGATCGATCGCGGCGGATCGATCGAGGACTGGCTGCTCAAGGCGGCGACGACCGGGCGGCTCGATCCCACGAACTTCCACGCCGTTGCGGCGCGGGTTCTGGAGCGACCCGTCACCCGTCTCTGGCCGCTGGCCTGACCGGTCAGGCGCGCGCGGCGCGGCCGGCGGTGAGTCGCTCCGACAAGGGCTGCCAGTCGAAGCCCCAGCGGACGGGATCCTCGGCGCTCACGATATGATCGCCACCGCCCGAGCTGGACAGGAAGACGTCCTCGAGCGTGAGCGGGGCGCGTTCGAGCGCGCAATGGAAGATGCGGACCTTGCTGCGAGTCTCTTTGGTGCCGTCGGGAAGCACGATGCCGAGGCGGTTCGAGCGCATCCGCACCAGCAGGCCGGGCGGCACGACGCCGATGCTGCGGAAGAATTTGAACAGCAGATCGCGATCGAAATGCCCTTCCCAGCCATACATCTCCGTCGCGGCCTTGAGCGGAGTCCAGCTCTCCTTATAGGCGCGGTCCGAAGTGAGTGCGTCATAGACGTCGCAGATCGCGCCCATCCGCGCCGCGAGGCTGATCGCCTCGCCCTTCAGCCCGAAGGGGTAGCCCGAACCGTCGATCTTCTCGTGGTGGAGCAGGCTGACGTCGAGCACTTCCTGCGTCACGCCCTCGCCCTTTTCGAGCATTGCGTGGCCCTGTTCGGGATGCGCGCGGATCAGTGCGAACTCGGCATCGTCGAGGCGGCCCGGCTTGTTGAGGATCGCATCGGGGACGGTCATCTTGCCGACATCGTGGAGCAGGCCGGCTAGGCCCATCGACCGCACGATCGGCTCGGCGAGACCGAGCTGCCGCGCGAGATTGACCATCAGCGCGCAGACCGAGACCGAATGGAGATAGGTATATTCGTCCTTCGACTTGAGCCTGGTCATGTCGATGAACATTGCGGGGTTGCGATCGACCGCGTCCGATATGTCCGCTACGACGGGCGCCACCGCGTCGGCATCGATCGTCTTGCCCAGCCGGGCATCGTCGAACACGCCCTTAACGGCGCGCTTGCTGCGGGCGATCGTCTTTTTGGCGAGTTCCCGATCGGTCTTCGCCGTGTCGCGCGGGGTGACCGGAACGATGGCGGAGACGCTGGCGCTGCGCGGAATTGCGGCGTGCGGCGCAGGTGCGGATCCGGCAGGCGCGAGGCCGCGCTCGATGTCGATCACCACTGCCTGTACTTCGCTGGCGAGCACAGCGGCGAGATCTTCGGGCCGTTCGAGCAGAAACCGCGTGCGCCAGAAGGGATGGCTGAACCACGAGCCTTCGAACCCGTGGATATACATCCCCATCTTCACCTGACTGGGCGGTATCCGTCGCAGCAAGTTCCGGCCTCGGCACAAATCTTCCCCGAGGCCGGGCTAACATAACCTAAGTTACCCAGTACTTAAGGCGCGCGATTCATATGATGATCGCATGGCTGCGCCATTTTCGCGCGGCTCGACAGGTGCCGGCCGCCGTCAGCCGGCGGAACGATTCGTCGATTCCGCCGCGAGCTTCTTGAGATCGGCTTCGGCGCGCGCGCCATAATGCTGGATGATCTCCGCGGCGCAGATCGCGCCGAGCCGCAGCGATTCCTCGAGCCCGCGGCCCTGCGCCTGGCCGAACAGGAAGCCGGCGGCGAACATGTCGCCCGCGCCGGTGGTGTCGACCAATTTCGCGATCGGCTCGGCGGGGACCTCGACGCGCTCCGAACCCTGGAGCGCCATCGCGCCCTGCTCGCTGCGCGTGACGACGAGCAAAGGCACCTTGCCGTGGATGTGCGCGACCGCCGATTCGAAATCCGCATGTTCGCAAAGCGCGAGCAACTCGCTCTCATTGGCGAACAATATGTCGATCAGCCCGTCCTCGATCAGCTTGCGGAAATCCTGGCCGTGGCGCGAGATGCAGAAGACGTCGGAGAGCGTGAAGGCGACCTTGCGGCCATTGGCGCGGGCGATGTCGATCGCCTTGCGCATCGCGGCGCGCGGCTCTTCGGGATCCCAGAGATAGCCTTCGAGATAGAGGATCGCGCCGCCGGCGATCAGTTCCTCGTCGAGCGCCGCGGCGGGGAGGAATTGCGAGGCGCCGAGAAAGGTGTTCATCGTGCGCTGGCCGTCGGGCGTGACGAAGATCAGGCAGCGCGCCGTGGTCGGCTGGCCGGGACGCACCGCAGTGGCGAAGTCGACGCCCGCGGCGCGGATGTCGTGCGCGAAGACCGTGCCGAGCTGATCGTCGGCGACCTGGCCGATGAACGCGCATTTACCGCCGAGCGCGGCGATGCCGGCGACGGTGTTCGCCGCCGAGCCGCCCGAAACCTCGCGGCCGGGGCCCATCCTGGCATAGAGCGAATCGGCCTCTTCGGGCGAGAACATCAGCTGCATCGAGCCCTTGGCGACGCCGATCTCCTCGATGAAGCTGTCTTCGGCCTGGGCGAGGATGTCGACGATCGCATTGCCGATCGCGACGACGTGATGGGTAGGGCTGGTCAAGTTATGGCTCCGATGGGTTGCGCCGACGCCCTAGAGAGCGGCAAAGCATAGCGCAATGATCCATGGTTTCCTCCTCGCGCTCGGGCAATTGTTCGACCGGCCGATATTGCTGGTCTTGCTGAAGTCGCTCGCGCTCACGATTCTGCTCTTCGTCGGGCTGGGCTTCGGGCTGTGGCATGCGATGGCGTGGCTGGCGGGATATGCGAACGAATGGATGGGGCTGGGCAGCCAGGCCGGCGCATTGGCCGACGTCGCGACTTTGCTGCTGTTCGTGTTCGGCTGGTGGCTGCTGTTCCGCGCGGTCGCGGTGGCGGTGGTCGGGATCTTTGCCGACGAGGTGGTCGCCGCAGTCGAGGCGAAGCATTATCCGCAGGCCCATGCCGCCGCGCGCGACGTGCCGCTGGGGCGATCGATCGCGATGGGCATCGGATCGGCGGTGCGGGCGATCGGGTTCAATCTGTTGCTCGCGCCGCTCTATCTGATGCTGCTGATCACCGGGGTCGGCACCGCGCTCGCTTTCTTCGCAGTCAATGCATGGCTGCTCGGGCGCGATCTCGGCGACATGGTCGCGGCGCGGCATATGCCCTATGCGCAGCTGGCCGCGTGGCGGCGGGGCACCCGGCTGCGCCGCTTCGCACTGGGGACGATCGGCACGGGACTGTTCCTCGTGCCGCTGATCAATCTGGTGGCGCCGGTGCTCGGGGCAGCGCTGGCGACGCATGCATTCCACCGCAGGAGACGCGCATGAGATTCTGGATAGTGGCAGGCGCGGTGGCGCTGTCGGGATGCGGCGGCGAGATGATCCCCGCCGCGCGACCGGCACCCTATGTCGCGGTGCCCAGCGCCGCGCCGACAGCGGCGCCAGCCAGCGTGGTCGCAGTAAAGGGGCAGACCGCGCCGCGACTGATCGCGCAATTCGGCCAGCCCGCGATGGATTCGAGCGAGGGTGTCGCGCGCAAGCTCCAGTTCGCCGGGCCGATCTGCGTGCTCGACACCTATCTCTATCCGCCCGCCAAGGGTCGTGGCGAGCCGGTGGTGACCTATCTGGACACGCGCCAGCGCGACGGCGGACCAATCGACCAGGCCAGCTGCCTCGCTGCACTGGCGGCGCGGCAGCCGGCGGGACGGTAGCGGTCGCTATCGCCGCCGTCCCGAGGGTGTGAAGCGCTAGGTCATCAAGACGAATTCGACGGCGGCGTGTCCGCAGACCGTCGATCCGCTGGTGGTGATAGTCACCGGTCTGCCGGTCGCCTTCGCGGTGAGCAACAGCGCATTCAGCTCCGCATAGCTGGCATGCGACTTCGAGAGCGCGAAATACGGGCTGTCGGGGACCAGGGCATCCGCAAGGCTGACGCCATCGAGCGTGAAAAATACGCAAGGCCGGCTGTCCGCGAGAATCCCTTCGACTCGCTTGGCGGTATGCGTCGTCGCCGCGAAAGCCGAAAAGTGCGGCGTGGCAAGGCCGGCGAGCGCAAGTGCCAGCGCAACTCTCACTTTCATGTCCGGTCTCCCTCAATTGCAGATGCAAATCGGTTAGCAGAACTTGCGGGCATGGCGAGAGACGCGCGCCATTCCTCCCGGACCTCCGCATCCTCCTCCGCTGATAGACGCGCATCGCGCTCGATCGCGAAGCGCACAGAATCGAGCCGCACCAGTGCCCATATCGCGGCGCCGCGAATCTCCGGGGCCGGATCGTCGAGCAACGCCCGCACCGGCTCGACCAAAGCCGCGCTGCCGCTATTGCCAGCGGCGATCAGGCAGTTGCGGACCATGCGATCGCGCCCGATGCGCTTGATCGGCGAGCCGGCGAAGACCTCGCGAAAGGCGGCGTCGTCGAGCGCGAGCAGATCCGCGAGCGCGGGTGCCGTCAGCTCGGCGCGCGGGGCGAAGGCGAGATTGGCCTGCGCCGCGGCCGCGAACTTGTTCCACGGGCACACCGCGAGGCAATCGTCGCAGCCATAGATATGGTTGCCGATCGCAGCGCGGAACTCATGCGGGATCGGACCTTTGTGCTCGATCGTCAGATAGGAGATGCAGCGCCGCGCATCGAGCCGATAGGGCGCGGGGAACGCCTGGGTCGGGCATGCGGTCTGGCAGGCATCGCAACTGCCGCAGGTCGAAATGCCGCGCCGGTCCGGCGCCAGATCGAGCGTGGTGTAGATCGCGCCGAGGAACAGCCAGCTGCCATGGCTGCGGCTGACCAGATTGGTGTGCTTGCCCTGCCAGCCGAGCCCGGCGGCTTCGGACAGCGGCTTCTCCATCACCGGCGCGGTATCGACGAACACCTTGACGTCCGCCCCCGGCGCGGCGCCGACCAGCCAGCGCGCCAGTTCCTTCAACTTGCGCTTGATCAGATCGTGATAGTCGCCCCCCTGGGCATAGACCGAGATGCGGCCGGTCTCCCCCTCCGCGGCCAGCCCCATCGGGTCGGCGGCGGGCGCGTAGCTCATGCCGAGCGCGATCACCGAGCGCACTTCGGGCCATAGAGCGGCGGGGCTCTCGCGATGATGCGCGCGCTCCTCCATCCATATCATCGAGCCGTGCGCGCCCTCGGCCAGCCATTGGCGCAGGCGCTCGCCGGCTGCAGGCGCGGCGTCGGCGCGCGCGATTCCGCAATCGGCGAAACCCACTTCCCGGGCTTTCTCCTTGATCCGTTCTTCGAGTGACTTGTCTTGGCGCACGCGCACCCGCTACCACGAAGCGTGATGGAGGGCATTAATTTGAGCAGCGATCTGGCGGTGAGCGCCAACGGGCTCGTCAAGCGCTTCGGCAATCGACGCGCAGTGGACGGTGTCAGCATCGCGGTGCCCAAGGGGCTGATCTATGGCGTGCTCGGCCCCAATGGCGCGGGCAAGACCACCACCTTGCGCATGCTGCTCGGCATCATCGAACCCGATCAGGGCGAACGCATGCTGCTGGGGCACGACGCACCGCGCGACGCGAGCGACCGGGTCGGCTATCTGCCCGAGGAGCGCGGACTCTATCCCAACATGAAGTGCCGCGAGGCAATCGCATTCATGGGGGCGCTGCGCGGCCTGCCGTGGAGCGTCGGGCGCAAGCGCGCGGGCGAATTGCTCGAGGCCGCCGGGCTCGGCCACGCCGCCGACGACAAGATCCGCAAGCTCTCCAAGGGCATGGCCCAATTGGTCCAGTTGCTCGGCTCGGTGGTGCATGAGCCCGAATTGCTGGTGCTCGACGAGCCCTTCTCGGGGCTCGATCCGGTCAATCAGGAACGGCTCGAGAAATTGATCCGCGCCCAGCGCGACCGCGGCGCGACGATCCTGTTCTCGACTCATGTCATGGCGCATGCCGAACGGCTGTGCGACCATCTCTCGATCATCGCCGGCGGCGTGGTGAAGTTCGAGGGCACGGTGAATCAGGCCCGCGCATTGCTGCCGCTCAAGGCGCACTACACCCCGCACCACCATGTCGAGACCGCGGGTGCGCTGTTGCCCGCCGATGCCGAGCGCGAGAATGGCAGCTGGCGCTTTACCGTGCCGCCCGAGGGGATCGAGGCATTGCTCGTCCGGCTGATCGACGCGGGTTACGGCATTTCGGGACTGTCGATCGAGCGGCCGGGATTGCACGATGCCTTCGTCAAGATCGTCGGCCCCGAAGCATTGGAGCAGGCGGCATGAGCTTCGGACGCATGCTCCGCCAGGCGCTGACCGTCGCGCGCCGCGACTTCACCGCGACGGTGATGACGCCGACCTTCCTGCTCTTCCTGCTGAGCCCGTTGCTGATGATCGGCTTCGGGCTGGTCGGCAGCATGACCGCGTCGAGCGCCGCGGGCGGCGGCGAGGCGCGCGAACGGATCGTCGTGATCGCCGCCCCCGACAAGGCTGCCACGATCGCCGCCACCGACAAGCAATTGCGCAAGCTCGTCGCCGGGCCCCGAGCATGGGCGACGCTGCAGATCGAGGGCGCGGGCGACGATGTCGCGGCACAGGCAAAGGCGCTGCTCGCCAGCAGCCAATATGACGTGACAGCGGTGCTCTATGGCCCGCTCGAACGCCCGACGATCCTGCGGAGACCATCGAATTATTCGGACGGCAATTATCTCGCCCAACTGGCCGAGCACACATTGCGCGCCGGCGCGAGCGGCGGTGCCGAGCGGAGCCGCGCAAAGATCGAGGTCGTCAGTTCCGGGCAGGCGACCGGCGGCGGGCGCAGCCAGGCCGCGTTCTTCGCCACGCTGGGCGTGTTCTTCCTGACGCTGATGCTGTCGGGCCAGGCCGTCGGTGCGATGGCCGAGGAACGATCGAACAAGGTGATCGAAGTGCTCGCCGCGGCGATCCCGCTGGAGAGCGTATTCTTCGGCAAATTGATCGGGGCGTTCGGATCGGCTTTGCTGTTCGTGTGCTTCTGGGGGACCCTGCTGGCGCAATTGCCGCGCTTCGTGCCGGCGGGCGTCGCCGCCGAGCTCGGCAATCTGAGCGCCGCGGTCGGCCCGATCTTCCCGTTGCTGTTCGTCGTCTATTTCACCATGGCGTACATGCTGCAGAGCGCCGTGTTCCTCGGCATCGGCTCGCTGGCGGGCACCCAGCGCGAGATCCAGATGCTCTCGCTGCCGATCACCATCTTCCAGTTCGCCATGTTCGGCTTCGCTTCCTATGCGGCCAGCCATCCCGGCGACTGGCTGGCGCTTGCTGCGGAAATCTTCCCGTTCAGCTCGCCGCTGGCGATGGCGGCGCACGCGGCGAACTCCTCCGCTTTGTGGCCGCACGCGCTGGCGCTGGCGTGGCAGATATTGTGGGTGGCGATCACGGTGACGGTGGCGGCGCGGCTGTTTCGCCGCGGGGTGCTCAATTCGGGCAGCCCGAAGCGGAGCAAGCGCAGCGAACGCCGCGCTATTGACACAGCTGTCAGTTAAGGTTCTCCTCGCCGCAAAGCAGGAGAGGCAATATGGCGACGCTGGCGACCGATTCGGTATCGGAGAACGCTGTCGACCCGCTCGATATGAGCCGGGCCGAGCTCTATCGCGACGATGTCTGGCAGGCGCCGTTCCGCGAGCTGCGCGGTAAGGCGCCGGTCTATTATACCGAGAACAGCGCCTTCGGGTCGTTCTGGTCGGTCTCGTCGTACAAGCCGATCGTCGAGGTCGAATCGCTGCCCGATCTCTATTCGTCCGAAGCGGGCGGGATCACCATCGCCGACCTGCAGGAAGGCGACATCAAGATGCCGATGTTCATTGCGATGGACCGGCCCAAACACACCGGCCAGCGGCGCACGGTCGCACCGGCGTTCACCCCGTCGGAGATGGTGCGGATGAACACCAATATCCGCGCGCGCAGCGCCGAGATCCTCGATTCGCTGCCGGTGGGCAAGGAATTCGACTGGGTCGACACCGTCTCGATCGAGCTGACCACCCAGATGCTGGCGATCCTGTTCGACTTCCCATGGGAAGAACGCCGGCTGCTGACCTATTGGTCCGACTGGGCCGGCGATATCGAGATCGCCAAGGATCCGGTGCGCAAGGAAGAGCGCCGCAACATCCTGTTCGAATGCGCCGCCTATTTCGGCAATCTGTGGCAGGGCAAGCTGGGCAAGGAACCGACCCCCGACCTGATCTCGATGATGATCCATTCGGACGCGATGAGCCACATGGATCAGATGGAGTTTCTCGGGAACCTGATCCTGCTGATCGTCGGCGGCAACGACACCACGCGCAATTCGATGAGCGCCTATGCCTGGGGGCTCGATCAATTCCCCGACGAGCGGGCGAAGCTGGAGGCCAATCCGGAGCTGATCCCCAATGCGGTGCAAGAGATCATCCGCTGGCAGACTCCGCTCGCGCACATGCGGCGGACGGCGACGCAGGATACCGAGCTCGCCGGCCAGCAGATTCGCGCGGGCGACAAACTGGCGCTCTGGTATCTTTCGGCCAACCGGGACGAGAGCGTGTTTCCCGATGCCGACAGGATCATCGTCGATCGCGAGAATGCCCGGCGGCATCTGGCGTTCGGGCATGGCATCCATCGCTGCGTCGGCGCGCGGCTGGCCGAGCTGCAGATCGGGATCCTGCTCGAGGAAATGGCCAAGCGCCGACTGCGCGTGAACGTGCTGCGCGAGCCCGAGCGCGTCGCGGCGTGCTTCGTACACGGGTACAAGAAGATGCCGGTCGAGCTGAGCCGGTACTAATTTCCCTCTCCCCTTGTGGGAGAGGGAGGATTGGCACTGGCCCGCCTCGACCCCACATCCCTTATATGCAAACCGATCGCCGCACCTTTCTCGCCATTGCCGGATTCGGCGCCGTCACTGCGGCTTGCGGGGGCGCGCCCGCCAAGGCGGCGCAGCGCTTCGAATTCACCCTCACCGATGCCGAGTGGAAGAAGCGACTGAGCCCGGCGGCATATCGCACGCTGCGGCAGGGCGCGACCGAGTTTCCCGGGACCAGCCCGCTCAACAAGGAGCATCGCGCGGGGACGTTCGTCTGTGCGGGGTGCGCGCTGCCTTTGTTCGCCTCGTCGACCAAGTTCGACAGCCGGACCGGCTGGCCGAGCTTCTACCGGGCGCTGCCCAAGGCAGTGATCAGCAAAAGCGACCGCTCGCTGGGGATGGCGCGCACCGAGATTTTGTGCCGGCGCTGCGGCGGGCATCTCGGCCACGTCTTCGACGACGGGCCGCGGCCGACCGGCAAGCGCTATTGCATGAACGGGGTGGCGCTGGCCTTCGTTCCGAAGGGGTGAGTTCCGCCATCGTCATCCCGGCGAAAGCCGGAATCGCAGGCCGCGAGCGACCTCCCTGATCGAATGAGATCCCGGCGTTTCGCCGGGAAGACGGGGCATAGAAGAGCGCCGATGCGCGCCGGTCAGTTGACGGCGGTCTCGAGCTTGAGATCGCTGAGGTCGAGCTCGAGCGCGGCGACGAGGACCTTGTCGGCCTTCGCCATCTGCGGCGCTTCGAAGGCGTCGTCCTCGGCGCCGTCGGCATAGATGAAGCCGTTGACCGGATAGCTCGACGTGCCGAGCCCGCCGAGCGGGGCGAACCATACGCGCACCTCGCTCCAGTCGCCGGCTGCCGAGACGTCGACCGCACGGACGTTACGCTCGATGCCGCCGCGACGCGACCAATTGGCATGGCTGAGCAGCACTTCGCGGTCGCTGACGATTTCCGAAACCATCGCGACATGGCCGAAGGGGTTCTTCGCGGTCTTCTTGAACGACATCACCGCGCCGATCCTGGGGGTGTTGCCGCGCTCGTAACGGCCGGCGGCCTGGCCCCACCAGGTCCAGGCATTGCCATGGATCTTCACGCCGGAGACCTGGCGGGCATAGGGGACGCACTGCAGATACGCGCTCTTCGCCTGGGCGGGCACGGAAGTCATCAGGGCGCAAACCGCCATCAGCGCAAAACGCGCTGCGAGAACACGGAAATTCATAGACCCCCCGGTCAGGAAGCTGTTGAGAGTTGCTAACCTGATCATAGGACGGGGGTACACCCCCTCGGCTCGCCGATCCGATGAACCGTTGCGGCGAACCGATGGGTTGAAGGAACGGACCGAAAAGTGGCGGAAAACAGCGGCTTTCGCGTGCCGCAAAGGTATAGGATTCGTTAATTTCGGACGCTGGCAAAGCTTCGAAATGCGGGCGAAGGCCGCGCCTCGCCGCGAGCACCCCGAGCATGATGCCACGCATCATTGTTGCGTCAGGGTGCCAGCCTAGGTGTTTTCCACAATGCTCTGACTCGATTCATCGCAACCGATGTTGCGCCGCAACACCTTTTCCACTCCTATAATGAATGGGAGCCAACGGCTGATTAAGCGGCGCGTTAACCATTCTGCCGCATGATCGCCGCTGGGGATTGAGTGGGGTGGGAGTTAAGGTGATGGCATCGAGAATGAAGCCGGCCGAGGGCGCCATGACGCTGGCCGAAATGAAGGAATTTGCGGGGTTCAGCGCAGCGACGCAGCGTTATGTGCGCCGCGCGCTCGACATCGGCTTCGAGCGCGAGGACGCGATGGAGCGCTGGTCGCGCGACGTGGTCGAGGCCGCCAGCATCCGCGCCCAGGCGCGCATGTACGAGCGCATCCCCGAACTGCGTGCCCTGATGCCCGACGACAGCGATCTCGCGGCGATCGAGCCGTTCATGGCGCCGCTCGTCACCGTCTCGGCTTTCGATCTCGGCCAAGGCCGGCTTACCAGCTTCTCGGCCTATCGCTTTCTCTATGAGCGGCTGGTCGGCGCCGAAGTGCGGCCCTGGCTGCCTGCCGCCTTCTGTGCGGCCGCGGCGCTGCCGCATCTGCATCCCGATCTGCGCCGGAAATTGCTCCAGTCGATCAGCGAAGCCGCGGCGACCGCCTCGGGCTGGTCGAACCGCCAGCCTGCCTTCTTCCCGCAATGGGTGGAAAAGGTCGACGCGGCGGCACTGCCGAACTGAGTTCGAACGGGCCTGCTGTCACCGGCAGGCCCGCCACCCCATTTCGCCGCGGGTCGCCTGATCGAGGTGCAGGTGATCGCGGTGCGCCGCGTTGTAATCGGGCGACAGCACCGTCGAGAAGAGCTTGCACCCGCCGGTGCGCACTTCGCGCAGGAACGCCGCTTTCGCGTCGCCTTTTCCCCAATCGCCGAGCACGCTGACATGGGTGCCGTCCGAGAGCCGGAAGCCGGCGACGTCGATCGCGTCGGCGGTGGCGTGCTCGCTCCAGTCGCCGGCGCTGCGACCGTACATGCGGCGGCAAGAATAGCTGCCGAGATGCTCGATCCGCTCGACTCGCGCGCCGAAATGCTTCTGCGCGGCGGGCTGGAGGACGTTCCATTCCCACATTGCCAGTCCGGCAGCGATCGGGCACGACACGCCGAGCCGCGCGGGGCTGAATTCGATCCGCTGCGAGCCGCCGGGCGCAAAGCGCAGCGCGTCGGCATAACCGCATCGCTCGCCCGATCTGACCGGGGGCAGGATGGTGTAGCGCACCCCCGCCGACTGGAGCAAAGCGCGGCATTCGGCGAAATTGTCGGTGAGCCCGGCGAGCTTGCGTCCGGTAAACGCACCGATCGGCTGGCCGAGATCGAGCCGGGTCCAGGGCAGATCCTGCGGGCGATTGCGGACCAGAGCATAGACGATGAAGAAGGCCAGCAGCACCAGCGCGAAGATCACCACGGCCAAAATCGCGTGACGGACCGTCCTCATGCGCGGATCGCCCGGTCGAGCGGCTCGGAGGTCACCGGATAACCGAGGTCGTCGGGGATGCAGAGGTGCTTGCCGTCTTCGCGCGTCTCGATCCACGGCGTGACCGTGCGCACCGGATGCGCGCGGGCGTCGGCGGCAGCGTCGACGAAGCTGGCGGACAAGGCGAGCCGCTCGAGGTTGCGCCGCGTCGGGAAGATGATCGTCGCATCGCCGCGATCGGCAGCCTCGATCACCGCGCGCGCCGACGCCCAGAAGACGCGGACATTCTCGTTGCCGTCGACCACCGGCTCGGCGCCCTCGGGCGCGCGGGCGAGATAGAAGCGCGTGTCGAACACCTTGTGATGGACTCCGGCGGGCAGCCAGCGCGCGAACGGCACCAGCGAATCGAGATCGAGCGCGCCGCCGGCTTCGTCGAGCAATGCCGCCATCGGTTCGCCGGCATAGAGGCGGCGCTGAAGATCGGGACTGGCGGACGGAGGAACGCGCACGCCGACCGCGACGCCGGCTTCCTCGATCGTCTCGCGCACCGCGGCGATGCGTGCGGCGAGATCGTCGGGATCGCCTTCGAGCGTCGCCGCGAGCGCATGGTCGCCGGGATCGACGCGGCCGCCGGGGAACACCAGGGCGCCACCCGCAAAGGACATCGCCCGCGCGCGCTCGACGATCAGCAATTCGGGCGGGCCTTCGGCGGCTTCGCGCATCACGATCAAGGTGGCCGCGGGAATCGCCTCGGATTCGGACATGATCCCGGTCTAGGCGGCGATTCCCGGCTTCACCAGCCCCGGGGTTTTCAGCCGGACGCGGGCGAGCATGTCGCTCGAGGTGATGAACAAGGTCCGGCCGTCCTCGCCGAATGCGCAATTGGCGGCGGCCTTGCCGGTGGCGATCAGGCCGAGCGCCTTGCCCTCCGGCGACAGGACATAGATGCCGCCGGGCCCGCTGGCGAACAGCCGGCCGGATTTGTCGACCTTGAGCCCGTCGGGAAGCCCGGGAAGCTTGCGCGACAGCGGCTCGCTGAAATCATGGAAGACCGTCGCGGCGGCGCGCGGCATGCCGTCGGCGCCCAGCGGATAAGCGAGGATCTGCGGCCGCGCCTCGTCCGACATCGCGACGTAGAGCGTGGTCTTTCTCGGGCAGAGGCCGATGCCGTTGGGACGCTTGAGGGTATCGTCGATCACCCGGATCGTGCCGTCGGCAGTGCGCAGGAACACGCCGTTGAAGGGCAATTCCTTCAGCGGCGAGCTATCACCGTCGGTGAGCCCATAAGGCGGATCGGTGAAGTAGATCGCGCCGTTCCGCCCGAACGCAATGTCGTTGCAGCTGTTGAAGCGCTTGCCCTCGTAGCGATCGGCGAGGATTGTGCGGCGTTTGGTCTTGAGATCGACCGCTGCGATCACCCGCGTCCCCGAATCGGCGACGATCAACCGGCCCTGCGCGTCGATCGCGAGGCCGTTCGACCCCGCCTCGCGAATGCCGGCCGGGATCGGTCCGGCCAGCCCCGACGGGCTGAGGAACGGCGCGACCGGCTCCCCCTGCTTCCAGCGATACGCAATATTGGCGGGGACATCGGAGAAAAGCAGAAATCCGCCCTGCTTCACCCATACCGGGCCTTCCGCCCAGCGATAGCCGGTGGACAGCACTTCGATCGGCGTGCCGACATCGACCACCGCATCGAGCGCCGGATCGAAGCGGGTGATCCCGCCGACGGTCGCGGCGCGGGCGAGCCCGGGAACGAGAGGAAGCGCCGCCATGCCGGCGAGCGCGGCGCGGCGCGTGATCGAGTGGGTCATGGCTCTCCTATACGAACGGCCAGATCAGCAGCGCTATGCCGAAACTGGTCAGCCCGGCGATCGTCGCACCGATCGTCCAGCTGCGGAAGGTCTGGGCCTCGGTCAGCCCGAGATATTGCTTCACCAGCCAGAAGCCGGTGTCGTTGACATGGGATGCGATCGTCGCCCCGCCGCCGATCGCGATCGTCACCAAGGCGATGCGGCTCGGGCTGAGCGCCGCCGCAGTGATCAGCGGTCCGGCAAGGCCGGCGGCGGTCACCATCGCGACGGTCGCCGAACCCTGCGCGATGCGGACGAACGCCGCGAGCAGGAAGGCGAAGACCGGGACGGAGACCTGCGCCGCGGTGACCAAAGCGGTGATCTGCTGCCCTGCCCCCGATTCGATCAGCACTTCCTTGTACGCCGCGCCCGCGCCGATGATCAGCACCATCAGCCCGGCAGGCTCGAGCGCGCGGGTCATGATGCTCGACAGCGTCGCCCAAGGGGCGTTCTCGCGCACCCGCAGCCAGCCGGTCACCGACAGCGCGGCCAGCATCAGCGCAGTGAAGGGATGGCCGAGGAACAGCAAGAAGGTCTTGGCCGGCCCCGGCGCCATCGCCTGCCCCGCCACTGCCGCGATCAGGATCAAGGCGAGCGGAAACAGCATCGCGAGCAAGGCGGGCAGGAAGCCGATCGGGCTGGTCTGCGGCGCGCCCTCGTCGAGCATCGGCGGTGGCGTCTGGTCGCCGAAGCCGGGGGCGCCGTGGAACATCTTGGCGAACACCGGCCCCGCGAGGATCGCCGAAGGAATGCCGCAGATCAGCCCGTAGAATGCGAGCAGCCCGTAATCGGTGTGGATCAGCTCGGCGACCGCGACCGGGCCGGGATGCGGCGGCAGCAAGGCGTGCATCGTCATCAGCCCGGCGAGCAGAGGCAGCGCGAAATAGGTGACCCGGCGCCCCGCGCGGATCGACAGCGTGGCGAGCAAGGGCGCGAGGATGATGAACGCCACGTCGAAGAACAAGGGCACGCCGACCACGATGCCGACCGCAGTGAGCGCCCACGGCACCCGCTTCTCGCCGAACAGATCGAGCAGCCGGTGCGCGATCGCGTTGACGCCGCCGCTTGCCTCGAGCAACCCGCCCAATACCGCGCCGAGCCCGATGACCACCGCGACGAAGCCGAGCGCCTCACCGGTGCCTTTGCGGATCGCCGCGATCACCGATTGCGGCTCGCCGCCAAAAGCGAGCCCCGTGATCAGCGCGACGAGCAGCAGCACGAGGAACGGCTGGAGCTTGAAGCGAAGGACGAGAACGATCACCGCGACGATGCTCGCGGCGACGATCGCCAGCGTGTACCAGGGTTCGGGCATCAGGCTTTGGCCATCCGGATCGCCTTGCCTTCGCGCGCCGAGCGATAGATCGCCTCGATCAGCCGCATGTCCCTCAGCCCTTCCTCGCCCGCGACGATCGGCTCGCGGCCGCTGATCGCGCATTCGGCGAGATGATCGAGCTGCGCCACGAACTGGTTCTTCGCGGGCGCGGGCAAGGTCACCTGCTCGGTCTTGCCCTTCTTGCGGGTCCACATCGTATGGCCGTCATAGGGCGTCGCCGGCTCCATACCGACCCAGCCCTCTGTCCCGGTCGCGCGCCACGCATTGTGGTTCGAGCTGTAGCTCGACACGCACATGGCGAGCGCGCCCGAGGGATAGCGCATCTGCCAGTCGATCCGATCCTCGACGTTGCGGAAGCGCGGGTCGCTCCTGTCGGTCGATTCCATCGCGCTGACTTCGATCGGCTCCTCGCCCGCGAGATAGCGCGCGGCGTTGAGGCTGTAGATGCCGATGTCCATCATCGATCCGCCGCCCGACAAGGGCCGGTCGAGCCGCCACTGATTGGGCTGGGCATTGAAGCCGTGCTCGGAGGCGATCAGCCGCGGCCGGCCGATAAAGCCGGTCTTGATGAGCTCGATGCCATGACGGTTGTACGGCTCGAAATGGCTGCGATAGCCGATCATCAATTTCTTGCCGGCCTTCCTCGCCGCGGCGATCATCGCCTCGCATTCGGCCGAGGACACCGCCATCGGCTTTTCGCACAGCACATGCTTGCCTGCCTGGCTGGCGCGGATCGAATATTCGGCATGGAGCGAATTGGGCAGCACGACATAGACAAGGTCGATGTCGGGATTGTCGCGGATGCTGTCGTAATTGGCGTAGCTGTAGCGATGCGTCCTGGGGACGCCGTATTCGGTGCCGTAGCGTTCGAGCTTTTCGGGCGTCCCGCTGACCAGAGCCGCCAGCTTCGCGAACTCGCAATCCTTCAGCCGCGGCATGATCTGGCGGGTGGCGTAGCTGCCCAGCCCGACGATCGCATAGCCGAGCTTGCGCTTCGGCGGCTCCTGCGCCCGGCCGCACGCCGGCAGCGCCGCCGCCAGCAATGCAGCGCCCGAACCGGCCAGGATCTCGCGGCGGCTTTGCCCGTTGCCCATCACCCTCTCCTCTGTGCCCGCAGACAGAGGGAGCGCTATCATGATGGCAAAGGGCCGCGAAAGGCCTTCGTAGTCGTAGGTCGGACGGCTCAGATCGGCAGGCGCACGGTGGCGACGAGCCCGCCGCCCGCCCGGTTGGCCAGATCGACCTCGCCGCCGTGCGCCCGCGCCACCGCCCGCGCGCTCGGCAGCCCCAGCCCGACTCCGCCGGTGTCGCGGTTGCGCGAGCGCTCGCCGCGGAAGAAGGGCTCGAAGACGTGGTCGAGATCCTCCGCCGGGATGCCGGGCCCGCGGTCGCGCACTTCGAGCACGGCATGATCGTCGACCGGCGCGAGCGAAACCTCGGCTCCCCCGGCATATTTGACCGCGTTGGTCACGAGATTGGTCACCATCGCCTTGATCCCCGCCGGATTGGCATTGAGCACCACGGGTTCGCCGGGCGCGAGCGTCACTGCCTCGCCGCGATCGGCGAGATCGTCGACCACGGTCTCGGCGAGCGAGCGCAGGTCGAGCGGCCGGCGCACCGGCGGCTGGCTGGTCTCGCGGACATAAGCGAGCGCCGTCGACACCAGCCCCTGCATATCGCGAATATCGGCTTCGCAGGCACGGCGCAGATCGTCGGGTGCCGCCTCGAGCCGCAATCCCAGCCGCATCAACGGCGTGCGCAGGTCGTGCGCCACTGCGCTCATCACGGTGGTGCGATCGTCGACATAGCGATTGAGCCGCGACTGCATCGTGTTGAACGCCGCCGCCGCCTCGGCGATCTCGCCAGGGCCTTCGAGTTCGAGCGGCGGCGCGCGCGGATCGCGCCCCAGCCGCTCGGCAGCGGCCGCGAAGGCGCGGATCGGCTTGGCGAAGCGATGCGCGAGCGCCCAGGCGAACGGCGCAACCGCGACCGCCGAGACGAACAGCCACGCCAGCACGAACCAGCGCCACGGCTCGAAGCCCTCGATCGGCTCAACCCGCACCCATTGCCCGTCGGGCCGGCGCCACGACGCCACGAACCCGCCGATCACGATCACTTCGCGCGCCGCTGCGGCGCTGGCCGGCGCACGCGGACGCGGCACCGCCGAGCGTTCATAGGTGCGTTCGCGCTGGAGAAACGGCGTAGGAAAGCTGATCCGCACCGAATCCGTGCCGGTGCCGAGCGCCGTGGCGAGCGCCAGCTCGATACGCTCGCTGCGCGGATTCCACAGCGCCGGTTGTACCTCGGGCACGCGTTCGACCTCGAGTTCGCCGGTGGGATCGGCCCCCTGCCCGATCGCATGGACGATCTGGCCGATGGTATAGAGCTTGGCCGACGGGGTCTGGACCGCGATCAGCAGCGTCAGGTTCATCAGCTGGACCACGGCGACGCAGACCAGCATCAGCAGGAAGATGCGCAGGAAGAGCGGCGAGCGCGCCGCGCTCCCGGCTGGGATCATGCGCGCACGACTCGCGGGACGAACAGATAGCCTTCGTTGCGGACGGTGCGGATGATCTCGTCGCCGCCGGCGCGCAGCTTCCGCCGCAGCCGGCTGACCTGTACGTCGATCGCGCGGTCATAGGCATCCGAATCGGGTCCGCGTGCAGCCTGGAGCAATGCCTCGCGGGAGAGCACCCGTCGCGGCCGCTCGATGAACACGCGCAGCACGGCGAACTCGCCGTCGGTGAGGCCGACCAACACGCCGTTCGGATCGAACAGTTCGTGGCTGCCGAGATCGATTCGCCAGCCGTCGAAGCCAAAGACCTCGCTCGCCGGCGCCGGGCCGGCGCCGCCGCGCTTGCGCAGGGCCGCGCGCACGGTGGCGAGGATCTCGCGCGGACTGCACGGTTTGGGCAGATAATGGCCCGCGCCGACCTCGAGCCCGAGGATGCGGTCCTGCTCCTCGCCGAGCGCGCTCAGCAGGATCACTTCGGGTCCGTCGCGGCGCGCGATGCGGCGGCAGGCGGCGATGCCGTCCTCGCCCGGCATCATCACGTCGAGGATCACGCAATCGACATGGGTGCGCGCGAGAACTTCGTCCATGCCGCGCGTGTCGGCGGCGGTCTCGACATGGAAGCCGCGCGCGCCGAGGCTGTTGGCGAGCAGGTGGCGAATGTCGTTGTCGTCGTCGACGACGAGCAGGGTCGCCGAATCGGCATGAAGCTGGGCGGTACTGGCCATGTTTCCATAATAGGAACGATGCGTCTGGATTGCTGCCCTAATTTTTCTTTTGGCAACAATGGCTTGTCCGTACGGTCCACGCGGAGACGGGCCCCGCCGTCGCTGGCGGAGCCCGTCCCGATCGATCTATGTCGGTCGATTAGCGGCCGCGGCGGCCGTTGCGGTCGTGCTTCTCGATGCGGATCCGCGCCGAGAGCGCATCGAAGCGGCGGTCGAGGTCGCGGCGTTCGGCGAGAGTCAGCCCCGGGCGGGTTGCCCGATAGCGCGCTTCGAGCCGGGACAGCGCACGGAACTCGCCGCGCAGCCGGGTCGCCTCGGCCCGCGACAGCGCACCCGAGCGGATGCCCTGATTGATGCGGGCGTCGAGCCGCGCCTGGCGTGCGTTGATGTTCTGCCAGCCGGCCTGATAGCTCGCGGCGTGCGGCGCCGGGGCGGCGATGGCGGTGGCGGGGACAGCCGCGGCGGCGATGCCGAGGCCGGCGAGCATGAGCGTGAACTTCTGCATGTTACTCTCCTTTTGAACGGGACCGCGGCTGCGGTCGAAGGGCGTTATCAAACGCGCGCGTCACGCAAGTGTCCCATCGTCCGGGCTTTTGTGTCGCATTTTGTCGCAAAAGCGGGATCAGGCTGAACCGGGGTTCAGAAATCGTCGATTTGGGACTCATATTGTCGCCATGAATCGCGCTATAATCACGACAAGCTCGCAGCATGATCGCACCTTTCCTCCTTTCGGCTTCGCCCGCACCGGACATTTGCGGCGTGTTGGAAGTCGCCTATGCGGCCGCGATCGAGAGCAGGGTGCCGGCCAGCCCGGTGGACGTTCAACCTTCGTGGCGGGAGCTTGCGCTCGAGAAGTTCGTCCCGGATTTCATCGCCCGCACCACGCTTTCGAAAGGCGAAGTTGCGGATCTCGTGGCGCATCAGGGGATGCATCGGGAAAAAGGATTTCGCGCCCTGTGCCTTTGGCAGGCCAGGCCCATGCCTGCGAAGGATTATGAAGGCCACCAGATGAAGGTGTCGTTCAGCAGTCCGATCTTCTCCGGTGATATGCGGCTGGCAGTGGTGGAGGTGTCGTTCCAGGAACCGGGCTTCGGTTACGGTTCTTTCTGCGTCCTTCGCGGCGGGCGAGGCGCGTGGTCCGCGCAATGCCATCCTGACTGGATAACCTAGAACAGCTTCGCCTCATGCGGCGAGCAGCCGCTCCGCCTGCGCCCGCGCTTCGGGCGTGATCTCCGCACCCGACAGCATCCGCGCGATCTCCTCGCGGCGCTGTCCGGCGTCGAGCGGGGTCACGCCGGTGCGGGTGACCACGCCGTCATGGCTCTTGGCGATGAGCAGATGCTGTGCGCCGCGCGCCGCGACCTGCGGACTGTGCGTCACCACGAGGACCTGCGCGGTCGAGGCGAGCCGGGCGAGGCGGTCGCCGATCGCGCTCGCCACCGCGCCGCCGACGCCGCGATCGATCTCGTCGAAGATCAGCGTGCCGGCGCCGCCTTCCTCGGCCAGCGCAACCTTCAATGCGAGGATGAAGCGCGACAGTTCGCCGCCGCTGGCGATCTTGATCAGCGGCGCGAACGGCGCGCCCGGATTGGTCGAGACCGCAAACTCGACCCGGTCCATCCCCGCGGGCGACCAGGCATTCTCGTCGAGCGGCTCGACGATCGTCCGGAAGCGTGCGGCGTCGAGCTTCAAGGGCTTGAGCTCGGTCTCTACCGCGACATCGAGCCGCGTGGCGGCGAGGCTGCGCGCTTCCGACAGCGTTCGCGCCGCCTCGCGATAGACGCGATGCGCTTCCGCCGTTGCGAGTTCGAGCCGCGCGATCCCCGCGCCGCCGCTCTCCACCCGGTCGAGCCGGGCGGCCAGTTCCTCGAGCAAGGCCGGCAGGTCGTCGGGCTGGACCCGGTGCTTGCGCGCCAGCCCCCGCAGCTCGAACAGCCGGGACTCGTCGGCTTCGAGCGCGCCGGGATCGAAAGCGAGCGCTTCCGCCGCCGCGTCGATCCGGTCCTGCGCCTCGGCGCCTTCGTTGATCGCGCGGTCGATCGCCGCTAGCGCCTCGGCGAGCGCATCATGGCTGTCGGCAATCCGTTCGAGGATGCGCGCGGCCTGACGAAGCTGGCTCAGTCCGCCCTCCGATCCTTCGAGCAATTGCGCGACCGACTGGAGTTCGCCGGCGACCTTTTCGCCGCGCTGCATCGTCGCCCGGCGTATCGCGAGACGCTCCTCCTCGCCCGGCTCGGGGGCGAGCGCGCGCAGCTCGGTCACGGCGTGGCCGAGCCATTCGCGGTCGCGCTCGGCGACGTCCTGCTCGGCGCGCGCCACTGCGAGCGCATTCTCGGCGTCGCGCCAGATGCGATGCGCCACGGCGACGGGCCCGGCATCGAGCCGGCCGAAACTGTCGAGCAAGCTGCGATGCCCGCGCGGATTGAGCAGGCCGCGATCATCATGCTGGCCATGGATCTCGACGAGATGCGGGGCGAGCTCGCGCAGGAGGCCTGCCGATGCCGGCTGATCGTTGACGAAGGCACGGCTGCCACCGTCGGACTTGACGATGCGGCGGACGAGCAAGGGCTCGCCGGGTTCGAGGTCGAGCCCGTTCTGCGCCATCAGATTGGCGATCGCGCCGTCGCGCTCCGGAGCCTCGAAGCTGGCGGTGACGACGGCCTGGCCAGATCCCTGGCGCACCAGTCCGCTCTCGCCGCGCGCGCCCAGCGCCAGCCCCAAAGCATCGAGCAGGATCGACTTGCCCGCGCCGGTCTCGCCGGTCAGTACGCCCAGCCCCTCGCCGAACTCGAGGTCGAGCGTCTCGATCAGCACCACGTCGCGGATGGAAAGCGCGGTCAGCATGCGCCGCCCCTATCGCAGGAACGGAGAGAGAACGGAAGCGCTAGCGAGCATCAGCTCGCGGCGGTCTGCGCCTTGGCGAGCTTGTCCTGATTGTCCTGCATCAGGTCGTACGCGCGCTTGTACCAGTCGGTGCCCGGATAATTGGCGCCGAGCACTGCCGCCGCCTTCTGCGCCTCGCTCGGCATGCCCAGCGACAGGTAGCTCTCGGTCAGCCGCAACAGCGCCTCGGGCACATGCGTGGTCATCTGGTAATTCTCGACGACGTTGCGGAAGCGCATCGTCGCGGCGAGCCACTGGCCGCGGCCCTCGTAGAAGCGGCCGATCTCCATTTCCTTGCCGGCGAGATGATCGCGGACCAGATCGATCTTGAGCCGCGCATCGGCGGCATAGCGGGTGTTCGGATAGCGGCGGGTCAGTTCGCCGAGCGAATCGAGCGCCTGCTGGGTGATCTTCTGGTCGCGGGTCACGTCGGCGACCTGCTCGTAATAGCTGAGCGCGATCAGATAATAGGCATAAGGCGCGTCGCGATTGCCCGGATGGACCGCGAGGAAGCGCTGCGCCGAAGCGATCGACTGCGAATAATCCTGGTTCAGATAGTAGCTGAACGCGCCCATCAGCTGCGCGCGGCGCGCCCATACCGAATAGGGATGCTGGCGCTCGACTTCGTCGAACAGCGCCGCGGCGAGCTTGTACTGGCGCTGGTCGAGCCGTTCCTTGCCGGCGCTGTAGAGCGTGCCGACGTCGCGCGCGACATAAGGAAGATCCGAGCGCGGGCCGCGCTTGGCGCAACCGGCGACCGAGAAGGCAAGCACCGGGACAAGGGCGAGCGCGAGCGCGCGAGCAAAGGGAGTACGCATATGCAGGGGGTCTTAGCCGAGCGGGGTGGCGTCAAACAATCCTTTTCGCGGCGTCTTTGTGGCGGGCAGACACGCGCCCGCAATTGGGCTGGCGCAGCGGATCGGTTGGCGGCATTGGTGCGTTGCACAATTCATTGCGCATCCGAACCGGAGAATTTGAGTGACCGCGACGCTTCTCGCCACCCATCGTGTCGAAAAACCTTGGGGGCGCCACACCCTGTGGCCGGGGTTCGCCGATCCCGCGCCCGATCAGGAGCCGGTGGGCGAGATCTGGTTCAAGACCCCGGGCAATGCCACGCCCGACCTGTTGATCAAATATCTGTTCACCAGCGAGAAATTGTCGGTGCAGGTCCATCCGAACGACGAACAGGCGCAGGCCAAGGGGCTGCCCCGCGGCAAGGACGAATGCTGGGTGATCCTCGACGCCGAGCCCGATTCGACGATCGCGCTCGGCACCAGGCGGCCGGTCGATCGCGAGACGCTGCGCGCCGCCGCGCTCGACGGATCGATCGAGGATTTGCTCGACTGGAAGCCGGTCAAGGCCGGGGACTTCTTCTATTCGGCGTCGGGCACGGTCCATGCGATCGGCGCCGGCATCACGCTGGTCGAGGTCCAGCAGAACAGCGAGACGACCTATCGGCTCTACGATTATGGTCGCCCGCGCGAATTGCATCTGGACGACGGCGTCGCCGTCTCCGATCCGGTCCCGTACGTGCCGCATCCGATGCCGGGCAAAGTGGCCGAGGATCGCAACATCCTCGTCGAAGGGCCCAAATTCGTGCTCGAACGCCTCGAAGGCGGCCATCATAAATTCGCATTGCCCGAAGGCGCGAGCGGCTGGCTCGTTCCGCTCGCCGGCGCCGGCGTGGTCGACGGCGTGGCCTTTCGTGCCGGCGAGTGCGTGACGCTGGAGGGGGCATGCGATCTGCATGCGGAAACGGGAAGCGACCTGCTCCTCGCTTATCCGGGCGACCGCCGTTTTTGAGCGGCGGGCCATATGTCCCTGACATGAACGACGGGTAGTTTCGCATTCACGCAACCGGGGAGCGCGTCGATACGTTTGGATCGGTACCTGCAACCAAATAATAATCAGGAGCAGATCCCATGCGTATGCTTTTTGCAGCGGCAATCGCCGCCGTGGCCATTCCGGCCCTCCCCGCCATGGCGCAGACCCCCCGCCAGGAATATCGCGAAAATGTGCGCGAGGCCCAGCGCGACTGTAACCGCGAGCTGCGCCGCGCCGACAGCCGCCGCGAACGCGAGCGCGAAATGCGCGAATGCCGCCGCGAGATGCAGCAGGCCCAGCGCGAATATCGCCGCGACAGCCGCGATTGGCGCCAGTATCGCAACTATGACTACAACCGCCTGCCCCGCGGACAGAACGCCTATTATGCGGACCAATATTATCGCGACGGGCGTTACTATCGCGAGCGCCGCCTGAGCCGGAACGACCGCATCTATCGCGGCAATGACGGGCGCTATTATTGCCGTCGTTCGGACGGCACGACCGGTCTGATCGTCGGCGGCGTCGCCGGTGGCCTTCTCGGCAACACCCTGTCGAACGGCCGCAACGCGACGCTCGGCACGTTGCTCGGTGCAGCCGCAGGTGCGGCGCTGGGTTCGTCGGTCGACCGCGGCAACGTGCGCTGCCGCTAAACGTCTCTGCCACGCAGGCGAGAGAGGCCCGGCGCTTCGGCGTCGGGCCTTTTCTTTTGTCGGCCGCAATGCTCGAATACGAGGTTCAAGGTTCGACCCGGAGCACCGATGTCCGTCAGTTTCTTCCTCGCCATGATGCTGCTTCCGCAAAATTCGGTCGATGCCGCGGGGGATCGGCTCGTGCCTTTGGTGTCGGCGCAGGGGCGGTCTTGCACGCCGAACGGGCGCTGGTGCGTCGCGCTGGCCGAGCCGGAGGACGATCAGGTCTTGCCGCGCGTCCACGCCGGCGCCGTCTCTACGCCCATGCCGCCGCCCGCCGAGGAATTCTCGAACGAAACACATACGGTGTGGCCCAACCTGGTCCTGCTGAAGGACGGCGGCTTTCTGGCCGGGGTCGAGGCGCGAACGAGCACTGCCTATTCGGGAGGCGGCGGCAGCGCCACCGAGCTGCGGCTGTTCCGCATTTCCACGGACGGGCAAGCTGCAGCGACGCCCGTGCTGCGGGTTCCTGTCGCCGCGTCGTTGTTGATCCGCGCCTGTTTCGGCGAACGCGACATGAAGAATCGGCGCGGTGCCTGCCACGACGAATACAGCTATTCAGGCGACCTCGGTCTGGCCGGTGAAGCGGCGGAAGGCCTGCCGACGCTCGCCTATCGCAGCGAGGCGAACGCTTTCCCGCGTGGGGTTTCGCGGATGGAGGATTCCAACGCCAAACCGCGGCTGAAGAAATCGGACCTCGTTCGGGAGCGCGATCCCGAATGCAGCTTCTCACGACGATTTCGCTTCGATGCCGCCGCGGGCGGCTATGCGCCCGATGCGCCGCTGCCCGATTGCTCGGCCTATACGGTGCCCTAGATCAGCCCACCGGTGAGGAAAAGCCGCAGCCCGCTGACCAGCAGGATCAGCAAATTGAGGTTGCGCCCGGCATTGCTGCTCGACAGCATGCCGATCACCGTGCCGACCAAAGCGAGCGGAAACGCGATCCAGTTGAGCAAGGGCACCAGCGGGAACGGGATGATCCCGACCAGCGCGAACAATCCGGCGAGCAAACCGATCAGGATGGAGACGATGTTCAGCATGCCGGCAACATGGGGACCCCGAGGTGTGTTGGCAAGCTAAAGCGCGCTTCGCCTCGTCCCCAACGCTTCCTTAACCCTGCTGGCGCATGACGCAGACGTCAAAGGAGCGTCTTTCGCATGGTCCGCACCGTCGGTTTCATCCTGTTCGTCTTCCTGCCGCTGGCGCTCGCCGGCTGTGGCGGGCCGGGCAATGCCAACAACATGATGAGCGATGCCGAGCTCGGCAATGCGGCCGACCCCGCCGTGACCGCCGCGCTGCAGGACCAGATCATGGTCGATCCCCAGCTCGGGCGCCAGGCCAATGCCGACGCGATCCGGCCGCCGAATCAGCCTTATTCGGGCGGGATCCCGAACGACGCGGTCGCCGCCAACGGCAGCAAGGTCGACACCGCGGGGTTGCTGAAGGCTCCGGCGCCGGTCGCCGCCGGCAAGGATTGCCCGCAATGCAAGGCGGCGCGCGAGGCAGCCACGCTCGGCGGAATCGCCGCGCGACAGAAGAACGCCCGGATCAGGGGCTGCGCCGGCGCGCTGCAATATTCGGCACGCTGGGCGCAGCGGCTTCCCGCCGATCTGCCGCTCTATCCGCAGGCGCGGGTGACCGAGGCGGCGGGCGCGCAGGGCGGCAATTGCGCATTGCGCGTGGTCAGCTTCTCGGCCGCCCAGCCGATCGATGCGCTGCTCGACTGGTATTACACCAAAGCGACGCGCGCCGGATATAGTTCGGAGCATCAGCTCGACGGCGCGCAGCACATCCTCGGCGGCACCCGGAACCGCGACGACGGCGCCTATGTGCTGTTCCTGACCGCGCGCAAGGACGGCGGCACCGACGTGGATCTGGTCGCCAACAACGGCAGCTGACGCCACCCGCATCAACAGCGCGGTTCCCCTGAGAGGCAATCCGCGCTACCGGCCGCTAATGCCTTCACTTCTTCTCGTCATGCTCGGCGGCGCGTTCGGCGCCGGCGGCCGACATCTCGTCGGACGCGCGACGCTCGCCGCGTTCGGCCCGAACTATCCCTGGGGCACGCTCGCCGTGAACCTGATCGGCGGGCTCCTTATGGGCCTGCTTGCCGGCGGCCTGGTCCGGTTCGGCGCGGCGGGCGAGCAATGGCGGCTGCTGCTCGGCGTCGGCGTGCTCGGCGGCTTCACCACTTTCTCGGCTTTCTCGCTCGACGCGATGCTGATGCTCGAGCGCGGCGACTGGGGCACGGCGCTCGGCTATGTCCTCGCCTCGGTGGTCGGCTCGATCGCGGCGCTCGCTTTGGGGCTCGGCGTGGCGAGGGCAGCGGCATGAGCGGCGACGTCCGCCAGTTCATCGTCGGTATGGATGATGACGGCATCCGGCTCGATCGCTGGTTCAAGCGGCATCTTCCCGACACCAGCTTCAACCTCGTCTCGCGCTGGGCGCGCACCGGCCAGCTCCGCGTCGACGGTGCGCGCGCCGATCCCGGCGACCGCATCGCCGCCGGTCAGACGATCCGCGTCCCCCCGGCCGAGCCGGCCAAGGCCGGCGCCGCCAGGCCGAGGCCCGATCGGCCGCCGCTCAGCGACGACCAGATCGCCTTCGCTCGCGAAATGGTGATCCATCAGGACGCGCAGGCGATCGTGCTCAACAAGCCCCCCGGCCTCGCCACGCAGGGCGGCACCAGGACGACCGAGCATGTCGACGGTCTGCTCGACGCGCTCCAGTTCGAGGCCGAAGGGCGTCCCAAGCTGGTCCACCGACTCGACAAGGACACCAGCGGCGCGCTGCTGCTGGCGCGCACCGCGCGCGCCGCCGCCTTCTTCTCCAAGCATTTCTCCGGCCGCAGCGCGCGCAAGCTCTATTGGGCGCTCGTCGTCGGCGTGCCCGACATCGAGGACGGGCTGATCGAGCTGCCGATCGCCAAGCAGCCCGGCACCGGCGGCGAGAAGATGCATGTCGACATGAAGGAAGGCCAGCCGAGCCGCACCCGCTATCGCGTGATCGAGCAGGCCGGCAACCGCACCGCCTGGGTGGAGCTCCAGCCGCTCACCGGCCGCACCCACCAGCTCCGCGTCCATATGGCGGCGATCGGCCACCCGATCGTCGGCGACGGCAAATACGGGCTGCAAGAGGCGTTCCTGACCGGGGGCATTTCGCGGAAGATGCACCTTCACGCGCGGCGAATTCGGATCGATCATCCCGACGAAGGCAAGATCGACGTCACCGCCGAATTGCCCGCGCATTTCGCCGAATCGATGAAGACGCTCGGCTTCGACATGGCGCTGGGCAACACCAATGCGCTCGACGATCGCCCGCCGATGACGCGCGAGCAGAAAAAGGCGCAGGGGCGCGCCCACGCCAAATCCATGCGCAAGGAGCGGCGCGGCGAGCGGCGCGGCCGCGGCGAGACGAAGCCCACGAAGCCGAAGAAGTGATGCACACGCAAAATTCCTCCCCGAGCTCGTCTCGGGGAGGGGGACCAGCGAAGCTGGTGGAGGGGCCGCGCCGCAGGCGCGGGTCTCGCGCGCCGATAGCGGTTCCGCCGTCTGCGCGGCGGCCCCTCCACCACGCGCGTTGCGCGCGGTCCCCCTCCCCGAGCAAGCTCGGGGAGGAATTGTGATGAACCGCCTCGCCCTCTTCGATTGCGACGGGACCCTCGTCGACAGCCAGGTCAATATCTGCCGCGCGATGGAAGAATGCTTCGCCGTCTCACGGCTCGATCCGCCGCCGCGCGCGGCGATCCGCCGGATCGTCGGGCTGAGCCTCGTCCCCGCCATCGCGCAATTGCTCCCCTCGGCCGAGGCAGGGCAGCACGAAGCGATGGCCGAGGACTATAAGCGCGCCTTCTTCGCGATGCGCGCGAGCGGCGCGCTCGACCCCGAGCCGCTGTTCCCCGGCGTCGCCGACGCGATCGAGACGCTCGACGCCAAGGGCTGGCTGCTCGGCGTCGCCACCGGCAAGTCCGATCGCGGACTCAGGCACATCCTCGAGCATCACGGTCTCGCCCGCCGCTTCGTCACGCTGCAGACCGCCGATCGCCACCCCTCCAAGCCGCACCCCTCGATGATCCACGCCGCGATGGCCGAGGCCGGCGCCGCGCCCGAGACCACCGCGATGATCGGCGACACCAGCTTCGACATATTGATGGCGCGCGCGGCCGGGGCGCATGCGGTAGGTGTTGCATGGGGCTACCACACCATGCATGAATTGCGCGAGTCGGGCGCGCACCATGTCGTCGAGCATGCGGCGGCGCTGCCCGCGCAGCTGGAGGCCCTATGACCGACGCCGACCGTCTGGCGCGGAAGCGCTACTTCCTGATCATGGCAGTCAATTTGATCGCGACCGCGGGCGCAGTGCTCGGGCTGCTCGTCGCCGGGCGATCGAACGTCTGGGAAACCAGCGTGCTGGGAGGCGCGATCCTTCTCTCGGCTTTGTACGTCATGGCGGTGGTGCCGCGCGCGATGGCGCGACGCTGGAAGACCCCACAGCCGTGAAGCGTTTCTGGAGAGACGTGACGGTCGAGCCGGGCAACGGCATCGCGCTCGACGGCCGGCCGGTGCGCACCCCCGGCCGCGCCGCGCTGGCCGTGCCGACGGGCGCGCTCGCCGAGGCGATCGCCGAGGAATGGCGCGCCGTCGGCGACACGCTCGATCCGCGCGCGATGCCGCTGACCGGGCTCGCCAACGCCGCGATCGACCGGATCGCCCCCGATCCCGCCGCCTTCGCCGCGGGGCTGGCCAAATATGGCGGGAGCGACCTGCTCTATTACCGCGCCGACGAGCCCGCGGCCCTGGTCGACCGCCAGGCCGCTTCATGGGACCCTTTGCTCGACTGGGCGCGCGGCCGCTATGACATCCACTTCGAGCCGGTGACCGGCGTGATGCACCGCGCCCAGCCCGAAGCGACGATCGCGCGGCTGGCCGAGGCCGTCGCCGCGCTCGACCCGTACCGCCTCGCCGGCCTGTCGCCGGTGGTGACGATCGGCGGATCGCTGGTCGCCGCGCTCGCGCTGATCGAGGACGCCGCGACGCCCGAAGCGGTGTGGCACGCCGCGCATGTCGACGAGGATTGGCAGGCCGAGCAATGGGGCGAGGACACGCTCGCGACGCAGGCCCGCGCGGCGCGGCGGGCGGAGTTCGATGCAGCGGTAAGGTTTCTGGGGCTGGTTTAGGCCAAAACCAAACCGCTCCATTCTGGACGTATCTTCCATGGCCTCGCTGGCCACCGGCCCTCCGGCCGTTGACTTGTAGGAAAATGTTGCTCAAATGTTCTCGCCCTCTCTGAGAGCGGGGTGACCTA
The DNA here is from genome assembly GCF_030730875.1 of Sphingomonas sp. DG1-23. Classification (GTDB taxonomy): domain Bacteria; phylum Pseudomonadota; class Alphaproteobacteria; order Sphingomonadales; family Sphingomonadaceae; genus Sphingomonas. Next base: position 479,727 of record NZ_JAVAMA010000001.1, read on the forward strand.
TGAACATGTCAGTAGAGCAGCGCCGACGCGACTTTAGCGTCTGGATGCGTACGGGCCGCTGGCCATTACGTGAGGACTTGCGAAAGCGCGAGTTCAAATTCAATCCGTGGCACGATCCAAAAGACGGCCAGTTTACGTTCAGCGGCGCAGGCCGATATTATGGCCCGGGCAGTTCGAGACGGAGCGATCAGCGGAACCAGGCCACTCCAGATATCGAATATGTCAATGATCCCCGCCTGCCCTCCATTTCGACTCGCGAGGAGGTGGAGGCTTGGAGGACCAAGGAACTGGCCGAACGCGGCCACCTTCCCGAATACCGGCGCGCCATCGAAGAACAGTATCGCCGTTATCTGCACCAGCTCGCCCATCCGGTACCTGCCAATGCAACCAACGCCGGCTTGTCCGATCGTCCCACGCCCTCCCCTTCAGGCCAGGAATCCAGCCCAAGGAGAGAAGCGGGCTTCCTTGGAGGAGGCGGTAGCGTTGGCGGCGGCGGTGCAGCCGGAGAGTGGTCAGCGCCAGTGCCGCCAGAGGTGCAGGACGGCCGTTCGTCGCGTGAAGGAAGGTTCAGCGGCCGCCAACGTCCGACCAGTCCAGAAGATCGATGGCGCCACGTTGCACGCAATGGGTATCTCTATGAGATCGACGAGCAGAATCGCACGCGGCGAGTGTCGGGCGAGATCAGCCTCAATCCCGCTCAGGGACGTTCACGATCCGCGCAACGCGCCGCAGGCGGCCCCGACAGGCGCGCGGGTGATCAAGGCGGGCATTATATAGCGCGTCGGTTCAACGGGCCGACCGAAGCTTTCAATCATTTCGCCCAGGATGGGAATTTCAATAAGAGTGACTATGCCAAACTGGAGGAACAATGGGCGAGGGCCAAGCGCCTCGGCAAAAATGTGCGGGTCAAGATTGTTCCTGTTTATGAAGGCTCGTCCCAGCGCCCGTCGGCAATCAACGTATGGTTTTGGATAGACGGTATACGGCATAGTAAAAAATTCCCGAACGAGCCGCAGGGAGGAAATAATGGAAAATAATAGGACTGAGGAATTACTCAACCTGATCGGGCAACTACTCGCCGAAGACACGGAATATCCGCTAGACAACACTCTGTTGCACGCTGAGGTAGGGCGTGCCTTCGTCGGCCCCTCCATCTTCAAGGATAGGGGGAACCACATACTCTATCGCGATCCCGATCTCGATCGGCTGGGCGATGCGCTGCTCGATCTATGGGAAGCGCAGCAAGACGAGAAGCGTTGGGCCGAACTCGAATATATCGTCCGCAACGGCCGGTTCGAGGCAACCTTCATCTATCCCGAGGAAATTGATCTGGACGAAGAGCCGCTCGACCGCAGAACGCGGATCGTAGCGCAATATTTCGGGGATAAACCAATTGTCTATCCTCCCTTCGAGGAGGACGACAGTTTCGGGCTTTGAAGCACATGTCCCTCGGGGCGCTGGCGGGCAAAGTAGAGGGGAGCACGCGACGGAGCATCACGTGCTAATGTGCCGACCGCATCTCAGCTCTATTCCTTGCAATCAATGCATTGAAGCGTGTCAACCGACGCCGGCAAAACCTCCAGCGTGTCAACCGTGTCAACCGGACCTCCCGCGCCGGCCCCGGCAGCGCCGTCGCGCTACTTGTTCAGCCCCCGGATGAACCCGATCAGCCCCGTCTGCCGCGAGCGCCGCAGCCGTTCCGCCTTGACGATCGTGTGCACCGATTCGAAGCATTTCTCGACTTCGTCGTTGACCAGCACATAGTCGTAACCGTCCCAGTGGCTGACCTCGGCGGTGGCGCGGGCCATGCGGGCGTCGATCACTTCGATCGAATCGGTCGCGCGGCGGAGCAGCCGCTCGTGCAATTCCTTGAGCGAGGGCGGCAGGATGAAGGCGCGGACCACGTCGCCGCCTGCGAGCTGGAAGAGCTGCTGCGCGCCCTGCCAGTCGATGTCGAACAAGACGTCGCGGCCCGCGGCGAGGATCTTGTTCACGCCCTCGCGCGGGGTGCCGTAGCGCTGATCGAAGACGTGCGCCCATTCGAGGAATTCGTTGTTCGCGACCATCTCGCGGAATTTCTCGAGGTCGACGAAATGATAGTCGACGCCGTCGACTTCGCCCGGGCGCATCGGCCGGGTGGTGTACGACACCGACATTTCGAGAAACGGATCCGCTGCGAGCAATTTGCGCGCGATCGTCGATTTGCCCGCCCCCGAAGGCGAGGACAGCACGAAGAGGACGCCGCGGCGGCGGAATTTGTGCGGATCGTTCTCGGTGCGATGGGGCATGGGCGCTACTGGCGTGGGGACTCGGGTCCCGTCAAGTCAGACGCGCGCGTCCCGCTTCCGGCGCCGGTCCTTCGCGAGCCGGTACAACCCATAACCGCCGGCGAGCAGCAGCCCCGGCGCGCCCATCCGGGTAATCGCGCGCTGCGCGACATAGCCGAGCGCCGCACCCTTCAATCCGCCGCGGCCGTCGCGCCGGTCGATCTGGCTGCCGACCAGCGCGCCGATGAGGTTGCGGATCATGCCTGCACCTCCTCGCGGGAGAAGCGGTGCACCGCATAAGCGATCCCGCCAAGGACGAGCGCGGCGGGAACCACGCGCTTGCCGACTTCCCAGACCGCCACGCCCGCCAGCGCGCCGAGCGTGCCGCCCTCGCCGTCGCGGCGGTCGATCCTGTTGCCGAGCCAGCCTGCGATTGCCTTGCCGATCATGGAATGCTCCCGATGATGTTCGGGAGCTAAGCGGCTGAAGCGCCAGCAAGTTCCTCCCCGAGCTTGCTCGGGGAGGGGGACCAGCGAAGCTGGTGGAGGGGCGGCGGGCGCAGTCCACCGGCTATGCCGACGCCCCCTCCACCACCGCTGCGCGGCGGTCCCCCTCCCCCAGCAAAGCTGGGGGAGGAATGATAAGATTACCGCCCGACCATCGTCTCTGGCCGGACATATTGGTCGAACGTCGCCTCGTCGACCAGGCCCAGCTCGAGCCCGGCCTGTTTGAGCGTCAGCCCCTTCTCGTGCGCGTACTTCGCGATCTTGGCCGAATTGTCGTAGCCGATCACCGGCGCCAGCGCCGTCACCAGCATCAGCGAACGCCCGACCAGATCGGCGATCTGCTTCTCGTTGGCCTCGGTGCCGTCGACGCAGCGCTCGGCGAAGCTGGTCATGCCGATCGCCAGCAGGCTGATCGAGCGCAGCACATTGGCGCCGATCAGCGGCATGAACACGTTCAATTCGAAATGGCCCTGCATTCCGCCAACGGTCACCGCCTGATGATTGCCGATCACCTGCGCCGCGACCATCGTCAGCGATTCGCACTGAGTCGGGTTGACCTTGCCCGGCATGATCGAGCTGCCCGGCTCGTTGGCCGGCAGCGACAGCTCGCCAAGGCCCGAGCGCGGGCCAGAGCCGAGGAAACGGATGTCGTTGGCGATCTTGTTGAGCGCCACCGCCAGCGTGTTGAGCGCGCCCGAGAAGAAGACGAGTCCGTCCTTGGCGGCAAGCTGTTCGAACTTGTTGGGCGCGGGCTCGAACTCCGTGCCGGCGATGTCGCTGATCGCCGCGGCCATGTCCTCGGCCCAGCCCTCGGGCGCGTTGAGCCCGGTGCCGACCGCGGTGCCGCCGATCGCGAGCTTGCGGATATTGCCGTTCAGCGCGCCCTCGATCCGCGCCTTGCAGCTCACCAGCTGTGCGGCATAGCCGGAGAATTCCTGGCCGAGGGTCAGCGGCGTCGCGTCCTGGGTATGGGTGCGGCCGATCTTGACGATGTGATCCCAGGCTTCGGCCTTGGCGGTCAGCGAGGCGGTGAGTTGCGCGAGCGCCGGCAGCAGCACGTCGCGCGTCGCGATCGCAGTGGCGACGTGGAGCGCGGTCGGGAAGCTGTCGTTCGACGACTGGCTCATATTGACGTGATCGTTGGGATGCACCGGCGACTTGCCGCCGCGCGCGCCGCCCAGCACCTCGTTGGCGCGGCCGGCGATCACTTCGTTGACGTTCATGTTGGTCTGGGTGCCCGATCCGGTCTGCCAGATCACCAACGGGAACTGATCGTCGAGCTTGCCCGCGACGATCTCCTGCGCCGCGGCCTCGATCGCGTCGACCAGCTTGGCGTCGAGCCCGTGCTTGCGGTTCACCCGCGCCGCGGCCTGCTTCACGATCGCCTGGGCGTGGACGATGCCGAGCGGCATCCGTTCTTGTCCGCCGAACGGGAAATTCTCGATCGAGCGCTGGGTCTGCGCACCCCAATAGGCGTTGGCGGGGACTTCGATGGCGCCGATCGAATCGGTTTCGGTGCGGGTTTCCTGAGTCACACAACCTCCGTTCGCCCTGCGCTTGTCGAAGGGCGATTCTTCTGTTGCAGGCGCTCTAGAAGGAAGTACGCCCTTTCGCCAACCCCACCCGTCACCCGGCGACAGTCGGGACCTCAGGCCGCTGACGCAGCCTTTGCGGCACGAGATCCCGGCGTGCGCCGGGATGACGAAGCCTATTTCTTCCGCTTGAAGTCCACCGAGACGACGTTCGAGCCGTCGTCCGCCGGCGTGATCGTCGGGCCGTCATTCTCGGCCTCTTCGTGCGGCTCGGGCCCCTCGGGCACGTCCTGCGCCTGGAAGCGCAGCTCGAAATTGACCGCGGGATCGTGGAAGCCGGTGATCGCCGAGAACGGGATGTTGAGCATCGCAGGGACCTGGTTGAAGCTCAGCCCGACCGAGAATTTCTCGTCGTCGACCTTCAGATCCCAGAAGCGATGCTGGAGGACGATCGTCATCTCGTCGGGAAAGCGCTCGATCAGCCGCTGGGGAATGTCGACTCCGGGCGCGTGCGTCTTGAAGGTGATGTAGAAATGATGCGCGCCGGGCAGCGCCTGCGTCGCGGCGACCGAGCCGAGCACGCGGCCGACCACGGCACGCAACGCCTCCTGGACGATCTCGTCATAGGGAATCAGGCTGTCGGGCACGGTACCGGTCATAGGCCTTGGGTAGCGTCTCGTGCCCACGGGTCAAGCGTATGCTGCTTGCCCCCAAGCAAGCCTATTTTGCTTGGGACCGCATGGACGCTATGGGGGCGCGATGCGCACCGCCACGATCAGCCGCAAGACGAGCGAGACCTCGGTCGACGTAACCGTCAATCTCGACGGCACCGGCGCCTATGCGGTTTCGACCGGCATCGGCTTTTTCGACCATATGCTCGAGCAGCTCAGCCGCCATTCGCTGATCGATCTCGAGGTGAAGACGGTGGGCGACCTCCATATCGACCAGCACCACACCGTCGAGGATACCGGGCTCGCGATCGGCGAGGCAGTGGCGAAGGCGCTCGGCGACAAGAAGGGCATCCGCCGCTACGCCGACGCATTGTCGCCGATGGACGAGACGCTCACCCGGGTGGCAATCGACATTTCGGGGCGCCCCTTCCTCGTCTGGAAGACCGAATTCAGCCAGAAGCGCCTCGGCGAGATGGACACCGAGATGTTCGAGCATTGGTTCCACAGCTTCGCCCAGACTGCGGGCGTGACGCTCCATGTCGAAACGCTTTACGGCAGCAACAACCACCATATCGCCGAGGCTGCGTTCAAGGGCCTCGCCCGGGCGCTGCGCGAGGCTGTCGAGATCGATCCGCGCAAGGCGGACGCGATCCCGAGCACCAAGGGAATACTGTGATGATCGTCGCGATCCTGAGCTACAAGGTGCCGATCGAGACGGTCGACCTGCACCGCGCCGCGCATATCGAATGGCTGCGCGAACGCTATGCCGACGGGACGATGCTCGCCTCGGGCCGCCAGACGCCGCCGACCGGCGGAGTGCTGCTGCTGCGCGGAACGCGCGCAGCGGCCGAGGCTTTGCTCGCTGCGGATCCGTTCGCAGTGCACCAGGTCGCCGATTACGCGCTCACCGAATTCACCCCGACGATGACCGCGCCCGGGCTGGAAGCGCTGACCGGATGAGCGTCGCGCTGATCGATTACGGCGCGGGCAATCTCCATTCGGTCCATAACGCGCTCAAGGCAGCGGGCGCCGAGGGGCTCGTCATCACCGCCGATCCGGACGTAGTGACGAAGGCCGACCGGATCGTCTTGCCCGGCGTCGGCGCATTCGGCGCCTGCGCCCGGGGCTTGCGCGAAGTCGACGGGATGATCGCCGCGCTCGAGCAGCGCGTGCTGGACGCAGGCGTACCGTTCCTCGGCGTCTGCGTCGGCATGCAGCTGATGGCGAGCCGCGGCGAGGAGCTCGGCACGCATGAAGGGCTCGGCTGGATTCCCGGCGTGGTCCGGCACTTGCCGCCTTCCCCCGATGTACGCGTTCCGCACATGGGCTGGAACGACGTGATCCCGGTCGGCGAACATCCGCTGATCGAGCCCGGCGAGGCCTATTTCCTCCACAGCTTCGCCTTCGAGGGCGACCACGTCCTCGCCACCACCGAACATGGCGTCCCGGTCACCGCCGCGATCGGCCGCGACAATCTGGCCGGCGTCCAGTTCCACCCCGAAAAGAGCCAGCGCTACGGCATCGCGCTGCTGGAGAGGTTCCTCACATGGCGGCCGTGATCGATCAAATCCTCCCCGAGCTCGTCTCGGGGAGGGGGACCATCGCGCAGCGATGGTGGAGGGGCGGCCGGCGTAGCCGGCGGGCTTCGCCCGCCGCCTCTCCACCAGCCTGCGGCTGGCCCCCCTCCCCCAGCAAGCTGTGGGAGGAATTTTGATGTCGCCCCTCATCCTCTTCCCCGCCATCGACCTCAAGGCCGGGCAGGTCGTCCGCCTCGCCGAGGGCGATATGGACCGCGCTACGATCTATGGCGACGATCCCGCCGCGCAGGCCGAGATCTTCGCGACCGCCGGCGCCGAATGGCTCCACGTCGTCGATCTAGACGGTGCGTTCGCGGGTGAGTCGATCAACGGCGCAGCGGTGGCGGGAATCCTCGCGCGCTTCGGCGGCAAGGTCCAGCTGGGCGGCGGTATCCGCAACCGCGAATCGATCGCGCGCTGGCTCGATCTCGGCGTCGCGCGCGTGGTGATCGGCACCGCGGCTTTGGAGAATCCCGACCTCGTCCGCGAAGCCGCGCGCGAATATCCCGGCCGGATCGTGGTGGCGGTCGACGCCCGCGACGGCATGGTCGCGACGCATGGCTGGGCCGATGTCTCGGACGTGTCGGTGGTCGATCTCGCCCGGCGGTTCGAGGATGCCGGGGTTGCGGCCCTGTTGTTCACCGATGTCGGCCGCGACGGATTGCTCAAGGGCTGCAATGTCGAGGCGACGGTGGCGCTCGCCCGCGCAGTGAGGATCCCGGTGATCGCCAGCGGCGGCGTGACCGATATCGGCGACATCCATGCATTGCGACCCCATGTCGCAGATGGCGTCGAAGGCGTGATCACCGGACGGGCGCTGTACGACGGCCGGCTCGATCTGGCCGAGGCGATCGAGGTGGCGGCGTGATCCTCTCTCTCCGTTCGTTTCGAGCGAAGTCGAGAAACGGCCAAGCCACGCCCAGTCCCGGTTTCTCGACTTCGCTCGAAACGAACGGATTTGGAGCTTTCCCAGGATGACCGTCCGGGCCCGAATCATCCCCTGCCTCGACGTCGCCAACGGCCGCGTCGTCAAAGGCGTCAATTTCGTCGACCTGATCGACGCCGGCGATCCGGTCGAGCAGGCGCGCGCCTATGACGCCGCCGGCGCCGACGAGCTCTGCTTCCTCGACATCACCGCCAGCCACGAGGCGCGCGGGACGATCCTCGACGTCGTTCGCCGCACCGCCGAGGTCTGCTTCATGCCATTGACCGTCGGCGGCGGCGTGCGCGGGGTCGAGGATGCCCGCGCATTGCTGCTCGCCGGGGCCGACAAGGTCGCCGTCAACTCGGCGGCGGTGTTGCGTCCCGAGATCGTCGGCGAGATCGCCGAGCGGATGGGCAGCCAATGCGTCGTCGCCTCGGTCGATGCCCGCAGGGTCGCAGAGGGCCGCTGGGAAGTCTTCACCCATGGCGGCCGCCGCGAGACCGGGATCGACGCCGTCGCCCATGCGCTCCGCCTCGCCGAACTGGGCGCAGGCGAATTGCTCGTCACATCGATGGACCGCGACGGCACCCGCGACGGCTATGACCTCGAACTGATCCGCACGATCGCCGATCGGGTGACCGTCCCGGTGGTGGCATCGGGCGGAGTCGGCAATCTCGGGCATCTGGTCGCGGGAATCCGCGATGGCCATGCCAGCGCAGTGCTCGCGGCATCGATCTTCCATTTCGGCGAGGCCAGCATCGCCGACGCGCATGCCGCGCTGGCGGCTGCGGGGATTTCGGTACGCAGCCAAAACTAGTCGTCACCCCGGCCTTGTTCCGGGGCCCACGGTGCGGCTGGAGATGTCCTCGAAGCTCTTGTCCAGCTTTCGCGGATGCGTGGCCCCCGGCAAAAGGCCGGGGTGACGAAATAGAGCTTAACCGTTCGCCAACTCGGCCGGGCTACACCTCCCATATGTTCCGCATCGCCCTTGTTCTGCTGATCGCGACGCCGGCCCTCGCCACCGCGCATAGCGGCGTCGCAGGATCGCGTTCGATGCCCGAGCTCTCCGACCTCGCATTGTTCGCGTGCGCCGCGTTCGGAATATGGTTCGTGCGCAGCCGGCTGCGTGCGCGTTTCCGCCGCAACGCCCCCAAGGATTGACAGCCGCGTCCCGCTCCCGCAGCCGGAACGGCATGGCAGATATTCTCGACGCGCTCGAAGCTGTGATCCGCGAACGCCGGGGCGGCGATCCGGACAGCTCCTATGTCGCCCGGCTGACCGCCAAGGGTCGCGCCAAGATCGCCCAGAAGCTCGGCGAGGAAGCCGTCGAGACGGTGATCGCCGCGATCGAGGACGACAAGGCTGCGCTGACCGGGGAAGCCGCCGACCTGATCTTCCACCTCGCGGTGCTGCTCGCCGACGCGGGGCTCAGCCTCGACCATGTCCGCGCCGAGCTCGCCCGCCGCGAAGGCGTGTCGGGAATCGACGAAAAGGCGAGCCGCGCGCGATAATGCGCTCCCCTCCCGCTTGCGGGAGAGGCCGGGGGAAGGCATTGCCTCGCACCAGCGATGCGGGACCGGAGGCTACCCCTCCCCCTAATCCCTCCCGCAAGCGGGAGGGGAATTGCATGCCCATCGACGCCACCCGGCCCTATGACGACCAGAACATCTTCGCCAGGATCCTGCGCGGCGAGATCCCGTCGAACAGGGTCTATGAGGACGATCACGCCCTCGCCTTTCACGACATCAATCCGCAGGCGCCGCAGCACATCCTCGTGATCCCCAAAGGCGCCTATGTCAGCTGGGACGATTTCGCCGCCAAGGGCTCGGACGCCGAGATCGCCGGCTTCGTCCGCGCGGTCGGGCAGGTCGCGCGCGCGGCGGGGATGGTCGAGCCCGGCTACCGGCTGCTCGCCAATGTCGGACCGGATGCCCATCAGGAGGTACCGCACCTCCATGTGCACATCTTCGCCGGCCGCCCATTGGGGCCGATGCTCGCGCGCTGAGCTGCCGCACTAAGGGATTGCGCGCACGGCTTTTGCGGCTAGGCTCGCGCCTTTCAAATACGGGCGGCGCGAACCGGCGCCGCGAAGGGGACCACTCAATGATATTCGGGCGCGTAAAACCTCTCGACGCGATCCTCGCGACCGCCGAGAAGAAATCGCTTCATCGCTCGCTCGGCGCCTTCCAGTTGACGATGCTCGGCATCGGCGCAGTGATCGGCACCGGCATCTTCGTTCTCACCGCCGAGGCTGCGCAAAAGGCCGGCCCCGGCATGATGGTCTCGTTCATCATCGCCGGCGTGGTCTGCGCCTTCGCAGCGCTCTGCTATGCCGAGATGGCGTCGATGGTCCCGGTCTCGGGCTCGGCCTACACCTATAGCTACGCGGTGATGGGCGAGCTGATCGCGTGGATGGTCGGCTGGGCGCTGATCCTCGAATATGCCGTCGCCGCCGGCGCGGTGTCGGTCGGCTGGTCGGGCTATGTCGTGGGTCTGATCGAACATACGTTCAGTATCGACATACCCGATACCTTGGTGCTCGGGCCGCTCGACGGCGGGCTGATCAACTTGCCCGCAATGTTCATCGCCGGCCTCGTCACCTGGCTGCTGGTGATCGGCACCAAGGAGAGCGCGACGATCAACGCGATCCTCGTCACGATCAAGGTGACTGCGCTCACCGTGTTCATCGTGCTGGCGATCCCGGTGATGAACAGCGAACAATTCTCGCCCTTCGCCCCCACCGGCTTCATCGGCATCTCGATGGCGGCGGCTTCCATCTTCTTCGCTTATGTCGGCTTCGACGCGGTCTCGACTGCGGCCGAGGAGACCAAGAACCCGCAGCGCAACATGCCGATCGGCCTGATCGGTTCGCTCGGCATCTGCACGATCTTCTACATCCTCGTCGCCGCCGGCGTGATCGGCGCGCCGGGCCTTTCCACCCAGCCGGTGACCGCCGGCGGCATCGCACTCGAGCCAGGCAGCCGCGAACTCGCCGCACAGTGCGCCGCGCGCGCTGCGGAGGGCCTCAAGGACGTGGTCTGCTCGAAGGAAGCGCTGGCGTTCACCCTGCGCGAGATCGGCTGGCCGCAGATCGGCAACCTGCTCGGCCTCGCCGCCGGGCTGGCGCTGCCGTCGGTCATCCTGATGATGATGTTCGGCCAGACCCGCATCTTCTTCGTGATGAGCCGCGACGGTCTGCTCCCGCAGGCCTTTTCGAAGATCCACCCGAAGTTCAACACGCCGCACGTGATCACGATCATCACGGGCGTCGCGGTGGCGCTGTTCGCGGCCTTCTTCCCGGTCGGTCAGCTCGCCAACATCTCGAACTCGGGCACCTTGTTCGCCTTTGCCGCGGTCTCGATCGCGGTGATGGTGATCCGCCGCACCGAACCCAACCGCAAGCGGCCATTCCGCACCCCGGCGGTGTTTGTCACTGCGCCGCTCGCGATCCTCGGCTGCGTCTATCTGTTCATCAGCCTCGATCACAAGAGCATCATCCTCTTCCTGATCTGGGCGGCGATCGGGCTGCTCGTCTATTTCGGTTACAGCCGCAGCCGCAGCCATGTCGGCCGCGGGATCATCGATGTGCCCGAGCACGAAGCCTATGAGGAACTCGATCCTCCGGTGCCCGGTACGCACTGAGGCTTTAGGCAGAACAGGAAAGGGCCGGAGCGATCCTCCGGCCCTTTTTCTTTCCCTCTCCCGCGTGCGCCGTCCCCTCTCCCGCTTGCGGGAGAGGGGGAGACGGACCGAAGGTCTGGCGATGGGTGAGGGTTCAGTGGGAATGACCGTGCGGTCGGTCCCACTGAACCCTTGCAACCTTAATGATATAGAATATCATCACCGTTCATCCGCCGGTCATCCAGCCGGCGCAATTATCGTCGCAACGGCCCGCCAGCGGTCGGCAACCATGGGGAGAAAGACATGTCGCGTTCCGCGTTGATGCTCGGTTGTTCCGCCGTCCTGCTCACGTCCGCCGCCCCGCCGCCGCCCAAGGCAATCCCGCCCGCCGTCGGGCAGGATCGGCACTCGCCGGTGCGCTGCGTGCGCGAATCGTCGGTCGTGGTGAGTGGAATCCGCCACAGTGCCGCAACGCGCTATGCCCCGCCGCCCATGCCGATCGCGCCGCCGCCACCGATGATGGCGCCGCCGCCACCGTCCGAGCCGATGCCCGCGCCCGCTTACGCGCCGCCTGTCGCCGAAGTGAAGGCGCAGGCGCTGCGCCGCCTGCCCGGCGTCGCGATCGCCCCTGCCCCCTATGGCGCGCCCGGCAACACCGAGCGCTATGACGGCAAGGAAGTCGCCGCGATCCAGCAAGTGCTCGCCAACCCGGTCTCGACCTTCTCGGTCGATGTCGACACCGGCGCCTATGCGAATGTCCGCCGCTTCCTGACCCAGGGACAGGACGTGCCCGCCGCGGCTCTGCGCACCGAGGAGATGATCAACTATTTCCGCTACGATTATCCGCGCCCCGATTCGCGCGAGGCGCCGTTCAGCATCACCACCGATGTCGCCGCCACGCCGTGGAACCCCGACACCCGGCTGCTCCGCATCGGGCTGCGCGGCTATGACGTGAACGCGGCAGGCCGCCCGCCGGCCAATCTCGTCTTCCTCGTCGATGTTTCGGGATCGATGTCGAGCGAAGACAAATTGCCCCTCGTCAAGCGCGCGCTGACCATGCTCGCCGATCGGCTGACCGCGAAGGACCGGGTGTCGATCGTCGTCTATGCCGGCGCGGCGGGCGTGGTGCTCGAGCCCACCCACAAGAAGGAATATGTGAAGGCCGCGCTCGAATGCCTCGACGCGGGCGGGTCGACCGCGGGCGGCGACGGCATCAAATTGGCCTATTCGGTCGCGCGGGCGAACTATCTCGAAGGCGGGATCAACCGCATCTTCCTCGCCACCGACGGCGATTTCAACGTCGGAATCAGCGACAACAAGGTGCTGGAGGAACTGGTCAGGAAGAACCGCGACGACGGCATCACGCTGACCACGCTGGGCTTCGGCACGGGCAATTACAACGAAGCGATGATGGAGCGCATCGCCGATGTCGGCAACGGCAACTATGCCTATATCGACAGCGCGATGGAGGCGCAGAAGGTGCTCGACGACGAGCTCAGCGCGACGCTTTTCACCATCGCGAAAGACGTCAAGGTCCAGGTCGAGTTCAACCCGGTACAAGTCAGCCAGTACCGCCTGATCGGCTATGAGAATCGCGCGCTCGCCGAGGAGGATTTCGCCAACGACACCGTCGACGCCGGCGATATCGGCGCGGGGCATCAGGTGACGGCATTGTACGAGGTCGTCCCGGCAGGCGCCGCCGGCTGGACGCCCGAGCGGCGTTACGAGGGCAATCGCCCTGCCGTTGCCCCCACTACCGCCAATGAGTTCGCGAACGTGAAATTGCGCTACAAGCTGCCCGGCGAGGCAAATTCGCGGCTGATCGAGCGCCCGGTGTCGGCCGGCCTTTTGCGTACCGCACAGGCGCCCCGCGGCGACATGGCCTTCGTCACGTCGGTCGCGGCATTCGGCCAGCGGCTGCGCGGCGACAAATATCTGAATGGCTATGGCTATCGCGACATCGGCGCGCTCGCCGGGGCTTCCGACAATTACTGGCGCAGCGAGTTCGCCCGGCTGGTCCGCCTCGCCGGCGCGGGACAAGGTTCGGTCGCCTCGGTCGACTGAGCCGGCTGGACGCTGCGGAATCCGGCGCTATGCAGTTGAGATTGCGTGACTGCATGGCGTCGGGAGCAAGTGAATGAACGATACGGCCTGGCAGACGGGTGGCCCGCTGATCGAGGGTGGACCGGTCTGGCTCACTCTGTCCTTCGTGCTGATCGGCCTCGGCATTCTCCTTGCCCTGTTCGTCCTCGCCTGGGGCACCCGGCTGGCGAAGCGGCGGCAGCAGGCGCGGCAGGAACTCGAAGCGCGCGGCGAGCTCGGCGGTTCGGTCGAGCCCGCCCCGCCGGTTCGCCCGATTGCAGTTCCTCCGGTAGCGCCTCCGCCGCCGCCGATTGCCGATACCCCGACCATCGCCGCCGCCCCGGAACCGGATCCCGAACCTGCACCGCTCGCCGACGAGCCGATCGCCGCCGCCGCGCCGCTCGACGCTTCGCCCGCGACGCTCGCCGCGTCCGATCCGGCCCCGAGCGCATCCGGCGCCGACGATCTCACCCGGATGAAAGGCGTCGGCCCGAAGCTCGCCGAACGGCTGAACGCGCTCGGCGTCACCAGCTTCGCCCAGCTCGCTGCGTTCGGCCCCGCCGAAGCCGAGGCGCTCGACGCCCAGCTCGGCAGTTTCCAGGGCCGCATCCACCGCGACCGCTGGATCGAGCAAGCCGGCTTCCTCGCCCGCGGCGATCAGGCGGGCTATGAAGCGGTATTCGGCAAGCTGTAACTTACGGGAGTAGCGTCATCACGCTCCTTGCGGACCTCCCCCCTCGGGATCAGTCCGCCTGGCGCACGAGCAATTTGTCGATCTTGCGCCCGTCCATGTCGACGATCTCGAAGCGCCAGCCCTGCTCGGCGAACACTTCGCCTTCCTCGGGCAGATGCTTGAGCACCGCGAGCGCCAGTCCGGCGACGGTGGCATAGTCGCGGTCCTCGGGCAGATCGAGGCCGAGCCGTTCGGCGAGCGCATCGGCAGGCATCTGGCCCGACACCAATAAGGATCCGTCCTCGCGCACCACGAGGCTCGGCGTGTCGCCCGGCACCGCATCCGACGCGAAATCGCCGGCGATCGCCGCGAGCAGATTGGCAGGCGTCACGATCCCTTCGAAATGGCCATATTCGTCATGGACCAGCCCCATCGGCACCTCGGCGCGACGCAGCGCGCCCAGCGCGTCCATCGCATCGACCTGATCGGGCAATACCGGCGCCACCCGCATCAGCCGGCGCAGGTCGAGCGTCTCGCCGCGGAACAGCGCTGCGGCGATATCGCGCGCCTGGACCACGCCGATCACCGAATCGACCGAGCCTTCCGCCACCGGCAGCCGCGTGTGCGGCGTCGCGAGCAACGCGTCGCGGATGCCGGCCGCATCGAGATCGACGTCGAGCCAGTCCACGTCGGTGCGCGGGGTCATCACTTCGCGCACCGGCCGATCGGCGAGCCGGACCACGCCCGAGATGATCGAGCGCTCATGCTCCTCGATCACGCCCGACCGCGACGCCTCGGCGACGATCAGATGGAGCTCCTCGGCAGTGACGCGGTTCTCCGATTCGCGGTTGAGCCCGATCAGCCGGAAGATCAGAGCGCTCGATTTGTCGAGCAGCCACACCACCGGCGCAGTGATCCGGCTGAGCCACAGCATCGGGATCGCCATCACCGCGGCAATCGGCTCGGGCGAGCGCAAGGCGAACTGCTTGGGCACCAGCTCGCCGATCACCAGCGAGGCATAGGTGGTGATCGCGATCACCAGCGTGATCCCCACCGTCCGAGCAGTTTCGGCATCGAGCCCGAGCCCTTCGATGCGCTGGGCGACCGGCGTGCCGAGGCTCGCGCCCGAATAGGCGCCGGCGATGATCCCGATCAGGGTGATGCCGATCTGCACGGTCGAGAGGAACTTGCCCGGATCGGCGGCGAGCCGAATCGCCGTCGCGGCGCCGCGATGGGTCCGCGCCAAAGCCTCGAGCCGCGCGGTGCGCGCGGAGACGATCGCGAGTTCGGACATCGAGAAGACGCCGTTGATGGCGATCAGCACGAGGATGATCGCGACGTCGATCCAGGGAAAGGGAGCTGGCATGATGTAGCGCCTCCATATCCGCACTGGGCCGCGCTTCACAACCGCGCTATTTGCGAAGCTTCGATGCGCAGGCGGAACAATGCCCCGCGGTAACGGGTTTTGCGCCGCAGGGACCAAAAGGAGCCGTCATGACCTTCACTCGCAAGGCGCTCGTCGCCGCAGCGCTCGCCGCCACCACGCTCACTGCCGCCTGCGTCACCGATCCGGTCACCGGCGAACGCCGCGTCTCGAAAGCGGCGATCGGCGGCGGCGTCGGGGTGCTCGGCGGCTATCTGCTCGGCGATCTCGTCGGCGGCCGCAACGATCGCACCGAGAAGATCATCGGCGCGGGCATCGGCGGCCTCGCCGGTGCCGGAATCGGCGCATATATGGACCGCCAGGAGCAGGAACTGCGTCGCCGCACCGCGGGCACCGACATCCGGGTGATCCGCCAGGGCGACGATCTGGTGCTCAACATGCCTTCGAACGTCACCTTCGCGACCAATGAATCGAGCGTCCAGCCGCAATTTCGCGCCACGCTCGATCAGGTGGCCGATGTGCTCAAGCAGTACAACCAGACCTATATCGACGTGTACGGCCACACCGATTCTACCGGCAGCGACAGCTATAATCTCGCCCTGTCGCAGCGCCGCGCCGCCTCGGTCGCCGATTATCTGTCGGCGCGCGGCGTGCAGAGCGCCCGGCTCGGCACCCGCGGCTTCGGCGAGACCCAGCCGGTCGCCGACAACGAAACCGAGCAAGGCAAGGCCGCCAATCGCCGGGTCGAGATCAAGCTGGTCCCGATCACCCAGCAGGATGTCGGCTGACCCGGCCTGGTGCTCCTGCGAAAGCAGGAGCCCAGGGCCGCAAACGGCCGCCCGTGACTCCGGGCCCCTGCTTTCGCAGGAGCCCTGAAGCGCTTCATCCCCGCCGCGCCCTGAAGAAATCCCGCAACAGTGCCCCCGCCTCGCTTTCGCCGATCCCCGAATAGATTTCGGGCCGGTGATGGCATGTCGGCTGGGCGAAGAAGCGCGCACCGTGCTCGACCGCACCGCCCTTGGGATCGCTCGCGCCGTAATAGAGCCGCGCGAGCCGGGCGTGCGCGATCGCACCCGCGCACATCGCGCAGGGCTCGAGCGTCACCCACAGATCGCAACCCTCGAGCCGTTCCTGACCTAGGATCCGCGCTGCCGCGCGAATTGCGAGCATCTCGGCATGCGCGGTGGGATCGTGGAGCGCGCGCGGCGCATTCGCCGCGCTGGCGATGACCTTGCCCTCGCGGACGATCACCGCGCCGACCGGCACTTCGCCCGCCTGCGCAGCGGAACGCGCGGCATCGAGCGCAAGGCGCATCGGTTCGGGGAGCGGGAACATCGCGGTGATCTACCGCCCCTATCCCCCTTCGTCACCCCGGCAGCAGTGCCGGGGTCCACCGAGAGGTCGGGACAGAAGCAGGAGGCGAAAAGGGCTCGTTCGCGGCGCAGTGGACCCCGGCACTGGGGCCGGGGTCACGGCGACTATGCGGCCACAGGCGTGCTCTTCGCGCCGCGCCCCTCCCGCATCACCGTCCACAATGCGAACGCCACGCCCGGCAGGAAGCCCAGCACCGTGAGCCCGCACGCGATCAGGAAATCGCGCCCCGGTCCGCGCGTCAGATAGACGCCGAGCGGCGGCAGCAACACTGCGGCGACGATTCGCCCGGCCCGCATTATTTCGCCGCGGGCGTCGGCGATGCGCCCGGCGCCTGCTTCACGTCGATCGTCGGCAACACCACGGTCGCTTTCTTCATTTCCACCGTCGGCACCTCGACGGTTCTGGCGGTATTGCCGATCCCGACGCTGCCCGTCTCGGCGCTGATCTTGGGCAGTTCGCCGCCCTGGACGCTCACTGTCGGCAGGCTGCCGCCGCGTTGCTGATTGAATGACAGCATGCCGGTCGCCATCGCCGCGACAACGCCGAGGGCGATCAGCCCGATCAACACGAGGATTGCACGCATCGCCTTTGTCTCCCGGATCGAATCGTTTGCGTAATAACGCCACAAACGCCATGGAGGTTGCGTCGGGCTGGCGCTTTGATCGGCGAATCGGTTGACGCACCCGGCCATACCCGCTATCGGCGCGGCCTTTCCGGCTTATGCCAAAAACCAGGATTTAAAGCGATGTCGCGCATTTGCGAGCTGACCGGCAAGGGCCGGCAGGTGGGACACAACGTCTCCCACGCCAACAACAAGACCAAGCGCACGTTCCTGCCCAATCTGCAGAACGTCACGCTGATGTCGGACACGCTGGGCCGCAGCATCCGCCTGCGCGTCTCGACGCACGGCCTGCGCTCGGTCGAGCATAATGGCGGCCTCGACAATTGGCTGCTCAAGGCCAGCGACGACGATCTGTCGCTGCGCGCGCGTCGCCTGAAGCGCGAAGTGCGCAAGGCGTCGACCGCCGAGAAGACCGCGGCCTAACGGCTTTTGCGGATTGGCGTCAGCCCGTTCCCTTCGCGGGGGGCGGGCTTTTCGCTTGCCCGGCGTCGAGCGGCAGTTCGAGCCGGAATTTGAGCAGCAGCGACTGCTCCCAGAACTCCCCATTGTCGTCCGAGGCGATCCACACGATCGTGTCGGCGCCCTCGCGGGTGACTGCCAGCGCCTCGAAATTGTCGTGCTGCACCGGGCGCTCGAAACTGGCCAGTTCGACTCCGCGTGCCGCCGCCCCCGCACGCAGGCCGCGTAAATCGACCAGCACCAATTTGGCGGTGAACAAGCCTGACAGCGACAGCCGGCGATTGAGCACCAGCAGCCGGCCGTCGGGCAATTCGGCCATGTCGGTCGGGTCGTAATTCGTGGGCGGCACGTAAGCGAGGCGCTCCGGACGCACCCCTTCGGCCGGATCGCCGGCGAAGCGCAACACGATTCGCGCACCGGGCATGCCCTTGGGTCGCGCCGTCTCGCTGATCACGAGGAACTGGCCGCCGCGCAGCCGCACCATTGCCTCCGCGCCGCCTGCGATCGACCAGTCGGCCATCGCCGCCGGCCGAATATGCCGTTCGGCACGGGTCAGGCCCGGATCGTAGCGCCAGATCGCATTGCGATTCTCGAAACCGACCCAGACGCGCCCGCTCGCCGGGTCCCACGTCATCGATTCGGAATCGCGGTGCCGCTTGATCGCGCCGGTGCCCGGGCCGGGCAGATCGGCGAAGCGGACCTCGCGCGGGTGCAGGTCCGCCCCCATCCGGAACGCGACGAGATTGCCGCCGTCGCTGAGCAACGTGAATCTGTCGTCCACCACTCGCATCGCCGAAAAGCCGCCAAATGCGGGATCGCTGCTCGTGAGCGCCAGCCCGCCCAGATAAGTGAGTGCCCCGAGCTTCGTCCGCGCCGGATCGGCGCTATCCAGCCGTACCGGCGTCGCGGCCATCTCGGGGCGATCGCCGAGCACCGCACGCGGCTCGATCCCGGAGGCAGTGACGGACAGCATCAGGAACGTGGATAGCGGAAGGGCGAAACGCATCTGCGCGGTCATAGCCGTTCGGCCCGGGCGAGCCAGCGGCAAAGATGAACCTCAGATAACCAGCCCGTTCAGCAAACGCCAAGGCGCAGCGGTTATAGGCGGCACGGTAGTGTGCGTATCGAGGTCCTCGCGTAGCGTATCGAGGACCGGGGGCCGGCTCCTTTCGGGGAGCCGGCCCGTTTTCATTCAATACATGTGCTGCCCGCCGTTGATCGACAGAGTCGATCCCGTGACGAAGCCCGCTTCCTCCGAGCACAGGAAGGCCACGCCGCGGGCGATCTCGCTCGCCTGGCCGAGGCGTCCTACGGGGATCTTGGCGACGATCTTCTCGAGCACGTCCGCCGGCACCGCGGCGACCATGTCGGTATCGATATAGCCCGGCGCGATCGCATTGACCGTCACCCCGGCGCGCGCGCCTTCCTGCGCCAGTGCCTTGGTGAAGCCGTGGATGCCCGATTTGGCAGCGGCATAATTGACCTGGCCATATTGCCCGGCCTGCCCGTTGATCGAGCCGATATTGACGATCCGCCCCCATTTGCGGCTGCGCATGCCCGGGAAGGTGGCGTGCGCCATGTTGAAGCAGCCGCCCAGATTGATCCGGATCACGTCTTCCCACATGTCGCGGCTCATCTTGAGGATCGTGCCGTCGCGGGTGACCCCGGCATTGTTGACGACTACGTCGACCGGGCCGAGCTCGGCCTCGACCTGCGCGACGCCTGCCGCACACGCGTCGAAATCGCCGACGTCCCATTTATACGCCTTGATGCCCGTCCGCTCGGTAAAGGCCTGCGCCTTCTCGTCGTTGCCGGCATAATTGGCGGCGACCGTCATGCCCGCGTCCTTGAGAGCAAGGCTGATCGCCTCGCCAATCCCGCGCGTTCCGCCCGTCACGATCGCTACGCGTGCCATGTGTCGCCATCCTCTCCGTTGTCGTTACGTAACGCTAGGGAGCGTCTGCCCAGCCCGCAAGTTCCCGCCACAATATCTTACGAAGCATTTCCACGCCGGCCTCGCTGGCATTGAGGCACGGCAGCACGGCGAAATTCTTTCCGCCCGCGGCCATGAAGGTCTCGCGGCCGCGGATCGCCAGTTCTTCGAGCGTCTCGACGCAATCGGCCGAGAAGCCCGGCGCGACGATCGCGATCCGGGTAACGCCCTTTCCCGGCAGCCCTGCAAGCACCGTATCGGTCGCGGGCTCGAGCCATTTGGCGCGGCCGAAGCGCGACTGGAAGGTGATCGTCAATGCGCGCCCCAGCGCCGCGCCCAGCAGCCGCGCGGTCTTCTGGCAATGGCAATGATAGGGATCGCCGAGGTGCAAGGTCCGCTCGGGCATGCCGTGAAAGCTGGCGAGGATCGCCTGCGGCGCGAAATCGAGCGCGGCGAGCGACGCTTCGACCGACATCTTGAGCGCATCGATATAAGCCGGATCGTCATGATAGGGCGGCAGCGTCCTGAGTGCCGGTTGCCAGCGCATCCGCGCCAGCTCGGCAAAGGCGGCGTCGTTGGCGGTCGCGGTCGTCGCCGCGCAATATTGCGGGTAGAGCGGCGCGATCAGGATGCGCTCGCACCCCATCTCCTTGAGCGCGCGCAGCCGCTCGCCCAGCGCCGGCCGGCCATAACGCATCGCATGATCGACGATCACGTCCGGCCCGAACGCGCCCTGCAGCGCCGCCGCCTGCTCGCGGGTGATCGCGGCGAGCGGCGATCCGTCCTCACGCCAGACCTGGGCATAGGCATGCGCCGATTTGGCCGGCCGGGTGCGCAGGATGATCCCGTGCAGGATCGGCTTCCACACCAGCCGCGGGATCTCGATCACCCGCGGGTCGGACAGGAACTCGGCGAGATAGCGCCGCACCGCCCTGGCTTCGGCAGCATCGGGGGTGCCGAGGTTGACGAGGAGCAGCCCGACCTTGCGGGTCGGGATCGTCGGATGGCCTGGAGGGAGCGTCATTCGATATCCGATAGCAAAGGCAAGCGGCGGAAACGCACGCCCGTGGCGGCCTGCAGCGCATTGGCGATCGCCGGCGCGACCGGCGGCACCGCGAGCTCGCTCGCCCCGCCGGGCTCGGCATTGCTGCGGATCAGTTCGACGGTGATGTCCGGACAATCGGCGAGCGTCGGCAGCAGCAGTTCGGAAATGTCGCGGACATCGGCGACATTCTCGGTGAAGCCGGTCGAACAGCCGACCGCCCCCGCCAGCCCGAACAGCAATCCGCCCTCGACTTGCTGCATCACCAGATCGGGATTGACGACCCGCCCGCAATCGACCGCCGCCACCAGCCGCTCGACCTTGACGCGCCGGTCGCTGGTCAGCTGCGCCTCGGCGAGCACCGCGATGTGCGAACCGCGGAAGCTGTGGCAGGCGATCCCCTGCCCGCTCCCCGGCTGGCCGCCCTGCCAGCCACCCAGCTGCGTCACGGTCTGCAGGCAGCGCGCGAGCCGCGGCTGCTGGCCCAGCATCGCCATGCGGAACGACAGCGCATCCTGCTCGGCGACATGCGCGAGCTCGTCGAGAAAGCTCTCGGTGAAGAAGCAGGTGTAGCTGTGCGCCCCCGAGCGCCAATAGCCGGTCGGCACCCCGATCGCTGCGGGATGATGATCGACCGCCAGATTGGGAATCGCATAAGGCGGCACTGCGCCCGCCACGGCGCTGGCATCGCCGCCGCCGAGCGCCAGCCCCGCCGCCGGCAGCGCATCGCCGTGGAGCAGCCGCGCCGCGAGTTCGCGCCCGCTCGCCGGCGCGGCGATCTTGGCGAGCCAGCCGCTCAGCCGGCGCTGCGGATCGATCCGCGCGCTCATCCGCCCCGCCGCGGCAGGACGGAAACGATCGCGGCGGAAATCCTCGCCGCGCGGCCAGGTCAGCTGCACCGGCCGGCCGATCCGCATCGTCAGCAGCGCCGCCTGCGCCGCGACCTCGCTTTCGAGCTTCGCGCCGAACGCGCCCCCCGCCATGGTCGGATGAAGGATCACGTCGGTCTCGGCGACGCCCGCCGCGCGCGCCGCCGCGGCACGCGCGAGCCCCGGCGCCTGGGTGGGCAGCCACAAGGTCAGCCGGCCGTCGCGATACGCGGCGGTCGCCGTCATCGGCTCGAGCGGCGCGTGGAGCGCGAGCCCCACCCGATATTCGGCCGCGACCAATTGCGCGCCGCGGAACTGCGCCGCAAGATCGCCGGCGCTCGCGATCCGCGACCCCGCGCCGTCGAACGCCGCGCTCAGCGCCTGCTCGATCGAATCGCTGTTGACCACCGCTTCGGGGGTGCGGAAGCGGGGCCGCATCGCATCGAGGGCGCGATCGGCCGCCCACCAATTATTGGCGACCGTAGCGACCCAATCCTCGGTGGTGACCACCGCGAGCATGCCCGGAATCTTGTCTGCCGCGGCGCGATCGACCCGCACCAGTCCGGTATCGCCGACCGGCCCCTGCCGGATCGAGGCATAGACCATGTCGGCCAGCCTGATGTCCGCCGCGAACAACGCGCTGCCGTCGACCTTGGGCGGCGCGTCGAGCCGCGGCAACGGCTGGCCGTAGAGCCGGGCCTCGTCGCCCGCGCGCGGCGGCACTTCGTCGGGCGGGCTCTGCTCCGCCGCCTCCGCTGCCAGCGCGCCGAAGCCAAGCTTGCGATTTCCCTCGAACACGAGATGGTTGAACGTCCCGCACGCCTTCCAGTCGACGCCCCAGCGCGCCGCCGCCGCCTTGCACAGCAATGCCCGCGCCGCGGCGCCCGCACGCCGCAATTCGCCTTCGAAATTGCGGATCGAGGTCGAGCCGCCGGTGAGCGTCAGCCCGCTCCGCCGGACGTAGCGCGTGCGAAGCGTGTCGGGGAGCGCGCCGAGCGCCGCCTCGAACAATTCCTCCGCCGCGAGCTGGTTGGCATAGAGCGGATTGAGTGGTGCCGGCTCGACTCCGACCATCTTCCAGTCCGCACCGAGTTCGTCGGCGATGATCTGCGGGAAGGCGGTATAGACTCCCTGCCCTTCCTCGCATTGCGGCACCGCGACCGAGACATGCCCGTCGGTGCCGATCTTGAGCCACGCACCGAACAGGCTCTCGCCGGGGGCCGCGGTGAGGTTGGGAAGCCAGGTGCGCGGCCACGCCGCCCAGGCGACGACCAGCCCGATTCCGGTGCCGCCGCCGATCAGCAGCGTCCGCCGATCGAGCCTGATGCGCGCGCTTGGGTCCCGGGCCATCGCAACGCTCTATCGCGCGGCTTGCGCCTGCGCCAGCCATTGCGGCCTTGGGTTTGCCGCGCGGCTGCTCTATCGCAGGCCCGAGACCGATTGCCGGGGAACGACAAGAAGTGCTGCTCCAACTCCTCGCCGCTGCCGGCGATCATATCCAGTTCAAGGATCTCGGGCTCAGCCCGGTCGCGGTCGATCTCGGCTTCTTCCAGATCAAATGGTATTCGCTGGCCTATATCGCCGGCATCCTGATCGGCTGGTGGTACCTGCTCAAATTGCTCGCCCAGCCCGGCGCGCCGATGGCGCGGCGCCACGCCGACGACCTCGTCTTCTACGCGACCCTCGGCATCATCCTCGGCGGCCGGCTCGGCTATGTCCTGTTCTATGCGCCCAACATGATCGTCGAATCGCCGCTGCAGATCGTGCGCCTGTGGGACGGCGGCATGTCGTTCCATGGCGGGGTGATCGGCACGACGATCGCGATCATCCTGCTCGCCCGACGCCACGGCCTCAACTGGCTGCGCATCCACGATTATGTCGCCTGCGTCGCGCCGTTCGGGCTGTTCTTCGGCCGCCTCGCCAATTTCGTGAACGGCGAATTGTGGGGCAAGCCCGCCGACCTCCCCTGGGCGATCGTCTTCCGCAACACCGTGCAGAGCGGCCTGCCCGAACCCGCCCGCCATCCCAGCCAGCTCTACGAGGCCGGGCTCGAGGGCGTGCTGCTCTTCGTCATCCTGTGGTTCTTCTTCTGGCGCACCGATTCGCGTTACCAGCCGGGCAAGCTCGTCGGCATCTTCGTGCTCGGCTACGGCCTGTGCCGCTTCGTCGTCGAATTCTTCCGCGAGCCCGACGCACAACTGGTCTGGCTGGTCGACGCCACCGGCCTGCACATGGGCCAATGGCTGTGCATTCCGATGATCGTCGGCGGCGCCTGGCTGATCGCCACCGCCAAAGGCCGCCGCCAGCGCGTCGAGCCGATCGCGGGATCCGAAAGCGTCGCCTGAACGCGGCCTATCGCACCAGGCTGATCAGCTCCGCAGCGCTGATCCCGTACAGGCCGCAAATATGGTCGCGCAGCCGCTGCTTCGCGGCTTCCATCTCGGCATAGGCCGCTTCCTCGGCGGGTTCGGCGTCCTGATTGACCGCATGCGGTGTGGGGACCAGCGCGCTCCACGCACCGCGATGGCGCGCCGCTGCCGCGCGCACCTCTTCCGCCAACCGCTTGCCCTCTTCCATTCTCCGTCAACGCGCGGCCGCGTGCTGCGGCTCCTCGCCGGGATGACGGGGCGCGTGCGACAGGTTAGGGAAGCCGCGTGACCGATCCCCATCATCCCCTCGCCGCCTCGCAGGCGCAGCGCAGCGGCAATGCGGCCGGGCCGGCGCTCGCCGAACGGCTCGCCCGCGCGATCACGCTCGCCGGGCCGATGCCGCTCTCGCAATTCATGGGCGCCGCCAACGCGCATTATTATGCGACTCGCGATCCGCTCGGCAGCCGCGGCGATTTCACCACCGCGCCCGAGATCAGCCAGATGTTCGGCGAGCTGATCGGGCTGTGGCTCGCCGATCTGTGGGACCGCGTCGGGCGTCCCGAAGCCCGCTATGTCGAGCTAGGGCCGGGGCGGGGTACGCTCGCCGCCGATGCGCTCCGCGCCATGGCCAAAGCCGGCCTCGAACCCGGCGTCGACTTCGTCGAGACCAGCCCGACGCTGCGCGCGGCGCAGGCCGACCGCGTCCCCCATGCCGAATGGCACCTCGATCTGGTCGGCCTGCCCGAGGATGCGCCGCTGCTCGTCATCGCCAACGAATTCTTCGACGCGCTGCCGATCCGCCAGTTGGTCGCGACCGGCGAAGGCTGGCGCGAGCGGCTCGTCGCCTGTCAGGACACCCTGTTCCTGCCGATCGCCGGCGATCGCAGCTTCGACATGATCATCCCGCGCGACTTGCTCCATGCCGATCCGGGTTCGATCCTCGAAACCTCGCCCGCCGGCGTCGCCATCCTGCGCAACCTGGCCGCCCGCCTGCTCACGCAAGGCGGGGCCGCGCTGATCCTCGATTACGGCTATGAAGGCCCGGCGGTCGGGGACACGCTTCAGGCGGTGCGTGGCCATGCCTATGCCAATCCGTTCGACACGCCGGGCGAGGCCGATCTCACTGCGCATGTCGATTTCGCCACGCTCAAGGAAGCCGCCGAGGCCGAAGGGCTGATCGTCCACGGCCCCGTGACGCAAGGCGCGTTCCTCAACGCGCTGGGGATCGAGGCGCGTACCGAGGCGCTCGCCCGAGCAGCCCCCGATCGCGCCGAAGCGCTCGCCCTCGATCGCGACCGGCTGGTCGACCCCGGGCAGATGGGCGACTTGTTCAAGGTCATCGCGCTCACCGCGCCGGGCTGGCCCATTCCTGCGGGGTTCGCATGAATTCAGATCACCCTCACCCTTCCGGCGCTTCGCGCCTCTCTCCCTCTCCCGTCGGGAGAGGGAAGGGGCCCGCCGCCGAAGGCGGTGGGAAGGGTGAGGGTGACGGCAGAATGACGGTGATCCATTACCGCGACGCCACCCCCGCCGATCTCCCCGAAATCGACGCCCTCTTCCGCGAAAGCTTCGTCGCGACCTTCGGCCATCTCTACAGCCCCGAGAATCTCGCCACCTTCCTCGCCAAGTTCACGCCCGAGGCATGGGGGGAAGAGCTCGCCGCCCCCGGCGTCGCGCTTCGCCTCGCCGAGGACACGCAGGGACCGATCGGCTATTGCAAGATCGGCCCGGTCACCCTCCCCGTCGCGCCCGGCCCCGATCCGATCGAGTTGCGCCAGCTCTATCTGCGCGAACGCGGCAAGGGCAGCGGCGCGGCGCAGGCGCTGATGGACTGGGCGCTCGATACCGCGCGCGCCCGCGGCGCGGCCACCCTGTGGCTGTCGGTCTATATCGACAATCACCGGGCCAAACGTTTCTACGAGCGCTACGGCTTCGTCGATCGCGGCCGTTATGCGTTCATGGTCGGCGACCATGCGGACGAAGATCGATTGATGAGCCTCGACCTGTGAACCCCGTCGAAGTCACTCGCTCCCGCGCGCTCGACGGCGTGGCGCACGGCTTTCTCGGCCGGCGCGGCGGAATCTCGACCGGCCTGGTCGCCGGGCTCAATGTCGGCACCGGCTCGGCGGACGACCCGCAAGCGATCGCCGAGAACCGCCGCCGCGCCAGCGAGGCGGTTTTGCCCGGCGGCCGTCTCGTCACGCTCTATCAGGTCCATTCGCCCGACGCGGTCGCGGTGATCGAGTCGTTCGAGGAGCGCCTCCGCCCGCGCGCCGACGCCTTGGTCACCGACCGGCCCGGACTGGCGCTCGGCATCCTCACCGCCGATTGCGCGCCGGTGCTGCTCGCCGACCGCGAAGCCGGGGTGGTCGGCGCGGCGCATGCCGGGTGGAAAGGCGCGATCGGCGGCGTCACCGATTCGACGATCGCGCTGATGGAGACCCTCGGCGCCAGACGCGAGCGCATCGCCGCCGCGATCGGCCCGTGCATCGCCCGCGCCAGCTACGAAGTCGATCAGGGCTTTTTCCGCCGCTTCGCCGAAGCCGATCCGGCCAACGAACGTTTCTTCGCCGATGGCAGACCGGATCACTGTCAATTCGACCTCGAAGCCTATGTCGCCCACCGTCTCGCCGCGGCGGGCATCCTCACCGTCGAGG
Source organism: Sphingomonas sp. DG1-23 (assembly GCF_030730875.1). Lineage (GTDB taxonomy): Bacteria > Pseudomonadota > Alphaproteobacteria > Sphingomonadales > Sphingomonadaceae > Sphingomonas. Next base: position 506,290 of record NZ_JAVAMA010000001.1, read on the forward strand.
CGCTCGGGCGCGACACCTATTCGAACGAGGATCGTTTCTACAGCTTCCGCCGCGCGACGCATCGCGGCGAGCCCGATTACGGCCGCCAGATCAGCATCATCGGACTGTGAGGAAAATCCTCCCTCGCGCAGCGGGGAGGATTAGGGGTGCGCCCAGCTGGCCAACTCGTTACAGACGATACCAACTATAGATCCGGAGAGCCCCATGACCGACGAAACCGAAGCCGATCTGACCGGCGTAGCGCCGCGCCGCCGCCCCAGGGTCAGCGTCGACAAGGTCGGCAACCGCCAGCTCAAACCGTCGACGATGATGATGGGGCATGGCTATGATCCGGTGCTGTCGGAAGGCTCGCTCAAGCCGCCGATCTTCCTGACCTCGACCTTCGTCTTCCCCAATGCCGCCGCGGGCAAGCGCCACTTCGAGGGCGTCACCGGCAAGCGCCCCGGCGGCGCCGACGGGCTCGTCTATTCGCGCTTCAACGGTCCCAATCAGGAAATCCTCGAGGACCGCCTCGGCATCTGGGAAGGCGCCGAGGACGCACTGGCTTTCTCCAGCGGCATGTCGGCGATCGCCACCCTGTTCCTGTCGATGGTCAAACCCGGCGACACGATCGTCCATTCGGGCCCGCTCTACGCCGCGACCGAGACGCTGATCGCGCGCATCCTCGGCCGCTTCGGGGTGCATTGGCTCGATTTCCCGGCCGGTGCGACGCGCGAGGAGATCGACGCGGTGCTCTCGCGGGCGGCGAGCGGCAATGTCGCATTGATCTATCTCGAAAGCCCCGCCAATCCGACCAACGCGCTCGTCGATGTCGAAGCCGTCGCGGCCAGCCGCGACGCGATCTTCAAGGGGGCGAACAAGCCCCCGATCGCGATCGACAACACCTTTCTCGGGCCGCTCTGGGCGCAGCCGCTCAAGCAGGGCGCCGACATCGTCGTCTACAGCCTCACCAAATATGCCGGCGGCCATTCGGATCTCGTCGCCGGCGGCGTGCTCGGCTCGAAGGAGCACATCAACACGATCCGGCTGATGCGCAACACGATCGGCACGATCTGCGATCCCAACACCGCGTGGATGCTGCTGCGCAGCCTCGAGACGCTCGAACTGCGCATGAGCCGCGCGGGCGAGAATGCCGCCAGGGTCTGCGAATTCCTGCGCCAACACTCCAAGGTCGAGCATGTCGGCTATCTCGGCTTCCTCGAAGAGGGCAGCCGCCAGGCCGACATCTATCGCCGCCATTGCACCGGCGCCGGATCGACCTTCTCGCTCTACCTGAAGGGCGGCGAGAAGGAAGCGTTCGCCTTCCTCGACGCGCTCAAGATCGCCAAGCTCGCAGTCAGCCTCGGCGGCACCGAGACACTCGCCAGCCATCCTGCGGGGATGACGCATCTGTCGGTGCCCGAAGCCCGCAAGCAGGCGCTCGGGATCACCGACAATCTCGTCCGCATCTCGATCGGAGTCGAGGATGCCGACGACCTGATCGCCGATTTCGAAGAGGCGCTACAGGCGGTGTGAGGCCTCGGTGCTCCTGCGAAAGCAGGAGCCCAGGGTTACAAAGGTCGTTGCTCGCGACTCTGGGCTCCTGCTTTCGCGGGAGCACCGAGACTAATTGCGCAGCGTCACATCCCGCGTCCGATCGGTTGCCGGCGGCGTCACCGGCCCGCCCGCGAAATATGCCTCCAGCGCGTCGAGATCGCCGGTATCGGTCGGCATCTCATTCCCCCCGATCAGCATACTGAAACCATCGCCGCCATTGCCGAGGAAATTGCTCATCACGACGCGATAGACCTGCTCGTCCACGAGCGGCGCGCCGTTGAGCTTCGGGTCGACCACCCGCTGCCCCACCGGCTTGCCGAGATCATAGCCGAAGCCGAAGCCGCGCGAGACCAGCAGCAGATTGCGCCCGCCCGCCTTGTTCTCGTCGAACTGTTGTTCGAGCACCGCGCGCAATTGCCTGCCGGTGAATTGCTTGATCACCAGCACATTGCCGAACGGCTGCGCGGCATAGAGGTCGCCGAAAGTGATCGTGCCGTCGGCGCGCGGGGTGAGCGAGGCGCGGACGCTGCCCGCGTTCATCAGCGCGATCTGCGCACCTTGCGCCGCGGTCGCCGCGAGCTGGGCGTCGGCGATCAGGTTGCCGAGCACCTGCTCGCGCATGTCTTCGTCGCTGCGCGGTGCCGGTGCGGTCAATTTGCCGATCGGCCGCTCGGCATAGCTTTTCGCCGCCGCGGCATAGCGCGCGACCAGCGCCGCCACCCGCGGCTCCGGCGCGAAGCGCGCATAACGATCCGAGATCGCGACCGGTCCCCTGGCGCTGGTGAACGGCTCGCCCTGCACGAGCACGTTGGCCGCGCGCTTCGCCACCACCCTGCCCGCCACCGGGTCCACGTCGAGCGTGATGTCGGTCAGCAGCGTCCCGCCATAACCGGCGCTGGTCAGCAGCAGCGGCCGCGTCGGGTCCTTGCTGCCATAGTCGCAGATATAGGCGTTATGGGTATGCCCCGAGACGACCAGATCGACGCGTGGGTCGAGCCGTTCGAGGATCGGGAAGATGTCGCCGGTCATGCCTTCGCAGCTGTTCGCGTCGAAGGCGCGCTTGCTGTAGCCGCCCTGATGGATCAGCACGACGATCGCGTCGGCGCCCTCGGCCTTGAGCTTCGGCACCAGCGCATTGACCGTGTCCGCCTCGTCCTCGAACTTCAGCCCCGCGACGCCGCTCGCCATCACCAGCGTCGAAGTGCCCTTGAGCGTCATGCCGATGAACGCCACCCGCACCTGCCGCGCGCCCTTGCCGAAACTGCGGATGCCATAGCTCGGGAACAGGGTGCCGCCGCCCCGCTTCGCGACATTGGCGGCGAGATAGCCGAACTTCGCCCCCGTGAACGGCTCGACCGCGCAGGGCTGGCGCTTGGTGTTCTTCGCGCAGCCGCCATTCTGAAGCCGCAGCAGTTCCTTCTGCCCGCGATCGAATTCGTGGTTGCCCACTGCGTTGAAATCGACGCCGACCAGATTCATCGCGTGGATCGTCGGCTCGTCGAGGAACATCGACGAAACCAGAGGGCTCGCGCTGATCATGTCGCCCGCCGAGACCGTGACGCTGTTGGGATGCCCTTCGCGGAGCTTGGCTACGGCCGAGGCGAAATAGGCCGCGCCGCCCGCCGGCACGCGCGTGACGCCGCTTTCGCCGGGGACATCGACCGCGAGCTTGCCCGCCTCGAGATTGCCGTGGAAATCGTTGAACGCGATGATCTGGACCGATACCGGCGCGACTGGCTTGGCCCCGGGCGGCACGCGCCCCGCGCATCCCGCAAGCGTCGCCGCCGCCAGCATTCCGATCACTATCCGCATCGCCATCTCCGTCCGCCACGCCCGTGGCGGGGAGATGTTACCGCGCAATGTCCGCGCGCGTCAGCCCCAGAGGCGTTCGCGATAGGCAGCGAAGCAGCGCTCGCCGCATTTGAGCCGCATCAGCGCACCCTCGGCCATCGCCGTCGCGCGGCGCGGATCCTCCTCGACCGCCGGCCGGATCGCCTCGCGATTCCAGTCCTCGCTATGCTTGATGTCGAGCACCGCGTGCAGCGTGAAGTAGCGCGCTTCCTTGGGGCTCAGCCCGACGCGCTTGAGCCCCTCGGCGACCAGAGCCGCGCGTCCCGGCGCAGTGAGCTCGATCACCCCGAGCGCGCCGACCGAGTGCCACGCATAGCGGCGGTTGACTGCCATCGCGGTCATCGCGTTGGCGAGCGCAAGGCTCTCCCACACGGTATTCTCGATCACCGGCTCGACTTCGAGCGTCTCGACCAAAGCGTCGAGCATCGGCCCGTGCATGCCCTTGGCGGTGCCGTGACCCATCTCGTCCCAATAATTGCGCGCGAGCTCGAGCTTGGGACGGACCGGCAGCTTGACCTGCGTCATCGCCACCAGATCGTCGAACCCCGCCTCGCCGGCGGCTTCCTGCTCGAAGAACCATCGAAGCTGGTCGCGGTCCGCTTCCTCTGCAAGCCACGGGAACAAGGGATCGCCCTGACCCGGACCGACCTGCTTCAGTTCCTCGAACCAGGCGATGAAGCCTTCGACGTCGGTCGGCGCCGCGGCCGCCTCGTCGGCGATCTCCGCGCGAAGCTCCTCGACGAAGCCGCCTTCGAGCCGCTGCATCTTGATGTCGCGCTCGAACATCCGGCTCCAGTCGCCGGGAAAGCCAGGCTCGAGCCGCTCGCGATTCCAGTGCGCGAGTCCGCGCTGGAAGCTGTCAGTAAGAAATTGCGAACCCGCATCATTCGCGAAGTCGCTCGGACGTGTAGCCATGTTGCTGTGCTCTCCTGCCGTTGTTCAAACCGGCAGGCACCCGCGATTGTTCCCCAATCCAGGCTATAAGAGCCTTCAAAAGGCTGATATTTAACCCAAATCAATCCAATTGCCGGCGCGTTCGTCGTGCGGCCGGATGACTGCCTGGCCTAAGCGGTTGGCACTCTCGCCGCGCCATGCTTTAACCCCGCGCCATGCCCAGTAGCTTCCCCCGCGCCCCGGCTGCGCTCGCCGCCCTTTCCCTCGCCACCACGCCGCTCGCCGCGCAGACGACATACGAAAGCGTCGACCCGTTCATCGGCACCGGCGGCGAGGGGCACACCTTCCCCGGCGCCGTCGCCCCGTTCGGCATGGTCCAGCTGAGCCCCGACACCGATACCGGCTGCAAGATCCGCGAATGCTACGGCCACGCCGCCGGCTATCGCTACGACGATCCGACGATCCAGGGCTTCTCGCACACCCATTTCTCGGGCGCCGGCCATTCGGACCTCGGCGACTTCCTGATCATGCCCGCGGCCGGCGAGAATGTGCTGCTCGAACCAGGCGACGCCAGCACCCACGGTTCGGGCTATCGCTCGCGCTTCAGCCACGACACCGAGACCGCGCAGCCGGGCTATTACGGCGTGACGCTGGCGGATTCGGGCATCCGAGCCGAGCTGACCGCCGGCACCCGCATCGGCGTCCATCGCTACGCCTTCCCCGCCGGCGCGCCAGCGCATCTGGTCCTCGATCTGCGCAGCGGGCTCTACAATTATCCCGGCAAGACCTTGTGGTCGTCGATCCGCATCCGCCCCGACGGCACGATCACCGGATCGCGCGAGACCCGCGGCTGGGCGCCGGCACGCAAATTGTTCTTCGCGATCCGCCCCTCGGCGCCGCTGACCGATCATGCCTTTCTCAATCGCGAGGAGAAGGTCGAATATAAGGGCTTTCAGGGCCCCGGCCGCGGCCGCGACGATCCCGACCAGCTGCAAGGCCGCGCGCTCGTCGCCCGGCTCGATTTCGGCAAGCTCGACAAGCCGCTCGAGCTGAAGGTCGCGCTGTCGAGCGTCGACGAGGACAATGCGATCGCCAATCTCGACAGCGAGCCCGGCAATTTCGACGCGATCCGCGCCGGCACCCGCACCGCCTGGGAGCAGGCGCTGGGCGCGATCGAGATCGAGGCGCCCGCGCCGACCAAAACCATGGTCTCGACCGCGCTCTACCATGCGCTGATGGCTCCCAGCGTCTTCTCCGACGCCGACGGACGCTATCGCGGCCCCGACGATCAGGTCCACAAGGCCGAGGGTTTCACCTTCCACTCGACCTTTTCGCTGTGGGACACCTTCCGTGCCGAGCATCCCTTGCTGCTGCTCGTCCAGCCCGAACGCCGCAACGCCGACTTCGTCAATTCGCTGCTCGCCAGCCAGAAAGCGAGCCCGTTCGGCATCCTCCCCGTCTGGCAATTCCACGGCCGCGAGACCTGGACGATGATCGGCTATCACGCCGTCCCGGTGATCGCCGACGCATATCTCAAGGGCGTGCGCGGCTTCGACGCCGGCGCCGCGCTCGATGCGATGGTCAAGAGCGCCAGCTACGGCCCCTATGGCGGCCTCGATCACTATATGAAGCTCGGCTACGCCCCGATCGACAAGGAGCCCGAGGCGGCGTCGAAGACCGTCGAATATGCCTATGACGACTGGACGATCGCCCGCATGGCACGCGCGCTCGGCAAGGACGATGTCGCCGCCGGCTTCGAGAAGCGCGCCGGCTATTGGCGCAACAGCTTCGACGCCAGGACCGGCTTCCTGCGCGCACGCAAGACCGACGGTAGCTTCCGCGAGCCGTTCGACGCCACCGCGATCAACTATGGCAGCGACTATACCGAGGGGAATGCCTGGCAATATTCGTGGTTCGTGCCGCACGATCAGGCGGCGATGTTCGCCTTGCTCGGCGGCGACAAGGCCGCGGTCAGGAAGCTCGACGCGATGTTCGATTTCGACAATTCGAAGCTCGACTACAGCCATGCCGAGGACATTGCCGGGCTCATCGGCCAATATATCCATGGCAACGAGCCCAGCCATCACGTCGCCTATCTCTACAATTATGCCGGCCAGCCGTGGCGCACGCAGGAGCGGCTCAAGCAGATCGTCGAGAGCCAGTATAAGACAGGCCCCGCCGGCCTGTCGGGCAATGACGATCTCGGCCAGATGTCGTCCTGGCTCGTCTTCACGGCGCTCGGTTTCTATCCGGTCGCGCCGGGATCGAACCAATATGTGATCGGTCGCCCCTTCCTGAACCGCGCGACGCTCCGCCTGCCGAACGGCAAGCGCTTCACCGTCCTCGCCGAGGGGCTGTCGGCGAGCAACGACTATGTCGGCAAGGCCACCCTCAACGGCAAGCCGCTCGACCGCAGTTATATCACGCATGACGAACTGACCGCCGGCGGCGAGCTGCGCTTCACGATGCAGGCGAAGCCCGATCTGCGCTGGGCGACGACCCGCGCGGCGCGCCCGCTCTCGACGAGCACGGTGCGCTAGAGGGGCTGCACGAAAATAGGCGGGAGCGGTGGTTGGCGGACCGTCAGCCCGAAACGCAGTTCCGGCCGATACCAAATTGCCTGTCGGCTTCCCATCAACGCACCCCTCTGGTTGCGATCAATGATAGATCGCGCGAATCCAAAGAGATGGCTGATCCGCCGATTATTGCATTCACCGTGATCCGATCAATATCCATGTAGACATCGAAACATGAAATCCTTTCAAGTATTGCGCGCCTCCGCATGAAACTCGCTTTCTGGATCAATTCCCGTCATACTTCCGCTGGTCGATTATTTCGACTCGGAGGGGGAATAAGATCATGCCTCATCGTGCATTATCTTTCTTATTCGGCGCGTCGATCGCGTCCTGTCCGGCGCAGGCTCAGGATGGCGGGTTCTTCGCAACGATCGGGGCCGAAAACCGAACGCAGAAGCTAGCCGCGTCAGGCGCCCTTCTCGGATCTCTCGCGCCCGTGACTCCCTTCGATGAGGAAACCAAAGGTGATCGCATCGATGGCACTGCGAGTCTCGGCTACGACCTTCCGATCGGCGGCTCATTGTTCCTGGGCATCGAAGCGAGTTTGGGGCTGGGGAATCTGGACCAGCGTCTGGACGCCCGCGCCAGCGCGACGGCCACGCAAACGGTCTATATCTGCTACCCGGATCCATTCGCTGTCGGCGGCTGCGCGGGGCCCCCGTCCATCTCCGAAACCACCACGGTCTTCGATGAGACGCAGCACCTTGCTCTCAACGTGCGAACCGGGCCGTCAGTCGCGCTCATGGCCCGCGCGGGCCTTCGTTTTGGTCCAACCAGAATATGGGGGTTCGGCGGCGTCGTCAGGCAAAGGCTTCATGCTGCGCACGATCTGCCGGCCGTGAACACGGCAATCCCGCCGGTCTACCGGTACGCGCTCGGGCCACCCGGTGTGCAGATCCTGGAACTCGCCCAGAGGACGACGCTGCCAGCAGAGCAGGTATCCGAGACGCGCCGCATGACGGGATCGATCGTCGGCGTCGGCCTCGAACAGCGGATAACCGGCCGATACTCGCTCGTCGCCCGCTACGGCTATGCCGATTATGGAGAGACGACCTTCCAGTCGACTGCGCGACTCGCCCCCGTCCGCATCAAGAGCAGGTCGCATACTTTCAGCATGGCACTTGGCGCCCGCTTCTAGACGGCTGCAACCGATACTCAGCCGACAGGCTGTCTCTCTCGAAGGTGGCCGATAGCCAGCCGGCCGCTGCCGCAGGTCCTGCAATTGGGCGAGCGCCGACGCATTCCCGGTTTCGCGGCCGCCCATCCCGGGGATTCTCCGGAGTCACCGCTCGGCCTGAACTGGGCGGTCGAATTTCGATCTTCTCGTGGGCGCATCGCAGCGGCGCGGCAGACGCGTAGGCCGAAGCAAAGCCTCCGGGTGATCCGCTCCTGAAATATTTCCCGCCCTTACCCGCGTGGCGATGCCGTGAGCATCCTATGATTACGACGGGCCGCATGGCGATCGTAAATCTCTATTCTAACAGGCTAAATTTGATGAAAAGAACGCTTCTATCGGGTGCGGGGCTCGTCGCGATCGCGCTTGCCACGCCGGCATATGCACAAAGCACGACCACCGATCAGTCCGAACTCGTGGCGCTGATCAAGGCGCAGTCGGCCGAAATCGCCGCGCTGCGCGCCCGGCTCGACAAGATCGATGGCGCTCGCCCGGTGACCGCCGCTGCCGGCGAAACCGCAGCCGCGCCGGCTCCGCAAGTTGCAGCCGTCAATCGCGTCGCGGTCGCGAACGACGAGAACGTCCGGGATTCGTTCGCGCCGCAGATCGTCCCGCCCGGCCCCGCCGATCAGGACGTCGCCCAGGCCCGCGCCGCGATGAACCCGGCAAACGTCACCACCGAATGGCGCGGCGGCGCGCCGATCTTCCGCTCGGCCGACGGCAAGTACATGTTCAAGATTCGTGGCCGCATCATCAACCATGCCAGCACGACTTTCGGGTCGGACTATGAAGGCCGCAACATCACCACCACCGGTGCCCGCGCGCTGCGCATCGGCATCGAGGGCGCGGTCGGCCCGCACTTCTTCTATCAGTTCGAAAACGACTTCGCCGACAACACCTCCGACGTCGGTACGATGTTCGTCGGCTGGCGCGACACGGTCGGCGCCATCTCGTACGACGTCCGCTTCGGCAACATGTTCAACGACCGCAGCTTCGAAGGCTCGAGCGGTTCGGACGCGCCGCCGTTCCTCGAGCGCAACGTCGTCGCCATCTCGATCATCCCGCAGCGCGGTTTCTATGGCATCGCGCTGATGCCGCGGATCTTCTGGAACACCGGCCATGCCTCGCTCACGATCAGCGGTGACGCCGTCGATGCGAGCCAGGCGGTAGGCGACAGCCGCACCGTGCTGGGCCGCATCCACTGGAACCCGTACAAGACCGATCGTTCGATGGTGCATCTCGGCCTGTGGGGCTTCGACGAGGCGCTGGCCAAGGGCCCCGGCACGCTGACGCGCAACACCGTGATCGGCGGCCGCTTCAACAGCGCGCTGCGCGTCTCGACCGGCACTCTGGTCGGCGGCACCGGCACCACCGGCTATGGCGCCGAAGTCGGCGGCTATGCCGGCCCGTTCTGGGTGATGGGCGAAGCCGGCCAGCGCAAGGCGCGCCTCGACGCCGGACGTCCCGATTTTGAGAGCAAGGCGTGGAGCCTGTCGACCGGCTGGTTCCTCACCGGCGATCTGCCGCCGTACAATCCGCGTCTCGGCACCTTCGCCCAGCCGCGCGTGCTGCGGCCGGTGTTCGACGGCGGCCCGGGCGCGATCGAGCTTCTCGCGCGCTACGAGAATGTCGATTATTCGGGTCTGCCGACTCTCGGCCAGGGCAGCGCGGCGACTGCGGGCGTGAACTGGTATCTCGACAGCATCATCCGCCTCCAGTTCAACGTCATCCACTGGAACACCAACAACCGCGCCGGCGCCTATACCGGCAAGGACAGCGGCGAGACCGTCAGCGCCGGGTTCGGCGTAACCTTCTGACGCCTTTGCCAAGGAACACGGCCGTCGCTTCCCGGAGAAGCGACGGCCGCGATCTCTGTCCGCGACATCTGCCTTGCAATATAGGATTTCGCCTGCTTGGCTCGCGGCGATGGATGATGCGCCGCCGCTCTTTCACTCGTCGCAACTTGGCCGCACCGCGCGAAACCATGTTGCGAGATAAATCGCGTTTCGGTGAACTTTGTCAATTTAGGCGGCGCAATCCTCAACCGTCGCCGACGCGCTCGATATCGGCGCCGACGCCCTGCAGCTTCTCCTCGAGCCGCTCGTAACCGCGGTCGAGATGATAGACGCGCTGGACCTGCGTCTCGCCCTCGGCGACCAGCCCGGCGAGGATCAGGCTCATCGATGCGCGCAGGTCGGTCGCCATCACCGGCGCGCCGACCAGTCGATCGACGCCGTGGACCACTGCGGTACGCCCGCGCACATCGATGTTCGCGCCCATCCGCGCCAGCTCGGGAACGTGCATGTAGCGATTCTCGAAAATCGTCTCGGTGAGCACGCTGGCGCCGTCCGCCTTGCACAGCATCGCCATGAACTGCGCCTGCATGTCGGTGGCGAAGCCCGGGAACGGCGCGGTCGACAGCGTCAGCGGCTTGATCCCGTTCGGCGCGGCGACGCGGACAGAATCGCGCGTCTCCTCCACCGTCACGCCGGCATCGACCAGCGCGTCGAGCGTCGCGCGCATGTCGCCCGCCGCCGCGCCGACCAGCTCCAGATCGCCGCCGGTGATCGCCGCGGCGCAGGCATAGCTGCCCGCCTCGATGCGATCGGGCATCACTGCATAGGTCGCACCGTGCAGCCGGTCGACGCCCTCGATCGTCAGCGTCTCGCTGCCAATGCCGTCGACCCGCGCGCCCATCGCGACCAGCAGATTGCACAGGTCGACGATCTCGGGCTCGCGCGCCGCGTTCTCGAGCACCGTGGTGCCTCGCGCGGTCGCCGCCGCCATCAGCGCGTTCTCGGTCGCGCCGACCGACACCACCGGGAAGCGGAAGCGCCCGCCCGCGATCCGTCCGCCCGGCGCGCTCGCCTTCACATAGCCTGCGGCGACCTCGATCTCCGCGCCCATTGCCTGCAGCGCTTTCAGATGGAGGTCGATCGGCCGGTTGCCGATCGCGCAGCCGCCGGGCAGCGACACCGTCGCCTCGCCGGCGCGGCCGAGCAGCGGGCCGAGCACGAGGATCGAGGCGCGCATCTTGCGCACGATGTCATAGGGCGCGACGGTCGAGGTCAGCTTGCCGGCGCGGGTGGTCAGCACGCGGCCGAAATCGTTCGGACGCGTCCCCTCGATCGCAGTGGAGGCGCCTAACTCATTCAGTAGATGTCCGAAGCTGTCGACATCGGCGAGCCGTGGCAGGTTTCTGAGCGTGAGGGGTTCGTCGGTCAGCAATGCGCAGGGCATCAGCGTAAGGGCGGCGTTTTTCGCGCCCGAAATGGCGATTTTTCCCGAGAGGCGGTTTCCGCCGCGGATGAGGATACGGTCCATGGCCGAGCTTCTAGCTTCTCGTGACGCCGGTGCAAGCGCGACGGGCCGTGAAACGGATTGATCGACTTTAATGCATTGATTCCGCGGCACTGCTTTGCATCGGGCGTGGGGGGAATTCGAATTCGTGTCGGGTAGTTGTTTCGCGGACATATTGAGCGAGCTCGTCGAGCTGTCCCACGGGGAGAGCGACGCGCTCGAAAAACTGGAGGAACGCCAGCGGCCGGTGCGCCGCGGGGCGGTGCTGCAGCGTGAGAACGAGCCGTGCAACGAGCTCTTCATCCTCCGCAAGGGGCTGATGATGAGCTATGTGCTGCTCGACGACGGCAGCCGCCAGATCCTCCGCTTTCTGTTTCCGGGCGACATGCTCGGCGTGTCGAGCGCGGTCTATCAGGAGGCGCCCGAGACGCTCGCCGCACTTTCCGACTGCGTCGTCTCGCCGTTCGACCGCGCCGCGCTGGCCGATATCATGCGCGAGCATCCGCGACTCTCCGCGCTGATCCTGGTCTATTGCCAGATCGAGCGGGTCGCGCTGACCGACCGGCTCGCCGCGCTCGGCCGCACCAGCGCCAAGGCGCGTGTCGCTGCGCTGCTGCTCGAGCTGCGCAATCGCCTGCGCACCACCGACAAGAGCATCGCCAGCGCCTTCGCGCTCGGCCTGACCCAGGAAGAGATCGGCGACGCGACCGGCCTCACTGCGGTCCATGTCAACCGCATGCTCCGCCAGCTCGAGGAAGATGGGCTGATCACCCGCGAATCGGGTCGCGTCACGCTCCGTAACGAACCCGCGCTTGCCCGGGCCGCCAATTATGTGAATCGCTATCAGGGGCTCGATCTGGGCTGGCTGCCCCGCCCGCGAAGCTAGCCGGTCAGGCCTTTTCGAGCGTGCACTGAAGCGGGTGCTGGTTCTGCCGGGCGAAGTCGATCACCTGGCTGACTTTGGTCTCGGCGACTTCGTAGCTGAACACGCCGCAGACCCCCACGCCGCGCTGATGGACGTGGAGCATCACCCGCGTCGCCTCTTCCATGTTCATCCGGAAGAAGCGCTGCAGGCAGAGCACGACGAATTCCATCGGCGTGTAATCGTCGTTGAGCATCAGCACGCGGTAGGGCGTCGGCTTCTTGGTGCGGGTGCGCGTGCGCGTCGCGAGCCCGACCGAGGGATCACGGGTCCCCGTATCGTCGTCGCCGTCCTCGGCCATACGGATCATGATTTTGCTGGTTTCGGACATCGCGCTGAAAATATGGGTTCACCGGAGTCGAGGCAAGGCCGCAACCGCGCCATTAATCTTCAAAAAAAGCCCGCGCTGTCAAAAAGAAAGGGCGGCCGCCCTGCGGCAGCCGCCCATCTACGCGTTTACTGGAGCGCTGCGCGCGCTCAAGCGGTGGTCTTCACCTTCTCGGCCGCAACCGCGAAGCGGCTGGAGATCGGCTGCGCGGCGTCGCCGGCGAGCTTGAGCACGGCTTCGGTGTTCTTCGAAGCTTCGGCGACATACGAGTCGAACGCGCCGCGAACGAAGTCGCTCTGCAGCTTGAAGAATTCGGTCGGCGACTTGACGGTCGCGAAGGTCTTCAGCGCGGCAGTCGCGCTCTCGAACGACTTGCGGCCATATTCGGCGGCTTCCTGGCCGAGGGTCTCGAAGCCCTTGGCGGCGATGCGGCCCGACTCGACGACGGCCTCGAGATTGCCCTTGGCGAACTCGTTGGCTTCCTCGACCAGTTTGGTCGACTTCTCGACGGCTGCCTTGGTGCGATCGTTCCAGTCGGCGAACAGAGCCTGAGCCTTGACGGTGTTGTTTTCGAAATTGGTAGCCATGGTGCTGGTTTCCTTGACGAGGATTTCCGGGGCGGTCTCGACGACGGCCTCGGCGATTTTGACGGTTTCCGCGGCGGCGGCTTGGGCCTGCTCTGCCACGGGTCGAACGATTTCCACTGCTTCCTGCGACGCTGCCACGACCGGAGCCGGTCCGGACGCGTTCACCGGAGCTGCTGCTTCGATGACGGCTTCCGGCGCGGGCTTCTTCTCAGCCTTGACTGCGACAGCCTGAGCCTTGGGCGCTGCCGGCTTGGCGCGCGCCGCAGGCGTCGGAGCGATCGGCTTCGCCGGCGCTTTCGGTCCCTTGGTGGCCATGTGACTCGGTCCCTGACTATTGCTGCAATGCAGCATATAGGAGCCTGTTGCGCGCATTGCAAGAAGAATATTGTGCACTGCACAAAACTCGTTTACGCTACGGAACGAGCGGCCTCAACGCGTGCGGACATAGCTCCCCGGAGCATCTTCGATTGCCTTGAGCTTGCCCTTGCCCGGCACGCGTGCACCTTTTGCACCCACCTTCCGGTCATCCACGCTATGGACCCATGCCGCCCAATCGGGCCACCAGCTGCCCTTCGTCTCCTCCGCACCGGCCATGAACTCGGCGAGCGTCTCGACCTTCCGGTCGTTGACCCAATATTGGTATTTGCCCGCCGCGGGCGGATTGACCACCCCGGCGATGTGCCCCGACCCCGCGAGCACGAACTTGAGCGGCCCCTTGAAGTGATGGGTGATCTTCCACACGCTTGCTGCAGGCGCGATATGATCCTCGCGGCCGGCCTGGACATAGGTCGGCGTCGTCACCTTGCCGAGATCGATCGGGGTCCCGGCGATCGACAGCAGCCCCGGCGTGACGAGCTTGTTGTCGCGGTACAGGTCCGAGAGATAGCTTAGATGCCAGGTCGAAGGCAGGTTGGTGACGTCCGAATTCCAGTGGAGCAGGTCGAACGGCACATAATCCTGCCCCATCAGATAATTGTTGGTGACATAGTTCCAGATCAGGTCGCGCCCGCGCAGCAGGTTGAAGGTCGCCGCCATATAGCGCCCGTCGAGAAACCCTTCGGCGCCGAGGCTCTTGATCAGTGCCAGCTGGTCGTCGTCGACGAACATGGTCAGATCGCCGGCTTCCGAGAAATCGACCTGCGCAGTGAAGAAGGTCGCGCTCTTGACCTTCTCCGCCTCGCTCCGCGCCGCGAGCACCGCCAGCGTCGCCGCCAGCGTGGTGCCCGCCACGCAATAGCCGATGGCATGCACGCCTTCGACGCCGAGCAGGTCGCGTACCGTGTCGATCGCGTCGATCTGGCCGCGCTCGACATAATCGTCCCAGACGACATGCTTCATGCTGGCGTCCGCAGACTTCCACGAGACGACGAACACCGTCAGCCCCTGTTCGACCGCCCAGCGGATGAAGCTCTTCTCGGGCGTGAGATCGAGGATGTAGAAACGGTTGATCCAGGGTGGGAAGATGATCAGCGGGGTGGCGTACACCGCTTCGGTCGCCGGCGAGTATTGGATCAACTCGTATAGCGGCGTGCGCTTGACCACCTTGCCCGGCGTCATCGCGAGATTCTTGCCGAGCTCGAACGCGCCCTCGGCGGTCTGCGTCATCTGCCCCTTGGCGAGGTCCGACAGCATGTTCTGCAGGCCCTTGAGCAGGCTCTCGCCCTTGGTCTCGACGATCTTCTCGAGCACCTGCGGATTGGTCGCGGGGAAATTGGTCGGGCTCACCGCGTCGATGAAGCCTTTGGTCGCGAAGCGGATCTGTTCCTTCTGCCGCGGATCGACGCCTTCCAGCGCATCGACGCCCTTCAGCAGGTGATCGGCGATGACGAAATAGCTCTGGCGCAGGAAATCGAACACCGGCTCCTCGCGCCATTGCGGCGCCTTGAAGCGCTTGTCGCGGGCCTGTTCGGGCGTCTCCTCGAACGGCGCGGCGTTGGTCGGGTCGAGGAAGCGCTGCCACAATTGCATCGTGTCGGCCCAGAAATTGGCGCTCGCCCGCATCTGCGCGGCCGGATCGAACATCGCGCCGAACGCCGGTGCCGCGGGTACCTGCTCCATCAGGTCGATGCCATGTTCGAGCATCATCTGCTGCGCCTTGCCCAGCACCCAGGTCCAGTGCTGGAGGTCTTCGAGGTTCGGCTGTGGGGTCGTGGTATCGGCCATGCAGATCCTCTCCGGCGAACGCTTCGACGTTCTAGATGCAACTCGCCGTTTCCGCGAGCGCCCTTATGCCCTAGAACCACCGACACGGCACAAAGGGTGCCGCCTCCAACACGAGCGAGAAGTGGAAATGTCCGAAGAGTTCTACCGCATCAAGCGGCTGCCGCCTTACGTCATCGCCGAGGTCAACGGCATGCGGGCAGCGGCGCGCGCGGCGGGCGAGGACATCATCGATCTCGGCATGGGCAATCCCGATCTGCCGCCGCCGGCGCATGTGATCGAAAAGCTCTGCGAAGTCGCGTCGAAGCCCGACGCCCACGGCTATTCGCAGTCCAAGGGCATTCCGGGACTCCGCCGCGCCCAGGCCAATTATTATGGCCGCCGCTTCGGAGTCGAGGTCGATCCCGAAACCGAAGTCGTGGTGACCATGGGATCGAAGGAGGGGCTCGCCAGCCTCGCCACCGCGATCACCGCGCCGGGCGACGTGATCCTCGCGCCCAATCCGAGCTATCCGATCCACACCTTCGGCTTCATCATCGCCGGCGCGACGATCCGCGCGGTGCCGACCACGCCCGACGAACATTATTTCGAGAGCCTCGAGCGCGCGATGAATTTCACCGTGCCGCGCCCGTCGATCCTCGTGGTCAATTATCCGTCGAACCCGACCGCCGAGACCGTCGACCTTGCATTCTACGAGCGGCTGGTCGCCTGGGCGCGCGAGAACAAGGTGTGGATCATTTCCGATCTTGCCTATTCCGAGCTCTATTATGACGGCAATCCGACCGTCTCGATCCTGCAGGTCAAGGGCGCCAAGGATGTCGCGATCGAATTCACCTCGCTCAGCAAGACCTATTCGATGGCCGGCTGGCGGATCGGTTTCGCGGTGGGCAACAAGGATCTCATCGCGGCGATGACGCGGGTGAAGTCGTATCTCGATTACGGCGCCTTCACCCCGGTGCAGGCGGCCGCATGCGCCGCATTGAACGGCCCGCAGGACATCGTCGAGAAGAACCGCCAGCTCTATCACAAGCGCCGCGACGTACTGGTCGAGAGCTTCGGCCGCGCCGGCTGGGACATCCCCTCCCCGCGCGCCTCGATGTTCGCCTGGGCACCCTTGCCGCCGGCGCTTGCGCATCTCGGCAGCCTCGAATTCTCCAAGCAATTGCTCAGCCACGCCAAGGTCGCGGTCGCGCCCGGGGTGGGTTACGGCGAGAATGGCGAGGGCTATGTCCGCATCGCGATGGTCGAGAACGAGCAGCGCCTGCGGCAGGCGGCGCGCAACGTGCGGAAGTATCTGCAGTCGATGGGGGTCAATACGCCCAGCGCCAAGGCGGGCTGACCACTCTCTATCGTCACCCCCCGCGAAGGCGGGGGCCCACCTCCCAAGCGCGCAGCAGAACGCACCCGTGCGTTAGGGGGACGGTCCAGGAGGGGTCCACGCTTTCGCGGGGATGACGAAGCAGAAGCTGATCTCAGGCGATCTCGCGATCGAGAAGCTCGTTCAGGTCGAGCCCGAGCAAGGCGATATGCTCGCGCACCCGCGGCCAATGGCCGGTGAGGAAGCGCTCGCGCTCGGCGAGGCGCAGCCGCTCGACCGCGCCGGGCAGCACGAACATGCCGACCCCGCGCCGGACCTCGACATAATCGTCGTCCTGAAAGCTCTGATAGGCCTTGGCGACGGTCAGCGGATTGGCACCGTGCTCGGCGGCGAGCGCGCGCACCGACGGCAGTTGGTCCCCCGCGCGATATTCGCCGCGCAGGATCGCCGCGGCGATGGTGGCGCGCAGCTTGAGATACACCGGTGAGTCTTCGTGCTCGAGCGCTGTCATGCTGCCTTAATACACCAATTAGCGATCGGGTCCATACCCCGGATTCCATTCGTGTACGATTTCGGACAGTTCGCCCCGCGGCCGCTCTTCGAGATCGCGCCCGGGCGTGCCGATGAAGACGAACCCGGCGATCCGCTGCGGTGCTGCGCCGAACAGATCGCGCACCGCGTCCGAATAGGCCGCCCAGCCGGTCAGCCAGCTGCCGACGAACCCCATCGCATGCGCCGCGTGGAGCAGGTTCATGCACGCCGCCCCCGCCGACAATTCCTGCTCCCAGAGCGGAATCTTGTGCGGGATCACCGGCGCAGAAAGCACCACGACCAAAGCCGGCGCCTGGGTCACGAACTGCACCGTCGCTTCCTCGTCGCGCGCATTGCAATCGGGTTTCTCGGCGCGCTGGATCGCGACCAGCTTTTCGGCGAGCGCCCCACGTGCGTCGTCGGGCACGATCACGAAGCGCCACGGCGCGAGCTTGCCGTGATCGGGGGTCCGCGCCGCGATCGCCACCATCTCGCGCAATTGCGCCGGGCTCGGCCCCGGCGGCGCCATGTCGCGCGGCTTGCCCGAGCGGCGGGTCTTGAGAAGGCTGAGCGGCGTGGCGCGATCGTTGAAGGTCATGGCTGCGATCTAGGGAGCGAATCCGCACGCGCCAAGCTCGGCTTTGCACGCGGCACGCGCCGGGCTTCTACCGAGACTAAATTGACTAAATTCACGGAAACGCGATCGATTGCGCAATTCTCTTTCGCGAGCCGCAATTTCGCGGGAGCTGTCGACAAGATCAAAGAGCGGCCGGTTGCCGCCCGCACAGGCAAGCAGACGAAGTCCTATATTGCAAGCCTCCGGCGGTCGCCGAAGGGCAGGACCGGCCTGCCGCTTTACACCCGCGCCATTCGCTCTAGGTTGACCGCCCATGCGCCGGGCCAAGCCCCGGAAACCGAACTATAAAAGGTCTACCTCCCGCATGGTCGAAACCCCAACCGCCGATAGCCCGGCAGAACCCGATATCAGCCACGTCAATCCCGCCGCGGAGAAGACCTGGTTCGGCCACCCGCGCCAGCTCGCCCGGATGTTCACCACCGAGATGTGGGAACGCTTCGGCTTTTACGGCATGCGCGCGCTGCTCACGCTCTATCTCACCCAGCATTTCATGTTCGGCGACCGGCAGGCGACCGGGATCTATGGCGGGTTCACCGCGCTCGTCTACCTGACCCCTTTGGTCGGCGGCTATCTCGCCGATCAGTTCCTCGGCTCGAAGCGCGCCGTGAAGTTCGGCGCGATCGTGATGTCGCTCGGCTATCTGATCCTGTGCTTCGGCGGGCCGACCGCGCAGCCGCACGCAAGCATCGACGGCCAGCGCTACGAAGTGTCGATCGAGAAGGTGGGCGAGCGCGAAATCCGCTACGTCGTCGATGGCGCGCGCAAACTCGAGATCAAGGGCAATGACGATGGCACTGTCGATCTGCTCGAGAATGGCGCGCCGGTGCGCAAGATCGCCAAGGGCGGGTTCGAATCGGACGCAGACCGCAGCCCCTTCTACGTGATGGTGATGCTGATCGGCCTGTCGATGGTCTCGACCGGCAACGGCTTCTTCAAGCCCAACATCTCGACGATGGTCGGCGAGCTCTACGAACCCGGCGACCGCCGACGCGACGCCGGCTTCACGATCTTCTACATGGGGATCAACATCGGATCGCTCTTCTCGCAGATCCTGTGTCCGTTGCTCGCAGTGGTGTTCGGCTGGTGGGCGGGCTTCGGGCTCGCCGCGATCGGCATGATGGTTTCGTGGGCGCTGATCCAGTTCAACGGCAACACGCTCGCCGGCTTTGGCGAGCCGCCCGCACGACCCGAGGTCGAGCGCCAGCAATGGTTCATCTATGCCGGCGCGCTGCTGATCGTCCCGGTCTTCTATTTCCTCTACGTCAATCTGATGAATTCGGTCGAGCCGGCGCCCGGATCGGGGATCATCGGCTATGTCGCGTCGCTGCCGATCATGGGCAAGTTCCTGTTCGGCACTTTCCTGATTTCGGTGCCCGGCATCCTGATCTGGTCATTCGTCGCGGGGAGCCGCGCGGAATTCCAGATGATGCTCGCCGCGATGACATTGATCGTGTTCAACGTCGTGTTCTGGACCCTGTTCGAGCAGGCTGGCTCTTCGCTGACGCTGTTCGCCGATCGCAACACCGATCTGTCGGTATTCGGACTGTTCAGCATCACCGCCCCGCAGACCCAGTTCTTCAACGCCGCGTTCATCGTGCTGCTCGCGCCGTTCATGTCGATCCTGTGGACGTCGCTGGCGAAACGCGGGCTCGAGCCTTCGATCCCGGTCAAGTTCGGCATCGCGCTGATCGGCGTTGCGGTGGGCTTCCTGCTGCTCGTCTGGGGCGCCAGCTTCGCCGATGCCGGGTTCCAGGTCGGGATCTGGTGGCTCGCCGGGCTGTACTTCGTGCACAGCTTCGCCGAGCTCTGCATCTCGCCGGTGGGCCTCAGCATGATCACCAAGCTGTCGATCGCACGCATCGTCGGCATGATGATGGGGGTGTGGTTCCTGTCGATCTCGGTGGCGCAATATGTCGCCGGGATGATCGCCCAGGTCGCCAGCGTCGACACCGTCGGCGGGCAGGTGACCAACCTCAAGGTCAGCCTCGACGTCTATGTCCATGTGTTCACGCTGATCGCCTGGTGGGCGATCGGGCTGGGCGTGCTCCTGCTGCTGCTCAGCTGGCCACTCAAGAAGTGGATGCATGGAGTCACCTAGCATGGAGCGCACCGCAGAAGGCGGCTGCCGGTGCGGCGCGGTGCGTTACCGCGTCGCCGGCGCGCCCGCCGCCACCACGCATTGCCATTGCAGCGACTGCCGCCGGATGACCGGCGCGCCGACGCTCGCCTGGGCGATCTTTCCCGAGGACAATGTGGCGATCGTCGCGGGAGAACTGGCGGTCCACGAAACTTCGCCGGGAGTCGAATGGGGGTTCTGCGCGAAGTGCGGAAGCACCCTCACCTATCGCCGCGCCAGCCGGCCGGGGCTGTTCGACGTGACCACGGCGACGCTCGACGATCCCGAGCTGTTCCCGCCCGAGAAGGAGATCTGGACCGGGGAGCGGCTGTCGTGGATCCGCTCGAACCCGGACGTGCCGCACTTTCCGCGGACTGCCACGGGCTAGGACTGGCCTCAACTACCGTCATCCCGGAAGCCGATTTTCTTCAAATCTCTGATTTGAATAGAAAATCGAGCTGTCCGGGATCCACCGTGCGGCAGGCATCCAGCGGTGAGGTGGATCCCGGACTGTAAGACTTTCCAGCGTAGAACCTGCGGTTTTCCGGGAAAGTCTAACATCCGGGATGACGGGTATGGCCTATTGAGTACGCACCCCAGGCACAAAAAAGGGGAGCGTCGCCGCTCCCCGTTTTTTCCGACTGGCAGGTCGGCTCAGGCGGCGCGCGCGTTGCGGCGGTGCGAGAGATACAGCGCGATCAGCGAAAACATCGTAATACCCTTATGAAAGTCTGTGCTGCAATGCAGCATAGGACGCATTTGGGTCGCAGCGGGGTTTCCCGCAAATGCAATGTTTCCGGAGGCCGGTTGCACGAATTGCAACCGTAAGGAAATCGCCCCGACATTGCTGTCGGGGCGATCCTCATTTCCAAAAGGCAGCGCTTACCAGATGTGCACGCGCTGGTCGGGTGGCAGATAGAGCGCGTCGCCCGGCTTGATGTCGAACGCGGCATACCAGGCATCGACGTTGCGGACGATGCCGTTGACCCGGAACATCGCCGGCGAGTGCGGATCGGTGAGCAATTGCTGGCGCTGGGCGCCCTCGCGCACCTTGGCCTGCCACGCCTGGGCATAGGACAGGAAGAAGCGCTGATCGCCGGTCAGTCCGCCGATCACCTTCGCCTTGCCGTGCTTGGCCTGGTATTTCTGATACGCGGCATAGGCCGCCTCGACCCCGCCGAGATCGCCGATATTCTCGCCCAAGGTCAGCGCGCCATTGATCTTGGTGCCGGGAATCGGCTCGAACGCATTATATTGTGCGGCGAGCGCGGCGGTGCGATCCTTGAAGCCCTTCTTGGCGGCGTCGGTCCACCAATTCTCGAACTTGCCGGTCGGGCCGAACATGCTGCCCTGATCGTCGAAGCCATGCCCCATCTCGTGGCCGATGATCGCGCCGATCGCGCCGTAATTGACCGCCGGATCGGCGTTCGGATCGAAATAAGGCGGCTGCAGGATCGCGGCGGGGAAGGTGATCTGGTTGGCCAGCGGGTTGTAATAGGCGTTCACCGTCTGCGGGGTCATGTTCCACAGCGAGCGATCGACCGGCTTGGGGAAACGCTGAAGCTCGAGCTGGTGCTGGAACTCGCCCGAGCGAATCGCATTGCCGAGCACGTCGCCGCGCTCGACCTTGAATGCGGCATAATCGATATATTTGTCGGGGTGCCCGATGCGCGGCTCGAACGCCGCCAATTTGGCGAGGGCGGCCTTGCGCGTGGCATCGTCCATCCAGGTCGAGCCGGCGATCCGTTCCTGATAGGCGGCGCGGAGATTCTCGATCAGCTCCCCCATCTGCTTCGCGGCCGCGGGCGGATAATATCTGGCGACGTAGATCGCGCCGACCGCCTCGCCGAGCGCGCCATTGGTCTGCTGCACCCCGCGCTTCCAGCGATCGCGCTGGATTTGCACGCCGTTCAGCGTCTTCGAATAAAAGTCGAACCGGGTATCGTCGAACGCCTTGGGCAGGAACTGGGCGTGATCGCTGACGAAGCGATAGGCCAGATAATCCTTCCACGTCTGGAGCGGCGTCGCGACGAGGATCTTGCCCATCGCGGCGATCGCGGTGTTCTGGGTCATCAGCACCGTCGGCGACGAATCGAGACCCGCGGTCTTGAGCATCAATGCCCAATCGAACTCGGGCGCCTTGGCTTCGAGCCCCGAAAGCGGCTGGGGATCGTTGAGCTTGGCGATGTCGCGGCTCTGCTCGGGCGACCATTGCTGCTTCGCCATCGCGGTTTCGAGCGCGACGATCGCGTCCGCCTTGGCGCTGGCGTCGGAGATGCCGGCCAGTTCCTGGATCTTCTGGACATAGGCGCGATAGGCGGTGCGGAACGCGACATATTTGTCGCCGTCGAGCAGATAATAATCGCGCGGCATGCCGAGGCCGCCCTGGCCGGCGACCGCGGTGTAGCGGGTCGGATCGGCGAGATCGGGGATCACCCCCAGTTCGACCGGCGAGGCATAGCCGGTGCTCGCGAACAAGGTCTGCAGCCCGGCGAGGTCGTTCACTGCGGCGATCCTGCCGAGATAGGGCTTGAGCGGCGCGGTGCCGCGCGCCTCTATCCCCGCCTCGTCCATCCAGCTGGCGTAGAAATCGCCGACCTGCTTGCCGGTGGCGCCATAGGCCGCGGGGTTCTTCGCCATATCGTCGAGGATAGCGCGGACATTGGCCTCGGCCTCGACCGTGAGCAGCGTGCCATAGCCCGCCGCGGCGCGATCGGCGGCGATCTCGGTGCGCTCGTTCCAGCCGCCATTGGCGAAGGTCCAGAAATCGTCGCCCGGCTTCACTCCGGCCTTTTGCGCGGTGAGATCGACGCCGAACGCGCCGTATCGCGCGCCGCCCGAGGTCGACTGCGTGAATGCCGGCGCCGTCGCCACCACCAGCGCGACGCCCGCAGCGAGGCGCGCCAAAGCCTTGATCTTCATGAAGGAATTCCCCGTAACCCAGTGTATTATCTTAGTGTATCGCCGGGTCGGGGCGGGTGCAACGGGCAAATGAAAGCCATATTCCCCCTCCCTTTCAGGGAGGGAGCGGCTTCATCCCACCCGGTTGGCCACCAGATCGTCGACCACCGAAGGATCGGCGAGCGTGCTGGTGTCCCCGAGCGACGTCACGTCGCCCTCGGCGATTTTCCGAAGGATCCGCCGCATGATCTTGCCCGAGCGCGTCTTGGGCAGTCCGGGGGCGAACTGGAGCGCATCGGGGGTGGCGATCGGGCCGATCTCCTGGCGCACCCATTTGCACAGTTCGTCGCGCAGGCCGTCGGACGCGGTCTCGCCGGCATTGAGCGTGACATAGGCGTAGATGCCCTGCCCCTTGATGTCGTGCGGCATGCCGACCACCGCCGCCTCGGCGACCTTGGGGTGGAGCACCAATGCGCTCTCGACCTCGGCGGTGCCCATGCGATGCCCCGAGACGTTGATCACGTCGTCGACCCGGCCGGTGATCCAGTAATAGCCGTCTTCGTCCCGGCGGCAGCCGTCGCCGGTGAAATACTTGCCTTTATAGGTGGTGAAATAGGTCTGGAAGAAGCGCGCATGATCGCCCCAGACGCTGCGCATCTGCCCCGGCCAGCTGCGCGCGATGCACAGATTGCCCTCGGTGGCCCCGTGCAGGACATTGCCCTCGGCATCGACGATCTGCGGATCGACTCCGGGGAGCGGCAAGGTCGCCGAACCCGGCTTGAGCGCAGTCGCGCCGGGCAGCGGGCTGATCATCTGCCCGCCGGTCTCGGTCTGCCACCACGTATCGACGATCGGGCAGCGCCCCTCGCCGACCACCTCGTGGTACCAGCGCCACGCTTCGGGGTTGATCGGCTCGCCGACCGTGCCGAGCAGCCTGAGCGACTTGCGCGACGTCTGCGTCACATAATCGTCGCCCTCGCGCATCAGCGCGCGCAGCGCGGTCGGCGCGGTGTAGAGGATCTCGACCTGATGGCGGTCGGCGACCTGCCAGATCCGCGAGGCATCGGGCCAGTTGGGCACGCCCTCGAACATCAGCGTGGTGCCGCCGTTCGCGAGTGGGCCGTAGACGATATAGCTGTGCCCGGTGACCCAGCCGATATCGGCGGCGCACCAATAGACCTGCCCCGGCCGGTAATCGAAGACGAGCTCGTGGGTGTAGCTGGCCCAGAGCAGATAGCCCGCGCTGGTGTGGAGCACGCCCTTGGGCTTGCCGGTCGAGCCCGAGGTGTAGAGGATGAACAAGGGATCCTCGGCGGCCATCGGCTCGGCGAGGCAATCCGTGGAGACGTTCGCCGCGGCCTCGTGATACCAGACGTCGCGGCCCGGCTGCATCGCCACGTCGCCGCCGGTCGCGCGCACCACGATCACCTTTTCGAGCACCGGCGCATGCCTCGCCGCCGCATCGACATTGGCCTTGAGCGGCACGCGCTTGCCGCCGCGACGTCCCTCGTCGGCGGTGATGCAGAAGGCGCTGTCGCAATCGGTGATCCGCCCCGCCAGCGCCTCGGGCGAGAAGCCGCCGAACACCACCGAATGCACCGCGCCGATCCGCGCGCAGGCGAGCAGGGCGAACGCCGCCTCGGGAATCATCGGCATGTAGATGGTGACGCGGTCGCCCTTCCGGACGCCTTCGGCCTTGAGCACATTGGCGAAGCGGCAGACCTCGTCATAGAGCTGGAGATAGGTGTAGCGCCGCGGCTCCTCGCCGGGCTCGTCGGGCTCCCAGAGTATCGCGGTCGCGCCGCCGCGGCTCGCCAGATGCCGGTCGACGCAATTGGCGGCGACGTTCAGCTTGCCGTCGGCGAACCAGCTGATGTGGAAATCCTCTTCGTCGAACGACCAGTCGCCGGCGAGCTCGGGGCGGCGGATCCAGTCGAGCCGCTTCGCCTGTTCGAGCCAGAAGCTGCCCGGATCGGCGAGGCTGCGCCCGTACAGCTTCTCATAGCCGGCAGCATCGATCCGCGCGCGGCGCGCCCATTCCTCGGATACGGGGTACAGGCTGTCGCTCATCGTGAATCCGCTCCTTGTGCTCGTGCCCCTTGTCCCCAACCGGCGCCGGCACGCAAGCGGCAGAATCCGTTACGGCACCGCTCCGAGCTCCAGTTTTTCAAGGAGTGCGACAAACTGCGACATATTTTCGGTGGAACCGATCGCCCTCGCCAGCCATCTTGCCACCCATGGCCAGACGCCCGATCGCCCTGACGCTCCTCCTCGCACTGCCGCTCGCCGCCTGCGCCGCGGGGCCGGACTATCGCCCGCGCACCGCACCCGAGCTCGGCGTGCCCGACGCCTGGTCGGTGCCGGCAGACCAACGCGCCCGCGAGGACATGACGCGCTGGTGGGAGAAATTCGACGATCCGCAGCTCGCATCGCTGGTCCAGCGCGCCCAGGCGTCGAACCTCGACGTGGCGCAGGCGGTGACCCGGCTGCGGCAGGCGCGCGAGTCTTTGGTCCAGCAGCGCGCATCGCTGTTGCCGAGCGTCAGCGCCTCGGCCGGCGCGTCGCGCAGCGAATCGCTTCGCGGCGGCACCACGACCACCACCTTGCCCGACGGCAGCGTCACGTCCTTCTCGACCGGCGGCCGCAACAGCTTCTCGCTCGGCGCCGACGCGAGCTATCAGGTCGACCTGTTCGGCGGCGTCCGCCGCGGCGTCGAATCGGCGCGTGCCGGCTATGAAGCCTCGGGCTTCGATTATGCCGCGGTCTTGATCTCGATCGAGGCGGAGACCGCGCGCAACTATGTCCTCGCCCGCGCGGCGCAGGCACAGCTCGCCAATGCGCGCAATTCGCTGGCGCTGCAGGACGACAATCTCCAGATCGCGCAATGGCGCGTGCAGGCGGGCCTCGTCTCGACGATCGATCAGGAGCAAGCGCGGGCGCAACGCGCGCAGACCGCAGCGACGATCCCCAGCCTCGAAGCGAATTACAACGGCTTCGTCTCGCGGCTCGGCGTGCTCACCGGGCAGGCGCCCGGCGCGCTCAAGGTCGAACTCGAGGCCGTCAAGCCGATCCCGCGCGGCCCCGCGCAAGTCGCCGCCGGCATTCCGGCCGAGGCGCTGCGTCAGCGCCCGGACATCCGCGCCGCCGAACGCAACCTCGCCTCGGCGACCGCGCAGATCGGCGTCGCCGAGGCGCGGCTCTATCCCTCACTGTCGATCGGCGGCAGCATCGATGCGGGCAGCAGCGCGCTCAGCTCGATCTTCGACGTGATCACCGGACGGCTGTTCGGCAACATCGCCCAGACCATCTTCGACGCCGGCCGCACCCGCAGCCAGGTCCGTTCGGCGCAGGCGGCGGCGGACGGCGCATTCCTCTCGTACAAGCAGACCGTGCTCACCGGGCTCGAGGATATCGAGAATGCCGTCGTCGCGCTGCAGGCGGCGCAGCGGCGCGAAGCCGAGTTCCGCATCGCGCTCGAGGCGGCGGACAATCAGGCGCTGCTCGCGCGGATGCAATATCGCTCGGGCCTCACCGATTTCACCACGCTCAACCAGGCGGAGAGCCAGTTGCTCTCCGCCCGCAACGGGCTGGTGAGCGCGCAATCCGACCAATCGACCGCGCTGATCCAGCTCTATCTGTCGCTCGGCGGCGGCTGGGACAGCAATGTCACTCCCACGGCCCCGGCGCGGGCCTCGACCACAGGCGGCACCGCGGATGGCAACTGATCCCAACAAGAATCTCGACGAGTTCCTCGGCACGCCGGCGCGGCCGTGGTGGCGGCGCTGGCTGAAGTGGATCATCATCGGCGTGGTGGTGATCCTCGGCGCATTGCTGCTCTCGCGCTGCGTCTTCGGCGGCGCGACCGCCACCGAATATTCCACCGACGAAGTCGAGCGCGGCAATCTGACGGTCTCCGTGTCGGCGACGGGCAAGCTCGCTCCGACCAATCAGGTCCAGGTCGGCTCGGAGCTTTCGGGGCTGGTCGAGACGGTCACCGTCGACGTCAACGACCGCGTCGTGAAGGGCCAGCCGCTCGCCGTGCTCGACACGTCGCAGCTCGACGACGACATCACCCAGGGCCGTGCCCAGCTCAATGCCCAGCAGGCGCAGGTCGCGCAGGCCCAGGCGACCGTCGCCGAATCGCGCGCACAGCTTTCGCGGCTCGAGGAAGTTAGCCGGCTTTCGGGCGGGCGGGTGCCCGCCAAGGTCGAGATGGAACAGGCCCGCGCGGCAGTGCAGCGCGCCAATGCCGCGCTCGCCGCCGCCCAGGCCAATGTCGTGGCGGCGCGCGCGGCGCTCTCTTCGAACGAGACGCGGCGCTACAAGGCAGTGATCCGGTCGCCGGTGAACGGCGTGGTGCTGGCGCGTCAGATCGATGCCGGCCAGACCGTCGCCGCTTCGTTCAACACGCCCACCTTGTTCGTGATCGCCGAGGACCTGTCGGCGATGGAGTTGCAGGTCGCGATCGACGAAGCCGATGTCGGCTCGGTCAAGAACGGCCAGCTCGCCAGCTTCACGGTCGATGCCTTCCCGGGCAAGACCTTCCCGGCGACGATCACCCGCGTCGATCTCGGCTCGAACCTGTCGGCTCAGTCGACCACGACGACCAGCAGCACCACCACCCAGTCGCAGGTCGTGTCCTATGCCGCGACGCTCAGCGTCGCCAATGCCGACCAGCAGCTCCGCCCCGGCATGACCGCGACCGCCGAGATCATCACCAAGGCCAAGCCCAACGTGCTGCTCGTTCCCAATGCGGCTTTGCGCTTCCGGCCGAGCGACGGCGCTCCGGCGGCGAGCAGTTCGGGCGGAATCACCGGGGCGCTCGCGCCACCGCGCAGACGCCGCGGTCAGGCGGAGAAAGCGGCGACGGTCAGCCGCGGCGCGGGCCAGACCGTCTACATCCTCGGCGAGGATAATCTGCCCAAGGCCGTGCAGGTCACGATCGGCGATACCAACGGCACCGTCACCGAGATCACCGGCGGCGATCTCAAGCCCGGGATGAAAGTGATCACCGGCCAGCTCGCCAGCGGCAGCACCGGCCAGCGCCGCCAGGGCGGCGGCCAGCGGCGTCAGGGTGGCGGCCAGGGCGGCGGCGCGCAGGGCGGCGGCTCGGGAGGCCAGCGTGGCGGCCAGTGATTCCCCGATCATCCGGATGCGCGGCGTCACCAAGGTCTATGGCGAGGGGCCGACCGCGTTCCAGGCGCTGAAAGGCATCGACATCGACATCACTGCCGGCGATTTCGTCGCGGTGATGGGCCCGTCGGGTTCGGGCAAGTCGACCACGATGAATATCCTCGGCTGCCTCGACGTGCCTTCGGGCGGCGAGTTCCTGTTCAAGGGCGTGCATGTCGAGAAGCTCAAGCGCGACGAGCGCGCCTTGCTGCGGCGGAAATATCTCGGTTTCGTGTTCCAGGGCTTCAATCTCCTCGCGCGCACCACGGCGCTCGAGAATGTCGAATTGCCCCTGCTCTATCGCGGCGATCCCAAGAGATCACGGCGCGAGGCGGCGATGGCGGCGCTCGACAAGGTCGGGCTCAAGCAATGGTGGGACCATACGCCGGCCGAGCTTTCGGGCGGCCAGCAGCAGCGTGTCGCGATCGCCCGCGCGATCGTCACCAATCCCGACGTGCTCCTTGCCGACGAACCCACCGGCAATCTCGATTCGGAGCGCTCGATCGAGATCATGCAGTTCCTCACCGAACTCAACCAGACCAGCGGGATCACCGTGCTGATGGTCACCCACGAGCCCGACATGGCCGCGTTCGCGCGGACGATCATCCATTTCAAGGACGGGCTGGTCGAGCGCGTCGAGAACCATGCGCAAGGCGAGGTGGTGGCGTGAGAAACGACAGCGGATCCGTCTCCCGTTCGCTTCGAGCGAAGTCGAGAAGCAATGTGTCTCGACTTCGCTCGACACGAACGGTGGT
Organism: Sphingomonas sp. DG1-23; assembly: GCF_030730875.1. GTDB lineage: Bacteria > Pseudomonadota > Alphaproteobacteria > Sphingomonadales > Sphingomonadaceae > Sphingomonas. Next base: position 535,048 of record NZ_JAVAMA010000001.1, read on the forward strand.
TCGAATGCCGCCAGGGACGCAACGCTAGATGTTCGGCACGACCTTCATCCTCGCGATCCGCTCGATCTTCCGGCACAAGCTGCGCTCGTTCCTGACGACGCTGGGGATCATCATCGGCGTCGCCGCAGTGGTGGCGATGGTGACGCTGGGCAATGCCACCACCAAGGCGGCGCAGGCGCAGGTCGCCAGCCTCGGCACCAACGTGCTCCAGATCCGCCCCGGCCAAGGCTTTGGCCGCGGCGGCGGCGGCCCGCGCCCCCCCGATTTCGAGGAAGCCGATGTCGAGGCAGTGGCCCGGCAAGTGGCCGGGGTGACCGCAGTCGCGCCGCAGGCCCAGTCGACCGCGACGGTGATCTATCAGGGCGCCAATTGGTCGACCACGATCAACGGCACCACCAACGCCTTCTTTCAGGTCCAGCCATGGCCGCTTGCTTCGGGCCGCACCTTCACCCGTGCCGAGGAACAGGCCGGCAAGGGCGTCTGCATCATCGGCAACACGATCCGCACCAACCTGTTTCGCGGCGGCGAGGCAGTGGGCGAACGGCTGCGGGTCAACGGGATTTCGTGCGACGTGATCGGCACGCTGTCGACGCGCGGCCAGGGCGGGTTCGGCGACCAGGACGATGTGATCATCATGCCGATCAAGCAGGTCCAGCGCCGCTTCACCGGCAATCGCGAGATCCGGCTGATGCTGGTCGGAGTCGATCCGGCCTATGACGGGACCCAGGTCCAGGAATCGATCAAGCAGGTGCTGCGCGAGCGGCGCCGGATCACTGGGGGCAAGGAAGACGATTTCAACATCTTCGACACTGCCCAGATCAGCGCGGCGCTGACCGGGATCACCACCCTGTTGACCCAGATCGTCACCGCAGTGGCGGCGATCAGCCTCGTCGTCGGCGGCATCGGCATCATGAACATCATGCTGGTCTCGGTGACCGAACGGACCCGCGAGATCGGCATCCGCCTCGCGATCGGCGCGGTGGCGAGCGAAGTGCTGATGCAGTTCCTGATGGAAGCGGTAGTGCTGTCCTGCCTGGGCGGGCTGGTCGGGCTGCTGGTCGCGCAGCTCGTCGTGCTCGGCCTCGCGCCGCTCATGCGGGTCGAATGGATGTTCGAGCCGCAGATCAATTTCATCGCGTTCATGATCTCGGCGCTGATCGGGGTGGTGTTCGGCTATTTTCCCGCCCAGCGCGCGGCGAGCCTCAATCCGATTGACGCGCTGAGACATGAATAGAGACCAGAATCCTCCCTCGCTCAGCGGGGGAGGATTGTGCGGCTACTTCCCGTCGGTCTCCAGCCCGTAGAGCTGGCGCAATTCCTCGAGATCGGCGCGGGTGTCGACATCGACCAGCTCCGCCGGGCTGGTCACAACATGATGCCCGCGCTTGATCAGCTCGCGTGCGCCTTCGTCGCCCTTGAGATCGAGCAGATCGTCGAACAGGTCGCGTCCGAACAATGCCGGCGGCCGTGGCTGCACCCCGTCGCTCGACGCGACGATCGTGCCTGCGCCGTCGGCGGCGTCGAACATCCGATAGACATGGGTGGCGGTCACTCGCGGCATGTCGGCCAAAGCGACCAGGACTGCCTCGGCGCCGGCCTCCCGCGCGATCGTCACGCCATGGCATAGCGAGCGCGCCTGCCCCAGCGACGGATCGGGATTCTCCTCGACGCGGTATCCCAGCGCCGCGAAGTCGAGGCTGGTGTCCGACACCACCGCGATCCGCGTCAGAAACGGCACATTCTCCAGCGCGGTCACGACATGATAGGCCAGCGGCTTGTCGAGGAACGGCTCGGCGAGCTTGTCGCCGTCGAAGCGGCGCGAACGCCCCGCCGCGAGCAGGATCAGTGCAGTACGTTCAGGCGTCAGCATGAAAACTCCTCACCATCGAAGCCGCGATCGAAAGCGCGATCTCGGCCGGTCCGATCGCGCCGATATGCATTCCGGCGGGGCCCTCGATCCGCGCCAGCGCGTCCGGGGCGGCACCCGCCGCAGCCAGCCGTTCGAGCCGCGCCGCATGGCTTTTGCGCGATCCCAGCGCCGCGACATAGCCGGTGCGACAAGCGAGCGCGGCGAGCAGTGCCGCATCGTCGATCTTCGGATCGTGGCTGAGCGTCACCAATGCGGTGGCGGGATCGGGGCGCAAAGCGGTTATCGCCTCGTCGGGCCAGCGGTCGTCGAGAATCACGCCCGGGAAACGCGCCTCGGTGAGGAATCGTCCCCGTGGATCGATCACATAGGTGGCCATGCCGAGTTCGCGCGCCAGTCCGGCGAGATGCTGGGCGATCTGCACCGCGCCGACGATCAGCAGCCGCCGTGGCGGATCGTAGCGATTGACGAACGCGCCCGCCGAGCCCGGAGCGCTCCGGCCGGTTTCGAGATCGGTCGCCACGTCAAAGGCGGCGCCTTCTGCCCGCGCGGCTTCGATCGCCTCGAACAAGTGCGGGGAAAACCCCTCTGCGGACACCGGCTGCACCAACACCGCGATCTCGCCGCCGCACGGCAGCCCCACTTCCCACGCCGCGGCATCGGCGACGCCGTAGTTTTTCACCACCGCCGGCGCGCCCGCGATCACCTCGGCGGCAGTCGCCAGGATGTCGGTCTCGACGCAGCCGCCCGATACCGAACCCTCGAACCGGCCATCGGCATGCACCAGCATGTGGCTGCCGCGCGGCCGCGGCGCCGAGCCCCAGGTCGAGACGACCGTGGCGAGCGCCATCGGCGCGCCGGCCCAGGCGCGTGCGGCTGCCAACACCCTGTCGTTTTCCGCCACGCTTCGCCTCGCTCCCGTCACAACCGCCCGATAACGCCTGGCCGGTGAAAAGTTTCGTGGCAAGATCGCTGGCGATCGCGGCTTCGCTGCTGGTGCAGGGCTGTGCCGGCGTGCAGGAGAGAGGCATGGCCGCTTCGCCCATCGTCATCGCGCATCGCGGCGCCAGCGGCGAACGCCCCGAGCACACCTTGCTCGCCTATCAGCGCGCGATCGATCAGGGCGCCGATTTCATCGAACCTGATCTCGTCCCGACCAAAGACGGCGTGCTGGTCGCGCGCCACGAGAACGAGATTTCGGGCACCACCGACGTCGCCGATCATCCCGAATTCGCCGGCCGCAAGACCAGCAAGCAGATCGACGGCGCGCCGGTGCGCGGCTGGTTCACCGAGGATTTCACCCTCGCCGAGCTCAAGACGCTCCGCGCAAAGGAGCGCCTGCCCCAATTCCGCCCCGGCAACACCCGCTATGACGGGCAGGCCGAAATTCCGACGCTGGACGAGATCATCGCGCTGGCGAAACGGGCGTCGCGCGACACCGGCCGGACGATCGGCATCTACCCGGAGACCAAGCATCCGGGCTATTTCGCTTCGATCGGCCTGCCGCTCGAGGAACGGCTGGTGGCGAAGCTGCGCGAAGCGGGCTGGGACCGCGCCGACGCGCCGGTGTTCATCCAGTCGTTCGAAGTCGCCAATCTGAAGCAGCTCAAGGCGATGACGCAGGTGCCGCTGATCCAGCTGATGAGCGCGAGCGGCGGCCCCGCCGACGGCGCCGAGCCGAGCTACAAGGCGATGGCGACTCCCGCAGGACTCGCGCGAATTGCCGAATATGCCACCGGCATCGGCCCCGAACGGGCGATGCTCCTGCCCCCTGCCACGCTCGTCGCCGACGCGCACGCCGCGGGCCTGAAGGTCCATCCCTGGACCTTCCGCGCCGAGAATTTCTTCCTGCTGCCGGCCTATCGCATCGCCGGCGGCCCCGCCGAACACGGTCGGCTCGCCGAAGAAATCGCGTATTTCATCGGACTTGGCGTGGACGGTTTGTTCAGCGATTACCCCTATATAGCTGTATCAGCGCGTGCGTCGGCCTCGGCTTCGCCCGCCCATCGAAGGTAAGACTCATGCGCAAATTGCTCGTTCCGATCATCGCCACCCTGCCTTTGCTGTCGGGCGGCTGCATCGCCAAGACCGCGTGGGACGTCGCGACGCTGCCGGTCAAGGCCGGCTCGCAGGCGGTCGACTGGACCACCACCAGCCAGGAAGAATCCGACCGCAACTACGGCAAGAAGATGCGCGAGAAGGAAGCCAGAGAGGGCAAGGAGCGCCGCAAGCGCGAGAAGGAATGCCGGAAGAATCCGGACGCCTGCCAATCCTATGACGGCTATCGCGCCGGCGATCCCGACTGATCGCCCAACACCTGCGCCACCGCGCGCAGCACTTCGGGCTTCATCTGCACCCATAAATGGCTGCTGCTGATCTCGATCGCGCGGCCTTCCGAACCCTCGGGCTCGCGACAGATCAGTCCGTTGACCAGCCCGTCGCTGCGGCTCCAGATCGCGGTGGCGGGAACCGGCAGCGGTCGCGCCGCTTCTTCCAATCGCGCCGCAAGCGCCGGATCGTCGATCTTCTCGCCGGTCAGCCATTCGAACGGGCGCCAGACATTGGTCGAGGTCGGCGGCCCGGCAAAGGGCGAACTGATCGTGATCACTTCGCGGACATGCTCGGGGTGCCGGTGCGCCGCGACCCGCGCCATGATCCCGCCGAGCGAGATGCCGATCAGCGTGACCTTCTCGCCGGTCTCGGCGTGGAGCGCCGCGATCCGCGCCATCAGCCGCTCGCCTTCGGGGCCGATCGCGCGCACGCCGAGATTGCGGCCGAGCGCCCATCCCTCGGCGCGATAGCCGAGCCGCTTCAGATAACGCCGCATCACGAAATTCGAGCGGTCCGAATTGACCAGCCCCGGCAGCAATATCACCGGGCGTCCGTCGCCGCGCGGCACATCGTCGAGCGTCTTCCACTCGCGGATCAGCCGTCCGAGTCCCCAGGCGGCGCGCGGCCATTCCGAAAGCAAAGCGAGCGGCGGCGGCGGAACCTCGGCGGAAGCGGGGACGGCCAGTTTCAGAACCATTGCATCACTCCCGAAGGAAAAGGCGTCCATTTGCCGACCCGCACCCCCGCCGCGGCCAGCGCCTCGCCGGTCCACGCATTGCAGGTGCGGAACAGGTTGTAGCTGCCGCGTGCGACGTAGAACGCGTCGGCGGCGCCATAGCCCCGTGCCGGCGGCCCTTCGCCGAACGTGTTTCGGATGAACCCCGCGAGCCGGCGATATTCCTCGGGACGCAACACGATCGCCCGCGCATTCGGGCCGATCTGCGGCGCCGCGATGTGCGACACATGGACCACCGTCGCACCGGCGCCGACGAACGCCCGCCCGACCCGGACCGGATTCACGTCCCACCAGGTCGGCGTGTTGAGATAGAAATCGCGATCGCCCCAGCCGAAGGCGAGATGACTGGCGGCCGCCCGGTTCGGATCGGCGAGATGCCCGGGCCGGATCAGGTCGCCCCAGTCGACGCCTTCCGCCGATACCGGCAGCACCAGATCGGTATGGATGCCGTTGTCGATCACGTAGATCGTCACGCCCTGCGCCGGCGGCTTCCAGTCGCGATTCGCGGCGACTGCGCTTCCCAGGAAGGCGGCGGCGAGGTAGCACAGAACGACTGCCGCGAGGCCCAGCAGCAACCGCACGAGGCCATTTCGTATCATTTGTGACAATGCTATATCGGTTCCGATGACAAAGGATACGCACGTACTCGAGCGGCCCCCCGAAGGCGCGTCGTCCGACTGGACGATACCGCAGAATTGGCAGGCGTACACCGCCGAGGAACATGCCACCTGGGACACGCTGTTCGATCGCCAGGCCAGGCTCCTGCCAGGCCGCGCCTCCGAAGCCTATCTCAAGGGGCTCGATGCGCTGCGCCTGTCCGAATCGGGGATCCCCGATTTCGAGGAATTGTCCGAGCGGCTGATGAAGCTCACCGGCTGGCAGGTCGTCGCAGTGCCCGGGCTCGTCCCCGACGAAGTCTTTTTCGACCATATGGCCAATCGCCGCTTCGTCGCCGGCAACTTCATCCGCCGCCCCGACCAGCTCGATTATCTTCAGGAGCCCGACGCCTTCCACGACGTGTTCGGCCATGTGCCGATGCTCGCCGATCCGGTCTTCGCCGATTATCTCGAGGCCTATGGCCGCGGCGGTGTCCGCGCGATGGAATTGGGCGCGCTCAAGCAGCTCGGCCGGCTCTATTGGTACACGGTCGAATTCGGGCTGGTGCGGGAGGCCGAGGGCCTGCGCATCTACGGCGCCGGGATCGTGTCGAGCTCGGCCGAGAGCCGCTTCGCACTGGAGGATCCCAGCCCCAACCGCATCGGCTTCGATCTCAGGCGCGTGATGCGCACCGATTACCGGATCGACGATTTCCAGCAGAATTACTTCGTCATCCCGAGCTTCGACGAATTGCTGCGGGTGACGGTCGAGACCGACTTCGCGCCGCTCTACGAGGAAATCCTGCCGCAGCCCGACATTCCGATCGCCGAGATCCTTCCCGAGGACGAAGTGATCACCCGCGGCACGCAGGAATATGCGCGGTCGAAAGGCTGATCTCCGGGCTCCTGCTTTCGCAGGAGCACTATAGGCTAAATATCCAGCGCCCAGCCGTCCCGGCCCTTGGGGTCGGGCGGCGAGGCGGGCACGTAGCGGGTCTCGCCGGCGGTCAGCCGCAGGATCGTCCAGTCGCCGCGACGATCGACTTCCGCCAATGCGCATCCGCAATCCGCAAACGCCGCCACCACTTGCTCGCGCTGCGTTTCCAGCAGCCCCGCCAGCACGATCGTCGCGCCCGCATCGGCGATCGCGGCAAGCTCGGGCGCCATCGAGACCAAAGGCCCGGCAAGGATGTTGGCGATCACCAGATCATAGGGCGCCAGCGCGGCGATCGCATCGCTGAGCGCACCGTCGGCGACAATCAGCTCAAGTCCCTCGATATGATTGTCGGCGGCGTTGATACGGGTCACGTCGATCGCGGCGGGATCGATGTCGGTGGCGGCGATCTTCGCGTCAGGCCAGAGATGCGCCGCGGCGAAGGCGAGCAGCCCGGTGCCTGTCCCCACGTCGATCACGCTGGCGAATTCGCGCGCCGCCATCGAATCGAGCATCCGCAGGCATCCCGAGGTCGTCGCGTGATGCCCGGTGCCGAAGGCGCGGCCGGCGTCGATCAGGAACGCCCGGCCGCCCTCGGGCGCTTCGATCGGGTGCGCGCTGGTATGGACGACGAAGCGTCCCTCATGGATCGGCTCGAGCCCTGCCTGGCTCATCTTCACCCAGTCCTCGGCGGTCAGCGCCTCGATCGCCGGCGCGACGCCCGCCGCGCTGGGCGCAAGCGCGCGCAATGCATCGAGCATCGCCGCATCGGGCTCGTGCTCCATATAGGCGTCGAGCCGCCAGCGCTCCTTGTCGTCCTCGACCTCCTCGGTGGTCATCAGCACCGCGTCGAGCGCGAACGCGCCGGCATCGATCGCCTCGGCTTCGGCGCGGGTACACGGCAAGGTCACTTTCCAGCTGTCGATCTCAACGGACATAGCTGGCCCCGTTGATGTCGAGCACCGCGCCGGTCATCGAAGGCGGTGCCTCCAGCGCGCAGAAGCGGGCGAGCTTCGCGACCTCCTCGGGATCGGCGACCCGGCCGAGCGGAATGTCGGCGAGCAATTTGTCGCCGCCGCGACTCGCCAGATAGTCCTCGGCCATGCCGGTCATGGTGAAGCCCGGGCAGATCGCGAAGGCGAGGATACCCTGGCCGGCATAGCCGCGGGCAATGCTCTTGGTCATGCCGACCATCCCGGCCTTGGACGCGGCATAATGCCAGTGCGCCGGGCTGTCGCCGCGATACGCCGCGCGGCTGGCGATGTTGACGATCCGGCCGGGATGTCCCGCAGCCTGCCAGTGGCGCACCGCGAGACGGCACAATTCGGCCGATGCGGTCAGATTGACCCGCATCGTCTTCTCCCAGCCATGGACCCAATCGTCGTGATCGAGGTCGAGCGGCGTGGCTTCGAAGATGCCGGCATTGTTGATCAACACGTCGACCCGCCCGTCGAGCGCGTCGAGCGCCTTGTCCCACAGCGCGTGCGGCGCGGCGGGATCGGTGAAGTCGGCGGGAATGCCGCTGCGCGTGCCCTGTCCGACGAGGCGGAGGCCTTCGCCCGAGAGCGATTCGGCAATGGCGGCACCGATCCCGCGGCTGGCGCCGGTGAGAAGGATATTGGTCATCGGGCGGCACTAGCCGGTGCGGCGAAGTCCGTCACCCTCGGTCATGCGCTCCCCTCCCGCTTGCGAGAAAGGTCGGGGGAGGGGCCGACGGGGAGGCTAACTCACGCACGCCAGGCCCTCCCCTAGCCCCTCTCGCAAGCGGGAAGGGAACAGGATAGGAGGAGAACAGATTCAGGCGGCGACCGAATTCGAGAAGGTCTCCGCCGCGGCGCGCAGCTGGCCGAGCCGGTCGTCGACTTCGGCGACGTCGTGCTGGAGCGTGTCGATCTCGCTGGTCACCGTCTTGGTATCCTCGCGGATCGCGCCGATCGTCGCCGACATGGAATCGGCGGCGAGCGCGGTCTCGTCGACCGCGGCGGTGATCGCCGTCACGGTCTGCGCCTGGACCTCCATCGCGGTGCGGATGCGGTTGGCGCTTTCCTGGACTTCGTTGACCGTCTCGCGGATCGACGCGTTGGTCTCGACCGTCGATCTGGTCGCCGACTGGATCGAGGCGATCTTGGCGGCGATGTCGTCGGTCGCGCGTGCGGTCTGGCTGGCGAGGCTCTTCACTTCCTGCGCGACCACCGCGAAGCCGCGGCCGGCATCGCCGGCGCGCGCCGCCTCGATCGTCGCGTTGAGCGCGAGCAGATTGGTCTGGCCGGCGATGTCGCGGATCAGCCCGAGGATCGATTCGATCGACTTGGCGTGATCGGAGAGCATCTCCGACATGCCGACCGCAGCGCCGGCCTGGCCCGAGGCGCGCGTCGCGATATCGGCGGCAGCCTCGACTTCCATCCGGGCATCCTCGATCGCGCGGATCAGGCCCGCGGCGGTCTGCGCCGCCTCGCGCATCGCCACGGCCGATTGCTCGGCGGCGGCGGCGACTTCGCTGGCCTTGCCGAGCATCCCGCGCGCCGAGCTCGATGCGCCCTGCGCCTGGATGCGGATGCGGTTGCCGAGCGCGGTCGCGCCTTCGATCGATTCGCTGATGCTCGCCCGGAAGCGCGCCGAGCTGTCGCGCCGCTCCTCGCTGACATGGGCCGCATCGGTCGCGCCGAGATGGCCCGCCATCAGATCGGCCTCGGCCATTGCGAGCCGCTGGACCACGTCGCAGAACCGGCCGAGTCGATCGGCGTCGCTGATCTTCTCGCGCAGCACCGCCATCGTCGCGCTGTGCGCATAAGCGAAGGAGGCGAGCACGGCGGGCAATGGCACGCCGCCGGCATAGGTCTGCGCGGCATAGCCGCACGCCATCTCGACCCATTCTTCGGTGAAGGGCGCGCCGAATTTCAGCCGCGCATAACGCGCGCCGAGCTGGACCTGCTCCTCGAAAGCCCGTGCGTCCTCGAACGCGGCGCGCATCGGCGCGCTCGCCGGCATGACGAGAAAATGCTTCCAGAAAGCCCGTGCGATATCCTCGTGATGCCCTTCGAGCAGCTGGCTGATCTCCGCGCAGGCGGGCAATACCGCCTCGTCCCAATCATAGACCCGCCGATGCTCCTCGACCGAGCGGGTGCCCCCGCTCCAACGTCCCGGTTCGCGCCGTCCCACCATGTGCGTCTCTCCTAGGCCGCGACTTTCGATACGAAGTCGCTGGCGCTGCCTTTCAGGGTGCCGAGCTGGCTATCGAGAGCGGCGAAGCCCTGACCCACCCGGTCGATTTCGGAAGCCACGGTCTCGGTGTCCTCGCGGATCGCGCCGATCGTCGCCGACATGGAATCGGCGGCGAGCGCGGTCTCGTCGACCGCGGCGGTGATCGCAGTCACGGTCTGGGCCTGGACTTCCATCGCGGTGCGGATGCGGTTGGCGCTTTCCTGCACCTCGCTCACGGTCTCGCGGATCGAGGCGTTGGTCTCGACCGTGCTGCGCGTCGCCGACTGGATCGAGGCGATCTTGGCGGCGATGTCGTCGGTCGCGCGTGCGGTCTGGTTGGCGAGGCTCTTCACTTCCTGCGCGACCACCGCGAAGCCGCGGCCGGCATCGCCGGCGCGCGCCGCCTCGATCGTCGCGTTGAGCGCGAGCAGATTGGTCTGGCCGGCAATGTCGCGGATCAATCCGAGGATCGATTCGATCGACTTGGCGTGATCGGAGAGCATCTCCGACATGCCGACCGCGGCGCCGGCCTGGCCCGAGGCGCGCGTCGCGATTTCGGCCGCGGCCTCGACTTCCATCCGGGCATCCTCGATCGCGCGGATCAGGCCCGCGGCGGTCTGCGCCGCCTCGCGCATCGCCACGGCCGATTGCTCGGCGGCGGCGGCGACTTCGCTGGCCTTGCCGAGCATCCCGCGCGCCGATGCCGAAGTATGCACCGCCTGGACGCGGAGCTGATCGCCCTCGCGCGACGCGCTCTCGACGGTCATCCCGATCGAGTCGCGGAATTCGGCGGCGAGCCGGTCGCGCGCGGTCTGCGCGCTGTGCTCGCGATACATGTTGTAGAGCTCGACGGTGATGTCGCCCTCGAGCGCGGAGAGACGCATCAGCGTATCGATCAGCCCGACGAGGCGGGCATCGTCCGATGCGAGCCGGCGCGTCAGCACCTGCAATGCGGCGCGGTCGCTGGCGCTGATCATCGACAGCAAGGCCATTGGCGGCACATCCGAATCATAGGCCGCGGCGACCGAGCGCTCGATCGATTCGATCCACGCGCTGCCCTGGGTGTCGAGGAAGCGGTTCTTGAGGAAGATCACGCCGACATCGATCATCTTGGCGGTGTCGTCGGTCGCCCAGCTGCGCTCGTCGGCGAAGCAGCGCAGCCATTGCTGCCAATATGCCTCGGACACCGCATGGATCTCGGGCTCGAGCGCTTCCCAGGCCTCGCGGCTCGAACGCACCAGCGATCCCTCGACGTCGAACACGCGCAGCCGTGCGCGAATGTCGATCCGGGCGCTCATCGTGCCGGGTGCCGGCAGGTCCTTGGTCGAAGCCACAGTAAACAGGTCCCCTTGGAGCGGCCGCGGAAACGCTTGGCCGCTATCCCCTCCGCTATGCCGCGGGAGTGGTTAAGAGCGGGTTAGGACCCCGCCAGATCTGCGCATCCGACTTGCATCCGTTGCATCGGGGACTAAGGAAGCGGCGTCGACCCGAAAGGAATGCCATTTGGCCAACGTCCGCAACTCCGCGCGACCGCTCTCGCCGCACCTCTCGATCTGGAAATGGGGCCCCTCGATGGCGGTCTCGATCGTCCATCGCGCCACCGGTTCGGGCATGGCGACCGTGGGCACGATCCTGTTCGTCTGGTGGCTGAGCGCACTGGCTTCGGGGCCGGCCGCCTATGGCGCGTTCGTCGACCTGTTCACGCTGCAATCGGGCGCGCTCAACATCGCCGGCTATGTGTTCGGGATCGGGCTGACCTTGTCGTTCTTCCAGCACATGGCATCGGGCGTGCGGCACCTGTTCCTCGATGCCGGTGCCAATTTCGAGCTCGGCGCCAACAAGCGCACCGCATTGGCGACCTTCGTCGTAGCGATCGTCCTGACCGCGGGTTTCTGGGCATTCCTGCTGGAGAAGAGCAATGGGTAACGGCACCGAACTCGGCCGCGTCCGTGGTCTCGGCTCGGCGCATGAGGGCGCTCATGGCTGGTGGCACCACAAGATCAGCGCGGGATCGAATCTCGCGCTCGTCCTGTGGTTCATGCTCTCGATCGCGCTGCTGCCGGCTTACGACTATGCCACGATCAGCGCATGGCTGGCCCAGCCCCTCGCCGCAGTGCCGCTGATCCTGCTGGTGTTCAGCGTCTTCTATCACTTCCACCACGGCCTGACCGTAGTGATCGAGGATTATCAGCACGATCACACCCGCTTCGTGCTGCTGCTCCTGCTCAAATATTTCACGATCGCGACCGCCACGCTGGCGATCTTCTCGATCCTCAAGATCGCCTTCACTGCCGGAGCGACGCTCTGATGCCTGCTGCCTACAAGATCATCGATCACACCTATGACGCCGTCGTCGTCGGCGCCGGCGGTTCGGGGCTGCGCGCGACGATGGGCTGCGCCGAGGCGGGCCTGAAGACCGCGTGCATCACCAAGGTATTCCCGACGCGCAGCCACACCGTCGCCGCGCAGGGCGGCATCGCCGCGAGCCTCGGCAACAACAGCCCCGATCACTGGTCGTGGCACATGTTCGACACGGTCAAGGGATCGGACTGGCTCGGCGACCAGGACGCGATCGAGTATATGGTCCGCGAGGCGCCCGCCGCGGTCTACGAGCTCGAACATGCCGGCGTGCCGTTCAGCCGCAACGAAAACGGCACGATCTACCAGCGCCCGTTCGGCGGCCATATGCAGAATATGGGCGAAGGCCCGCCCGTGCAGCGCACCTGCGCCGCCGCCGACCGCACCGGCCATGCGATGCTCCACGCGCTCTACCAGCAGAGCCTGAAGTACGACGCCGACTTCTACGTCGAATATTTCGCGCTCGACCTGATCATGGAAGACGGCAAGTGCCGCGGCGTGATCGCGCTCTGCATGGAAGACGGCAGCATCCACCGCTTCCGCAGCCACGCCGTGGTCCTTGCCACCGGCGGCGGCGGACGCGTCTACCAGTCGGCGACCTCGGCGCACACCTGCACCGGCGACGGCAACGGCATGGCGCTGCGCGCGGGCATCGCGCTCCAGGACATGGAGTTCGTCCAGTTCCACCCGACCGGCATCTACGGCGCGGGCGTGCTGATCACCGAGGGTGCGCGCGGCGAGGGTGGCTACCTCACCAACTCCGAGGGCGAGCGCTTCATGGAGCGCTATGCCCCGAGCGCGAAGGACCTCGCCAGCCGCGACGTCGTCGCGCGCTCGATGGCGATGGAGATCCGCGAGGGCCGCGGCGTCGGCAAGGAGAAGGATCACATCTTCCTTCACCTCAACCATATCGACCCGAAGATCCTGCACGAGCGTCTGCCAGGCATCACCGAGACCGGCAAGATCTTCGCCGGCGTCGACCTGACCCGACAGCCGCTGCCGGTGGTCCCGACCGTGCACTATAACATGGGCGGCATCCCTACCAATTATCACGGCGAGGTCGTCCGCAACAAGGACGGCAATCCGGACAGCGTCGTCCCCGGCCTGTTCGCGGTCGGCGAGGCGGCCTGCGTCTCGGTCCACGGCGCCAATCGCCTAGGCTCGAATTCGCTGATCGACCTCGTCGTGTTCGGCCGCGCCACCGGCCTTCGCCTGAAGGAGATCATCAAGCCCGGCACCGCGCACGCGGCGTTGCCCGCGGGTTCGGAGGAGCTTTCGCTCACCCGGCTCGACCATTTCCGCAACGCGAGCGGCGCGCGCCCGACCGCCGATGTGCGCCGCGAGATGCAGAAGACGATGCAGCGCCACTGCGCCGTGTTTCGCGACAGCGCTTTGCTCGCCGAGGGCGTCACTCATATGGACGAGGTCTATAAGAGCTTCCAGGATGTCGGCATCCAGGATCGCTCGCTGATCTGGAACACCGATCTGGTCGAGACGCTCGAGCTCGACAATCTGATCGGTCAGGCAGTGGTGACGATCCAGTGCGCCGCCAACCGCAAGGAAAGCCGCGGCGCACACATGCACGAGGACTTCCCCAACCGCGACGACGCGAACTGGATGAAGCACACCGTCGCCACCTTCGAGGGCTGGGGCGGCAAACAGGGCGGCGTCGCGATCGACTATCGCCCGGTGCACGATTACACGCTCACCGACGAGATCGAGTATATCAAGCCGAAGAAGCGGGTGTATTAAAAGGCCTCTATCGGGGAGAGGCATCGATGGCATTGGGGGCAATTCTGACGGCAGCGCAGGCTGTCGCGCAGAATGAAACGGCGCAGCAATGGGCTATAGCCGCTGCGCGTCGATTAGGCGGCGGCATCTACGGCAAGATTTTCGGCGCCGAAACGCAAGCACCGGAGGTTGCTGGACCAGCGGCGCCAGATCCGGTGGCAGCACTGCACGAGAAGATCGACGCGTTGAGTCTGGCGAGCGTTACGCGTGAGGAAATGGCGCAGGCCTTTACGGTACTTCAGGCGGGCTTTGCTCTGCGTCAGCAGCGCTTGATCTGGGCGACATCCGCACTTGGGCTGTTGCAGGTCGTCATGCTTCTGGTCGTCCTCATCCGAACCTAGAGGGCCGAAGTGGTGGTTTGCGTTGCCGCGTCCCCTGGTCTCAGGGAGCGAACATCTCGCCCAGGACGTCGAGCACCAACCGCATCGTCGCGGCATCCAGCCTGCCCATTCGCTTCACCAGCCTGGCCCGGTCGATCGTACGCACCTGATCGGGCAGGATCAGACCCTGCTTCTTCTGGAAGGTCATGGCGACCCGAAACGGCGCGGGCCGGCTGCCCGTTGTCATCGGTGCGACGATCGCCGTGCGCAGGTGCGCGTTCATCTCGTCCGGCGAAACCACCACGCAGAGCCGCGCCTTCTGAATCTCCCTGCCGACCGTCGGGTCAAGCGCCGCGAGCCAGATCTCGCCTCGCTTCACCATGTCAGGTCTGCGTCGCTCTCATTGGCGAAGCCGCGCCATTCGTCCGCCGCGTCCTCGCTCGCGAGCCGCTCCGCGGCAACCGCCCAATCCGCTCGCCGAGGCGTCACGACGGGCGTGGCAATCAGCCTGCCGTCCTCGACGCGTAACTCCATCGTGGCGCCGGTGGTGACCCCGATCTCGTCCAGCAATACGCGCGGCACGATCAAGCCAGTCGAATTGCCCATTTTCCGAAGCGACGTTTGCATGCGCAAATCCTTTCGGTACGGATTTAGGGCCCCGTCACCGTAAGCACAATGTTATAACATTCGTACCTGAGGTAAAGACCGCCTTGACCTTGCGCCGGACCCTAGCGAGATTGGCCAAAGTATAGGGGGCAGGCGTATGCGTTTTGCGTTCCAAACATGGTTTGCCGCCGGCGCGATGATGTCGCTCGGGGCCGCGCCCGCGCCGGCCCAACTGACCCAGGCCTCCCACACCAAGGAATGGCCCCAGATCCTCGGCGGCGCGAGCCAGTCCGAAATGGCCGCGGCGCTGGCGCTCGGGCCGCAGCTCGAGCGTGGGCGGCCGGCACAATGGCTGCTCGCCGACCGGCGCAAGCTGGCCCGCGCGCTCGACGCGCTCCAGCCGCAACGCGCCGGGTTGGTCGATGCCTATGTCGTGTCGATCGCGCTCGACAGCGATCCGGTGTTCGGCCGCGAAGCCCGCGAGACCGCCAGGGTGCTTTCGCGCCGCTACGACGCGGCCGGCCGCACGCTCCTGCTCGCGCGCAACGGCGACGCGCCCGCCGGCAGTCTCGAAGCGCTTTCCCTCGCCCTCGCGCGCGTCGCCGAGTTGATGGACAAGAAGCAGGACGTACTCGTCCTCTACGTCACCAGTCACGGCGCCAAGATCGGCATCGCCTATCATGACGGCGACGAAGGCTATGGCATCCTCTCGCCCGATCGCCTCGCCGGGATCCTCGACGAGCTCGGCATCCGCAACCGGCTGCTGATCCTCTCGGCCTGCTATTCGGGGGTGTTCGTGCCGTTGCTGTCGAACCACGAGACCGCGCTGTTCACTGCCGCTTCGTCGGACCGCACCTCGTTCGGCTGTCGTGCCGAGAACGACTGGACCTTTTTCGGCGACGCGCTGATCAACCATGCGCTCCGGAAGCCCCAGCCGCTCGACGATGCGATGATCGAGGCCCGCGAACTGATCAGCGACTGGGAGACATCGAACCGCCTGCCCTCCTCCAATCCACAGGTGACCGTCGGCGAAGGCGTCGAGGCGTGGCTCCGCCCGCTCGAGGCGCGCATGCCCAGGACCGCCACGCCGCGCGTCGGCGCGCCGGCGACCGACGCGCTCAAACCCTGACCACGGAACCGCGGCGCGCGACAGCGGTTGCGCAGGCGATGACCGACACAGAGAACCGCGCCACCCGCTACCCGCTGCTCAGCCAACCGCACATCGCCCTGCAAGGCACGGTCGATCACGACATGTATGCGCGTTTCCGCCAGCAACTCGCCGATGCCCCGGCCGAGGGGCCGCTGGTGATCGCGATCTCGACTTTGGGCGGCGATCCCGAGGTCGCGCGGCTGATGGGCGACGAACTCCGGCTGTTGCGCGACTATACCGGTCGCGAAACGCTGTTCCTCGGCAAGGTCGCGGTCTATTCGGCCGGCGCCACTTTCATGGCGACCTTCCCGGTCGACCGGCGCTTCCTTACCCGCGGCACGCGGATCATGATCCACGAGCGCCAGATGACGGCGTCGGTGGATCTGTCCGGACCGCTCAAGATGCAGGTCGCCAATCTCAAGGCCAAATTGCACGAGATCGAGGAATCGGTCCGCATCGAGGAAGAGGGATTCCGCGACATCATCGCCGGCTCGCACGTCACCTTCGAGGAAGTCCAGAAGCGCGCGTCTTCGAACTGGTATATCGAGGCCGAGGAGGCGCGCGACCTCGGCCTCGTGCTCGATCTGATCTAGAGAATCCTCCGCCCAGGGGGGAGGTGGCGCCGAAGGCGACGGCGGGGGCGGAATCACTACCTCGGTGATTCCGCCCCCTCCGCCGGGCTGCACCAACACCTCCCCCTGGCGGGGAGGATCGATGGCGCTAGACGAAGATGCCGCCGCCGACGTCGATGGTCGCGCCGGTGATGTACGACGCGTCGTCGCTCGCGAGGAACGAGGCGACGCCGGCGATCTCTTCGGGCCGGCCATAGCGCTTGAGCACGGTCAGCGCCCGGATCTGATCGGCGAATTCGCCGTCGTCGGGGTTCATGTCGGTGCCGACCGGCCCGGGCTGGATCGCATTCACCAGAATGCCGCGCGGCGCCAGATCGTGCGCCCAGGCCTTGGCGAACATCGACGCCGCGGCCTTGCTCGCGCCGTACACGCTGTTTCCGGCGAAGCCGGCCGTGAAGCCGCTCACCGAGCTGACGAGGATCACGCGCGCGCCGTCGCTCAGATGCGGCAGCGCCGCGACCGTTCCCGCCAGCACCCCTTCGACATTGACGCCGAAGACGCGGCGATAGCTTTCGAGCGATTCCTCGCTGAGCGGCGCCAGTTCCGCGACGCCGGCATTGTGGACGAGGATGTCGATCCCGCCCAGCGCCGCCGCCGCTTCGTCGACCGCCGCCTTGACCGCGACAGGATCGGCGGCGTCGGCCTGGATCGCCTTGCCCTTCACGCCTTCGGCCTCGACCGCGGCGATGGTCGCATTGGCGCCGTCATGATTGCCGGCAAAAGTGATGACGACATCGGCGCCGTCGGCGGCGAGCCGCTTGGCGATCGCCGCGCCGATCCCACGCGATCCGCCGGTCACCAGTGCGCGCTTGCCTGCGAGTTTCTTCGACATGTTCAAATCTCCGGTCCCCAGCCGATCGCTTCGCCGGCTGCCGGGACGAAGCGAAACTTGGGGAACGACAAAGATAGTTCAATATTCCCGAACTATGGAAACGACAAAGTGTTTCTATATCGGGGGCATGGATCGCTTGGTGCACCCCGACCTGAAGGATGTGAGCCTGGCGGCGGCGCTGCACGCGCTCGCCGACCCGGTGCGGCTCGACATCGTCGCCAAGCTGGTCGAATGCCCGTGCCTCAATGCCAGCACGGCCTGCGCGCAGGGAACGCCCAAGAGCACGATCTCCAACCATCTCAACGTGCTCCGCGCCGCGGGGCTAATCGAGACCTCGGTCGAAGGCCGCGAGCGGATCAATCGGCTGCGGTGCGTGGATTTCAACGCGCGCTTTCCGGGCCTGCTCGAATCGGTGCTCGCCAACAAAGCCTGACCCTCGCGCATCCTACGGGGTTGCGCTGCGATTGCGAAAGGCATAGCCCGCGCAGCGAACACGTGTCTCGAGGACTCTCAGGAATGGCCGACTTCCGCCTGCCCAAGAACAGCCGCATCACCAGGGGCAAGGATCACAAGGCCGACGCGTCCGCCACGCGGGTCAAGAAGTTCAAGATCTACCGCTATGATCCCGACAGCGGCGAGAACCCGCGCTACGATAATTTCGAAGTCGATCTCGACGCCTGCGGCCCGATGGTCCTCGACGCGCTGATCAAGATCAAGTCCGAGCAGGACAGCTCGCTGACCTTCCGCCGCTCGTGCCGCGAAGGCATTTGCGGGTCGTGCTCGATGAACATGGACGGCCGCAACGGCCTCGCCTGCACCACCGCGATCGAGGACATCAAGGGCGACATCCGCATCACGCCCTTGCCGCACATGGACGTGATCAAGGACCTCGTCCCCGATTTCACGCATTTCTATGCGCAATACAGCTCGATCAAGCCGTGGCTGCAGACGGTCAGCACCACTCCCTCGGGCAAGGAGCGCCTCCAGAGCCCCGAGCAGCGCGACAAGCTCGACGGCCTGTACGAATGCATCCTGTGCGCCTGCTGCTCGACCTCGTGCCCGAGCTATTGGTGGAACAGCGACAAGTTCCTCGGCCCGGCGATCCTGCTGCAGGCCTATCGCTGGCTCGCCGACAGCCGCGACGAGATGACCGGCGAGCGGCTCGACCAGCTCGAGGATCCGTTCCGCCTCTATCGCTGCCACACGATCATGAATTGCGCGAACGTCTGTCCGAAGGGCCTCAATCCGGCGAAGGCGATCGCCGAGATCAAGAAGATGGAAGCCGAGCGGGCGCTTTGAGCGAATTCGTCGAGACGTATTTCCGTTACGACGATGATCCCGATCTGCCCGGCTGGAAACGCTGGCAGATCCTCGACTCTGGCCGCTTCAACAGCTTCATCGGCGCGCTGTCGGTCCGGCTCGACGGCAAGGTCGCGCGGGTGCGCACGACCTTCGCCCACCAGCATTCGAACCTGCGCGATCATGTCCACGGCGGCGCGCTCGCCGGTTTCATCGACATGGCATTGTTCGCCGCGGGGCGTAGCTTCGGGGTGCTCAGCGGCCCGGCCTCGACATTGGACATGTCGATTCAGTTCATCACCGGCGGCGCGATCGGGGTGGCGACCGAGGCGCATATCGAGCTGCTCCGCGAGACCGGCCGGCTGCTGTTCCTGCGCGGCGTGGTGGTCCAGCAAGACGTGATGGTCGCCAGCTTCCTCGGCACGATCCGCAAGCCGAGCGCCAGATGACATACCCCTCCCTTCCGTCGCCCTCACGAAAGCGGGGGGCCATCTCCGAAAGGCGCGGTGGAATAGGTCCGGTGCGCTCCGAGATAGGTCCCCGCTTTCGCGGGGATGACGAGGGAAATAGGTGAGCAAGGTCCTCGCTCAATATAACGAGCTCGTCGCCGCCGGCGAGCTCCGCGCCGATGCCGAGCAGGAAGCGGCCGCCGAGCGGCTCGACCAGCTCGCGCAGCAGCTCGAGGCGGTCCCCAAAAAGGGCAGCATCCTGTGGCGCGCGCTGGGCCGCCGGCCCGAGCCGCCGCGCGGCGTATATCTGTGGGGCGGAGTCGGCCGCGGCAAGTCCATGCTGATGGACCTGCTGTTCGACTGCGTCCAAATTCGCCGCAAGCGCCGCGTCCATTTCCACGAATTCATGCTTGAGGTGCATGCGCGCCTCAACGCCGAGCGCCGGAAGGAGACCGCCGATCCCGTGGTCGCGGTCGCCGATGCGCTGGCCGAGGACATCCGCCTGCTCGCCTTCGACGAGATGGTGGTCAACAATCCCGCCGACGCGATGATCCTGTCGCGGCTGTTCACCGAGATGATGGGGCACGGCCTGACGATCGTCGCCACGTCGAACCGCGCGCCCGGCGATCTCTACAAGGACGGGCTCAACCGCCAGCTCTTCCTGCCCTTTATCGCCTTGATCGAATCGCGGATGGACGTGCGCACGCTCAACGGCCCGGTCGATTACCGGCTCGATCGGCTCGGCAGCATGCAGACCTGGCTGGTCCCCAACGGCCCCGAGGCGACCGCCCAGCTTTCCGC
The DNA here is from genome assembly GCF_030730875.1 of Sphingomonas sp. DG1-23. Taxonomy (GTDB): domain Bacteria; phylum Pseudomonadota; class Alphaproteobacteria; order Sphingomonadales; family Sphingomonadaceae; genus Sphingomonas. Next base: position 554,951 of record NZ_JAVAMA010000001.1, read on the forward strand.
CGCCTTTTTCCGACTCACCGATTATCCGGTCGAGGACGCGGCGCGGGTACCGGCGTGCGACCTGCCCGTGCAGGGCGGCCGCGAGATCCATGTGCCGAAATGCCTCAAGGGCGTCGCGGTCTTCTCGTTCAAGCGGTTGTGCGGCGAGGCGCGGGGGGCGCCCGATTACCTCGCGATCGCCCACCGCTTCCATACGATCATCCTCGTCGGCATCCCGCGGCTCGGCCCGGAGAATCGCAACGAGGCGGCACGCTTCGTCACCTTGGTCGACGCGCTCTACGAGAACCGGGTCAAATTGCTCGCCGCCGCCGATGCCGCGCCCGACGATCTCTACATCGCCGGCGATGGCGCATTCGAGTTCGAGCGCACCGCCTCTCGGCTCCACGAAATGGCCTCCGACGCCTATCTGGCCGAAGGGCATGGCGAGCATTAGACGATGCGCGCCCAGCCGCGCCCCCGTTCCGTTCCGTGCCCGCCCGGCAACCCCGGCATCCCGTCTTCATCAGGATCCAACCGACGCGCCTGCGAGTTGAACCCGCACCGGCACGCGCGCGCCCCTGCGGACGCGGCGCGCGCGGCAGTTCGGCCAACCGCTTATTGCAGTTGCGAATTAGTTGCAAAGATAATCTCCTGACGACGCCAGTCTCGGGTTGCGGCCGCTCTATTATGGGCCTAAGCCGCCCGCGTTTCTGGGGTGCCCCAGCTGCACCCCGCGGTTGCTTGACTAGCGCTAAGGAGATTCCATGGCTCGCAAGAAGATCGCGCTGATCGGCGCCGGTAACATCGGCGGCACGCTCGCCCACCTCGCCGCACTCAAGGGGCTCGGCGACATCGTTCTGTTCGACGTGGTCGAGGGCGTTCCGCAGGGCAAGGCGCTCGATCTCAGCCAGTGCGGCCCGGTCGAAGGCTTCGACGCGAAGATCATCGGCAGCAACGACTATGCCGACATCGCCGGCGCCGACGTGATCATCGTCACCGCTGGCGTCGCCCGCAAGCCCGGCATGAGCCGCGACGATCTGCTCGGCATCAATCTGAAGGTGATGAAGGCCGTCGGCGAAGGCATCGCCGCCAACGCCCCCGACGCCTTCGTGATCTGCATCACCAACCCGCTCGACGCGATGGTCTGGGCGCTGCGCGAGTTCTCGGGGCTCCCGCACCAGAAGGTCGTCGGTATGGCCGGCGTGCTCGACAGCGCGCGGTTCAGCCACTTCCTCGCCGAGGAGTTCAAGGTCTCGGTCAAGGACGTGACCAGTTTCGTGCTCGGCGGGCATGGCGACACGATGGTCCCGGTGATCGAATATTCGACCGTCTCGGGCATCCCCGTCCCCGATCTGATCGAGATGGGCTTCTCGACCCGGGAGCGCATCGACGCGATCGTCCAGCGCACCCGCAGCGGCGGCGGCGAGATCGTCGGCCTGCTCAAGACCGGCTCGGCTTTCTACGCGCCCGCCACTTCGGGCATCGCGATGGCGGAGAGCTATCTCTACGACCAGAAGCGCGTCCTGCCCGCCGCGGCGCATCTCACCGGCCAGTATGGCGTCGACGATCTCTATGTCGGCGTGCCGGTGATCATCGGCGCGGGCGGCGTCGAGAAGGTGGTCGAGATCAAGCTCGGCGACGAAGCCAAGGCCAATCTCACGGTCTCGGTCGACGCGGTCAAGGAATTGCTGGTCGCGTGCAAGGGTATCGACGAGAGCCTGAACTAAGTGATCGAGCCTGCCGAACTGGAAGGGCAAACCCTTCTGATCGGCATCACGCGTGTGACGGACGATGGCAGCCACGCGCAGGAACAATATGCCGGCACTGCCAGTATCAGCGACAAGGGCTCGTACAGCCTCGTCACGTTGGTGTGCAACGATGGCGAAACGCGCAACTACCCGTTCGATGCCCGCTCGTTGGAGCGGGCTGCGCCGGGCGAGTACAGGTTGAGAAGCACCGGCGAGGTCATAACCGACCCGGACTTCTTGATGACGTGGACCGTAACGAAGGAAGAATAGCCCGATGAGCATCCTCGTCGACAAGAACACCAAGGTCATCACCCAGGGCATGACCGGGGAGACCGGCAGCTTCCACACCAAGGCGGCGCTCGAATACGGCACGCAGATGGTCGGCGGCGTGACGCCCGGCAAGGGCGGTACCGAGCATCTCGGGCTGCCGGTGTACAACACCGTCGCCGAGGCCAAGTCGAAGACCGGCGCCGACGCGTCGGTGATCTACGTGCCGCCGCCCTTCGCCGCGGACTCGATCCTCGAGGCGATCGACGCCGAGATCCCGCTGATCGTCGCGATTACCGAAGGCATCCCCGTGCTCGACATGGTCAAGGTCAAGCGCGCGCTTTCCGGCTCGAAGTCGCGGCTGATCGGCCCGAACTGCCCCGGCGTGCTCACCCCCGGCGAGTGCAAGATCGGCATCATGCCGGGCAGCATCTTCTCCAAGGGCAGCGTCGGCGTTGTAAGCCGTTCGGGCACGCTTACCTATGAAGCCGTGTTCCAGACCACCAATGCCGGGCTCGGCCAGACCACTGCGGTGGGCATCGGCGGCGACCCGGTCAACGGCACCAACTTCATCGACGTGCTCGAACTGTTCCTCGCGGACGAAGCGACCAAGTCGATCATCATGATCGGCGAGATCGGCGGCGACGCCGAGGAGCAGGCCGCGCAGTTCCTGATCGACGAGGCGAAGCGCGGCCGCAAGAAGCCGATGGCCGGTTTCATCGCGGGCCGCACTGCGCCTCCGGGCCGCCGCATGGGTCATGCCGGCGCGATCGTGTCGGGCGGCAAGGGCGACGCCGAGAGCAAGATCGCGGCGATGGAAGCCGCCGGAATCCGCGTCTCGGCCAGCCCCTCGCTGCTCGGCGAGACGCTGGTCGAGGTGCTGAAGGGTTAAACAAACCTTCTCCCCTTGTGGGAGAAGGATGCGAAGGCTTGCAGCTTGCTGCCTGGCCGGAGTTGGATGAGGGGGACTTCGTTTCCAAAATCCCCCTCACCCCCCATCGCTGGCGCGATGGGCCCCTCCCTCTCCCACAAGGGGAGAGGGAAAAGAGGAAGAGACGTTATGGGCTATGAGGGCCTCGACTTCGACGACATCGCCGGCGGCGTGAGCCCCGCCTTCGTCGAGACATTGTACCGCCGCTACCAGACCGATCCCAATGCGATCGAGCCGGGCTGGCGGCAATGGTTCGAGGGCCTCGAGAACACCGCTTCCAGCCCGAGCTGGGCCAATCCGCGCTGGCCGCTGACCGATACCGACGCGCTCACCGCCGGGCTCGATCCGACCCAGATGGAGCCCGCACCGAAGCCGGCCAGGCCCGGCGCCGCGGCCAAGCCCGTAGCGGCGGCCCCCTCGCAGGACGACATCGTCAAGGCGGCCGGCGATTCGATCCGCGCGATGCTGCTGATCCGCACCTATCGGGTGCGCGGGCACCTCGCCGCCAATCTCGATCCGCTCGGCCTTGCCCGCCAGGATCTGCCCGAAGATCTGCGCACCGAATATCACGGCTTCCCCGACAGCGATCTCGATCGCCCGATCTATCTCGGCGGCGTGCTCGGCCTGCAATTCGCCACGGTCCGCGAGATCGTCGACATCCTGCGCGCCAATTATTGCGGCAATGTCGGCCTCGAATATATGCACATCGCCGATGTCGAGGAGCGGCGGTTCCTCCAGGAGCGGATGGAGGGCAAGGACAAGGCCATCCAGTTCACGCCCGACGGCAAGAAGGCGATCCTTTCCAAGGTGATCGAAGCCGAGCAGTGGGAGCGCTTCCTCGGCAAGAAATATGTCGGCACCAAGCGCTTCGGGCTCGACGGCGGCGAATCGATGATCCCCGCGCTCGAGGCGGTAATCAAATATGGCGGCCAGCTCGGCATCCGCGAGATCGTCTACGGCATGGCGCATCGCGGCCGGTTGAACGTCCTCGCCAACGTGATGGCCAAGCCGTTTCGCGTGATCTTCCACGAATTCGGCGGCGGCAGCGCCAATCCCGACGACGTCGCCGGCTCGGGCGACGTGAAATACCATCTCGGCACCAGCACCGATCGCGAATTCGACGGAATCAGCGTCCATATGTCGCTGGTCGCCAATCCCTCGCACCTCGAGGCGGTCAATCCCGTCGTCCTCGGCAAGTCGCGCGCGCTCCAGACGCTGCGCAGCGATCTCGCCGAGCATGAGCAGGTCCTCCCCGTCCTCATCCACGGCGACGCCGCTTTTGCCGGCCAGGGCATCGTCTGGGAGTGCCTCGGCTTCTCGGGTATCCGCGGCTACAATACCGGCGGCTGCATCCACTTCGTCATCAACAACCAGATCGGCTTCACGACGAGCCCGCAATTCGCGCGCTCCTCGCCCTATCCGTCGGACGTTGCCAAGGGCGTCCAGGCGCCGATCCTCCACGTCAACGGCGACGATCCCGAGGCTGTGACCTTCGCCTGCAAGGTCGCGATCGAGTTCCGCCAGAAGTTCAAGCGCGACGTCGTGATCGACATGTGGTGCTATCGCCGCTTCGGCCACAACGAAGGCGACGAGCCCTCGTTCACCCAGCCCTTGATGTACGCCAAGATCAAGCAGCACCCGCCGGTGAGCGAAGTCTATGCGAAGCGCCTCGCCGCCGAGGGCGTCGCCGATCAGGGCTTCGTCGACGAAAAGACCACGCAGTTCACCAATTTGCTCGAAGGCGAGTTCGAGGCGGGCAAGTCCTATCTGCCCAACAAGGCCGACTGGTTCGCCGGCCGCTGGTCGGGCCTCGGCGCGCCGGTCGATGCCGAGACCGCGCGGCGCAGCGTCGATACCGGCATCGAGAAGAAATTGTTCGACAGCCTCGGCCGCACGCTGACCGAGGTCCCCGCCGACCTCGAGATCCACAAGACGCTCGGCCGCGTGCTCGACGCCAAGCGCGAGATGTTCAAGTCGGGCGAGAATTTCGACTGGGCGACCGGCGAGGCGCTCGCGTTCGGCGCTTTGCTCTCCGAAGGCTTCGGCGTCCGCCTCTCGGGGCAGGATTCGGGTCGCGGCACGTTCAGCCAGCGTCACGCCGTCTGGGTCGATCAGAAGGACGAGCACAAATATGTGCCGCTCCAGACGATTCCGCACGGCAATTTCGAAGTGCTCGACAGCCCGCTCAGCGAATATGGCGTGCTCGGCTTCGAGTATGGCTATGCCTCGGCCGATCCCAAGGCGCTGGTGCTCTGGGAGGCGCAGTTCGGCGATTTCGTCAACGGCGCGCAGATCATGATCGACCAGTTCATCGCGTCGGGCGAGGCCAAGTGGCTGCGCGCCAACGGGCTCGTGATGCTGCTGCCGCACGGCTATGAAGGCCAGGGTCCCGAGCACAGCTCGGCACGTCCCGAGCGTTTCCTCCAGCTGTGCGCGCAGGACAATATGCAGGTGGTCAACATCACGACCCCGTCGAATTATTTCCACCTGCTGCGCCGCCAGATGCATCGCAACTTCCGCAAGCCTCTGGTGCAGATGACTCCCAAGTCGCTGCTCCGCCACAAGATGGCGGTGTCGAAGGCCGAGGATTTCATCGGCGATACGCACTTCAAGCGCATCCTGTCGGACCCCAGCGCGCCGGCCGATCAGGACGTGAAGCGGCTCGTTCTGTGCAGCGGCAAGGTCGCCTACGACCTGATCGAGGCACGCGACGCAGCAGGCGACAAGAACACCGCGATCGTCCGGATCGAGCAGCTCTATCCCTTCCCGGGCGAGCCGCTCACCGTGCGTCTCAAGCGCATGACCAACCTCGAAGAGGTGATCTGGGCGCAGGAAGAGCCGAAGAACAACGGATATTGGTTCTTCGTCGAGCCGTTCATCGAGCAGTGCCTGATCGATGCCGGAGTCAAGCCGCAGCGTCCGCGTTATGCCGGCCGCGCCGCGGCGGCATCGCCCGCCACCGGCCTGATGAAGCGCCACACCGCCGAGCAGGGGGCGCTCGTCGCCGAAGCGCTCGGTCACAGCGTCCGCGAGGAAATCCGGCGGACGCGGAAGTCGTAATTCTCGTCATCCCGGCCAAGGCCGGGATCTCGGGCGATAGAGTACAACACCATGAGGTCCCGGCTTTCGCCGGGATGACGAGGTAGACAAGATGGCAGACGTCAAGGTTCCAGTTCTGGGTGAGTCGATCACCGAAGCCACCTTGGGTGAGTGGCTCAAGAACCCGGGCGACCCGGTCAAGCTCGACGAGCCGATCGCCAGCCTCGAGACCGACAAGGTCTCGGTCGAGGTCCCCTCGCCCGTCGCAGGCGTGATGGGCGACCAATTGGTCAAGGTCGGCGACACCGTCGCGGTCGGCGCGGTGATCGCGACGATCGGCGAGGGCGGCACCGGCGCGGCAGCGCCTGCCCCGGCTTCGGCTCCGGCGGCCCCCGCGCCGACCACCACTGGCGAGCAGACCGGCCCCGGCGAGCAGGTCCGCGAGCGCGGCGCGGACGCCGCGGCGCTGTCGCCGTCGGTACGCCGCGCGGTGCTCGAGACCGGCGTCGACCCTTCGACCGTGCAGGGCACCGGCAAGGATGGCCGCCTGACCAAGGACGACGTTGTCGCCGCGGCTGCCGCCAAGCCCGCCGCCGCGCCCGCGCCGACCGCGGCGCCTGCCGTCCCCGCTTCGGCGGGCGGCCGCAAGGAAGAGCGCGTCCGCATGACGCGCCTGCGCCAGACCGTCGCCAAGCGCCTCAAGGAGGCTCAGAACACCGCCGCGATGCTGACGACGTTCAACGACGTCGACATGACCGAAGTCATCGCCGCGCGGACGAAGTACAAGGATCTGTTCGAGAAGAAGCACGGCGTCCGGCTGGGCTTCATGGGCTTCTTCGTGAAGGCCGCGGTGCAGGCGTTGCGCGACATCCCGTCGGTCAATGCGTCGATCGACGGCGAGGAGATCGTCTATCACGATTATGCCGACATCTCGGTCGCGGTCTCCGCGCCGCAGGGCCTCGTCGTGCCGGTCATCCGCGACGCGCAGGATCTGTCGGTCGCCGGGATCGAGAAGACCATCGGCGATTTCGGCAAGCGCGCCAAGGAAGGCACGCTCAAGATGGAAGAGATGAAGGGCGGTACCTTCACCATCTCGAACGGCGGCGTGTTCGGCTCGCTGATGTCGACTCCCATCATCAACCCGCCCCAGTCGGCAGTGCTCGGCCTGCACCGCATCGAGGACCGTCCGGTGGTCCGCGACGGCCAGGTCGTGGTTCGCCCGATGATGTATCTGGCGCTCAGCTACGACCACCGCCTGATCGACGGCCGCGAGGCGGTGACGTTCCTCGTCGCGCTCAAGAACGCGATCGAGGACCCGACCCGGCTGCTGATCGACCTGTAAGGCGCGGAAACAACCCCTTGTGCTCCGGCGAAGGCCGGAGCGCTGGAGAAGACACGAATGTCGACGGCTTCCAACGCTCCGGCCTTCACCGGAGCACGGGAGGCGCGGAAAGGTGAAATCAGGATGCGCCTACCTGATGGCGAACCACCGCCCCGGGAAGACGTATCTGGGTGCGACGAGCGACTTGCCAAAGCGCGCGTGGGAGCACCGCAACGGCGTAATCGAGGGGCATTCGAAGGCGAACGGTTGCATATTGCTCGTCTGGTACGAATATTTCGACGACCTGCAGGACGCCCGCGCCTGCGAGTACCGAATGAAGAAGTGGCATCCGTGCGTGGAAGATAAGGCTGATCGAAGAGCGCAATCCCGAGTGGCGGGACTTGTCCGACACGCTGCTTTGAACCGCACTCCGGCGAAGGCGGCCTAATATTGTAATGTGCTCCGGCGAAGGCCGGAGCTTTGGCGGCAAGCGATTCGTCCTGCTGCCCAACGCTCCGGCCTTCGCCGGAGCACGGAAGGGTTGAGATGGCTGACGGAACTTACGACTTCGACGTCCTCGTGATCGGCTCCGGCCCCGGCGGCTATGTCGCCGCGATCCGCGCCGCGCAGCTCGGGCTCAGGACCGGCTGCGTCGAGAGCCGCGAGACTTTGGGCGGCACCTGCCTCAATGTCGGCTGCATCCCGTCCAAGGCGTTGCTCAACGCCTCCGAGCTGTTCCACGAGGCCGCTTCGGGCGCGCTGGCGAAGCATGGCGTCAAGCTCGGCTCGGTCGAGCTCGACCTCCCCGCGATGATGGCCGACAAGGACAAGGCGGTGAAGGGCCTGACCGGCGGCATCGAGTTCCTGTTCAAGAAGAACAAGGTCGAGTGGGTGAAGGGCCTCGGCACCTTCGTCGACGCGCACACCGTGCAGGTCGGCGACCGCAAGGTCACCGCGAAGAACGTGGTCATCGCCACCGGCTCGTCGGTCACGCCGCTCCCGGGCGTCGCAATCGACCAGAAGGTGGTCGTCGATTCCACCGGCGCGATCGCGCTGGAGAAGGTCCCCGAGCATCTGGTCGTGATCGGCGGCGGCGTGATCGGGCTCGAATTGGGCTCGGTCTGGCAGCGCCTCGGCGCCAGGGTCACCGTGGTCGAGTTCCTCGACCAATTGCTCCCCGGCATGGACGGCGAGGTGCGCAAAGAAGCCGCCAAGATCTTCAAGAAACAGGGAATGGAGATCAAGCTTTCGACCAAGGTCACCGGCGTCGCCGTCAATAATGGCAAGGCGACCGTGACGGTGGAGCCCGCCGCGGGCGGCGCTGCCGAGACGATCGAGGCCGATGCGGTGCTCGTCTCGATCGGCCGCAAGCCCAACACCGACGGCCTCGGCCTCGACAAGATCGCGCTCGAAGTGAACAAGCGCGGCCAGATCGAGACCGATCACAGCTTCCGTACCAAGGTAGACGGCGTCTGGGCCATCGGCGACGTCATCCCCGGCCCGATGCTCGCGCACAAGGCCGAGGACGAAGGCATCGCGGTCGCCGAGAACATCGCCGGACTCACCGGCATCGTGAACCACGACGTGATCCCGTCGGTGGTCTACACCCACCCCGAAATCGCCGGCGTCGGCCTCACCGAGGAGCAGGCGAAGGAAAAGGGCGAGATCAAGGTCGGCAAGTTCCCGATGGCGGGCAACAGCCGGGCCAAGGCGATCGACGACACCACCGGCTGGGTGAAGGTCATCGCCGATGCGAAGACCGACCGCGTGCTCGGCGCGTGGATCATCACCAGCGTCGCCGGCACGATGATCGCGCAGGTCGCGCAGGCGATGGAGTTCGGCGCGACCAGCGAGGACATCGCCTATACCTGCCACGCGCATCCGACGCATAGCGAGGCGATCAAGGAAGCGGCGATGGGCGTGCTCGGCAAGCCGATCCACATCTGATGCGCCGGGCCGGCGACGGGATTAGCGGAGCTAATCGCGAGCGCATTGGGCCCGGCCGGCCGGCGGCGCCAAAGCGCCGACCGACGACGCGGCTTTACCGCGTCGCTGTTGTTCTGTTTCTGCTGGTCCCGCCACTGCCGGCGTCTGCTCAGGATGCGACGGTCGCGGTCCCCGCCGGCGACCCGGAAATGGCCGCGGCGATCGCCAAAGCCCGCGCCGGCCTTCCCGTCTTCTTCGGCCATGCGACCGCGCCCGGCCCCGACGAAGGCGGGTTCATGATCAAATATGATCTGCGCCCCGCCGGCCCCTCCGAACTGATCTGGGCCGAAATCGTCTCGCACAAGGGCGATATGACCGTCGCGCGCCTGCTCAACACGCCGCTGACCGCCGGCTTCGCCAAGGACCAGCAGGTCAGCGTTCCCGACAGGAAAGTGATCGATTGGGCATATTGGCGCGCCGGTACTCTGGTCGGCGGCGCGACGATGCGGGTGCTGATCGCGCGGATGGATCCGAAAGCAGCCCGAGCGATGCGCGACCGGTTCGGCTGGTAGCAGCCACGCCTCGTCCCCGCCCGCGAGTCCATGTCGCGGCAAGGCACGTTGATCTTCCGTAAAGGAGACTCATCATGTCCCGAGACACCCACCGCGTGATGCCGCATCCCGACGGATGGCAGGTCAAGCGCGACGGCGGCGCACGCGCCAGCCATGTCACCACCACCAAGGTCGAGGCCGAGGGTTATGCCCGGCCGATCAGCCAGCACCAATATACCGAGCTGACGATCCATGGTCTGAACGGGCGGATGCAACGCTCCGACAGCCACCCCAGGCCTTAGCCGTCGACATCGCTCCCCGGCGAAGGCCGGGGCCGGATATCGGCTGATACGTACCCGCGCCAGCCCGTGAGGCGCGCGATCGCGATGGTCAGCGCTGCCGCGATCAGCGCCGCCAGCCACAAGGCGTTCCAGCCCCAGCGCAACTGGCTCGCCGCGCCCGACACCGCGCCCGCGAGGAAGCCGAGCCACAGCGCCAGATAGGGCACCCAGCCCCAGCGGTCGCGATCGCCCATCAGCGCGCCGGCGAGCTTCTGGCCGATCCGCACCAATGACCCGGTCATGTAGGTCAGTCCGATCGTCACTTCGCCGTCGCGGTTGAACACGCCATTCTCGGTGCCCATCGCCGCGGCGAGCAGGACGAGCACGAACGGCCCGGGCGATATGCTCGCGACGATCGCCGCCAAGGTCAGCAGCACCGTGACCACGGCCATCACCGCCGCCTTGTGCCGTTCGCTCGCGGCGCGGACGAGCACGCTCGACACGATCACCCCGCCGACGAAGCTCAGGATCAGCCCGGCGGCCATCGTCGCGTCGCCGCCGATCCCCTGACCCAGCCCGACGCCGAGCCGCGTCGAATTGCCGCTCATGAACGAGGCGAAGAAGCCGCCGAGGCTGGTGAAAGCGAGCGCGTCGACGAAACCCGCAAGCGCGGCGAGACAGACGGCGACGGCGATCAACGGCGATTCAGTCCGTTCCATGCCCCCCCTAATGCCGCAGTGCGTCGGATGTCGCCACCCCGCGTTTGACCTCTCCGCGCCGACAGGAGACAAGGCCGCATGCAAGTCCAGGTCGCCACCCAGATCGGCCCGATCCTCCCCGTGCTCGATCTGTTCGGCATCGCGGTGTTCGCCGCGACCGGCGCGCTCTCCGCGACGCGGCGCGCCCAGACCTTCGTCACCTGCGCCTTCTTCGCGCTGATCACCGGAGTCGGCGGCGGCACGGTGCGCGATCTGCTGATCGGCGCGCCGGTCTTCTGGGTCCACGACGCCACCGTCGCGGTTCTGATCCTCGCCGTCGCCGCCGCGATCTGGTTCACCCCCCAGCGGTGGTGGAGCGACAAGACCTTCGACTGGCTCGACGCCCTTGGCCTCGCCGCTTACGCCGCGTTCGGTGCCGCCAAATCGCTCGGTTACGGCATCCCGCCGGTTCCCGCCGCTCTGATGGGCGTGATGACCGCCTGTGTCGGCGGGATCATCCGCGACGTGCTGGTCGGCGAACCCTCGATCCTGATGCGGCCCGAGCTCTACGTCACTGCCGCGGCGCTCGCCTCGACAGTCTATGTCGCGCTGAGCCTCGCCGGCCTCACGCCGCTCGCCGCCGGCCTGATCGCCGCCGCCGCGGGCTTCGCGCTGCGGGCCGCGGCGATCGTCTGGAAATTGCATCTGCCCGCGTACCGCGGCGGGCACTAACCGCTACCCCCTCCCCCGACTCCTCCGGTAACGGGAGGGGTCGGGGGAGGGAAGGAAGCCTTAGGCCCGCACCACGCCGATGTCGCTGAACTTCTTCGGCTCCACCGGCGGCACGGCAGGCGCGTTGAGCTCGCATTGCCAGAAGCCGACGTCGATCCATTGGCCGTGCTTGAAGCCGACTTCGCGATAGACCCCGGCGCGGCGAAAGCCGGTGGCCTCGTGCAGCCGGATCGAGCGATCGTTGGGCAAGGTGATCGCGCCGATGGCATGGACGAAGCCCTGCGCGCGCAGCGTGTCGATCAGCGCTTCGTAGAGCAGCCGCCCCACTCCCGAACCGCTCGACGCGTCGGTGAGGTAGATCGACGTCTCGCAGACATAGCGATAGGCCGGCCGATCGCGGAACTTGCCGGCATAGGCATAGCCGATCACCCCGCCATCGGGATCGCCGGTGGTCGCGACCATCCACGGATAGAGCCCGTCGTTCGCCGCCATTCGCGTCCGCATCGCCCGCGCGTCGGGCGGCTCGATCTCGAACGAGGCGGTGCCGGTCAGCACGTGCGGCGCATAGATCGCCGCGATCGACGCGGCATCCTCGGGCGTTGCCGGCCGGATCGCGATCACAGTCCGATCCTCGCGATCAGCAGATCGAGCAGGCTCTTGTCCTCCGCCCGCACCATCGCGGGCGCCAGCCCCGCGCATTCGAGGCAGCGCGCCTGCACCGACCCGCCCAATGCCAGGCGCCGCGCATCGCCCAGCGCCTGGCCGAGCAATGCCCGCCGCTCCAGCGCGATGCGGCCGTAGAGATCGGCCCCCGCGGGCTGGTCCGCCCAATCCTCGTCGTCCTTGTCGCCGCCCGCCAGCGATGCCGCGAACTGCATCCACGCGCTCGGCGCCTTTTCGAGATAGAGGGCATGCACCTTGGCTGGATCGAGCTTGGCGCGCCGTGCCGCCTCGGCGATCGCCGCGTCGATCCCGCCGAAGCGATCGACCAGCTTCAGCTGGTGCGCGACCCCGCCGATCCACACCCGGCCCTGCCCGATCTCGTCGACCCGTTGCGGCGTCAGCTTACGCGATTGCGCGACCAGATTGACGAAGCGTCCATAGCCGCTCTCGATCGCCGCCTGCAGGATCCGATCGGTGACCGGATTGATCCCGCCCATCACGTCGGGCTGGCCCGAAAGCGGCGTGGTGCGCACCCCGTCGGTGGTCACGCCGATCTTGGCGAGGCTGTTCTCGAACGACGGCAGTACCCCGAAGATGCCAATCGACCCGGTGATCGTGCCCGGTTCGGCGAAGATCGTGTCGCCCGCGGTCGACACCCAATAGCCGCCGCTCGCCGCGAGGCTGCCCATCGAGACAACGACCGGCAGCCCCTGTGCCTTGGCCTGCAGGATCGCCTGGCGGATCTGCTCCGATGCCATCGCCGAACCGCCGGGCGAATCGACCCGCACCACGAGAGCCTTCAGTTTCTTTTCGGCGAGCCCCTTGAGCAGCAGCGCGCTCACGCTGTCGCCGCCGGCATGGCCGGGCCCTGCCTTGCCGTCGACGATCTCGCCGGCGACGGTGATCACCCCGATCGCGTCGCCCCCGGTCGGCGCCGGATTGGCGGCGACCCAGTCGGCGAGCTTGATCGTCTTGAAGCTTCCCGCCGGCTTGCCCGTGGGCGCGCCCGCGATCTCGGCGACGCGCTTGCCGAACGCCAGCCGGTCGCCGACCTTGTCGACCAGCCCGTAAGCGAGGTTCGACGCGGCGATGTCGCCGCGCGCGCCGACGACGACTTCGTCGGGCTTGGCGAGATAGTCGGCGATCCGCGCCTTGGGCCGCGCCTTGGCGACGCCTTCGCGCCACTGGGCGAACAGCGTGCCGTACAGCGCGTCGTTGGCGGCGCGCGCCTCGGGCGACATGTCGCTGCGGATATAGGGCTCGACCGCCGACTTGAACTTGCCGACCTTGTAGACGTGCGCATTGACGCCGAGCTTGTCCATCAGCCCCTTGTAATAGAGCTGGGTGCCGCCCGGCCCGGCGAACAAGGTGCCGCCGAGCGGATTGACCCAGATCTCGCTGGCATTGGCGGCGAGCGCATAGCCGTCGTCGGTATAGCCCGTCGCATAGGCCAGCACCTTCTTGCCGCTCGCGCGGACCCTGCCCACCGCGTCCGCCACTTCGGTAACCGCCGCCGGATAGCCGCCCATGAAACGGTCGAGATCGAGCACGACGGCCTTGACCCGGTCGTCGGTCCGCGCCGTCTCGAGCGCGCGCAGCACGTCGCGGAGGCGATGCTGTTTGGTCACTTCGCCACCGCCGAGATTGGCGAAGGGATCGGCCTCTTCGGGCTGCTCGACCAGCGCCCCGTCGAGCGCGACGACCAATGCGCCGTCACTCACCGCGGCCTTGTTGGGCTTGTACGAGAGCGCCGCAAACAAAGCGGCGAAGAACAACAACATCAGGACCAGGACCAGAAAGTCCTTGATCCCGACCAAAATCTTCCACGCGCCCCGAACCAGTTTCACTTGGCACCGCTCCTCGATTGCGCCCTTCTGCTACCGGATGGCGCAAGGCGAGTAAACGGCTCGTGTGTTATTTAGCCAATACAGGCCGCAGGATCAGCGCGCCACCAGCCTTGTGTAGAGGTGCCACGTCGCATAGCCGAGCACCGGCAGCACCACCGCGAGCCCGACGAAGAACGGGATCGACCCCGCCACCAGCAACGCCGCGACGAGCAGACCCCAGCGGACCATCACGCCCTTGTTGGCCATCACCGCCATCCGCGACGTATGGATCGCGGTCCGCGCATCGACGTCCTTGTCGATCAGCATCGGCATCGCGACCACGCTCACCGTCAGCACCGCCGCCGAGAAGCACAGTCCAGCGAGATTGCCGAGCACGATCAGCGTCCAGCCCTCGGGCGTGGTGAACAATCGAGTCGCGAACGCCGCCACGCTCCCGGGCGCGGCGACCCCCATCACCGCGACATAGAGCCCGGCAGCGACCGCCAGCCACGCGAAGAACAGCATGAGCAGCAGCGCCCCGACCGCGAGGAACGCGTCGAACGAAGGCCGCCGCACCACGTCGAAGAAATGCGACCAGCCCGAATCGAGCCCCTGCTCGCGCCGCCGCGCCAGTTCGTAGAAGCCGCCGGCCACGGCCGGCCCCATCAGCCCGACGCCCGCGGCGATCGGGAAGAACAAGGGAATGAGCGTATCCTGCAGCGCGATCGCCGCCGCCGCGAACCCGACCAGCGGATAGATGATTCCGACGAACAGCAGGTCGCCGCGGTGCTGGAGAAAGTCCGACCAGCCTTTGCGAAGCGCGGCACGCAGATCGGCAGTGGTGATCGTGCGGACCGGATACGCCTCCGCAGGGCGCTCGACAGCATGGATACGAGCGACAGTCATGACGCGCTCCTTCGATATCCCCGGCGGAAGGATTGTACGCCTGTTCCGTCCGATCGACAACGCGGTGCAAAAACTCCCTCTCCCCCTCGGGGAGAGGGGCAAGTGCAATGCCGTCTCGATAGCCCCCTCTCCCCGACCCTCTCCCCGCAAGCGGGGAGAGGGAGAAGAGCCGTAACCGAATCGACTACAGCCGCCCGCCGCGGTCCGGACTAAAATCGGCGTGCAAGACACGGAGACCCGCATGGTCGACCCCGCCCGCTCCACTACGGAAAACCCGATCGGTCCGCCGTCGCCGCAGCTCGCCACGCAAGCCCAGCTCGCGCTCAGCGCGAACCGCCTCCCCGGCGGCGGCGTCGACGTGCAGGGCCTCGCCGCCAGCGTCGAACGCGTCCGCCAGGAGAATCCGCAAGCCGCGGGCTGGGTCGAAGCCGAGATCGACCGCAATCTGACGCCGGTCGAGCGCGGCGAACTCGCCCGCGCGCTCGAAGGCGGCAGCGCCACGCCGCCGACTCCGGCGAACGACGCCGGCCCCGATCCGGTCCAGCTCGGGCTCGATCTCACCCAGCTCGCGCTCGACATCACCGGGATCATCGAGCCGACGCCTTTTTCCGACGGCAGCAACACGATCATCTCGGCGGGCCGGGCGATCGGCTCGCTCTTCTCCGGCGATTTCGGCGATGCCGGCGGTCATGCGCTCAACGGCGTGCTCTCCGCCGCCGGAATCCTCCCCTATCTCGGCGACGCCGCCAAAGCCGGCAAGGTCGGCAAATGGGCGCAGACGATCAGCGACTCGGTTGCCGCGGTGGTCGCCAATCCGGCGCTGCGCGGCGCGCTCGAGCCCGCGTTGCGACAAGTCAAGAACGCCGTCGACGCCATCCCGCGGGGCGCGATCGACGCGCTCCCCGCCAGCGCACGCGACGCGC
The DNA here is from genome assembly GCF_030730875.1 of Sphingomonas sp. DG1-23. Taxonomy (GTDB): domain Bacteria; phylum Pseudomonadota; class Alphaproteobacteria; order Sphingomonadales; family Sphingomonadaceae; genus Sphingomonas. Next base: position 570,742 of record NZ_JAVAMA010000001.1, read on the forward strand.
TCAATCGCATGAAGGGCCAGCTCGACGAGTTCTTCGGCGCGAGCGCGCGGCAGGCCGATGAGGGCCTCTACACCGGCACCGTCCGCGGGCAGAGCGTCAGTCTGCGTGGAATCGACTCGGTCCCGGTCAATTACGTGAAGCGCGACCGCGTCGAATATGCGGCGCTGCGCAAGGACTTCGATTCGACCGTGCGCGGCGATTTCCTGCGCGACCTCGCCGGCGATCCGGCCAAGGTCGACGCGCTGCGCCGCGCCGGGCTCGATCAGGCTGCGATCGACCGGATCGCCACCGGCCGGGTGCCGCAGGGCTGGCAGGTCCATCACAAGCTTCCGCTCGACGACGGCGGCACCAACAGCTTCGACAATCTCGTGCTGATCAGGAACGATCCGCACCATATCGCGCTCACCAATGCCCAGCGCACCTTGGTCGGCGATCTCACCGTCGGGCAGAGCCGCCAGGTGGACTTCCCGATCCCCCGCGGCTTCGTCTATCCTCCCGCCCCGTGATCGACTGCACGGGACGCTGAACGCCGATGGCCGGAGACGAAGGCATGGATGCAGTGATAATGGCGGCGCGCGACGCACAGGTGGCAATCGGCGAGACCGTCCAGGCGGGCGCCGACGAGGCACGGATCGGCGTGTTGCGCGGCGCGCTTCAGCGCGAATTCGGCGCCACCCTGCCGGAAGATTATGCCGCCCTGCTGCGCCGCTCGGACGGCGTGGATTTCGACGGCCTCGTTCTCTACGGCAGCGCGCAGAGCGAGGCGAACCCGGGTCCCGGCGGCTTCTGGCAGGGCCTCGTCGCTGCCAACAAATTGTGGCGCGAGGGGCCGGGCCACGCCCGCTATCTCGTGCTCGGAGAGACCGACATCGACTTGTTCACGGTCGATCTCGACGGCAGCAACCCGGTCCTTCGCGACAAGGTGTCGAGCGACGTCAACGAGACCTTTCCCAGCGTCGACGCCGCACTCCGCCGCCTGCTCGCCACCCGGGGCTGAACCAGGCCGGCGCGCCCGCGAGGAGCAAGCGCATCGTCGCGTGTGCGAAGGTCGAAAGATTTAGCGCGCGAACCGGTTGACGAATCCCGCGGTCCTACGCATATCCCCATACGTTAGCACTCGCGAAAGGTGAGTGCCAAACCCTGTTCAACCTGACAAAGGATCGCAGCGCAATGAACTTCCGTCCGTTGCACGACCGCGTGCTCGTCCGCCGCGTCGAAGCCGAGGAAAAGACCGCCGGCGGGATCATCATCCCCGACACCGCCAAGGAAAAGCCGCAGGAAGGCGAAGTCGTAGCCGCCGGTTCGGGCGCCAAGTCCGAAGACGGCAAGGTGACGCCGCTCGACGTCAAGGCCGGCGACCGCATCCTGTTCGGCAAATGGTCGGGCACCGAGGTCAAGGTCAATGGTGAGGACCTCCTCATCATGAAGGAAAGCGACATCCTCGGGATCGTCGGCTGAACCTCGCCAGGACCGCAACTTTCTAAACTTCCAGATTCGAAAGGGTAGCCAACATGGCAGCCAAGGACGTGAAATTCAGCCGCGACGCGCGTGAACGCATCCTGCGCGGCGTCGACATCCTCGCCGACGCAGTCAAGGTCACGCTCGGACCGAAGGGCCGCAACGTCGTGATCGACAAGTCGTTCGGCGCACCGCGCATCACCAAGGACGGCGTCACCGTCGCCAAGGAAATCGAACTCAAGGACAAGTTCGAGAACATGGGCGCGCAGATGGTCCGCGAGGTCGCTTCGAAGACCAACGACGTCGCCGGTGACGGCACCACCACCGCGACTGTGCTCGCCCAGGCGATCGTTCGCGAGGGCATGAAGTCGGTTGCGGCCGGCATGAATCCGATGGATCTCAAGCGCGGCATCGATCTCGCCGTCGCCAAGGTCGTCGACGACATCAAGGCGCGCTCGAAGCCGGTTTCGGGCACCAACGAAATCGCCCAGGTCGGCATCATCTCGGCCAATGGCGACACCGTCGTCGGCGAGAAGATCGCCGAAGCGATGGAGAAGGTCGGCAAGGAAGGCGTGATCACCGTCGAAGAGGCGAAGGGTCTCGAATTCGAGCTCGACGTCGTCGAGGGCATGCAGTTCGACCGCGGCTATCTGTCGCCTTACTTCATCACCAACCCGGACAAGATGACGGTCGAACTCAACGATCCGTACATCCTGATCCACGAGAAGAAGCTGTCGAACCTGCAGGCGATGCTTCCGATCCTCGAAGCGGTCGTCCAGTCGGGCCGTCCGCTGCTGATCATCGCCGAGGACATCGAGGGCGAGGCTCTCGCCACGCTCGTCGTCAACAAGCTGCGCGGCGGCCTCAAGGTCGCAGCGGTCAAGGCACCGGGCTTCGGCGATCGCCGCAAGGCGATGCTCGAGGACATCGCGATCCTCACCAAGGGCGAAGTCATCTCGGAAGACCTCGGCATCAAGCTCGAGACCGTGACTCTGGGCATGCTCGGCACCGCCAAGCGCGTCTCGATCGACAAGGACAACACCACCATCGTCGACGGTGCGGGTGAAGCCGATGCGATCAAGGGCCGCACCGACGCGATCCGCCAGCAGATCGAGAACACCACCAGCGATTACGACCGTGAGAAGCTCCAGGAGCGTCTCGCCAAGCTCGCCGGCGGCGTTGCCGTGATCAAGGTCGGCGGCGCTTCGGAAGTTGAGGTCAAGGAGCGCAAGGACCGCGTCGACGATGCGCTGCACGCGACTCGCGCGGCAGTCGAGGAAGGCATCGTCCCCGGTGGCGGCACGGCTCTGCTGTACGCGACCAAGGCGATCGACGGCCTCGAAGGCGCCAACGAGGACCAGACCCGCGGCATCGACATCGTTCGTCGTTCGCTCACTGCGCTGGTTCGCCAGATCGCCCAGAACGCCGGTCATGACGGTGCGGTCGTCTCGGGCAAGCTGCTCGACCAGACCGACACGTCGTTCGGCTTCAACGCGTCGACCGACACTTATGAGAACCTGGTTGCGGCCGGCGTGATCGACCCGACCAAGGTCGTCCGTACCGCGCTGCAGAACGCGGCCTCGGTCGCCGGCCTGCTAATCACCACCGAAGCGGCGGTGAGCGAGCTGCCGGAAGACAAGCCCGCCATGCCCATGGGCGGCGGCGGCATGGGCGGTATGGGCGGCATGGACTTCTAAGTCCTTCCGATCATTGACCATGCGAAGGGCCGGGGAAACCCGGCCCTTTTGCTTTTCCGGGCAATTTTTGCGACGAACCCGGATCGCGGAGCTTGACCCCGGCAGCCGGATCAGGAAGTCGGGGCTCCGGAAATAAAGAAGAGGTCGCATAGGTGTTTAGTTGGTTTGCCGGGCGCGTGCGCTGCTTCGGCGGCAGGCACGAGCGTTCGGAGAAGCATATCGAGCGCGCCGGAAACGACGAGCGTTTCGTCAGCAAGTGCCGCTTCTGCGGGACGCCGATGCGTCGCCGCGCCAAGCGCGACTGGGTAGTGATCTCCCGCGCCGAATATCGCGACGTGCGCCGTGGCGCCGCCGGCCGGGGTGTGTTGGCTCCCTAAGGCAACAAACGCTTTCCTTGGCTTGAAAAGCGCGACAGATTGCCGGCTTCAAACCAGGCGCCGAACCATCGGCGCTCTCTTCGGGGAAGCCGTGAATGACCGAATTGACTCGCCGCGACGCGCTGGCTGCAGGCGCGCTCGCGACTCTCGCAATGTCCGCCCCCGGCTGGGCGCAGGGCAACGCCCAGGGCGCCGCCGCCTGGGACCTCACCGAGATCTATCCGGACGAGGCCGCGTGGGACGCGGCTCGCAAAGGCGCGCTGGCCGCCCTCCCGGCCATCGCCCGGTATAAGGGCCGGCTCGGCGAGAGCGCACAGGTGCTGGCCGAGGCGCTGACGCTCCAGTCCGATCTCGGCAAGACGATCGGCCGGGTCTACACCTATGTCAGCCTGAAGGGCGACGAGGACGTTCGCGTCGCCGCCTGGCAGGAGAAACAGGCGCAGGCGATCGACCTCTACACGGCGTTCGGCGAGGCGACCGCATGGTTCGCGCCAGAGATCATCGCAGCGGGCAAACCGAAGATCGATGGCTTCGTCGCCGCCAATCCGGCGCTCAAGACGCGCTTCGACTTCTATCTCGCCAATATCGTCCGCCAGGCCGAACACACGCTGTCGCCCGAAGGCGAGGCACTTCTCGCCAGCGCCGGCGCACCGCTTCAGGCGCCCGGCGACATTTCGGGCCAGCTGCGCTCGTCGGACATCCCGTGGCCGACGATCAAATTGTCGACGGGCAAGGAAGTCCGCCTCGACAGCCAAGGCTATACGCTCAACCGCGACGCGCCGAACCGTGCCGACCGCAAGGCGGTGTTCGACGCCTTCTGGACTGCGCACGGCAAATTCCAGAACTCGTTCGGCGCGACCTACAACGCCAAGGTCAAGGGCGACATCTTCTACGCCAAGGCACGCAAGTATCCGACCTCGCTCGCCGCCGCGCTTTCGGGCAACAACGTGCCGGAGGCGGTCTATCGCACGCTGGTATCGGAGACCAACAAGGGCCTGCCGCAGCTGCATCGCTATTTCGATCTGCGGCGGCGGATGCTCAAGCTTCCCGACCTCGGCTATTGGGACATCTACCCGCCTCTGGTGTCGCTCGATCGCCCGTTCAGCCTCGATCAGATGCGCACGCTGACGCTCGAGGCGGTCAAGCCGCTCGGCCCGGATTATCAGGCACGTATCGCCAGGGCGACTGCGGCGAAATGGATGGATCCGTGGCCGCGCGAGGGCAAGCGCCCCGGCGCATACATGAATCCCGGCGCGTACGAAGTGCATCCCTATCTGCTGCTCAACCTCAGCGAGAAATATGACGGGCTGAGCACTTATGCGCACGAATGGGGGCATGCGCTCCATTCGCTGCTCGCCAATGCGGCGCAGCCGTTCGAGAAGGCCGATTACCCGATCTTCCTCGCCGAGATCGCCTCGACGCTCAACGAGCAATTGCTCGTGGCCCAGATGCTGAAGAACGCGAAGACGAAGGAGGAGAAGCTCTTCTATCTCGGCCAGCAGATGGAGAATTTCCGCGGCACCTTCTTCCGCCAGACGATGTTCGCGGAGTTCGAGCTCAAGGCGCATGATCTCGCCGAGGCGGGTGAAGGCCTGTCGGGCAGCAAGTTCACCAGCGTCTATTTCGACCTGCTCAAGCGCTATCACGGCCCGAACATGAAGCTGGAAGCGTCCTACGGAAACGAATGGGCGTTCATCCCGCACTTCTACAACAGCTTCTATGTCTATCAGTACGCCACCTGCATCGCCGCGGCGACCTGGTTTGCCCAGGCGATCCTGAAGGGCGGACCGAAGGAGCGCGACAATTATCTGTCGGTGCTGAAGGCGGGCGGCTCGGACTATCCGGTCGACATCCTCAAGCGTGCCGGGCTCGATATGGCGACGCCCGCGCCGTATCAGGCGCTCGTCGCCAGCTTCAGGGACACGCTCGATCAGGCCGAGGCCTTGCTCGCCTGACCCGGTTTCCGCCGCGTCGGCGCATGGAAATCGGGCGGCTTGCCCGCTATCCATGCGATGAAGCGGCGGATGTCCGCCCGTTCACGCAATGCATCGAGCGTCGGGTACGACCGCGCGAGCTCGGCGTTCGACGCCGTCGCATGGATGATGCGGTGGCAGATCGGGTGGAGCGGGACGGTGTCGCGCCCACCCTCGCTCTTCGGCACGACATGGTGCCATTCGGTCCGCGTCCCGAGCGGCCGACCGCAGAGCCCGCAAACCTCGGGAGCGGGAACCGCCTTCCCGTCCAGCGCCGCGAGCGCAGCCTTGTGCCGCACCCGCCCGCGCGTCACGGCTTGAGCGCCTCGACGATCTTGCGGACCTCCTGGCTGCGGCCGCGCGGCAGCACGATCACATCGTCGCCGGCCGCCACCACGATCAGATCGCGAACCCCGACCAGCGCCACCCGCTTGCCCGGTTCGCTGCGCACGAGGCAGTTCGCGGTGTCGATCGCGATCACTTCGCCGCGACTTACGTTCCCGTCGCTATCGGCGTCGCTGATCGCGTGGAGCGCGTCCCAGCTGCCGACGTCGCTCCAACCCATCGCGACGGGGACCACCGCCACGCGCGGCGCCTTCTCCATCACCGCATAATCGATCGAATCCGACGGCGATTTCGCAAAGGCCTCGGCGTCGGGCCAGATGCGCGCGCCCTCGGTCCGCGCCTTATCCATCGCCTGCTGCGCCGCGACCAGCATCTCGGGCGCATAGACGCTCAATGCGCCCAGATACATGTCGGCGCGGAACAGGAAGATGCCGCCGTTCCATGCATGATCGCCGGCAGCGAGCATCGCTTCGGCCTTGTCATGCGGCGGCTTCTCGACGAAGCGTTCGACCCGGTGGACGCCCTCGGCCAGCCGCTCGCCCACCTTGATCCAGCCATAGCCGGTCTCGGGGGCATCGGGGGCGATGCCGAAGGTCGCCAGCCACCCCTCCTCGACGAGCGGAAGCGCCGCGTGGATCGCCGCGTGGAACGCGTCGACATCGGCGATCACATGGTCCGACGGCATTACGAGGATCGGATCGCTTCCGCCGCCCGCCGCAATCGCGGCAAGCGCGATCGCAGGCGCGGTGTTGCGGCCAGCGGGCTCGAGGATCAGCGCCTGCGCGTCGGTCGTCACCTCGGCGAGCTGCGCCTCGACCTGATCGGCATGCGCGGCATTCGCCACGATGATCGGCCGGGCGAAGCGCTCGCCGGCGGCCCGCAGCGCAGTCAATTGCAGCATGGTCTGCTCGGCGGTCAGCGGCAACAATTGCTTGGGCTGCTCGGGGCGCGACAGCGGCCACAGCCGGGTCCCCGATCCTCCCGAGAGGATGACGGGAATGATCGGCTTGGCTTGCGGCATGACGCATGGCTCCCTGTTTAGGCTGCAGATATAGGTACTTGCCCCGCGCCACTAAACGATGTGCGCCCGCAACGGTTTCGTGCCGGACCGCTGTTTCCGACACTTTCTCCGTCGCCGCAACGCGTGTCGGGTTTGTTTACACTTAGGCTTTAGTCCTGCGGCGGCCATGATCCGTCTCTTCAAGCATTACGTGCCCAACGCCGTGCTGCTGCTCGGCCTGCTGGACCTCGTCCTGCTGCTGGCCGCCGGCGAGCTCGGGTGGCTGCTGCGCGCGCATCAATTGGGCATGGGCCCGACCCCGATGGCCGAGCGGACGCCGCAATTGCTGAGCTACATGGCGTTCATCGAAGTGGCGATGATCGCGGTCGGCGTCTACGGCGCCGACGCGCTCCAGTCGCTGCGCTACGCAACCGCGCGGCTGATCGTGGCGATCTCGCTCGGCGTGATCGGCCTCAGCGTCCTCTATTTCCTGATCCCCGAGATCAGCTTCTGGCGCTCGAACCTGCTCTACGCGATGGGCGTATCGGTCGTGCTGCTGATCTTTCTGCGGATCCTGCTCGGCAAGACGCTGGGAAGCCAGGCATTCAAGCGGCGCATCGTCGTGCTCGGCGCCGGCGCCCGCGCGGCGCGGCTCAAGCTGCTGGCCAAGGCGCCCGGCGCAGGGTTCGCAGTGGTCGGCTATGTCGCGATGAGCGAAGCCAATCGCGTCATCCCCGAGGCGATCGCGCGCGACGCCATCTACAATCTCGCCGACCATGTCGAACTGCTCAACGCCAGTGAAGTCGTCCTCGCGCTCGAGGAGCGTCGCAACGCGCTGCCGCTCAAGGATCTGCTGCGGATCAAGACCACCGGCGTCCACGTCAACGAGATCTCGACCTTTCTCGAACGCGAGACCGGGCGGGTCGATCTCGACAGCGTCAATCCGAGCTGGCTGATCTTCTCCGACGGTTTCTCGTCGGGCCGCATGGTGTCGAGCGCGTTCAAGCGCCTCTTCGACATCGGCGCCAGCCTGTTGCTGCTCGTCCTGACGCTGCCGCTGGTGCTGCTGACCGCCATCGCGATCAAGCTGGAGAGCAAGGGCCCGGCATTCTATCGCCAGCGCCGGGTCGGCCTGTACGGCGTCGGCTTCGACGTCATCAAGCTGCGGTCGATGCGGCAGGATGCCGAGGTCGGCGGCAAGGCGGTGTGGGCGGAGAAGGACGATCCGCGGATCACCCGCATCGGCCGGGTGATCCGCAAGCTGCGCATCGACGAGCTGCCGCAGTGCTGGAGCGTGCTCAAGGGCGAGATGAGCTTCGTCGGGCCCCGCCCCGAGCGACCGCAATTCGTCGAGGATCTCGAGCAGAAGCTGCCTTATTATGCCGAGCGCCACATGGTGAAGCCGGGCATCACCGGCTGGGCGCAGATCAACTATCCCTATGGCGCCTCGATCGAGGATTCGCGCCAGAAGCTCGAATACGACCTGTTCTACGCCAAGAATTACTCGCCCTTTCTCGACCTGCTGATCCTGCTGCAGACGATCCGCGTGGTGCTGTTTCCCGAAGGCGCGCGCTGATGACGGCGACGCTGATCCTGTGGAGCCACGCCCTCGCCGCATTGCTGTTCGGCGGGCTCACCTTCTGGACGATCCGCGGCACCGCAATCGGCCTGCCGCGCCGTCCGCTGGCATTGGCGCTGGGGGTGACCGCGCTCTGGGCGCTCGCGGTGTCCGGGATCGGCGCGGACGAGATGGTCACCCGGATCTTCGAGACGCTGCGCAATCTGGCGTGGCTCGGCTTCATGATCACGCTGCATCGCCGCGACGCCAATGACCGTCCGCCGCTCGCGCTCGGCACGGTCTATGGCGTGGTGGCATTGGTCGCCGCAGGCGCGCTGGTGCTGCATGTCGCGGCAAGCGTCGACGCGCCCGAGGCTGCCGGACAGATCGGCAGCGCCGCGCTGCTGCTCCGCATGCTGGTCGCGGTCGCCGCTTTGGTCCTCGCCCAGGCGCTCTACTCGGCGCTCAATCCGTCGGCGGGTAGCGGGCTGCGCTGGATCGTGGCGGCACTGGCCGGACTGTGGATCGCCGACTTCGCCTTGTTCTGCACCGAATATCTGACCGCGCATCCCCATCCGCAATCGATCGCCGCGCGCGGCGTGGCGATGGTCGCCGCGGCGCTGGCGATGGTGACCGCACTCCAGCGCAAGGGCGAGCTCAGCGTCCAGGTGTCGCGCGCGGTCGCCTATCAGTCGCTGTCGCTGGTCGCGATCGGCGCGTATTTCGCACTGCTCGCCCTCGCCACCAGCGCGCTCGCGACGATCGGCGGAAGCAACGCACGCGTGCTCCAGACCGCATTCGTGCTCGGCTCGACCGCCGCGATCCTCACGCTGGTTTCGAATGGCTGGCTGCGCGCCTGGACCAAGGTGAAGCTCGCCAAGCATTTCTTCCGCCATCGCTATGATTATCGCGCCGAATGGATGCGCTTCACCGAGACGCTCGGCGCACCCGACGGCGCCGCGCCGCTCGACCAGCGCATCGTCAAGGCGATCGCCGATCTGACCGAGTCCCCGGCGGGCCTGTTGCTGGTGCCCGACGCTGCCGGTCTCGAAGCCGGCGCGAGCTGGAACTGGGATCGCGGCAAGCTGCCGGCCGCCGCCGATCCGACGCTTGCCGATCATCTCGCCGACACCGGCCGGATCATCGAGCTCGACCGCGTCCGTGCGGATCCGCGCTGCGCCGATGCGGCCGCGGTGCCGGCGTGGATGCTCGACGCCGCCGATGCCTGGGTGCTCGTGCCGCTGCCGCATCTCGGCAGCCTCGCCGGCGCGATCCTGCTCGCGCGTCCGCCGCTCGACCGCGCGCTCGACTGGGAGGATTTCGATCTGCTCAAGGTCGCCGGCCGCCAGGTGGCGAGCTATCTCGCCGAAGCGCGCGCGCAGGAAGCGCTGGCCGACGCCCAGCGCTTCGACGAGTTCAACCGGCGCTTCGCCTTCATCCTCCACGACATCAAAAATCTGGTGAGCCAGCTCACCCTCACCGCGCGCAACGCCGAACGGCATGCCGACAAGCCCGAATTCCGTGCGGACATGATCGCGACGCTCAAGGATTCGGCCGAGCGGATGAACGGGCTGCTGGCGCGGCTCTCGCAGCATCATCGCGGACGGAGCGAAGCGCCGCACGCGATCGAGGTACTCCCTCTGGTTCAGCGCGCGGCGAGCACGCGCACGCGACAGCACCCGGTGACCATATCGGGTCTTTCCAGCGCGATCGCCCATGCCGATCCCGCCGCGCTCGAGCAGTTGCTCCACCATCTCGTCCAGAATGCGATCGAGGCGAGCGCTGCGGACGTTCCGGTCACCGTCCATGTCGCCGCCGACGGGAACCACGTCACGATCGACGTGATCGATCAGGGCTGCGGCATGTCTCCCGGCTTCGTGCGCGACAAATTGTTCAAGCCGTTCGTCTCGTCCAAGCCCGGCGGCTTCGGCATCGGCGCGTTCGAGGCGCGTCAGCTCGCCGCGGCGATGGACGGACGGATCGAAGTCGTCTCGCGCGAAGGCGAGGGCACGCGCTTCCGCGTCATCCTGAAGGCCGCGCACGCCGCCGATCTCCGCGAGCGCGCGGCATGACCGATATGAAGAAATTGCTGATCGTCGAGGACGATGCCGGCCTGCAGCGCCAGCTGCGCTGGGCCTACGAAGGCTATGAGATCCACACCGCCGCCAATCGCGAGGAAGCGATCACGCTGATCCGCGCCGAGGAGCCGCAGGTGGTGACGCTCGATCTCGGCCTGCCGCCCGATCCCGACGGCACCACCGAAGGCTTTGCGACGCTCGAGACGATCCTGCAGCTTCGTCCCGAGACCAAGGTGATCGTCGCTTCGGGCCATGGCGCGCACGAATCCATGCTCAAGGCGATCGCGCTGGGTGCGTGGGATTTCTACCAGAAGCCGATCGACATCGACGCGCTCGGGCTGATCGTCGCACGCGCTTTCCATGTCCATGCGCTCGAGGCCGAAAATCGCCGCCTCGCCGAGCGTGTCGAGGCCGGCGCGGTGCTCGGCGGGATGATCACCGGCGCGCCCGAGATGCTCAAGGTCACCCGCACGATCGAGCGCGTCGCCGGCGCCGACGTGTCGGTGATGCTGCTCGGCGCGAGCGGCACCGGCAAGGAGCTTCTCGCGCGGGGCGTCCATGAGGCGAGCCCGCGCAAAAGGGGCGCGTTCGTCGCGATCAACTGCGCGGCAATCCCCGAGACTCTGCTCGAGAGCGAATTGTTCGGGCACGAAAAGGGGGCGTTCACCGGCGCGGTCAAGACCACCGAAGGCAAGATCGAGCTCGCGCAGGGCGGCACCCTGTTCCTCGACGAGATCGGCGACGTGCCGCTCCCCTTGCAGGTCAAATTGCTTCGCTTCCTGCAGGAGCGCGTGATCGAGCGGATCGGCAGCCGCAAGCCGATCCCGGTCGATACGAGAGTGGTCTGCGCGACGCATCAGGATCTCGACGCGATGGTCGCCGAAGGACGCTTCCGCGAGGATCTCTATTATCGCCTCGCCGAGATCGTGATCCGCATTCCCAGCCTCGCCGAGCGGCCGGGAGATGCCGGGCTGCTCGCGCGGCATTTCCTCGCCAAATATGCCGCTGCGATGCAGACCGGCGCACGCAGCTTCGCGCCCGACGCGCTCGCTGCGATCGACGCCTGGAGCTGGCCGGGCAATGTCCGCGAGCTCGAGAACCGGGTGAAGCGCGCCGCGATCATGGCCGAAGGCAAGATGGTCACCGCCGCCGATCTCGACCTCGAGGACAAAACCGATGTCATCCCGATCAACCTCAAGGCCGCGCGCGAGCTGGCCGATCGCAAGGCGATCCGTCACGCGCTCGCCCGCGCCGAGGGCAATATCTCGGGCACCGCGCGGTTGCTTGGGATCAGCCGCCCCACTCTCTACGATCTGATGAAGGCCTATGACCTCCAGCCGTAAACGCTCCCGCTCCACCCGGCGCAAGCCCGGCCTCCGCCGCCTGTTCGTGATCGTCGGCGCGCTCTGCGCGTTCGCGCTGGTGATCGCGGCATGGTTCACGCTTTCGCCCGCGCGGCTCGATCCGGCGGCCGCCGAAGCGGCAGTCGAGCGCAGCGGCAAATTGCTCGACGCGCACAATGCCAGTGCGGCGCGTGCGGCCGCGCTGGCGGCGGTCCGCGCCGATCCGGGCAACGCCCAGGCGCATTTCACGCTGGCGCGGGCGATGCTCGCGCTCGACGACGGCGTGGGTGCCGAGGCCGAGCTGCAGCGCGCGATCGACGCCGGCTATAAGCCGAAGCAAGTCGCCCATCTGCGCGCGCACGCATTGCTGCTGCAGGGCGAGGAAGAGAAAGCGCTGGCCGAGGCCGGCAGGGCCGATCCGGCGAACCGCGCTTATGCGCTGCGTATCCGCGCCCGCGCGCTCGCCGCGCTCGGAAAATGGCCCGAAGCCTTTGCGGCGGTGGACGCGGCAGTGCGGACCGCGCCGCGCGACGCCGATCTCTGGGCCGATGCCGGCCGGCTCAAGCTCGAGGCGGGCGACGTGCTCGGCGCGATCCGCGCGTCGGAGCAAGCCGTGAAGCTCGACGCCGGCAATCTCGATGCGCTGGTGCTGCGCGGCGAGATGGTGCGCAGCCAGTTCGGACTGGTCGCGGCACTGCCGTGGTTCGAGGCGGCGCTGAAGCGTGATCCCGAGGATTTCGGCGCGCTGATCGAATATGCCGCGACCTTGGGCGATGCCGGACGCACGGTCGAGTCGCTCGCGGCGACGCGGCGCGCACTGGCAGCGCGGCCCGGCAGCGCGCAGGCGCTCTATCTGCAGGCAGTGATCGCGGCGCGCGCCGGCAATGCCGATCTTGCCCGCGGCCTGATCGGTCGGGCGGGCAGCGGGCTCGCCCAGATCCCCGCGGCGCTGCTGCTCGGCGGCGCGCTCGATATCGAGGCCATGGATTATGAGCAGGCGATGGAGAAATTGAAGCCGCTCGTCGCCAACCAGCCGATGAACCTCGCGGCGCGCAAATTGCTCGCGGTGGCGCTGCTGCGCACCGATTCCGCGCGCAATGCGATCGATCTGCTCCGCCCGGTGATCGAGCGCGGCGATGCCGACAGCTATTCGCTGACGCTAGCGGCACGGGGCCTCGAACGGATCGGCGACCGCACCGCCGCGGCGCAATTGCTCGATCGTGCCGTCTGGCCGGCGCGCGGCGATGCCAGCGCATTCTCGGCCGACGACAGCACCGCAGTACTCGCCGCCGACGCGGACCAGCGCCCCGGCGACCCCGGCGCGGGGGTGCCGCTGATCCGCGCGTTGATCGGCCAGGGCGACAAAGCAGGCGCGCTTGCCGAGGCGCAGGATCTCGCGCGGCGTCATCCCGGCGCGCCCGCCGCCCACCTGATCGTGGGCGACACGCTGATGCTGACCAATCGCTTCGCCGATGCCGCTTCGGCCTATCGCAGCGCCGCCGATCTGCGTTTCGACGAGCCGGCAATGCTGCGGCTGGTCGAGGCGCTCGACCGCGCCGACCGGCGCGCCGATGCCGCCAACGTCCTCGCATTGTTCCTGTCGCAAAACCCGGTCAATGCCGCCGCGCTGCGCCTCTCGGGCGCGTGGCAGCTCGCCGCCGGCGACTATGAAGCTGCGATCGCCACGTTCGAATTGCTGCGCGACCGGATCGGTGACGGCGACGCCGCGCTCAACGCCGATCTTTCGGTCGCTTATGCCGGCGCGGACGAATTCGACGCGGCCGAGGATTTCGGCGAAGCGGCCTATGCGCTCGCGCCGGGCAATCCGGTGATCGCAGACGCCTATGGCTGGGCATTGTATCGCAAGGGCGATACGCAGGCGGCGGTCGAACTGCTGCAAAAAGCAGTCCTGTTGGCGCCGGGCCATGCCGGGCTGCGCTGGCATCTCGCGCAGGTCTATGCCGATCTCGGCCGCAAGCCCGAAGCCCGGGCGCAGGCACAGGCCGCGCTCGCCGATCCGCGCTTCACCGATCGCGCCGCCGCCGCGGCGATGGCCGCGCAATCCTGATCAGCGGCGGGCTGGCGAACGGCTAGACGGCAAGCGAGAGGACGGAGCCGCTCAGAAAATCACCGTCCGGATCTGGATATATTCGCCGCTACCGGCGGAATCGCCGCAGATCCCGATAAAGCTGATCGGCTTGCCGGTCGAGCGCGCCGTCAGCGCAGCCGACAACACCGCCTCTGCCCCGGGCAGGCTCTCGTCGATATAGGCATAGAGTGCGCCGGCGCAGCCGGTGGCCCCCCAGCCGCCATCCGCGCGCATATAGTAAGAGGATCCCCCCGGCCCGGCCCCGATCAGAATCTGGGATATGATCTTCTTCTGGGTGGTGACGGTATCGCCGATGGCACCGTGCGAAGAAGCGGCTGCCGTCAGGCAAAGTATAAAGAAGGCGGCAGAGCGCAATCTTCTCCAATGGGATCCGGCAGCCATCCTCATTCCTCCGTTTGTCCGTATATCGATTCGATCAGCCTAGCCTGTCCAGGGTCCGCTTCGGAAAATATGTAGCGGCGGCCCTGGCGGTGTGATTCCCACCCGGCCGCGGAGCGCGCACATCCTCCCGAAATGAAAGAGGCCGCCGGAACCCCTCAGGGATTCCGGCGACCTCCGACATGGTCAGCGGCCGGAGAGTTCCAGCCCGGGAGACCATGCGGGCCGCTGTTCTGCTGGCTGGCGAGCGTTGATTGGAGGAGAATACCTCCCGCTAGCCCCACGGACGGAGGACTTCCGCCCGCGCCCCCAGATCAGCGGCGCGTCTCCCGAACGAACTGAACCGACCCCATTGCTGAACCATGAGACATCGGATCACCTCCTTTCGCTAGTTGAAGAACGAGCGTGGCTTGCGGCCACGGACGAATCTTGAATCATCCGGAATCGCAGAACAAGTCTTGTTTTACACCGAAGATGGTGCGATTCTTAGAGTTCTGTGGTTCGCCGGATGCGGACCCATCGCGCGACTCAGCCGCGACAATCCTCCGCCACCCGCAAGATTTCGGCCCAGGCCGGCACGACGAGCGTCGGCGCGCCGGCACCCTCGATCACCACCCGCCCGCGACTATAGCCCATCGCGTCGATCAGATTGTCGCGCGCGCCGAGATCGGCGGCCGCGCCGGTCGTCGTCGGGGTGACGGCGAGAGTGCGCGCCATGCTGGTGGTGCGGACGGTCAGGCTCGGCGCGGCGGCGTGGCGGGACAGCAGGATGCGGCCGCGCGTCCGATCGCAGCGTAACGTCAGTTCGGGCGCCTGGGCGGGCACCCCGAACGCGGCGACGCTGCCCTGCCCGTCCTGCCGCCAGCTCCAGCTGCCCGGCGTCAGCGGCCAATCGCGCCAATCGGCGCTGCGCGGCGGCGGCGCCGGCGTGGGTGCCGGGGTCGGCGCGGCGGGTACGGGCACGGGCGGCGCGGGCCGCACAGGGGGCTGGCTGGGCGCCACGCAGGCGGCGAGCGACAAGGCCAGGGCGGAGCTGGCGAACACGGAACGACGCATGCCGCGCCTTATGCGGGAAGTCCCCCGCCGTCTCAACCTCGGATCAGGCGGCCGCGCGCTGGCGCGCGATGACCCGCTCGACATGGGCGTAGAGCACGCGCTCCTCGCGCTCGATGCGCTCGGCGAGATCGGCGAGGAGGATGCGCGTCTCGGCGCGGAAACGCTCCCATTCGCGCGAGATCCGACCGACCGGCCACGCCGCCATGTAATTGGCGAAAGCCGGCACCAGCATGCCGTGATCCTGACGATAGGACCAGGCGATCTCGGTCGCGACGGCGTCGCCCGAGGAGAGCAGACGATCATAGATCAGCCGGTCCTCGCCGGCGCAATGATCGCGCAGCGCCTGCGCCATCTGCCAGCGCATCGCGGCGACGGCGGCGGCGTCGGGCACCGAAGCGGAGACGATCGCGAGCAATTGCGCAGCCTGAGCCTCGAGGGCCCGGTGTTCTGCGCAAAGACTCTTGATCACCCGCTCGTCTCCCATGATCCCAGCCAGACCCAAAGCACAGCGCAGGCAGATCGGTCAGTCCGTAGAGTCCCCATTAAGTGTCGTTACGGAGAGGCCCATCCGTGCGGATCAGCGGCCGCGCCCGCCGCCGAACCGCGTCTTGCTCTGCTTGCCGTACCGCGTCTTGCGCGTGCCCGGTTTTCCTTCGTTCGAGCGGCCCATGATCGGCGCCTTGTGCTCGCTCGCCGGCAGCCCGAGCTCCTCGGCCTCGAGCGAGCGGATCTCGTCGCGCAGCCGCCCCGCCTCCTCGAATTCGAGATTGGCCGCGGCATCGCGCATCTTCTTTTCGAGGCTCTCGATATAGCTGCGCAGATTGTGGCCGACCATGTGCGGGCGGTCTTCGTCGATCTCGACGGTGACGCCGTCCTTGTTCGACACGTGCGCGATGATGTCGCCGATGTTGCGCTTGATCGTCTCGGGCGTGATGCCGTGCTCGATATTGTACGCATGCTGCTTCTCGCGGCGGCGCCCGGTCTCGGCGAGCGCACGCTCCATGCTGCCGGTGATCCGGTCGGCATAGAGGATCACCCGGCCCTCGACGTTGCGCGCGGCGCGGCCGATCGTCTGGATCAGCGAGGTCTCCGAACGCAGGAACCCTTCCTTGTCGGCATCGAGGATCGCGACGAGGCCACACTCAGGGATATCGAGCCCCTCGCGCAGCAGATTGATCCCGACCAGCACGTCGTACACGCCCATCCGCAGGTCGCGGATCAGCTCGATGCGTTCGAGCGTCTCGGTGTCCGAATGCATGTAGCGGACCTTCAGTCCCGCCTCGTGCATATATTCGGTGAGATCTTCGGCCATGCGCTTGGTGAGCGTGGTGACCAGGGTGCGATAGCCCTTGGCCGCGGTCGCCTTGCATTCCTGGATCAGGTCCTGGACCTGTTCCTCGACCGGCCTGATCTCGACCGGCGGATCGATCAGCCCGGTCGGGCGGATGACCTGCTCGACGAACACCCCGCCCGATTGCTCCATCTCCCACCCGCCCGGGGTCGCCGAGACATAGGTGGTCTGCGGACGCATCGCGTCCCATTCGTTGAACCGCAAAGGCCGGTTGTCGATCGCCGAGGGCAAGCGAAAGCCGTATTCGGCAAGCGTGATCTTGCGCTTGTGATCGCCGCGCGACATGCCGTTGATCTGGCCGATCGTCTGGTGGCTCTCATCGACGAAGAGCAAGGCATTCTCGGGCAGATATTCGAACAAGGTGGGCGGCGGCTCGCCGGGCATGCGGCCGGTGAGGAAGCGGCTGTAATTCTCGATCCCCGCGCAAGAGCCGGTCGCGGCGATCATCTCGAGATCGAAATTGGTGCGCTGCTCGAGCCGCTGATGCTCGAGCAACTTGCCCTCGGCCTCGAGCTCCTTCAATCGCTCGGTCAGCTCGTGCCGAATCGCGCCCATCGCCTGCTTGAGCGTCGGCCCCGGCGTCACATAATGCGAATTGGCGAAGACCCGGACATAATCGAGATTGGCCACCTTGCTGCCGGTCAAGGGATCGAACTCGGTGATCGATTCGATCTCGTCGCCGAAGAAGGATACGCGCCATGCGGTGTCCTCATAATGCGACGGGAAGATTTCGAGGCTGTCGCCGCGCACCCGGAAATTGCCGCGCGCGAACGCCTGGTCGTTGCGCTTGTACTGGAGCGCGACGAGTTTCCGAATGATCTCGCGCTGGTCCTCGACCTGGCCCTTTTTGAGGTCGAAGATCATGGCGCTGTAGGTCTCGACCGAACCGATGCCGTAGAGGCACGACACCGAGGCGACGATGATCACGTCGTCGCGTTCGAGCAGCGACCGGGTGGCCGAATGGCGCATCCGGTCGATCGCCTCGTTCACCGAGCTTTCCTTCTCGATGTACGTGTCCGAGCGGGGGACGTACGCCTCGGGCTGATAATAATCGTAGTAAGAGACGAAATATTCGACGGCGTTGTCGGGGAAGAAGCTCTTGAACTCGCCATAGAGCTGCGCGGCGAGGATCTTGTTGGGCGCGAGGATCAGCGCCGGGCGCTGAAGCTCCTCGATCACCTTGGCCATGGTATAGGTCTTGCCCGAGCCGGTGACCCCGAGCAGCACCTGATCGCGCTCGCCGTTGCGCGCCTGCTCGACCAGTTCGGGGATCGCATAGCGCTGATCGCCCGAGGGCTGATAGTCGCTGACCAGCTTGAACGCCTTGCCGCCCTCGGACTTTTCGGGGCGATTGGGGCGATGCGGAACGAAGGTGTCGCCGGTATCGGGCTCGGCGAGGCTGGTGCGGATCTGGATGACCATGATGGGAATATGGGACCTCTGGCTGGCGACGCAATCGGGGCGTGTCAGTTGACACGGTTGACACGAAACGCAGTTTTTCGGAGCGGCATGGAGGGAGCGGCGGTGACGACGCGCCGGCGACGCGACATCGACGCGACATCAACGCGACACCGATGCGGCGGGCACGCGACAGCGACGCGCCACGAACGCGCCGGCTTCGCGACGGGTTCGCGACTATGGCGCGGCACCGGGGCGACATTGCATCGAGAAGGATGGCGCTGCGCTTGCATTGTCGGAACAAAGGCAGATCAAAGCCAATTTTGCCAGCATTTTGGCAAAGGCCTCGGCTGACGTAGCCGGATCAGTGGGAAGTATCGGCCTACGGAGACCGACCCTACTGGAATGATCGCCAAAGACCGATAGCGACACGGTCCCTGTGGTCACCCCGGCCTTGTGCCGGGGCTCACCGCGCCGCATTGGATGGCATTCGTTTCGGGCACCTCTGCGTGGGGCCTGGTGGATCCCGGAACAAGTCCGGGATGACGCCTTGTTTCTACGCTCGCGCATGGCGCAAAGACGCTTCTACAATTCGAACGCGTCTTCGAGCGGGGGATAGATCACCGGCTTGTCGCCATAGCGCGCGACCAGCGCATCCTCGCGCCGATCGCGGTCCATCGATTCGACGTCAACTTCCTCGGGATATTTGAACGACACCGCGAATTTGCCATCCTTCACGTCATATTCCATAACCGACCACCGTTTGCCCTTTGGCTCCAGATGCCAAGCTTCATAGAGCAGGTCGATCAGCTCACTGTCGCCTGGTTCGAGCCAGCGAACCAACTCGCCTTCGTCTTTGAATATGTTCGGGCTAATCCAGCCGTCACCGATCTCCACATAGAGGAACACTCCTTCGGGATCCCCGGCCGCGATGGTCGCCAGAACGCCCCCGACGTCGCTCAGGAGCGGCCCCAGCAGATCGAACCTATCTTTTTCCATCTTCACTGTCCGCAGCTTGATTTGGGAAAGTCTTGAAGTGCCTCTTGCCGTCAATCTCCCACCTAACTTCAACATGAGAGGGCCGCCGGGATGCGCCGGGGTAGACAGGCTTGATGTTGATGAACACCTTCTTTCCCGCGGCCGCTGCCTTGTACCACCCGTCTTCCATGACGCGGTATGCCCCGCGATTGACGTGCAGGTCCTGGGCGAAGTGATTGAACCAGTCGGTCGGACCGCTGAACCGCGGAGCGACATAATGGCCGCCATCGTCTCGCGGTCCGCGTTCGGGTACCTCGCGCTGGCTTTTCCGGGATCGCTTGGGCTTCTCGGAGAGCGTTACCAGGCCAAAGACGAGTCGGAATCGCGATCCCTGGTCGATGAAGTAATGATAACTGCTCCGTATTTCCTGATTCCAGTCACGATCGAGGATCTGACTTTCTAGCGAAGGTGGATTGGCGGGGTCTGGCGGGAGTCGTCCGCCGTGCGTGCGCCTGTAATAGTCGAGAGCGAGAAACCTGTTCTTCGCCTCTCGACCGGCGTCCAGAAACTCTTGATGCGGCAGCTTGATCTGCTGGCCGATCCGCAGCGGACGATCGGCCCGGATGCCGTTCAACCATTCCAGATCTGCAACCGTCAGCCCTTTGCGCATCGCCGCGATGCGGCTGAGGCTGTCGCCGCTCTTTTACGACGTAGATCGTGTGGTTTCGCGGATCGCGGGGGTCATTTCGCGACCGGCTTCGCGCCGCATCGGTGTCGGCCGCGAAGGCATTATCGGCCCGCTGCGGGGATCTACGCGAACCGGGGCTCTGCGGCGGCGATCCGCCGGGGAAGTAGTTGCCCCGGTTCGCGAAGGTGAACTTGCCGTCGTCCGGGTCATGCCAGGGATTGAACTTGCGCTCGATGGTGCCTCGGACCACGCGCCGGCCGGTGCGCAGGTAAATCTCAAACGCCGTGACACGAGGGGTCTGATTGTTCGGATGCTGCATGGACATCCTCCTGTTGGAACGGCCACGTAACATAATATTGCGAACAAATCAAGAACAAACCTCCGGAATGGAGCCGATCTCGAGGTTGCCAAGCATCGCTATTTGCGCTTGGGGGAGGCGATCGAAACGCAAGGGACCAACCGAATGCGCGCCACCATCACCCTCGCCGCTGCCGCCCTCGCCCTCGCCGGCTGCCAGTCCGCCGAGGAGAAGCGCGCCGCCGAGACCGGCGAGATCGAAGTGACCAACGCGCCGACCGATCAGGTCGCGAAGCTGATCAAGGCGGCGGCGCCCAAGACCGCGGTCAAGCCGGGACTGTGGAAGGCGACGCTGCGCATCGAGGCGGTCGATGTCGGGCCGGGCGCCGACAATGCGAAGCAGCTCGACCTGGCCAAGGGCCTCGAGCGCGACGCGACCGAGTGCAAGACCGCCGAGCAATTGAAGCCGTTCGACATCGACAAGCTCGAAAAGGCGGCGGGCAAGTGCACCTTCATCCGCTATGTCGCCAAAGGCGGGAAGGTCGACGCGAAGATCCAGTGCACCAAGCCCGATGCGCCGGCGACGACGATCTTGATCAACGGCGCCACCGGGGCCACCGGGTTCGACGTGACGACCGAGAACAAGACCGGGGTTTCCGGCCGGCCCGGTTACTCGCTGCTGCGGATGCGGACGACGGGAACGCGCGTCGGCGAATGCCCGGCGCAGGCCAGGGGCTGAGCGCCCCGGCTCAGCCGTCCATGCCGCGGCGATAGGCGATCCGCCACATCACCGCGCCGATCGCCGCGGCGATCAAGGCGAGGAGCGCGCTCGACGCCAGCGCGCTCAGCCAGCGGAACAACAGGGTGCGCCCGTCCATCACCGGCATGCCGACCATGCCGAAGCCATAGGTCTGGGCGCCGACGAAGATCAGCGTCGCGGTCGTCGCCCCGACCAATGCCGCATGCCATGCGCGGCGCAGCCCGGCCACGTGGAGCGCCAGCCAGATCGGACCGCCTACCGCGGTGATCGCGATCCCCGAAAAGACGCTGCCGATCAGCCAGCCGCCGAGCAGGCCGAGCGGATCGCGCTGGCCGCCGAGCAGCAACAGGCCGAGCACGATGCCGCCGGCGAGCAGGCTGCCCGCGCCGAGCGCGAGCCCGGCACGGTCGATCGACATGTCGTAGCGGCGCTGCACCCGGACGGCGCGGCGATTGCCCTGTTCCACAGCCCTCTCCCCGCGGCAGAATAGCTGCGTGCGGGCCCCGCCTCAAGCAGCGCTCAGCGGAATGCGGCGAACCGTCCCGCGCGGGCACAGGCCGCGACCCGCGCCATATCGGGCGACGGCGGCGCGGTGCCGAGCGGCGGCACCTCCACCGGCATGCCGATCGCGGCCGGGGCGAAGCGGGCCGGATCGCTCCCCGCACAACGTTGCATCGCGGCCAGCATGCGCGGCGGCGTGGCATAGCCTTCCCGCGACAGCCGGAACGTGCCCCAATGGATCGGCAGCGCGAACGGACGGCCGAGCCGGTCCCAGACATGGAGCGCGCCCTGCGGCCCGATATGACTGCCGCTCGCCATCTGGCCTTCCTCGAAACGGAACGCGCCGATCGGGATCAAGGCAAGGCGGATCGGACCGAGCGCCGCGGCCTCGGCGGGCCATTTGCCGTCGCCGAGCCCGGTATCGCCGGCGAAGAAGATATTGCCGTGGGGAAGCGCGACCACGAAGCTCGACCAGAGCGCGCGGTTGCGATCGCTGAACCAGCGGCTGTCCCAATGATGATTGCGGGTAATGGCAACGGATATGCGGGCCTGGCAGAGCCCCTCGGGATCGATGCACTCCGCGCGGGTGAGCGGAACCTTTTCCGGCGCGACCAGGGCGATGCTGGTCCCCCAATCACCGGCTTGTGCGTCGATCCCATGCCCCGCCAGCACGGCATCGTTGCCCAGCGAAGTGACGATCGTCGGCCGATCGCGATCCCACAGCCGCTTCAGCGTCGCCAGATCCATATGATCGTAGTGATTGTGGCTGACGAGGACGAGGTCGATCTTCGGCAGATCCTCGAAGCGGACGCCGGGCACGGCGACGCGACGCGGGCCGAAGCCGAAGGGGCCGGCGCGGTCGCTCCACACCGGATCGGTGAGGATGTTGAGGCCATTGGTCTGGATCAAGGCGGTGGCGTGGCCGATCCAGGTGACGCGCATCGCCGCGCCTTCGACCCGGGCCGCGGGCTTCGAGCGGGTGACCGCGACGCGTTCGGGCCAGGCCGGCTGGGTCGGATCGCCGAGCAGCCGGCGGGCGATGAAGCCGGCGCGGCTGCGCCCGGCGGGGAGACGGTCGTCGTCGCCGTCGGGATTGAAGAAATGGGCGCCGTCGAAATGCGCGCTCGGGGGCCCGCGATAATAGATGCGGTCGAGGAAATGCGGCAGCGCGGTGAGGAGCAGGCAGAGGATCACCACGATCCACAACAGCCCGGCAAGGGAAAGCTTGAGCAGGCGCATGCGCCCTTGTCGCGGGGCCGGCGCGCGCGATCAAGCTTGATCGGCGGCGCCCGCCTCCCCTAACCCGCGTGCATGACATCCGCGCTGCCCGAGACCCACGAAGACGCCGCCGCCGAGCTCGAACGGCTCGCCGCCGAGATCGCGCATCACAACCGCCGCTATCATGGCGACGACGCGCCCGAGATCAGCGACTCGGATTTCGACGCGCTGATGCGGCGCAACGCGGCGATCGAGGCCGCCTTTCCCGAGCTGGTCCGCGCCGATTCGCCGTCGAAGCTGGTCGGCGCGGCGCCGGCGGGGCGGCTCGCCAAGGTCGCGCATGCGCGGCCGATGTTCAGCCTCGACAACGGCTTCGCCGACGAAGATGTGAGCGACTTTCTCGGCCGGGTCCGCCGCTTCCTCGCGCTGGGCGAGAGCGAACCGGTGGCGCTCACCGCCGAACCCAAGATCGACGGGCTGTCCTGCTCGCTGCGCTATGAGAAGGGCGTGCTCGTCCAGGCGCTGACCCGCGGCGACGGTCAGATCGGCGAGGACGTCACTGCCAATGTCCGCACGATCGGGGACATCCCGCAGGCGATCGCGGGCGCGCCCGACGTGTTCGAGGTGCGCGGCGAGGTCTATATGGCCAAGCAGGATTTCGCGGCGCTCAACGCCCGCCTGCTGGCCGAGGCCGAGGCCGCGGGCAAGGAAGCGCGCCAGTTCGCCAATCCGCGCAACGCCGCGGCGGGATCGCTGCGCCAGAAGGACGCGTCGGTCACCGCATCGCGACCCTTGCGCTTCCTCGCCTGGGGCTGGGGCGAAGTGACGGCGCTGCCCGGCGACACCCAGACGCAGGCGATCGCCGCGATCCGCGCGATGGGCTTCCCGGTCTCCGAGCTGTTCGTCGGGCCGGTCGATCTCGACGCGGCGCTGGCGCAGTACCGGAAGATCGAGGCGGTTCGCGCCGATCTGCCGTTCGACATCGACGGGGTCGTCTACAAGATCGACCGGCTCGACTGGCAGAACCGGCTCGGCTTCGTCGGCCGCGCGCCGCGCTGGGGGCTGGCGCACAAATTCCCCGCCGAGCGCGCCCAGACCATTCTCCGCGAGATCCATATCCAGGTCGGGCGGACCGGCAAGCTCACGCCGGTCGCGCGGCTCGAGCCGGTGACGGTCGGCGGGGTCGTCGTCACCAATGCGACCCTGCACAATGCCGACGAGATCGCGCGGCTCGGCGTCCGCCCCGGCGACCGGGTCGTGCTGCAACGCGCCGGCGACGTGATCCCGCAGATCGTCGAGAACCTCACCCGCGACGAAACGCGCGCGCCCTGGTCCTTCCCCGACCATTGCCCGATCTGCGATTCCGAGGCGGTCGCCGAGGAAGGCGAAGTCGATATCCGCTGCACCGGCGGACTGATCTGCCCGGCGCAGCGGCTCGAACGGCTCAAGCATTTCGTCAGCCGCGGCGCGCTCGACGTGGAAGGGCTGGGCGAGAAGACTCTCGTCGAATTCCTCGACCTCGGCTGGATCGCCGAACCCGCGGACATCTTCCGCCTCGCCGGGCATCGCGAGGCGCTGGTCGGGCGCGAAGGCTGGCAGGCGAAGTCGGTCGACGCGTTGCTCGCCGCGATCGAGGCAAAGCGCGCGCCCGACGCGGCGCGATTGCTGTTCGGGCTCGGCATCCGCCATATCGGCGCGATCACCGCGCGCGACCTGCTCAAGCGGTATACGACGCTCGACGCGCTGAAGAAGCTTGCCGACGAGGTGATCGCATTGCGCGAGGCGATGCCCGCAGTGATCGGCGAGAGCGAGGCGAAGCACCGCGCGCGGCTCGACAAGGCCGTCGCCGAGCATATCGGAGTCGAGAATGTCGGCGGCGCGGTCGGTCAGGCGCTCGCCGACTTCTTCCATGAGCCGCACAATCGCGCGGTATGGGACGATTTGCTCGCCGAGGTCTCTCCGCCGCCGTTCGTCGTCGAGACCCGGGCGTCCGAAGTCTCGGGCAAGACCTTGGTGTTCACCGGCAGCCTCGAGACGCTCAGCCGCGACGAGGCCAAGGCGCAGGCCGAGTCGCTGGGCGCGCGAGTCGCCGGATCGGTGTCGGCAAAGACCGATCTGGTGATCGCCGGGCCCGGCGCGGGCTCCAAGCTCAAAAAGGCCGCGGAGCTCGGAATCCGGGTGATTTCGGAGGGAGAATGGGCGGAGATCGTCGCCGCCGCCGAGTGACTTTTTTGCAACGCAACAAATGAATCAACTGTTACCAACAGCTTGCTCGGCAGGCTGCTGTTGACTGTCATCGAGTCGACATAAATGAATTCCAAGGGCAGCCGCGACGGTGAACGAACACCGAGCGAGTATTCGTGCATCCAGGGCACACCGAAAGGGACTATCTAAAATGCGCACCAAGCTTTTTGCCGGCGTGGCTTTTGCCGCGCTGATGATTCCGGCGAGCGCCTTCGCGCAATCGTCGGGCACGATCGATACCGAGGAAGCGGAGATCGTGGTCACCGGCAGCCGCGCCAATAACGGCGTCAGCGGGATCGTGGTTCCCGACACGTCGAAGGCGAAGGGTGTCCTCACCCAGGAATTCATCCAGCGCCAGGCGCCGGGCCAGTCGGTCAACGACGTGATCAACCAGCTTCCGGGCGTCAGCTTCCAGAACAACGATCCGTTCGGTTCGTCGGGCGGCACGCTCACCATCCGCGGCTTCGATTCGAGCCGCATCAGCCAGACCTTCGACGGCGTTCCGCTGAATGACTCGGGCAATTACGCGATCTATTCTAACCAGCAGCTCGACCCCGAGCTGATCGAGCAGGTCAACGTCAACCTCGGCACCACCGACATCGACAGCCCGACCGCGGGCGCGACCGGCTCGACCGTCAACTATCGCACGCGTCTGCCGGGTCAGGATTTCGGCGTGAAGCTCTCGGGCTCGGCCGGCGATTTCGACTTCTTCCGCATCTTCGGCATGGTCGACACCGGCGAGCTCACTTCGTTCGGCACCCGCGCCTTCGTGTCTGCCAGCACGGCACGCAACCGCTCGCCCTTCAACGAGAAGGCACGCGTCGAGAAGCAGCAGTATAACGCCCGCCTCTATCAGCCGATCGGCGACAATGGCGACTTCATCTCGATCGCCGGGCACTACAACGAGAACCGCAACAATTTCCAGGGTTCGGTGCCGCTGCGCACCGACACCGCGGCAGTCACCGGCGGCCGCGTCGTCGGCCCGAACACCAACAACCGCTTCCCGATCACCAACGACGAGCGCGAATACACCGTCGCCAACTGCCTGACCAACAACGTCGCGCGCCCGGGCGTCGCCGATGCGGCCAACAGCTGCGGCTCGCTCTTCGACGAGCGCTTCAACCCGTCGAACACCGGCAACATCCGCGTCGGTTCGCGCTTCACGCTGGCCGACAGCCTGACGCTCTACGTCGACCCGAGCTATCAGTATGTGAAGGCGAATGGCGGCGGCACCGTGGTGGGTCAGGAAGCCCGTCGCGACGTCAACCCCGGCCCGTTCACCGGCGCGATCAACCCGCTGACCGGCTTCGGCTCGACGGCGAACAACGCCAATTGCAACACCACCGCGAACAGCGCGACGGTGAGCTGCCAGACCGGCTATATCGGCGGCACGCCCTATTTCGGTCGTGACCTCAACGGCGACGGCGACACGCTGGACACGATCCGTCTGCTGGCGCCCAGCCAGACCCAGACGCACCGTATCGGGCTGATCGCATCGCTGCGCTACGAGATCACGCCGGGCCAGACCGTCCGCCTCGCCTACACCTATGACCGTGCACGCCACCGTCAGACCGGCGAGACCGGCTTCCTCCAGGGCAACGGCAAGCCGTTCGACGTGTTTCCGGTCAACGATCCGGTGCTCGACGCCAATGGCCGCGCCCTGCAGAAGCGCGACCGCCTGTCGTTCGCCATCCTGCACAAGGCCGCGATCGAATATAATGGCGACTTCTTCGACGACACGGTGCACGTCACCGCCGGTCTCGGCCTGCCGTTCTTCAAGCGCAACCTGACCAACTATTGCGCCACGTCGAGCGCCGCCGGCTTCGTCGAGTGCTTCGGTTCGGACAGCGCCGCGCAGGCGGCCTATCTGGCTGCCAATCCGTCGCAGTACGTGATCGCCGCGGCAGCCGCTCCCACCGGGGCGACCTGCACTTCGGTTCCGCAGCCGGCGCCGGCCGCGCCGCTCAACATCTGCTCCTTCGCGACGCAGGGGCCGCAGCAGCGCGTCCTGAACTACAAGAAGGCGCTGCCGAGCATCGGCTATACCGCGGACATCACCAACCAGATCTCGCTGTTCGGCAATTATTCGAAGAGCATCCAGGTTCCGGGTACGGACAATCTGTACAACTCGTTCTACTTCCCGGTGACGGCGGAGCAGGCGAACCCGAAGCCGGAGACCACCGACAATTTCGATACCGGCATCCGCTATCGTTCGTCGCAGGTCCAGGCGCAGGTCGTTGCGTGGTACACCGACTATAACAACCGTCTTGCCCAGGCCTATGACGCCGATCTCGACAAGACGATCTATCGCAACCTCGGCAAGGTGAAGAAGTACGGCTTCGACGGCTCGATCGCCTTCCAGCCGATCCCGCAGCTCAGCCTCTACGCCTTCGGCTCGTACCTGAAGTCGGAGATCCAGCAGGACGTCATCGTCGCGCGCACCACGGCAGCGGGTCCGCTGGGTCCGGTCGGTTCGCCGATCTACGCTCCGACCGCCGGCAAGCGCGAGGCCGGTTCGCCGACCTACACCTTCGGCGGCGGCGCGCAGGCGATGCTCGGCCCGGTCGATCTCGGCGTCAACGTCAAGCGGACCGGTCCGCGCTACATCTACGACACCAACGAGCCGGTGCGTGCGATCGTCGCGGGCACGACCTATGAAGTGTTCGGCAACAAGACGCCGGCCTATACCCTGGTCGACCTCAACGCCCGTGTCGGCCTCGAATGGGCCGGCCTGAACAAGAACACCTTCTTCCAGCTCAACGTGCTCAACGTGTTCGACGAGCTGTTCGTGGGTGGTTTCTCGGGCAACCTCAACCAGGGCCCGACCTATCTCGCGAACGGCACCTCGATCACGAACTATGGCAACGCGCCGAACTCGCAGATCGGCTATCCGCGTACCTTCATCGGTTCGCTGGTGGTGGGCTTCTAAGCCCTTCCGATCCGGGAAATCAGGAAGCCGCCGCTCCAGCGATGGAGCGGCGGCTTTCGTTTGTGCGGCCTGAATCAAGGCGAAGCAGTGCTCCTGCGGAAGCAGGAGCCCAGTGTTTCGCGGATGTCGCTCGTTGGCCTGGGCTCCTGCTTTCGCAGGAGCACGATCGCCTCGTCAGGCGGGGATGGCTGAGACTTCGAGGATCTCGATCGCTTCGGCACGGCCGTTGAAATCGACGCGCTCGCCTTGCTCGGCGCCGAGCAGCGCATTGGCCAGCGGCGCCGAGAAAGCAAGCCGATCGGCGTGCGGATCGGCCTCGTCATGGCCGACCAGATCAATCACGCGTTCCTTGCCCGCCAGCCGGATCCGCACGCGCGATCCGATGCCGACCACGCCCTCTTCCGGCACCGGCGCGATCTCCGCGGTGGTGCGCCGGGTGTTCCAGTAGCGCAATTCGCGCTTGAGCATCTCGCGCGGCTCGTCCTCGCCTTCGGCCGCGATCGCGGCCTCGAGCGCGGTAACCTTCGCCTCGGTCAGCGCCAGCCCGCGCGCGGTCACCAGATTGGGACCGGCGGGGAGCGGAATCTCGAACTTCGGTTCCTTGTGTTCCTCGTCGCTGTCGCGACGGAAGGCGACGCTCATCTCCGGGGCAGATCCTCTAGCGTGGAAGAGACCTTCCAAAGATCGATCGCGCCTTCGGTTGCATGGCGGTCGATTTCGGCGAGCTCCTCCGGGCTGAACGCGAGAGTCTGCACCGCATCGAGCGAATCGTCGAGCTGCTGGACGGTGCGCGCGCCGACCAGCGCCGAAGTGACGCGCGGATCGCGCAGCACCCATGCGATCGCCATCTGGGCGAGGGTCTGGCCACGCCTGGATGCGATATGGTTGAGCGCGCGGATGCGGGCGAGGTTCGCATCGCTCAGCAATTGCTGATCCAACGAGCCGCCTTTGGCCGCACGGGCATCCTCGGGAACACCATTCAGATATTTCGAGGTGAGCATGCCCTGCGCGAGCGGTGAGAAGGCGATGCAGCCGGTCCCGAGATCGCCGAGCGTGTCGAGCAGCGCGTCTTCGACCCAGCGATTGAGCATCGAATAGCTCGGCTGGTGGATCAGCAGCGGCACCTTGTGCTCGGCGAGGATAGCCGCAGCCTGGCGGGTCAGCTCGGGCGAGTAGGACGAGATGCCGACATAAAGCGCCTTGCCCTGTCGGTGGATCTGGGCGAGCGCGCCCATCGTCTCCTCGAGCGGCGTCTTCGGATCGACGCGGTGCGAATAGAAGATGTCGACATAATCGAGCCCCATCCGCTTGAGGCTCTGGTCGCACGAGGCGATGAGATACTTCCGGCTGCCGCCGACGTCGCCATAGGGCCCGGGCCACATGTCCCAGCCCGCCTTGGTCGAGACGATCAGTTCGTCGCGATGGCCGGCGAAATCGCTGGCCATCACCCGGCCGAAATTCTCCTCGGCCGAGCCGTAAGGCGGGCCGTAATTGTTCGCGAGATCGAAATGGGTGACGCCGCGATCGAACGCCCGGCGCAGGATGGCGCGGCCGGTCTCGAAGACGTCGGTGCCGCCGAAATTCTGCCAGAGGCCGAGGCTGATCGCCGGCAGATCGAGCCCCGAGCGGCCGCAGCGGCGATAAGGCATGCGGCCGTCATAGCGGGCGGGATCGGCGTGCCAAGGCTGCGGATAGGGCATGGGTCTCAAGTCTCCGACGCGTGAAGCCGCCAGCATGTAGCCGATCCGGCGGCGCGGGACAGCCCGTCGTCCTATAATGGATGGTGACGTCCCCGAGTAAGTGAAGGATTCCCATGCCGCGCCTGTCGCTCGTCATGATCGCGCGAAACGAGGCGCGCTGCATCGCGCGTTGTCTCGACAGCGTGCGCGGCCATGTCGACGCGATGATCGTGCTCGATACCGGCTCGACCGACGATACCGTCGGGATCGCGGAAGGCTGCGGCGCGACGGTGCACCATTTCGACTGGTGCGACGATTTCGCGGCCGCGCGCAATGCCGCGCTCGATCATTCGGACGCCGACTGGAACTTGATCCTCGATGCAGACGAATGGCTCGAAGACGACGCGCGGATGCTCGCGGCGGCGACGCTTCCGCCCGCCCCCGCACCGGCGCGCTTCGTCGGCTGCGTGCGGATCGTCAACGGTACCGACTCCGGGTCGGCCGCGCGCAAGTTCGTGCCCCGGATCCTGCCGCGCGGGGTGCGCTACGAAGGCCGGATCCACGAGCAGCCGGTGTCGCCGCTGCCGATGACGGTGCTGCCGCTGGCCGTCCGTCATGACGGGTTCGAGCAAGCCCAGCTCGCGCGCAAGGCCGGGCGCAACGAGGCGCTGCTGCGCGCCGAGCTCGCGGCCAATCCGGGCGATTCCTATTTCTGGTTCCAGCTGGGGCGCGAACATCTGGTGCGCGGGCGTGCGGACGCGGCGGCGGACGCATTGCTCGCGGCGCACCGCACCGGCGCCACCGGCGACGCGTGGCGCCACGGCGTGGTCGTCGCCGCGCTCCAGGCGCTCAAGCGTGCCGAACGCTTCGATGCGGCGCTGGCCTTCGCCGATGCCGAGCAGTCGCATTGGGCGCGCTCGCCCGATTTCTATTTCGCGGTCGCCGACCTCTATCTCGAGCTCGCCAGCCGCCGCCCGGAGACGGCGATGGCCGAATATCTGCCGGTGGTCGAAGGGGCGTGGAAGCGGTGCCTCGAGATCGGCGAGCAGCCGGGGCTCGACGGGTCGGTCGAAGGCTGCGGGAGCTGGCTCGCCGCGCAGAACCTCGCAATGCTCTATGAGTCGCTGGGCATCGAC
Organism: Sphingomonas sp. DG1-23; assembly: GCF_030730875.1. Lineage (GTDB taxonomy): Bacteria > Pseudomonadota > Alphaproteobacteria > Sphingomonadales > Sphingomonadaceae > Sphingomonas. Next base: position 601,294 of record NZ_JAVAMA010000001.1, read on the forward strand.
GACGATGCAGCATTCTATGCCGAGATGGGCGCCGGGATGCGCCGCGCCGCCTAGACGGTGAAGCTCTCGCCGCAGCCGCAGCTGCCCTTGGCGTTGGGGTTCTGAAAGGTGAAGCCGGCAGTGAAATCGTCCTCGACCCAGTCCATCGTCGAGCCGACGAGATAGAGCACCGAGGCGCCGTCGACGAAGAAGGTGCCGCCGGGAGTCTCGATCCTTTCGTCGAACGGCGCGGCCTCGCGGACATAGTCGACCGAATAGGCCAGCCCCGAACAGCCGCGGCGCGGAGTCGATAATTTGACGCCGATCGTGCCCTCGGGGGCCTTGGCCATCAGCGCGGCGATGCGCGCCTCGGCAGCAGGCGTGAGATGGAGCGCGGCGGGCCGTTGGCGGGTCTTGGTGTCGGTCATCATTTTTCTCGCTCCCCTCCCGCTTGCGGGAGAGGTCGGGGGAGGGCCTTGGACGATATGGGGAGCGGTACGGCCTCCGACAGCCCCTCCCCTAACCCCTCCCGCAAGCGGGAGGGGAATTTTAGAGCATTCCCAGTTCGAGCTTGGCGTCGTCGGTCATCTTCTGCGGATCCCAGGGCGGATCCCAGACGAGATTGACTTCGGCATGGCCGATCCCCGGGACCGATCCGACGCGCAATTCGACTTCGCCCGGCATGGATTCGGCCACCGGGCAATGCGGCGTGGTCAAGGTCATCTGCACCGACGCATGGCCGTCGGCGGTGATGTCGACTCCGTAGATCAGCCCGAGATCGTAGATGTTCACCGGGATCTCGGGATCGTAGATTTCCTTGAGCGCCTGAATCACCGATTCGTAGAGCTCGCCGCCGGGCTCGCCCGCCGGATGCGGCTCGGGTTTCTGCGACAGGAAACCGGCGAGATAGTCGCGCTTGCGCTCGAACGTCTCCTGCACGTCCGGCGATGTTTCGGTGGGCGCAAAGGCGTCCTCGACCCGCGCCTTGGGCGGCGCCGCAACGGCGTCGACCTCCTCCACCGCGATCTTGCGTTCGTCGTTCACCCGAAAATCCTCGTCACGCGTTCGACACCCCTCACCAGCGCGGCGATGTCGTCCGCGCCGTTATACACTCCGAAGCTCGCCCGCGCCGTCGCCGGCACGCCGAGCGCGTCCATCAGCGGCTGGGCACAGTGATGCCCGGCGCGGATCGCGACATCGCCTTCGTCCAAGATGGTGGCGACGTCGTGCGGATGCACCCCCTCTACTGCGAAACTGACGATCCCGGCACTGTCGTCGGGGCCGAACAGCCGGACGCTGTTGATCTGCGCGAGCGCCCCGCGCGCCTGGCGGACGAGCGCGGCCTCGTGCGCGTGGATGCGCGCCAGGCCGATGCTCTCGACATAGTCGATTGCGGCGTGCAGCCCGACCACGCCGACGATGTGCGGCGTGCCCGCTTCGAACCGGCCCGGCGGGGGGGCATAGGTGGTGCGCGCGAAGCTGACGCGATCGATCATCGAGCCGCCGCCCTGATAGGGCGGCATCGCGTCGAGCAGCTCGAAACGGCCCCACAGCACGCCGATCCCCGTGGGACCATAGAGCTTGTGGCCCGAGAAGACGTAGAAGTCGCAGCCGATTGCGGCGACGTCGACCGGCAGCCGCGGCACAGCCTGGCAGCCGTCGAGCAGGATCCTGGCGCCGACCGAATGCGCGATCTCGGTCGCGCGTTTCGCGTCGAGCACCGAACCGAGCACGTTCGAGACATGCGCGAGCGCGACCAATTTGTGCTGCGGCGTGATCATCGCGGCCATCGCGTCGAGGTCGATGCGCTGGTCGGCGGTGAGCGGAATCACGTCGATCGCGGCGCCGACGCGCTCGGCGACCATCTGCCACGGCACGATGTTCGAATGATGCTCGAGCATGGAGAGCAGGATACGGTCGCCCCGCTTGAGCTGGGTGCCCGCCCAGCATTGCGCGACGAGATTGATCCCCTCGGTCGCGCCGCGGACGAAGATCGTTTCCTCGGGCTTGCCATGAATGAACTTCGCCACCCGCTCGCGCGCGGCCTCGAACGCCAGCGTCATGTCTGCCGAGCGCTGATAGACGCCGCGATGGACGGTCGCGTAGGTCTCGCCATAGCCGCGGGCGATCGCATCGAGCACGGGTCTGGGCTTTTGCGAGGTCGCGGCGGTGTCGAGATAGGCCCAGCCCGCGGGAATCGCCGGGAAATCGGCGAGCAGATCGAGGGGGCGGGTCCCTCTCCCATCGGGAGAGGGAGGGAGCGCCGTAGGCGCGGAAGGGTGCGGGTGACTGGCCATTACGCGCCCTCACCCTTCCCACTCGCCTCCGGCGAGCGGGCCCCTTCCCTCTCCCGATGGGAGAGGGAGTTCTCCAGCCACGCCTCGGCATCCGCCTCGAACGCCGCGCGAACCTTTTCCTCGCCGATCCGCGACACTGCGTCGGCGACGAAGGCGCGAGTGAGCAAGGCCTTGGCCCGCGGCTCGGGGACGCCGCGGCTCTGGAGGTAGAAGAGCGCGCGCTGGTCGAGCTCGCCGACCGTCGCGCCGTGCGCGCATTTGACGTCGTCGGCGAAGATTTCGAGCTCGGGCTTGAGATTGACCGTCGCGCCGCGTTCGAGCAGCAATCCGCGCAACGACTGCTCGCCATCGGTCTGCTGCGCGTCGCGCGCGACCTCGACCCGCGCCGCGAGGCTCGCCACCGAACGGTTCGCGGCGACTGCGCGCCAGAGCTGGCGAGAAGTACCCTCGATGGCCTCGTGGCGCACCGAAACCGCCGCCTCCTGGCGCTGCTTGTCCGAAGTCAGCAGCGCGCCGCCCATCTCGGCGAATGCGCCCTTGCCGGTGAGGGTCAGCGCGCCGTCGATCCGGCTGCCCATCCCGCCGGCGCCGAGGAAGATCGAGACGAGGCTCGCCGCTTCGCCGATCTCGGCCTCGTCGCGGATCGACACGAAGCCATCAGCCTGGAGCAGCCGCACCGAGCGCATCAGCCGCGCGCCGCGCGCGAGCGTGATCTGTGCGATGCGATTCGCCCAGCCTGCGCCGGCATAGGTTTCCACGACGCTCGCCACGGCGTCTTCGGCGAGCGTGATCCGCGCGGGCACATGGCTCTCGCCGCCGGTGCCGAGATGGACGATCTGGATGCCGGTCACCGCGGCCTGCGCGTCGAGCGACAGCACCCAGCCCTCGCCTTCGGCCAGCTCGCCAAGCGGGTGCGCGGTCTCGGGCGCAAAGCGCGCGACCTTTACCGGACCGGGGCGGCTATGCGCGGGCTCGAACACGCCGTCGACGAAGAGCAGGCGGGGGCCATCGAAATCGAGGAAGAGATCGGCGGGCTTGATCCCGGCATCACGCGGTGCGGCATCGGCGGCGGCGCGCAGCGCCTGCATATCGGCCCAGCGCCATTCCTCGAGGCGCGGCGAAGGAAGTTCGAGCGTGGAGGCCATCAAATCCTCCCCGAGTTTGCTCGGGGAGGGGGACCGCCGGCCGCAGGCCGGTGGTGGAGGGGCCGCGACGCAGTCGCGGAAACGCCTCGCACCGAGTCCGCCGCTGCGCGGCGCCCCTCCACCACGCTTCGCGCGGTCCCCCTCCCCGAGACGAGCTCGGGGAGGAATTGCGATATCGCGCTCACGCCGCCACTCCATAGCCTTCGCGCTCGAGCTGTTGCGCGAGTTCGGGGCCGCCGGTGCGGGTGATGCGGCCGGCTTCGAGGACGTGGACGAAATCGGGCTGCACATAATCGAGCAGCCGCTGGTAATGGGTGATCAGCAGCACCGCTTTGTCGGGCGCACGCATGATCCGGTTGATCCCTTCGCCCACCGCCTTGAGCGCGTCGATGTCGAGCCCGGAATCGGTCTCGTCGAGGATCGCCAGCTTCGGACCGATGATGCCCATCTGGACCATTTCGTTGCGCTTCTTCTCGCCGCCCGAGAAGCCGACATTGACCGGGCGCTTGAGCATCTCCTGATCCATGCCCAGGGCGTCGGCCTGCGCCCGCGCGAGCTTGAGGAATTCGCCGCCCGAAAGCGGTGTCTCGCCGCGCGCGCGGCGCTGCGAATTGAGCGCCTCGCGGAGGAACTGGACGTTGGAGATGCCGGGGATCTCGACCGGATATTGGAAGCCGAGGAACAGGCCGGCCGCAGCGCGCTCGTGCGCGTCCATTTCGAGCAGATCCGCGCTGCCGAACGTCACCGATCCGCCGGTCGGCTCGTAGCCCGGACGCCCGCCCAGCACATAGCCGAGCGTCGACTTGCCGGCACCGTTCGGGCCCATGATCGCATGGACTTCGCCGGCATTGACGGTGAGGCTGAGCCCCTTGAGGATTTCCTTGCCGTCGATTTCGGCGCGCAGGTCTTCAATTCTGAGCATTTGTATCCTGTCGGTCGGCGTCCGCGCCGAACTGATCGTTGATGATCTTGGTCATCTGGGTCTGGGTGCAGGCCTGGATCGCCTTCTTGCTGCGATCGGGCTCGCGCGAGCAGGCGGCGACGGTCTCGCAGGTCAGCCGGTCGAAGCTCTCGTCGCCGCTGGACTGCGCGATCGCGCAGGCATGGACGCGGCGCTTCGAATCGAGCTGGACATTGATCTGGAGCGGCCGGGCGCGACCGGTGACGACGATGTCCTCGCCGACCGCGTCCTGCCCGCCGAGCAAGCCGAGAGCAAGCCACAGGCTCATAAAGGCACCGTCAGCAGCTTGATGTTCTTGAGCGGCTCGGGAGCGTTATAGGCGTCGACCCGGCCGCCATCGGGCAATTCCCAGATGATCTTGTACTGCCTGGGCTGGACGATCGCCGCGCTGACATCGGCCTCGACCGAATCGAGGATGCCCTGCATGCGCCCCCACCAGCGCTTGTTGACCGGACGGTCGCCGAGCAGGATCCGGCCCTGGGTGAAATCGCCCTCGACAAAGGCGCGGCAGCCCTTGATCGCATCCGCCACCCTCGCGGCGCGATCGGCTTCCGCGGCAGGCGCGACCCCGACCTGCCGCACGATGCAGCGGGCATGGCGCGTGGCGATGCCGATCTGCGGCACGGCGTCGACGGCGACTCCGCCGGCGGCCTGGGCGGCGAGCGCGAGCAATATTCCGAATGTCATTGCGATACTCCCGGGGGCGAGAACATCCGCCCCTTTCCTGACATTGCCCGAACCATGCTTGCCCGGCGCTGACTGGGCACGACGCTCATTCGCCGAGTTCCTTCGCCGGCCCGAGGCGAATGACCGGGCCATCGGAGGGCGGCTTGGGCAGAGGCGGCAATTTGACGCGCTGGCGCTCGGTCTCGCGGCTGGGCTCGCCGAGGCCCAGTGGGCCTGCCTCGCCATCGCCGAGCGCCGGCCGGGGATCGCTGAATTTGGGAAGAACGAAGGTCTGCGGCGCGCTCGCGCCGGGGAGCCGCGTCTCGCCCGGCGTGGCGGCGGACGCCAGCTCGAGGAAGGTCAGTTCGCGGCAATCGGTGACTTCATCGGCGGTCTTGGCATAGCAGACCGGGGTCGACTGGCAGGCATTGGTATCACGCCGCTGGCTGCCGCTGGAGACCATGATCCGGCAATTGCGCAACTTGCCGTCGGCGCCCTTGTCGAACAGCATCGTGGTATGCCCGAAGGTCGCGCGCACGACGATGTCCTCACCCTGCACCTCGTCGGTCGCGGGCGGCGCTGCAGGCACATCCTGCGCGAGGAGAAGGAGGGCAAAGGCGATCACAGAGCGGTTGCCGCCCCATCGTCACCCCGGACCTGTTCCGGGGTCCACCGGGCGGCCAAGCGAGAAGCAAGCGCCTCTCGTCCTTCGCCCGGCTGCACGGTGGATGCCGGAACAAGTCCGGCATGACGATTTGAGAGATGCCGGGTCACCCCACCGACCCCTCGAGGCTGATCCCCAGCAATTTCTGCGCCTCGACCGCGAATTCCATCGGCAGCTGCTTGAGCACCTCGCGCGCGAAGCCGTTGACGATCAGCGCCACCGCCGCCTCCGAATCGAGACCGCGCTGCATCGCGTAGAACATCTGATCCTCGCTGATCTTCGAGGTGGTCGCCTCGTGCTCGATCTGCGCAGTCGGGTTCTTGACCTCGATATAGGGCACGGTGTGCGCGCCGCATTGATCGCCTAGCAACAGGCTGTCGCATTGGGTGAAGTTGCGGACATTCTCCGCCCCGGCATTGACCAGCACCTTGCCGCGATAGGTGTTGTCCGATCGGCCGGCGCTGATGCCCTTCGACACGATCGTCGAGCGAGTGTTCTTGCCGATATGCAGCATCTTGGTGCCGGTATCGGCCTGCTGGCGGCCGTTGGTCACCGCAACCGAATAGAATTCGCCGACCGAGCCGTCGCCCTGCAGGATGCAGCTCGGATATTTCCACGTGATCGCGCTGCCGGTCTCGACCTGGGTCCAGCTGACCTTCGAATTGGTCCCGGCGCAGAGCGCGCGCTTGGTGACGAAGTTGAAGATCCCGCCCTTGCCGTCCTCGTCGCCGGGATACCAGTTCTGCACGGTCGAATATTTGATCTCGGCATCGTCCAATGCGACCAGTTCGACCACGGCGGCGTGGAGCTGGTTCTCGTCGCGCATCGGCGCGGTGCAGCCTTCGAGATACGAGACGTACGCGCCCTTGTCGGCGACGATCAAAGTCCGCTCGAACTGGCCGGTATTCTCGGCGTTGATCCGGAAATAGGTGCTCAGCTCCATCGGGCAGCGCACGCCCTCGGGCACGTAGACGAAGGTGCCGTCGGAGAAGACCGCGCTGTTGAGCGCCGAGAAGAAATTGTCGCGCACCGGGACGACCTTGCCGAGCCATTTCTTCACCAGCTCGGGATATTCGCGGATCGCCTCGCTGATCGACAGGAAGATGACGCCGGCGGCCTTGAGTTCCTCGCGGAAGGTAGTCGCGACCGAGACGCTGTCGAACACCGCGTCGACCGCGATCTTGCGCGCGCCCTCGACCCCGGCGAGGACCTTCTGCTCCTCGATCGGGATGCCGAGCTTCTCATAGACGCGCAGGATTTCGGGATCGAGCTCGTCGAGGCTGCCGATCGTCTTCTTCGCCTTGGGCTCGGCGTAATAATAGGCGTCCTGATAGTCGATGTGCGGGATCTGCAGCTTCGCCCATTCGGGAAGCGTCATTTCCTGCCACATCCGGAAAGCCTTGAGGCGCCATTCGAGCATCCATTCGGGCTCGTTCTTCTTGGCGCTGATGTAGCGGACGGTGTCTTCGCTCAGCCCCTTGGGCGCGAACTCCTGCTCGACGTCCGAGGCGAAGCCCCATTCATACTTCTTGTTCGCGGCGGCGAGCGCCTCGGCGTTCCTGGTGGCCATTATGCGAGCACTCCCGTTCCCCGGCGAAGGCGGGGGCCCAGCTGCGACGAACCTTGATTGATAGCGATTTCCTCGCCCACTGAACGCTCCGGAACTGGACCCCGGCCTTCGCCGGGGAACAAGGAAAGACTGGCGAGGCTGATCGAAGAGAGCGCGCCTTTAACGGCGCCGTTCACGGCATTCCAGTGCGGCCTGACCCGGCAGGTGCCCTCGACCGCGCAATCATGCCGGCCATTGTCGACACAGGCAGTCAGCGCGATCGGCCCCTCGATCGCCTCGACGATGTCGGCGACCGAGATCGCCGCGGGCGGGCGCGACAGGCGGAAGCCGCCGCCGGTGCCGCGCGCGCTCTCGATCAGCCCCGCTGCCGAGAGCTTGCTGACCAGCTTCTGCACCGTAGGCAAAGGCAGCCCGGTCTCGCTCGCGAGCAGAGTCGCGTTGAGCCGGCACGTCGCGCCGCAATGGCGCGCGGCGGCAGCCATCATCACTACGGCATAATCGGCAAGGCTCGAAAGGCGCATCTAATCCCATTCGCCCTTTGCGCAATCGCGCGACGGGCATCAATCAGAACGATTCTGTCCGATTGCAAATGGGCCTAAGCGGCGCGAAGGTCAACCGGTTCGGGGATGACTTCGGGCAGGAAGTGCAGTCCTTCGTTCTGCAGGGTCAGCGCGAGCGCGGGATCGCCATTGCCGCGCAGGCTGGTCGGGGTGTGCCCGGTGAAGTGCTTGACTTCGTTGATCATGTGCGACTGATCGGCGAACGGGCCGACCACGTCGGAGATCGGCGCGCCCTGGAAGATCTGCATCGCGGCGCGGATCGCGCGGAACTTGCGCTTGAGCTTGGTCGGCGGCCCGCCGAAATATTCGAGGCACAGCCGCTGGACCTGACGCTCGCCGAGCCCCGAAGTCGCCTCGATCGTCCCGTAGAGCGCATCGATCGTCGGATCCTCGCTCGCCGCCCATTCGCGCACGGCGTTGAGGAACGGGAAATGCGCCTCGGGAACCGGCTTCACTTCCTCCTGCCGCATGATCAGCTGCGGGGCGATCGCCGAGATCATCTCGTCGAGCTGGGTCATGTCGCGCAATTGCTCGAGCAGCCGCGGCGCGCGCTCGCAGAACAATTTCTCGCCGTCGATGATGTGATCGGTGACCTTGTGCGCGGGGATGCCGATCAGCGCCTTCCAGCCGATCGCGCGCAGCACCACGCCGAAGCACAAGACCGGCCCGCGCATCCGATAGCTGGCGGCGGCGGTGCCGGGGCCGGCGACCATGATCGGCTTGAGCGGTTCGACATGACCGTCGGGGAAGGTCATCTCGCCCTCGCCCTGGATCAGGAAGCGGATATGCCCGAGATCGATCCGCTCCGAACGCTCGAGTTCGCCCTCGCCTTCCCAGCGGAACAGATAATAGGATTCGACATGGGGGAGCAGCCGGCCCTTGGCGCGCTTGAGCTCGATCGTCGGCCCCGACGCGCCCACGATATCGCGGGCGGGATGCGCATGTGCATCCGCGACGATGGATTTGATGGTAGTTACGCCCCGCATTTGCGACCCGAGCCCCCCGGTTCCCCGAATCTGTGTCTCGGCCGTGTCTATAACCGGCGGGGCGCGCAGATAAAAGTGGCCCGGCCGGTATTACCCGGCCGGGCCAGTGGAAAGGGTTCCCCCCGTTGAAGCGGAAACCCCTCGGGTCGCAAAACCTGACTAGCCAATACGTAGACCTACGTATTGGACGGATTCGACATTGCGCGATTTTTGACGCGCGGACGCCGCGGTGCGAAGGCGATCGCATGGCCTATCCGCTCCGTTCCGCACTATTTTCCCTCGATCCCGAAACGGCGCACCGCGCGACGATCGCCGCATTGCGGCTGTGGGGCGGCTTCGGCACGCCGTTCGCGGGTCGCTCCGGATCGGATGCATCCGCCGGTGTCCGGGTCGCCGGGATCGACTTTCCCAACCGGGTCGGGCTCGCCGCCGGGCTCGACAAGAATGCCGAGGCGATCGCCGGACTGTTCGGGCTCGGCTTCGGCGCGGTCGAGGTGGGGACGCTGACCCCGCGCCCGCAGCCCGGCAACCCCAGGCCGCGGCTGTTTCGACTCGTCGAGGACGAGGCGGTGATCAACCGGATGGGATTCAACAATGACGGGATCGACGCGGCGTTGACGCGAATCGCCGCGCTGAAGCGGCGCGCGGGGGTGCTCGGGATCAATGTCGGCGCCAACAAGGATTCGACCGACCGGGTCGCCGATTATGCCGAGGGGGTGGGCAAGGCCGCGCCGCACGCCGATTACATCACGATCAACGTCAGCTCGCCCAACACGCCCGGCCTGCGCGATCTCCAGTCGCGCCCGGCATTGGACGAATTGCTCGCCGCCTGCGATTCCGCGCGGGGCGGAACGCCTTTGTTTCTCAAGATCGCCCCCGATCTCGATCGCGCCGGAATCGACGGGGCGGTGCGCGCGGCGATCGACAACCGGATCGACGCGCTGATCGTCTCGAACACCACGATTTCGCGCCCGGCACTGCGCTCGCCGCTTGCCGGCGAGGCCGGCGGCCTCTCGGGTGCGCCGTTGCGCACGCTCGCTGCGACAAAGCTGATCGAGGCGCGCGAAGCCAGCGGCGGCGCGCTGCCGCTGATCTCGGCGGGGGGGATCGACGGCCCGGACGAAGCCCGAAGACGGCTCGATGCCGGCGCGGTGCTCGTCCAGGTCTATAGCGCGCTCGTCTATCGCGGCCCCGGCCTCGCGCGCGAAATCGTCCGAGGATTGGCCGCAAGCCGCTGACATAGCGTCTTTGCCGGCACGCCAAAGCGGGCTACGGCTGGGACCATGAGAAGAATGGTCGCGCTGCTGATTGCCCTGTTCCTGCCCTTCGCCGCATCGGCGCAGGGAATCGTCAGCGCCGCGGACCCGCGCGCCGCCGCCGCGGGAGTCGAGATCCTGCGCAAGGGAGGCACCGCGACCGACGCGGCGATCGCGACGATGCTGGCATTGAACGTGGTCGAGCCGGCGAGCGCCGGGATCGGCGGCGGCGCGTTCTTCGTCGTATACGACGCGAAGCGGAAGACGACGACCACCGTCGACGGCCGCGAGGCCGCCCCGATGGCCGCCGACTCGCGCTGGTTCTATGCCGACGGCAAGCCGCTCGGCATTCGCGACGCGATTCCCGGCGGGCGTAGCGTCGGGGTTCCCGGCACGCTGCGCGCGATGGCGATGGCGCACCGGCGCGGCGGCAAATTGCCTTGGGCGACCTTGTTCGAGCCCGCGATCCGGCTTGCCCGCGACGGCTTCGCGGTGACTCCGCGCTTCAACGGCGCGCTCGGCCGCTTTCGCCACGGCGACGCCGCCATCCGCGCGATCTTCTACGATCCCGACGGCAAGCCGCGCGCCACGGTGCGCAATCCCGAACAGGCGGATCTGTTCGAGCGCGTCGCCAAATTCGGCCCCGACGCCTTCTATGTCGGCCCGCAGGCGGCGAAATTGGTCGCGACGGTCAACAATGCCGCGCGCAACCCGTCGAAGATGACCGTGGGCGACCTCGCCGCGTACGAGGCCAAGGAGCGCCCGGTGCTGTGCGGCACCTATCGCCGGCACAAGATCTGCTCGATGGGCCCGGTCTCGTCGGGCGGCACCGCCGTGCTGATGATCCTCAAGCAGCTCGAACGCTTCGACATGGCGAAGCTCGGCAAGGATTCGCCGGTCGCATGGCATCTGTTCGCCGAAAGCTCGCGCCTCGCTTATGCCGATCGCGACATGTATCTCGGCGACCCCGATTATGTCCGGATCCCGCTCAAAGGTCTGCTCGCCCCCCAATATATCGCCCGCCGCTCGGCGCTGATCAGCCCGACCGGCAGCATGGCGACCATCGCTCCCGGCACGCCGCCGGGGGCGCCGCCCCGCGTGCGCGCCTCCACCAGCGAAGTCGCAGGCACCACTTCGCTGTCGGTCGCCGATGGCGCGGGCAATGTCGCGCAGGTGACCACCACGATCGAGAGCCCGTTCGGCTCGGGCCTGTCGGTCGACGGAACGATGCTCAACAACGAGCTGACCGATTTCGACATCGTGCCCGAGAAGGACGGCATTCTGGTCGCCAACCGGGTCGAGGGCGGCAAGCGCCCGCGCAGCTCGATGGCTCCGACGATCGTCTACGGCCCCGACGGCAAGGTCCGCCTCGCGGTCGGCGCGGCGGGCGGATCGACGATCATCGCGCAGGTCGCGAAAGCGATCATCGGCGTGGTCGACTGGAAGCTGAGCGCACAGGATGCGATCGCGCTCGGATTGGTCTATGCTCCCGGCCCGGTCGCGCTGATCGAGAAGGGCACCGAGCGCGAGGCGATGATCCCGGCGCTGGAGGCGCTGGGCGAGAAGGTCCAGGCCGCGCCGCTCGGGCTCAAGGCCAATGCGATCGAGCAGGTCGGCGGCCGCTGGGCCGGTGCCGCCGATCCGCGCAGCGAAGGCGTGGCGATGCATCAGGACGGACGCGTGCCCGAGATCAAGCGTTTCGGCGCCGTGCCGAACCGTCCATCGGAATAAAAGGGACGCCGCCAAAGCGGTGCCCGAAGGGGGAGAGCGATGCGCACACTCGAACGGTTCGACAATCTGGTCCAGATGTTCTTCACGCGGGCACGCGAGAAGGGCGACAAGCCGTTCCTCTGGCACAAGGCCGGGGGGGCGTGGCAGCCGACCAGCTGGGCCGAGGCCGCGCGTCAGGTCGCCAGCCTCGCCACGGCCTTCCAGGCGCTGGGGCTCAAGCATGGCGACCGCATCATGCTGGTCTCGGAGAACCGCCCCGAATTCTGCATCACCGATCTGGCGATCATGGCGGCCGGCTGCGTCACCGTTCCCACCTACACCACCAATACCGAGCGCGATCACCAGCACATCATCGAGAATTCGGGCGCCTGCGCGATCGTCGTCTCGAACACCAAGCTGGCCAAGACCCTGCTTCCCGCCGCGATCCGATCGTCCTCGGCGCGGATGGTGATCGGCATCGACGAGGTCCGCGCCGGCCAGTCGGGAACGATGGATTTCCACGATTACAAGGATTTGATCGCGAAGCATCCGGCCGACCCCGAGACCGTCGCCGCGCGCGCCTCGTTCCGGCGCGAGGAGCCGGCGTGCATCATCTACACCAGCGGGACCGGCGGCAGCCCGCGCGGGGTGATGCAGCATCACGGCGCGATCCTCCACAACGTCAATGGCTGCTGCACGATCATCTCCGAGGATTTCGGCTGGGAGGACGAAGTGTTCCTCTCGTTCCTGCCGCTCAGCCACGCGTACGAGCATACCGGCGGGCAGCATTTCCCGATCGGGCTCGGCGCCCAGATCTATTATTCCGAAGGGCTCGAAAAACTCGCCTCGAACATCGAGGAAGTCCGCCCGACGATCATGGTGGTGGTGCCGCGGCTGTTCGAAGTGCTGCGCACCCGGATCACCAAGCAGATCGAGAAGCAGGGCAAATTCGCCAATTTCCTGCTCGATCGCGCGGTCGATCTCGGCGGTAAGCGCGCGGCGGGCAGCACGACCCTGCTCGACGCGCCGATGAGCCTGCTGCTCAAGGCGACCCTGATGCCCAAGATCTCGAAGCGCTTCGGCGGGCGGATCAAGGCGATGGTCTCAGGCGGGGCGCCGCTCAATCCCGAGGTCGGGATCTTCTTCGAATCGATCGGCCTCACCTTCCTGCAAGGCTATGGCCAGACCGAGGCCGCGCCGGTGATCTCGTGCAACCGTCCGAGCGCCGGGCTCAAGCACGACACGGTCGGCCCGCCGCTCCCCGATGTCGAGGTGCGGATCGCGCCCGACGGCGAGATCCTCGTCCGCGGGGAGCTGGTCATGCACGGCTATTGGCGCAACGAGGAGGAGACCGCGCGCGTCCTCAAGGACGGCTGGCTCCATACCGGCGACATCGGCGTGATCGACGAGAAGGGCCGGATCAAGATCACCGACCGCAAGAAGGACATCATCGTCAACGACAAGGGCGACAATGTCGCGCCGCAAAAGGTGGAAGGCATGCTCACCCTCCAGCCCGAGATCGTCCAGGCGATGATCGCGGGCGACAAGAAGCCGTACATGACCGCGGTGATCGTCCCCGATCCCGAATGGACCGCCGAATATTGCGCGCACACCGCGACGCCCTGTCATTTCAGGGAGCTGTCGCACGATCCCGATTACAAGGCCGCGGTCGCCGCTGCGGTCGAGCGGGTCAACAAGGATCTGTCGGTGGTCGAGCGGGTGCGCAAGTTCATCATCGCCGATTCGCCGTTCACGATCGAGAACGAGCAATTGACCCCGAGCCTGAAGATCCGCCGGCACGTGCTGAAGCAGGTGTATGGGGACCGGCTGAACGCGCTGTATTGAGTCCCTTAAATCCTCCCTCGCGCAGCGGGGGAGGTGGCGCCGAAGGCGACGGAGGGGCGCCGCCGCAGATCCACTGCTCGCGGACAGGCCCCCTCCACCACTTCGTGGTCCCCCTCCCCCGCTGCGCGAGGGAGGATCAAGCTCGGCTCAGCCCCCGGCCTGCGCGTCCGGGCCGGGGACCACCACCATCGTCCAGTCCTTGTCGGGCCGCAGATATTTCTGGGCGAGCGCCTGCACTTCGGCGGGCGAAGTGGTCGCGACGTCGCGGGCCAGCGTCGCCACCGAGGCGACCCGCGCCGGATCATAGGCGCCGCCCTCGACCAGCCGCATCCAGAACATGTTGCCGCTCGATTGGCGGATCAGCATCTGCTTGATCGGCGTCAGCGCGCGATTGAGTTCGTCGGCGTCGACCGGTTTGGCGATCAGATCGGCGGCGATCCCGCGGGCGAGCTGGAAGAAGAAGTCGGTCTTGTCGGGGGGCACCATGCCCAAGGCGATCAATTTGCCGCCCGATTCCATGCCGAGCGGCCATTGGCTGGCGACGTTGGGCGAATAGCTGACCCCCGCCTGGCTGCGCAGCTGATCGATCATCCGGTCGCGGAAGATCGCGGCGAGCACTTCGAGCTTGCGGCTCTCGGTGATGCCCGCGCTGCCCGCGCCGGTCGGCCAGGCGATCACCGCCGCCGCCTGATCGGCCTTGCCGCTATGGGTGCGGACCACCGGCTTGTCGACATGCGCGGGGAAGGCGGCCAACGGCACCGGCGCATTGCTCGCCGGGCGCGGCTTGAGCGCGCCGAAGGTTTCCGCGACGGCCTTGATCGTCGCGTCCGAATCCATGTCGCCGAACACCTCGACTTCGATCGGACCAGTGCCGAGCAACGGCTCCCACAGCTTGCGGAAGCTCGCCGGCGTGGTCGCCGCGATCGTCTCGCGCTCGGGCATGCCCCAGCGCGGATCGCCCGAATGGAGCAATTTCTCGAGATCGCGGCCGAGCACCGCGTCGGGCGAAGAGGACAGCCCGGCATAGCCCGAGAGCACCGCGGTCTTGGCGCGAGTCACCGGATTGGGATCCCATGCCGGCGCCGCCAGCTTGGCCGCGAACAGCCGCAGCTGATCGGGCAGATCCTGCTTGTTGGTCTGGCCGTTGAAGCGGAACGCGTCCCCGGCGACGTCGAAGTCGAAGCCCATCTGGCGATTGCCGATCAGCGCATCGAGCTCTTCCTGGCCGAGCTTGCCGACGCCGCCCGCGACAAGCGCCATCTCGCCGGCCCATGCCGGGCTCGGTCGGGTCGGCAGCGCATTGAGCCCGCCTCCGAAGCGGACATTGACATAGACCTTGCCGACTTCGGACGAATCCTTGCGCATCAGCAGATTGACGCCGTTGGCGAAAACCACCTTCTCGATCTCGAGTTCGGGCAGCAGCGGCGTGCGGCTGACCATCTTGCCCGGCGCGCCGAGCCTGGGCAGCTGGGCGAAGCTGACATTGCCGAGCGCCTTGCGCTTGCCGCCATTGGCGACGACATCGGCCTGCAGCGCCGCGGTGACCTTGGCCATGAGCTGCGGATCGGGAGTGTGGACGTTGACCAGCGCGCGGGTGGCGGTGCCCTCGAATACGCGCTTCGCCGCGGCCTGCACGGTTTCGGGAGTGAACATCTTCGCGGCGATCGCGGCCTTGAAGATGTCGTACGAAGCCTCGGGCGTCGTCACCGTCTCGTTGATGTCGACCGCCTCGACCAGATCGTCGGCGATCTTCATCCCCGATTCGACCGGCGCGGTGGCGATCCGCTGCTTCATCGACGCTTCGATCTCGGCGAGCTCGCGGTCGATCTCGGCCTGGGTCGGCGCAGTGGTCTGGGCGTCGGCGATCACCCCGCGCACGTCGCGCAGCGCCGTCTCCCAATCCGCGCCGACCGGCATGACGTTGACGGTGGTGACGTTGGCAGAGCGCGCGACGTCGCTCAGATCCGCGCCCGCGCCGACGAAGCTGCCGCCCGAGCGCGCGCGTGATTCGAGTCGCCGGTTGATGATGCGGATCGCGACGAGATCGATCATCCGTTTCTGGTTGAAGATCACGGTGTCGCTGAACACCGTCCAGGGGCGGACGATCGCCATCATCGCCAGCGGCGGCACGGCCGGCTCGACGATGCTCGCGGCGACCGGGTTGTTCTCGGCCACCGGCTTGCCGAAATCGGGGCTCGGCGGGTTGGGCCCGTTGGCCTGCCAGGTGGCGAAATGCTTCTGCACCAGCCCTTCGAGCACCGCCGGATCCATGTCGCCGATGACGATCACCACGGCGCGCTCGGGGCGGTACCAGCGATCGTGGAAGGCCTTGACTGCGGCGGGCGTCGCGGCGGTCAGCGCGGCGGTGGTGCCGATCGGCTTGCGATTGGCGACCGGCTGGCCGGCGAACATCAGACCGAGCATGGTATCCTGCAGCCGCTCCTGCGCGCCGGGCTGCTCGCGCGCCTCGGCGAGTACCACCGGGCGCTCGGCATCGAGCGACGCCTGGGTGATCGCGGGTGCGGACATCATGCCGGTGAGGATCTTGAAGCTCTCGTCGAGTCCCGCCGTAGTCGCAGTGGGCAGATCGAGCTTGTAGACCGTCTGGGTGAAGGTGGTGCTGGCGTTCGAATCGGAGCCGAAGGTCACCCCGAGCCGCTGCCAGATCCGCTTCGACTCGCCGTCGGGCACGAAGGTCGAGCCGCGGAACGAGAGATGCTCGAGCAGATGCGCGAAGCCGCGCTCGCTGTCCTGCTCGTTGAGCGAGCCGGCGTCGATCCGCACCCGCACCGAGACCTGGCCGGGGGGCACGCCGTTCTTGCGCACGGCATAGCGCACGCCGTTCGAGAGCCGGCCGAACTTCCATTCGTCGTCATGGACGAGATCGCTGCCCTTGTAGAGCCAGGGATCCTCGGCGGTCTGGACCGGCCGCGGAGCGACCTGCGCGTGCACCGGCTGGGCCGGGGCGAGCGTGACGAGGGCAAAGGAGGCGAGGAGCGGCGACCGCAGGAAACGAAGCATGGATCCCCATCTAATGACGAAACCCCGCGCTTGCCACCGCGTACCTTTCGCGCAGGTGTACGGACCTCCCTTCCTTCGTCACCCCGGCCTTGTGCCGGGGTCCACCAGGCGGCTGGGCGAAGGGACGGAGGCGCCTGGCCTGCGCCGGCGGCACGGTGGACCCCGGCACAAGGCCGGGGTGACGGCTGGACCCAGGACGATTCGTCCAATCGACCGTTGAACCGGAGGTGCTAGAACGCCATCTTCATACCCAGAGGAAGCAGCAATGCCCACCGATCGTGCCCAAGCCTGGAGCGAGTTCCGCCGGATGCTGGTGTGGATCGCGCTGGCCGGCGTGCTGATGGTGATCGGCGCGCTCTGGTATCTCTCGCTCTACGACGCGCTCTATCCTTCGGCGATCCTCGCGGCGATCGGCGGCGTGTTCCTGTCGACCTTGCTCGGCTGCGGGTTGTTCGCCGCAGCATTCTTCAGCGACAAGAGCGGCCATGACGCGAACGTGACCAGCGCCACGCAGCACGACGACGAAGCGGACAAGTGAATTGTCGGCGCGAAACCTTTCGTTTCCCGCTGGCCGCTTGATCCGGACCCGCCCAGGCGCCACATGCGACACATGCTGATCGAGACCGAAGCCACGCCCAACCCGGCGACGCTCAAATTCCTTCCCGGACGGACGGTGATGGAGGCGGGTACCCGCGACTTCGCCAGCCCCGAAGAGGCCGAGGCCTCGCCGCTCGCCAGCGCCTTGTTCGCGTTCGGCGACGTGACCGGCGTGTTCTTCGGCCGCGACTTCATTTCGGTCACCGCCGGCCCGGGAGTCGAATGGCGCGATCTCAAGCCCGACGTGCTTGCGATCCTGCTCGACCATTTCTCGGCGAACATGCCGCTGTTCGGCCCCGGCACCGCCGCGGGTTTCTCGGTTCCGCCCGAGAGCGCCGATTTCGGCGATCATCCCGAAGATGCCGAGATCGTCGCGCAGATCCGCGAGCTGATCGACACCCGCATCCGCCCCGCCGTCGCCAATGACGGCGGCGACATCGTCTATCGCGGGTTCGACGCGGGCAAGGTCTATCTTCAGATGCAGGGCGCCTGCGCCGGCTGCCCCTCGTCGAGCGCGACGCTGAAGAACGGCATCGAACAATTGCTCAAATATTACGTTCCCGAAGTCACCGAAGTCCGCGCGGTCTGATCGCTGGCACCCGAAAGGATTGAACCATGGGCCGTCCCCTCGATGATGCGGGGCTGGATACGATCTTTCGTACCGCGCGCAGCTATAACGGCTACGACGACACCCCCGTCACCGAAGCCGATATCCGCCGCATCTACGATCTGCTCAAGATGGGGCCGACCTCGGCCAACCAGCAATCGGCGCGCTTCGTCTGGCTGCTGAGCCAGGAGAGCAAGGACAAGCTCGCCGCGCTCGCCACCGCCACCAATCCCGACAAGATCCGCAAGGCGCCGGCCACGGTGATCGTCGCGATGGATCTCGATTTCAACGAACAGCTTCCGTGGCTCTTCCCGCACGCCCCCGATGCGAAGAACTGGTTCGCCGACGACGCGATGCGCCACGCCAACGCCTTCCGCAACTCGAGCTTGCAGGGCGCCTATTTCTTGATCGCGGCCCGCGCGCTCGGCTTCGATACCGGTCCCATGTCGGGATTCGACAACGCCAAGGTTGACGCAGCCTTTTTCAGCGACCAGCCCAATCTGAAGTCGAACTTCATTGCAACGCTGGGCCATGGCGACCCTTCCACCATCTTCGGGCGGCTTCCCCGCCCCGAATTCGATCAGTTCAATCGCGTCGTCTGAGGCATTGCTGACGCTCGTCATCGAGACCGCGACTGCCGCCTGTTCGGTGGCGCTGCTCCGCGGACAGGAGATCGTCGCCAGTACGCACGAAGTCGTCGGGCGCGGCCATGCCGAACGGCTGGTGCCGATGATCGCGGCGCTGCCCGATCAGGGCCGCGCCTCGCATATCCTCGTCGATGTCGGACCGGGCAGCTTCACCGGGGTGCGGGTCGGGCTCGCCGCCGCGCTTGGCCTCGCGATCGGCTGGCAGGCCGAGGTCCGAGGCTATTCGTCGCTCGCCTTGCTCGCCGCGACCGGATTCGCCGCGTCTCCGCAATGTCCCGAACTTGCCGCGATACTTGAGGGGGGGCACGGTGAAGTCTTCATGCAATCGTTCACGGCATCGCCACTCACGCCCGAAGGTCCGCTGCAGTCGCTGATTCCCGCGGCAGCCCTGGCGGTGCTCGGGCAAAGGCCGGCAATCGGCAATCTCCGCCATCTCGCCGCGCTCGACCCCGACCGCACCCTGATCGAGGCGCTTCCCCGCGCCGAGGACGCGCGGCTGCTCGCTCACGATCTCGCCAGCCTGCCCCCCCGCCCGATCTACGGCCGCGCGCCCGACGCGAAGACCCTCGCCGAGAGGGGCCTCGCATGACCGGCACGCTCAACCTGACCGAATTGCGCGAAGGCGGCGCGCAGGATCTCGCCGAGGTCAGCCGCATCATGGAAGAGGCGTTCGATCCGCGTTTCGGCGAGTCGTGGACCAGCGCGCAATGCCTCGGCATGCTTTCGCTCCCGGGGGTATGGCTGGTGATCGCCAGCCTCGACGGCCATGATGTCGGCTTCGCGCTCGCCCGGGTGATCGCCGACGAGGCCGAATTGCTGCTGCTGGCGACCCGCCCCGCCGCGCGCCGCCGCGGCGTCGCCGGGGCCCTGCTCCGCGCAGTGATCGCCGAAGCCGGGTCGCGCGGAGTCGCGCAACTCCATCTCGAGGTCCGCGCGGGAAACGATGCCGTGAGGCTATACCGTCGCGAAGGTTTCGAGAAGGTCGGCGAGCGCAAGAACTACTACAAAGGCAAGATGGGGCAGGCGTTCGACGCGCACACCTTTGCACGCGAGCTTGGCTGATTTTTTTCGTAACTGAAGGTTAACGACTTGCCTTCGGTCTACGATGGTCCGATAGGGCCAGCACAGGCGACACTTATAGTCGCCGTAAATTGGGTCGAAGGGAATATGATGGACGGTTCAGCTGACATTCAGGAAACACTCATCACGCTTACCGCAGATATTGTGGCAGCACATGTGAGCAACAATAGCGTTGCAGTTTCTGATCTTCCTGTGCTTATTCAGAATGTACACGGCGCGCTGACTGGACTTGGCCGCGCCGCTGCTGAGCCGGAAGTGAAGCAGGAGCCCGCAGTTTCGATCCGTTCTTCGGTAAAGCCGGACTTTATTGTCTGCCTCGAAGACGGCAAGAAGCTCAAGATGCTCAAGCGTCACTTGATGACGCACTACCAGATGACGCCGGAACAGTACCGCGCCAAGTGGAACCTTCCCGCCGACTATCCGATGGTTGCGCCCAACTATGCCGAGCAGCGCCGCACGCTCGCCAAGAAGATCGGTCTCGGCACCAAGCGCCGCAAGCGCTGAGCCGACTTGCTTCTTCCCCTCCCTCGCGGGAGGGCAAGGGGTGGGGACAGAAAAGGCCGGGGCGCGACGCCCCGGCCTTTTCTTTTGCCGGCACGACGAGAAGGCCGGGCTCCGCGCGCACGCTCCCTTGCGGGGAGGGGAGTGTACGGGCTACATCGGCGCCATGCCGCGGAAAATCGATCTCGAGCAGCTCTGTCATGACAAGGGGCTGCGCATCACCGAACAGCGCAAGGTGATCGCGCGCGTCCTCTCCGACGCCGAGGATCATCCCGATGTCGAGAAGGTCTATGAGCGCGCATCGGCCATCGATCCGGGCATCTCGATCGCCACAGTGTATCGCACCGTCCGGCTGTTCGAAGAGGCCGGCATCCTCGACCGTCACGATTTCGGCGACGGCCGTGCGCGCTACGAACCTTCGCCCGAGGCGCATCACGACCATCTGATCGATGTCGAATCGGGCAAGGTGATCGAGTTCGTCGATCCCGAACTCGAATTGCTTCAGAAGCAGATCGCCGAGCGGCTGGGATTCCGCCTCGTCGATCATCGCATGGAACTCTACGGCGTCGCGCTCGACCGCAAGGTTTGAGCGCGAACGGGAGGAGCCTGTGACCAGCGACCGCCGCGCGGACGCCGCCGCCGGCATCCCGACCCGGCTGACCACGCGCGAGCAGGCGCGGTTATGGGCCCGCGTCGTCTTGCTCCTGCTCGCCGTGCTGACCCATGTGCCGATGCACTATCTCTGGCGCCTGCTCCGCCTGCCCTCTCCCTGGCCGCGCTGGTTCCTCGGCCGTGCCGCGCGGATCGCCGGCGCGCGCGTCGCCAAGATCGGCACCCCGCTCCGCCGCGACGTCTTCTACGTCTCCAACCATCTCAGCTGGATCGACATCCTCGCATTGGGCGGAGCAAGCGGTACGGCATTCGTCGCCAAGGCCGAGATCGGCACTGCCCCGGTGGTCGGCTGGCTCGCGGGGATGAATCGCACCGTCTATGTCAAGCGCGAGAACCGGCTCGGGGTCGCCGATCAGATCAATCAGCTGCGCGACGCGCTCGCAGATAATTGGGCGATCACGATCTTCCCCGAAGGCACCACTACCGACGGCAAGTCGCTGCTGCCCTTCAAGACCCCGATGCTGCGCGTGCTCGAACCGCCTCCCCCCGGCGTGATGGTCCAGCCGGTGCTGCTCGATTACGGCGCGAACAGCGAGGAGATCGGCTGGATCGGGCAGGAGCGCGGGCTCAACAACGCCAAACGCATCCTCGCGCGCAAAGGCGGCTTCGCGCTTGAGATCCATTTCCTCGAGCCCTTCTTCCCCGCCGACTTTCCCGGCCGCAAGGCGATCGCCGCTGAAAGCCGGCGCCGGATCGAGGAAGCTTTGGTGGCGACGCTCGGTCATCCGCTGCGGCCCTTCCGCTATGCCGAGGAGGCGATCGGCTACAAACCCTCGCCGAAATCATAATTGTCACCCTGGCCCACGTGCCGGGGTCCACATGGCGACGAGGCGATAAGCTCGAACCTCTTGTTTCTCGCTTGCGGAGAAGTGGACCCCGGCACGTCGGCCGGGGTGACGGATTGCGTGCGGGAAGCTATAGCCCGCCCCAAATGAAACCGACCCCGAAAACCTTCCACGTCAAATCGTTCGGCTGCCAGATGAACGTCTATGACGGCGAGCGCATGGGCGAGTTGATGGCCGCGCAGGGCATGACCGCCACCGACGACGCCAATGCCGCCGATCTCGTCGTGCTCAACACCTGTCACATCCGCGAACGCGCGACCGAGAAAGTCTATTCGGATATCGGGCGCCTGCGGAAAGGTGCGCGCGAGGCCCACCGGCCCGCGCCGATGATCGCGGTCGCCGGCTGCGTTGCGCAGGCCGAGGGCGCCGAGATCGTCGCGCGCGCCAAGGTCGAAATCGTCGTCGGTCCGCAGGCCTATCACAATCTCCCCGAACTGGTCGCGCAGGCCGCCGCCGGCGCCGCCGCGGTCGACACCGACATGCCCGCCAGCACCAAATTCGGTGCGCTGCCCGCGCGCCGGAAAGTCAGCCCTTCGGCCTTCCTCACCGTCCAGGAAGGCTGCGACAAATTCTGCACCTATTGCGTCGTCCCCTATACCCGCGGTGCCGAGATCAGCCGGCCGTTCGACGCGATCGTCGACGAGGCCAAAGCGTTGGTCGACGCCGGTGCGCGCGAAATCACCCTGCTCGGCCAGAACGTCAATGCGTGGGACGACGAGGCCGGCCGCGGCCTCCACGGCCTGATCCACGCGCTCGACCGGATCGCGGGGCTGCGCCGCATCCGCTACACCACCAGCCATCCCAACGACATGCGCGACGGGCTGATCCGCGCGCATGCCGAGGTCGAGAAACTGATGCCGTTCCTCCATTTGCCGGTGCAGGCGGGGAGCGACCGCGTGCTCAAGGCGATGAACCGCTCGCACACCCGCGATTCGTATCTGCGCATTCTCGATCGGGTCCGCGCCGCGCGGCCCGACATCGCGCTGTCGGGCGACTTCATCGTCGGCTTCCCGGGGGAGACCGATGCCGAATTCGAGGAGACTTTGAGCCTCGTCGATGCGGTCGGCTATGCGCAATGCTTCAGCTTCAAATACAGCCCGCGTCCCGGCACCCCGGCGGCGGAGATGGTCGACGGCTTCGTTTCTGCGCAGGTGATGGACGAGCGCCTCCAGCGGCTGCAGGCGCATCTCAACCGCGATCAGGAAGCGTTCAACCGCGCCACCGTCGGCAAGACCTGCGACGTGCTGATCGAGCGCCGGGGCAAATTCCCCGGGCAGATGCTCGGCAAATCGCCGTGGCTCCAGTCGGTCTATCTCGAGACTAATGCCGCGATCGGCGACATGATCGAGGTCGAGCTCCTCGCCGGCTATGCCAATTCGCTGACCGGGGTGGAGCGGGTGCGCGCTGCGGCGTAAGATCCGCCATCCCGGCGGAAGCCGGGATCTCGCGCGTCTCCTGTTCCGCACCTTCGCCTGAGATCCGGCGTTCGCCGGGAAGACGGTCAGCGCCCCGGCTGTCGCCGCGGCGTCACACCTGCATTTTATTTGGCGCTGTGCATCGCCCTCCCCTGTCCAAGTTGGAAACGCTCTGCCATCGTCATGCTCGACTCATGCGCCACGGAACCCTCCGCACCCGCCTCGGTTTCGCCCTAAGGGGCCGCGCAGCCTTCGCTCGGCGGATTCGACCGTGCGAGGACCGCAACTTTCTCAACTTCCGCCCGCCGCAAGGAGCCGCATGAGCCGCAAGCCCGTCCCCGCCCCATCCGGTGAACGCTCGCGGGTGGAGGTCACGTTCGACAAGCCGCAGCTGCTGCCGCAATTGTTCGGCGAATATGACAGCAACATCCTCGCGCTCGAGGAAAGGCTGGGGGTGTATATCCACGCCCGCGGCCAGCGCGTGGTGATCGAGGGTTCGGCCGAATCGGTCGCGCATGCCCGCGAAGTGCTGCAGGAGCTGCAGGCGCGGGTGATCCGCGGCGAGGATATCGACACGGGGCTGATCGACGCCGTGATCGCGATGTCGAGCGAGCCGATGTTCACCGGCATCGTCAAGGCCGAGGTGCCGGCGGGCGGCGGCGGCACTCCGCCGATCATGATCCGCACGCGCAAGAAGACGATCGTGCCGCGCTCGGTCGCGCAGACGCATTACATGCGCGAACTCGTCTCGAACGACATGATCTTCGCGCTGGGGCCGGCAGGCACCGGCAAGACCTATCTCGCGGTGGCGCAGGCGGTCGCGCAATTGATCACCGGCAGCGTCCAGCGGCTGATCCTGTCGCGCCCTGCGGTCGAGGCGGGCGAGCGGCTCGGCTTCCTGCCCGGCGACATGAAGGAGAAGGTCGATCCCTATCTGCGGCCGATCTACGACGCGCTCTACGATTGCCTTCCCGCCGAACAGGTCGAACGCCGGATCGCCAGCGGCGAGATCGAGATCGCCCCGATCGCGTTCATGCGCGGCCGCACCCTTGCCGACGCGTTCGTGATCCTTGACGAGGCGCAGAACACCACGCCGGCGCAGATGAAGATGTTCCTCACCCGCTTCGGCGCGAACAGCCGGATGGTGATCTGCGGCGATCCCAACCAGGTCGATCTGCCCGGCGGCCCGCCAGCCTCGGGATTGAACGACGCGGTGCGCCGGCTCGAGGGCGTCGAAGGCATCGCCTTTTCGTGGTTCACCGCGGCGGACGTGGTGCGCCATCCGATCGTCGGCCGGATCGTCCAGGCCTATGAGGGCCCCAATGCCTGATCCTGCCGCCGGAGCCGACGCGCGCGCGGTCAATGGCGCGCTGATGACCGGATTGGTGGCGCTGCCGGCGGTCTTCGTCTGGTTCCTGTTGCGCCCCGGCTATGCCAACAGCCTTCGCAAAGTGGTGTTCCTCTATGCTTTTGGTCCGGCGGCAATCGTCTTCGTCACTACGATGATCGAGGCGGCCACCTATGCTTGACGTCGCCGCGCTGCGCGAGGAGCCTTGGCCCGAGGGCGATTGGGAGGCGCTCGCCGCGCGTGCCGCCGACGCGGCAATCGCCCAGTCGCCGTTCGGCGAGTGGCGCGACTGGGCGACGGTGATCGAGATCGCGGTGCGGCTGACCAGCGACGACCAGGTCCGCACGCTCAACCGCGACTATCGTCACAAGGACAAGCCGACCAATGTGCTGTCCTTCCCGATGGTCCAGCCCGACCTGCTCGAGACGGTGACCCAGAACAGCGACGATGGCGAAGTGATCCTCGGCGACATCGTCCTCGCCCACCAGACCTGCGTCGCGGAGGCCGAGGCGCGCGGCGTCAGCGTCGCGGATCATGCCACGCACCTGATTGTCCACGGCGTGCTGCATCTGCTAGGCTATGACCATATGGAGGACGCCGCAGCCGAGGCGATGGAGGATATGGAGCGCGCCGCGCTCGCCAGCCTCGGCCTGCACGATCCGTACTCCGTACGCGAGGACTGAACACGAACATGCCCGAGGGCCCCAGTACCGGACACAGTACCGGCACCAACGAGTCCCCCGAAAGCGGCGGAATATGGCGGGGAATCCGCACCTTGCTGTTCGGCGACGATCAGGAAGAGACGCTGCGCGACCGCATCGAGGACGCGATCGACGAGCATGAGGACGAAGGCGGCAAGGCGCCCGCCGGCGATCTCGCGCCGATCGAGCGCCAGATGCTGCGCAACCTGCTCCATTTCGGCGAGCGCGACGCCGGCGATGTCGGCGTGCCGCGCGCCGACATCGTCGCGGTCGAGGAGACGGTCAGCTTCGACGGACTCGTCCAGCTCTTCGCCGAGGCGGGGCACAGCCGGCTGCCGGTCTATCGCGACGAGCTCGATACGATCATCGGCATGGTCCATATCAAGGACGTGTTCGCGATCCTCGCCACCGGCGCGCCGCGGCCGGAGACGATTGCCGGGCTGATCCGCCAGCCGCTCTACGTGCCGCAATCGATGGGGGCGCTCGATCTGCTCGCGCAGATGCGGTCGAGCCGCACCCATCTCGCGGTGGTGCTCGACGAATATTCGGGGACCGAGGGGCTGATCACGATCGAGGATCTGATCGAGGAGATCGTCGGCGAAATCGAGGACGAGCATGACGATGCGCCGACGGCATTGCTCATCCCGATCGACGGCGGCGGCTGGGACGCCGACGCCCGCGCCGAACTCGAGGATGTCGCCGAGACGATCGATCCGCGGCTCGGCGAGGTCGAGGAGGATGTCGACACATTGGGCGGCCTCGCCTTCGTGCTGGCCGGCCATGTGCCCGCGGCGGGCGAATGCCTGCCGCATGCCAGCGGCTGGACGCTCGAAGTGACCGAGGCCGATTCGCGCAAGGTCACCCGGCTGCGGCTGCACCCGCCCAGAAAGCTCGCCGAGGCCGAGGAATGACCATGCTCAAGCGTATCCTCATCGTCCTCGTGCTGCTCGCGCTGGTCGCGCTTGGCGGCTGGCTGTGGGTCAGCCGGCCCGACAAGGCGCAACTCAGCGAGCAGGCAGTGACCGGCAGGACGCCGCAACTGACCCAGACGCGGTCCGAAAGCGTGCCGACGGTGGGCATCGCGAAGCCGGTCGGCTGGGCGGGCGGCGCGAAACCGACCCCCGCTGCGGGGCTCGAGGTCGCCGCCTTTGCCGACAGGCTCGAGCATCCGCGCTGGCTCTATCGCCTGCCGAATGGCGACGTGCTGGTCGCCGAGACCAATTCGCCTCCGCGCAAGAGCGGCGGGATCACCGGCTGGGTGATGGAGCGGCTGCTCGGCCAGGCCGGCGCCGCCGTCGCCTCGCCCAATCGCATCACCCTGCTGCGCGACAGTAACGGCGACGGCGTCGCCGACCAGCGCTCGGCGCTGCTCACCGGACTCAACTCGCCCACCGGCATGGCGCTGGTCGGCAGCTGGCTCTACGTCGCCAATACCGACGCGCTCGTCCGCTACCCGTTCACGCCCGGCCAGACGAAGATCACCGCGAAGCCCGAGAAGATCCTCGCGCTTCCCGGCGGCGGCAATCACTGGGCGCGCAACGTCGTCGCCGCACCCGACGGCAAGACGCTCTATGTCAGCGTCGGCTCCGCCTCGAACATCGCCGAGAACGGGCTCGAGGCCGAAGGCGCGATCTATGCCGGCGGCCCGCGCGCCAATTTCGCGAAGGACGGTCGCGCGCTGATCCTCGAGGTCTCGCCCGACACCAGATATGCCCGCGTCTTCGCCTGGGGCCTGCGCAACCCCAACGGCATGGCGTTCGAGCCGAAGACCGGCGCCTTGTGGACCGTGGTCAACGAGCGCGACATGCTCGGTTCGGACATGCCTCCCGATTATCTGACCAAGGTCGATTTCGGCGCTTTCTACGGCTGGCCGTGGAATTTTTGGGGCGGCTATGTCGACAAGCGCGTGACGCCCGAACGGCCCGATCTGCGCGAATATACGCGGCGGCCGGACTTCGCGTTGGGCGCGCACGTCGCACCTTTGGGGCTGAGCTTCGCCAGCGACGCGAAGCTCGGCGGCAACTGGGCGAACGGCGCGTTCGTCGGCCTGCACGGCTCGTGGAACCGCGAGCCCAAATCGGGCTACAAGGTCGTCTATGTTCCTTTCGCCGACAACGGCTTCCCGGTGCGCGACGCCAAGCCCGTCGACCTGCTCACCGGCTTTCTCAGCGCCGACGGCAAGACCACCCGCGGCCGCCCGGTCGGCGTGATCACCGATGCGAGTGGGGCGCTGCTGGTCGCGGACGATGTCGGCAACGTAATCTGGCGGGTCAGCGCGGCAACCGCGAAATAAGCTTATCGTCACCCCGGCCCTGTGCCGGGTCCACCGGGCGGCGCCGGCTGCTCTCGAACCGCATGTCCGTCGGTGGCGGCCAGGTGGACCCCGGAACAAGTCCGGGGTGACATCTGGTGCCTATCGGAGCAGCTTGAGGCCCTTGTCGACGAGCTTCTCACGGACCTTCGACGCGAACAAGGCGAGCATCGGCGGCAGATCGACCTCGGCATGCACCTTGTCTTCGAAGACCTGCAGCCGGCTCGCCACTTTCTGGCCCATCGCCGCGACGCTGAAATGGAGCGTGTCGCCCTCCCAGCGCTGCTCGACCTGCCCGCCGCCGGGCACGATCTCGGCGATCTTGCCGACTCCGCCCGCGATGCGCGCGCGGGCGACGTCGCGGCCCAATTTGTGCGGAATATCGACGACGACCGGATCAGCCATTAGCGGGCAAACAACATTGCATCATCCCCAAACGCCTTGAACTCCAGCGCGTTGCCGCTGGGATCGCAGAAAAACATCGTCGCCTGCTCGCCGGCCTGCCCCTTGAAGCGGACATGCGGCGCAATCCCGAAAGATATGCCCGCGGCTTCGACGCGCGCGGCCAGCGCTTGCCAATCCGGCATGGTCAGCACCACGCCGAAATGCGGCACCGGCACATCATGGCCGTCGACTGCGTTGGCGACCGCCACCGGCCTGGCGGCGGGATCGCGATGCGCGACGATCTGATGCCCGAACAGATCGAAATCGACCCAGCTCTCGGCCGAGCGGCCTTCGGCGCAGCCGAGCACACCGCCGTAAAAGGCGCGCGCGGCCTCGAGGTCGTGGACCGGGAAAGCGAGATGGAAGGGACGGAGAGTCATGACACTTCTTAGCCTGCCTCCCGCTACCCGTCACCCCGGCCTTGTGCCGGGGTCCATTGCGCCACACTCGACTGGCAAGAAGCTCTTGCTTTACCCCAAGCCTCGCGGTGGCCCCCGGCACAAGGCCGGGGTGACGAGAGAGGGCCTTCCGCCTCTCCCCCTCGCCAAAAGGATCGGCTAAGCCGCTTCTCGATGTCCTCCCGTCCCCTGCTCACCGCCCTGATCGCCGGCCTGATCTCCGCCACCGGCTTTGCGCCGCTGAACCTGTGGCCGATCGCGTTGCTCGCCTTCGCGGTTCTGCTCTGGCTGACCTGGTCGGCACCGACGCTCAAATCGGTGCTGCTGCGCGGCTGGGTGTTCGGGGTCGGGCATTTCACCGTCGGCAACAACTGGATCCAGCACGCCTTCGACTATCAGGACAAGATGCCGCCTGCGCTGGGCTATTTCGCGGTAGTGCTGCTGGCCTTGTACCTCGCAGTCTATCCGGCGTTCGCGATGGGGCTGGCGTGGCGCTTCGCCCGGCTGGCGCGGAGCCGCGCCGGCCGGGAGAAGCCCGATCTCGCCTTCGTGCTGGCCGCCGCGGCTTCATGGATCCTGACCGAATATCTGCGCGGCGTGCTGTTCACCGGCTATCCGTGGAACCCGCTCGGCGTGATCTGGCTGCCGACCCCGGTCGCCCAGCTCGCCGCGTGGATCGGCACCTATGCCCTGTCGGGTGTCGCCATTCTCGCCGCCGGCCTGCTCTTCCTCGCCTCGCAGCGCCAGTTTCGTCCGCTGCTGATCGGCGCGCCGCTGCTGCTGTTGCCGGGACTGCAGCTGATCGACGTGCCGCAGACTCGCCCGAACGACTGGGTTGCGCCGCCGCATGTCCGCGTCGTCCAGCCCAATATCGGGCAGGAGGGCGTGGGCGATCCCGATTATCCCGAGCGCGTGCTGGTCAAATTGCTCGAATGGAGCGGCCGTCCGGGCGAAGCGTCGCGGCTTGTGGTCTGGCCGGAGGGCACGGTCAATTATTATATCGAGGACGGTTACCCCGATACGCGCTTCTATCGCAGCGGCGATCCTCGCTGGGTACGCACCCGGATCGCCGCGCAGCTCGGGCCGAAGGACGCCGCGCTGATCGGCGGTACCGCCTTGTTCTTCGGCAAGGACGGTAAACTGAGCGGGGCCGGCAATTCGGTGTGGTCGCTCGCCTCCGACGGCACGCTCGGCCAGCGCTACGACAAGGCGCACCTCGTCCCCTATGGCGAATATTTGCCCTTACGCACGCTGCTCGCGCCGCTCGGACTCGCCCGGCTGGTGATGGGCGAGATCGACTTCGTCTCCGGCCCGGGCCCACGCGCGATCGAGGTCCCGGGTTTCGGCAAGGCCGGCATCCAGATTTGCTACGAGATCATCTTCTCGGGCGAGGTCGTCGATCGCCGCAACCGCCCCGATTTCCTGTTCAATCCTTCGAACGACGCGTGGTTCGGCAAATGGGGGCCGCCCCAGCATCTGGCGCAGGCGCGGCTGCGCGCGATCGAGGAGGGGTTGCCGATCCTGCGCTCGACTCCCACGGGCATCTCGGCGGTGATCGACGCGCGCGGCCGCGTGCTCGAATCGATCCCGCACGGACAGGAAGGCGCGATCGAGCTGGCGCTGCCCGAGTCGCTGCCGCCGACGCCCTTCGCGCGGATCGGCAACTGGCTCGCCTTCCTCGTTGCCGGCGCCCTGTATTTGTTCGCGATTGCGTTCCGCCGTCTGGCCCGCTAGGGGCAGGATATAAGGAAAGCTTTATATGGGCATGGCAACGGCCCGGCTTCCTTCCCACGATCGAGGAAAATCATGCGTTCCAGCTATCTCTTCACGTCCGAATCGGTTTCGGAAGGCCATCCCGACAAGGTCTCCGACCAGATCTCCGACGCCATCGTCGACCTGTTCCTCTCGAAGGACCCCGAAGCGCGAATCGCCTGCGAGACGCTCACCACCACCCAGCTCGTGGTCCTTGCCGGCGAAATCCGCGGCAAGGGCATCATGGACGAAGCCGGCAATTGGGCGCCCGGCGTCAAGGAAGAGGTCGAGAAGACCGTCCGCGATACCGTCAAGCGCATCGGCTATGAGCAGGACGGCTTCCACTGGGAGACGCTGCGCTTCGAGAACAATCTCCACCCGCAATCGGCACATATCGCGCAGGGCGTGGACGCTTCGGGCAACAAGGACGAAGGCGCCGGCGACCAAGGCATCATGTTCGGCTATGCCGCCGACGACACGCCCGATCTGATGCCCGCGACGCTCTATTACAGCCACAAGATCCTCGAGCGCATGGCCGCCGATCGCCATTCGGGCGCGGCGCCGTTCCTCGAGCCCGACGCCAAGAGCCAGGTCACCTTGCGCTACGAGGGCAGCAAACCCGTCGCAGCCACCGCGATCGTCGTCTCGACCCAGCATGGCAAGGGCTATGACGCGGGCGACAAGGAAGCCGAACTCCACAGCTATGTGAAGAAGGTCGTTGCCGACATTCTTCCGGCCGATCTGCTTTCGGATGCGACCGAATATCACATCAATCCGACCGGCAGCTTCGAGATCGGCGGCCCCGACGGCGACGCCGGCCTGACCGGGCGCAAGATCATCGTCGACACCTATGGCGGCGCCGCGCCGCACGGCGGCGGTGCCTTTTCGGGCAAGGATCCGACCAAGGTCGATCGTTCGGCGGCGTACATCACCCGCTATCTGGCGAAGAACATCGTCGCCGCGGGCCTGGCCCAGCGCTGCACGATCCAGCTCGCCTATGCAATCGGCGTGTCGAAGCCGCTGTCGCTCTATGTCGACACCCACGGCACCGGCACCGTCGGCGACGACAAGATCGAGGAAGCGATCATGGGCATCGCCAAGCTCGGCGGCCTGACCCCGCGCGGCATCCGCACGCATCTGGGCCTCAACAAGCCGATCTATCAGAAGACCGCCGCCTACGGCCATTTCGGCCGCAAGGCCGAGGGCGACTTCTTCCCATGGGAGAAGACCGACCTCGCCGAGGACCTCAAGGCCGCGCTGGCCTGATCGGATCCGGACGATTCGGAATGGGCCGGGGAGCAATTCCCCGGCCTTTTTCGTTGAACCCTCTCCGCAGTTTTGCGGAACTCGCGTTAACCCTTGGGTAACCGCACTTGTTCACTACAATGGGTGCAAAGGAGCGGGAACGTTGGAGTCGCAGGCAGTGACATCGGAAGTGGAGTCCGGGCAGAGGTCCGAATCAGGCCTCACCATCGCCTTCCAGCCGATCGCCGACATCTCCGGCAATCGCGTCTACGCCTATGAGGCGATCATCCGCGGACCGAATGGCGAGACCGCCGCGCAAATATTCGACTCGCTCTCTCCCGAAGCCAAAGCCACTTTCGACCAGCGCTGCGCTGCGGGCGCGATTCGCTGGGCAATGTCGGCGGGGCTCGGCACCAGCGGCGCACGCCTGCTGATTCCGGTCCAGGCCGAATCGATCGGCTCGCCCGCCGAACATCTCGAACCGATCCTGCGGGTATCGCGCCAGTCCGGCCTGATTCCGGAACGCCTGATCTTCGGGCTCGACGGCTATCGTCAGCTGCCGGGCCGCGAGCTTGCCGAAATCATCGACGTTCACCGCAAGGCAGGTCCGCTGACTGCTTTCGTCGGCCTCGGGCCCGGTCATGCCGGGCTCGCGCTTTGCGGCCGCTATCTTCCCGATCTGGTGATCCTCGAATCCGAACTCGTCAGCGCGATCGCCAGCAGCTGGTCGCGGCGTCTCGTTCTGGAAGATCTCACGCCGCGCATCCGCAGCCTCGGGCTCAAGGTGATCGCCACCGGCGTCGACAGCGAGCCCGTGCTCCAGCGGCTGCGCGGCTTCGGCATCATGCTGGTGCAGGGCGAAGAGATCGCCAGCCCCGCGGTGCGCAGCCTGCCGATTCCGACGCTGCGCCACGCCGCCTGAACCGTCAGCCGGTCGCGCGCCGAAGGCGTCGTGCCGCCACGTCGACCAACGCTTCCGAGACTACCCCGATCACCGCACCGGCGACGACGTCGCTGGCGAAATGCCTGCCGCGCGGAAGCTGGATCAGCGCCACCAGGGTCGCAGCGATCCCGGCCGCGGGCCGCGCCTCCGGATATTCGCGAGTCGCTGCCCTGCTCACTGCCACCGCACCGGCGGTATGGCCCGACGGGAAGCTGTTCCACGGCCCCTCGTCCCTGCGCCCGCCGGCGTCGGTATGCAGCGAATAACGGCCATCCTTCAGCATCTTGTGCGGCCGGGTGCGATTGACGTGGTGCTTGACGACGCTCTTGATCCCGGTCGCCACCAATTCGCTCGCCAGCATCCGCAGCCCGGCACGCAGCAATCGCGGCCGTCGTAGCACCGTGCCGAGGCCGATCGTGGCGATCGATGCAGCGAACAGCGGCGGCTGATCCGCCGCTTCGGCGGCAAGTCCCACTGCGCGCACCATGCGATTCTCCCGGTGCCGCATCAGCGCAGTCGACACCGCGGCATCGACTCGCTCGGCTTTGCTGGCGCGGCGTGCGGCCCTGGGCGTTTTGAGATGTTTCCTTGCCATGGCGCAACAACCCGCGAGCGGCCGTCAGGTTCGACGCGCGACTCCCGGCGGTGCGGAGCGGAACCCCGGAGAATCCCTATCGGTGGGAATCCAATGCGGCGACGCACGGAATGGGCAGCGTTAACGTTAACTAATATTTCAGCTCTCGAACGAGGAGCCCGCATGACCGCCACCAACCCTGCCAGCCTGTCGACCGCCACGCTCAGCCGCGTCGATCCGCGTCTCGATCTCGAGGTCGGCTTCCGCCCGATGGTCGCCAAGGGCGCCGATCGGCCCTTTGCCTGGCAGGCCATAGCGAGCGGCACGGACGGGCGCAGCTTCGCGGCGATCTCGGCCTCCCTGCTTCCCGAGCAGCGTCCGGCACTCGAGGCGCGCCGCATCACCCTGACGCTGGAGCGCGCCGCCACGCTTGGGCTTCATCGCGGCGACGCGCTGATCGCCATCCCGCTCGGCGCCGCAGCAGGGCTCGCCGAGCCGCTTCTCTCGCATTTGTTCCGCGCTGCGCTGGCCAACCATGTGGCCACCGAGCGGCTGGTGGTCGAGATCAGCGCCGATGAACGCGGCGACCTCGATCACGCCGCGGCGCTCGCCGAAGCCTGCACCCGGCGCGGCATCTCGATCACGCTCGACGCCTTCGCCGCCGGGCCGGTCGCGCTCAAGCTGCTGGCGCGCTTCACCCCACGCTTCGTCAAGCTCGATCCGTCGCTGGTGCGTGGCATCCATGGCAGCGCCTCGCGCCGGCTGATGGCCGAAGGCGTGATGCGGCTTGCCCGCAACATGGGGGTCACCGTGATCGCGCGCGGCGTCGAGAATCGCGGCGAGCACGATGTGCTCCACGCCATGGGCGTGCGCCATTTCCAGATCGGCACCGCGGCGCTCCCCCATCCCGACCTCTCTCGCCGCGAACCGCGCGGCGTGACGCCGCCGGTGCACCGCCGTCTCGCCCATCACAACCGCGCCGCTTTCCCGCTGCGCGCCGCGCGTCCCGCCGAAATGGCGCTCGCCGTCTAGGCACCAGGTTGCGTAGCGCCGCAACGGCGCTAACAGGCCGCATGGCCGATCCGATCACCATCCGCCGCCTCTATGGCCGCGCCAAAGGACATAAGTTGCGCCAGGGCCAGGCGGCTCTGGTCGAGGAAATGCTGCCCAAAGTTAGCGTGCCCGAATTCGGCCCGCTCGACGCGCGCGGCCTGTTCGGCGACGACCGTCCGGTCGAATTCGAGATCGGCTTCGGCGGCGGCGAGCATCTCGCCGGCCAGGCAGGGATGCGCCCCGATCACGGCTTCATCGGCTGCGAGCCGTTCCTCAACGGCGTGGTCGGCGCGCTCAACCACATCCGTGACGACAAGCTCGACAATGTCCGGCTGCACATGGGCGACGCGCTCGACGCGCTCGAGCGGCTGCCGGACGCGAGTCTCACCCGGGTCTATCTGTTGCACCCCGATCCGTGGCGCAAGGCGCGCCACGCCAAGCGCCGGATGGTCAATGACGGCCCCCTCGACATGATCGCGGCGAAGCTCAAGCCCGGCTGCGAATTCCGCCTCGGCACCGATGATCCGACCTATTGCCGCTGGGCGATGATGGTGATGAATCGCCGTCGCGACTTCGTCTGGCAGGCGAAAAGCGCCGCCGACTTCCTCACCCGCCCCGCCGACTGGCCCGAGACCCGCTACGAGCGCAAGGCGCGCCGGCAGGGTCACGAGGTCTGGTACTTCACCTTTGTGCGTGGATAGGAACGCGGTAGCGTAGATTTTTCAAGGCGCTGAACGGCGGCAGGCAGGGCATGGCCGCCCAACGCTTGTTGGAGGTTCTTCAGGCAGCCAGCGAGCGGCCTGCAAGAAGCGTCTTGAGATCCGCGGCGCCAATCGGCCTGCTGACGAAATAGCCCTGGACCATATCGCAGCCAATCCCTCGCAGGAATGCGAGGCATTCGGCGTCCTCGACCCCTTCCGCGACGACCTTCAGGCCCAGTTCGTGCGCGAGATCGACCGTCGATCGCACCAGCACGCCGTCGCCGCGATTCTGATGGGCGAACTGAACGAAACTGCGATCGATCTTGAGCTCGTTGAGCGGCAGCTGCTTGAGATAGCTCAGGGTCGACTGACCGGTGCCATAATCGTCCATCGAGATGGCGATCCCCATCTCGCGGAACGAATGCAGCGCCCTCGCCGCGCCCTCGGGATCGCTCATCGCCGCGGATTCGGTGACCTCGAAAGTCAGCCAGGCAGGGTCGACTGCGCTGCGCTCTACCATCGTCCGAAGCGAGGCGATGAATTCGGGCGAATTGAGCAGCTTGGCCGAAACGTTCACCGCGCCGGTCACCACGTGGCCAGCCGCGCGCCAGCTACGCAGATCCTCGATCGTCTGGCCGAGCACGTGCAGAGTCAGCCCGGCGATGCGGTCGTTGCGCTCGGCGAGCGGGATGAACAGATCGGGACGCATGAATCCGCGCGTCGGGTGCTGCCAGCGCACCAGCGCCTCGACGCTGACGATGCGATCCGTGGCAAGGTCGAGCTTGGGCTGATAGACGACATGGATCCCGCCACGCGCCACCGCCTCGTCGAGTTCGCCGAGCAACGAGAGCTCGCGGTCGACCGTCTCGCCATCGTCGGCATGATGGACGTGCCAGCCGCTGCCGGACGCGAGCGCGTGCGCCGCGGCAAGTCCCGCATGCGCGATGGTCCGGTCGTCCGCGCCCGCCTCTTCGGCCAAACCGATCGCGATGGTCACGTCGACGCGACGGCCGGCAACGTCGATCGGATTGAGCATCGCGGTGCGCAGCGTCGCCATCCGCTGTTCCAGATCGGCCTTGTCGTAGCAGCGCCATGCGAGCACGCGATCCTCGATCCGATATATCGTCGAGCCCTGCGACACCAATGCGACGCGATCGCGCACGCGCTTGACGAGTTCGGCGGTCGCCGCCGCGCCCAGCCCGGCAGCGAGCTTCTCATAATCGGCGATGTGCGCGGCGAGCACGGCTTCGCCGGCATAGCTGCGCAGCGCATCGCGGAGCGCGTGGCGATTGGGCAGACCGGTCTCGCCATCGTGCAGACGGCGACGACGGGCGGCGGCGAGGAGCCGCATCGTCACGGCAGCGATTCCGGTGACGGCGATCGTCACCAAAGCGGGCGCCAAGGGGAAGATCCAGTGCAGCAGTCCGTCCAGCGCCAGTCCGGCGCCCATCAGCGTCGCGGGCGCGACGGCCAGTGCGGCCGCCAGCCGGAGGCGCGTCCGCGCATGGACGATCAGCACGCCGAGCGCGAGCGCGAGCACCAGCGGGAGCTGCCATCCGGATTCGCGCGGAACGCCGCGGCGCAGCGTTTCGGCGGCGAGCGCCTGGATCACCACGCCCGGAACGACGCCATGGTTTGGGACCGCATAGCGGTCGCCCAGCTCGACTGCGGTCGCGCCGATCAGAACCGCCTTGCCGCGGACCGCCGCCGGATCGAAGCGCCCCTCGCCGATGTCGACGAAGCTGTGCCGCGGGATCGAGACCGGCGCGATCGCGAAGTCGATGGGGAAATCGGAGTCCGCCGCTCCGCCGATACCGGCGACCATTGCCGATAGCGAAGGGCGCGGCGTTCCGGCGGTGAACGTCCCGACGGGCATGCGCCGGACGAATCCATCGCTGTCGGGCTGGACCGTGACGGCCGCGAGCACCGCATGATCGCGAAGCGGCGCGATGGGCAGCGAATCGGCCCAGTCGGCCGCGCCCGTGCCCGCGTGCTGGCTGAAAGTCGGGAGCACCACTTTGTCTCCTGCCCGGGCCAACGCGGCGGCGAGCGCTGCGTCCTGGGCGGGCGCGGAAGGCGAGGAGAAATCGACGTCGAAGGCAATGCTCGCTGCGCCGGCTTCGCGAAGATGATCAACGAGACGGGCGTAATGGCCGCGCGGCCATGGCCAATGATCGATCGCCGCGATGCTGCGCGCGTCGATTTCGACGATGTGCACCTCGCCGGAGGCGTCGTGCTGGCGGACGCTCCAGCCGAACTGGTGAATCGCCCGGTCGAGTCCGACGCCCGAACCGGAAATGCCCGTGGCGATGCCCAGCAGGCAGGCGAGTGCCAGCGCCGCCATACGCCAGTGATTGCGGACCTTGTTCAGCAAACCCATCGCCACCGGGCGATCCTAGTCAGGGGATGCTAACGGCTGGTCAACGACCCTCGTCGCAACCCTATTTGTCCTTGCCGTTGCCTTTGTCGTCGTTCCCGCCCGCGTTGCCATTCCCGTTGCCACCGGCATTGCTGTTGCCGTTGCCACCGGCGTTGCTGTTGCCGCTGCCCGAATTGTCATTGCCGGTCCCGCCGGCATTGCCGTTCCCGCTGCCGCCGGCGTTGCTGTTGCCGCTGCCCGAATTGCCGTTGCCATTCCCGCCGGCATTGCCATTCCCGTTGCCACCGGCGTTGCTGTTGCCGCTGCCCGAATTGTCGTTGCCGCTCCCGCCGGCATTGCCGTTCCCGCTGCCGCCGGCGTTGCTGTTGCCGCTGCCTGAATTGTCGTTGCCATTCCCGCCGGCATTGCCGTTCCCGTTGCCACCGGCGTTGCTGTTGCTGCTGCCGGAATTGCCGTTGCCGCTCCCGCCGGCATTGCCGTTCCCGTTGCCGCCGGCGTTGCTGTTGCCGCTGCCCGAATTGTCGTTGCCATTCCCGTCGGCATTGCCGTTTCCGTTGCCGCCGGCATTACTGTTGCCGCTGCCCGAATTGTCGTTGCCATTCCCGCCGGCATTGCCATTGCCGTTGCCGCCGGCGTTGCTGTTGCCGCTGCCCGAATTGCCATTGCCGTTTCCGCCGGCATTGCCGTTCCCGTTGCCACCGGCGTTACTGTTGCCGCCGCCCGAATTGCCGTTGCCATTCCCGCCGGCATTGCCATTCCCGTTGCCACCGGCGTTGCTGTTGCCGCTGCCCGAAT
>NZ_JAVAMA010000002.1 GCF_030730875.1 Sphingomonas sp. DG1-23
CTCGATCGAGACGCCGACTTCGTCGACCGGCAGGTCGGTCTCGTCGCGGCGGCGGCTGCCTTCGAGATTGAAGGCAGGGCCGATCGCGAAGCTGCCCGTCCGGATCAGCGGCACGCCGGGGCTCTCATCGGCGGATTCGAACTGGAACGGCCGGTCGCCGCGGGTCACCGAAATGTCCCAGAAGGGCGCGACGAGCACCTTGTCCGCACCCGGATAGCTGGGGAGCACTTGCGGGCCGAGCGCGACGCGGAAGCGGCGGGGCTCTTTGGGCGCGTCATCCTCCTGCGCGGCGGCGCCGGTCGCAAGGAGGAGTGCGGGAAGGGCGGCGGCGGTCAGGATGGCTTTGATCATGAGGCGCGAAACGCGCCCTGCAGATATTTGTTGCATCTGCGAAGCGATTTGTCGTGCCTAGCGTGCGACGGGCACGCAGGGTTTGACGCTGCCGCAGGCCGCTGCCGCTGCGGCACGCGAGGCATAGGGGCCGACCAGCAATCTGGTCAGCGCGCCGGCCTTGACGAAATAAGGCTGGCGGCCGGGGAAGCGTCCGCCGACCTGGCCCCACAGCTTGCGGGCATTGTTCGGATCGCCGAACGCGCCGAGCTGGACGCGCCAGCCGCCGTCGCGAACCGGCGTCGCGGCCGCCGGCGCAGGTGCCGGCCGGGTCGGGGCAGGGCGCGGCGTCGGGCGGGTTGCGACAGGCGGCGCGGGACGCGTGGTCACCGACGGGGCGGGGCGAACATTCTCCGCCACCTCGACCGGCGGCAGCGGCCGGCCGCCGTTGCGATAGTCTTCCTCATATTTGCGCGAGAGGGCCAGGCCCTTCTGGCGATCGTCGAGCGGCATGAACTGATCCATCTGGGCGCGCGCCTTGACCGCGGGATCGAGCCCGGTCGAGGACGCGCGGACCATGAGCGCGTAAGCGCGGACCCAGTCCTTCTGCACCCCGTCGGCGTTGAACAGCATGATGCCGAGAATATATTGCGCGCGGGCATCGTCGCGGCTGACCGCCCGCTGGAGCCAAGGCACCGCCTCGCTTTTCTTGCCGTTCTCGAACAGGGTCAGGCCGTAATAGCCCTCGGCCTGCTCATGGCCTTGCCGCGCCGCCTTGCCGTACCAGCTCTCGGCCTGTGCGGCGTCGGCGGAGACGCCGCGGCCGAGCTTATAGGCCTGGCCCATGTTGAACTGCGCATCGGCATTGCCGCGGTTCGCCTCGGGGCGCCATTTCTCGATCGCGATGCGATAGTCGCCGCGGTCATAGGCGTCGACACCGGCTCTGACCGGATCCTCCTGCACGGCAGGGGCCGGGTTTCGCTGGGCAGAAGCGGGCGCCACGAGCAGCGCACCCGCCAGGCTGGCCATCCAGAAGGACTTCATTCCAAACACGCTCCATCGCCCCCGCGACACCGGAAGTGCCACTTAATCCTTAAGAGGCAAACATATCCTTACTTTTCCGGAAACCAAAGTCCGTCCCGCGGCGAAACGCGTTAACCGGTTCTTATCTACCCCCATGGCATCAGGCAGCCTGCACTTATCGAGTTTCCGAGGGGGTTCATGCGCGTTCTAGCGATGGCATCGCAGAAGGGTGGGTCTGGCAAGACCACGCTGTCCGGTCACCTTGCGGTGCAGGCGCAGCTGGCCGGCCATGGGCCCGTCGTTCTCATCGATATCGATCCTCAGGGTTCGCTCTCCGACTGGTGGAACGAGCGCGACACCGAATATCCGGCGTTCGCCCAGACCACGGTCGCGCGGCTCCAGGCCGATCTCGAGGTTTTGCGCCAGCAGGGCTTCCGCCTCGCCGTGATCGATACGCCGCCCGCCATCACCATGGCGATCCAGAGCGTGATCCAGGTCGCCGAACTGATCGTCATCCCGACGCGCCCCAGTCCGCACGATCTGCGCGCCGTCGGCGCCACGGTCGATCTGTGCGAGCGCGCCGGCAAGCCGCTGATCTTCGTGGTCAACGCCGCGACGCCCAAGGCGCGGATCACGTCCGAAGCCGCGGTCGCGCTGTCGCAGCACGGCACCGTCGCGCCGATCACGCTCCACCACCGCACCGATTTCGCGGCGTCGATGATCGACGGCCGCACCGTCATGGAAACCGATCCGCGCGGCAAGTCCGCCGGCGAGGTCGCCGGGCTCTGGGCCTATATCTATGACCGGCTCGAGAAGAATTTCCGCCGCACCGTGTTTGCGGCGCCGGCGGCGCAGGCGAGCCAGTTCGGCCAGACGCGACCCTCTGGCGGTTTCGGCCGCCGGGTCATGAGCTGAGGGGGCGGCGATGATCGGCACCTCCAAACCGCTCGCTTCGCTCTCTTCCAGCCTCCTCGCCCGCAAGGGCCAGGCGCGTCCGGCGATGCGCCCGCAGGGCTTCCTGCAGATGAGCGCCGGGCAGCAGGAAGATCTCGGCTGGAACGACATGGGCGAGGAATTCCGCCCCGCGCCGGTCGCGGCGCCCTATGTCGCGCCGGTCGACCATAGCTACGAAGCGCCGAAGCCCGAAGTGCTGCGTCAGATCGAGGCGCTCGACGAGCAACTCGCCGCGCCGGTGCCCGCGTGCGTCGAGACCGAGGCGCCCGCGCCCGAAGCGCCGCTGGTGCTCGCGCGGCCGATGAAGCGCGAGCCGGTGCTCAAGCATGCGCCCGCGGTTTCGCAGGGCACGCTGGCCCGCGTCGCGCGCGAGGTTTCCGCCAAAAAGGCCAAGGCGGCGTTCACGCTGCGCCTCGACCATGCCCGCCACCTGCGGCTGCGCCTCGCATCCGCCGTCACCGGCCGCTCGGCCCAGCACCTCGTAACCGAAGCGCTCGACCAGTTCCTCGAATCGCTCGAGGGCATCGACACGCTCGCCAGCCAGATCGACCCCGCGACGCTCCGGGGCTGAAGGACATGACCATGACCAGCCGCAAGATGATCAAGTTCGGCCTCTCGGCACTCGTGCTGGGGGGCGTCGCCATGACCGGCGTCGCGACGCAGGGCTTCACCAGCACTGCTTTTGCAAGCGCGGGCGCCAGCGCCAAGAAGGCGGCAGCCGAGGCAAAGGATGCGCGCAAGGCGATCGCCAAGCGCAAGGGCGACCAGGCGGTGCAGCACGCCGAAGCGGCGGTGGCCAATGATCCCGCCAATGCCGAGTATCGCGCATTGCTCGGCCAGGCCTATCTGCTCGCCGGCCGCTTTACCTCGGCCGGCCAGGCACTGAACGACGCGCTGACGCTCAGCCCGCAGGACGGACGCGTCGCGCTCAATCTGGCGCTCGCCAAGGTCGCGCAGGGCGACTGGGCCGGCGCGCGCGCGACGCTGCAGGCGAATGCCGAAATCATCCCCGCGGGTGACCGCGGCCTCGCCTTCGCGCTCGCCGGCGATCCGGTGACGGCGATCGAGATCCTCGGTCCCGCCGCGCGCGATGCGACGGCGACCGCCAAGACCCGCCAGAATCTGGCGCTCAGTCTCGCGCTCGCCGGCCGCTGGGCCGAAGCGGGCAAGGTCGCGGCGATGGACGTCTCGCCGGATCAGCTCCAGGCGCGAATGGTCGAATGGGCGCAGTTCGCACGCCCGGCCAATGCCTATGATCAGGTCGCATCGCTGCTCGGCGTGCGCGCAGTCGAGGATGGCGGCCAGCCGGTCGCGCTCGCGCTGACGCAGCAGCCGGGTGTCGCAGTGGCGGCAGCCGCCCCGGCCGCCGATCCGGTGGACAGCTATATGCCCGGCGTGCCGCAGGGCGCGGAGCAGGTTGCCGCCGTAGAGGCCGCTGCCGCGCCGCAGGTCGAAGCGCAGCCGGAACAGCAGCAGGTGGCGGGCACCGGTCCGCAAATCGTGTTCGGCCCGCGCGCCGAAGTGGTCCAGC
This sequence comes from Sphingomonas sp. DG1-23, assembly GCF_030730875.1. GTDB lineage: Bacteria > Pseudomonadota > Alphaproteobacteria > Sphingomonadales > Sphingomonadaceae > Sphingomonas. The sequence continues at coordinate 3,839 of NZ_JAVAMA010000002.1, forward strand.
AGGTTCCGGTGGCGCAGGCGGCGCCGGCGCGCGTCGCGCCCAAGGCGCCCGTCCGCGTCGCCAAGGCAGCCGCAGTCGAGGCCCCGGCGGTCACGGCGAAGGCAAAGCCCGGCGCCTATTATGTCCAGCTCGGCGCCTATGAGAGCGCAGCGGTGGCGCGCGACGCATGGGCGCGGCACACCCGCCGGGTTCCTTCGCTGCGCGCCGAGACTCCGCAGGGCGTCAAATTCTCGACCGCGGCGGGCAATTTCTATCGCCTGTCGGTCGGCGGCTTCGCGCGCACCGATGCGGCAAATCTCTGCCAGCAGGTTCGCGCCAGCGGCAGCCCGTGCTTCGTGCGTGCGGCCGCGGGCGACAGCGTCGCTGCATGGGTCAAGGGCGGCGGTCGTACGCAGGTCGCCGCGCGCTGAATTTCTTACAGTTCGTCACGACGAAGGCCGGGGCCAACGCTCCGGCCTTTTTCGTTGGGCCATTCGCCTGTAATTTGACGTTCAGCTTATCGGCGTTAATCTGGATTCTCGACATCCAGGGGAGTAGCTGCCGTGCTTCGTCTGACGCTTGCCACCTTCGTCGCCGTCGCGCTTCCTGCCGTGGCGAATGCCCAAAGCGCCCTTTCCGAAGCCGACCAGCAGCGCGTCGTCTGCGTTCCGAAGCGCGATGCTGCCGGGAAGAAGATCGAGGGCGAAATCTGCCAGACAGGGCGCGACTGGCAGCGCTGGATCGCCAAGGCGCCGATTCCCGCGAAATACCGGACGACCAGCCAGCAGTCGACGAGCCGCATCGCTGCCGGGCATCTGGCCTATCCGCATTATTTCAAGGCCAGCCCCTATTGATCCGGGCCTGAAGCGGCTCCTGCATTAGTCTACCGGCGATCCGCCCTTGTAGAGGCGAAGAACCTTGCCCTGCACCGGCAGCCGATCGAACGGGGTGTTGCCGGCGCGGGCGACCATGTTTTCGGCCTCGATCTGCCACGGCGCGCCGGCATCGAGCACGACCAGATCGGCGGGGCTGCCCGCCGCCAGCGTTCCGGTCTTGAGCCCCAATATCTTCGCCGGATTGGCTGCGAGCAGGGCGAAGAGCCGCTCGATCGGGATCAGCCCGTCGCGCACCAGCCCCAGCGACAATGCGAGCAACGTCTCGGCGCCCGACATGCCGGGTTCGGCATCGGTGAACGGCAGGCGCTTGGCCTCGGGGCCGCGCGGATCATGGCCCGAGGCGATCACGTCGATCGTGCCGTCCTTCACCGCCGCGAGCGCCGCCTGACGATCGCTCTCGTCGCGCAGCGGCGGCGAGAGGCGCGCGAAGGTGCGGAAATCGCTGATCGCGATGTCCGACAGCAAGAGGTGCGCCGGAGTGATGCCGCAGGTGACGCCGACGCCGCGGCGCTTGGCGGCACGGACCAGGTCGAAGGCGGCGGCGGTGGTGACCTGACGGAAATGGACCCGCGCGCCGGTCTCCTCGGCGAGGATCAGGTCGCGCGCGACCGCGAGGGCTTCGGCGATTGCAGGGGCGGCGGGGAGGCCGTGGCGGGTGGCGGTCTCGCCTTCGGTGGCGACGGTGCCCTGGGCCAATCCGCCATCTTCGGCATGCACGACGACGACGAGGCCGCAATCGCGCGCGTACGCGAGCAATTTGCGCATCGTCCCCGACGAGGCGAGCCAGCCGCGCCCGGTGGCGACGGCGCGTGCGCCCGCAGAGGCATTGATCGCCATCTCGCCGAGATCCTGCCCTTCGAGGCCGCGGGTCGCGGCGGCGAGCGGGTGGACCCAGAGCGCCGGCTTGCCCGACAATGCGGCGCGGCGGATGATGCCGGGATCGTCGAGCACCGGCGACTGATCGGGCATCAGTCCGACCCGGGCGATGCCGCCGGCACGGCACGCGGCCTTGTCGACCGCGAACACGCCGAGATCGATCAGCGCGGGGGCGAGGGTCTTGCCGGCGAGGTCGATACGCTGGGCGTCGGCGGGAATCTCGAAGTCGCCGATCGCGGCGATGATTTCGCCGTTGACCAGCAGATTGCCGTTGGTGACACCGGCAATCGGGCAGACGAGCTGCGCGTTGAGGAAGGCGGTCTTCATGCCCAGCCCTCCACGCCGCGTTCGGCGCGGGTGAGCACGTCGAGGCAGGCCATGCGGACCGCGACTCCCATCTCGACCTGTTCGGTGATCGCGCTACGCGTGGGGTGATCGGCGACCGAGGATTCGATCTCGACGCCGCGATTCATCGGTCCCGGATGCATCACCAATGCATCGGGTTTCGCGCGGGAGAGCCGTTCGGGGGTGAGCCCATAGCGCATATGGAACTCGCGGGTGGAGGGAATGTAGCCGCCCGCCATCCGCTCGTTCTGGACGCGGAGCATCATCACCACGTCGGCGCCGTCGAGCGCGGCGTCGAAATCGGTGAAGGGCTGGACGTACATCCGCTCGATCGCCGCGGGCATCAAGGTCGACGGCGCGACGACCCGGACTTCGGCCGCCAGTGCCGTCAGCGCCAGCATGTTCGAACGCGCCACCCGGCTGTGGAGGATATCGCCGCAGATCACCACGCGCTGGCCGGCGACGCTGCCGCGGCGGCGACGAATCGTCAGCGCGTCGAGCAAGGCCTGGGTCGGATGCTCGTGCCAGCCGTCGCCGGCGTTGAGCACCGGGCAATCGACTTTTTGCGCGATCAGATCGACCGCGCCCGAACTCATGTGGCGGATGACGATCACGTCGGCACGCATCGCGTTCAAGGTGACCGCAGTGTCGATCAGCGTCTCGCCTTTCTTCACCGAACTCTGCGCCGCGTGCATGTTGACCACGTCGGCGCCGAGCCGCTTTCCGGCGATCTCGAACGAGAGCAGGGTTCGCGTCGAATTCTCGAAGAATGCATTGATCTGGGTGAGGCCTTCGAGGCGCTTGTCGCTCTTGGCGCGGGTGCGGTTCGCCTCGACCCATTGCTCGGCCTCGTCGAGCAGGAAGACGATCTCGTGCGGCTGGAGGCCGGCGATCCCGGTCAGGTGCCGGTGCGGGAAAGCGGCGCGGCCGGGAAGCTGCGCCGCGGGGCTGTGATCGGAAGCTTGCATTAAAGCTGCGGCGTAGCGACGCGCGGACGAGGGGGCAAGAGCGGGAACGCAAACGATCGACGCGGAAGTTTCACCACCGCAACGTCCGCGGTTGCCGAGACGCTTTTGCATCCGCTACGGCGCCGCGAGGCGGTGGCTGCAAAGGGGCAAATAATGTCGGGCCGGGTTCGTGAAGCGTTCATTCTCGTTCTGACCACCTTGATCCTGCCGCTCGCGGTGTTGGGTTTGGGGATCTGGGAGCAGCAACGCGTACCGGCGAATCAGGCCGAAAATCTCGCTGCGCGCGAAGAAGTCGCGGCGATCCTCGCCGATTTCGAAGCCAGGACCAAAGCGGCGGCGGCCGAAGGAAGGATCGCGTTCGATGCGCAGATCCGCATCGACGGCCGCTCCTATGTCGGCGATGCTGCGGTCGGGCTGGCACGCGGCGAACTGAACCGGCTGGACCGCGCACTCTATGTCGAGAGCATTCGCGCATATCTGCCGCCCGTGGTGATCGTCTGTGCCGCGCTGGTGTTCGCGATCTCGGTGCTGATGCTGCTCGGCTCCACGGCGCTGGGCTGGGCCGGGCGCCAGTCGCGCGATGCGCTGGAGCGCGGCTTCAGCTTCGTACGGCGTGCGCTGCCGGCGCTGCTCGGCGTGCAGGTGGTGCTGACCGCCATCGGCGTGGTCGCGGCGGTCGCGTTCGAAGCCGCGCCTCTGGCCGAGCTCGACAATCCCGGCAGCCGCGACATGAAGCTGATGCTCATCGCCGTCGTGGTGATGGGCTTCTCCTTGTGGACCGCGGGCAAGGCGGTGCTCAATCTGCGGCACACGCTCGCATTGTTCGAGCCCGATCCGCTCGAGATCGACGGTCGCAGCGTCTCGCGCGACGACGCACCGGGTCTGTGGCAATGGGTCGACGGGCTCGCCGACCGGCTCGGAGCGTTGCGTCCCGACCAGATCGTCGTCGGCCTGACTCGCGGCTTCTTCGTAACTTCGGGACCCAAGTTGCTGCCGGACGGCCAGCGGTTCGAAGGCCGCACGCTCTATCTGCCGTTGCCCTATCTGCCGCTGCTCCGCCAGGACGAGGCCGAGGCGATCATCGGGCACGAACTCGGCCATTTCACCGGCGGCGACACCGAATACAGCCTGCGCTTCCTGCCGATCTATGCGGGGGTGAACCGCTCGCTCGCGGCGATGGTCCTCGCCGGACGCGGGGCGGACGGGTCCGACGGATTCATCACGCGCCCGGCGATCGAGCTGGGAGTCTTCGTGATGGACCGCTTCGATCGCGCCGTGATGCACTGGAGCCGGTTGCGCGAATTCGCGGCCGACGAAGCCGGCGCCAGCATCACCTCGCCCGAAGCGCAGGCGCGCGCGCTGCTGCGCACCGATGCGGTCGAGCGGAGCATCGCCGAAACGCTGAACGCGGCGTTCGAGCATCCGGAGACCGCGCCTGTGGACCTGATCGCAGCCACGCTCGAACGGGCGCGCGCGAACGGGCTCGATGATCCGTCGGGGATCGAGGAGCAGCACCAGCCGCACCCGACCGACACCCATCCGCCGCGGCACCAGCGTCTCGCTGCGCTGGGAATTACGCCCGGTCCGGCGCTCATCGCCGAAGTCACTGCGGCGCCGCCTGAGGATGCGATGGCGCGAGTCTCGGCGCTGTTCGCCGCACCGGACCAATTGTTCCGCGAGCTGACCGCCGACTTCACCGGCGGCGCCCGCGAGACGCATCGGGCGCATCGCGAGTCGCTGGAGACGGCGGCGGGGGCGGTCAGCGCCGAGGCAGTGGTGGTCAAGGACAGCACCAAAGCCGGTGGGTGGGCGCTCGGCGTCGGCGGGCTGATCTTCGTGGCGATGGCGATCGGGATAAAGATCGAGGAAGCGCAATTGCCGAGCGACCTCACTTCGCTGACCGCGATAGCCGGCGGCATCGGGCTGGTCTTCCTGATCATCGCAGCGGCTTTGCTGATCCGCGGCGAGAAGCCGTTCGTCACGCTCCATCCCGACGCGCTGATCCTCGACGGGGTGGATCGCCCGCTGGCGTGGAGCGAGATCGAGCAGGTCGGCTATCAGGTGGTCGGCGGCGCCGCCAACAGCAACGGGCTTCGCTTCAGCGTGTTCCTGACCGAGGACGCGCCGATGCCGGGCCGTGCCAAGGGCGCGCGGCGCGCGAAGATCAGCCGCAAGAAGCGCAAGATCGAAATCGCCTCGCGGCGACTGCGCAACAAGATGACGGCGCAGGCCTTTGCCGAGCTGATCGCGCAATATCGCGAGGCCGATTACGCGCGGAGCCTTTTGGCGCGGCAGGACGCCGCCTGAAGCCGCTCAGACGTTGACGAGGCCGTCGATCGCGCCCTGCAGGATGTGCGCAGCGGCCATGTTGTCGATCATCCCGGCGCGGCGGGCGCGGCTGAAATCCTGCTCGATCAAGGTGCGCTCGACCGCGACCGTCGACCAGCGCTCGTCGGACAGCAGGATCGGCAGGCCGATATCGTCCATGTTGCGGGCGAAGGCGCGCGTCGATTGGGTGCGCGGGCTGTCGCTGCCGTCGAGGTTGAGCGGCAGGCCGATGACCAGCCCCTTTACCTGCTGCTTCGCGATCAGCTCGGCGAGCGCGGCCTTGTCCTTTGTGAATTTGGTGCGGCGGATCAGCGAGGCGGGACTGGCGAAGCTCCAGCCGGCGTCGCACAGTGCGGTGCCGATCGTCTTCGTCCCCACATCGAGCCCGAGCAGGCGCCCCCCCGAGGGCAGAACGGCGCGAAACTCGGCGGGGAGGGTGGTGATCATTTCTTGAACGCCGTCAGCCGCAGTTCGGCATCGCGGCGCACGTTCGCCCAGAACAGGCTGTAATCGAACACATGGTAATTGTTGCCGGGCAGGACGTACTGGCCGAACTCGGGCGGGTCTTGCCCGATCGTCAGGAAGCCGCGGCCTTCGCAGCGCGCGGGGACGCGGCCGACGACCAATTGGGCCGACTGGAAATTCATATCGGGGATCAGCGTGCCGAGATTGGCCTCGGCCGGTGCCGAATCGCCGGACTTGCCGGTGAGCGGATTGGTGCAGATCATCGGGGTACCGGCGCGCGGCTGGCCGGTGAAGCCGGTAGTGGCGTCGAAAGTATCGACGATCAGCGACGGATCGGCGGGATCGGCGAAGCTCTGCCACGACAATATGCAGCCGGCCTGATCGGCCTGCGCGCAGGCCGGGAGCCCCATTTTCGGCAAGTCGGCGGAGATCGAGACCGGCCAGCCGACGACATAGGCCGCGACGATGCGCTTCGCGATCGGCTGCCCGGCGATCCGGTTGACGAGCAGCCGCGAAAGGTGGAGTGCGCCCTGGCTGTGCCCGGCGAGGATGATCGGCCGCTCGCCCGCCTCGGCGACGAACTGGTCGAACGCAGCGAGTACGTCGCGATAGGCGAAATCGAGCGCCTTCTGTGCGCTGGACTTGCTGGTGAGAAAGGCGCCGAACGTCGCCTGGCGATAGCGCGGCGCCCAGATCGCACCCACCGAATTGAACGCGCTCGCCTGGCCGCGGAGGAACAAGGCGGCGCGATTGTTGGCGTCGGCATTGTCGAGCGGGGCGTTCCACGTCCTGGTGTCGAGAAACGAGGTGGGGTGGACGAAGAACACCGCCGCCTCGGGCTTCGCGGCGGGGGTATAGCCGGTGGGCGCCCAGAGCGCCGGATTGCCCGGCTTGTCGGGGCGGGCGATCCACATGTCGGGGCGGGCATAGGCGCGAGCGTCGGCCGGGGGCAGGGCGACCGCCTCGCCCGCGGGCACCATGAACTGGCGCATCAGCTGCACGCCGTAGAATCGGTAGGCAAAGGCAGCGGCGAGCGCGAGCACGATCAGTATGACGACGACATAGAGGAATTTCCGGGCCAAGCGCACTCTCCATTGTGCGATGCAGCATAAACCGATCACGATGCAATCGCGTTCCCGTGGCGCACGCTTGTGAAGGATGCAACTGCGTTGACGCGGGCACCCCGCCGAACGATGCTCGTATCCGGGGGAAGATCTGCACGCTCAGGAAAAGCTCAGCCTTTGCTCATGCCGCGCGGGTGGATTTCCGCCACGGCGCGGCGACGTTCATCGATCGGAGGGAAGTGGATGCAAGCGGACGAAGCAACCGGAGGGGAGCTGCTCGCGCCGGCATGGGCGATGCGGCCGCTGATCCTCGCCGCTATCGGGCTCGCGGCGGGGCTGTGCGTGCATCTGATTCTCGGGGCGGGGTTTCGCAGCCATCTTTCGGCGCTCGAGGCCGCGGCGCTGACCGGGGTGACGCTGGCTGCCGGGCTGGCGGGCTTCACGCTCGAGCGGCGGCTATGGTGGGCCTCGATCGCCTTTTCGGTTTCAGTGGCTTTGGTCGGCGCGCTCGTCGTCGCATGGAACGGCTCGCCCGAGGACTGGAGCGTCGGCGAAGGCTGGCGGATGGTCAGCCTGTTGCTGGCGGTGGCGATCGCGGCGCCCTTGTTCCAGGCGGCGCGCGACGAAGGAGCGCGACGTTTCCCCTATCCGGTGGTCCACGATCACGCCTGGACCAATGTGGTGCTGTTCGCGGCGTGCTGGGTGTTCGTGGCGATCGTGTTCGCGCTGGCGTGGCTGCTGGCGATGCTGTTCGACCTGATCAAGATCGATTTTCTCAAGGAGTTGCTCCAGAAGGACTGGTGCTGGCGCGCGCTGATCGGGCTCGCCTTCGGGGGCGCGCTCGGGCTGTTGCGCGAACATGACGGCGTGGTGCGGCTGCTGCAGCGGGTGGTGGCACTGGTGCTGGCGGTGCTGGCGCCGGTCCTCGCATTCGGTCTGCTGCTGTTCGTGCTGGCGCTGCCCTTTACCGGCCTGACCGCACTGTGGGAGGCGACCAGCGCGACCACCCCGATCCTGCTGTTCTGCGTGGTCGGCGCACTGATCCTCGCCAATGCGGTGCTCGGCAACGCGCCCGCCGAGGAGCGGCGCTTCCCGCTGCTGCGCTACGGCGCGATGGGGCTGGGGGCGGTGATGCTGCCGCTGGCGGTGCTCGCGGCGATCGCGATCGGGCTGCGCGTGGGGCAATATGGCTTCACGCCCGAGCGGCTCTGGGCGATCGTGTTCGTCGCGCTCGCCTGCCTGTGGGGCGCGGCCTATTTCGGGGCGCTGGTGCTCGGACGCCTCGACTGGGGGACCCGGGTACGGCCGCTCAACCTGATTCTGGCGTTCACGGTGTGCGGCGTGGCGCTGCTGCTGGCGACGCCGATCGTCAGCTTCAACGCCATCTCGACGCGCGACCAGCTTGCGCGGCTCGAATCGGGCAAGGTGACGCCCGAGCAGTTCGACTGGCGCGCACTGGCGTTCGATTTCGGCCAGCCGGGGCGGAGCGCGCTCAAGAAGCTGCAGGCGTCAGCCAACGCGACGATCAGGGCGCGCGCGAACGAAGTGGCCAGGGCCGAGATGCGCTGGGACGTGAAGGATACCAGCCGGCAGACGAAGCAACGCAGCGAAGTGGCGGCCAATACGCGCATGCTGCACCCCGGGGCCGCGCTTCCCGAGAGCCTCCGCGACATTCTCGCGCAGCGCTACGACTGCGTGCGCGACGAGAAATGCGCCGTGCTGCTGATCGGCCAGACCGAGGCACTGGTATTCAACGATGCCTGCTTCGCCGCGCCCAGGCCGGCGCCTTCGAGCACGCCGGGTCCGATCAAGGAACAACCGGCTTCGCGGGGTGGTTGCCACGGCGGCACCAGCTATCATCTTGAGCACGGCAAGTGGGAGCAGGGGCCTACGAGGCGGCCTGCGACTGCGGCCGAGCTTCGCGCGATTGCGGAAGGGTATGCCGCCGGCAAGGTGGAGATCCGCACGGTGCCGCGTCGTCAGGCCTATGTCGGCGGGGTCCCGGTCGGCGACCCGTTCGAATAGCAATGCTTGAAGGGCGAGGGCGCGGCTGTTAGTCGCGCCCCATGTCCGTAGACACAGCAACCGTGAAGAAGGTGGCCAGCCTCGCCCGGATCGCGATCAGCGATTCCGATGCCGAGCGCCTTGCGCCAGAGCTCAACAACATCCTCGGCTGGATCGAGCAGCTCGGCGAGGTCGACACGTCGAACGTCGAGCCGATGACTGCCGTGATCCCCAACACGCTCCGCCTGCGCGAGGACGTGGTCACCGAAGGCGGCCAGCGCGACGCCGTCCTCCAAAACGCGCCGCAGGGCGAGCACGGTTTCTTCACGGTGCCGAAGGTGGTCGAATGATGACGGCACGGCATCAGTCGACCATCCCCGCGAAAGCGGGGATCCAGGGCAACAAGCAGACCGATCGCGTGGGACCCTGGGCTCCTGCTTTCGCAGGAGCACGGAAAGCATGAGCGACGTTACCGATCTCGGCATCGCCCAGCTGCGCGACGGCGTCCGGGCGGGGACCTTCTCGGCGCGCGAAGTCGCCGACGCGTTCATCGTCAAGGTGAGCCGTGCCAAGGCGCTCAACGCGTTCATCGTCGAGACGCCCGATCACGCGATCGCCGCGGCCAAGGAAGCCGATGCCGCGCGGGCGGCGGGCGAGACGCTCAAGCCGCTGGCCGGCGTGCCGATCGGCATGAAGGACCTGTTCGCCACCCGGGGCGTCCAGACCACCGCCGCGAGCCACATCCTCGAAGGCTTCAAGCCGGTCTATGAATCGACCGTGTCGCAGCGGCTGTGGGATGCCGGCGCGGGCATGCTCGGCAAGCTCAACATGGACCAGTTCGCGATGGGCTCGTCGAACGAGACCAGCTATTTCGGCAATGTGATCTCGCCGTGGCGGCGCGGCGGCGGCGACAATGCGCCGCTGGCGCCGGGCGGATCGTCGGGCGGCAGCTCGGCGGCGATCGCGGCGCGGATCGTTCCCGGCGCGACCGGCACCGATACCGGCGGCTCGATCCGCCAGCCCGCGGCGTTCACCGGCATCTCGGGGATCAAGCCGACCTATGGCCGCTGCTCGCGCTGGGGCGTGGTCGCGTTCGCCTCGTCGCTCGATCAGGCCGGGCCGATGGCGCGCGACGTGCGCGATTGTGCGATCCTGCTCGAGAGCATGGCCGGGTTCGATCCGAAGGATTCGACTTCGCTCGAGCTGGCGGTGCCGAAATGGGAAGCGAGCCTCTCCGGCAATCTTCGCGGCAAGAAGATCGGCATTCCCAAGGAATATCGCGTCGACAACATGCCGCCGGAGATCGAGGCATTGTGGCAGCGCGGCATCGACTGGGTGAAGGATGCCGGTGCCGAGATCGTCGAAGTGTCGCTCCCGCATACCAAATACGCGCTGCCGGCATATTACATCGTCGCGCCGGCAGAGGCTTCCTCCAACCTCGCGCGCTACGACGGCGTCCGCTACGGGCTGCGCGAGCTCGCCGAGGGGCAGAACCTCCAGGATATGTACGCCGCGACCCGCGCCGCCGGCTTCGGCGAAGAGGTCAAGCGCCGCATCCTGATCGGGACGTACGTGCTGTCGGCTGGCTTTTACGACGCCTATTACACGCAGGCGCAGAAGGTGCGGACGCTGATCGCGCAGGATTTCGAGAATGCGTGGCAGTTCTGCGACCTGCTGCTCACCCCGACCGCTCCCAGCGCCGCATTTGCGCTGGGCGACAAATCGGCCGATCCGCTGGCCATGTATCTCAACGACGTGTTCACCGTGCCGAGCAGCCTCGCGGGCCTGCCGGCGATGTCGGTGCCGGGCGGGCTCGACAAAGGCGGGCTGCCGCTGGGGCTGCAGATCATCGGCAAGCCGCTCGACGAGCAGGGCGTGCTCGACGCCGGGCTGGCGATCGAGCAACGTGCCGGGTTCACCGCGCGGCCGGACAGCTGGTGGTAAATGGAAGAAGCGTGCGTCGCACTCGCAGCCGTTGTGGCGATGGCGGCCGCGGTGTTCTTCGCTGATCTGGTCGGCTTCTGCATGGGGCTGGGCTGGGGATATTACTCCAAAAGGCGCCGGGCCAAGCGCGCCGAACGGAAGTTGCAGGCAAATGACTGAATCTACCTATCGCATCCAGGGCGACACCGGCGAATGGGAGGTCGTGATCGGCCTCGAGGTGCACGCGCAGGTCACTTCCAACGCCAAGCTCTTCTCGGGCGCGGCGACCGATTTCGGCGCCGAGCCCAACAGCCAGGTGTCGCTGATCGACGCGGCGATGCCCGGCATGCTGCCGACGCCGAACAAGGAGTGCATCCGCCAGGCAGTGCGCACCGGCATGGCGCTGGGCGCAGTGATCAACAAATATTCGCGGTTCGACCGGAAGAATTATTTCTACGCCGACCTGCCGCAGGGTTATCAGATCAGCCAGCTCTACCACCCGATCGTCGGCGAGGGGCGGATCGAGATCAGCCTCGACGAGAAGGATCCCGAAGCCTTTACCAAGGAGATCGGGATCGAGCGCATCCATGTCGAGCAGGATGCCGGCAAATTGATGCACGATCAGCATCCGACGCGGTCTTATGTTGACCTCAATCGCGCCGGCGTCGCGCTGATGGAGATCGTCAGCCGGCCGGATATGCGTTCTCCCGCCGAAGCAGGAGCTTACGTCAAGAAGTTGCGTTCGATCCTGCGCTATGTCGGCAGCTGTGACGGCAATATGGAAGAGGGATCGATGCGCGCCGACGTCAATGTCAGCGTGCGCAAGCCGGGCGGCGCGTTCGGCACGCGGACCGAGACCAAGAACGTCAATTCGGTGCGCTTCGTGATGGCGGCGATCGAATATGAGGCGCGCCGCCAGGTCGAAGTGATCGAGAGCGGCGGGCGGATCGTCCAGGAAACCCGCCTGTTCGATCCCGATCGGGGCGAGACGCGCTCGATGCGCTCGAAGGAAGACGCGCACGATTATCGCTATTTCCCCGATCCCGACCTGCTGCCCCTGATCCTCGAGGACTCATTTCTCGACGAATGTCAGGCAAGCCTGCCCGAACTGCCCGACGCCAAGCGCCGCCGCTACGAGAGCGAGCTGGGGCTGAGCGCGTACAATGCCGCAGTGCTGACCGCCGATGCCGAGACGGCGCGCTGGTTCGAAGCGCTGCTGGCGGAATCGGCGCGCGTGCAGGCCAAAGGCGAGCAGGAAGTCGCGCGGCCCGCGGCCAACTGGCTGATCTCGGACCTGTACGGCGCGCTCAATCGGCTGGGCAAGGAGCTTGGCGAGAGCCCGGTCAGTCCGGTGCAGGGCGCCGAATTGCTGGCACTGGTCGCCGACGGCACGATCTCGGGCCCGCTCGCAAAGCAGGTGTTCGAAATCATGCTCGAAACCGGCGACAGCGCGCCGAAGATCGTCGAGGATCGCGGGCTCAAGCAGACCAGCGATACCGGCGCGATCGAGGCGGTGATCGCCGAGGTTCTGGCGAAAAATCCGGGCCAGCTCGAGCAGTATCGCGGCGGAAAGGAGGCGTTGTTCGGCTTCTTCGTCGGCCAGACGATGAAGGCGATGGGCGGCAAGGCCAATCCGGCGGTGGTCAACGAGCTGCTGAAGAAGGCGCTGGCGGGCTAGGCAGGCGGCGGGCTCAGCAGCGCGGCCGTGATCGTCAAGCCTGCCAGCGCAAGCAGCAAGCCGAGGTTTCGGCGCGGCGTCTGCGTTGCCGTCACGGTCAGGTAAAAGGCCAGCCCGCCGACGGCGCCGACCAGCGCGTAGATTGCGACATAGCGCCATGGCCGGCTCGAACAGCCCGAGATCGCGTTGATCAGCGGCAGGGCGGTGCCGGTCGCCGTGCCGGCCAGCAGCGCCGTCCACGGGTTTGTCCAGCGCAAGCGCAAGGCGAGCAAGTATAAGGGCATACCCAGCACCGCGACGACCAGCGCCGTGACGACGAAGACCGCGACGTATAGCCCGAGCGAACCGGCGGGCGGCGTGAACACGGCCAGCATCAGCAACAACGCCGCGAGCGCTGTCGCGACGAACATGGCGAGACAGCCTTGGTCAGCGGACGCCGCGAGGGTTTGGTCGGGAGTCATCGTGCAACAATCGGCTGCAACGCGTCGGCACGTTCCGGCGAGGCTTCGGGCGTACGGATGTCCCAGGCGAGCCCGATCCGCTCCAGCAGCCGGATAAATACGAAACCGAGATCGCTCTGCCCCGGATGGAGGCCGATGCGCGCCGAACCGGGAAAGGCGTGATGATTGTTGTGCCACGCCTCGCCCATCGTCACCAGGCCGGCCCAGGGCACGTCGTGAGCCTGAACGCCGGCGCCTTCGACCAGCCAGTGCTGCGGCCCGCGCGTGTGCGCCAGATGCCCGACGAACCAGTGGCCGTGGACCGAAATCGCGACGCGCGCGCAGACGCCCCACATCACGAAGCCCCATCCGCCGGCCCAGAAGAAAAGCGCCGCGACAGGCAATTGCTGCGCCATCCACGTCGTTTCGAGGAAGCGATAGAAAGGGTCGCGGCCGGCGCGGCCGAGGTCGAAGGCGGGCGGATGCGCGAGTTCGAGCCGGCAGTGGATTTGCCACCATGCGTCCTTCGCCATCGGGCTGCGATGGCTGAGATAGGGGTGGCAGGCGCGCTGGCGCTGGGCCCAGTCGCGCAGGTCGTGCGTGCGGATGATGCCGTGCGGTCCGCTCATCCCGACGATCGTGCCGAACCAGACGAGAACGCGCTCGAGCCAGAGCGGGCATGCGAAGCTGCGATGGATCAGGCGGCGGTGGAAGCCTACCGAATGACCGAGCAGAAGCGTCGCGCCGGTGGCCAGGACGAACACGAGGAACGCGCCGGGCGAGAAAGTGAGCGGACCGAGCAGGATCGCGCAGCCCGCCATGCCGCCATTCCACAGCGACAGCGTGGGGTTCCAGCGAACGCGCCCCTCCAGCGCGTCGGTGCCGGGCGTCTCGAGGAGACTGTTTACGGCGTGGGCATCGTGCATCGTCCGACTCGCAAGCAATTAAGGAATTACCTAATTACTAGATTGGGACTGGAAGGCAATGAAGCAATTGCTTAAATGAACGCCATGCAACGCGTCTTCGAAGCCCTGTCCTCCACCGTGCGGCGGAAAATCCTCGCTTATTTGAGCAGCGCCGAGCTGACCGCAGGCGAGATCGCCGCGCGGTTCGAGATTTCGAAGCCGGCGGTGTCGCAGCATCTCTCGGTGCTCGAAAATGCAGGGCTGGTGACGAGCGAGAAGCGCGGGCAATATGTTCATTACCGGCTGGTCGAGGCGCACCTCGCCAACGCGCTGAACGGCTATCTGCAGGAGGTCTGCCCGGTCTCGAAGCCGCTCAAGACCGAAAGCGCGCGGCTGGCCAAGGCGAAGGAGGCCGCGAAGGACGATGAGGAGGCGTGAGATGATTCGGGGACTGGTTCTGGCGCTGTTCGCTTGGGCGCTCGCGCTTCCCGCTGCGGCGCAGGTCGCGCCGACGCCGCCAGCCGCTAATCCCCGCGTTGCGTTCGAGACCCAGGCGGGCCGTTTCGTCGTCGAGGTCTATGCCGACAAGGCGCCGGCCACCGCGAAGAATTTCCTGCGCTATGTAGATGCGAAGCGGCTCGACGGGGTGGTCTTCTATCGCACGGTGAAGGTGCAGGAGCGGTTTGGCTTCGTCCAGTTCGGAGTGCAGAATGCGCCGGCGAAGATGTTCCCGGCGATCCGGCACGAGTCGACCAGCGAGACCGGGATCAAGCATCTCGAGGGCACGCTCTCGATGCCGCGGCTGGCGCCGGGCACCGCGCGGGGCGAGTTCACGATCATGGTAGGCGACCAGCCGTCGTTCGATGCCGATCCGACCCAGCCGGGAGACAATCTCGGCTATGCCGCCTTTGCGCGGGTAGTCGAGGGGATCGACGTGGTGATCAAGATCCTCGACGCGCCGCGGTCGGCGACAAAGACGCTGCAAGGTAGCTTCAAAGGCGAGGTTCCCGAGGCGCCGGTGCGGGTCCTGACTGCGAGGCGCGTGACGCTCTAGCGCATCGCGCTGTCCGGGGCGCCCGCGAACGAGCGCCCCGGCCTGATTCACGCCTTGCGCTTGGCCGCGATCGATTTGCGGGCGTTGTTCGCATATTCCTCGAAATTGCGCTTGAACACGCCGACGAGCTCATCGAGCGCCGCAATCGAATCCTCGCCCTCCTTGGGCGGGAACAGCTTGAGGCCGTTGCCGCCCCAGGCCTTGTATTCGAAGTCGATCTTTTGGTCGTTGCCGAAGTCGCGGATCATGAACAGCGTCTTGAGCGACCGGCCGTACATGATGTGCTTCGAGTAGAACACGTCGGCGACGATCAACTCCGAATAGCAATTCGCGGTCGAATCGGAGCGACGGGTCTTCACCTTGTTCATCGTCTTGCGCTCGAGCGGCGTTTCGTGGCGGACGATGACGGTGGCAGGCTTGAGAACGATCAGCGTCTGAAGATCGAGCGACTGCAGCGCGTCGAGCTGCGAAGGGCTGTCGAGCGCGCTAGCCAGCTGCGCCTTGTTGCCGGCGTCCTTCTTGGCATTGATCGCGGCGCCGACCAGGCCACCGAGCAATCCGGTGGTCGAGGAGTTCATCCGCTCGGCCGGCCAGATGTGCAGCTCGCAGGGCGCCGCGCCAGCCTCCTGCGCGGCCGCGTCGACCGAGGTCAGCAATGCGGCGGCGCCGGCGAGCGCCGACATGAGATAGGCGCGTTTGATCATAATTAGTCCCCCATTCTGAAGAATATTGTGCGAAGCCGCGCGCTTACTTGCCGCGCTTGCCTTTCACCGGCTTGTTCAGCGCCTTCGCGAACAGCGCGAAATTCTCGACATAGGCGCTTTTCAGCTCTTCGCTCGCCGCGTTCGGATCAATGGCGTCCTTGGGCGGGAAGAGCTTGAGCGGCGTCTTGACCCAGGTGCCGAAGACCCGCGCCGGCGTTGCCGCGGACAAGGCGCCGTCGCCGAAGTCCCGATAGCGGAACGAGCTTTTGAGATAGCTTCCGTGGAAGACGTCCTGCTGCAGGAACACATCGTCGACGATCAATTCGGCGTAGCACGCAGCGCCGTCGCTCGTGAGCCGCCCGGGCGTGGTCCGAATCTCGCGGCTGGACAGCGGCTGCGCGTGGACGATCAGCATATAATTGTCGCGACCGATGATGTTTTGCGGCTGCGAACGATCGAGCAAGGCCGTCTGCGACGCGGCGCCGAGCGGATCGGGCGGTACTTCGGGATAGCCGTCACGTCCCGTCACCGCGCCGTTGACGATGCCGCCATGAATCCAGCCTTGATAGACCGAATTGAGGTCGCCGCTTGGCCAGACGTGAAGTTCGCACCTGGCTGTCGGCACTTCCTGCGCTTGCGCACAGGATATGCCGATGCTCGCGGAAAACGTCGCGAGCGCAATCGCTTGTCTGATCATTTTCGCCTCCCCCCGAAGGCACTTTCCCCTGACCGAGACGCTTAATCGGTCCGTTCTCCCCGCGCAACCGGGTTTAGCGTCGGCGCTTGTCCAGATAGAGATAGGCCGGATCGAACTCGGCGAGGCTGCGCAGCCCGGCGAGATCGGTAATCGTCACCCGGCCGCTGCGGAACTCGACCAGCGCGCGCTCGCGGAGCTCCTTGAGCACGCGATTGACGTGGACCGACGTCAGGCCGAGGCACTCGGCGAGATCGACCTGGGTGATCGGCAGCGCATATCCCTGCTCGCTGGCGAGACCGACGATACCGAGCCGGACCTGGAGCTCGCAGAAGATGTGGGCAGTGCGCTGAAGCGCATTGCGGCGGCCGAGCGAAACTTCCCATTCGCGGTGGATCGCCGCGTCGAGATTGGTCGAGAACCACAGAACGCGCGCGAGATGGGGGTGCCGCTCGGTGATGTCCTTCAGCTTCTCGTGGGGCACCTGCACGATCCTGGCCGGGGTCAGCGCCATGACGCTGTGATCGAGATGTTTGAGCGTGAAACTGTGCAGGTCGGCGAAGTCGCCGGCGACGTGGAGCTCGGTAATCTGGCGCTGGCCGTCGCTGAGATCCTTGTAGCGCGCGATGATCCCGTCGAGCAGCAATGTCGAGCAACTGAGCTCCTGGCCCGCCGTGATGAAGGTGCGATTCGCCGGATAGTGGATCACTTCGCCCGCCGCGTCGCGAAGCGCCTGCTCTTCCTCGGCGCTGATATCGTCGCGCGCGCGCAGCTTCATCAGGTGCTTGTCGATCATGCCTCGCCTTCCCGGCCGCCGGTGACGCCGGTCTCGAGGATATCCGGATATCGATGCATCATCAACGCGGCGGCTTCATTGCTGGGTCCGGTCCTGGTTCTTCACTTCGCCGGCGGTGCCGCTGACGCCATCCGCGACGCCGGTCGACTCCAGTGGCGAGCTGTTCCCGCCGCCGCCCGCGGCATCGGCTTCGTCGGCGCGCGATTCCACCGCCTGTTCGATATCCGGGCGCGGATCGTCTTCGCGCTCGGTCGCGCCGCGCAGCCCGGCGTCGCTTCTGGTGTCGGTCATGTCTCCACTCCTTCGTTTCGTGAACGCAGCCTCAGGCCATCGGTTGCCCGGGGGCGATGCCGGGATCGCCGCCCGGGTTGGGCGCGGGGACGTCCACGTCGGGGGCAGGCGGGCTGTATTCGGGGGGCGGGGTGGTCGGCTGGCCGGGTTGCGGGGCGCCGGGATTCTCGGACGGCGCGGGCTCCGGGGTGGCGGGGATCGGGGGTTCGACGGGCATGCAGCATCTCCTTGTCCGCGCTTGAACGCCGCGGAGCGGCGCGGGGTTGCTTCGCGGCTTGCCCCCGGGCACATGACTGCTATAGAGCCCGCCGACCGGCGGTGCCCCTGCGGGCGTGGCGGAACTGGTAGACGCGCCAGATTTAGGTTCTGGTATCGAAAGGTGTGGGGGTTCGAGTCCCTTCGCCCGCACCAGCACCGCCGCTCTCTGATCAGCGTCCCGGCGCCGCGATCTCATTCTTTTTGGAAGCTGAACTGATGCAGACTGTCGAGACGTTGAACGAGGGCCTCAAGCGCGCCTACACGCTGACGATCACCGCCAAGGACATCGACAAGAAGGTCGATGCCGAAGTGAAGCGGGTCGCGCCGCAGGTCCGCATGCCCGGCTTCCGCCCCGGCAAGGTCCCGGCCAACCTCGTCCGCAAGATGCACGGCGAGGCGATCACCGCCGACGCGCTCAACACGACGATCCAGGAAGGCGTGCAGAAGCTGCTCGTCGAGCACAAGCTTCGCCCGGCCATGCAGCCTTCGGTCAGCCTCGAAGGCGATTATGCCCCCGGCAAGGACGCCGAGATCAAGATCGAGCTCGAAGTGCTTCCCGACGTGCCGACGCCGTCGATCGAGGGCCTCAAGCTCGAGCGCCTGACCGTTCCGGCCGATGACGCCGCGATCGACGAGCAGCTCCAGCAGCTCGCGAGCAACCAGAAGGGCTGGGACGATGCCCCGGCCAAGCACAAGGCCGCGACCGGCGACCAGGTGACGATGGACTTCGTCGGCAAGACCGCCGACGGCGTCGCGTTCGAGGGCGGCACCGGCGAGGGCATGGCGGTCGAGATCGGCTCGGGCCGCCTGATCCCGGGCTTCGAGGATCAGCTCGTCGGCGTGAAGGCCGGCGACGAGAAGCAGATCTCGGTCACTTTCCCCGAGGATTACGGCTCGAAGGATCTCGCCGGCAAGCCCGCGACCTTCGATCTCAAGATCACCGCAGTGAAGACTGCCGGCGAGACGAAGATCGACGACGATTTCGCCAAGGCGCTCGGCCTGCAGGATCTCGAGCAGCTCAAGGGGCTGCTCAAGGGGCAGATCGAGCAGCAGCTCAACGGCCTGACCCGGACCTATATGAAGCGCAAGCTGCTCGATCAGCTCGCCGCCGGCCATGACTTCGCGGTGCCGCCGTCGATGGTCGATGCCGAGTTCCAGCAGATCTGGCACCAGCTCGTCCACGAGACCGAGCATGAGGCCGATCCGGCTGCGGCGCTGGCCGAGCTCGAAGCCGAGCGCGACGATTATTTCAAGATCGCCGAGCGCCGGGTCCGCCTGGGTCTGCTTCTCTCCGAGATCGGCACCGCCAATGGCGTCGAGGTCTCGCAGCAGGAAATGAGCCGGCTGATCGCGCAGGCCGCGCAGCAATACGGCCCCGAGGATCGCCAGCGCTTCATGCAATATGTCCAGCAGGAACCGATGGCGGCCGCCCAGCTGCGCGCGCCTTTGTTCGAGGACAAGGTCGTCGACTTCCTGTTCGACAAGGCCGAGATCAGCGACCGCGAAGTGACGCGCGAAGAACTCGAAGCCGCGATCGAGAGCGACGAGGGCTTCGACACCGGCACGCACCACCACGACCACGACAACCACAAGCCCAAGGCCAAGAAGGCTGCCAGGAAGCCGGCTGCCGACGAGGCGGAGGCCAAGCCGGCCAAGAAGGCCAAGGCCGAGCCCAAGGCGGACGAAGCCGCCGCCGAAGAGCCCGCGAAGAAGGCCGCCAAGCCGAAAAAGGTCGAAGCGGCGGATATCGAGCCTGCGGCCCCCGGCGACGAGCTCGTCGCGGCCGAGCCGGTGAAGAAGGCGGCGACGAAGAAGGCGCCGGCCGCCAAGGCCGAAGCGGCGGAAGAGGCTCCGGCCAAGCCCGCCAAGAAGGCGCCGGCCAAGAAGAAGGCCGACTGAGCCTCCCGGTCTCGAAAAAGCATTGGGCCCGCCGCTCCTTCCCGGAGCGGCGGGCCTTGCTTTATCGGGTCAGGCGAAGACTTCAGCCAATTCCCCGGTGCCGAGCCTGGCCTGTGCCTCGGCGATACGGCGGATCATGAGGATCGCGACCGCGGCCAGGGGAATGTCGAATACGGCTTGGATCCAGAACGGCGTCACACCCGAATCCGGCGACTTGGCCATATATCCGGACAAGTAGCCCGCGAATGTCGTGAGCAGCCAGAGCGCCCACCATGTCGCGACGAGGGCGCTGCCTTCCGAATAGTCGCCGTTGCCATGACTCGCGTTCCAAAGCTCGCGCATGCCCTGAAACGGCTTGAACAGGCACGCGACGGGAACGGCGAACCACCAGATCCGCGCCGCCGGGGTGAATTCCAGATCATGATATCCGGCCTCGATCAGATTCCTGCCGGCCACATAGATCCAGCGGCCGAACACGACGAAGGTCAGAAGCTTGAACAGCACCGTGGCCAGATCGACCTGCGAAGCGATGGGCATCACATTCTCGGTATAGCCTTCGGGAAACAGCAACGCCGCGAGCAATATGACCGGCGTCGTCAGCGCGTCGATCACCACCATGATGGCGACGACGAGCGTCAGTCCGCGAAGATCACGTATTCCCATTGCTTTCCCCCTTGCGATGCCGGAATGATCGCTGCGACGATGGGGAAAAGTCAAAGAACAAATATGTCGAACGGTGCCGATCTGGTCCTCGGGGCGGGACAATGAACCCGAGGATCGCAGTGCTGCTGCCCTGCTATAACGAGGAAGCGGCGATCGCGCAGACCGTCGCGAGCTTCCGCGCGGCGTTCCCGGCTGCCGCGATCCATGTCTACGATAATAACAGCCGCGACCGCACGATCGAGGTGGCGCGCGAAGCCGGGGCGATCGTCCGCAGCGAACGGATGCAGGGCAAGGGCAATGTCGTGCGGCGGATGTTCGCCGATGTCGATGCCGACATCTACGTCATGGCCGACGGCGACGCGACCTATGATGCGAGCGTCGCGCCGTTGATGGTCGACAGGCTTGTGCAGGAAGGGCTCGACATGATCGTCGGCACGCGCGTCCACGAGGCGGCCGAGGCTTATCGCCGCGGCCATGTCCTCGGCAATCGCGCGATGACCGGGCTGCTCGCGCAACTGTTCGGGCGCAGCTTCACCGACATCTTCTCGGGTTATCGGGTGTTCTCGCGACGCTTCGTGAAGAGCTTTCCGGTGCTCTCCTCCGGCTTCGAGATCGAGACCGAGATCAGCGTCCACGCGCTCGAGCTCAAGATGCCGGTGGGCGAAGTCGAGACTCGTTATTTCGCCCGCCCCGAGGGCTCCGCGTCGAAGCTCAACACCTATCGCGACGGCTTCCGGATCGCGAAGACGATCGCCGTGCTCTACCGGATCGAGCGGCCGATGCTGTTCTTCGGCTTCATTGCCACGGTGTTCGCGATGATGGCGGTGCTGCTCGCCGTGCCCTTGGTCATCACCTATTTGAGCACCGGGCTGGTGCCGCGCTTTCCGACTGCGATCCTCGCCACGGGCATGATGATCCTCGCCTTTCTCAACCTGTTCACCGGGCTGATCCTCGATACGGTGGTGCGCGGACGGCGCGAGGTGCGGCGGCTGGCCTATCTCGCGCAGCCGGGGCCATTCAGCGACTGACCCGTGCGCCTACCCGACGTCACCCCGGCCGCAGTGCAGGGTCCACTTCGCGGATAGGGGAAGGACAAGAGGCTCGAATGCAGCCATCGCGGCACCGTGGACCCCGGCACCGCGGCCGGGGTGACGGTTGTCATTTTGGGGCGCTCACCAGCCCCAGCGCGATCAGGCTCTCGGCACTCGCCACGATCGCTTCCTCGTTCGATCGCGGCGTCCAGCCCAGCACGCGGCGTGCCTTGGCATTGCTCGCATTCGCCTTGATCCCCAGCCGCGGCACGGCTTCGCGGGCGAGCGGATTGAAGATCGCCAGCAAGCGGACCAGCCAGTCGGGAAGCTGGCGCTTCGGTACCCTGGCGGCGGCAGGGCCGAGCCGCTCGCGCAACACCATCGCCATCTCATGGAACGACATCGCCTCGCCGGCGACCGCGAGAAAGCGTTCGCCCGCCGCGGCGGGATCGGTCATCGCGCGCAGATGCAGCGTGGCAACGTCGCGGACGTCGACAGCGCCGAGATAGAGGCGCGGGGTCCCCGGCATCTTGCCCTGCAGCATCGACTGGACGAGGAAGACCGAGGTCGACAGGTCGCCGTTCAATGCCGGTCCGAAGATGCCGACCGGATTGACCACCGCCAGTTCCATGCCCTTGCCCTCGCGCGCGACGAATTCCCACGCCGCGCGCTCGGCGAGCGTCTTGGACTTCATATAGGGCTGGACCGCCGGTCCGTCGGGGTCGGTCCAGTCTTCCTCGGTATAGGGCGCGTCGCTCTGGCCGTGGCCATAGCCGATCGCCGCGAACGAGGAGGTGACCACGATTCGCTTGACCCCCGCGTCGCGGGCGGCGCGCAGCACCCGGAGCGTGCCCTCGCGCGCGGGACGGATCAGTTCGTTCTCGTCCCTGGGCTGCGCAGGCGGGAAGGGCGAGGCGACGTGATGGACATAGTCGCAGCCCGCCACCGCCTCGGCCCAGCCATGGTCCTTCTCCAGATCGGCAGTGAAGAAGGCCAGTTTGGTCGTGTTCGCACCTGCTGCGGCGAGCGTCGCCCGCACCTCGGCTTCGCGCGCCGGATCGCGGACGGTGGTGCGCACCTCGTGCCCCTCCGCCAGCAACTGGAGGATCACATGGCTGCCGACGAAGCCCGAGCCGCCGGTGACGAGAACCTTGCTCATGCGAAACGATGTGGGGGCAGACAGACTGCCTTGCAATGTAGGATTTCGCATGCTGAGGTTTGCGGTTGAGCGGCGCGTGGTGCCCGCCCGTCAAAGTGGCACGGACATGGCTCGCCGCCGCTTCGGCGACGCGCGGATGTCGCGTCCGAGACGCTTCGGCGTCGCTCGCGGTGGCGTCGGCGGCGCGTTCGTGGCGCATGGCCGGCGCGTATCGGGTGCGTCGGTGGCGCGCGGCATCGGCTGCAGGAGACAAAGATATGTCAATGACGATCCCAAACCCGGTTTTCGTGTCAAGCGTGTCAAGCCGGTCGTCCGGCGGTTTACCGCGATGCCCCCTTGCGCCACACAGCCCGAGCGCCGATGTTGGGCATCTGGGCAACCATCCAAGAGAAAATCCCGCATGCATCCGCTTTCCGGTCAGATGACCATTGATCCCGTTACCGGCGGTCTCGTTCCCATCGTTATCGAGCAGTCGAGCCGCGGCGAGCGCAGCTTCGACATCTTCTCGCGCCTGCTGCGCGAGCGCATCATCTTCGTTACCGGCGGCGTCGAGGACCATATGGCCTCGCTGATCACCGCCCAGTTGCTCTTCCTCGAGGCCGAGAATCCGAAGAAGGACATCTGGATGTACATCAACTCGCCGGGCGGCGTGGTCACCGCGGGCATGGCGATCCACGACACGATGCAATATATCCGTCCGCGCGTCGGCACGGTGTGCATCGGTCAGGCGGCGTCGATGGGCAGCTTCCTGCTCGCATCGGGCGAGCCGGGTCTCCGCGTCGCGCTGACCAATGCCCGGATCATGGTGCACCAGCCGTCGGGCGGCGCGCAGGGCATGGCCTCGGACATCGAGATCCAGGCTAAGGAGATTCTCCGTATTCGCCAGCGGATGAATGACCTGTATGCGAAATATACGGGCCAGCCGCTGGAGAAGATCGAGCGCGCGATGGATCGCGATACCTTCCTCGAAGCCAATGAGGCCAAGGAGTTCGGGATCGTCGACGAAGTGTACGACAAGCGGCCGCAGCCGAGCGACGACGCAGCAGCTGCTTAAGATTATTGGATTATAAGCCGTCCGCGGGCGAGACCCCGGACGGCGATAACCGCCTGCTGCGGGCGGATTATGGATTGCCGGACGGGAACCCGCGTGTAGGATGGCGGGTAATGGCTACGCGTCCGGCGCGTAAAGGATGGATTGAATGACCAAGCTCAGCGGCGGCGACTCCAAGAGCACGCTCTATTGCTCGTTCTGCGGCAAGTCGCAGCATGAGGTGCGCAAGCTCATCGCCGGACCGACCGTGTTCATCTGCGACGAGTGCGTCGAGCTCTGCAACGACATCATCCGCGAAGAGACCAAGTCGGCGCTCGTCTCGAAGAAGGACGGCGGCGTCCCGACGCCGCAGGAAATCTGCGACGTGCTCGACGATTACGTGATCGGCCAGAAGCAGGCCAAGCGCGTGCTCTCGGTCGCGGTGCACAATCATTACAAGCGGCTCAATCATGGCGCCAAGGGCGCCGATGTCGAGCTCGCCAAGTCGAACATCCTGCTCGTCGGCCCCACCGGCTGCGGCAAGACCTTGCTCGCCCAGACGCTGGCGCGCATCCTCGACGTGCCGTTCACCATGGCCGATGCGACGACGCTCACCGAAGCCGGCTATGTCGGCGAGGACGTCGAGAACATCATTCTCAAGCTGCTCCAGGCCTCCGACTATAATGTCGAGCGCGCGCAGCGCGGGATCGTCTATATCGACGAGATCGACAAAATTTCGCGCAAGGCCGAGAATCCTTCGATCACCCGCGACGTGTCGGGCGAGGGCGTCCAGCAGGCATTGCTCAAGCTGATGGAAGGCACCACCGCGAGCGTTCCGCCGCAGGGCGGGCGCAAGCATCCGCAGCAGGAATTCCTCCAGGTCGACACGACCAACATCCTGTTCATCTGCGGCGGCGCGTTCAGCGGCCTCGAGAAGATCATCGGCGATCGCCTGCAGGGCAAGTCGATCGGCTTCGGCGCTTATGTCGCCGCGCCGGAAGAACGCCGTACGGGTGAAGTGCTGCGTCAGACCGAGCCCGAGGATCTGCTCAAGTTCGGGCTGATCCCCGAATTCGTCGGCCGCCTGCCGGTGATCGCGACGCTCGAGGACCTCGACATCGATGCTTTGGTCAAGATCCTGACCGAGCCGAAGAACGCGCTGGTCAAGCAGTATCAGAAGCTGTTCGACATGGAGGGCGTCAAGCTCAGCTTCAACGACGATGCGCTGATCGCCGTCGCCAAGAAGGCGATCGACCGCAAGACCGGTGCCCGCGGCCTCCGCTCGATCCTCGAGGCGATCCTGCTCGACACGATGTTCGACTTGCCCGGCATGGACGGCGTCGACGAGGTGATGATCGACAAGGACGTGGTCGAGGGCCGCAAGGACCCGGTCCGCATCTACGCCAAGAAGGAAAAGGCCGGCAGCGCCGCCTGACCTTTGTTGCCGAAACACTGCACTAGCGGCCGGAAAGGGTTCTTTCCGGCCGTTTTTGCATGCGCGCTGATTGACCGACTCGCTTGCGAGGCGCACCCTCTCCCGCAGTAAAGACGAGATGGAGAGGTGACGTATGTCCGATATTGCCATCCTCGACGACGACGAGCGAGAGTATCATTCGCCGTTCGACCTGGCGCTCAACCCTGCCGCCCTCGAGACCTTCAAATGGCTGGTACTTGGCCACGTCTTGTACGTGATCGGTCTGGCGCTGGTGGTCTACTTCCATGTCCCCAACGGCGCGGTGTGGATTACGCCGCTGTTCGGGCTGCCGTTCGTCTGGCACGAGCGTCACCATCGTGCCGCGGTAAAGGCGCTGGTGTTCTTCGGCGGGTTCACGCTGATGCACTATGTCGCGCTGATGACGGTGAGCGGGATCAGCGGCGACGGCGTCGGCTTCCTGCGCGGCTTCGTCGGCGGTGCGATCGGCGGCGGCGGCTGTCTGTTGCTCTGCGCGATCTTCGGACTGCTGCGCAAAGGCTCGAGCCTGACCTTCGAGGCGTTCGGCACGGTGCTGCTCGGCGCGGTCGGCAGCTTCTGCCTGTTCCTGTACCTCACTACGGGCGCGTCGGGGGCATCGTTCGCGAGCGACGTGATCCAGCCGCTCAAGATCTACACGCCGTGGCAGATCGCCTTCGCCTATGTGCTCGCCCGGGTGCTCCGCCCGCTGAGCTAGCGCGAGCCTGACGCGCGTCGCGTGGCGGGACCGTTCAGCGCCCGCCACGGAATCACCGCCCATTCGGGCGCGTCGCAGGCGCGCGCGACGCGGGCGAAATAGGCGGCGACGAACAGGCCGTCCGCGGTGAGATAGGCCGCGGGGTAGCTCCACACATTGGGGTCGTCATAACTGCAGCCCTCGGCGTCCTCTGCCGCCATCTCCTTGGCGTGCGTGCGTTTCAGGAGCGCTACCAGGCCTTCGGCGAAGGCGCCGCTGCGATAGGCGTACCAGGCGTCGGATCGTTCGGGCGGCGGCGGCGTCTTGCCGAAGCGGAGCAGATCGTCGAGCTTGACCTCCGTGCCGGTGCGCGCGTCGTAGATGAGGCCCTCGATCCCGAAATCGGGATGCGCCGTGCCCGCGCAGCCCCAGCTCGTCCGCCATGCATAGCTGACGAAGGTGTCGCCGAGATAGGCCGGGCCCGCCGCGTCCAGGTCGATGCCGGCACCGCCGTCATAGCCCGGACAGCCGAACCAGTTGCGGACGTGCGCCCAGTGGGTGCGGGTCAAGGCAGCGTTGATCTTGCCCAGCGCCGCGGGCGCATAGCCGGTTTCGATACGGAACAGACGGGTTCCGGTCAGCCGCTCGATATGCCAGCGAATCGTGCGCGTTCCGATGCGCTCGACCGGGCCGGCTTCGAAACGCAGTCCGGCGAGTTGCATCCGGTCGTAATCGCCGAGATCGGCGGGAGCGCCTGCGGGCGCAGCGGGCGGCGCGGCAATCGCGAGCGAGACGGGGAGCGTCCTGCCCTTGGCGGTGGTCAGGGTTCCGGCCCAGCCCGTATCCGCCCGCTTCAGCACGAGACTGTCGCCCGTCGAGCGCGCGCGAAGCGTGATCCCATCCGCGGCGCGTTCGCCCTCCAGCGCAATGTCGAGGCGGGAGCTGCGGTAGAAATAGCGGCCGCCGGGCGCGCCGTCGCCCTGGTCGAGTTCGAGCACGATTGGCGCGGTGCCGGCCTTGCCTTGGTACAGCTGCGCCGATGCGGTTCCGGGGATCGCCAGCGCCGCGAGAACGGCGAAGACGGCGAGGCGCCGCATTATTGGCCTCGATGCGGGTCGCGCTGCGCCGCCTCGACCGCTTCGGAGCGCTTGAGGATACGCGACGCCGGATCGAGCACGACATGCGCGTCGGCGGGGACGGCGATGCTGGCGGCGCCGCCGGACATCGCTACGGTCTCGACCTTTCCGTCGATCTGAACTTCCACCGGCAAGGGGAAAGGCTTGTCCTTCGGCGTCTTCCAGCGGAGCGTCAGCCGGTCGCCTTCGCGCGTCTGGAGCAACTCGGGCAGCGCCGCCTCGCGCAGATAGACGTCGAAGAACCAGGTCAGGTCCTTGCCGGTGACCTGATTGACGATCCGGATATATTCGGGCGTGGTCGCGAAGCGCGGCTGGAAATTGCCGGGTTTCGGGTCGGGGCGGCCATACACCAGCCGGGTCGTCACTTCCTTAAAGGCCTTGTCGCCGATCAGGTTCCTGAGCGTGTGGAGCACCCACGCGCCTTTGACGTAGATGTCGCCGCCGGGGCCGCCTTTATCAGCCTCATAGACGTCGTCGGAGGTCCGTACCTCGCCGGAGACGATCGGCGCCTGGTTGGTGATCTGGTTGCGGAACACCTCCATCATCGCGGCATAGCGCGCCTCGCCCTCGCGCCAGCGGCCGTAGAGCGGCTGCATGTACTGGCCATAGCCCTCGTGCAGCCAGAAATCGTCCCAGTTCGATACCGACATCTGGTTGCCGAACCATTCATGGGCGAGTTCGTGCTGGAACAGCCAGTCGAAGCCGTCGGCGGTCTTGCGATAGTTATTGCCATAGGCGTTGATCGTCTGGTGCTCCATACCGAGGTGCGGCGTCTCGACCACGCCGAGCTTCTCGTCGCTCCACGGATAGGGGCCGACATTGGACTCGAAGAATTCCACTACCGGCGCGAACTCGGCGAACAGCCCCTTCGCCTTCTCCTCGCGGCCGGGAAGGTACCAATAATAAAGCGGGATCGTGTTGCCGAAGCGGCTCTTGTAGCTGCCCTTCATCTCGACATAGGGCGCAACGTTCAACGCCACCGAATAGGGATTGGGACTGTTCGCGCGCCAATGCCAGGTCGTGCGGCCATCGGCGCGCGTGTCGACCTTCTGGAGGACGCCGTTCGACGGCGCGGAAAGGCCCTTGGGCACGGTGATGTGGAGATCGACCTTGGCCGGCTCGCCCGCCGGGAAGTCGAGACACGGCCAGAACAGGTCGCAGCCATAGCCCTGTGCGGTCGTGGCGATCCAGGGCTGACCCTCGGGAGTCTTCGACCAGACCATGCCGTCGTCCCACGGCGCGCGCACCGCGACGTGCGGCGTGCCGCCATAGACGATCTTGACTACCGCGCGTGCGCCGGCAGCGAGCGGCCGGATAAGGGTTATCGCCAGCCGGCCCTCGGGATTGGACCAATTCGTGCGGGGCAGGGGAGCGCCGTCGACGCTGATCGCGCTGACCGGCAAATTCTTGTCGAGATCGATCAGCAGCCGTCGTTGCGGTGCGGAGGTGGTCAGGGCAAGCGTTGCGGTGCCGGCCAGTCGCCGGGTTTCGGGGAACACTTCGATCGCAAGATCGACATGCTCGAGCCGTAGCGCCGCGCGCTCGGGCTCGATCGGTCCGCCCGAGGCCTCGGTCAGCGCAGTGATCGGCGGTTCCCCCGGCTTCACCTGGGCGAGGGCAGGGGCGGCGCTCAGCGCGAGCGTCGAGGCGGCGAGCAGCAGAAGGGCGGCGATAGGAACCTCCATCAGGCGAGCGACGGCCAATGTCTTGATGTGGCGGGCAATGCCAGTCCACAGCCAATCAATCCATGGCGATTGATGCGGCTGGCGCGCGCCCCATATATAGTGGAGAACAGGGGCCGCTCGGGCCCAGGAGTATTCATGAAGCAGTCCTATCCCGTCCTGCCGCTTCGCGACATCGTCGTCTTCCCGCACATGATCGTGCCGCTGTTCGTCGGCCGCGACAAGTCGGTCGCCGCGCTCGAAGCGGCGATGGCCGACGACAAGGAGATCTTCCTCGTCGCGCAGCTCGATCCCGCCGAGGACGATCCCGGCCGCGTGGACCTGTACGACACCGGCGTTTCGGCCGAAGTGCTCCAGCTTCTCAAGCTTCCCGACGGCACGGTGCGCGTGCTGGTGGCGGGCAAGGAGCGCGGCACGCTCGACACGGTCGACGAATCGGGTCCGTTTCTCACCGCGACGGTGTCGCCGGTCGAGGAAGCCGCGGTCGAGGGTGCCGAACTTCAGGCGCTGATGCGCTCGGTGGTCGACCAGTTCGAGAATTACGCCAAGCTCAACCGCAAGCTCCCCGCCGAGACCGCGGTCCAGCTCGCCGAGCTCGACGATTCGTCGCGCCTCGCCGACGCGGTTGCCGCCAATATCGCGGTCAAGGTAGCCGACAAGCAGTCCTTGCTCGTCGAGAGGAATCCCCAGAAGCGCCTCGAGATGGTGTTCGCCTTCATGGAGGGCGAGCTCGGCGTGCTGCAGGTCGAGAAGAAGATCCGCAGCCGGGTCAAGCGCCAGATGGAGAAGACCCAGCGCGAATATTATCTCAACGAGCAGTTGAAGGCGATCCAGCGCGAGCTGGGCAATGAGGGCGACGAGGGCGATGGCGACGAGGTCGCCGAGCTGACCCAGAAGATCGCGACGCTCAAGCTCAGCAAGGAGGCGCGCACCAAGGCGACGTCGGAGCTCAAGAAGCTCAAGACGATGGCGCCGATGTCGGCCGAGGCCACCGTGGTGCGCAACTATCTCGACGTGCTGCTCGGCCTGCCCTGGGGCAAAAGATCCAAGCTCAAGAAGGACATCGCCGAGGCGCAGGGCGTGCTCGACGAGGACCATTATGCGCTCGAGAAGGTCAAGGACCGGATCGTCGAGTATCTCGCGGTTCAGGCGCGGACCAACAAATTGAAGGGGCCGATCCTGTGCCTCGTCGGCCCTCCCGGGGTCGGCAAGACGTCGCTCGGCAAGAGCATCGCCAAGGCGACCGGGCGCGAGTTCATCCGCCAGTCGCTGGGCGGCGTGCGCGACGAGGCCGAGATTCGCGGCCATCGGCGTACCTATATCGGCTCGCTGCCGGGCAAGATCGTCACCAATCTGCGCAAGGCGGGGGCGAGCAATCCCTTGTTCCTGCTCGACGAGATCGACAAGCTCGGCCAGGATTTCCGCGGGGATCCGGCGAGCGCTTTGCTCGAGGTGCTCGACCCCGAGCAGAACAACAAGTTCAACGATCATTATCTGGAGATCGACATCGATCTCTCGGACGTGATGTTCGTGTGCACGGCGAACTCGCTCAACCTGCCGCAGCCCTTGCTCGACCGCATGGAGATCATCCGGCTCGAAGGCTATACCGAGGACGAGAAGGTCGAGATCGCCGAGCGCCATCTGATCGACAAGCAGATCGAGGCGCACGGGCTCAAGGAGGGCGAATTCACCCTCACCACGGAGGGCCTGCGCGCGCTGATCCAGAAATATACCCGCGAGGCCGGCGTCCGCACGCTCGAGCGCGAGATCGCCAAGCTCGCGCGCAAGGCGCTGCGCAAGATCCTCGAAGGCAAGGAGACCAGCGTCACGATCACACCGGACAATCTCCACGAATATGCCGGCGTGCAAAAGTACCGCCACGGTCTCGGCGAGGAGGAGAATCAGATCGGTGCGGTCACCGGGCTCGCCTGGACCGAGGTCGGCGGCGAATTGCTGACGATCGAGAGCGTCACCGTGCAGGGCAAGGGCGCGATCAAGACGACCGGCAAGCTGGGCGACGTGATGAAGGAATCGGTCGAGGCTGCGTTCAGCTTCGTCAAGGCGCGTTCGCCGAGCTATGGGATCAAGCCGAGCCTGTTCGCCCGCAAGGACGTCCATGTCCACTTGCCCGAAGGCGCGGTGCCCAAGGACGGCCCTTCGGCGGGCATCGGGCTGGTGACTGCGATCGTCTCGACGATGACCGGCGTACCGGTGCGCCGCGACATCGCGATGACCGGCGAAGTGACTCTTCGGGGACGCGTGCTGCCGATCGGCGGGTTGAAGGAGAAACTGCTCGCGGCCTTGCGCGGCGGCATCAAGACCGTGCTGATCCCGCAGGAGAATGAGAAGGACCTCGCCGAGATCCCCGCGAACATCCGCGAAGGCCTCGAGATCATTCCGGTGCGCCATGTCGACGAGGTGCTGCGGCGCGCGCTGACCGAGCCGCTCACGGCGATCGACTGGACCGACGCAGACGAGCTTGCGGCGCAGCCGCCGGCGCATGTGCCGGGGATCGGCGACGCCGTTCATCATTGAACGCGCGTCGCTTTTTGGTACGCAACCGCCGCTGAGGGTTTGACAGCAGCGGCGGTCGCGTGCTGACTGGCATACTCGGCCTCGCCGCCGCGACTCAATTTCGACGCACTCACTCAGGGGGAATCCACCAGCATGAACAAGCAAGAGCTGATCGGGACGGTCGCCGACACCTCCGGCCTCGGCAAGGGCGACGCCACCAAGGCCGTCGAGGCAGTGTTCGACGCGATCTCGACCGCGCTCAAGAAGGGCGACGAGGTTCGTCTGGTCGGCTTCGGCACCTTCTCCGTCAGCAAGCGCAAGGCCTCGACCGGCCGCAATCCGCGCACCGGCGAGGAGATGACGATCAAGGCGTCGAACCAGCCCAAGTTCAAGGCCGGCAAGGGTCTGAAGGATTCGGTCAACTGATCTGACGGAAGCAGGGCCGGGGGGCTGGACAAGCGCACCCCGCACCGCCTAAAGGCCCGCTTCCCGTTTCGGCCCGAGCGTCAACGACCTCGGGCCAATGGGCGCGTAGCTCAGTGGTAGAGCACTGTGTTCACACCGCAGGGGTCGCAAGTTCAATCCTTGCCGCGCCCACCATGTAGGGAAGCCCGCCGGTCGCACGATCGGCGGGCTTTTTTCATGGCCGTTTGGGGCCAGGCGCCCGCTCTTCCGCCAGCCGCTTGTCGAGCAACGCCGCAGACTTGTCGGCGTAAGTGCGGCAGGCGCCCGGTTCGAGAAACGGATTGGGTTGCGATCGCCGGTCGAGGCGGCGGCGCTTCGCATCGCCATTCGACTGGCCCGGGTGCGCGGTGACCAGGATGTCGCATGGCATGCGGCGCATCGCGGCGAATGTCCGGCGAAATGATGCGACCAGCCACGCATGGGCGGGGTCGGAGAAACGATATGCCTCGGGAGCAATCGGATTGAAGCTCGCGGCGAAGACGATCGTGCGGCAGTCGCGGTCTTCGCAGCTCCGCCATGTCCAGCTCGTGCTCCCGCGCGTGTGACCCGGCGTGGCGCGGGCGGTGATCGTGACCGAGCCCAGCCGGAGCCGTTCGCCGTCGCGCACCGTGCGGAGCCGCTGTACGGCGGGGAAGGGTGCCAGCCAGCTGACCTGCGCGTCCGACGGGTCGGTGCCGCCGCGCAGCACCGTCGCCGCCGCTGCACCTGCCACCACGATGGCGCCGCTGTCGCGCGCGAGCGCCGCGATGCCGCCGGCGTGATCGAAATGCGGTTCGGTGCTGAGGATGTATTTCACGTCCTCCACCCGGAAGCCCAGCTTGCGGATGTTCGCCTCGATCGCCCGCACGCCCTGCGGCACCGCGCCGTCGATCAGGATCAGCCCCGCGCCGGTGTCGATCAGCCCGACGCTGAGGCCCTCGAAGCCGACCAGATGAAAA
Organism: Sphingomonas sp. DG1-23; assembly: GCF_030730875.1. GTDB lineage: Bacteria > Pseudomonadota > Alphaproteobacteria > Sphingomonadales > Sphingomonadaceae > Sphingomonas. Next base: position 36,171 of record NZ_JAVAMA010000002.1, read on the forward strand.
TTGCCGAACACACGGATCGGCGCCTGCGGCCCCAGCCATTTCGCCGCGCTTTCGGGCGCGATCGGGCGGAGCAGGGGATCGTCGGTCTGTTGCGCGGGTGTCGCGGACGACAGCAACAGGGCAGTGAGCGCGGCTCGAAAGGACATCATCACGTCTCCCTTTGTGCCGGTGCAATGGTCCCGGCACGGGGCGCGGCGCAAACCACCATTTCTCGCGGGAGCCATTAGCCCGGCTCATGGCTCGGGGTTGATGCTGCGGTGCGGCGCAACTAAGCCGCGCTCAAGGCGGAAGGGGCGGAACATGTTGTGGGCGGGCGCGACGATTGCGGCGGCGGCGTTTCAGGTCGGCCGCAACGCGCTCCAGCGCGGGATGATGTCGCGCACCGGCCCTTGGGGCGCGACATTGGTGCGCTTCCTGTTCGGCCTGCCTTTTTCGCTGGTCTTCGTGGCGGTCGCCTTTGCCTTTGCTCCCGACGCCGCGCCGCGCTTCGGCACCGCCTTCTGGTGGCCGGCGCTCACCGGCGCGCTCGCGCAGGTGCTGGCGACCGCGGCATTGCTGCTCGCAATGCACTATGCCGGCTTTGCGATCGGAACGGCGCTGCAACAGAGTTCGGTGCCGCTCGCCGCGATCGCGGGACTGCTGGTGTTCGGCGACAATCTTTCACCGCTCGGCTGGTCCGGCGTCGCGCTCACCACGCTCGGGCTCGCGATCCTCGTCTGGCCGCGTCGGACCGCGGGCGCGGAAAGGCCGGTGCTGGGCGTGACGCTCGGCGTCGTGTCGGGGCTGCTGTTCGGGTTCGCGCTCAATGCGTTCCGCCACGCCGGACTGCGGCTCGAGCCGGAGCATCCCTTCTTCGCCGCGGTGACCAGCGTCGCGATCGTGCAGGCCGTGCAGGCGGGCGTGCTGATCCTCTATCTGCTCTGGCGGGATCGCCCCGCGCTCGCCGCAGTGATCGCCGGCTGGCGGGAATCGCTGGGCGCCGGATTGTTCGGCGCGCTCGCTTCCTCGGGCTGGTTCTTCGCGCTCAACCTCGCGCCGGCGGCGGCGGTCCGCGCGCTGGGCGTAGTCGAGATGCCGATCGCCGCGCTCGCCGGCCACCGGCTGTTCCGCGAGGGCCTGAGCTTTCGCCAGATGCTCGGCGTGCTGATCGTGACGGTCGGCGTGGCGATGACCGCGGGGTTCTGAGCGCGCCGGCCCGGACTCGTTGTGCACCGGCAACGACGTAACGGGATTGTCATACAAATGTCTCGCGGGAGTCTCTGAACTCTCGCCGAGAAGTCACGCAAGCCTCCTAGCGCAGCGTTCGTGATCGGCAGGGGGAACCGAGTCGATCCCGTCCATTCTCGCCCACGCGCAACCCGGCAATCCGCCGGAACGGAGACTTTATGGCCAGCTTCCATCGCCTCAGCCTCGTCCTTCTGACCAGCTGTGCTGCCCTCAGCCTCGCAGCATGCGACGGGGCGAGCAGCGTCGCCTCGCCCGGCGAAGGCGCTTTCCCGCCGGCTCCCGCGCCGACCCCGGCCCCCAGCCCGACCCCGACGCCCACGCCGACCCCCGGCACGCCGGCCGCAGCATGCCCGACCGGCACCGGTCAGGCGCTCACCGATGTCGGCACCATCGGCGCCTATCGCATCTGCCGCCTGCCGACGCTGATCACCGGCCTGACCCTGCCGGGCAAGGCTGCCGCACCGGGCGTCGCCTATGAGATCAACGGACGCGTCGATGTCGGCGTCGATCGCGGTTCGCAGGGGCTGATCGGCTCGGCGGGCTCGCTGACCATCGGCGCCGGCGCGGTGCTGTTCGCCAACACCACCAATGCCGATAACGACTTCCTGATCGTCAACCGCGGCTCGACGATCAACGCGCAGGGCACCGCTACCGCGCCGATCATCTTCACCGCACAGCAGAATCTCGCCGGCACCACCACCGACGACAGCCAGGGCCTGTGGGGCGGGGTCATCCTCGCCGGCCGCGCGCCGGTCGCCAACTGCATCACCGGCGCGAACGACGCCGCGGGCACCAGCACGACCTGCGAGAACGTCGTCGAAGGCACCGGCAACGCGCTCTATGGCGGCAACGCCGCGGGCGACACTTCGGGCGTGTTCCAATATGTCCAGATCCGTTATTCGGGCACCGTCATCAGCCCGAACAACGAACTTCAGGGCCTCACCCTCGCCGGCGTCGGCTCGGGCACCACGATCGATCACGTCCAGGTCCACAACAGCTCGGACGACGGCATCGAGATCTTCGGCGGCACGTCGCAGGCGCGTCACCTGGTGATCACCGGCGCGGACGATGACGGGCTGGACTTCGATGTGGGCTGGCGCGGTCTCGTCCAGTTCCTGATCACCGCACAGAAGCCGGGCCTGACCACCACCGATACCTATTCGATGGAGATCGACTCGAGCGTCAATCCGACGACCGGCGCCAATCCCGAGGACGCACTGCCGCGCACCTGGGGCAGGGTCGCCAACGCGACGTTGATCCAGACCAATGCCAGCACGAGCAACCCGCTGGCGGCGATCCGCCTGCGCGGCAGCGCCGATCTGACCCTGGTCAACTCGATCCTCGTCACGCCGGGCAACTGCCTCGTCACCGAGGCCGGCACTGCCGACCGCGGCACCGTCCGTGCCGCCAACGCCGCGCTGCAGGATCAGGGTCCGCCGCGCTTCAACTCGATCTACTTCGCTTGCGGTACCGCGCTGACCCGCGAGAACACCGTCAACGGCCAGATGATCACCAACGCCGAGCAGGCCGCGTTCTTCACGACCGCGCCGAGCTCGGACAACGTGACCAATGGCACCGCGGCGAACGCGCTGACCAACGGCTACTTCCCGGGCACGGGCGTGGCGGGCATGACGATATTCGACGCCCGCACGCTCAATCCGTCGGGTTCGGCCTTCCTCGTCCAGACCAATTATATCGGCGCGGTCAGCGGCGCGACCGATACGTGGTTCCAGGGTTGGACCTGCAATTCCAACCGGGCGAGCTTCGGCACGACCAGTGGCGCCTGCACTGGCTTCTAAGGCCGGGAACGCGGGCAGCGGGGACGGCGGCATTGCCGCCGTCCCCAAGCCCTTTCCGACGCCCATACCCCAACAGCGGATACCCCGATGAAGAACCAGCTCGCCTTCGCCAGCCTTTTGGCCATCACGACCTGCCTCGTTGCGCCGGCCGCGCTCGCGCAGACGGCTGAGGCTTCGCCCCAGACTGCCAGCCTGCCGCCGGCGGCGCAGGCTTCGCCCGAGACTTCGCAGGATACCGGCGAACCGGCTGCCGAGCAGGAAGTCGAGATTTCCGCACCGGGCGCGGGCGGCGAGGAATATGGCGACATCGTCGTCATCGGCCGCAACATTCCCAATGTCGTGCGCAGCACGCCGCAAGTGGTGTCGGTGCTTTCCGCCGAGGACATTGCGCGGACCGGCGAAGGCGACATCGCCGGCGCGCTCCAGCGCGTCACCGGCCTCAGCGTCGTCGGCAACGGCTATGTCTATGTCCGCGGACTCGGCGATCGCTATTCGCTGTCGCTGCTCAACGGTCTGCCGCTGCCGAGCCCCGAGCCGCTGCGCCGCGTCGTGCCGCTCGACATCTTCCCGACCAGCGTGATCGGTTCGTCGCTGGTCCAGAAGACTTTCTCGACCAATTATCCGGGCGAGTTCGGCGGTGGCGTGATCAATCTCACCACCAAGGCGGTTCCCGAAAAGGCATTCTTCTCGATCGGTGCCTCGGTCGGCTTCGACATGGAGACCACCAGCGAGCTCGGCTACACCTATGACGGCGGCAAGCATGATTGGCTCGGTTATGATTCGGGCGAGCGCAAGACGCCCGATTTCATCCTCAAGGCCGGTGCCGATCGCACCACGATCCCGACCAGCCAGGCGATCAATCTGACCAACGCCGAGACCTCGGTTCTGTTCGAGAATTATCACATCCCGCCGAACTTCTCGGGCGAGATGAGCCTCGGCGCGTCGACCGACCTCGGCGGCACCCGTCTCGGCGTGATCGCGGGCGGCGGGATCAGCAACACCTGGCGTACGCGCGACGCGGTTTCCGGGGTGCGCAGCATCCCCACCACCACCTTCCGCCGCGTCACCACCGATCACCGCGCATTGGTCAACGGTCTTCTCGGCTTCGGCGCCGAGTTCGGCGAGCACCGTATTCGCCTCACCAACCTCTATATCCACGACACGCTCAAGCAGGGCCGTCTGGGCGCCGGCACCGCCGAGAATTTCGAATCGCCGATCGACGGCAAGGCGCCGGTGATGGAGCAGAACACCAACTGGTTCGAGCGCCAGTTGTTCACCAGCCAGTTCGTCGGCGAGTTCGATTTCGGCGCGCTCGACGTCGACGTGCGCGGCGCTTATGCCAACACCAAGCGCAAATCGCCTTACGAGCGCGCGTTCCGCTATCTCTATGACGCGGGTATCGGCGATTATCGCAACACCCTCAACGGCGGCTCCTACGCCACGGTGGCGTTCAGCGACCTCGACGAAAATCTGTGGGCCGGCGGGATCGATTTCGCCTACGACCTGAACCTCGGCCGGCCGTTCAGCCTGCAGGCCGGCTATGCCTATCAGGATACCGACCGGACGTCGTATCGCTACACCTTCGACTATGTGATGCCGGGCGGCGCGGCGCTGCCCGATCCCTATTCGCAGATGCGCCCCGATTTCCTGCTGTCGGACTATACGCTGCAGACCAACGGCATCGTGCTGCGCCCGTCGACGACGAGCCAGGGCGCGCGCGCCTATGACGCCGAGCTGACCACCCATGCCGGCTATGCCCAGCTCGAGGGCGAGATCACCGACGGCATGCGGATCACCGCGGGCGTGCGCTACGAGACTGCCGACCAGACCGTGGTGCCGACCGACAATCTGCCGGCGACGGTGCTCAGCAACGATTACTGGCTGCCCGCGGCGACGCTGACGTGGAACTTCGCGCCCGACATGCAATGGCGCCTCAACGCCTCGAAGACGATCGCCCGGCCGCAGTTCCGCGAACTCGCGCCGCAACAATATCTCGATTATGACTCGGACCGGGTCTTCTACGGCAACCCGTTCCTCACCGACAGCAAGCTGACCAACCTCGAGGCACGCTACGAGTGGTTCTTCGGGAAGGACCAGCGGATCACCGCGGCGGGTTTCTTCAAGAAGATCGACGATCCGATCGAGACGGTGAGCTTCCAGGTCGCCGGCAGCAACAGCACCCAGATCAATTTCGCCAATGCCCCCGAGGCGCAGCTGTACGGCGGCGAGATCGAGCTGCAGAAATATGTGCCGCTCGACTTCATCAACAACGAGCTGTTCACGACGCGCCGGCTCGTGCTGATCGCCAACTACACCTATACCAAGTCGGAGGTGTTCGCCGGCAACGAGCTGATCCGCGACCCGATCAATCCCGGGTCGGTGACGCGCCCGGCCAATCAGGTGTTCGTCTCGGGCCAGCCGCTGGTCGGCCAGTCGGACCATCTGGTCAATCTGCAGCTCGGCATCGAGGATACCACCAAGCTCTCGCAGCTGACCTTCCTGTTCAACTATGCGAGCGATCGTATCGTCGCGCGCGGCCTGCTCTCGGGTGGCGGCCTGCCGCCGATCGTCGAGCGGCCGGGCGTGCGCCTCGATTTCGTGCTGCGGCAGGGCTTCGACGTGCTCGGCGGCGAATGGGAGCTCAAGCTCGAGGGCCGCAACCTGACCGGCACGCGCTTCGTCGAGTTCCAGGATTATGGCGGCACCACCGGCATCGCCGACACCAACAGCTATGATCAGGGCCGCACCTTCTCGATCGGCCTCAGCACCAAATTCTGATCAGGATAAAAGGGGGAGAGGGCTCCGGCCGGGCAAAAGCCCGCCGGGGCCCTTTCGGCGTCACCAGCCCCAGGGACGCTCGCGAAACCATTGGGTGATGACGTATTTGGTGCCGGCGCGCACCTTCATCGCGTGGTGGATCGTCGACGGATTGGGCGTGCCGTTGGCGCGCAGATTGTTCCACGCCAGCACTTTGCCGACCTCGGGCTCGACCATCTTGTCGATCGCCTTGAACCGCGTCACCCCGCCGGCTTCGACATGGTTCAGATAGAGCATCACCGTCCAGGTGCGCTGGCCCGAGACGCTGCAATATTTCTCGTAATCGACGCCGGTCGGCTCGAAATAGTCGGTATGCGCCTTGAACTCCTGGCCGACCTCGTAGCGCTGGCCCTGCATCGGCTCGGCATGCGTGGGGTTGAGCCCGGTGAGCGCGATGATCCGGCGCTTCAAGTCGATCGCCAGCGCATCCTCGGGATCGAGATCGCACGTCTCGCTGGTGCGGAAGGCATAGTCGCCATTGGCATCGGCGATCGTCGAGGGGCGCCGCCGCGAATCGATCTGGAGCATCAGCAGCTGGCAGAGCTCGGGCTCGAGAAACTTCTTGCCGATGAACATCGCGACCTTGGGACTGGGCACGCGCTGGATGCCCGGCTGGCGCAGAAGGTGCTCGATCACCGGTTCGGAAGGGTGGCCGGCGCCGAAATTGGACATTGCGGTCTGCGGGGCGGTCGTCTGCATCGCCCGGATTTGCCAAATCCCGCAGCATTTCGCCAGCGCGGCGTGATCAACATGCCGGCGTAACAAAAGCGCAAGCAAGTCGTCACATTGCGCGGGCAGTCGGGCGAGATGGCCGTCGACACCCAGCTCGAAGCCGAGATGCCGCTCGACGCGCTGGGCATGCCGGCGCGGCTGGGGGCGGCGCTCGAACAGGCTGCGGCGCGGCTCACCGGGCTGATCGCGATCGCCGGGCCCGGCGCCGAGGAGACGGCGCTCAGCTTGCATCGACGCTACGGCGTGGCGCTCGGCGGCGTCGTCGACGACCGGATCGCCGCCAATGCCGTGGTCGAGGCGGCCGATCGCGGGCTGGTGATCGCCTGTTTCGACAGCGGCGACGCCGTCGGCACCATCCTCGCTTTGCGGCGTCTGGCGAACGACCGGTTCGCGCTGGCCGCGGCGCTGCGGCTGGTGATCGCGCAACGGATCGCGCCGGGGCTGTGCCGCAATTGCCGCGAGCCGGTTCAGGCGTTCGGATCGCGCGCCGCCTTGCTCGGGCTCGATCCGGGCGCGATCCTGTGGTCGGCGCCGGGATGCGAGCATTGCGGCGGGAGCGGGCAGAGCGGCGCGGTGCGGATCTTCGAAGGGTTCGAGGTCGATTCGGCGATGCGCCGATTGATCTATGAAGGCGCCGACGCACCCTTGCTGGCGCGGCACGCGTTTCTTTCGGCCGCGAATTTCGCTTCGGCGGCGCGGGCGCTGGCCCGCGACGGAGTGATCGCGCCCGAAGCGGCGGTCGGCGCATCGCGCAATGATCTTGCGCTTCGCGAAAGCCCCCGCTAAGCGGCCAACCTCCACGGCGACCGTAGTTCAATTGGTTAGAGCGCCGGCTTGTGATGCCGGAAGTTGCGGGTTCAAGTCCCGTCGGTCGCCCCATTCTCCCACGACCGCTCGCACCGGATGACGGGCGGCATCGCCGCAGGAATCTGACGCGTGATAACGGACTGGGGCTTTCCCGATTTCGACGACCATGAGGGCGTCCACCTGTTCAGCGACCGCGAATCGGGGCTGAGCGCGATCATCGCGATTCATTCGTCCAAGCTCGGCCCGGCAGCGGGGGGCGTGCGCTTCTGGCACTATGCCGATCACCGTGCCGCGATCACCGACGCGCTGCGGTTGTCGCGCGGCATGAGCTACAAGAATGCGATGGCCAATCTGCCGCTCGGCGGCGGCAAGGGCGTGATCCTCGCGAGCGAGCCCGGCGCGACGGTGACGACCGGGCAGCTCGAGGCGTTCGGCCGCGCGGTCGCGTCGCTCGACGGCAAATACGTCACCGCCGAGGACGTCGGCATGTCCGAGGACCGGATGAAGGTCGTCGCGACCCAGACCCGCCACGTCTCGGGGTTGCCGGTGGCCGAAGGCGGGGCGGGCGGTGATCCGGGGCCGATCACGGCGCGCGGCGTCTATCTGGGCGTCAAGGCGGCGGCGAGGCGCGGGCTCGGCGCCGATTCGATGCATGGCGTGCGCGTCGCGATCCAGGGCGTCGGCTCGGTCGGCGGCGGGCTGGCTCGTTTGCTAGCCAAAGACGGCGCCAGGCTGGTGCTCGCCGACGTCAATGCCGAGCGCGCCAAAGCGCTGGCGGCCGAGCTGGGCGCCGAGGCCGTCGCTGCCGATTCTATCCTGATGCTCGACACCGATCTGTTCAGCCCGAACGCGCTCGGCGCGATCCTGACCGAACAGTCGATCCCGGCGATCAAGGCGAAGGTGATCGCCGGCGGCGCGAACAACCAGCTCGCGACCCGGGCGGACGGGGCACGGCTGCACGATCGCGGCATCCTCTACGCGCCCGACTACGTGATCAATGCCGGCGGCATCATCAATGTCGGGCTCGAATATCTCGGGCAGGGCAATATGGCCGAGGTCCAATCGCGCGTCGACAAGATCCCCGAGCGGCTGATCGAGGTGTGGGACGAGAGCGACCGCACCGGCGATCCCGAGAGCGAGGTCGCCGACCGGATCGCGCAGCGGCTGATCGGGCGGGGGTGATTCGGCGCCCGCGATAGGATTTGGCGGGCCAAGATTCACGGTTTGCACGGCGAATCGGCAATGAAGTTGCCGAACGGCGCAAGGATGTTACGTTTGCGTCGGGCGCTGACGTGCGTTCACGGGTTTCAAAGAGCGCCTCGGGCGTAGCCGGTGAAATCCTATTTTTGAAGCATTGCTGCGGCTGCGCCGCGCCTCTCCTCCTCATACTGGACGTCACCCCGGCCTTGTGCCGGGGTCCACCACGCGGCGGTGGAAGTCATAGACGGCGAGAGGGTCTGGCTCGCGGCACGGTGGACCCCGGCACGAGGCCGGGGTGACAGGTGTTTTTGTGGCAGCGGGGGAGTGGAAGAAAAATCGCACCCGCATGTCACATCCGGCTGCGCTGCCTCGTCATGTCTCCGTGAACCAAGGAGACCGACCATGACCCAACGCCTCGACCCTTTCGCCGCCGCGCCCGCCCAGATGCAGACGTGGCTCGACATGTCGCTCAAGATCGCGCCCGCGATCGAGCCTGGCCTGCTCGAACTGGTCAAGATCCGCGCCTCGCAGATCAACGGCTGCGCCAATTGCCTCAACATGCACACCGCCGACGCGCGCAAGGCCGGCGAGACCGAGCAGCGCATCTATCTGCTGAGCGCGTGGCACGAGGCGCCGCTATTCTCGGCGCGCGAGCGCGCGGCGCTGGCATGGACCGACGCGCTGACTCTGATATCCACTGCGCGGGCGCCGCAGGAACTGTACGATGCGTTCGCCGCGGAGTTCACGCCGGAGGAACAGGTGCAGCTGACGTTGATGATCAACGCGATCAACGGGTGGAACCGCATCGCGGTGGGCTTCGACCTGTTCTACAAGGCGCGGCCCGCGCACACGCAGCAAGCCGCGTGAGCGACGACGCCGCGCTTTCGTTCGATCCGCTGCGTCCGCGGCTGAACCGCATCGCCTATCGCATGCTGGGCTCGGTGGCGGACGCCGAGGACGTGGTGCAGGATGCGTTCCTGCGCTGGCTGGGCGCCGACCGCGCCGCGATCCGCGAGCCCGAGGCGTTCCTGCGCCGGGTGGTGACGCGACTGTGCCTCGACCAGCTCAAATCGGCGCGGGCGCGGCGCGAGACCTATGTCGGGCCGTGGCTGCCCGAGCCGGTGGTCGAGGAAGCGGACGAGGTCGACGACGTCACCTTGCCGCTGATGCTGGCGCTCGAGCGGCTGACTCCGCTCGAGCGCGCGGCGTTCCTGCTCCACGACGTGTTCGGATTGCCGTTCGACGAGATCGGCGAGACGATCGGGCGCGACTCCGCCGCGGCGCGTCAGCTCGCGAGCCGGGCGCGGACGCATGTGCGCGCGGCCCGACCGCGGTTCGAAATGCCGAAGGAGCGCGGGCTCGAGATTGCCGAGGCGTTCTTTCACGCCTCGCGGAGCGGCGACATGGCCGCGTTGCGCGGTCTGCTCGCCGACGACGTCTCGGTCTATTCGGACGGCGGCGGCAAGGTTCATGCCGGGTTGCGGCCGATCCTCGGCGTGGAGGATGTGATGAAGCTGCACGGCTCGCTGGCGCGGTTCTTCGCCAGGGACATGTCGCGGGTCGAGCGCTGGGGGATGATCAACGGGCTGCCGGGATTCGTGACGCGCGAGGCCGGCGGCGTGCTGCAGACCACGGCGCTGGCGATCGAGGCCGGCAAGATCGTCGGGATCTACGTCATGCGCAATCCGGACAAGCTCCGCCATCTCGGCGCGGTGCACTGAGGAGCGCACGCGGCCGCGCAGCGATCACGCGTTCGCGACCTGCGGGCCAGCGCGGTCGAAGGCGGACCCCTGGACGCATCGCGCACGCCCATCTGAAGATAATCTTCGTCGAAATCGCCGAGACCGGCGAGACGATCCCAGTCGAGAATGCGCACCTCATGTGCGCGAAGCGTCACGAGTTCCATCCTGCGCAGGGTCTGGACGGTGCGGTTGATATGAACCGGCGTCAGGCCGAGCGCGTCGCCGAGCTGGGTCTGGGTGGCCTGGAGCCGAAACTCCCGGCGATTGCCGAGGCCGGCATTCTCAAGTCGAATGGCCATTTCGCAGAGCAGATGGGCGAGACGCGACCGCGCATCGCGGCGGCCCACGTTGATCAGCCATTCCGACAGTATCGACGCGTCGGCCGAGCAATCCCGCCAGAACGCTTCGGCAATGTTGGGATAGGACCGCGCGACCTCCAGCATCTGCGCGTGCGGAATTCGCAGGATCGCAGTAGGCGACAGGGCTTGCAGCGCCCAGTCGGCTTCCGGCATCACCAGCGAATTCAGATCGCACATGTCGCCGGCGATGTGCAGGGCAGTGATCTGCCGCCGCCCGTCGATCACTTGCCCGAACCGGCCCGCCAGCCCGTCGAGCACCAGACAGGTGTGCACGGTGGTCGTTCCCGGCGAAACGATGTCTTCATTGGCGCGGGCGATCGAGACGCTACCCGAGAGCGTCAACAGCGCGTCGGCTTCACTGTCGCTGAGGCGCGATCGCTGCTGCACGCGATCAACGAACAATTGCATGGAGGACCGATGATCGGCAAGCATGGCGCGGCTCCTACTCGACAGGCGGGAGCGCGAAGAATCTCTCAGCCACCGATGCCCAGGCGTTCAATCGGTGATAAGCTGACTGTAACATGCCTCAGTCCGGCGACCTACCGCAAAGCGCCTGATCTGGATCAAGCGGCGCAACCCCAAGACGGATGGCGCATTTCCAATGCGATGCGGCGCTATTATTTCAATCTGTACAACGATGCGGATGTGATCGACGACGACGGGATGGAGTATCACGACCTGCAGCAAGCAAGGATCGAAGCGATTCGCGGCGCGCGGGCTCTGATCGCCGAGCATATCGTCGCCGGCAGGCCGGTGACGCGGGAGCATCGTATCGAGATTGCCGATGATCGCGGCATCGTTCTCGCGACCGTGTTTTTCGGGGACGTCTTCACGGTGATCGGCTGACATTCGACTCGGCCGGGACGACCGGCCCGGCCCGGATTTGAAGTGAGACACGTCGGCCGGGAAGCGGCGGGCGTTCGCCAATCGCGAAGTGTTTCCATGGCCGAACCGGAACCGGGAAACCGCCGCAAGGGGCGGACGGCAATCATTATCGTCGTACTGGTGCTCGCGATCGTCGCGACGACCTTCGTGACTTTCAACATCTCGCACTATCGCGCGATGGAGAATGAAGTTCAGGCGGAGCGCGCCGCCAACGCCTCCTGACGATCTCGGCTTATTGTGCGCGCGGCGGCAGCGCCGACTCCGCCGCGTCGAGCTGGGCGCAGATCAGCCCGGCCTGGACGCGCTGGAGCTGAGCGCGAACCTGCTCGATCGTGGCGAGCAATTCGGCGAGATCGAGCGACATCGCGGTCGCTGCCGCCGCCGCGCGTGGGGCATGGCCCTCGATCATCTCGCGAAACTCCTCATCATCGGCACCTACAACGCGCCTTACGCCACGCTGGATGCATGCGATCGCGCTGTCCAGCGAGCTGTGTCCGGTTAACTCTCTTCCCCGGCTTGACGAATGCATAACTCACTGGTTATGGATAATCCATAGCCAGTGAGTTATGCTTTGTGACGTCCTTGTCTCCCGATCTACTGTTCAAGACTCTTGCCGATCCGACCCGGCGGGCCCTGTTCGAACGGCTGTGCCGCGAGGGCGAGCAGACCGTCGGGGCGCTGACCGCGCAGGCCGGGGTGTCGCAGCCGGCGGTGTCGAAGCATCTCGGGGTGCTGCGCGAGGCGGGGCTGGTCTCCGACCGGCACGCGGGCCGGCAAACGCATTACCGCGCGCTGCCCGGCGCGCTGGCGCCGCTACTCGACTGGACCAGCCAGATGGCCGGTTTCTGGGAACGGCGGTTCGACGATCTCGAGGATTTGCTCAAAAGGATGGACCAGTGACCGAACCCGAAAAGCGTAGCGTCATCGTCGAGCGTGAGATCGCGCATCCCCCCGAAAGGCTGTGGCGCGCGCTCACCCAGCCGCATCTGGTGGCGGAATGGCTGATGCAGAACGATTTCGCCCCGGTCGTCGGGCATCGGTTCAAGCTGCGCGGCGAATGGGGCGGGGTGCTCGACTGCGAAGTGCTCGAGGTCGAGCCGTTGCGGACCTTGGCCTATACGTGGAACTTCGCGAACGACGATCCGGACTTCGCGCTGGAGAGCGTGGTGACCTTCACGCTAACGCCGACCAGGACGGGGACGCATCTGCGGATGGAGCAGGCCGGATTCGGGCCGAACCAGAAACAGGCTTATGGCGGCGCGCATGCCGGGTGGAAGCAATTCCTCGAAAAGCTCGACCAGGTTCTCGCGCGGAACGACTGATGGAAGGGAGAGGGGCATGAACGGGAATCTCTGGGTGCGGCAGATCCATCGCTGGCTGTCGATCGCCTTCACGCTTGGCGTGATCAGCTACATCGTTGCGATGACGCAGGTCGCGCAGCCGCCGATGTGGCTGGGGCTGTTCGCTTTGGTGCCGCTGATCCTGCTGCTGGTGACCGGGCTGTATCTGTTCGCCTTGCCGTATCTCAGGCGAGCGCGGGCATGACCGGCGGACCGGTCCTGCTTTCGGGCGGCAATCCGCAGATCGCCAAGGGCGATGGCGACGCGCCGGTGCAGGCCTATATCGCGGCGATGCCCGGGTGGAAAAGCGACGTCGGACGCCAGCTCGACGCGCTGATCGAACGCGCGCTCCCCGAGGTGCGCAAGGCAGTGAAGTGGAACTCGCCGCTCTACGGCGTGGATGGCAAGAGCTGGTTCCTCGGCGTGCATTGCTTCAACAAATACATCAAGCTGGCCTTCTTCAACGGGGCGGGGCTGATGCCGCTGCCGCCGGTCGATGCCAAGGATCCCGGCACGCGCTATTTCCACATTCACGAGGGCGACGCGCTCGACGAGTCGCAGCTTGCCGACTGGATCCGCCAGGCGGCGGCGCTGCCGGGCTGGATTCCCTGAACAGGAGGATGCGAACATGAGCGAGAAATCGCCGTCCGAGCTGATCGACGCGCGGATCGAGGAGCTGGGCGACTGGCGGGGCGAGACGCTCGCCCGGCTCCGGGCGCTGATCAAGGAGGCCGATCCCGAGGTCACCGAGGAATGGAAATGGCGCGGGGTGCCGACCTGGTATCACGCCGGCATGCTGTTCACCGGCGAGACCTACAAGAAGGCGGTCAAGATGACCTTTGCCAAGGGCGCGGCCCTCGACGATCCCAAGGGCCTGTTCAATTCGAGCCTCGACGGCAATGTGCGGCGGGCGATCGACTTTCACGAAGGCGCGGCGATCGACGAGGCGGCGCTGAAGGACCTCATCCGCGCGGCGGTGGCGCACAATCTGGGGTAAAGGCATCGAAATCCTCCCCCGGTTCCCCGGGGGAGGATTTGCTTCGCTCAGCTCCGGATGAAGGCGAGCAGGTCGGCGTTGATCGTTTCGGCATGGGTGGTGGCCATGCCGTGGGGAAGGCCGGGATAGGTCTTGAGCGTGCCGTGCTTGAGCAGCTTGATCCCGAGCAATGCCGAATCGGCGATCGGGACGATCTGGTCGTCCTCGCCGTGGAGGAGCAATACCGGCACCTCGATGTTCTTCAGATCTTCCGTGAAGTCGGTCTCGGAAAAGGCTTTGATGCAGTCATAATGCGCCTTGGCGCCGCCGGCCATGCCCTGGCGCCACCAATTGTCGATCACTGCCTGCTTCACTTCGGCGCCTTCGCGGTTGTAGCCGTAGAACGGGCCACTGGCGACATCGCGGAAGAATTGCGCGCGGTTGGTCGCGGTCTGGTTGCGGAAGCTGTCGAACACTTCGATCGGCAGGCCGCCGGGATTGGCCTCGGACTGGACCATGATCGGGGGCACCGCGCCGATCAGCACCGCCTTGGCGACGCGGCCGGCTTCGGCGCGCGCGACATAGTGCGCGACTTCGCCGCCGCCGGTCGAATGGCCGATATGGATCGCGTCCTTGAGATCGAGCGCCGCGGCGAGTGCGATCACGTCGGCGGCATAGGTGTCCATCTCGTTGCCGGTGTCGGTCTGGGTCGAGCGGCCGTGACCGCGGCGGTCATGCGCGATGACGCGATAGCCATGTTCGAGGAAGAACATCATCTGCGCGTCCCAATCGTCCGCCGAGAGCGGCCAGCCGTGATGGAAGACGAGCGGCTGCGCGGTCTTCGCGCCCCAATCCTTGTAGAAGATCTCGGTGCCGTCGCGGGTAGTGATGAAAGGCATGGCCTTGGTCCTTGCTAGAGGTGCAGCCGGGGCAGGGCTGGCGGTGGTCCGCGTGCGCATCCCTCCCCTGGAATGCGGCCGCGCCATATCCTTACGCTCCCGTTTCGACGGCATGATGACAGCGGTGACTTTGCGCAAGCACAAAGCCTGCAACCCATCGTTGCGGGATAACAGGCCGGCGTAGATTCCGCGCGCGAACCCGGCTATTGGCTGGCCCAGCATCGTGATCCACGCACTCGCCAATCCCACGCGCTTCCTCAAGCTCGCGCGCCCGCTGACGCCGATCCTGTTCTGGGCCGGCGTGACGCTGGCGTTGTTCGGCGCATGGGGCGGACTGACCCAGACCCCGGCCGACTATCTCCAGAAGGAGAGCGTGCGAATCCTCTATATCCATGTCCCGGCGGCGTGGCTGGGGATGGCGGGGTGGAGCGGAGTCGCCTTCGCGAGCCTCGGCTATCTGATCTGGCGGCATCCGCTGGCGCACATCGCCGCGCGGGCGATCGCGCCGGCCGGCGCAGTGTTCGCGGCGCTCTGCCTGATCACCGGATCGATCTGGGGGCGGCCGACCTGGGGCACGTGGTGGGAATGGGACGGGCGGCTGACCAGCATGCTGCTGCTGTTCTTCGTCTACATCGCCTATATCGCGCTGGCCCGCGCCGACAGCGACCGCGGCGGCGACGGGCGGGTGCCGGCCTTGTTCGGAGTCGCAGGATCGGTGCTGCTGCCGATCGTGCGCTATTCGGTGGTGTGGTGGAACACGCTGCACCAGGGGCAGAGCATCGGGCTGACCAGCTCGTCGATCGATTCGTCGATGTTGTGGCCGCTCTTCTTCACGATCGGCGGGTTCAGCCTGTTGTTCGCCGGCGTGGTGCTGATGCGGATGCGCGCGATGCTCGCCACGCAGAAGGTCGAGGCGCGGATGCGGCGGATGGCGGCACAATGAACCATTGGGCGTTCGTCGTCGCGGCTTATGCCGTGACTGTGCTCGGCACCGGCGGGCTGGCGGTGTGGGCGTGGCGCGCGATGCGCAGCGCCGAGGCGGCGGCGGAATCGCTGAGGCGCGACAAATGAAACCCAAGCATCAGCGGCTCGTGCTCGGGCTGCTCGCGCTCGGCGCGGTGGCCGGCGCGGCCGGGCTTGCGCTGTCGGCGCTGCAGGATCAGGCGGCGTTCTTCTATGCGCCGGGGGACGTCGCCGGAAAGCCGGTGCCGACCGACAAGGCGGTGCGGCTGGGCGGGATGGTCGCGGCGGGATCGATCGTCCGCAAGCCCGACGGCGTCTCGATCGACTTCGTGGTGACCGACGGCAAGGCCCGGGTGCCGGTGGCGTTCCGCGGCGTCGCCCCCGATCTGTTCAAGGAAGGATCGGGCGTGGTCGCCGAGGGCAAGTTCAACCCCGATGGCAGCTTCACCGCCGACAACCTGCTCGCCAAGCATGACGAGCGCTACATGCCGCCGCAGGTCGCCGGCAAGATGCACAAGACCGAGACGCTCGACAAATGATCGGGTCCAAATGATCGCCGAGGCGGGGCTTGCGGCCTTGTGGCTGGCGGCGGCGTTCGCGCTCGTTCAGCTGATGCTCGCCTTCGGGATCGCGTTCCCCTCCCGCTTGCGGGACGCGCCAGGGGAGGGGGTGGCCGCAGGCGGCACCGTCGATGCAAGCCCTTCCCTGACCTCTCCCGCAAGCGGGAGGGGAGCGCCGCTCGACAGGACAGACATGATGACCGCCCTCCGCCGCACCGCTCTGGTGCAGGGGCTGCTGGCGGTGCTGTCGTTCGGGCTGCTGATCGTCCTGTTCGTGCGCAGCGACATGTCGGTGGTGCTGGTCGCGACCAACAGCCATTCGCTCAAGCCGTTGATCTACAAGGTGGCGGGCGCCTGGGGGAATCATGAGGGCTCGATGCTGCTCTGGGTGACCGTGCTCGCCCTTTCGGGGGCGGGGGTCGCGGCGTTCGAGCGACGGCTGGCGCGCGCGACGCTGGCGGCGACCTTGGGCGCGCAGGCGGCGATCGGACTGGGCTTCTATGCCTTTCTCGCCTTCGCCTCGAACCCGTTCGTGCGGCTCAATCCGCCGGCGCCCGACGGGCAGGGGCTCAATCCCTTGCTGCAGGATCCTGGCCTCGCGTTCCACCCGCCGACGCTCTATCTCGGCTATGTCGGGCTGTCGGTGGCATTCAGCTTCGCGGTTGGCGCGCTGATCATGCGCGACGTCGGACCGGCCTTTGCGCGGGCGATGCGGCCATGGGTGCTCGCCGCGTGGATATTCCTGACGATCGGGATCACCGCCGGCTCCTATTGGGCCTATTACGAGCTTGGCTGGGGCGGCTGGTGGTTCTGGGATCCGGTCGAGAACGCCTCGCTGATGCCGTGGCTGGCGGCGACGGCGTTGCTCCATTCGGTGACGGTGCTGGCGACGCGCGACGGGCTGCGGGCATGGACGCTGATGCTGGCGCTGGTCGCGTTCGCGATGTCGATGATCGGGACGTTCCTCGTGCGATCGGGGATCCTCGTCAGCGTCCACGCCTTCGCCGTCGACCCGACGCGCGGGACCTTCATCCTCGCATTGCTCGGCATCTATATCGGCGGCGCGCTGGCGCTGTTCGGCGCGCGGGTCGGTACGGTCACCCAAGGGTCGACCTTTCAGCTGGTCAGCCGCGAAGGCGCGCTGGTGCTCAACAATCTGCTGCTCTCGGTGGTGCTCGGCGTGGTGTTCATCGGCACGCTCTATCCGCTCGCGGCGCAGGCGGCCGGGGTGCAGCTGTCGATCGGCGCGCCGTTCTTCAACAAGGCACTGGTGCCGGTGGCGCTGGCGCTGGTCGCGGCAACCGCGGCCGGGCCGCTGCTCCGATGGCGGCGCGACAACTGGAACGCGCTGGCGAAGCGCGTGCTGATCCCGACCGCAGCGGCGGGGGTGACGTTCGCGATACTCTTCGCATTGGCAGGCGGCGCGCATGTCGTGCCGGTGCTTGGCATCGCCTTTGCCGTCGGGCTGGGCGTGGCGAGCGTGGCGCCGGTGATACGGCGAAATTTGCGCCGCACGCCGCTCCATGTCTGGGGCATGGTGATCGCGCATCTGGGTGTCGCAGTGAGCATCGCCGGGATGGCGGCGGACAGCGCGTTCAAGACCGAGCGGCTCGCGGCGATCGAGGTCGGGCAGAACGTCACGGTCGGGCCGTTCCGGGTGACTCTGGCCGACGTGCACCCGACGGTGGGGCCGAACTGGTCGGCGCTCGAGGCGCGGCTGCAGGTGCGGCGCGGCGACGGCAAGATGTTCGAGCTGTTTCCGCAGCAACGCTTCTTCAGCACGCCGCCGACCAACACCAACGAAGCCGCGATCAGCACCTTGCTCGACGGGCAGCTCTATACCGTGCTCGGGCAAGGCGACGAGCAGGGGCGCTGGCAGCTGCGGCTGTGGTGGAAGCCCTTCGTGACCCTGATCTGGCTGGGCGGCGGGCTGATCGCGCTCGGCGGGCTGCTCGCATTGATCGGCCGGGTGCGGCGCGAGCGCCGTGCGGACACGGAGGCCTGGGCATGAAGCGGGTGCTGATCTGGGCGCCGCTCGCCTTGTTCGCATTGGTGTTTGGGCTGGTGGCGAGCGGGCTGATCCGGCCGGGCGATCGCACGGTCCATTCGGCGATGATCGGCAAGCTCGCGCCCGTCACACCGCTGGCGCCGCTCGTCCCGAACAAGCCCGGGATCAAGAGCTTCGCTACGGGCAAGCCGAGACTGGTCAACGTGTTCGCCAGCTGGTGCCCACCGTGCATCGCCGAGGCGCCGCAGCTGATGAAGCTCAAACAGGCGGGGGTGGCGATCGACGGCGTCGCGACCGCGGACACGGCCGAGGGCATGCAGACGTTCCTGTCGCGCAACGGCGATCCCTTCGTGCGGATCGGCGACGATCGCAACCGTGCGACCCAATTCGCGTTCGGCTCGGCGGGGGTGCCAGAGACCTTCGTGATCGATGGCGCCGGGCGGATCGCCTATCAGCATATCGGCGATGTCCGCGCCGACGACGTGCCGGTGCTGCTGGCGCAGCTGGAGAAGGCGAAGTGAGGCCGTTCTTGTCCCTTCGTCATCCCGGACTGGTTCCGGGATCCACGGTGCCGCATGCGATGGCTTCTCGCCTCCTGGCTGTCGCCAGGCCGCGTGGTGGACCTTGGCACAGGGCCGGGGTGACGGTGGCATTGGGGGTGACGTTGGTGCTTTTGGCGGCGCCGTCGTTCGCCGACTCGGGCCTCCCCCCCGCCGGCCTGGCTTACACCCAGCTCGCCGATCCGGCGCAGGAGGCGCAGGCCAAGGCGCTGATGGACACGCTGCGCTGCCTCGTCTGCCAGGGCCAGTCGATCGCCGACAGCGACGCCGATATGGCGGGCGACATGCGCGCATTGGTGCGCCAGCGGATCGCCGCGGGGGAAAGTCCGGGCGAGGTCCGGAAATGGCTGGTCCAGCGCTACGGCGACTATGTCACCTACGATCCGCCGCTGAGCTGGGTGACCGCGCCGCTCTGGCTCGCGCCGCTGGTGCTGCTCGGGCTCGGGATCTTCATCGCCCGGCGAAACTTCGCCAGGCGGAAGCCGTGATGGGGGGCTGGCTGATCCTGCTCGCGATCGCGATCGGCGCGGGGCTATTGCTGTGGCTGAGCGGTTTCCCCCGCAAGCTGTGGACGGTAGCGGCGACGGCGCTGATGCTCGGCGCGGCGGGCTATGCGTGGCAGGGCAGCCCGGGTCTGGCGGGGCACCCGGTGACGTCGGTTGCGGAGAAAGGCGAGATCGATCCCGAGATCGTGGCGATCCGCGACGCGATGTTCGGCCGGTTCAACTTCACCTGGGCCTCGTTCATGCGCGCCGACGCGATGACCCGCGCCGGGGCGCCCGATACCGCGGTGCGCGCGATGATCCTGACCACCCGGCAGGCGCCGGGCGATGGCGGGGCCTGGACGTGGCTGGGGATCAAGCTGGCCGAGAATGACGGCAACCAGATCTCGCCGGCGTCGAAATTCGCTTTCGAGCGCGGAATCCAGCTGGCGCCGCAGCACCCCGGGCCGCCCTTTTTCTATGGACTGGCGCTGATCCGCGAGGGCAAGTTCGCCGAGGCGCGGCCGTATTGGGCGAAGGCGGTGGCACTTACGCCGGAGAAAGCGAGCTATCGCGCGGCACTGGCGGCGCGGCTGATGCTGCTCGACCGGTTGCTGGAGGCCAAGGCGGCGGAGGAGAAGCCTGCTCCCTGAAGACTCCCCTCCCTGAAAGGAAGGGGCAGGGGGGTGGCGAGCGCAGCGAGCCTCACGTCCCGACAAAGGAAAAGGCCGGGGCATCGAGCCTCGACCTTTTCCAAACCCACCCCTAACCCCCCTGGAAGGGAGGGGGATTTTAAGGTCGGATCAGCCCGCCCAGGCTTCGAAAGGCAGGTCGAGATCGTCGGCGACGGCCTTGAACGCGATCTTGCCCTTGTAGACGTTGAGGCCGTTGGCGAGGTGCTTGTCGGCGCGCATCGCCGCCTCCGCACCGAGATTGGCGAGCTTGAGCACGAACGGCAGAGTCGCGTTGTTGAGCGCGAAGGCCGAGGTGCGGGCGACCGCGCCGGGCATGTTGGCGACGCAATAATGGATGATGCCGTCGACTTCGTAGACCGGGTTGTCGTGCGTGGTCGCATGGCTGGTCTCGAAGCAGCCGCCCTGATCGATCGCGATGTCGACCAGCACCGAGCCGCGCATCATCGTCTTGAGCATGTCGCGGGTGACCAGCTTGGGCGCCGCCGCGCCGGGGACGAGCACCGCGCCGATCACGACCTGCGAAGTGCGGACCGCCTCGGCGATCGCCGCCTTGCTGGCATAGGCGGTCTTGATCTGGCTGCCGAAATGCATGTCGAGCTCGGCAAGCCGCTCGTTGCTGATGTCGTAGATGGTGACGTCGGCGCGCTGGCCGGTCGCCATCTGCGCGGCGTTGATTCCCGAGACGCCGCCGCCGAGGATCGCGACCTTGCACGGAGCGACGCCGGGGACGCCGCCGAGCAATTCGCCGCGGCCGCCTTGCTCCTTCTCGAGATAGTGCGAGGCGACCTGGACCGACATGCGGCCGGCGACTTCGGACATCGGCTTGAGCAGCGGAAGCGCGCCCGAGTTCGAGGTCACCGTCTCATAGGCGATGCAGGTCGCGCCCGACTTCATCAGCCCCTCGGCCTGCGGCTTGTCGGCGGCGAGGTGAAGATAGGTGAACAGGGTATGGCGAGCCTCGAGCAGCGCGATTTCTTGCTTCTGGGGCTCCTTGACCTTCACGATCATATCGCTGCCGGCGAATACCGCGGCGGCGTCGGGGGCGATCTTCGCGCCGACCCTGGTATAGGCCTCGTCGGCGAAGTCGATTCCCATGCCGGCCTGCGTCTCGACCAGCACCTCATGGCCGGCGGCGACCAGTTCCGCGGCGGACGCGGGAGTCAGGCCGACGCGATATTCGTGATTCTTGATTTCCTTGGGCACACCAATGCGCATGGCATCTCTCCAGTGAGTCGGATCGTGGCGCGATGGTATCGCAAGTTACTGCTGCGAATCTCTGCAAATTTCGCCGCGAGGAGCTGGATTGCGTGCATGGATATGCGCTAATATCGCCTCCCACTGGAGATTCATGCGCAATGGACCGGATCGACACCAAAATCCTCCAGCTTCTCGCCGCAGACGCACGGGCACCGGTCAGCCAGATCGCCGCCGATGCCGGCCTGTCGCAATCGGCATGCTCGCGGCGGATCCAGGCGCTCGAATCCTCGGGCCACATCACTGGCTATGGTGCCAGACTGGGACATAGAAAGCTCGGCTTCCGGATTACGGCATTGGTCGACATCACGCTGGGAACGCAGGTCGAGGAGGATCTGGCGCGGTTCGAGCGTGCGGTGGCGGAGATCGACGGAGTGGTGGAATGCGCGCTGGTTTCAGGCGGGCAGGACTATCGGCTCAAGATCCTCGCGCAGGATCTCGATGATTATGAACGACTTCACCGCGAGCACCTCGGACGGCTGCCCGGCGTGGTGACGATCAATTCGAGCTTCGTGCTGCGCGCGGTGCCGACTCGCAGCGAGGCCGACGCATTGTTCGCCGGCGGCTGAGCGGAACCGCACGCCCCCCTTGCGCGTCTCCGAGGGCGTAACCATCTGTGCGGGTCGGGCCGTTGCCAGCCTATGCTGCACGTGCTAACGGCCCGCGCACTTTTCCAGACGAGAACACAGGTCGCATGACCAGGTCCGTTCCTTCCACCACGCGACAGTCGCGACAGTGAACATCAACGCAAGCGGGCAAGCGGAAACGCTCCCGGCTCCGGACGAACCGCACGGGGCGCACGGCCATGCCGCCGACGCGACGTGGAAGCTCGCGCTCGGCGCGATCGGCATCGTCTTCGGCGATATCGGCACCAGCCCGCTCTACGCCTTTCGCGAGACCTTCGCCGGGCACCACAAGCTGGCGCTCGACGACGTCCACATCATGGGCGTGATCAGTCTGATGTTCTGGTCGATGATGGTGGTGGTGACGCTCAAATACGTCACCGTGATCATGCGCGCCGACAATAAGGGCGAGGGGGGCAGCCTCGCCTTGCTCGCCTTGATCTCGCGCAGCGCCAACCAGAAGCGCTGGACGCAGGGGATCGTGCTGCTCGGGGTGTTCGCCACCGCGCTATTCTATGGCGATTCGATGATCACGCCGGCGGTTTCGGTGCTCTCCGCGGTGGAGGGCATCGCGATCGCCGCGCCGGGCTTCGCCAATCTCGTGGTCCCGATCGCGGTGGTGATCCTCGTCATGCTGTTCTCGATCCAGCGGACCGGGACGGCGCGGGTGGGGGCGTTCTTCGGTCCGATCATGATGCTCTATTTCCTCGTGATCGCGACGCTGGGCGTGCTCAGCTTCGTGCACACCCCGGAGATTCTCTGGGCGCTGCTGCCGACGCATGCCGTGGAATTCTTCCTGCTCGATCCGCTTGCCGCCTTTCTCGCACTGGGTTCGGTGGTGCTGGCGGTGACCGGCGCCGAGGCGCTCTATGCCGATATGGGGCATTTCGGACGCAAGCCGATCCGCGTCTCGTGGCTGTGGTTCGTGCTGCCGGCGCTGATCCTCAATTATATGGGACAGGGCGCGCTGCTGATGCGCGAGGGCAGTTCTGCACTGACCAGCCCGTTCTACATGCTCGCCCCCGACGGACTGCAGCTGCCGCTGGTGATCCTCGCGACGATGGCGGCGATCATCGCGTCGCAGGCAGTGATCTCGGGCGCCTTCTCGGTGACCCAGCAGGCGATCCAGCTCGGCTTCGTGCCGCGGCTGCGGATCGAGCATACCAGCGCATCGACCGCGGGGCAGATCTACATCCCGACGATCAACTGGGCGCTGATGATCATGGTCATCCTGCTGGTCCTCTCCTTCCAGACCTCGTCGAACCTTACCGCGGCCTATGGCATCGCGGTCACCGGCGCGATGCTGATCGACAATTGCCTGCTCGCGGTGGTGCTGTTCGGGCTGTGGAACTGGAAGAAGCGCTATGCGCTGCCGCTGCTCGCGCTCTTCTTCACCGTCGATCTCGCTTATTTCGCGGCGAACCTGACCAAGGTGCCCGATGGCGGCTGGTTCCCGCTCCTGGTGGGCTTCGTGGTGTTCACCCTGCTCACCACCTGGGCCAAGGGGCGCAAGCTGATGATCGAGCGGCTGCGCGAGAGCGCGATGCCGATCAAGATCTTCATCGAATCGGCGGCGATCGCTGCGGCGCGGGTGCCGGGGACTGCAGTGTTCATGACCTCGACTCCCGACGGGGTGCCGCACGCGCTGCTCCACAACCTCAAGCACAACAAGGTGCTTCACGAGCGGGTGATCCTGCTGACGGTGAAGATCGCCGACGTGCCCTATGTTCCCGACGAGAAGCGCATGAAGATCGACGATCTCGGCAAGGGCTTCCACCGCATGATCCTGTTCTACGGCTTCATGCAGGAGGCCGACGTGCCCGCGGCGTTGAAGCAGGTCAGCGCGTGCGGGGCCGAGTTCAAGATGATGGACACCAGCTTCTTCCTCGCGCGCCAGACTCTGCTGCCCTCGTCCAAGCCGGGGATGATGGTGTGGCGTGAAAAATTGTTCGCGTGGATGCTGCGCAACGCCGAAAGCGCGATGGAATTCTTCCGCCTGCCGACCAACCGCGTCGTCGAGCTGGGAAGCCAGGTCGAGATTTGAGCGCACCCGCGCCGCTGATCGTGACGGCCTTGTTCGGGCGGCAGGACCAGGCGTGGTTCGACGTACTGCGGCGCGCGCATTATCCGCCCGGGCGTAATTTGCTCGACGCGCATCTGACCCTGTTCCACCATTTGCCGCCGAGCGCCGGCGAGGAGCTGAAGCAGCGGCTTTCGGGCGAGACCCGCGGCATCCGGGCGCCGCGTGCCAGGGTGACCGGGCTGATGTCGCTGGGCGGGGGAGTGGCCTATCGGATCGAGGCGCCCGAGCTCGACGCGATTCGCGAGCGGCTTTCCGATGCCTTTGCCGGCATGCTGATGCCGCAGGATGCCGGGCGCTGGCGGCCGCACGTCACCGTCCAGAACAAGGTGACGCCCTCGCTCGCCAAGGTGGTGCTGGGCGCCTTGTCGCGCGATTTCCGGTCGCGCGAGGTCGAGATCGCCGGACTGGCGAGCTGGTGGTATCGCGGCGGCCCGTGGGAAGCGCATTCGCGGCACATGTTCGCCTGAAGATGTTGGGTTGACCGGACGAAAAGCCGGACCTATGTCGCGCCCTCGCCTCAAGGGGGCGGCCCTTGGTAGGGCGGAGTAGCTCAGTTGGTTAGAGCACGGGAATCATAATCCTGGGGTCGGGGGTTCAAGTCCCTCCTCCGCTACCAAGGCCCGGACGAGGGACAGAGTCCAACTCTGTCCCGCAGCATCCCAGGGTGCCTTTTTCTTAAACGCAATCAAATATTTATCGCGTCCGATGGCGATCGGCGTCGTCCGTGTGAGTCCCGCCCGATCCCGTCACGTCGATTTGAACTGGGGGGTATTTTTTGGGGTAGTTTCCGCTTGTTCAGAAATCAGGCGATACCCCCACGTGCCGTTGAAGGAACTCGAGGTCAAATATACCCGGCGCCGGCAGCGACCCTTCAAACTGTCGGACGGCGGGGGCCTGCACCTTCTTGTCCAGCCCAACGGGGCGAAGCTGTGGCGGTTGAAACACCGTTTCGGCGCCAGGGAGAAGCTGCTCAGCTTCGGCAAATATCCCGGTGTGAGCCTTGCCACCGCGCGCCAGAAACGCGAGGCTGCCATTGGCCGGCCGTTGTCGGCGGTGTGGCCGTGCCCCTGCAATTCGACGGCGATCACTTCGCAGTGCGCCGCGAGCGCTGGCATCAGCCTGCCGAATATCTCCGCGATGGTACCAAGCCCGCCGCGCAACAATATCAGCGGCTCGCCGCTTCCATGGCGTTCATAATAGAGCTGGATTCCGTTTACGGTCGCATGGCGTCCCTGGGCCGTGGTCATCGCGTTCGTCTCCGCAGCCAGAAAGGTGCTCAGTGCCGGGGTGAGGGAAAGGGCGCTCGCGCCTTGCAAGAAGTGCCGCCTCAACATGACGGCCTCGCAGATTCGATGCCGCGGAATGTCACAAAGGCGACTGTCGCGAGGGCGACGCCGGTTACGATGAACGCGGTCGCGAACCCCGTCGAAGTGGCTACCGCACCGACGGCGAGGCCCCCAACGCCGAGGCCCGCATCATAGGCACCGTTCCATAGCGCGCTGGCGCCGTCCGTCTGCGCCTGCGATGCCCGACGCAGCAGCAGGGTGAGCGTGGCACCCTGCAATACTCCGAAGCCTATCCCGCTGATCGCCATGCCGCCGAGGACGGCAAAGCTGCCGGGCGCCGCGAGACACATTGCTCCTGCGATCGACGCGGCGACGCCGCCAACGATGGCGCTTTGGGGGCCGTGTCGGTCGATCGATCGGCCGCTGGCCCAGCGCGCCACGGCGCTCGCCAACCCCTGGAGCAGCAGGCCGGCCGCGATCAGGTTCGTGCCGATCTCCGGATGGGCGACTGGAAGGAACGTAACCGTTGCGCCGACGACGACAGCACCGATGCCCAGCGTGACTGCGGGCCAGGCGGCATCGCGAAGCTTCGGGAGGGAAGCCGCCTTGCCATTCGGCGCGCCGGACAACGCGTCGCGAGGGAGCAGCCGCACGCCCGCCAATGCTGCGAGGGCGGCGACCGTCGCAGCTACGGCGACACCCTGCTCCCCAACCGCGGCGAGCGCCCAAGGTCCGATCGGCACGCAGATAATCGCCGGGATTGCCGAAGCGAGCCCGTACAGACCCAGGGCCTCCGCCCGTCGTTCCTCCGGTGCCAATCGGGCGGCGAGGCCACAGGCAGCTACGAGCAGGATGCCGAGGCCGAGGCCCCTCATGGCACAACCGAGCAGCACCAGCGCGAGGGTGTCGGCAAAGGCCGCGCCGCACGGCAGCGCCATCGCGATCAGCGCGAGGGCGAGAGTGGAGCGACGACCGCACCGCCGTATTACTCGAGGCGCGACAATCTCGCCCGCGATGGTTGCCGCCATGAGGATCCCGGTGGCGAGTCCCGCGGCGGAGTGCCCCGCGAGTGCGTCCGCATGCGCAGGAACGGCAGCGAGAAGCAGATAGAAGCTGCTCATCGAGGTGACCATGGTCGATGCCAGTGCCAGCATCGGCGCCGTAACGATTGGTTGGACGATCCCTGCATTCGGTGTTCCCGATATTGGTGCGATCGTAGCCATCGGCATTCTCCTTGATCGTGCTGAACCCGAGCTACTATGTTACTGGGTGACAAAACATGGCCAGTTACGGGGTATAATTGTTGACCAGTTCGCTTTGCGACCTGCCGCTGGCGATCGATCGCAATTCCAGTGAGACCCTCGGAGCGCAGTTGCGGCGGGGGCTTCTCGATGCGATCCGTCGAGGGGTGCTGAGGCCAGGGGTTTCGCTACCCTCGACCCGGGCGCTCGCAGCGCAGTTGCGTATATCGCGGCCCTTGATCGTCGAGGCTTATGGGCAGCTGGCTGCTGAAGGCTATCTCAAGCTGCGACAAGGGGCCCGCCCGGTCGTCGCGCCAGGCGTCACATCGGTGGAGCGGCGCGTGGAAGAAGCGGGACAAGTGGAAGCTGTCCGCTTCGACCTTCGGCCTGCCATGCCGGATGTCGGTATGTTCCCGCGAAGGGACTGGCTCCGGGCCATCCGCGCGGTACTTGGCACGCTGCCCGCCGCTGAACTTGGCTATGGCGACCTACGGGGCAGTCCCGTCCTTCGTGCGGCCTTGGCCGACTATCTGGGCCGGGTGCGCGGCGTTGTCGCTGATCCGGCTTCCATCTTCGTCACCAGCGGTTTCGCAGAGGGGCGAGCGCTCGTCTGCGCGGCCTTCCATGCGCGCGGTATCCGGCGGGTCGCGGTCGAGGATCCTGGCTACAGCGACTGGGTCGCCGTCGATAAGGCAGGCCTGCGCCGCGTCCCCGTGCAAGTCGACGAGAATGGTGTCGACGTGGATCGGTTAGTGAGCTTGGGCGCCGACGCAGCGTTTGTCACACCAGCCCACCAATTCCCGGTCGGCGGAGTTCTCAGCGCGGCACGCAGGCAGAAGCTCATCGGCTGGCTACAGGAGGCCGACGCATTGGCCCTCGAGGACGATTATGACGCCGAGTTCCGTTACGACCAGTCGCCCGTTGGCGCGCTTCAGGGGCTGGCTCGTGACAATGTTGTCTACGCGGGTACCGCGAGCAAGACCCTGGCGCCGGCATTAAGACTGGGTTGGCTCGTCGTGCCGCCGGCACTGGTGCCGACAATGACTGCCGAACTGCGGCGGTGGAGCGAGGGGCCGCCCCGTATCGATCAGGACGCCTTGGCGGAATTGCTGCGCTCCGGCGCCTATGATCGGCAGCTCAGGAAAATGCGACGACATTACCGCGAGCGTCGCAACCAGCTGCTCGCCGCACTGTCTCGACTGGTCCCGGACCTATCGATCGAAGGGGCCGCCGCGGGCCTCCACGTCACGCTGCGGTTGCCCGATGCGATCGACGCTGCTGGCGAGGCCGGTATCGTCGATTACCTTCGCACGCGCGGGATCGCGACCGAGGGGACGGGCCGATACAGCGCCTCTCACGGTGGCCCACGTCGTCTCTTCATCGGATACGGCCGCATAGCGGAAAGCGGGATCGAGCCCAGCATCGCCGTGCTGGCCCAAGCCGTTGAAGGAGCCCTGAACGCAGCCGGGCGAGGCGCGGCATGACGCGGACCGAGCGTCTGCTCGCGATCCTGCAGGTACTGCGCGAGCGGCGGCGGCCGGTCACCGCGGCCCAGATCGCCGAAAGGACGCGACAGCGCCGGTTCGCGCAGCGTGGCGGAGGACATTTGCGAACGCGGCGGTCTGTCCCGCACACGGACGGTGCCGAATGCCTCCTGCGCAGCACGTGTCGCCAATGACCAGACGCGGAGGGTGGCGATCGCGCCGATGGCGGTCAGGTTCGACCTGGAGGGGCCTGAGCCACGATCGGCACACAGCCTAGTCGGACATCGCCTTGGCAAGCCTGCGCATGAGCCGCGCCAGGTCGTCAAAATCCTTCCGCGTCCAGTCCTCGAACATCACAAGCGCCATCTCTTCACGCGCCGCATCCAGCGCGTCCGTTGCCTGCTTGCCCACCGGTGTAATGACGGCCTCGCGAACCCGCTTGTCGGTCGCACCTCCTCGTCGGGTCACCAGTCCGAGTTCCTCCAGCCTGGCAATCTGGCGGCTTACGGTGGTGTAGTCGCGACCGACCCGGCCCGCGAGATCGACCACGCCGATCGGGCCAAGCCGTTCGACCAGCACAAGCAACGGAAACAGAGCCCGTTCGAGGGAGAGCCCCGCCCTGGCGAGCAACTCGGCGTCGCGCTCGGGGAGGTTCATGACGCTCACGATGTCTATCAGTGATCGATGCAATTCCGGCAATATTGCCTTAATATGTGCATTTTGCACTTTTTCCATTGACACGTCTGGCTCCGTTGAAATATGTGTATTATACACATTGGAGCGGTCAAATGAAAGCGCAAAACGAGATTGACGTGCTGATCTGCGGTGCCGGTGCCGCGGGATTGACGCTGGCTATCGATCTCGCCCGGCGCGGCATTTCCTTTCGGATCATCGAGAAGCTGGAGGAGCCGTTCGGAGGCTCGCGAGGCAAGGGATTGCAGCCGCGTACCCAGGAAGTGTTCGAGGATCTGGGGATCATCGACCGCATCATGGCCGCAGGCGGCGTCTATCCGCCGATGCGAACGTATCGTGAAGACGGCAGCTATGCAGAAAATAGATTCGAGGCGCCCGAACCTTCGCCTGACGTGCCGTACTTCATTCCGCTGATGATCCCCCAGTTCCTCACCGAAGCCGTGATGCGCGAGCGCCTTGCCGAGCTTGGGCATCGTGTCGAGTTCGGCACTGCACTCGTCGATTTCGAGCAGGGCGCGGGCGACGTCCGGGCGTGCGTCACCACGCCGCATGGCGAGGCATCGATCGATGCGCGGTTCCTCGTCGGCGCCGATGGCGGACGCAGCCTGGTCCGTGGCGCCCTCGGTGTGGACTTTCCGGGCAAGACCCTGGGGGCTCGCGCAATCGTGGCGGACGTCCGCTTGACCGGGCTAGATCGCGATGCGTGGCATCAGTTCAACGACGGCGACATGGAGCGGCTCGTCATGGTGTGCCCGCTGGCTGGAACCGATCTCTTCCAGGTACAGGCACCCATTCCGCTGACGGGTGCACCTGATCTTTCCCCCGAAGGACTGGAGCGGTTGATCGCCGAACGCACCGGCAGGACCGATATCGCGGTGCACTCCGTGTCCTGGTCATCAGCCTATGCGATGAATGCCCGGCTGGCGGATCGCTACCGTGTCGGAAGAATATTCCTGGTGGGCGATGCGGCGCACATTCATCCGCCAACGGGCGGGCAGGGGCTGAACACCAGTGTTCAGGATGCCTATAATCTGGGCTGGAAGATCGCCTCGGTCTTGAAGGGCGCACCCGATACGCTGCTCGACACCTATGAGGAGGAGCGGCGACCGATCGCGGCCGATGTGCTGGGTCTCTCGACCAGGCTGCTCGAGCGCCAGCGTGAGCAAGGCGCCATGCAGCGCGGCCGCGACACGCATCAGCTCGATCTGAATTATCGGGAGTCGTCGCTTTCGCATGACGAAGGTCGGCGGCCGAACGGTCCAGCGGCCGGCGACCGCATGCCGGACGCGATTTTGGCTGGCGCGGCCGGACAGCCGCGGCGCCTGTTCGATGTGCTGACAGGCCCGCATTGGACTCTGCTGCTGTCGAACCCGGTCTATCGCCCGGTCGCGGTGTCCCGTGAGGGTTTGCGCGTCGTTACGGTCGGCGACGAGGCGGAGATGCGCGATCCGTCCCGCCAACTCGAACTGGCGGACGGCAATTGTATCCTCATTCGGCCCGACGGTTATGTCGCCGCGACCTTCGATGCGCCGAAGATCGACGATATAGACGGCTATCTGACGAGGGTTTTCCCCTCCGGTCATTCCTGAGGGCGTTGTGATGCCGCAGGCGCAGCCCGTCGCCGGAGGCGCGAGTTGCGTCTCCTTCTGCCACTATTCGCCTTCGTCGCGATCGATGCCACCGGAGCCGGAATCTTATTGCCCTGCTTCCGCTCTATGCGCGCAGCTTTGGTGCCTCGCCGCTGTGATCGGCCTGTTGCTCGGGAGCGTCTCGCTTGCCAGTTCCTGTCCGCGCCCGTTCTCGGCATCGCCTCCGACCGGCTGGGCCGCAAGGAGCGCCTGGCGAGTTTGCGTTTGTACGCCGGTGCCATTTCTCGGCGGCCATGGCTCGATGCCGGGGACTGTGCCGTCGCTCTCCGCAGTGTTCCCGTCTCCGAATCTCGCAGCATGGCAAACCACGCGTCGGCGCACGACCGTTGTCGGACTTCGCCGGACCGCTTCCGCCGGCCCCGGAACGTTCAGCGCGGCTCCGTCGGACCGTCGGCGACGACGCCCGGCGAAGCGCCCCCCGCCGGCGTAGCGGTAGTCGAAACCGCACCTGCGACAAAAATGATCATTGCGATCGCGACGAGCGCGGCATTCGTGAAGTAGATCGCCCAGGAGCAGATTTTAGAGACGGGCTTGTCGCCAAACAGGGGAAGTCTCACGGTCAGCGTCCGCACCGCGAGGAGGTTGCGACTGGAGAGCAAACGCCAGATCGTCAGTGCCGCTACCAGAACGACGAGGCACAAGGCGACCAGCCACCAGGCCGGCGCATGCAGGATCATGACCAGCGCGATACCGCTTGCCAGGAAGCTGACGAACGTGGGCGCGACACCGACCTGGCTCGCCGCACCTTCCGTCGATCCGGCCAGGATCCGGATGGCATTGGAGATCGCCTGCTTCGCCTCGACCGGCAGGCTCGCGTCCGCCGGGTCGCCGATCTCCGCCTTGACGATATTCTCGGCCTGTCGTTCGAAAAAGGCCGTGTCGTAAGGATTGAGTCGCTCGATGATGATCGCCAGCAACGGCGGAATGATCGCGAGGGCGAGGTCCTTCCAATCCATTTCAGACCACATCCACCGTGTCGGTGAACGGCAGTGCGGAGGTGGCGATTGCCTTCCACAAACTGCCCATGTTGAGACCCACGCCTGCCGTGGTCAGCCGATACTCGACCACCGTGATCTGCAGACGCTGATGCTGGCCCGCGGGACCGTGGACATCGAGCGCCTGTCCGGCGACGGCAGACGCGCTTCCCGTCAGGGAGGCGACTCCGATCACGTCCTGCGACGGCGTGGCGCTGTTGTAGGAGAGGCCGCGCGGCGGATTCGGGTCGGGAAACATGCAGGTTGCGCGGACATCATAGGGTAGCGTCGTGCGGTTGCGGAAGGTCACCTTGTGTTGTCCGGCATTGCCGACGGTGAGGTTTGCAACCGCAGCGCCGCCTTGCTCGCATTGCGTGTCGATATCGAAACGCCCCAGTGAGATCCTGACCATTTCCCCCTCACACCGCCATCGCAATCGGAGCCGTGTCCGGCCGCAGATAATGATCTAGCTCGTCCAGCATCGATGCCACATCGAAGAGATTCATGGGTTTCGCCGACGTAGCCGCAATGAGCTCGGCGAGAGCGTAGCGAAGACCCGGCAGATGCCGCGGTTGCATCAGGATCCCGGTTGCGTCGTCCGGGAGATCCTCGATTTCTTCGGTGATATGGGTCCATAGAATGAGGACCGGGCTTTCCTCTCGGACGCGTATGCCTGCGTACTGCATACTGCGCACATGTTCGAATCGCGCGAAATCTGCGTCCGCAAATTCGGGGAAGGAAATGCCATTACCGATTGTGACGGACACGGGTTCGCCGGACCGACGGTCATAGACGAGGATGCGCGATTTCTGCCGCTCGAAGGGTCGATGTTCGTTCACCTGTGTTCCGGCGACCCGGTGAAAACGCATCATATTCCGGGCATCGAAACGGCCCGGCCAGAAAAGTGTGAAGCCGGGTTCTGCCTGGCTCTCGCCGGCATGCACGAGGGCACGCAGCGTTGCACCAAGCTCCTCGATCAGGAGCCAGGTCCCGACTTCGGTATCGAAGCTTTGTAGCTCGGCCATGATCGTCCTCGATTGCGGCACCGAAATGAAGCATCGCATCGAGGATGACAAGATGACCCCCTGATCCAGAAAGCCGGTCGCAAGGCCGGCAGCCCGGCACATCGGCGCCTTTGTCGAGGGTGGCTGCCGCAAAAGAATGGCGCGGGGCAGTGACGCACACTGTAGGGCGCTGCACCTGCCCGAGCAGGGTGTGGCGCCTGATCGCGGCCCCGCGGGCGCTCGCGCGGCGGCGTTTGCTGTGGCCTCTCCCGGTGGCGCGGGACCGGGCGGCGCGCCCTGCCAGGCCCGCCCGCGTGGCCCGGCAAGCCGGCTGACGCCCGGCTCCTCCACTGTCGTTCCGGGCCTGCATCACCCCGCCGCGCGAGCGCGACCGGCGAGGTCGTTGCCGAGGGGGTGAGGGTGCCGGGGGCTACGCACCGTTCATCCTGCCAAAGCGCACAATCGCCACCATGATATGTGCTCCAGGAAAGCCTGAGAGTGGTCGTTCGTTCGAGTGCTGCCGCGTTGAGCATGACGGGTTGGGAATCGTCAGTCGCCTATTGCTGCTTCGGGGGAACGTCCGCGGGGCGACTGGCGATCTGCGACCGCAGCCCCGAAAAACCGTGGACGCGAAAGCCCCGGAAATTGGACCACCCCTTCAAAAACGGCAGGATCGTCCGCTCGGCCGCGCCGCGTTCGGCATCGCGACCATAGAAGCTGACGCGGTCAGGTCGCGTGCGGGTTTCGCGGGTCAGCGAAAATGTCGCCGCGCCCCTGGCTCGGGCGACCGGCGCGGGTTGCAGCACGGCGCGGCCATCGCTGATCACAAGCTCGCCGGCCGGGGCACGCCGATAGGTTCGCTGGACCTCGGTCGCGACTTCGCCGGCCTCGACGGCAATCTTCACCGGCATGCCGAGCGCGAGCCACGGCTCCGCGGCATCGAGGATCAGCTGCGGCTCCGTCCGGTACGCCATCACGACGATCGTATCGATCGAGGCACGGGCACTCGTCAGCGCCGCGACACCGCCCGGCGCCCCAAGCATCCACCACGGCACATCGACGTCCACAGGTTCGCCCCAGCTGCGAGCAATCGCTTCGACCGCCGAGGCCCAGCGCCGCCACGCGGCGGTGGGGTCGCGACCATAATCCGCACGGCCATAGGGTTCGATGTCGAGCTCGAGCCGCACCGGCGGATGAGCCGATCGCAGGCGCTGCGCCGCGCGGCGCAGGCGGCCGACGCGTTCGAGCGCGCGCGCCAGACCGTCGGGCTCGATCATGTCCGGGTCGCCCTCAACGAAGTGCGCTGCGATTCCGGACGCCGACAGCGCGCGCGCGACCGGAAGGATGTCGCCCGGGTCGGCCGGCGGCTGGATGGCGATGTCCCCCAGGCCAAGCGCGGCTAGGTGGTCCACAAAGGCGGCGGGGTTGCGGATCGCCTCTGCCGCATCCCACACCCAGCTGCCGTAGCGCACCGCGGGCCCGCCAGCAGGCTCGATCCGCGCTCCCCGAAAGATGATTTCGTTCGCCGAGAAAGGACAGCTGACCACCAGTGCCGATGCGTCCGGCCCAAGCGGCAGCGCCGCCCGGCCGCCGCTGAAGCTGGTCTGTGGAGGCGCGGGGGCGTCGCCGCCAGGCGCGACCAGCGATAGACCGACAGGCACGCTCGCTTCGCCATTCAGCACCAGATCGCCGGCCATGTTCCGGGGAAAGCGGTAGCCGGTGGGTTCGAGAACGACGCCCGCAGGCCGCGATCCGGCACCGCAGCGAATGTGCAGCCCGCCAGCTTCCGCAGTGGCCGCGACCCGCTCCTCGACACCGAAAATGCGCGGACGCAGCAAGGGCAGGAGCTCGCCTGTGAGCGGCAACAGTCGGGGCCTTCCAGGCGAGTCCGTCTCCCGCTCGGGAAGGCTCAGACTCTTCGGCACGAAATTTCCGTCACGCTCTGTCCCTTGCAGCACGAGCGTCTCTGCGTCCGCCCATTGCGGCTCGGCTGGCAGGCTCCAGACCCGAGCGGGCGTCTGGGCAATAGCGGCGGGCACAATCGCGCCTGACGACGCGAGGGCGACGGCGCGTACCCAAGCGAGACTTCGGCCCGCCACTCCGTCACTCCTTCGCGAAGCCGGCGCGGGTCGCCGAGGCCCAGCTATTGTCCTTGCGGAAATAGCGCCACATGCCGCGCAGCCTGTACACCAGATTGGCCTGACGGTATCCGAAATTCTCGATGAGCGCGGCGACCGCGATGAGGAACAGGTCGCGCGCACGGGGCGTGCGCCGAAGTTGCAGTTCCTCCAACGCGAGGGTGCCGAGACTGATCGCGGTGCCGAACAGCACCGTCAGCGAGAAGAAGGCGATCACCACCGTGCCGCTGGTCAGTCCCAGCAAATAGAGGAGCGGCACCAGCAGATAACCGAAGATTTCGCAGGGCGGACCGAGCACGTCCTCGATCACCAGCAACGGCATCCCGATCATCCCGACCCGCCCGTAGCGCGGATTCAAGATCATGCGACGATGCCGGACGAGCGTCTCCAGTGCGCCCTGCTCCCAGCGAGAGCGCTGATTGCGCAGCCCCTCCCAGTCGTACGGCGCCTCCGTCCAGCAGATCACTTCTGGAACGAAGGCGACCCGATAGGGGCGGCGCTGCTCGCGCATATAGCGGTGTATCCGGGTGACGATCTCGAGATCCTCGCCGACAGTATCGTGCCGATAGCCGCCGATCTCGACCAGTACCGAGCGGCGGAAGATACCGAACGCACCCGAGATCAGCAGCAGCGTACCGAGCTGTGCGTTGGCGATCCGCGCGGTCAGGAAGGCGCGGAGGTATTCGAGGATCTGATAGCGCGGCAGCCAGCCGGCGGGCAGCCGTACCTGCCGCACATGCCCGCCCTGCACCGCCGAGCCGTTGGCGATGCGGATCGTCCCCCCGATCGCGACGAGGCTGCCATCGTCGGCCATGAACGGCTCGGTGCCGCGCAGCAGCCCGTCGGGCTCGATGATCGAATCGGCATCGATGACGCAGACCAGAGGCGCGGTGGCGAAGCCGATACCGGCGTTCACGGCATCCGCCTTGCGGCCATTCTCCTTGTCGACGAGCAGAAGATTGGGGTGTTTTGCGGAGGCGTAGACGCCAAGTATGCGGGTCTTCTGGAGCACCGCGAGTTGCTCACGCTCGATCAGATGCATGTCGAACTCGCCGATCAGCCGCGCGAGCGTGGCGTCGCGCGAGCCGTCATTGACCACGACAACTTCGTGATCGGGATATTCGAGCGCGAGCAATGCCCGCACGCTGTCGGCGATCGAGAGCTCCTCGTTGTAGCAAGGCGCGATCACCGAGACCGGCGGCGCGAGATCGGCATAACGCGTCCACAGCTCGTACGAGCGCGCGGCCGGGCGGACGCGGACGTAGAATACGTGCGCGGCGAGGAGGAGCTGGACGATCGAGACGAGGTTGCGGATGCTCACGACCAGGAAGCAGAGCAAACTCATGCTGATCAGCAGGCCGGTGCCGATGCGCCCGGTCCATTCGGCGATGAGCGGCCAGGTCATGCTCCCCCGCCCAACGTCGTTACCGCCTCGCCCGCGCGAAGCCTGACCCAGCGCGAAGGATCTTGCCGCATCCGCTCGAGCAATGGCAGCGCCGTGCGCAGCCCCATCGCCGCGCAGGCGCGTGCGGCCTGTGCACGAACGTTCTGGTCGGGGTCTTCGAGCAGAGGCAACACCCATTTGCCGGCTGCCGGATGGTTCAGACGGACTGCCGCCGCGAGCGCCGCCGAACGAACCTCTGCGTCTCCGGCGCGCGCCGCCTCGCTGAGCATTTCGAGCGTGGAATAGTCTTCGGTCCAGCCGAGCGCATCGACGACGAGCGCATGTAGTCCGGGAGGAAAGTTTCGCCACGACAACGCCAGCAGTTCTTCTGCCCGGTGCGGGGCGAGCGCGCGGAACAGGGCATGATGGAGCGGCGTCACCGGAACCTTCTCGAGTGCCAGCGCCGCGATCAGAACGTCCGCCATGGGCAGTGCGTCGAGCCGGGCCAGCATCGCCGCCGCCTCGAGCCGCACGGACAAAGCCTTGTCGTGCCGCAGCATCGCGTCGAGGGCAGCTACTGCCTGGCTTCCGCCCACGCCGCCGAGCGCGCGCACCGCATCGACCCGGCGGGAAATACGGCGGCGCCGCGCCTTGGCGAGCACGCGGTCAACGAGGTGATGGCGCTCCACGAACGCAGTAAGCCGCACGCGGTCCTCGCCTCGCACCAGCCGGCGGAGATGCGACACTGCCGCGAGCCGCTGCTCGGGGGAAGCGTGCCGATAGGCTTCGCCCGGGCGCTCGACGCCCGGCAGCGCCGCAAGTATCTCGCGCGTCAGCGATCGGTTGTTGGTCTCCGTGGCCGCCCGGCTCCGCTCCTTGCGGTCACGCCGCATCACCAGCACGAGAAGCAGCGCCGCCATCGCCAACGTTCCCCATAGCGAGATCAGGATCGCCAGCCGGGCGACGTGATCGGCGATGCCCGGGAGCGTCACGATCAGAGGCGAAGCTGCAGGCCGACGGACAGCCCCTTGCGGGTATAGGTGTCGACGCGTCTCTCATATTCGCCGGTCGCGCGGATCGTTACATCCGCGCTCACCGGGATTGCTGCGCCCGCGAAGACGGAGCGAACGCGCCGGGTGATGCCCGCTTCGGTATCCGGATAGCTCGCGACGCCGGCGAACAATCCTGCGCCGCTCCGCGTCCCGGTATCGACGCGTGCAGACCAGCCGCTGCGATGCTCTCCCCGCTCGTCCCACAGATTGATCATCCGCAGCGTCGCGCTGCTCCGCAACGCGGGCACGCCGAAGCGTATCCCGGGCTCGACTGCAGTGACCTGCGTCTGGCCATAATCGGCGTGCCGGACATCGGCGAGCAACGTGACGCGCCGACTCATATCGGCCTCGATGCCACCGCGGATGCTCCACTGCTCCCGAAAATCCGCCTCCGGAGTCGCCGCCGCGGTGAGGTAGCCGCGCCAGCCCGGCGAGAATTGATGGTCGACGCGTGCGAGCAAATGGGTGTCCACTGCGACACCGCGGTCTTCGCGCTCGGCTTCCACGGACAATGTCGTGCCGCGGGCGATTGGACCGAAGGCGCCGAGGGTCGTCGTCCACCATGTTCGGTCGGGCCGGTTGTCCGGGGTCACACGGGCAACGCTCTGACTGGCGAAGACTCCGCGCCGCGTGGTCGCGCGCTCTCCTTGCGGCAGCGCGAGCTGGTTGCGGATGGCCGCGAGGTCGGCATTGCCCGGATCGCGCGCCTCGATCGCGGCGAGTTCGCGCCGCGCCGCATCTCGGTCGCCCGACCAGAGATGGGCCCGGGCAAGCGCGGCGCGGATGTCGAGATCCTCGGGCGCCAGCACCTGCGCCGCGCGCAACGTCGCGATCGCTTCGCGGTAGCGCTGCGCATAGGCATAGGCGCTGCCAAGCAGCCGCAGGACCTCCGGATCGTTCGGCCAGGCGATGCTCGCCGCTTCGAGCCGCGCGATTGCCGCGGCCTTGTCGCCGCGCGCTATGGCCGCGCGTGCCTCGGAGATCGTCGTCTCGCGATCTGCTCCGATCTGCGCGAACGCCGTCGCCGAACTCGCCAGCAGCGCAAGGAGGGCGGCTCCCTCAGCCGTCCGTCGAAACACGCGCGCTCTCGCTTTTCAGGATTGCGTTGACCCGCGCTACGAGCTCATCGGGAATGAAAGGCTTGGTGAGATAGTCGCGGGCGCCTGCGGACAAGGCGTCGAGCACGTCGTCCTGCCCTTTGCGGGCAGTGAGCATCACCACCGGCAGACGCGATCCCTGCTGAACCAGCGCGCGCAACACTTCGGGCCCCGACAGGACCGGCATCATCGCGTCGAGAACGATCAAATCGTACCCGCCCGATAGCGCCGCATCGAGCGCCGAGCGGCCATCGCCGATGACCGTGACCCGGTGCCCTGCGCCTTCGAGCTTGAAGCGAAGCAACTCGCCCAGAAGGTCGTCGTCGTCGGCAATCAGAATATGCGCCACGCGATACGCCACCTTACGCTACAAACGTCCGATAATGAGACACCTATACTGAGATGCCAAGGCGGAAGTTCCCGATAACCGGGCTTGACGCGTGATTCGCGACGAGCTGAAGGCTCAGAAGCCGAAACTGCATGACGGAGTTTCTATGCGCAGAGGGGCGCCGCGCACGGGGCCGAACGAGCAGCTATCATCTCATTGCGCCCGAAGCCACGCGCCGCTGTCGGTTCGGATCGAGCTGAAGTTCGGGACATGAACCAACGTCCGTTTCTGGGAAGCAGCGGCCAAAGTCCGCATGCAGGTCTTTCCGGATATGTCAGCTGGCTAAAGAATGGCGGCTTTCCCAACCTCGCGACCCGACAGCGGACAGGCGGTTAACGGCCCAATTCCTGCCGTTTGGCTTCCGTAGGGGTCCCCATCGTCAAGCGGAAATCGGTAGATTTCCGCCACTTTCGACGATGAAGGCGAATTGACCTCCACATCTCGTCCCACAATTATTCCCGGCTTTGATGGAACGCCGTGGCATGCCCTGGCGCCTGCAGTTGCGCTCATCGGTATGTAGGTTGATTACGCCGCCCGTTTAGGTCGGCTTTCGGGCCGGTTGCGGACAGGCAGGTTCTGGGCGGCGTGTATGCGAAGCGGACGTT
This sequence comes from Sphingomonas sp. DG1-23, assembly GCF_030730875.1. GTDB lineage: Bacteria > Pseudomonadota > Alphaproteobacteria > Sphingomonadales > Sphingomonadaceae > Sphingomonas. The sequence continues at coordinate 75,177 of NZ_JAVAMA010000002.1, forward strand.
AGTTGGGCAACCGGCAACGCGACTGGACGCAGAAGCGGTTAGCCGAAAGGAATAGCGGCCGACATCGCTGCGCCGAAGCGTGAGTCCGGGGAGCTCGCGGCCGGCGGCGGTGGCGCCCTTGCCGATCCGGGAGAAAATCAGTCGGCCGCGCTTGACGGTGGCGGCGGCGTCGTGTTCGCGGCCGAGGCGGCGCAGTAGCGCCATGTCACTCGTCTGGTGCTGGGCGAGGACGGGCACGGCGAGCGCCAGACCGTCGGTGCGGCGGCCAACGATACGGACGGCGAGAAGGCAGCCTAGTCGCGGCCAAATAGCCCGCGCGGGGATGGACTCCGCTGAATGTTCTCATCATGTTCCGCGCATGCCCCGCGATTTCGAGTCGTCTATCGCGGACATCGACTGGCTGCAGCATCGCTGGGCCTTCGAGGTCCGACCCTCTTCTGTGCAAGGACAGACGCGCCGCCAACGGCAGGTTGGGCCGCTGGTGCCTGCCAGTTTCGATTCGCGGGGCGAGGCCGCTTCGGCGATCGGGAACGTTCGCGTCGAAAGCGTCGCGTCGACCGTCGCGCGCTATGCAAACCTGCACCGGTGCTCGTGCTGATTGAAGGTGAGGGTTTCGCGCGCGGATCAGGCCGGAGATCTGGGCCTATGACGGCATCGACCTGAGCGCGGGCGTGAACTGTGGTCACGTGACCGTGCTTTCGGCGAAGGCGCGCGCGATGTTTCCAGGCGAACTTACCCTCTTCGTCAGGATTTACGGCCGGCGGCGCTGAACCTGGCCGGGCCCTCCGCTTCGAAGGTCCCGCAATCCGGGCATTTGGTCCCAACCGGATCAGTACACGAACCAGTCGTTGCTGTGCTGCGCGCCGGTAAAGCCCCCGCCGATATCGTTGGTCCCGTCCATCAGCCAGACAAAGGTGGATCCATCTGTGTTCCGCCACAGGATGTCGGCCTTGCCGTCGCCGTTATAGTCGTCGGTCTTCTCGACCTGCCAGGCATTGCCGGTTTGCGAATAGGTGTCGCCGCCACCGACCGTGTTCTTGCCATCCATGAACAGGATCTGCGTTCGGCCGTCTGTGTTCCGCCACAGGATATCGGCTTTGCTGTCGCCGTTGAAATCGCCCGCGCTCTGAAAGGTCCAGCTGTTGTCGAGCTGCGGACCGGTATTGCCGCTCGTGCCCTTCACCGCGGTGCCGTCCATGAACCAGAGCCGCGTCGTACCGTCGGTTTTGCGCAGCAGCACGTCGGCCTTGCCGTCGCCATCGAAATCGTCGGTCGCGAGCATCTTCCAGCTGGCGTCGGCCTGCGCGCTTGTGGTCGTGCCGCCGACATTGACGCCGTTTCTCATCAGCCAGATCTCTGTCGAATTGGTGGCACTGTTGCGCCACAATATGTCGGTGGTGCCGTCGCCGTTGAAATCGCCGGCCCCCTGTACTTTCCAGTCGGTAGCCGTGGCTGAGAAGGTTTGGTCGATGTCGTGTGCACCATCCATCAGCCAGATGGCGTTCGAGCCCGCATCGTTGCGCCACAGTATGTCGGCTTTGCCGTCGCCATTGAAGTCGCCGGAGGCCTGAATCGCCCAGGCGTTGGGGGCCTGAGAATGTGTATTGCCGCCGCCGATCTTGTTGACGCCATTCATCTCCCACACCTCGGTGGCGCCGGTGCTGCCGCGCCACAGGATATCGGCCCGGCCGTCGCCATCGAAGTCGTTCGGCGTGTAGACATGGTAGCTACCGGTGACCTGAAGGCTGGGAGCGATGCCGCGGTCATTGGGATTGGAGAACGCGAAATCCGGCGTCCCGTTGCCATCCAGATCACCGATCCCGAGCCATCCGGTCGTGCTCAAGGGAAGATCCGCTCGCGCTTCGAAGCTGGTCCCGGAATTCACGAACAGAGAGATACCCTGGAAGCCGCTGGCGATAAGGTCCGACGTCCCGTCTCCGTTCATGTCGCGCAGGATGAGTTCCGTCGGAACCTTGTTGGCCGTCAGCGTCTGCGAAAGGGCGAAGGGCCCGTTTCCATTGCCGAGCAGGACCCGGAGCTTCCCGCTTTCGTCATTGGCATAATAAACGAGATCGATCAGGCCGTCGCCGTTCACATCGCCTACCGCGAGCGCTCTGACGCCACCCAGGACGAACTCGCTGATCGTGGGCTGGAATGTGCCGTTACCGTTGCCGAATAGGACCGAATATCCTCCCCAAGTCCCCACCACCGCATCGAGCTTGCCGTCGCCATTTACGTCGGCCATTGCCAGCGCGTTGCCGCGGCCGGGCAGGTTGTAGACCGTTTCCGATCCGGGTGCGCCGCCCGCATCCGAGAGCCGCACCGAAAGCACCGAAGAATTGACCTGGCCACCCTCAAACGTGAGTCGGAGCGAAACCAAGTCCGCGCGGCCGTCGTGGTTGAGGTCGCGAAGCATGAGATTCTGGTAATTGGAATTCGCCATGGTGAACGAATTCGTCAGCAGGAGGCCGCCGGCGCCGTCTCCCAGGAGGATCTTGAGATAGCTTGTACCATTTGAAAACTGGTTTCCGTCGAAAAGCTGGATGGCGATGTCGAGTTTGCCGTCGCCATTCACGTCGCCGATGTCGATCTGGGTGCCGGTGGTATTGCTCTGGATGATGTTGGTCAGCGGCCCGAAGGTACCATCTCCCTTGCCCTTGAAATAAGCCACCTGCCCGAAATGGGGCGACGCATATTCCGCAAAGCTCACGATCAGGTCGAGCTTGCCATCTCCGTCGAGGTCTCCGACCGAGACCTCACGGGCCCCGAGGGGGGTCGCGGTAAATGCAGGAGCCGTGAAGGCAGGTACGAAACCCCGGACGTCGGATCCGTTGAACAGCGTGCCCGATATGCCCAGCGAGACGTCGCCCAGGCCCACGCCGGCCTGGACGGTGACCGTGTACGACGAGCCGCCGGTGCCCGGCACGGCTGTCACGCCCGTCACAGTGGAGCCCGTGATGGTGCCGGTCGACTTCACCACGAAGTCACTTGCGGTAACCCCGGTGACCGGTTCGGAGAAGGTGACCGTGTAGGTGAGCGTCCGATTGTGGACAATCTTGGGGCCTGTCCCCTGAATGCCGAGCAGTTTTACCATGCTCTTCCTCTCTCCACGCTGTCTTTGCAGCTTTACGCGCCAGCAATAGCTGTCGGCTTTACGATCGAACGTCAGCGACCGGACAGCCCCGGGCCTGATCCACTTCCCCTTTTTTTACCCCATACCGGGCCAAGGCGCACACGAATTCTTGCATTCGTAGCCTCCGGCTCCATTGGCGATTGGGCGCTGAGAACGTTCGCGATCGACCCACTACATAACCCTAAACCGTGAGACAGCTGCCTGCTGGCGAAGGTCGGCGGGGGAAGATGAAGTTTCGCCGTCGAGCGCCGCGCTTGCCCCCGCGCCTCGCCTGCGGGGCTTTTGGGTCGAACTTGTTGCATTGAACGAGCCGGACCCAGAGGGTCAGTCTCGTGGTCTGACGCGGCGCGTTGCAGTCTGTTGCGGTAGCGCGCGTCCGCAACTAGGTCGTGAACTCATAAACGTCCGCTCTCGGTTCGGCGCTTAAATGTCCGAGATTGGGTGGCTAGCTGCCGTTCAGCATGTCGGGCATCCTCGCGCACCGGGCCATGATTTCGAAAAGGGCTGAAGGGAAAACGGTTGAAGCTCGCCCATCTGCAATTTGCGTTGCCCCTGTTCGAATTCTGATGTTGGTCAGCTTGTGCTCCTGCCTCGTTTCCTGGCGCCTCGACCAGCCTGGACAAATCAGCGTGGATCTGCGGCTTTCATGACTTCGGATCCAGTTCGATCACCAGGTAGTTGGCGACATGCGGATGCACCCCGCCGTGGGTGACGATCGGCCTTCCATGTTCCCCGAGCACCCATGGCGAAAATCCCAGGCCCGGGTCGACGGCGTTGTAGGTGAAAGGCACCCTGAGCGCGTTGTTGTGCGATTTGGGGGGCAGGCTTGTGATCTTGTCGGCCAGCGACGATTGACGCGCTCTCGTCAAGTCGCAGGTGAACGAGGCCCAGCGCAGATGTTCGTCGGGCATCGTGTCGTTTTCATAGCATTTTGAGGCGGCCAGAAAGATCTCTGTATGCGGTTCGTTCACGGGCAGCTCCACGAACGGCGTGGCCTTGATGAATCTGAGGCCCGGAAATTCGCCCCACGAAGCTTCGAGTCGCAGCATGATCGCATATGGACCGGATTCCTCCAGGTCGATCGCGATGTGAATGCCGGCGAACTCCTTCCCGCCGGCTGAACACCCGCGCGACCATTCGCTGCCGGCCGGTTTCTGTCCCGATTTGGCGAGCTTTTCCAGTTCGGCGGCGATGTCGCCTGCGACCACTGCTCTTTTCAGATCCTCCGTAACCGTGGCGATTCCGAGATCGTCGCCTCCGATCTGAAGATAACGTAGCGTTCCGGTTGCCGCGGTAGCGCTTGCTTCATTCGTCTCCATCGTCAGTCTCCCCTTCGAGTAAACGTGCGATCCGACTGCGATATCGGCTCCAGACTGCATTGCTGCGGTCACGCGCAACGAGTGCGGTGTTGATTTTCCGGGCTTCGAGAAGAAAGACGCGCGCCGCGGCGGTCTCGTCCCGGGCGCGAAGGATCCTGGCGTGGTGGACGTACAGCTCCATCTGCTGCTCGCGCCACAACATGTTGTCCGGATCGCGTGCGGCCAATGTGCGCACAAGGGCGAGGTAGCGCGTCTCCGAGCGGCGCGCGGAAACCGGCCGACCCGCGGCGAACTGCGCTCTGGCGAGCCAGAGATAATGGAAAACGAGATCATAGAATGCGCTCGGATCAGCAGGTGGCATCGTCGCGAGCTGCTCGGTGAAAGCTACCGCCGCCTGGCAGTCGACCAGGATGCCGGACCCGCGTACGCCGCGCTTCAGCATCGTCGCGCAGCGGTTGCCATGCGCGAACGCCGACAGCCGTAGCCATTCGGGCCGGGTATGACCCCAGGCGGCGATGGAGCCGAGCATCTGTTGCACCTGGTGGAAGCGGGCGTCGCCTTCGGCAAGGCGGCCGCGGGTCAGCGCGAGGAGGGCGAGCCGGTTCACGCTACGCGCATGCGCGAGTGTCCGTGCGGGATCGCCAGGATGTTTGGCGAGCAGCGCTTCGGTGGTGCGATGCAGGATCTGGTAGCGCGCTTCCGCCAGGTCGAGATGGCCGCCATTCTCGTCGTCCTGCCCCATTGCCCCGATTACCCGGGCGCGCCGCTCGAGGCTGTCGTCCGGTAGCGATTCCGGATCCCCCTGATCCTCGTAATATCCGATCGCCCGCCGGTTCACCTCGCGCATGATTTCGAGCCTGCCGACCCCCTCCAGCCTCGGTCGCAGGTCGCTCAGCATGAATTCGACCAACCCCTCGGCATCTGCGCGCCGGCGCTCGGCTTCGCGACGTTCGGAGATGGCGAGGATCGTCATGGCTGCGAGCACTAGCACCACCGCCAGCGCAGCGACCGTGACGGCGGTCACGCGTCGCTGCCGCCGGTGCGCGTCCCGCTGGATCAGCGCGTCCAGCGGAAGCTCGAGCATGCCGGCGACCAATTTGAGAAATGCAAGGCGCGAGCCATCGCCGGACCGACGAAAATCAGCCGCCACCGGCTCTGTGCCATCCACAAATAGAGCGGGCGGAAACGCCTCGGAAGGCGCGCCTGCGATCAGCGCAGCGAGTATCTTCCGGTCTGGATGAATAGAACGAAACAGAGCGATCTCGCGCGCCACCCAGGGCGATTGCGCTGCTGCCGGCGAACATAGCACGATCAGCGTCCGCGAGCGGGCGATTGCCTGCTTGACCGCCTCGCTCAAATCCACACTGGCAGGCAGATCCTCCCGGTCCCGGAAAAGCGGCCCGACCGCCCCACGAGTCTTGCCGAGGGGCGCGACCCGATCAGCGAGCCGGCGCGGCACGCGGTAGGTTTCGAGGCGACGCTGCAAATTGCGCGCGATCCTGCCATCGGCGTGGCTGTAGCTGATGAATGCGCGAAAGGGCGCGAGCCTGGCGGACGGCCCAGCCACATCATCGTCGTCACTGCTCCCCGCCATTGCGACGCCCCCGCGTCCTCCATCCGAAACGTTAGTTGAAAATCGACTGCTGTACCATGTCGGCGCACCGGGCTGCGGAAAGGCGTGACCGCCGTCACGGCTGTCGTTGGCCAACGCCTGCTAAAGCGGTCCAAGGCGGCGCTTGCGAGCATCGCGCCGGCATCGTCAGAGGGAGTTTCCCGGCGAGGGAGGTTCGGAGCCGATATCTCTGACGCGGGCGCTGCTCGCGACCGGATCAAACGCAGGAGGGAGCCCCCATGAAGCTGTTCTTGTCGATATTGGCCGTATGTTACGCGAGCCAGGCCGCTGCGCAGGATAATTGCACCAGTGTCATCTCGCTTGCACGGGTTCGATCGGATATGGTCCAGGCTCGCGATCAGGTCGAGCAGCACGCGGCGAACTTCTGCAACGAATATCGTAACGCGCGTTCGTCAAATCGGGCGATCGGGCTGAGCGCCAGCTACAGGTTTCTGTCGGGAACCTTCAACTCGTCATCCGCTTCGGCGGAGGAAGTGGCGAGCCGTTATTGCTCGGCCGACAGCAGTTTCAGTCGTTTGAGTACAGCGTATCAATCCTATGTCGAGTCGATCGCGCCGGGTGCATTCCCGGCCTACGAGCAATGCGTGATAATGAGCCGGCACGAAGTTCATTTTCGTGTCGACCCGGCATCTGTCCTTCCGGGGCAATTCGTTGTGATCGCCTATTTTCGTCCGCAAGCGTCCGGCAACACGGCAAATCTGAGCTACTCGTCCTCGAGCGACGTCAATTGTTCCTGGAATGGCGTACGCGGTATCCGTTACGCTCTCTTTGGAGCATCGCAGGCGACCCTGAATTGCCGACGGACCGATTCCTCGCGGCGATCTTTTGTGGCGATCGTTCGGGACGACGGCGGCGATCAGATCACGCTGCCATGGCAGGCATATAATCGGGATGGCGTGCCCGTTGCCACAATGGCTGAGCTGTCCGCGCGGATTGCGGAAGTCGATGTGCGGCGGCGGGCGACGGCCGAGGGTCTCGATCGGATTGGCGTACAGGCAGGTGTCATATCCATTGCAGCGTCAGGCACGCGCCCGCTTCTCGATATGACGCGCTGTCCGGAAGGACCGGACGCATCCCGCGGCCAGCCCAACGGCCGCATCGAATTCGAACATCCTTTCGAGGTGACTCCCAAGGTTGCCATTGCATTGAGCAACATAGACATCGGGGGTGCCAATCCGATGGATACGCACCGGCTGCAGGTCTCTGTCACCTCGATCGACAAGCGAGGCTTCAACTACGCCTTCACGACCTGGTGCACCACGGCAATATATGGCGCGACAGCGAGCTGGATCGCCGCGAGCCGATGAGAGTCGGGATGCTTAGGCTCCGAGTTCGCGAGTGGCTGAAATGCATGAAAAGGAGATTCGGTATGGCCAGCTTCACCACAAACTTCGCCGACATCCTGCAAGAGCGAGCACCCGATCTGGCCGCAGCCGGCACGCCCGAGGGTGTCAAGACCATCGTGAAAGATGCGGAGCGGGAAGCTATCCATCGTACGACGATACCTGATACGTTCGTGTATCAGGCAACTGTGGTCGTGCTCGGAATCAGCGTACTTGCAGTCATTGTCGCCCAGCTGTGGCTCGCACTGGAAAAATCGCAGGCAGAAATCCCCGACGGACTGATCGCTATCGGCTCTGCGGCGATCGGCGCACTTGCCGGACTGCTCGCACCGACCCCGGCGAAATGACCGACAAGAGAACCTGGTTTTCCCGGGATCAGCGACGCGCAAGGCAAAGCTGTTTGCCCACAGTATTGTGCGCCCACGGCGCGTGCCCATGTTGCGTGGGGGGACGTGCTACCCCTAGATGCGGCCCTCACCGATTCCGGAAGACACAATGACTGCCACCCACTCGACTCGCATGCTCATCCTCGGTTCGGGCCCCGCCGGGCTCTCCGCCGCCATTTACGGCGCGCGCGCCGGGCTCGCGCCGATCGTGGTGCAGGGCATCCAGCCGGGCGGTCAATTGATGACCACTACCGATGTCGAGAATTATCCCGGCTTCCGCGAAGTGATCCAGGGGCCGTGGCTGATGCAGGAGATGCAGGCCCAGGCCGAGCATGTCGGCGCGCAGATGCTGTGGGACACGATCGTCGAAGTCGATGTGAGCCAGCGGCCGTTCCGCATGATCGGCGACAGCGGCACCGTCTATGTCGGCGATACCCTGGTGATCGCCACCGGCGCGCAGGCCAAATGGCTCGGGCTCGATTCGGAGGAATTGCTCAAAGGCAAGGGCGTCAGCGCCTGCGCGACCTGCGACGGCTTCTTCTTCCGCGGCAAGAAGGTCGCGGTGATCGGCGGCGGCAACACCGCGGTCGAGGAAGCGCTGTACCTCACCAACCACAGCCGCGACGTGACCCTGATCCACCGCCGCGACAGCCTGCGCGCCGAGAAGATCCTCCAGCAGCGGCTGTTCGCCAACGACAAGATCACCACTTTGTGGAACAAGAAGGTCGAGCGTTTCATCGATGGCGGCGGCGTTTCGGGGCTGGTCGGGATCGAATTGAAGGACATGGAGACCGGCGAGCTTTCGACGCTCGACGTGGATGGCGGGTTCGTCGCGATCGGACACCACCCGGCGACCGAATTGTTCCGCGGCCATATCGCGCTCGACGACGACGGCTACATCATCGTCGACAAGGGAACGACGCGGACCAACGTCCCCGGCGTGTTCGCGTGCGGCGACGTGATGGACAAGCATTACCGCCAGGCGATCACCGCCGCGGGCACCGGCTGCATGGCCGCGCTCGACGCCGAGCGGTTTCTGGCCGAGGCGGACTTCGAGCAGGTCGCCGAAGCGGCGGAATAGCCGTCATCCCGGCGGAAGCCGGGATCTCGTGGCCACCGCCTGAGGTACCGGCTTGCGCCGGGATGACGGTTCAGAGCGCCGCTACTACCCGTTCGAACAACCAGTCCTTGTCGGCTGCCGAGGCGAAGCTGTGGCTGGCGCTGTCCAGCTGTTCGATCTTGATCTTGAGACGCGCAGTTTCAAAGGCCGGGCCGCGCAAGGCATCCTCGAATGCGATCGCAGTGTTGTCGCCCCTGGCAAGCAGGACCGCGATTGGGACGCGACTTTCGGCCAGCGCGGATGCGAGCCGACCCGGCAGGCCATCGCCTTGCTGAGATTGTATTCGAGAAGCCTTGATCAAGCCGCTGGCCAATTTCGAAATATTCACGCCGCCACGCAATAGTCGCAGCCACTCCCCGGGATCGCGCAGCCGCTCGGCATAGCGCGCGCGAATCGCGGCGGCGGGGGGCAGATCGTCGGTCGCCTCGATCACCCACGGATTGGCGAGGACGAGCGCATCCACGCCGGCTTGCGCGTGGAAGAAAGCGAGCGCGGTGGCGGCGTCGCAATTGCCGAACGCGACAATCCGGGTGACGCCGCTTTCGGCGCGAAAGGCCGTGACGGCGGCGGCGATGTCGTCGGCGCTGTGCTCGAATCCCTGATTCCCGCCGGTCGAATCGCCGATGCCGCGGCGATCGAAGCGGAACACCGGGTGGCCAGCCTCGGCGACGCGCCGGGCGAGCAGCGCCATGCCGCGGTGCGCGCCGATGCGGATCTCGTTGCCGCCCGAGACGATCAGCAGACCGGTGGTGCCGGCGGCTTCATCCAGCGTGCCGAGCAGTGTCTCGCCGGCGCAGGGAAATTCGATCAGCCTTCGCATGCGCGCACCCATGCGGCGAGGTCATCGGCGAGCGCTGCGGCGAGCGCAGGGTCGTTGTCGGGCTCGGCGCGGCGCCAGAGCGGCGCGCCGGGAACGCGGTGGTCGGCAGGGCGCGCGTCGTTCTCGAGGCGGACCGTGCGGCTCTGCGCCGCGACGCCGGCCGCGGGGAGTTCGCCGAGCAATACCGGGGAGACGGAGTTGCCGCCATAGTCGGCACCGCCGCCGGCCTGACGCAGCCGTTCGAGCTCGCGGAGCAGCTCGGGGCCGGTGCTCGGCGCGAGATGCCAGCGTCCGCCGAGCATCGCGGTGGCATCGAGCAGCGCGCCGCTGCGGATGCCGAGCGCATAAGCGGTGCGCCCGGTGTGGCGGGCGGCGGCGGCGAATGCGTCACGCAGATGGGCAAGGCGCACGGCGTCGGTGGGGACGAGGCTTTCGCTTTGGCCTGGCAGATCGGGCAGCGCACCCGCAATCCCGCGCTCCGCCAGCGCGCGCAGGATCGTCATCGCGAATGCCCGGGTGCGATTGGCTTCCTCGAACAAAGGCAGCGCCGCGATGACGACCGGGCCGATATCGGGGCCGAAGCGAAGCATCGCCTCGCCGCCGCCGGCCCAGTCGTAATGGTCGATCAACCGAGCGCCTTGTCGGCAGCGAAGCGGGTGAGCGCGCCGAAGCTCTCGAGCATCTCGCCATCGACCTCGTCATCCTCGATCAGGATGCCGAGCCGGTCCTCGATCTCGGTGAGCACGCCCGCGACCGCGAGCGAATCGAGTTCGGGCAGCGCGCCGAACAACGGCGTGTCCTCATGAAACGCCGCGGCGCGCTCCGCGCTCAATCCCAGCACGTCGCGCAGCACCCCGCGCACGGCTTCTTCAACCTCTGCGAACCCTTCGCGCTGCAATGCTTATCCCCTGCCAGCGATTTTTCGCTTCCGTAAGGCTTGGCGGGTGCGCTGCCAAGGCTAAGGTCGGTCGCGATGATTGCCCTCGATCCCGTCCCGAAACCGATCGACACGCTGCCGTTGCGCGGCGAAGCGGATGCCGTGGCGCTGGAGGATCGCGCGGGGACGCTCAGCTACGCCGAACTTGAAGCGCGGATCGGCGGCATCGCGCATTGGCTCGCGGGGCAGGGGCTGGTCGCGGGCGAACGCGTCGCCGTCTGGCTGCCGAAGACGCGCATGGCATGCCTGATGCCGCTGGCGGCGCCGCGCGCGGGATTGGTGCACGTGCCGATCAATCCCGTGCTCAAGCGCGCGCAGGTGGCGCATATCCTCGCCGATAGCGGCGCGCGGATATTGGTGACGCAAGCCGCGCGGATCGCGGCGCTGGAGCCGGGGGACGTACCGTCGGATTGTCGGGTCGTCATTGAGGAAGAGCTGGTCGCGGACGATGCGTTGTCGCCCTCGAGCGCCGATACCGATGCCTTGGCGGCGATCCTCTATACTTCGGGGTCGACCGGACGGCCGAAGGGGGTGATGCTCAGCCATGCCAATTTATGGCTCGGGGCCATCAGTGTGGCGCATTATCTTCAGATCGTTTCTGAAGATCGTGTGCTCGGAGTGCTGCCGCTGAGCTTCGATTATGGGCAGAACCAGCTCTTCTCGACATGGGCGGCGGGCGGACGGGTGATCCCGCTCGATTATCTGACCGCGCGCGACGTGGTGAAGGCAGTCGAGCGTCATGCCGTCACCAGCCTTGCCGGGGTGCCGCCGCTCTGGGTGCAATTGCTCGAGGCCGAATGGCCGGTGGAGACAGCAATGCGGCTGAAGCGGCTGACCAATTCGGGTGGGGCGCTGACGCCGCGGCTGGTGCGCGGGTTGCGCGACCGGTTCCCGAACGCGGATCTTTATCCGATGTACGGGCTGACCGAGGCGTTCCGATCGACGTTTCTGGAGCCGTCGCTGGTCGATGCGCATCCCGAGTCGATCGGGCGGGCGATTCCCTTTGCCGAGGTCGTCGTGGTACGATCCGACGGCAGCCGGGCGGCGCCGGGCGAGGCGGGCGAACTGGTCCATGCCGGGCCGCTGGTGGCGCAGGGCTATTGGCGGGATGCGGCGCGCACCGCACAACGCTTCCGTCCGGCCCCCGAATTCGCCACAAGCGGCGGCGTTGCGGTGTGGTCGGGGGACAAGGTGATCGAGGATGCGGAGGGACTGCTCCGTTTCGTCGGGCGCGACGACGAGATGATCAAGAGCGCCGGTAACCGGATCAGCCCGAGCGAGATCGAGGAAACGGTGCTGCGCGGCGGCGAGGTCGCCGAGGCGGCGGCGTTCGGAGTCGCGGACGAACGGCTCGGACAAGCGATCGTCGTGGTGGTGCGCGGCGACCGTTCGCGCGAGGACGATCTGCGCGCGCGGCTGCGGCGCGAATTGCCGAGCTTCATGCAGCCGGCGCGATATGACTGGCGGGAGGAATTGCCGAGGAATGCCAATGGCAAGCTCGATCGGACGGCGTTGAAGGCGGGGCTGGCATGACTCCCAAGCCCTTCGGCCCGATCCCGGCCGAATTCCGGGATCTCGACGCGCTGCCTTGGTTGAGCGAGGCCACGCCGGCCTATGTCTATGACTTCGGCGTGGTTTCCGCGCGGATCGCGCGGTTGCGGGCAGCGCTTCCGGCGCGGGTGGCGGTGCATTATGCGATCAAGGCCAATCCGCTCCCCGCCTTGCTCAAGGCGATCGCGCCGTTGGTCGACGGGCTCGACGTCGCCTCGGCGGGCGAGATGGACAGAGCGCTCGACGTCATGGCGGCGGGGACGATCAGCTTTGCGGGGCCGGGCAAGCGCGATGCCGAGATCGAGCTGGCGATCCGTGCCGGCGTGACGCTCAATGTCGAATCCGAAAACGAGGGCCGGCGCGCGCTGGCGATCGGCGAGATGCTGGGGATGCGGCCGAAGCTCGCGGTGCGGGTGAATCCCGATTTCGAGTTGCGCGGATCGGGGATGAAGATGGGCGGGCGCGCCTCGCCTTTCGGAGTCGAGGCGAAGCATGTCGCGGGGCTGGTCAAGCGGCTGATCATCGGCGGGGCCGAGTGGCGCGGGCTGCATATCTTCGCCGGATCGCAGTCGCTCGACACCCAGGCAGTGATCGAGACCCAGGCAGCAACGGTGCTGCTGGCCGCGCGGATCGCCGAGGAAGCGCGCCGCGCGCCGCCTCTCGTCAATCTCGGAGGCGGGTTCGGGATTCCCTATTTCCCGGGCGACGTGGCGCTCGACGTCGAGGCGATCGGCGCGGCGCTGGCGGGCGAGCTCGACAAGCTCGACACACATTATGCGATCGAGCTCGGGCGTTGGCTGATCGGAGAGGCGGGCGTGTATCTGGCGCGGGTGATCGACCGGAAGGTGAGCCAGGGGGAGACCTTCCTGATCCTCGACGGCGGACTCAACCACCATCTCGCCGCCACCGGCAATTTCGGGACGGTGGTTCGCCGCAACTATCCGGTCGCGGTTGCGCATCGGATGCAGGATCCGCCCGAGGAGATCGTGACGATCGTCGGACCCTTGTGCACGCCGCTCGACAGGCTCGCCGACCGCGTGTCGCTTCCGAAGGCCGATGTGGGTGACGTCATCGCGATCTTCGCCTCGGGGGCCTATGGCGCCAGCGCGAGCCCTTCGGCGTTCCTCGGCCACCCCCCGGCGCGCGAGCTGCTGGTCGGTACGGGCGACGCCTAACGCTATATTTACCTCTGAAGACCATAGCTGACCCCGATCCAGGCGGGGGAGCGGCCGAGACGTCGGCCGTGCTCGACCTCGCCGGGGAGGGAGCTCGAACATGGTTTTCAAGTCGTTTGGCAGGGTTTTGGCGGGGGTTGGCGTCATCGCCACCTTGCTGTCAGGGTGCTCCGGGGGGAGCCGGCCCGAACTGCCGCCCGCAGGCAGCGTCGCGACCCGCGAGGCGCCGAGCGATGAATATGTCATCGGCCCGATGGACCAGCTCAACGTCTTCGTGTGGCGCAATCCCGAGCTGTCGGCCAAGGTGCAGGTGCGTCCCGACGGCCGGATCACCACCCCGCTGATCAGCGACATGCCCGCGGTGGGCAAGACCCCGGCGATGCTCGCGGACGACCTCAAATACGCGCTCGGCGAGTATATCAAGGACCCGATCGTTTCGGTGATCGTCGAGAATTTCTCGGGCACCTACAGCCAGCAGATCCGCGTCGTCGGCGCGACCGAGAAGCCGGCGTCGATCCCGTACCGCGCCAACATGACCGCGCTCGATGCGATGATCGCGGTCGGAGGCCTGAGCGAATTCGCCTCGGGCAATCGCGCGCGGCTGGTGCGCTACGACAAGGCGACCGGCAAGCAGCGCGAGTACAAGGTCCGCCTCGGCGATCTGCTCAAGAATGGCGACATCTCCGCCAATGTCCGCCTCGAACCGGGTGATGTGCTGATCATCCCCGAGAGCATGTTCTGAGGGCGGCGGGGCATGGGAAGTCTCTTCGACGAAGTGCGCGCAGCGCTTCACGCGATCTGGATGCGGCGCTGGATCGCGCTGGCAGTGGCGTGGGGGCTGTGCCTCGCCGGCTGGCTGGTCGTGTCGCAAATGCCGAACAGCTATGAATCGCGCGCGCGAATCTTCGTCCAGTTGCGCCAGATCCTGCCGACCGACGGCGCCGCCTCGGCGGCGCAGCAGCAGCGCGACATCGATCGCGTCCGCCAGACGCTGACCTCGGCGGTCAATCTCGACAAGGTAGTTCGCGGCACCGACCTTTCGCGCACGGTATCGAGCCCGACCGACGTGGCCGACCGGATCGCCGGGCTGCAAAAGGCGATCAAGCTGACCGCGCAGCAGGACAATCTGTTCGAAATCACCGTCACTGCGCCGAGCGGCAAGCTGGCGCAGCAGATCGCGCAGAAACTGATCGACATCTTCGTCGAGGAAAACCTCGCCGACGGCCGCGACGCCAGCGGGCAATCGCTGCGCTTCCTCGATCAGCAGCTCGACGTGCGCCAGAAGGCGCTGCAGGAAGCCGAGGCCAAAAAGGCCGATTTCCAGGCGCGCTATCTCGGCTCGCTGCCGGGCACCGGATCGCTCAACGACCGGATCGGCGCGGCGCGGACGCAGCTGGCGCAGGTGCAGTCGGACCTCGCGGCGGCGCAGAGCGGGCTGAGCGCGGTCAACGGCCAGATGGCGGGAACGCCGGCGAACGTGGCCGGGCAGGGCGGCGCAGTCACCGGACCGGCGCGGGCGCGGCTCGCGGCGATCCAGGGCCAGCTTGCCGAAGGCCGCAGCCGCGGCTGGACCGACAGCCATCCCGACATGATCGCGCTGCGCAGCCAGCTTGCCGCCGCGCAGGCCGCCGCACGCGCCGAGCCGGTGGCGAGCGGCGCGGCCGGGGCTTCGAACCCGCTCTATCTGAGCCTTCAGTCGATGCGAGCCGACAAGGCCGCGACCGTCGCGGCGCTGACCCAGCGCAAGGATCGGATCGAGGACGATCTGGCCCAGTTCGAGGGCAAGATGGCGCAGGCGCCCGGCCTCGCCGCCGAGCAGGGGCAGATCGACCGCGAATATCAGGTGCTCAAGGACCAGTACGACAAATTGCTCTCGGATCGCGAGCAGGTGCGCATCCGCAGTCAGGCGCAGACCGAGACCGATGCCGTCAAGTTCAACGTCGTCGATCCGCCGACGCTGCCGCGCGCGCCGACCAAGCCCAACCGGCCGTTGCTGCTGGTCGCGGTGCTGGTCGCGGGCTTGGGCGCGGGCGTCGCCGCGGCGTTCGGGCTCGACAAATTGACGACGACCTTCCCGACTGCGGCGCGGCTCGAGAAAGCCAGCGGCATGCCGGTGATCGGCTCGATCTCCGAAGTGCTGAGCGCGGCGCAGATCGAGATGCGGCGGCGGAAGTTGCGGCTGTTCGCGGGAGCGCTGGCCGGGCTGGCGGTCGCCTTTGTCGGGCTGCTCGGGCTCGAGATGGTCCAGCGCGGAATGGGGGCCTGACATGAACGACGAAACCCCGCGCCGCTATCGTGGCTCGCTGCTCGAGCGGGCAGCCGAGCAATATGGCTATCTGCGCCCGGCGACGCCGGCGGTGCCGATCGTGGTGCCCGAGGAGGAGCCGCTGACGCTCACCGAGCTGGCGCCCGAACTGCCGCCGGTCGAGGCTGTGCCTGCGATCGAGGTCGCGCCCGTTGCCGAAGCCGCGCCCGTGGTCGAGATTGCCGCGACGCAGCCCGCCAACTCGGCGCCGCGCACCCGCCGCAGGCAGGCGCAGATCGACCGCATCGCGCTGCGCGAAGGCGGGATGCTCGTACCCGGCGACCGCGTCACGGCGCTGGCGGAAGAATTCCGCATGGTGAAGCGCCAGTTGCTGCTCACCGCGCGCGCGGTGTCGGCGAAGGACGGTGCCAAGGCGGCGGATCATGCCCGCATGATTCTCGTCTGCTCGGCGCATCCCGACGAGGGCAAGACTTTCTGCGCGATCAATCTCGCGCTGTCGATGGCGGCCGAGAAGGACATGGAAATCCTGCTCGTCGACGCCGATTTCGCCAAGCCCGACGTGCTGGGGCGGCTGGGGCTGGCCGAAGGACCGGGACTGCTCGACGCGCTCGCCGGTGCCGTGGACGATGTCGAGGACTGCATCATCGACACCGACGTGCCGCAGCTTTCGGTGCTGCCGGCGGGGACGCGGACCAATGGCGATACCGAATTGCTGGCGAGCGACCGCGCGCGGGCGATTCTCGACGGACTGGCCAAGGCCAATCCGCGCCGCATCGTGATCTTCGATTCGCCGCCGGCGCTCGCGGCTTCGCCCGCTTCGGTGCTGGCGATGCACGCCGGGCAGGCGATGCTCGTCGTCCGCGCCGATCGCACCAGCGAGAGCGATCTGCGCGAGGCGGTCAATGTCCTCGACGGCTGCGAACAGATCCAGCTGCTGCTCAATTCGGTTTCGTTCCAGCCCGGCGGACGCCGGTTCGGGAACTATTATGGGGAGGCGGGCGAGTGACCCGGCTTGTTCTGACTGCGGCGGTTGCGCTGGTCTGCGCGACGGCACCGGCGCATGCGCAACGCACGCGCGTAACACCCTATATCGAAGCGAGCCAGGTGCTCGTCGCCGACCTCAACCAGGGTGGCGACCTGCTGACCTATTCGACGGTCGGCGCCGGCATCGATGCGCAGGTCACCAGCCGCCGCGTCGAGGTGCAGGTCAGCTACCAATACGAACACCGCTTTTCGTACGACAAGGATCTGGCGGACGATTCGATGCACAGCGGCCTCGTCCAGGCGCGCGCCAAGATCACCCCCGAGCTGACCATCGAAGGCGGCGCGATCGCCGCGCGCGGCCGCGCCGACATTCGCGGCGATGCGCTGGGCACGGCGCAGGGCAATGTGCGCAACAGCAGCCAGGTCTATTCGGCCTATGCCGGGCCGAGCCTCGCGACGCATGCCGGGCCGGCCTTCGTCAACGCCGCCTATCGCTTCGGCTACACCAAGGTCGAGGCGCCCAATGCCGGCACGGGTGTTCCCGCGGGTGCGCCGCCGCTCGATCGCTATGACG
Organism: Sphingomonas sp. DG1-23; assembly: GCF_030730875.1. Taxonomy (GTDB): domain Bacteria; phylum Pseudomonadota; class Alphaproteobacteria; order Sphingomonadales; family Sphingomonadaceae; genus Sphingomonas. Next base: position 92,418 of record NZ_JAVAMA010000002.1, read on the forward strand.
ATTCGACGGTGCATGTCGCGACCGCCAGCGTCGGCGTGAAATCGGGCAAGGGCCTCCCGGTCGGCGTCACCGCCAGCGGTTCGTTCACCCGCGAAGATGCCGGGCAGCTCGACCAGCGCTTCGAAGGCAAGTTCGCCCGCGGCGATGTGGTGGTTCCGGTCGGCCGCGGCGTCGCGCTCACCGCGGGCGTCGGATATGAGAAGATCGAAGTCAGCCAGCGCGATGCGCTGATGGCGGGCGGACGCCCGGTGATCGACGGCAATGGCCGCTTCGTCACCGATCCCGCCTCGCCGCGCCGGCTCGCCTATAATTTCGACGGCACCTTCTGGGACGCAGGGGTAATCTGGCGCCCGAGCCGCCGCACCTTCCTCGAGGCGCGCGCCGGCCGCCGCTATGGCTCGATGAGCTATACCGGATCGGCGAGCTATCAGATCGGGCCCGGCAGCGGCGTGCAGATCGGCGTCTATGACAGCGTCGAGACCTTCGGACAGGAACTGAACGGCCAGCTCACCAAGCTGCCGACGGCGTTCCTCACCACCACCGATCCGTTCGGCAATCAGTTCGGCGGCTGCATCTACGGCACCACCGGCGCCGCGGCAGGCGGCTGCCTCAACCAGGTCTTCGCATCGACCGTCACTTCGGCCTATCGCGCCCGCGGCGTGACCGGGGTGGCGGTGCTCAACCGCGGCGGCACCCGTATCGGCGTGGGCGGCGGCTATGCGCGCCGCACCTTCCTGACGCCGCAGAGCGTGGGCGGGGTCAGCATCGACGGCACCTCGGACGAGAGTGTCTATGCCCAGATGTTCGCGTCGAGCGACGTCGGCCGCAACGGATCGATCAGCACCAGCGTGTTCGGCAGCTATTATGACAGCGATCTCGCCAACGCCGGCGGCATTCTCGGCTGGGGCGCGAATACGGCCTACACGCACATGTTCGGACCGCTCGGGGCGACTGCGTCGCTCGGGCTGTTCGGTTTCGACAGGGAAGGCGACAACAATGCTTCCGCGCAGGCGCAGGCATTGGTCGGTCTTCGCTACGGTTTCTGAGGGACGCATGCAGATGCACGACGATCATTATGGACTGAGCGGCAGGCCGTTCCAGCTCACGCCGGACCCGCGCTTCTGGTTCGACACCGCGACGCATCGCAAGGCGATGGCCTATCTCGGCTATGGCCTGAGCCAGGGCGAGGGCTTCGTGGTGATCACCGGCGATCCCGGCGTCGGCAAGACCACCCTGATGGGGCATCTGCTCGGCGAGATCGACGAGCAGCGCCTCAACGTGATCAAGATCGTCTCGACCCAGCTGCGCCCGGAGGATCTGCTCCAGACAGTGTGCGCCGGGCTCGAGATCGACGCGACCGGCGCGAGCAAGGCGGCGATGCTGGCGGCGGTGGAGCACGGCCTGCATGCAGTAGCACGTGACGGTCGCCGCACCTTGCTGATCATCGACGAGTCGCAGGCCTTGCCGGCGGAAAGCCTGGAGGAGTTGCGCATGCTCTCCAACTTCCAGGCCGGCGGTTATCCGCTGCTCCAGATCTTCCTGCTCGGCCAGCCCGAATTCCGGCTGACGCTGCAGGACGGCAAGCTCGAGCAGTTGCGCCAGCGGGTGATCGCGATGCACCATCTCGCCCCGATGGATGCCAATGAAGTCGAGCCCTATCTGCTCCACCGCCTGTCGCTGGTCGGCTGGCGCGGCAAGCCGCGCTTCACCAACGATGCGCTAGCGGCGATGCATCGCTGGTCGGGCGGGATCCCGCGCCGGGTCAACCAGCTCGCCGGCCGGGTGCTGTTGTTCGGCGCGATCGAGCAGCTCGACACCTTCGGCGCGCCCGAACTGGCGGCGGTGATCGCCGATCTCGACAATGATTCGGCCGGACCGGCGGCGAAGCGCAGCCCTGCGTTCGCCGAGCCGCTCGAACTGCGCGACATCGCGCCGATGGCGATGGGCACGCCGACCCCGTCCGAACCCGTCGCGGCGCGGTCGCTCCGGGTCGAAGCCGTTGCGGAGACGCCGGAACCAGTCGCGGAGGCGGCGCTCGACCGGCGGATCGCAGAGCTCGAGAAGCAGCTGCAGGAGCAGGATGCGGCGCTGCGCCGGGTGCTGACCCTGCTCGTCGACTGGGTCGAGAGCGGCGACGGCGAGCGCCGGCCCGATCTGTCGAGCCTGCGCGGGCACGCGGCCTGACCGGATGCTGGTCAATGGCCTCTCGGTAGATGTCGAGGACTGGTTCCAGGTCGGGGCGTTCGAGAAGACGATCGCGCGCGACGACTGGGACGGGCTCGAGCATCGCGTCGAGGCCAACACCGATCGCGTGCTGGCGCTGTTTGGCGCGGCCGGCGTGCACGGCACCTTCTTCACCCTCGGCTGGGTGGCGAAGCGCTATCCGGCGCTGATCCGCCGCATCGCCGAAGCGGGGCATGAAGTCGCCAGTCATGGCTGGGCGCACCAACGCGTGTTCACGATGGATGCGAAGGCGTTCCGGACCGATCTTGCCGACGCGCGGGCGGCGCTTGAGGATGCCAGCGGCACCCGGGTGACCGGCTATCGCGCGCCGAGCTTCTCGATCGACAAGCGCACGCCCTGGGCGCATGCCGAACTCGCCGAGGCGGGCTATTCCTATTCGTCGAGCATCGCGCCGATCCGCCACGATCATTATGGCTGGCCCGAGGCGCCGCGCGCGGCATTCCGGCCGATCGCCGGGGCCGGGCTGGTCGAGTTGCCGATCACCATCGCCAAGGTCGCGGGGCGCGAGATCACTGCGGGGGGCGGGTTCTTCCGGCTGCTGCCGAACGGCGTGACCGATCGCGCGGTGCGTGCCGCCAACGCGGCGGGGACGCCGGCGGCTTTCTATTTCCATCCCTGGGAAGTCGATCCCGGCCAGCCGCGCGTGGCCAATGCGCCGCTCAAGTCGAAACTCAGGCACTATGCCCGATTGGGCGCGATGGCGGGCAAGCTGGAGCGCTTGATCGCGACTCACGATTGGGGGCGGTACGACGCGATCGCCGCGCGCGAGGCGGAGCGGCTGCAGTGAACGCGCCGCTGCTGGCGCGGCCGATCGGACTGCGCGTCGCCGACCTGGGGGACGCGAACGAGTGCGCGCGGATCGCCGCCTGGGTGCAGGAGCATCCCGAGGGCTCGCCGTTTCATCTGCCGGCGTGGAGCGTCGCGGTGGCGCGCGGTTGCGGCCAGAAGAGCCATTATCTGCTCGCCGAGCACGGCAATGGCGATCTGGCCGGATTGCTGCCGCTGACCGAGATGCACTCGCCGCTGTTCGGCCGGGCGCTGGTCTCTTCGGGGTTCGGTGTCGGTGGAGGGATTCTTGCCGACAATGACGCTGTCGTAGCCGAACTGGCCGAAGCGGCCTGGGCGCTGGCGGGTCGGCTGAGTTGTCCGACGGTCGAGCTGCGCGGGGGCGCGCATCCGGGCAACGCATGGTATGCCGACGAGGACACTTATCTGGGTTTCACGCGCGATCTGGCGGCCGACGACGAGGCCGAATTGCTCGCGATCCCGCGCAAGCAGCGCGCCGAGGTACGTCGGTCGATGGGCAACGACCTCGAAATCCATGCGGGCAGCGCCGATGCGACGGCGCATTACGCCATCTATGCCGAATCGGTGCGCAATCTCGGCACGCCGGTATTTCCGCGCGCATTGTTCGCCGAAGTGCTGCGCGAGTTCGGCGAGGCGGCCGATCTGCTGACCGTGCGGCATCGGGACGAGGCGGTGGCGAGCGTGCTGAGCCTGTATTGGAAAGGGACCGTCTATCCCTATTGGGGCGGCGGGACCGATGCGGCGCGGGGCTTGCGCGCCAATGATGCGATGTATTTTGCGCTGATGCGCCACGCGCGCGAACGCGGGTGCACCCGCTTCGATTTCGGCCGGTCCAAGGCGGGGACGGGCGCGGCGGCGTTCAAGAAGAATTGGGGGTTCGAGCCCCGGCCGCTCCGCTATTTCACCCGCGCGCCGGACGGCGTGGCGGCGCGCAAGATCAATCCGCTCGATCCGAGGTTCAGCCTGCAGGTGCGCGCGTGGAAGCGCATGCCGCTCTGGGCGGCGAACCGGCTCGGCCCGTGGATCGCGCAGGGGCTCGGCTGATGGGGGACATACTTTTCCTCGCGCACCGCGTGCCGTATCCGCCCGATCGCGGCGATAAGATCCGCAGCTTCCACATGCTCCGGCATCTGGCCGCACGGCGGCGCGTCCATCTCGCCGCCTTTGCCGACGATCCGCGCGACATGGACCGTCCCGAGCTGGCGGCGGTCACCGCCAGCCGGGCGATCGTGCGGCGGTCGAAATCGCAGGCGGTGGCGGGACTGCAGGCGCTGGCGTCGGGGCGCCCGCTGTCGCTGACGGCGTTCGACCACGCGGCGATGCGGCGGGCGGTGGCGGAGATGCTGGCACGCGAGGCGATCGATACGATCTTCGTCTTCTCGAGCCAGATGGCGCAATATCTGCCTGCCGAGGGCGGGCAGCGCGTGATCATGGATTTCGTCGACATGGATTCGGCCAAGTTCGCTGCCTATGCGACCGCGGCGAAGGGCCCGATGCGCTGGATCTATGCGCGTGAGGCCCGGCTGCTGATGGCGGCCGAGGCGGCGATCGCGGCGCGCGCCGACGCCAGCCTGTTCGTGAGCGAGGCCGAAGCCGGGCTGTTCCGCCGATCGACCGGAGCCGAGGCGCACGCGATCGAGAACGGCATCGACACGGCGCATTTCGACCCCTCGGCGCCGTTCGCGCAGGTGGAGGCGGGGCCGGGGCTGATCGTCTTCACCGGACAGATGGACTATCGGCCCAATGTCGAGGCGGTGACGTGGTTTGTCGACGCGATCCTGCCGCGGGTGCAGGCGGCGCATCCCCGTGCGCAGTTCGCGATCGTCGGACGCAACCCCACCGATGCGGTGCGCGCGCTCGCCCGCCGCGACGGCGTGGTGGTGACCGGCGAAGTCGACGATGTGCGCGGCTGGCTCGCCGCGGCCGCATTGGTGGTGGCGCCGCTCAAGCTGGCACGCGGCATCCAGAACAAGGTGCTCGAGGCGATGGCGATGGCGCGGCCGGTGGTCGCCTCGGCGGCGGCGGCGGAAGGTATCGACCATAAGGGCACGATTGCCGTCGGCGAGACCGAGGCGGGGATGATCGAGGCAGTGACCTTGCTGCTCGGCGACCCGCAGAGCGCGCTCGAACTTGGGCGGGATGCGCGCGCGCGGGTGATCGCGCGCTATGGCTGGGACGCGCGGCTGGCGCCGCTCGATGCGTTTGTCGGTTTCCCGCCGCGCCTCGGAGAGGCCGCATGACCGTGGCGGTACCGCAAAGCGATTTTGCCCGCGGCGCGGCGAAGTTCGACGCGCGCTGGAAGCGTCACGCGGCGATCCTCGCCGGCGCCTGGGCGGTGCTGTTGCTGCTCTTTCGTCAAGACGCACGCGATCTCGCGACGATCTATTGGACCAACACCACTTTCGGGCATTGCCTGTTCATCGCGCCGGTGATCGGCTGGCTGGTCTGGCAGCGGCGCAGCGGGCTGGCGCTGGTGGCGCCGCAGGGCTGGTGGCCGGGGCTGGCTGTGGTCGCCGCCGGCGGGCTCGGCTGGTTGCTCGGCGATGCCGCGGGAGTCGCTTTGTTTCGCCATGCCGGACTGGTGCTGATGGTGCAGGGCGCCGTCGTGAGCGTGCTCGGCCCGAATGTGAGCCGGGCGCTGCTCTTCCCGATCGCGTACATGGTCTTTCTGGTACCGTTCGGCGATTTTCTCGAAGCGCCGTTGCAGACGATCACCGTGGCGATGGTAATGCCATTGCTCCATCTGTTCGGGGTGCCGGCCAGTGTCGACGGTGTGCTGATCACGACGTCGAACGGCTATTTCGAAGTGGCCGAGGCGTGTTCGGGCGCCAAGTTCGTGATCGCAATGATCGCCTTCGGCACGCTCGTCGCCAATGTCTGCTACGTCTCGTGGAGTCGTCGGGCCGCGTTCCTCGCGGTGGCGTTGGTCGTGCCGGTGCTCGCCAACGGGCTGCGCGCTTTCGGGACGATCTATGCCGCATGGTGGACCTCGGTCGAGGCGGCGACGGGGATGGACCATATCGTCTATGGCTGGGTGTTCTTCGCCGCAGTGATGGCGGCGGTGCTGGCGATCGGCTGGAAAGGGTTCGACCGCGATCCCGATGCCGCGTGGTTCGACCCGCTGCGGCTGCAGACGCCGGTGCGGCGGCGCGCCGATGCCCTGGTTATGACGCTGCTCGCGCTCACCGTGGCGAGCCTGTTCCTCGGCTGGTCGGGGCTGATCGCCGCGCGCACGGCTCCGCTGCCGGCGAAAGTCGAACTGCCCGAGCTTGCCGGCTGGCACCGCGTCGGCGGCAGCACGATCGCGCCATGGTCGCCCCATTATCCGGGCGCCGACCACTTGTTGATCGGCCACTATGCCGACGCGCAAGGCCGCGCCGTGGACCTTGCGGTGGCGGTCTATGCGAGCCAGCACGAAGGCAAGGAACTGGTCGGCTTCGGCATCGGCGCGATCCGCGAGAACGACCGCTGGGTGCGCATCGCCGACCTGCCCGATCTCTCCGGCGGTCACGCGCTGCGCATGACCGGTCCCGCGCGGGTGGAACGCGTGACGGTTAGTTGGTACCGCGTCGGCGGAACGCTGACCGGGAGCGACAAACGCGTGAAGATCGAGACGCTGAAAACCAAGTTGCTGGGGGGAAATCAGGCCGCGGTGGCCGTTCTGGTATCGGCCGAGCAAGGGCCGGACGGTGCTCCGGTGGCGATCGAGGATTTCCTGCGCGCGCTCGGGCCCGTGGACGCGTTCGCCGACCGCATGGCCGGCCGCTGACATGTGCGGCATCGCGGGGCTCTATTACCCCGCCATAGCGAAACCTGTCGATCCGGCGCGCATCGTCCAGATGCGCGACGCGCTCGCGCATCGCGGGCCCGACGGGGCAGGGGTATGGACTGCGCCCGGGGTGGGGCTCGGCCATCGCCGGCTGTCGATCATCGATCTCGAAGGCGGCGTCCAGCCGATGGCGACGCCGGACCAGAGCGTGGTCGTCACCTATAATGGCGAGATCTACAATTTCCGCGAGGTGCGCGCCGAGCTGGAGGCGAAGGGCGCACGGTTCCAGACCGAGAGCGACACCGAGGTCTTGCTTCACGGCTGGCGGGCCTGGGGCCCGGGGATGCTCGAAAAGCTGAACGGGATGTTCGCCTTCGCGCTCTACGATGGCGACAAGCAGAGCCTGTTCCTTGCGCGCGACCGGTTCGGGGTGAAGCCTTTGGTCTATACCAAGCTCGCCGACGGGGCGGTGGCGTTCGCGTCGGAGATCAAAGGCCTGTTGGCGCATCCCCTGTTCCGGCGGCGGCCGGATTTCCGTGCGGTCGAGGATTATCTCGGCCTCGGCTATGTACCCGACGATTCTTCGCTGTTGGTGGGAGTCAAGAAACTGCCCGCGGGGCATTTCCTGCTGCTCCAGCGCGGCAAGCGCATGCCGCAGCCGGTGCGCTGGTGGGACGTGGATTTCTCCAACCGCGCCGCCGGCAAGGTCCGAGATCTCGAGGTCGAGCTGATCGAGCGGATGCGTGCCGCGGTGCGCGCGCGGATGATCGCCGACGTGCCGTTGGGCGCGTTCCTCTCGGGCGGCGTCGACAGCAGCGCGGTGGTCGCGCTGATGGCCGAGGCGAGCAAGGCTGCGGTCAAGACCTGCACGATCGGTTTCGACGAGGCGGGGCATGACGAGACCAGCCATGCCGCGCTGATCGCCGAGCGTTTCGCCACCAGCCATCGCACCCGGCGGGTGGGTGCCGACGACTTCGCGTTGATCGATACCTTGGTCACGGCATTCGACGAGCCTTTCGCCGATGCCTCGGCGCTTCCTACCTATCGGGTGTGCGAGCTGGCGCGCGAGACGGTGACGGTGGCGCTCTCGGGCGATGGCGCGGACGAGGCGCTGGCGGGGTATCGCCGCTACAAATTCTTCGCCGCCGAAGAACGGATGCGTGGGCTGCTGCCCGAGAAGTTTCGTGCCAATGTGTTCGGATCCCTGGGCCGTATCTATCCCAAGGCGGATTGGGCGCCGCGGGCGTTCCGGGCGAAGACCACCTTGCTCGCGCTTGCCGAGAATGGCGAGTTCGCCTATCCCCGGGCGGTCGGCGTCACCACGCCCGAACTGCGCGATCGGCTCTACACCAGCGCGGCGAAGCATATTCTGGCGGGCCACAGCGCCGAGCAGCGCTATGTCGACGCGATGCGCCGGGCGCCGGCGCGCGACGGCCTCGATCGGGCGCAATATGCCGATATCCAGCACTGGCTTCCCGGCGACATCCTGACCAAGGTCGATCGTACCAGCATGGCGGTGAGCCTCGAGGCGCGCGAGCCGTTGCTCGACTATCGGCTGGTCGAGTTCGCGGCGACCTTGCCGCCGTCGCTGCGGATCAAGGCGGGGCAGGGCAAGTGGCTGATGAAGAAGGCGCTCGAGCCGTATCTGCCGAAGGAGATCCTCTATCGCCCCAAAATGGGGTTCGTGACGCCGATCAGCGCGTGGTTCCGCAACGCGCTGGCCGACGAGGCGGCCGGGCTGGCGCGATCACGCGTGCTCGCCGGCACCGGCTGGTTCGAACCGGCGGCGATCGAGAAGCTGGCGGCCGAGCACAAGGCTGGACGCGCGGAACACGGCCGGACCTTGTGGCAGCTGCTGATGCTCGAACGCAGCCTCGAGCGGCTGTTCGGATGACCTTTCGACGGCGCCGTTGCGAACCGCGGGCGTGCGTGTGAGAGTAGGTCGAATGACCGCAGCCCGCCCCAATTACGATTATGCCTATAGCCTCGCGCGGGCGTTCGGCGGCGCGATCATCTTCGCGTTGCCGTTGTTGATGACGATGGAGATGTGGTCGATCGGGCTCTACGTCCATCCGCTGCGCCTGCTGCTGTTCATCGCCGCAAATTTCCTCGTGCTGGTCTTGCTGTCGCGCTTCGGCGGATTCGAGCGGACCTCGAACCTTCGCGAGGATTTGCTCGATGCGTTTGCCGCTTATGCGGTGGGGATGATCTCGTCGGCGGCGATCCTCGGAATATTCGGGCTGCTCTCCGCCGATATGGCACTCGACGAGCTGGTCGGGATGATCGCGATCCAGGCGGTGCCCGGCAGCTTCGGCGCTATGATCGCGCGCAAGCAATTGACCGGGGGCGATCCGGAAGAGGATGAAGACGAGGAGAAAGCGGCGCGCTCGGCGGGCTATGCCGGGCAATTGTTCCTGATGCTGGCGGGGGCGCTGTTCCTCGCCTTCAACGTCGCGCCGACCGAGGAGATGATCCTGATCGGTTACAAGATGGGGCCGTGGCAGACTCTGATGCTGATGCTGGCGTCGATGCTGCTGCTCCATTTGCTGGTGTTCGCGGTGGGCTTTGCCGGTCAGGAGGACGCTCCCGAAGGCTATGGCGTGCTGCGGCGATTCCTCGTCTTCACCGTGCCCGGCTATGCGATCGCGCTGGCGGTGAGCCTGTACGTGCTGTGGACCTTCGGCCGGGTGGACGGGAACGCGTTGTCCGCCGTCGCGGGAACGATGGTCGTGCTGGGCTTCCCGGCTGCGATCGGCGCGGCGATCGCGCGGCTGGTGGTTTAGGAGCGCATTCATGGCACCCAACAAGAAGCAGCCGGTATCGACGCCGGCGCTCGAGTGGATCGCGGCCGGGCTTGGGCTGGCAGCGATCCTGTTCGTCGGCGTGGTGATCGGGCGCGAAGCGCTGACCGGCGAGCCGGACCAGCTTCCCTCGCTGGAAGTGCATGCCACGCGCATCGTGCCCAACGCCGCGGGATTCGTGGTCGAGTTCGAAGTGGTCAACCATGCGAGCGGGACCGCGGCGGCGGTGGCGATCGAGGGGCAGCTCGGCCCGGAGGCGCGCCCGGTCGAGACCAGCAGCGCGACGCTCGATTATGTCGCGGGCAATGCGCGCGGGCAGGGCGGGCTGTTCTTCAGGCACGATCCGCGCGCGCAGCCGCTCGCGCTCAGGGCGCTGGGGTTCCAGACGCCCTGAGATCTAGTGCCAGATCGCCATTCCCGCATGCAGGGTCAGCGCCACCAGAGCGAGCGTCGACAGCACGAACAGGACGAAGCGCACCGCGACCTTGTTGAAGGTCGCCTGGACGAGGCTGTGGAGCACCCGCAGCCCGACATAGGCCCATGCGATCCACGCGTTGACCCCGTCGCCGCTGCCGAGCAGCGCGTGCGTGAGGCAGATCGCGTAGAACAAGGTCGGCTGTTCCATCAGATGGATGTAATTGTGCGCCTTCCACTGCACCTGCGGCGGCAGCACCCTGTCGGCATCGCTGGCCTTGGTGCCGGTCAGCTTGGTAAGGTCGACGCCTGCCGCGCGCATCGCGGGAAGACGAGTCAGCATCATCCACACGAGCATGACGAGCGACCAAGCGACGAGCGCCACGACGGGCGCGAGAATCTGGCTGTGCATTCGGGGTCCCCTCCGATTGTGGCGCAAGGCTGCCGCAATTGGTTCGGAAATGCAACGGACCTAGTGCTTGGCGGTCCAGCGCGCGAAGACGTCGGGCCACAGGCGGCCGGGCGAGTCCGCGGGCAGATGGAGCGTGCCGAAGCCGTGTCCGCCTTTCTCGAAGATATGCGCCTCGACCGGCACGTTCGCGGCGCGGCACTTCTCGATCGTCAACAGCGTTTGCGCGACCGGCACGGTGCCGTCGTCGACGGCGTGGACGAGGAAGATCGGCGGCGTCCCGGCGGTGATCCGGTCGCTGGTCTCGTAGCGGGCGAGGAGCGCGGGATCCTGGCTGTCGCCGAGCAGCATTCCCGCCGAGCGGCTGTTCAGGCCGGCGGTGCTGAACGAGACGACCGGATAGACCAGCCCGGCATAAGACGGACGCGCGCTCTGCCGGTCGGCGGCATCGACCGGTGCGTAGACGCGATCGTCATGGCCGACCGCCAGCGAGGCGCCGAGATGTCCGCCGGCGGAGAAGCCGCAAATGCCGAGCTTTGCCGGATCCACGCCATATTTGCCGGCGTTGGCGCGGATCAGCCGCATCGCGCGTTGCGCGTCCTGCAACGGCACGTCGGCGCGGTTGGCCCAGCCTTCGCCGGGCAGGCGATAGGCGAGGACGAAGACGGTGATGCCATGCGGCGTCAGCGCCCTAGCGACGTCGATCCCTTCATTCTCGACCGAGACGAAGCCATAGCCGCCGCCGGGGATCGACAGCACCGCGCGGCCATCGGGCTTGGCCGGACGGTAGACTCCGACCATCGGCTCCGAGACGCCGCGCAACCACAACTCCTTGAAGCTGCCGTTGATCGTGAAATCGTTCTTCGGGAGCGGGGTCGGTGCGCCGGGGGGCGTGCCGGGCCATAGCTTGAAATGCTCGCGCGGCGGCCAGGCGGCAGTGCCGGTGCCGAGGACATAGGGGGTGGCGTCCTGGGCTTTTGCGCCGGTCGCGAGCGTGAGTCCGATTGCGCCCCCGATCAGGGTGCGGCGGTCGATCGGCATTCCAATCCTCTCCCTTTTAGTCGGGCTGATCCTACCCCCCGGTTGGATTCGCGCCCGCAAATTTCACTATTTTCACGGCGAACGTGAAATTCCGTTTCGTCCTCCCGAAACTTTGTGTCGTCGCGAGGCGGATTCGGCTTCCTACAAATGCCATCGAACCTCGCCTCGAGCATAGCGGGTTTCCGACTTGTAGGACAGCGCGCGCGTGGGACGAAGAAGCGGCACGGTGCAGTCAGCCAGAAGCACGTCCGTCAAATACGCTGCGTGCGGCCTCGATCCGCTGTATATTGGCCTCGGCCCAGAGCCAGACGCCGCAAAAGGCGGCGGCGAGGGTCACGCCCAGCTCGGTGAGGCGATACTCCACGTGCGGCGGGATCACCGGATGCACCGTGCGCTCGACCAGCCCGTCCCGCTCCATCTGGCGCAACGTCTGGGTGAGCATCTTCTGGCTGATCCCCGCGACGAGCCTGCCGATCTGGGTGAAGCGCAAATGCTCATAGCCGGCGAGTTCCTCGAGGATCAGCATCGTCCATTTGTCGGCTATGCGGCCGATCACGTCGGTGACGAGCGCGTCCACGCGGGGATCGCTTGCCTCGGGCCATGGTTTTTGCCGGACCGGGGGCAAGGAAGCGGATTTCGCCAAATTACACTCTCCGTACGGTATGTATAAATCTTTTCGGTGCCTTCTTACCTGCGGAGAGTATCGGCCTAGATCGTTCGCGGCAACCCGGAAGGAGCAATTGCGATGAACACCAGCGGCAACACCATTCTCATCACCGGCGGCGGATCGGGCATCGGCGCCGCGCTGGCGCGGCGTTTCCATGACCAAGGCAATCGCGTGATCGTCGCCGGACGCCGGCGCGAGGCGCTCGACGCGGTGGTCGCCGGGCGCGACGGCATGTTCGCGATGACGCTCGACGTCGAGAGTGCCGAGGGCGTAGAAGAGTTCGCGGCGCGGGTGATCGCCGAGCATCCGTCGCTCAACGTGCTGATCAACAATGCCGGGATCATGCGCTACGAGGCGCTCGATGCGCGACGCGACCTCGCCGACGCCGAAGCGACGATCACCACCAATCTGCTCGGCCCGATCCGGCTGACCAATGCCCTGATCGACCATCTCGCCGCGCGCGGGGATGCGACGATCGTCAACGTCTCGTCGGGCCTGGCCTTCGTGCCGATCGCCCTCGCGCCGACTTATTCGGCGACCAAGGCGGCGATTCACAGCTATACGGTGGCGCTGCGCGACGCGCTTCGGGGCAAAATCGAGGTGATCGAGCTCGCGCCGCCCGCGCTGCAGACCGGGTTGACCCCGGGGCAGGAAAATCGGCCGGGCTATCAGCCGCTCGACGAATTCATCGACGAGGTGATCGCGCTGTTCGGGCAACAGCCGACGCCTGCGGAGATCCTGGTGGAGCGGGTGAAAGGACTGCGCTTCGCCGAGCGCGAAGGGCGTTTCGACGCCGCGGTGGCGCAGTTGAGCGAGATGGTTCGCAACGCCCGCGCGGCGGAAGGCTGAGCCAGGATCGCCGGGCCGCCGCGCGGCCCGGCGATCGGACGTCAGGCGGCGAGCAGTTCGCCGACCGTGTGCTCGGCAATCTCGCGCAAGGCGCCCGCGGTGAAGTCGGCGAGCCGGCCGAGGCCTTCGTGAAGCAACTGGGCGCTGCCGTCGCTGCCCTCGCTATATTGGATGGTGACGTCATTCTTCTGGTTGGTGGTGCCGGCGGTATAGGCGTTGATCACGAAAGTGATCGTGCTGCCGTCCGACACTTCGAATTCCTTGCCCGTCTCGCCGTCGATGCCGCACAACACGTAATTGGTGCCGTCGCCCTCGAACAGCACCCCGCCGATCCAATAGTCGACCGGCGAGAAGGACATGATTGGAGTGGTGCCGCGAATCGAGGCGCCGGCCGCCAGATTCTGGGCGGCGACGGTGGGCGGAATGGCGCTCATGTCGTCCGGCACGCCGCCATCGGGGGCATACCAGATCGCCACAGCATCCAGCGATCGGCCAGAATTGTTGGTGACGATGACGGTGCAGGATTCAGACATCTGTTCTCTCCTCAGGTTGCAGACGGCGCCGTAAAACGGCTGCGATCCGCGAGAAGAGAGAAACGCTTGATCCACGCATCGCGGCGCGCGCGATCTTGTCCGAAACGGGCAAGCCGAGCGTTGACGACGCCAAAAAGAAAGTCGGCCGGATCCGAAATCCGACCGACTTCTTGTGCTTTACTTGGGCTCGTCAGGCGAACAGCTTAGCCCAACCGCGCTTGGCGCGATCTTTCCAATGGCCGCGATGATATGCGTCGCTGGCGAGGAGCGGCATCACGCTGCCGGCCTCGGCGAACACCATCTGCTCGATACCGGTGTTGACCTTGCCCCACGATGCCGCCTCCTGCAGCGTCGAGGAGGAGCAGGCGCCGTCGCGCACGTCGGCGACGGTGATCTGGACCGCGTATTTGTGCACGGCGACATCCTCATGGCCGAGGATCTCGGCGCAGACGACGGTGTCCTGGATGAAGTTCTTGGGCACGCCGCCGCCGATCATCAGCAGGCCGGTGGTGCCCGCCGCGATCTTGATGTCGGTCAGCTCGCGGAAGTCCGCGACGGCGTCGATCATCAGATAGGGACGGCCTTCCTTGGCTGCGTCGACCTGATGCTTGACGAGGCCGAAGCCGGCCGAGCTGTCGACGAAGGCCGGGCAGAAGATCGGCACATCATGCTCATAGGCGAGCTTGACGAGGCTGTTCTCCTTCTTGCCGTGCTCGACGAGATACTTGCCCATCTCGCGGATGAACGCGCGCGAAGAATAGGCCTTGGGCTCGAGGCTCTCGGCGATCTCGAAGATCGTGTGGTCGACGTTCTGGAGATCTTCCTCGTCGATATAGGTGTCGTAGATGCGGTCGATATAGAGCGAGCGCAGCGTGTCGTCGTCGGGGATCTCGAGCGCCTGATAATGCTTGTGGCCGAGGCCCTCGAAGAAATCCATGTCGACGATCGTCGCGCCGGTCGCGACGATGCCGTCGACCATGTTGTTGCGCACCAGCTCGGCATAGAGGTCCATGCAGCCGCCGGCCGAGGTCGAGCCCGCGATGACGAGGAAGATCGTGCAATCCTTGTCGGCCAGCATCTGGTTGTAGATGTTGGTCGCGCGGCCGAGGTCGCGGCTGGTGAAGCTCATATCGGCCATCGCGTCGACGATCGGACGCGCGTCGAACCTGGTGATGTCGATATGCTTGACCTGCTTCGACAGCAATTCCGCCTTGCGAGTGTCGTTGATCGGCGGGTTCGCCGCTGCGGTCTTGGTGAGGGTATCGGTCATGGGAGCTCCCATTTGCAGTGCCGCCGTCGTTCAGGGGACGCGGAAACCCGTTACGTTCCCCTCCCGCTTGCGGGAGGGGGCAGGGGAGAGGCTGAGCCAACCCTTTCGAAAGCCAATGCCCTCCCCCGGCCCCTCCCGCAAGCGGGAGGAGAGCGAAGGCGGCTAGCGTTCAGCCGTTACAGCTTGACGACGTTCGAGGGACGCGCGCGTTCCTCGTCCTGCTCGAGATAGAGCGAGGTCATCGGCTCGTCGCCGACGATCACCGTCTGGTCCGATCCGAAGCCGTTGAACGCAGTGCGCATGGCCGAACCATAAGCGCCGAGCATGCCGATCTCGATATAGTCGCCCGCGCGGATGTCCGCCGGCAACGGGAACGGGCCCGCCATGTGATCCATATCGTCGCAGGTCGGGCCGTAGAAGCTGAACTCGACGTCGCGGGCGTTCGAATCCGGCTCGCGGAGGAGACGGACGGGGAAACGCCAGCCGATATGCGCCGCATCGAACAGCGCGCCGTACGCGCCGTCGTTGATGTAGAGCTCGTCGCCGCGGCGCTTTTCGACGCGGACGATGATCGAGCTGTACTCGGCGCACAGCGCACGGCCCGGCTCGGCCCAGAGCTCGGCCGAATAGGAGATCGGCAGGCTCTCGAACGCGCGGTGGATCGTCGCGAAATAATGCTCGAGCGGCGGAGGCTCCATGCCCGGATAGGACGAGGGGAACCCGCCGCCGACATCGATCACGTCGACGGTGACGGCAGCCTCGACGATCGCGGCGCGGACGCGCTCCATCGCATTGGCATAGGCATCGGGCGACATCGCCTGGCTGCCGACATGGAAGCAGATGCCCAGGGCATCGGCGACCTGGCGGGTGGCCATCAGCAGGTCCTTGGTCTCGCCCGGCAGCGCGCCGAACTTCGAGGCAAGGCTGAGCTTCGACAGATCCGACGAGACGCGCAGCCGGACGCACAGCGTGAGGTCCTCGGCGCCGCGGGTCGCGGCGACGATCTTGTCGAGCTCTTCGAGCGAATCGAGGCTGAACACGCGGACGCCGTGCGTGAAATACGCCTCTTCGATCGCTTCCTCGGCCTTGACCGGGTGCATGAAGCACAAAGTCGCCTCAGGGAGCGTGCGCGCAACGAGCCGAACCTCGGCGATCGAGGCGACGTCGTAATGCGTGATGCCGCTATCCCACAGGATCTGCAGCAGCTCGGGAGACGGATTCGCCTTCACGGCATACATCGAGCGACCCGGGAACTTCTCGGCGAAGAAGCGGGCGGCACGCGATGCGGCATGCGGACGAGTCAGCGTGACCGGCTGTACCGGTCGCTGGCTGGCGATGTCGATGCCGCGAACGGCGTTCGAATGGGGAGACGCTAACCCCAGCGCGCTATGATGCTTGTGCAACTCAAGGGACCTCCAAATGCCTTGCGGCAAACATTGACGAAAAGCTGCCTTGCGGTTGGAAGTCCCATGGGGCAGCGGAAGGCGGCATTTAGGGACGAGGTCCCCCCATGTAAAGCGATTCGATATCCGGAAATGTACGGCGGGGGTGAAGTGTGACGATTGTGCGACAGCCGACCAGGGCAGGGGTGCGCGACGCGGCGGCAAAGGTCGCGGCGATCTTGCCGCAAACCCCTTTGCTGAGAGCGGAAATTCGGGGAGTACCGGTGTGCTTCAAGGCCGAATCGCTGCAGCCGATCGGGGCGTTCAAGATCCGCGGCGCGTGGCATCGGCTGACCGCGCTGGACGCGGCGGCGCGCGAGCGCGGAGTCGTCGCTTTCTCGTCGGGGAATCACGCGCAGGGAATCGCATGGGCGGCGAAGAAGCTCGGCATACCGGCGGTGATCGTGATGCCGGCCGACGCGCCGAGGGTGAAGCTCGACGCCACCTTGGCGATGGGCGCCGAGGTGGTGAAATATGACCGCGCGACCGAGAGCCGCGAGAAGATCGCCGCGCATCTCGCGCATGCGCGCGGCGCGGCTTTGGTGCCGAGCTTCGACGATCCGTGGATCATCGAGGGGCAGGGCAGCGCGGGAATCGAGGCGATGACCCAGATGGTCGAGGCGAAGCTGCCCGATCCTTCGCGTATTTTGGTGCCTTGCGGCGGCGGCGGGCTCGCGGCGGGGCTCGCGCTGGCGCTGCCCGATGCCGGGATCACCGTGGTCGAGCCCGAGGGCTGGGACGATATGCGGCGCAGCCTCGAGGCGGGGTGGATCGAGCCGGTGGGCGACAATCCGCCGCCGACGGCATGCGATGCGCTGCAGACGAAGGAAGTGTCGCCTTTGACCTTCGACGTGCTCAGCCGGCGCGACGCGAAGGGAATCGCCGTCAGCGAGCGCGAGATCCGCGAGGCGCAGCGCTGGGCGGCGGCGAAGCTGCGGCTCGTGCTCGAACCGGGCGGCACTGCGGGGCTGGCGGCGGTGCTGGCGGGCAAGGTCGACGTGGAACCGGGATTGCTCGTGATCCTTTCCGGCGGCAATGCCGATCCGGACGCCTATGCGGCGGTGCTGGGATCGAAGGACTGATGAAGGACACACGGTTCGGCGCGGTGATCGCCAATGTGATGAGCGTCGGTGCGCGCGGGCTCGGGCTGTTCCTGTGGTATTTCCTGCGGCTGATCTATCGCGGCGAGCCCAAGGTGGTCGCGGGGTTCGCCGGGGCCGGGCTGGCGATCGCGCTGCTCATCTGGCTGATCGTGCGATGATGGATCCGGCGCTCAATCCGTTGCTGCTGAGCATCGCCGTGGTGGCGATGTTCGCATTGGTCTGGGGCGGGGTGCGCACGTGGCGCGGCGGCGAGCGGCAGAAAGGCGTGCTGATGGTGCTCTGCGCGCTGGTGTTGCTGGGGAATCTGCTGATCTGGTCGATCTGACCGTCATCCCGGCGAACGCCGGGACCTCATGCCGCGCGCTATTCGCCTGCCGCCTGAGGTCCCGGCATTCGCCGGGATGACCTGCTCACCGGATCGGCGAATTGGGGTCGAGCCGCATGTCGAGATAGCGGTCCACCGAACCCATCAATTGCTCCATCTCGTCCTGGAAGAAATGGTTGGCGCCGGGAATCGTGTCGTGGTGGATGGTGATGTGCTTCTGGGTGCGGAGCTTGTCGACCAATTTCTGGGTCGCGGCGGGAGTCGCGACTTCGTCGGCCTCGCCCTGGACGATGATGCCCGAGGACGGGCAGGGCGCGAGGAAGCTGAAATCGTACATGTTCGCCGGCGGCGCGACCGAGATGAAGCCGCGGATCTCGGGGCGGCGCATCAGCAGCTGCATGCCGATCCACGCGCCGAAGCTCACGCCGGCGATCCACGTGGTCGAGGCTTCGGGGTGGAAGCTCTGCACCCAGTCGAGCGCCGAGGCGGCGTCCGAGAGCTCGCCGATGCCGTTGTCGAACGTGCCCTGGCTCTTGCCGACCCCGCGGAAATTGAAGCGCAGGGTGGCGAAGCCGCGGCGCTGGAAGGTCTTGTAGAGCTCCTGGACGATGCGGTTGTTCATCGTGCCGCCCGCATTGGGGTGCGGATGGAGGATCATCGCCACCGGCGCGCGCGGCTTGGGAGCGGGGGCGAAACGCCCTTCGAGGCGGCCTTCGGGACCGGGAAAGATGACTTCGGGCAATGGAGCCTGCCTTGAAAATGGGGGGCGCTGTGGAGCGCGGGAAGTTGCGCGCTATATAGGCAGCGCCGCCCTTCACGCAATTGGAACCCACTTGGCCGACCGTATCTATCTGGATCACGCCGCGACGACACCGATGATCGAGGCCGCCAAGGCGGCGGTGATCGAGGGGATGGCGCGCTGGGCGAACCCCTCTTCGCCGCATGCCGAGGGCCGCGCGGCGCGGGCGGCGCTGGAGAATGCGCGCGCACGGATCGCCGCGGCCTATGGCTGGGCGCATGAGACGATCCTGACCAGCGGCGCGAGCGAATCGCTGTGGATCGGGTTGCGGCGCTCGATGGCGGAGCGCGTGCTGATCACTGCGGTCGAGCATGATTCGGTGCTGCGGCACGCCGAAGGCGCGCAAGTGCTGCCGGTGCGGGCCGACGGGACGCTCGATCTGGATGCGCTTCGCGCCGCGATGGGGCCGCGCGTGCTGCTCTGCGTGCAGCGGACCAACAGCGAGACCGGGATCATCCAGCCGATCGAGGCGATCGCCGAAATCGTGCGCGCGGCGGGTGGAATATTGATGGTCGATGCGGCGCAGATGCCGGCGCGGGCCTCGGCGGCCGCGCTGCGCCACGCCGATCTGCTCGTCGTCTCGGCGCACAAAAGGGGCGGGCCGCCGGGAATCGGCGCGCTGTTCGTCCGCGACTTCGCCACGCTGATGCCGATGGGCGGGCAGGAAAAGGGCTACCGCGCCGGCACCGAGAATTTGCCGGGGGCATTGGGGTTTGCCGCGGCAGTCGAGACGCCCGAGGATTTGGCCCGGGCCGCAGCCTTGCGGGCTCGGCTGGAAGCGGCACTAGAGGGCGCGGAGATCGTCGGCGCGCAGAGCGCGCGGTCTCCGCTGATCGGTGCGTACCGAATGCCGGGCGTGTCGGCAGCCGCCCAGTTGATCCGCTTCGACATGGCCGGGATATCGGTCTCTGCCGGGAGCGCCTGCGCGTCGGGAAGCTTGCGGCCGAGCCATGTGCTGACCGCGATGGGCTGGGCCGAGCCGGCCCTGCGCGAAGTGGTGCGGGTGAGCTTCGGGCGCGCGACCAGCGAGGCGGAGATGGATGCCTTCGCTGCGGTCTGGCGCGAGATCGCCGACGAAGCCCGGGCGCGCGCGGCATGACCTATCTCGATTATCAGGCGACCACGCCGCTCGCGCCCGAGGCGCTGGCCACGATGCTACCCTGGCTGGAGAGCCAGCACGCCAATCCGCATTCGGTGCATGCTGCAGGACGCAAGGCGAAGGCGGCGGTCGAAGTCGCGCGCGACGATGTCGCGGGGCTGATGCCCGAGGGCGGAAAGCTGAGCTTCACCAGCGGCGCGACCGAGGCGCTCAACTGGGCGATCAAGGGGACGAGCGGCGGGATCGTCACCCTCGCGACCGAGCATGCCGCGGTGCTCGACACCGTCGCCGCAGAGGCGCGCAAGGGACGCGACGTGACGGTGCTGCCGGCGGGCGATGACGGGCTGGTCGATTTCGCGGCGGCACGTGCGGCGATCGGGCCGGGGACCGGGCTGGTCGCCGTGATGTTGGTCAACAACGAGATCGGGGTGATCCAGCCGGTCGCGCAGCTGGCCGCGCTGGCAAAGGCCGCGGGCGCGCTGCTCCTGTGCGACGCGGTGCAGGGTTTCGGCCGGGTGCTGATCCCGGACGAATGCGATCTGGTCGCGGTCTCTGCCCACAAGATCCATGGGCCCAAGGGCGTCGGCGCCCTGTGGATACGCGACGGGGTGACGCTCGAGCCCTTGCTCCACGGCGGCGGCCAGGAGCCGGGCGGACGATCGGGAACTCTGTCGCCGGCCTTGTGCGCGGGGTTCGGCGCGGCTGCGCGGCTGGCGAAACAGCGTTTCGGCGCGGACCATGCCCATGCCGAACAATTGTTCCGCGCAGGCCTGGCCCATATCGGCGCAGACTGGACGCTCAACGGTTCGCGCGACGAGCGTTATCACGGCAATCTCAACTTGCGCCGCGAGGGGCTCGACGTCGCCCGACTGATGTCGGACCTGCGCGACCTCGCTTTTTCGGCGGGATCGGCCTGCGCGAGCGGATCGGGTCGGCCGAGCCATGTGCTGCAGGCGATCGGACTGAGTGATGCCGAGGCGCGATCGAGCATCCGCCTCGGCTTCGGCCGCTATACCAGCGAGGAGGAACTGATCGCGGCGCTCGACCGGATCACCGCCGCGGCGCGCGCGCAAAAGGTGGCGGCATGATCCGCGTCCGCTTCGTCAGTGCCGACCAGAGCGAGACCTGCGAAGTCGAGGCGGACGAGGGCGCGGTGCTGCTCGAGGTGGCGCAGAATGCCGGCCAGCCGCTGGAAGGCACCTGCGAGGGGCAGATGTCGTGCTCGACCTGCCACGTCATCGTCGCTGCGGAGGATTTCGCCCGGCTGCCGCGCGCGAGCGAGGAGGAAGAGGACATGCTCGATCTCGCGATCGGCGCGACGCGGACCAGCCGGCTCGCCTGTCAGATCGTTCTCGTCGCGGACCTCGACGGACTGACCGTCCGGATGCCGCCCGAGCATCGCGACATGCAGGGACGTTGACTCGCCAGATCGAGATTTCGGAACGGGCGCTGCGCTGCGTCGTTTCCCTTCCGTGCCGAAGCATACGATTCGCCAGACTCTCTATGTGATCGGCTGCCGTTTCTCGGATGCCGGGGCGAACGTCGCCGGTCATCCGATGGCGCAGATCGCGCTGGTGGTCTTTTGCTTCGCCTGGTTCCTGTTGCCGCTGGGGCAGGATGCCACGGCGGTACTGACGCTGGTGCTGTCGGTGCTGGCGATCACGCTGACCCAGATGGTACTCAATCAGCAGAAGAGGCACGAGGTCGCGCTGCACCTCAAGATTGACGAACTCATCCACGCCATGAAGGGCGCGCGCGATGAAGTCATGGGAGTCGAGAGCAAGAGCGAGGCCGAGCTCGAGGCGCTGCGAATCACCGGCGACATCGCCGAGGAGGAGCTGGCGCAGCGGCGCGGCAAGAGCGTGGTGACGACCGAGGCCAACGGCGCCAGCCGGCGCGAGCCGTGACGGCCAGCGCGGTCACGCCCCCATACGGCCCGATCGAGACCAATCGAGATCGGTACTGCAGTTACAGAATACCCGTTAGTGAGGCGCGATGAAAGTCGCCCGGACAGACGCGCTTCTGATCTCCTACGTCGAACTCGGCGCGCCGGATGGCTGGCCAGTCATATTGTCACATGGCTTTCCTTATGACGTTCACGCGTATGACGATGTCGCGCCGGCTCTCGCCGCTGCGGGGGCGAGAGTAATCATTCCCTATTTACGGGGCTTCGGACCTACCCGCTTCCGAAGCGCCGACACCATGCGTTCCGGCCAGCAAGCGGCGCTCGGCTCGGATCTGATCGGTCTGCTGGACGGCTTGGGTATCGATCGCGCCGTTCTCGCCGGATACGATTGGGGCGGCCTCGCATCCTGCGTCGCGACGGCGCTATGGCCCGCGCGCGTCCAAGGGCTCGTATCGCTTGCCGGCTATGATGTGATCGATGTCGAGCGCATGGCGCATCCCTTCACGCCGAGCCTCGAAGCCGTGATGTGGTATCAACATCTGTTCCAGACCGAGCGAGGGAGGGGGTGCCTCGCCTCGAACCGGCGTGAGTTGTGCAGACTCCTGTGGCGGCAATGGTCTCCCAACTGGCGCTTCGACGATGCCACGTTCGAGAGAACCGCGTCGTCCTTCGACAATCCCGATTTCGTCGACGTCGTGATACATTCCTATCGGTTCGATTTCGGGTTGGCTGCCGGCGACCCCGCCTTTGACGCACTGGAGCGTAGATTGCGGACCAGACCGCAAATCGTGGTTCCGGCGGTGACGCTGGATGGCGCGGACGATCCGCTGAAGCCGGGAGGGACGGCGAATCATGCCGCGATGTTCGCGGGCTTCCACGACCATCGCACGATCGATTCGGGCCACAATCTCCCGCAGGAGAACCCAAATGCCTTCGTCGACGCCATTCGCACAGTGCATCAAATCGCGTCGCATGGCGATTTCGCCGCCCGAGGCTGAACGGCCGCGTGGTGTCGTTGCGGAACCTATGCCCCGTTTCGGAATTGCAACGGATGCAGGGTTGATCCTCGATCGGGAGAACAAGAGCATGAAGATACTCACGCTTGTCGCAGCGGCCGCCGCGGCGGTGCTGGCGGTGCCCGCTGCGTCCGCCAGCGCGGCCACGACGCCCGCCACCATCACGGCTGCGGCCTTTGCCGCGAGCGCCGCTACCGCGCTTCCGCAGGATGGACGCCGCTGGGAGCGTCGCGAGCGCCGCATCGAGCGCCGCCGCCATCATCGGCGTGCATATTATCGCAGCGTCTGCACGCGCAAATGGCGCAACGGGCATCGCACCCGCGTGTGCCGCAGGGTTCGCTACTATCGCTGAGGCATCCACTCTTCGGGGGCGGGAGCGCGTAAATCGGGCGCTCCCGCCCTTGCCTCGCGGCGGTAGTTCGCCCATATGCGCCGCGGGAGTCGGGCGGACGATGCCGTCGCCAACCCGGTCAGATCCGGAAGGAAGCAGCCGCAACGATTTCGTATCGGGTCGTTCCGGCTCCCACCTAAGCCTTTGCCAAATGCCCTGAAGCTGGCACATCGTCCCCGGGGGGACGGGCATGAGCGAATTCGAATTCTTCTTCACCTTGTTCGGGTTGCTGCTCGGCCTGACCCTGGCCGAGATCGCACTCAAATTCACCGACGCGATCGCCGCGCGCGATTCCGTGAAGCTGGGCGTGCTGACGCCGATGCTGGCGATATTCGTGCTGCTCGATCTCGCCAGTTACTGGATGTGGACGTGGTCGGTGCGCGAGTTGATCCACATCGACTGGCCGACCATGTTCGCCGCGCTGGTCGTCGCGCTGGCCTATTTCTTCGCCGCGGCCAGCGTGTTCCCGCGCCGGGAGGGCGTCTGGCCGGCGCTCGACGATTATTATTTCAAGCAGAAGCGCCTCGTCGTGACAGGTGTCGTCCTCGCCAATCTTCCGGGACTGCTGTTGCAGCTGTCTATCCTGCTTCCTGGATGGAACGACCTGTGGTTCTTCGTCTGGCAGGGCATGTATTGGACCCCGCTGTTGCTGTTGCTGTTCATCCGGTCGCGCCGCGCCAACATTCTCCTGCTCGCTTTCCTGCTGCTGCAATATCTGCTCGTCGCGACCAATGCCTTGCCCAATTCGCAATGGGGCAATTCGGTCGGCCTGAACGGCGAAGCCGCACGCGCGGCTTCGACAAAGGCCGTCGGCGCGCCTAGATAGTTCCCGATATGTCCGATTCCCTCCTTGGCCTCGACGAACCGCCTCAGCCCAGGCAGGAGGCGTATCGCGTCCTTGCGCGCAAATACCGGCCGCAGACCTTTTCCGAGCTGATCGGGCAGGATGCGATGGTCACCACCTTGGGCAATGCGATCAAGCGCGATCGGCTGGCGCATGCCTTCCTGCTCACCGGGGTTCGCGGAGTCGGCAAGACCTCGACCGCGCGGCTGATCGCCAAGGCGCTCAACTGCGTCGGGCCGGACGGGCAGGGTGGACCGACGATCGATCCGTGCGGTGTCTGCGAGCCGTGCCGGGCGATCGCCGAGGGGCGCCATATCGACGTGATCGAGATGGACGCCGCCAGCCATACCGGCATCGACGATATCCGCGAGATCATCGAGGCGTCGCGCTATTCGGCGGTGTCGGCGCGCTACAAGATCTACATCATCGACGAAGTCCACATGCTCTCCAAGGCCGCGTTCAACGGCCTGCTCAAGACGCTCGAAGAGCCGCCGGCGCATGTGAAGTTCCTGTTCGCCACCACCGAGGTGAACAAGGTTCCGGTGACGGTGCTGTCGCGGTGCCAGCGCTTCGATCTGCGGCGGATTCCGGCGGAGATGCTCGCGGGGCATTTCGCGCGCGTGTCGGAGGCGGAGGGCGTCGAGGCCGAGCCCGAGGCGCTGTCGCTGATCGCGCGCGCGGCCGAGGGTTCGGCGCGCGACGGGCTTTCGATTCTCGATCAGGCGATCGCGCACGCCGGACTCGAAGGCGGCGGGGTGCGTGCCGAAGCGGTGCGCCAGATGCTCGGATTGTCGGACCGGGGCGCGATCCGCGCGCTGTTCGGGCTGCTGCTCGCCGGCGACGCGCCGGGCGCGCTGGCGGCGTTGCGCGGGCAATATGATCTCGGCGTCGATCCGCAGGCGGTGCTGCGCACCCTGCTGGAGACCGTTCACGGAGTGACCCTGGCCAAATTGGGCAGCGATGCTACCGCCGGCCAATCGGCCGAGGAGGCGAAAGCGCTCGAGGATTGGGCGGCGGGGCTGTCCTTTCCGGCGCTGCACCGGCTGTGGCAATTGCTGCTGCGCGGGCATGACGAAGTCGCCAAGGCGGCGCTGCCGATCGAGGCGTGCGAAATGGCGCTGCTGCGGGTGATCCACGCCTCGCAGCTTCCCGATCCGGGCGAGCTGGCGCGGCAAATCGCCAATGGCAGCGTGAGCGTTTCCGCGCCGCCGGGCGCGCCTGCGGCGTCGGCGATGCCGGCCAATATGGGCGAGCTGGTGACGCATCTCGAGACCAGCAAGCGCTTCCAGCTGGCGCAGCAGGTGCGCGATTACCTGCGGCCGGTGCGGTTCGATGGCTCCGAATTCGAGTTCGGCGCGGCGCGCGAGCTGCCGCAGGACTTTATCCGCGAGTTGGGCGCGGCGTTGCGCGAATCGACCGGGGTCAATTGGCGTCTGACATGCGTTGAGACCGCAGCCGCGCCGACGCTGCGCG
Source organism: Sphingomonas sp. DG1-23 (assembly GCF_030730875.1). Lineage (GTDB taxonomy): Bacteria > Pseudomonadota > Alphaproteobacteria > Sphingomonadales > Sphingomonadaceae > Sphingomonas. Next base: position 117,620 of record NZ_JAVAMA010000002.1, read on the forward strand.
AGGCAGCAGCGGCAAACGAGGCCGCCGAACGCGCGGCGGTGCTCGCCTCGCCGGTGGTCGCCGCAGCGATCGAAGCTTTCCCCGAAGCCGAGCTGATCGGCTGGACCAAAATACGGAGTAATCAGGCATGAAGAGCCTCGAAGACATCATGGCCATGGCGCAGAACGTCCAGGCCGAGCTCACCAAGGCGCAGGCCAGCCTCGACGCGATCGAGGTCGAGGGCGCGTCGGGCGGCGGACTGGTCAAGGTCAGGGCGAGCGCGAAGGGCCGGATCATCGGCGTCGACATCGACGAATCTTTGCTCGCGCCTTCCGAGAAGGGCATGCTCGAGGATCTCGTCGCGGCGGCGTTCAACGATGCGCGGGCCAAGGCCGACACCGTGTCGCAGGCCGAAATGTCCAAGATGAGCAGCGGGTTGCCGCTGCCGCCGGGCTTCAAGCTGCCCTTCTGATCCGGATCAGGGTTAACGCGGAACCATCCTCGCCGCTCCTCGGTTGCTGCCGCACACAATCGAGGAGTGGAATCCATGGTCGATCGAATCGTTGAGCGTACCGACGGCGTGACCGCCGAGCGCGTCACCGAGACCGATAGCGGGTCGAACACGGTCGTCGTCGAGCGGCGCGGCGGGGGCGGCGCAGGGCTGTTGATCGGGCTGGCGGTGCTGATCCTCGTCGTGGTCGGCGCGCTGTATCTGATCAATCAGAACAGTCGCGAGAATATCAAGACCGACGCAGTGACCGATGCCGCCAAGAGCGTCGGCGATGCTGCGAAGGACGTTGGCGGTGCCGCGAAGGATGCCGCGAAGAAGGTAGAATAATCAGCGCAGGCAGGCGTCGAGCCCGCCGCCGCGCACGACGGTGATCCGCCGATTGATCGAATTGCCATAGCGCCGCGTGAAGCCCCTCGGGTCGATCGCGGCGCGTTTCTTTGGCAGCGGCAGCACCGCGGCGATCAAGGCGGCTTCGCGCTGGGACAGGCGCGAGGCGTCGTGCTTGAAATAGCGCATCGCGCCGGCATTGACCCCGTAGGTGCCGATCCCGGTCTCGGCGACGTTGAGATAGACCTCCATGATCCGGCGCTTGCCCCAGATATTCTCGATGAGCAGCGTGAAATAGGCCTCGAGGCCTTTGCGGAAATAGCCGCCGCCTTGCCACAGGAAAACGTTCTTGGCGGTCTGCTGGCTGATCGTCGATCCGCCGCGGATACGCTTCTTGCCGGTGGCGTTGCGCGCCGCGGCGGCGGCGATCGCCTTGTAGTCGAAGCCATTATGCGCGCAGAAGCGCCCGTCCTCCGCGGCGATCGCGGCGCGCGCCATGCTCGGGTCGATCCGGTCGAGACTCATCCAGCTTTTGGTGACGCCGTGGCCGCCGACCACGTCGCCGATCATCGTGAAGGTGATCGGCGGGTTGATGAAGCGCAGCGCCGCGACCCAGAGGACCGAACCGAGGAAGAAGATCAGGATCGCCTTGACGATCCAGCCGAGCAGCCGGCGCTTGAACGATTTGCGTCGACGCGGCGGCACAGGCTCCGGCGCGTCGATGCGCGTCGTCACCTGCGGCGCGGGTTCCCGGATCGGATCGTAACGTTCATCGCCCATAGGGGCACGATTGGCGGCGCCGGTCGCGCAACGCAACCGCTTCGTCGTCAATAGGCCGCGAGCAGCCGCTTCTCGCCGGCGAGCCGCATCATCGCCTTTTGCAGCTTCTCGAAGGCGCGGACCTCGATCTGGCGGACGCGTTCACGGCTGACGCCATAGACCTGCGAGAGCTCCTCGAGCGTCTTGGGATCGTCGGTCAGACGACGCTCGGTGAGGATGTGCTTCTCGCGTTCGTTGAGATCGTCCATCGCATCGACGAGCATCTCGTGGCGGACGTCCGCCTCCTGCGCCTCGGCGACCGCCTCGTCCTGAAGCTGGCTGTCGTCCTGCAGCCAATCCTGCCACTGGCCCTCGCCGTCCTCGCGCATCGGCACGTTGAGCGAGGTATCTCCGCCCATCGCCATGCGGCGGTTCATCGACGTGACCTCTTCCTCGGTCACGCCGAGATCGGTGGCGATCTTGGCGAGATGCTCGGGCGAGAGGTCGCCATCCTCGAACGCGTCGAGCTTGGCCTTCATCCGGCGCAGGTTGAAGAACAATTTCTTCTGCGCCGCGGTGGTGCCCATCTTCACGAGGCTCCACGAGCGCAGGATGAATTCCTGGATCGACGCGCGGATCCACCACATCGCATAGGTCGCCAGGCGGAAGCCGCGATCGGCCTCGAACTTCTTCACGCCCTGCATCAGGCCGATATTGCCTTCCGAGATCAGCTCGGAGACGGGCAGGCCGTAGCCGCGATAGCCCATGGCGATCTTGGCCACGAGTCGCAGGTGCGACGTGACCAGCTGCGCCGCCGCATCGGCGTCGCCATGCTCCTCGAAGCGCTTGGCGAGCATATATTCCTGCTCGGGCGCGAGGATCGGAAACTTCTTGATCTCGGACAGATAGCGGTTGAGGCTCGCCTCTCCGCCGAGCGCAGGAATCGTCGCGGGGACGTTGCTGCCATTTGCCATGATCAATCTCCCTTCACTGGGCGCAATACCGCATGGGTTGCGCCACGAAAATCATACGATGAGCTTATTGAACAGTTCCTGCATATCCGCAGGCATTTCGCTATCGAATGCCAAAGCGTGGCTTTTCACGGGGTGAATGAACCCCAGATGAGCCGCATGCAAGGCCTGTCGCCGGAAATCCAGCGTTGCCAAAAGTGCACGATGCGTCGCCCGCGTGCTACCATAGACCGGGTCTCCGAGCAACGGATGACCGATCGAAGCCATATGGACGCGGACCTGATGCGTGCGTCCGGTTTCGAGCCGGCATTCGACCAGCGACGCCTCCCGAAGTCGTCGAATTTGTCGCCAATGCGTGATCGCGTGCTTGCCCTGACCTTCGCGGACGATCGCCATCTTCTTGCGATTGGTCGACGAACGTCCGAGCCGTGCGTCGATGGTACCTTCGCCTGCCTTGACCGTGCCGGCGACGATCGCCTTGTAGCGCCGATCGATGCTGTGCGCCTTGAACTGGCGCGCCAGCCCCTCATGCGCACGATCGGTCTTGGCGGCGACCATCAGCCCCGAAGTATCCTTGTCGATCCGGTGGACGATCCCCGGCCGGGCGACGCCACCAATCCCCGAGAGCTGCCCCGCGCAATGGTGGAGCAAGGCGTTGACGAGCGTGCCGTCGAGATTGCCTGCGGCGGGATGAACGACGAGCCCGGCGGGCTTGTCGATCACGATCAGATACTCGTCCTCGAACACGACCTCGAGCGCGATGTCCTGCGCTTCGTTGTGCGCGGGCGTGGGATCGGGGACCGCGATGCTGAACAATGCGCCGCCCGGCGCCTTCTTCGCCGGATCGCGGGCCAGGCCGTCGGGTCCGGTCACCGCACCGCTCGCGATCAGCGCCTTGAGCCGCTCGCGCGAAAGCGTGGGAATCGCATCGGCAAGCGCACGGTCGAGCCGCCAGCCATCCGCGGCATCGGCAATCCGCGCTTCGAGTGTAGTAACCCCCCGTTCCATTCTGTACGCCTAGATGGGAATGGCGACGCGGGTTTCAAGATCTGTACTGATCGGTACGCGGCAGATTTCCGCCGATTGCGCGCCGCGCGAGGCGTGCGGATTGCTGTTCGGAACGGCGCACGCGATCACTGCGATGCAAGCGGTTGAGAATGTGGCCGAAGATCCCGAGCTGCGGTTCGAGATCGACCCGGCGGCCCTGTTCGCCGCGCTGCGGGCGGAGCGGGCAGGCGGTCCCAACATCGTCGGATATTGGCATTCGCATCCGGGCGGCGATGCGACGCCATCGGCGACCGACGCGGCGATGGCGGCGCCGGATGGCAGGCTGTGGCTGATCGTTGCGGGGGAGGCGGCGACCTTGTGGCGCGCGGTCGAAGCGGGGGCGGTGCATGGGCGGTTCGATGCGGTGGAGATTGTCGAGTAATCTGCTCCTCTCCCTGGTTGCAGAGAGGTGCTGGGGGTTGGGGCTGCGCGCCTCAAGACACTTCGCCTGGCACCGAAGCGTCCGGCAGGGCATCTAGCCCCGCCGACGCTCCCCACCCTGACCCCTCCCTTGCAGGGAGGGGGATCTGTCGGGGCCGGACGATCGTGGGCTTCAAAAAAATAATTTTCCCAGGCTGTCGAATCTCGCGAAGCTGGTTCGTCGTCAGGGTACGAGCCGGAACGGGTTCCGCTCGAGGACAGGAGACGATCGATGCGCGTGATGGTTTTTGTGAAGGCGACCGAGGACAGCGAGCAGGGCCTGAAGGAGTCCGCCGAGATGAACGAACTGTTCGAGGCGATGGGCAAATATAACGAGGAACTGGTCAATGCCGGGATCATGCTGGCCGGCGACGGCCTCAAGCCCTCGTCCGAAGGCAAGCGCATCGCGTTCGACGGCCCCGGCCGCACCGTGATCGACGGCCCGTTCGCCGAGACCCGCGAGCTGGTCGCCGGCTATTGGCTGTGGGAAGTCAAGGACATGGACGAGGCGGTCGCGTGGGTGAAGCGTTGCCCCAACCCGATGCCCGGACCCAGTGAGATCGAGATCCGCCCGCTTTACGAGATGGCCGATTTTGGCGAGAACCTGCCCGAGGCGGTCGTCGAACTCCACGACCGGACCCGCGAGAAGCTGAGCGGCCGCTGACGGTGTCCGCCGTCCGCCTCTTTCGGGCAGGAAGCCCGGGGAGGCGGCATGGCGGCGGCAGAAGCGGAGGCCCATCGGGCGATAGAGGCAGTGTTCCGGATCGAACGCGCGCAGCTCATCGCGAGCCTCGCGCGGATGGTTCGCGACATGGACCGGGCCGAGGAGCTGGCGCAGGACGCACTGCTGATCGCGCTCGGCGAATGGCCGAAATTGGGGATCCCCGACAAGCCCGGCGCGTGGCTGATGGCGGCGGCGAAGCGTCGCGCCATCGACGGCATTCGCCGCGACAAGATGCTGGCACGCAACCATGAAGCGATGGCGCGCGAGAGCGAGGAAGCGAGCGACACCGCGATGGCGGAGATCGAGGCGGCCATGGACGACGATATCGGCGACGAATTGCTCGGGCTGATCTTCACGGCGTGCCATCCCCTGCTCTCCGCCGAGGCACGCGCGGCGCTGACGCTCCGGCTGATCGCCGGGCTGACCACCGAGGAGATTGCGCGCGCCTTCCTGTCGAACGCAGCGACGATCGCCCAGCGCATCGTGCGTGCTAAAAAGGCGATCGGGAATGCCGGGCTTGCATTCGAAGTGCCGCACGGCGCCGAACTCGGCGTGCGGCTCGCCTCGGTGCTCGAGGTGCTCTACCTGATCTTCAACGAAGGCTATGCCGCGACTGCGGGCGAGGATCTGATTCGGCCTTCGCTGTGCGCCGAGGCGCAGCGGCTCGGACGGATGCTCGCGGCACGGATGCCTGCCGAACCCGAACTGCTCGGGCTGCTCGCCTTGATGGAGCTCCAGGCGTCGCGGCTGGCGGCGCGCACCGGCCCCGATGGCGCTGCGGTGCCGCTCACCGAACAGAATCGCGCGCGCTGGGATCAATTGCTGATCCGCCGCGGCCTGACCGGACTGGCGCGTGCCGAGGCGCTGGGCGGGGCGGACGGGGTATATGTGCTGCAGGCGGCGTTGGCCGCGTGCCACGCCCGCGCCCGCAGCATCGAGGAAACCGACTGGCGCCGGATCGCGGCGCTCTATGATCGGTTGCGGGCAGTCGCGCCCTCACCGGTGATCGATCTCAATCGCGCAGTGGCGCACAGCATGGCGTATGGCCCCGAAGTGGGGCTGAGGCTGGTCGACGAAATCGCCGAGGCGGCGGCGTTGCGCAATTATGCGCCCTTGCCTGCGGCGCGGGGCGATTTCCTGTTCCGCGCCGGCCGGCTCGCCGAGGCGAAACCGCAGTTCGAAGCGGCTGCCGGACTCAGTCAGAATGCCCGTGAGCGCGCCTTTTTGCTGGGTCGGGCGGCGGCTTGCGGATGAGCGTGGATCGACCGAAGCGTTGCGTAGCGCATAGATGGCAAGCCATTATAAGATAACGATATTCTTTGAATGGACAAATAGGATTTCGACCTTCAGTTCTTGCTTTGTTCCGCTGCTGGAGCGGAACGAACAGCGTATCTGTCGAGGAGACCGACGTGTCCGTATCAAAATTCATTCTTCCTTCGAACGCCGTGGACGGCGACCTGTCCGTGCTCGCACGGATTGCCGCGATCTTCGCGCCGCATTCGAGCGACCCGCTGTCATTGGCGGTGGTGGTCGATCCCGGTCACCTGATGGTGGGCGGCACCCTGATCGAAACCGATGCCCAATTGGTGGACGATTTTACGCCGCCGGTGACCGATCCGCGGATCGATCGCATCGTGATCAGCCTTGCCAGCGGCGTCGCCTCGGTGCTGCCCGGCGCGGAAGATCCGACGCCGGTGCCCCCGGCGCTGGAAGCCGGGTTCGCGCCGGTCGCGCAGGTGCGGCTGACTCCCGATGTCACTGCGATCACCAACGATCGAATCACGGATGAGCGCGACTTTTCCGGGCTGGCCCAGGCGCAGGCCACGGCGATGACGGTGCAGCGCTTCACCGCGAGCGGAACCTATACCCCGACGCCGGGGACGACGGGGGTGATCGTCGAACTCATCGGCGGCGGCGCCAGTGGCGGCGGATGTGCCGCGCCGGGGGGATCGCAAGGCGCGGTCGGCGCCGGCGGCAGCGCGGGATCGTTCGCGCGTGCGCGGTTCACGAGCGGCTTTGCCGGTGTGGCGGTGACCGTCGGCAGCGGCGGTGCGGCACCGGCGAGCGGCGCCAATCCGGGCAATCCCGGCGCTGCCTCGGGCTTCGGTACGCTCGTCTCGGCGCCGGGCGGCATCGCCGGCCTTTCCGCCCCCGCCTACACGGCGCCGGCCATTGTCGGGGGCTCGCCGGGCAATGCGCTTCCGACCGGGGCCAATCTCATCGCCGCCTCGGGCGGAGCGGGCACGTCGGGGTTCGTCCTGTCGCAATATGTCGTGCTCGGCGGCAATGGCGGGAACTCTTATTATGGCGGCAGCGGCGCAGGCGGCGGCAACGGCCCCGGCCTCGCGGGGCTCGCTCCCGGCGCGGGCGGCGGCGGTGCGAGCTCGATCGGCGGTGCGCCCGCCCGGCCGGGCGGCGCGGGTGGCGCAGGTCTGGTGACGATCTACGAATTCGGCTGAGGTCCGACGAAGGGAGGCGGGGACGACAATCCCCGCCTCTTGTCGCGCCCCCCGCCGAATCAGCCGGCGAGGCCGGCCTCGGTCAAGCGGAGCCGGCGCAGGTCGAGATTCATATCCTTGCGGAAGCGCGCGGCGGCCGCGTCGGACAGGCGGCTGGTCGCGCCGGCGTCGCGCCGCGTCATCGCGTCCGAAAAGGCCGAACCTTGCGCGACGAAATTGAGCATGAAGGTTTCGGCCATTTCCTGCCGCGCGGCATCGCCGAGCTGCGCAAAGGCGGGGCTGGTGCCGAGCGCAGCGGCGATTTGGGTGCGGACGGCCTGAACCTGGGCGCGGCTGGCGAAGGGCACCTTATTGGCGATCTGCCAGTTCTGCACCCAATAAGCGGTCATCGCATCGGCGACGTCGCCGCGCTGCAGGCCGTCGACCGCGACGTGCTTCGCCCAAGCGCCGAGCAAGTCGTTCTGCGCGACGAAATTGCGCAGGCGATCGGCGTTGGGCGGGTCGGCGCGGGCGACGAAATCGGCGAACCGGGTGCGGACGCGCTTCGAGATCGCGGGCGACGCGCGATAGCCGGTGCCGATGACGGCGGCGCGCGGGGGGACGGGGCGGGGTGCACGGACGGCGCGGTCGGGGCTCCGGCTGCGCACCGTATTGCCGATGACATTGTTCATCTGGCCGACCGCCATCATCGACGCGCCGAAATCCGTATATTGGCTGGCGATGCTCGAGAAATCCTGCGCCGATGCAGGGGCCGCCGAAGCCATCACGACGAGGGATAGAGCGGTCAACGCATGTCGCATCGAATATTCCGATCCTGTGGCAGACGGGGCCGATGATGCCGGGCGCGCGCGCCGGAGACCAGAGCCGTTGCCCCGCATCGGCCGCCTTGCGTGCAGAATCCACGTTCGGCCGCTTCGTGCGGCTTCCAACGCGATCGCGCGGAACGTTTCGGCTCCGTGCCACGTTTGCCCTTCATAACGAAAAGGGAGTGCTTTCGATGCTCTGGACCATCGCCGTCATCCTGATCATCCTGTGGCTGCTGGGCTTCGCCTTCCATGTCGGCAGCGGACTGATCCACATCCTGCTGGTGATCGCGATCATCGTCGGGCTTATCCAGCTCTTCTCGGGCCGACGCGTCGTCTAGCTGCGGGAGAGGGCGCAGCTTGCAGCGGCTTCGCGGCTGCGCCAAAGAGGCTTGGGGTAAACCGGAGCCACATCGTTGAACATCAGCCCGACCGATTTCGCGAGCCTTTTATGTTCGAGGCTCTGCCACGATTTGCTGAGCCCGGTGGGCGCGCTCAACAACGGGCTGGAACTGCTCGCCGACGAGCATGACCCCGAGATGCGCGCGCGCTGCCTCGAGCTGCTCAGCGAGAGCGCCAAGGCGAGCGCCAACAAGCTGAAATTCTTCCGGCTGGCGTTCGGCGCGGCGGGCGGTTTCGGCGAGACCGTCGACACGCGCGAGGCCCAGGCGGCGCTCGAGGGGCTGTTCGGCGACAATCACCGGGTCAAGATCGGCTGGATGGTCGAGGATCCGGTGCTGCCCAAGCACGCGATCAAGGTGCTGCTCAACCTCGCCCTGATCGGCGGCGACGCGCTGATTCGCGGCGGCCAGCTCGACATCGGCGCCGAGATCATCGACGGCTCGATCGAGATCGTCGTGCGCGCCGACGGGCCTCGGATCGTGCTCGATTCCGAGTTGCGCGGCGCATTGGCGGGCGGGCAGGACGACATGCCGGTCACCCCGCGCGCGGCGGCGGCGTTCCTCGCGCACGCGCTGGTCGCGCAGGGCGGCGGCACGCTGCAGGTCTCGCCGCCGGATTCGGACGTGCTGCTGTTCGGGGCGAGCTTCCGGGTCGGCTGACAGGCTACTAACCCGGCCTTAACCACCGCTAGCCCAAGGTGACCCGGCAAATTTGCTCCGGGGCCCCATGGACGACCTGATTCAGGAATTCATCGCCGAGACGCGCGAGACGCTCGAAGCGCTTTCGGGCGAGATCGTCGCGTGGGAAGCGCATCCCGAGGATCGCGCGCGGCTCGATGCGATCTTCCGCTTCGTGCACACCGTCAAAGGCAGCTGCGGCTTTCTCGATCTGCCGCGCCTCGGCCGGCTCAGCCACGCCGCCGAGGACGTGCTCGCGCAGGTCCGCGAAGGCGTGCGCCGGCCGGATCGGGCGCTGGTCAATTCGGTGCTGGCGATCGTCGACCGGATCGGCGAACTGGTCGAGGCGATCGATTCGGGGACCAGCCTGCCCGACCAGGGCGACGAATTGCTGATCGGCGCATTGGCGGAAGGCGCCGAGGAAGTCGTGCAGGCGAACCTGCCAGGTCTGCAGCGCGCGCCGGCGCGCAGCGTGCGGCTGAACGTCGATCTGCTCGATCGGATGATGTCGGGAATGTCCGACATGGTGCTGGCGCGCAACGAACTGGCGCGGCGGCTGCGCGGCGGCGATATCGATCCGACGATCGAGGCGGCGCTCGAGCGGCTGTCGCTCACCGTCGGCGAGATGCGCGACACGGTGACCCGCACCCGGATGCAGAAGATCGATGCATTGTTCTCGGCTTTGCCGCGAATGGTGCGCGATACTGCGGCGGGGCTGGGCAAATCGGTTCTGCTCCAGGTCGAGGGATCGGACGTCGAGCTCGACCGCGAGATGATCGAGATGATGCGCGATCCCTTGGTCCACATCATCCGCAATTCGATCGACCACGGCGTCGAATCGCCGGTCGAGCGCCGCGCCGCGGGAAAGCGCGAAAATGGCCGGCTGACCGTCTCGGCGCGCCAGTCGGGCAACCAGATCATCATCGAGATCAGCGACGACGGGCGCGGGATCGACAGCGAGAAGCTGATCCGCAAGCTCGTCGCCAATGGCCGCGACGAGGCGAAGCTGCGGGCGCTGCCCGAGCGGGCGAAGCTCGATCTGGTGTTCGAGCCCGGCCTGTCGAGCAAGGACGTGGTCAGCGAGGTCTCGGGTCGCGGCGTGGGAATGGACATCGTCCGCGCCTCGATCGAGCAGATCGGCGGGCGCGTCGACCTCGACAGCACACCCGGCAAGGGGCTCAAGCTCGCCATTCACGTGCCGCTGACCCTGTCGATCATCTCCGCGATCGTCGTCGGCGCGGGCGGACAGCGTTTCGCGATCTCGCGTCAGGCGATAGAGGAGATCGTCACCGATCATGGCGAGGCGATCCGGATCGACACGATCGGCGGCGCGCAGGTGCTGAGCGTGCGCGGCCGGCGGATGCCGTTGCTCAACCTGTGCGAAGTGCTCGGGCTGACCCGCGCGGCGCATAGCGGGCCCCGGATGATCTCGATCGTCAATATCGGCGAAGGCAGCTACGCGCTCGCCGCCGACATGGTGCTCGATAACGAGGAACTGGTGATCAAGCCGGCATCGCCGGCAGTGATGTCGACCGGAGTCTATGCCGGCCAGACCCTGCCCGATTCGGGGCTGCCGATGCTGCTGCTCGACTGCGCCGGGATCGCCCATGTCGCCGGGCTCGATTTCGGCCGCGACGACGACCGGGTCGAGGACGAGGACGAGGTGGCCGAAGCGGATGCGGGCATCCCGGCCTTGCTGTTCATCGACCTCGACGGCGCGCGCCGCGCGGTGCCGCTGGCGGCGGTCGACCGGGTCGAGCAGGTCGAGGGCGAAAGCGTGCGCTTCGCCGCCGGCCGCCACCGGGTGACCATCGACGGGCGCATCCTGCCGCTCGCCGCGCAGGGCGAGATCGCCGGACGCGACCGGCTCAACGTGCTGCGGCTCAAGGACGGCGCCAACGAAGTCAGCTATGCGATCGACGAGGCGCTCGACATCATCACGCTTCCCGAAGAGCTGGTGCCCGCGCATGCGCCGGGGCCGATCGCCGGCGTCGCATTGATCGACGACGAGCAAGTCGAACTGCTCGATATCCTGTGGGTGTTCGACGAGCATGCCGATCGCGAGAGCGAGGAACATGCGCCGCTCTGCCTGATCGCCGGCGACAAGGACGGCTGGATGGCCTCGTTCGTGCGGCCGTTGCTCGAGACGGCGGGCTACCGTGTCGCCACCCAGCTTTCGCCGGGCGAAACGCCGGCAGTGGTGCTTTCTGCCGACGAGGTGCCCGTCGAACTCGCTCCGAAGGCGCCGGTGGTACGGCTGCGCAGCCGCCGCGCCGCGGCGGGTGCTGGCGACGACAGCGTCTATCGTTACGACCGTGCGGGGCTGCTCTCCGCGCTCGAGGCCCGCATGGCCGGGAAAGGCCGCTGATGACACATCTCTATCTCATCGCCCAGCTCGCCGGCCGCGCGGTCGCGATCGATTCGGACCAGGTCGAATCGGTGGTCGATATCGGCGAGGTCACGCAAGTGCCGCTCGCCTCGCAGCACGTCCGCGGACTGGCGGCGTTGCGCAGCCGGGTGGTGACCGTGGTCGACACCCACACTGCATTGGGTCTCGACAGCTCACGCGAGGCGCGACGTGCGGTGATCACCCATGTCGACGGCCATCACTACGCGCTGCTGGTCGACGCGCTCGACGACGTCGCGCCGTTCGAGTTGCTGCCGCTGGCCGGCGGCGTCGCGCTGGGCAGCGCGTGGCAGCGCGCGGGACGCGGGATCGTCGAACGCGACGGCGAGCCGATCCTCGCGATTGATCTGGCCGCGCTGGTGCCGGGCTATTCGGCGGCGCTCAACTGAATTTGGCCGGTTAACCCGGTCCTCACATCTCTGCCGCACTATGATGAAACAGACGCCTGCCTATCGGGGAACAGGGAAACATGAAGACTTGTCTTGTCGTCGACGACTCCAAGGTGATCCGCAAGGTCGCGCGGCACATCCTCGAGACGCTCGATTTTGAAGTGCGCGAGGCCGGCGACGGCCGTGAGGCGCTCGATTCGTGCATGGCGGCCGCGCCCGACGTGATCCTGCTCGACTGGAACATGCCGGTGATGAGCGGGATGGATTTCCTGCGCGCGCTCAAGGATTCGGGGCTGCCCCAGCGCCCCAAAGTGGTGTTCTGCACCACCGAGAACGGCATGGCCTATATCCGCGCCGCGATCGAGGCGGGTGCCGACGAATATGTCATGAAGCCGTTCGATCGCGAGACGCTCGAGAGCAAGCTGCAGATCGTCGGCGTCGCCTGAGCGCCGAGAGCCGGAAATGGCCGTCGCACTCAGTTCCATCCTCCCGGATTCGCGTGGGACCGTGCCTCCGGCACAGGTGCTGATCGTCGACGATTCGGTCGTCGCGCGATCGGTGCTCGGCCGGATGGTGGACGGCACGCGGCGCTTCCGCGTCGCGGCGGCGCTGGGCGACGTGCGCGGGGCGCTCGATTATCTCGATACCCATCATGTCGACATCGTCCTGCTCGACATCGACATGCCGGGGATCGACGGGCTGACCGCGCTGCCCGACGTGATTGCCGCCGGCAAGGGTGCCAAGGTGCTGATCGTTTCCTCTTCCGCCGACGAAGGCGCCGCCGTAACCGTTCAGGCACTCGCGCTCGGCGCGGCCGATACGCTGGTGAAGCCCGGGATCGGCACCTTCGGCGGGCGCTTCGCCGAAGTGCTCGAGGAGCGGCTGTCGCGGCTGATGGACGGCCATGCCGAGCCGTTGCCGCATGCGAAGCCCAGCGCCGGACCGGTTGCTGCGCCGCACGACTTCGACATCGTCGCGGTCGGCGCCTCGACCGGGGGCATCCACGCGCTGAGCCAGTTCCTCCGCGCGATCCCGGCCAGCTTCCAGATCCCGATCCTCGTCACCCAGCATCTGCCGATTTCGTTCATGGGCTATTTCGCCGCGCAGCTCGCAGTGCTCGGCGGGCGGCCGTGCGAAGTCGCGAGCGATCGCATGCGCGTGCGGCCCGGCCGGATCATCGTCGCGCCGGGCGACGCGCATATGCGCGTGGTCAAGATGTCCGATGGCTGGGCGGTCCGGCTGAGCGACGAGCGCTCGTTGAGCGGCTGCATGCCCTCGGTCGATCCGATGTTCGAATCGATCGCCGACGTGTTCGGCAAGCGCGCGCTCGGCGTCGTGCTGAGCGGGATGGGACGCGACGGCGCCGAGGGCGCGCGGCATCTCGTCGAGGCCGGTGCACGCATCCTCGTGCAGGACCGCGAGAGCTCGACGATCTGGGGGATGCCCGGCGCGGTGGCCAATGCGGGCCATGCGAGCGCGATCTTGCCGCCCGACGAGATCGGCCGGCTGGTCGCATGGCAGGGGAGGGCATGATGCACTTCCCGGGAACCACGCCGGCGGCTTCGTCGAGCGCGATGAACATCATCTCGGCGCTGCTCGAGCAGCGCACCGGGCAACAGATCGCCGCGAACCGGGCGTGGCGCATCGAGACGGCGCTCAAGCCGCTGCTGCGCGAAAAGGGACTCGCATCGCTCGATCAGCTGGTCGCCCAGCTCGTCGCGACGCGGACAGGGGATTTAGGGGATCAGGTCGTGGATGCGCTGTTGAACCAGGAGACGAGCTTCTTCCGCGATGCGGCGGTGCTCGACATGATCGCCGATGCCACCAAGGCGATGCAGGCCGAGCTGGGCGGCCGGAAAACCCGCATCTGGTCGTCGGGCTGCTCGACCGGGCAGGAGCCGCTGAGCCTCGCGATGCTGTTCGACGAGCGCGGCATGGGCGAAGGCGCGAGCGCGCCCGAGATCGTCGCGACCGACGTGTCGCCCGCCGCGCTGACCCGCGCGCGCGCCGGCCATTTTTCGCAATTCGAGATCCAGCGCGGGCTTCCGGTCCGGCGGATGATGACATGGTTCGACAGCGCCGGGGGCGATTGGGCGGCCAAGCCCGAACTGCTACGCCGTATCCAGTTCCGCCAGCACAACCTGACCGCCGACGCGCCGCCGCCGGGCAAATTCGACGTCGTATTGTGTCGCAACGTGATGCTCTATTTCTCGCAGGACGTGCGCCGCGACGTTTTCGAGATCCTCGCCGCGGCGATCCGCCCGGGCGGGCTGCTCGTGCTCGGCGCGGGCGAGACGGTGATCGGGCTGACCGACCGCTTCCGGCCCTGTGACCAGTATCGCGGCTTCTACCGCGCGGTCGAGACGGTGCCGGTCAAGCACGCCGCTTTCGGCTGATCGGGCTCTTGCCCGGGACCGGTTCGCGCTCGTAACGTCGTCGGCGATGACCAGCGACCTGACGATCACCGACATGCCGTCGCCCAATTTCGACGCGCGCGAGTTGCCGGTGTCGATGCTCGTGCTCCATTATACCGGCATGGAGAGCGGGCAGGCGGCGATCGACCGGCTGCGCGATCCCGAGGCAAAGGTCTCGGCGCACTATCTGGTCGACGAGGACGGCACGATCCTGCGACTGGTCGACGAGCGGCATCGCGCGTGGCACGCCGGGCGCTCGCACTGGCGCGGGGTGACCGACGTCAATTCGGCGTCGATCGGAATCGAGATCGTCAATCCGGGGCACGAATTCGGCTATCGTCCCTTTCCCGACGCCCAGATGAGCGCCCTGATTCCCCTGGTCGCCGAGATCAAGGAGCGCCATGGCATCACCCGCGGCAATGTCGTCGGGCATTCGGACGTCGCGCCGGCGCGCAAGCAGGATCCGGGCGAATTGTTCAACTGGCATGCGCTGGCGCGACTGCGGCTCGCGCTGCCGCGGCCGACCAAGAATCTGGTTGATCCGGGCTGGCCCGACGCCGGCTTCATGCTCGCGCTCGAACGGTTCGGCTATGACGTGCGCGACGGCGAGGCGGCGGTGACGGCGTTCCAGCGGCGCTTCCGCCCCGAACTGATCGACGGCGAGATCGACATGGAGTGCCGCTGCATCCTGCTGGCACTGCTGCTGCCCAAGCCGCAGGGCGACGATTGAGATAGCTGCACGAAAAAGAAGGTATGCGGCGGATTCACCGTTTCCGGCAATTCCATGGCAGCGCCGAGGCTTCTACCGTGCACGGTCGGAGGCAGAACGAATGCTAAACGGTAGCGGAATGGCCCGCATGGGCCCGGTGCAGGTGCGGCTCAGCGGCGTGATCAAGGTCGACGAGGACGACAAGGAAGTTCCGGCGGTGAACACGCCGACCGTGGCCGAGGCGACGGCGTTGCTCGACCGCAGCGCGCGGGTGAACGGCGCCGACGGCGTGATCGAGGTCGGCTCGGACTATCGCCGGATCGCGATCGGGCGCGGGCCGCTTTCGACCCAGACGCTGATCGCGGTACAGGCGTGGGGAACGGCGGTGAAGCAGGCCGAGATCGCGGCAGAGGAGTCCGGGGCGCCGCCGGAGCCCGACGCGGCATAGGCCTTGCGCGCCGCGCAGGTGGCGCTAGAGCGGTCGGGCCAGAGGGTCGGGCGGCCGCGTCGATGCGCAAGCATCGCCGAGGAAAGTCCGGGCTCCACGGAACCACGGTGCCGGGTAACGCCCGGCGGGCCGGCTTGCCGGCTCAGGGAAAGTGCCACAGAGAGCAGACCGCCCACCGGTTCTCCGGAACCAGGGGCAAGGGTGAAAGGGTGCGGCAAGAGCGCACCGCGCGACCGGCAACGGAAGCGGCACGGCAAACCCCACCGGGAGCAAGACCGAATAGGGGCGGCATATGGGCCTGGTTCCGGCCCGTCGCCCGGGTTGGTTGCTTGAGCGGCGGAGCAATCCGTCGCCTAGAGGAATGGTCGCACATCGCGCGCCGAGGGTCTCCTTGGGGCGCGAGGACAGAACCCGGCTTATAGACCCTCTGGCATCAGCGCTCCTGCGAAAGCCGGAGCCCAGGGTTCGAGCGTATCGCCCGCGACCCTGGGCTCCTGCTTTCGCAGGAGCACGAAGTTGTTTCCAAGGGTGGCCTTTGCCCGGCAGCCACCCTATCTGCCCCTCGATGGCACGCGCGACACGATCCTCCGACTGGGGCTTCCCCCGCTGGCGCGAATATGGCGCCGAGCGCGAGGCGGTGAAGGTGCGGCTGTGCGACCGCCACGGCTGCGACGAACCCGGCGACCGGCCTGCGCCGAAATCGCCCAACAGCCCCGAACGCTGGTATTTCTGCGAGACGCATGCCGGCGAGTACAACCGCAACTGGAATTATTTCGAGGGGCTGACCGCCGAGGAAGCCGCGGCGCGCGAGGCCGAGGAACGGCGCGACGCGGGCGGCTTCGCCGAATCGAAGCACAATAGCTGGGCCGGGCCCGGCGACGGCAGCCGCTCGCGCGACGAGATCCGCGCGCTGGAGGTGCTCGATCTCGAGGTCGATGCGGATTTCGAGGCGGTGCGGATGGCGTGGCGGCGGCTGGCCAAATCGAACCATCCCGACGTCAAGCCCGGCGACGCCGAGGCGGCGAAGCGCTTTCAGGCGATCCAGGCGGCATATGAAGTGCTCAAGGCCGCCGAAGAACGCCGGACGTGGAAGCCCGATTGAAGGCTGGCATTCGCTCGAACTGGTCGAACGCGGTTCTGGTCTGCTCGAAATGCTCCAGGAAGCTCGACGGCGGATTCGGACCGAGGGGCAGGACGCCGCTGGCCAAGGCGCTTCGGAAACATCTCGGACTGAAGAAGGGCCGCAAGGGCGCGGCGGGAATCGTCGAGGTCAAGTGCCTCGGGGTGTGCCCGCGCGGGGCGGTGACGGTGGTCAACGGGGCGCAGGCGCGGGAGTGGCTGCTGGTGCCCGCAGGGGCGAACCTCGATGCGGTGGCCGGGGACCTTGGGTTGAACGATTGATATCGTCACCCCGGCCTTGTGCCGGGGTCCACCGGGAAGCAACGGAAAGGCAAGCGGCCTGGCTCGGCCCGTGCGGCTTGGTGGACCCCGGCACAAGGCCGGGGTGGCGGGGAGATTAGCCCGCGTACCTTGTCGCGGTCTCGCGGATCAGCGCGATCATGTTGGGGATGCCTTGAGTGCGGTTCGAGCTGAGCTGGTTGCGCAGGTCGAACGGGGCGAGCGCCGCTTCGATATCGGTGGCGAGAATCTCCGCGGGGCTGCGGTCCTGCACCGTGAGCAGCACCAATGCGATGATGCCCTTGGTGATCGCGGCATTCGAATCGGCGAGGAAGTGGAGCGCGCCGTCGTCCTTGCGGGTGGGATAGACCCATACCGAGGCCGAGCAGCCGCGGACGAGCGTGGCGTCGGTCTTGAGGGGGTCGGGCATCGGCTCGAGCGCGCGGCCCAGATCGATCAACAGGCGATAGCGGTCGTCGGCGTCGAGGAACTCATATTCTTCGCGAAGGTCGGCGAGGCTGGTCATGCGGGCCCCGCTAGCCGGGTGGACCCTAGAGGTCCACCCCGGCGGCGATCGCCTCGAGCTTGCGGATGCGTTCCTTGAGGTCGGCGATCTCGATGCGCGAGGCGGCGGAGGGCATTGCCGGTTCGGCCTGCACCCCGGACGCGCGGTGCTCGGCGAGTTCCTGGCGCTTGAGCGCGAGCCAGCCGCGCCAGCCCGAGAGCCCCGCCGCGGTCACCATCGCCACGCCGGCGAGGCCCGAGACCGAAAGCGTGATGTAGAGATTGGGGTCGACGGTCATTGCATGTCTCCCTGATCTAGGGGTTTTTCTTGTCGCGCAGCGCCTCGATCTCGCGGTCGAGACGCAGGCTGCTGGCTTCGCTGTCGGTAATGACCCGTTCGAGGACCTGGACGCGCTCCTTGAGCGCACGGACCTCGTCGCGGAGCCTTGCGGCGTCGGATGCCGTGTCGCTGCCGCGGAAGACTTCGTTGCCGTGCTTGTCCTTGTGGATGCCGAAGCGCGCCTTGAGGACGCTGCCGATCGTCACGATGACGATGATGGCGACAACCATTTCGAACGGGTTCATCCCATTTACTCCTTGTGCGGCGCCTCAGGCGCCCTGTTGCTGCTGCCGGGCGAGCTTTTCCGCGCGGCGGACGGGGCGATCCCGGGCTTCGGCGAGGGCAATAGCTCCCCCGCACAGTGCCGTCAGCACTGCGAACACGACGATGATCATTTTGTGGTCCTCAGATTGGGCTGCGTCTCGCGCAGCGGGCTTAGTTGAGCGGCGCGTCGCGCAGCTGTTCGATTTCATCCGCGACGGCGATGCCGCGGTCGGTGACGATCCGTTCGAGAACCCGGACCCTCTGTTCGAGCCGCTCGGTCTGGGCGGCATATTGGGCGGCTTTCTCGGCGACCATCTGCGATTCGATCTCCATCTGGCGCTCCTTGAGCTTGAACCAGGGCTTGACGAACACCCCGCCCAGGATGGCCAGCAGGCCGCAGGAAATGCCCAGGATCGGGATGAGCAGCGGGTTGATCATCAAAGCCTCCTCAATTGCTCTTGGTGCCGCGCAGCTGCTCGATCTCGCGGTCGAGACTGTGCGAACTGTCGGTGACGATCCGCTCGACGTTGATCAGCCGGTCCTTGACCGAGCCGAGCTCGGCGCGGAGCTGGGCGTTTTCCTGGCTGAGCAGCTTGATCCGCTCCATCGCCTCGTCATTCTTCTGCGGGTAGATCGCCTTGCCCCAGCTATTCTCCAGCGGGTAGCCGTTCTTGATCCGCAGCCAGGTGGTGAAGATCCACCCGATGATCCCGAAGCCTCCGAGCAGCATCGCGCTGCCGATGATCCAGGGAAGGTTGCTCATGACGATTGCTTCACTCATCTCGTGTTCCTTCGCTCAGCGCAGGCTGTCGATTTCGCGGGCGGTGCGCTCGGCGGGGTCGGTGGCGATCCGTTCGAGCACTGCGATCCGGTCTTCGAGCCGCGAGATCTGGCCGGTGAGGCGCTCATTCTCCGTGGAGAGGAGCTCGATCTTGCGGTCCGCTTCCGGGTCGCCCTTCGCGGTGGTGCCCTTCCATTCATTCTCGAGCGGGTAACCGTGCTTTGCGCGGATCATGTTATTGATCAGCCAGCCGGCGGTCGAGATCCCGATGATCAGGAGCACGAAGATCATGCCGTCCTGCATTGACTTTCCTCCCTGTTGACAGCCCCGCCTCAGCGCAGGCTGTCGATCTCGTCGGCGAGCCGGGTGTTGCGGCTGGTATAGTACATCTCGATATCGGCGAGCCGGCGGTCGATGTCGCGGAAGGTCGAGCGGACCTGCGCGGTCGAGCGGCTCGGATTCGAGCGGACGCCCTGCCAGAACTTCTCTTCCTCGGGCCCCTGATAGAGGCCGGCCGGCTTGTTCGGCGCGAGCCAGGCGATCAGGAAGTAGAAGAGGATCGACGTGCCGCTGGTCGCGAAGGCGAGGAAAACCATGCCGAGGCGAAGCCAGATCGCTTCGATGCCGGTGTAGTCCGCCAGCCCGGCACAGACGCCGAGGACCTTGCCGTTGGACTTGTCGAGGTAGAATTTCGTACGGGCGGACATCTCAGTTCCTCCTCGAGATATCGAAGGGGCTCGGTTCCTGGCGCGAGGCCGAGAGCGGGCGGAAATCGGGGTTGTCGGCGGCAATGATGCGTTCGACGGTGAGCAGGCGCTCCTCGAGCTGCTTGGCAGTGTAATAGAGCTCGTCGAGAAGCTTCTCGTCCTCGCCGGTGATCGTCGCTGCCGTCTTCCACCGGGTGATATAGTGCATGATCACCCAGGGAAGGCCGACGAAGAGCATCCCGACGATGACGATGGGCAGGAAAACCTCTTCCATCGCTTACGCTCCCTTGTTCAGGCGGGCCTTCAGCGCTTCGAGCTCGGCATCCACCTTCTCGGACGAGCGCAACTCGGCGATCTCTTCCTCGAGGCTCTTGGGAGCGCCGCCCAGACCGGCTGCCTCGGCGCGACCCTCGGCGAAATCGACCCGGCGTTCGAGGACGTCGAAGCGCGAGAAGGCGTCGTGCATCTTCGAGCCGTTGGTCATCTCGCGCAGGCGCGTGCGGTTGTTGGCGCTCTCCAGCCGGGCGACGATCGAGTTCTGACGGACCCGCGCCTCGCGCAGCTTGTTCTGGAGCTTGGTGATGTCTTCCTCCGAAGCCTTGAGCGCCTCGTCGAGCACGCCGATCTCGGTCGAAAGCTGCTCGCACATGTCGGCGGCCTTCTGTTTTTCGACGAGCGCTGCCTTGGCGAGGTCCTCGCGGCCCTTGCTGAGCGCCAGCTCGGCCTTCTCGGTCCAGCTCTCCTGGAGCTTTTCGAGCTTGGCGATGTGGCGGCGCATTTCCTTCTGATCGGCGATGGTGCGCGCGGCGGAGGCGCGAACCTCGACCAAGGTCTCCTCCATCTCGAGGATGATCATGCGGATCATCTTGGCCGGGTCTTCGGCCTTGTCGAGAAGGTCGGTGACGTTGGCGGCGATGATATCGCGGGTTCGCGAGAAGATACCCATTCCAGAACTCCTTCGTTTTTGGGATCCGCCGGGAGAGACTAGGGGGTGTCCCTCCCGGCGGGTTTCCGCTCGCGGGGCAATGCGAGCGGAGCGACCTCGTGCCTCAGGCGATCGCCGGGCCGACTGCGCTGGCCATCAGGATGGCGCTGGCGAAGAAGGCGACGGTGACGGCGAAGAAGGCGTTGCGAACATTCTTTGCTTCGTAAGTCATGATCTCGTTTCCCTGAACCTGTGTTTTGGTCCGCCCGTTGGCGGGCTTGCCAATAGCTTTGCAGGAGGCGTGCCAAATCGCCAGAACCGCAGAAATCAGCCATTTTTGCCATTCATCTGACGTTCAGTGGCTAAATAGGGCTTGCCAAGAGTTGGGAAAATTCGCCAAAGGTTCGGCATGGAGCGCGCAACCCAGGTCATCGGCCAATCCGGAGCCTTTCTCGACGCGCTCGAACGCGCCAGTCGCGCCGCGGCGCTCGACCGTCCGGTGCTCGTCATCGGCGAGCGCGGGACCGGCAAGGAACTGGTCGCCGAACGCCTCCACCGGCTGAGCCCGCGCTGGGACCAGCCGCTGGTCATCATGAATTGCGCGGCCTTGCCCGAGACTCTGATCGAGGCCGAATTGTTCGGGCATGAATCGGGGGCGTTCACCGGCGCGACCAAGGCGCGCGCGGGACGCTTCGAAGAGGCGCATCGCGGCACCTTGTTCCTCGACGAGTTGGGGACGCTGTCGATGGCGGCGCAGGACCGGCTGCTGCGCGCGGTCGAATATGGCGAAGTGACGCGGATCGGCTCGTCGCGGCCGCTGCATGTCGACGTGCGCATCGTCGCGGCGACCAACGAGCATCTGCCCGACAAGGTCGACAAGGGAACGTTCCGCGCCGATCTGCTCGACCGGCTGTCGTTCGAGGTGGTGACCTTGCCGCCCCTGCGCGCGCGGCGGGGCGACATCGAAGTGCTCGCCGATTTCTTCGGGCGGCGGATGGCGTCGGAGATCGGCCTGGCCGACTGGCCGGGCTGGGGCCCGAATGCGCTCGACGCGATGCTGACCTATGACTGGCCGGGCAATGTCCGCGAATTGCGCAATGTCGTCGAGCGCGCAGTCTATCGCTGGGAGCGCGAAGGGCCGGTGGATTCGATCGAGATCGATCCGTTCAAGTCTCCGTTCCGGCCTCGGGTCCCGGTTCCGGCGCAGGCCGCGGCACCGGCCGAAGCGGCGCCGGTTCCCATAGCCGAAGCCGAGCCGGCGACGGCGTTCGACGGCGGGACCGACTTCAAATCGCGCGTGAACGCGTTCGAGCGGCAAGTGCTGTCGCGGGCGCTGGCCGAGCATCGCTACAATCAGCGATCGACCGCCGAAGCGCTGGGGCTGACCTATGACCAGTTGCGGCATGCCTTGAAGCGGCACGAATTGCTGGGAGCGGGGGCCTAAAAAGCCCTCTCCCGCCTGCGGGAGAGGGAGAGATCAATGATAATTGGTCATCGCCAGCAACATCGGCAGCGACAGCAGCACGTTGAGACGCGAGGCGATCATCGCGGTCCTTGCCGCCCTCGCCTTGACGGCGTCGTCGGCCTCGACCAGGCCGAGCGCCTTTTTCTGGTTCGGCCAGATGACGAACCAAACATTGGCCGCCATGAACAGCGCAAGCCACATGCCGATGCCGATCAACCGGGCATTGTCGCGCAGCAGCAGCGCATCCTCGAGTTCGTCGTAGAGCCAGGCGAGGATCAGCCCGGTGATCACGGTGAGCAAGGCGGCCCAACGGAAGAAGAACAAGGCCTTGGGTGCGATGAATTTCGATATGCCCGGCTTCAGTTCGGCGGGGATCCTGGGCATCGTCGGTATCTGGACGAAGTTGAAATAGTAGAGCAGCCCGATCCATGTGATGCCGAAGAAGACGTGGAGCCATTGGAACACGCCGTTCCACAGGCCCAGCGGCGGCGCGAAATAGGGTGCGAACATCAACCCGATCGCGAGCACGAGGCTGACCGCCAGCACCGCGTGCAGATTGCCGAAAAACTTGTCCATGCGATTGCTCCCCTCGTTCTGCGGCGCCGATTGCCCCCGGCGCCTGCGGAAGGCAGCTTAAGATCGGAATTTTCGTTTGTCACACGCAACGAAATTTGCGGGACAGAAGGGGTTTTTCGGAGCTAGGGGAGGACCGCTTCCCGCCGCGGATCGTTGTGCGGGTGAACCGAACACGGAGTATCCCCCATGGCTTTCGAACTTCCCGCGCTGCCTTATGCCAAGGATGCGCTTGCTCCGCACATGTCGGCGGAGACGCTCGAATTCCATCACGGCAAGCATCACAAGGCCTATGTCGACAAGACCAACGGCTTCGTGGTCGAGAAGGGTCTCGAGGGCCTCAAGCTTTCCGAGGTGATCCAGAAGGCCAAGGAGACCGGCGACAAGGGCCTGTTCAACAACTCCGCGCAGGTGTGGAACCACAGCTTCTTCTGGCAGTGCCTGAGCCCCGAGAAGCAGGCGCCGACCGGCAAGCTCGCCGATCTGATCAACGACGGCTTCGGCTCGGCCGACGCGCTGGTCAAGCAGCTGGTGACCGAATCGACCAACCATTTCGCCAGCGGCTGGGGCTGGCTGGTGCTCGACGGCGGCAAGCTCAAGGTAACGTCGCTGCACGATGCCGACACGCCGGTGGTGTATGAAGGCATGCAGCCGCTGCTGACGATCGACGTGTGGGAGCATGCTTATTACGTCGATTACCGCAATGCGCGTCCGGCCTATCTCGACGCGGTCTCGGCGAATCTGATCAACTGGGAATTCGTCGCGCAGAATCTCGACGGCGCAGGCGTGCGCCGGGCGGATCAGGGCTGAGCCGAATTTCCCTCTCCCCTTGTGGGAGAGGGAGGGAGCCGATGAAATCGGCGGAAGGGTGAGGGGGGTGAGACTCATGTCCCCCTCATCCTTCCCACTCGCTCGCGAGCGGGCGCCTTCCTTCTCCCACAAGGGGAGAAGGAATTTCTCACCCCTCGGGGGGCAGCGGCGCGTCTTCGGGCTTTTCGAGCTGGAGGCCGTGCTTGAGCAGCATCGGGATGTTGAGCATCGCGAACACCAGAGTCATCGGGATCACCGCCCAGGTCTTGAAGGTGACCCATTGATCCCAGTTCAGCGCGTGGCGCATCGCTTCGTTGAGCACCGCCATCGCGAGGAAGAATCCGGTCCAGTTGATCGTCAGCAGCCGCCAGCCCTTGGCCGACAGTCCCGGATAAGCGGTCTCGAGCAGGAGCTGGAGCAAGGGCTTCTTCGCGATCAGGCCGTAGCCGAGGATCACCGCAAACATCGTGTAGACGATCGTCGGCTTCATCTGGATGAAGCTCTGATCGTGGAAATAGATGGTCAGCGCGCCGAACGGTAGCACCAGCGCCGCAGTGATCCACAGCATCGGCGAGACGTGCTTCGCTTTCCACCACGACAGCAGCATAGCGGCGACCATCGCGACCATGAAGGCGGCGGTGGCGGTGATGATGCGCTGGATCTGCAGGCCCGGCGCATAGCTGTTGACAAGGAAGAAGATCGCGAGCGGACCGAAATCGATCAGCATGCGCATGCCCGGCGAGAGCGGAGTGCGGGGTTCAGCCATGGGTGAGCGCCTCCACGCCGGCGATGATGCGGGCGACTTCGTTGGCGTCGAACGGGCGGAGGTCGTCGACCTTCTCGCCGACGCCGATCGCGTGGATGGGGAGGCCGTATTTCTCGGCGGCGGCGACGAGCACGCCGCCGCGGGCGGTGCCGTCGAGCTTGGTCATGACGAGGCCGGTGACTCCGGCGACTTCCTTGAACACCTCGATCTGGCTCAATGCGTTCTGTCCGGTAGTGGCGTCGAGGACGAGGACGACGTCGTGCGGCGCCGCGGGGTTGAGCCGGCCGAGCACGCGGCGGATCTTGGCGAGCTCGTCCATCAGCTCGCGCTTGTTCTGGAGCCGGCCGGCGGTGTCGACGATGAGCACGTCGATGCCGGTCGCGGTTGCCTGCTTGACCGCTTCGAAGACGATCCCCGCCGCGTCGCCGCCTTCGGGGCCGGTGACGATCGGCACGCCGATCCGCTCGGCCCAGGTCTTGAGCTGACCGATCGCGGCGGCGCGGAAAGTGTCGCCGGCGGCGAGCATCACGCCGTAATCCTGCTCGACAAGGAGATTGGCGAGCTTGGCGATCGTGGTGGTTTTGCCGCTGCCATTGACGCCGATGACGAGGATCACCTGCGGGCGCGGAAAGGCCTCGATCTCGAGATGCTTCGCGACCGGGGCGAGCGCCTTCTCGATCTCCTCGGCGACGACGAGGCGGATGCCGAGCTCCTCCATGTTGCGCTCATACTGCCCCTCGGCAAGGCGGGCGCGGACCTTGGCGGCGGTGCCGGGGCCGAGATCGGAGGCGATCAGCGCTTCCTCGATATCGTCGAGCGTGGCGTCGTCGAGCCGCGCGCCCGAGAGGCCGGCGAGATTGCCGAGCAACCGGTCCGAGGTCTTCTTGAAACCGCCGAGCAATTTGTTGTGCCACGAGGGACTGCTGCTCATGCGATCAGCTTCCCGTCCTCGATGGCCTTGATGGTCACGGTCACGATATCTCCAACTCGGGCAGGGGCGAGCCGCACCTCGGCGAAATTGCCGGCATGGCCGCGGTCGCCGGGGCGCTCTACCAATATTTGCTGCTTGCTGCCTATCAGGCTTTGCAGCCAGCGCGAACGATGGGCAGCGGCCGCCTCGCGCAGGCGCGCGGCGCGAGCCTTGACGATTGCGGGCGCGACCTGCGGCATGCGCGCGGCGGGGGTGCCGGCGCGCGGGCTGTACGGGAAGATGTGGGGGTGGACCACGTCGCAGTCCTCGATCAGCGCGAGCGTGTTGGCGAACATCGCCGCGTCCTCGGTGGGGAAGCCGGCGATCAGATCGGCGCCGATCGCCACGTCGGGGCGGGCGGCCTTGAGGCGTTGGACCAGCGCGACGCTCTCGGCGCGGCTGTGTCGGCGCTTCATCCGCTTGAGCACCATGTCGTCGCCGGCCTGGAGCGAGAGATGGACATGCGGCTGAAGGCGCGGCTCCTGGGTGAGCAAGGCGAACAGCCGGTCGTCGATCTCGACGCCGTCGAGCGAGGAGAGGCGCAGGCGGCGAAGCTGCGGAACGTGCGTGAGAATGCGCTCGACCAATTGACCGAGGCTCGGGCTGCCGGGAAGGTCGGGGCCGTAGCTGGTCAGGTCGACTCCGGTGAGGACGATCTCGGCATGGCTTTCGGCGAGCGCGGCGATGCGATCGATCACCGCGCCGGCAGGGACCGAGCGGCTGTTGCCGCGGCCATGGGGGATTGCGCAGAACGTGCAGCGATGGTCGCAACCGTTCTGGACCTCGACAAAGGCGCGGGCGTGAGTCGAGAAGCTCGCGGCAAGATGCGGCGCTGTCTCGCGTACCGCCATGATGTCCTGGACGAGGACCCGGTCGTAAGCTTCCCAAGCTTCCGGCCGGAGCTTCTCGGCATTGCCGATCACCCGGTTCACTTCGGGCATCGCCGCGAAACCGGCGGGATCGATCTGCGCGGCGCACCCGGTCACCACCAGTTCGGCGCCGGGGCTTTCGCGCCGGGCACGGCGGATCGCTTGCCGGGTCTGCTTGACGGCTTCATTGGTGACCGCGCAGCTGTTGACCACGATCGTGTCACGCCCCGTCAGCAGCGCACGGATCGACTCGCCCTCGGCAAGGTTGAGACGGCAACCCATATTGATGATCTGGGGTGAGGAGCACGGCATTGGCGAGCGATCTAGGCATGGCGGCGTCGGAAGTCCACGCGAAGGCGGGCGAAGTCCTTGCCTTCTGGTTCGAGGCGCTGATGCCCGAGCAATGGTTCGCCAAATCCGACGGGCTCGATCGCGAGATCGGCGAGCGGTTCGAGGCACTGCGCATCGCGGTGCTCGAGAGCGAGGCGGCGGGATGGTGCGACAGCCCCGAGACCCTGCTCGCCGCAGTGATCCTGCTCGACCAGTTCAGCCGCAACGTCCATCGCGGTACTGCGCAGGCCTTCGCCGCCGATCCGCTGGCACAGGAGCTGGCGAGCCTCGCGGTCGAGCGCGGCTGGGACCGCGCCATGACTCCGCAGCAGCGCCAGTTCCTCTATCTACCCTTCGAGCATGCCGAGAGCCGCGAACTGCAGGCGGTGAGCCTGAGCTGTTTCGAGACGCTGGGGCCGGGCGAAGTGCTCGAATATGCCCGGCAGCATGCCGAGGTGATCGCCCGCTACGGGCGGTTCCCGAGCCGGAACGCGGCGCTCGGGCGGATTTCGACTCCGGCGGAAGAGGAATATCTCAGCCGGCCGGGAGCGGGGTGGTGATGCATTTATCGTCACCCCGGCGAAGGCCGGGGTTTCGCACCGCCCATTCGCTCGCGACCTGAGGTCCCGGCGTTCGCCGGGGGGGACGCTCAACCGGCGAGGCGCTGGCTGGTGACCGGAGTCGGCACCTCGACCGATGCCGCGCGGCGGAGCAGGCGGCGTTCGGCGAGGAGGCGGCGGACATTGGCGATCGACAGCGGTTTGCTGTAATACCAGCCCTGCGCCTTGGCGCAGCCGAGCGCGCGGAGCCGCGCCTCGATCTCGGCATCCTCGACGCCCTCGGCGGTGATCGGCAGGTTCAGGCTCTCGCCGAGGCTGATGATGGCATTGACGATAGCCGCCGAATCGGCGCTCTCGTTCAGCGACATGATGAAGCTCTTGTCGATCTTGATCCGGTCGAACGGCAGCGCGCGCAGGTGCGCGAGCGACGAATAGCCGGTACCGAAATCGTCGAGCGCGAGGCGCACCCCCTGATTCTTGAGGCTGCCGACGATCGATTGCGCCAGCGCGAGATTGTCGAACAAGGCGCTTTCGGTGATCTCGACCTCGAGCCGGTTGGCGGGGAAGCCGGTCTCGGTGAGCACCTTGATGATCTTCTGCGCCAGCCACGCATCGCGCAGCTGCCATGGCGAGATGTTGATCGAGACGCTGAGCGACGGATCCCAGTCGCGCGCGGCGAGAAGCGCCTGACGCATGATCGACAGCGAAAGATCGCCGATCATGCCGGTTTCCTCGGCGATCGGGATGAACAGCTCGGGGCTGATCGTGCCGCGGGTCGGGTGCTCCCAGCGCGCGAGCACCTCGAAGCCGTGCAGGCGGCCGGTGGCGAGATCGATCTGCTGCTCGAAATAGGGGACGACTTCCTGCCGCGGGATGGCGAGACGAAGGCCCGATTCGAGCTCGTTGCGCACCTGGAGCTCGCGTTCCATCGACTGGTCGAACCATGCGAAGCGGTTGCGGCCGGCCTTTTTGGCCTGGTACATCGCGATGTCGGCGGCGCGCATCAGCGCGTCGATCCCGGCGCAATCGAAGTCCGAGCGGGCGATGCCGAGCGAACAGCTGATGTGGAGCCGCAGCCCCTCGGCTTCGAACGGCTGGGCGAGGCGGCTGACCAGTTTCTCGGCGATGCGCTCTACCGTGGCGGGTTCGGCCGGATCGAACAGGAAGCCGCAGGCGAATTCGTCGCCGCCCAGCCGCGCAGTGAGCGCGATCGGCGGCATGAAATGCGCGATCTCGCTCGCCACCGCGCGGAGCAAGGCGTCGCCCACGGCGTGGCCGTGCATGTCGTTGATCGTCTTGAAGTGGTCGAGATCGAGCATCACCAGCGCCATGCCCTTGCGGCGGCGCTGGGCGCGAACGAACATCGCGGCGCCTTCCTCGGCGAGGCTGCGGCGATTGAGGAAGCCGGTGAGCGGGTCGCGGCTGGCGAGCTGTTGGGCGCGTTCCTCCGCGGCAGCGCGGATCTGGAGTTCGTGGCTGAGCGAGGCATGGCGGCGCCAGCCGAGCAGGATCAACGCGACGTTGAGCAGCAGCGCGATCACCAGCGGCTGCGCGACGGGTTCGCCGCCCTGGAAATAAAATTGAACCGATTTCGACAGTACCGCGCTGCCGATCCCGACGAACAACAGGATCGCCGAGACGCTGATCGCGCCGGTGAGCAGGCTGGGGCGTGGCGCCCGGCCTTGCATCGTGTCTTCCTCGATATCCAGCGACATTGCCGGCACGTGCCCCTTGAACGATAAGGGGCGAGACTGCACCGTCACGGTGTAGATCGGGTTAAGTGGCGCGCTTTCCGAAAGGTTACCGGGCGAACGGCCGTCTGCGCCTGCGGTGCGAGGTTGCGCTCGTCGGCATCTGTCGCTATGTGCGCCTCCGACCGTTCCCGTGGAACGCGAACATCGTGCGCCCCGAGGGGTGACGCCGGCCGACGAGGTTTCGTCCGCCGGCGTGTTTTGCGTTTGGCGGGACGATCGTGATTTTGGAGTAATCTTGGTCCCATGTTCGACAGTCTGAGCGATCGGCTAGGCGGCGTCTTCGAGCGTCTGCGCGGGCGTGGTGCGCTGGGCGAGGCCGACGTCCGCACGGCGATGCGCGAAGTGCGGATCGCGTTGCTGGAGGCCGACGTCGCGCTTCCGGTCGCGCGCGACTTCGTCGACAAGGTCACCGAACAGGCGATCGGCCATCAGGTCCTGCGCTCGGTCACCCCGGGCCAGCAGGTCGTCAAGATCGTCCATGACGCGCTGGTCGACATGCTCGGCAGCGACACCGCCGAGCTCGATCTCGCGGTCACCCCGCCCGCGGTGATCATGCTGGTCGGCCTGCAGGGCTCGGGCAAGACCACCACGACCGCCAAGCTGGCGAAGCTGCTGACCAAGGCGCAGGGCAAGAAGGTGATGATGGCGTCGCTCGACGTCAATCGCCCGGCCGCGCAGGAGCAGCTCGCGGTGCTCGGCACCCAGACCGAAGTGTCGACCTTGCCGATCGTCGCCGGCCAGTCGCCGGTCGAGATCGCGAAGCGCGCGCTGAGCGCGGCGAAGCTGCAGGGCTTCGACGTGCTGATGCTCGATACTGCGGGCCGGCTCCACGTCGATCAGGCGCTGATGGACGAGATGAAGGCGGTCGCCGACATCGCGAAGCCGGCCGAGATCCTGCTGGTCGTCGACAGCCTGACCGGCCAGGACGCGGTCAACGTTGCTTCGAGCTTCTCGGAGCAGGTGCCGCTGACCGGCGTCATCCTGACCCGCATGGACGGCGATGCCCGCGGCGGTGCGGCGCTGTCGATGCGCGCGGTCACCGGCAAGCCGATCAAGTTCGCCGGCATGGGCGAGAAGCTCGACCAGATCGAGCCGTTCCATCCCAAGCGCGTCGCCGGCCGCATCCTCGGCATGGGCGACGTGGTCAGCCTCGTCGAGCGCGCTGCCGAGTCGATCCAGCAGGAAGACGCCGAACGGATGGCGAACCGGCTCGCCAAGGGCCAGTTCGACATGAACGACCTGCGCAGCCAGCTCCAGCAGATGCGCCGGATGGGCGGCATCGGCGCGTTGGCCGGCATGATCCCGGGAATGAAGAAGGCGCAGGCCGCGGCCGATCAGGCGGGCGGCGACAAGGTGCTGCTCCGCTTCGACGCGATGATCACGTCGATGACTCCCAAGGAGCGCGCCAAGCCCGAATTGCTCAACGCCAAGCGCAAGATCCGCATCGCCAAGGGCAGCGGCACCACCGTGCAGGACGTCAACAAGCTCCTGAAGATGCATCAGGAGATGCAGACCGCGATGAAGCGGCTCAAGAAGATGGGCGGATTGAAGGGCATGCTCGGCATGCTCGGCAAAGGCGGCCCCGGCGGCGGGATGAGCGGGATCGGCAATGCGCTCGGCGGGCCCGAAATGGGTGAGATGATGGGCAAGATGGGCGGCGGGCTTCCCGGCCTTCCCGGCACGCCCAACCTGCCGCCCGGCTTCGAAAATTTTTTGAAGAAGAAATAGCCGTCTTCCCGGCGAACGCCGGGGCCTCAGGCGGCAGGCACTACAACCATCAGATCCCGGCGTGCGCCGGGATGACGAAAGTGGAAAGAAGGAAGATTTGTAATGGCACTCTCTATGCGTCTTTCGCGCGGTGGCTCGAAGAAGCGCCCTTATTACCGGATCGTGATCGCCGATGCGCGCAGCCCGCGCGACGGCAAGTTCATCGAGAAGATCGGCACCTATAATCCGCTGCTCGCCAAGGATGACGAGAAGCGCGTCGTGCTCGACGGCGACCGCGCGAAGCATTGGCTGAGCGTCGGCGCGCAGCCGACCGACCGCGTCGCCCGCTTCCTCGACGTCATCGGCATCAAGGAGCGCACCGCGAAGAACAACCCGAACAAGGGCAAGCCGGGCGAGAAGGCCGTCGAGCGCGCCGAGGAGCGCGCCGAGAAGGCCAAGGCCGCCGAGGAAGCCGCTGCCGCGGCAGCAGCAACCCCGGCGCCCGAACCGGTTGCTGAAGAAGCTCCCGCGGCCGAAGACACCCAGGCCGAGGCTGAGGCAGTCGTCGCTGCCGAAGTCGAAGCCGCAACTGCGGAACCGGCCCCCGAGGCCGAGCAGGTCGCCGAGGCGGTTGCCGAGCAGGCGCCCGCCGCCGACGCTTCGGCCGAAGAAAAGTCGGAAGGCTGAGGCATTTGCCGGCCATCGTGCGTTTCGAAGGGCGAGATACGTCCCAAGGAGTGCAGGATGGCCAGCAAACCCGAAACAGGTCCGGATACCGGGGATCGTGAGAATCCGGGTGGCACCCAGACCAATCCCGCAGGCGCGTCCGCCGATGCGCCCGCGGAAGGTGGCGACGATACGCCGCCGGAGCAGCCGGGCTCCCCTGAGGGGTGACGCCCGGCGCGTACTGACGGGGCGGGCGGCATGAGCGCCGACCGCCCCGTTACGCTCGCAGCCGTGATCGGCGCGCATGGCGTTGCCGGCGAAGTTCGCCTCAAGGTCTTCGCCAGCGATCTCGCCAGCTACAAGAGCTTCAACAAGGGGGCGCTGACCCTCAGGAACCTGCGTGCCGGCTCGAACGGCGCGATTGCGCGGTTCGCCGAGGTCGCCGACCGCAACGCCGCCGAAGCATTGCGCGGCACCCAGCTCACCGTCCCGCGTTCGGCGCTGCCGCCGCTCGAAGAGGGCGAATATTATCATGTCGACCTGCTCGGGCTCTCCGCGGTCTCCGATACCGGGGATGCGCTAGGCAAGGTGGTCGCGATCGACAATTACGGCGCGGGCGACGTGCTCGAGATCGAGCGCCCCGACGGCAAGCGTTTCATGGTGCCGATGCGGCCCGAGGCGGTACCCGAATGGGATGCCGAGCGGCTGGTGATCCACGCCGGCTTCGCCGAATGAGCCGCATTGCGGTTCTCTCCGACATCCACGGAAATCTGCCCGCGCTCGAGGCGGTCGTCGCCGATGCCGAGGCGCGGGGCTGCCGCCATTTTCTCAATCTGGGCGATTTGCTGTCGGGGCCGCTCTGGCCCGCCGAGACTGCCGACTTCCTGATGGCGCGCGACTGGCCGACGATCGCGGGAAACCATGAGCGGCAAGTCCTCCGGCTCGCGCCCGAGCGGATGAACGCCAGCGACGCCTTTACCCGGCCGCTGCTGTCACAGGCCCAACTCGGCTGGATGGCGGGGCTGCCGGCGACGCTGGCGCTGGACGACCTGTTCCTGTGCCACGGCACCCCGACGAGCGACGTCGAGCATTTCCTCGAGACGGTCGAGCCCGTGGGGCTCCGCCGCGCCACCGAGAGCGAAGTCGCGGCGCGGCTGGGCGCGCGTCCGGAACCGCTGACTCTGTGCGGCCACTCGCATATCGCCGGGCTGCTGCGGCTTGCCGACCGGTGTTGCGTCGCCAATCCCGGCAGCGTCGGGCTGCAAGGCTTCCACGACGATCGTCCCTATCCTTACACCGTTGCGGGCGACGACCCCCGCGCGCGTTACGCCATCGTCGAAGCCGCCGGGATCGCTTTTCACACGGTCGAGTATGACCATGTGACTGCCGCCGCCAAGGCAGCGCGCGAGGGCCGCGAGGATTGGGCGCAGGCGCTGACGACGGGAAGGCCCTGAGGCCCAAAACTTGACATTTTAAGCCCATCATGGTAGTGGGAATACGGATGCGAAAGGCCATCGGTCTTACCGCTGAACTCCCGGACCACCCCATCTGGTCTGCGCTCTCCCGTTACACCATCGGTCCCGACGATGCCGCGCTGTCCTTTGTCGAGCGCTTGGCGCGCGAGAATGGCTGGAGCCGGGCCGAGGCCGGGCGGGTGATCGAGGAATATAGGCGCTTCTGCTTCCTCGCGGTCACCGCCGGCCATCCGGTGACGCCGTCGGATCAGGTCGATCAGGCCTGGCATCTGCATCTCACCTATAGCCGCGATTATTGGGAGCGCTTCTGCCCCGATGTGCTCGGGCGGCCGCTGCATCACGGCCCGACTGCGGGCGGCAGCGACGAACAGCACCGCTATTTCACCCAATATGCCGAGACGCTGCGCAGTTACGAGCGCGTCTTCGGCTCGCCGCCCGCGGATTTGTGGCCCGACGCGGCGCGGCGGCTGAACGAGGACCCGAAAGCGCGCCGCGTGCATCCGCGCGACGCGATCATAGTGCCCCGAAACGCGATCCGGATGGCACTGCTGCTCATCGTCGCAGTGCTGACCATATTCGCGCTGGGGGTTCTCTTGCAGAGGAGCTAGGACTTTATGTCGCTCGGACCCTTCGACCTAACCGGCGGGCCGTTTCTCCAGCTTTACGGCGCGCTGCTGGTATTGACCATCATCGCCGGCCTGATCATCCCGCGCTGGCTCAGGCCCGAGGGCCGGATGCCGCGCAACACCGACATGGATCATCTCGCCTTTCTCGCCGGCGGCGCGTCCCGGTTTGCCGAGACGGTGACCGCCCGACTGCTGTCGACGAAGCAATTGGTGATGGACGGGAAGAAGTTTCTCGCCGGCGGGTTCGGTGCCGCCACCCCCGCGGAGCGCAGCGTGCTTGCATTGCCGCAACCGGCGGACTGGAGCGCGGTCGCCGGCGCGGCGGGCCGCCACGTCGATCCGATCCGCGAGCGGCTGATCGCCGACGGGCTGCTGATGGACGGCTGGACCGCGCTCCAGCTGCGCTTCTGGCAAACCTCGCCCTATCTCCTGCTGCTCGCCTTCGGCTGGACCAAGCTCCAGATCGGCGAGGCGCGCGGGAAGCCGACCGGCTATCTCACTCTCTTGCTGGTGATCACCGCGGTGTTCGCGCTGATCCGCTTCGCCGCGCTCGACCGGCGGACTCGCGCCGGAAACGAGATGCTGAGCGAAGCGCGGGAACGCTCCGACCGGCTCCGTCGGGCGCCCGCAAGCGGCGAGGCGGGCCTGGCGGTGGCGCTGTTCGGCACGACCGTGCTGGTTGGGTCGGAATGGGGCGATTTCCACCGGATGCGGGCGAGCGACGGTGGCGGCTCGGGTGGCGATGGCGGCAGCAGTAGCGGCGGCGGCGACGGAGGCGGCTGTGGTGGTGGCGGCTGCGGCGGCTGCGGCGGCGGCTGATCAGCGCCGCAGTGGGCGTTGCTCGGCGAGCATGTTGCGGATCGTCGTCGCGGCGACCCCGGCCTCGCCCATTGCGTGGCTGATCTGGTCGAGCCCCTTGGCGACGTCCCCGGCGGCGAACAGGCCGGGGACCGAAGTGCGCTGGTGATCGTCGACTTCGAGACATCCGTCCTCTGCCGCGCGCGCGCCGGCCTGGATCGCAAGACCTGAGCGGATGCGCGAGCCCAATGCGGGATAGATGCTGTCGAACGATAGCCGGCCCTCGGCAGTGTCGAGCGCGATCCGCTCGCCTTCGATGGCATAATTGCCGCAGGGCCCCTCGATCCGGGCGATCCCGGCGGCGTCGAGCTCGGCGGCGCGGCCTTCGGGAAGATCGTGGCTCTCGGGCGCGATCAAGGTCACGTCGGGCGAATAGCCGCGCAGGAACAGCGCTTCGTTGGTGCCGCGATCGCCGGTGCCGATCACGCCCACCCGCTTGTCGGTGACTTCATAGCCGTCGCAGATCGGGCAATAACGCAGCAGCCCTCGCCGGAGCGCCTCGGCGTGGAGCGCGTCGTCCATCTCGGGGCGATGATTGACCACGCCGGTGGCGAGCAGCACTGACCGGGCGGAATAATCGCGTTCGCCGACCCGCGCGATGAAGCCGGTCTCGGCGGTGCGCAGCGCGGTGACTTCGGCAAGTTCGCGCTCGGCGCCGTATTTTTCGGCCTGCTCGGCCATCCGCGCGAGCAATTCCTTGCCCGAGATGCCGTCGGGATAGCCGGCATGGTTGTGCGTGCACGGGATCAGCGCGGCGCGGCTCGATCCGCAATCGAACAGCCGGATCTTGAGGTGGAAGCGGGCGAGATAGATTGCGGCGGTCAGTCCCGCGGGGCCTGCGCCGATGATGATGCAGTCGTCCATCGCGCCCTAACGCACGCCGCGCCGTTTCAGTGCACTCGGCGGGCGGCGATAGACCTGGCGGAAGGCGGCGTTGAACGATCGCACGCTGCCGAACCCCGCCGCCAGCGCGATCTCGGTCATGCCGAGATCGGTGGTGTCGAGCATGCGTTTGGCCCGCTGGATCCTCGCCGTGCGGGCTGCGGCCAATGGCGTGGTGCCGAGATGATGCTGGAACAGCCGCGACAAATGCCGCGCGCCGATGCCGAGCCGGACGGCGAGTGCCTCGACCCGGGCCTGGTCGAGCGCGCCTTGCTCGATCAGTCGCAGCGCCCGATCGACGGTGGCGCGCGTGCCCTTCCAGGCCGGCGAATGCGGCGCCGCTTCGGGCCGGCAGCGCAGGCAGGGGCGGAGCCCGGCGGCTTCGGCCGCGGCGGCGCTGGGGAAATAGCGGACGTTGCGCGGCAAGGGCTGCCGAACCGGGCAGATCGGCCGGCAGTAGATGCCGGTCGATTTGACCCCGATGAAGATCACGCCGTCGAACGCCGGATCGCGCGCGTAGCGGATCCGCTCGCACGCGGCGAAGTCGAGCTCGGTCTCCGTGGCGTCGGGCGGCGTCATCGGAGACGGATCATAGCGGTGAGCGGCGCTTCTGTCCTCCCGGACCGGTGACCACGTCCGAATGCTGCCAGCGGCGAGTCCCCGGCAGCGCTATTCCGAGACAGACGCCGACAGGAGACGCACTATGGCATCGATTCACCACGACATCTTCATCGCTGCATCGCCCGAAGCGGTATGGCGTGCGGCTCGCACGGTCGACCGGTTGCACGACCTGCTGGTTCCCGGCTTCGTCGTTGCCACCGAGATGGTGAAAGGGGAAAGCGCGCCGGTACGTCGCGTCACTTTCGCGAGCGGCCAGGTGGTGGACGAAGCAATCGTATCGGTCGACGACGCGCGCCGCCGGCTGGTCTGGACCGTCAGGCAGCTGGAACATCACAATGGCGTGCTGACGGTCGAGGAGGCGGAGGGCGGCGTCCGGGTGCGCTGGACCGCGGATCTTCTTCCCGATGCACTCGCCGGCACGGTCTCGCCGATGATGGCGCAGGGACTGGCGGCCATGAAGGCGCATTTCGAGGGCGTCGCGACCTGAGCGAATGCCGGCGTGGCCGAGGATGCTCCTTGACGCCCTTCAGGCTCGTATATACATCCCGTATATACGGAGGCGATCATGGGCGAGGAATATCGCGCCAAGATATTCAAGTCGGGCAACTCGCTGGCGCTGCGTTTGCCGAAGGCGCTGGGCTTCAAGGAGGGCGCCGAGGTGGTATTGCGCGAGGAGCGGACCGGCTTCAGCGTCGAACCTTTGCCCGACCAGCCGAAGAAGATCGATTTGAGCGGAATTGCCGGGTCGATTCCGTGGCTGAAGCCTATTCCGCCCGAGGATCGCATTTTCGAAGAGCGCGAACTGGACTGGGAAGGAAAGCGGCTCAAGCGTGATTGAGCCTGTTTTCCTGCTCGACGCCAACATCTGCATCTACGTCCTCGCCGACCCGCATGGTCCGGCAACGCGCGCGGTCCAGTCGCAGGATGAGGGCACGGTGGTCACATCGAGCATCGGGTTTGCGGAAGTGATGCGTGGCATTCCACAGGACGAAACCGCGGCCATCGCCAAGGCTGCGGCTTTCTTCAAGCTCGTGCGCCCGTTGCCCTTCGATATTGCGGCGGCCGAGCGTTATGCACGTCTGCCTTTCCGTCGCGCGCGTTTCGACCGCCTGATCGCCGCACATGCGCTGGCCCTCGGGCTGACCCTGGTGACCAACAACGAGAAGGATTTCGCCGATATCCCCGGCCTGAAGATCGAGAACTGGACCCTGTGACTTTCGCTGCCACCATATTGACGCTTTATCCCGAGATGTTTCCCGGACCGCTCGGCGTTTCGCTCGCCGGGCGCGCATTGCGCGAAGGGCTGTGGAGCCTCGAGCCGGTGCAGATCCGCGACTTCGCCACCGACAAGCACCGCTCGGTCGATCACACGCCGGCCGGGGGCGGGGCCGGGATGGTGATGCGTGCCGACGTGCTCGCCGCGGCGCTGGACAGCGTCGCGCCCGGCCGCCCGGTGCTGGCGATGACGCCGCGCGGTGCGCCGCTGACGCAGGAGCGGGTACGGGCGCTCGCCGAGGGTCCGGGAGTCACGATCCTGTGCGGCCGGTTCGAGGGAATCGACGAGCGGTTGTTCGAAGCGCGCGCGATCGAACAGGTGTCGATCGGCGACTATATTCTCTCGGGCGGCGAGATGGCGGCCTTGACCTTGCTCGACGCTTGCATTCGGCTGCTTCCCGGCGTAATGGGCGCGGCTTCCAGCGGCATGGACGAGAGCTTCGAAACGGGGCTGCTCGAATATCCGCAATATACCCGACCTGCACTATGGGAAGGGCGCACGATCCCCGAAGTGCTGCGATCGGGGGATCATGCGAGGATCCTCGCCTGGCGAAATGCCCGGGCGGAGACCGATACACGGCTAAGGAGGCCGGACCTTTGGGAGCGCCATGAGGGCGCTCGGGTCAGTCCTCCCTCTGGCGCGCAGCGACGAAACAGGAACGACAAGTCATGAACGTCATCCAGACGCTCGAAGCCGAGCAGATCGCCAAGTTCAACGAGACCAAGAAGATTCCGGAATTCCGCCCGGGCGACACCCTCCGCGTCGGCGTGAAGGTCGTCGAAGGCGAGCGCACCCGCGTGCAGAACTATGAAGGCGTGTGCATCGCGCGCGCCAATCGCGGCATGGGCAGCAGCTTCACCGTCCGCAAGATTTCGTTCGGCGAGGGCGTCGAGCGCGTCTTCCCGCTCTATTCGCCGAACATCGATTCGATCGAAGTCGTCCGCCGCGGCGTGGTGCGTCGCGCCAAGCTCTATTATCTGCGTGGCCGCACCGGCAAGTCGGCACGTATCGCCGAGCGCCGCGACGTGCGCCCGACCGAGGTCGCCGCCGCAGAATAAGCTTCGGCTTTTCGACACAGAGAAAGGGCGCGGTGGCGATGGCCACCGCGCCCTTTTTCGCGTCTGACGGCCCCTGCGCGGAGGAGGGGCCGCGGGCATGTGGGGGAAGGCGGATGGGCTGATCTGCGATCCAGCCGGTGGCGTGCAAAGAAATTGCCGCCCGATACACCTGCATCCGTAATTGCACCTATAATGGTAAAGAAGATGCTAACGAAAGGCGAACCCGTGTTCGACGCGACGATGTCACAGCCCCGTTTTCTCGGCCAGCGCCCCGCCCGGACGGCGCCGCTGCGCAACGAGCTTGCCCATTTCGAACTCTGCCCGATGTGCGGCCAGGCCGTCGACCGGCGCGATATCCATGCCGTGATGCATCACCTGCCGGTGGGGCATCAGCCCATGCCCCGCCACTGAGCTTTTCACGCGTAGCTGACGATCTCGAACTCGGTCCCGTCGTGATCGAGGAAATAAAAGCGCCGGCCGGGATCGTAATCGGCATGCGCGAAAGGGACGAGCCCCGCGGCCAGGACGCGGCGCTCCACATCGTCGAGATCGTCGACGAGAATTCCGACATGATTGAGCGGCTGGCCCTTGCCGAAAATGGCGTCTTCAGGCGCTTCGGGCGGCGAATAGACCGCGAGATAGGTGCGTTCGTCGCCGACATGGATGGTGCGGCCATTGTCGCGCGCCGGTCCTTCCCAGCGGATGTGCCAGTCGAACAGATCTGCGAGCAATTGCGCGGTGCGTTCAGGGCTGCGGACCGTGAGATTGACGTGCTCGATATAGGGTGCCGGCATGGGTTTCCTTTCCGGATTGGAGGCCATGCCAAAGGCAGCTACAACCTCAACCTAAGTTGAGGTCAAGCGCAAAAATCGGAGGCACGGTGAACCGCGGAAACGAATTGCTGACGATCGGCGAGCTGGCCGCGCGCACCGGATTGTCGGTATCGGCAGTGCGCTTCTACGAGGGCAAGGGGCTAGTCCATCCGATCCGTACCAGCGGCAACCAGCGGCGTTTCCTGCGCGCGGACATCCGGCGCATCTCGTTCGCGCTGATCGCCCAGCAACTCGGCTTCACGCTCCCGCAAATCGCCGCGGAGCTCGCCACATTGCCCGAAGGAACTGCTCCGAGCGCGGCCGACTGGAAGCGGATCAGCCGCGGCTTTCGTCAGGTGATCGAGACCCGCGTCGCCCAGCTCCAGCGCACGCTCGACGATCTCGACGGCTGTATCGGCTGCGGCTGTCTGAGCTTGCGCAAATGCGCGCTCTACAATCCCGACGACCGCGCGGCGCAAAATGGTGCCGGGCCGCGCTTCATCCTCGTGTCGCGCAAGGTCGCGATGGGGCTGGACTAACGGAAGCTGAAATTGACCGGCCGGGCGATCTCGGCCTGCTTGTCGAAGGCGTGGTCGGCATAGGGACCGTCCCGCTCGACCCAATGCAGGAAAAGATGCGCCGACCAGCCATTGGGATTGGGCACGGTGCGCCCATGGCGCCGCTGAACGCCGCGATAGACCACGGCGTCGCCGGGCTGCATGGTCAGCGCGGCAGGCGCTTCCGGACCGAAATCCTCCTCGATCCGCAGCGACGGCGCATGATCGCCGCGCGCCAGTTCGAGATCCCATGGCACGCCGTCGCTATAGTCGAGCGTCAGCGACATGCTGTGCTCGCACGACGGCCGGTCGCTGTGCACCCGGAGGATGTCGCCTTCGCGATATATCCGGAAATAGCTGTAGCTCGGCAGCAAAGTCCTGCCGCTGACTTGCTCGGCGATCGGCGTGAGCCCCCAGAGCAGGGTCAGCATCGGCGGGAAATGATAGGAGTACATCTCCACGGCTTCGCGCTTCAGCACATCCGAAAGATTGTTGAACGCGCTCAGCTCCGCGCCGCTTTTGGCGACTGCGCGCTGGAACTGGTCGAGAAAGGCATTGCAGACCTCGCGGGCGAGCAGCCCTTCGACAAGGGCATAGCCGTTCCGCTGATAGTCGCCGATCACCTGCATCGTACCGGGATAAGTCGCGCGGGGCCATGGAGCAAGCCGGCGAGGACAGGCCCTTTACCGCGCCACCCGCGGTCGCGATAAGGCGCGTTCGCCCGCGCTCGCGGTGCGCGATCTCCGGAGAGACGGGAATGCGGGAATGGTTGCTGGGACTGGCTTTGATTGCGCTGGGAGCACCGCTGATGATCGATGACGCGGCGGCGCAGGCCAAGGAACTCACGCTCGAGCGCCTCTTTGCCAGCCCCGATCTCGCCGGCACCACGCCGCGCAAGCTGACGCTCTCGCCCGACGGCAAGTTCGTCACCCTGCTCCGCAACCGTGCCGACGAGAAGGAGCGCTTCGACCTCTGGGCGATGGACACCCGCACCGGGCAATGGCGGATGCTGGTCGATTCGAAGAAGCTCGGCACGGGCGCGGCGCTTTCCGAGGCCGAGAAGATGCAGCGCGAGCGCGCGCGGATCGGCGGGACGCGGGGCATCGTTTCCTATGACTGGTCGGCCGATTCGCAATCGGTGCTCGTCCCGCTCGAAGGCGAGCTCTACCTCGCCCGACTCGACGGGCGCGTGCACAAGCTCGCCGCCGCAGCAGGGCCCAAGCTCAATGCCGTGATCAGCCCGTCCGGCCGCTTCGCCAGCTATGTCCAGGATCAGAATCTGGTGGTGATGGATCTCGCCAGCGGCACGCCGAAGCGAGTGACCGAGGATGGCGCGGGCACCGTCCATTGGGGCGAGGCCGAGTTCGTCGCGCAGGAGGAAATGGACCGTTCGACCGGCTATTGGTGGTCGCGCGACGACAGCCGCGTGGCGGTCGAGCGTTTCGACGAGGCGCCGGTGGGCGTGGTCACCCGCGCGGCGATCGGCGCCGAGGGGACCAATATCTACCAGCAGCGCTACCCCAAAGCGGGGACGGCGAACGCGCTGGTCGAACTCTATGTCATGCGGCCAGACGGCAGCGCGAAGGTAAAGGTCGATCTCGGCGCGGAGACCGACATCTACCTCGCACGCGTCGACTGGTCGCGCGACGGCAAGACGCTCTACGTCCAGCGCCAGAACCGCGACCAGACCGTGCTCGACCTGCTCGCGGTCGATCCGGCGACGGGCACGTCGAGCGTGTTGTTCAGCGAGAAATCGGGGGCGAAGAGCTGGGTGAACTTGTCGAACGCGCTGACGCCGCTCGACGATGGCAGCCTGCTCTGGTGGTCCGAGCGCGAGGGCCACGGCCATCTCTATCGCTTCGCCAGGGGCAAATGGACTCAGCTTACCAAAGGCGATTGGGAAGTGACGCCCGACGTGGTCGGAGTCGATCAGGCGAGGGGGCAGGTGTTCTTCCTCGGCAACAAGGACGGCGTGCTCGAACGGCATCTCTATGCGACGAGCTATCGCAAGTCGGGCGCAGTGACGCGGTTGACCGAAGCCGGCTGGTGGAACGGCGTCGTGATGGATCCGGCGGGAACCCGCGCGATCGTCACGCGATCGAGCCCTGATCAGCCGTCGCAAGTCTATCTCGCCGATGCCTCGGGCAAGCGGATCGCGTGGGTGAACGAGAATGCAGTCACCGCCGCCGATCATCCGTACCACCCATATCTCGCCAATCACCACGAGCGCAGCTTCGGGACGATCAAGGGGCCGGACGGCAGCGATCTGCACTGGGAGATGGTCTCGCCGAAGCGCGAACCCGGCAAACGCTACCCGGTATTCTTCCAGCATTATGGCGGGCCGCATTCGCAGACGGTGAGCAAGGCGTGGGGCGGGGCGCTCCAGCAATATATCGTCGACCGCGGCTATATCTGGTTCCAGATCGACAATCGCGGCTCGGCCAATCGCGGCAAGGCGTTCGAGGATGCGATCTGGCACGCGATGGGGTCGGTCGAGGTCGAGGACCAGATCGCCGGCGCCAATTACGTGAAGTCGCTCGACTTCGTCGATCCGGCGAAGATCGTCACGTATGGCTGGTCCTATGGCGGCTATATGACGCTCAAGATGCTCGAGGCGGCGCCGGGCGTGTTCGCAGCGGGCGTGGCGGGGGCGCCGGTGAGCAAATGGGAACTCTACGACACCCATTATACCGAGCGCTATATGGGCGACCCGACCAAGGTGGCCGCGGCGTACAAGCGCTCCGACACGATCGGCGACGCCAGCAAGATCGCGGATCCGCTGCTGCTCATCCACGGCATGGCCGACGACAATGTCGTACTCGAGCACACCACCGCTATGGCGGCGACGCTGCAGCAGCAGAAGGTGCCGTTCGAGATGATGCTCTATCCCGGCCACACCCATAAGGTGGGCGGGCCGGGAGTCAGCGAGCATCTGTGGACGACGATCCTCGATTTCCTCGATCGGCAGACGGCGCCGGCGAAACCCTGAGGCGACGACTTCAGGGCCGGGCGTCGGTGCCCTGCAAGGCGGCTTGCGCGGCGCGGAGC
Source organism: Sphingomonas sp. DG1-23 (assembly GCF_030730875.1). Taxonomy (GTDB): domain Bacteria; phylum Pseudomonadota; class Alphaproteobacteria; order Sphingomonadales; family Sphingomonadaceae; genus Sphingomonas. The sequence goes on from NZ_JAVAMA010000002.1 coordinate 159,668, forward strand.
AGATAGCGTTCCTCCGCGCTGCCGGCCGCCGCATCGCCCCAGGCGAAGATCGGGCCCAGGCCGCTGTCGCGTCCGATCCGCTCGGCGACCGCGTGCAGCTCGCGGTTGGTGGGCGCGCGGCCTTCGGCCACGCATTCGACGACCTCCGCCGCGAACAGCGAACTGGAACTCCCCGTCACCTTCCTCACCCTCTCGGTCGTTTGGGTCAATGTGGGGTGGGTTTCGGCAAGCGGAAGGGGGCATGCGCATGCTTGCGCCGAGATGCACCCGCCGGTCGATGGCGAGCGGGCGAAGGCGCGCATTCACGGATGCTCAGCGAGACGGTTTGAGAGGTTGCGCAAGCGTCTTTACGCAGTCATCATGACGAGATTGGCCTCTTCTTCGGAGAAGAGCGTCGGGGCACATGATAGGGGGCGGCGTGGAAATTGTTCTGCTGCGCGATCTGAGAATCCGGCCGCCGGATCATGATTTAAGCCATGTCCCCGGAGAGCCCGCCATATCTGTCTATTTGTCGGGGCCGGGCCTTGATTGGCCGAACCGATAGCGCTCGTCCCTCCTCGGGTACGACATTTTCCTTGCTGATATCGCCAGCGCAACAGCGACAAATGATGCGGATACGCCACGCTTTCCGGCTTGAGATCCGCTTCGAATGACGGAGAGTCGAATGGTCCTTTTTGCTCGCCGGGTCAGATCATTGTGCATCACGGCACTGGCAACGAATGCGGCGATCTGCGGAGCCTCCTTCGCACAGGCGCCGCTCATGCCGGAGCCCCTCGAAATCAAGATGGAAGACGAGAACGGCGTCGACGTCGCCTCGGGCTTCACCCATTTCAGCGTCGACGATGTCGAACTGGCCGGACTGCGACACAGCATCCGCAGTATCCACGGAAACTATGTTATGGGGTTTCCCAAGGGCGCAATGGGTGATTCCTTCCATGGCGGCCTGGGATATTATTCGCCCATACCCGGCGGCGGGCAATGGGATTACCGGCCAAGCTGGGTAGTCGGGATGGGCGGCGGCGGCGAAACCTTCTTCATCAATCCCAACGGTACGCTCGAAGCGACGAAAGGAGGCTCTCTCGTCGCCGATACCCCCGGCGTGAATATTGGTAGCCTCGCGTCCTGCGGTAACACCGGGATCTGGACCTACACGGCCGGCGACGGGGCAATCATGAAGATCGACACGAGCAAGGGTCATGTCGGTCTGAGTGGTGGCCCGCGAAGCGTGGCCCCCGGCTTCTGCGGCGTGGCGACCAAGATCACCTATCCGAACGGGCTGATCGTGGACATCAACGTCAAGAGCCGAAATGACAGGTATTCCCGGATACAATCGGTCACGCGGAACGACGGGTTTCAGCTCAAATACAATTATGTCGCAAACGCAGTCGACGACGTCGGATTTCTCGAGCTCCAGAGTGTGGTCGCCGTCAACAACGCGTTCGAAACGTGCGACCCCATGGCCGACACCTGCGCGCTTCCCGGCATTCGCCGCCAATCCTCCTATGCATGGACTACGGGCGCGAAATCGCTGACGGTGACGAACCAGGGCGGCGGAGCCACGCGCTTCACGCTCGACCGGTTCGACCGGGTGGTCGGCGTGAAGCCGCCGACGAGCGCGGTCGACAAGGTCAATTACGAATATTGCGCGCGGCCGCCGCATTTCGGCCCCGGAGGAGTCTGGCTGGAGCCGACTCCGGCGGAGCAGGCCCAGATGTGTTCGGTGACCACCTTCGTATTGGGAGGGAGTACCCCGGGCATCAATATCACGAATGTCCATGACCGGACGCGGAAGGTCACTCGGGACGGTCTCGTCTGGACCTATAATTTCCCGTCCGGAATGTACGGCTATTATTATCTGAAGTACGACTCGGTCGCGCCCAATGGCGAGACGCGAATGGCGCTCTCCACCATCCTTGGAACTGGCGCGCTGCTCGTCGTCGGCTCGAGCGAGAAAGTCGCGAATTTCGAGAATAGCTCGCGGAATCGCATGACGAGTGCGCAGCTTCGCGGGGGGCCGCTCGAGACCTATAGCTACGATGCGCGCGGCAATATGCTTTCGGACGGCATCACCAGCGCCGACTTCGCTGCGACCTGCGCGAACATCAATACCTGCAACAAGCCGGTTTCGGTGAAGGACCCGGCGCAGAACGAGACTTCGTATACTTATTATGATCATGGCGGTGTGCGGACCGAGACCGGTCCGATGGTGAACAATATCCGGCCGCAGAAGCGCTTCGACTATGTCCAGCGCTATGCCTGGTTCAGGAATGCGGCGGGGGTGATGACGCGCTCGGCCGATCCCATCTGGAAGCTCGCCAGTGAAAGCTTCTGTCGCAACAGCGCCGCGACCGGCAATCCGGCCGCCCCCTGCGCGGGCAATGACGAGGTGCTGACCACCTATGACTATGGGCCGGATAGCGGTCCCAACAATTTGCTGACGCGCGGCAAGGTGATGACGGCGGACGGCGTCTCGCTGCGAACCTGCTACGGTTACGATCAATATGCCAACAAGATCAGCGAGACCGAGCCCAAGGCCGGATTGACGGTGTGCGCATGACCCGCCTCGTCCGCCACCGGGCGTTCTGGTCCGGCATCCTGGCCATGATCGTCGCGGGAGCGAGCGCGCTCCCTGGCCTCGCGCATGCTCAGGCGTCGGCCTCCCCTTACACGACCGGCTATCGGTACGACGTCGGCGGACGCGAGACCGGCGTGATCTCGCCGGATCCCGACGGGCCAGGGCCGCTCCGCTTCGCCGCGGTGCGCCGGACCTATAATGGGGCCGGCCATCTCACCCGGGAAGAAAGGGGCGAACTCGCGTATTGGCAGCCGGAGAGCGTCGCGCCGGTCGACTGGACTGGTTTCACGGTCTTCAAGGTCGTCGAGCATCTCTATGACGATTGGGGAGGCCGGACCCGGACCGTAGAGAGCGCCGACGGCACGATCGGCACGGCCTATGCGGTCACGCAGATGAGCTACGACGCCTATCATCGGCTCGATTGCACCGCGGAGCGGATGAACCCGGCCGCCTTCGCCAACCTTCCGACGAGCGCCTGCGCGCTCGGTCTTCAAGGAAATTTCGGCCCTGATCGGATCACCCGCAACTTCTACGATGAAATCGGCCAGTTGCTGAAGATAACCAAGGCGCTGGGCATAACCGCAGCCAACGGTTTTCCCAATACGCTGCAGCAAGATTATGCGACCTATACCTATGGTGGCGGCCGGTCCGCCTATGGCAAGCCGATCTCGATCAAGGACGCCAACGGTAACCTGGCCACCATGGAATATGGTGGGTCGATCTTCAATCACATCACGAAATGGAGCTTCCCTTCGGCAACCGTGCCCGGGCAGGTCAGTTCGGACGACTACGAAGCCTATACCTACGACGCGAACGGCAATCGCACCTCGTTGACGAGGCGCGACGGCCAGGTAATCGGCTATAGTTACGACGCGCTCGACAGGATGGTCTTCAAAGATGTCCCCGGAGGTGCCGCGGCCGACGTCCATTATGGCTATGATCTGCAGGGGCTGCCGCTCTTCGCGCGTTTCGGGTCTGCGAGCGGTCCCGGCATCACCAATAGCTATGATGGGTTCGGTCGGCTCCTGTCGACCCAGACCAATCAGGATCCGGCCGGCCCCACAATTGCCTACACCTGGGATGCCAACGGCAATCGCGCGAGCGTAAAATACCCGGGCGAGCTGACCTTCTCCTACGCCTATGACGGGCTCGACCGGCTGGATACGATCAAGAACCCTTCGGCAGCGACGATCGTCGACTATGCCTACACACCCGGCGGCGACGTCGAGAGGGTGACGCGCGGCGCGGTCGTCACCAGCTACGGGCGCGACAGTGCCGGCCGCCTCGCGAGCATGGCCGACGATCTCGACGGAGCGGGAACGACCCACGACGTCACGCTGGGCTTCGCATATAATCCCTCGGACCAGATCGTCTCGCGGACGCGGTCGAACGATCGCTACGTGTTCGGCGGCGATGCCAACGTCAACCGCGGCTACACGACCAACGGTCTCAACCAATATACGGCCGCGGGAGGGTCGGCATTCTGCTATGACAAGAACGGAAACCTGACCGCGGAAGGGGCCCGGGTCTATAAATATGACGTCGAGAACCGGCTGGTCGAAGTGCGGAAGCAACTGTCCGCCGAGTGCCCGGCGACGAACTATGCCGGCCCGCTGGTCGCCAGTCTGACCTATGATCCGCTGGGCAGGCTTTTCGAAACTTCGGACGGCAGCGTCGTCACGCGCTTTCTCTATGATGGCGACGAATTGCTCGCCGAGAAGGACGGCTCAGGGGCGTGGCTTCGGCGCTACGTTCACGGCGTCGCCGACGACGACCCGCAGATCTGGTATGAAGGCAGCACGCTTGCGGACATGCGGACGCTGCAATCCGATCATCAGGGTTCGATCGTGTCGGTTGCAGACGGCATCGGCGGCTCCGTCCTCGAGATCAACAGCTATGACGAGTACGGAATTCCGAGCGCCGCGAATATGGGGCGGTTCCAGTATACCGGGCAGGCCTGGATCCCCGAGATCGGCATGTACCACTATAAGGCCCGCATCTATTCGCCCATTCTCGGGCGGTTCCTGCAGGTCGATCCGATCGGATACGAGGATCAGGTAAACCTCTATGCGTACGTCGCAAATGATCCCGTAAACCGGACAGATCCCACGGGAATGGAGCTCGGGTGCATCACGCTTCAAACCGGCTGCTGGGGCGATCGTAGCGATCCCGAAACTGCGCGTCGCGAGCAAAGGGCCGGCACCGCCATGACAGTCATGAGCGTCGGCGGTGCGCTTATCTTGACGCGCGGCATGGCGACTCCGGTCATTAGATATTTTTACCGTTTCGAGATCGCGGCTTTGCAACGACAAGCCAACGAACTGGTGAGGGGCGCGCGCTCGTTGCTTCGTCGGGCTGCGGAGCATCGCCAAAAAGTCATACAGGAAACGCGCAATCCAACCGTAAAGCCGGGAATGGAGAAAATGTCTCCCGAGGCCCAGGCAGCGCAACGCGCCGTCCGCGCGAAAAAGAACCTGCGTGATGCTGAGAATTTCGAACGTCAGGCAGCAGAGAAGCTGCGGCAGGCGGAGGCGCTACGTCGAAAAGCGGATGCAATACGATGATGTGTGCCACGCTTAAAATCATGACGTTGGATGAAGGAAGGCATTTTCGGCGAAGCGGAACGCATCTGGCCGTATTTGCCTGGATAAGATCCGCACCCGAAGAGCGGCTGCATGCATTATTCGATTTCATTATGAACAGATCTCCATGCCTGGTCGGTTTTTCTGGCGATGATTCCGAGAAAGTTCACGATGAATTCGACGATGAGATTCTCGCCAGGGACCTTCCTTATGCGATAACGGCTTTCTTTCGCGGGGGGCTGGAAACTGACTGGCTGGAATTTAACGATATAGATTGTGAGTCGGGGCCAGTGGACGAAATCGTTTTAATTCCTGTGGGAAGTAATCCGGAAGTCGATAATCTGATGCGGATTGAAATCGAGAAATTGACGAAGATGCGGTAGGGAACCCGCCTTGCGATATGGGCGAACTTCATGCTCGGTCGCTGCAGCATGTATCCTGAAAAGTGTTCGGGCGCTGCTGCATCTCGCGACCTGATTCCGCGGAATCGCGGAATTTGGCGCGCCCGGTTGGATTCGAACCAACGACCACAGGCTTAGAAGGCATGTGCTCTATCCAGCTGAGCTACGGGCGCGCGCGGCGACAGCCTCTGCCACGGATTGCGTGCCGGTGAAACCGCCATCATAACCGCCGTCATGACCGAGGGGGCAGAGAGACCGGCGCAGGTCGCCGCACGCGACGTGCGCGGCGGGCATTTCCGCTATTACGACTTCGTCATGGCGGCGTTCGTTGCGATCTTGCTGCTGTCGAACGTGCTCGGTGCGGGCAAGGTCGCGCAGGTCTGGCTGCCCGGGATCGGCTATTGGCCGTTCGGCGCGGGCATCCTGTTCTTCCCGCTCTCCTATGTGATCGGCGACGTGCTGACCGAGGTCTATGGCTATGCCCGTGCCCGGCGGGTGATCTGGGCGGGCACCGGCGCCGTGTTGTTCATGGCCTTCATGTCGTGGGTGGTGGTGATGCTGCCGCCGGCGCCGAGCTGGGGCAATCAGGCCGCATACGAGACGATCTTCGGACAGGTGCCGCGGATCGTGCTCGCCTCGGTTTGCGCGTTCTGGGCGGGCGAGTTTGTCAATTCCTATGTGCTGGCGCGGATGAAATTGTGGACCAAAGGGCGCATGCTCTGGACGCGCACGATCGGATCGACCTTTGCCGGGCAGGCGATCGACAGCCTGATCTTCTATCCGCTCGCTTTTCTCGGCGCCGAAGGCTGGACCACCGAGCTCGTGATCAAGGTGATGTTCACCCAATGGGCATTGAAGGTCGGCTGGGAAGTGCTGCTGACCCCGGCGACCTATGCGATCGTCGGTTTTCTCAAGCGCCGCGAAGGCGTCGACGTCTATGACGAGGGGACCGACTTCACGCCCTTCGCCACGCGGGTCTGATGAGCTTGCTCCAGACGGCCAAATTCTGGCTGGTCCAGCATCTCGGCCTCGCCAAGGACGCGCTGCACATCCATATCGGACTGCTGCTGTTCGTCGGCAGCGCGCTCGTCTTCCGCTGGCCGATCCGCAGCTGGAAGCCTTGGGCGGTCGCTCTCGCCGCGACGCTGCTCGGCGAGGGATGGGATCTGCGCGACAGCGTGACCGCGCGTACGCCGATCGATCTCTGGGCAAATTTGCACGATTTGTGGAACACGATGCTCTGGCCGAGCCTGCTCGTGGTGCTGGCGCGGACCACCGCGCTTCTCGGAGAACGGACGCCTCGCGGCTAGGCATGCAAACTGCGCACTTGCATATTGTTGCAGTGTCGGAACAATCTCGCCCCGAAGCCGGAAGGGGGAGCGTTCCATGACTGCCGAGGAAGCGAATTTCACCAGCGCGGGCGGACTCAACATCTTTTATCGCGTGTGGCAGCCGGCGGATGCGCCCCGCGCGGTGGTGGTGATCTGCCACGGCGTCAACTCGCACGGCGGGCAGCACGCATGGGCGGCGGAGCGGCTGATCGAGAGCGGTTATGCGGTGCTGGCGCTCGATCTGCGCGGGCGCGGGCGTTCGGAGGGCGAGCGTTTCTATGTCGAGGACGTGGCGGATTATGTCGCGGATGTCGCGGGCACGATCGAGATCGCCAAGGCACGCTATCCGGGATCGAAGGTCTTCCTGCTCGGGCACAGCGCCGGCGGGGTGACCTCGGCGAGCTATGTGCTCGATCATCAGGCCGAGATCGACGGATTCATCTGCGAGAGCTTCGCGTTCCAGGTCCCCGCGCCGGGCTTCGCGCTCGCCGCGATCAAGGGGCTGAGCCACATCGCCCCGCGACTGGGCGTGCTCAAGCTCAAGAACGAGGATTTCTCGCGCGATCCGGCAAAGGTCGCCGAACTCAACGCCGATCCGCTGACGCAGGACGAGACCCAGCCCGCGGCCACCGTCGCGGCGCTGGTCCGCGCCGACGAGCGGCTGCGCGAGGAATTCTCGACGATCACGCTGCCGGTGCTGATCCTGCACGGCAGCGCCGACAAGGCGACGGTGTGCAAGGGGAGCGAGTTCTTCTACGAGACCGCCGGATCGGCCGACAAGACGCTCAAGATCTACCAGGATCATTATCACGACCTGCTCGCCGACCTGGGCAAGGAGGAAGTGATGGGCGACATCAAGGCGTGGCTCGAGGCGCGGCTGTAGCGATTCATGTCGACCCGGCTCTGACCGGGATCTCGTGCGGCTCTGTCCCGCGCCTCGCCCGAGGTCCCGGCTTGCGCCGGGATGACGGTGCGGGCTGATCTGGCGCGCCAAAGTTGCGAAAGTTGAGGGTCTGGCGCGGTTTTCGCCGGATCCCCCTCGGAAGCGTAGTGCGACGCGGCCGCGACGCGCCCGCCACGCGACACCGGCGCGACAGTAGCGCACCACCCGTGCGCCACTCGCGCCACGCCTTCGCGGCCGTGGCGCGACGCCGACGCGACGCCGGCGCGGCACCCGGGCCACGCGTTCGCCGCGCCAAATGCACTTCGGGGACAGGCCCGGCGCACGGCGATCGGTTCGACGAGGTCAAGGAGCGGCCGGCAATCCGGACCGTCCGAGGCGAGCAGACGAAATCCTATTTTGCAAGCGTCAGGCAGCGGCTTCCCTTCCGATGCAAGGTAATGGCCGCCGTTCGTCAAATCGCTATCATCGCGGCCATGACCGACCCGCTACAGGCCATCACCGATCTGCTGCGAGAAGAGCACGGCATTCCTTCGGCCAGGCTGCAGCCCTGGGCACGGCTGGGGCCGGATCTTGGAGTGGACGGAGACGACGCCTCCGAGCTGTTGCAGCGCCTTCATGAAGCGTTCGGCACCGATTTCTCCGCCCTCGAGGAACAGTGGACCGAGTTCTTCCACGTCGAGGGCACATCGCCGCGCGCGGTCCTGTGCGGCTTGCTGCTGCTGATCCCGTCAATTGCCCTCACGCTATGGGTCGCAGCAGCCTTCGACTTGCCGGATGCCGCGGCTCCCGCCATCGGGGTGGTGACCTTCTTCGCGTCCTCCGCCGGGCTCGGCCGATTATTTCCGGGAAAGCCGAAGCGGCCGGTCACGATCGAGGGATTGGCCGATATCGTGCGGGCGGGCGCTTGGCCGGCCGATCCGGCCAAGGTCCGCTAACGTAGCTGCGATCACCGACGCATCGGACGCAAGGCGAATTGTGGTCCCGCGCCGGATCAGCCTGTTTCGATTTGCAAACACAAAGGCTTGCACTGAACTCTTATCGTAAACATAGGTCGCGGTGGGGCAGGGTTCAGGGGGAAATAGTGGCCAGACATGGGTTGGTTGCGGCGATTGCCGTGCTGGGTCTTTCCGGCTGCGGTGGATCGGGCGGAGCATCGGGAAGCGTGACCGCCCCGCCGACGACCGCCGCGCCGACTCCGACTCCGACGCCAACCGCGGCGCCTGCGCCGTCCTATGAAGTTCTCGATTTCAGCCGCGATCGTTCATTCGACGCCTTCGGGTTGCGAACCGTGACTACGGCCAGTGCGGCGACCGTCACGCTCGACAGCGAATCCCCGGCGATCGGGTTCGATTACCAGGTGGCCAATCGCGGCTATCATGTCTTCTATTTCGACGAGAAAATGGACTTCGTGACGGTCCCGGTGCCGCTCGCCAATTTCGGCTATGCCAATGATTATTTCAGCACGGGCGATCTCGGCTTCAACCGCTCGCAATATGCCGCGGGCATGAACTATGCCGGCTATGCATCGTGGCGCAACACGGTCTTGCCCGGCTCGATCGAGCGCAAACTGATATTCGGGGCGAAGACCCGGCCCAGCGATTTCCCGGCTACGGGGGTGTCGAGCTATCTCGCGCGGAGTCAGCTGTCGATTCTGGATCCGATGGGGCGAATGATGAATTCGGTCAATTCGACCGACAAGAGTTTCACGATCGACTGGCCGACCCGGCGGGTGACCGCGACCATCCTCGTCGAGCAATTGGGCTCGGACGTGCAATTCGCGCCGTTCACGCTGGAGCTGTCCGGGAACGTCGTGGTGGCGATCGACAATCAGATCATCGGCACCGCTTCGGGCGGCGGCTATTCGGGGCGCATCATCGGAAACGTATTTGGGCCGGCCGGCGTCGAGGCAGGGCTAGCCTATCGGCTGGAAGGCCCGGCGGGGCAGTTGCTCAGCGGAGTCATTCTGGGCCGTCAGCTTCCGCCGCGATAATCTGCGGCCGAGCGGCGCGGATCAGGCGACGGCTTCGAGCAGTCCCTCGAACAGGCGGCGGCCGTCGGTGCCGCCGTGCGCGGCTTCGATGCGGCGCTCGGGATGGGGCATCATGCCGAGTACGTTGCCCGATTTGTTGAGCAGGCCGGCAATGTTGCGGGCCGAGCCGTTGACGTCCTCGGCATAGCGGAAGGCGACGCGGCCTTCGCCTTCGATCCGGTCGAGCGTCTCGGCATCGGCGAAGTAATTGCCGTCATGGTGCGCGACGGGGACGGTGATCGTCTCGCCGCTCTGATAGGCGCTGGTGAAGATCGACTGGCTGTTGTCGACGGTCAGCGCGACGTTGCGGCAGACGAAGTTGAGTCCCGAATTGCGCATCAGCGCGCCGGGCAGCAGCCCGGCTTCGGTGAGGATCTGGAAGCCGTTGCAGATGCCGATCACCGGCACGCCGCGCTCCGCCGCCTCGACCACCGCGCGGACCACCGGCGAGCGCGCCGAGATCGCGCCGCAGCGGAGATAGTCGCCATAGGAGAAGCCGCCCGGCAGGGCGATCAGGCCGACGCCCGAAGGCAGCGCGCTCTCGCCGTGCCAGACCATAGCCGGGGCAGTGCCGGTCACGTCCTCGAGCGCAGTCGCGATGTCGCGATCGCAATTGGAGCCGGGGAAGACGATGACCGCGGTCTTCATGCCCGCTCGATCCGGTAATTCTCGATCACGGTGTTGGCGAGCAGCTTGCGGCACATCTCGTCGATCGCTGCATCGCTGGTGCCCTCGGCGACCTCGAGCTCGAAGATCTTGCCGGCGCGGACGTCTTCGACGCCGTCGAAGCCGAGGCCGGCGAGCGCATGCTGGATGGCCTTGCCCTGGGGGTCGAGCACGCCGTTCTTCAAGGTGACGATGATGCGGAGCTTCATGGGGGGAGCCTATGGCCGCGCGCGCCGAGTCTCGCAATCGGAAATGCGGCGTGCGGGAATCGAAAGGGGCGCGGAGGATGTCCTCCGCGCCCCATTTGCCGCCGTTGCGTTACTTGCCGCGGCGCTTGCGGTGGCTTTCGAGGTCGAGGACCGCCGAATCGGCGCCTTCGGGGAACAGGCCGAGGCGGCGGGCGACTTCCTGATAGGCTTCGACTTCGCCGCCGAGATCGCGGCGGAAGCGATCCTTGTCGAGCTTCTCGTTGGTCGCGATGTCCCACAGCCGGCAGCCGTCGGGGCTGATCTCGTCGGCGAGGATGATCCGGGCATAGTCATTGTCCCAGATCCGGCCGAATTCGAGCTTGAAGTCGACCAGCCGGATGCCGATCCCGGCGAACAGGCCCGAGAGGAAATCGTTCACCCGGATCGCCATGTCGGCCATGTCGTGCAGCTCTTCCTGCGCGGCCCAGCCGAAAGCGAGGATGTGCTCGTCGGTGACCATCGGATCGCCGAGCGCGTCATCCTTGAAATAATATTCGACGATCGTGCGCGGCAGGGGCGTGCCTTCCTCGATGCCGAGGCGCTTGGCGAGGCTGCCGGCGACGACGTTGCGCACCACGACCTCGATCGGGACGATCTCGACCTGGCGGATCAACTGCTCGCGCATGTTGAGCCGGCGGATGAAGTGAGTAGGGATGCCGATCCCGCCGAGCAGGGTGAAGACATGCTCGGAAATGCGATTGTTGAGCACGCCCTTGCCGCTGATCGTGCCCTTTTTCTGCGCGTTGAACGCAGTTGCGTCATCCTTGAAATACTGGATCAGCGTGCCCGGCTCGGGACCCTCGTAGAGGATCTTTGCCTTGCCTTCGTAGATCTGCCGGCGGCGTGCCATCTTGGCTCTTACCCCTGAAAAGCGTCGCCCCGGCGGCGCGGAAAGGACCGCACGGCAGCCGGGGCTCTGGAAGAGCCCGGCGCTATAAAGCACGCGGTGTTGCCGTGCAATCACGCTTCCGCCGCGATGCGCGATCGGCGCCGGAACCAGCGCCGGGCGAACAGGGTCCCCGCCAGCCCGATCAGCGCCCAGGGGGTCAGGAAGATCAGCAGGATCAGCAGATTGCGCCCGATGGCGAGCACCATTCCGGCCGATGCCATGACCGCGTCGCTCAGCCGCCCGGTCTGTGCGCGCGGAGAAGGTTCGACCGCGACCGCGGGGACGTAGTTGATCCGGAATTGCGAGAGGGCGACCCGGGTGCGCAGCTGGCGCAGCCATCCTTTGGCCTGATCGAGCTCCTCCTGCGCGCCGGCGACGCTGCGTTCGGCCTCGACCAGCTCGGAGACGCGGCCCTGGCGATTGCGCAGCATGTCGGTGAGCCGGGCGACAAGGATCTCGCGCTGGCGGATCCGCGCCTCGGTGTCGACCAGGTCCTTCGAGACGTCTTCCGCGGTGATGCTGGTCTCGGTCGGGCGCCCGCCGGCCGTGGCGACGGCCCTGGTCAGCTCCGCCCGGAAGCTCTGGGCCACGTCGCTCGCGACGCGGAGCTCGAGATTGGCGTTGGCATAGGCTTCGTCCGAATTGCCGTGGCGCATCGACACCAGCTGGCAACGCGCGGTGCCGAGGCGCTGGCAGAGCGCGAGATGCGCCTGTTGGGCGTCGGCGATCGCGGGGCCGGGGAGGCGGTAGCCGAGCAGATAGGCATAAGCGAGCTGGGGCACGCTGACCTGGATCGGCGCCGCTGGGGAGGTGATGTCGGTGGTCTGCGGGGATGCGGGCGACGCGGCTGCATAAGCGGGCGGGGGCACCCGCAAGGCAGCCGGGCCCGATGCCTCCGCCACTATCGACGCGGGGTTTGCGGGCGTCGGCACGATTTCGCGCCGGTTGCCCGACTGAATCAGCAACAGGCAGGTCGCGAGCACCACCAGCGCCGCGCTACCGCCCGAGATCATCATGATGAGTCGCCGTGGCATCGATTCCTCCCTTTCTTTGTAATGATACAACATCACATTTATGGGTGGGGTGCAATGGGGCGGATTGATCGGGATGGTTGAGATTGGAACAAGGCGTGGGTTTCGCGATCGCGGCCTTCGGTCTCCGCGGTCGCGCGACCGCGGAGATCGGCCCGGGTCAGGCGCGTTCGATCGCGACGCGGCGCTTGCGCAGGGTGCGCAGCGCGAGCAGCGGCAGGCCGAGAAGCAGGAGCCACGGCAGCAGATAGATCGCCAGCGACAGCAAGGCGCGCAGTCCGACCTCGAACACCACGCCCGAACCCTGCGCAGCTTCGCCCAGATAGGTGCCGAGCGTCTGCGACGAGGCCGAGGGCGCGATCGCGGCATAGCCTATCTCGAATTCGGACATCGCGACGCGACCCTTGAGTTCGCCCAGCCAGCCGCGCGCCTGATCGAGCTCTTCCTGCGCCTGGGTGACGTTGCGCTCGGCCTCGAGCAGATCGGCGACGCGGCCCTGGCGCTTGCGCAGCAGTTCGGTGAGCCGGGCGACGAGCAATTCGCGCTGGCGGATCCGGGCTTCGGTGTCGACGATCTGCTTCGACACCTCGTCGGTGGCGATCTTGGCGCTTTCGGCACGGCCGCCGGCTTCGCTCACCTCGTGATCGAGCAGCACCTGGAAGCGGCGTGCATCGGCGGTGGCGACGCGGAGCCGCAGTTTTGCATTGTTGGACTGTTCTTCGCCGATACCCCGTTCGAGCGCGAGCAACTGGCAGCGCGCCGGGCCCATATCTTCGCACATATCGCGGTGCGCATTCTGCGCTGCGGCGATTTTGTCGCCGGGCAGAACATAAGAAAGGACATAGGAATAGGTCAGCTGGGGGAGCGAGACCGGGAGTTTGGGCGGCGTGTCCGCGCCGGGCCTCCCCGGGGTGGTCACGCGGGCTTCGGTGGGTGCGGCGGTGTCGAGCGCTTCGGCGGCGGGCGAAGCGGAAGACGGGCTTTCCCGCGCGGAATCGTCGGTTCCGGCGGGGGAGCAGGCGGCGAGCATCGCGGCGGTTGCGACAGTGGCGATAAGGCGCATGGGCATATCTCCTGCAATGAGGATGATATGCCATCACATGCGTGGGAAAGCGTCAAGCCACAATTTGGCCATAATCAAGGCCAAATTGTGGCGATGTGTAAATCATCGGGCGAAACCAGTCGGTTAGCAGTGTACCCGTTCCCATGGCGCGTCATATTTGATGGCGTTCAGCCGCTCGAAGGCATGTGCCATCTGGCGGAACAGATGGGTGAGCGCATTGCTCACGGCATGGTGGCGATCGGCCCAGGCGGCGCCTTCATAATCGTTCGACATGTGACTTCTCCTTATCGGTTCCATCAGCAGGACTTGTGAAAAAGGCGAGCGGCGACGCGCCGCTCGCAGGGACCGCCGAGCGAGTTTTATCGGGAGCTGGCGGGTTTTCTGAGGCGGTCAGCGGCCGGTGCTCGACAATTGGACCGGGCTGTTCGCCTGGGCGACGACGCGGCCGCGCTGGGGGGCGACGCGCGCCTCGGTCTCGGCGCGGCAACGCAGGCCGGCCAGCGACGGCATCCGATCGCCGGGTTGCCGGGTCGGACAGACCTTTTCCACCGCACGGGCGATCCTGCGGTCCAGTTCGGCGCGGTCGGCGGACCGCGAAAGATCGAGGTCCACATGGCGGACGCGGAGGGTTGCGGGGGCCTCGGCCGGGACCGCCTGAGGGGAGGGGGCAGCGAGAAAAGCGACGAAAGTCAGTAGGTTCAGCATGGCTCGTTTCCTTATGTCGTGCCATCTGCGGCAGCCCCGTCTATCTGGGCCTGTTGCTGCCGATGCGCCAACAAATCGTTGGACGAACGTAATAAGCTCGGCTTATATAGACGGCATGCGTCAGATCCCGCCGCTCGCCGCCGTCCGCGTCTTCGAGGCCGCCGCTCGCCATTGCAATTTCACCCGCGCCGCCGAAGAGCTCGGCATGACGCAGGCGGCAGTCAGCTATCAGATCAAGTTGCTCGAGGAACGGCTCGGCGCGGCCTTGTTCGCGCGCAACGGGCGCGCGGTGATGCTCAGCGATCTGGGTCGCAGGATCGCGCCGCAGATCACCGGGGCCTTCGACACGCTGGGCGAGGCGTTCGCGTCGGTACGGGTCGAATCGGAGAGCGTGTTGACGATCTCGGCGCCGCGCACGCTCGCCACCAACTGGCTGGCGGGACGGCTCGGCGCGTTTCAGCTGTTGCGGCCCGAGCTGGCGGTGCGCCTGCTGGTCAGCGACGAGATCGTGGATCTGGCGGCGGGCGACGCCGATGTCGGGCTGCGCGGCTGCGCCGGGCCGATTGCCGGGCTCTGCGCGCATTTCCTGATGCGGATGCCGGTGACACCGCTGGCGAGCCCGGCCCTGCTCGCCAAACACCCGCCGGTCGAGACGCCCGCCGACATGCTGCGGCTGCCGCGGATCACCCCCGGGGACGATTGGTGGGACCTGTGGTTCTGCGGCGCGCTGGGCGACGAAGTGGATCGCAGCCAGGCGTCGGGTATCCGCTTCGATTCGCAGGTGCTCGACGGCAATGCCGCGATCGCCGGACACGGCGTCGCGATCCTCAGCCCGCCGATGTGGCAGCCGGCGATCGACGCGGGGCTGCTGGTCCAGCCGCTCCCGCACGCTGCGATGTACCGCAACAGCTTCTGGCTGATGTATGCCGAGGGCAAGCGCAACCTGCCCAAGATCCGCGCCTTTCGCGACTGGCTGCTCGCCGAGATCGCCGCGGCGGCGCGGGACGATCCGCTCGGCGCGTTCGTCGCGCCGGAGACGGCGTGACGGCGGGGAACGCCTTGTGAACACCGGCTTGGCGGGGCGGGGTTCCGCCTGCTATCCGTCGCTGCGATGACTCTCGATACCGACTCCGTCGATTCCTCCGGCCCCACCGATGTCCCTTTCGACAGTGCGCTGTCGGAGCGTTATCTCGTCTATGCGCTGTCGACCATCACCGCGCGTTCGCTGCCCGACGTCCGCGACGGGCTGAAGCCGGTGCACCGGCGGCTGCTCTGGGCGATGCGGCTGCTGAGGCTCGATCCGGCGAGCGGGTACAAGAAGTGCGCGCGCGTCGTCGGCGATGTGATCGGCAAATATCATCCGCATGGCGACCAGTCGGTCTATGACGCGATGGTCCGCCTCGCCCAGACCTTCGCGCTCCGCTATCCGCTCGTCGACGGGCAGGGCAATTTCGGCAATATCGACGGCGATAACGCCGCGGCCTATCGCTACACCGAGGCGCGGCTGACCCAGGTCGCGATCGATCTGATGGCCGGGCTCGACGAGAATGCGGTCGATTTCCGCGCGACCTATAATGGCGAGGAGGAAGAGCCCGAACTGTTCCCGGGGCTGTTTCCCAATCTGCTCGCCAACGGCGCCGCGGGCATCGCAGTGGGCATGGCGACCGCGATCCCGCCGCACAACGCCGCCGAATTGATGAACGCCGCGGTGGCGCTGATCGACAATCCGCAGGCGAACGTGCTCGACTATGTCAGCGGCCCCGATTTCCCTACCGGCGGCGTCGTCGTCGACAGCCCCGCGGCGATCGCCGAGAGCTATGCCACCGGGCGTGGCGGCTTCCGGGTGCGCGCCAAGGTCGATCGGGTGAACGAGAAAGGCGGCGGCTGGCACCTCGTCGTCACCGAGATTCCCTACGGCGTCCAGAAGGGCAAGCTGATCGAGGGCATCGCCGAGCTGATCAACGAGAAGAAATTGCCGATCCTCGGCGACGTGCGCGACGAATCGGCGGAGGACATCCGCATCGTGCTCGAGCCGCGCAGCCGGACGGTGAGCTCGGAGGATCTGATCCACAGCCTCTACCGGCTCACCGACCTCGAAGTGCGGGTGCCGCTCAACCTCAACGTGCTCGACAAGAACCGCACGCCGCGGGTGATGAGTCTGCACGAGGCGATCGCGGCATGGGTCGAGCATCAGTTCGTGGTGCTGCGCCGGCGCTCCGAGCATCGGCTGAACAAGATCGCCGACCGGCTCGAACTGGTCGGCGGCTATATCATCGCCTTCCTCAACCTCGACCGGGTGATCGAGATCATCCGCACCGAGGACGAGCCCAAGGCCGTGATGATGGCCGAATTCGAACTGACCGACCGCCAGGCGGAGGCGATCCTCAACATGCGGCTGCGCAGCCTGCGCCGGCTCGAGGAGATGGAGCTCAAGCGCGAGGAAGCGGCGCTGCTCAAGGAGAAAGCCGAGCTGGAGACCTTGTTGTCGTCCGACGCGCGCCAGCGCACCCGGATGAAGCGCGATCTCGGCAAGATGATCGAGCGCTATGGGCTGGATACGCCGCTCGGCGCACGGCGGACCAGGATCGAGGAGGCCGCGCCGGCGCGCGAGATCCCGCTCGAGGCGATGATCGAGCGCGAGCCGATCACCGTGATCCTGTCGCAGCGCGGCTGGATCCGGGCGATGCGCGGGCATGTCGAGCTGGCGTCCGCCGAGACGCTAAAGTTCAAGGAAGGCGACGGCCCGCTGTTCGCGTTCCACGCCCAGACCACCGACAAATTGCTGCTCGCTGCCGACAATGGCCGTTTCTACACGCTCGGGGGCGACAAATTGCCCGGGGGGCGCGGGTTCGGCGAGCCGGTGCGGCTGATGGTCGATCTGGAGGGCGAGCGTCAGATCGTCGCCTTGCTGCCGGCGAGCGCGGCGAGCAAATTGCTGGTCGCGGCGAGCGACGGGCGCGGTTTCGTGGTCAATGTGAGCGACGTGATCGCCGAGACGCGCAAGGGCAAGCAGGTGGTGACGCCGCGCGCGGGCGCGCAACTCAAATTGGTGCGGCCGATTCCCGGCGACGACGACGCCGTCGCGGTGATCGGCGACAATCGCAAGCTGCTGGTCTTCCCGCTTTCGGAAGTCGCCGAGCTCGGGCGCGGGCAGGGCGTGCAGCTCCAGCGCTATCGCGACGGCGGGCTCGCGGACGCCCGGACCTTCAAGATGGCCGAAGGGCTCAGCTGGGCGATGGGCGGCGAAACCGGGCGGACGCGCAGCGAAACCGATCTTTCGCCATGGCGCGCGGCGCGCGGCGCGGCGGGACGGATGCCGCCGACGGGATTCCCGCGGGACAACCGGTTTTAGCCTCGATCCCCTCTCCCCTTGATAGGGGAGAGGATAGCGAAGCTTGCTGGCTAGCGCAGCTTGGTGAGGGGTAGAGCGGCGCGCAGCGCCGCGCGGCCGCTTTGGGGCCGCACCCCCTCACCTAGCTCCGACTAGGGGCCAGCTACGCTGAACCCAAGTCTCCGCAACCCTCTCCCCCTTTTCAGGGGCGAGGGAAGAAAGTTGGACGCGCGTCAGGACACTGGGCCGACGCTTCCTCCCTGCTTCAGCGGGGTTTAACCATTTGCGGCTACCCCCGGGAGGCAATGGCATTCGGTAAGCTCAGGTCCAGCTCGGCCGCGGTCGCGGAACTTGCGCCGCGAGGCGGGGGGAGCTGTGCGCCCGATCCGTTCGAGACCGGGTTGATGCTCGATCTGCTTCCGGTGCCGGCGGTGGCGGTGGCGCTCGAGGACGGCAAGTTCCATTTCCGCGCGCTCAACCGGCCGTTTCGCATGGCCGGACTGGGTACCGCAGCGACCGAATCGCCGCTGGTCCGGCTGCTCGGCAGCCAGCTTCGCCGCTTCCTCGAATCGGACGAGACGCATCAGGAGATCGCGTGGCAGTTCGGCGAGGAAGTCGATTGCCGCTATTTCCGGGTCACTTTCGCACGCCGCGAATCGCAGCGCGGGGCGGGACGCTGTCTCGTGACCCTGGTCGACCAGACCTCCGAGTTGCGCACCGAGCACAGCCTGCGCCGCGAAATGGCGACCGACAGCCTCACCGGGCTGCCCAACCGTGCCGGGTTCAGCGACCAGCTCGAGACGCTGATCAGCGCCGACAATGCCGAGAACTTCGCGGTGCTGGTGGTCAATCTCGACCGGTTCAGCCGGGTCAATGCCTGTATGGGCGGCCTCGCCGGGGACGAATTGCTGATTTCGGTGGCGCGCCGGCTCAAGGGCGCGTTGCGCGGCCGCGACATCCTCGCGCGGATGGGCGGCGACGAGTTCGGGGTGCTGCTGACGCTCGACGACGGACCCGGCGACGCGCTGCATGTCGCCAAGCGGATCCAGGCGGCGCTCGCCACGCCGTTCCGCCTTTCCGACTTCGAGATCCGGGTCGAGTGCTCGATCGGCATCGCGCTTGGCTCGGACGATCTCGGCGAGCCCGAGGATCTGATTCGCCACGCGCAATTCGCGGTGAAGCGCGCCAAGACCAGCGGGCGCACCGAACTCTATCATACTCGTGCCTTCGATATCGCCCGCGAGCAGTTCAGCGTCGAGACCGAGCTGCGCCGCGCGATCGAGAATGGCGAAATGACCCTGAGCTTCCAGCCGATCTGCGACCTCGGTTCCGGCCGGATCGTCTCGTTCGAGGCACTGGCGCGCTGGACCAACGAGCGCGGCGTCGCGCTGTCGCCCAACGACTTCATCCCGGTCGCCGAGGAATCGGGGCTGATCGTGCCGCTCGGCCGCTGGGCGATGGAGGAAGCGGCGCGCACGTTGGCGGCATGGGACCGGGCCGCGGGGGGCGATTGCGGAGTCAAGGTCGCAGTCAATCTGTCGGCGATCCAGCTCCAGCGCGACCGCATTCCCGAGATGGTCCAGGCGGCGCTCGATCAGGCGGGGATCGCCGGCTCGCGGCTCACCCTCGAGCTGACCGAAAGCGCGATCGTCAGCGATCCCGACCGGATCAGCCGGACGATGCTGGCCTTGAAGGATCTCGGTACGACCTTGGCAATGGACGATTTCGGGACCGGCTATTCGAACCTCGCTTACCTCCAGAAGCTGCCGATCGACTTGCTCAAGATCGACCGCAGCTTCATTTCGGGCATGCTCGCCGACCGCGACAAGATCGCGATCGTCCGCGCAGTGCTCAGCCTCGCCCAGGCGCTCGGAATGCAGACCACTGCCGAGGGCATCGAGACCAACGAGCTCGCCCAGACGCTCGCCGCGCTCGGCTGCACCTATGGTCAGGGCTATCTCTATGCCCGGCCGCTCGCGCCGGCCGACGCCTATTCCTTGCTGGTCGCGGCCAGAGCCTGAGCGACGACTTCGTCGGCGAGCGCGGCGACGCGCTCCTCGCCGGGGAAATTTTCCGCAACCCAGCGATCTTCCACCGCGCGCAGCGCCCGCGCGACGTCGGGGCCTTTGGCGAGCCCGCGCGCGACCAGTGCGCCGCCGGTCAGCGGAAGCTGCGGCGGCTGCCATGCGTGGATCGCGGGCACTTCGTCGATCGGGCGATCGGAAAGCAGCAACTGATCGACGGCGCTCTCGACTCCGATTCGATAGGCGAGCGGCTTCGGCGCATGATCGGGCGCCCGCACGGCGGCGACGAGGCGCCTGCGCTCGGCCTTGGAGAGCTTGAGGCGGGCGGCGATCTGGTCGGCGAGGTCCGCATCCCGCGGGATCAACGCGGCGAAGCGGCGAATCGGGTTGGGCGCTATCCCGGCGACCGCCTCGCGCGCGACGAGGTGCGCCAGCGCGGTTGCGGAGACGATCTCGGGCAATACCGGCGCGAAGATGCCGCGCGCGAGCATCAGTTCGACCACACGGACCGCGTCGCGCGCCACCAGCAGCTTGAGCAACTCGTCGCGGATGCGTTCGCGCGACAGCGCCATCAAATCCTTCGCGCGCACGGTGCAGGCGTCGAGGCCTTGCGCGTCGGGGCGGTCGCCGAATCGGGCGAGGAAGCGGAAGAAGCGGAGGATGCGGAGATGGTCCTCGGCGATGCGCTGGATCGGATCGCCGATGAAGCGGACATGGCGCGCCTCGAGATCGGCGAGGCCGCCGAAATAATCGAAGATCGCACCGGTCCGCGGCTCGGCGTAGAGCGCGTTTATCGTGAAATCGCGGCGCGCGGCGTCCTCGCGCCAATCGTCGGTGAACGCGACCGTGGCGCGGCGGCCGTCGGTCGAGACGTCGCGCCGCAAGGTGGTGACCTCGACCGGGCCGCTCGGCAGAACCGCCGTGATCGTGCCATGGGCGAGGCCGGTCGGGACAGCGCGGATCTGCGCGGCCTTGAGTAATTCGAGGACGCGCTCGGGCGGCAAGGGGGTGGCGAGATCCAGGTCCGAGACGGGGATCCCGAGCAAGGTGTCGCGCACCGAGCCTCCGACGAACCGCGCCGTGCCGAGCACCTCGACCAGCCGGTCGAGGCCTTCGCGATCGCGCCATTCGGCAGCGGGCAGGATCAGGCGGTCCAACGCAGCCTCCGGGAAAGATTGACGATCATCGCTGCGGTGGCGCCCCAGATGCGGCGATCGCCCCACACTATCTCGTAATAATGCCGTTCCCGACCCTGATAGAGCGCGGTGGCTTCGACATGGTTCGCACTGTCGAGCAGGAAGGCGAGCGGCACTTCGAACACCGCGGCGACCTCGGCCTCGGCAGGAACCAAAGCGAGATCGGGTGGGACCACGCCGATGACAGGGGTGACTTCATAGCCTGTTACGGTGCGGTACAGATCGGCGGTGCCGATCACCTCGACCAGTCCCCGGGGAAGCGCGACTTCCTCCTCGGCCTCGCGCAGCGCGGCGCCGATCGGGCCGTCATCCTCGGGATCGACCCGGCCGCCGGGGAAGGCGACCTGCCCGGGATGGCGGCGCAGCGTCTCGGTGCGCTGGGTCAGGATGATCCCGGGTTCGTCACGGTCGGTGACGGCGATGAGCACCGCGGCGGGATTGCCCGCGATGGCGGGGTCGTATTCGAAATGGTCGCCGGCGAGCAGGATGGTCTCATGCGCGCTGTCGAGCGCGGTGCGCAGCCTTTGCGCGAGGCTCATGCCCGCGGCTCCAGCGCGAAGAAGGCATGGTTGCTCCATACGCCCGGAGGGGCGCTGCCATTGGCGAGCGCGATCTCGGCGAGCTCGTAATAGACCGCGCGCGCGATCAGCGCCTCGAGTCCGCGGCGGACATGGAGATAGGGCCGGGGCCCGTCCTCGCGATCTTCGAAGCGGAGCGCGTGATCGGGGCCGGCGGTGAGCAGGTCGCCGGTGTTGAGCCGGAAAGCGAGCTTCATCCTTTCGCTTTCGCCCTCGGCCTTCATCTCCACCGCGACGAACGGCGCGTCCTCGACCTGGATGTCGAGCTTCTCGACCGGGGTGACGAGGACGAATCGCCCGTCGGGCTCGCGTCGGAGGATCGTCGAGAACAAACGGACCATCGCCGCACGGCCGATCGGCGATCCCTGATGATACCAGGTGCCGTCGCGGGCGATTCGCATCTCGCTGTCGCCGCAATGCTCGGGGTTCCAGCTCTCGACCGGCGGCAGGCGATTCTCCTCGACGAGACGCGCGATCTCGGCGAGCGACAGGCTGGCGAGATCCGGGAGCGGGGGCATGGGCATCGGGACTCGTTAGGCGAGCGCGCCCGCCCCCTCAACCCGCCTGCGCCGCGCGCGGCCCGAGCAGCCCGGCGCAATCGGGCACGCAGTCGCCGCGGGCGAGCAGCCGTCGCGGCTCGAACGGTCCGGGCAGGCGCCAGCCATGGGTGCGATCGGCGGTGAAACCGAAGAAGCGCGCATAATATTCGGGATCGCCGACCAGCATCAGCGGGGCGTCTCCGGCGACTTCGAGCATCCGCTCCATCAGCGTGCGGCCGATGCCGCCCTGCTGGCGCTCCGGATCGACCGCGACCGGGCCGACCATCACCAATGGCACGGCATCGCCGCCGTCGCATTGGAGTTCGACCGGCCAGCACTGGATCGCGCCGAGCAGGTTTTGCTCCGAATCGAGCGCAGCGAAGCTCAGCTCGGGAACGGGGAGGGTGCCGCCGCGGACGCGATACGCGGTGCGGGTGCGTCGGTCCGGGCCGAAAGCGCGGTCGAGCAGCGCCTCCACGGCCTCGGGGTCGACACCAGCCAGCGGCACCAATGCGATCACGTCCATTCCTTGCCAACGATCCTTGCAAAGCCTTCCCGGCGAAGCGGCCGGGGCGCGCGCTTTAGCGCCGATGGGGGCGCGCGCAAGGATTAATGGGGATTGACCGGCGCACTTCCCAGCCTCGCGGCTTCTGCTAAGGGAGCCCCGATTTCACGAAAGGCGATTAATTGCGCGATTTGCTCCAGCTCCAGGTGCACGACCTCGAAGTCGAGGTGCTGACCGGGATCTATTCCGAAGAGACGCATCTGCCGCAGCCGCTGCGCATCTCGGTGACCGCCGATCTGGACATGCCCGAACGCTTCGCGCCCGATACGCCGCTCAGCGCCTCGAAGAGCTATATCGACCTCAAGCATGCCGCGACCGCCGGGCTGCCGAGGGACGTGCACTTCACCTTGATCGAAGCGGTCGCCGAGCATGTCTGCGAGACGGTGCTGATATCGGACAAAAGAGTGCAGCGCGTCGAGGTGCGGATCGTCAAGCTGGCGATCGCCGAACAGGGCGAATCGATCGGCATCACCATGGTGCGCCACCGGCGATAGTCGGATCGATCGATCCACCAGTTCCCCTCCCTGCAAGCAGGGTGGGGAGTTGATTTCAGGTGCAGGGCCCCAATGCGCGGAGGACCAGCGCGTAATCCTCGCGCGCGGTCGCCGCATTGGCGGGGTCGGCCGATTCGAGGCTCGCGGGGGGCAGCGTCCGCGGAAGGCCGCAGGCGAGGCGATACCACAACAGGGTGTTCGCCCGGGGCGGCCCCGCCGAATCGTCGACAATGTCCCCCAATGAGACAGCCCAGCGCGGCTGCTCGCCCGGCCGTCGCAGGATCTGGAGCGAAACCGGTGCGCCGTTCGCGGTCTGGAGGAAGACCTGGGTCTCGCCTTCGCCGGGCAGCGAGCCGGGGACGTGAAAGGCGTTGCCCACCCCGGTGATCGCGGGCGGGGCATCCGCGGCGATCGTCTCGCGCACTATTGCGCGGACCAGCGCGTCCAGCTCGGGCGACCAGGGGCGCTGGCCGTCGGTGCCGCTCAGCTGGATCTGATCGGAGCGTCCGGTCACCGGACGGGCGAACAGGAGGACGCGCTGCTTCTTGAGCTTGGGCTCGCGGCCGCGCTCGGTCAGCGGCAGATCGGCGACGTACCCGATTCTCGTGGAGATGGCGTTCGAGCCGCGAATCAGCGCGGTCACGTCGGCCTCGATATAGAATCGGGCGTGTCCGGCAGCGACATTCGCAGCTTCGGCGCCTTTTATCCTGACGGCGCTGCGAATGCGCGCATCGAGGATCAGCGGCGCGCCAAGAACAAGCCCTGCGGTGGTGGTGTAACTGGGTAATACAGCAGGCCGGGAGGCTTGGTTTTGCGTGGTTTGCGGGGTGGATTGCGCAGATGTCGTTAACGATATCGCGCAACAAAAAGCCATCAGGGGAGCACGGATCATGCGGTTCCGTTACCGGATCGCGGCCTTCTTATACAGAAATAATTCCGTCATTGGGCAACGGTAGGACCAGTTTGTCCGACAAAGCGTTTGCGTACCCAGAGAGCCCGCGATAGAGACTCGACGCTCTGCCGCACCGACGCAACCAAGCGAACGGCGGACGGGCTTGTGCGCGGAGCATTCCGGCGCCCAGGGTCGCACAGGATTAGAGGAGTGACGTTGCCGAATGGCTTACGCTGACCGGAATGTAAGTGGCAGCCGGTTCGTTGCGATCGTAATCGTCGCAATTATCGTGGCTGGCATGGGTTATGCCTTCGTCACGGGCTTGGCATACCAATATATCAAAAAGAAGGCGGAAGAGCTGAAGACCTTCGAGGTCGAAGAGCCGCCGCCCCCGCCCGAGGAGGTTCCGCCGCCGCCGCCGCCGCCGGACAGCCCTGTACCGCCGCCGCCGACACAGATCGTGACGCCGCCGGCTCAGGTCCAGGTTCAGGTCCCGTCGCCGCCGATGCAGACCACCGCGACCATTCCACCCCAGCCGCCGATCACGCCGCCGGCACCACCAGCGCCTGTGGCTCCGCCGCAGCCGCCGGCGCCGCCGCGGATCGCAAAGCCGCTGAAGCCCCGCACGCCTCCGGGCAGCTGGGTGACCAACGACGACTATCCGGCAGCCGCGATTCGCGCCGAGCAGCAGGGAACCACCGGTTTCCGTCTCTCGGTCGATCCCAGCGGCAAGGTCACCGACTGCCAGGTGACGTCGTCCAGCGGTTCGTCGGTTCTCGACAGCACTGCATGTTCGCTGCTGCGGCGCCGCGCGCGCTTCACGCCAGCCGAAGATGCCGGTGGCAACAAGATCCCCGCGACCTTTGCCAGCCGCTTCCGCTGGGAACTGCCGAAAAACTGATTGAGTGGCCGGCGCGCCGCGCCCCGGCGCGCCGGAGTGTGGAACCAGCGCTCTCTATTTGAAGGAAAGAACCGACAATGTTCATCACCATTCTCGCCGCTGCGGCGCCCAAGGGCGACAATCCGTACGGCCTCGAAGCCGCTCTCCGCGAGGGCGGGATCATCGCCCAGTCCGTGTTCGGCATCCTCGTGCTGATGCTCTTCGTCTCGCTCTACATCCTGTTCACCAAGCTGTTCGAGCAGCAGAAGATCATCAACCAGTACAAGCGTGTTCGCGGCCAGTTCTGGACCTCGAACAGCCTGCGCGAAGGTGCGGCGAAGCTCGAGAAGAACTCGGCCTATCGCCAGATCGTCGACGACGGCATCCAGGCGCAGGACCAGTACAAGGAACTGACCGACCCCATCGAAGCGCATGACTGGCTGCACGGCTCGCTCGCGCGCTCGGAAGCGTCGATCAACTCGCAGCTCAACGGCGGCCTCGCATTCCTCGCGACGACCGGCGCGACTGCGCCGTTCATCGGTCTGTTCGGTACCGTGGTCGGCATCTACCGCGCACTCATCAAGATCGGTTCGGCCGGTCAGGCTTCGATCGACGCCGTCGCCGGCCCGGTCGGTGAAGCACTGATCATGACCGCGCTCGGTCTGGTCGTCGCGGTTCCCGCGGTGCTCGCGTACAACTTCCTGCAGCGCCGCAACAAGGCGATCTCCGAGAATCTCAACGCGTTCTCGAACGACGTGCTCGGCTACCTCGCTTCGGACGGCCGCGTCCGCCCGAAGGCTGGCCCTGCGGCCAAGGCTGCGCCGGCTGCTGCGAAGCCCACCACCACTGCCGGCCAGGCCGGTGGCGTGCAGACCCGCGCGTAACCCGTAGAACAGGATCGGGTCGCACGCCCCGGCGTGCGACCCTGCTCCCGGACTTTCCGGAAGCAGATAAAGGATAGGATAACGCCCAATGGCGATGAGCGTAGGCGACAGCGGCGACGACGCACCGATGTCGGACATCAACACCACGCCCCTCGTGGACGTGATGCTGGTGCTCCTGATCATCTTCCTGATCGCCGTTCCGGTGGTGATCCAGTCGATCGATCTGTCGCTTCCCAAGGTGCAGTTCGAACCGACCACCACCAAACCCGAGAATGTGGCGCTCTCCATCACCGGTTCCGGCGGTCAGTGCCAGGTCTATTGGGGCATGACGCGGGTCACGAGCAAGGAACTGCTCGATCGCGGCGTGGCGAAGCTGAAGGCGGAGATCGATCGTCAGGGCGGTCCCACCGCCGCTGGTCTCGAACTCCCCGAAGTCCATATTCGCGGCGACGTGAACACCCCGTACCGCTGCATCGGCGGCACCATCTACACCATGCAGATGGCAGGTTTCGTGAAGGTCGGCTTCATCTCCGAGCCCGAAGCCGGTTCCTCTGTCACCCGCATGTGACGCGCAGCGTTAAGGAGTTACGTCAATGGCAATGAGCGCTGGCCGCGATGATGGCGAGCCGATGATGGAGATGAACACGACGCCGTTGATCGACGTCATGCTCGTGCTCCTCATCATGTTCATCATCACCATCCCCATCCAGACGCATGCGGTGAAGGTCGATTTGCCGCAGAACAGCAACAACCCGGCCCCCGTCGTGGAGCCGCAGAAGAACAAGCTGTACATCGACGCGAACAACAACGTGTTCTGGAACAGCGTGCAGATCGACGATCTGACGCTGCGCCAGTATCTCGACGCGTCGCTCCAGCAGGATCCGGAGCCCGAGCTGCACTTCCAGCCCGATCCGAACGCCCGGTACGACGTGGTCGATCGGGTGCTCGCGATCGTCAAGCGCGCGAACGTGAGCAAGCTCGGCTTCGTCGGCAACGAGCAGTACCGCAACGACTTCTGATTCCGGCCGCGCGCGAGCGCAGCCGAGCAAACTATGCAAAGGCGGTCCCGGCGGGGCCGCCTTTCTTTTTGCATCGGAACGCTTGATTGAATGCAACGAAAGTGTCACACAAGAGTCATCAAGATGTCACGGAACAGTCACCGTGATGCAATGAACTCTGGAGGGTGCCATGCGTATCGCGATCGTTCTCCTTGCCGCCGCGCCGTTGCTCGCGGCACTCCCGGCCCAGGCGCAGGACAGCGCCGTCGCCAGCACGCAGATCGCGCAGGGCGACTTCGCTCAGGCCGAATCGAAGCTTCTGGCCGAACTGCGCATCCATCCCGGCCGACCCGAACTGCTGCTCAATCTCGCCGCGGTCTATGTGAAGACCGGCCGTGTCGATGCGGCACGCGGGCTCTACACCAAGGTGCTCAGCACCGACGACGTGCTGATGGACCTCAGCGTCGACCGGACCGCGGGATCGCACGCGCTGGCCCAAAGCGGCCTGCGCCGGCTCGATACGGTGCAGTTCAGCGCGCGCTGACGCCCGCGGGGATTGCCGGAGGATCGGGCGCTATCCGTCGCGCTCGCTGATAAGGGTCGGCCGTCTTTTCGACGGAGCTGACCGGCGCGCCGAAGCCGGAGCTTTCGCTACATTGATCCGATAGCCGGCGGCTGCCGGCGGGCGTCGCTACGCCTTGGCGAATCCATCGCGGAGCCGGCAAGGCCGCGGCGACGATCCAGGGTTCCGGACTCGATATCGTCATCCTGGAAGCCGATTTTCTTCAAATCTTTGATTTGGATAGAAAAGCGAGCTGTCCGGGGCCACCGTGGGCAAATATTCAGCGGCGCGGTGGATCCGGACTGAAGACTTTCCAGCGGAAAACTTGCTGTTTTCCGGGAAAGCCTGACATCCGGGATGACCCAGATAGGGCTATTGAGTCCAGATTTGGCCGATCAAAGCCGCGGCAGCGTCACCCCGCGCTGGCCCATATATTTGCCGGCGCGGTCGGCATAGCTCGTCTCGCAGGGCTGATCGCCCTTGAGGAACAGAAACTGGCACGCGCCTTCATTGGCGTAGATCTTGGCCGGCAGCGGGGTGGTATTCGAGAATTCGAGCGTGACATGGCCTTCCCATTCGGGCTCGAGCGGCGTCACGTTGACGATGATGCCGCAGCGCGCATAGGTCGATTTGCCGAGGCAGATCACCAGCACGTCGCGCGGGATGCGGAAATATTCGACGGTGCGGGCCAGCGCGAAGCTGTTGGGCGGGATGATGCACACGTCGGTCTTGCGATCGACGAAGCTGTTTGCGGCGAAATCCTTGGGATCGACCACCGCCGAATCGACATTGGTGAAGATCTTGAACTCGTCGGCGACGCGCGCGTCATAGCCGTAGGAGGACAGGCCGTAGCTGATGCAGCCCTCGCGGCGCTGCGCCTCGACGAATGGCTCGATCATGCCGGTGGCGAGAGCGTGTTCGCGAATCCAGCGGTCGGAAAGGATCATTCGGGGCTCCGGGCGAGTGTGGTCCCTCGTTTCGCGGGAAGAACCGCGCTCCGCAAGGGCTAACGGACCAGCAGCTCGAACGGAGTCGCGGGCAGGCCGGTACCGTCGTAGAGATTGCAGATCGGGCTGTCCCCCCAGCAGAAGCGGACGCGATCGGCGGGACCGGTGCCGGGGTCGATCAGCACGTCCGTACCGGCGAGTCGCGCGGTCACGAACCGGCAGCTGCCGCCGGCCGTGCCGCAGAGCTCGAAGCCGATCGGTTCGGAGGCGCTATAGGCGACGAGGCCTTGGTCGGCGCCGATGAAGCGGATGCGGATCGCGGTTCCGTCGCGGCGCGCCTCGACCGGCCACGGTCCCGACGGCGAGGCCTTGCCGCCATAGGTCAGCGCCTCGGCGCCGCGGGCGAGGCGATGGCCGACATCCTGCTTGTTGGCCGGATGGATGTCGACCACATCGCCGAGATCGATCGTCACGGCGAGCGCGGCGTGGGCGTCGGCGGCGACCGCCTGCCGCTGCTCGTCGCGGATCTGCGCGAAGCCGCTCTCGATCGGTCTGGGCACGCGCGGCCCCCAGCTCGACAATTGGGCGATCAGGAAAGGCAGGTTCGGGCTGTCGAACTGGCCGCGCCACGCCGCCATCATGCTGGCGAGCTTCTCGGCATAGCCGTCGGGCGATCCGGCATTGGCCTCGCCCTGATACCAGGCCGCGCCGCGCAGCCCGTACGGCCCGATGGGCGCGATCATCGCATTGTAGATGCCCGAAAAGCCGGCGATCGCTTCCCAGGGCGCATGCGGCGGATCGCCGATAGAGGCGGGGGCGCGGCGCCAGCGCCAGCCTTGGGGACCGGCGAGCGGGACGCTCGTGCCGTCGGCGAAGCGGATCGCGCGCTGGTCCGCGGTGCCGAGCAGCCCGCCTTCGCCCCAGGTGTCGAGCACCCCAACCGCGATCCAATTCTTGCCGGGCTCGAGGGTGCTCGGCGCGAGCGGATAGAGCCGCGGTACGCCCCATGCATAGGTGACGCCGACCGGCACGCCGTTGACGAAGCTGGCGTCCATATCATCGGCGGGGCCAAGCGCGAGCGTCGCGCCTTTGGCGGCCTGCGCGGGCGTCAGCGTCACTTCGGTGCGGTACCAGAGCATGCCGTTATATTGGGCGAGATCGGCGATGCCCCATTTCTCCCACGGATCGAACGACGGCAGCGGAGCCCAGTCGCCGGGCGCGGTGGCCTGCCACGGCTCGCCGCCTGCCGCATCGCCAGACTTGCCGCGATACCAGGCCATCCAGCGGTCCCCGAACCGGCGGCTCGCCGCGGCGGGATCGCGGCGATAGATGCGCAGCAGCGCGAGATCTTCGCGCGCGGTCGGGTCCTGCGCCAGCGCGGTCTCGGGACGCCATGCGTCGATCGCCGTGCCGCCCCAGGTTGCGTCGATCAGCCCGATCGGCACCTTTTGCGAGGCTCGCAGGTCGCGCGCCATGAAATAGCAGGCGGCGGAGAAGTCGCGGACGTTCTGCGGGGTGGCCGGCTGCCACTGGACGGGGGTGGGGAAGTGGCGTTCAGGGGTGAGGCTGGTCTTCTTCTCCACGGTGAGCAGCCGCATCTCCGGATCATTGGCCTTGCCGATCTCGCCCGCGGCGCCGAGCACGCCGCTGACCGGATATTCCATGTTCGACTGGCCCGAGCACAGCCAGACATCGCCGACCAGCAGATCCTCGGCGCGCTGGTTCCTGCCGCTTTGGGTGGTGGCGCTGAGGGCATAGGGGCCGCCCGCCGGCATCGGCGGGAATTCGGCGCGCCAATGCCCGTCCTTGTCTGCCCGCGCCGTCAAGCGCTTGTCGCCGAGATTGACCTGCACGCTCTCGCCGGCCGGGGCGTCGCCCCATACTGCTATCGCCCGGTCGCGCTGGAGCACGCCATGATCCTGGAACATCGGATGCAGCAAAGGCGGCGCATCCTGCGCGAGTGCAGGCGCGGCGAGCAGGATCGGCAACGCGAGCGCGCTCCGGCACGGCATTTTCATGGCATCTCCTCCGTTAGCGGTAACAGAGCAGAGATGAGGCCGGGGTGGCAAGGGGCACCCAGCCATATGCGTGCGCCACTACGAAAGCAGGAACACGGACCGCGAGCGGATCGCCGGTGACTCTGGGCTCCTGCTTTCGCAGGAGCACTTCGGTGCCTAGCCGCGCGCTTCCTGCCAGTGCGGGTAGGTGACATAGGCGGTGACCGCGCCCTGCGCGTGCGAGCGGATGGTGACCTTTTCGCCTTTGGGCATGTGGACGATCTCGCCCGGACCGGCAGTGACGGTGCCCGCGTCGGACGAGACCGACAATTGTCCCTCAAGCACGATCATCACGTCGTCGACCGCGAGGGTTTCGTCGATGCTCTGATCGGGGCCGTAGCGGCCATAGCCGATGGTGATCGGGGCGCCGTCGCGCTGATCGACGACATTTCCGGCGAACACCTCGCCATTCTGTCCGGGGGAGCGCTCGAAAGCGGCGTCGGACAAAGCGAATTTGCGGACAGGCATGGGGCGTGGCTCCGGTTGCGAAAGTCCGCGACCGACGCCCGAGCCGCCATTTGGTTCAATCAGCGATCGACCAGCCCGAGATCGGCGGGGCCGAAGGCGTGGGGGAGAAGCTCCGAGAGCTTGTACGTCGCGATCCGATCGCCCGTCGCGCCGCCGCAATAGACCGGCAGGTCGCACCCGCCGAGCTGCGCCGCTTCGTTGATGATCTGGCGGCACCGCCCGCATGGGCTAACCGGCGCGGTGTCGGCATGGCCGATCCGCCCGCCGATCACGCCGATCGCGACGACGTCGCGGAAGCGGCCCTGCGCATTGACCGTCGCCAGCGCCACGGTCTCCGCGCACAGCGACAGGCCATAGCTGGCATTCTCGAAATTGGCGCCGGTGACGACGGTCCCGTCTCCCAGCAGCACCGCCGCGCCGACTGCGAAGTTGGAATAGGGGGCGTAGGCGTTCTTCGCCGCGTCGCGGGCCGCCTCGATCAAGGTGCGGGCTTGGTCGGTCATTTGCGTCATCCTGAATTGCAGGGCTTGCCGATCTCGAGATCGCCCCGTGTCTCTTCGAGCGTCTGGGCCCAGCCTATCGCTTCGCGCGCAGCATTGACCGCCGCCTCGTCCTCGATCGGCTGGAGGATGAGGCGGCCATCCAGGCATCTCGCCTGACTGCCATAACGCTGCGGCAAGCCCTTGCGGACCTGCACCCGGTCGAAGGTCAGCGCATAGTCGCGCGCATCGATATCGCCGGACTTCAAGCGAGCGGACATCTGGGCAAGGGCATATTCGCGGAACGAATCGTCGGGCGAATGCTGGGCGATGAGCCATGCGCCATGCGTGACCTGCCGGCCATGTACGCGATTGGCGAACCAGCCGGATTTGGGAAGCAACCTCTTGATTTCGGCCGTGTTGCGGGCGTCGATCGCGCGGAGCGACGTGCCCAATGCTTCGCCGACGACCTGTCGCTGGCCAGTGTCGAGCGATGGTTCTTCGATCATCCACAGATTCTGGCGAGTCACCTCGTCGAGCCGAATCAGATGGAGCATTTTCGCGCGCAGATCGGCGTCGGGACCCGGCTCCGCCTGCTCGACTTGCTCGATAGCGCGGCACCAGCGCCCGAGCAGGTCGGCGACCTTCGGGTCTGCATGCGCGCAGGGCGCAGTCAGCGCGAGGATCAGCCCGACCATCATCCCTTGATGTGCAGCACGCAGATCAGCGTGAACAGCCGGCGGGCAGTGTCGAAATCCACGTCTATCTTGCCCTCCAGCCGCTCCATCAGCAGCTCGGCCGCCTGATTGTGGACGCCGCGACGGGCCATGTCGACCGTCTCGATCTGGGCGGGCGAGGCGGCGCGGATCGCCTGGTAATAAGAGTCGCAGATCGCGAAATAGTCGCGGATCGGGCGACGGAAGCGGGCGAGGCCGAGCACGAGGGTCTCGAGATGCGAATCGTCGGCGCGATGGATCTCCAGCGCGAGCCGGCCTTCCTCGACGCGCAAATGGAGCTTGTAGGGGCCGGCATAGCCATCGGCATGCTTGCGCTGCGGCGCGAAGCGGTTTTCTTCGAGCAGGTCGAAGATCGCGATGCGGCGTTCCTGCTCGATATCGGCCGAGCGCCACAGGATCGTGCGCTCGTCGAGCGTTACCTCCATGATGCGCGGATCGGCCATTCGGCGAAGCTTTGGGGTGTATTACCGTTTTCCACAAGCGGGGGCAGTTGATGCCGGGGCCCGGCTGCGCGACTAGGGGGCAAATGGCACAACCGATTCCCTTTCCCGCTCCCGAGACTCCCGAAGGCATCAGCCTGCCCGCGAACGTCGAGGCCGAGGCCGCGTTGCTCGGCGCGATGATGATCGACAACCGCGTCGCCGAAGACGTGCTCCAGAAACTGCGCCCCGAGCATTTCTTCGAGCCGCTGCACGGGCGGATCTACGACACGATCGCGACGATGGTCGGCGACAACCGGCTGGCGACGCCGGTGACGCTGCGCCCGCTGTTCGCCGCCGATCCGGCGATGAAGGAATTGGGCGGCCCGGCCTATCTGGCGCAGCTTACCGGCAATCCGGCGAGCCTGATCGGCGCGCGCTCGTTCGCCGACCAGATCTATGACCTTGCGATGCTGCGCGCGCTGGTGACGGTGGGGCGCGACCTTGTCGAGGGCGCGCTCGACACCAGCCAGGACATCAACCCGGCCAAGCAGATCGAACAGGCCGAACTGAAGCTCTACGAAGTCGCCGAAAAGGGCGAATCGGACAGCGGGCTCAAATCCTTCATTCGCGCGGCAACGCTGGCGGTGAAGCAGGCCGAGAAGGCGATGAACTCGGGCGGCGGCATCTCGGGCATCACCACCGGGCTGACCGACCTCAACGCCTCGACCGGCGGGTTCAACCGATCGGACCTGCTGATCCTCGCCGGGCGCCCGGGCATGGGCAAGACCTCGCTCGCGACCAATATCGCGTTCAACGCCGCCAAGCGCTGGGCCGACGATCTCGAAGCGGGCATCCCCGAGGAGAAGTCGATCGGCGCGCCGGTGGCGTTCTTCAGCCTCGAAATGTCGGCCGACCAGCTGGCGATGCGCATTCTCTCCGAGCAGGCCGAAGTCGTCTCGGAGAAATTGCGCACCGGGCAGATCAGCCATAGCGAGTTCCAGAAATTCGCGCGTGCGGCGGGCGATCTCGAGCGGCTGCCCTTGTTCATCGACGACACGCCGGGCCTGACGATCGCGGCGTTGCGCACCCGCGCGCGGCGGATGAAGCGCCAGCACAAGATCGGCATGGTGGTGGTCGACTATCTCCAGCTGCTGACCGGCAGCGCCAAGGCTTCGGGCGACGGGCGCGTGCAGGAAATCTCGGAGATCAGCCGCGGATTGAAGACGCTGGCCAAGGAACTCAACGTACCGGTGCTGGCATTGTCACAGCTGAGCCGCGGCGTCGAAAGCCGCGAGGACAAGAGGCCGCAGCTCTCCGACCTTCGCGAATCGGGGTCGATCGAGCAGGACGCCGACATCGTCTTGTTCGTCTATCGCGACGAATATTATCACGACTTCAAGGCGCCGACCAAGACGCCCGACGGCACCGAGACCGCCGAGGAGCGGATCGCCTATGAGAATTGGCAGGCCAAGCAGCTCGAGGTTTCGGGCAAGGCGACCGTGATCATCGCCAAGCAGCGCCACGGCGCCACGGGATCGGTGCACATGCGCTTCGACCGCCAGTTCACCAAGTTCAGCGATCTCGCGCACGAGGATTATTGAGCGCGCGAAAAATAGGATTGGCGCGACCAAGTTTCACGGTTTGCACGGCCAATCGGCAATTTCGTTTCGCGCCGGCGACACTTTATTGCGCGTAGCAATGGAATGGGGCCGGACGGTTCAAAGAGCGTGCACGGCATGCGAGCACGCGAAATCCTATATTGCAAGCGCGCGACCGGCCGGGGCGCCCGCACGACTAATCGAAGCGACTAGCCCTACTAATCGGAATGCGGAGCGCGCGGTTCGCCGCGACGGCGTACCCATCTGTCGTTCACCAGGGACAGGAAACCGCGCCATGACGACGATCGCTGCGAACAATATTGCTTCCTTCGGTGCGTTCCAGGCGCTTGCCGCCGGTTCGGCCTCGGCCAATTTCGTGCTTGCCGCGGGGATCATGGGCAAAATGCTCAACCCGCTCGGCGCCGGCCCCTTCGCCTCGTCCTGCTTCCCCAAGGGCTGGAACGTCGACGCGCGCTGCGGCGGCGAGACCCAGGCCAATTGGACGGTCAAGACCGGCGCCGAGGGCAAAGCCAATATTGATCTGGGCGACGGCTACAGCCTGCAGCTCAACGAGAATAACAGCGAGATGACGATCACCAATGCCAATACCGGCGAGACCACCCGGATCTGGGGCGACCCGCATGTCGATGTGAACGGCAAGCACGTCTACGATTTCTGGGGAACGACGACCTTCACGCTCGACAACGGCACCAAGATCACGATCAACACCGAACAGGGCAAGGGCAATCCCGACGTCTATTTCGCCAGCTCGGTGGCGATCACCAAGGGCGATCAGGCGATCGAGGTGACCGGGCTGAGCCAGCAGGAGCTCGGCGACCTGAGCATCACGATGGGCAGCAACGGCCGCGCGCTCGACCGAGCGAATGCCGACGGTTTCGTGCTTCACGAGAATGACAGCGGCACCGGCTGGCGGTCCGCCTATACCGGCGAAGTCGCGACCCAGGCCGATCTCAACCTGACCCGGCCGGGACAGATTTTCGGGCCGGGATCGTCGGATGGCGAAACGCTTGCCGGGCTGAGCTTCCTGCTCGGCGCGTTCCTGGGCGGGGCGATGCTGTTCGCCAGCCTCGGGGTAGAGGCGCGTAGCAGCGACAGCGTGCGCGGGCATGTCGCACCGAGATTGCCCGCCTGGTTCTGAGTTCGTCAGCAGGAGAGCGCCGGGGCTGCGGAAACGCGGTCCCGGCGTTTCCAATCCGTCACCCCGGCCTTGGGCCGGGGTCCACCGTGCAAACAGGGAATGATCAACGGCTTGCGGCGATGGTGCCCGCGCGTTCGCAGGCTTCTCGCTATCGGCGCTGTGGAGCCGGCACAAGGTCGGGATGACAACGCGTGCGCTGGGCTCAGAAACTCGGCTGGTTGGGATCGCCGTCGGGGATCGTGTGGATGCCGCATTCGGTCTTGTCCCAGCCACGCCAGCGGCCGGCGCGCGGGTCTTCGCCGGGCTTGACCACGCTGGTGCACGGCGCGCAGCCGATCGAGAGATAGCCCTGCGCGACCAAAGGATGCACCGGCAGATCGTGCGCGACGAAATAGGCGTCGAGATCGGCCTTGGTCCAGTCGGCGAGCGGGTTGACCTTGAGCCGACCGGCGGCGTCCGAGGTGTCGATCTCGAAGCGGGGCAGGGCGTTGCGGGTGCTCGCCTGGAATGCCTTGCGGCCGGTGATCGTCGCGTCGAAGCCGGCGAGACCCTTGGCCAGCGGCACGACCTTGCGGATCTCGCAGCAACCGTCGGGATCGAACGACCAGCGCAGCTGGTTGGCGTCGCGCGCGGCGAGGACCTCGGCGTCGGGCTCGAGGTTGCGGAAATCCTCGAGGCCCAGCCGGGCGACGAGTTGATCGCGATAGGCGAGCGTCTCGGGAAAGTGCCGGCCGGTGTCGAGAAAGAGGACCGGCACCGACGGATCGATCGAGGCGACGAGATGGAGCAAGGCCGCGGACTCGGCGCCGAACGACGAGACCAGAGCGACATCGCCGATCATCTGCTCGCCGAGGACGGTGCGCAGCATCTCGTCGGTCGAGCTGCCGCGGAACATGTTGTTGAGCCGGATCGCGTCCTGTTCGGTGAAGCGCGGGGCGAGATCGAGGCGATCCACCTTCCGCGCGGCGACATTAGCCATGACGCAGTTTCCAGACGGGCACGTGCGCGTCGGCGGCGGGCTGATAGACCTGGTCGTAGCGCGCGAGGCTGGCTTCGAGCACCGCGGCATCGACCGGGGCTTCGGGCGCGAAACTGTCGAAGCCGCAGCGGCGCATCAGCGGGATCTGATCGACCAGCACGTCGCCCTGCGCGCGCAATTCGCCCTTATAGCCCGCTTCGCGGAGGATCCGCCCGGCCGAATAGCCGCGGCCGTCGCGATATTTGGGGAAGCTGACTTCGACCAGAGCGAGGCGATCGAGATGCGGCAGCAGGACGCGGGCGTCCTCGCCGGCCTCGATCCGGACGGCAGTGGCGTTGGACTGGCCGAAGAACGAGTCGAGCGTGACGGCGGGCTCTTCATGCGCCTCGTCGTCGCGGAATCGGAGGAGGTTGTCGGTCATGCCCGGGCCTCCGGAAGGCGCGCGATCACCTTGATCTCGAAGCGGAAGCCGGCAAGCCAATTGACGCCGATGCCGGTCAGCGCCGGATAGGGCGCCTCGCCCCAATAGTCGGGCATGACTTTGAGCAATGTCTCGAAATCGCCCTCGGGATCGACGAGGTACAAGGTCGTGTCGACCACATCGTCGAAGGTGCAGCCCGCGGCAGCGAGGATGCCGAGCAGGTTCTCGAAGGCGAGGCGGATCTGCGCCTCGGTATCGGGCTCGGGCGATCCATCGGCGCGCGTGCCGACCTGGCCCGAGACGAACAGCAGCCCGTTGGCGCGGATCGCGGGCGAATAGCGATGCTCCGCGTA
This sequence comes from Sphingomonas sp. DG1-23, assembly GCF_030730875.1. Lineage (GTDB taxonomy): Bacteria > Pseudomonadota > Alphaproteobacteria > Sphingomonadales > Sphingomonadaceae > Sphingomonas. The sequence goes on from NZ_JAVAMA010000002.1 coordinate 196,655, forward strand.
CAAGGCGTGCGGGTTGGCCGGGAAAACGGCGTCGCGCTTAGCCATAAAGCGCCTCCTTGAACGGCTCCATGCCGATGCGGCGATAGGTGTCGAGGAAGCGCTCGCCCTCGGTGCGCTCGCGCAGATAGACGTTGGTCGCGGTCTCGACCGCGTCGACGATGCCGTCCTCGGAGAAGCCGGGGCCCGTGATCTTGGCGAGGCTGACGTCCTCCGCGCCCGATCCGCCGAGCAGCAACTGGTAATTCTCGGTGCCTTTGCGGTCGACGCCGAGGATGCCGATATGGCCGGCATGATGGTGGCCGCAGGCGTTGATGCAGCCGCTGATCTTGAGCTTGAGTTCGCCGAGATCGCGCTGGCGGCCGAGATCGGCGAAACGCGCGTGGATCTTTTGCGCCACCGGGATCGAGCGGGCATTGGCGAGGCTGCAATAATCGAGGCCGGGGCAGGCGATGATGTCGCTGATCAGGTCGAGATTGGCCTCGGCGAGGCCGGCGTCGCGAAGCTGCTCCCACAGGCCGTAGAGATCGGCCTTGCGCACATGCGGCAGGACGATGTTCTGCGCGTGGGTGACGCGGAGCTCGTCGAAGCTGAGGCGCTCGGCGAGATCGGCCATCAGGTCGATCTGGTCGGCCGAGGCGTCGCCGGGGATGCCGCCGGCCGGCTTGAGGCTGATCGTGACCACGGCATAGCCGGGCGCCTTGTGCGCCGAGACGTTCTGATCGAGCCACAGGGCGAAATCGGGGTCGGTACGGTCGAGATCGTCCGACAGACCGGCTTCCCAGGCGGGCGGCGCGAAATAGGCGGCGATGCGGTCGAACTCGGCCCGCGGCGGATCGATGCCGAGCGCCTTGACCGCGACGAACTCCTCCTCGACCTGGCGCCGATATTCGTCGGCGCCGATCTCATGGACGAGGATCTTGATCCGCGCCTTGTAGATATTGTCGCGGCGGCCGTAGCGATTGTAGACGCGCAGGCAGGCCTCGAGATAGCTGAGCAGGTCCTCGAGCGGCACGAAATCCTTGACCTCGGGGGCGACCATCGGGGTGCGGCCCATGCCGCCGCCGACGAAGATCTTCGCGCCGTGGACGCCGTCCCGCGCGACGATCTGGATGCCGATATCATGGAGGCGCATCGCCGCGCGATCCTCGTCGGCGGCGATCACCGCGATCTTGAATTTCCGAGGCAAATAGCTGAATTCGGGGTGGAACGTGCTCCACTGGCGGAGCAGTTCGGCCCAGGGGCGCGGATCGGTGATCTCGTCGGCGGCGGCGCCGGCGAACTGGTCGCTGCTGATGTTGCGGATGCAGTTTCCGCTGGTCTGGATCGCGTGCATCTCGACCGTGGCGAGTTCCGCGAGGATGTCGGGCGCGTCCTCGAGCTTGATCCAGTTGTACTGGAGGTTCTGGCGCGTGGTGAAATGGCCGTAGCCGCGGTCGTACTTGCGCGCAATGTGCGCCAGCATGTGCATCTGGCGGCTGTCGAGCGTGCCATAGGGCACCGCGACGCGCAGCATATAGGCGTGGAGCTGAAGATAGAGACCGTTCATCAGGCGCAGCGGCTTGAACTGGTCCTCGGTGATCTGGCCGGCGAGGCGGCGGTTCACCTGATCGCGGAACTCCTCGACGCGGCTCGCGACGATCGAATGGTCATATTGGTCGTATCTGTACATCAGCGGGTGGCCTGAAGAAGGTTCGCGCGAAGGCGCGAAGCCGCGAAGAATTGGTTCGCGCAACGACGCGACGACGCGACGAGGGTGGCACTTGCGGCATGCGAAAGCGCCGCGTGAGCGGCATTCACTGCTTGGGCGATGCGAATTGAAGGGCCGCCGGCGCGGCGAAGGCTGATCGTCGCGTCGTCGCGTCGTTGCGCGAGCAAGCTTCTTCTCTTCGCGGCCTCGCGGCTTCGCGTGAAAATCATATCACCCAGCTCCCCGCTTCGGGGTCCGCCGGCTTGAGCGTGAGATCGGCGCGCACCGTCGGGCCGAGCGCGCGGATGCGGTCCTTGATGTGCGCGGGGCGCGGGCCCTCGGGGGTTTCGGTCGCGTCGATCAAATAGGGCGCGTTGACCCGGCGGGCGCCTTCCTCGGCATGCGCGATCGCCTCGCCCTGATCGGCGACGTCGCTGGCGTCCTCGATGTGGCGCGACCAGCCGCTGCCGGTCCACCACGTCACGTCGCCGGTGGCGAGATCGTTGCCGGTCAGGATCTTCATTGCGCCGCCTCCGCCATCCGCGCCCATTGGACGAGCTTGTCCTCGGCATCGGAGAGGCGCACGACTTCGCCGACCACGATGATCGCGGGGCTCTTGACCTTTTCGCGCTCGACGAGGTCGCCGAGATCGGCGAGCAGGGTGCGGATCGCGCGATGCCCCTCGAGCGTGGCGCGCTCGAGCACTGCGACCGGCATGTCGGGGGCGACGCCGTCGGCCATCAACTTGTCGGCGATCGCGGGGCAATTGGCGACGCCCATATAGATGACGAGGGTGCGGCCCTTGCCGGCGAGCCCCGACCAGTCCTGATCGGAAAGGCCCTTGCACTGGCCGGCGACGAAGCTGACCGCGCTCGACCAGTCGCGATGGGTGAGCGGCAGCATCGCTTCGGCGGCGGCGCCCAATGCCGCCGAGACCCCGGGCACGACCTCGACCGGCAGGCCGGCGGCGCGGACGGCTTCGACTTCCTCGCCGCCGCGGCCGAAGATGAACGGATCGCCGCCCTTCAGCCGCACGACGATCGCGCCGGTCTTCACATGCGCGACGATCAGCGCGTTGATCGCGTCCTGCGACAAGGTGTGGCGGGCGCGCTGCTTGGCGACCGAGATGCGATGCGCCTGCGGGGCGAGATCGAGCACGCGCGAGTCGACGAGGCCGTCATGGACGAGGACGTCGGCCTGACGCAGCGCCTCGACGGCGCGCACGGTGAGCAGGCCCGGATCGCCGGGCCCCGCGCCGACGAGGATCACGCGCCCGCGCGCGGAGGGATCGAGCAGAGATGCCATGGGGAGCAGATGGGCGCGCAGGCAGCGAGGGGCAACGGAGGATGGTTTGGGCGGACGGAAGGTGAACTTTGTTCGCTTCGTCACCCCGGCCTTGGGCCGGGGTCCACTGTGCCGCGACGGAAGGGATTGAGGCGATAGCTTCTCGACCGCCGACCGGTGGACCCCGGCACAAGGCCGGGGTGACGGTTACGCGGCGATCGGTTCGCCTGCCGTGGCCAGCGCGCTCGCATGCGCCTTGATCACTGCGCGCGTGCTCGCATCGCTGTCGAACACGCCATACCAGCCCTGCGGCTCGTGCGGGGGGTCGCCGAGCCACGCGGTGTCGCCGGGCCTGAAGCGGTGGTCGCCGTGAAGCGCGCGGCCGCTGCCGTTCCATGCCCAGAAGTTCGACCCCATGATCGGGCCGCCGGTGCGCGCGCTGGTCAGGACGGCATCGTAGATCTGCTGGTAATAGAGATCCTTGAAGCGCGTGCTCGCTTGCGGATCATAGCCGCCGCCGTCGCGCGGATAGCCGAATTCCTCGATCACCAGCGGCTTGCCGATTTGCCTCGCCAGCGCCTGATGCTGGTCGAGATAGTCGGCGACCTTCGCGGTCGCGCCGGCATGGGTGCCCGGAATGTCCTTCGCATCGACCCAGCTCCAGTTGAGCGGCCAGATATGCGCAGTGAGATAATCGATCTCGGGAAAGGCATGCGCGGCGCGGAAGATCTCCGCGCTCTGGACGCTGCCCATCAGGCCCTCGCTTCCGGTAGAGACGAGATGGTTCGAATCGAGCGCCTTGACCAGCTTCGCGGTGCCGCGGATCCACGCATAATATGCCGGGAGCAACGGCGCCGCGCTCGCCGGGCTGCCGCCGGGACGCGGTTCATTGGCGAGCTGCCACGCCATGATCGTCGGATCGTCGCGATAGGCCAGGCCGGTGATCGGATTGGTCCGCGAGACCAGCCCGCGAATCCAGTCATGATAGAGCGCCACCGCGGGCTTGCTGGCATAGAATTGCGCCGTCGCGTCGGGGAATTCGGGCCAGGGATGCGCCGGATCGTTGGCGTCGACGAACTTCCCGCCATTCACATAGCTGAGATAGGTCATCATGCCCCCGGACCATTCCCAGAAATTGGTGAGGTAGAGCACCGCCTTCATCCCGCGCTTGCCCATCTCGGCGAGGCAGAAATCGAGCCCGGCGAGCAGCGAATCGTTCCAGTTCTGCCCCTTGGTGCGAAAGCCGGGGCGGACCGAGTTCTTGAGCGGCCCTTCTTCGGCCGAGGCGAGGATGCGAAGATTGGTCACGCCCATCGCGGCGAGCGCGTCGAGTTCGCGGATCAGCCGCGCGCGGTCGCCATATCGCGCGGGCGCCCCGAGCCATGCGGCGTACCACATATTCGCGCCGACGAAGCGATAAGGCCGGGCGCCGAGCATCAGCCGCGTGCCTTCGCGCCGGACGAAGGCGGGCGCGGCTGCGGCGGGGAGAGGCAGGGCCAATGTCGCCGCGAATGCCGCCGATCCGCCGACGAGCGACCTGCGCGTGACCATGTCTTCTCTCCCTGTTGCGCACGCGACGATAGCGGCGCCTGCGGGGCAAAGAAAAGCCCGCCGCCGAGCGATCGGCGACGGGCAGGTTCGAACTGTTCGGGGACAGGGGGACTTAGTCGAACAGTTCTTCTAGGAAGGACTTGCGCCGCTTATGGCCATGATGACCGTAATGGCCGCCATGATGCTGCTGGTGACGATCGTCGTAGCGCGGGCGCTGCGGCTCGGGCCATGGCGCCGACTGCGACTGCGACTGCTGCTGCACCGGTGCGGCGTTGCGCTCGATGATCTTGTCGAGCTCGCCGCGATCGAGCCAGACGCCGCGGCAGCTGGGGCAGTGATCGATCTCGATGCCCGAGCGCTCCATCGGCACCAATTTGGTACCGTCGACGGGGCAGGTGAAATTGCCGCTCATGCGATTACTCCCGTTCGCCCATCAGCCCCAGCAGCAGCTGGAACATGTTGATCAGGTTGAGATAGAGCGACAGCGCCCCCATGATCGCGAGCTTCTCGACCGCCTGGCTGTTGCCATAGACGATATATTCGCTCTTCAGGCGCTGGGTGTCCCACGCGGTGAGACCGGCGAAGACGATCACGCCGACGGCGGAGAGGGCCATCTGGAGCAGGCCCGAGCCGAGGAACAGATTGACGAGGCTGGCGCCGATCACCGCGATCAGGCCGACCATCAGGAAGGTTCCCATGCCGGTCAGGTCACGGTTGGTGGTGTAGCCCCACAGGCTGAGGCCGGCGAACATCGCCGAAGCGGTGAAGAAGGCCATCGCGATGCTGGCGCCGGTGAAGACGAGGAAGACGCTCGCCATCGACACGCCCATCACCGCCGCGAAGGCGAAGAAGGCGGTACGGGCGCCCGCGGTCGTCATCCGCTCGATGCGGAAAGTGAAGAAGAACACGAAGGCGAGGGGGGCGAGCATCGCCACCCACTTCAGCGGGGTGCCGAAGATCAGCGCGACGAGCGCAGGCGTGTTGGCCACCGCGAGCGCGACCAGCCCGGTGATCGCGAGCCCGATGCCCATGTTGCGATAGATGCCGAGCATGTGCCGGCGCAGGCCCTCATCGTAGCGGACCTGCGCGGCGCTGGCGGCGCTGCGATTGAAGGCGGAAAGATTGTCCACTGGAAGATTCTCCTAGGCGTGACGCGCGCGGCGGATCGCGCCGCGGGCGATGCGGCGCATCTCGGCCGCATCGGGAATGTGGCGGAACAGCCGGTCCTTGATCGCGAGCCGTTCCTTCTTGAGCCGGATCAGGCGCAGGCGATCGGGAAAGCGCCGCGCGAGCTCGCGGCGGATCTCGCGGTTGAGAAGGCGGTGCGCGGCGATCAGCCGCTCGACAAGACTACTCACATGCCACTCCATCGACAGTTACATCGATCGAGCCGGGTCTTCGGTGAGGAGGTGGACAGCCGCCAAACCTGCACCGAGCTAGCTCGATGCGGTCCGACATCACGGCGCTTCAGATGAAGCCGCCGCCAGAGGGGCCCGGTCCCGCAGAGATGAATCTAGGGGGGCAGGGTTAAGGATTCAATGCGCGGAGCGTGGCGCGATTGTAACGAAATGTTGCTGAAAATGTGGGGCGGGGACGCGTCGCCGGCCTCCGCCACCTTTAGAGGGAAAGGGTGTCAGGGCTGGTCCACCGTTTTCTTCGGCGACACCCACACCGATACCGGCACGACGACCTTGCCAGGCGCGGGCTTGCCGACATCGACGCGGTCGGCGGTGACCAGCTCGCCGCTTTCGAGAGTGAAAGAAGCCCAGGGCTTGGGCATGCGGCCGAAGGTCATCCGCTGGATGGGCTGGCCGGTGGCGGAATTCATGATGGTGGCGATGACGGGCATGCGCGGGCGATAGCGAGGGGCGGTCGGGGGTGTCTATATCAATCCTCCCTCGCGAAGCGGGGGAGGTGGCAGCGAAGCTGACGGAGGGGGGGCTCTCCGCAAGCGACGTCCTTGGGGACGTGCCCCCTCCGTCGCCTTCGGCGCCACCTCCCCCGCTGCGCGAGGGAGGATTTAATTACGCGTCCCTGAGCCCGAGTCCAATTGCTGCCCGCGCCTGTTCGGATTCGGAGGAGACCACAGGATAGGCGCAATAGTCCGCGGCATAATAAGCACTGGGGCGGTGATTGCCCGACCAGCCGACGCCGCCGAACGGCGCTGCCGAGGACGCGCCGTTGGTCGGCCGGTTCCAGTTGACGATGCCGGCGCGGATATTGGCCCAGAACTGGTCGTAGAGCCGCGGATTCTGGCTGACCAGCGAGGCCGAGAGGCCGTAGCGCGTGTCGTTGGCCTCGGCGATCGCCTCCTCGAAACTCGCCTTGCGATAGATCTGAAGGACCGGGCCGAACAATTCGACGTCGGGCTTGTCGTTCGCCTGGGTCATGTCGATCAGGCCGGGGGTGAGGAAGGGGCGGCTCTCGATCGGCCGCTCCATGTGGCGCAAGGGGCGGCCGCCCATCGTCGACAGCGCAAGGAAGCTCTCGGTGAGCATGTCGGCGCTGTCATTGTCGATCACCGGTCCCATGAACGGGGCGGGATCGGCGTGCGGCTCGCCGATGATCAGCCGGCCGATCAGCTTGTTGAGCTCCTCCATCAGCGGATCGTAGAGATTCTGGTCGACAATCAGCCGGCGCGCGGCAGTGCAGCGCTGGCCCGCGGTGGTGAAGGCCGACTGGATGACGAGCACCGCCGCCGAATAGAGATCGGGCGTGTCCCACACCACGATCGGATTGTTGCCGCCCATTTCGAGCGCGAGGATCTTCTCGGGCCGGGTGGCGAACTGGCGGTTGAGCGCGATGCCGGTATTGGCAGAACCGGTGAACAGCAGCCCGTCGATATCGGGATGCCCGGCGAGCGCCTTGCCCTGATCGGGGCCGCCGATCAGCAGGCGGATGCAGCCCTCCGGAATTCCCGCGGCGTGGAAGCAATCGACGAGGAACGCGCCGCTCGCCGGGGTCTTTTCCGACGGCTTGAACACCACCGCATTGCCGGCGAGCAGCGCGGGCACGATGTGGCCGTTGGGCAGATGCGCGGGGAAATTATACGGCCCGAGCACCGCGAGGACGCCGTGAGGCTTGTGCCGCAGCGCGAGCCGCGTGTTCATCGGCGCCTCGATCCGGCGCTGGCCGGTGCGCTCCGAATAGGCAGTGATCGAGATGTCGACCTTGCCGATCACCGTCTCGACTTCGGTGCGCGCTTCCCAGAGCGGCTTGCCGGTCTCGCGGGCGAGCAGATCGGTGAAGGCGTCGGCCTTCTGGCGGACGACATTGGCGAAGCGGCGCAGCGCCTCGATCCGATAGGCCAGCGGGCGCGCGGCCCATTCGGCCCAGCTGCGCCGCGCATGCGCGACCTCGGCATCGACATCGCCGATCTTCTGACGCCACAGCACGGCGCCCGTCGCCGGCTCGGTCGAGATGATTTCCGTTCCCGGCATTATGTTGTGCTTTGAATCCCCGGAATGATGGCTAGCTCTTGCCCGAAAGGGGGAAGGGTTGCCAACCCCCTGCGATCCGATCGGTCCCGCACAAATCCTCCCTCGCGAAGGGCGGAGGAGGAACACGAAGTGGTGGAGAGGGCCTTGCCGCGAGCGCTGTATTCGCGGAGACACCCCCTATGTCAGCTCCGCTGCCACCTCCTCCGCTGCGCGAGGGAGATTATTCAGGCCAAAGCCTCGCCCATCCGTCGGATCGCGGCGACCTTGCCATTTAGCGGCGCCCAATCGTCGCCTTGCGCGATCCGCGCCCATATTTCCTCGACTTCGTCGATCAGCATCGCGCACGGCGCCGCATCGGACCAATAAGGATGATCGCGCGGCTTGCGGGGCGCATAGTGCGCGAGCTGGGCGCGAAGCTCGGCGAAGGGCGCGCCAAAGCGCTCCGGCAGGGTGCCGCCGAAGCCATGGAAATAGAAAAGGTCGATCGGGGTTTCGGTCTCGACCAATGCGCGCTCGATCGCGCCGATCAGCGGGCGATCGTGTTCGGGGCCGCGCGGCACCACGCCGAGCCGCCACAGCATCGCCTCGGCCACCGTGCGCTGGAAGATTTCGGGGAAGATCTCCATCGCCTCGATCAGCGGGGCTTCCTCGGCGATCAGCCGCAGCGAACTGGCGAGCTGCATCAGATCCCAATAAATCGCCTCGGGCTGGCGGCCGAAGGCGTAAAGACCGCTCTGGTCGAAATAAGCGGCGGTGAACCCCGGCGCCCAGTTCGGCGCGAAGCGCCATGGGCCGTAATCGAAGCTCTCGCCGGTGACGTTGATATTGTCGCTGTTGAGCACGCCATGGACGAAGCCCGCCGCCATGAACTGCCCCGCCATGCGCGCCGTGCGCGCGGCGACATGGCCGAGCAGCCGTTGGGGGGCATCGTCGCCGGGCTCCTCGCCGAAATAATGGCGCAGCACATAGTCGGTCAGCCGCGCGAGATTCTCGACGTCCTGCCCGTACGCGAGCCGCTGGAAGGTGCCGATGCGGATATGGCCGTGGTTGAGCCGGACGAGCACCGCCGAGCGCGTCGGGGAAGGTTCGTCGCCGCGCTCGAGCGCCTCGCCGGTCTCGATCAGCGAGAAGGTGCGCGAGGTCTCGACGCCGAGCGCCTCGAGCATCTCGGTGGCGAGGATCTCGCGGACGCCGCCCTTGAGGGTGAGCCGGCCGTCGCCGAAGCGGCTGTACGGAGTCTGGCCCGAACCCTTGGTGCCGAGATCCATCAATCGGCCGCGATCGTCGGTCATTTGCGCGAACAGGAAGCCGCGGCCGTCGCCGATCTCGGGATTGTACACGCGGAACTGGTGGCCGTGATAGCGCAGCGCCAGCGGCTGATCGAGGGTGCCGGGCAAAGGCTCGAACCGGCCGAAATGCGCGATCCATTGTTCGTCGCCCAGGTCGTGGAGTCCGATTTCGGCCGCCGCGCGATCGTTGCGAAAGCGCAGGATCGTTTCGGGGAAGCGGGCGGCGGTGACCGGATCGTAGAAGGCGGGTCCAAGTTCGAGGATCGCCTGTTGCGGAGTGAAAGCCATGCGGCGATATGGGGACGGATGGGCGAGCGGCGCAACTATGTGGATGGCTATTGGTGGTCGAAAGACGGCCTGAGGCTGCATTACCGCGATTATGCCGGGGCGGACGACCAGCCGCCGGTGCTCTGCTTTCCCGGCCTGACCCGCAACGCCCGCGACTATGAGGGCCTCGCCATCCGGCTGGCGGGTGCGCGGCGCGTGCTGCTCGTCGAGTTTCGCGGGCGCGGCGACAGCGCGTACGCCAAGGACCCGATGTCCTATGTCCCGCTGACTTATCTGCAGGACGTCGAGGCGCTGCTCGCCGAGCTGGCCATCGACCGGTTCGTCGCGGTGGGGACGTCGCTGGGCGGGCTGGTCACGATGCTGCTGGCGGCGACCGACGGCGCCAAGCTGGCCGGCGCGGTGCTCAACGATGTCGGCCCCGAGCTCGATCCGGGCGGGCTGGCGCGGATCCGCAGCTATGTCGGCAAGGCGATCTGGCACCCGACCTGGATGCACGCCGCGCGCGCGGTCGCCGAGAGCAATGCCGATGTCTATCCGGGCTTCGGCACCGAGGATTGGCTGCGCATGGCCAAAAGACTGTATCGGGTGAACAGCTCGGGGCGGATCGTGCTCGATTACGACATGAAGATCGCCGAGCCGTTCCGGGTGCCGGGCAACGAGACCGGGCCGGACATGTGGCCGACGATCGATGCGATGAAGGCCAAGCCGGTGCTGATCGTCCGCGGCGAGCGCTCCGACATATTGAGCGCGGCGACCGCGGAGAAGATGCTGGCGCGGTTGCCCGAGGGGGAGCTGGTCACGGTGGCGGGGGTCGGCCATGCGCCGACGCTCGACGAACCCGAGGCGGTGGCGGGGATCGAGCGTCTGTTGGCGAAGATTGCCGTCTAATTCCCCTCCCGCTTGCGGGAGGGGTTAGGGGAGGGCATGAAGCCGCGCGTCATGACCTCCGATCAGCCCCTTCCCCGACCCCTCCCGCAAGCGGGAGGGGAGATTTAGAGCATGTCGATCCATATCCTCCACCTCCATTCGACCTTCAACTATGGCGGCAAGGAAGCGCGTGCCGTCCGGCTGATGAACGCGTTCGGCGATCGCGCGCGGCACACGATCGTCTCGGCGATGCCCGATCAGCTCGGCGCGCGCGATGCGATCGCCAAAGGCATCAAATACGAGATCGCGCAGAATCCGCCGCCGCTTTCCGGCCGGCCCTCGGTCAAGCGCTACGAGGAGATCGCCCGGTTCATGCGGCGCTTCGATCTGGTGCTGACCTATAATTGGGGCGCGATCGACGGGGTGATGGCGGCGCGGGTGTTCGGCAAGGGGCTGCCGCCGATCGTCCATCACGAGGACGGGTTCAACCAGGACGAGGCCGAGCGGCTCAATCCGGTGCGCAACATGTATCGCCGGATCGCGCTCCCCGCCGCCAACGCGCTCGTCGTGCCGAGCCATGTGCTCGAGCGCGTGGCGCTGAAGCATTGGCGCCAGCCGGCGGCGCGCATCCACCGCATCGCCAACGGCGTGCCGACGGCGCTTTATGCTAACAAGCCTGATCCGAAGCTGATCCCGCAGCTCCAGAACAAGCGCGAGGGCGAATTCATCATCGGCTGCGTCGCGGGGCTGCGCCCGGTCAAGGACCTGCCGATGCTGGTCCGCGCCTGCGCCGGGGTCAATGCCCGGTTCAAGCTGGTGATCCTCGGCGAGGGGCCCGAGCGGCAGAACATCATCGACCAGGCCGAGGCGATGGCGATCGAGGATCAGTTGATCCTTCCCGGCTTCGTCCCCGAGCCGCATCGCTATATGGGGCTGTTCGACATCTATGCGATGTCGTCGAGGAGCGAGCAGGCGCCGATCTCGGTGCTCGAGGCGATGGCGGCGGGGCTGGCGGTGGTTTCGACCCGGGTGGGCGACATCCCGGTGATGGTGTCGCCGGAGAACGAGCCGTTCCTCGCGCCGCGCCATCACGAGGTTGACCTGCGCGACCGGATCGACACCCTGGTGCGCAATCCGGATTCGATGCGTTATATCGGCGAACAGAACCGCGCGCGCGCCCGTGCGTTGTTCGACGAGGCCCAGATGGTCGCCAGCTATGCCCGGCTCTATGGTGCGGCGATGGGACGGCCGGGTGTGTTAGGGTGATGATTGCCGCTCGCGTCCGATCCCCGTTGCGTATAGCGTCCCGCCAAAATTTCTACCGGAGGTCAATTTGTTCAAGGGTCTGACACCTATCAACTATAACGGCCGCGAAGTCTGGCCGCTGGTCGAGGGTGGCAAGGGTGTCGCGGCGACGAACCATGCGAGCGCGGGCGCCTGGGCGGCGGCGGGCGGCATCGGCACGGTGAGCGCGGTCAACGCCGACAGCTATGACGCCGAGGGCAAGATCATCCCGCAAATCTATCGCGCACTGACCCGCCGCGAGCGGCATGAAGAACTGGTCGAATATGCGATCGAGGGTGCCGTCACCCAGGTGAAGAAGGCATTCGAGATCGCCGGCGGCAAGGGCGCGGTGAACATCAACGTGCTGTGGGAGATGGGCGGCGCGCAGCGGATCCTGCACGGGGTGCTCGAGCGCACCCGCGGGATGGTCGCCGGGGTGACCTGCGGCGCGGGCATGCCGTACAAATTGAGCGAGATCACTGCGTCCTACGGGGTGAGCTATCTGCCGATCGTCAGCTCGGGCCGCGCCTTCCGCGCCCTGTGGAAGCGGGCTTATTCGAAGGCGGCGGAATGGCTGGCGGCGGTGGTCTATGAGGATCCGTGGCTCGCCGGCGGCCATAATGGCCTCAGCAACGCCGAGGACCCGCTGGTGCCGCAGGATCCCTATCCGCGCGTCCGCGACCTGCGCGCGACGATGCGCGAGGGCGGCATTTCGGACGACGTGCCGATCGTGATGGCGGGCGGCGTCTGGTATCTGCGCGACTGGAACGACTGGATCGACAATCCCGAGCTGGGGAAGATCGCGTTCCAGTTCGGGACGCGGCCGCTGCTCACCAAGGAGAGCCCGATCCCCGAGGCGTGGAAGAACGAATTGATGACGCTAGAGGAGGGTGACATCCTGCTCCACCGCTTCTCGCCGACCGGCTTCTACTCTTCCGCGGTGCGCAATCCGTTCCTGCGCAGTCTCGAGGCGCGCAGCGAGCGCCAGATCGCCTATTCGACCGAGCATGCCGGCGATCACACCTTCCAGCTCGACGTCGGCGTGAAGGGCAAGAATTTCTGGGTGACCCGCAACGATCTGCTGCGCGCGCGCGAATGGTTCGGGCTGGGCTTCACCTCGGCGCTCAAGACGCCCGACAACACGCTCGTCTTCGTCACCGAGGAGGAGAAGGGAATTATCCGCAAGGACCAGGCCGATTGCATGGGCTGTCTCAGCCAGTGCCAATTCTCGTCCTGGGCGGATACGGAGACCAATTCGACCGGCCGCCTCGCCGATCCGCGCAGCTTCTGCATCCAGAAGACGCTGCAGGACATCGCGCATGGCGGCCCGGTGCACGAGAATTTGATGTTCGCCGGCCATGGCGCGTACCAGTTCAAGCGCGATCCATTCTATTCGAACGGCTTCGTGCCGACGGTGAAGCAGCTCGTCGACCGGATTTTGACGGGGGATTGAGGTTCTAATCCTCCCTCGCGAAGTGGGGGGAGGGGGCCTCTCCACCAGCGAGGTGCGTGCGGCCAAGCCCCCTCCGTCAGGCTACGCCTGCCACCTCCCCCGCTGCGCGAGGGAGGACTTGATCTGCCGCCTTACTCCCTCCCGCTGCCCACCACCGGATCGGCTCCGTGCGCATGCGGCTTGGCGTGGCCATGGGCGCGCAGATAGCGATCGTCGAGCTCGTCGATGATCTCCTGGCCGCGGCCGGTGCCGGCCTGCAGGCGGAGCAAGGCATCGACCTTGGCCTCCATCCGGTCGTCATTCTCCTTCGACGAGGGCGATCCGACATAGAGGAAGTAGGCCAGCCCGACGACCTGCCAGAGCAACTGGAGGAATTCGGACTGCCAGTTCTCGAACGTGTCGCGCAGCATCTCGTGGAGATAGCCCGACGTCTCGGCGACCTGGCCGTGCTCGCGGGCTTCGTCGACATAGCTGCTCCATCCGAACACCCAGTGCAGCGCCAGCGACACGAGGAAGAAGCCGAGGGTGATCCAGGCGTAGCCGTATTTCTTCATCGCGATTCTCCTTTGCGGCGGAGAACCGGTCCAGGAAGCGGGCGGTTCCGAAGATCAGAGCCAGCCGTCGAGAATCTGGTCGGGCGGGCGATGGCCGTCGACCCACGAGCGGATATTGGCGATGACCTTGACGCCCATCGCCTCGCGGCCCTCGAACGTCGCCGAGCCGAGATGCGGAAGCAGCACGACATTGTCGAGCGCGACCAGCCGCGGATCGACCGCGGGCTCGTTCGCATAGACGTCGAGCCCGGCGCCGGCGATCCGCCGGCCCTCGAGCGCCGCGACCAGCGCCGCGGGATCGACGATCTCGCCGCGCGCGGTGTTGATCAGCCAGCCCTGGGGGCCGAGCAGGTCGAGCCGCCGCGCGTCGATCAATCCGCCGGTGGTTTCGGTGTGCGGGGTGTGGATGGTCAAGATGTCGACCGCCTCGAGCATCGCATCGAGATCGGCATGGAAGATCGCGCCGAGCTGGGCCTCGGCGACTTCGGGGATGCGGTGGCGATTGTGATAATGGATCTGGAGGCCGAAGGCGCGGGCGCGCTGCGCCACGGCCTGGCCGATCCGGCCCATGCCGAGGATGCCGAGCTTCTTTCCGCCGATGCGGTGCCCGCGCATGCCGGTGGGCCGCCAGCCGGTCCATTCGCCCGATCGGACCAATTTGTCGCCCTCGATCAGCCGGCGCGGCGCGGCGAGGATCAGCGCCATCGCCATGTCGGCCGTGTCCTCGGTCAGCACCCCCGGCGTGTTGGTGACGGTGATGCCGCGTTCGCGCGCGGCCTTGAGATCGATATGGCCGACGCCGTTGCCGTAATTGGCGATCAGCCGCAGCCGGTCGGGCGCCGCGGCGATCAGTTCGGCGTCGATCCGGTCGGTGACGGTGGGGACGAACACGTCGGTATCGGCCATCGCGGCGGCGAGCGCGGCGCGGTCCATCGGCCGGTCGTCGGGATTGAGCGCTGCGTCGAACAATTCGGCCATCCGCGTCTCGACTGAATCGGGCAGCGTCCGGGTGACGGTCACGCGGGGGCGGGAAGGGCGCGCAGTCTGTGCCATTCAGGGCGGCTTGGCGCTCGCGGCGCGCGCAGTCAACGGGTTGAAGCGCGGGGCATCACCGCAGTATCAGCGGAAACGATGAAGGGGGATCGAATGCGGCTGGGCGGTTGGATAGTGCCGGGGATCGTGGCGCTGGCGTTGGCAGTGCCTGCGTTCGCGCAGCGCAAGCCGCCTTATTGGGTGTCGATCGACGTCGACAAGGCGCATCTGCGCTCGGGCCCCGGGCGCAACTATCCGGCGAGCTGGCTCTACAAAAGGCGCGATCTGCCGCTCAAGGTGCTCGACATCTATGGGGAGTGGCGCAAGGTCGAGGACCCCGGCGGCACCCAGGGCTGGATGCTGCGCAACTTTCTCGACGAGCGCCGCACTGCGATCGTCGTTGGCACGGTGACCGAGCTTCGCTCGGCGCCGCAGCCGGACGCGCACATCAACTGGCGGGTCGAGCCCGGCGTGGTCGGGCGGATCAGCAAATGCGCGAGCAACTGGTGCCGCTTCGACGTCGGCGGCCGCGCCGGCTATATCGAGCAGTCGCACATCTGGGGCGTCGAGCCGGGCGAAGTGGTGGACTGAGGTCTCGATCCATCAGCCCATTTGGTCATCCCGGATGTTAGGCTTTCCCGGAAAACCGCAGGTTTTACGCTGGAAAGCGTTCAGTCCGGGATCCACCTCTACGCTGGATGCTTGCCTCCCGGTGGATCCCGGACAGCTCGATTTTCTGATCAAATCCCAGATTTGAAGAAAATCGGCTTCCGGGATGACGGTGGTTCAAGGCCCCGTCCGCTCAGCAGCCGTCGATCGAGGGCAGCCCGTCATAGCTTTTGGTCAGCGGAAAGCCGAGCTCGGTATTGAGCGCCATATCGGCATGGCAATAGCGCCGCGTCGGAGTCATTTGCGCGACCCTCGTGAAGACGTAGCGCGCGCCCGCGCCGCTGTTCCGTTCGAGCGCATAGAGCGTGATCGTGGTGACTGCGGGATCGGGCACGCTCTCGACCACGTCGCGATGCGAGATGAGCGCGAACGTGGTTGCGCGGCCGCGATGCGCGCCGCGGGCGAAGCGGACCGAGGCGATGACGTCCTCGCCGGTGTGCGGACTGTCGGTGAAACGGTCTTTGCCTTCGACCGTCGCGACCGATCCGTTCACCTTGACGGTGAAGATGTCGTAGCTCCACGCATTGCCATTGTCGTGCCAGTCGAGACGGATGCTCCCAGGCTTGCCGTCGCCGGCAATGTCGGGAACCTGGTTGATCCCGGCGCGCAGCCGGATCGGCGCGAGATCAGGCCAGCCGGCCGGGCCGGCCGAGGCCGGCGCGGCGAGGCAGATCGCGGCGGCGCCGAGCCAATGTGCTGGCTTCAATCGAGCAACTCCACTGCCATCGCGGTCGCCTCGCCGCCGCCGATGCAGAGCGAGGCGAGTCCGCGCTTCTGGCCGTTGGTTTCCAGTGCCGACAGCAAGGTCGCGAGCACCCGCGCGCCGCTGGCGCCGATCGGGTGGCCAAGCGCGCAGGCGCCGCCATGCACGTTGAGCACGTCGTGCGAAATGCCGAGATCGTGCATCGCGATCATCGCGACACAGGCGAATGCCTCGTTGACTTCGAACAGGTCGACGTCGCCGATCTGCCAGCCGGCTTTTTCCAGCGCCTTGCGCATCGCGAACACCGGCGCGGTGGTGAAGCGCGCGGGGGCATGGGCGTGCGCGGCATGGGCGACGATCCGGGCGACCGGATTGAGCCCGAGCCGGTCGGCGACGCTCCGCCGCGTCATCACCAGCGCCGCGGCGCCGTCCGAGATCGAAGACGCGTTGGCGGCGGTGATCGTGCCGTCCTTCGAGAAAGCGGGCTTGAGCGTCGGGATCTTGGCGAGATCGCCCTTGGCCGGCTGCTCGTCGAAAGTGACCGTGGCGGTGCCCTTGCGGCCCTTCACTTCCACGGGGACGATCTCGCGATCGAACGCGCCCGACCGCTGGGCCTTTTGTGCGCGTTCGAGCGAGGCGATCGCGAAGGCGTCCTGCGCCGCGCGGGTGAACTGATATTCCTGCGCGGTCTCCTCGGCGAAGCTGCCCATCAGACGGCCCGGCTCATAGGCGTCCTCGAGCCCGTCGAGATACATGTGATCCTTGAGCACGTCATGCCCGATCCGCGCGCCGCCGCGGTGGCGCAGCGAGAGATAGGGCGCGTTGGTCATGCTCTCCATGCCGCCGGCGACGAGCAGGTCGACCGAGCCCGCGGCGAGCGCATCGGCGGCCATGATCGCGGCCTGCATCCCCGATCCGCACATCTTGTTGATCGTCGTCGCCTCGATGTGATGCGGCAGCCCGGCACCCAGCGCCGCCTGGCGCGCGGGCGCCTGGCCGAGGCCGGCGGGGAGCACGCAGCCCATATAGATCCGCTCGATCGCGTCGCCCTTGAGCCCGGCGCGCTCGACCGCTGCGCCGACTGCGGTGGCACCGAGATCGGTGGCGCTCGCGCCGGTCAGACAGCCCTGGAAGCTGCCCATCGGGGTGCGGGCATAGGAAGCGATGACGATGTCGTCGGCGGACATTGTTTTCCTCTCATTTGTTGGGGGCGATCTAGTGATCCGCGCGGCCGTTTGCAAAAGCCGTGACCCAGCCCCAAGGAAGCAACCGCATGACGCTCGTCGACATCCTCAAATGGGCAGCATCGATCAGCGGCATCATCGCCGCCTTCATGGTGTCGCTCGATTTCGGCCGGCGAGTCACCGGCTGGGGCTTCGCCTTGTTCGTCGCGTCGAGCATTTGCTGGATCAGCGGCGCCTTCCTGTCCGACGACGAGCCGCTCTGGACGCAAAACCTCGTCCTGTTCTGCATCAATGTCTTCGGCGTCTATCGCTACCTGATCCGCAAGCGGCCGCCGCATGATGGCGATTGACGCCTGGCTGTGGCCGGTGCTGCTCGGAGCGCTCGGGCTGGTCTTCGGCAGCTTCATCGCGACGGTGGCGATTCGTTGGCCGGAGGGGCGATCGGCGCTCCGGGGACGTTCGCAATGCGACGGATGCGGCAAGGGCCTCGCCGCGCGCGAACTGGTGCCGGTGATCAGCTTCGTGCTCCAGCGCGGCCGCTGCCGGGACTGCGGTGCGGGGATCCATCCGGGCCATATCGCCACCGAAGCCGTCGGGTGCGCGGTCGGGGTGGCGGCGGGGCTGGCCGCGCCGGGGCTGGAGGGCGTCACCGGCGCGGTGTTCGGCTGGCTGTTGCTGGCGCTCGCGACGCTCGACCTCGCTGCGTTCTGGCTACCCAATCTGCTCACTGGCGCATTGGCGGCGGTGGGCCTGGCCACCGGGCTGCTCGGAATCGCGCCGGCCATGGATGTGCGGCTGATCGGCGGGATCGGCGGCTATGCGGCGCTGGCGGCGATCGCGGCGGGTTACCGGCTGATCCGCGGGCGGCAGGGACTGGGCGGGGGCGATCCCAAATTGTTCGGCGCGATCGGCTGCTGGCTCGGCTGGCAGGCGCTGCCCCTGGTGTTGCTCGCCGCCGCATTGATTGGGCTGGCAGCGGTGCTCGGGCTTTATCTGGGCGGCCGCAGGGTCACCGCCACCGACCGATTGCCATTCGGGGTGATGCTCGCCGCTGCCGCGTTCACGATATGGATCGGCCAGACATTGACGCCGCACCCTGCGCCGGATGAGATTGTCGTGACTACCCAATTCACGGAGCCCCGGTGATGCGCGAATTGCTCGATCGTCAGCGTGCTGCGTTCATGGCCGAGCTGCCGGTTTCGCTCGAAATGCGCCGGGACCGGCTCGCGCGCGCGGTCGCGATGGTCGCCGACAATGCGGAGCGGCTCTGCGATGCGCTCTCGGAGGATTTCGGGCATCGCAGCCGCGAACAATCGATGATCACCGACATCGCCGCGTCGGTCGGGCCGCTCCGCCACGCGCGCAAGCATGTCGCGCGATGGGCGAAGTCGGAGCGCAAGGCCGCGATGTTCCCGTTGGGGCTGCTCGGCGGGCGCGCATGGATCGAATATCAGCCCAAGGGCGTGGTCGGGATCATCGCGCCGTGGAATTTCCCGGTGAATCTGGTGATGAGCCCGCTTGCCGGGGTGCTCGCCGCGGGCAACCGTGCGATGGTCAAGACCAGCGAGTTCACGCCGGTTGTCGCCGCCTTGTTCGAGGAACTGGCGCCGCGTTATTTCGCCGCCGAGGAACTCGCCTTTGTCAGCGGCGGGCCGGAGGTGGGCAAGGCCTTTGCCGAATTGCCCTTCGACCATCTGCTGTTCACCGGCGCGACGGGGATCGCGAAGCATATCCTGCATGCCGCCGCCGACAATCTGGTGCCGGTGACGCTCGAGCTCGGCGGCAAATCGCCGGTGGTGGTCGGGCGCTCGGCGGACATCGCGCAGGCGACCGGGCGAGTGGTGATGGGCAAGATGCTCAACGCCGGGCAGATCTGTCTCGCCCCCGATTACATGCTGGTGCCCGAGGAGAAAGAGGATGCAGTCGTCGCGGGGCTGACCCGCGCCGCCGCGGCGATGTATCCGGGCCTGCTCGCCAACCCCGATTACACGGCGGTGATCAACGACCGGCACCATGCACGGCTGCACCAATGGGTCGAGGATGCGCGATCCAAGGGGGCCGAGGTGATCGCGGTCAATCCGGCGAGCGAGGATTTCGCCGCGTCCAATTCGCGGAAAATGCCGCTCCACATCATCCGCGGCGCGACCGACGACATGATCGTGATGCAGGAAGAGATTTTCGGCCCCGTCCTGCCGGTGCGCAGCTATCGGCACATCGACGACGCAGTGGCCGAAGTGAACCGGCGCGACCGGCCGCTCGCGCTCTATTATTTCGGCAGCGACGGCGACGAGCGGCGGCGCGTGCTCGACCGGACGATCTCGGGCGGGGTGACGCTCGACGATGTGATCTTCCATGTCAGCCAGGAGGAGTTGCCGTTCGGCGGGATCGGCCCGTCGGGGACGGGGGCGTATCACGGCGAGGCGGGCTTCCGCACCTTCAGCCATGCGCGCAGCATCTACAGGCAGCCGCGGCTCGACGTGGCGAAGCTCGCGGGGATGAGGCCGCCATACGGCAAGGCGACTTGGGCGACGATCAGGCGGCAGATGAAATGAAATCCTCTCCGAGCTTGTCTCGGGGAGGGGGACCAGCCGCAGGCTGGTGGAGGGGCGCCGTGGTGACGTACTCGCGGATGACCCAGCCTCGCGTCTGCGACGCGGCCCCTCCACCACGCTTCGCGCGGTCCCCCTCCCCGAGACAAGCTCGGGGAGGAATGCGCAAAAAAAAGGCCGCCCCGAGGGGCGGCCGTTTGAAAGTTTTAGGAGAGGATGCCTGAAAGGCCCGATCTTTCTGCAGCGCAGCGGGTTATGTTGCAAGTGCGAAGTGATACCGGTATCATTGCACAAATTGCAATCGTACAACGTTGTCGCTTGCGGCGACGGCATGTTGGCAGCACGGTATGGTGATGGCGCAGACGCTCAAGCTCGATGAATTCCTGCCGTATCGGCTCTCGATCGCCTCGAACACGGTGTCGGACGCCGTAGCCAGCGCCTATCGCACCTTGTTTGGGCTGCGCATTCCCGAATGGCGGCTGGTCGCGGTGCTCGCCGAGGGCGGCGCGATGAGCCAGCAGGCTTTGTGCGGGCGGACGCGGATGGACAAGGTGACGGTGAGCCGCGCCGCGATCGCGCTCGCCGAGCGCGGGCTGATCCAGCGCGGCGCCAATCCCGACGACCAGCGTTCGCATCTGCTGACGCTGTCGCAGCAGGGCTGGGCGCTCTACGAGCAGGTGGCGCCCAAGGCGCTCGAATTCGAGCGGCGCATCTTCGAAACCTTGTCCGACGCCGAGCGCGAACAGTTGCGCGCGATGCTCGAGCGGATCGAGGCCGCGGCGATCGCGCTCGATCGCGGGGTTGATTAGCGACGCCGCGCCCGATAGGTCGCGCTTGCCCTCCCCAGGCGCGTTGCGAAGCTGCCAGGAGGAATCTGCATGTCCGTCTATCTCGATCGCGCGGGGCTCAAGGTCGGCGAGGCGCTCGCACGCTTCGTCGAGACGCGCGTGCTGCCCGATCTTGCGATCGAGGCGCGGGCGTTCTGGACGGGCGCAGCGGACATCTTCGCGCGCTTCGCCCCGGAGAACCGCGCGTTGCTGGCGAGACGCGACGATCTTCAGGCCGAGATCGACCGCTGGTCGGCCGAGAATCCGGCCCGTGCCGCCGATCCGCGGGCGCAAGAGGCATTCCTGCGCGAGATCGGCTATCTGGTGCCCGACCCGGCGCCGTTCACGATCGGCACGACCCATGTCGATGCCGAGATCGCAACGATGGCGGGGCCGCAGCTCGTGGTGCCTGCGCTCAATGCCCGGTTCGTTCTCAATGCGGCGAATGCCCGCTGGGGCAGCCTGTACGACGCGTTGTACGGCACCGACGCACTGCCGGGGGTGGCGAAACCGGGCGGTTACGATCGCGAACGCGGCGCACAGGTGATCGCTTCCGCCAAGGCGTTTCTCGACGAGGCGGTACCGCTCGCCGAAGGAAGCTGGGCCGATCTGACGGGAGAGCCGGTGCTTCGCGATCCCGCGCAGCAAGTCGCGCCGTGGCTGTATCGTCACAATGGGCTGCATATCGAGGTGGGGGTCGATCGCGACCATCCGATCGGGCGCGATGATCCTGCGGGCATCGCCGACGTGCTGCTCGAGGCGGCGCTCACCACGATCGTCGATCTCGAGGATTCGATCGCAGCGGTCGACGCCGAGGACAAGGTCGCGGCCTATGCCAATTGGCTCGGCCTGATGCGCGGCGACCTCGAGGAACGCTTCGACAAGGGCGGGCGGACGGTGACCCGGCAGCTGAACCCCGATCGCGGCGGCCTGCCCGGGCGTTCGCTGCTGTTCGTCCGCAACGTCGGCCACCTGATGACCACCCCGGCGGTGCTGCTCGAGAACGGGCAGGAGGCACCCGAGGGCATTCTCGACGCGATCGTCACCAGCCTGATCGCCTTGTTCGACCTGCGCGGGCTCGGCACCTTCCGCAACAGCCGCGCCGGATCGATCTACATCGTCAAGCCCAAGATGCACGGGCCCGAGGAATGCGGGTTCACCAATCGGCTGTTCGACGCGGTCGAGGATCTGCTCGGGCTGGCGCGGCACACGATCAAGGTCGGGGTGATGGACGAGGAACGGCGCACCTCGACCAATCTCGCGGCGTGCATCCACGCGGTCAAGGATCGCATCGCCTTCATCAACACCGGTTTCCTCGATCGCACCGGCGACGAGATCCACACCAGCATGCGCGCCGGCGCGATGGTGCCCAAGGGGGAGATGAAGGCCACCAGCTGGATCAAGGCCTATGAGGATCGCAACGTCCGAATCGGCCTCGCCTGCGGGCTGTCGGGCAAGGCGCAGATCGGCAAGGGCATGTGGGCCGCGCCCGACCGGATGGCCGATATGCTCGCGCAGAAGGGCGCGCACCCCGAAGCGGGAGCGAACACCGCGTGGGTGCCGTCGCCGACCGCCGCGACGCTCCATGCGCTGCATTATCATCGTACCGACGTGTTCGCCCGCCAACGCACGATCGCAGCAGAACCGGTGCCCGGTCTCGCGCCTTTGCTGACCATTCCGGTGGCACAGGGGCGCAACTGGTCGGCCGAGGAGGTCGCGCAGGAGCTCGATAATAATGCGCAAGGCCTTCTCGGCTATGTCGTGCGCTGGATCGATCAGGGTGTCGGCTGCTCGAAGGTCCCCGACGTGCACGATGTCGGGCTGATGGAGGACCGTGCGACCCTGCGGATCTCGTCGCAGCACATCGCCAACTGGCTGCTCCACGAGGTGGCGAGCACGTCCGATGTCGAGGCGGCGCTACGGCGAATGGCGGCGAAGGTCGACGCGCAGAACGCCGACGATTCGCTCTACCGGCCGATGGCGGGCCGCGAGGCGGAAAGCCTGGCCTTTCAGGCGGCGCGCGCGCTGATTTTCGAAGGGGTGGAACAGCCCAATGGCTATACCGAGCCGTTGCTCCACCGCTTCCGGGCCCGCGCAAAGCTCGGCTAGCCGCTGAATTTGCTGGCGAATCGCGTAAAGGGGGAGCCAAAGCGCAAATCGGTCGTTACGCATGCGAGAGGGCCGGGGATCGCGGCTCCCGAGGAGGCGCGTGCGAAAAGGGGTGAAAGCGGTGTGGATTGCCGCGCTGGCCGGGAGTGCGTTCCTGCCCGGCCTCGCGTGCGCGCAGGTATCGGATCCGAAGCCGGGACAGGGCGCGCCGGCGTCGCTGCCCAGCTCCGAACCCGTGCAGACCGCGCCGCAGGACGAGACGATCGTTCCCGATGCCGAGTTCGAGGCCGCGCTCCCCAAATTGAGCGACGACATCAATGCGCCGCTCGAGCCGATGCAGGATTTCGGCAACAAGCCGCCGGTCACCCAACCCGCGACCCCGGGTGCGGTGACCAGCCAGATCGAGAGCTTTCCGCCGCCGGCCGCCGAGGATCCGGCTTTCGCCGAGCCGCTGACCCCGCTCGCCCAGTTCAAGGTCGAGCCGGTCAAAATCGAAGGCGTGGACGAAGAGAAGATCGCGTCGATACGCTATTCCACGGTGGTGGAAGGCCTCGACAAGATCGGGCTGGAGGATCGGTTCCGCGATCTCTCGGCGCTCGAGGATGGCGACGGCAAGGCGGCGAACGCGACGATGGTCGCGGCGCGGGCGCGCGAGGACGAGAAGCTCGCGCTCCGGCTGATGCAGTCGCTCGGCTATTATGACGGCACCGCGGTTTCGACGGTCGAGCAGAATCCGAAGAATTCGGGCAATCTTCGCGCCACGATCACCGCCACCCCCGGTAATCTCTATCGGCTGGGCGAAGTGAAGATCGTCAGCGACCCCACCGTTCCCGCGGGGCTGCTCGACAAGGAGCTCAACCTCAACCCGGGCGATCCGATCCAGGCCGAGCGTGTGCAGGGCGCCGAGGCCAATGTCAGCCTGCGCCTCCCGCAACAGGGCTATCCGTTCATCAAGCTCGGCGAGCGCGACATCTTGCTCGACGAGGAAACCCAGCGCGGCGACTATACCCTGCCGGTCGAGCTCGGCCCGCGTTCGGTATTCGGCGCGATCGTCACCGAGGGGCGTCGCCCGGTGTTCGAGGTCGATCACATCGAGCTTCTGCGGCGATACAAGCCGGGCCAGATCTATGACGCGCGCAAGGTCGACGATCTGCGCGAGGCGCTGATCGCCACCAGCCTGTTCTCGACCGTCGCGGTCGAGCCGATCCGCACCGGCCGGTCCGGGCCCGACGGCACCGAAGTCGTCGACCTGCGCGTCACCCAGAATCGCGGCCGGCCGCGCACGCTCGCCGGCGAGATCGGCTACAGCACCGGGCAGGGCTTCCGCGCCGAAGGCAGCTGGACCCACCGCAATCTGTTCCCGCCCGAAGGCGCGCTGATCGCCAGCGCGGTGCTCGGCACGCAGGAGCAGGGCGTTTCGGGGACCTTTCGCCGCTCGAACGCGGGGCAGCGCGATCGCACCTTCCAGATTCAGGCCGGCGTCAACCATTCGGACTATGCCGCGTTCGAATCCTATACCGGCACGCTGGCGGTGCGCTGGTCGCGCGACTCGACGCCGATCTGGCAGAAGCGCTGGACCTATTTCTACGGCGCCGAACTGGTCGGCTCGAACGAGGACCAGTATAATTTCAACAAGGGCGCGCGCGACCGCGGCACCTGGCTGATCGCGGCGCTGCCGAGCTTCGTCGGCTATGACACGTCGGACAATCTGCTCAATCCTACCCGCGGCTTCCGGATCAAGGCCAATGTCAGCCCGGAGACTTCGGTGCGCGGCGCGGCGCGGCCTTATGCGCGGCTGATGCTCGAAGGAACTGCCTATTACCCCGTTTCGTCGAGCATCGTGATCGCCGGTCGTGCCCGGGTCGGCTCGATCCCCGGGATCGCGCGCAACGATCTGCCGCCCTCGCGGCGTTATTATGCCGGCGGCGGCGGATCGGTCCGCGGCTTCGGCTATCAGGAGCTCGGGCCGCGCTCGCCCGACGGGCGCCCGGTCGGCGGGCGCAGCCTCAACGAATTTGCGCTCGAGGCGCGCTATCGCTTCGGCAATTTCGGCATCGTGCCGTTCGTCGATGCCGGCCAGGTCTATGAAGGGCTGTACCCGACCGGGCAGAACATGCGCTTCGGCGCCGGGATCGGCGGACGGCTCTACACCAATTTCGGCCCGCTGCGGGTCGATGTGGCGACGCCGATCGCGCGCAAGCCGGGCGAATCGAAGATCGCGCTCTACATCTCGATCGGGCAGGCGTTCTGATGGCGACCGAGCCCCCCGCACCCGAAGCCGTCGACGCCGTCGAGCAGGTCGTAGTCGAGCGACCGCCGGTCTGGCAGCGCGTGGCCAAATGGGGGGCGATCGCGATCGGCGCGCTGGCGCTGCTCGCCGGGCTGCTGGCGATCGGGATCAACACCCAGCCGGGCCGTAATTTCGTCGCACAGCAATTGAGCAGGCTGACGCTCGCCTCGGGGCTCAATTTCCGCATCGGCCGGATCGACGGCTCGCTCTACGGCGCGCTGGTGCTGCGCGACGTCGAGGTGCGCGACACCCAAGGCGTGTTCGCCACGTCGAAGGAAATCGCGCTCGACTGGCGGCCGTTCGCCTATCTGAAGAACCATGTCGACATCCGCAGCCTGACCAGCCCGGAGGTGAAGCTGTTGCGGCTTCCCGCGCTCAAGCCTTCGACCGATCCGAGCGGACCGCTGCTGCCCGATCTCGACATCGACATCGCCCGTCTCGACGTGGCGCGGATCGACATGGCGCCCGCGGTGGCCGGCCAGCGTCATATCGGCCGGCTGAAGGGCACGGCGCATATCGCCGGCGGGCGCGCGCAGCTTGCGCTCGACGGGGGGACGATCTCGGCGCCGGGCGTGCCGGGCGGCGACCTTCTGGTGGTCAAGCTCGACGCGGTTCCCGAGGCGAACAAGTTCGATATCGACATGCAGCTCAACGGGCCGGTGGGCGGGTTCGTCACCGGCGTTGCCGGGCTCGACCGGCCGCTGGCGGTTACCGTCGGCGGCCGCGGCAGCTGGGCGAACTGGCGGGGACAGGCGACCGGCACGCTCGGCGGGCGGCGCCTCGCCGATCTCGTCGTCGCCGCGCAGAATGGTCGCTTCCAGGTGCGCGGTCCGACCTGGCCCGGCGTGTACATGCAGGGGCCGGTCGAGCGGCTGGCCGCGCCCCAGCTCGACGTTGCGCTTGACGCGGTGTGGCGCGATCGCGCCGCGAACGGCGAGCTGAAGCTGCATTCGAAGGCGCTCTCGGTCGAGGCCAAGGGGATCGTCGATCTCGGCCGCAATCGCTTTGGCAACCTCAATGTCGACGCGATGCTGCTCACCCCCGGCGCGATCGCGCCCAATCTCAACGGCCGTTCGGTGCGCGCGTCGCTCGCGCTCGACGGCGCATTCAACGCGCCGGTGGTCGATTACAAGATCAGCGCCGCCTCCCTGGGCTTCGGCGAGACCGTGGTCGAGCAGCTTTATGCCGAAGGCCGCGCACGTGTCGACGCCGACCGGATCCTCGTGCCGGTCCGCGCCCGCGCGAAACGGGTGAGCGGACTCAATGCCGCGGCCGGCGGACTGGTCACCAACCTCACCGTGGCCGGCGATCTCGCCATCTCGGGCAGCCAGATCCTGTCGGACAATCTGCGGCTGCGCTCGGACCGGGTCGACGCCACGGCGATCATCGCCGCCGACATGAGCACCGGGCGCTACACCGGCGCGATCAAGGGCCGGATCAATGATTATGCGATCAACGGCGTCGGCGTGGTCAATCTCAAGACCGATGCCGAGCTGTTCGCGGCGCCCGGCGGCGGCTGGGGCATTCGCGGCCACGTCGCCGCCGAGACGCGCAAGCTGAGCAATGAAAGCGTGCGCGATTTCCTCGGCAGCAATGCGACGGCGTCGGCGCGGGTGACGCTCGATCCCAAGGGGATCATCGCGGTCAACGACATCCGCATGCGTGCGCCGCAATTCCGCATCCTGCGCGGCTCGGGCCGCTACGATCCGGCGGGACCGATCCTGATCAACGCCGATGCGGTCTCGACCGTCTACGGCCCGCTCAGCGCCCGCGTGACCGGCACGATGCTGGCGCCGCAAGTGCTGCTGCGCGCCGCGAAGCCCGGATTGGGCGTCGGGCTCGTCAATCTCGAGGCGCGAGTGCGCGGGCGCGGCAATGCCTATGCGATCATCGCCAGCGGCGGCACCGATTACGGGCCGTTCACCGCCGACGTGCTGGTTCGCAACGGCGCGACGCTGGCGGTCGACGTCAATACCGCGCGCTTCGCCGGCATGGACATCAGCGGCAAGCTCCAGCAGACCCGCGCCGGGCCGTTTGCGGGGACTTTGCGCTTCGCCGGATCGGGCGTCACCGGCAGCGCCGAACTCGCCGCGCAAGGCAAGTTCCAGCGTGCCGACCTGCAGGCGCGCGCTCTCAATGCGACGATTCCGGGTGACGCAGGGCTGACCATCGGCCGCGCGCTGGTCTCGGCCAGCATTCTCCTCACCGACACGCCCGAAATCCTCGCCGACGCCCAGATCGCCAATCTGCGGCGCGGCGATTTCGTGCTCAAGACCGCGCGCGCGAAGATCGATTACAAGGGAGGCAGTGGCACCGCCCAGGCAGTCGCGACCGGATCGTCGGGGGTTCCGTTCCAGATTGCCGCGAATGTCCGGCTGTCGCCGAAGCAATGGCTGGTGGCGCTGCAGGGGCAGGGGAGCGGGATCAGGTTCCACACCGTCAATCCGGCGCGGATCGATATTGCCGGCGACACCTATCGCCTGCTGCCCACCCGGATCGACTTCGATCAGGGCAGCGCGCGGCTGGCCGGCAGCTATGGCAATGGCATCGCGCTGCAGGCGCGGCTCGACAAGCTCGACCTCGCGGTGGTCAACGGCTTCCTGCCGGGGATCGGCGTCGGCGGCACCGCCAGCGGCAGCATCGACTTCGCCCAGCCCAATGCGAGCGCTTTCCCGAGCGCCGATGCCCGGCTCGACATCGACGATTTCACCCGCTCGAGCCTCGCGACGGTGTCGACTCCGGTCGACGTCAATTTCGTCGGCAAATTGCTGCCCGATGGCGGCGACATGCGTGCGCTGATCAGGCGCGGCACCACTACGATCGGTCGCGTCGTGGCGACGATGCGGCCGCTGGGCCCGGGCGCCGGCAGCTGGACGACGCGGCTGACCGAGGCGCCGCTCTCGGGCGGAATCCGTTACAACGGCCCGGCTGCGGTGCCTTTCTCGCTGGCCGGCCTGAGCAACCAGCATCTGACCGGGCCGATCGGCATCGCCGCCGATTTCTCGGGACGGGTCAACGATCCGCGGCTCGTCGGCGTCGTGCGCGGCGAGAACCTGACCTACGGCAACGAGACCTATGGCACCCAGATCACCAATCTGAAGATCGACGGGCGTTTCTCCGACGACGAATTGATCCTCGAGCAAGCGAGTGGCCGCGCCGGCGACGGCACGGTGACCGCGCAAGGACGGATCGGCCTGTCCGCCGCCAACGGCTATCCGATGAGCCTCACCGCCGACTTCAACAATGCCCGGCTGGCGCGCAGCGACGCGCTGGGCGCCACCGCGACCGGCAAGATCACGATCACCAAGAATCCGCAGGTTTCGAGGATCGAGGGCCGGCTGACGATTCCCGAAGCGAAATACGAGATCATCCGTCAGGGCGCCGCGGAGATTCCCGAACTCACCGGCATCCGCCGCAAGAGCCAGCTGGTCGACAACGGCCAGACCGCGCCCAGGGCGCCGGCACGCGCCGCCGGACTGTTCGACCTCGATCTGCGGATCAATGCCGACAACCGGATCTTCGTGTCGGGAATGGGCCTCGAATCCGAATGGAGCGCGCGCATCGTCGTCGGCGGCACCACCGCGGCGCCGGTGGTACGCGGGACCATGGAGATCGAGCGCGGCACCTACAGCTTCGCCAGCCGTCGCTTCGACATCACCCGCGGCACGATCCGCTTCCAGGGAAGCCAGATCTCGAACCCGACGATCGACATCGCGGCGACCACGACCGCGGAGGGGGTCACTGCGATCCTCAACGTGTCGGGAACCGCGCAGCGCCCGCAGATCGCGTTCACCTCGAACCCCAGCCTGCCGCAGGAGGAAGTGCTGGCGCGGCTGTTCTTCGGCACCAACGTGACCAATCTCTCGGCAACCGAGGCGATCCAGCTCGCCGCGGCGGTCAATTCGCTGAGCGGGACCGGCGGCGGGCTCAATCCGCTGGGCAAGCTCAAATCGGCGACCGGGATCGATCGGCTGCGGATCCTCGGCGCCGACGATGCAAGCGGCCGGGGCACGTCGCTCGCCGCGGGCAAATACATCACCGACGACATCTATATCGAGATCATCACCGATGCCCGCGGTTTCACGGCGACCCAGCTCGAGATCGCGCTCACCCGCGCATTGAGCCTGCTCTCGCAGACCGGATCGTTCGGCGGGTCGAGCGTCAGCCTGCGTTACTCGCGCGATTATTGACGCTGGCAGGGTTATTTACATTGGTGTAAGCAACTCGCCGGAGGGGACCGGATGAGCGAGCAT
This sequence comes from Sphingomonas sp. DG1-23, assembly GCF_030730875.1. GTDB lineage: Bacteria > Pseudomonadota > Alphaproteobacteria > Sphingomonadales > Sphingomonadaceae > Sphingomonas. The sequence continues at coordinate 225,968 of NZ_JAVAMA010000002.1, forward strand.
TTCGACGTCGTGGTGGTGGGGGCCGGGATTTCCGGCATCGGTGCGGGCTATCATCTGCAGGCGAACAGCCCGGATCGCAAATATGTGATCCTCGAGCGGCGCGATCGGCTCGGCGGGACATGGGATCTGTTCCGCTATCCCGGAATACGCTCGGATTCGGACATGTACACGCTCGGCTTTTCGTTCAAGCCGTGGACCGAGGCCAAGGCAATCGCCGACGGCCCGGCGATCCTGCGCTATCTCGACGAGACCGCGCGCGAATATGGCGTGGATCGCCACATCCGCTATCGCCACGGCGTCAAGAGCGCCGACTGGTCGAGCGCGGATGCGCGCTGGACGGTGATCGCGGATCGCGACGGCGAGGAAGTCCGCTTCACCTGCGACTTCTTGTTCATGTGCAGCGGCTATTATAATTACGCGCGCGGCTACACCCCCGATTTCCCCGGCGTCGGGGATTTCAAGGGCCGCATCGTCCATCCGCAATTCTGGAGCGACGACATCGATTATGCCGGCAAGCACGTCGTCGTGATCGGCAGCGGCGCGACAGCAGTGACTCTGGTCCCCGAGCTCGCCAGGCAGGCGGCGTCGGTAACGATGCTTCAGCGCTCGCCCACCTATATCGTCGCACGGCCATCCGAGGACGGCGTCGCAAACTGGCTGCGCAGCAAGCTGCCCGCGAAGACCGCGTACGGCCTGACTCGCTGGAAGAACGTGCTGCTCCAGCAATATTTCTTCCGGGCCATGCGCAAGCATCCGGACAAGGCCAAGAAGACGCTGGTCGACATGGTGCGCAAGGAATTGCCCGGGCACGACGTGGAAACTCATTTCACTCCGCGCTACAATCCATGGGACCAGCGGCTGTGCCTGATCCCCGACGCGGATCTGTTCGCCTCGATCCGCGAAGGCAGAGCGAGCGTCGTCACCGATGTGATCGATCGCCTCACCGAAACCGGGATCCGGCTGGCGTCGGGCGAGGAACTCGCGGCCGATCTGGTGGTCACCGCCACCGGGCTGGAGATCCAGCTGTTGAGCGGGATGCCGATCACCATTGACGGCACGCCGTTCGAGCCGGCCAGGCACATGACCTACAAGGGCATGATGTTCTCCGACGTGCCGAACTTCGCGATCTCGTTCGGCTATACCAATGCCAGCTGGACGCTGAAGGCGGACCTGACCGCCAATTACGTCACCCGCCTGCTCAACGCGATGAAGAAGCGCGGGATGCGCCAGGTGACTCCGCGGCTGTCGGCGCCGGTCGAGGAAGCGCCGTTCCTCGAATTCACCTCGGGCTATGTCCAGCGCGCCGCGTCGCAGCTGCCGCGGCAGGGCAACCGCAAGCCGTGGCGGGTGCATCAGAATTACACGCTCGACCTGATGGCGCTCAAATATGGCGGGATCGATCAGGAGATGGAATTCTCCAATCCCGAGCCCGCCGGGCGCCGCGCCGCCTAGCCCAGCAGCGCCTGCGCTGCCGCGACGCCGGTGTTGTGGGCGCCGTGGACGGTCGAGAATTCGCCCGGCGAGCAGGCCTCGCCGACGAAGCGGATGCGCGGGTCGACCGGAGTCGCGAGCACCCCGCGCACCTCGGCCTTGCCGGGCAGCGCATGGCTGTAGCCGCCGAGGATATGATCGGCGCGGCCCCAGGCCGAGCCCGCGACGAAGCGCAGCCGCTTGCGCCAGTCACTGCCCAGCAGACTGATGAGCTCGTCCAGCGCGAAGGCAGCCGCGCCGTCGAGGCCTTCCTTCTCCAGCGCCCGTGCGCCTTCGCCGCCGAGCATGCATTCGACCACCGGCCGGCCCAGCGCGCGCAGCGTATAGGTCCCCGTGACCGCGCTGCGCGGATTGCCGAGCAGATGCGCATTCGCGTCGATCTCTTCGCCGCCGTCGAGCGCGAAGAACAATTTGTCGGCGAGCCCGAGCGGGAGTTGGGACGCGGCGTGGAGGATTGCATCATGGCCCGGCAGATCGATCGCGCCGCTGGCGAGGACGTTGGTCGAAACCGTGACGATCGCGGCATTGGCCATGATCGCGCCGTGCGGGGTCTCGATGCGGAGCTGCTTGCCCGAGACGTCGATCGCACTGACCGGCGTGGCAAGCGCCACCGGCAGGCCAGCTGCGTGCGACGCGACCAGCGCGCCATACCCCTCCGCGACGCGCCAGTCGGTGTCGAGCGAGGCCTCGTCATAGGCCAGCCAGTCGGTGACCGACATTTCGCGCATCGGCGCGCCGTTGATGAAGCCGGACAGCGCATCGAGCCATGGCGCCCATTCGCTGCCGGCGGGAATCAGATCATCGGCGCGGTCGCTCGGTGGCGGGCTGCGCATCGCCTGCATGAAGGCAGTGAAGGCGGACCATGCCGCCTGTTGCTCCGCCGGCGAGAAGCCCAGTTCGCGCCATTGCTCGCCCCAGCGCGGTCGCGAGCGGTCGACGGTGAAGCCGCGCGCCTCGGCGATGGCGACCCACGGATTCTTGGGTGCCGAATGCAGCCAGCCTGCGCCGAGATCGAGCGGCAGGCCCGCGACGTGCACCGTATGCGCGCGTCCGCCGAGCCGGCTGCCGGCTTCGAGCAGCAGCGCATCGCGGCCGGCATCGGCAAGCGTGCGCAGCGCCGCGACTCCGGCCGCGCCGCCCCCGATCACGACGATGTCGGCCTCGTGCCTCACGCTGCCGGCCGGCTCCGCAGCAAGGCCGAGCGCAGGCATTCGCAGACCAGCTCGTCGCGTTGATTGTGCATCTGATGCCGCCACGTGACGATGCCCTGACCCGGGCGCGATTTGCTCGGGCGAAGTTCGGTCACTTCGGACGACGCGCGCAACGTGTCGCCGAGGAAAACGGGTTTGGGCATCACGAGTCTGTCGTAACCGAGATTGGCGACGAGCGTTCCCGCCGTGGTGTCGCCCACCGTGATCCCGACCATCAGGCTGAAGGTGAAGGTGCCGTTGACGAGGATCTGGCCGAACTCGCTGGCGCGCGCGGCCTCGGCGTCGATGTGGAGCGGCTGGGTGTTGTGGGTGAGGGTGGAGAATAGCAGGTTGTCGGTCTCGGTGACCGTGCGGCGCAGGCTGTGCTCGACCCGGTCGCCGATTTGCCATTCGTCGAAAAAGCGTCCGGCCATCAGCGCGGTTCCCTGAGTTTAAGCTTGAAGCCGGTGTGGCTCTTCGTCCAGCCTAGCCGCTCGTAGAAGCGATGCGCGTCGGTGCGCGCGTTGGAAGAGGTGAGCTGGACGAGGAAGCAATCGCGGTCGCGGCAGCGTTCGACTGCCCAGGCGATGAGCTCCTCGCCATAGCGGCGCCCGCGAACGTCGCTGGCGATACGCACGGCCTCGATCTGGCCGCGCCACGCCCCGCGGAACGACAGGCCGGGCAAGAAGCTGAGCTGGAGCGTGCCGACGACGCGGCCGCCAAGCTCGGCAGCGACGAGCAATTGATTGGGGTCGGCGGCGATCGCGTCGAACGCAGCGCGGTAGCGCTGGTCGGTAGGGTCGGTCTCGCGGTCCGCGGGGATCGTGTCCTCGGCGAGCAGCGCGAGGATAGCCGGGAGGTCGCCGGATGTGGCTTCGCGGAGGATGAGGTCGGTCATTCCGCGTCCATTCGCCCTGAGCGTGTCGAAGGGCGAGTCATCCCGATCGCTCGAAGGGAGCGGTGCTTCGACAAGCTCAGCACGAACGGGGAGGTGAGTCATTCCGGCTTCTCGATACGGACGAGCAGGCTGCCTTCCGAAACCTGTGCACCAGCCTCGGCATTGAGCTCGGCAACCACGCCGTCGAACGGGGCGGTGAGGCCATGCTCCATCTTCATCGCCTCGAGCGTTACGAGGCGCTGGCCTTTGGCGACGGTGTCGCCGATCGCGATATCGACGGCGGTGACTCGGCCGGGCATCGGGGCGAGGAGGGCGCCGTCGCCTGCAGCGGCGGTGCCCGACACGTCCGCGAACCGCGTAAAGATAAAGGCTGCGCCGCCCTCGAAATAGGTCGCGTCACGCGGGCCGTGCGACGCGCCGGTGCTGACTTCGTAAGTCGTAGCGCCGTCGTAGAGCGCAAGGTCATAAGCGAAAACGGGCAGCGGCTTGCCGTTCAGGTAGAGCGAGACGCGCGTCTCGGGTGGGCGATTGAGACGGAAGCCAATGAGGCCGCGCTCAAAGTCAAGCGTCCGGGGCACCCATTGCGAAGGCTCGTCCCAATTGTCGAAGATGAGGCGCTCGGCGACTTCCTGCAGCAGGAGCGGGCTGGGCTCCGGCGGCGCCGTCAGATCATCGGCGAACTGGCCGATGAAGCCGGTCGAGATATCGCCCGCGGCGAACATCGGATGCTCGGCGAGCCGACGCAGAAACCACGCATTAGTGCGGACCGGCGCGCAGCAGGTTGTGGCGCAGGTGTCGGCCAGCGCCGTCCGGGCGTCTTCGCGGTCGTCGCCGTGCACGACCAGCTTGGCGATCATCGGATCATAGAAGGGAGAGATGGTGTCACCCTCGGCGACTCCGGTCTCGATTCGCGCTTCGTCAGTGAGATAGAGATAGTCGAGTTTTCCAGTGCTCGGCAGGAAGCCCTTCGCCGGATCCTCGGCATAGAGCCGCGCCTCCATCGCCCAGCCGTTGATGCCGAGTTCGTCCTGCCGCTTCGGCAGCGGTTCGCCGCTTGCCACGCGCAGCTGCCATTCGACCAGATCCTGGCCGGTGATCTCCTCGGTCACCGGATGCTCGACCTGGAGCCGGGTGTTCATCTCCATGAACCAGATGCGGTCGGCGCGCAGGCCTTCGCTGGCGTCGGCGATGAATTCGATCGTGCCGGCGCCGACATAGTCGACCGCTTTGGCCGCGCGCACCGCGGCGGCGCAGATCGCCTCTCGAGTCGCCTCGTCCATGCCGGGGGCGGGGGCTTCCTCGATCACCTTCTGGTGGCGTCGCTGGAGCGAGCAGTCGCGCTCGAACAGATGGACGACATTGCCGTGCGTGTCGCCGAACACCTGCACTTCGATGTGGCGCGGGCTGAGGACGTATTTCTCGATCAGCACGCGATCGTCGCCGAACGACGAGGCGGCCTCGCGCTGGCACGATTGCAGCATTTCGGCGAATTGCTGCGCAGCATCGACGCGGCGCATGCCCTTGCCGCCGCCGCCCGCCACCGCCTTGATCAGCACCGGATAGCCGATCGCATCGGCCTCGGCCTGCAGTCGTTCGGGCGTCTGGTCCTCGCCGAGATAGCCGGGCGTGACCGGGACACCGGCGGCGATCATCCGCGCCTTGGCGGCGTCCTTGAGCCCCATCGCGCGGATGCTGTCGGGGTGGGGCCCGACCCAGACCAGCCCGGCCTGAATAACCGCTTCGGCGAAATCGGCATTCTCGGAGAGGAAGCCGTAGCCGGGGTGGATCGCTTCGGCGCCGGTCGCCCTCGCCGCGGCGAGGATCTTGTCGCCGACCAGATAGGATTCGCGCGCCGGAGAGGGGCCGATATGCACCGCTTCGTCGGCCTGGCGGACGTGGAGCGCATTGGCGTCGGCGTCCGAATAGACCGCGACGGTGCGCACCCCCATCGCCCGCGCGGTGCGGATGATCCGGCAGGCGATCTCGCCGCGATTGGCGATGAGGAGAGAAACGATCATCAATTCTGCATCCAAAATCCGGCCGGTCGGCTGCGGGTAGATTGACACCTGGGCTGACACTGCTTGACACGATACCCGTGTGGGCCGGGCGGTTGACAACCTGCCGCGCCGGACGACCGAAGCAGAGGAAATCCTACATTTCCAGCCTTCATGGATGCCGCTCCGGAAAGCCGTGGCGCGCGGCGAGCGCGGCGAGCAGCGGTTCGATCTCATTGGCGAAGCCGCCGTCCCAGACGAGCGCGGGAAGGTTCTGATTGGCCTCGCCGATCGCGGCGATCACGGCGGCGCGCGGGCGGGGCCAGGGCACACGGACAACCGAAAGGTTGGCAATCCGCTCGGGGAACGCGGCGAGCAGACCTTCGACCGTCATGCAATCCTTGCAGTAGAAGGTGCGCGAGCCGCCGAACGCGGGATCGGCGAACTCGGTATCGAGCAGGAACAAGGTGTCGCGGCTCATTGGCCGGGGCATCCGGTGGTGCGGCGCGACCAGGTGACGTTGAGCACTTTCCATGCGCCACTCTCGCGGACGAGATCGAAATGATTGACGCCGCAATGCGCGACCTTGCCGTCGATCAGGAAGACATAGTCGCCCCATGCCATCGCAATGTCGCCGTCGACTTCGATCGCGGGAGCCGGCATGCGCTCTTCGTAGCGCTCGGGGCCGGCGGTGAGGCCGGCGGCGAAATCGGCCCAGCTGCGGCTGTTCACCACCGGCGTTCCGTCGGGCTTGTTGCCGGTGGCGGTGGCGCGCCCCTCGGGCCGGACGAAGGGCATAGCGGCCTGGCCGTCGCGGCTGGCGATCGCGGCGAAGATGCCGTTGATCGGGGCCAGCACCGCGACCTCCTCGGTGCCGGGCGGGGGCAAAGCGGTGCCCTTGACGATCGGCGCGACGGGGGTGGTCTGGGCGAGCGCGGGGAGGGGGGCGAGGAGGGCGAGGCCAAGGCTGGTGAGATGGCGCATAGGAAGCACTCTCATGATCGTGAAGGTTATGGAGGGTGCGGGATAGGCCCCCTCCGTCAGCGCTGCGCGCTGCCACCTCCCCGTTCCGGGGAGGAATTGGTGCAGGCGAGACATCAAAATTCCTCCCCGGAACGGGGAGGGGGACCGTCCGAAGGACGGTGGAGGGGGCCCCGCTCTCGGCAGGCGACAACGATGCCGGTGACCACCGAGTCCATGTCCTTAAGGATATCGGCAGCGGGGATACGCAGGGTGGCAAAGCCAATCTCGGCTAGGCGAGCGTCGCGGGTCGCATCGCGCTCCGGACGATCACCGCGGCCATGGAATTCCCCGTCGACTTCGATCGCGAGACGCGTTTCCAGGCAGGCGAAATCGAGGCGGTAACCGAGCTGCGGGTTCTGGCGGCGAAAACGATATCCGCCGGGCTCTTTGCGCAGTTGTTGCCAAAGCAGCACTTCGGGAAACGACATCTGTTTGCGGTCTGCGCGAGCCCGTTTCACGTCCTTGATCGGCGCTTGCAGGATTTTGGGTTGACGTGGGCCCCCTCCACCACTCGTCTGCGGCGAGCGGTCCCCCTCCCCGTTCCGGGGAGGAATTGGGGGTGCATCGCTCTTCATCACATCCGGAATACGCCGAAGGCGGGGCGTTCGGGGATGGGGGCGTTTAAGGTTGCCGCAAACGCCAGCCCGAGCACGTCGCGGGTCTGCGCGGGGTCGATGATGCCGTCGTCCCAAAGCCGCGCAGTGGCGTGCCACGGATTGCCTTCGTCTTCGTAGCGCTGGCGGATCGGCGCCTTGAACGCTTCGGCCTCCTCGGGCGTCCATTTCTCGGCGTCGCGGTGGACCGTCGCGAGCACGCTCGCCGCCTGCTCGCCGCCCATCACGCTGATCCGGCTGTTGGGCCAGCTGAACAGGAAGCGTGGGCTATAGGCCCGGCCGCACATGCCGTAATTGCCCGCGCCGAAGCTGCCGCCGATCAGCACGGTGATCTTGGGAACGGTGGCGGTGGCGACGGCGGTGACCAGTTTGGCGCCGTGCTTGGCGATACCCTCGGCCTCGTACTTGCCGCCGACCATGAAGCCCGAGATGTTCTGGAGGAACAGCAGGGGGATGCGGCGCTGGCAGGCGAGCTCGATGAAGTGCGCGCCCTTCTGCGCGCTCTCCGAGAACAATATGCCGTTATTGGCGATGATCCCGACCGGGATTCCCCAGATATGCGCGAAGCCGCAGACCAGCGAGGTGCCGTAGAGCGCCTTGAACTCGTGGAACTCGCTGCCGTCGACCAGCCGGGCGATGACCTCATGGACGTCATAGGGGGCGCGGACATCTTCGGGGACGACGCCGTACAGCTCTTCGGGCGCATGTTTCGGCGGGCGCGGATCGAGCAGCTTCACGTCCGGCGTGCGATCGGCGGGCAGATGGCTGACCACGTCGCGCACGATCGTCAGGGCATGCTCGTCATTCTCGGCGACGTGATCGACCACGCCCGATCTGCGGCCGTGCAGGTCGCCGCCGCCGAGATCCTCGGCGCTGATCACTTCGCCGGTCGCCGCCTTCACCAAAGGCGGGCCGGCGAGGAAGATCGTGCCCTGGTTGCGGACGATGACGCTCTCGTCGCTCATCGCGGGGACATAGGCGCCGCCGGCGGTGCAGCTGCCCATCACGCAGGCGATCTGCGGGATGCCGAGCGCCGACATATTGGCCTGATTGAAGAAGATCCGGCCGAAATGATCGCGATCGGGGAAGACCTCGGCCTGGTGCGGCAGATTGGCGCCGCCCGAATCGACGAGGTAGATGCACGGCAGCCGGTTGGCCTCGGCGATCTCCTGCGCGCGGAGATGCTTCTTGACCGTCATCGGATAATAGGTGCCGCCCTTCACCGTGGCGTCGTTGCAGACGATCATGCAGGTCCGGCCCGAGACCCGGCCGATCCCGGCGATCATCCCCGCGCCGGGAACCTCGCCGTCGTACATGTCGCAGGCGGCGAGCTGACCGATCTCGAGAAACGGGCTGCCCGGATCGAGCAACCGTTCGACGCGTTCGCGCGGGAGCAGCTTGCCGCGGCTGGTGTGACGTTCGCGCGAAGCTTCGGAGCCGCCGAGCGCGGCGTTGGCGACATCGGCGCGCAAACGTGCTGCCAATGCGCGGTTATGCGCGGCGCGGGCGCCGAATTCCGCTCCTTCGCGCGACACCTTGCTGTCGAGCACCGGAGCGCTCATTAGGGCATCCTTCCTGTCCTAGTTTTGCCCTGCCTACACCGCGTGCCGCCGCTTGGGAAGACTGGCGCGTGCGGCGCTGGCGGAGTAGCACCCACGGCGTTCGACTTGACCAGGAGAGCCTAAAGGTGACGACTCGCGCGGCCTTTTTCGCATTGCTTCTCGCAACCGCCGCCTGCACTCCCGGCGGCAGCAACCCCGGCAACCATGCCGCACAGTCCGGTGCGGGAATCGGAGTCGACGTCGCGGGGCTCAACAAGAATGTGAAGCCCGGCGACGATTTCGACGAATATGCCAATGGCGGCTGGCGCGCGCGGACCGAGATCCCCGCCGACCGTTCGAGCACCGGCGCCTTTCTCGAAGTGTTCAACAAGGCCGAGGCCAACAACGCCGCGATCGTCCAGGCCGCGCTCAAGGCCAATGCCGCGCCGGGCACCGATCAGCGCCGCATCGCCGACTGGTACAATGCCTGGACCGACACCGCCGCGATCGAGCAGCGCGGGCTGGCGCCGCTGGGCGCCGAGATGGATTCGATCGCCACGCTCAAGGACAAGAAGGCGCTGTCGACCATGCTCGGCGCCAATATCCGCGCCGATGTCGATCCGCTCAACGCGACCAATTTCGAGACGAGCAATTTGTTCGGGCTGTTCGTCAGCCAGGCGCTCGACCGTCCCGACACCAATGTGCCTTATCTGCTGCAGGGCGGGCTCGGCCTGCCCGAGCGCGATTATTATCTGTCGGACAAGCCCGAGATGGCGACGATCCGCAACCAGTATCGCGCCTATATCGGCAAGCTGCTCAGCCTCGCCAACATCACCGAGCCGGACGCCCGGGCGCAGCGCGTGTTCGAACTCGAAAGCAAGATCGCCCGCGCGCATACCGACATCGTCACCAGCCAGGACATCCACAAGGCCAACAATCCGTGGAAGAAGGCCGACTTTGCGAAGAAGGCGCCGGGGATCGACTGGGACGCCTTCTGGGCCGCGGCGGGGCTGGGTGGGCAGCAGGACTTCATCGTCTGGCACCCGCAGACCGTGACGGCGATGGCGAAACTGGTCGCGAGCGAGCCACTCCAGTCGTGGCAGGACTGGCTGACCTTCCACCGGCTCGACGACGTCAGCGACGTGCTGCCGGCCGCGTTCGACCAGGCGCATTTCGAATTCTTCAGCCATACGCTCAACGGCCAGCCCAGGCCGCGCCCGCGCGACAAGCGCGCGATCGCTTCGGTCAACGCGTGGCTCGGCGACGCGGTCGGCCAGCTCTACGTGAAGGATTTCTTCCCCGCCTCGTCCAAGGCCGACATCCAGAACATGGTGAAGGGCATCCTCGCCGCGTTCGACAAGCGCGTCGCGGCGCTGCCATGGATGGCCGAGCCGACCAAGGCCGAGGCGCGCAAGAAGATCGCGGGCATGCAGGTCGGGATCGGCTACCCCGAGACGTGGCGAAGCTACGCCGCGCTCGAGGTGAAGGCCGACGATCCGGTCGGCAATCTGCGCCGCGCCCAGCTCGCCGAATATCGTCACCAGCTCGCCAAGCTCGGCAAGCCGGTCGACCGCGGCGAATGGTGGATGACTCCGCAGACGGTCAACGCCGTCAATCTGCCGTTGCAGAACGCGCTCAACTTCCCGGCGGCGATCCTGCAGGCGCCGTTCTACGATCCCGGCGCCGACGCCGCGGCCAATTACGGCGCGATCGGCGCGGTGATCGGGCACGAGATCAGCCATGGCTTCGACGATCTCGGCGCGAATTTCGACGCCAGCGGCAGCCTGCGCAACTGGTGGACTCCCGCCGATCTCGCGCGCTTCAAGGCGAGCGGCAAGGCGCTGGCGGCCCAATACGACGCGTACGAGGCGCTGCCGGGGCTGCACCTCAAGGGCCAGCAGACGCTGAGCGAGAACATCGCCGACGTCGCCGGGCTCACTGCGGCGTACGAAGCGTACCGCGCGTCGCTGGGCGGCAATGCGCCGCCGGTGATCGGCGGGCTGACCGGCGACCAGCGCTTCTTCCTCGCTTATGCCCAGGCGTGGCGCGACAAATCGCGCGAGCAGGCATTGCGCGGGCGGATCGCCACCGATGCCCATGCGCCGGCGCGCTGGCGCGCCCAGACGGTGCGCAACCTCGACGCCTGGTATCCGGCGTTCGGCGTGGCCGCGGGACAGAAATTGTTCCTGACGCCCGAGCAGCGGGTGAAGGTCTGGTAACAAGGGAGAGAGGGATGCGGGGGATGAAGATCGTCGCAGCCGCGGCGGCGCTGGTGCTGGTCGCGGCAGCACCGGCGGGCGATCGCTGGACGCGGGCATGGACCGCGAGCATGTGGCAGGCGCCCGCCGATCAGGTGAAGACGCTCGATAACGTCACGATCCGCTCGGCGGTGCGCGTCGGCGTGGGCGGCGGGCAGCTCCGGCTGCGGCTGGCCAATGATTATGGATCGGCGCTGACCATCGGCGCGGCGACGCTGCGGCTCCCGGGGGGCAGGGCGGTGCGAGTGACGTTTGACGGGCAGGGATCGGTGCGCGTGCCCGAAGGCGCGCCGTTGGTCAGCGATCCGGTCGCATTGCCGGTCAAGGCGTTCGATGTGGTCGAGGTCTCGCTGTTCTTCCCCGAGGCGGCGCAACCCAACACCGTCCATGACGTGGTCGGCGAACAGACTCTGATCTCGCAGCCGGGCGACCATACTGACGAAGATTTCGTGCCGGCCGAGAAGTGGCGGCTGCGCCCGCTGATTGCCGGGCTCGACGTGCAGAGCGACAGGCCGCGCCCGTTGGTGATCGCGTTCGGCGATTCGATCACCGACAATGTCGGCTGCGCCAACGATGCGATGCCGCGGTGCCGCTGGGGCGACGTGCTCGGCCGCCGACTGGCGGCGGCGGGCAAGCCGCATGTCGTGGTGACCCAGGCGATCTCGGGCAACCGCATCCTCGCGCACGGCACCGGCCCGAGCGCCCTGGCGCGCTTCGACCGCGACGTGCTGGCGGTGCCGGGCGTCAGCCATGTCGTGTTGCTCGAAGGGATCAACGACATCGGCAATTCGGGGCGCGAAGCGAACGGCGTAGCGCGTCCGACGATCACCGCCGACCAGCTCATCGCGGGCTACAAGCAGCTCGCGCTGCGGGCGCACGCGCGCGGGATCAAAATCTATGCGATGACGATCCTGCCTTATGTCGGCGCGGGCTACCAGACCCCGGCAGGTGAGGCGATGCGCGTGAAGGTCAATGACTGGATCCGCAGCGCGAAGGCGTTCGACGCGGTAATCGACATGGAGAAGGTCGTGGCCGATCCGGCGAACCCGACGCGGCTGGCGGCGGAACTGCAGGGCGGGGACAATCTCCACCCCGACGGCCGCGGCGAGACGCGGATGGGCGAGGCGATCGATCTGGGGTTGTTCAAATAATCTCCCGCTCCCTCCGGGAGCGGGAAGGGGCCCGCCGCGAAGCGGTGGGAAGGGTGAGGGTGAAGGGGCGAGCCGCGCGAGTCGCCCTCACCTTTCCGCCGCTGCGCGGCTCCCTTCCTCTCCCAAAGGGAGAGGAAATTGGGGATCACCCCCCCACCAATTCGCGGCCGATCAGCATCCGGCGGATCTCGTTGGTCCCTGCGCCGATGTCGAGCAATTTGGCGTCGCGGGCGAAGCGTTCGACCGGCCAGTCCCTGGTATAGCCCGCGCCGCCCAGCGCCTGGATCGCCTCGAGCGAGACCTTCACCGCGTTCTCCGATGCCAGGAGGATCGCCCCCGCCGCGTCGAACCGGGTGGTGCGGCCGGCGTCGCAATTCTTCGCCACCGTGTAGACATAGGCCCGGGCGCTGTTGAGCGCGACGTACATGTCCGCGACCTTGGCCTGCATCAGCTGGAAATGCCCGATCGGCTGGCCGAATTGCTTGCGCTCGCGCAGATAGGGGAGGACCACGTCGAGGCAGGCCTGCATGATGCCTAGCTGGATCCCGGCGAGCACGGTACGCTCGTAATCGAGCCCCGACATCAGCACGCCGACGCCGCCGTTGAGCGGGCCCATGACGTTCTCTTCGGGCACCTCGCAATCGTTGAACACCAGCTCGGCGGTGGGCGAGCCGCGCATTCCCATCTTGTCGATCTTCTGACCGATCGAGAAGCCGGGCATATGCTTCTCGATCAGGAAGGTGGTGATCCCGCGCGATCCCTCCCCGGTCTTGGCGTAGACGACGAGCGTGTCGGCATAGGCCGCGTTGGTGATCCAGAATTTGGTGCCGTTGAGGACATAGCCGTTCGCCGTCTTCTCGGCGCGCAGCTTCATCGAGACGACGTCCGAACCTGCGCCCGCCTCGGACATTGCGAGGCTGCCGACATGCTCGCCCGAGATCAGTTTGGGGAGATATTTCGCCTTCTGCTCGGGGCTCGCCCAGCGGCTGATCTGGTTGACGCACAGGTTCGAATGCGCGCCGTAGGAAAGGCCGATCGAGGCCGAGGCGCGGCTGACTTCCTCGCACGCGATGACATGCTCGAGATAGCCGAGCCCGAGCCCGCCATATTCCTCGTCGACGGTGATGCCGTGCAATCCGAGTTCACCCATCGCCGGCCAGAGCTCGCGCGGGAACCAGTCCTCGGCATCGATCTTCGAGGCGAGCGGTTCGATCCGCTCTTTGGCGAAGCGCGCGGTGGTGTCGCGGATCATGTCGGCGGTGTCGCCGAGACCGAAATCGAGCGTGGGTTCCATTCTGCCTCTCCTTGAGGACGTGTCAGTAATACTGTCCTATTTGCCGCGCTTTTCGCCGATTCCGCGGTGGATCACAAGGCTTCAGGCGGTAACGATCATTCCGTCTTCCAGCTTCACCGGCCAAGGCTGGAGGCGAGCCCCGACACAGGGTCCGCCGACGCAGACGCCGTCCTCGATCCGATAGAGTGCGCCGTGCCAGCTGCACTGGATCAGGCTCGCATCCGGCGTGAGATAGTCGTCGAGCTGCTGCGCGAGCGGCAGCGCCATGTGCGCGCAGATATCGACATAGCCATGGACCACATCGCCCTTGCGGACGACGAAGCCATGGAAGCGGCCGGCGCGGAGTTCGAGGACGAAATTGCGGGCGCTGTTGTCCGGGACAAGGGCGAGCGGGCCGAGCGAGACGCCGGCAGGCGTGGCGGTGAGGCGGCTCATATCAGTTCCTCCCCGAGCTTTGCTCGGGGAGGAATTGGAGGGGGCAGCCCATCACTTCGGCAATACCGCCTTGGGAAACCCCTTCCACGCGGCGTCGTAATCGGGCTGGGCGCGATCCAGCGCGAATTGCGTCGGCCGGTACGGCCAGCAGGTCTCGACCATGAATGCCATGGTTCCCGCGATCTTGTGCGGCTTGAGTTCGGCGTTGCTCGCGCTTTCCCAACTGGCGAGGTCCGGCCCGTGGCCGGCCATCAGATTGTGCAGCGAGAGCCCGCCCGGCGCGAAACCCTCCGCCTTCGCGTCATAGGCGCCGGTGATCAGCCCCATCGCCTCGCTCATCACGTTGCGGTGGAACCAGGGCGGGCGGAAGCTGTCCTCGGCGACCATCCAGCGCGGCGGGAAGATCACGAAATCCATATTGGCGCGGCCGTGCACGTCGCTGGGGGAGGTCAGCACCGTGAAGATAGACGGATCGGGATGATCGAAGCTCACCGTGTTGATAGTGTTGAAGCGGGCGAGATCATAGCGCCACGGCGCGAGATTGCCGTGCCACGCGACGACATCGAGCGGGCTATGGTCGAGCGTGGTCGTCCACAGGCTTCCCAACGACTTTTGCACAATCTCGAACGGCGTGTCGCGATCCTCGAACCAGGCTGCCGGGGTCTCGAAGTCGCGCGGATTGGCGAGGCCATTGGCGCCGATCGGGCCGAGATCGGGAAGGCGGAGCAGGCTCCCATGATTTTCGGCGACATAGCCACGCGCCGCGCCGTCGGGGAGGAGGGCGCGGAACTTCACGCCGCGGGGGATCAGCGCGACCTGTCCCGGGGCCACGTCGATCCGGCCGAGCTCGGTGAGGAGCTGGAGGCGTCCGGCCTGAGGGATGAACAGCAATTCGCCGTCGGCGTCGACGAAGATCCGCGCGTCCATGTCCCTGTTGGCGGCGTAGAGATGGACCGCGACGCCTTCGAGATCGGCGGGATCGCGGTTGGCGAGCATGGTGGTCATGCCGTCGATCAGGTCGGTGGGTGTGGCCGGATCGGCGATCGGGTCCCAGCGCAGGCGGTTGGGGGCGAGGGGCTCCGCCACGGTGCCGGGGGCGAAGTGCTTCGCGCCGTCGTAGCGCACATAAGGCGGATGCTCGGCGCTCGGGCGCAGGCGATAGAGCCACGAGCGGCGATTCTCGTGGCGCGGCGCGGTGAACGCAGTGCCGGAGAGCTGCTCGGCATAGAGGCCGAAGGCGGGTTTCTGGGGCGAGTTGCGGCCGACGGGGAGCGCGCCGGGGACGGCTTCGGTCGAGACGTGGTTGCCGAAGCCGGGGAAATAGTCGGTCATAGAAGTGATCCTAAAACCCTTCTCCCTCCGGGAGAAGGAGGGGGCCGCTCGGCGCAGCCGGGTGGGAGGTTGAGGGTGAGCGACGTACCGCGTCGCCCTCACCCTTCCGCCGCTTCGCGGCGCCCTCCCTCTCCCGCTGGGAGAGGGATTTACGCGTCGACCTTGATCACGCCGCGACGGATCTGGTCGAGCTCGATGCTCTCGAACAGCGCCTGGAAATTGCCGTTGCCGAAGCCTTCATTGCCCTTGCGCTGGATGATTTCGAAGAAGATCGGCCCGAACATGTTCTCGGTGAAGATCTGGAGCAGCAGGCCCTCGCCATTCTCTACACTGCCATCGATCAGGATGCGATTCTTGCGGAGCCGCTCGACGTCCTCGCCGTGCCCGGGCACGCGCTTGTCGATCAGCTCGAAATAGGTCTCGATCGTGTCCTGCAGGCGGACGCCGCGGGCGCGGAGGCGCTCGACGGTGTCGTAGATGTCGGGGGTGGTCAGCGCGAGATGCTGGATGCCCTCGCCATGATATTCGCGGATGAATTCCTCGATCTGGCTGGCATCGTCCTGGCTCTCGTTCAAGGGGATGCGGATCGCCTTGTCGGGGGCGATCATCGCCTGGCTGAACAGCCCGGTGGCCTGCCCCTTGATGTCGAAATATTTCTGCTCCTCGAAGCCGAAGAGCGTCTTGTAGAATTCCGACCACACCCGCATCTGGCCGCGGCGGACATTGTGGGTGAGATGGTCGAGCAGGTCGAGCCCGACATTGTTCTCCGCCTCGGCTTCCTGCCAGCCGGGGATCTCGGCCCAGTCGGCGTAGAGATCGGTGCCGTCCTGAATGAAATAGAGATACGAGCCGCCGATGCCGGTGATGACGGTGTCGTCCTCGTCGGTCGGCTGGGCGCCGTGGGCGAGCGCCCATTCCATTGCCCTGGCCGGATCGGCGACGCGGAACGCCATCGCGCTGGCCGAGGCGCCATGTTCGTTGCGGAACTGCGCGACGCGGCCGTCGGCATCGCGGTTGAGCATCAGATTGATGCGGCCCTGCTTGAACCGGGTTATGTTCTTGCTGAGGTGCCGGTGCGTCGGCACGAAGCCGAGCTGCTCGAACTGGCGCGCCATCGCCTCGGGGTCGGGCGAAGTGAATTCGACGAACTCGAAGCCGTTGAGGCCCAGAGGGTTATGGGGCGGATTTGCGGGATCGGTCATGACGGGATTGTACCGCGGTGGCGTAGATAGTGTCAATTGATACCATCGATGCTCTGCGAAGCAGGAACCGGAGCCGCGGGCGATGCGGCCAGTAACCCTGGGCTCCTGCTTTGGCAGGAGCACCGGAGATTACAGCCCTTCGCCGCCCACCCAGTGCGCGTTGGACAGGCGGCGGGCGACGTTCCATGTCTGGGTGCGGATGTCGGGGACCGCGACGATCTCCCAGAAAGCACCGCGCGTCATCGGGCCGAGCGCGTAGAGGTCCGGATTGGCGCGGCCGTCGGCGGCGATCGTCTGGCCCTGATTGTCGACGTCGATGCCGAGATGCGCGGCGTCGGGACGGATCAGCCCGCGCGCCGCGAGCTTCTGGAGCAAAGGCTCCTCGGTGCGGGCGAGGTCGCCGAGCGGGCCGGTGCAATTGACGATGCGCTGGGCGAGCAGCGTCTCGACCGCGTCCGCGCCCCGGCGTCGGAGCTGGACATGGATGCCGTCGGGCCGCTCGTCGAAGCCGAGGGTCTTGCCGGCGATCACCTCGAGCTGGCCGCGCTCGATCACGGCCATCAGCCGGGCGTAGACCTCCGGCGCGAGGCGGTGGCGATGGACATCCCACCATGGGCGGAGGTGGCGCAGGAAGCGGCCGCGCTCGGCCTCGCTGGCATTGCCCCACATCGCCTGGGTGAACGGGCGGAGTTCGTCGACGGCGTTGCGCCAGCCGACCGAGTCGCCGCGGCTGCGGACCGACTGGAGGAGGCGCGAGGCAGTGATGGCCGGACGTTCGTCGATCTTCCGCCAGTCGGCGCCGGGGCCGTGCGGGCGGGGGAGCAGGCCACGGCGCGAGAGCGCGATGATCTTGCCGCGGAAGCCGCGCGCATCGAGCAGCAGCACGACGTCGATCATCGTCAGGCCGGTGCCGATGACGAGGACGGTGTCGTCGGCGGCGAGATTCTCGGGGACCGAGGCGTGCCACGGATCGCCTTTGTAGCGCTGCGCCGACAGCTTTTCGGGGTCGAGGCCGGGAGGGTCGTGCGGCGGGAGATTGCCGACCGCGAGCACCGCGGCGTCGGCTTCGAGGGTGCTGCCGCGCACCCGGACCTTCACGCCGCCGTTCAATTCGACGTCCTGCACCTCATCGCGGAGCAGGGTGAGCCGGCCGCCCGGATCCTTGAGCGCGGCTTCGAGCAATTCGCGGAGATATTCGCCGTAGGTGACGCGCGGGATGAACGCTGCGGGCGCTTCCGCCACGCCGCGCGCCTCGAGCCAGCGGACGAAGTGCGACGGATCGTCGGGAAAGGCGCTCATATTGCCGGCGCGGACGTTGAGCACATGGCTCGGATGCGCGGCGCCGTAAGCGAGGCCGGTGCCGGCGACCGGCGCGCGCTCGATCAGCGTCGCGCGCGGGCCCTTGTGGCGGAGCAGGTTGATCGCCTGCAGCGTGCCCGAAAACCCCGCGCCGATGATGGCGACATGCTCGATCACGCGGCTAGATTTCGTATTCGATCTGCCACTCGGGCTGCTGGAACGCCGGGCGTTCCTGCGAGAAAGCGGGCTGGCGCGCCTTCATCTGGGCGTAGAGCTTCTTGACCGTGTCGCTCGCGGTGCGGACGAACAGGTTGGGCAACACGGCGTGGACGAGGCAGGCGGCGCCCCCGATCATCATGGTGATGCCGAAGCGCGACGCAGTGGCGGCGTGCTCGCCATAGCTCTCACCGACGCTGCGCGGGTGAGCGAGGAAGAAGCGATCGATCATCCCGCCCGTTTAGGCGCATGCGCCGCCGCTGTGAAGCGCAAGGGGTTTGCAGCTGCGCCGGCTTGTGGTTGGGTAACGATAACAAGAGGGGAGCGATTCATGGCCGAGAGCGCGGGGCAGCCCGACCACCACCAGGCGACGCAGAACGAGAAACTGGTGATCGCGGCATCGTCGCTGGGCACGGTGTTCGAATGGTATGATTTCTATCTCTACGGTCTCCTCGCGACGATCATCTCGGCCAAATTCTTCTCAGGCGTGAACGAGACCACCGGGTTCATCTTCGCACTGGCGGCGTTCGCGGCGGGCTTCGCGGTACGGCCGTTCGGCGCGCTGGTGTTCGGGCGGATCGGCGATCTGGTCGGGCGCAAGAACACTTTCCTCGTCACGATGGCGATCATGGGCCTCTCGACCTTCACGGTCGGCCTCTTGCCGAGCTACGCGTCGATCGGCGTCGCCGCACCGGTGATCCTGATCGTCCTCAGGCTGGCGCAGGGGCTCGCGCTGGGAGGCGAATATGGCGGTGCCGCGACCTATGTCGCCGAGCACGCGCCCAACAACAAGCGCGGGCTCTATACGAGCTGGATCCAGACCACTGCGACTCTCGGGCTGTTCGCGGCGTTGCTGGTGGTGATCGGAACGCGCTGGATCATCGGCGAATCGGCGTTCGCCGATTGGGGCTGGCGCGTGCCGTTCCTCGTCTCGATCGTGCTGCTCGGCGTATCGATGTGGATCCGGCTCCAGCTCAACGAGAGCCCGGTGTTCCAGAAAATGAAGGACGAGGGCACCACCTCGAAGGCGCCGCTGACCGAGGCGTTCGGCCAGTGGAACAATCTGCGCCTCGTGCTGATCGCCCTGTTCGGCGCGGTCGTGGGGCAGGCAGTGGTCTGGTACACCGGGCAATTCTACGCTCTGTTCTTCCTCGAGAAGACGCTCAAGGTCGATGGCTGGACGACCAACATCCTGATCGCGATCGCGCTGGCGATCGGCACGCCGTTCTTCGTATTCTTCGGCTGGCTGAGCGACCGGATCGGGCGCAAGCCGATCATCCTCGCCGGCTGCGCGATCGCCGCCGCGAGCTATTTCCCCTTGTTCGGGCTGCTCACCGAAGCCGCCAACCCCGCACTGGCGCACGCGCAGCGGAGCGCGCCGGTGTCGGTGACCGCCGATCCGGCCGAATGTTCGTTCCAGTTCGATCCGATCGGCAAGAACAAGTTCGATCGCAGCAGCTGCGACATCGCCAAGGCATTCCTCGCCAAACAGGGCGTCGCCTATCGCAACGTGGAAGCGCCGGCGGGGACCACCGCGACGGTCCAGATCGGAGCGCAGCAGGTGCCGGTCTATGATCCGCGCAAGGAAAAACTGACCGAGGACGCCGTGGCGACGATCGGCATCGCCGACTTCCAGGATGCCGCCAAGGCGGCGTTGGCCGAAGCGGGCTATCCCGCCAGGGCCGATCCGGCGGCGATCAACCAGCCGATGGTGGTGGCGGTGCTGACCGCGCTCGTGCTGCTGGTGACCATGGTCTACGGGCCGATCGCGGCGATGCTGGTCGAACTGTTCCCCAGCCGCATCCGCTACACCTCGATGTCGCTGCCGTATCATATCGGCAATGGCTGGTTCGGCGGGTTCCTGCCGGCGACGGCGTTCGCGATGGTCGCGGCGACCGGGGATATCTATTACGGGCTGTGGTATCCGGTGGTCGCGGCAGTGGTGACGTTGGTGCTCGGGCTGTTCCTGCTGCCCGAGACCCATAAGCGCTCGATCGACGATTGACCGGCGGCGCCGGGGGCCTGCATTAGACCCCGGCTCCTGGGGAATGCTTCTTTGCGGATCGTGATCGTCGACGACAGCGGATTGCGCGCGACCGTGCTCGAAGAGGGGCTGCGGGACGCGGGCTATGACGACATCCATGTCGTGCCGCCGCAGGGCGCCTTCGTCGCCAAGATCGAGCGGATGGCGCCCGACGTGGTGTTGATGGACCTCGGCAGCCCGAGCCGCGACACGCTGGAGGAAATGCTCGCGGTGAGCCGCGCGCTGGCCCGGCCGATCGCGATGTTCGTCGATCAGTCCGACGAGACGATGATCGGCGCGGCGATCGATGCGGGAGTCTCGGCCTATGTCGTCGACGGGCTTCGCAAAGACCGGGTCAAGCCGATCCTCGATCTCGCGATCCGCCGCTTCAATGCCTTTGCCCGGATGCAGACCGAGCTCGACGAGGCACGCACCGCGCTGGCCGACCGGAAGGTCATCGATCGCGCCAAGGCGATATTGATGCAGACCCGCGGGCTGACCGAGCCCGAGGCCTACACGCTGCTGCGCTCCACCGCGATGAGCCAAAGCAAGCGCATCGCCGATGTCGCCGAGGCGCTGATCACCGCCCATGGCCTGTTGGGAGGGCTGCAATGACGCCGCTGTCGATCGCCTTCCTGCCGCTGACCGACAGCGCCCCGCTGGTGGTTGCCCGCGCCAGGGGCTTCGCCGAGGCGCAGGGGATCGACCTGAGCCTCGTGCGCACCACCTCATGGGCGACGCTCCGCGACCGGCTGGTCTATGGCCAGGTGCAGGCGGCGCACATGCTCGCGCCGCTGGCGATCGCGGTGAATCTCGGGCTCAGCCAGCATCCGGCGGCGCTCTCGGCGCCGTTCAAGCTCAACGTCAACGGCAATGCGCTGGTGATGGCGCGCGCATTCGCCGAGGCGCTCGATCCCGATCCGGCCAAGCGCGTGCACGATCCCGAAGCCGTGGCGCATGACTTCGCCAATGCGATCGGGCTGTACAGGCGCAAGCCGGTGATCGGCGTGGTGCATCGCTTCTCCAGCCATGCGTTGATGTTGCGCTACTGGCTCGGCTTTGCCGGGGTCGATCCCGATCGCGACGTCAATCTGCGCGTGCTGCCGCCTTCGTTCATGGTCGAGGCGTTGCGGCTGGGCGAGATCGACGGATTCATCGCCGGCGAGCCATGGAATACCGCCGCAGTGGCCGAAGGGCTTGGCGAAATCGTCGCCGCCGGCGTCGATATCTGGCGGCGCGGGGTCGAGAAGGTGCTGGCGATGCGCACCGACTGGATGGAGGCCAATCCCGAGACGGTCGACCGGCTGCTGGTGGCGGTGTCGCAGGCGGCGGCATGGTGCGACGACCCGGCTAATCGCGACGAACTCGCGCACTTGCTCGAACGGCCCGAGCATGTCGGCCAACCCGCCGAATGGATCATGGCGGCGCTGGGCGGGCGGCTCGTGCTGCGCCGCGGCGATGCTCCGGTCGACATCCCCGACTTCCTGTTGTTCCACCGCGAAGCTGCGGGGTTTCCGTGGCGCAGCCAGGCACTGTGGATCTATTCGCAACTGGTGCGCTGGGGGATGGTCGAGGCCGACCCTGCGACCGAGCGCCAGGCGGCGGATGTGTTTCGTCCCGACATCTATCGGCGCGCGCTGGGTGGAGCAGGGCTGCCGATGCCCGGCGCGAGCATGAAGCTGGAGGGCGCGCTCGCGGCGCCGCTCGGCGTCGGGACGCATCAGGGCGCGCTGACTCTCGGCCCCGACCGCTTCTTCGACGGCGCGGTGTTCGATCCGGACGATCTGCCGGGATACTTGCTGCACTTGCGCGGGAATCGCGGGTAAGTTTTTTGCACTTGCGAAATGTTTCCGGTTGATGAAGCTATAGGTTGACGCGCGCCGTAGCGCGTCCATGGAAGGCCATCCCAGCGCCGGGCCGGTCCTTTCGCAAAACCATCAGCAAAGCCGCTGTCCGGTCCCTGCATGCGCGGGAGGCCGGAGGCGGCTTTTTTCGTGCCTTTGGCACAGCGTTGAGGACGTGCCTCCGGCACGCGGGGAGTTCGGGCGATGAAGATTGCAGAACTGATGCGCGAAGGCTTCGATTATGCGGGCGGCGGCGCGGACGTGGATCCGCGGCCGGCACAGGCAAAGTCGAGCTTCTGGCAATCGGGTCACACGCCGACATTGATCGCGGCATTCCTCTATTTCGATCTGGCCTTCATGGTCTGGGTGCTGCTCGGGCCGCTCGCGCCGGACATCGCCAAAGCATTGCAGCTGACCGCGGCGCAAAAGGGCCTGATGGTGGCGACGCCCACCCTCGCGGGCGCGCTGCTGCGCGTCGTCAACGGGCTGCTGGTCGACCGGATCGGGCCCAAGCGCGCCGGCGCGATCAGTCAGATCATCGTGATCGTCGGACTGTTCACGGCGTGGGCGATGGGCGTGAACAGCTTTGCCGGCACGTTGGCGCTGGGGGTGATCCTCGGCTTTGCCGGGGCGAGCTTCGCGATCGCGCTGCCGCTGGCCAGCCGCTGGTATCCGCCCGAGCATCAGGGCAAGGCGATGGGGCTCGCGGGCATGGGCAATTCGGGTACGGTGCTCGCCGCCCTGTTCGCGCCGACGCTCGCCAAGATCTTCGGGTGGAATTCGGTGCTCGGGCTCGCCTGCATTCCGCTGACCCTGGTCTTCGTCGCCTATATGCTGATGGCGAAGGACGCGCCCAATGCGCCTGCGCCCAAGAAGCTGACGGCCTATTTCCAGCCACTCAAGCTGCCCGATGCGTGGTGGCTGATGGGGTTCTACGCGGTCACTTTCGGCGGGTTCGTCGGGCTGGCGGCATCGCTGCCGATCTATTTCACCGACCGGTTCGGGCTGACTACGATCACCGCGGGATATTGCACCGCGGCCTGCGTGTTCGCCGGATCGCTGGTGCGGCCGCTGGGCGGGGCGCTGGCCGACCGGATCGGCGGAGTGAAGGCGCTGTCGGCGGTGTTCGTCGTCGCAGCGCTGGCGCTGGCCGGGGTCAGCATGGCGCAGACCGTGGCGAGCGCGCTGGCGTTGTTCGTCCTCGCGATGCTCGCGCTCGGCACCGGCAACGGATCGGTGTTCCAGCTCGTGCCGCAGCGCTTCCATGCCGAGATCGGCGTGATGACCGGACTGGTCGGCATGGCCGGCGGCATCGGCGGCTTCTACCTCGCCTCGTCGCTGGGCGTCGCGAAGCAACTCACGGGAAGCTTTTCGAGCGGATTCCTGATCTTCGCGGCGCTGGCATTGGTCGCCTTTGCCGGCCTCAATCTGGTCAAGACGCGCTGGCGCTCGACCTGGACCAGCGGCGCGCGTATCTGAACCGCGAGGGACGGGGGTTCGCCTCCGTCCCGTTGAGGGGGATCGAGATGAAGTCGATATTGTTGGCGGGGGCCGCATTGGCTGCTGCGGCGCCGGCTTGCGCGCAGGAGATCAAGCCGCTCGCCGAAGTGCGTGCACGTCACGAGCATGTCGAACAGGACGGACTGGCACAGGATTCCGACGCGGTCACGGTGCGCGTTCGTGCCGGTGTGCAAGTCTCGAAAGGCGGCTGGAGCGCGCTCGCCGAGGCGCAGGGCAATATGGCGGTGGGTGATGCCTATTATGACGGGCTCCACGGCGCGGCGACACGGCCCCTGGTCGCGGATCCGGAGAATGTCGCGCTCTATCGCGCGCAGATCCAGTATCGCTCGGGGCCGCTGACCTTCACGGCCGGGCGGCAGCGGATCATGCTCGACGACGAGCGCTTCGTCGGCAATGCGGGTATCCGCCAGAGCGCGCAGACCTTCGACGCGGTGCGCGCCGAAATCACTCCGCTGAAGGGGCTCAAGCTCGATCTCAGCTATGTCTGGGATGTCCGCACGATCTGGGGCGTCGAAGGGAATGGCGCGCGCCAGCAGGGCGTGGGGGGCGACAACATCCTCGCTAATCTGAGCTATGCGACACCGGTCGGCACGCTCACCGGCTTCGCCTATCTGGTCGATCAGGACGAAGCGGCGGTGCAGGGCTATCGGCTGTCGAGCCAGAGCTATGGCGTGCGGCTGGCGGGCGCGCGGCCGCTCGGCGGCGGCGTGAAGGCGGCATGGCAACTCAGCCATGCGCGGCAAACCGATTATCACCGCAACCCCAATGACTATGCGGCGCGCTATTGGCTGGCCGACGGGTCGCTCGAGCTGCGCGGCTGGAAGCTGGGGGCGGGCTATGAAGTGCTCGGCGCCGACAAGGGCGTGGCGCTGACCAGCTTCCAGACGCCGCTCGGGTCGGTTTTCAAATTCCAGGGCTGGGCGGACAAATTCACTGTCACGCCGCCCGACGGTATCCGCGACCTTTATGCCAATATCGGCTATGGCTGGAAGGCGCTGGGCCCATTCACGGGCGTGACGCTGCAGGCGGCGTATCACCGCTTCGACAGCGACCGGCTGGTGCGGCGTTATGGCGACGAGATCGACATGCTCGTCAGCGGCAAACTGGGCAAGACCATCTTGTCGGTGCGCTATGCCGATTATGCGGCGGACCGGCTGCTCACCGACACGCGCAAGCTCTGGCTCCAGCTCGATTGGGTTTTGTGACCTTTTCGTCACCCCGCCTTGGGCCGGGGTCCACGTCACCGAACCGGAAGTCCTGGATTCTCCTGCTTCTCTTTCGCCTCCCGGTAGATCCGGGCCCAAGGCCGGGATGACGGTCGCGGACAGCGGAATTTGCTGCGATGCAAAATTCGCACTTGATGTGCGGCACGCAAACCAGCATCATGCGGGTGAACGGGCAATGTAGTCCGTACGGGACATAGCTGCCGCTCCCAGGGTCGGGAACCGGCGGTGCATCGACCGGCGACCGCCGGTCAGGGTGAATGGCAAGGCCGCCATGCAGGCGTCGGATCTCTCCGACGACCCGCATGGCGGCCTTTTTGCGTTTTGGAGCTTGGGCATGGAGCTGATTGGCGAAGGCTGGACCGGCGAAACGGCGGAAGGGGCGCCCGAGGTGCCCGTGCGCCGCGAGCATCTGGTGGTGGTCGGCAACGGCATGGCGGGATGCCGCGCGGTCGAGGAACTGCTCGCGCGGGACTCCGGGCGTTACCGGGTGACGATCTTCGGCGCCGAGCCGCATGTGAACTACAACCGGATCATGCTGTCGCCGGTGCTCGCCGGCGAGAAGACCTTCGACGAGATCGTGATCAACGGGCTCGACTGGTACCGCGACAACGGCATCGAACTGATCGCGAGCGATCCGGTGGTGGCGATCGACCGCGCAGGCCGGACGGTCACGTCGCGCAGCGGCCGTACGCTCGGCTACGACAAATTGCTGATCGCCACCGGCTCAGATCCGTTCATCATCCCGGTGCCGGGCAAGGATTTGCCCGGCGTGATCAGCTTCCGCGACATGAGCGACGTCGATGCGATGCTCGCCGCAGCCGGCAAGGGCGGCGACGCCGTAGTGATCGGCGGGGGCTTGCTCGGACTCGAGGCCGCACACGGGCTGACGCTGCGCGGCATGAAGGTCACCGTGCTCCATCTGATGCCGACCTTGATGGAGCGCCAGCTCGACGAGGCGGCAGGGTGGCTGCTCAAATCGGCGCTCGAGGCACGCGGCCAGACGATCCTGACCGGCGCCGACACTGCCGAGATCCTCGGCACCGACGCCGTCGAGGGGGTCAAGCTCAAGGATGGCCGGGTGATCCCCGCCAGCCTGGTGGTGATGGCGGTGGGCATCCGGCCGAGCACCGCACTGGCCCGTGAAGCCGGGCTTGCAGTCGGCCGCGGCATCCAGGTCGACGATCATATGGTGACCAGCGACGCCAATGTCCTCGCGGTCGGCGAGTGCGTCGAGCATGCCGGGCAGGTCTATGGCCTCGTCGCGCCGCTCTGGGAGATGTGCCGCGCGCTCGCCGACGGGCTGGTCGAGCGGCACAGCGGGTACAAGGGCTCGGTCACCTCGACCAAGCTCAAGGTCTCGGGGATCGACGTCTTCTCAGCGGGCGATTTCTCGGGCGGCGACGGCGCCGAGGACATCGTCCTGCGCGACGCCAGCCGTGGGGTCTATAAGCGCGTGGTGATCAAGGACGACCGGCTGGTCGGCGCGGTGCTCTATGGCGACACCGGCGACGGCAGCTGGTATTTCGATCTGCTCAAGAAGCAGGAGGACGTGTCCCAACTCAGGGACGTGCTGATCTTCGGCCAGGCCTTCGCCTCCGGAGGTGGGCAGGCGGACCCTAAGGCGGCCGTTGCGGCGCTCTCGGACGATGCCGAGATCTGCGGCTGCAACGGCGTTTCCAAGGGGCAGGTGATCGCCTGCATCGAAAAGGGGGCGTGCAGCCTCGACGCGGTGCGCAGCGGCTGCAAGGCCTCGGCGAGCTGCGGATCGTGCACCGGACTGGTCGAGACCCTGCTCGCGCTGACGCTCGGCGATGAAGTCGAGGCCGGCCCGAAGACGATGTGCAAATGCACCAGCTTCGGCCATGACGATGTCCGCCGCGAGATCGTCGC
The DNA here is from genome assembly GCF_030730875.1 of Sphingomonas sp. DG1-23. Classification (GTDB taxonomy): domain Bacteria; phylum Pseudomonadota; class Alphaproteobacteria; order Sphingomonadales; family Sphingomonadaceae; genus Sphingomonas. The sequence continues at coordinate 252,410 of NZ_JAVAMA010000002.1, forward strand.
GCAGGACATGCGCTCGATCCCCGAAGTGATGCAGAAGCTGCACTGGTCGACCCCGGACGGCTGCTCGAGCTGCCGTCCGGCGCTCAATTACTATCTGCTCTGCGCGCTGCCGGGCGAATATCGGGACGACGAGCAGAGCCGCTTCGTCAACGAGCGGATGCACGCCAACATCCAGAAGGACGGCACCTATTCGGTCGTGCCGCGGATGTGGGGAGGGATCACCAGCCCCAAGGAGCTGCGCGCGATCGCCGACGTGGTCGAGAAATACGACGCGCCGATGGTCAAGGTGACCGGCGGTCAGCGGCTCGACATTTTCGGGATCAAGAAAGAGGATCTGCCCGCGGTCTGGGCCGACCTCAACGCCGCGGGGATGGTCTCGGGACACGCCTATGGCAAGTCGCTGCGCACGGTGAAGACGTGCGTGGGCTCCGAATGGTGCCGCTTCGGCACGCAAGACTCGACCGGGCTCGGCGTCAAGACCGAGCGAATGACGTGGGGCAGCTGGATGCCGCACAAGTTCAAGATCGCGGTGAGCGGCTGCCCGCGCAACTGCGCCGAGGCGACGATCAAGGATTTCGGCGTGGTCTGCGTCGACTCCGGCTACGAGCTCAGCGTCGGCGGCAATGGCGGCATCAAGGTCCGTGCCACCGACTTCCTGTGCAAGGTCGCGACCGAGGAAGAGGCGTTGCATTATTGCGCGGCCTTCATCCAGCTCTACCGTGAGGAGGCCCGCTATCTCGAGCGCACCGCGCCGTGGATCGAGCGGGTCGGTGTCGACTATGTCAAGGCACGCGTGGTCGACGATGCCGCCAACCGCGACGCGCTCGCCGCGCGCTTCCTCCATTCGCAGAGCTTCAGCCAGGAAGACCCCTGGGCCGAGCGCGCCGCGGGCGCCGACGCGCATCTGCATAAACACCTGGCCGAGATCCGGCCCTTCGCCATATTGGGAGCCGATTGATGACCACGACCGCAGACTGGCTCGACGTGGGCCCGGTCGATCAGCTTCCGGTGATGGGCGCGCGCACCTTGCCGGTGCGCGGCGGCGACGAGATCGCGATCTTCCGCACCGCCAACGGCAATGTCCATGCGCTGGTCAATAAATGCCCGCACAAGCACGGGCCGCTGAGCCAGGGCATCATCCACGGCACCAGCGTGACCTGCCCGCTGCACAATTGGCGCATCTCGCTGCTGACCGGCGAAGTGCTTGGCGAGGATCGAGGCTGCACGCCGGTGATCCCGGTCAAGGTCGATGGCGGCCGCATCCTGATCGGGCGCCGCGAAGCGCTCGCCAGTCTCGCAGCCTAGGTCCCCCCGCGGTGCCGCAGCCCCTCCCGGTCGGCGAACAGGTGCGTACCACCTGCGCCTATTGCGGCGTGGGCTGCGGCATTGTCGCGACGCGCACCGGGGAGCGGTCGGTCGAGATCAAGGGCGATGCCGAACACCCGGCAAATCACGGGCGGCTGTGCTCCAAAGGCACCCATCTCGGCGAGACCGTCGGGCTCGAGGGGCGGCTGCTCCACCCGATGATCGGCAAACGCCAGGCCAGCTGGGACAAGGCGCTCGATCTGGTGGCGAAGCGGTTTCGCCAGACGATCGCCGAGCACGGCCCCGACAGCGTCGCTTTCTACGTCTCGGGGCAATTGCTCACCGAGGATTATTACGTCGCCAACAAATTGATGAAGGGCTTCATCGGCTCGGCGAACATCGACACCAATTCGCGGCTGTGCATGTCGAGCGCAGTCGCCGGGCACATGCGCGCGTTCGGCGAGGACGTCGTGCCCGCGAGCTACGACGATCTCGACGCGGCCGACCTGTTCGTGCTGGTCGGCTCGAATACGGCGTGGTGTCATCCGGTGGTCTATCAGCGCATCCGCGCGCGCTGCGACGCGGGCGCGAAGCTGGTGGTGATCGATCCGCGCCGCACCGAGACCGCCGACGAGGCCGACCTGCATCTGGCCGTAAAGCCCGGCAGCGACGTGGCGCTGATGAACGGGCTGCTCGCGCATTGCCGCATCAACGGACTGATCGACGAGACCTTCCTGTCCCGCAGCGTCAGCGTACCCGACGACTTCTGGGACAAGGTTGGAGAGGGGAGCGACCTGTGGTCGGTGGCGAAGGCGTGTGATCTGCCGCCCGCCGACCTCAGGCGCTTCTTCGAGTTGTTCGCCGCGCATCCGCGCACCGTCACCTTGTTCAGCCAAGGGGTGAACCAGTCGCTGCGCGGCACCGATCAGGTCAATGCGATCATCAATGTCCATCTCGCCACCGGCCGGATCGGCAAGCCCGGCGCGGCGCCTTTCTCGATCACTGGCCAGCCCAATGCGATGGGCGGGCGCGAGGTCGGCGGGCTCGCCTCGACGCTGGCGGCGCATATGGGTTTCGCGCCGGACGATGTCGCGCGGGTCGGGCGATTCTGGGCCGCGCCGAACATGGCGTGCAAGCCGGGGCTCAAGGCGGTCGACCTGTTCCGTGCGGTCGGAGAGGGGCGGATCAAGGCGCTGTGGGTGATGGCGACCAACCCCGCAGTGTCGATGCCCGATGCGGGCCGGGTGCGTGAGGCGCTGGCGGCGTGCCCGTTCGTAGTGGTCTCGGACGTGATCGCCGAGACCGACACGAGCAAGTTCGCGCATGTCCGCCTGCCGGCGGCCGCCTGGGGCGAGAAGGACGGCACGGTCACCAATTCGGAGCGGCGGATCAGCCGGCAACGCGCAATGCTCGATCTGCCCGGCGAGGCGAAACCCGACTGGTGGATCGTCACCCAGGTCGGGCGGCGGATGGGGTGGCGGACGGCCTTCCCCTATGACCGGCCTGCCGAGATTTTTCGCGAGCATGCCCGGCTCTCGGCTTATCAGAACGACGGTGCGCGGCTGTTCGACCTGCGCGCGCAGGTGGCGATCGGCAACGGCGCGTATGATTCGCTCGATCCGTTTCGCTGGGGCGGCGAGCCGTTCGCGGAAGGTCGCTTCCCGACCGCCGACGGCAAGGCGCGGCTGGTGCCGGTCCGCCAGATGGCGTTGCAGGATCCGCTGCCCAAATGGCCGCTGACGCTCAACACCGGGCGCTACCGCGATCACTGGCACACGATGACGCGGACCGGGCTCAGCCCCAAGCTCGCCCGGCATCGCGACGAGCCTTTGGTGGAGGTGCATCCTGAGGATGCCGCCGGACTGGGTCTCGAGGATAGGGGGGTGGCCCGTGTGTCGACTCCGCAGGGCGACAGTGTGTTTCGCGTCGCTCTCAGCACCGGACAGCGGCGCGGCGAGTTGTTCGTCCCGATCCACTGGACCGACCAGCAATCGACCGGCGGGCGCGCTGGACTATTGCCGCGGCCATTGGTCGATCCGCACTCGGGACAGCCCGGGTTCAAATCGACTCCCGCCGCGATCGCGCCGGTCGCGGTGGCGTGGCGCGGCTTTCTGCTCGCTTCGGGCGAGCTACGCCAGCCCGAATGCTTGTGGGCGACGCGAGTGCGTGTGCCGGGCGGGCTGCTTTACGAACTCGCCGGCGAGGGCGATCCGGCCCAACTCGACGCATTGCTCCCCAAGGGCGAGCGCATCGAGGCGCTGGACCGGGCGCGCGGATCGCGGCGCCTCGCCGTGCTGCAGGACGGCAAGCTCGCCGCGGCATTGTTCGTCACACGTGAGGGTCTGCTGCCGTCGCGCGACTGGCTGATCGCGCAGATCGGCGCGGCCGCGGTGGGACCGGCGGTGCTGGCGGGTGCCCCGCCCGGCGCGCGCGAGGATCGCGGACCGATCGTCTGCCTGTGCTTCGACGTTGGCCTCAAGACGATCGTCCAGGCCGTGGTGTCGCAACAGCTGACCAGCGTCGAAGCCGTCGGAACCGCGCTTTCGGCGGGGACCAATTGCGGCTCGTGCCGCCCGGCGATCCGCCGGCTGATCGAGCAGAACCGGAGCGCCGCCAATGCATGAGATCGAACCGGGCGAAGTATGGCTGGTCGGCGCGGGGCCCGGCGACCCCGATTTGCTCACCCGCAAGGCGGAGCGCCTGATCCGCGCGGCGAGCGTGGTGTTCTACGACGCGCTGGTGGGCGAGGGCGTGCTCGCGCTAATTCCCGCCCATGTCCGTAAGGTGCCGGTGGGCAAGCGTTCGGGCCGGCATTCGAAGGATCAGGGATCGATCAACGCTTTTCTCGTCGAGGCTGCGCTCGCGGGGGAACGCGTGGTGCGGCTGAAGGGCGGCGATCCTTCGATGTTCGGCCGCTCGATGGAGGAAGTCGCGGCGCTGGCCGAGATCGGCGTGCGTGCGCGGATCTGCCCCGGCGTCACCGCCGCCAGCGCCGCAGCCGCCTCGGCGGGCATCTCGCTTTCGCTTCGGGGACTGGCGCGGCGCGTGCAGTTCGTCACCGCGCACGCCCGCGCCGGCGAGCCGCTCGATCTCGACTGGGCGCAACTCGCCGATCCCGGCTGCACCACGGCATTCTATATGGGCCGATCCGCAGCGGCCGACATCAGCCGTCATCTGATCGCGCAGGGGCTCGACCCGAAAACGCCGGTGCTGATCGCCTGCGATATCAGCCTGGCGAGCGAACGCTGCCTGCGCACCCGCCTCGATCTGCTCCCGCTCGCAGTGCAGGCCGTGACCGAAGGCAAGCCGACATTGATTTTGATCGGCGAGGCGGTTCGGCAGGACGAGCCCGTGTCGACGCTGAAGGTGGCGGCGAAAGCGGATCGCTAATCGAAGCTGGAATCCTCTCCGCCGTGCGAGGGAGGAACTTCAGCCCTGCAGCCCGCGCGTGTCAGGCCGGAAGCGCACATGCCTCGGCAGATCGTCGCCGGCTTCGGCCCATGCGATCCGCGCGTCGTAGAAGATGTGGAAGCCCGGCGTCACCGCGTCGGGCGCGTCCAATGTGGCGATGCTGAAATCCACCGTCTCGGGCTGGTGATCGACCTGCATCAGGAACGGCGTGCCGCAACGGGTGCAGAAGCGGCGATGGCCGAAATCGCTCGACGCCACCTTGCCGACCAGCTCGGCGCCCTGCGTGAACACCAGATCGCCGACCGGCACGGTGGCGAAGGCCATTGCCGGGCTGCCCGAGTTCAGCTGGCAGGTGCGGCAATGACACCAGCCGGCATCATAGGGCGTCGACATGAGGCGGTAACGAACCGCGCCGCACAGGCATCCGCCTTCCATTGCCGTCTCCCTTCCTGCAGGCCCGTTATCCGGTCCGGCGCAATGGCCGGACCGGAGTTCAAGGCCTAATCGCGCCAATAGTCATGCCGCTCGGCCCCGTCGAAACCGGGATGAGCGCAGACAACAGCGCTTGAAAGCTTTTTCCGGATCCGCAGGGGCAGGGATCCTTTCGGCCGAGCTTCTCGATCAGCTCGATATCGCCATGCACGAAACGCAACCCGCGCTTCACATGCGTCTCGGAGGGATAACCCTTGCGGCGCTTACTCGTGACCTCGAAAGCAAGGAAGGTCATCGCGGTGAGTCTTATGTGCCATATCGGCCTCCTGTCATTGGCCGCCCGCGCGGCGGCGCGCCTTATGATCGGGCGCGCGCCGAGAGGCAATGATCAGCTGCGATAATCGGCGTTGATCGAGATATAGCCGTGGGTGAGATCGCAGGTCCACACGGTGGCACGCCCGTCGCCGAGGCCGAGATCGACGCCGATCTCGATTTCGCGGCCCTTGAGATGCGCGGCGACCGGAGCCTCGTCATAGCCCTCGACCGCGAGGCCGCTTTGCGCCACCTGCGTCGCGCCGAAGCGGATCGCGAGCTTGTCGCGCTCGGCAGGCTCGCCAGCCTTGCCGACCGCCATGACCACACGGCCCCAATTGGCGTCCTCGCCGGCTATCGCGGTCTTGACCAGCGGCGAATTGGCGATCGACATCGCGATGCGGTGCGCGCTGCGGTCGCTCTCGGCACCTTCTACGGTGACCTCGATCAATTTCTGCGCGCCTTCGCCGTCGCGGACGACGAGCAAGGCGAGCTGGTGGCAGAGATCGGCGAGCGCGGCGCGGAAAGCGTCGGCGCCTGCGTCGTCGTCATCGCGCAGCGGCGCGTTACCCGCCGTGCCGGTGGCAAAGGCGAGGATCGTGTCGCTGGTCGAGGTGTCGCCGTCGACGGTGATGCACGAGAAGGTCGCGCCGTTCGCTGCGCTCAGCGCCGATTGCAGGAATTCGGGAGCCACGGCGGCATCGGTGAAGACGAAGCCGAGCATCGTCGCCATGTCGGGCGCGATCATCCCCGAGCCCTTGATGATCCCGACCAGGTTGACCGTGCGCCCGTTGACCATAGCGGTCGTCATTGCCGCCTTGGCGAAAGTGTCGGTGGTCATGATCGTCGCTGCCGCGTCTTCCCAGCTGCACGGCTCGGCGGCGAAAGCGGCGTCGAGCCCCGCCTCGGCCCTGTCGATCGGCAGCGGCACGCCGATCACCCCGGTCGAGGCGACGAACACGTCCGAAGGCGCGCAGCCGAGATGCGCGGCGGTGCGCGCGGCGATCGCCTCGACCGCGGCGCGGCCGCGATTGCCGGTAAAGGCGTTCGAATTGCCGGCATTGACCACCAGGGCGCGGGCTTGCCCCAGCACCAGCGCCTTGCGGCACCATTCGACTTCGGGCGAGGGGCATTTGCTGTTGGTCAGCACCCCGGCCACCGCGGTGCCGGGATCGAGCGTGACGAAGGTCAGGTCGCAGCGATCCCAATTCTTGTACTGTGCGCGGGCGACACGCGGCGTGACGCCGGCGATCGACGGCAGATCGGGGAAGGGCAATGCGAGCGGGGAGCGTTCGGTGGACATGAAGCGGCCTGTTGATAGGGTGCGGCTGCTTCGGGCAAGCAGGGGGAAAGATCAATGATTTTGGCGATGACGCTGATGACGGCGCTGCAATCGGGCCAAGTGCCGCGCGTGGCGAAGCCTTTGTCGCCGCGTACCCCTCCCGGAACATGGATCGCCGATACGGACTATCCGATGGCCTCCGTCGCCCGTAAGGAGTTCGGCGTGGTCGTCTTTCGCCTGGACGTTGACGTCACGGGTGAAGTGATCGCGTGTCGGATCCTGATCTCGTCGGGATTTTGGGCGCTCGATCAGCGGAGCTGCGAGTTGCTCCGGAAGCGTGCGGCGTTCCGGCCGGCACGTGACTCGGCAGGGACCCCGATCCCGGCGACGTTCAAAAGCCGCTTTCTCTGGATCCTGCCCCAATCGAGCCGAGACTATTTGCGGCTTGCTCAAGAGGTGCAGCGCCCGTTCGAATTGACCATCTCATTGAACCGGGTTCCCGCCGCATACCGGCAACCGGCGCTCGTGCGCGTTCGTTTCGGGGACCACGGCGCAGTCGTGGAGTGCTCGCTCGAGACCACGAGCGGGAGCGACGCGCTGGACAAGCTCGGTTGCGAGCAGGCGCGACGCGACGTCAGCAAGCCACCATATCGTGCTGGGCTGGTTACTCAACCGGACACCCGAATGGTAAATGTGGGCTTCGCCGCCGATTTCAAACCCGGATAGGTGCGCGATTTGGATTAGACGAACGGCACTCGGCGCACTATGTCGCAAGCCTTCTGTCGCTAGAGACCGCTTCTTTGAACCTGCTGCTTCTCCTGACTGCGTTGCTCGCGAGCCTGACCGGTAGCGGTTCGGGCGATCGCGGCGTGCGCGGGGTTCAGGACGTCGCGGTGGTTCGGGCGGCCGAGGTCGTTCAGGCGGTCGGCCAGCGCATCAGCGCGGCGCGCCCGGTGCATCCGCTTGCCGACGGCATCGCGACGGTAGGCCAGCTCTGGGCGGTTTCGGAAGCGGCGGCGCTTCCGGGCGCGGAGCAGCGCTTCGAGCGTCGGCTCGAATAAGCCCTGCGCGGTCCCGAGGGACCGCTCTTGCCCCATTTTCGTTTGATGCGGGTGCGGCCATGCGTGCTGCGTCCGCCCGACCACCTTATATACACGGGAAACAGTCATGCTCGGCGGCCTTGCCAAGACCTTTTTCGGCTCCTCGAACGAACGCTACGTCAAGTCGCTCGGCGCGATCGTCCAGAAGATCAACGCGTTCGAACCCGCGATCTCGGCGATGGCCGACGCGGATCTCGCCGCGCAGACCGTCAAGTTCCGCGAGCGGCTGGCGAACGGCGAGAAAATCGATTCGATCCTGCCCGAGGCTTTCGCCACGGTGCGCGAGGCCGCGAAGCGGACGCTGGGTCAGCGGCATTATGACGTTCAGATGATCGGCGGCATCGTGCTCCATCGCGGCGAGATCGCCGAGATGCGCACCGGCGAAGGCAAGACCTTGGTCGCTACGCTCGCGACCTATCTCAACGCGCTGCCCGGCGAGGGCGTCCATGTCATCACGGTCAACGACTATCTCGCCAAGCGCGACGCCGAATGGATGGCGCAGGTCTATGGCTTTCTCGGCCTGACCACCGGCGTGATCATTCCGAACCTGACCGACCAGCAGCGCCGCGACGCCTATGCCGCCGACATCACCTACGGCACCAACAACGAGTTCGGCTTCGACTATCTGCGCGACAACATGAAGTATGACCGCGCATCGATGGTGCAGCGGCCGTTCGCGATGGCGATCGTCGACGAGGTCGATTCGGTGCTGATCGACGAGGCGCGTACGCCGCTGATCATCTCGGGCCCGACCGACGACCGCAGCGAGCTCTATATGGGCGTCGACGGCATCGTGAAGCAGCTCGCTCCGATCGATTACGAGAAGGACGAGAAGCAGCGCACCGTGGTATTGACCGAGGACGGCACCGAGAAGGTCGAGCGGATGCTGGAGACCGCCGGGCTGCTCCAGGGCGCCAATCTCTACGATTTCGAGAACACCCAGGTGGTCCACCACCTCAACCAGGCGCTGCGCGCCAACGTGATGTTCAAGCGCGACATCGATTACATCGTCAAGGAAGACAAGGTCGTCATCATCGACGAGTTCACCGGCCGGATGATGGACGGCCGGCGCTGGTCGGAAGGGCTCCACCAAGCGGTGGAAGCCAAGGAAGGCGTCCCGATCGAGCCCGAGAACCAGACGCTCGCCTCGATCACCTTCCAGAACTATTTCCGCATGTACCCCAAGCTCGCGGGCATGACCGGCACCGCCGCGACCGAGGCCCCCGAATTCTACGACATCTACAAGATGAACGTCGTCACCATCCCGACCAATTTGCCGATCAGCCGGGTCGACGAGGAAGACGAGTTCTACAAGACCACCGAAGAGAAGTTCGCCGCGATCGCCAAGAAGATCCGCGAGCATGCCGCCAAGGGCCAGCCGGTGCTGGTCGGCACGGTCTCGATCGAGAAGAGCGAATTGCTCTCCGAATTCCTCAAAAAGGAAGGCGTCGAGCACGCCGTGCTCAATGCCCGCCACCACGAGCTCGAGGCGGGCATCGTCGCGCAGGCGGGCCGGCTCGGCGCAGTGACGATCGCGACCAACATGGCGGGCCGCGGCACCGACATCCAGCTGGGCGGCAATCTCGAATTCCGCATCCATGACGAGCTGGAAGGCCTGGAGGAAGGTCCGGCGCGCGACGCCGCGATCGAGCAGATCAAGGCCGAGATCGCGGCCGAAAAGGCGCGGGTGATCGAATCGGGCGGGCTCTTCGTGCTCGGCACCGAGCGCCACGAGAGCCGCCGCATCGACAACCAGCTGCGCGGCCGTTCGGGGCGCCAGGGCGATCCCGGCCTGTCGCGCTTCTATCTCAGCCTCGACGACGATCTGCTGCGCATCTTCGGCTCGAACACGTTGTTCGCCAAGATGATGCGCAACAATATCGAGGATGGCGAGGCGATCGGCAGCAAGTGGCTGTCGAAGGCGATCGAAACCGCGCAGAAGAAGGTCGAGGCGCGCAACTACGACATCCGCAAGCAGGTCGTCGAATATGACGATGTGATGAACGATCAGCGCAAGGTGATCTACGAGCAGCGCGCCGACATCATGGACGCCGACACGGTGGGCGACGTGGTGACCGACATGCGGCTCGAGACGGTCAATTCGATCGTCGGCGAGGCATGTCCGCCAAACTCCTATCCCGAGCAGTGGGACGTGGCGGGACTCAAGGAAAAGGTTCTGGGGACGCTCGCGGTCGAAGCGCCGATCGATCAATGGATCGCCGCCGAGGACGGTCTCGAGCCCGAAGCGGTCGAGGAGCGCGTTCGCCAGATGGCCGACGAGCTGGTCGAGTCAAAGGCCGCCGAGCTCGAGCCCGAGACATGGACCCAGATCGAGAAATCGATCCTGCTGCAGAATCTCGACCACCATTGGAAGGAGCATCTCGCGATGCTCGACGCGCTGCGCCAGGTCGTTCATCTGCGCGCCTACGCCCAGAAGACGCCGATCAACGAATATAAGCACGAGGCGTTCGCGATGTTCGAGCGGATGTTGGCGAATATCCGCGAGGACGTTACCCGGACGCTCGCCTTCGCGCAGTTCCGCATGGCGCCGCCGCCTGATCTGCCTGAATTGCCCGACTTCCTGACCACCCATATCGATCCGCTGACCGGCATGGACGATAGCGGCGACTATGACGCGGGTGCGGCGGGACTGGTGTTCAACCAGCTGCCGCAGATGGGGATTCCGCAGCCCTCGGGCGCGGACCTCGGCACCGATCCGGCGCAATGGGAAGGGCTGGTCAGCCGCAACGCGCCGTGCCCGTGCGGGTCGGGACGCAAGTACAAGCACTGCCACGGCGCGCTGACGGCTTAAGATAAAATTCCTCCCCGAGCTTGCTCGGGGAGGGGGACCAGCCACAGGCTGGTGGAGGGGCCGCGCCGCAGGCGCGGGCTCGCTTCGAGTTGCAGTACACGCCGCTTCGCGGCGCCCCTCCACCACGCCCTTCGGGCGCGGTCCCCCTCCCCGAGCAAGCTCGGGGAGGAGTTAAAGGCTACCGCGTTTCGGGCATCTTGATCGACGGGCCGAGGCGTTCGAGCACTTCGCGGGCGTCGAAGGCGCGGACATTGTCGCCCGGCTTGGGTCCGCGGCCGGTCACGATCTCGGCCATCGCCTCATATTGGCGGACAGTGCGATAATCCCAGTCGCGCGAGCGCCAGAAGGGGTCGTCCCAGAACGGATCGTAGCTGCGCCAGCCCCAGCGCGGGCCGCGATAGAAGCGCCATGACGGGCTCCAATAGCCCCATGGACCGCCACCGTAGAAACCGCCGCCAAAGGCGCCCGGGGTGCGATAGGTATCGGTCCGGGTCTCGGTATCGCGGGTGACGAGGACGAAATGGTCGAAGCCGCGCTGCACGGTCAGCTCGGCGGCGCGATACAGCAGATAGCGCTCGACCGTCTCACGCGCGGTGAGGCTGTTCCCCGCGAAGCTGACGCGGAAGCGGTTGCTCTCGATCTGCTCGTCCGAGAAGCCGGTGCGCGACGCGTTGGTGGCGGGCTGATACGGGGTCGCGGTCATGCAGCCCGCAAGTGCGGCACTGCCCGCCAGGGCTGCGGCCAGCGCGATGATGCGCGGGCGCCTCGTTATGCTTTTTAGCATGGTTCCTCCGGTAGTTATGGCGAGGGGCGGGGATGCCGATCGTCAGTTCGAACGCGCATGGGCGGCGAAAGGCTCCCATGCGCAGATGCGGTGAATGGTGCGCCCGCGGCGATTGACGGAGGCTGAACGCATCAGGCGATTCGCTCCGGCACTTCCATCGCTTCCTCGGCGAGCTTTTCCCGCGGCGCCATCGCTTCCCAAGGGAAAATGAACCAGTCCTTGTTCACGCTGCGGTCGATCACGCGATGACGATAATCGACTTGCTGCGCGGAGACCTTGTTGTCGATCAGCACGGCGAAACGGATATTGGCGGCGACCGCGCCCTGCGCGGCGAGCGCGGCGCGGATGTCGCCGATCGTCCTGCCGCTGTCGTTGATGTCCTCGACGAACAGCAATTGGTCGCCCGCGCGGGTGCGCTCCGCGAGCACGGCGACCAAAGCCGCGCCGAACGAGGCGATGCCGGCCGAATGGTCGATCGAGACGAGTTGAAGGTCCATGCGATGCGAAAGATACACGCCCGGGACGAGCCCGCCGCGGCCGATTCCGACGAGCAAGGCCGGACGCCAGCCCTCGGTCTCCATCGCGCCGGCGAGCGCCTCGATGCCCGCGACCATGTCGTCATGGCTGTAGGGTGAGAAGACGATCGCGCTCACGCCTGCGCCTCGACATAGGCGTCGAGCCGGGCGAGGTGCGCCGCCACTGCGTCATCGGGCAGGAACGAGCCGAGGAAGCTGTTGCGCGCCAAGGTGACGAGATCGTCGCGGTCGAGCGCCCGGCCGTGCGCGATGGCGCGATAATTATCGCCGACATAACCGCCGAAATAGGCCGGATCGTCCGAATTGACCGTTGCGCGCAGACCGAGGCGCAGCATTCGATCGATCGGGTGGGCCTCGATCGAGGCGACGTTGCAGAGCTTGACGTTCGACAGCGGACAGACGGTGAGCGTCATCCCCGAACGCGCGAGGCGCGCGATCAGCGCCGGATCCTCGAGGCTGCGATTGCCGTGATCGAGCCGGTCGACATGGAGCAGATCGAGCGCTTCCTGAACATATTCGGGCGGGCCTTCCTCACCGGCATGCGCGACGCGCTTGAGCCCCATCGCGGCGGCGGCGGCGAAGACGCGCTCGAACTTGGCGGGCGGGTGGCCGACTTCGGACGAATCGAGCCCGACCGCCGCGATGCGATCGATCCACGGCTGGGCCTGGCCGAGCGTCTTGAACGCGTCCTCCTCGTCGAGATGGCGCAGGAAGCAGAGGATCAGTTTCGAGGTGAGACCGTGCTTCGCCTCGGCCTCGGCCATGCCGGTGAGCAGGCCGTTGGCGACGACGCCGAAGGGAATGCCGCGATGGGTGTGGGTCTGGGGATCGAAGAAGATCTCGGCATGGACGACGCCGTCCGCCGCGGCGCGATCGAAATAGGCCAATGCGAGGTCGCGAAAATCCTCCTCGGTGCGCAGCACGTCGGCGCCGGCATAATAGATGTCGAGAAAATCCTGCAGGTTGGAGAAGGCGTAGGCGGCGCGCACCTCCTCGACCGAGGCATAAGGAATCGTCACCTCGTTGCGCCGGGCAAAGGCAAACATCTGCTCGGGTTCGAGGCTGCCTTCGATATGGAGGTGGAGCTCCGCTTTGGGCAGGCCGGCGATGAAAGTGTCGAGATCGCGCATCGGACGAACATCGCAGGGGCGGCCCCGGAGCGCAACGCCGCGACTCGTCGTGCGTTCAAAGGGGATGCCTTCCAGCGTGATCCGCAGATGGGACTATGACGAGGCCGAGCAGCGGCTCGACGTGACCTTCGTGAGCGGCAAGCGCTACGCCTATCACCAGGTGCCCGAGCGGATCGCCGCAGGCATGCGCAAGGCGATCTCGAAAGGCAGCTATTTCAATCGCCGCATCCGCGACCATTTCGCATTCACCCAGTTGACCTCATGAGCGGTCCATCGCCACCCGGGGACGCCGGGTTCCCGCATGGCGCAATCTTCACGGTCGGGCATTCGACGCTGCCGATCGACCGCTTCACCGCGCTGCTGAAAATCTATGGCATCGAGACCTTGGGCGACGTTCGCACCGTGCCGCGGTCGCGGCACAACCCTCAGTTCAACGCCGATGCGCTCGGCGCGAGTCTCGCCGAGGCGGGCATCGATTATGTGCCGATGCCGGCATTGGGCGGCCTGCGCCACGCGCATCGCGACTCCCCCAACGCGGGTTGGCGCAACAAGAGCTTTCGCGGTTATGCGGATTATATGCAGACAGAGCCTTTCGTCGCCACCGTCGATGCGCTGGTCGAGATGGGCGGCAAAAAGCGCACCGCGATCATGTGCGCCGAAGCGGTGCCATGGCGATGTCACCGCTCGCTGGTCGCCGACGCGCTCGAAGTGCGCAATGTGCCGGCGGTCGAGATCCTTTCCGAGACGAGCTGGCGGATGCACGCGCTGACGCCGTTCGCGCGCGTTCAGGGCAGTGCCATCACTTATCCGCCCGAACAGCCACGCTTGCTCTAGGCGATGTGCGAACTGGCGAACCTGCTCGCGGAAATCCGCGCCTGTACCGGTTGCGGCGACTTGCCGTGCGGTCCGCGTCCGGTGGTTCAGGCGGGCGAAGCTGCGCGCCTGCTGATCGTCGGGCAGGCACCCGGGCGCAAGGTGCACGAGACGGGGATACCGTGGAACGACGCCTCGGGCGATCGGCTTCGCAATTGGCTGGGGCTGACCGCCGCGCAGTTCTACGACCCCGCCAGGGTGGCGATCCTGCCGATCGGCTTTCGCTATCCCGGCAAGGGGCGATCGGGCGACAATCCGCCGCGCCGGGAATGCGCGCCGCGCTGGCACGATCGGATGGCGGCGCAATTGCCCGCGATCGGGCTGACGCTGCTGATCGGCAGCTATGCGCAGGCCCATTATCTGCGCGACGGGCGCAAAGCCCGGTTGGAGGATACCGTTCGGGCGTGGCGCGATTATCTGCCGCTCGGCTTCCTGCCCTTGCCGCACCCGTCGCCACGCAACCAGCCCTGGCTGGTGCGCAATCGCTGGTTCGAAGCGGAACTGGTGCCGGAGGTGCGCGCCGCGATCGGAGCACTGGCGCTATAGAATGTGAAGTGGCTCCCTATTCAGGATACATTTCGAATAATTCTGCTATTTTCATCCGAAGAGTCAAGAAAGACCATATCGCGGTACCGCGCCGTCGCAAGAAATTCATTAACAGGACTGGCCGATGAATCTGTTGCATTTGCTTCCGAAGCCACAATCTCATCTACACGAGAGCCGGCACAAGGCACACGAAAGCGTGATCGTGACCGGGCAGAGCGCATTAGACTGGCGGGAGGGCCGAGGCTTTCTTTGAGAAAGCGTGCTGTCGCCCTCGCTCGAGAACGAGGTGAGGTTCGCACGAAGGACCTCACCGATATCGGCGTTCACCGCTGCTATTTAGCTCGCATGTGCGACGAGGGCTTGCTCGTGAAGGTCGGCTATGGCCGTTATCGCGCGGCAACTCCGAAGGCGGGTTGATCGACTCGACCATTCAAAGAGCCGGGCTCTGAAATCCTCAGAGACCGAGACCAGTGTCGTCCCAACCGCGTAGCTTCAATCGAGCCTGTGGCACATCCGGTCAAACCGGCAGTTCAGAACCCGATCAAAGCGCGGCACCGCCGGTTTTCTCCGATCCGTCGCACTGATTACGTCGGCTCCGGCTCACCTTCAACAGCAAGGGCACTGAAGTGCCGGTTGTGCTGATCTCGGACGAAATGGACGGCAATTCGCTGCCAGGCGCGGTCAGCATCGTCGAAGCGAAGCATCAGCGACGTTGAAGGTCATTACGCTATCGCATCAAACGGACGCTTCTGCTCAAGAGCGCGTCCCTCGGAAAGGGAGGGAAACCGCAACAGGAGTATACGTTGGCGCGTCCGAGAAGTGCAGTTAGCCGTTACAAACATCGTAAGAACAACCCTAACCTCAGTGTCCGCGAAGCGGTCCTTTATGCCCGGGTCTCGACCCCCGACCAGCAGCGCGAAGGCTATTCCATACCTGCTCAGGTCAAGCTGCTGGAGGACTATGCGGCGTTGAACGGCATCGTCGTCGTATCAAGCCACGTTGATGTGGAAACGGCTCGGAAGAGTGGCCGGACCGCTTTCGGCAACATGCTCCGCTATCTCAAGCGGCACCCGGACGTTCGGATCATTCTCGTCGAGAAGACCGATCGGCTTTATCGCAACCTGAAGGACTGGGCGATCATCGACGATCTCGGCGTCGAGGTGCATTTCGTCAAAGAGAACGTCGTGATGTCCGAGGGCTGTCGGTCTTCCGAGAAGTTTGTCCATGGCATCAAGGTGCTGATGGCCAAGGCCTATATCGACAACCTTTCCGAAGAGACGCGCAAAGGCATGATCGAGAAGGCGCAGCAGGGGCATTGGCCGAGCTTCGCGCCGATTGGTTATCTCAACATCAGAAACGGGCAGGGGAGGAACGTCATTGTCGCCGATCCGCAACTCGGCCCGATCGTAGCACGCATATTCGATTGGTATGCCACGGGACTCTATTCGCTGAAGGACGTCACAGCCAAGGCCCGGGACGCCGGCATGCGCTACCGAAAGAGCGGCCGACCCGTCGGCGTCAGCACCGTTCATCATATGCTGCGAAACCGGCTTTACGCGGGCTCGTTCGAGTGGCGCGGAGAAACCTATCAGGGCATCCACGAGCCGCTCGTTTCGGCCGACACCTGGGAAGCGGTTCAGCAGACCCTTGATGGACGGAGTGCCAGCAATACGCGAGCAAAACCGCGTCGTTTCCCGTTCACAGGTCTGGTCAAGTGCGGACATTGCGGTTGCGCGCTGGTCGCGCAGATCCAGAAGGGGAAATACATCTACTATCGGTGCTCGGGTTTCCGCGGAAAATGCCCCGAGCGGTTCGTTCGACAGGAGGTGCTCGAGGAGCATTTCGTCGATTTGCTGAGAACGCTGCGGTGCGACAGGCCGCTATTCGAGGACATCCGTGCTGAGCTCGAGCAAGCTCGGTCGGGGGAGGAGTTGCCTGCCGGTCGAGTGACAGCGCTTCGGCAGCGCGATCCTTCACCAGGCACCTCCGGCGCCTTGCTGCGCGATGGCCTTGCCTTGCTGGACATGGGTCGGACGGCGCATTTGCAACTCGCAAACCTTCCCGATGAGATGAAGCAGCAAGTGTTGAGTCTCGTGTTCCTGCGATGCTCCTGGGCGAACGGGGAACTGACCGGGCAGTTCAATTCGCCGTTCAATATCCTTGCGGGTTACGTGGCGGAGGCTGCTACAAGGGGAGGGCGGTCACCCTTGATGACGCAGCTTTCGGACGCCTTCTACCATGCGACGCCGGAAATTCGGTTGCTTATAGCACGGTATAACGCGATCGGTCGGACAGATGGAAAGTTGGGCGATCCCCGATCTACATCTGCAATCGATCCGGTGTCCGCCGCGACGAGGCTCGCCGCCTGATCGTTGCAACCGCTCGGCGACGCCGCCGATATCTCGAGAGCGTTGGTTCGACGAAACAGCAGGGCGGTTGCCAGCAAATGTTCGATGGAGGCTATATTCCCTTTTTCAGTAGAGAAGATTTCGAGGGTATCCCCAGCAGCCGAGCTTATCGGGCCCGCAAGCAGTTTGAAGCTGTCGTTGATCGGGCAATCGGTGATCGGGTGAGGTCCGATGGAGCCTGCGGCGTCGACCTATGGTCGGCGCTCACCAATGTCGAATGGCACGGATCCGATGACCAGATTGTCTCCTATTCTTTTCGCGCGGCGGGCGATCTCGTCACTTGGGTGCGAGAGGAAGGCAATTATATCGAATGGTACTGCAGTGGCGAGCCGGGCATTGTTGCTGCCTGGATCAGCGGCGCACTCGCGCGTGAGGGATGGTCATGGGCGCCGACAACGCGCTCCAACTCTGAGTCATAGTCGGACGCGCGCAGTTGCGAGAACAATCGACGAGCGCTTGGCTCGGCTTCGACATCATCGAGTTGGCTCAGCCGAGCGTGGTAGCGGGGAGAGCTGCATCGTCGACGTTGATCGAGAGCATCCAGCGCGCCGAGAAACGGGGTGCATAGGGTGCGCTAGGGTCGAGCTTGCGCGAACCGCCGCGCTGCGCGTCGGACACCCAGGCGTCGATCCGAGGATCCTCGATCCCGAGCATTTCCTGAAGCAGATATCCGGCCCGCACACGGACGATCTTCTCGTCGCTCGCGGCTATCGCCTCGATGATCGCGTCACGGTGACTGGTCGCATGGGTGCGCCAGAGCTCGACCATGGCCGGCATTCCGCCGCACCAGCCCGGCGCGGCGAGTGTGTCACGAAAACTCACGCCGATCGGCGTGACACGTATCGGGCCTGGCCCTAGCTGGTCCCGGGAAAGTGGAGTGCGGGTTTCGTGACGGTGCACCGTCATGCCGCGGATCTGGGCGTGAGGTTGTGGCCGGGTGAGCGAGAAGGGCAGGTCGTCCTCGTCGGCGTCCTCGAGTTCGAAGCCGAGCGCGGCAGTCATTTCGGCACGCGCTTGCGCCGACCAAAGCCCGCGCTCTGGAGTCGAAACCTGCAATTTGGACGTTTCAGGAGCCAAGCGATGCACGGCAAGTGCGCTGGCATGCGAGAGATAGCAAAAGGGATCGGCGTCGAGCATCACTTGCGCGGCATCGCCGTCACACACCGTGTAGAGCAGCGACTGGAAGTCCTTGTCGCGGATCAGCCGGTCACTCGGCGGCTGCCCGCCCAATGCATAGGTGGGATCCCAGGTCGCTTCCGACAGCAATTTGCGCGCGCGGCGCGCGGAGAGGTGGCGATTACGCGGCGGGATCGGCGTGCCGCGATAGCCCCGCTCGAGGAAGAGCTGCCGCGCCAGTAGGAAGATATCCCACTCGGACGCAATGGCGCGGCCGGTGTCGCGCACCATCTGCACAAGGATCGATGCTGCGGGGTTCATACCAATACTATCGACGACTGGGGCGATGTCCTAAGGACATCGCCCCAGTCGTCGATTCTGTCAAGCTGCGTTACGAGCCTGCGCCCCAATGACCGCTGTCCTTAGGACAGCGGTCATTGGGGCGCACTTGTCAAGTACGATTGAGAAGCCTAGGGGTGAACTAACCGGACATTGAATCGGACATTTGATAGGATGTTGTATAGGCTGGTTTCGCCACCATATGGCTAAATTCTGCGGTTTGTGAAACTCTTTGAACTGGACTCCAAAGCGGACATTTCAATGACACAGGATCGCGGTGAAACAATCGATTCGATGCAGCCGATGCGGATCGGCGATGGGTCACCGCGCCTCGGCGAGGTGCGCGATCTTGCGGTCGACCTCGCGCTTAAAGCAGCCGCGTTTCGCTCGAGCCTGCCGGTCGGCGTTCGGACCGCGCTCGCCCAGCTCGTGCGAGCGATGAACTGCTATTACAGCAACCTGATCGAAGGGCACGACACCCACCCGATCGACATCGAGCGCGCACTGCGCGGCGATCTTAGCGCCGATCCGGTCAAACGAGACCTGCAGATTGAGGCGCGCGCGCACATTGCGGTCCAGCAGTGGATCGACGACGGCGGGCTTGCCGGCCGGGCACATACTCGCGCGGGACTCGAAGAGACGCATCGGCGCTTCTGCGCCGAACTCCCGGAAGATCTCCTCTGGGTCGAAATGCCCGATGGCGAGCGGGTCCGTGTCGAGCCCGGGCGCTTGCGGGAGCGTGACGTCAAGGTCGGACGCCATATCGCGGTCAGTCCCGGCGCTGTGCCGCGCTTCGTCGAGCATTTCGAATGGGCCTATGGCCGGCTCGGCCGCAGCGATGCCATCGTCGCGGTCGCGGCCGCGCATCACCGCTTCGTGTGGATCCACCCCTTTCTCGATGGTAATGGCCGCGTCGCTCGGCTGATGTCGCACGCGATGATGCTCGACGCGCTTGATACTGGCGGCGTCTGGTCGGTGGCGCGCGGGCTGGGGCGCACCGCCGAGCGCTACAAACAGCATCTCGCTGCCTGCGACTTGCCGCGTCGCAACGATCTCGATGGCCGCGGCGCATTAAGCGAGGAGGAGCTTGCCCGCTTCACCGCCTATTTCCTCCAGATCTGCATCGACCAGGTCGAGTTCATGGCGCGCCTCGTCGAACCGGACCGCCTGCGCGCGCGCATTCATCAATGGGTGGGCGAGGAAGCGGCGCTCGGCAACCTGCCGGCTAAAGCGGCGAATGTCTTGGACGCGGTGCTGTATCGCGGCGAGCTGCCGCGCGGCGAACTCGAGGGGATCGTCGGTACGGGCGACCGTCAGGCCCGCCGGGTGGCCGCCACGCTTGTCGACATGGGAGTGCTGGTTTCGGAAAGTTCTCGCGCGCCGCTGCGCATCGCCTTTCCCGCAGCGCTCGCATCGCGCTGGATGCCCGGGCTGTTCCCCGACCGCCCAAGCTAACAAGGTTGGGCAATGCGTCCTGGGATCAGCCTATCGCATTGCAGTGAATGCGAGTGTGTCCACGCCGCTTTCACGCGGGGCAGTTTATTCCGTGTCTGCTTCGCATCGACCGGTGGGACGGCGCCGAAGTTTGCGATTACGGCAGCTAGGACCGGGCAAAAAGTTGCCTTTGCCGGACTGACCTAGAGAACGATTGGAAGCCAATTGCGCGAGCCAATCTAAACTTGCAGGAGGACGTCGTGGCGCGCGTATTCACCAGGCAGGCGTTCTACGAGTTGGTGTGGTCAAAGCCGATCACGCATGTTGCTAAGGACTTCGCTCTTTCGGACGTCGCGGTCCACAAGATCTGCCGTAAGCACGACATTCCAACGCCGCCGCTCGGATGGTGGGCCAAGAAGCAGGCGGGCAAGCCCGTCAAACAGACACCTCTTCCAGACAGCGGCCCGGGAGTCTCCGACCGTATCGTGATCGCGGCTCCTGTGCTGGGTTCCGAACCGAGCACCATTGCAACCATACGCGAAGAGGCGCGGTTGCGGGTGAGCGGGTTGTCCACTGAAGCTGACGCCGATGCCGTCCCCGATCCAATCGTTGCGCAGACAATCGCAACTCTGCGCAAAGCTAAGCCGTCAGCCAAGGGTGTCATCGAGGTTTCCGGGGCAGGCTTGATCCGGTGCGAGATCGGACCCGCCTCTGTCGATCGCCTGGAGACAATCCTCTCGCGGATTGTTGCAGCGGCGGCAGCGCAGGGCTTTATCCTGCAGGCAACCAAGATAGGGGCGGGCTTCTTCGGAGATGGCGAGACCATCTCGGTGGGCGTCACGGAGACGGTAAAGCGCGTAAAGCACGTGCTGACGGCGAACGAGCAGAAGGAAATGGACGCCTGGGAGAGGAAGGCCGAGCGTCGGTACCGGAATCCCCACCGGCACTGGGAGTTCGAGATGCGTCCGATATTCGACGAATGGGATTACGTCTGCACTGGTCAGATCGGATTTGAGATGGAGTCGGTTCACGTTCTCGGCCGGCAGGGACCTCGAAGCACCTTCCGCGACGCTAAGGTGCAGCGGCTCGACAGCTTAGCAGAGGATATCTCGGTGGCGCTAGCCGTGCTCGCTGTCGCGAAGCGCGAGGAGCGCATGCGACGGGAGGAAGCGGAGCGTGTGCGGCTGGAGGAGAAACGCGTCCGCGAGCAGCCGCTGCGGGCGAAGTTCATCGAAGACAGACGGCGGGAGGGGTTGGAAGCGGTCTTGGCAGACATAGCAGATCTCGACCGCTTGCGCCGACTGCTGCGCGGGCTCGACGCGATCGAGACCAATAGCGGATCGCGACGCGTCGCGGTGTTCTTGGCTTGGGCGCGCGACGAACTGGCAGCACGTGAGCAGGCATTCTCAGCGGAGGGGTTGGAGCACCGTTTTGAGGAAGCGCGGCTCTTTGGCGATGACGACGACCATTCGTTCAAATCGCCATACTGGTATTAATGCAGGGGCAGCGTCGTTAGAGCGAGATCGACCGCTTCGCGCCCCATAGCCGCCGTTCACCCCGGCTGAGGATCTGCCGAAAGCAGACGCTCGTTGATGCCGGCGACGAATTAGCTACTGGGTGAAGAGCGGAGGCGATGGCCTCACGGGTTATCCAGGGTTGTCGACAACGTCGTCAACCGGCTGTTTCATGGAAACAATTATTTGACACCACGGGGCCTTCGTTCCCGCGACCTCAGGCCCAAGCGTGCTCAGTACTCCGTAGGTCAGTTCGCCGTCCTGTTGACCGGCGCGGCAGAGCTTTTCCAAGAAGGCAATTTCCTGCTCCGGTTTAAGGAGGGCCTTCATTTCACCCTGTGCGCTATCGTGAACCTTGGCGCCGCTGGAGGCCAGCAGGGTGAGAATCTCGTTTGCGAAGCTGCGCCGGTACACAATTCGGGGCCGGTCGCTGCCACCGCGCTTTGGTATCACAGCGCACGATGCATCGTTGTCCGCGCCGGGCTCCAGACGGATCGGTCCGTCCTTGCCGCGCACCACCACGACCGCCTTGGCGTTTACGGCCATGGCCGGCGCGACGGCGAGCCCGACGCGCCCGAACTCGTTGAGCACCCGGCGCTGAAGTTCGTATGCGTACAGCGGGCGCAGCGTCCCTATTAAGCGATAGCCGTTTTCCTTGCCGACGTCCCCGTATTCGACGGTGCGGATGTCCTTCACGTTCCACGTCACATTCGACATCGCGCCATCATGGATCAGGAAGTCTGCAACCGAGGTGTCAGGCCCGGAGAGGGGGTTGAGCTTGCCGACCACAAGTGTCAGCCGCGGCGCGGAGCGGCGTCCGTGGGGCGGACGCGCAACTAGGTCGCATTCGGGCGTGATGACCGCGAGCACCTCGCCTGCGTCACCGCCGACGTACATGTCACCGACGCGCATGTCCTGTCCCTCGCGCTCTGGTCGCGCGTCGACCCGGGCACGGTAGAACAGTTCCGCCACGCCCTCCGTCGCGCCGTCGAAGGCGCCTTCGATTTGGCTTCCCGGCTTCCCCTTTGCCGCCGCGTCGTCCAACACCGTCCAGCTCGCCTCTTCCCATTTGACGTTGCGGGCGACGGCATCGACGAGCACCTCTCCGAAGAACCACTCCAGATAGGAACTCAGGGGCTGTCCCTCCTCAGCGAGCCGGAAGCGGGACAGATACGCGAAGTCCTTCAGCTCGAGCTCGGTGATGGTCCGCCACACGCTTCCGATGGCCGCGTCGACACCGTCCTTCCAATGCGTGAGTGCATCCTCGACGGCGCCGGCGAAGAGATGGCGCTGCGCCATGTCGAGCAGCGCGTCTGCCGCCGCCGGCTCAACGTCGATCTTTCCGCCGTCGTCCTCCTTGAGGTCGTCCTTGGCCATGTAAGCGAAGCGGCTCGCGAAGATCGGGCGCTTCGCGTCTCGCACCTCGCGTCGAAAGTCGTCCGCACGGCCGGCAACGGCGTGGGACGACATAAGCATCACCGACGGTCCGGCTCCAGGCTGCGCGTCGAGCACGGCTCGTAGGGCGCGCAGCGAAGCGCCGCGCGCTTCGGCGCCTTCGGGGCCGTCGGGATCGGATTCGGGCGTAAAGCGTCGGTCCAGGTAGTAGTCGATGAACACCACTTGGGCATCGTCGCCCGCCAGTTCGGCGGTCTGGTCGTTGGACCCGATCCGTACGACGCTCAGGCCCGGGCACTGGCCGAGCAGCTTCAGCAGCGGCCGGACATAACTGAGGTTCGAACCCTTCAGGACGTCGAAGCGCCCAGCGGGGTCGAAGCGCTTGTCGAACTTCTCGACGAAGCGCGCATAGAGTTTCGCAACGACCCCGACCAGCGCTTCCTCGCTGTATTCCGTCCGCATCAGCGCATCGGCTGCGGCGGCTGCCTCCTCGTCGGATACCTTCGACCGCTTTCGCGCCCAGGCGTGGTCGTCCTTCGTCAGGAGATCGAGCAGCGGACCCGCATCGTCGTCACCAACGCCGGGCGGATCGAATGCATCGTCGATCACGACCACTTTACTGATGCCACCCTGCTTGATTGCCGTGACGATCCGTGCCGCCTGATCCATGCTAGACGCTCATGTCCAAGACAAACCGGCTCAGGCGTCCCTTCCTCTGCCGACCCACGTCAGCGTCGAGCTGGAGCTGCCAGTCATGATGATGCGCGAGCTCGCGCGAGATGTAGAGCCCGAGACCGCGACCCTGCGACGCGGGGCGCGAGGTGATGAACGGCTGGAAAATGAGGTCGCGGCGTTCGGGGGCAACGCCCGGCCCATTGTCCTCAACCGTCAGAACCTGTTCCTGGGGATCGATGCGGACCCATATGCGCGGCTTGAAGCCGGTCTCGTATTTTGTCTGCTGTTTCAGCCAATAAACCGAGTTCGCGAGCAGGTTTTCGAGGATCTGAATCACCATTCCCCGATTGGCCTTGACGCGCCAAGGCGAGATGTCGGTGACGAGGTCGATGTTGTGGCGCGAGAACTCGTTGCGGTGGCTCGCCACCACGTCGTTCACAACGTCCGACAGCTCGAAAATGGTCTTCGACTGGCGCTTCTCCCCGGTCAGCTCGTCGAAGGCCGATATTCGCTTCTGCAGCGTCTGCAGTTGCGCCTCGAGCGATCGCAGCGCCGCCCCGCTATCGTCCTTCCTGGCCTCGCCCAGCAGTCGCAGGGTGTGTCCGACGGATCGGTCGAGCTCGTGGAAGATGAATTCAGTCATAAGGCCGATGCCGGCGAGGTAGACGAACTTCTCACGCTCCTCGGTGACCTCCTTCACCGCTTCGTCGACGCGCCCGACGAGGCTGGCGCATTGCTCGGCGAGCGTGGAGACGCCCCTAGACACTCGATCGATGAGCGGACGGTTGGTCGGGTCGAGCTTGGTCCTGAGCTCGGCCACGGCGAACTCGACCTCGTGCTGCGTGTCGCGGAAGGCGAGCGCTTTCTCCTCGGCCTCCCGCTTGGTGAGTTGTTCGGCCTTGTCGACGTCATTGATGAGGTTCCGGAGCTCGACGTGGAGCACCCACATCATGATCGTGCGGAGCGCGCTCGCCGCGTCGGAATCGATCAGGCCCTGACGGTTGGTCTGCTCGCTGAGAGCGGTGTGCGGGGACCACACCCTCACCCGGCCGACCACCTGCTGCCTATTCAACTTGAACCCGGATTCCCCAAAGGCGACGACGTCTAGGTTCAACCAGTCATCCTGCGGCTCCCCGTACGGAAGCACGCGAAAGCCGTAGCGATAGAGCATCGGTCCGCCCGACCACTTGGCTACTTCCTCGCGTGTCTCGCTGGCGGTCAGGGTCAAGGACGCGACCGGCTCAACGATTCGGCGGTTGAACCAGTAGACGTCGAACTTGAAGGGGCCAAGATCGCGAATGGCATCGGGTCTGATCGCCTCGTTCTGGAACGTCGCGTGGCCCCGCTTGCCCCTTCGCTTCACCGACTTCTGGGCAATCGAGTAGATCTCTGCGCCGCGTTGGTTAAGCGGGCGGTGCTGATCGTAGCGGTGGTAGGAGACCATGCCTTCGAGCACGGGCTCGCCGGTCTCCTCCTCGAACTTCAGTTCGCCGCGGGCGGAAGCATGCGCGGCCTTTAGCAGCGACTGCGGCACCGAGGGTACCAAGACCCGGGTCTTGTTGTGGTGCACCTCGAGCAATCGGTTGCCGGCACCCGCCTCGAACGGGTCGATCATCCGCGCTATCTTGCCCTGGAGGAGTTCGCTGAAGCGGTCCTTGCTCCAGTTGCCGGTCAGGTCGGAGATCCTTAAAGTCGTGCCTTGCACACGGGTGTCGTCCTTGAGCTCGCCTTCCACCGGTTCGACCGTGACTTCGCCGATGTCCATGTCGCGGTCATGGGAGAATTGGCGCCAATCGATGTCGAGCGAATGCCAAGTCGCCTCGCCGGTGCGCGTCGTGCTGACGTTGAGGTGCTCTCCCAACCGCATCGCGGAAAGTCGCCCGACGCCCTTGTCCCCGAGGAACTGCGCGCCGTCGATATTATCGGCGCGGCGGGACCGGGTGCCGATGCGGAGGTAGATGTCGCTCAGGTCCTGCAGCGACATCCCCGATCCGTCGTCGCGTACCTCAATCCAATTGTGGGTGGCGTACATCTCGAGGAGCCGCTTCCGCAGACCAGCCGTGTCGGACGCGCCATCGAGCGCGCCGAGGAAGGCCGCGAATTTATCGTCGTCGACGTTGTCCGGCTTGGACGCCCCGAGCATGG
Source organism: Sphingomonas sp. DG1-23 (assembly GCF_030730875.1). Lineage (GTDB taxonomy): Bacteria > Pseudomonadota > Alphaproteobacteria > Sphingomonadales > Sphingomonadaceae > Sphingomonas. Next base: position 277,959 of record NZ_JAVAMA010000002.1, read on the forward strand.
CCATCACCTCGCCGACGGTGATGGGCGGATCCTCCGCTTTGCGGCCGACGCCGCCGATCGCGTCAAGAGCGGCTTGAAGCGAAGTCTTTTCCAACACGATGTTGGCAGTGATCTTCACCGTCGGCGACTTGGCGTCGACAGAGTTCTTGATGAGTTCGTAGAGCGCGACCTCGTCGGAGCTGATCAGTTCCTTGCCAAGCTCCAGGATCGTGCGTGCGGCGAATGTGAACGACATGGCTTATCTTGTCACTACATTGAAGTTTGAAGGCAAGCTAAGTCGCAATCCCCAAAAAACGCCATTTTGGATCGAATTCAGAGGGAGCAGATCAGACAGCCTTCCGGCTCCTCTTCCTCGATCTCGGCGCCGCCAAGGACCGCTGACAGAGGCAGGTTCTCCCGGCGGGCCGTACGCCTCGCCATTGCGGCTTCATGGTTCCGCTCGATTTGCTCCATGCGTTCGGGCTGCTCGAGCTCGGTGAGGGATTCGCCGCTGCACCATGTGAAGCTCTCGCTGACCGCCGCGCTGCGCACTTCATACTGTTTCGCGAGTTCGAAATAGTTGGGATGCTTCCGTTTCAGGCGAACCCACTCGATCTTCTGCTGGTAGAAGCAGAAATAGCATCCGGAACGCGATCGGCCCCATTCCATGTACGGGGGGAGGCCAAGGCCGCTGTCCTCAAGGATCCGGATGACATCCGCACGGACCAGGCCGTCTTCCTGGAAAGGGTAAACGGCGGTGATGTTGGGCTTGGTGCTGATATAGCCGGTGCGCTTCTCATCGGCGCGCAGCCCGACATAGTTGATGGTGGGGTCGTCGCCGATATAGGTCTCGAACGGCTTCAACTTCAGCATCTTGGTACACCACCGCCGGTGGTTGGACGGCAGCATGTCGCCATAGACCGCGAGCCAGTGCTCGAAGGGATCGTCCGGAGTGGTGCGGGTGACCGGTCGGCCGAGGATGCTCTCGAGACGCGCCATATAGTCGTAGGTCTCGGGAAGCTCCTTCCCGGTGTCGTGAAAGATATACTCCATCTCGGGCACGCGGTCGCGTAGGTAGACCGCGAGCGCGGCGCTATCCTTGCCGCCCGACAGGCTGAGAACGTGACGTGTCATCCGTGATCCCGCTCCGCTTCATGCTTGCCGATCGTCACGTCCTTGTCCTTCTGCATGCTTTCCAGCGACAGCAGCGCCGCCACTGTATCGAGGCTCAGATCCGCCTCGGTCGCCATACGCTCGATCGCGCCGAGCACAGTCGTCTGATGATCGCTCAGGCCGTCGATGTCGACGATTACTGCCCGTTCCTGTCCATCAATCCGCGTAAGCGAGACGCGCACCGCGTTGCGTTTCACCTTCGTTTTTCCGAACGCCGTCGCCTCGACCCGCCGGAACTGCGAGCCAATGTCGGCCAGGCGCGAGCGCCACGTCGCGACGTCGTGATCCAGCCACCGCACCGGTGGCTTCATCAGCACGGCACCACCGAGCGCCTCGATCCATTTCTCTTCGGACAGCCCGGTATCGGCCAGTCGAAGCGCGAAAGTGCGAAGATGCTGCTCCGTAAGCCGGAAGGAGAGGGCGGCGGCGCGCTCGGTGAGTGTCGCCCGATCGGGCGCGCCCAGCGTCTCCAGCAGTTCCTCCCGCATCTGGTCGAGGAGTTTCGGATAGCAACCGCGCAATTCGGTCACTGCGGCATCCAGTGTGCGAACGAAGCTGTCCACCCGGTCCGCGTCTGGTGCAGCCTCATGCGCGAAAGGCTGAACCCCGCATGCGGTCGGTAGATCGTCGAACACCAGATCGACCGGGCTACGGGCCCGGGAGAGGGCCTGCCGGACGGCGCGCGCCTCGGCGCTCAGGGCCGCCGTGCTCTGCGCATGGAAGGGCAGATCCACGCCAAAGCGGATCAGCGGATCGACCACGGCCCGTATGCCCGGCTGCTCCGCGCCCCGGCCCAGCAGCTCTGCAAGTTGCCGATATACCTCGGCGCGAATGCCTTCCAGCGACACCAGCTGAAGCGTGAAGTGCTCCGGCGACTTGAGGATACGCATGAACGCTGCCCCGTCGATGCGCGGGCAATAGGTTCCGCGCTCGAACAGGGCGACACGGTGGCCGGCAGCGACAAGCGTAACGGCCAGGAGCACGGGCGCGAGCCCGGGCCGAACGCCGTATGGTCGAGCTTCGAGCGCGGTGTAGATCGCCGGTATCGCAACGCGCTCGCCGGTTGCCGCAAGGCACCCGTCGATCGCAGCCAGTGCCGGTGCCAGCCGCAACGCATCCTGGCCGAGTGCCGGCGGGCTGATCGCCCAGGCGCCATCTTGCTCGCGGTGCAGTCCGCCGCGGCGCAGGAGCGAAAGATACAGCGCACGCTCCGGGGGAGCTTTCCCGGCGGCGAAGCCCAACTCGGGATCGTGAGCCGCCGAGAACATCTTCTCGATCAGCCGCTGGCGGGCGGCGGCGCCCGCAGAAGTCAGAACCTGCTTGTTGACGAGCTCGTTTTCGACAAGCGGGGCTTGGTCGTAGATCTGATCGCAAAGCGTTGAGACGAACACGTGGAGGGGCCGGTCGATGAAGGCCAGCTCGCCCTTCCAGAACGCGTCGATTTCGGAGGCAGGGGCGTGGCCGCCGAGACCGAGCGTCGACTCCACCGCTGAGATCAGCCGAGCCTCGAGTTCCCCGATGGTGCGTTCGATCTCGGCCGTCGCATATGCGTCTTCCTGGAGTGCCGACGCGTTTGTCACGACCCAGCGGTGTCGCAGCAGGTCGACCATCGCATGGCCAAGATCACCGAGCGAGGGCACGGCGATGGCGATCATCGCGTCATCCTGGCTGGTTGTCTCCGCGCACCATGCGCGTGCGATCCGCAGATCTTCCGGACTGCCGCACAGGACGGCGACGATACCGCCATCGGCATTGCCATGTCCCCCATAGCCGGCAAGTGCCGAAGCATGGGTGCAGCGCACCGCGAACCGCCGGTTCGTGCCCGTGGTTACGGAGTGGCGGCGTGCCAGCACGTGCGGCCGGATCGGAAGGCTGCAAAGGTGGCGCGGAAGTTCCTTGATCACTGTTCGCGCGTCGAGCTCCCGCTCCGCCTCGCTCCAGATTTCCGACAGATCGACACGCCGGCTCGTCCAGAGCCGAAGCTCCGCTCGGCCCGGGCGCCGGAACAGCAGGCCACCGCCGATGAGACGCTCGAACGCAGCTTCGACCTCGTCTCCGGCGAATTCAGGAACCAAAGCTTCCCGGACACTGTCCCGGCTCGCGGACAGGTCTGGTGCGTCCAGAAGGTTCAGCAGCCCGATCGTCTTCAGAACGGCGCTCTCGACCAGATCGGCATCTGTTGCCCGGTCGAGTACCGAGCGAATTCGCGACCATTCACCCGCGCCTGCACGGGAGGTGAGCCGGTGCCCGAATGAGGATGCGACATAGTCGAAGAAATGGCGGACGCCATAGAGGCCGTCTGATGCCCCGGTCTCGGCAGCGAAGGCGCGCAGGCCGTTCGGCTCCTCGCTCGCCGCAAATCCGAAGAGCGAGCGTTCGTTCTGACCGAAGCTCGCAAAGAAACGCGCCATGACGGGAATGGCCGCCGGATGGATCGGCCAGCATCCCTCGTCACCCTTGCCGCTTCGCGGACCAAGCCAGCCCAAGGCTCGGACCCGCTCGACCGCCTCACTGTGCGCCTTGCGCGCCGAAGTTGGGATCTTCGTCTGATTTACGCTCAGCGCCGCCGACAACAGGGCTGCAGTGTGCGACAAGGGATGGTCGAAGACCATCTCCTCGAACCGCTCCGCCACTTTTTCCCACTCGCTGCGCCGGGCGGTGCGCCAATCTTCGGCGTAGGACTGGAATCCCTTGTGAAGGATCAGAATCACGGCCAGGGGCGCGCCTCCACTGCGCGCCGCTTCTTCGGCAAGCGCCTGCAGGCGGAAGACGTCGAATCCTTCTTCCTCGCCAGCGGCCTCCAGGAACTTGCCCATTTCATCGATGACCAGCAACAGGCCATCGAAAGCACCGGTTTCGCGAAGTGCATCGCGCAGGCCGGAGATCGCCTTGAACGGGTCCTTGCTCTTGGCGAGTGCGGTGGCGCGCTTCGCGGGAATGAGACCTTCGGTTCCGATAGCCCTGGCAATCGCTGCAGTCAGTCCCGCTGCCAGGCCATCGCGTGATCCGGTCACCAGCAAGGGAAACATGCGCGGCGCGCCGCCGGCAGCATCCGCCAGCTTGCGCATGGGCATTTCGGGGTTTGCTATGCGCGGATCCAGCGCCTGCACGATCGCGAGAGCGAGCGCCGACTTGCCGACGCCGAAGTCGCCGATCATGCGCCATGCGCGGCGCGTTCCGCCGGCCTGCAAGCCGGACAGGATCTCGCTGGCGCCGCGTTCCAGCCAGGGCGTCAGCACGAAGGAGCACCCCGCCGAGGCGTCGCCTGCGTCCCGCTCCAGCGCGACTGACCGATAAAACATGCCAGGCGCACCGAGCAGGCCCGAAATTTTCTCTGCCTTGCTCACGCGTAGACCTTCTTCAGCAAACTGGCCTCGTCCAGGCCGGACACAGCGGTAACCGTCCCGGCGTCGCCGGATGGCCGGTATGACCAGAGGTCCGGCGATCGTTCGAGATGGTCGCGCAAATCATCAGTCTCGATGCGCAACGTGGCCCCCGGCGATCCCTCGCCATGGGCGAGATCGCGGAACGTCACCACCGATTCCCCGGCGCGCCGGGCGTTCCAATAGCTGGCAATAGCGTAGTCGATCACCGGGCCGCCGATCTCTTCAATCGGCAGCCGGGCGAGGGCGAACACCGGCTCGAACCGATCCGTTCCGCCACGGCGACGGCCGAGACGGCGGAGAAGACCAAGGTCAACCAGCGGGCCATCGAGCGCATCTTCTGGCGATGCCGGATTCAGCGAGCCGAGATAGCTGTGAACGAAAACATCGGCGTGCTGGAGCAATGTGACGTCCGAATGCTCATAACCGAGCCGCTCACCTTCGATGCGCATTTCCGTCAGCAGTTCGGAGCGTGTGAAGTCCGGTCGCATCCTGCGGAACAGGATGTGGCGCCAAGCGAAGAGCGGATTTTCGACCTCCGTGCTGAGACGCCAATGCAGCAACCACTGCGTCTCGACGCGCTCGATGAAGGGATCCAGCCCGTCCGGGCCGAACAACGATTGGCCAAAGGGCAGGAGCGACCAGGTGCCTGCATCCGCCGATGCAACATCGAAGGCCTCAAGCCAGAAGCGCAGGGCGCGCACCATATTCTTGCCGAGCCCCAGCTCGAGGATCGCGCGTTCGTCGTCCGACAGGGCCCTCGGCTCCCGCGCGATCAGCCGCACCGCCTTTGGCAGCCATGCGAACCGACATGCAAATGTCTCGTGCCCGCTAAAGCGGGGCCGCACCGCGGCAAGTGTCATGCGTATCTCCGTGAAGGCGTGGCCGCATTCAGGGCTGCGGCGATCATCACGCCGGCCTCCGCGATCTCATCCTCGGTGTTGAAGCGGCCAATGCCGATTCGAATGGCGCCGTCCCTCGCCCATTCCGGAATCGCCATTGCAGAAAGTACGTGCGATGGGCCCGGAACGCCCGACTGGCACGCAGCGCCCGTGGACAGCGCCACTTTGCCCCAGAGCCGGCCGATCACAGCCTCGCCCGGGAGATGGGGTGTCGACACGTGCAGGCTGCCCGCCAATCGCGCGGCACCGGACCCGTTTACCCGGAGCCCGGGCACGTTGGCCAGCAGGTGCGACTGGAGCGCGTCCCGCATGGCGGCGATGCGCGGCTCGTCGCTTTCTCTTTCGGAGGCGCGGAGCGTGAATGCTAACGCCAGAGCAACAGCTCCGGGCGCGTCCGGGCTGCCGAACACGTCGTGCGCAAGACGAGAGGCGTGCCCCGTCAACTTTCCAATCAATGCGCCCGCGCGTCGGGGACCGTAAGCCTTCGCGCCGCTGACGACGAATAGATCGGCCCTGAGGATTGCGGACATGCCTATCCGGCCTGCGGCCTGGCTGGCATCCACGAGGTGCCGGGCGCCATACTGTTCCGCCAGCGCGGCGAGTGCGCCAATATCGGTGATCGTTCCGACCTCGTTATTCGCCGCCATCGTGCAGAGCAGGTCGACACCCTCCCTGAGTGCATTTTCCGCGATTTCCAGACGGGGAGCACCATCTTCATCGACGCCGATGACCGACAGGGTCAGGCGGCCGTCAGCTTCAGCTCGGCGCAGCGCAGCGAGCAGGGAAGGGTGCTCCACTTCGGTCACCGCTACCCGCGCCAGGCGGCCCGAAACGCGCGCGATGGCGTCCTGGACGGCTACCCACAATGCAGCAGAGGCACCCGGGGTGAACAATATATCTTCCTGCCGGGCTCCGACCGCGCGAAGCAGGGCTAACCCGGCCCGCTCGATCGCCTCCTGTGACTTGATGCCAAGGGCGTGTTCCGAGCTGTTGGGATTGGCGGGGTTTTCGGTCATCGCCGCACGGTGCTGGTCTGCGACCCGGGGATCGACAGGTGTCGCGGCCATGTTGTCCAGATAGATTGCCAATTGGTCCCCGGCGTCGAAAATACCCTCCGGACACCTACACGACGCGGAATCTCAGGTCATTAGGCGATTGCGCCCGACTGGCGCATTCTCTGGGGACTGGATCAAGCTTTGGCGGGTAGTGGATGAGTGAAACTGGCAACACCGGCGCATCGGCGGGCAAGGTCGGCCGCAATCCGGACTGGACCCGCGACGAAACCATTCTGCTGATGAACTTGTACCTCAGCACTCCCAAAGCCGAGAAGGGGCATCCGGATGTGCAGGCACTCTCCCATGTCCTGCGCGCGGCGGGGCGCCGCGATGGGCGCGCGGTGTTGCCATCCTTCCGCAATCCGGACGGAATTGCGATGCGCCTGCGCAATTTCGGGAAACATGACCCAGATGCGCCTGCCGGCCAAAATGCCGGGCTTCGTCCCGGTGGCGCAATCGACCGCCTGGTCTGGGAGGAGTTCTCGCAAAACCGCCAGGGCCTCGCACAAGAGGTGTCGAGAATCCGTCGGGCCATATCGGCAGGCGACTGGCAAACAGAACGGAGAAGTTCGCGAGGACCAGCCCCCACATTTTCGGCGCGAACGGTTCAGGTATCCGATGGGCCGTGCTGCGTTTATCTCCTCCTTCTCGATGGTGCCCTTTCGGTCCTGGCGCCGAATGTCGCCCCTCTGGACGACCATGCCGTCTACAAGATTGGCCGGACTTCAGATATCGATCGACGTATCTCTGAACTTGCCCACGGCCTGCCTCTCGGCGCGGCGATCCACTACATTCCGGTCTGCCTGAAACTCCTGCCGTCGGCCGACGCTGCGCATGTCGAGGAACGGCGCCTCCTGGATTACTGCGATGGCAATGGCTGGTCGCTGGGCGGGGAGTTCGTCTACGCCCCGTTGGGCGACCTCAGGGCGAGTTTCTCGTCAAACGTTCGCGCGTCAGCACGCCGCCGACTGGCGTCGCGGCGCCGCCCCGACTATGTTGATGGCGGAGGTTGCTCGTAAACATGCTTTCGACCGAAGTTCTTCACCCCACGGGAGGGGCGCCGATCGAAGCAGGCAGTCAGGCGGGCGAGAAGGCCCGGAGCACCTTGCGCTATTATGACAGCTGCGCCGCCGACTATGCCGCGCTTACGGCAAAGATCGACACATCGGAGCGCGTTGAACAGTTCCTCGCGCTGCTTCCGCCGATGGCACGGATCCTGGACGCGGGTTGCGGTGCGGGACGAGATCTTGTCCAGTTTCGAGCAAGAGGCATGACGGCGGTGGGCCTGGATCTCTCGCCGGAACTGGCGGAGTTCGCACGACAGCATTCGGGATGCGAAGTGGTCGTCGGGGATCTGGCAGCTCCACCGGCACTCGGCAGGTTCGATGGTATTTGGGCGATGGCATCGCTGCTTCACATCGACCGTCCCCGCATCGGCGTGGCCTTGGGTGCGCTGCGCGCAATGCTGCACCCCGGCGGCGTTCTTTTCTCCTCCGTCAAGCGCGGCCGCGGCGAGGTCGTGGATGCGACAGGCCGTTGGTTCACTCTCTACGATGAGGACCTGTGGAGCACGCAGCTGGCCGGAGCTGGATTCGACATTCTCGAAATCACAGGCGAGCCGCCCGTCACGGGAACGGCGACCGGGACGGTCGCGCCCGGTTGGATTTCAAGCATGGCGCGCGCCAAGTGAGCGCGGTGCGCACCGGGCTCGCTCTGGCATTTCTGCTCACCACCTGCGGGGCCGCGGCGGCGCTCGCGGCGAACGAAAAAGGGGCGACCCCCGCTGTGTTGCGCCCGGCGGAAGTCGCGCCTTCGCCACGTGCAGTGCCGGTGGAGGCCGTGCTGACGCTCCGCGAGCCGGTCCGCGTTCAGTCGGGAGGAGGGCTGAACCCGCTATGGACGGCCGCTTTGAGTGGTATGGCAGCACTGCTGGGTGCGGTGGTCGGCTATATCGGCACCACTCGAAACGGGCGTGCCACTATCATCCAGAAGACGAATGAGCTTGAGATCGAGTCGATCGAGAAGCGGCTGTCGGATTTCGTCGGACCGTTCCTGCACTTGAGTGGCGAGAACAAGATTCTAGCTCAGGAGCTGAAGCGGAACCAGCCTGATGCGGCCAACTTTCGGACGCTGACTGCGTTGCTGACCAATGGTTGGCTTGCCGGGCTGGCGCCCGCCGACAAGACCCTGCTGGACGCCGTCGTCGACAACGGCAAAGTACTGCGCAAGCTAATGTCGGAGAAGGGGAGCAGCGCGGTCTCGATCCAGCTCATGCCCTATTTCAGCAAGGCCAGCGCGCATTTCCGGTTCCTCGAGCTGGCGGCTGCCGGCAGTCTGGAAATGGATCCGGCGCGGTACAGCGAGTATGTCTATCCGCGGCAGTTGGACGGGGTCATGCTTGCGGAGCAGAAGCGCCTTCTCGATCGGCGGGAAGCGCTGCGGAGCAACCCGAGCAAGGCCCACCCGCCAATGCCGGATCTGGTCATTTCGGGCGATCTCAAGCTCCTCGCGGAACCCGCCGCAGCCAACAGCGCCGCCGCGTCGGGATCTTTGACCTAGTCGAATGGCATCGCCAGACTGACTTTCCGGGAGTGGCTCCCTGTTGGAGGCACTCCTTGGTCCAGCCATGGCCGGGCGCCATCAACCCGTAAAGGGCCCACATTGCTGTGCATGCGGCCGCTTGGCAGCGCCTGCGCGGTGATTGCGGCCATCGGCCGCTTTCTAGCACGGCCACCTCAAAGCTGAAGCGGTGCTGTGCAGGGCGTGGATAAATGAGGCGGCAGAGCCCGCCTGCGGAGGCCAGTCGCAGGTCGTGATTGCACCGTCCGTTGAGAAGTTGGTGGCATCATACGGGCGGCACGCCGTCTCCCTCGTGCTTTGGCAGGTCGCTTTACGAATGTCCGCAAATCGTATCTCGACGTCTGAAAACCGCCAGTCGGCTTGCGGCCCGTCAGGCGACATGAGGAGCGACGTGCATGCGTTCTTTATGCCTGCGTGACTCGAAGCAAGCGGCGCTGAAGTGCCCCTTTTGGCACTTGAGTGCCCTAGGCCTCGCGCGGCCTTTCAAACCGACTCATATTGCGAAGGAGAACATCGCTGAGTCGTAACTAACTGGTCGAAACCTTCGATGAGCGCATCAGCACGGTGCTCAGCAAAGGGAGGCAAGGGTAGTGCGATAACGATTAGCTCGCGGGCTGGATGATCAGCGCCGCAAACGACAATTTCGACGCGAAAGGTAACAGATGGAAACCCCGATCCGGATTTGAACAAAAAATGCCGCAACCCTAGTGGGTTACGACATCGCATGTTCACCGCCAATTAGCCTATTTGGCACCTTCAGACCTCAACCGATTGAAAACAATCGGATTTCTGGGGCTGAAGGCGGCTGGCTCCCCGGGCCTGATTCGAACAGGCGACCATTCGATTAACAGTCGAACGCTCTACCGCTGAGCTACCGGGGAAAACCGTCTTCTTAGCGGCCTGAGCCGCTGCGGAGGCGCGCCTATAGCAGCGGGTTTTCGGAGATGGCAATAGCGGTTCGCGCCTCTTTTTTGCCGCGGCCGCCTCAGGCGATGAATTGTTCCATCGTGATGCGGTCATCGAGAGCATGCTCGGGATCGAACAGCAGGGTGAGGTCGCGCATATGGTCGATCTCGATCTGGACGTGCGACACTTCGCGGATCTCGCGCTGGTCGGCGACGGCGCTGACCGGGCGCTTGTCGGCCTCGAGGACGCGGATGCCGATGCGGGTCTTTTCGGGGAGAATCGCGCCGCGCCAGCGCCTCGGGCGGAAGGGACTGATCGGGGTGAGCGCGAGCAGCGCCGAGCCAAGCGGCAGAATCGGGCCGTTGGCGGAGAGATTGTACGCCGTCGAGCCCGCCGGGGTCGCCACCAGCATGCCGTCGGCGACCAGTTCCTCGAGCACGACGCGGTCGTTGACGGTGACTTCGAGCTTGGCGGTCTGGCGGGTCTCGCGGAGCAAGGAGACTTCGTTGATCGCCGGCAGCACGCATTGCTCGCCGCTGATCGTCACTGCGGTCATGCTGAGCGGCGAGACGCGGAACGGCTTGGCGCGGGCGAGCCGCTCTTCGAGCCGCTCGAGCCGCCAGTCGTTCATCAGGAAGCCGATCGTGCCGAGGTTCATCCCGAAGACGGGGACGATGCGGCGGCGCTCGAGCATCGCATGGAGCGTCTGGAGCATGAAGCCGTCGCCGCCCAGCGCGACGACTTCCTCGGCCTGTTCGAGGGGGACCCAGTCATAGGCACTGCGCAACTCCTCGACCGCGGCCTGCGCGGGCGGAGTCGGCGACGCGACGAGCGCGCGGAGCGTCATCCGCCGGTGACGCTCATGTGGCGCGAGACCGCGGGCGCAGTGCCGGCGGCGATGCGGAAATCGTGCGCGGCGGGCTTGAGATCGAGCGCCTCGCTGATCCGCGCGTCGACCTCGGCGAGCCCGCCGGAGCGGATCGCTTCGCGCAGATCGACCGAATCCTCGTGGCCGAGGCACATATGGAGCTTGCCGTCGGTCGACAGGCGGACGCGGTTGCAGGTCGCGCAGAAATTGCCGGTGAGCGGCGAGATCAGGCCGAGCCGCGTACCGGTGCCGGCCAGCCGCCAATAGCGCGCAGGGCCGCCGCTCTGGTGATCGTCGGACACGAGATCGAAGCGGTCGCGCAGATCGGCGAGCACCCGCGGCAGCGGCAGGAAGCGGTCGGCGCGATCCTCGTCGATCCGGCCGAGCGGCATCGTCTCGATCAGGGTGAGGTCATGGCCCTCGTCCGCCGCCCAGGCGAGCATCGGGGCGATTTCGTGCTCGTTGAGCCCCTTGAGCGCGACCATGTTGATCTTGATCTTGAGGCCGGTCGCCTTGGCGGCGGCAATCCCCTCCAGCACCCGCGTCAGGTCGCCGTGGCGGGTGATGTAGCGGAAATTGGCCGGATCGCGGCTGTCGAGGCTGACATTGATCCGGCGCATCCCCGCGGCGAACAATTCCTCGGCATGCGCGGCGAGGCGCGTGGCGTTGGTGGTCAGGGTGAGCTCGTCGAGCCCGGCGCCGATCTGCCGGCCGAGCCGCCAGGCGAGCTCGATCATGTCGCGGCGGACCAGAGGCTCGCCGCCGGTGAGGCGGATTTTCCGCACGCCGCGCGCGACGAAGCGCTCTGCGATCAGCGCGATCTCTTCTAGGCTCAGCAATGCGCTGCGCGGGAGGAAGGTCATCGTCTCGGCCATGCAGTAGCGGCAGCGCAAGTCGCAGCGATCGGTGACCGAGATGCGCAGATAGCGGATCGCGCGGCCGTGGCGGTCCACCAGTTTGTCGGCGTCAGGGGCGGGGGCGCTGGCCATGATGCCGGGGTAAGGCCTTGCGCGCGGCCAAACAACCCTCCGGATGGCGGTGGTCGATGCTTCCCGCTATCGAGGGGGCAATGGATGATAATTTCACGATCGCCGACCCCGCCGCCGCAACCGATATTCCGGTGTTCGTGCTGTCCTTCCGCCAGCGCGACGAAGTGGCTGCGGCGGCTGCCGGCGGCGGCTGGCGGGTGGTCGCGGCGCGGCGTCCCGACGGGCTCGAACAGCGCTTCCTCGCCAGCGGCGCCAGCGTCGCGGTGATCGACGCGCGCGGGGCGATGAGCGAGGGGCTCGACGCCACCAGGGCGCTGGGCAGGGCAGTCGAGGCGCATGGCGGGGCGATATTGATCCTCGTCTCGCAGAGCGACACGGTGCACATGCGGCATTTCTACGATGCCGGCGCGACGCATTTCCTCGGCAGCCCGATGTCGTCGGCGGCGATGGCGCATGCGATTCGCTTCGCACACCGCCATGTCGAGCGGCTGGCGCAGTCGCGGGGGCAGAGCAGCGGGGCGCCTGAACCGCTCGGCTGGCGGTTCGACCGCGAAATGGGCTCGCTTCAGCTCACGCCCGGCCTCGCCAATCTGCTCGGGCTGAGCGAGGCGCCGGGGTTGCTCTCGGTGATGCGGCGGCTCGATCCCGAGGATAGGACCCTCGTCCGGACCGCGCTTCGCCGGCTGGGTGGCGATCATGGCTCGACGGCGTTCGCGCACGATCTCGCCGGCGTCGGACGCGTCGTCCAGCATCTCCAATATGATCCGCAGGGCGGCTCGCTCCACGCGCTGGTCGAGGCACTCGGCGTGGCGCCCGACGCCAGCGTGGCGGTGCGCGACGCCTTGACCGGCGCGCGCGACGCCACCAGCGCGCGGCGCTGGATCGACCGCCAGCTCGCCGAGGGCCAGACGATCGGTGCGATATTGATCGGGCTGAGCCGCTTCGAGACAGTGAACACGGCCTATGGTCGCGAAGCCGGCGACGCGCTGCTCCGCGGCGTCTCGCGGCGCGCGGCCGAAGTGGCGCGCGAATTGTTGGGGCGCGAGGCGGTCGTCGCGCGGATCGGCGGCTCCGAGTTTCTCGTCGCGAGCCCGGGCGCCGGCGCCGCGCAGCTCGCCGCAACCGAGGCCCGGCTCGAGGAGGCGATCAGCCGACCCTTCGTCGCGGGCGGCGAGATCGCGCATCTCGGCGCCAGAATGGCGAGCGCGGCCAGCGTGGCGGGCGATTCGGCGGCGAGCCTGTTGCGGCGCGCGAGCGAGGCTTTGCTCGGCGATGCTGTCCCGGCCGAGCCCAATGCGCCGCCGATGGAAGAACTCGCCAACGATCTGCACCGCGCGCTCGAACGCAGCGAGATCGGGGTGCGTTTCCAGCCACAGGTGGCAATCGCTTCAGGACAAATCGTCGGAGTCGAGGCGCTGGCGCGCTGGCAGCATCCCCAATTGGGCGAGATCGGCGCCGAAACCTTGTTCCTCGCCGCGCAGCGCGCCGGGCTCGAGGCGCAGCTCAGCGACCATGTCCAGCGCCGCGCGCTCACTGCCGCCGCGCAATGGCCGTCGAAGCTCGCCCGGCTGCGGCTGTCGATCAACGTGACCGCGAGCGACGTGGCGCGCGCCGGCTTTGCCGACAGCCTGCTCGGGCGCGTCGACGCCAGCGGCTTCCCCCGCTCGCGGCTGACGGTGGAGATCACCGAGAGCGGGATCATGGCCGATCTGACCGAAGCGGCGCGACTGCTGTCGCAGCTCCGCGCCGCAGGATGCCGGGTGGCGATCGACGATTTCGGCACCGGCTATTCGAGCCTTGCCTATCTGAAGGCGCTGCCGCTCGACTATCTCAAGATCGACAAGCGCCTGAGCCACGACATCACCGGCGCGCATCGCGACCGGGTAGTGGTGCGCGGGGTGATCGACATGGCGCGCTCGCTCGGGCTCGCGGTGGTCGCCGAGGGAGTCGAGACCGAGGCGCAGCTGGACTTGCTGGCCAAGGAAGGCTGCCAATATTTCCAGGGTTATCTCTGCGCCGAACCGCTCGACGTGCCCGCGCTCGCCAATCTGGTGCAGGGATGAGCGATCCGCAGGATCTGACGGGCGTCTGGTACGGGCATTATTCGGCCTATGCCGGGCATGAGGACAACGGCTTCATCGCGCTGCTCGAGGAGCGCCACGGCGCGGTGACGGGAACGATCACCGAGCCGGACGAGGCGAGCGGAAGCATCCGCAAGGCGCGGGTCATGGGCCAGCGCGACGGCGCGAGCCTGCGCTTCACCAAGCAATATGACGGCAGTGGCGGCTGGACCCACGCCGTGCGCTACGCCGGTACCGTGGACGCGGACGGCACCCTCGTCATGGGCAGCTGGGTGGTCGAGGGATTGACCGGCGCGTTCGACATGACCCGCGAGAAATTCGACGCCGAGGCGCTGGAGGACGAGGAAGAAGTCGAGATCGTGCTCGGCGGCCAAGGGTGAGCTCAATTCCTCCCCCAGCAAGCTGGGGGAGGAATTTTCACCCCGCCGCCTTGGCCAGCCCGCGCGACAATTGCAGCGCGCCGTGCAGCCGTGCCCTCGGGTTGGCCCAGGCGCGGTTGATGACCAGCTTCATATCGGGGCGGAGCCGCGCCGTGCCTTCGAGCTTGTCGACATAAGCGAGCAGGCCGGGCACGTTGGGGAATTTGTCGTCATGGAAGGTGACGAGCGCCCCCTTGGGGCCGACGTCGATCTTGGCGATGCAGGCGGTCTTGGCGTTGAGCTTGGCCTCGATCAGCTGGAGCAAATTCTCGGTCGGCTCGGGGAGCTTGCCGAACCGGTCTATCAGCTCGGCCGCGAATTCCTCTATCCCGCGGGTATCCTCGACCTCGTTGAGGCGGCGATAGAGGCCCATGCGCAGATCGAGATCGGGGACATATTCCTCGGGGATCATGATCGGCGCATCGACGGTGATCGACGGCGACAGATCCTTGGGACGGATGTCGTCGCGCAGGCCGCCGGCCTTGGCATCCATGATCGCCTCTTCGAGCATCGACTGGTAGAGTTCGTAGCCGACTTCCTTGATATGCCCCGATTGCTCGTCGCCGAGCAGATTGCCCGCACCGCGAATGTCGAGATCGTGGGAGGCGAGCTGGAAGCCCGCGCCCAGCGATTCAAGATCGGAGAGCACCTTGAGCCGCTTGCCAGCCGCTTCGGTCATCTGGCGCTCGGGCGGGGTGGTCATATAGGCGTAGGCGCGGGTCTTGGCGCGGCCGACGCGCCCGCGGATCTGGTAGAGCTGCGCTAGCCCGAACTTGTCGGCGCGATTGACGATCAGCGTGTTGGCGCTCGGGATGTCGAGCCCCGATTCGATGATCGTGGTCGAGACGAGCAGATCGTAGCGCCGGTCGTAGAAGGCCGACATCCGCTCCTCGACTTCGGTCGGCGCCATCTGGCCGTGCGCGACGACATAAGTGATTTCGGGCACGTCCTCGCGCAGGAACTTCTCGATATCGGGGAGATCCGAGATGCGCGGGGTGACGAAATAGGCCTGGCCGCCGCGATAATGCTCGCGCAACAGCGCCTCGCGCAGCACGACCGGGTCCCATGGCATGACATAGGTGCGCACCGCGAGACGATCGACCGGCGGGGTCTGGATCACCGAAAGCTCGCGCAGGCCGCTCATCGCCATCTGGAGCGTGCGCGGGATCGGCGTGGCGGTGAGCGTGAGGACGTGGACGTCCGCCTTCATCGCCTTCAGGCGCTCCTTGTGAGTGACGCCGAAGCGCTGCTCCTCGTCGACGATGACGAGGCCGAGCCGCTTGAAGTCGATCGTCTTGGCGAGGACCGCATGGGTGCCGATGACCACGTCGAT
This sequence comes from Sphingomonas sp. DG1-23, assembly GCF_030730875.1. Classification (GTDB taxonomy): domain Bacteria; phylum Pseudomonadota; class Alphaproteobacteria; order Sphingomonadales; family Sphingomonadaceae; genus Sphingomonas. The sequence continues at coordinate 293,627 of NZ_JAVAMA010000002.1, forward strand.
CTTGCCTTCGGCCAGACCTTCCTTGACCGCCTTGGCCTCGGCGGCGGGGACCAGGCGCGACAAGCGTCCGACCTCGATCGGGAAGCCCTGGAAGCGCTCGACGAAATTGCGATGGTGCTGGCGCGCGAGCAGGGTGGTCGGGCAGACCACGGCGACCTGCATCCCCGCCATCGCCGCGACGAACGCGGCACGCAGCGCGACCTCGGTCTTGCCGAAGCCGACATCGCCGACGATCAGCCGGTCCATCGGGCGGCCGGCGGCGAGATCCTCAAGCACGTCGTTGATCGCGCGGTCCTGGTCGTCGGTTTCCTCATAGGGGAAGCGATCGACAAAGGCGGGATAGCCGCCATGATCGGGCTCGGCGATTTCGGCGGGGCGCGTGGCGCGCTTGGCGGCGGTGAGGATCAGCTCGCCCGCAATCTCGCGGATCCGCTCCTTCATCTTCGACTTGCGGCGCTGCCACGCCTCGCCGCCTAGCCGGTCGAGAGTCGCGCCTTCTTCGCCCGATCCATAGCGGCTGAGCACTTCGAGATTCTCGACCGGCACATAGAGCTTGTCGCCGCCGGCATAAGAGAGCGCGACGCAATCGTGCGGCGCCTTCTGCACCGGGATCTGCGTCAGCCCTTCGTAGCGGCCGATGCCGTGCTCGATATGGACGACGAGGTCGCCCGGCGAGAGCGTGGCGAGCTCCTGGAGGAAGGCGTCGGTGTTCTTGCGCCGCTTCGAACGCCGGACGAGGCGGTCGCCGAGCATGTCCTGCTCGGTGAGCACCGCGACATCGGGCGCCGTGAAGCCGTGATCGAGCGGCAGGACGATCAGGGCGATGCCCTTATCCGCTACGCCAAGCGCTTCCTGCCAGCTATCGGCGGCGCGCGCGCCCTTGAGGCCATGGTCGCCGAGCAGGCCTGAGAGGCGTTCGCGCGCGCCATTCGAATAGCTGGCGAGGATCGGCTTGCGCCCGTCTTTCCGCACCTTGGCGAGGTGCGCGACGACGGCTTCGTAGACATTGTTGCCGCCGGCCCGCTCGGGAGCGAAATCGCGCGGGCCGTCGACGTTGAAGTCGAGGACAGTGCCCGATTCGGGCTCGTGAAACGACGTCGCGATATGGACCGGGCCGTGATCGAGCGCCTTCGCCCATTCGTCCGGGGACAGATAGAGCGTGTCGGCGGCGAGCGGGCGATAGCTGCCCGGGGCAGTCGATTCGGCGCGGACGCGGTTCTGCTGATAGTCGGCGATCGCCTCGAAGCGTTGCTCGCCGGCACCGCCTGTTGCCGAGTCGCGGACGATCACGGCTTCGTCGGGTAGGTGGGCGAACAGGGTGTCGAGCCGCTCCTCGAACAGAGGCAGCCAATGCTCCATCCCGGCCAAACGGCGGCCATCGCTGATCGCCTGATACAGCGGATCGCCGGTGGCGTTGGCACCGAACTTCTCGCGGTAACGGCCGCGGAAGCGCTTGATCGATTCCTCGTCGAGCAAGGCCTCGGACGCGGGAAGCAAGGTGAAACCGTCGACCCGGCCGGTGGTGCGCTGGTCCTGTGGATCGAAGGTGCGGACCGACTCGATCTCGTCGCCGAAGAAGTCGAGGCGGAGCGCCTGCTCGGCGCCGCTCGGGAAGAGGTCGACGAGGCCGCCGCGGACGGCGAACTCGCCGGCGTCGTTCACCGTGTCGACCCGGACATAGCCATTGGCCTGGAGCAGCGCCGAAAGCTTGTCGAGGCCGATCCGCTCGCCGGGGGCAAGGCGAGCGACCAGCTGGCGGATGCGGAACGGCGTGAGCGTGCGCTGGCTGGCGGCGTTGACCGTGGTGATCAGCAGGCGCGGCTTTTCAGATTTGCTCTGAAGCGCGTGGAGCGTGGCGAGCCGCTCGGACATGACCCGCAAGGTCGGGCTGGCGCGGTCATAGGGAAGGCAATCCCATGCCGGATAGCTGAGTATGTCGAGTTCGGGCGCGAAGAACGGCGCGGTCGACGCGATCGCGCGCATCGCCGCTTCGTCGGGCGCGACGAACACCGCGGTGCCGCCGGCGCGGGCGAGATCGGCCAGCATCCAGGGGAGGAAGCCGGTGGGGGCGCCCGAAAGGGTGAGCGGACGCGTGGCGGTGAGGATCTTCTTGAGGTCGGGCATCTGCTTCTTGCTCCCCTCCCTGAAAGGGAGGGGCCGGGGGTGGGTGCCGACGCTCTAGCGTCGGCCTTCTTGGCCGAGGAGCGAGCGCGCTTCGCGCGCACCCACCCCTGACCCCTCCCTTTCAGGGAGGAGGATTGGTTAAGTCGAAATCGGCACGTAGTTCAGAGTCTTGAGGGCATTCATTATGGTTCCCTCGTAGCGTTTGGGGACGGCGGCGGTTCCCATCGCCCAAGCCATGATATCGACATCCTGTTCCTCGAGCATCTCCTCGAACAGGTCGATCTCGGCGTCGTTCCAGCCCGTCGCATGCTCGTCGAAGAACCCGCCGATCAGCAGATCGGCTTCCTTGACGCCGCGGTGCCAGGCGCGGAAGCGCAGGCGCTTGAGGCGGTGTTCGCGGTCCACAATATCTCCAACGCAAATCGGCCGGCGGCGCTTTGAGCGCGGTCGGCTGGGTCTGTCGCCCAGATAGGGTTTCGGGGCATGGAAAGCCAGTGCTCCTGCGAAGCAGGGAACTCGGAGCCAAGGGCGATCCCGCCTGTATCGTGGCTCCTGCTTTCGCAGGAGCACGCGTTGGACTAGGTCGAGCGTGATGCGGCCCGACATTCTCAATCCACTGTTCGCGGAAGTGATCGCACTGAAGGGCATCGGCCCGGGGCTCGCCAAACCGCTCGAGCGGCTGGGGCTGGCGCGGGCGGTCGACGTCGCCTTTCACCTGCCGACCGGGTTCATCGATCGCGTGCCGCGCGACGAGCTCGACGCGGCGGATGCCGGGCGGATCATCGCGATTACGCTGACCGCGGTGAATTATCGCTTCGGCGGGAGCGCGCGGGCGCCGGCGCGGGTGCAGGCGGTGGACGCGAGGGGCAATTACGTCACGCTCGTCTTTTTCGGCGGCAATTCGGGCTGGGCGAAGAAGCTGCTGCCGCTCAACGAGGCGCGCTTCGTCTCGGGCAAGCTCGAAACCTACGGGCAGGAATTGCAGATCGTCCATCCCGATCTGGTGCTGGCGCCCGAAGAGGCCGAATCGGTGGGGCGCGAGGCGGTGTATCCCTGTTCCGAGGGCATCACGTCGAAGCGGATCGCCGCTTTGGCGGCGCAGGCGATCGAACGCGCGCCCGAATTGCCCGAATGGATCGAGCCGAGTCTCAAGGCGCAGCATGGCTGGCCGGCATGGAAGCAAGCGCTGGCTGCGATCCACGCCGACCCCGCCGATGCCAAGGCGCGCGAGCGGCTGGCCTATGACGAGATCTTCGCCAACCAATTGGCGCTGCTGCTGGTGCGTGGCGAGGCCCGCGCCAAGCGCGGGCGGCCGCTCGCAGGGGACGGGCGGCTGCGCGATCGGCTGCAGCTGCCTTATGCGCCGACCGGGGCGCAATCGCGGACGATCCGCGAGATCGAGGGCGACATGGCGCAGAGCCAGCCGATGCTGCGGCTGCTGCAGGGCGATGTCGGCTCGGGCAAGACCCTCGTCGCGACGATGGCGCTGCTGATCGCGGCGGAGGCCGGCGCGCAAGGGGCGATGCTGGCTCCGACCGAAATCCTCGCACGCCAGCATTTCGAGACACTTACTCGAATGCTCTCGGGACTGGACGTAAGAGTCGCGATCCTTACCGGGCGCGACAAGGGCAAGGCCCGCGAGGCGACCTTGATGGGGCTCGCCGACGGCTCGATCGATATATTGGTCGGGACGCACGCGATCTTCCAGGAGGGGGTTCGCTACAAGGATCTTGGGCTGGTGGTGGTCGACGAGCAACATCGCTTCGGAGTCGCCGAGCGGCTGATGCTGCAGAGCAAGGCGCAGGTGCCGCCGCATCTGCTGGTGATGACTGCGACGCCGATTCCGCGCACGCTCCAGCTGGCGACGCATGGCGAGATGGACGTCAGCCGGTTGGACGAGATGCCGCCGGGGCGCGAGCCGATCGCGACCAGCGTGATGTCCGAGGACCGGCTGAGCGAGATCGTCGAGGCGCTGGGCCGGCATCTCGGCTCGGGCAAGCAGGCTTATTGGGTGTGCCCTTTGGTCGAGGAGAGCGAGAAGGTCGACCTCGCCGCCGCCGAGCAGCGCGCGGCGGAGCTGCAGATGCGGTTCGGCGACCGGGTCGGGCTCGTCCATGGCCGGATGAAGGGGCCTGAGAAGGATGCGGTGATGGCGCGCTTCGCCGCGGGCGGGACCGGTGTGCTGGTCGCGACGACGGTGATCGAGGTCGGGGTCGACGTGCCCAATGCGACCCTGATCGTGATCGAGCATGCCGACCGCTTCGGGCTGGCCCAGCTCCACCAGCTGCGCGGGCGCGTCGGCCGGGGCGGGGGCAAGTCGCATTGCGTGCTGCTGCGCGGCGCCGGCTTGAGCGAGACCTCGCGCGCCAGGCTGGCGCTGATGCGCGATACCAATGACGGCTTCCTGATCGCCGAGCGCGATCTCGAGCTGCGCGGCGGCGGCGAACTGCTCGGCACCCGCCAGTCGGGCGAGCAGCAGTTCCGGCTGGCGACCCCCGAGATGATGCAGGCGTTGATCGTCGCGGCCAATGCCGATGCGCGGTTGCTGGTCGATCAGGATCGCGGGCTCAAGACGCCGCGCGGCGAGGCGGCGCGGACGGCGCTGTATCTGTTCGAGCGCGATGCGGCGGTGGCGCTGCTGCGCGCCGGGTAGCGTTACTTGCCCTTCAGCAGCACTGCGACGAGCTCGTAATAGCTGGCGAGATCGATCGCGGGATCGAACTGGCACCCCAGTCGCCCGCCGAGCGACCAGCGGACTTCGGCGACGAGGGTGCCCGCCACCGGCAGCACGATACGCAGGCGATCGCCGGTCTCGAACGGGGTGTCGCAGCGCGCCATCAGCCCATGCGGCGAGAGGTTGACGACCAGAAAGGTGAGCTGGCGGGCGTCGGGGCCGTAGGCACGGGCGCGGTAATGCACGTCGTCGCGCATTTCCTGCCGGTCGTCGGCCAAGGCCAGATTGCCGATACTGAAGCTCACACGCGCCCCGCTCAAACCTAGAGGTACGCCTGCTGCGATAGCGGGCGCGCGTGAATTCGGTTCAAACGAAGCTGCTTAACAGAGGCTTATGCCGGGCGGCTCATCCTCCCCTTGCGGGGGAGGATCGGAAACTCAGGCCGGAACCAGCAGGCCGTGCTTCTTCTTGCCGAAGCTGATCTTGACCTGGCCGGCGACCGCCACGCTCGCCGCGGGGTCGCTGATCGGCTGATCGTCGACCTTGATCGCGCCCTCGGCGATTTTCCGGCGCGCCTCGCCCTTGGACGGGCACAGCCCGAGCGCGATCAACGCGTCGACGACGGCGATGCTGCCGCCCGGCACCGCGAAGCTCGGCAGCGCCTCGCCGGCGGCGCCTTCCTCGAAGGTGCGGCGTGCGGTCTCGGCGGCTTCGTCGGCGGCATCCGGCCCGCGGCACATCGCCGTGGCGGCGTTGGCGAGGATCTTCTTGGCTTCGTTGATCTCCGCGCCTTCGAGCGCCTCGAGCCGGGCGATCTCGTCGAGCGGCAGATCGGTGAACAGCCGCAGGAAGCGGCCGACGTCGCGATCGTCGGTGTTCCGCCAGAACTGCCAATAATCGTAATGCGAGAGCTGGTCGGGATTGAGCCACACCGCGCCCGACATGGTCTTGCCCATCTTGCCGCCATCGGCGGTGGTGATCAGCGGGGTGGTGACGCCATAGACCTCGGTGCCGTCGACGCGACGCGACAGCTCGATGCCGTTGACGATGTTCCCCCATTGGTCCGACCCGCCCATCTGCAGCCGGCATGCCGAACGCCGCGACAGTTCGAGGAAGTCATAGGCCTGGAGGATCATGTAATTGAATTCGAGGAACGACAGCGACTGCTCGCGATCGAGCCGCAGCTTGACCGAATCGAAGCTGAGCATCCGGTTGACCGAGAAATGCTGGCCGTAATCGCGGAGGAACGGGAGATATTCGAGCGCGTCGAGCCATTCGGCATTGTCGACCATCACTGCGTCGGTGGGGCCGTCGCCGAATGTCAGGAAGTTCTCGAACACGGTCTTGATCGAGGCTATGTTGCTGGCGATCGTATCGACCGTCATCAGTTTCCGCGCCTCGTCCTTGAAACTGGGGTCGCCGACCTTGCCGGTGCCGCCGCCCATCAGGACGATGGGCTTGTGGCCCGCCTGCTGGAGCCGGCGGAGCAGCATGATCTGGACGAGGCTGCCGACGTGAAGCGAAGGCGCGGTCGGATCGAAGCCGATATAGCCGGGAACGATCTGGCGTGCGGCAAGGGCATCGAGGCCCGTCGGGTCGGTGACCTGGTGGATATAGCCGCGCGAAGAGAGCAGGCGGAGCAGTTCGGACTGGTATTCGGTCATGATGCGGCGCCGCCTAGCATGGAGGAAGTGAATTGGGGAGAGGATTGGGCAATGGGACGCTGGTGCCGCATCCCGATTTCGAACCGGTGGCGGTGCGCGGCATCGAAGTGATGCTGGCGTGCGGCGGCGACGGTCGCTGGCTGATCGAATATCGCGTCGAGGGAGGGGGCGATCTGGTGGCGCCCGGCATCGCGACGCCGCGCCGCGCGGACGAATTGTGGAAGCATACCTGCTTCGAGCTGTTCGTCCGGCCCGAAGGCAGCGACGCCTATTACGAATTCAACTTCTCGCCCTCGGGCGAATGGGCGGCGTATCGCTTCACCGGCTATCGCGCGGGAATGGCCGACCTGCCGCTGGGAGTGCCCGCGATCGAATGGTGGGGCGGCGAGATGCGCGCCGCGGTGGACCTGTCCGGATTGCCCGACGGCGACTGGTGCGTCGGCGTCACTGCGGTGATCGAGGAAGCGGGCGGCAAGCGTTCGTTCTGGTCGCTCGCGCACCCGCCGGGCAAGCCGGACTTCCACCATGAGGCCAATTTCGCGTGGGAGGTGCCGGCGGCGGCGTAACGGCAAAGTTGCGATGCGCGGCGGTTGGAAGTTGCGGAAGTGCGGGTCTGGCGCCGTTTTCCCCAGTTTCCGGCCGAAAATACCGGTGCCGCGCCAGTTTCGCGGCTCCAAAGCGCCGCCTTCGCGCCGGTGAAGCGACACCGAGGCGGCAGGTCCGCGCCGGTATCGCCCGCCCAAGGTCACGCTCCAGCGACACCGACGCGCCTGTGAAGCGACACCGAAGCTACCGAATGCGCCGTGAAAGTGCCGATGTTGCGAGGGTGTACGACGATGTCAAAGAGCAGGCGGCCAAGCCTGCCGCCGCCCGAGGCAAGCAAATCAAATCCTATATTGCAAGGGTGCGGTGACGAGGTTGCGGAATCTCCAGCCGTCACTCCCACGAAGGAGGGGCGCGTCTGCGCTCAACCCGGCACGCGGGCGCGGACGGCAGCGGCGGCGGTCGACAGGACGAGTGCGTCTTCGACGAATCCGGTCGAGGCCTGTCCGTGTTTCCGCATCGCCCGCATCCGCAGGGCAAAGCTGGCATAAGAGGCGATCACTGCGGTCGCGCCGGCCAGCGCGGCAGCGGCGAAGCGCTGGTTGCGCGGGGCGAGCGCCATGCCGGCAAAGGCGGCGTTGAGGCTGCGGATTACCACCGCCGGCGGGATGATCCGGTCGGGCGCGCTCTTCTGCTTGTCGCCGACCAGCTCGTAGGTGGCGAGGGCAGTCGCGCCGAGCGAGACGAGCGGGTGGGCGAGCAAGCGCGCCGCGCCGTTATCCGCTGGCAGCTCGCCGGTGCGCGCGGCATTGGCGACCATCGCGAGCGGCGTCATCGAGCGCGATCCGGCGACTATTCCCATGAGGATCGATCGGATCATCGGCGTGCTTCCTTCGCTGGTGGAGCGGAGGGAACCCGTGGCGGGGCTTAAGTGTCCGGCCGTCATGCCCTGAATGTCACCCCGGCCTTGTGCCGGGGGCCACCGGGAGGCTGAGCGACGGCCCGCGAGCGAGAGCGAATCGATCGCGGCGCCGTGGACCCCGGCACGAGGCCGGGGCGACGAAAAGGGGAGGGGGCGCAAACACGCGACGATCCGGCTTGCGTCGCGCGACGACTCCCGGCACCTCGCTGGCATGCTTTTCGGTATCGATCGGCTCCTTGCGAGTCCTGAACTTCGCCAACCTCTCGAAGGCAAGCGCGTCGCGTTGCTCGCGCATCCTGCGTCGGTGACCGCGGACCTGACTCATTCGCTCGACGCACTGGTGGCCAGCGGGGTTAATGTCTCGGCGGTGTTCGGCCCGCAGCACGGCGTGCGCGGCGATCTGCAGGACAATATGATGGAGTCGCCCGATTATACCGATCCGAGCTATGGCATGCCGGTGTTCAGCTTGTACGGCGAGGTGCGGCGGCCGACCGGGCAATCGATGGGAACGTTCGACGTCATCCTGATCGACCTGCAGGATGTCGGGTGCCGGATCTACACCTTCGTCACCACCCTGCTCTACGTGCTCGAGGCGGCGGCGGCGCACGGCAAGGAAGTGTGGGTGCTCGACCGGCCCAATCCGGCGGGGCGCCCGATCGAGGGGCTGACCCTGCTGCCCGGCTGGGAGAGCTTCGTCGGCGCAGGGCCGATGCCGATGCGCCACGGCATGACGCTGGGCGAAATGGGCGCTTGGTTCATCGACCATTTCAAGCTCGACCTGCCCTATCGCGTGATCGCGATGGAGGGCTGGGCGCCCGACGCCGGGCCGGGCTTCGGTTGGCCCGCCGAGCGGCCGTGGATCAATCCGAGCCCCAACGCCGCCAACGTCAACATGGCGCGCGCTTATGCCGGCACGGTGATGATAGAGGGCACGACCCTGTCCGAGGGGCGGGGGACGACGCGGCCGCTCGAATTGTTCGGCGCGCCGGACGTGGACGCGAAGGCGGTGATCGCCGAGATGCGCCGCCTTGCGCCCGACTGGCTCGCCGGCTGCACGCTGCGCGACTTCTGGTTCCAGCCGACCTTCCACAAGCATGTCGGGCAGCTTTGCTCGGGCGTGTTCCTCCACGCCGAGGGGCCGGCTTACGATCATGCGGCGTTCCGCCCGTGGCGGCTGCAGGCGCTGGGGTTCAAGGCTGTCCGGCGGCTATATCCCGATTATGCTCTGTGGCGCGATTTCCCGTACGAATATGTCTTCGACAAGCTGGCGATCGACGTGATCAACGGCGGCCCGGGACTGCGCGAATGGGTCGACGATGCCGGAGCGGAAGCGGGCGATCTCGACGCGATCACTCTGCCGGACGAAGCGGCCTGGGCCGAGGCGCGGCGGGGTTTTCTGTTGTATTGAGAATTCCTCCCCGAGCTTTGCTCGGGGAGGGGGACCAGCGAAGCTGGTGGAGGGGCGCCGCGCAGCGGCGGTGTCCTTCGCGGCGTGCGAGAGCCGCGCCTTCGGCTCGCCCCTCCACCACGCCCTGCGAGCGCGGTCCCCCTCCCCGAGCAAGCTCGGGGAGGAATTGCGCGGGGCGCGCAATCCGCCTAACCACCCCTCCATGCTGGCGGGGCTTATTTTTGCGATCGAGGAAGCGAACGACCGTCCGGGGACGCTCGTCGCGACATTGCCGTTCGGCGGCATGACCTTGCTCGAATATCAGGTGCGGCTGCTCGTCGGCGCGGGGGCCGAGCAAGTGCTGGTCGCGGTCGGGCGGATGACGCCGGCGTTGCTCGCCGCGGTCGGCCGCGCGGGGAAAGGCGAAGTCGGCGTCGAGATCGTGCGCTCTGCCGAGGAAGCCGCCGAGAAGATCGAGGAAGGCGCGCGGGTATTGGTGATGGCCGACGGGCTGGTCACCACCGATCCGGTGATGGACCGGATGGGGCATGAAGGCCCAGAGGCCTTGCTGGTCACCGACGATGCCGGCTCGCCCGCCGCGATCGAGCGGCTCGACATGCGCGATTGCTGGGCGGGGGTGGCGCGAATCTCGGTCGGCCAGCTCGGCCAGATCGCGCAGATGCCCGAGGATTACGACTTCCAGTCGGCATTGCTCCGCGTCGCGGCGCAATCGGGCGCCGAGCATATTCCGCTGACGGCGAGCTGGCTGCGCGGCGGTCATGCCGTCGAGCACAGCGCCGAAGGCCTGGCCGCGCGCAACACCGGAGTGCTCGCCGCGCTGACCGAGCGCCGGATCGACTGGGCCGATCGCTGGGTGTTCACCCGCATCGCGCGGATGGCGCTGCCCGAATTGGTCTCGCGCAATTTCCCCGCCTGGGGATTGCTCGCGATCGGTGGCGTGCTCGCGCTGCTTTCGCTCGGCGCGATCGGCTATGATTGGGAAGGCACCGGGCTGATCGTCTCCCTGCTCTCTGCGGCCACGCTGGCGACCGGCGGGGCAATGGCAGCGCTGCGCGGCGAGGAACGCCGGGCCCGCGGGGTCGAATGGGCGCTGCTGTTGCTGTTCGGCGGAGTCGCTTTGGGCTGCGGCTGGATGGAGCGGGCGCGGCTCGATACCACCACGCCGCTCGTGCTGGCGCTCGTGGCGCTGGCGGCGCAGTTGCTGATCGAGCGCGCACCGTCGCGCCACCGGCGCTGGTGGGCGAGCCCTTCGGCGCATCTGCTGCTGCTCACACCCTTCGCCCTGGCCGGAATCGTCCAGTTCGGACTCGCCGCGGTCGCGCTCTATGCGTTCCTGACGCTCGCCGGAGCGGTTGAGGGCACCCGCGAAAAAGCTTAGCTTCGCTTTAAGGACATTCCGCTAGTTAGAGGTCGATGTCGGATAACCCCGTCGACATAAACCCCGGCGCCAATGGCGGCGCCACCCCGCTGCTCGCGTCCGCGACGGCTGCGGAGACGCGCGTCCCGCGTGGACTGGCGGTGGCGATCGAGGATTTCTTCCTTCCCGACGAGGCGCGACTCGACGAGCGGACGCGCATCGCGCTGGCGCAATTGCTGCGGGCGCTGATCGACACGATCGAGGCGGACATCCGCGAACAGGGCGCGCAGATACTGAGCGGCCGCGGCGAGAGCCGGCTGGCGGCGTCGGTGCTGCGCACCGAGGCGGGCGTGTTCGAGCGGCTGTTCCTTTCGGGGCTGTTGCGCGATTCGGCGCTGATGGCAGAGCTGATCGCGCGGGTGCGGCAGGACGCGCTCGCCGCGGCGCTGCCGATGAACGCGCCGGAGGATCCGCGGCGGCCGAGCCTCGTCAATCGATTCGTTCAGGATCCCGATCGCGCGCGCGCCGGCGGGGCGATGGCAGTGCTGGTGGCGGAGAGCCGGCGCCGCGCCGGTCCCGATGTGGCACAATTGACCTATACCGACTTGCCCGCCGAGCTGCACCACCGGCTGGTCTGGTGGGTTTCGGCGGCACTCCGCGAACGCATCGGCGACATGGCCGACGGCGCGCTTCCGGTGCTCGACCGCGCTCTCTCGGACGCGGCGCAGCGCAGCCTCGCGGCGTATGACGAAGGTGGGCGGCTCGAGGCGGCGGCGATGCGCTTCGCCGCGGCGATCGACGCGCCGGTGGGGGAATTGCCGCAGTTGCTGGTCGAGGCGCTGGGCGACCGGCGGATCGTATTGTTCATCGCATTGTTCGCGCATGCCTTGGGGGTCGGGTACCCGCTCGCCCGCGAGATCGTGCTCGATTCGACCGCCGACCGGCTGTGGCTGGGGCTGCGCGCGCTCGATCTGGGCCGCGCGACGATCGCGCAGATCGGTTTCGCGCTCTGCGAGGCCGATCCGCGTCGCGACGTCGAGCGTTTCGCCGACCGGCTCGATTCGATCGTGGCGATCCCGGTCGAGGACGCGCGCGCGGCGATCGCGCCGCTGCGCCTCGACCCCGATTATCGTGCGGCGATGTTGGCTCTGGCCGGGACGAGAGCGGCATGAACGCGATCGATCGCGCGCTTCCCGTCGCCTGCGGACGGCTCGACCGCGAGGGACGGCTGGTCGACGCCGAGCCGCGGCTGGCCGAGCTCAATGCGCGGGCGGGCGGCGAACCCGGCGCGCCGCTGGCGGTGCCGCAGATCGCCACGCTGGCGCGGCTGGCGCAGCGGCTGGGCATTGCGATCTCGCGCAACGTGGTTGCCGCCGATGGCGACGACGATCTCGATTTGTGGGTCCGCGCCGAGCCCGAGGAGGGCGGGGTGCGGCTCGAAGTGAGCGGCTGGCGGCAGCGCCCCGCGTGGCGCGCGACTGCGAGCGAATTCGAGCGCGAAGGCGATTTCTTCCGCTCGGCCGCCGACTGGCTGTGGGAAACCGACGCGTCGCTGCGCATCACCTTCCTGTCGATCGAGGCGGGCGACCGCTATGGCTTCGAGTCGAGCGCGATGCTGGGCCAGCCGCTGACCCGGTTGTTCCGGCTCGAGCAGGACGAGAGCGGCAATCTGCCGATCCTCGACGCGGTCGCGGCGCAGGCGCAGTTCGACGGGCAGAAGGCCGAGATCCGCGGCACCGGGCGGATGGCGCGGCTCGCCGCGACGCCGCGCAGCGACCCTGGCGGGCGCTTTGCAGGCTTTGTCGGCGCGACGCACATGCTCGACGCGCCGCTGCCGCCCGGGCCCGGTCCCGACGCGCCCTTGCCGGCACCCGCGGCGGCGTTCGGCGGGTTTCCCGATTCGTTCAGCCAACGGCTCGATCGCGCGCTGCGCGGCCCGCTCGGCAAGATCATCGCCAATGCCGACAGCATCAGCGCGCAGCTCGATGGGCCGCTCAAGCCTGATTATGCCGAATATGCCAGCGACATCGCCAATGCCGGCCGGCACCTGCTCGGGCTGGTCGAGGACCTGGTCGACCTGCAGGCGATCGAGCGCGAGGATTTCGCGATTGCGCTCGAGCCGATCGACCTCGCCGACGTGGCGCGGCGGGCATCGGGACTGCTCGGCGTGCGTGCGGCGCAATCCGAAGTCCGGATCGACAGGCCGGCGGCCGACGAGACCTTGCCGGCGACCGGCGAATTCCGCCGTGCGCTGCAGGTTCTGGTCAATCTGATCGGCAATGCGGTGCGCTATTCGCCGCCCGAGGCGATGGTGTGGATCCGGCTCGAGCGCGACGGCGACAAGGCCTGCGTGATCGTCGCCGATCAGGGCAAGGGCATCGCACTGGAGGATCAGGCCCGGATCTTCGAGAAGTTCGGCCGGGTCGACGACAGCGAGCCGGGCGGCTCGGGCCTCGGCCTGTATATCGCGCGGCGGCTTGCCCGGGCGATGGGCGGCGACCTCAGCGTCGACAGCGCGCCGGGGATGGGCGCGCGGTTCGTCTTCTCGCTCCCCTGGCGGGGGTGAGCGAGGCGCCCGCCGGGACCGGCAGGCGCCTCATTATGGTCAGCGACGGCGGCAGACGGTCACGCGGTGGCCGCGGCGCCATTCGTTCCAGCAGACGCGGCGCGCACGGTGGCCGCGATAATAACGACCGCGGTCATAGCCGCGTCCGCGATCCCAATGGCGCCGATCGCGGCGGTCCCAGCGATCGCGACGCTCCCAACGGTCGCGGTCGCGATAGCGATAGCCGTCGCGATAGCCATAACCATAATCCTGAACGGCGGCGCTCGCGCTGACGACGGTAACCGGCGCGGCGCTGGCGGTGGTGCCGGCGATGCCGGTGACGGCGAGCGCGGCGGCGGCGATGATCTTGGCAATCTTCATCACAGGGTCCTCTCTTTATCCCGCAGACCGAAGATTAGCCGGCATTACGCTTCGCGTTGCTGAATCGACTTGTAGTCTCCGGTACAGGTTCTGGCCTCGGCCATTGGTTCGGCTTATGCCCCGGCGATGGTTCGCCCGCATCTGCCGCTCAATGCCCTGCGTGCGTTCGAGGCCTCGGCACGCCATCTTTCCTTCACCCGCGCCGCGATCGAATTGTGCGTGACCCAGGCAGCGGTGAGCCACCAGATCAAGGCGCTGGAGACGCGGCTGGGCGTGCAATTGTTTCGCCGGCTGCCGCGCGGGCTGGCGCTGACCGATGAAGGCGTGGCGCTCCAGCCGGCTTTGGCCGAGAGCTTCGATCGGATCGCCGAACTGGTCGAGGGGATCGCCGGCGGCGAGGCGACGCAATTGCTGTCGGTGGCGGCGGTGGGGACCTTCGCCACCGGCTGGCTGCTGCCGCGGCTGCCGGCGTTCCGCGCCGCGCATCCGCGAGTCGATCTGCGGCTGTTCACCAACAACAACCGGGTCGACCTGGCGGGCGAGGGGCTCGATCTGGCGATCCGCTTCGGCGACGGCGCGTGGCATGCGACCGAGGCCGTGCCGCTGATCGCGGCGCCATTGACTCCCTTGTGCACGCCGGCGCTGGCGCGAGGACTTGGCGAGCCGGAGGACTTATTGAGGGCGCCGCTGCTGCGTTCCTATCGTGCCGACGAATGGCAGCGCTGGTTCGAGGCGGCCGGAGTCGCGGCGCCGACGCTGAAGGGGCCGGTATTCGATTCGTCGCTGGCGATGGCCGAGGCGGCGATGCAGGGGGCGGGCGTGGCGCTGGCACCGGCAGCGATGCTGGGCCGGGCATTGGACGACGGGGCGCTGGTGCGGCCGTTCGCGCTCGAAGTGGCGACGGGGCGCTATTGGCTGACCTGGCTCAAGTCGCGGGTGCCGAGCCCGGCGATGGCGGCGTTTCGGGACTGGATCGAAGGCGAGGTTTGATCCCCTCCCAGGGTCCCTATTCAATAAGCCCCGTACGTCATCCCGGATGTTAGGCTTTCCCGGAAAACCGCAGGTTTTACGTTGGAAAGCCTTGCAGTCCGGGATCCACTGCGCCGCTGGATATTTGTGGCACGGTGGATCCCGGACAGCTCGATTTTCTGATCAAATCAGAGGTTTGAAGAAAATCGGCTTCCGGGATGACGGCAAATGAGTTCAGCCCCTGGGAGGGGCTTTCAGAACAGGCTCAGCGCTGGCCGACGGGGATATAATCGCGCTGGGTGGGGCCGGTGTAGAGCTGGCGCGGGCGGCCGATCTTCTGCTCGGGATCCGAGATCATCTCGTTCCATTGCGCGACCCAGCCGACGGTGCGGGCGAGCGCGAACAATGCGGTGAACATCGTCGTCGGGAAGCCGATCGCCGACAGGATCACGCCCGAATAGAAATCGACGTTCGGGAACAACTTCTTCTCGACGAAATAATCGTCCTTGAGCGCCATTTCCTCGAGCTGGAGTGCGACTTCGAACACCGGATCGTTGACCTTCAGCGCCTCGAACACTTCGCGCACGGTCTTTTGCATCACGGTCGCGCGCGGATCGTAATTCTTGTAGACGCGATGGCCGAAGCCCATCAGGCGGAACGGATCGTTCTTGTCCTTGGCGCGGGCGATGAACTCGGGGATGCGCTCGGGGCGGCCGATCTCATGCAGCATGTTGAGCGCGGCCTCGTTGGCGCCGCCATGCGCCGGACCCCACAGGCAGGCGATGCCCGCCGCGATGCACGCGAACGGGTTCGCGCCCGACGAGCCGGCGAGCCGCACGGTCGAGGTCGAGGCGTTCTGCTCGTGATCGGCGTGGAGGATGAAGATGCGGTCGAGCGCGCGCTCGATCACCGGATTGACGACATATTCCTCGGCCGGGACGCCGAAGGTCATGCGCAGGAAATTGCCGGTGTAGGACAGGCTGTTGTCGGGATAGAGGAACGGCTGGCCGACGCTGTATTTGTACGCCATCGCCGCGATCGTCGGCATCTTGGCGATCAGCCGGTGCGACGCGATCATGCGCTGCTTGGGATCGGTGATGTCGGTCGAATCGTGATAGAAGGCCGAGAGCGCGCCCGCGACGCCGCACATCACCGCCATCGGATGCGCATCGCGACGGAAGCCGCGATAGAAGGTCGCGAGCTGCTCGTGCAGCATGGTGTGGCGGGTGATCGTGGTGTTGAAGCTGGCGAGCTCGCTTTCGTTCGGCAATTCGCCGTTGAGCAGCAGATACGCGACTTCCATGAAGCTCGACTGCTCGGCGAGCTGGCCGATCGGATAGCCGCGATGGAGCAGCACGCCCTCGTCGCCATCGATATAGGTCAGCCCCGATTCGCAGCTCGCGGTGGAGGTGAAGCCGGGATCGTAGGTGAACTTGCCGGTCTGGGCGTAGAGCTTGCGGATGTCGACGACGTCCGGGCCGACGCTGCCCGTGAGGATCGGGTATTCGACTTCCTTACCCGGAACCTGAAGCTTCGCGGTATCGCTCATAAACGTCGTCCTTGTTGGGCCCGGATCAGGCGGGCTTGGTCATTTGATCGGCGATGCGGGCCAGGCTTTCCTCCCGCCCCAGCAACGCCAGAACGTCGAAGATGCCCGGAGAGGTGCGTCGCCCGACCAATGCGGCGCGCAAAGGCTGCGCGACCGCGCCGAGCTTGACTCCCGCATCGCCGGCGACGGTCCGTACCGCCGCTTCGAGCGCCTCCGTATCCCAGCTTCCCGCCGCGTCAAGCGCGACATGGATCCGAAACAAAAGCGTGGGCGCCTCGCCTTCGAGCAAAGCCCTGGCCCCCTCGTCGAGTTCCAGCGGGCGTGTCCTGAAAAGAAACATGGCGCCATCGGCAATCTCGTTGAGATTGGCCGCGCGCGGCTTCAGCGAAGGCATCGCCGCCTCGAGCAGCGTCGACTGCGATTCCGAAAGTTCGAAAGGCAGCCGCTTCGCGACGAGCCCGGTGAGGCGGGAATCGTCGGTCGCGCGGATATAATGGCCGTTGAGATGCTCGAGCTTCTTGAGGTCGAAGCGCGAGGGGCTCCTGCCGACCCCGGCGAGATCGAACCATTCGACTGCCTGTTCGCGGCTGATGATCTCGTCGTCGCCATGCCCCCAGCCGAGCCGGAGGAGATAATTGGAAACCGCCTCGGGAAGCAGCCCGAGATCGTCGCGATACTCATCGACCGCGACGGCGTTCTTGCGCTTCGACATCTTGGTGCCGTCGGGATTGAAGATCAGCGGGATGTGCGCATAGACCGGCTCGTCCCAGCCCCCCTCTATCGCGTTCATGGCGCGATAGATCGGCAACTGGCGGAACGCGTTGTTGAGATGGTCGTCGCCGCGGATGACATGGGTGACGCCCATGTCGTGATCGTCGACCACCACCGCGAGCATATAGGTCGGGGTGCCGTCCGAGCGGAGCAGGACCATGTCGTCGAGCTCGCTATTGTTGACGGTGACCGGCCCCTGGACCTGATCCTGGATCGTGACGCTGCCTTCGCGCGGCGCCTTGAGGCGGAGGACGAAGGGGGCGCCCTCGGGCGCCTCGCTTTCGTCGCGATCGCGCCAGCGGCCGTCATAGCGCAAAGGCTGCTTGTTGGCGCGCTGCTCCGCCCGCATCGCCTCGAGCTCCTCGGCCGTGGCGAAGCATTTATAGGCGTGGCCGCCCGCGAGCATCGCATGCGCGACCTCGGCGTGACGCGCGGCGCGCGCGAACTGATAGACTTCGTCGCCATCCCAATCGAGGCCGAGCCAGCGCATCCCGTCGAGGATCGCCGCGATCGCCGGCTCGGTCGAGCGCGCACGATCGGTATCCTCGATCCGCAGCAGGAACTTGCCGCCATGATGACGGGCGAACAGCAAATTGAACAAGGCCGTGCGGGCGCCGCCGATATGGAGGAACCCGGTGGGGGACGGCGCGAAACGGGTGACGACGGGCTTGCCGCCGGTATCAGATGTTGCGCTCAACCGCGCGTGCTCCCAGACTGTAAAATCGATGGCCAGCTCAGCCGCCGAGGCCCCTAGCACGGGGTTGCCCGCCCTTCAAATGGGGGCGAGGGCTGGGTTTCGCCACGGCATTGCCGCGATAGAGAAATGGCTCGAGGCCGAGCGCGAGCAACTGGTGCTGTGGCTGCCGGTGGTCCTGGGGGCGGGAATCACGGCGTGGTTCCTGTTGCCCGATGCGGCGCGCTGGATCGGATTCACGCTCGGCGGAGTCGCGCTGGCGCTGGTGGCGATCGCGCTGCCGGGCAAAGGCAGGGCGCCGCGGGTGGTGGCGATCGCCGCACTCGCGCTGGCGGCGGGCTGCGCGCTGATCTGGTGGCGGAGCGAACGCGTCTCGGCGCCGGTGCTCGCGCGGCCGGCGGTGGTCGTCGTCACGGCCAGGGTCGAACGAGTCGAGCAGCTTCCCGCGCGGGACATGGTGCGGGTGACCCTGGCGCCGCTCGGCCATGCCGATCTTCCGCCGCGGCTGCGGGTCAATCTCGCGCGGGCGGACGCCGTGGCGGGGATTGCGCAGGGGGCGGTGATCCGGCTGCGCACGCGGCTGATGCCGCCGCCGGCTGCGGCGGTGCCCGGCGCCTATGATTTCGCGCGGGTGGCGTGGTTCGCCGGGCTGGGCGCGACGGGGAAGGGGTTTGCGCCGGTCGAGGTGGTTCGGCCGGCCGCCGCGCCGGGTGTGGATCTGCGGACGCGGCTCTCGATGCATATCCAGTCGCGGATCGCCGGCAGCGGCGGCGGCGTCGCCAGCGCGCTGGCGACCGGCGACCAGGGCGCGATCGCCGAGGCGGATTCGGAGGCGATGCGCCGTTCGGGCCTCGCGCATCTGCTCTCGGTGTCGGGCCTCCACGTCACTGCGGTCACCGCCGCGGCGATGCTGCTGGTGTTGCGGCTGCTCGCGCTGAGCCCGACGCTCGCCTTGCGCTGGCGGCTGCCTTTGGTCGCAGCCGGGGCGGGAGCCTTGGCCGCGGTGGGCTATACCCTGTTGACCGGCGCCGAGGTGCCGACGATCCGTTCGTGCGCGGCGGCTTTGCTCGTCCTGCTCGCCTTGAGTCTCGGGCGCGAGGCGATCACGCTGCGGCTGGTCGCGGCCGGTGCCTTCCTCGTGCTGCTGCTCTGGCCCGAGGCTCTGGCCGGACCGAGCTTCCAGCTGAGCTTCGCCGCGGTCACCGCGATCGTCGCTTTGCACGAGAGCCCGCGGGTGCGCGGCTGGTTCAGGCGACGCGAGGAGGGACGCGGGCGGCGATTGCTGCGCGGGCTCGGCTCGCTATTGCTCACCGGGGTGGCGGTCGAGCTGGCGCTGATGCCGATCGGGCTGTTCCACTTCCACAAAGCCGGCGTCTATGGCGCGCTCGCCAATATCGTCGCGATCCCGCTGACCACTTTCGTGATCATGCCGCTCGAGGCGCTGGCGCTGGCGCTGGACCTGATCGGGATCGGCGCGCCGTTCTGGTGGCTGACGGCGCGGGCGCTCGATCTGTTGCTGTGGCTCGCGCACGTGACTGCGTCGGCGCCGGGCGCAGTGGCGGCGCTGCCGGCGATGCCGGGCGGCGCCTATGCGCTGATCGTCGCAGGCGGGCTGTGGATCGCCTTGTGGCGGACGCGGCTGCGCTGGGCAGGGGTGGCGCCGTTCGCGCTCGGGCTGGGCTGGGCGCTGCTGACTCCGCCGCCCGATCTGCTGGTCACCGGCGACGGCCGGCATCTCGCGATCCGGATGGCGAACGGCGAGATGGCGCTGCTGCGCGACCGTGCCGGCGATTATATGCGCGCGACGCTGAGCGAGAATAGCGGCGCGGAGGATGCCGAACTCGCCTTGCTCTCCGAGGCGCCGGACGCACGGTGCAGTCCCGATCTGTGCCTCGTCGGGGTTGCAGCGGGCGCGCGGCGGTGGCGGGTGCTGGCGACGCGGAGCGGCTATCTGGTGCCGTGGCGCGAAATGATCGCGGCGTGCCGGACCGCCGATGTCGTGGTGAGCGAACGCCGGCTGCCGCCCGGCTGCGCGCCGCGCTGGCTGCGCCTCGACCGCGAAACGCTCGCCCGGACCGGCGGCGTGGCGGTCCGCTTCGGCGATATGGCGGTGCGGACGGTGCGCGGCGGCGGCAGGCACCCGTGGCTCGATCCGCCGACGGTGCAACCGCCATATCCGGCGCGGCCCGGTGATCGCCGGTGACGTTCAGGTCGGCGCGTTGATCGCCATTGCGCGGCGAAAGCGCCCGCATAAGCGGCGCGCGCTTCGCCGCGGCGGCATAGGCGTCGAGGTCGGATATTCGTCGAGGATCCCCGACATCCGCAGCCGGAGCAGGACCGACACCATCAAAAGGTCTCTCGCGAAAGATCGCCCGCGCTGAACGCGCCATCGAGCCAGTCGACGGAGCCGAGGCGCGCCGAGAGCCAGCCCGGCGAAATGAACGTCGATCTCGGCCAGCTGACGCTCGCCCCAGGGGCTCCGTAGCGAACCAGCCGGGCGCCGACCGGCGCCGACCGGTCAGTAGCGTCGCAACAGCCCCGCCAGCCGACCCTGCACGCGCACCTGATCGGGACGATAGCGCTGGGCGCTGTAATCGCGATTGGCCGGATCGAGCCGGATCATCGCGCCTTCCTTGCGGAAATATTTGAGCGTCGCCTCGGCATCCTCGATCAAGGCGACGACGATCTCGCCGTCGCGCGCCGTCTCGGTGCGGCGGATCAGCGCGTAATCGCCGTCGAGAATGCCGGCCTCGACCATCGAATCGCCGGCGACCTCGAGCGCATAATGCTCGCCCGATCCGAGCAATGCGGCGGGAACCGGAAGCATGGTAGAGCCTTCGAGCGCTTCGATCGGAGTACCCGCGGCGATGCGGCCATGGAGCGGAATCTCGACCACGTCATTGGCCGGCGCGGGCGGCGGCGCCTTGGCCGAACTTGTCAAAGTTGCGGGCTGCGCCGCGGTGCGCGCCGGCTTCCTGGCGTCGCTGCGTTCGGGCACGCGCAGCACTTCGAGCGCGCGGGCGCGATTGGGCAGGCGGCGGATGAACTCGCGTTCCTCGAGCGCGCTGATCAGCCGGTGCACGCCCGACTTGGATTTGAGATCGAGCGCTTCCTTCATTTCCTCGAACGAAGGCGAAACGCCGGTCTCGGCCAAACGGTCGGCAATGAAGCAGATGAGCTCGTGCTGCTTGCGCGTGAGCATCCAGATCCTCCTGTCTAGAACAGACACGGAACGTTTATGCAATGTTCCGGTGGCTTGTCAAGCGAGGTCGAGGATCTCCACCGGGTCGCCGGTTCGCGCCGCGGGCGCGTGCGGCGCACGGACGATCAGGCAGGTCGCGCGGGCGAGCGTCCGGAGCATCGCGCTGTCCTGGAGCGTCGAGGCGAAGACGCGGCCGTCGCGGATCTCGGCGCGGAGATAGTCGGTGCGCTCGCCATTGGCAGCGAGCGGCTCGCCGAGGGTCGCAGCGCGCGTGGCGGGCAGCGGATCCACGGCGCCGGCGAGGTGGGCGACGAGCGGGCGAACGAAGAGCAAGGCGGTGACGAATGCCGAGACCGGATTGCCGGGCAGGCCGAGTACGACCGTCTCGCCGAGCCTGCCCGCCATCACGGGCTTGCCCGGGCGCAATGCGATCCGCCAGAAGTCGATCGTCGCGCCAGCGGCCTCGAGCGCGGGGCGGACGAGATCGTGATCGCCGACCGAGGCGCCGCCGCTGGTGACGAGCAGATCGGCGTCGACGGCGCGGAAGGCGGTCTCCAGCACTTCCCGGCGATCGGGGAGAATACCGAGATCGAGCAGTTCGACCGGCAGACCGGCGAGCTGCGCGGCGAGCATCAACCGATTGGTTTCGGGGAGCTGGGCCTCGCCGATCGGGGCGCCCGGCGCGACCAGTTCGTCGCCGGTCGCCGCGATCGCGACGCGCACCTTGCGGCGCACCGCGACATGGCCATGGCCGGCGGTGCCTGCCAGCGCGAGGCGCGCCGGGGTGAGGCGCTCGCCGGCGCGAATCAGCAAATCGCCTTCGCGGAAATCGAGCCCACGACGGCGGACGTTGCGGCCTTGGGTCGCCGGGCCCTCGCCGGCGAGGCGGAGGGTGTTGCCATCGCGCGCTGCTTCCTCCTGGACCATCACCGTGTCGGTTCCGAGCGGCAGCGGTGCACCGGTGAAGATGCGGACCGCCTCACCGAGGCCCGCTTGCCCGGCAAAGCCGCGGCCCGCGGCGCTTTCGCCGACCACCCGCCACGGCCCGGGCAATTCGGCGAAGCGGATCGCATAGCCGTCCATCGCCGAGAGATCGGCCGAGGGCTGGGTGCGCAGTGCGTGCAGGTCGGCCGCCGCCCAGCGTCCGGCCGCGGCCGCGATCGCCACCCGCTCGACCGGTAGTTGCGGCGCGAGCGCGAACAGCCGCGACCAGGCTTGGGAAAGGGGGAGAAGCCGAGTCATCGCCCCACCCTTTGCCGGGAGAGGGGGGCGGCGCAAGGCTTTGCTACGGACGAAAGACGGGAGGCGCCCGAACGGATGGATCGGCGCGAGAGCGTTCAGACCGGTTCGATACGCCACCCGAAATCCCGGCGGGCATTGTTCCTAGAGGGTTGGCCGGCTCGCCAGCAGGATGCGGAACGTTGCGACTCCGCGAACCGCGCGGCCGCCGGCGTCTTTGGCCGGAGCGAAGAGCGGTTTGCCCAAAACCATGCCGCAGACTGTCTTTTCCACGCCCTTCTCGGTCTTGTCGCTCGACGAATGGCACTCTGCGACCATCCCGTCCGGCGACACGGCGACGCGGAACACCGCGTCGACGTCGAGCTGCCGCGACTGTCCCTTGACCTTCAGCAACTCGCTTTTCGAGAACCACGCATCCCGATGCCTGAGAGCGACCGGTGTCGTACCGCCGGGCGCGAACTGCCTGGCATCGGCGCCCCATTCGATCAACTGATCCGCGTTGCAACGACGAAGCGCTTCGACAGCCTTCGCGCTGCCCGCGACCGGCACCGTCGCGCTGTCGCCCGACCGCATCGCCACCGTCACCGTGTCGGCGCCCGAAAGATCGCCGAGCAAATCCGGCGCCACACCGTCCATCCGGACGGCGCGCATGCCCGTCTCGAGCTTCAGGACATCTGCGCGCCCGTTCAACACTTTCTGCGAGGGCGCGAAGATCAGGGACGCCGGCACATAGGATGCCTGCCTCTTGATGCCGGGGGCAGCGATGGCGACCAGATACGCATCGCTGCCCGGGATCGTCCGGATCGACAGAGTGGCGCGTGACCCGGCGTCATGTCGTTCCAACACGCAAAGCACAGGATCGGCGCGCAACGCCCAGCGCGCGGCTTGCGCGGTTTGCATCGCCTGCGCGTCTGCTGCGAAAGCCATTGCACCGACCAGCGACGCTATCATGCCATATCCCCCGCGACCCCTTATTTCGCCAGGCTGAACGAACAATTGGCGACGGGCAAGCTTCCTCGGACCCTTGCGTGCGCGTACAGCGATGATAACACTGAGCCAGATGGTTCAGTTTTCCGATGCCCAACTCGATGCTTCGTTCGCCGCGCTCTCGGATGCCACGAGGCGCGGCGTGCTGGAGCGGCTCGGGCGCGGGAACGCTTCGATCACCGATCTTGCCGACCGGTTCCACATGACCCTGACCGGCATGAAGAAGCATGTCGAGGTCCTGGAGAAAGCGGGACTGGTCGCGACCGAGAAGGTCGGACGCGTGCGGACCTGCAGGCTCGGGCTTCGCGCGCTTCAGGCCGAGATGGCGTGGATCGAGGGATACCGCCAGCTCTGGACCGCACGCTTCGACGAACTGGACAAGATCGTGGAAGAATTGAAAGCAAGGGAGGAAAGTCATGGGCCTGAAAGATAGCGCTTCGCGTTCAACGCAAAGCCCGACGCGGGTCGAACGCAAGTCGGACCGGGAGCTGGTGATCACGCGGATCTTCGACGCGCCGGTGCGCATCGTGTTCGAGGCATGGACCCGGCCCGAGCTGTTCATGCGGTGGTGGGCGCCGAAGTCGATGGGTGTGCCGCTGCTTTCCTGCGAGATGGATGTCCGGACCGGCGGCAAATACCGGCTCGAGTTCGGACAGGACGCCGCCAGTCCTTTGGTCTTCTTCGGCAAATATGTCGAGGTTGTCCCGAACGCTCGCCTCGTATGGACCAATGAGGAGGGCGCGGACGGCGCGGTGACCACCGTCACCTTCGAGGAACAGGGCGGCAAGACCTTATTGGCGTTTCAGGAACTTTATCCTTCGAAGGAAGCGCTCGACGAGGCCTTTGTCGGGATGGAAGGCGGGACGCCCGAGCAGTTCGACCAGCTGGACGCGCTCCTCGCCAGCCTCGGCGCGAATGCGGACGGGGCATGATGCGTTAGCGCCGCGCGGGCGGTTCAGCCCGGCTTCTGATTTCCGGAGACGAGGCTGAGTTCGCGCGGGCGCAGCGGCAGGCGGAATTCGCAGAGAATGCGGTTGTGCCGCGCTTCGATCACGTTGGCCGGGGCGCCGCCGATCTCGGGGAGCGATACCCAGAGCTGGGCGCCCGGCGCGAATACCGCACGCGTCTCGAGTTCGACGAGATGCGCGGTAAGGCCGCGGACGCGCGCATTCCACCAGCGCACGCCCTCGCGGATGCTGGCCGGCGCATCGAGACGGATCGCGTGCTTGTCGGGGATCATGCCCTCGCGCTCGGGGCTATGCGGGGTCGGCGCCGGAGCAGCGGGGGCATTGGCGGCCTGCGCGCGCTGGGCGTGGCGCAGCCATGGCATCAGCGTCTGCCAGCCCAGTTCCGCGTTGAAGGCGATGCCGGCCTGGCCGTCCTGCGCCCAGCGGACCACGCCGTTGAGCGGGCGCAGCGCATCGAAGGTCAAATGAACCGGATCGCCGATGGCGAGCGCGAGCTTGGTGTCGATGCCGACACCGCCGTACGAGATGTTGCGCGTGCGGGCATGCTCGACCTTGTTGCCGCAGCGGATCGCGACGAGCTGGTGAATCTCGACGCGCGGCATCGAGCGGCGTTCGGCGGGGAGGTTCGCCAACGTGCGCGCGAGGGTGCTGATGATGTCGATCGGCTCGTCGAACAGGAAGCCGATCTCGCCGTCGGCGAACCAGTCGATCTTGCCCGGGATGGTCTGGCCGCTCGTCATTTCGAGGTGGAGCGGCGCGGCCTCGGTGCACTCGAGCTCGATCTGGAGCGTGGCACCTGCCGACGACAGCCGCTGAAGCGAGCAAGGAAAACGCCCGGAATCGCCGACGAGGAACGCGGCATCGAACGCCGCCTGCGCGTCGGGCTGATGCCGGACGGCGCGCGGCGGCTCGGCGGACAACGAAAAAATCGTTGCGGACCTGAGTGCCTGAATCATCAACTATTTTCCCACGCGATCCGTGGTTCGTCCTTGCTTGAGGGGGCTGAAAGCGGGGTTAATGTGTGCGGTTGTAGAATCCCTAACGGCGCGCGGCGGGAAGGCCGGGGATCGGGCACCGTCCCGGTCCTTTTCATGCTGTTCGAGGCGATGCGAACGCCAGCGCAGGAGCATGCCTGCGATCGACGCGATCATTCCGAGCACCAGACAGGCGAGCAGCACCGGGCTTCGCTCTGCGGTCTCGATCGCGACGATGCCGAGCAGGACGACGCTCAGCGTGGAAGTGAGATAGCCGAGCCCCTTGAGCACCGAAACTTCGCGCAACGCCTTCGCCCTTCATGACAATTCGATGACAGGACAACGATGGCGCGGCAGGGCCGTTCCGGGCTCAGGCGGTCCAGTCGCCTGATTTGCCACCCTTTTTCGACAGCAGGCGGATATCGCCGATCGTCATGGACTTATCGAGTGCCTTGGCCATGTCGTAGAGCGTCAGCAGCGCCGCGCTGACGGCAGTGAGCGCCTCCATCTCGACTCCGGTCTTGCCTTCGGTGGCGGCGGTGGCGGTGGCGGTGACTCCGGTCTCGTCGGGGGCGAGATCCACGGCGACCCGGGTGAGCGGGAGCGGGTGGCAGAGCGGGATCAGCTCGGCGGTCTTCTTCGCGGCCATGATACCGGCGATGCGCGCGGTGGCGAGCACGTCGCCTTTTTTGACGCTGCCCGCGCGGACCGCGGCGGCGGCTTCGGGCGACATGGTAATGCGCCCGGTGGCGACGGCCTCGCGCGCTGTGACGGCCTTGCCGGCGACGTCGACCATGTGCGCGGCGCCGGATTCGTCGAGATGGGTGAGAGTCATCGGCTCCTTCTCCCCTTATGGGAGAAGGAAGGGGCCCGCTCGCGCAGCGAGTGGGAAGAGTGAGGGGGATTGAGTCTCACTCCCCCTCACTCTTCCGCCGACTAAAGTCGGCTCCCTCCCTCTCCCACAAGGGGAGAGGGAAATGGGTATCCCGCCCCCTCATCCGATCATCGCCCGCGTCGCCGCCTCGACATCCGGCTGGCGCATCAGCGACTCGCCGATCAGGAAGCAGCGGATGTCGTGCTCGGCCATCGCGTCGAGATCGGCGCGGCTGGTCAGGCCCGATTCGGCGACGAAGGTGCAGTCCTTCGGCGCGTGGCGGACAAGTTCGTAGGTCTTTTGAAGATCGACCTCGAAGGTCTTGAGGTTACGATTATTGACCCCGATGAGGCGGGACCTGAGCCGGAGCGCGCGTTCGAGCTCGTCGGCATCGTGGACCTCGACCAGCACGTCCATGCCAAGGTCCAGCGCGGCGGCCTCGATCTCCGCCATCGCATCGTCTTCGAGCGCGGCGACGATGATCAGGATCGCATCGGCGCCGATCCCGCGCGATTCCGCGACCTGCCACGGATCGACCATGAAATCCTTGCGGATCACCGGCAGGTCGCAGGCGGCGCGCGCAGCGATCAGATAATCCTCATGCCCCTGGAAATATTCCCGATCGGTGAGCACCGAAAGGCAGGCGGCGCCGCCGGCCTGATAGGCGCGGGCATGCGCGGGCGGATCGAAATCGGGGCGGATCAGGCCCTTGGACGGACTGGCCTTCTTGATCTCGGCGATCAGGCCGAAGCCCCCTGCGGCGACCTTGGCGTCGAGCGCCGCCTTGAAGCCGCGCGGCGCCCCCGGGGCCGGGCGCGCGGCCGGCGCGGCACGGCGCGCGGCGACTTCGCTGCGCTTGGTTTCGAGGATCTTGTCGAGAATGGTGCTCATGCGAAGGCGATCCAGCAATCGAGCAGGCCGTTGGCAAGCCCGCCGTCGATCGCCTCGGCCGCCTCCTCGACGCCGTCGACCAGATTGTCCGCTTTTCCGGCGACCATCAAAGCGGCGGCGGCGTTGAGCAGCACCGCGTCGCGATAGGCGCCGGTCTCGCCGAGCAGCAGGCGGCGGAGCGCGAACGCATTATATTCGGGGTCGCCGCCACGGATCGCCGCGAGCGGGTGGCGGGGCAGGCCGGCATCCTCGGGGGTGATCCGGGTGGGCAGAGTGGCGCAGCCGACATTGACTAGGATGCTGGCGCCTGCCGTCGACAGCTCGTCGAGGCTATCCTCGCCCGAGACGACCGCGGCGGCCTCCGACCCGAGCTGGAGCAGCGCCTCGGCATAGGTCGGTGCGTAATCGGGGCGGGCGATGCCGATCAGCTGGCGGGTGACGTGCGCCGGGTTGGCGAGCGGCCCCATCAGGTTGAAGATCGTCCGCCGGCCGATACGACGGCGCAAGGGGCCGATCCGCGCCAGTGCAGGGTGATGATGCTGGGCGAACAGGAAGGCGATGCCGAGCTCGTGCAGGCTCTCCTCGGCGCGCGCGGCGGCGCGGTCGAGGTCGAGGCCCAGCGCCTCGAGCGTATCGGCGGCGCCCGCCCGGGACGAGGCGGCGCGATTGCCGTGCTTGGCGACGGGGACGCCGCACGCCGCGACGACGAGGCTCACTGCGGTCGATACGTTGAGCGTGTGATGGCCGTCGCCGCCGGTGCCGCAGACATCGATCGCGCCCTGGGGGGCAGTGATCGGGATCAGCCGGTCGCGCATTGCGCGCGCGGCTTCGGCGATCTCGATGCTGGTCTCGCCGCGGATGCTGAGCGCGATCAGGAAGGCCTCGATCTCGGGTTCGGAGACAGTGCCGTCGAGAATGTCGGCGAAGGCCTGCGCCGCGCTTTCGCGGGCGAGCGGCGAGGCGGGATCGGGGAGGAGAGTCGAGACGGTCACGCCATCTCTATCCCGAGGCTGCGCGCCCGAGTCGAGCAAATCCTGATGGGGCGCACCCAAGCCCGGCTGTGGCGTCAGTCGGCCAGCGCGCCGGCGACCGCGGCTTCGGCATGGAGGCGGGTGGTGTCGAACATCGGCACCGCACTGTCCTCCGGGCGCACCAGCAGCATGATCTCGGTGCAGCCGAGGATGATCGCTTCGGCACCGCGCTCGATCAGCCGGGCGATGATCTCGCGATAGGCCGCGCGCGATTCTTCGATGACCTTCCCCGCGACCAGCTCTTCGTAGATGATCCGGTGGACGATCGCGCGATCCGCGTCGCCGGGGACGATCACGTCGAGACCATGAGCGTCGGAAAGCCGGCCCTTGTAGAAATCCCGCTCCATCGTGAACGCGGTGCCGAGCAGGCCGACCTTGGCGAAGCCCCTCGCCTTGATCCGCCCGGCGGTGGGGTCGGCGATGTGGAGCAGGGGGATCCGCACTGCCGCCTGCACCGCGGGCGCCATGAGGTGCATGGTGTTGGTGCAGATCAGCAGCAGCTCGGCGCCTGCCGCTTCGAGACGCTGGGCGGCATCGACCATGCGCGCGGTCAGACTCTGCCAGTCGCCTTGATGCTGGAGCCTCTCGATCTCGGCGAAATCGAACGACCAGAGCAGGCATCGCGCCGAGGCGGTGGGACCGAGCCGATCCCGCACGCCCTGATTGAGGATGCGATAATATTCAGCCGAGCTCTCCCAGCTCATCCCGCCGATCAGACCGATCATTCGCATGGGTGGCTCCGGAATTGTCGCCTGAGTCGGATCAGGCCAGCGTCTTGGCCTCGATCCCCGCCAGCCTGAGGAAATTCGCCAGCATCGCATGGCCGTGCTCGGTGGCGATGCTCTCGGGGTGGAACTGGACGCCGTGAATCGGCAACTCGCGATGGCGGAAGCCCATCACCGAAGCGTCGTCGGCGGTGGCGTTGACGACGAGATCTTCGGGGATGTCGGTGACGATCAGCGAATGATAGCGGGTGGCGGTGAAGGGCGAGGGGAGCCCTTCGAACAGCCCGGTGCCGTCATGTTCGACCGGGCAGGTCTTGCCGTGCATCAGGCCGCCGCGGACCACCTGGCCGCCGAAATGCTGGCCGATCGCCTGATGGCCGAGGCAGACGCCCAGCAACGGCTTGCCCAGCTCGGCGCAGGCGGCGACGAGATCGAGGCTGATCCCCGCCTCGTTCGGCGTGCAGGGCCCGGGCGAGATCAGGAACGCCTGCGCGTTGCTCGCGATCGCGTCGCGCGCGGTGAGCGCATCGTTGCGGACGACCTGCACTTCGGCGCCGAGCTCCATCAGATAATGGACGAGGTTCCAGGTGAAGCTGTCATAATTGTCGAGAACGAGGATCATGCAGCTGCGGTTAAGGCGTTTCGCGCGATCTCACAATTGCCTTGGCGCGGCCATAGTGCGGCGGCAACGCCGGCGGCACAGAGGCGTTGACGTGCGTTCAAAGGAGTTTCCATGCTTTCTACCCTGCTCTTCGCCGCGCTGCTCGTCGGCCCCGCCGCGCCCCAGGACGGCGCGAAGGGCGACGGCCCGCCCAGCCGCGTGCGCTCGGTCCTGCTCTATGGCGACGAGCAATGCCCCAAGGCACAGAGCCCGGACGAGATCGTGGTGTGCGCCAATGCCGGCGAATCGCCCTATCGGATTCCCAAGCGCTTCCGCGAGCAGCCCAAGGAAGGGCCGGCCTCGAACGCATGGACCAATCGCGTGGAGAGCGTCGAGGAGTTCAACCGCGCCGGACTGCCCAACAGCTGCTCGCCGGTCGGCATTGGCGGCCAGACCGGCTGCACCCGCGCCGCGATCCGGCAATGGTATCAGGAGCGCGTCGACCAGAAGGCCAAGGCCGCGCGGGTGACGGGGCCAGAGAACTGAAATTATTCCCTCTCCCTTTGGGAGAGGGAGTTACTGCCCGAACCCTGCCTCGCTGGCCCGCGCCACTGCCTCGCGCGCGGCGGCGAACAGCGCCCCGGCCTTGGCTTCGCATTCGCGCTGCTCATAAGCGGGGTCCGAATCCGCGACGATGCCGGCGCCGGCCTGGACGTGCATCACCCCGTCCTTGACCAAAGCCGTACGCAGCACGATGCAGCTGTCCATCGAGCCGTCGGGCGAGAAATAGCCGACGCCGCCCGCATAGGGGCCGCGGGTCTCCGGCTCGAGCTCGGCGATGATCTGGCAGGCGCGGACCTTGGGCGCGCCGCTGACGGTGCCAGCGGGAAAGCCGGCGAACAGCGCATCGAGCGCGTCGCTGCCCGGGCGCAGCTTGCCGACCACGTTCGAGACGATGTGCATGACGTGGCTGTAGAATTCGACGGTGTAGCTGTCGGTGACGCGCACGCTGCCGGCTTCGGCGGCGCGGCCGACATCGTTGCGGCCGAGATCGAGCAGCATCAGATGCTCGGCGCGTTCCTTGGGATCGGCGAGCAGGCTGGCGCGGTTGGCCTCGTCCTCGGCGGCGGTCTTGCCGCGCGGGCGGGTGCCGGCGATCGGGCGGATGGTGATCTCGCCGTCGCGCGCGCGGACGAGGATCTCGGGGCTCGAACCGGTGAGCGCGAAGCCGGGCAGATCGAGATGATAGAGGAACGGCGAGGGATTGACCCGGCGCAGCGCGCGATAGAGCTCGAACGGCGGCAGTGCGAACGGCGTGGTGAAGCGTTGGGCGAGCACGACCTGGAAGATGTCGCCGGCGGCAATATAGTCCTTGGCGCGCGCGACCATCTCGCCATAGCGGCCGGGCGCGAGCACCGGAGTCAGCGCGACTTCGCCCGGGTCGGCGCGCACCGGCGCAGGGAGCGGCGCGGTGGCGAGGCGCGCGGCGGTGGCGTCGATGCGCTCGGCCGCGGCATCGATCAGCGCCTGCGGCGCGCGCGACGCATCGGGCCAGACCGGCGCGACGAGGAAGAGCGTGTCGGCGAGCCGATCGAAGATCAGGATCACCGTCGGCCGGACGAACATCATGTCGGGCACGCCGATCGGGTTCGGCGCCGGCCGCGACAATTTCTCGACCAGTCCCACGGTCTCGTAGCTGAAATAGCCGACGAGGCAGGCGAGCGCGCGCGGCAATTCCGCCGGCACGTCCATCCGGCAGCTCTGGACGAGGCTGCGCAGTGCCTCGAGCGTGGGCGTGGGGCAGGGCGCGAAGGCGTCGCGGTCGACCAGCCAATGCGGGTTGATCGCCGCCTCCGCCCCGGTCGCGCGGAACACGAGATCGGGGGCGAGGCCGATCAGGCTGTGACGGCCGCGGACCGAGCCGCCCTCGACAGATTCGAGCAGGAAATCGCCGCGCCCGGGCTCGACCAGCTTGAGCGCCGCCGCGACCGGAGTCTCGGTGTCGGCGACCTGACGGTGCCACAGCAGCGCCGGCCGGCCGGCGACGAGCGCCGCCCGTGCGGCTTCGACGCCCTGGATCACCTCAGCGTGCCGAGCCGGTGCGGCTCAGATCGGCGCGCAGCTGGGCGATCGCCTTGTCGTTGCGCGTGACCTTCAGGTGATTTCGGATCGAAGCGATGAACTGGCGCGCATATTCGGGGCCGATCTGCGGGGCGATGTCGCCGCGCACGCGCTGGATCGCGGCGGGGTCGTTCGCGGCGCTGTGCTCCTCGATCTTGTCGAGATAGACGACGTAATAGCCTTCGCGGTTCTGCCCCTCGACCAGTTTGGCCTTTTTGGGCGCCATGCTGAACGCCATCTGGAGATAGGGCGCCATGTTCGGGCCGAGCACCTCCTGCCGCTTGAAGTCGAAGGGCTTGGGCGGCGGGCCCTTGGTCACTCCGGCTTCGGCGAGCGCCTGCTGCATCGGCACGCCCTTTTCGAGCTTGGCGATCATCGCGCTGGCGACGGCGCGTGCCTTGGTGAGCGCCTGTTCGACAAGATAATCCTTCACCACCCGTTCGCGGATCTGGGCGAGCGGGCGCGGCGCGGCGGGAACGATCCGCTCGAGCCCGACCAATGCGAAGCTGCCATCGGCGCCCAGCGGCGCAATCTGCGGTTCGTCCCCCGGCTGCTCGATGCCGAAGCCTGCGCGCATCACCGCGGCGATCGCAGGATCGGGATTGAAGGCCTCGTCCTCCGGATTGGCGCCGGCGGCGGTCAGCGCGGGCGTGCGCTCGGCTATGAGCTTCGCGTCGGCCGCGGCCTCATCGAAATTCTTGCTGTCGGCGATGCCGTCCTCGATCGACTGGCGCAGCGTCACGAGCGTCTGGGCGAGCTTGCGCGCGCTGATCTCGCCGGCGAGTTCGGTGCGCGCCTGATCGAGCGTCTTCGCCGCGACCTGCTCGACCTTCTCGACCTGCAGCACGTGCCAGCCGAGCGGTGAGCGGACCGGGCCGGCCACGCCGCCCTGCGCAACGCCGAAAGCGGCGTCGGCGACCGCGGGCGCGGTCTGGCGCGCGAGGGCGGCCTTCTCGACGCCGTCGAAGCTGGTCGGCTCGAGGCCCGCAGCGGCCGCCGCGGCGGCGAGGGGCTTGCCGCCCTTCACTTCGCCGGCGACGCGGTTGGCGGTGGCCTGGTCGAGGAGCACGAGCTGGCGGACGCTGCGCTTCTCGGTGGCGGCGAAACGGGCGCCGGCCTTCTTGTACGCGTCGGCGATCTCGGCTTCGGTGGCGGCGGCGCCGGCGCGCAGCGCGTCGGGCTTGACCATCGCGTAGCGGACGATGCGGCGTTCGGGCACCATGTAGCGCGCGCGCTTGCCGTTGTACCAGGCGGTCAGCGTCTTGTCGTCGGGGTCGGCGCCCGGATCCATCGCGATGGTCGAGACCAGCCCGACGATCCCGGCGCGGCGCTCGAGCGCGAGCGAGGCATAAGGCAGGAGGACGCCGTTGGGGATCTGGTTGCCCAGCGTGCCGCGATTGACCAGCCAATTGCCGTAGCGCTCGTCGGTCATCTGCGCGCGAAACGTTACCGGGGAGATCCGGTTCTGCGACAGCAGATCCTCGAACTGCTTCTGGCTGAACTTGCCGTCGATCCCGAAGAATGCCGGATTGTTGGCGATCTCGCCGTCGATCAATTTCTTGCTGACCTGCATGCCCGAATCCTGCGAGAATTCGACCATCGCGACGCCGTTGATCATCTCGTTGAGCGTCAGTTCGAGCCCGCCTTGCGCGAGGAACTGCTCCATGGTCACGTTCTGCCCGTCGCGCTGGAGATTTCGCAGGAACAGATCGATCCGCTCGCGCACCTGGCGATCGGTGATCACGTGGCTGCCCACCTTGGCGACGACCTTGCCACCGTCGCCGCCTCCCGTGGCGCGGACGCCGGTGATGTCGCCCGCGGCGAAGGCGAGCGCGATCACCGCGAGGAAGACGAACACCGCGATCAGGCCAAAGCGCGACTTGGTGAAGCGGCGGAAGAAATTGAGCATGAAGGGCCGTTCGAAAGAGGGATTTGGCGTGCTTTAGGGCGCGGACGGGCTGCCTTCAAGCTTGTGCAGCGCGTGCGGCTTGGTATCGCCTGCCGCAAAACAGGAGGAGTGGGGACATGCGTCGCAAGCTGGTCGTCGGAAACTGGAAGATGCACGGGCTGAAGGCGCAACTCGGCGAAGTCGAGGCGATCGCGGCCGCCGCCGCGACCAACCCGCAGGTCGACGCCGCCCTGTGCCTTCCCTTCACCTTGATCGCCCCCGCGGTGGCGGTGGCCGGAGCGCTGCCGATCGGCGCGCAGGATGTGCATCCGGCCGACAAGGGGGCGCATACCGGCTGC
This sequence comes from Sphingomonas sp. DG1-23, assembly GCF_030730875.1. Classification (GTDB taxonomy): domain Bacteria; phylum Pseudomonadota; class Alphaproteobacteria; order Sphingomonadales; family Sphingomonadaceae; genus Sphingomonas. The sequence goes on from NZ_JAVAMA010000002.1 coordinate 327,088, forward strand.
ATCTCGGGCGCGATGTTGCGCGAATGCGGTGCGACGCTGACGATCGTCGGCCATTCGGAGCGGCGCGCCGACCAGCATGAGACCAGCCATGACGTCTGGGCCAAGGCGGCGGCGGCGCGGCGGCACGGGCTGAAGGTGATCCTGTGCTGCGGCGAGACCGAGGCCGAACGCGAAGCCGGCCGTGCCGAGCGGATCGTCCAGTCCCAGATCGAGAAATCGCTTCCCGAAGGCGCGGCGGCCGACTGGCTGACGCTGGCGTACGAGCCGCGCTGGGCGATCGGCACGGGCAAGACCCCGACGCTCGAGGACATCGCCGCGATCCACGCGATAGCGCGCGCCAAGCTCCGCGCGATGGTGGGCGACGCGGCCGACGGGATTCGCATTCTCTATGGCGGATCGCTGACCGGGGCGAATGCGGCGGACATCCTCGCGGTCGACAATGTCGATGGCGCATTGGTCGGCGGGGCGAGCCTGACCGCGGAGAAATTCGTACCGATCATTCAGGCTGCGGCGTCGCTTTCCTGACCTGGCCGAGCGTGAGCAGCGCCGCCACGCTCGATGCGGCGGCGAGGCCGGCACCGACCAGCGCGCCGCCATGGAAGGCGGTGATCAGCTCGCGGCCGGCGCTGGCGATCACCGCGCCGGCGATCGCGGTGGCGATCAGCCCGCCGGTCCGCGCGATCGCGCTGTTGAACCCCGAGGCGGTGCCGGCATGTTTGTCGTCGACCGAGGCGAGCACTGCAGTGGTGAGCGGCGCAGCGACGCTCGACATGCCGATCGCGATGACGAGGCAGCCGGGGAACACCGAGGCCCAGTATGGTGCGCCCTCGTCGACCAGCACCAGCAGGGCGAAGCCGATCGCGACGACGAACGCGCCGATCGTCAGCGGCCAGCGCGGCCCGACCCTTGCGGTCAGCCGCCCCATCACCCGCGAGGCGAGTCCCATGCCGAGCGGCATCGGCAGCAAGGCGAGCCCCGCCTGGAGCGCCGAATAGCCGGCCGCCTCGATCAGCACATAGGGCAGGAGCAGCAGCACCCCGCCGAGCGCGCCGTAGAGCAGGAAGGTGAGCAGGGTCAGCCCGGCGAATGCGCGCGAGCCGAACATCGCGAACGGCATCATCGCGCGCGCGCCGCGACGATGCTCGATCCACAGGAACAGGGCAGTCGCGGCGCATCCGATCGCGAGGCCGACCGCGACGGTGGCGCCGAAGGCATGGTGGCTCGACCACAGGGTCAGCGCCCAGGTGACTGCGCCGAGGGCGACGGTCGCGGCGAACGCACCGGGCAGATCGAGCGGCAATTCGCCCTCGGCGCTCTCCTCGACATAGCGCAATGCGATCAGGATCGCAGCCGCCGCCACCGGTATGTTGACGTAGAAGATCGCCCGCCAGCCGATCGCGTCGACCAGCCAGCCGCCGAGCGGCGGCCCGACCGCGCCGGCGATCGCGCCGACCCCGGCCCAGGTGCCGATCGCCTTGCCGCGCGCCTCGCCGGTAAAGACGTGGCCGAGCGTGGCGAGACTATTAGGCAGCAGGATCGCGGCGCCGACGCCCTGCACTGCGCGCGCGGCGAGCAGCACGGTCAGGTCCGCCGCGAGCGCGCAGGCGATCGAGGCGAGCGCGAAGATCGCGATCCCGACGACGAGCAGCTTGCGCCGCCCGAAATGGTCGCCCGCCGCACCGCCGATCAGCAACAGCGCCGACAGCGGCAACAGATAGGCGTTGATCGTCCATTGCAGCTCGGCCGGCGTGGCGCCCAGATCGGCGCCGATCGCCGGCAAGGCGACATTGGTGACCGATCCGTCGATGAAGGCGAGGCTCGACGCGAGGATGCAGGCGACGAGCGTGAGCCTGGGGTGCGGGGCTGACATGGCGGCAGGCTAGCAGGGTTGCCCGCGCGGCGGGAGCGCCCGCGTGCGGGAGGGCGCGTGCGGTCAAGCTGCTGAATCGTTGCAAGAAACGCAATCGGGCCTGCGTTCGCTGCTATATTTGACTATGTTCAGGCGCGCTGCCCCGGCCGTCGCTATCCGCACCGAGCAGAATCAGGCGATTCTGGTCGAGCAGTTTCGCGCCCTGCGTCAGCAGGTGCCGCTGATGTACGCGTTGATGATGGTCGATGCGGCCTTCCTCAGCTTCGCGTCGCACGGCACGGTGAGCGTGTGGTGGAGCTTGGGAATGCCGGTGGTGCTGGCATTGCTCGGCGGCGTACGCGCCGCTTTCTGGCTGCGCCGGCGGGGCGCCGTGCCCGACCCTGAGCAGATCCCGCGCTATCTGATCGGGACCACCATCGTCGCGATGGCGCTCAGCCTCGGCTTCGGCGGCTGGGGACTGGTCCTCTATATCCAGGCCGATCTGGTGCGCCGCGCCTGCATTGCGCTCTACATCTTCATCGGCGCGATCAGCTGTTGCTATTGCCTCCAGTCGCTGCCGCGGGCCGGCCATGCGGTTCTGCTGTGTGGCGCCGCGCCGGTCACGCTCTGCCTGCTCTTCTCGCCGGACTGGTTCCTGCGCGGGGTCGGCTTCAACATCCTTGTCGTGACCGCGGTGATCCTGCGGATGCTGCAGGCAAGCCATGTCGGCTTCATCGAAGTGCTGACCTCGCGCGCCGATATGGCGACCGAACAGCGTCGCGCGCAGGGCGCCGAGCAGCGTGCGCATCAGCTCGCCTATCACGACCCGTTGACCGGGCTGCCCAATCGCCGCGCGCTCGCCGAGGCGCTGGAGAGCCGGATGACCGGAGACGCGCCGCTCGGGCTGCTGATCCTCGATCTCGATCGCTTCAAGTCGATCAATGACGTGTACGGCCATCCTGCCGGCGACCAGTTGCTGCGCGACGTCGCGACGCGGCTCGGCGCGATGACGGGCGCGCACGCGACCAGCTATCGTCTCGGCGGGGACGAGTTCGCCGTGATCGTCGATTCGGACGGCGAAGGCGCGCGCCGCGTCGCGCACGCCATCGTCCAGGCGATGCTCAAGCCTTTTGCCGGGTCCGATCTGGTCCACCATATCGGCGCCAGCGTCGGTATCTCGCTCTATCCGAACGACGCCGCCGACCGCGAGACGCTGATGCGGCGCGCCGACATCGCGCTCTACAAGGCCAAGCAATCGGGGCGCAGCCAGCATTGCGCGTTCGAGCCGATGCTCGACGCCGAGATCCGCCGCCGCGCCGAAATCGAGCGCGAACTGCGCGAGGCGATGACGACCGACGCTTTCGTGCCGCATTATCAACCGATCGTCGATCTCGCGAGCGGCGCGGTGATCGGCTACGAATTGCTCGCGCGGTGGCAGCGCGGCGATCGTGACGAGATCGGGCCCGAGCAATTCATCCCGATCGCCGAGGAATGCGGGCTGATCAACGTGCTGATGCTCCGGCTGCTCCGGCGTGCCTGCCGCGAGACGCGCGACTGGGACATCGGCATCTCGATCAACGTGTCGCCGACCCAGCTCAAGGATCCGTGGTTCAGCCAGAAGGTTCTGGCGGTGCTGACCCGCGAGCGCTTCCCGCCGCCGCGGCTGACCATCGAGATCACCGAGAATGCGCTGATCATCGACGCCGACAGCGCCCAGCAGACGATCGCCTCGCTCAAGAATCAGGGCATCCAGCTGGCGCTCGACGATTTCGGCACCGGCTATTCATCGCTCCAGCATCTGCAGATGCTGCCGTTCGACCGGCTCAAGATCGATCGCAGCTTCGTGACCTCGATGGAGCGAGATCCCGCGGCGATGCGGCTGGTCCACGCGATCATCACGCTCGCCAACACGCTGGGGCTGCCGGTGGTGGCCGAAGGGATCGAATCGGCCTCCACCGCGCGCACGCTCGCCCGGCTCGGCTGCGCGATGGGGCAGGGCTTCCATTACGGCTATCCGATGTCGGTCGAGGACATCGCCCAAACCGGCGCGGCTCAGCCGGCGTAGCGGTCCTTCAGCACCTTCCACGTCGCGCGCAGGCTGACGGCCTCGGCGCCCTTGGGCCGGCCGGGCTTGGGGCTGCCATTCCAGCAGAAGATGTCGAAATGCGCCCATTGCGCCTTTTCGGGGGCGAATTCCTTGAGGAACAAGGCGGCGGTGATCGCGCCGCCGAACGGCCCTTCGGCCGCATTGACCAGATCGGCGACGTCGGACTTGAGCGCCTCCTTGTACGGATCGTAGAGCGGCATCCGCCACATCGGATCGGCCTCGGCCTCGGCCGCGGCAAGCAGGTCGGCGGCGAGAGTCTCGTCATTGGCGAACAGCGCCTGGAGGTCGGCGCCCAGCGCGACGCGCGCGGCGCCGGTCAGGGTCGCGAAGTCGAACACCAATTCGGGGTTGCTTTCGGCCGCCTTGGTCAGCGCGTCGCCGAGGATCAGCCGGCCCTCGGCATCGGTGTTGCTGTTCTCGACCGACAGGCCCTTGCGCGAGATCATCACGTCGCCGGGGCGCGTGGCCTCGCCGTTGATCGAATTCTCGACTGCGGGGACGAGCATGTGGAGGCGCACCGGCAGGCGGTGCTGCATCACCAGTTCGGCGAGCGCGAGCGCGTGCGCGGCGCCGCCCATGTCCTTCTTCATCAGCCGCATTCCCGCGGCGGGCTTGATGTCGAGCCCGCCGGTGTCGAAGCACACGCCCTTGCCGATGATGGCGATGCGCGGATGCTCGGGATTGCCCCATTCGAGCTCGATCAGCCGCGGCTCGCGGCCCTCGCCGGCGGCCTTGCCGACCGCCCAGAGCATGCCATAGCCCTTCTCGACTTCCTTGCCCTTGGCGACGGTCAGCGTCGCGCCATATTCCTTGGCCAGATCGGCGGCGGCGGCCTCGAGATCGGCGGGCCCCATGTCGTTGGCGCCGGTGTTGATCCGGTCGCGCAGCTTGAAGGTGACCGCGGCGAGGCGCAGCGCCTCTTCCATCCGGGCGGGATCGCCGGTGAGCAGCACCCGCGGCCCTTGCGCCTTGTCGTCCTTCTTCTTGTAGCGGTCGAACCTGTACTGCGCGGTGAGCCAGCCATGGAGCGCCTTGCCCGGCTCGCGGCCCTCGACGCGGTAAATGCCCTCGGGCAAGGTCTCGGCGAGCTTGGCGAGGCACCACGGCGTCAGCCGCTCGACATTGGCGACCACGCTGACCACCGACCAGTCCTCGGGTCCGTCGCCGGGGAGGATCGCGCTCGAATAGCCGACCGGCGCGAGCTTCTGCGCCTGCGCGGCGGTGCGATGCCGCGGCGGCTGGGCGGCGAGCCAGGCGTCATAGCCCTTGGCGTCGATCAGATGGATGGTGCGCGCGGGCTGGCCGCGGTCGGGTTGAATCAGCGAGGAGAGATCAGGCATGGCCGTGATCTAGGGTCGCAAGGCCGCTCCGCCTAGCCCCTGCCGCCAAGATGAAATTTTGTTCATTTCGGAACTGGCCCCGCGCCCGGCTGGTTGCCCCAACGCCCTGACGCTTCCTGCCCGGCGGAAGCGCCGCGTTCGCGGGAGACAGCGTGTGACCGATATTCGTGGCTATTCCGAACCGCCGTCCGTGCGCGATGATGGCGCGATCCTCGGCGCGCAAACGCGATGGGGAAGCTGGCTGTCGATCCTCGTCGGCGGACTCGTCGCGCTGATCGGGCTGGTGCTCGCGATCGGCGGCGTGTGGCTCGCTTTGCTCGGCGGGTCGCTTTACTACCTGCTCGCCGGCGCGGCGATGATCGTCTCGGGTGTGCTGCTGGTCCGCGGGCGGACGACGGGCGGGTGGCTGTATCTCGCTATCGTCGTGCTGAGCCTGGTCTGGGCATGGTGGGAAGTCGGCGCCAATGGCTGGGCGCAGGTGCCGCGGGTGATCGCGCCGGTGGTGCTGCTGCTCGGCGTCATCGCGGCGATGGCGACGCTGAGCCGTCGTCCGGATCGCTGGCGGTTGGCGGCGGCGGGCGCCTCGACCGCGCTGGTGCTCACCGCGACGAATTTCTGGGTCGCCGCCACGAACGCGCCCAACCCCGTGCTCGCGGGCCTGCCCGCGGCGGGAACGCAGGGAATGGCCGATCCCTCCGGCCAGCAGGTCGGCGCCGACTGGCCGGTCTATGGCGGCACCACCAGCGCGCGGCGCTATTCGCCGCTGACCCAGATCAACGCGGAGAATGTCGGCAAGCTCGAGCGCGCCTGGACGATCCACACCGGCGACTTGCCGTCGTCGCCCCAGATCCGGGGCACCTATGGCGCCGAGAACACCCCGCTCAAAGTCGGCGACAGCCTGTACCTCTGCACGCCCAAGAACATCATGATCGCGCTCGATCCGGCGAGCGGCAGGGAGCGCTGGCGCTACGACCCCAAGGTGCCCGACAATGCGATTCCCTACACTGCGGCCTGCCGCGGCGTGGTCTATTATGCGGTTCCCGGCATCGCGGCGGACCAGCCCTGCGCGACGCGGGTGATCGAGGGCACGCTCGATGCGCGGCTGATCGCAGTCGATGCGCGCTCGGGCCGGCTCTGCGCCGATTTCGGCACCAACGGCCAGGTCGACGCCAAGCTCGGCATGGGCAAGGTCCCCGACGGCTTCGTCTCGATCAATTCGCCGCCGACTTTGGTGCGCGGCGTGCTGGTCACCGGGCATCAGGTGCTCGACGGTCAGGATCGCTGGGCGCCCTCGGGCGTGATCCAGGGCTTCGACGCGCGCACCGGCCAATTGCGCTGGGCGTGGGACATGATGCGACCCGAATGGAACGGCTATCCGCCGCAGGGGCAGGAATGGACCCGCGGCACGCCGAACATGTGGACGATGGCCTCGGGCGACGAGCAGCTCGGGCTGGTCTATCTGCCGATGGGGAATGCCGCGGCGGACTATTATTCGTCGCTGCGCCGTCCGCAGGAAAACGAATTCGCCACCTCGCTGGTCGCGCTCGACGTCGCCACGGGCAAGCCGCGCTGGCGCTTCCAGGCGGTGCGCAAGGACGTGTGGGATTACGACTTCGGCGCGCAGGCGACCCTCGTCGACTACAAAGGCACGCCGGCGCTCGTCCTGCCGTCCAAGCAGGGCGACATCTATGTGCTCGATCGCCGCACCGGGCGGCCGCTGACTCCGATCGGCGAAATGCGGGTGCCCGGCGGCGGGGTGGAGCCCGACCAACGCGCGCCCACCCAGCCGGTGTCGCTGTGGCACACGCTTCGCAAGCCCGATTTGGCCGAGCGCGACATGTGGGGCATGTCGCCGATCGACCAGATGATCTGCCGCATCCAGTTCCGCCGGGCGAGTTACAAGGGCTTCTTCACTCCGCCCGAGGCCGACCGGCATTCGATCGAGTATCCCGGCTATAATGGCGGGACCGATTGGGGCGGGATCGCGGTCGATCCGGCGCGCGGGGTGATCGTCGCCAATTACAACGACATGCCCAACTACGTCCGGCTGGTGCCGCGCGCCGAGGCCGACAAGCTCGGCTGGGCGCCGCGCGATCAGGCCCGCGGCAATATCGGCGGGGCGGAAGGCGCGGGCGATCCGCAGGCCAACACGCCTTTCGCGATCAACGTCAATGCCGGCTGGCGGCTGCCCTTCACCGGCATGCTGTGCAAGCAGCCGCCTTATGGCGGGATTCGCGCGATCGACATGGCCACCGGCAAGACGATCTGGGACCGCGCGTTCGGCGAAGCGCGGACCAACGGCCCGTTCGGCATCCCGTCGATGCTGCCGATCACGATCGGCACGCCGAACAATGGCGGAGCGGTAGTGACCGCAAGCGGGCTGATCTTCGTCGCGGCGGCGACCGACAATCTGATCCGCGCGATCGACCTGCGGACCGGCAGGACGGTGTGGAAGGACGTGCTGCCCGGCGGGGGGCAAGCGACGCCGATGACCTATGAGATGAACGGCAAGCAATATCTCGTCCTCTATGCCGGCGGGCACCATTTCATGGAGACGCCGGTGAGCGACGAAGTGGTGGCCTATGCGCTGCCGTCCTGAACCGGGTGCGCCTTCACATAGTCGATGAACGCGCGCAGCGGCGCGGGGACGAGGCGACGCCCCGGATAATATAGAAACGGGCCGGGAAAGCGCTCCCACCAATCTTCGAGCACCGGCACCAGCGCGCCGCTGTCGAAATGCGGGCGCAGCAGATCCTCGAACGACGTGACGATGCCGGCGCCGGCGATCGCGCTGGCGATCAGCAGATCGAAGGCGGTGCTGAGGCTGACGACCAGCGGGCCGGCGGGTTCGACGCGGACGGTCTCGCCCTGGCGGGTGAACTCCCAGGGGACGAGTCCGCGATTGGCGAAGCGGCCGCGCAGGCAGGCATGGTCCAGCAGGTCGCGCGGATGTGCGGGCACGCCGCGGCGGGCGAGATAGCCGGGCGCCGCGCCGGCCGCGAAACGCTGGACGCGCGGGCCGATCGGAACCGCGATCATGTCCTGTTCGAGACGTTCGTCATAGCGGATACCGGCGTCGCAACCCGAAGCGAGCAGGTCGACGAAATTGTCCTCGGCAACGATCTCGAGCTGGATCTCGGGATAGGCGTCGAGAAAGCCGGGCAGGATCGTCGGGAGAATCAGTCGCGCGGCGATCACCGGCACGTTGAGCTTGAGCGTGCCTGCCGGCCGGTCGCGGAACCGGTTGACGATATCGAGCGCCGCCTCGACTTCGCCGAGTGCAGGGCCGAGCCGTTCGAGCAGCCGTGCGCCTGCTTCGGTCGGCGCGACGCTGCGCGTGGTGCGATGGAGCAAGCGAACGCCGAGCCGGGTCTCGAGCCGCCGCACCGCTTCGCTGAGACCCGAGGCGCTGGCGCCCGTCGCCCGCGCCGCCTCGCGAAAGCCTTTCGCGCGCGCCACCGCGAGGAACGCGTTCAAATCGCCGAGGTCGACGTCCATTGTCCGAAAATCCGCACAGCCCGTGCCGATTATGGCTGATTATCGTTCGTGCGCGCAAGGCTTAGCTGGGCGGCGTTGCAAAAGGAGTTCGACCGATGACCGACTATCCGATGACCTGGGCGCTGGGCGACCATATTGTGAACCGCGTCGGATATGGCGCGATGCAACTCGCCGGGCCGGGGGTGTTCGGCCCGCCCAAGGATCGCGACGCGGCAGTCGCGGTGCTGCGCGCGGCGATCGTCGCGGGCGTCGATCATATCGATACCAGCGACTTTTATGGCCCCCATGTCACCAACCAGATCATTCGTGAGGCGCTGCACCCCTATTCCGACGATCTGGTGATCGTCACCAAGGTCGGCGCGCGGCGCGGTGCCGATGCGTCGTGGCTGCCCGCGTTCAGTCCCGACGAGATCGAGGCGGCGCTGCACGACAATCTGCGCAATCTCGGACTCGAGACGATCGACACGGTCAATCTTCGGATCATGGGCGCGATCCACGGCCCGGGCGAGGGGCCGATCGCACCGCAATTCGAACGGCTGGCGAGGCTGCGCGAACAGGGCCTGGTACGGCATCTTGGCGTCAGCAATGCCACTGCGGCCCAGATCGCCGAGGCGCGCAGCATCGCCCCGGTCGTCTGCGTGCAGAACCATTATAATCTCGCGCATCGCGACGACGAAGCGCTGATCGACATGCTGGCCGAGGCCGGGATCGCGTATGTGCCGTTCTTCCCGTTGGGCGGATTCTCGCCGCTCCAGTCGGGCGCGCTCGATCGGGTCGCGGCGGACCTCGCGGCGACGCCGATGCAGGTCGCGCTGGCGTGGCTGCTCCAGCGCGCGCCGAACATCCTGCTGATCCCGGGCACCTCCTCGCTGACGCATCTGCGCGAGAATCTGGCGGTGCGTGATTTGAAGCTGCCGGCGGAGGCAGTGGCGGCGCTCGACGCCATCGCCGGCTAGCGTGCGATCGGCCTCACCTTGGGCGCGCACATCGCCAGCGCACGATCGATGATGTGGACCAGACGCCGGCGGCCCTCGGCAAGACCGGCGGCGTCGTCGCCGCGATCGAGCGTCTCGAAGTTGAGATAGTCGAGTCCGTGGAGCACCGCGTAATTGGACAAGGATCGATCGCTGGCGACGACGCGCTCCTGCACCACGTTGAAGTCGGCGGCGATCATTCCGTCGCGGCAAAAGGCGGCGGAAGGGGCGTCTCCGGTCCGGTACGTGGCGAAAGCGACGGTGTCGTCATCGTCCCACGGCCAGGCGCGGCGCCGTGACGGGCTGGGCGTCAGCGTGTCGTCGCAATAGCGGATCGAGATCACCCCCTGGCCCGAGGGATCGGACTGGTTGCAGCGCGATTCGCCCGTGTCGAAGCCCCGCGCATTGGTGTGGAGCGCGATGATCGGCATGCCGCGGCGCAGGTCGGCGAGGATGCGGCGGGCATAGCCGGGCAGGGCAGTGTCGAAATTGCGGTTGGGATCGACGGGGCGGCCATAGTCGACCGCTCGGTTCATGCGCAGGCCGTCCTCGGCGATCCCGGTATCGACTGCTATCAGCGTGCCGCCATATTTGCGGACCGCCTCGAGCGCCGCTTCGAAGCCGGCATTCTCATTGTCGTGCGGCACGAACCACAAGGGGCCGCGGCGATGCCGGACGTTGGCGATCCGCCACAATCGCCACGCCGCGCGCTCCTCGCGAAACTCGATGCGACTGACTGTCAGACCCCGCCACTCGGCGGGATCGCGATGGCGGGCGAAATCGTCGTCCGGCGCCGTCAGTGGGTCGGTGGGGATGACGCGGGTATCGGGGTCTCCCGCAGCCGCGCTGGCCAGCGCCAGCCAGATGAGGCCGGAGAGGAGGGGGCGTCGCAACGTCAGCGATCCAGGCGCGCGACGCGCCGACCAATCCCGTAGCGATCGGTGATCGGCAGCGGTGGACGAAGCGATGGCATGTTGCACTATTCCTCATGCAAGCATTGCTGAACCAGCGTGTTGTTGAGATTTATGCAGGGCGCGGCAAGATGCCATTGCCGGTTGTTCGGGGAGGCATGGCGCGCGCGCATGGGTTTCCGCAGTGCTTGGAGTGCCACTGCTGGCGGGCTGCGGCCAGCAGGCCGTGCCGAATGCGTATCAGGGCGCCCCTGATGTGACGGAGGGGATACGCGCTTTCGCGGACGTCGCGCGCGCCCGGACGTCCCTGCCTGAATTGCTGGAAATCGTCGGCTATGACCGGACGGTCGCGTCGGATGACGACGAGGAGCCGCCTGTCGCGATATTGTGTGATGCGGACAAGTTCCGCTTGTCGATACGCGCGTCAACCGGCGGGGGCCCGAATGCCCGGGCGGCTGGGCGACACGCGTCGATCTCGATTATGATCCCAGGCGCGAGAGCGTCTCGGTCATGGAGCAGGCCTGGTCCTTCCCAGACCTGCAGGGGAATCAATCGGTGAATCGCGAGCGCAGCGTACGACGCTATGAAGCGCCGCACTCGCTGAGCATGTGGGACTCACGGCGAGACGACCGCAAGCGCGAGACGGTTCCGCCCGCTCAGGGAAGCGGCACGCCGTAAAGGTCGTGCTCGTCGGCATCCTCGATCGTCACGCGGACGATATCGCCCTGGTTGAGATGCCCCGCGTCGCGGAGGAATACCTCGCCGTCGATCTCGGGCGCGTCGGCCTGGCTGCGGCCCGTGGCACCATCCTCGCCGACCTCGTCGATGATCACTTCGAGCGTGCGGCCGATCTTCGCCTGGAGCTTGGCCGCGCTGATCGCCGCGGTCTTCTCCATGATCCGGGCGTAGCGCTCTTCCTTGACTTCCTCCGGCACCGGATCGGGGAGCAGGTTCGCCGACGCACCCTCGACCGGCTCGAAGCGGAACGCGCCGACACGGTCGAGCCGGGCTTCGTCGAGCCAGTCGAGCAAATATTGGAAATCCTCCTCGGTCTCGCCGGGGAACCCGACGACGAAGGTCGAGCGGATCGTGATGTCGGGCGCGATCGCCCGCCAGCCGCGCAGCCGCTCGAGCACCTTGGCCTCGTTGGCGGGGCGGCGCATGCGGCGCAGCACATTGGGCGCGGCGTGCTGGAACGGGATGTCGAGATAGGGGAGGACCAGCCCCTCGGCCATCAGCGGGATGACATGGTCGACATGCGGATAGGGATAGACATAGTGCAGCCGTACCCATGGCGCGATCTTGCCGAGCTCGCGGGCGAGATCGGTCATGTGGGGCACCACTTCCTGCCCCTTCCACATCCGCGGCTCCTTGCGGATGTCGACGCCGTACGCCGAAGTGTCCTGGCTGATCACCAGCAATTCCTTCGTGCCGGCCTCGACCAGTTTCTCGGCTTCGCGGAGGATCGCGTCGGGACGGCGGCTGACCAGATCGCCGCGCAGGCTCGGGATGATGCAGAAGGCGCAGCGATGGTTGCAGCCCTCGGAGATTTTCAGGTAGCTGTAGTGGCGCGGAGTCAGCTTGAGCCCGGCATCGGGCACGAGATTGACGAAGGGCGAGGGCGGCATCGGCGCCGCCTCGTGCACCGCGCCGACGACTTCCTCATATTGATGCGCGCCGGTGACCGCGAGCACGTTGGGGAAGCGCGCGCGGATGACCTCGGCTTCCTTGCCCATGCAGCCGGTGACGATGACCCGGCCGTTCTCGGCGATGGCCTCGCCGATCGCCTCGAGGCTCTCTTCCTTGGCGGAATCGAGAAAGCCGCAGGTGTTGACGAGCACGATGTCGGCGCCCTGATAGTCGGGCGACATCGCATAGCCGTCGCTGCGCAGCTTGGTGAGGATGCGTTCGCTGTCGACGAGGTTCTTCGGACAGCCGAGCGACACCATCCCGATGCGCGGGGAGTCAGGGAGTTTGGTTGCCATGATTGGCGGGCGACATAGGGATTTTGGGGGAAATTGCTAGCCGGGGGTTTTGCGCATGGTTCACGATCGTGCCGGTGTGACCGGAAGAGGCGATGCAGTTTCTCAGGCTGCGGAGGTCGGAGACCCTGACGGGAACGACCGCTTCCGCCCTGTCATGGACATTGACTACTTCAACCGTCACCCCGGACCTGTTCCGGGGTCCACCGGGCGGCAACTCAAGAACTTCGAGGCAAATGCCATCGGGTGAGGCGTGGTGGATCGGCACAAGGCTGGGGTGACGATCGCGGTTTGATGACCGCTCTCCAACCGATCCCGATCATTCGTGTTTCATGTGGCCGCAGCCTCAGGCCGACACGGGTGCCCGGAACAGGAAGAACGCCCCCGTTGCGATCAGCGCGAAGCCGATCAGATGGTTCGCGGTGATCTTCTGACCGAGATAGAGGATCGAGAAGACCGCGAACACCGCGAGGGTGATCACTTCCTGCATCCCTTTGAGCTGCGCCGCCGAATAGAAATTGCTGCCCCAGCGGTTCGCCGGCACGGCGAGGCAATATTCGAAAAAGGCGATCCCCCAGCTGACGAGGATCACTGCGAGCAGCGGCTTGTCCTTGAACTTGAGATGGCCGTACCAGGCGAAAGTCATCAGGATGTTCGAACCGACCAGCAGCAGGATCGGCAGGACGCGAGCGAGGAAAGTGGCAGGCATGCAGCGACCATCATGGCCCCGGGCGAAGGGTCAAGCATGAAAAGCGCGACGCACGACGAACTGGTGGGACAGCTTCGCGCGCTCGGGGTGCGCGAAGGCGGGGTGCTGCTGGTACATTCGAGCTTTCGCGCGGTGCGGCCGGTGGCGGGCGGCCCGCTTGGGCTGATCGCCGCGCTGCGGGCGGCGCTCGGCCCGCAGGGCACGCTGGCCATGCCCTCCGCGACCGGCGACGACGATGTGCCGTTCGACCCCGCGATTACCCCCAATCGCGACGATCTCGGCATCCTGCCTTCGCTGTTCTGGCAGCAGCCGGGCGTGATCCGCAGCGCGCATTTCGACGCAGTGGCGGCGATCGGTCCCGAGGCGCGCTGGATCACCGGCGGGCCGTTCGTGTTGCCGCCCGCGGCGCCGGGCAGCGCGATCGACCGCATCCGCGAGGCCGGCGGGGCGATCCTGCTGCTCGGAGTCGGGCATGACGCCAACACCATGCTGCATCTCGCCGAATTGCTGGGCGGCGCGCCGTATCGCAGCGACTTCCATTATACCGCCGCCGATGGCGCGCAGGTCCATTATGGCGAGAATGACAGCTGCTGCGAAAAATTCGCGCTCGCCGACGGCTGGTTGCGTGCCGAGGGGCTCCAGCGCGAGGGGCGGGTAGGCAATGCCGAAGCGCGATTGTTCGATGCCGAGGCTCTGATCCGGGTGGCGGTGCCGCGGATCCGGGCGGATCCGCTGATCTTCCTCCACGATGCCGCGGAGAATTGCGAGGAATGCGACGAAGCCCGGGAGAACCTCGCGATCAGCCGGTGACGATCTCGACGATCAGGTCGCCCGCCTGCAATGCCCTCGCCTCGGGCGCCTTGTGGCCGAAATGCGCGCCGTCGCGATAGATGCGGACGCCGAGTCCCGTCTCGATCGCGGCGAGCGGCTTGCCGATTTCCTCCGCCCGCACCGGGCGCTCGGCGAGCTCGACCTCGCCGTGATAGGAAGCGAGGTCCATCAGATAGCCTGAAAGATGCGGCCCCTGGCACGAGCCGGCGAGCAACAGCCCGGCGAAGCTCACCGGATTAACCACCGTCGTCGCGCCGGCGGCACGCGCGGGCAACTCGTTATCCTCGTTGCGGACGATGACGCTGATCGGGATCGCGGCGGCGAGGTGGCGGGCGGTGAGGGTTATCAGGATCGAGGTGTCGTCGCGCCCCGCGCAGACGATCATCGATTCGGCGCACTCGATCCGCACGTCCTTGAGAATCTGGTCGCGCGTCGCATCGCCCTGCAGCACGGTGCATCCGCACTCCCTGGCGCGGCCGAGCCGATTCTCGTTCTGGTCGATCACGACGATGCTGCCGCGATCCCTGCCGCGCGCGATCAGTTCGTCGACGGTTTCCGAGCCGGTGGTGCCGTAACCGGCCACGATGATATGCCCCGAAAGGGTTCGCTGGATCACTGCCATACGCCATTTGTCCCAGGTGCGCTTGAGCACGAAATTATAGGCGGTGCCGAGGAAGAGCAGCACCACGAAGACGCGGATCGGCGTGACCACGAACGCGTCGAACATCCGTGCCGAGGTGCTGACCGGCACGATGTCGCCATAGCCGGTGGTGGTCACCGAGATCGACGTGAAATAGAGGATGTCGAGGAAGCTCACCGATCCGTCGGCGGTGTCCTTGAGCCCGTCGCGCTCGATCCAGTGGACGCCCACCGCCAGCCCGAGCAGGGCAAGCACCGCCAGCACCCGCCAGCCGATCGACACCCACACCGGCAGGCTCGATTTGCGCTTGAGCGTCGCGGGGGGGAGCACGGGCATTCTGCGCTTCTATCCCCTCCCTGCAAGGCAGGGGCAAGGGGAAGGTTCATCGATCCTCCCCGCCAGGGGAGGACTAATCTCGCCGCGCGGGCAGCCTCGACATCGGATCGACAGGGGTGCGCCCCTGACGGATCTCGAAATGAAGCTCGGGACGGTCGGCGAAACCCGAATTGCCGGAGAGCGCGATCATCTGGCCCTTCTTCACCGACTGGCCGCGCTGGACGAGCAATTGTCCGGCATGGCCGTACACCGTCGTCGTGCTGTTGCCGTGCTTGACGATCACCAGCCCGCCCAATGCCGGCACGTCGCTGCCGACATAGGCGACGACGCCGTCGGCGGCGGCGAGCACCGGCGTGTCGAGCGGGACGGCGATCTTGATGCCGTCGTTGCGCTCGCCGCTCTTGCCGGGACCGAAGCGCTTGACGATCGTTCCCTTGGCCGGCCACGCGAACTGGCCCGCGATACGCGTGCTCGGCGTCGCCACCGGAGTCGTCGCCGGCAGGACGCGCGCGGAGGAGGGCGTGGGCCTCGCGGGCCTCGCATTCGCCGCCAGCGCGGGTTCGCCGCCGGTGAGGATGTCGTCGATGTCGAGATGGAAGCGCGCGGCGCGCTCCTCGATCGTCTCGGGGCGGCTGCCCGGAACCAGCAGCCGCTGGCCGGTCCGCAGGATATACGGCTCGGCGAGCGCGTTGGCCGAGACGATCCGCGACCAGGCGACTCCATAGGCGCGGGCGATCGCAATGCCGGTCTCGCCGGCGCGGACGAGGTGATAGCGCCCGCCGGGGATGCTCAGCCGCTGGCCGGGCTGGATGACGAAGGGTGCCGCGAGATTGTTGGCGCGGGCGATCGCTTCGGAGCCGGCGCCGGTCCGAATCGCAATGGTGCGCAGCGAATCGCCCGACTGGACGACATAGGTCGAGCTCGTCACCTGCCGCGCATCGGCAGTGACCCGGCGCGCCTCCCAGGCGGGCGGCGGCGCGGGCAAAGCGCGCACGTCCTGATCGAGCGAGCGGCGCTCGAACTGCTCCTGCGGTCGATTTTGCTCGGGCGCGTCATAGCTGCGCGCGCCTCGTCCGGCCTCAGCCGGTATGCAGCCTGACATCAACACGACGCCGAACAGCAGTGCCCCCATTCGGCGCATTGCGAACCCCCTTACCCCTTAACAATTTAATAAGGTAAACCTCGGGGCTTAACAATAGACCGACTTGAGACTTTCCAGCGAGTTGCGGTGGGTGAGATCGAGATGGAGCGGGGTCACCGTGATCCATCCCTGCTCGATCGCCTCGAGATCGGTCTCGGGATCGGGGGTGTGCGGCAGGCGGCTCATCGCCAGCCAATAATAAGGAAATCCGCGCGGATCGACGCGCTTGTCGAGCCCGGCCCGGCCATAATCGCGCAGACCCTGCGCGACCGGCTTGATCCCCTTCACGGCATCGGCGGGAACCGACGGAAAGTTGATGTTGACCAGGGTGCGCGGCGCCCAGGGCGCGTCGAGCAACGGGCGCAGCGCGCGTTCGCCCCAGGCCTCGGCGGTGTCGAACGGGACCTGATCGCCCATGCCGGTGCGCTCGTAACGCTGGCTGAGCGCGACCGAGCGGATGCCGGCGAGGGCGCCTTCCATCGCAGCCGAGACGGTGCCCGAATAGCTCACATCCTCGCCGAGATTGCCGCCGCGATTGACTCCCGAAAGCACGAGATCGGGCGGCGAACCTTTCATCGCCTCGCCGAGTGCGAACATCACGCAGTCGGTCGGCGTGCCGCGAACCGCATAGCGCCTGTCGTCCATGCGGCGGACGCGGAACGGCTCGGTCAAAGTGAGCGCACGGCTCTTGCCCGATTGCTCCTCGGCAGGCGCGACCACCATGATGTCGTCGGAAATCGTCCGCGCGATCCGCTCGAGCACTGAGAGCCCGCGCGCGTGAATGCCGTCGTCATTGGTGAGCAGGATGCGCATCTTCTAATTCCTCCCCGAGCGAGCACGGGGAGGAATGAGGGCCGCCCTCACTTCGCCTCCAGCCGGTTGAGCCCGCCGAGATAGGGCTGCAGCACCTCGGGCACCGCCACCGAGCCGTCCGCCTGCTGATAATTCTCGACCACCGCGACCAAAGTCCGCCCCACTGCGAGTCCCGAGCCGTTGAGCGTGTGGACGAAGCGCGTCGCCTTCTCGCCCTCGGGGCGGTAGCGCGCGTTCATCCGGCGCGCCTGGAAGTCGGTGCAGGTCGAGCAGGACGAGATCTCGCGATAGCGCGCCTGGCCGGGCAGCCACACTTCGAGATCATAGGTCCGCGCTGCCGAGAAGCCCATGTCGCCGGTGCAGAGCTTCATCCGGCGGAAAGCGAGGCCGAGCTTGTCGAGAATGTTCTCGGCGCAGGCGGTCATCCGCTCGTGCTCGGCCTCGGACTGGTCGGGGGTGGTGATCGAGACCATCTCGACCTTCTCGAACTGGTGCTGGCGGATGTAGCCGCGGGTGTCGCGCCCCGCCGAGCCCGCCTCGGAACGGAAGCAGGGCGACAGCGCGGTGAAGCGCAAAGGCAGCATCGCTTCGGGCAGGATCTGCTCGCGCACGCTGTTGGTCAGGCTGACTTCGGAGGTCGGTATCAGCCAGCGGCCATCGGTGGTGTGGAAGCTGTCCTCGGCGAATTTGGGGAGCTGGCCGGTGCCGAACATGGCCTCCTCGCGCACCAGCAGCGGAACCACCGCCTCCTCGAAACCGTGCTCGCGGGTCAGCGTATCGAGCATGAACTGGCCGAGCGCGCGGTGGAGCCGGGCGGTGCTGCCGCGCAGGAAAGTGAAGCGCGAGCCCGCGAGCAATGCCCCGGTCTCGAAATCGAGCCCCAGCGCCGGGCCGATCGCGTCATGCTCCTTCGCCTCGAAGCTGAAGCTGGGCAGGGTGCCGCGTTCGTGGACGAGCGCATTGTGTTCCTCGTCGGCGCCTTGCGGAACGTCGGCGAGGGGCAGGTTCGGGATTGCCGCAAGCAGGCTGGTCAGCTCCGCGCCGGCGGCCTTTTCCTCGGCGTCGATCGCCGGCATCCGCTCCTTGAGCGCCGCGACCTCGGCCATCAGATCGGTCGGGTCGTCGCGCCGCGCCTTGGCCGCGCCGATCGCCTTCGACGCTTCGTTGCGGCGCGCCTGGGCGGTCTGCGCCTCGGTGATCAGCGCGCGGCGGCGCTCGTCGAGCGCGAGCAGTTCGGCCGATCGCGGCGCGAGCCCGCGCTTCGCCAGTCCGGCGTCGAAGGCCTCGGGATTTTCGCGGATGAAGCGGATGTCGTGCATGGCCGGGCGTATGACTGCGCGCGATGGCCGGCGCAACCCTGAGCCCCATGGCTGCGTTGGAGATGCAACGAAACCAAGGAGACGAGACATGCTGGTTCCGCACGATACAGTCGTGGTGGTCGCGGATGGCCGGAAGATGCTGTTCCTCAGGAACGAAGGCGATGCCGAATATCCCAACCTGCAGGTCGAGAAGAAGGTGGTCGACAAGCACAATCCCGCGCACAGCGAGCAGGCGACCGACCTTGCCGGCGGCGCGATGGGCACCCGCACCGCAGGCGGCGCTTGGGGCGGCGGCAATATGGAGGAAGTCGATTTCCACCAGCTCGAGGAAGATCGCTTCGCCGCCGAGACGGCGGCGCTGCTCAAGAAGCGCGCGCTCGCCAACGAGTTCGAATCGCTGATCATCATCGCGCCGCCGCGAACGCTGGGCGAGTTGCGCAAACATTATCACAAGGAAGTGAGCGACCGGCTCAAGGCCGAGATCGACAAGGATCTGACCGGGCACACCGTGCCGCAGATCGAGGAGGCGCTTGCCAGGGCGGACTAGCCGTCGTGCCAGGGATACCCTGCGCGTCGACCCTGACAGACAAGGTCGGCGCGTAGCGCCTTGACCTCCCCTCGCGTCACGGAGATGGTAATCTCTTGCGAAATGGGGGGTGTAATGAAGCGTGTTTTAATCGGTGTCGCTTTTGCATTGCTGGCGGCGATGCCGGGCGCGGCAAATGCTCAGGATGCTTGGGCAATGCAGCGCAAGATATTGTATCTCTACCCCACCGCCGGGGGATTCTCGTTCAAGCTGGACGGCGCGCAAGTGAACCCCGGTAGTCCGTGCGACGCGAACCGAATGATCTTGCCGCTCGGCGCGCCGAACTACGATGCTATTATCGGCTCGATCATGCTGGCGTTTTCATCGAACTACGTCGTCGATGTGGCATATGATTCCAGTACGGTGTCCAGTTGTGACACCGTGGTCAATCGCGTTGTAGTATATCGAAGAGCCTGATTGTCCCGCCGCTGGTCGGAAGGAGGTCCTGCACAATCCGGTTGGCCCGTGCTCCCGCTTGCACAGGAGCACGGGATCATGCGCCGGCCGAATCGGCTTTCTTCCTGGCCCAGCGCTTGCGGGCGATCAGCGCCGCGGCCGCGCCGCCGAACAGCAGGACCATCGGCGGGGCGGGGACCGGCTCGGGGCCGCCCGACGAGCCGCTCGATCCGTGATGGCCGCTCGATCCGCCGCAATGCTTGCCCCATTTGCAGCCCCAGCCGCTGGAGGTGCTCCAGCCGCTCGACGTGCTCCAGTTGCCGCTCGAAGAAGTGCTCGACGAAGTCGAGGACGAAGTGGACGACGAGGTCGACGAAGAAGTCGAGGACGAAGTCGACGAGCTCACCCCGCTCGACGTCGAGGTCGAGGAGCCGCCGGTCGAAGTCGAAGTCGACGAGCCGCCGGTCGAGGTGGACGAGCCGCCCGACGACGTGCTGGTCGACGAGCCCCCGCTCGAAATCTCGATATTGATGCCGCTGCTGCCGGAGCTGCTGCCCGAGCTGCCGAAGAAGCCGCCGG
This sequence comes from Sphingomonas sp. DG1-23, assembly GCF_030730875.1. Taxonomy (GTDB): domain Bacteria; phylum Pseudomonadota; class Alphaproteobacteria; order Sphingomonadales; family Sphingomonadaceae; genus Sphingomonas. Next base: position 347,099 of record NZ_JAVAMA010000002.1, read on the forward strand.
CGAAGAAGCCGCCGCCGAAGCCGCCATAGCCGCCCGAACCGCCGACCACGCCGGCTGCCGCGCTGCTCGCGGCCGCCACCACCGGCATTTCGCGCGGCGGAAGCGGGATGGGGGCGCCCTGAGTCGTCACGACGACGACCTGCGGCTGGGCCTGGGTGGTGGTGGTGGTGACGCGGCGGACGAGCTTCTTGCGTACGGTGCCTGCCACGGCCGCCTTGCGGACGACGCGCTTCTTCGCGACCGTATATTGCTTCACCACGCTGGGCTGCGTCACGCGCTCGACGGCATAGACGCCGCCGCCGCCGATGACTGCGCCGCCACAGGCACATGCGCAGAGTTTCGCCAAGGCCATGCGAACCGACATGATGTCCCACTCTTCCTGTTGCTGGCGCCTCGCTCCCCACGGAACCGTCAGCAGCTTCTGCGCCCTCAATGCGCAAGAAACGCAAAACAAACTATTAAGCGCAAGCGAAACGAGCGCCATTTACCCTGTTCTTGGACGGTTTTTTGCGTTCCCGGCGCAGAGCTTATGGTTAATGTACGGTTTCGGTACGGTTCTCGCGCGGGCAAGGTCGTTACTTGTGAAGCGACAGGGTTAACGAAGGTCGCCGTTCGACCTCTGTTCAGCCGGGGCTAATTTCCTCCATGTTACCGGGAATTAGTCAGCGCGCCTGCCATAATAGCGCGCTTGTTTATGCCTTCGCGCGCAAGTATAGGGCGTGCGGGCAAAAGGCAGTCGTCCAGCGGCCAGGCCACTTGGGCGACCGGTGTGGAGAGTGGGGATGGCTACTGTTTGGGAACGGTCCGACGAAACGGGAAAACAATTTCCGGCGGCGGCGAACGACGGCGATGAGGGCTATCGCCCGCATTACGACGAACCCTTCATGAATGCGCGGCAGCAGGATTATTTCCGAGAGAAGCTGTTGGCGTGGAAGGACGCGATCTACCGCGAGGCGGCAGGCACGCTCAACCAGCTCCAGACCGATTCGCTGCGCGAGGCCGATCTCACCGACCGCGCATCGAGCGAGACCGACTGGTCGATCGAGCTGCGCACCCGCGATCGCCAGCGCAAGCTGATCGCCAAGATCGACGCGGCGCTGCGCCGGATCGACGAAGGCGAATATGGCTATTGCGAAGTGACCGGCGAGCCGATTTCGCTCGCCCGGCTCGAGGCGCGGCCGATCGCGACGATGACGGTCGAGGCGCAGGAGCGTCACGAGCGCAACGAGAAGGTATCGCGCGACGAATAGCAATTTTTTGGGCCGCATCGTTTTTGCGGCCCTTTTAATTTACGCTTTCGTCAGGGATTGCTGCTCTAATCCCCGCAATTCAATTTGGCGTTTGAGCAGCTCCGATGGACCAGTTCTCTACCGATTCCGTGAACACGCTCTCGGCCGACGACTTCGCCGGCCAGCGTAGTGGTTCGCGCGACAGCCTGATGCTGACGGCGCAGTTCCGCATCGCCGGCGACGAAAAGGTCGCTCAGGTGCGCGTGCGCAACCTTTCTTCGGGCGGCCTGATGGCCGAATATGCCGCGCCGGTCGAAATGGGCACGCCCGTCGAGATCGAAGTCCGCGGCGTCGGCTGGGTGAAGGGGCGTATCGCCTGGGCTACCGACGGCCGCGTCGGCGTCGCCTTCGATATCGAGATCGACCCGATGCTGGCGCGCAAGCCGGTCGGCAAGGGCGCGCAAAATACGTCCTACGCGAAGCCGGTGCTCACGCGGCGCTGATCGCGCCGGGGCATTTTCGATCTTCGCATCGTCGCGCTTGAATTCGGCATCCGGGAAAGGTGCGGCCGCAGACCGCACCTCCCGCAACAAAGCTGTGGATGGCCGCGCTAGCGGCTGAGCTCCTCCTTGACGCGCAGCTTCTGCTTCTTCAATTCCGCGATAAGCATCTGGTCGGGTAACGGCCGTTGCGACTCGGCGGCGATCCGTTGATCCAGGGTCGAATGCTTGGCGTTGAGTGCCACGAAATGCGCGTTCTGCATGGAAGCGTTCCTCCTTCGATAAGCGCCGGGGGGAGCTAATAGATCACCTTTCGAACCGCTTGTCGCCCCCTGTATTGGGCGCAATCGACAGCCCGCGGAAAAGCCGCGATGGTTCGTTGCCGATAATGTGACGCGTAACAGGGGGCAGAGATGGACGAGAGCGAGATCCAGCGGCGGCTCGAGGCGCTCAGGTCCGAGCATCGCGATCTCGATACCGCGATCGAGGCGCTCGGCCAGACCGGGTCGGCGGACCAGCTCCAGCTCGCGCGCCTCAAGAAGCGCAAGCTGCGGCTGCGCGACGAAATGACCCAGCTCGAAGACGAACTGGTTCCCGACATCATCGCCTGATCCTCCCGGGGCGGGACGAAAGTCCTGCAATATTAAGCATTCAACTGGCGCCTCCGATATGGCACTCCCTTGTCGGATGACGCAGCAGGCAACCTCGGCGATCCATCGCAGGCTGGTCGACTCGCTCTATGTCGAGGCGATGCTGCTCGCCGACGAGGCGCGCGCCTATTTCGACGTCGTCGGCCGCGCCGAGCGCGAGTCGCTCGAGGCGCTGAGCCGGGTCACCTTCTCGTGCGAGTCGCTCAAGGTCACCACCCGGCTGATGCACATCATCGCGTGGCTGCTTACCCAGCGCGCAGTCGAGGCGGGCGAGCTGACTGCCGTCGACGCGCTGTCGCCGTCGCGCCGGCTCGGCGACGCCCCCGAGACCGACTCGGCGACGCTCGACGCGATGCCGCCCCAGGCGCGCGCGATCATTGCCACCAGCGTCGAATTGCACCGCCGCGTCGCACGCCTCGATGCCTCGCTCGACGAGCCGCTGGTGGACGACAGCCCCGCGCGCCGCATGCTCGACCGGCTGGCCGCTTCGTTCTAGAAGTTTATCAGGGCTGTCGTGCTCCTGCGAAAGCAGGAGCCCAGAGTAACAGAGTGTTTCGCTTGCGATCCTGGGCTCCTGCTTCCGCAGGAGCACTATTCCATTTCGCGCAAACGGCTAGAAACCCAAAGCCGCCTTCGCCGCGGCATATTCCCGCTTCAGCCGCTCGATCTTGACCACCGCCGGTTCGACCGCGGTCACTGCGCCGATTCCCTGGCCCGAGCCCCAGATCTCCTTCCACGCCTTGGCGCCGCCGAAGTTCATCGCGCTGGGATCGCTCTCGGGCAATTTGTCGGGGTCGAGCCCGGCGGCCATGATCGAGCTGCGCAGATAATTGCCGTGCACCCCGGTGAACAGGTTGGAATAGACGATGTCGGCGGCGCGGCCCTCGACGATGCCTTGCTTGTACGCGTCGACGGCATTGGCCTCGTCGGTCGCGATGAAGGGCGAGCCGATATAAGCGAGGTCGGCGCCGAGCACCTGCGCGGCGAGCACCGCGCGGCCGGTGGCGATCGCGCCCGACAGGATCACCGGCCCGTCGAACCATTCGCGCACTTCCTGGACGAACGCGAAGGGATTGAGCTTGCCGGCATGTCCGCCCGCGCCGGTGGCGACGAGGATCAGCCCGTCGGCGCCTTTCTCCACCGCCTTATGGGCGAAGCGATCGTCGATGACGTCGTGCAGCGTGATCCCGCCCCAGCTGTGCACCGCATCGTTGAGCTCGGGCCGCGCGCCGAGAGACGTGATCACGATCGGCACTTTCCATTTGGCGCAGGTGTGGAGATCGGCCTCGAGCCGGTCGTTCGAGCGATGGACGATCTGATTGACTGCGAACGGCGCGGCCGGCGCATCCGGGTTGGCGCGGTCCCACGCGGCGAGTTCCTCGGTGATCCGGTGCAGCCATTCGTCGAGCAGGCTCTGCGGCCGGGCGTTGAGCGCCGGAAACGAGCCGACGATCCCCGCCTTGCACTGCGCGATCACCAGATCGGGCACCGAGATGATGAACAGCGGCGAGCCGATGACGGGAAGCCGGAGGCGATCGAACAAGGGAGGAAGAGCCATGGATCGGTTTTGTAGCGCAACCGATAGGGCTGTCTATCCCGCTGCCGGCGACGCTACGGCAGGGCCGATCCGGCGGTAAACCGCTTCAGCCGACTCGGCGGAGGCTTCGCGCATAGTCGCGCTGCTTGGCGGCATAGAGCGCCGCCGACGCCCTGAGCATCGCCTTTTGCGCGTCGTCGAGCGGGCGGATCGCCCTCGCCGGCGCGCCGACGATCAGATGGCCGGGCGGGAAGGTCTTGGCTTCGGTGATCAGCGCGCCGGCGCCGATCAGGCAATCCGCGCCGATCACCGCGCGGTTGAGGATGGTCGCGCCCATGCCGACCAGCACCCGATCGCCGATCGTGCAGCCGTGAAGGATCGCATGATGGCCGACGGTGACGTCGTCGCCGAGCGTGCACGGCGCGCCGGGATCGGAATGGAGCATCGCGCCGTCCTGGACGTTGGTCCGCGCGCCGATCCGGATCGAGGTATTGTCGGCGCGGATCACCGTGCCGAACCATACGCTCGCCAGTTCGGCGAGCTGGACGTCGCCGATCAGGTCGGCGCTCGGCGCGACCCATGCGTCGGCGGCGATCCGGGGTTGCTGGCCGCCCAGTTCATAGAGCGGCATGGCCTTAGAAAAGCGGGGCGTCGAAGCCGGCGGGCACCGGCATGTGCAGCCCGAGCGCGAAGGCGAGGCTCACCGCGCCGAGCAGGATCGCCAGGGTCGAGGAAAGCGAGAACAGGCCCCAGCCGACGAGCGTCACCATCTGTGGGTTCGGCCGCTGCTCGCGCTGGTTGCGCTGCATCGCGAACAGCACGAACATCGCCAGCATCGCGTAGATAGAGATGAAAAACTCGGCCATCGTCCTCAAACCCGCCCCCGCGTGATCCCGAGGTTTCGTTAGCCTGCCAAGGTTAACGCTTCAATGCCGGCATCCTGCGGATCACCGCGTAGGCCGCGGCATTGGTCGTGCGCCGCCCCGCTGGACGGATGATCTGAAAATACATAGCATCCATAAAAAACAGGAGACGGGGCTTGAGGAACTTGCTGCGCGGCGCGGCGCTTGCCGCGATGCTGATGTCGGGCACGGCACTGGCGTCCGAAGTCGAGCGGGTGACGCACGGCGTGATCGTCACTCCGGACCAGGGGGCGGCGAAGCGCGTGCGAGTATTGGCCTATGGCGACGCTGCGTTCCGGGTGACGGCGGTTCCGGCCAGCGATCTCAACCTGCCCAAAAGCCTGATGGTGACGGCGGAGGCGGCGGGCGATCCGGTAGTGACCGAGGTGAGGGGGCTGGTGACGCTCAAGCTGCCCAAGGCGACCGCCGAGATCCGGCTTTCCGACGGCCGCGTCCAGTTCCGCGACGCCGCCGGCAAGCTCGTCCTCGACGAGACCCGGCGGCGCTTCACGCCGACCAGCGCCGACGGCAAACCCTTCCTCGCCACCGAACAGCAATTCAACCGCGGCACCGACGAGGGGTTTTACGGCCTCGGCCAGCACCAGAACCGGCAGATGAACTATAACGGCGAGGACGTCGAGCTCGCCCAGCACAATATGGACATCGCGATCCCGTTCCTCGTGTCGACGCGCAATTACGGGCTGCTCTGGGACAATGCCTCGATCACGCGCTTCGGCAATCCGCTGCCTTACGCGCATGTCGGGCAGGGGCTGAAGGTGTCTAGCGGCGGCAAGCCCGGCTGGAAGGCCGAATATTTCCTCGACGACAAGCCCGCGGTGACCCGGCAGGAGCCGTTCATCGACTATCAGTTCATCCGGGATCAGAAGAACTGGCCCGCGGCCGCCAAGGCGCAGACTGTCGCCTCGCCGGAGAGCGGGCAGAACACCGCCGGCGTGGTGGTCGGCAAGCAGAACGTTGTGTGGAGCGGCAGCGTCACGCCGGAAAAGACTGGCATGCACAAGTTCCGGCTCTATTCGTCGAGCTATGTGAAGGTCTTCGCCGACGGCAAGGAGATATTGTCGCGCTGGCGGCAGAACTGGAACCCGTGGTTCCACAATTTCGAGCTGGAGATGACGAAGGGCAAGCCGGTCGACCTGCGGGTCGAATGGGAACCCAATGCCGGCTATCTCGCGTTTTATCATTCGGATCCGCTGGCCGAGCCCGACCGCCACTCGCTCTGGCTCTCCTCGGATGTCGGCCGGTCGATCGACTATTACTTCGTCGGCGGCCGCGACATGGACGAAGTCATCGCCGGCTATCGCGGGCTCACCGGCAAGGCCGAGATGATGCCCGCCTCGGCTTATGGCTTCTGGCAGAGCCGCCAGCGCTACGACACGCAGGAGCAATTGCTGGGCGTGGTCCGCGAATATCGCAAGCGGCAGATCCCGATCGACAATGTCGTGCTCGACTGGCGCTATTGGGTCGACGACCAATGGGGCAGTCACGATTTCGACGCGACGCGTTTCCCCGATCCCAAGGCGATGGTCGACGAAGCGCATGCGCTCAACACGCAAGTGATGATCTCGGTCTGGGCCAAATTCTATCCGCACACCGAGAACGGCAAGGCGCTCGACGCCAGAGGCTTTCTGTATCGCCGTCCGCTCGACGCCGGACAGAAGGACTGGGTCGGGCCCGGCTATGCCAACACCTTCTACGATCCCTACGCACCCGGCGCCGGCGACCTCTATTTCAAACAGATCGCCGAGAAACTGGTGTCGAAGGGCTTCGACGCCTGGTGGCTCGATTCGAACGAGCCCGACTGGCATTCGAACCTGTCGATCGAGGAACGCGCCTATCAGATGGGCTCGCCGGCGGCGGGGCCGGGGGCCGCAGTGTTCAACAGCTATCCGCTCGTCCATGTCGAAGGCGTGGCCGGGAATCTGCGCCGCGCCCAGCCCGAACGGCGGCCCTTCATTCTGTCGCGCTCTGGCTTCGGCGGCATCCAGCGGGCGAGCGCGGCGCTGTGGTCTGGCGACGTCACTGCGCGCTGGGACGATTTCCGGGACCAGATCTCGGCCGGGGTTAATCTGTCGATGTCGGGGGTGCCCAACTGGACGCACGACATTGGCGGCTTCGCGCTCGAGGACCGCTACACCAATCAGGAGCCGGCGCATGTCGCCGAATGGCGCGAGCTCAATCTGCGCTGGTTCCAGTTCGGCGCCTTCTCGCCGTTGTTCCGCAGCCATGGCGAGACGCCGAAACGCGAGATCTTCGAGATCGCGGCCGGGGATCCGGCGATGTACGACGCGATGGTCTGGTACGATCGCCTGCGCTACCGGCTGATGCCCTATATCTACACCATCGCCGCCGACACCTGGCACAAGGACGGCACGATGATGCGCGGGCTGGTGATGGACTTCCCGGCCGATCGCAAGACGTGGAATGTGGACGACGCCTATATGTTCGGGCCGGCCTTCCTCGTCGCGCCGGTGACCGAATTCCATGCCCGGGCGCGCGACCTGTATCTGCCCGCAGGCGCCGGCTGGTACGATTTCGCGACGGGAGCCTTCTTCAAGGGCGGCCAGACGATCGAGGCGGCGGCGCCGCGCGAGCGCATGCCCTTGTTCGTCCGCGCCGGATCGATCGTGCCGACCGGCGCCGCGCTCAATTTTGTCGGCGAACAGCCCGACGGGCCGATCGTGCTGCACGTCTTCACCGGTGCCGACGGGTCCTTCTCGCTCTACGAGGATGACGGCGTCAGCCCGGCCTATAAGCAGGGCAAGTTCGCGCGGGTGCCGGTGAAATGGGACGAAGCCGGCGCGACGCTGACGATCGGTGCGCGCGAAGGCGGTTTCGACGGGATGGAGAAGAAGCGCGCGGTGTCGGTGCGCTTCTACCTGCCGGGCCGCGCCGTGGCGCCGGACTTCGCTGAATCGCCGCAGAATTTCGTCTATGACGGGACGGCGATCACGGTCCGGCGACCGTGATCGCCCGCCGGCTCAGCGCGAGGCGACCTTGTCGACCATGAAGCTGGCGTTGAAATAGCGCACCGCCGCGGCAGCCGAGGACGAGCCGCTCTTCGGCGCCTCGGCCCGGAAGGTGCGCGTGGCATAGTCGCACGCGGTCCGGTCCGCCGCGCCGCTCCCGCTCGATGCGAGCACCGCGCACTCCTTGGGCGCGCCTGCCGCATAATAGACGAGCTGGACCTTGGCGGGGCGGACATAGCCGTTGGGAAGCGCCGCAACCTGCAACGTCGCGTCGATCGTGCTGCGCGGCTGGTGCTCCTTCTCCAATCCCCATGGCGTGGACATGCGATATTCGCCGGCGATGCTGCGGCCGCTCGCATCGGTCGCCGGCTCGAAATGCGCGCGCCTGGAGAGCAGGGCGCAGGTCTGCGAGTCGAGCAGCTTCGAAAGGCTCGATTCGGTGACTTTGCACCCGGTGACGCTGCCTTCGGGCGAGACCGCGAGCAGGACCGATACGATCCCCGCTTCGCCGCGGCGGATCGCTTCCATCGGATAATCGTCATAGGTGATCACCGGCTGCGGATCGACGAGCCGCGGCGGTTCGGGGGCAAGCGGCGCGGCCTGCAGGGCTACGAGCAACAGCGTGATCATCAACGGCCTCCCTCGAATGCGAGGAAGGCAGCATGACGTGCGGCAGGCCGATAGGCAATCGTCACGCGCCGCGGGCTACGGCAGCGAGGCTTGCATTGCGCGGCGGCCCCGCTTTAGGTTCGGCGTGTCGCCGGTCCTCGGCGAAGGGGGCGATCATGCGGGCAATTCGGCTGAGCCGTTTCGGCGGCGCGGCATTTCTCTTTTTGTGCGCGCCGGGTGCGACTGCGCAAACGCCGGCGGCGCTTCCCGCTGCGGTCCCGATCCCTGCGGCGGTCTTTGCCGAGAAGCCCGCTTTCTCGCTGCCGAAACTGTCCCCCGATGCGGCGAGGGTCGCCGCGGTCGAGCATAACGGCGTCAAGACGCGGCTGCTCGTCACCACGCTCGCGGGCACGGCGACCGAGCCGCAATATTATGACGTCGGCGCGCTTCCCATTTCGGACGTGCGCTGGGCCGGTCCGAACCGGCTGCTCGTCCGGTCGGATCTCGTGCTGGAGGTGCTCGGCCTCACGCTGCAGATCGCCAGGCTGACGGTGCTGGATCTTCGGACCGGGGCGCTTCACGATCTCGATCCGAAGAACAATCTTTTCCTCACCGGCGAAGTGCTTCACGTCGATCCGGAAGGCGAGTGGCTGTTGCTCGCCGCGCCGAAGGCCGTGGGCGAGACACCGCTGGTGCGGCGCATCGATCTCGGCTCGGGCGCCAGCGAGATCGTCGAGAAGGCGCGGCCCAATGTCTGGAGCTGGTTCGCCGACACCAATGGCGTGGTCCGCGCCGGCATCGCCTATGACGATGACCGCTGGACGATGTGGTATCGCGATCGGCCCGGCGCGGCGCTCGCCAAAGTGCGCTCGCCGCGGTTCGAGGAGAGCGAGGGCTCGGTCGACGGCGTCTATTTCTTCCCGGGCGACAATATGGGGGCGATCGTCACCAATACGCGGACGGGGCGGTTCGCGGCATATCGTTTCGATTTCGGCAGCGGGCAGATCGGCGAGGCGATCTACGAACATCCCGCCGTCGACGTCACCGCGATCGTTCCCGATCCGCAGACGCGCGCGATCGCCGGCATCTCCTATGAGGACGATCGCACGCGGGTGGCGTGGATATCGCCCGCGATGCAGACCGTGCAGAAGCGTCTCGACAAGGCTTTCCCCGATCTTGCTTCGGTCGTCATCGACAGCAGCGCTGACGGGAAGCATCTGCTGATCTGGTCGGGCGGGGCGAGCGATCCGGGCACCTTCTATACGTTCGACGTGGCCGCGCGGCGGCTCGAAACCTTGGTGAAGCCCTATCAGAAGCTTTCGGAGGCGCGGCTGAGCACCGTCGCGCCGATCCGCTACACGGCGCGCGACGGCGTCTCGATCCCCGGCTATCTCACCTTGCCGCAGGGGCGGGCCGGGAAGGGCCTGCCGCTGATCCTCCTGCCGCATGGCGGGCCCTTTGCGCGCGACGGCTGGCGCTACGATCCGTACGTGCAGTTCCTCGCCAGCCGCGGCTATGCCGTGCTCCAGCCCAATTTCCGCGGATCGACCGGCTATGGGAAGAGCTTCGTCGAGCTGGGCTACGGCCAATGGGGCCGCAAGATGCAGGACGATGTCGACGACGGCGTCGACTGGCTGGCCGGCCAGGGCATCATCGACCCGAAGCGGGTCTGCATCATGGGGATATCCTATGGCGGTTACGTCGCTTTGTGGGGTGCGATCCGCAACCCCGAACGCTATCGCTGCGCCGCGAGCCTCGCCGGCGTGACCGACCTGCCCGGCATGCTGCGCTACGATCGCCAGATGTTCAGTGCGACGCGCTACTTCAAGCAATGGCAGCAGCGGATCCGCGGCGAGAAGGACGCCGATCTCAAGGCGCTGTCGCCGCTCGCCCAGGCTTCGCGGCTGCGCGTGCCGGTGTTGATCGCGCACGGGACGCTCGACAAGACCGTGCCCGCACAACAGGCGCAACAGATGATCAAGGCACTCGCCAGGCGAAAGGATCTCGGGCCCGAGATCACCTCCGCCTTTTACGAGGGCGAGGGCCATGGGCTGGAGAGTTCGGCCAACCTCGCCGATTTCCTCACGCGTCTCGAAAGCTTCCTCGCCAAACACAATCCGGCCGATCCGCCGGAGAATTGAGGCTTATTGCGTGGCGGCCGGCTCGCGTCGCACGGGCGCCGGCGCAGTCTCCCAGCCGCCGCCGAGCGCATTGAACAATGCGACCTGCGCTTCGGCGAGCGCCGCGTTGGACTGGGCGAGCGTGGCGCGGGCGCTGGCGCGGTCGCGTTCGGCGTCGATGCGCTGGAGCAGGGTGTCGCGGCCCGCGGAGAAGCGGAGGCCGGCGATCCGCGCGGCGTTGGTCGCGGCAGTCTCGGCACGGCGGAGCGCGACGTTGCGCTCGATCTCGCCCGAATAGCGGGCGAGCGCCTGCTCGACTTCGCGGAGCGCCGTCAGCACGGCGCCGTCGAATGCCGCGAGCGAGCGCTCCGACGTCGCTTCGGCCTGACGCAGGCGGCTGCGGGCCTGCCCCATATTGGGGAAGCTCCAGCTGATCAGCGGCCCGAGCGAGAAGCCGAACGAATCCGATTTGGCGAGGTCGCCGATATCCTGCGCGCCGAGCGTGACCGAGCCGAGCAGGCGGATCGAGGGATAGAGCGCGGCGGTCGCCACGCCGACCCGGGCGGTGTCGGCGGCGAGCTGGCGCTCGGCCTGACGGACATCGGGACGGCGGGCGAGCAGGGCGGTGCCGTCCCCGACCGGGATCAGCCCGCTGACCTGCGGCGCGACGGTGCATCCTGCCGCTGCGGCATCGGTCTCGGCCGGCGGACGGCCGGTAAGGGTCGCGAGCGCATAGAGCGCGGCGCGGCGCTCGGCCTCGAACTGCGGAACCTGCGAACGCGCATTCTCGGCAAGGACCATGGTCTGGTCGACGTCGCGCTGGGTGCCGCGGCCCGCCTCGAGCAACCGCCGGGTGAGGCCGAGCGTCTGGTCCTGCAGCTGCGCGGTCTCGCGTGCCACCGCAGCCTGCGCGGCGAAGCTGCACGCCTGGGCATAGGTGCGCGCGGTCTCGGCGGCGATGGCGATGCGCGCGGCGTCGAGCCCGGCCTGCGCCGCGGCGAGGTCGCCCCGCGCCGCCTCGATCGAGCGCGATACCTGGCCGAACAGATCGACCTGATAGCCCGCGTCGAGCCCGACCTGGAAGAAGTCGAATTCGCTGCTCTGCACGCCAGGGAAGTTGACTGCGTTTCCGCCCTGGCGCTGGCGCGTGTAGCGGGCGCTGAGGTCGGTGGTCGGCAGCCGCTGGTTGCGCGCTTCCGACAGCAAGGCGCGGGCGCGCTTCAGATTGGCGGCGGCGACCCGGATGTCGGTATTGTGCGCCAGCGCATCGACCACCAGCCGGTCGAGCACCGGATCGCGGAATAAATGCCACCATTCGCCCTCGACCGCGCCGGTGGAGACCTTGGTGACGCCGGGATCGACGAAATTGCCCGCCGCGGTCGGCGGCGTCGCGGGCCGCTCATAGTTCGGGCCGACCGCGCAGGCCGAGAGCAGGCCTGCGGCGAGGATCGAGAGGCGCTTCATGCCATGGCCTCCGCTTCGGGCGCATGCGGCGCGTCGGGCTTCTTGTGCGAGAAGCGCGCGCGCTGCCGTTCCGCCCAGCCCGCCAGCTTGCGGACCATGACGTAGAATGCCGGGGTGAACAGCAGGCCGAAGAAGGTCACGCCGATCATCCCGAAGAACACCGCGACGCCCAGCGCCTGACGAAGCTCCGCCGCGGCGCCGCTCGCGATCACCAGCGGCAGCACGCCGAGAATGAACGCGATCGAGGTCATGATGATCGGGCGCATGCGCTGATGCGCCGCCTGCTCGGCCGCCGCGCGCGGTTCGAGCCCTTGTTCCTCCTCGCCCTGGCGCGCGAACTCGACGATCAGGATCGCATTCTTGGCGGCGAGGCCGATCAGCACGACCAGCCCGATCTGCGTCAGGATATTGTTGTCCATTCCCATCAGATTCACGCCGAGGATCGCGGCGAGCAGGCACATCGGCACGATCAGGATCACCGCCAGCGGCAGCACGAGGCTCTCGTAGAGCGCCGCGAGCAGCAGGAAGACGAACACCACCGCGAGACCGAAGGCGATCACGCCGGTATTGCCCGCCTGGCGCTGTTCGAACGCCAGCTCGGTCCATTCGAAGCCCATGCCCTTGGGCAGGGTCCGCGCGGCGAGCGCCTCCATCGAGTCGAGCGACTGGCCGGTGGAGAAACCGGGCTTGGTGTCGCCCATCAATTCGGCGGCGGGGTAGAGATTGTAGCGCACGACGCGATAGGGTCCGGCGTCGTTCTTGAGCGCCATCACCGCGCTCATCGGCACCATCTTGCCCGAAGCCGAGCGCGTCTTCAGCGCCTGGATGTCCGAAGCGTCGTCGCGATAGGCGGCGTCGGCCTGCGCGGTTACCCGAAAGGTGCGGCCCAGATAGTTGAAGTCGTTGACATAGGCCGAGCCGAGATACGAGCCGAGCGTCGAATAGATGTTGGCGACCGGCACGCCCATCCGCTCGGCGCGGTCGCGGTCGACTTCGGCGGTCAGGCGCGGGGTGCCGGTGTTGAACAGCGAGAAGGCGCCGGCGACGCCCTCGGCCTGGTTCGCGCCCATCATCATCGCGAAGCTCGCCTGCGCCAGCGCCTGATAGCCCTGACCGCTGCGGTCCTGGACCATCATCTTGAAGCCGCCGCCGGTGCCGATGCCGGGGACGGGCGGGGGCGCGATCACCATGATGTCGCCGCCCTTGATCCCGCCGAGCGCCGGATAGAGCGCCTGCTGGATCTCGTCGGCACTCTGCTTGCGGTCGGCGTGCGGCTTGAGCGCGAAGAACACCACGCCTGCGTTCGGCGCGGTCGAGAAGCTCGCGCCGTCGAGGCCGGCAAAGCCGATCGAGGTCTGCACCCCGTCGAGCTTCATCGATTCCTTGATCGCCTCGCGTACCACGGCGTCGGTGCGCTGCAGCGACGAACCCGGCGGCAGCGAGACCACGCCGATCAGATAGCCCTGATCCTGCGGCGGAATGAACCCGCTCGGCGTCGCAGTGAAGCGCCAGCCGACGACGAAGATCAGCGCGACATAGACGACGCCGACGATCACCAGCATCCGCACCAGCCGCGCGGTGAGGCGGCTATAGCGGTGCGAGAGCCAGCTGAAGCCGGCATTGAACTTCTTGCCCGCGCGCCCGGGCAGTCCGAGCAGGCCGGGCCGCGGCGCCTTGTCGTGCTCGGGCTTCTTGAGCACCAGCGCGCACAAAGCCGGCGAGAGCGTCAGCGAGACGAACGCCGAGATGATCGTCGCCGAGGCGATGGTGATCGCGAATTGCTGGTAGAAGGCGCCCGAGATGCCGGGGATGAACATGGTCGGGATGAACACGCCGACCAGCACCAGCGAGATCGCGATGATCGCGCCCGACACTTCGTCCATCGTCTTGTGCGCGGCTTCGCGCGGGCCGATATTTTCCTCTTCCATCAGCCGTTCGACATTCTCGACCACCACGATCGCGTCGTCGACGACGATGCCGATCGCGAGGACGAGCCCGAACAGCGACAGCGTGTTGAGCGAATAGCCGAACGCGAGCAGCACCGCGAAGGCGCCGACCAGCGACACCGGGATCGCGATGATCGGGATCAGTGCGGTGCGCCAGCTCTGCAGGAAGACCAGCACCACGAGCACCACGAGGATCAGCGCCTCGACCAAGGTGTGCTCGACCGCGCTGATCGATTCCGAGATATATTCGGTCGGATTGTAGTCGATCGAATATTTCATGCCCGCAGGGAAGCTCTGCGAGAGCGTGTCGAGTTCCTTCTTCACCGCGTCGGCGGTCGCCAGCGCGTTCGATCCGGGCATCTGGAAAATGCCCATGCCGACGGCGCGCTTGCCGCCGAGATAGCCGTTGAAGCTGTAATCCTGCGCGCCGAGCTCGATCCGCGCGACGTCGCGCAGATAGGTCAGCCGACCTTCGGTGTCGCGCTTGACCACGACCTTGCCGAATTCCTCGGGGGTGCTCAGCCGGCCCTTGGCCTGCACGCCCAGCTCGAAGGCGGGGCTGGCCTTGCCGTAAGGCGGCTGGCCGACCGCGCCGGCGGCGACCTGGAGATTCTGCCCGCGGATCGCATTGACCACTTCGTCGACGGTCATGTCGCGCGCGGCGGCGAGGCCGGGGTCGATCCATACGCGCATATTATAGTCGCGGCCGCCGAACGCCTGGGCCTGGCCGACGCCGGGAACGCGCGCGATCCGGTCGAGCACCTGCAGGGTGACGTAGTTCGAGATGTACGGGATCTCGAGGCTGTCGTCGGGCGAAGTGAAGAACACCACCATCAGGAAGTCGGGCGAATTCTTGTTCACCGTGATGCCCAGACGCCGCACGTCCTCGGGCAGGCGCGGTTCGGCCTGCTGGACGCGGTTCTGCACCAGCACCTGCGCCTGATCGACATCGGTACCCTGCTTGAACGCGATCGTGATCTGCGTCTGGCCGTTGCCGGTCGAGGACGAGGTCATGTAGATCATGTTCTCGACGCCGTTGATCGCCTGTTCGATCGGTGCGGCGACGGTTTCGGCCAGCGTCTCCGCGCTCGCGCCCGGATAGGTCGCGGTGACCACCACCGTCGGCGGCGCGATGCTCGGATATTGCGCGATCGGCAGCGACGGATAGGCGATCGCCCCGATGATCACGATCAGGATCGAGAGCACCGCCGCGAAGATCGGCCGCTCGATGAAGAAATGGGGGAATTTCATCGGTGCGGTCCCTAGCGGACAGTCGCCTGGCCCGAGGCCGGCTCCTGCGTCGGAGCGGTCGGCGCGGCTTGCTTGGTCGGATCGGCCTTGATCACGCCCTTGACCGGCTGCACCGGCGCGCCGGGCTGAAGCCGCCCGACGCCGGTGATCACCACCCGGTCGGTCGGGGCGAGGCCGTCACGCACGATCCGCAGGCCCTCCACCGTCGCGCCGACTTCCACCGGACGCGGCACTGCCTTGTTGTCGTTGCCGACGACATAGACGAGGCGGCGGGTCTGGTCGGTGACGATCGCCTCGTCGGGGATCAGCATCGCCTTGTAGGTGCCCGAGCCGAGCAGCCGGGCGCGGCCGAACATGCCGGGGGTCAGGAAGCGGTTGGGGTTCTGCACCACGGCATGCGCGCGGATCGTTCCCGAATCGGGATCGACGGCATTGTCGAGGAATTCCATCCGGCCGTTCCAGCGATACTCGCTTTCGTCGGCGAGCTGGATCTGGACAGGGTTGGCGGTGGTGCGCGAGGAGCCGCGTTCGCCGCGCTGATCCTGGCGCAGATTCTTGAGGTAGAAGCTCTCGGCGCCTTCGAACTCGAACCAGATCGGATCGAGCGAGACGATGCGGGTGAGGATCGTCTGGCCGTCGGCGACCGAGTCGCCGATGCTCACCTTGCGGTCCGACATGCGGCCGCTGAACGGCGCGCGGACCGTGGTGAAGCTCAGATTGAGCTGCGCATTGTCGATCGCGGCGCGCGCGGCGGCGAGATCGGCCGCGGCGGTGCGCTCGGCGGCGATGTTGGCCTCGAGCTCTTCGGTGCTGACCGCCTGTGCGCCGGCGAGCTTGCGGCTGCGCGCCGTGACCTGGCGGGCGTTCGACAGCGCGGCATTGGCGCGGGTCGCCTGGGCCTGGGCCTGGGCGAGCGCGGCGCGGTAAGGGCGCGGATCGATCGTGAACAAGGGCGCGCCCTGGCGCACGTCCTGACCGTCGCGGAAGTGGATCGCCGTGACCACGCCGTTGACGCGCGGACGGATCTCGACGTCCTGCGGCGCGACGAAGCGGCCGGTATAATCGTCCCAGTCGACCACCTCGCGCTGGACGGGCGTGGCGACGGTCACCTGCGCCGGCGGCGGGGCAGGGGGTGCCTGTTCTCCGCCGCATCCGGCGAGCAACGACAATGCAACGATACCAAGCGCAAGACGCACAAGCTTCCCCTTTCTGCGGTGCAGCAATTAAAGCACTCGGCCGGGGTTGCAAGCAGATTCGTACCTATCGGTACGGATGCATCAGGCGCAAGGCTGCGGAGCCCGGGCGCAAGTGCAGCCGTTCCTTCGGAAACCCGGCAAAGGCTCGAATCCGTAGCGGCGCGCAGCGCCACGCCATCGGAGATCGAGCACTTCGTGATAAGACGGCGCGGGCGCGAGATTCCCGCAAATCGGGTGAGGATCGGGGCTGGGGGTTCATATCCCCGATCGTCATCCCGGAAGCCGATTTTCTTCAAATCTCGGATTTGAATAGAAAATCGAGCTGTCCGGGATCCACCGTGAGGCAAGCATCAAGCGGCGCGGTGGATCCCGGACTGAAGGCTTTCCAACGTAAAACCTCCGGTTTCCGGGACAGCCTGGGGCGTGAACGCATAAACGGCCGCTTCGGGGAAGGCGTCAACGGCCGAGACCGGGTGATTAGCTGACATTCGCTTCATCTCGATCCAAGTAGTTTCTCACGTGGCTTAAACAAACAATCTTCATCTGCCCCGTTGTATGGCCCGTAGAGGGGCATATTGACGACACAGGAACGATGATAGCAGTCCTCCGAAAATAAGACCTCTGCGCAAAACTCCGTCCGCCTACGGCGGGTACGCGAGTATATGTCATCGTATTCAACCGAAGTGTATACATACAGTTTCATTCTAGGGCCATATGCGGTCAACAACTTAGTAGGAATTACAATCGTTCCCGCTGCTTCACCATTAGGCCTTAAGTTGAAGTTCCTAATGATTGTGTTTTGTTTATCGTAACGATGATCTTTAGTCATAACTTTGTCGTGTAGATAATGCCCCGAGATAATGGACAAATTTCGCGCAGGCGTTGAACCAGAGTTCGTCCACCAAAACTCAAATTTCCAAGCGGAAACGGGCTCCTCGCTTTCCATCGGTATCTTTGTGACGTCGATACGATCGATGCCGACATAGGCTCTATATTGAAGGATAGCTTGAGCCTCTGCCCCTTTCCAAAGCTTTCTGGTTGCAAGCCAGAGCGCCACAGTCGAGAGGGCCAGCACTACAGTAAACGAAGCAAGGGGGTCCCAGAGCAGCGCGTCTCGCCAATGATCCGCCCATGTCTCGAAGCTATAGGAGCCGAAGCGGGGAACATTGGACAGGCCCACTCGACACTCCTTTTCGAAAGATCGTGATAGACGGCTAGGCGTGAAGTACCGCCCAACAATAGTGCCGCTGTGCATATGTCTGCAATGGCTGATAGCAGACCGGCGTGAATGTCTGTTTCCGGGGCGTTTCCTGCCCGTCCGCTTTTATGAGTTACGGCCTGACATCCGGGATGACGGAGGGGATACGAACCCGCCCCTTGCAATGTAGGATTTCGTCTGCTTGCCGCAGGCGGCCGAAATTACCGACCGCTCTTTCGCAATCGTCGAACCGATCGCGGCACGCGGGCCTGTCCGGCAGGTTCTGCCGGGAGTTATGTGCCGATGCGTATGCGCCGCGTGCACGCCGCGTTGGTGCCGCCTGTGGGGCGCGTCGGCGGCGCGCCAGTGTCGCGCGGGCGGCGCGTAGCAGGGGCGTCCCCGGCGCGCCGCACCGGGCTTCCGATGGGGATCCGGCGAAAACCGCGCCAGACCCGCAATTTTCGCAACTTCGACTGCCCGAATCAGCACCCGTCATCCCCGCGAAGGCGGGGACCTCAGGCGAAGGCGCGGGAGAGCAACCGCACGAGATTCCGGCTTGCGGCGGGATGACGTAAGAAACGGATGCCCCCGCAACGCGCCGCGACGGCTCTCAGCCTAATGATGCCCCGTCCCACCCGCCGGCCTGATCAGGAAATTCTGCATCATCCCGGTGTCCTCATGCGGCAGGATATGGCAGTGGAAGACCGTCTTTCCCGGCCAGCCGATGAAGCGCATCCGCACCACCACGGTCGTATCCTTGGCCACCCAGATCGTGTCCATGAACGTCCCCGGCGGCTGCATCACGCCGTTGATCGAGATGAGCTCGAACGAGATTTCGTGGATGTGGAAGGGGTGCCCCTCGGTGCCGCCATGATGCGCGCCTTCGACCACCAGATGCCATTCCTCGCAATCGCCGAGATTGACCACGGTCGGCACTGCGCTTTCGCCGTACTGCATGTTGTTGATCAGGAAATCGATCCCGACAAAGGGGTTGACCACCCCCGGGAAAGTGCCGCCGAATTCGATCGTGCGGATATTCTTGATCTCGGACGGCTTGATCAGCGGATAATAACGCGCGGCGGGCGGCAGCCTGGTCGGCAGCGCCATGTTGGTCGGGGTCCCGACCACTTCGATCTCGCAGATCACCTTTTGCGGGCTGGCGAGGAATTGCTGCGACTGGGCGAGCTGGAGGATGCGGTAGACGCCCGGCTTGCTGTTGCCCTTGATCAGGAATTCGGCGCGGTTGGCGGGGGACAGCATCACCTGACCGCCGCCGTCGGCGCCGTAGGGCGCGATCGTGCGCACCGCGTCGAAATTGACGCCGTCGAGCGCGATCAGATGCATGTCGTGCCCTTCGACGAGGATCGGCATCAGATTGTCCGAGCAGCCGTTGAGCATGCGGAAGCGCACCACTTCGCCCGGGCGCATGCGGATGCGCTGGGGCTTCAGCTGGCTCGGGGTCGGGCTGGTCGGGTTGGCATTGTCATGGACTTCCTTGAAGAAGGGCTGGCCGTTCATCAGGTAATAACGCAGCGCATAGTCCCCGGTGGTGAAACCGCCTTTCAATTTGGTCGGCTCGGCCTGCCCGGTCTTGGGATCGTAGATGGTGACGTTGCCGCCAAAGGTCTGCCAGATCGCGTTCTGCCTGGGCTCGTAGGTCCACAGATTGGGATCGGTGTCGCTCGGGAACAGGCCGACATCCTGGATCACCAGCGGGATGTCGCGCGCCGCCTTGATCTCGGGGACCTCGTCGATCTTGCCATAGACGATGATCGGGCCGGCCATCCCGGTGACCACCTGCACCGCGGTCGAGCCGTGATGGTGCGGATGGTACCAATAGAGCCCGGGCGGATGATCGTCGGGGATCTCGAAGCTGTAGTCGAGATGCTCGCCCGGCCCGATCCCGATCATCGGCGCGAGCGGGTCGCTGGTGCCGAGCGGCTGGAACAGATGCGGGATGACGTCCATGCCGTGGACGTGGAGGTTGGTGGTGTCGAGCTTGTGCGGGATATTGTGATTGCCGTTCCAGCCGCGCGAATCGTAGCGCGGGAGATCGTTCCTCACCCGGATCCGCATCGTCTCGCCGGGCCGGGTGGTGATCAGCGGCCCCGGCACCTGGCCGTTATAGGCGCGCAGCCGCACCTTGTTGCCGTCGAGGATCGTGTCCTTGAAGGCGCAGCGCAGCTCGAAGAAGTCGCCGCCGGCCCTGGCCGCCTGTTTTGCCGCCGCGGGGGCGAGCGTCGCCCCCGCCGCCGCTGCCGCCGTGACGCCCTTCAGCAGGTCGCGGCGCGATACCGGCCCCGGCATCAGCTGGGGTCCTTGCAGGGCTTGGGCGCCTTCGCCGTCGCGAACTGGCCATATTCCTGATACGCGACCTCGAGCTGGAGCGAGGTGTCGAGCGACATCGCGTTCGGATATTTGCCCCCGGGGAAGCTCTGCGGCGGGCGCGTCGTCTGGAAATAGGCGGCATTGTCGGCTGAATAGGCCTGGCACAGCCCGTCGAATCCGAACGAAGGCGGCACGTTGGTCCCCATCACCGACAGCGACCCCGGCTTCGCGGCATAGGCGCTGGCGTGGCACGACATGCACGAGGATTGCGGATTGTCGACGGGACCGGCGAGGCGGCCCTGGCAGCCCATATGCTGGAAGATGTCCATCTTCGGATTGGCGACAGATTGCTGGAGCGGCAGGCTGTCGCGCTTCGGCACCGCGGGGAAGGTCCATGGATCGGCGCCCCATTGCACCCCGAGCGGCATCAGCCGGTCCCAGAAGGTCGCGCCCTTGATCGTGCCGTTATAGGCATAGGTGCCATAGACCCAGCCGCTCGGCGAGCGCGGGTCGGTGACCGCGACGTCGATCTGGACGATGCGCGAGACCTGGACCTCGCGCTTGCACATATATTCCTTGGTGTTCGGGTTCTGGACGTGGCGATTGACGCGCCATTCGGGCGATCCGGCGAGGAAGGGCACGCAATCGACCGGGGCGTTGGTGGTGAGCACCTTGACCACCGTGGTGCCGGTCGGGAAGGGCAGCCCGTCGGGCATCGGCGAGCCCATATAGTCGACCACCCTCGGCACGCCGTCCCTGGGGATCGCCTTGCCGATCGCATAGCCGCCCTGCGGATTGTAATAGCCGACCGACCAGGTCTCGAACCCGCGCGGGTAGCGCTGCTTGCAGGCCGCAGTCATGTGCGGGAGGAAATGCGCGGCGCCGATCGAGTCCGCGTCGGGCGGCAGCGGCTTGCCGTCGGGGCCGATCAGATCCTCGAGCTCGGCGGTGCGCTCGTTGGTGGTGCCGTGGCGATATTCGCGGCCGACGCTGGGGTCGAAGGCCATCCACGGCACGTTGAACCAGCGGGTGCTGCCGCCGACATCGACGAGGAAGCCGACTTCGTCGCGCAGATTGGGATCCTGCCCCTGGCGGACATAGCGCAGGATCGAGGCGATATAGTCGGCCCATTTGCCCTGCGTCCAGGCGTGCGGCGTCTCCTTGGGCGGAAAAGCGGTGTCGAAGCTCACCGGGATGTTGAGCCAGTCGCACTCGGCGCAGGCGCCGGGCAGGGTCTTGGGGTAATCGTCGCTGAGCTTGAAGATCCGGCCGGGATTGGGCGGGGGCGTATCGGCCGAATTGCGGAAGGCGAACTGCGCGGCGGGCGCATTGCCACCGCCCTGTGCCTCGGCCTGCTTGCAACTCGTCGTGCCGACCGCGACGAGCCCGAACAGCGCGCCGAGCCCCGTGGCCCGGGCGAACCTGCGAAATACCTGCCCCATGGTCGTCCCCTGTTGTTGCGTCACGCCGATCGGGCGAGGCGCGTGGTCACATAATCGTAGAAACCCGGTTGGTCGGCGAAGCTGAGATAGACGTTGTGCGAGGGCCGCCCGGACCCTGGCGGCGCCGGCTGGAGCCAGCCTTGCTCGAAGCCCCATTGCACCACCTGCAACGGCGTCCGGCGCGGCGCCGCATAAAGTTCGGGCGCGTCGAGCCACACCGTCGAGGTGACGTTCCACATGTCGTAGAAGGGCTCGTCCGAGACGAGGCCGTATGCCTCGAAGGCGAATTGCGAGAAGCTGTACTGCGCGCCCTGCGCCTGCAGCGTCGCCATCAGCGCGGGGGTGACCGCCGCGGTATCGGTGATGTCCAGCGGGAATACGGCGATCTCGCCCAGATTGGCCAGCGCTTCGTCGGCGGCGAACGGATCCCAGAACACGTTCCACTCCGCATGCGGATTGGCGATGGTCGGGTCGATCGTCGACGGATCGAGATTGCCCTTCACGTCGAGCGCGCCGCCCATCCACGCAATCTGCCCGATCCCCTGCGCCAGCTCGGGCCGCGCGGCGAGCACTTCGGTGAGCGGCGTGAAGCCGGTGGTGAGCAGGACGGTGAGCGGCGTGCCCGTCTCGATCGCCGCCTCGAGCATTCCGGCCAGCAGATCGTCGCCCGAGGGCGGCGGCGTCGGCACGTTCGACTGGAACGGCGCGAGGATCGGAATGCCGCCGAGCCGGATGCAGTCGTCGCGATAGGGCCAGGGAAAGGGGTTCCAGCCGCGCGCCTTGCTCAGGCCCAGCGGGAGATCGGGCCTGCCCATGAACTGGTTGACCCGCGACGCGACTTCGATGCCGGGCTGCGGCACGCAATCGGCATTGGCGATGATCACGCCCTTCAAATCGAATTGCGGCATCGATTCGATGAGCAGCGTCGCGACGAAATCGTCGATCGCGGCGTCGTGGATGAAGACCAAAGGCGTCATCGTGTCGACGGTCGCAGGCATGGATGGGACTTCGGACATGTCGATCCCCCAAGCGCATCAATAGAGTTGTGCGTTGGACTCGACGTTATGCCAGTTATTGTTCCGGTGCAACTTGCGACGGTAAATATTCCATCAAGATTGAGTGGCATTTCCTTTTATTCGTTAAAACTTGCGAGTCGTCGCCGAAGTCAACCGGCGAAATGCGGAAACATGTTGCCGCCGGGCGGCTCGTGCGTTCATTTGTTTCGCACGTTCAGGAAAATCACCATGAAGCCGCTCACCGAAGCGCATCTCGCGATCCTCCGCCGCCACATGGTCGAAGTGATCGACATCGAATTCGATCTGCTGCGCGACGAGATCGGGCGGCCGGCGCCTTCGCCGCGCGTCCGCGACGCTTTGCTCGCCGTGCCGCGGCATTTGTTCGTGCCTTCGCAATTCGCCGCGCTCGCCTATCAGGACAGCCCGCTGCCGATCGGCTTCGACAAGACGATCTCACAGCCTTTCATCGTCGCGCTGATG
The DNA here is from genome assembly GCF_030730875.1 of Sphingomonas sp. DG1-23. GTDB lineage: Bacteria > Pseudomonadota > Alphaproteobacteria > Sphingomonadales > Sphingomonadaceae > Sphingomonas. Next base: position 369,954 of record NZ_JAVAMA010000002.1, read on the forward strand.
ACCGATCTGCTCGACCTCGAACCGGGCGACAGCGTGCTCGAAATAGGCACCGGGCTCGGCTATCAGACCGCGATCCTCGCCCGGCTGGTCGCGCGGGTGTGGAGCGTCGAGGTGGTCGAGGAATTCGCCGGCATCGCCGACGCGCGACTGGTCGAGCTGGGGCACGACAATGTCGCGATCCGCATCGGCGACGGCTCGCGCGGCTGGGCCGAGGTCGGACCGTTCGATGCGATCCTCGTCTGCGCGGCGGCGAAGACGCTTCCCGAGGCATTGGTCGCGCAACTCGACCCCGAAGGCGGCCGGCTGGTGATGCCGCTCGGCGAGCCCGGCGCGCAGCGGCTGGTGCGCGGTGTCCGCAACGGCGAGGAATTGACTCTCCGCGAAGTGATGGCGGTGCAATTCACCGAGCTCGAGACGGTCTAGCCGGCGCTGCCGCCACATTGGCGAAACAAGTCATCGCTTGACACCGCGGCCCCGGACGGGCGTTGAAGCGGGGCTATGGCAAAATCGGCTACCGACCTGATGCAGGAGATCCTGTTCTCCACCGTCCTCGATTCGATCGTGGCGCTGAAGGACGCGTCGAACGGGCTTCCCAACCCGTTGCTGCGCGAACTCAACAGCATCCATCCGAACACCACCTATGCCGATCTGCCGAAGGAAGTGCAGTCCGCGATCGCCACCAATGTCCGCTCGGCCTTCACGCGATTGCTCAAGGAAGGCTATTCGGTCGCCCCGCAAGGCGCCGAGCCGCGCCGTGGACCGCCGGCCGCGGCAACGCCGGTGCAGCGGGGCGAGCGCAGGCCGCCGCGCAGCGGAGGCCAGGGCCCGCGGCGCGGCCCCGGCGCCGGACCCGGCAACAAGCCGCGCCGGCCGTAACCTCGCTCCCATGGTGCTCCTGCGAAAGCAGGAGCCCAGGGCCGCAAGCGGTGCCCGTCGTAGCTCTGGGCTCCTGCTTTCGCAGGAGCACTGGTCTATTCAGCCGGGGTCGCGTGGATCTCGCCCGCGCCAGCCCAACCCAGCGCTGATCTCGCGCACCGTCTGCAGGACCTGCGGCGCGATTTCGCGCATCTTTTGCTCGTCGAGATACTGGACCGGACTGGCGACGCTCAGCGCCGCGACGATCGCGCCCGACGCATCGCGGATCGGTGCGGCGACCGAACGGATCGTATCGTCGCTGGTGCTGTGATGAAGCACCACGCCCGCCGCGACATGCCCGCGCATCTCATCGATCGCCGCCGCCCCGTCATCCTGTTCGGGCCGGGCCAGCATGAACAGCCGGGCCCAGGCAGCCGGCGTGTCGTCGAACATCAGCGCCTTGCCGAGCCCGGTATCGGCGAGCGCGCGCCGCGTTCCCGGACGCGTCGCCACCTCGATTCGCTGGCGGCCCATCGCGCGGTGGAGATGAAGCGCCACGTCGCCGTCGCGCGCGCCGATGAACACGCAGAGCCCGATCGCATCGCACAGCGTCTCCGCGCCGGCGCGGGCGAGGCCGAGCATGTCGATCTGTTCGCGTGCGAGGAAGCCGAGCTGGACGAGCTTGGGGCCGAGCGCGAGCTTGCCTTTGGGCAGCTTCTTCAGGAACCCGCGGTCGATCAGCGCGGCGGCCAGCCGCTGGGTGGTCGGAAAGGTCAGGTCGAGCCGGTCGGACACGTCGGCGACGCGCAGCGGCTCTCCGCTCAGTTGCTCGATGATGTCGAGGCCGCGCAGCAGCGTCTGGCTGCCGGCGCGTTCGCGCGGCATGTCGGCGGGATCGGCGTCGCTCATCCGCCGCAGGACTCGCGCACAATCAACTCGGTGGGCAAGCGCTTGCTCTCCTGATGGCCGTCTTTGTCCATGATTCGCGACACCAATAGCCGGCCTGCCGCGAACGTGTCCTGCCGCACGGTGCTGAGCGTCGGGGTGCTCAACCGGCTGAGCAGCATATCGTCATAGCCGACCACGGAAACGTCCTGCGGCACCGACTTGCCGCCGCGCCGCAGCGCCTGGATCGCGCCGAGCGCGATCAGATCGCTTGCCGCGACCACGCCGTCGAACGCCACGCCACGCCTTAACAGCCCGCTCACTGCGGCATAAGCCGATTCGAGCTCGAACTCGACCGGAACGATCAGGTCGGGATCGGCCTCGAGCCCGCTTTCGGCAAGCGCCTCCTGATAGCCGCGCCGCCGCTGCATCGCTTCGGGATCGCTGCCGCCGAGGAACAGGATCCGCCGCCGCCCGAGCCGCGCCAGATGGCGCGTGGCGCGCCCGCCGCCGAGCAGATTGTCCGAACCGATCGAGCAATAACGCTGCCCGGGCAATTGCGCGCCCCAGACCACGAAGCGGGCATTGGTCTCGGCCAGCCGGTTGAACTCTTCGTGGAGCATGCTCTGGCCGAGGAAGATCAGGCCGTCCGCACGGCTGGTGGTCGCCGCGACGATCAGATCGTCGAAGCTGGTGGGCGACGTATGGCTGACGGTGAAGTCGCAGTCGCGCTCGCGCGCCGCCTCGCCGATATTGGCCAGCAATTCGAGGAAGAAGGGATGCGACAGCGGCAGCGGCCGCCCGCGCATCACCGGGGTGACGATCGCGATCGATCCCACCGCGCCGATCGGTCCCGCGGGCATGGTCGGCTTGAACGGATAGTCATGATCGCGCGCCAGCGCCCAGACGCGCTGCTTGGTGCGGGTGCTGATCAGCGGATGATCGTTGAGCGCGCGCGACACCGTCGACACCGACACGCCGGCCAGCGTCGCCAGATCCTGCAGGGTGGTATTGTTGTTGCTATTGCTACCCATCGGACCCAGACTGACGGCAGTGCCGAACACGGCCTTAGTAGCGCATCGTGAGGGGGACTTTGCAAGCGATCAGAAAGCGATCGGCCCGCGCCGGCGGTTCGGATCGCGTCGCCCGAGGGCGTCCCGCCGTCTGGCACCTCTGGAATATGTGCATCGGCCTGTTCGGCGTGCAGATCGTCTGGGGCCTGCAGAACGTCAACACCAGCCGGATATTCCAGACGCTCGGCGCCGATGTCGACGAGCTCGCCCTGTTGTGGATCGCGGCGCCGATCACCGGACTGCTGGTCCAGCCCGTCGTCGGGCATCTGAGCGACCGGACCTGGGGCCGGCTGGGGCGACGGCGGCCCTATATTCTCGCGGGCGCCCTGCTCACCGCGCTGGCGCTGCTGGCGATGCCGAGCGTGACCACCTTGTGGTCGGCCTGTGTCATGCTGTGGGTGCTCACCGCCTCGATCAACATCGCGATGGAGCCGTTTCGCGCGCTGGTGGCGGATACCTTGCCCGAGCCGCAGCGCACTTCGGCCTTCGCGCTGCAGGTGTTCTTCATCGGCGCGGGCGCGGTGTTCGCCTCGGCGCTGCCATGGATGCTGACCAACTGGTTCGGCGTGCGGGGAGGGGGCGATACCGTCGCCGCAGCCTATGCCACCGGCGCGGTGCTGCTGCTGGTGACGGTCGGCTGGTCGGTGGCGACCACCTCGGAGCGCCCGCCTGAGGCATTGGCTGCCGGCCCCGCCGATATCGCGCATCCCGAGGCGCCGAGCGAACGCGGCGCTGCCGCCTTGCTCTGGAGTGGCGTCGGCTGGACATCGGGCGGGGCCTTGATCGCGGCGCTCACCCTGGTGTTGCAGCCGCCGCGCGAGCTCTATCTGATCGCGGGGATCGCGGCGGTGTTCGGGCTGCTACAGCTGGCTGCGGTGGCGCTGCGCCGGAGCGGGCGCACCTCGATCGGCATGGTCGTGATCGTCGAGGACATCCTCCACATGCCGCTGGTGCTCAAGCGGCTGGCGCTGGTCCAGTTCTTCACCTGGTTCGGGATGTTCGCGCTCTGGGTCTATGCGATTCCGGCGGTCGCCGCGCTCGATCCGGTCAGTCGTGATCCCGCCTCGCCCGGCTATGCCCGCAGCGCCGACTGGGTCGGCATGTTGTTCGCGGAGTATAACGCCGTCGCCGCACTGGTCGCGCTGGTGCTCCCCGCGATCGCCCGCCGGGTGGGCCGCCGCGCCTGTCACGCCTTGTGCCTGACCTGCGGCGCACTGGGGCTGCTTGGTTTCGCGACCTTCGCGCGGGCCGGCGATCTCTGGCTGCCGGCGATCGGAATCGGCGTGGCCTGGGCGGCGATCCTGTCCTTGCCCTATGCGATGCTGTCGGACGGCGTCCCGGCGCGGAAGATGGGCGTCTATATGGGCATTCACAACATCTTCATCGTGCTGCCCCAGCTCGTTGCCGCCGCTACGCTCGGCGCGTTGGTGCGGATCCCGTTCGGCGGCGCTCCCGGTGGAGCTCTGACCGGCGCCGCGGTGGCGCTGGCGATAGGTGCCTGTTTGGCGCTCACCATTCCAAGGGCGTCGCCCGTCTAATGCAACATTGCATAAAAGTTTTCGAGATGAGGGTGGCGTGCAAGGGATTGCGCTCTAGAGGAAGGCGCAAAATAGCCACTTGCAAGTTGTGCAAACTTACGCAATTTAATGCAACCGAGAGGGGCAGCGCTGAGCTGTGCCCGAACCGCATCCGCGAAAAGCGGAGCACATGGGGAGGTATGCATGACGGACAATCTTTCGACGCGTCGGTTCCGCGCGCTGCAGGGCGGCGTTTCGCTCTGCGCGCTGATCGCATTCGGCGCCGTATCGGCCGCGCAGGCGCAGACCCAGCCGGAAACGGCACAGGTCGAGGGCGATGCCACGCAGGAAGGGGGCGACATCGTCGTGGTCGGCGTGCGCGCCGCGCTCGATACCTCGCAGAACATCAAGAAGAATTCCGACACCTTCGTCGACTCGATCACCGCCACCGACATCGGCGCCTTCCCGGACAAGTCGGCGGCCGAGGCGCTCCAGCGCGTGCCCGGCATCACCGTGAGCCGGCTCCAGTCCGCCGACGACAGCACTCACCCGTCGGGCGAGCCCACGGGCGTGCTGATCCGCGGGCTCACCCAGGTGCGCACCGAGTTCAACGGGCGCGACAGCTTCTCGGCCGATTCGGCGCGCGGGCTCCAGTTCAACGACGTTTCGCCCGAATTGCTGGCCGGCGTCGACGCCTACAAGAACCAGACCGCCGAGATGATCGAGGGCGGGCTGGCCGGCACGGTCAATCTGCGCACGCGCCTGCCGTTCGACCAGAAGGGGCTGCTGGTCACCGGCAATTTCCGGATGAACTATGGCGACCGCTCGGACCGCTGGACCCCCGAATTCTCGGGGCTGATCAGCAACGTCTTCGAGACCCCGATCGGTCGCTTCGGCCTGCTCGCCAGCTATGCCGAGAGCAAGGTGGTCACGCGCACCGAGAGCGTGATCATGGACAAGATCGACACTTATTGCAGCGCCGGTTTCGGCACCGCGACCGCGGGCACGGTGAATTCGGACGGCAGCGTCGCCTGCGCCGCCAATCCCTTCGGCGGCACGGGCTTCCGCTACGCGCCCGACGGCATCCGCTATTCGGAAGTGGATTATGACCGCAAGCGCCGCGGCATCGCGCTCGCCGCGCAATATGAGAATAATGGCGGGACCGTCCGCGCGACGCTGCAATATGTCGACTCGCACTATCGCAACGCATGGTTCGAGCGCGCCAGCCACACGATCCTCGACGGCAATTATTTCGGCACGCCGGCCTTCAATCCGCGCACCTCGACCAATCTCGGGCCGGCGGACGGCTCGGGCGCTCTGGTGTTCGGTTCGAACGGGATGCTCCAGTCGGGCGTTCTGACCCAGGGACATGGCAGCTTCAGCGGCACCTGGGAGAGCACTCAGGCCGCGATCAATGCCGGGTCGGCCATCCCCGGCGTGCCCTTCGTCAACAATTGCGCCGCGCCGTCGGTCTGCACCACGCTGCGCGACGGTCTGTATCTGCAGAACGAGGCGCGCAATTTCGCGCATCGCGAGGGCACGCGCGACTTTTCCGGCAATCTCAAATGGGACGTGTCGGACCAGCTGCACGCCAATTTCGACGTGCAATATATCGACGCATCGACCTATAATAACGACATCCTGGTCGCCGCCGGATCGATGGCGAATTTCCAGTACAGCACCAACGAAGACGGCACCCCTCAGGTCGCACTGTTGCCGGGTTCGAACGTCAATTATGCCGCGGGCGGTCTCGCCAACCCGCACAATTACTGGATCCCGTTCATCCAGGGCCATGTCGAGGACAATGACGCCAACGAATTGGCGCTGCGCGGCGACCTCGAATATGAATTCGGCGGGGACGGCTGGTTCGACTCGGTCAAGGCCGGCGTGCGCTATGCCGACCGCAAGCAGAATGTCCGCTATTCGACGTTCAACTGGACGCCGATCGCCGCGAACTGGAACTGCAACGGCCCGGGATTCAACGCCGACAACACCACCGGCGGCGCCTATCCCACCAATAGCGGCAATTGCGCGGGCAATACCGGGCATCCCGACTTCAAGGGCTATGGCGCCGGGATCTGGGAATCCTATTCGATGGGCGAATTCTATGACGGGAAGGTTTTCCCGAATGGGCCGCTCGTCTTCCTCAACCGCGACACGCTGAAGGATTTCGGCAAGCTGATCGGCGCGCTGGGCGGTGCGGCCACCAATTCTCCCGTCGGGACCGGCTACACCGCGATCTGCGACCGGCCCGAGGCGACGGTCGACGACTGCTTTACTCCGGGCGAAGTGCTCAAGGTTCGCGAGCAGACCGAGGCGGCGTATCTGATGCTGCGCTTCGGCGGCGACGACAAGACGATCGGCGGGATGAGCGTGGTCGGCAATGTCGGCCTGCGCGTGGTCCGGACGCGCGAGACCAGCGAAGGCAGTCTCGCCTTTCCGGCGAGCAACATCTTCGACAATCTGCCGGCTTGCGGCACCCCGCTGAGCGGCAACAACATCGTCAATCCGAGCTGCTATCTCACGCCGCAGATCCGCGCCTTCGCCAATGGCGGCTTCACGCCCGACACCTACAAGGCATCGAGCACCGAATGGCTGCCGAGCTTCAATGTCCGGTTCGGGCTCGACGACAGGAGCTTCCTCCGCTTCGCTTATTCACGGGCGATGTCGCGTCCCGATATCGGCTTCCTGCGCAACACCGTTGCGATCAATGCGCCGATCCTCAACACCACCCCGGACTCGCCGTACATCGTCTATAATTCGCCGACCGCGGCGCACACCGCGGCGAACGTCACCGGCTATAATTTCGTGTTCCAGGCCAATGCCGGCAATGCCGCGCTCCAGCCGATCACCGCCGACCAGTTCGACCTGTCGTTCGAGCATTATATGGGTCGCAGCAGCTCGTTCACGCTCACCGGCTTTTACAAGAAGCTCAACGGCAGCATCAGCTTCGGCCAGTTTGCGCGCAGCTTCACCAACAACGGGTCGACCCAGACCGTGCAGATCCTCGGGCCGGCCAATTCGGAGGACGGCGGGAAGCTGATGGGCGTCGAGGCGGGGTTCCAGACCTTCTTCGATTTCCTGCCGGGACTGCTCAGCGGCCTCGGCACGCAGCTGAACTACACCTATGTCCACCAGTCGGACATCGACAACTCGAACCTGCTCAATGCTTCGTCGAGCGCCAATCTCGGCGCGGTCGGCGCGGGGCAGCCGGCGCTGGGCGGCGCCGGATCGGTGATCGACTCGCACCAGTTGGCCGGCATCTCGAAGCATACGTTCAATGCGGTCGCGCTCTACGAGAAGGGCCCGGTGGGCTTTCGCCTCGCCTATAATTGGCGCTCGCGCTACCTGACCCAGAATCTCGATTGCTGCATCGGCCTGCCGGTGTTCCAGAAGGCTGCGGGCTATCTCGACGGATCGCTGCGGCTTTCGGTCAACCGCTTCCTCGAATTGTCGGTCGACGCGTCGAACCTGCTCAATACGAAGAGCGTGTACCAGCAGCAGATCTTCGGCGACTCTCCGGCAACCCCGGGCGCGCGGCCGGTCTATCTCGACTCGGCGTGGAGCCGTGTCGATCGCCGTTTCCAGTTCGGCGTCCGCGCCAAGTTCTGAGGACCCTCCTTCGCGCCGCCGCGATTACCCCGGCGGCGGCGCGTCCTTTTTCGGGCCCAGCAAAGGAATTCCCATGCATTTTTGCCGTGCTGCCGTCTCGCTCGCCGTCCTCGCGCAGGGCATTGCCGCGGCCGAGGCGCGCGAATGCGCGCAGTCGCCGGGCAAAGCGATCGAACTCTGCGTCGAGGTCCGCGACGGCCGGGCGACCTACGCAGTCAGCCGCCGCGGCACGCCGGTGCTGGCGCCGGGCGAATTGGGCCTCAGCTTTCAGGGCGAGCAGATCGCGCGCTTCGCCGCGCTCGCCAATCCGCGCCGCAAGTCGGTCGACACCGATTGGGAGCAGCCCTGGGGCGAGCAGCGCGTGATCCGCGACCGGCACAACGAATTGACCGTCACGCTGAGTGGAGACACGCCGCTCAACCGCGCGGTCGACGTCACTTTCCGCATCTTCGACGACGGCATCGGCCTGCGCTACGGCTATGGCGCCATCGCGGCCGGGCAGGCAGTCAAGGTCGCTGCTGACCGCACCCAGTTCCGCCCCGTCGGGCGGCAGCAAGCCTGGTGGTATCAGGCGCTCGGCCAGGAGCGCGACGAATATCTCTACACTCAGACCGACGCCCGCCGGATCACCCTCGCCGAGACGCCGCTGACGCTGAAGGGCGACAACGGCGTCTATCTGTCGTTCCACGAAGCGGCGTTGGTCGACTTTCCCAGCATGCTGCTCGCCGGCAGTGGTACGGGAACGCTCACTGCCTCGCTGATGCCGGCACCCGACGGCAGTGCCGCGGAGAAGACCGGGCCGTTCACCACGCCGTGGCGGACGGTGTTGATCGGCGATTCCCCCGCGGCGCTGGCCGACAGCAGGATCGAGCTCAATCTCAACGAGCCCAACAGGCTGGGCGACGTTTCGTGGTTCAAGCCCGGCAAATATGTCGGGATCTGGTGGGAGATGCACCTCAACCACTCGACCTGGGGCAGCGGCTGGCGCCATGGCGCCAACACCGCCAATGTGAAACGTTATATCGACTTCGCCGCGAAGAACGGCTTCGGCGGGGTGCTCGTCGAAGGCTGGAACCAGGGCTGGGACGGCGACTGGATCGCCAATGGCGAGAAGTTCAGCTTCACGCGCGCCTATCCCGATTTCGATGCGCCGGCGCTTGCGGCCTATGCGCGCCCTAAGGGGGTCCGGCTGATCGGGCACAACGAGACCGCCGGTGCGGTCGAGAATTACGAGGCGCAACTCGAGGATGCGATGGCGATGTACGCCGCGCTCGGCGTCGGCGTGGTCAAGACCGGCTATGTCCGCCACAGCGGCGAGATCGTCGATGCCCAGGGCGGCAAGCAATGGTTCGCCGGCCAATATATGGTGCGCCACCATCTCCGCGTCGTCGAGACCGCGGCGAAGCATCGCATCGCGATCGACGCGCACGAACCGGTCAAGGACACCGGCCTGCGGCGCACCTGGCCGAACATGGTCAGCCGCGAAGGCGCGCGCGGGCAGGAGTTCAACGCCTGGGGGGTGCCGACCAACCCGCCCGAGCATCTCACCATATTGCCGTTCACCCGGATGCTGGCCGGGCCGATGGATTTCACCCCCGGCATCTTCGATCTCGCGCATGGCCAGACCGAGCTGACCCGCCGGGTCCAGTCGACTTTGGCGACTCAGCTCGCCGAATATGTCGTGCTCTATTCGCCGGTGCAGATGGCCGCGGACTTGCCCGAAAATTACGAGGCGCGGCCCGATGCCTTCCAGTTCATCAAGGACGTGCCGACCGACTGGGAACAGTCGCGCACCCTCCAGGCCGAGATCGGCGATTATGTCGTCGTCGCGCGACAGGAGCGGGGTGGCGAGGACTGGTATCTCGGCGCGATCACCGACGAGAACGCCCGTGCGCTGCGCCAGCCACTCAGCTTCCTCGCGCCGGGCGTGCGCTACGAAGCGCAAATCTATGCCGATGGCCCGCAGGCCGATTACCGCACCAATCCGCAGGCTTACAGAATTGAGAAGCGCGTGGTGACGCGCGTGGATGTGCTCGACCTTGCGCTCGCGCCCGGCGGGGGTACGGCGATCCGCTTTCGACGGATCCGCTGATCGGGCGACCCGCGCCCGCGAGGGGGAAAAATATCCTCCGGCCGAAGCCGGAGGAGGAGGGGGCAGGGGTTAGAAGCTCAGCGCCGCGCTGAAACGGAACGAGCGGCCGAGGATCGGTCGGGCGAGGATTGGGCCCTGGCCCTGCCCGCCGATGATCCGCGGATTGCCTTCGGTGAGGCCGATCTCGTTGGTGAGATTGTTGCCCGTCACCTGCAGCTTCACCCGTTCGCTGACATCGACCGAAACGCCGGCATCGAGCTGGTAGAAGTGCGGCAGCAGCTGTGCATTCTCGGGGTCGGAATAGCGATCGCCGGTATATTGCAGCGTCGCGAACACCGACGGCTTGACCGTGCCGAGATCGACTTCATAGGCCGGCGTCACGCGCCACGCCCAGCGCGGCTGGCGCTGGACCTGGTTGCCGGTGTTGTCGGTCGTCCCGCCGCCGGTGAAGAAGTCCTCATAGGTCGCGTCGAGCCAGGTTCCGGCTGCGGAGATGCTGAAGCCGGGGAAAGGCCGAACCGCCCCCTCGAGTTCGACGCCGGTCGCCTTGGCGCCGCCGATCTGGCTGAGCGGCACGTTGTTGACCAGCTGGGTGGTCGCGAGCCCGTCGAACTTGTTGTGGAACAAGGTGGCGTAGAGGTTGAGCCACGGCATCGAGACCTTGAGCCCGCCTTCATAGGTCTCGACCTCGGCAGTGACGGCCAGGCCGGTATCACTGGCGATGTCCGCATCCGAGGCATCGCGCAGATTGTCGAATTGCGGGAAGCTGTTGCCGCGGCTGTAGCGCGCGAAGACGCCGATCTGGCCGGTGAGGTCGTAATTGACGCCTGCTGTCCACGACCAGGCCGAATCCGAATAGTCGATCAGGCGCGGCCCGCCGAGTATCGAGACCGAATTGTCGTAGAGCGTGGCGGCGTTGCCATCGAGATCGACTGTTCCGCCCGGCGTGCGGATCGTCGCGTCGACCACGTGGCGCTGCCAGCGCACGCCGCCGTCGATGCGCAGTTCGGGGGTGAGCTGGAACTCGTCGACTGCGTAGAAGGCAGTGTCGCTGCCTTCGTAATGCGCGCGCACCTGGAAGCCGGGGCCGCTGGTAAAGCCGTTGAGCGTCGCCGCGCGGCCGCCGTTGAGCGTCAGGTTGAGCAGCCGGGCATTGGGCTCGGCGGCGAGCAGCACCTGATTGCCGAGCGTCCAGTTATCGTAGGACGTGTAATTGGCGTAATAGAAGCCGCCGGTGAGCTTGTTGTTGCCCGACGTCCATTCGATCGCCGAATCGGACACGAACGAGCTGATCTTCTTGCGCACTTCCCAGATGCCGGCGCGCATCACCTGGGCATCGGCGCCGCCCGCAACCGCGCCGCCGCCATTGACATAGGTCAGGCTCGAAACCGTCGAGCCGGCGCCGCCCAGCGTGGTGGCGAGCGCCGAAGCGGCAGCGGGCGGACCCTCCGGCACCAGCCCGATCGTGTCGGCGTTGCCGCCGAGATAGGCGGTGCGCTCGCGCAGGCGGAGCCCGTCGGCGATTTCGTAATCGAAGGTGATGCCGCTGTTGAATATCTTGGCACCGCGTCCTTCGGCGAGATCGACCCGGCGCCCGACGAGATTGGTGGTCACCTGCGTCTCGCGGCCGGCGAGCACGCCGGTGCCCGCGTCGAAGCCGGGATAGGCGCTGATCTCGCCATTGGTCGACACCACCGGGATCGGCAGCAGCCATTGGCCGCGATCGTCGAGATAGCGCGCATAGATCTCGACCGAGCCGCGCCCGCCGAAATCATGATGGACATTGGCGGTGATCTGGCCGCCTTTCTCGGCGCGGAACTGCGGATCGCGAATGCCGTTGCCCTGGGCATAATAGCCGCCGACCATGAAGCCGGTGTCTTCGTTGAGCGGACCCGAGATCCATGCATCGCCGCGAATCTCGCCGAAATCGGTGTAGGAGACTTTCGCGAGGCCGTGGAAGTCGGCCCCGCCGGTGCGCGGCACGACGTTGACGGTGAGGCCGGGCTGGCCGTTCGAGAAGAGCGAGCCGGTGCCGCCGCGAACCGCCTCGACTCGCTGCACCGTCTCGTCGAGCCGGATCAGCTGCGAATTCTCGAGGAAGGAGAGGGTGGAAGGCGGGAAGACCGGCACGCCGGCGAGCTGGAAGGTGACGAATTGCGCGTCGCCGCCCGAGGGATAGCCGCGCACGAAGATGTTGGCGCCGTTCTGGCCGCCCGAGCTCTCCGCCATCACGCCGGGAACGGTGCGCAGCAGATCGGCGGTGCTGTTGGGCGCGGCGCGCTCGATCGCGTCGCTCGACAAGGTGGTGACCGCGAAAGCCGCATCCTGGCGGCGCGTGCCGCCGCCGGCGGTGCCGACGACGACGATGTCCTCGCCGCTGACGGTCTGGTCGGCCGCATCGGGCGAGTCGCCCTCGGCGCGCTGGCTCGAATCGCTGGCCGCGGCGCCGGTATCGGGCGCGTCCTGCGCCTGGACGGCGGACGCGGCGAGCGCGAACGGTGCGGCGCTGAGCATCAGAAATGCGGTGCGAAGCATGGTAACCTCCCCTGAAAATAGCGGGCACGCTTGCCTCGCTTTGGTAAATGCTATGCAATTATGAAATGCTTTTCAAGACGGCAGCGTCACGATGCCGTCGCGGCGCTTGCTGCGGGGTGGGCGGATCGCCTACCACCGGGGAATGAGCGGGGGCACGATCAAGGGACGGCGGAGTCGCGAAGGCGGCTCGGACAGGCTGACGATGCAGGATATCGCGCGGCTCGCCGAAGTGTCGACGCCCACCGTCTCGCGGGTGCTCAACGGCAGCCCGCTGGTGACCGAGGAGACGCGCGAGCGCGTGCTCGAGATCGCCCGGGCGCACGGCTATGCGGTCAATCGCAACGCCCAGAAATTGCGCCACGCGCGTACCAACACCGTCGCGGTGATGCTCGATTTCGGGTCGCATCGGCATGGCGCGATCGGCGATCCGTTCATCTTCGAATTGCTCGCCGGCGTCTCCGAGGCATTGTCGGTGCGCAACCAGGACCTTTTGCTGTCGCCCCCGGGGCTCGACGATGTCCGTGCTTTTCGCGATTTCCACCGCGCCCGCGGCGCCGACGGCTTCATCGTCCTCGGCCAGGGGACGCGCGACGCGATGCTGCGCGCGCTCGGCAAGCACGACATTCCGCTGGTCGTCTGGGGCGCTGTCTCGCCCGAGGCCGGCTATTGTGCGGTCGGCAGCGACAATCTCGGCGGCGGCCGGCTGGCCGGCGAGCATTTCGTCGCCAACCGCCGCCGCCGCTGGCTGTTCGTCGGCGACATCCGCCATGAGGAATTGCGCTTGCGCTATGAGGGCCTCAAGCTCGCGGCGCAGGGCATGCGGGGCGTCTCGATCGACCTGCTGCCGATCGCCTCGATGGCGTTCACCGTCACTGCCGAGACGGTCGCTTCCTATCTCGCCGGCGTGGCGCCGCCCGACGCGGTGTTCGCCTTTTCGGATACTGCCGCGATGGCCGTGATCGGCGCCTTCCGCGATCGCGGGCTGACGGCCCCCCGCGATTACTCGCTCGTCGGCTACAACAACATCCCGCCGGCCGCGCATTTCAGCCCGGCGATCACCACGATCGATCAGAAGACCGATGTCGCCGGCGCGCTTCTGGTCGAGAAATTGATGGAGCAGGTCGAGGGCGATCGGCCCGCCTCGGTCGTGCTGCCGACCCGGATGGTCAAGCGCGACACCTGAGCGGGGCTCTCCGCGAAGCCGTCGCGCATTATTCTTGAAATCGTTATCAAAGCTCCGCTATCTCCAACCGCACTGGCATGAGGAGCGAGCTTTTGGGGGGCGCGGAACGCGGTCGGCAGCAGGATCTGACGTTCACCGATGACGGGTGGACGCTCGTCATTGCCGGCGACGATGCCGATCGCGCGGGCTGGGCCGGAACGATCCTCGCGCTCTCGAACGGTACGATCGGGGTGCGCGGGGTGATCGAGGAGCGCGCGCACGCCTCGACCTTCCTCGCCGAGGCCTTCGAACAGAGCCCGATCCACTATCATGAACGGCTCCACGGCTTTGCCGAAACGTCGGACACCCGCGTTCCCGTCGCCGAGCCTTTGGGGCTGCGGGTGCTGCTCGACGGCGCGCCGGTCGATTTCGCTTCCGCGCATCTCGTCGAGACCCGCCGCGCACTCGACTTGCGCACCGGCTTGCTGCGCAGGCGGTCGCATTGGGTGCTCGCCGATGGTCGCGCGGTCACGATCCATGCCGAACGCCTCGTGCCGATCCAGGGCACGCCGCTTTTGCTCCGTCGCCTCCGCGTCGAGGCGGAAGGGGTGGCGCGCCTCGAGCCGTTCCTCGCCGCCGCGCCGCGTGCAGTCGGCCAGTCGGACGATCCGCGTATCGGCGTGCAGCTCGCGTCCGGTGGCTTCGCGACCGAACAGGCCGAGGAGAGCCTGGTCGTCGAACGGCTTCCCGGAAGCGGCATCGGCGTCGCCGCGGTGCAACGCACCCGGATCGAGGACGACTGGCTCGTCGTCGCCTCGGGCTATGCGGTGGGCGTCGCGACGTCGGATGCGCTGCGCGCCGAGGCGCAGGACCGTGTGGATGCGGCGATAGCGGCCGGCTTCGACGCCGCGCTCGCCGCGCAGCACGCGGCTTTCGGCGCCTTCTGGGAGCGTGCCGATGTCCGGATCGAAGGCGATCCGGACGCGAGCGCGGCGCTGCGCGTCAATCTGTTTCACCTGTTCGCCTCGGCGGGCCGCGACGGGCGATCGAGCGCCGCCGCCAAGGGACTGACCGGCGAGGGCTATGAAGGCCATTATTTCTGGGACACCGAGGCGTTCATGCTGCCGGTGCTCGCCCTGGTCGCGCCCGAGGTGGCGCGCGCGATGCTCGTCTATCGCTTCCGCACGCTCGACGCTGCCCGCGCCAATGCCCGCGCGCTCGATCATCGGTCGGGTGCGCTTTATGCGTGGCGGACGATCGCCGGGCGCGAATGCTCGGCGCATTATCCGAGCGGATCGGCGCAATATCACATCAACGCCGCGATCGGTTTCGCGATCGGATTCTATGCCGATGCGACCGGCGACCAGGCCTTCCTGTTCGAGATGGGCGCCGAGATGCTCATCGAGACCGCGCGGCTGTGGCTCGCGCTCGGCGACTGGCGGTCCGATGGATTCCACATTCACGGCGTCACCGGACCCGATGAGTATACCGCGCTGGTCGACGATAATTGGTACACCAATCGCATGGCGCAGAAGCATCTGCGGCTCGCCCGGAAGGTCGCCGACCAAATGGCGGCCGCGGCGCCCGCGGATTGGGTGATATTGTCGCGCAAATTGGCAGTGCGCGAAAGCGAACTGGAGCGTTTCACGCGCGCCGCCGACGCGATGCACCTGCCTTATGATTCCGCGCTCGATCTCGATGCGCAGGACGCCAGCTTCCTGTCGAAGCCGCGCTGGGATCTGGCAGGCACGCCCGGGGATCGTTTCCCGCTGCTCCTCCATTATCACCCGATGACGCTCTATCGCCATCAGGTGTGCAAGCAGGCCGATCTGGTGCTCGGCATGGTGCTGGGCGGCGAAGACGTCCCGCAGGCACGCAAGCGCCGGGCGTTCGACTATTACGAGCCGATCACGACCCATGATTCGACGCTTTCTGCCTCGAGCTTCGCGATCCTCGCCAGCGAGGTCGGCCATGACGATGCGGCGCTGCGTTTCTTCCGCGACGCCAGCTTCGTCGACATCGAGGATCAGCACGGCAACACCGATCATGGCGTGCACATGGCGTCGCTCGCCGGATCATGGCTGGCGTTGGTCTGGGGCTTTGCCGGCTTCCGGCCGGGAGAAAACGGGTTCGGCTTCAGGCCGAAGCTGCCCGCGGCATGGAACGGCTACCGCTTCGGCATGCGCTGGCGCGGCAGCGAATTGCGGGTGGCGGTAACGGGCGAGGGCGCGCGGTACGAAATCGTCGCGGGGCCGGCGCTGTCTCTCGCCCATAATGGCGAGGATATCCGCATTGCGCCCGGCGAAAGCTGGACCGGGCCGCTGGCGCAATGACTTTCCCGCGCCCGCTCGGCGGCGTCGCCTTCGATCTCGACGGCGTGCTCACCGACACCGCCCGGGCGCATTACCGGGCGTGGAAGCGGCTCGCCGATACGCTCGGCATCGCTTTCGACGAGGAAGCGAACGAGGCGCTGAAGGGCGTCGACCGGATGGGCAGCCTCGCCCTGATCCTCGGCGATCGTCCTGGCTTCGATGCCGGACGCCGCGACGCGCTCGCCGCGCAAAAGAACCGCTGGTATCTTGAGGAGATCGAGAATTTCGGCCCGGCCGATCTGTTCCCGGGCGCGCGCGAAGCCGTGGAGGCCTGCCGCGCCGCAGGGCTCGCGGTCGCGCTGGCTTCGGCCAGCCGCAATGCGCCGCTGCTGTTGCGCCGACTGGGGGTCGAAACTCTGTTCCATGTCGTGGTCGACCCCGCCGGCGTCGCGCGCGGCAAGCCGGCGCCCGACATCTTCCTCGCCGCCGCCGCCGCCACGAACACTGCTCCCGCCGCGATGCTCGGCGTCGAGGATGCCCCCGCCGGCATCGCTGCGATCCGCGCTGCCGGCATGGCGTCGCTCGGGATCGGTCCCGCCGGATCGCTTCCCGAAGCCGATCGCCTGATCCCGTCGATCGCCGATTTCCGGCTCGGCGATTATTGCGACGGAACCGCCTGACCCGTCGCACGCGCCGTCACCCGCCGCAGCCACCAGAGGGCGACGCCGATCAGCGCGATCGGGACGAGCACCAGATAGAAAGCGGTCTGCCCCGAGAAACGATCGAACACGATCCCGGTGATGATCGAGCCGATCGTGCCGCCCAGTGCCGAGAAGATCACCATCAGCCCGACCATCGACGCGTGGCGCTGTTGCGGCAGCGCGCTCAACACCACCGACGAGACGATCGGATAAATCGGCGCCATGAACACGCCGATCAACGGGAAGATATAGGCGGCGATCGGGGCACTGAACCATGTCACGTCGGGCTGCAGCCGCAGACCGTGCGTCGTCGGCAGCGTGAGCACCACCAGGGCCGCCATGGCTGCGAGGCAGATCAACAACAGCCGGAACCATCCCAGCCGCGCGACGAGGCCGCTCGCGCTCAGCCGCCCGACGGCCAGCGCGGCGACGAAGATGCTCGATGCCTGGACGCTCATCGCGCTCGGCAAATGGAGTACCTGATTGTTGAAGGTCGGCAGCCAGGTGCCGATGCTCTGCTCGACCAGCACATAGAGGAAGATCGCGGCGAGAAAGGCGATCGTCGAGGTCAGGACGGCGAGCGCGAGCATGTCGCGATAGCCCGGCGCGGCGATGTCGGCCGGGGCGCGGCTGCGCGCTTCATCGAGCGGCGCGAACCACCAGAGCAAGGCCGCCAGCGCCGCGAGCGCGGCGATCACGCGATAGACGTTCAGCCAGTCCTGCCCGGTGCGATCGCCGCCGATGAACCAGCCGAACATCCAGATTCCGACGAGGATGCCGATCATGAAAATGCCCTCGATCAGGCTGGTCAGGCTGGCATGGCCTTCGCGATCGGGCCGGACGAGGCCGATCGAGGCATAGGTCGCCACCTTGGCGATGCCGAAGCAGAGGCCGGTCAGCACGAAGAAGAGCTGGGTGGCGACGAAGCTGTCCGCGACCGACATCAGCAGCGCGCCGACGGCGATGGCAAGCATCACGGCGATCTGCGCGCGCCGAAAGCCGAATCTGGGCAGGTGCACCGCGAAGAGGAACGAGGCCGCGACGACCGACAGATCCTTGCACGCCTCGAGCGTCGCCGCCTCGGGTTTGGAAACGCCGTAATGCTGGATCGATTGCAGGATGACCGTGCCGACGCTGTTCATCAGCAGGCCGAGCACGGCGTAGCTCGTCGCCAATGCGATAACGGCAAGTGCCGGACGCCCCATGACCCTCTCCCGCGGCTATATTCCGCCCACGCTAGCCCGGCCGGATGATCAATGGAATGCTTTTCATGAGTCGCCCGATTTCGCTGCCGGGGCGTTCAGGCCAGCAGCACCTCGGCAACGCTGCGCTTGCCGCCGATCCGGGCAAGCTGGACGTAGACGTCGACCGTGCTGCGCACATAGTGCCGCACGTCGTCGCGGCTCAATTGCGTGCCGGCCTGTAGCACGAGCAGCACGATCTGCTCGATCGCGCGCTCGGCCGAATCGGCATGGACCGACGTCATCGAGCCGGGATGGCCGGTATTGATCGCGCGCAGAAAGGCATAGGCTTCCTCGCCGCGGAGCTCGCCGAGGATGATGCGGTCGGGGCGCATGCGCAGCGAGGCGGCGAGAAGATCGGTGGCGTTGACCCGCGCTTCGCCCAGCGCGCCGCGCACTGCGAGCAGGCCCACCAGATTGGCGTGGTGCTGGTGCAGCTCGGGCGTGTCCTCGATCAGGATCAACCGCTCCTCGGACGGAATTTCGCGGATAAGCGCGTTGAGGAAGGTGGTTTTGCCGGTCGAGGTGCCGCCGGAGACGAGGATGTTCTTTCGTGCGCGGACCGCGAGCGCGAGCATCCCGGCAATGTCCCCGGCCTCGTGCAGCCGCGCGAGTTCAGCGTCGACGGTCGCGGCGGCGGGCCGGGTGCTGCGGCGGGTATGCGCAAAGGCGCCGGCGGCGGCATAATCGGCCAGGCCCAGATCCGCGGAAACGTGCTTGCGGATCGCGATCGCCATCGGCCCGCGCGTCGCCGGCGGTGCCGCGATCTGGACCCGGGCGCCGTCGGGAAGCGCCGCGGACAGCAGAGGATGTTCGCGGCTGATGCCCTGATGCGACAGTGCGGCGATCTGTCGCGACAGGCGGTCGAGCGTGGCGGCGTCGAGACCGGGCGCATCGTGCCGTTCGACCGCGCCTCCCAGCGTCTCGACCCAGAGCTCGCCGGGGCGGTTGACGTAGATGTCGGTGACGTCTGGCCGCGCGAGCATGCCCGTCAGGGGCGCGAGATAGGCACGGAGATAGACGGGGGCGTCTTCGGCGTTCGCGCCGCTCATCGCGCTTCGACGCTGGTGAAGTCGAGGTCGCGAGCGACGAAGATCGAGATGCTGGTGGCGGGCTTGACCCTTAGCGTCGGACGGATCTGGGTCGGCTGCGGGCGGAAGCTCTGGGTGCCGGGAAGCAACACGACTCCGCCGGAATCGACCGAGCGCGAGGCGAGATTGACGCCGACATCGAGCGCCGACTGGAGAATCGCGCCGGCGAAGCGCTCGAAGAAATGCGAGTTCACGCTCGCGCGGATGCCGGTGTTGCCCATCGGGTCGGCCGCTGGCGAGCCGATCGCCACCGTTGCGCCGTCGGGCCGGATCAGACGGATCCAGTTGACCAGCAACCGGTTCTGCCCGCTTTCGATCTGCGCGCCATATTCGCCGATCAGCCGGCTGCCGCGCGGAACGAGTATCCGCGTGCCGTCGAAGCCGCGGACATCGCGCGAGACGAGCGCCCGCGCCAGCCCCGGGCGGGTCGAATCGAGCGCGGTTTCGAGGATCGCCGGGATCAGCGTGCCCTGGGGGATGGTCGTGGCGCGATTGG
This sequence comes from Sphingomonas sp. DG1-23, assembly GCF_030730875.1. GTDB lineage: Bacteria > Pseudomonadota > Alphaproteobacteria > Sphingomonadales > Sphingomonadaceae > Sphingomonas. Next base: position 389,526 of record NZ_JAVAMA010000002.1, read on the forward strand.
CGAGCACGCCGGCGCTGGCGCGGCCACCCGCCACGCCCCCGGCCTGCCCGGATTGGCGGTTGCCTTGGTTCTGTTCGGCGGGCGCCCCCGCCGCCTGGGCGGCGACGGCGCCCGGCGTGGTATTGTCGATCACCAGGGTCGCCTCGGTCGCGATCCGCGACGGCGGGATTACCGCCGGTGCCGGCTGCGGCTCGGGTATCGGTTGCTGCACATAGGTCACCACCGGTGCCGGCGCGGGGGGCGGGGCGGGCGTCGGCGCGGGCGGCAGAACCGGCATCGCGACGATCGCCGCCGGCGGCGGCACGACGGGAGGAACGTAGAGCGGAGGCGGGGCGGCGGCGACCGGAACCCCGTCGCCGGCGCCCGGACGCACCGCCGGCGCAGTCAAGGTCCTGCGTCGCGCGTCGAGCACCACGAAGAGTATCGCGCCGAGAACCAGAATGATCGCGATGATCGCCCAGGTCGGCACTCCCGGCTGGGACCGTGCGACCACCGGCATCACGTTCGCTTCACCCGGCGGCTGCGGGTCGGTATGGGGAGGCGCGCTCGCGGTCATCGGCGATCCGGCGCCACGCGCACGGCGGTCGCGCGGTGCTTGTCGACGCGAAAGACCAGACGCTCCTGGATGCTGTCGATCACCATGCGGCCATCGCGCATCATTCCGTTGACCAGCATTTCCTTGCCGTTGGCGTCGACCGCGTAGATCGCGGGAAGCGCGCGATCCTCCGGCCATTCGATATAGGTGTGCACGCCGTCGTCATGCATGCCGCTCGGCCGCAACGAGGCGTCGCCGCCCATCTTGTAGCGGCCCGCCGTCGGTTCGGCGTCCTTGCTCGGAGCGCCGCTGCTGCCGGGCGCGGGGTAACGGAAGCGGACCGAATAGGCGGTATCCGGCTGCGGCCCGGGCAGCGGCACGAGTTCGAACGAATAGAGGCGAACGTCGGTGATCACGACCATGTTGGTCGTGATTCCCGCCTGGATCGGCTTGATGAAGAGCCGGTTGCCGCGCTTGTTCGCCGTCACCTGCCACGCGCCGCTGTCTCCCACGGCGACATTCTCGATGCTCTCGTCGGGGGCGAGCTCGAGCATGAGCTGGTATCCCGCTGCCGCTTCGATGCGCACCACCTGATCGGCTACGTAGTCGACATTGCGCACCCGCGTGCCGGTTGCCCCCGGCATGCCGGGCATATCCTGCCAGGCCAGCGCGGGGGAGGCGGACGCGACCGCGAACAGCGCGACGACCGTGGCGTGCCTCACAGCTCGACCTCCGGCGTCGGACTGGCGGTGGGCGTCGGCGCGGGCCGGGGTACCACGACCAGCGGTGTCGCTGCGGCCGGCGTCGCCTGCGGCGCGGCAGGCGCGGCATTGGGCGTTTGCAGTGTTTCGGGACTGCGCTGGTAGTGCGAGACCTGGAAGCCGAGCGGATTGACGAAACGATCCTCGAGCCGCATCGGCTCGCCCGCATAGCGATAGCGGATCACCACCACCCATGCGCGCGGCTCCTGCGAGCGCGTGCCTGCATCGTGGCGGATCGTGTCGAAGCGTACCATCGCGGCGCCGGCGCCGAGCGGAGACACGCTCTTGACGCGCGTCTCGACGACCGTGCTGCGCGGCAGGCTGGCGAGCGGGCTATCGGGATTCGACGCCTGCATCCCCGCGATATAGGCGCCGCGCGCCTTGCCTTCGGACCAGAGCGCGATCTTGCGATAATTCGCCTGCAGCGATGCGCTGTCGAAGCTTTCGCGCGCGATCACATATTGGACGAGAAAGGATTGGGTCAGTGCGGCATTGCCGCTCACTTGCTCGGGCTCGAGCGGCTTCAATGCCTGCACGAAGCCAGTCTGCTTGTCGACGAGCAGGGTATAGGGCACCACCGTCTTGAGCGGAGTCAGCATCAGCAGCGCCAGCGCTTCGAAAAAGGCGATGGCGCAAGCGACGCTTCCGACGATCCACGCCGTGCGGCGCGATTTGCGCAACGCCTCGTGCCGGTCCTCCGCCCAGCTGCCGGCTTCGCGATAATAGGCGTCCAGCGCCTCGCGTGCCTTGTTCTTCATTGCTCGTGATCCCGTCGCCCCGGACTTGCGGATACACGACCGCGCGTCGCTCGGCGACTGGTTTGCGGCAGGCCGGCGCGGATTGCGATCCTGCTCATGCGACCTCCAGCAGCCGCGGCAGCCATTCGGCCGGATCGTCGCCGGTCTGGCTGCGGATCTCGTCGAGCAGGCGCACGGTGCGCTCGCGTCCGGACAGGATCGTCAGCAATTCGCGTTCGCCGCTCAGATTGAGCCGCGCGACCACGCTTTCATTGCCGTGTTTGACGAGGAAGCAATGCGCGTCGTCGGGCAAGGTGCGGATCAAGCCGAACTCGTGCTCGGTCAGGCCGAACCCGCCGATATAATCCTCGGCGCGCGCTTTCGGATTGGCCATGAAGATCTGGGTCGCGGCCTGCTCGATGATCGCGCTGGCGATGCGGCTCTCGAGCGCGTCCTGTGCGCTCTGGGTCGCGAAACCGACGATGCCGTTCCGTTTGCGGATCGTCTTTTCCCAATCCTTGATCCGGCGCACGAACACGTCGTCGTCGAGCGCCTTCCAGCCTTCGTCGACGACGATGATCGCCGGCGTGCCGTCCAGCCGTTCCTCGACCCGGTGGAAAAGATACATCATCGCGGGCGTCCGCATCGCCGGATCGTCGAGGATCTGGGTCATGTCGAAGCCGACCGTGTGCGCGGCGAGGTCGGTCTCGTCGCGGGGATTGTCGAAAAGCCAGGCGCGTTCGCCATCGCCCCACCATGGGGAAAGGCGCGACCAGAGATCGGCGGCGTGCGGGCGGTGGCCGCCGCGGAACAATTCGGCGAGATAGCGCAGCCGCCGTTGCTCGACGGGCTGATCGAAATTGGCGTCGATCGCATCCTTGATGCGCGCGGTCTCCTCGATGTCCGCGCCGCCGGCGAGCAAGGTGATCCAGTCGATCAGGAACTGCCGGTTGGCGGGCAGGTCGGCTAGCTGGAGCGGATTGAGGCCCGACGGCGTTCCGGGGCGCAGCAGATCGTAGCGGCCACCGATCGCGCGCAGGAACAGCTCGGCGCCGCGATCCTTGTCGAAGAAGATGATCCGCGGCGCGAACTTGCGCGCCTGGGCGAGCAGGAAGTTGAGCACCACGGTCTTGCCCGAGCCCGAGGGGCCGATCACCGTAAAATTGCCGAGATCGCCATGGTGGAAGTTGAAATAATAGGGCCCCGCCGCGGTGGTTTCGAGCAAGGTCACCGCCGGCCCCCAATGGTTGCCGCTTTCGCTGCCCTGGGCGAGGTTGTGGCTGCTCGCAAACCCCGCGAAATTTGCGGTCGAGACCAATCCACGCCGAGCTATATATTTGAAATTGGCCGGAAACTGCGCCCAGAAGGCGGGCTCGAGGGCAATCTCCTCGCGGACCGCGATAATCCCCATATCGGCGAGCGACGCCTGCACCTCCGCGACACCTTCGTCCACTTCGGCCGGGGTGCTGCCGCGCACCGCGATCGTCAGATGGTGCTCGCCGAAACCGGCGCGGCCGCCGGCGATGTCGTCCTTGGCGTTGGACAACTCGGCGCGCAGGCTCACCGCTTCATCCTCGGCGGAGCGCATCCGCCGCAGCGCGAGATTCATCCTGGACAGCGCCGCCTGGCGGTCGACGAAGCCGAAACTCTGCGAGACGACCAGTTCGAAGGGCAAGCGGAGCAATTCGTCGAGCATCCCCGCCGCGCTCTGACCGGGATAGTCCTTGATCGAGACGATCCCGGTGAAGCTGCGCGGCAGCGCGCCCGCGGCGCCGAGTTCGACCGTCTCCTGTCCGAAGCTGATCCGGCGATAGGGAAGATAGGCGCCGATATCCTGCAGCGGCAGCAATATCGGGCGCATCTCGCCGTTCAGCAGCGTCGAGAGGAATTCGAGCAATTCGGAACAGGTTCCCTGCGCGGTTTGATAGGTGCCGAGCAGGCGCGGGCGATAGCTGCCCAGCGCGGCGAGCAGCGCGTCGCGTGCGGCCTCGAGCTGACGCAATTCATTGGCCTCGGTCGCCACCGGACCGGTCCCGCGCAATCGGTCGAGAATGCCCACACGCCCCTGGAGCGGTCGGCGTACCAGCGTCAGGAAGATGTCGTTGACGTAGAGCTTCTTGCGCGCCAGCCGCGCGCGCCACGCCTCGTCGAGCCGCGCCGAGAAGGCGTCGGGAAATTCGGCGGCGAGTTCGACCTCGACTTCGCGGCGGACGATGTGATGATAGACTGCGAAGCGTGACGACCCGATCGACTGCAGCATCGCGTCGCGCAGTCGCTTGCGGTAGTTGATTTCCTCGGTGTCGGCGGTCTCGAACAGGAGCCCGCCGAGGTGGATGACCTGAAACAGCAGCCCGTCGCGCGTCTCGATCGTGTGATCGTCGACATGGCGCGCATAAGGCAGATGACGTCCCACCGGCGCCTCGCGCGCGACGACCTTGGGGGCGCGGGTCAGGGGCGGTAGGAGTTGCATCGCCAGATCGCATGATTGCGTACGCGGGGGCAGCGTCCGAGCCGCGTCAGCCAAAGATCGAAGAAGCGCGGTTCGCGCAGGCACAGCACCATCCCGGCGAGGTGAATCACCAGTGAGGGGATCAGCACCCAGATCGATTTGAAGATCAGGAACAGTTCGGTCGCCACCACTGCGTTCGCAATGAAATAGCTGTACGTCACGCCGGCGAACATCTGCGGTCGCGTCAACGCGACGAAGAGTTGATCGCGCTCGAGACCGTTCATGTCACTGTCCGAGCTGGGCGGTCGACTGGATTCCCGCGACGATGCTCGCAGCGCCGAACAGGATGAAGCAGCCGAGGATCACGGTAGCGCCATAGCGCCAGTTGATCCGGCCGGTCAGCATCAGGAAGCCGACCGACGCCACCGCGATCACCGCGACGACCGTCGCCACCGTGCCGAGCAACGTTCCCTGCAGCCAGTTCACGGCTGCGACGACCACGCCGGACCCTGCAGGGTCGCCGAACGATTCCTGTGCCGATGCGACCTGCGCCATGAACAGGCCGGAAAGGGCTGCAAGACAACGCGATAATGACCGTAACGCGTTCGTGCGCACGAAAATTCCCCCTGGCGAATCCGTTGCTGTCATCGGTCGCTCCGGCGGTTTTTGCAATAGCCGGGGCATGGGGAGGATCCTGGGTGCGAATGCTTCGGCGAGTTTTGGGCTGTTGCCGCTATCGTATCTCGTCCAATCATGCGGATACGGATCAAACGGGTGGGGACGAAATATGAGAAGTCGGCGAGTATATTGGTCGCGAGCAGCGGCTGCGGCATTGGGCATGGCATCGCTGGGAATCGCGATCCCGGCGCAGGCGAATTCCAGCGAAGGCAAGGTCAAGTCGCTGGTCGTCCGCGCGTCCGACGGTCTTCAGTATGTGGTCATCGAAAGCGCTTTTTCTGGCCGTGCGGCCTGCGCTGCCAATACCAGCTATTACATGATCGCCGACGAGCACAGCGATGCCGGCAAGAGCCAGATGGCGATCTTGCTGTCCGCTTATATGAGCGGCAAATCGGTGCTGATCGAAGGCTCGGGAACCTGCACGCGCTGGACGGATGGCGAGGATATCCTCGTCGTCCTTTTGCGGTGAGGGCGCCGGGCGCCCGGTGCGGGAGCGCCCGGCCGGCGCTGCGCACGCTCTGTCACCGGCGTTCATCGGTGGTCTTGCTCAAATAGACAGCCTTCCTCGCGCGGATTGGGCAGCGAGCAACGTGCCGCGCCGGCCCGCGCAACGTCATCATGGATTGAGGCGCACATAATAAGGCGCCGGCGCATTCTCATAGGTCGCGACTGTGGCGCAGGTTCCGGTGCCGGAATAGTAGGCCGTAATGGGCTTCTGCTCGGTTATCGCCGTGTTGAGATACGAGAACCACGTCCAGCAGACCGAAGGGTCGATACCCTTCCAACTCGTCTTGACGTTGCAGACTGCCACCCAATCGAGCCGCCACGGCATCTGCACGATGACGGCGCCGTTGCTGTTGGTGAAAATGCTGGTCGGTGTGCCGTCGCACCAGAAATCGGCGGAGGCGGTTTGCGGCCATAAGGACAGAATGCTCGCGATAAGCGCGATACGATTAAATTTTCTCATCAATCCCCCCTATTGGAGTTGGCGTTATTCGTATTGAAAAAATCGGAAATGCACTCGTCCCGCTCTACATCGAGATGCAACCATAGCGAGTTGCGCGAGACCGTGGCGAGAAAAGGCGAGGCCGCCTTCGCCAAGGCGTGCTGCTAGTGTGGGCGCACCGATGCGCCTGCATAGGGATCATAGTTCGAGGGCTCGGGGGGCGGGGGCGGCATCATCGGAGACGGCCCCCGCGCGATCGGCATGGGCGGCGGCGGCGGAGCCGCCGGCACGATCGGCGGTGCGGGAAGGACGTTGGAGGCGATGCCGCGGATTCCCGCCGCCAGCACGGGCGCGCCGAACAATACGAAGCAGCCGAGGATCACGGTGACGCCGCGGCGCACTTCGAGCCGGCCGCGGAGCATCATCAGTCCCACCACCGCCACCGCGATCACGGCAATGCTCGTGGCGACCGATCCGAGTACCGTCCGCTCGATCCAAGTGACCGCCGCGAAGAGCGGCGCCGGGGTCGCCGGATCCGCCAGATCGGGATAGAGGATCCCGACGCTCATGGCCGGACATGTGGCGAGAGTCGCGCCGTCACGGCTTGATGTCGCGCTTGCGTGCGCTCGCCGAGACGCGGGTCTGCCCGCGACGGCGATGCCCTTGGCCTAATGGAACGGCGGCGGGCGCAGCCGTGTCGCGGTGCTGCATGGAGGCTCCGGCCGCCGTCGCGACAGGGGAGGCGCGTTCGATCAGGCCGCGCGCCTCGCGCCGCTGCGCAACCGCAACGGCTTCGGCGATCGCGGTGGCGCGGGAGGGCTCTTCTCCGGGCAGTGTCGCGCGATTATGGACCGATGACACCGAAGACATGCTGGTGGCGCCGTCATGGCGCTCGACGATCTGGCGCGCACGCACGAATGGCAGCCGGAAGCCCAGCGCCACCCGCGCGGCCATCCCGAGCGCGCCGAGCAGGATCATTGCGAAGGCGAGCCCGATTACGAGAAGTTCGGTCGCGCTGGCCGAACTGGGCAGCCCGACATAGCGCCGGCTCAGCAGATCGGCGAGCCACGGCTCGAGCAGTGCAAGCTCGACGCCGAGCGTCATCGTCACCGCGAGCGCCCCGACCGCGGCGGCGACGAGCGCACGCACCCATCCTTCGAACAAGCTGCGCGTTCCGTCGAAGAGCAGGAACGTGATGAAGAGCGGCCCGATCGCGAGCAGAAGTCCGGCGACGAGCCGGACCGAGGCATAGGCCGCGATGGTCGCGGTGAGGAAGACGAGGCGCGCGGTGCCGAGCGACGAGGATCCGAAGATCGTCCCGGGCTCGTAATTGAATTGATATTGCGGCTCGGGCGGCACCTGCGTGTTGCCTCCGGGCTCGCCCCCGGGCTGGGCGAGGATGGGCACGCCGCCGGTCATGCCCAGCCGGCTCAGCTCGACCATCGCGCGATCGACTTCGCCCAGTCGCGCGACCAACCCGCCATTCGCGCCGGGGAGGCCGGATGCACCGCCGATCGCGCCGACGATCTCGGCGGGACCGCGCAATACGACGTCATAGATGGTCACGCGATACGCAGCCCAGCTGGTCGCGAAGGCGAGCACCAGTCCGATCTTGACGAAAGTGAGTATCCCTTCGCGTCCGTCGGGAACATGCCCGAGCAACATCCGGTAGCCGAGAAAGGCAATCAGGATGGTGAGCAAGCCGGTGAGCAGCGCGCCCAACGGGGAGCCCGATGCCGCGAGCGCCTGATAGCCTTGCATCCCGATCGTCTGCGCTTCGCAATCGGCAAAGCGCAGGACGCTGCCGAGAAAGTCGGAATCGATGATCCCCGGGCAGCTCAAGCGTGCCGCCCTCGCCGCACCGCTGCCTGCTCCGCCGCCCGCGCCTTTCGGTCCTGATCTTTCCCAGACATGCGGGCTCCTGATTCGGCGGCACAATAGGATTGCCAGGCGGGCGTTGCCATAGCCTCCCCGCCCAGGCGCATTTCCGGCTTCGGACAATTCCGTTGGCGGCATCTTGGTGCAATAGAGAATGCTGGATAGAAGTACGGCGTCTGACGGCCGATCTTGGCTACATCAGCGCATCTTGAGGGGGCGACATGGGAATTTGCGAGACTGCGTTGCTGTGTTTTTCGCTGCTTGGCCCGGCATCCACGGAAAACCGGAGCAATATCGACCTACATTCGGGCAGCTCTTTCACGCGCGCAGGATCAGTGCCAGTTCCGACGGGTGCGACGTCGCGTGCCCTGTTTCAGAACTCGACTGCTGCGATCGCCGACAACGCGTCGCTCGTGCAGTTCTCGATCTATGGTGGAAAACTGTATTTCCGGAACCTGCACGCCTTCAATCCGGAATGGGCGGGCTGCTGCTACAATTACTATATCGATTTGACGACCGACGACGGCAAATCGATGTACGCCTATTTCATGCTGCAATACGCCAATCGCGCCCGGATCGTATTATGGCGGGAATCGGTCGCGCCCGGCCCGATCCAGCAGATGGGCAACTGGTCGTGACCAGCAAGACGACGCGCCGATCCGTTGCCTTTAGAGCTTGCCCATCGTGATATAGGCAATCGTGCAGGTCCCGGGCACGGTCGGATCGACGCGGACGCTGACGGTCTGGTTGGCCATGAACGCGCTCAGTGCCGTCGAATAGAGCCAGTCGGCATTGGCGCGGAGAGGGTCGATCTTCAACAACACGCCGCCGTCGGCGGCGCATTGATTCAGAAGCGTTTCGTTGCCGGAGGTCGACAGCCAGCTCGCATTCGATCCGTCGACATAGAAATAGGTTATCTTGACGTCGTTGCAGGCTCCCTGACCGCATTCCGCCAATGCGGCGGAAGGGAAAACAAGCGCAGCAGCGAATGTCGCAGCCACGCGGGCAAAGGACGGCCTCGGCCGCGCATCTGTCTTGCGCTGCATGATTTTATTTCGCGGCCCAGGGATTGGGAATGGCGATGACCGTGAAGCCGTTGAGTGGCAGGACGATGACCTTCATGCCGTTGCTCGGTGTCCCCGTCGCGCCGGTAGTCGTGTAATTCACGCGATTGCCGGCTTTATCGAATTGGACTTGATTGACCGTGCCGTTGTTCTGACCGCCGGTCGTCGAAGTCTTCTCGAGACGTCCGAGGGCGTCATAGTCATAGGTCGTGGTCTCTTGCGCAGCCGCTGCGGGCGCGAGCAGGAACGCACAGGTGATAATAACCAGCTTCATTTCTTCCCCCCTTGGGAATTGCGCGCGAAGCTAAGCACGGCCAGCGTGTCGGAGCAATATCCGACACAGCATCGCGCGTTCACGACGCCGCTTCGGTTGCAGCCTCCGAGGCGTGCGTTGGCGCTCCGTCATGCCGACACGCGGGCATGATTGTGCGGAGCTTGGTCGTAAGCGCGGTAGAGCCCCGCATAGACGCCGTTCCGTTCGATCAGATCGCGATGCGGGCCCAGTTCGACGATCCTGCCCTCGCGAACGACTGCGATGCGATCGGCGTCGCGGATCGTGGCGAGGCGGTGGGCGATGATCAGTGCGGTGCGGCCCTCGCACAGCCGCCGCAGCGCGGCCTGGATGCGGCGCTCGGTGCTCACGTCGACGGCGGAGGTCGCCTCGTCGAGCACGAGCACCGCGGGGTCGGCGAGATAGGCGCGGACGAGGCAGACGAGCTGGCGCTGGCCCTGGCTCAATTGGCTGCCGAGCGGCCCGACCGACGTGCGATAGCCGTGGGGCAGGGCTTCGAGCACCTCGTCGGCGCCGAGTTCGCGCGCGGCGGCGATCAGGTCGGCGTCGGTGGCGTCGGGCCGGGCGAGCCGGAGATTGTCGAGCACCGTCCCGCCGAACAGCACATTGTCCTGCAACACCACGCCGACCTGCCGGCGCAGGCTGGCTTCCGAGATGCCGCGGATATCGTGGCCGTCGAGCAAAACCGCGCCCGAGCCGACATCGTAGAACCGGGTGAGCAGCTGGACGAGCGTGCTCTTGCCGTGGCCCGTGGGGCCGACGATCGCGACCACCTCACCCGCCGCTATGTCGAGGTTGAGAGCGTGAATGACCGGCTTCTCGGGATGATAGCCGAAGCCGACCTCGCGGAACGCGATCTCGCCGCGCAGGCGCGGCAAGTCGATCGCATTGGGCGCATCCGTGATCTCGGGTTCGGTATCGAGCAGGAGAAAGATGCGCTGCGCGCAGGCCGATCCGTTGGCGAAGCGCTCGAACAGATCGCTGAACTCCTGCAGCGGGGCGAGGAACAGGAAGACGTAGAACAGGCTCTGGGTCAGTTCGCCGAGCGTGAGCGTGCCGAGTGCGATCCCGCGCCCGCCGACGACGAGGATCAAGGCGAGCCCGGCGGTGGTCAGCAGCCCGGTGAACGGCGCGAACCATGCGGAGCGGATGCTGCCGCGGATCAGCGCGGTGTTGAAATCGGTCAGCAGCCCGCGATAGCGCGCCAGATTCTCCTGCTCGCGCCCGGCCTGCTTGATCAGTCGGACCCCCGCGACGGTCTCGACCAGATGCGCGGTGAAGCGGCTGCGATTCTCGGCGACGCGCGCCCAGCTGCGCTGCGCTGCCCGTTTGAACGCAAAGGTTGCGAGGATCAGAACCGGCACCACTCCGGCCAGCCCGAGCAGCAGCATGGGCGCGATCGCCCAGAGCAATGCCGCGGAGATCAGCAGGCGCAGCACCGCCGACAGCAATTGCGGCGGGCCCTGGATCAGCAAAGGCTCGAGCGTGTCGACGTCACGGTCGGCGCGCGAGATGATCCGGCCCGCCCTGGTCCGATCGAAATAGCCGACGCCGAGCGTCTGGACATGCGCGAAGACCTGGCTGCGGATCGCATTGAGCACGGTGATCGCCGCGGTGCCGGCGAAATATTGCGACAGGCCGCCGAGCCCGAAGCGCAGCGCCCAGGTCACCGCGAGACCGATACATGCGCAGACGATCAGCGCACCGTCGAGCGGGCGTCCGGCGCCGCCGAGACCGCGATCGATCGCCATGCCGATGAGCAGCGGCCGGGCGAAGATCGCCAGCACCTGCACCAGCTCGATGACAACCACCGCGGCGACGCGGGTGCGGACCGGGCGGAGCAGCGGCCAGAGCCGGTGCAGAATTCCGCGATCGAGCGCCTTTTGCGCGAACTTCTCCTCAAGCTCTATATCCGAAAGCGGGCGGTCACCGGCGAGCGCGTTCATCTTACAGCCCCATCAACGCGCGATAGGCGGACGAGGTCGCGGCGAGCGCTTCATGCGTGCCCTCCGCGGCGATGTGACCATCGGCGAGCAAAAGCACGCGATCGGCGGCGAGGATCGTCGACAGCCGGCTCGACACGATCAGCATCGTCAGCGGCCGCGCGGCGTTGCGACGGAGCGCACGGATATTGTCGATCGCGCGGCGTTCCGTCGCGGCGTCCAGCGCGCTGGTTGCGTCGTCCAGCACGAGAATGTCGGCATCGGCGAGGAGTGCACGCGCGAGGCAGATGCGCTGGCGCTGGCCGCCCGAAAGCGTGATGCCGCGATCGCCGACGCGCGTGGCGAGGCCGTCGGAAAGGCGATCGAGTACTTCGCCTGCCGCCGCCTGCTCCAGCGCCGCGCGGAGACGGGCGTCGTCGGCGTCGGGCGCGGTCAGGCGGAGATTGGCGGCGAGGCTGTCCGAGAACAGGAAACTTTCCTGCGGAAGGACGTGGACGCGGCGGCGCAGTTCGCCGAGATCGAGGTCGCGGACATCGGCCCAGCCGGCTTGGTCCGAGCCGATCCGGACCGTGCCGCCATCGGCCTCCAGCAGGCGCGGTAGCAGCCCGGTGAGCAGCGTCTTTCCCGATCCGGTGGGGCCGACGAGCGCCACGATCTCGCCCGGCTGAATGGTGAAGGAAAGGTCGCGCAGCACCGCCGCGCCGTCGCCCAAAGGTGCGACCGAGACATTCTCCAGTCGGCACCCGAGCGGTCCGGCGGGCAGGCGCGCTTTGCCCGAAACGATGCCGGGCACCGCATCGAGCACTTCCCAGATCCGCCCCGCCGAGGCGCGCGCGTCGGCGATGATCTGGAGGAGCAGCCCGATCCCCTCGATCCGCAGCACCAGCGTATTGACGACGAGCAGAGCGGCAACGAGTGCACCGAGATCGAGCCGTCCCTCGCGCATCAGCCACGCGCCATAGCCGAGCACCCAGGCGTGGCCGAGCGCGATCACCGCCTGCGGCAGCGGCACGCGCAGCGACGCATGGACGATCGCGGCGCGCGCCTCGCGGCGGAAACTGGCGATATGCCCGTCGAAGCGCGCGATGCGCGCGTCGCCGAGCCCGAACGCCTTGATCACGCGGACGCCGTGGACGCCTTCGGAAAGGTCCTGGGTGACGGCGTCATAGGCATGGCCGATCTTGCGATCGAGCGAGACCAGCGTGTCCGCCTGCGCCGCCAGCAAGGCGATGCCAAGCGCCATCAGGGCCAGCGGGACGATCCCCAACCACGGCGAATACCAGGTCAGCAACGCGACCGAGATCAGGACGATCAACCCGGTCTCGAACATCTGCCGCCAGAAGTTGATCAGCGCGTCGCGTACCTTGTCGGCATCGCGGGTCATGCGAGTCACCATCTCGCCGACGCCATGGCGCCAGTGATAGGTGAGGTCGAGCCGCTGGACCTGGATCAGGATACGCTGGCGCAGGATCGTCAGCAATTCCTGCCCGATCGCGAGCGACAACAGTCCCGCGCCATATTGCACCGTCGCCCGCGCCGCCGAGAGCGCGAGCAGCAGCGCCACCCAGAACCATGCGCGGCTATAATCGAGCCCGCCGGCGGCATCGCGGACGACGAGCCGGCCGAGCCCGGCCTCGTGGACCGCGCGTCCGACCAGTCCCTGCTGCGCCACCAATGCGAGGTTTACCGCCAGCAGCATCCCCGCCGTCGCCGCGAAGCGCAGCGGCATCCGGCGATAGATTGCCAGGCAACGAAGCAGCGGCGCGCCCGCGGGAGCGGGTGGCCGGGCGGTGGCCATCAGCATTGCGGGCGCGTCAGACCGCGATGCGCACCGAGCGCGCAGCTTCGAGCGGCCGGGCATCGATCCAGTCGCGAACGTCAAAGCTGGCCGGGATGAAATTCCAGCGATGGAGGAAATCGGTGAAGTCCTGGACCGCGACGATCGATTGCTCGGCAAGATCGGTCTTCAGCCGCGTCTGCGCGTCGCTGCCGTAAGCGATCGATACCCAATATTCGCTGGCATTGGTCTCGCGCGCCAGATAGCGGCGCACCTCGGATGGATTGTCCTGCGCCCAGGCTTCGGCGCGCAGCACCTGCTCGACGATCGTCACTGCCGCGTCGAAATGATTGTCGAGCAGATGGCCGTCCACCGCCAGCGTGCGCGGGGTGCCGTTATTGGCGCGGATCAGCGGCTCGGGATGCACGCCGGTATCGATCACGACGGTCAGACCGAACTGGTTCGCAACCTGTGCGCCATGCGCGCCCTTGAGGAAGATCGCATCGACCTCGCCGCGCAGCAAAGCGATCAGTTCGAGGTTGTTCGCCCGCGCGCGGCTGGTGCTGCGTCCGCCCCATGCCAGCGTGCCGTTGAGGTTCTCGGCGGAACCGTCGCTGTAATGGGTCTCGACATCCTGATCGACCAGTTCGACATCGGTGACGCTCAGCCCTTCGAGGCTCAGCGCGTTCTCCAGCCCGCGGATCGCCTGCGCGCGCGAGAAATCGATCTCGACATTCTTCCAGTTGGGCAGCCCGAACCGTCGCCCCTTGAGGTCGCGCACCGACTGAATGCGCGATTCCGGGCTGGCGAGGATCAATTGGGTCTCGTCGGCCCAGGACAGTCCGATCACGCGCGTGTCGCGGCCGAGCGCGCGTGCGCTGATCGCCGGGATGTTGCCGCCGTGGCGCACCGAATTTTGCAGCGTGTGGCTGAAATGCGATTCGCGCGTGGCGAAGTCGTTCGATTCGAGCAGCGAGGAGACCTTGGTGCCCCGGGCGCGGAAGGCGTCCTCCAGCCAGCCTTGCTGGATGGCGATGCCGAGCCCGGTCGGAACCGGGCAGCGAGTGTACCAGAGCGTGTCGAGCGTGTTGGCCATACGAGGTTCCTTGGTCAGGAGGCGGGGACGAGGATGCGTTGCGCCGGCGTTTCTGCGGAGCGCGCGATCTGCGGGCGCGGGAGATTGAGGTGCGCGCGCAAGGTCGTGCCTTCATATTCGGTGCGGAACAGTCCGCGCCGCTGGAGCTCGGGCACGACGAGATCGACGAACTCGGTGAGCGAACTCGGCAATAGCGGCGGGATCAGGTTGAACCCGTCGGCGGCGTCGCGCTCGAACCAGTCCTGGATCTGATCGGCAATGTCACCCGGCGTGCCGATCGCGACGCGGTGGCCGCGGACCGCGTTGAAGCGGAGGAAAAGCTGGCGGATGGTGAGGTTTTCGCGCCGCGCCAGCGCGGTCAGCTGGCGCCAGCGGCCCTTGCCGTTCTCGGGCTCGGGCAGATCGGGGAGGGGGCCGTCGAGCGGATAGGCGCTGACATCATGGCCCATCAGATTGAGCTCGCCCGAGAAGTCGACCGCCGATTCGAGCGCGGCGAACTTGTCCTGCGCTTCCTGCAGGCTGCTGCCGATCGCGAAGGACAGGCCGGGCATCACCTTGAGCGTGTCGAGGTCGCGGCCGTGCTTCGCCATGCGGCCCTTCACGTCGGCGTAGAAGCGCTGCGCCTCCTCGATGAACTGCGCGGCGGCATAGATCATCTCGGCATATTTGGCGGCGAACTCGCGGCCGACCTCCGAATTGCCCGCCTGGACGAACACCGGATGGCCTTGGATCGGCCGAGCGGTGTCGAGGACGGTGCTGATGCGGAAATGCTTTCCCTCGTGCCGCACCGGATGCACGTCATTCGCATCGAGATAGATCCCGCTCTCGGCATCGGCATGCTCGAACGCGTCGTCCTCCCAGCTGTCCCATAGAGCGCGGGCGACATCGACGAACTCCGAGGCGCGCTCATAGCGTTCGGAATGGCTGAGCGGCTGATCGAGCCCGAAGCTCTTCGCGGCGCCATCGGCGAGCGAGGAGACGATGTTCCAGCCGATCCGCCCGCCGCTGATATGGTCGATCGAAGCGAAGCGGCGGGCGAGCGCATAAGGCTGCTCGAAATTGGTGTTCACCGTCGCCACCAGCCCGATCCGGCTGGTGATGCTGGCGAGCGCCGCAGTCAGCGTCAGCGGCTCGAAATCGAGGAACGCGTGGCGGCGCTCGATGCCCTTGGTGCTGTCGCCGCTCTGCCCGGCGAAATCGGCGAAGAATGCGGTGTCGAGCTTGCCGCGCTCGGCGGTGCGGACGAGATCGGCCCAATAGTTGAAATCAGGCCGGCCGCTCTTCGCCGAGCCCGGCTGGCGCCACGCGCCGGGGTGATGACCGTGGCGGGTGAGGAACACGCCGAGCGCGAGCTGTCGTTTGTTGGCCATTGCGATCACTCTGCCGCGACCGCTGCGGGTTCGGCATAATGGATCGTCCCATCGTCGGCGACGCTGGCGGTGGAGGGCACGAGCTTGCCCATCTTCCATTGCTGTTCGAGCACGCCGGGCCCGAAGGGCTTCGATCCGCCGAGCGCCGCGCCGAGGATCTGGAACTGCGCGCCTTCCTCGAGCAGCACGATATTGTTGGTCAGGTCGCGGATGCCCTTCCAGCTCCACACCGTCGCGCCGCCATTTGCCTCCACGATTCCAGGCACCTGCCGGTCGTTTTCGATCGCATCGAGGATGAAGTCGACCTCGGGCTGGCGACGGTTGATATAGACCGGCAGCTCGGCGGTGAAGCGGAAGCGGCGGTTGGGCACGTAGAGCAAGGGCAGCGCCCGATGCGCCTGCGAATAGGCGCCGAGGTGCGGCGTATGGACGTGGCTGACTGCCTGTACGTCGGGATGGGTGCGGAACAGCTTGAGGTAGCGCGCGGTGCCGCCGGGCGGGTTGCTCCAATAGCTGTTGCCGTCGAAATCGATCACCCCGGTCAGCGGCCGATCGGGATCCTCCTCCCACAAGCCCTGATAGTTGAGCGTGACGATCTTGTCCTCGCCGGGGATGCGGACGCCGTAGAACAAGGTACCGCTGGGCGAGATGGTGCGCGTCTCCCGCAACAGGCGGAAGGCGCGGCTCGCCTCCTTCTCCGCTTCGACGACGAAGGCGATGGCTTCGGGCGAGAGACCGGGACGTTCGGACATTTTTTGCTCCTCAGGCAAGGACTTGGGATGGAATATTCCCGCCGGCATTGAGCGCGAGCGCAGCTGCGAGCGGACGCGCATCGACCCAATCGGCGAGCGCGAAATCGGCGTCGAGAAAGCCGTGGGTGAGCAGGAACTTCTTCTGCTGATCGAGCAAAGCCAGCCGCCCGGCGTCGAGCGTGGGATGGAGCCCCTCATGCAATCGGGCATAGGCGCGGTCGACCGCTTCCGGGCTGCCTTCAGTCTCGAATTCGAGGATCGCGCGGAGCTTGTCGGGCTCCGCCGCCACCCAATCGGCGGCGCGCAGCGTCACCGCGAGGAAGCGGACGACCAGATCGAAATGCTGGTCGAGCAGGCGCTGGTGGACCGTGATCGGACGCGGCGTGCCGTTGTTCACCCGGAAGCGGGGATCGGGCATCGCGTCGAGATCGACGGCGACGACCAGCCCCGCTTCGCGCGCGCTGTCGAGCGCCGAGGCGCCCTTGACGTAGATCGCGTCGACATGACCCGAGACCAGCGCGTCGATCGGCCATAGCCGGCTGAGCCCGGTGGTCCCGCGGCGCGGCGCGAGGTCGCGGCCGCTGCCGCCCACATTGCGGAGCCGATCCTCGATCTCGACCAATTCGACATCGTCGAAGGTCAGGCCGACCGAGGCGAGCACGCCCTTGTAACCGTGGAGCGACATGCCGCGCGCGATGCTGGTGCCGCGGACGTGGCTGGGAATGTCGTTGCGCGTCCAGCCCGGGAGCGCGAGGCGGCGCCCTTTGAGGTCCGCGGCAGTGTGGATCCCGGTGTCGGGACGCGTGAGGATCAGCTGGCTCTCCTCGATCCAGGTGAGCCCCACCAACTTGGTCGGTTCGCCCTGCGCCCGCGCCGCGATCGCGAGCATGTTGCCGCCCTCGCGGATCAAATTCGGCAGGCGATGATCGTAATGGTGCCGGCCGAGCTCGGAGCCCGATTCCTGAAGCGTGCGCAGCGCGATGCCGTCGCCGGCGAATTCGTCGCCGAGCCAGCCGAGCTTGTAGGCGATGCCGGTCGCGGTCGGGACCGGGCAGCGCGTGAACCAGAGTTCGGCGGGAAAGGATTCCGTGGACGCCGGGCGTTCGAGCATGGTTGCCATTGCTGATCCTCGCTTGTCTGGCGAAACAAGGAGCAAGGGGCGTGCCAGTCGATTTGCGGAGAGAGGCCCGGCGGCCGACGGCGGAATTTCCGTATGGATTGCGCGATATTCAGCAGACGTCGTGGTGAGTTTTCACCGCGCGGCTAGATCAGCCCGAAATTCTTGAGATGGGTGCGCACGACGTTGCGCGTCACGCCGAGCGCGGCGGCGGTCTTGATCTGGTTCGAAGCGCAGAGCTGGAACGTCTCGGTGACCACCGCGCTGACCAGCCGGTCGAGCAGCGCGTCATGGCCCGCGTCGAGCAGTTTGACCACCATCGGCCGGATGACGTCCTCGAGCTGTCCGCTCGAAGGGGTGGGCTCGCTATCGGTCAGGCTGGGCGGATAGGCGGCCACACCGTCCGCGTTCGGCAGGCCGAGATCCGCGCTCTGGATCACGCCGTCCTGGCTGACCAGAGTCGCGCGATAAACGGCGTTCTCCAGCTCACGGATATTGCCGGGCCAGTCGTAGCGATAGAGCGCTTCTTCGGCTGCCGGGCTGAGCTCGAGCCGCGTCGGCTGGATCTTGTCGCCATAGATTTGCAGGAAATGGCGGGCGAGCGGCAGGATGTCGGCGCGGCGCTCGCGTAACGGAAGCAACGGCAGCGTCACAACCTGCAGCCGATAGAAGAGATCGGGCCGGAAGGTGCCATTGGCGACCGAATGGTGCAGGTCGACATTGGTCGCGGCGATCACCCGCACGTCGAGTGGGACCGGGGTCCGCGAGCCCAATCGGACGACCTCGCGTTCCTGCAGCACGCGGAGCAGTTTAACTTGCAGCGAAAGGGGAAGGTCGCCGATCTCGTCGAGGAACAAGGTCCCGCCGTTCGCTGCCTCGAACCAGCCCGGGCGGGCGGTGTGCGCGCCAGTATAGGCGCCCTTCTCATAGCCGAACAACTCGCCTTCGATCAGCGATTCCGAAAAGGCGCCGCAATTGATCGCAAGGAAAGGCGCCTGCGCCCGGTTGCTCAGCGAATGGACATAGCGCGCGACCAGTTCCTTGCCGGTGCCGGTCTCGCCGATGACGAGGATGTTGGCGTCGCTCGGCGCGGTCTTCTCGATCAGCGGTACCAGCGCGCGCGAGCGCGGATCCGAGAAGATGAAGGCGCGCGCGCGCATGCCGACCGAATGATGCTTCTGGCAATCGAACGCCAGCACCGGGCGGCCGCCCGCTTGCCGGGTGGTCGTCACCGCCACGTCGAGCGGCTTGATGGTATCGTCTTGCGGGACTGCGACCATGGGTTCCTCCCGATCTTGTCGGGGAGGATAGCGTGAAATCTCCCATCAAGTTAGTAGGAAATCATTCGCCTGACCTAGCTGAGCTTTCAGACCGTCGCGAGGGGTGGGTTTCTGGCGGCCTCGCGGCGGCGGAGCGCGGCCGCCAGCGGGCGGGCGTCGACCCATTGATCCACGTCGACACGCGCGTCGAGGAAGCCGTGGAGCCAGAGGAAATCCGCCTGCACGCGGAGCATGTCGACCCGGTCGGCCGAGAGATCGGGATGCAGCGAGCGGTGGAAATCGCCGCGATAGGCGGCCTCGACGCCGGCAATGCCGGCGAGGGTCTCGTGCGTGAGGACCTGCTTCAGCGCGCTCAGGTGCGTCGAGGCCCAATCGGCGGCGCGCAGTGTCTGTTGGAGGAAGCGGACGACCAGATCGAAGTGATGCTCCAGCATATGCGTATCGACCGTGATCGGCCGCGGGGTGCCGTTGTTCACCCTGGCGAGCCGGCTGGGATAGGCGTCGAGATCCACGCCGACCGAAAGGTCGAGCCGGGCGACGGTCTCGGCGGCGGCAGCGCCCTTTACATAGACCGCATCGACCCGGCCTGCGGCCAGCCATTCGAGCCCCAGCCACAATCGGCGCATGCCCTGCGGACTGGGCTGCTCGATCGGCGGCGCGGGAACATCGACAAGCTCGACATGCTCGAGGTCGAGGCCGCCGAGCGCGAGCGCGCTCTTGATGCCGTGGAGCGCCATGCCCCGGGCGATGCTGGCGCCACGAGTGGCTGCGAAGCCGGGAAGGGCGAAGCGTAGTCCCTTGAGGTCGGCCGGGCGCATGACGCGAGTGTCCTTGCGCACCATGATCGCCTGACGTTCGTCGATCCAGGTCAGGCCGATCACCCGCGTCGGCGCATCCTGCGCGCGTGCCGCCAGTGCCTGGATGTTGCCGCCCTCGCGGAAGAGATGCCGCGCCTGGAGCCCGGGATCGTCGGCGACGAGGTTGAGCCCGGCCTCATGGACGCGCCTGACCGCGATGCCGTCGCGCTCGAAGTCTTCGCGCATCCAGCCGAGCGCGCAGGCGACGCCCGACGCCGCGGGAACCGGGCAGCGCATGATCCAGATGCACTCGGGTGCGTCTCGGCCTCCCGTCATCCTCGTCTCCCGCATGGTTTGGTGCATGGCCGGAGCAAGGCGCGTGCCAAGGTCGCAACGGCTCGAATGCGCGGGCGCGGATCGCTTTCCGCCGCTGCATTTCGCGCAGTCGCCGTCACTTGATTGCTTCGAATCGCGCAGCCGAACCCGTGTCCACGCGCTCAAACCGCTACCATCCCCTGCAAGCCGCTTTTGGCACGCGAAGTGCATTTCGTCAGGCGAAAGGAATTCCGCTTGGCGAGTAGCACGAAGTCATGGAAACCTTGGGCGATCGGCGCAATCGCGCTGGCGCTCCTTGCCGGGTTGATCGCGTTCCAGTTCCGTGGGGCAGGGGGCGCAAACGCCACGGCGCCCAGGATCGTCAACATCGCCGGTATCGCCTATCCGTTCGAGGGACGGCAGGTCTATAGCGGCGTCACCGGCGTGGTGATCGAGCAGGGCTGGCTGAAGGACGAGCTGGCCAGGCGCGGCATTCAGCTGGCGCTCACCCCGGTGCCGACCGCGGTCGGCGCGCCTTTGATCAACGAGGGCTTTTCGGGCAAGCGCATCGACTTTGCATCCTATGGCGATTTCCCCGCGATCATCGCGGTCTCGGGCGGCGTGCCGCTCAAATTGGTGGCGCCGATCGGGCAGGGGCAGAATTCCTATCTCGTCGTCCGCAACGGGCTCGCTGCCAAAAGCATCGCCGATCTGAAGGGCAAGCGGATCGCGCTCCATCGTGGTCGGCCATGGGAGCTGCCTTTCTCCAAACTGCTCGACGCCAACGGCCTCAAGCAAAGCGACTTCACCATCGTCAACATCAACCCCGCCGCCACTCCCGCGGCGCTCGCCTCGGGCAATGTCGATGCCGCATTCCTGCTCTCCGATGGCCTGCTGGTCGAGCAAAAGGGGATGGGGCGCGTGGTCTGGTCGACCAAGCAGGCGCCGGCCGACTGGAAGATGCGCGCCGAATTGTTCGCGCGCGGCGATTTCGTCGACGCGCATCCCGAGCTCACCCAGCTCGTCGTCGATGCCTATGTTCGGGCGGCGGCATGGTCGGCACAGGAGTCGAACCAGGCCGCGGTTATCCGCGACGCGGCGCGCGGATCGATGCCCGTCGAGATCATCGCCAAGGATTATGCCGAGTCCGGCATCCCATGGCGCGAGCGGTTCACGCCGCTGTTCAACCCGGATGTGCTGGGACATTATCGTTCGGTCGCCGGCTATGCGCATGCGCGTGGGCTGGTGCGCATCGAGGTTGATGCCGATGCGCTGCTCGACGATCGCTTCGTCAGGCAGTCGCTGCGCAATCTGAAGCTCGACGGGTTCTGGACTCCGAAGGCGGCAGCGGCGGAGCCCGCCAAGGCGGCGGGAGCGCGGTCCTGATGGCGAGCGCCGCGCTTCGCGTTCCGCCCGCCGACACGTTCCGGGCTAGCCGCTCGGCCCTGTCCTCGATCGTCGCGCCGGTGGCGTTGCTCGCGCTCTGGCAGCTCGCCTGCCTCAGCGGGCTGTTCCCGCCGCAAGTGCTCGTCCCGCCGAGCGAAGTCGCACGCACGCTGCTGGAACTGGCGCAGAGCGGTGAGCTCGAACGCCATATCGGCGAGAGCATGTTCCGGCTCGCGACGGGGTTTACGATCGGTGCGCTCGCCGGGCTCGCCTTCGGCGCCGCGATCGCGCTGTCGCGGCTCGCCGAAGCGGCGCTGTCGCCGTTCTTCCTCGCGCTGTGGCAGGTTCCGGTCATCGCCTTCGTGCCGATGCTGGTGATCTTTCTCGGCATCGACGAGCCGTTCAAGATCGCGATCGTCGCGTTGGCGGCGTTCTTCCCGGTAGCGCTGGCGACCTTTGACGGGGTGCGCGGAGTGCCGAAAGCCTGGTTCGACGTGGCGCGAGTGTATCGCACCCGGCTGCCCGACCTGATCTGGCGGATCCTTGTGCCGGCCACGATTCCCTCGGTGCTCACCGGGCTGCGCGTGGCGCTCACCCGCGCCTGGGTCGTGCTGGTCGCCGCCGAATTGCTCGCGGCGGACAGCGGCATCGGCCAGATGATGGAGATGGGGCGCCAGCTCTTCCGCATCGACGTGGTGCTGGCGGGGGTGGTGGTGAGCGGGGTGATCGGCTTCGCGCTCGATTGGGGGGCGCGCGCGATCGAGCGCCGCGCGACCCGCTGGAAGACGGCATGACCGCCGCGCTGTCCCGCCGCTGGGCCCGCATCGCGATCGGCTTCGTCGTGCCGGCGCTGTTCCTGAGCTGGTGGCAATGGCAGGCGTCCTCGGGCGATGCCCGCTCGCTCGCTTTCGCGCCGCTCCAGTCGATCGGGTCGGCCTTTGTCGAGCTGGCGGAAAGCGGCTCGCTGCTCTCCGACATGGTCTCGACGCTCTCGCGCAGCCTCACCGGGCTCGCGCTCGGCGGTACGCTCGGCGTGGCGCTCGGCGTCGCGATGGCGGTGTGGCGGCCGCTCGATCGCGTACTGGGACCGCTGCTCCACGCGATCCGGCAAGTCCCGCTGATCGGCTGGCTGCCGCTGATCGGATTGTGGTTCGGCACGGGGCAGGGATCGGAGCTGATCGTGGTCAGCATCTCGGCTTTCTTCCCGACCTTGCTCAACAGCTATGCCGGGGTCACCCATGTCGAGCCGCGCTATCTCGACGTCGGCCGCATCTACGGCTTCACCCCGCTCCAGCGCTTCCGCCTGATCCTGTTGCCGGCGGCGATGCCGCTGATCCTGACCGGGCTGACCCAGGGGCTGGCCTTCGCATGGATCGCGTCGATCGCCACCGAGATTCTGCTCGGCGTGGGCGGCGGGCTCGGCGTGACGATGCAGGTCGCCCAGACCCAGCAACAGCTCGACATCATCCTCGTAGCGATCATCGCCACGGCGATCCTCGGCTTCGTCATCAACCAATTGTTCCTGCGCCTGCGGCGGCATCTGCTGCGCTGGCAGGCGGTCCCCCTTTGATCAGGAGAGCGTCATGATCGCAGAAGCCAGACCCAGAACCGTTCCGGAAAGCGCCGCCGCGGCGAAAGGCGCGCTTTCGATCAGCGACCTCGACAAGAGCTTCACCATCGGCGGGGTGTCGCGCCCGGTGCTCGAAGCGATCGACTTGCATGTCGAACCCGGCGAGTTCGTCAGCATCGTCGGCGCCTCGGGATGCGGCAAGTCGACCCTGTTGCGGCTGATCGTCGGTCTCGACGACGAATATAGCGGCGAGATCCGCCTCGATGGCGAGCGCGTCGCCACCACCAGCCTCGATCGCGGCATCGTCTTCCAGGACCATCGGCTGTTCCCGTGGATGACGCTCGAGCAAAATATCGAGCTGGCACTGCTCAACACCGAAACGCCCAAGGCGCGCCGCGCGCAGATCGTCGCCGATCATATCGCCTTGGTGAACCTCAAGGGCTTCGAACAGGCCTATCCGCACCAGCTCTCGGGCGGGATGGCGCAGCGCGCCGCGATCGCTCGCGCGCTGGTGACCGAGCCCAAATTGCTGCTGCTCGACGAGCCGCTCGGCGCGCTCGACGCGCTCACCCGCGTCCATGTCCAGAACGAGCTCCAGCGCATCTGGATGACCCAGCGCTCGACGATGATCATGGTAACGCACGACGTCGAGGAGGCGCTCTATCTCGGCGACCGCGTCGTGGTGATGGCGCCGAGCCCGGGGCGGATCCGCCGCATCGTCGATGTCGACCTGCCGCATCCGCGCGATCGCGGCGCGCCTTTGCTGCACAAGCTCAAGGACGAGATCCTCGCCGAACTCACTGCGTCGCCGGCCGAGCCCGGCAACCTCGTCCGCCTGCCCGGCCGGGAGGAGCGTTGATGTCGCGCCAGCCCGATCATCCCGTCGCGCCCCTGTTCGTCGATCGCTGGTCGCCGCGCAGCTTCACCGGCGAGCCGGTGCCTGACGCGGTGCTGCGCAGCGCGTTCGAGGCGGCGAGATGGGCGCCCTCGGCCTCGAACGCCCAGCCGTGGCGCTTCCTGGTCGCGCGCCATGGCGATGCGCATTGGGAGATTCTCGTCGGTTTGCTCGCGCCGCGTAATGCGCTCTGGGCCAGCAGGGCCTCGGCGCTGATCGTAATCCTCTCCGATCTGCACGTCGAACGCCGCGGCGAGCGCGTGGCGAACGTGTCGCACAGCTTCGACGCCGGCGCGGCATGGACCAATTTCGCGCATCAGGCGCTGCTGCTCGGCTGGCATACCCATGGCATCGGCGGCTTCGATCGCGAGGCGGCGCGCGCGCAGCTCGAGGTGCCCGAAGACTTTGCGATCGAGACGATCGTCGCGCTCGGCCGGGTCGGCGGGCTCGACACGCTCCACGCCGATTTTCACGCCGGCGAGATCCCGAGCGGACGCCGTCCGCTTGCCGAGACGGTGTTCGCCGGAAAGCTCGGGCTGGCGGCCTTCGAAGACGAGAGGAATGCGGCATGACCATTCAGGTCTATTGGCAGATCGATGCGGCAGCGGACGCTGCGCGTTCGGAGCGCAGTGCGCGTCCGAATGCGCTCACGCTGTTCCGCGACGTGCGCACCAGCGCGGCGAACCGCTACGATTATTACGCCCAGATCGCGCAGGCGGCGGCGCAGACCGCGTTCGACGGCGGATTCCTGCCTTATCGCGCCGGGTCCGACGACAGCCGGACTGTTGCCGCGGTGATTGCGCGCGCGGCTCCGCGTTTGACGCTGATTCCCGAATTTCCGGCATGGGTCGGGTCGGCGGTCTATGCCGCCAAGCAGGCGGTGAGCTTCCAGCGGCTCACCCATGAGCGGCTGGGCTGGGCGATCGCCACGCCGGCGGATGCGCTGACCCGCGCGCGCGACGGCGATCATGTCGCCGAGGACGAACTCATCGAGCGCACCGAGGAATTCCTTCATGTCGCGCGCGGCGTGCATGGCGAGCGGCCCTTTTCACATGCCGGCGTGCATTTCGAAGTCGAGGGTGGCGGGTTCGACGCGCCGCTCGACCGCGTGGCGTTCCCACTCGTCTTCCTTCAGGGCGAAAGCGACGAAGAACTCGCGCTGTCGGCGCGCTCGGCCGATGTGCACCTGTTCGCGGCGGCGCCGGTGGCCATGTTGCGCGGCCTTGTCGAGAAGCTGGATGCGCTGGCGCGCGGGGAAGGGCGGTCAGTCGCGCCCGGCGTGATCCAGCCGGTGCTCGCGCGCGAGTTCAGCGACGAGGCGTGGCAGGATGCGCAGCGAGCGCGCCTGCCCGCTTCGGCGATCGTCGGCAATTATGCCGATGTCGCCGAACGCCTCGCCGCGCTGGCCGCGCTCGGCATCACCCATTTCGTGCTGACCGCGCCGTCCTCGCTCGAAGAGGCCTATGCGATCGGCCAGCACGTCCTTCCCCGTTTCCGCGCGCTGACCGAAGGCGTCCGCGCCGCTGCCTGAGGTGCCTCATGTCCATCGATTTCTACTGGCGACTTCCCACCCATGGCTGTCACGGCAGCCTGCGCCACAGCGCCTATGACCGAGGAGACTGGTCGCCGCCCGGCCCGCACAATATCGCGCCCGGGCTGGACCGGCACGGCGAGGATGACGGCTTTCGCTATGTCGACCATCTCGCCGAGATCGCAAAGGCGGCGGAGAGCGTCGGGTTCATCGGCGGGCTGCTGCCGTCCTTCCCGGGGACCGACGATCCGTGGGTGATCTCGCCTTTGCTGGCGCGCGAGACGCGCAGCTTCCGCTTCATGATCGCGTTCCAGCCGGGCTTTCTCAATCCCGTTCACGCCGCGCGCATGGCGGCGAGTTTGCAGCGCGCGACCGGCGGGCGCACCGTCTTCAACATCATCACCGGCGGGGGCGGGCCGAGCCAGCTCTGGTGGGGCGACAGCTTCAGCCATGACGATCGCTATGGCCGCACCACCGAGTTTCTCGACGTGTTCAAGGGCGTGTGGCGGAGCGAGGGCTTCGATTACGAAGGGCGCTTCTATCAGGTCGGGGACGGCGGGCTGTCGCCTTTGCTCGCCGCGGAGGAACTGCCCGAAATCTGGTTCTCGGGATCGTCCGACGCCGCGCTCCAGTCCGCCGCGAAGCATGCCGATTATTATCTCTCCTGGCTCGAGCCGTTCGATCAACTCACCGACAAGTTCGCGCGGGTGAAGGAGCGGACCGCGGCGCTGGGCGGACAGCAGAAATGCGCGGTGCGGGTCGATCTCGTCGCGCGCGCGACCGAGGAGGAAGCGTGGCGCGACGTCCGCATCGGCTTCGAGAATCTGAGCGCGGAGCGCCGCGGCCAAGCGCGGGGCGGGCCGACCGATTCGGTCGGCGCCGCGCGCCAGCAGGCGCTGCGCCCGAGCGAGGCGAAGCGCTATGACGATCTGATCGTCGCGCCCAATTTGTGGGGCGGGTTCAGCCTGTTGCGCGGCGGCCCGGCGCTTGGCATCGTCGGCAGCTACGAGCAATGCGCCGCGCGGCTCGACGAGCTGATCGCGCGCGGCACCGACGCGTTCATCCTCGCCGGCACGCCGCATCTCGAGGAAGCGTATCGCGTCGGCGAGGAAGTGCTGCCTCTGCTCGGCCGTAGCGCGGACGTCCTGCTGCAAGCCGCGGAGTGATCTTGCGACAATGAAAAGGGGCGCCGGTGGCATTCCACCGGCGCCCCCTTTTTGCGTCGCTTCGATCTAGAAACGGACGATCAGCGACACGCCATAGGTGCGCGGGTCGGCCCAGGCGACGGTGTCGCCGGTGATGTTCTGCGCCGCATTCGCCGCGGGCAGCGAATGGTTGAGATATTCGGTGTCGAGCAGATTGTTGACGAAGGCCGACAGCGTGTAGCGATCGTCCGCCGAGCTATAGCTGATCCGCGCATTGGCGATCGTGTAGCCGCTCTGGGTCAGCAGATTGCGATTCAGCGGGTCCTGCGGGGTGATGTAATAGAATTGGCGCGAGGTATAGCGCGCGTCGGCCGTCAGATCGACGCTGCCGCTATTGGCGAGCGGGACGGTGTAGGTCGCGCTGCCGTTGAGGGTGAGCTTGGGCGCCCGCACGAATCGCGCGCCCGACAGATCCGCACCGCCGTTCACCACCTGCAATTCGTCATATTTGGTGTCGAGGATGCCGACCGCGCCGGTGAACGTCAGTCCCTCGACCGGCCGCGCCTCGAGCTCGATCTCGGCGCCGTTGACATGCGCCTTGGCCGCATTCTGCAGGTACGACACCGTCGCGCCGCCCACCGCCCCGGGATTGGGGCCGACCACGTTGATCTGCACATTGTGATAATCATAATGGAACAGAGTGGCGTTGAAGGTCAGGTGGCGGTCGAACCATTGCGACTTGTAGCCGAGCTCGAACGCGTCGAGTTCCTCGGGCTCGACCGCGACCAAGGCCACCGGCAGCGTCGCGGCGGTGTTGAACCCGCCGGATTTCACGCCGTGCGAATATTTGAAGTAGAACAGATTGTCCGGCGCGACCGTCCAGGACGGGGTCACGTCATAGGTGAAGGCGTCCCAAGTCCGTTTGAGGTCGCCCGAGAAGGTGCCGACCCCGCCGAAGCTGCCGATGTAATTGTCCCACCATCGCGCGTAATTGCTCCATCCGGTCGCGGCGGCGCCCGGCGAGGCGCTGCGATCGAAGTCGAGCGTCTTGGTCTCGCGGGTCCAGCGCGCGCCGACGGTCAGCTTGGCCGCTTCGGTAAAGTCGAAGGTCGCGCTGCCGAACGCCGCGCCGCTTTCCGCACGATGATCGTAGCGCGTGAGGCTATAAGCGGCAGGCGCGGTGCTTCCTGGCTTAGCCGGAACCGTGCCAGCGGGCAGGGTCGCCGAATAAGCGTTCGAGACGATCTTCTCGTTGAAATAATAAGCGCCGAGGATCCAGTTGAGCCGGTCCGATTGCGGCGAGGCGAGGCGAAGCTCCTGCGTCCATTGCTGTGTCCGCGCCCGGACATAGCTGCGCGAGATCTCGAGCGGGGTATAGTCGCCGTCGCCAGCGCCGCGGGTCTTGAACCGCTCATAGCCGGTGATCGAGGTCAGCGAGAGCGCACCGGCGTCCCAGTCGAGGTGCAGCGAGCCGCCGAATTGCGCGCTGCGGCTGAATTCGCCGGCATTGGTGCTGATCTCGTCCTTGTCGGTCGAGGGCGAATAGCCGTTCCGGAACACGCCATTGGCGGCGTAGCTGGCGGTGGTCCAATAAGTGCCGTCTGTTTCATAGTCGCGGTAATGCAGGCTGAGCAGCGCCTCGAGCCCCGGCGTCGGCGCGAGGAGCAATTGCCCGCGCAGCACATTGTCGCGCACCGCGTTCGACTTCTCGCCGGTGAACAAATTGGTGAAGCGGCCTTCGCGATCGTCGAAGCGCCCCGAGACCCGCGCCGCCAGCACGCCCGGCACGAGGGTTACGCCGACGCCTGCTTCGGCGATCTTGTTGTCGAAGCTGCCATATTCGAGCTTGACGTAATTCTGGTCGCCGCCGCCGGTGAGCGAGGGGCGCTTCGAAATGACGTTGATAGCGCCGCCGGTGGTGTTCTTGCCCCATAAGGTGCCTTGCGGCCCGCGCAGCACCTCGACGCGCTCGATGTCGAACAGCGGCAGGCCGGTGGCGCTGGCGTTGCTGATATAGACGTCGTCCAGATAGAAGCCGACCGGATTGGCGAGATCGAGCTGCTGCTGGCCCGCGCCGACGCCGCGGATCCACCAGCGCGGGCGGCCGTGCTGCTGGGTGCCCGCCGAGGCATTGGGCACGAGGTTGAGCACTTCGTTGGCCGAGCGGCCGATTCCGCCTTCGCTGAAATGCTCGGCACTCAGCGCGGTCACCGCGGTCGGCACTTCCTGAAGCCGCTGTTCGCGGCGCTGGGCGGTGACGACGATGTCGTTCGTTCCCGCGCGCCCGGGATCCTCGGCGGGATCCTCTACGGCCGCCTTCGCCTCGGCGGCTTCGTCTTCTTTTCCGGACGCGGCGAGAGCCGGGTTCGCACTGGCCAGCGCGAGCGCGAGGACGCTCGACCGGACAGCGAGCGACGGGATATTGCGATTGGGCAGGCTGGGCAAGTTCGGTCCCCCGATGATGTTGAGCGCATGCGCGCCACAGTCGGAGGAACGGTCAGCAAGGGACGTGCCATAAGGGTCAAGGCATTGAGATGGCTTCGATATGTCTTGCTCGCGCCAAAGCTCGCGCGGTAGCGGCTGGTGTTAACCCAACAGGGAGTGCGGCACCCTGCTGCGTCTGCAGCAGCGGGCGGCCGCCGTCGGCTGGCCGGGCTTCAATCCGGATCGCTCTCGATCGGCGCCGCCGCCGGCACTTCGTCCGTCGCGCCGTTCAGGGCGCGCGCCAACTGGTCGCGGTCCAGCGCGCCTTCCCAGCGCGCCACCACGATCGTCGCGACGGCATTCCCCATGAAGTTGGTGAGGCTGCGGCACTCGCTCATGAAACGGTCGACGCCGAGGATCAGCGCCATGCCGGCGATCGGCACCTTGGGCACGATCGCCAACGTCGCCGCGAGGGTGATGAAGCCCGATCCGGTCACCCCCGCCGCGCCCTTCGAGCTCAGCATCGCCACGCCGAGCAAGGCGATCTGCTCGCCCAGGCTCAGCTCGACTCCGGTCGCCTGCGCGATGAACAAGGCGGCGAGGGTCATGTAGATGTTGGTGCCGTCGAGATTGAACGAATAGCCGGTGGGCACCACCACCCCCACCACTTCCTTGTCGCAGCCGGCGCGCTGCATCTTCTGGATCAAGGCGGGCAGGGCGGCTTCCGACGAGGACGTGCCGAGGACGAGCAGCAATTCGGCCTTGAGGTAGCGGATCAGCTTGAAGATCGAGAAGCCGTTGAGCGCGGCAACTGCGCCGAGAATGCCGAGGACGAAGATCAAGGCCGTCAGATAGAAGGTGCCGACCAGCGCCCCGAGGCTGAACAGGCTGGCGAGGCCGTATTTGCCGATCGTGAACGCCATCGCGCCGAACGCGCCCACCGGCGCCGCCCACATCACGATCGTCACCAGCCGGAATATGACGAGCGCGATCCGCTCGAGCATGTCGGTCACCGGCCGCGCAGCCTCGCCGACCAAGGTCAGCGACACGCCGAACAGCACCGCGACGAACAGGATCTGAAGGATCGACCCGCTGGTGAACGCCGAGACGAGGGTGGTCGGAATCACCGAGAGCAGGAACCCGGTCACCGTCGTGTCGTGCGCCTTTTCCTCGAAGCCATGGACCGCCGCCGCGTTGAGCGTGGCCGGATCGACATTCATGCCCGCGCCGGGCTGGACGATGTGCGCGACGACGAGGCCGACGATCAGCGCCAGCGTCGAGAAGAACAGGAAATAGACGAATGCCTTGACGACGACCCGGCCGAGCGCCGCCAGCTGGCGCGATCCGGCGATTCCGGTCACCACGGTGAGGAAGATCACCGGCGGGATGATCATCTTGACGAGATTGATGAAACCCTCGCCGAGCGGCTGGAGGCTCGCGCCAAACGCGGGCCATAGGGCTCCGACGCCGATTCCGGCGACGATGCCGATCAGCACCCAGAAATAGAGCAGACGCCAGAACGGCCGCTTCTTTCCATCCGCGCTCACGCCAGGTCCCATCCGCGTTCCCTTCGCAGCCGCGCCGGTTCGATGCCGGTCGCGATCAACGCCTCGCAAACAAAAAGGGCGCCCCCGCGGAGGCGCCCTTCCCGAATTTCAGTTCCGGCCCATGCGGACCGGAAAAGAGATCAATGCGCGTTCGCCTCGGCGGCGTCGGCCTTGTTCTCTTCGACATCGGCAGCGTTCTCGAGGACGTTCTCTGCGACGGCGTTGGTGGTGTTGTCAGCGGCTTCTTCGTAGATCGCTGCGTTCGCCTCGTGGCTCTCCGCGACGTTCTCGGCAGTGGTGTTGGTGGTGCCGCCGTTGCAAGCCGCGAGCGACATCAGGCCGGCGGTCGCAGCAACAATGAGGATCTTCTTCATGTGGGTTGCTCCTGTGGAACATTAAACGTTTCGCACCCGGCCCGAATGCCCGACGCGAACCGCTGGAATAGCGGTCGTTGCGCTTGCGTCAATCGCAAATGTGCCGCGCCGCAAAATTTCTGCCACTTTTTCGCCCGAATTCGGACATGCGAGCGCCGCCAGATCGCAATCAATGCGCGGCGGGCTGGACCTTGCCGATCTCCTCGGGCGCGTTCGCGACGATTGCGAGCAACGCCGTCCATGCCGCTACATTCTGGCGCAATTGTTCCGGATCCACCTTGTCGAGCGTGTCGTCGGGGGTGTGGTGATAGTCGAAATAGCGCAGTCCCGACTGGATCAGATCGATCCCGGCGACGCCGGTGCGCAAGATCGGGGCGACATCGGTGCCGCCGCCGGCGGGATCCTTACCGCGCGCGATCCCCAGCGGGGCGAGCGCGGTCGCGAGGCGGTCGGCGATCGGTTTGGCCGAATCGGGCAGATTGGTCTCGAACCGCCACACCCGGTCCGCGCCGAAGTCCGATTCGGAAGCGAAGACGTGGCGTTCGCCGGCATGCGCTTTGGCATAAGCCTCGCCGCCCACGCCGCCGACTTCCTCGGCGCCGAACCAGACCACCCGGATCGTCCGGCGCGGCTGACCCGCGTCCATGATCCGCTTCGCCGCCGCGGTGGTGATGCCGAGACCCGAGGCGTCGTCGATCGCCCCGGTGCCGAGATCCCAGCTATCGAGATGGCCGCCGACCACCACCACGCCCGCGGCGGGATCGCTGCCCGGCACTTCGGCGATGACGTTGCCCGAGGGCGCCCCGCCGGCGAACTCGGGAGTCACCAGCAGTTTGAGCCGCACAGGGCCGCGCTTGAGCAACCGCTCGAGCTGCTCGGAATCGGGGAGCGACAGCGCCGCCGCCGCGATCGGCTTCGTACCTTCGGGCCAGCTGGTGACGCCGGTGTGTGGATTGCGATGATAATCGGTGCCGATCGAGCGGATCAGGATCGCCGCAGCGCCCTTGCTCGCCGCAATCGCCGGGCCCTGCCGCCGCGCGCCGCCGAACGCGCCATATTGCGAGCCGTCCTGGGTCGGGGTCATGCCGTGGCTGACGAAGACGATCTTGCCCTTCACGGCTTCGGCCGGCGCGGCCTGAAGATCGGCTAAGCTCGGAAAATAGGCGATTTCCGCTTCCACCCCCTTCGGCCCGGTCGACCCCGAATTGCCGAGCGCCGCGATCGTCAATTTCTGCGCCGAGGCACCGAGCACTTCGGCCGTTTCCGCACCGCGCACCCATGACGGCATGCGATAGCTCTCGATCCGGACGTTCTTGAAGCCCAATGCGGTAAGCTTCTTCACGGCCCATTGCCGGGCGCGCGCTTCGGCCTCGGTCGCGGCGAGCCGCTGGCCGACCTCGGTGGTCAGCCCCTCGGTGATGTCCCAAGCGACATCGTCCTTG
This sequence comes from Sphingomonas sp. DG1-23, assembly GCF_030730875.1. Lineage (GTDB taxonomy): Bacteria > Pseudomonadota > Alphaproteobacteria > Sphingomonadales > Sphingomonadaceae > Sphingomonas. Next base: position 421,627 of record NZ_JAVAMA010000002.1, read on the forward strand.
AGCGCCGCATCGCGCAGTGCCGCGACATCGTGGGTCTGGGCGAGAGCGGGGAGGGGAAGGGCGAGCGCGGCGACGGCCGCGAGCAGGAAGCGCTTGGTCATGGCGGCGGTGCTAGCCACCCCCGTAACATTTGCCAATGCACAGACGAATTTCCGGTGCGTTTCCGCGGTCTATTCCGCATTGTCCTTGCGCAGACTCCGCGGCCGCATGTCGGTCCACACTTCCTCGATGAAAGCGAGCACTTCCTCCCTCGTCCCGGACTTGCCCGCCTCCTTCCAGCCGACGGGCAATTCGCGCCCGGCCGGCCACATGGAATATTGTTCCTCCCGGTTCACCACGGCGATGTAGACGGTGTGATCCTCACGCTCTTCGATGGACATGGTCGTGCTCCTCCCGGCGCGATGACGATATCACCGCGCCGGGCAGGGGTCACGTTGCCAAGTGAACGCCTGATCGCTACATGCGCGGCCGACTTTCCTGCATTCCAGAACCCCATCGGAGACCCTATCGTGGCCGCCCAATACGCCTTCGTCATGAAGGACATGACCAAGACCTTCCCCGGCGCCCCCAAGCCGGTGCTGTCGAACATCAACCTGCAATTCTATCAGGGCGCCAAGATCGGCATCGTCGGCCCCAACGGCGCCGGCAAGTCGACGCTGATGAAGATCATGGCGGGCGTCGACAAGGATTTCACCGGCGAGGCCTGGCCCGGCGAGTACATCACGGTCGGCTATCTCGAGCAGGAGCCCCAGCTCGACCCGACCAAGACCGTGCTCGAGAACGTCAAGGAAGGCGCGCGCGGCACCGCCGACCTCGTCGACCGCTTCAATGCGATTTCGGCCGAGATGGGCGACCCTAAGGACGATACCGATTTCGACGCGCTGATGGAGGAGATGGGCGATCTCCAGGCCAAGATCGACGCGGTCGATGGCTGGACCCTCGACAACCAGCTGGAAGTCGCGATGGAAGCGCTGCGCTGCCCGCCGAGCGACTGGCCGGTCGAGAACCTCTCCGGCGGTGAGAAGCGCCGGATCGCGCTCACCCGGCTGCTGATCCAGAAGCCGTCGATCCTGCTGCTCGACGAACCGACCAACCATCTCGATGCCGAGAGCGTCGAATGGCTCGAGAATCATCTCAAGGAATATCCGGGCGCGGTGCTGATGATCACCCACGACCGCTACTTCCTCGACAATGTCGTCGGCTGGATCCTCGAGATCGATCGCGGCAAATATTTCCCCTACGAGGGCAATTACTCGACCTATCTCGAGAAGAAATCGAAGCGCCTCGAACAGGAGGAGCGCGAGGAGTCCGGGCGTCAGAAGGCGATCAAGGATGAGCTCGAATGGATCCGGCAGGGCGCCAAGGCGCGCCAGACCAAGTCCAAGGCGCGTATCGCCAAGTTCGAGCAACTCGTCGAGGCGCAGAAGAATCGCTCGCCCGGCAAGGCCCAGATCGTCATCCAGGTGCCCGAGCGGCTCGGCGGCAAGGTCATCGAGGTCGAGAACATCTCCAAGGCCTATGGCGACAAATTGCTGTTCGAGAACCTCTCCTTCACGCTGCCCGCCGGCGGCATCGTCGGGGTGATCGGGCCCAACGGCGCGGGCAAGTCGACTCTGTTCAAGATGATCACCGGGCAGGAGACCCCCGACACCGGCACGATCGAAATGGGCAGCACCGTCCGCCTCGGCTATGTCGATCAGAGCCGCGATCACCTCGATCCGTCGAAGAACGTCTGGGAGGAAATCTCGGACGGGCTCGATTACATGAAGGTCAACGGCCACGACGCCTCGACCCGCGCTTATGTCGGCGCGTTCAACTTCAAGGGCGCCGATCAGCAGAAGAATGTCGGCAAGCTCTCGGGCGGTGAACGTAATCGGGTGAACATCGCCAAGATGCTCAAGCGCGGCGGCAACGTCCTGCTGCTCGACGAGCCGACCAACGATCTCGACGTCGAGACTCTGGGCGCGCTCGAGGAAGCGATCGAGAATTTCGCGGGCTGCGCGGTGGTGATCAGCCACGATCGCTTCTTCCTCGATCGTCTCGCCACGCACATCCTCGCCTTCGAAGGCAACAGCCACGTCGAATGGTTCGAAGGTAATTTCGAAGCCTATGAGGAAGACAAGCGCCGCCGCCTCGGCGACGCCGCCGACCGCCCGACCGCGCTGTCGTACAAGAAGCTGACGCGCTGATGACGAACCGGGCGCCTGCGGTCTGATGGCTCGCAAGGCGCCCGGCTTCGGCGACACGCTCGGCCGCTGGCTCGTTGACGAAGGACTGGTGCCCGATGAAGCCGGCGCCGGCTCGCTCGCCGATGTGCCGCGGGTGCGTACGCTGCTGATCGCGGCTGCGCGTGAGCGGCGCGCCTTGAGCTATTCGGAGCTTTTAGGCGGGCTGGGCCATCGTTTCACCCGGCCGAAGATGCGCGCGGTGTGCAAGACGCTCGATGCGATCGATGCGGCAGGGGCGGCCGCAGGGGAGCCCGATCTCGCCGTGCTGGTGGTCCGCGAAACCGATCGGCTGCCGGGGCAGGGCTGGTGGATCGGCGCGCGCGAAGCCTATGCCTATCAGGGCGAATGGACCGGTCCGGAAGCGGCTGCGCTGGTCGCCCGGCTGCAGGCGCAGGCTTTCGATTACTGGCTGGCGCGGAAGCGCGGCTAGCCGATTTGCGCGGTCTCGATCGTCAGCCCGACGATCGTCGTAGCTTTGACAGCCTGTCCGAAAGCCAGCTCGCGGTGCCTGGCATATGTCTGCCCTTCCGGCGTCCACATTTGGTGGATCACGCGTGCATTCACGTCGACCACCCAATATTCGGGCACGCCATTGCGCGCGTACAGCGCCAGCTTGCGCTGCATGTCGAACGCCAACGTGGCGTCGGACACTTCGACGATCAGCTTGACACTATCGAGCGGTATCAATCCCTTGCCGTCGGGCTCGCTGGTCACGGCGATATCGGGCTCGGGCGAGCTGTGCGGCGGAACCGCGATCGATCCTTCGACAATCGCCTCCCAGCCGTCATCCTGAGCTTTCAGCGCTGCGGCGAGAAGGACGTGCAAGCGGGACTTCACCACTGCATGCGGCCGATGCTGCGCGTTTATGAAGAAGATTTCCCCCTCGATCAGCTCGGTCTTCCGATACTCTTCGAATGCGCCGGCAGCATCGAGACGCAGATAATCTTCCAGCCGCAGCTTGACGGGCAAGTGGCTGTTGTTGAGAGGCAGCAACTCCGTCATGCGCGGTACCTTATCATGCGCGGGGGATCGTCCTAGGTCCCCATAGCTCAGCGCACTGTTGCGACGGCGGATCGCGCCGGCGCTCGGCCGACGCGATCCCGGATATCATGCCTTTGGGCGATTGCGCGTCGCGTCGACGCTCCACGGCCCTGCGCCCGCCGCGGCGAGATAGAGGAAGATGAAGCAATAGAGCAGGATCGCCTCGCCGCCGTTGACCGATGGGAAGAAGCCCTTGGGCGCGTGTGCCATGAAATAGCCGACCGCGCACATGCCCGAGGCGATGAACGCCACCGGACGGGTGAAGAATCCGATCAGCAGCAATGCACCGCCGACCAATTCGATCGCGCCCGCGGCGAGCAGCATCGGCGGGAGCGGCGCGGGCATCGGAAAGGGCGGCAGGCCGAAGAATTTGGATGTGCCGTGGTGCAGGAAAGCGAGTGCGGCGACGATGCGCAGCACGCTCAGCAAGGGACCGGACCAGCTCGCGGGTATGGGCATGCGTTTCCTCCTGTTCGGCGGCGCGTCGGCCGCGCCGTTTCACAAGCGGAACCTTTCATGCCCGGACCGCGGAATCAACCGGGCGCCGCGAAACCCTGCGTTTCGCTTCAGTCGGCCGCGCGAGGCGCGATCCGGCCGGACCTCGGTGCCGTGCGCGATGTCGTCGTCCTTGTTTACGCGGGCGCGCTCTTCGGGATCGTTGATCAGCGCTTCTTCAGCCTGGCTCGCGACGTCGCGCGCCAGATTGCCGCCGCTGCTCGTCGGTTCGCCGGTCGTTTCGCTGCCTTCGATCAGATCGCTGTCGTCATTGGCGCGCGCGGCGTCGGTTCGGGGATTTTCCATTGGTCGTCTCCTCTGCCCGAACAAATGCCGGGACAGAGCGGCTGTTCCCCGTCAGGCGGTGAAGCGTTTGGTGAAGCCCTTGTGCTGCTTCTCGTCGTCGGCGGCGAACGCCTCGACATGCTCGACCCGCGCCAGCGGCGATCCTTCGCGGCACCCCTCTACCAGCTTCGCCACGGTATCGTCTTCGCCGGAAACGAGGATCTCGACCCGCCCGTCGCGGACGTTGCGTACCCAGCCGGTCAGGCCGGTGCGCTGCGCGGTGCGCACGACCCAGTCGCGATAGCCGACGCCCTGAACGCGGCCGGAAACCATTATGCGCTGTGTTGCCATATACCCATACTCAACCCGGACCCGTTATCGGGCTCCCGTCGCCAGTCTAGCACGGCGTGTCGAAAGCGAAGCGGGGCGGGGATGCGGTTCACCGCATCCGGGGCACGAGTCAGGGCCTTGAATCAGGGGTAGGTTACGGCAATCACTTCATATTCCCGTTCGCCGCCGGGCAGGACGACCCGGCGCAGGTCGCCGATCGCGGCGCCACGCAGCGCGCGGGCGAGCGGTGCATTCCAGCCGATCAGCCCCTTGCCGGCATCGGTCTCGTCGTCGCCGACCAAGGTTAGCGTGCGATGGTTGTCGTCCTCGTCGGCGATGGTCACGGTAGCGCCGAAGAACACCTTGCCGCGCTCTTCCTGCCCGGCGGGATCGATCACCCTGGCGGCTTTCATCCGCCGCGACAGGAACCCCAGCCGTCGATCGATCTCGCGCAGCCGCTTGCGGCCATAGATGTAATCGCCATTCTCGGAGCGGTCGCCATTGCCCGCCGCCCAAGCAATCGTCTCGACCAGAGCCGGTCGCTCGGTCGCGAACAGCGCGTCATATTCGGCGCGGAGCGCGGCATAGCCGGCGGGGGTGATGTAGTTCGGGCGGTCCATCGAAATGGGACTACAACGCCTCGCCACCTTCGTCACCCCGGCCTTGTGCCGGGGTCCGCTATGCGGCTTGAGGCGCACATTGAACCTCAGGCTGATCGTTTGCGGCGCAGTGGACCCCGGCACAGGGCCGGGGTGACCGCTTGATGTGCGGCTAACCCGGCCGGTTCTTGCCCAGATACCAGCTCATGTTCGAAGGTCCGCGCGAGCGCGCGAATTGCGGGTTCAGCAGATCATAGACCACGGCGTTCTCGAGCACGCGCTGGACGTAGTTCTTGGTCTCGAAGATCGGGATCTGCTCGATCCATTTGACCATGTCGCCCCCCGGCAGCCGGGGATCGCCGTTCGCGCGGATCCATTTATTCACATTGCCCGGCCCGGCATTGTACGCCGCCACCGCCAGCGGATAGCTGCCATAGAGGTTGTAGACGCGCTGGAAATAGCTCGAGCCGAGCTTGATGTTGTAGTCGGTATCGGTGGTCAGCGACTCGCGGTTGTAGCTCAGCCCCAATTTGCCCGCGGTCTCGGCGGCGGTGCCCGGCATCAGCTGCATCAGCCCGCGCGCGCCGGCATGGCTCACTGCCGCGCGATCGAACTGGCTCTCCTGCCGCGCGATCGCGTGGATGATCGTCCAGTAATCGCGCTGCGTCTCGGGGACCTTCACCGAGGGGAAGCCCGCCGCGGTATAGTCCGACAGTCCGTTCTCCAGCGCGCTGCGCCCGACCATCACCCCCAGGTCGGGCCGGCCGATCGTGCGGCTGAGCTCGGCGGCGAGGACATGGTCGCTGTCGGACGTGGCGTCGCGCGCGATCTGGCGAATGAACATGCCTTGCGAGACGCGGTCGCCGGTCGTCCCGAGCAGCTGGACCGCGCGTACCGTCTCGCGCCGGTAAAAGGCATCGCGGGCCGCAATGTCGGCGACACGGGTGTCGAGCGGCGGCGGCCCTTTGAGCGGGCGCCCCAGCCGTTCGGCGGCGAGCTGGCCGTAATAGAGATCGGCGAAGCCCGCGGCGCGCGCGAAATAGTCCTGCGCGGCGACCTGATCGCCCGCCGCCTCGGCGGCGCGCCCCGCCCAGTACAGGCCCTTGGACTGGGTGGTCGGGGTCTTCGAGCCCCTCGAATAGCGCTCGAACATGCCCATTGCGTCGCGGGGGCGGGCGAGATTGTAATAGGCCGTGGTGCCCGCCAGCCAGGTCAGGCTGGTATAATCGTCGCGCTCGCCCAGCGGCAGTTCGGCAATGACCGTGGTTGACGGGAAGGCGTCGTCGACCTGGGCGGCGATCTGATAGGCGAGGCTGTGCTGTCCGTCGGCCGAGGCGCCGCGCGCTGCCATCAGCAGCACTTCGTACCACGCCTCGGCATCGCCCGGATACGAAGTCAGCCGCGGCCGCTGCGCCAGATAGGCGCGCATCGCCGGACTCTGGCCGCTGTCGCGCAGCCAACGCGCACGATCGGCGATGTAACCGGGATCGTTGCGGCCGATATCCATCGCGTTCGCGCCCTTGAGCGCGGCGTCGGCCGCCTTGGCGCGAAACGCGATCCGCGCCTCGAAGATCGCGCGCTTCGACGGTGAGACGAAGCCGAGCTGGCGCTGCGCCGCGCTGGTCGCGCCCTTCCACAACAGCATGTCCGCCCGGGCATCGTGGTCCGCCGGCGCCAGCGCCGACAGAAACGAAGCCATCAGCTTGCTCTCGTCCGACGCGCGCATCGTCCCCGCGCGCCACGCCTTGCGCGCCTGTTCGTCGGCATCGGCGCGCCGGCCGGAAGCGGCGAGCGCCTCGGCGAAGCGGACATGCCCGGCGGGCGTCAGCGGCGGAAAGCGATCGAAGAAGCGCACCACCAGCCCCGGTGCCCAGCTGCCGCTGTCGAGCACCGTCTCGGCCGCGGCGCGCCGGCCGGTCTCGCCTGGCCAGCCGGGATGCGCGAGCATGAAATTGGCATAGTCGGAAAAGGGCCAATTGTCGGACTGCTGGAGCCGCTTCCATTCGGCGAGCGCCGGCGCGAGCGGATCGGCCTGCGCATAAGCCGGCGAAACCGGTGCGACTGCATTCTGCAGCGCCCCCGCGGCCGATCGGATTTGTTCCTGCGTGAGCTGCGACGAAACCGCGACCCCCGACACCCCAGCGAGCAATACAGCGCTCTTGATAACCGTCCCGAGCATGCTGGACATCATACGGACTCGCCGCCTATCTGCCAGTCCCGATCTCGGGAAATGAGGAAGATTTTCACGCCATGTTCTCCGGGTCGATTCCTGCATTGGTCACGCCGTTCCGTAACGGCAGTTTTGCAGAGCAAGATTACCGGGACCTTGTTGAATGGCAGATTGCCGAAGGTTCGGCGGCTCTGGTTCCGTGCGGCACCACCGGCGAGGCGGCGACGCTGACCAAGGACGAGCATTTCGAGATCGTCCGCATCTGCGCCGATCAGGCCAAGGGCAGAGTGCCGGTGCTGGCCGGGGCGGGCTCGAACGACACCCAGGTGGCGATCGCCAACGTCCATGCCGCGAAGCAGTCGGGCGCCGACGCGGTGCTGATGGTGCCGCCTTATTACAACCGCCCGAGCCAGGAAGGCATCTTCCGCCATTTCGAGGCCGTCGCCAACGCCACCGATTTGCCGATTATCCTCTATAACGTTCCCGGCCGGACGGTCACCGACATCCAGCCGGCGACGATGGCGCGGATCGTCGCGGCGTTCGGCAGCCGCTTCCTCGGGGTCAAGGACGCGACCGGCCAGCTCGGCCGGGTGTCCGAGCAGCGCGCCGGCTGCGGGCCCGATTTCATCCAGCTCTCGGGCAATGACGAGACCGCATTGGCCTTCAACGCGATGGGCGGCACCGGCTGCATCTCGGTCAGCGCCAATGTCGCGCCGCGGCTGTGCGCCGACTTCCAGGCTGCCTGGGCCGCGGGCGACACCGCCCGCGCGCTCGAACTCCACGACCGGCTCTATCCGCTCCATATCGCGATGTTCACCGATGCCTCGCCCGGCCCGGTCAAATATGCGCTGGGCAAGGTCCGCCCCGGCTTCCCCGGCGAGCTGCGTCTGCCGATGACCGAAGCCGGCGAGGCGAGCCGCGCCGCGGTCGACGCTGCTTTGGCGCATGCCGGGCTGATCTAGCGACCGCTTGCAAATGCTGCATCTTGCGCCGCGGAAAAGCGCAAGCATTCGTCACAATCCCATCACAATCCGCGCCTAGCGGCGCGCTCAGGGAAAACAGCCCTTTCGCGAACCCCGGCCGTCCCGCGCGCATTCTGCGCCGGGCGACGGCTGCGTGCGTCCGCGAACCAGAACAAGATTGGGGAACCGATGAAATTCGTATCTGTCCGCCGCGTCCTTCGTTCGAGCGCGGCCATCGCCGCCTTGCTCTACGCCGGCACCGCTTTTGCTCAGGACACCGAGGCCGCAGTCGACGCCCAGGCTGATGCCGGCGACATCGTCGTCACCGCGCAACGCCGCGAAGAGCGCCTCATCGACGTGCCGGTCTCGGTCGCCGTGCTGCAGGGCGATTCGCTTCGCGACTTCCAGGCCGCGGGCGACGACACGCTCGCGCTCGCCGGCCGCGTCCCCGGCCTCTATGCCGAGACGACCACCGGCCGCATCTTCCCGCGCTATTACATCCGCGGCCTCGGCAATATAGATTTCTATCTCGGCGCGTCGCAGCCGGTGTCGATCATCCAGGACGATGTCGTGCTCGAGCATGTCGTGCTCAAGTCGAACCCGGTCTACGATCTCGACCGCGTCGAAGTGCTGCGCGGCCCGCAGGGCTCGCTGTTCGGTCGCAACACCACCGCCGGCATCGTCAAGTTCGACACGATCCGCCCGAGCCAGACCTTTCAGGGCCGCGCCGCATTGTCGGTCGGCGAATATGGCAGCTCCAACATCGACGCCGGCTTCGGCGGTCCGATCGTCGACGACGTGCTGTCGTTCCGCGTTTCCGGCCTCTATCAGCACCGCGACGACTGGGTCGACAACAGCTATACCGGCCCGAGCTTCGACGGCACCCGCGGCAGCTTCAACGCGATGGGCGGTTTCGACGACCGCAACCTGCGACTCCAGCTCCGCTTCACGCCGACCGATCGCCTGACCTTCGACCTTTCCGGGCATGGCCGCTGGTACAAGGGCAGCTCGACCCTGTTCCACCGCGGCGCGCTGGTGAAGGGCTCGAACAGCGTCGAGAACGAACCGCGCGACCGCGTCGCCTATGACGAGGCGATGGACAATCCGCAGGCGTACGACACCTATGGTGCGTCGCTGCGCGCGAGCTACGATCTGGGCGGCGCGGTGCTCACCTCGATCTCGGCCTGGGAAACCACCTCGGGTTACAGCCGCGGCGACACCGATGGCGGCGCAGCGACCCTGTTCGCCGGCCCGGCATTCTACGGCCAGTCGCAGGGCAATGTCCGCGATCTCGACCAGTTCAGCCAGGAGCTGCGCATCGCCAGCCCCGGCACCGGCAAGTTTAACTGGCAGTTCGGCGGCTATTATTTCGACTCGCGCGACATCACCGATTTCTACCAGCGCCGCGTGTTCCTCTCGGCGCCGTTCGACCCCGCCGATCCCAACAGCAACAATCCCAACAACTGGGTGCGGCTGCGCAACGTCAACACGTCGTGGGCGGCGTTCGGCCAGGCCAGCTACGAGTTGATCCCGAACCTCACGCTCACCGCCGGCGCGCGCATCACCAACGACAGCAAGTCGACCCGCCTGCTCAAGACCGCCGACACCGGCACCGGCGCGGTGACCTATGCCGGCCGCCGCTTCGTCGAGCTCGAGGACACCAGGGAAAGCTGGGACGTCAGCGCGCTCTACAAGCTTAGCGACGATGTCAGCGTCTATGCCCGCGTCGCCAGCGGCTTCCGCGGTCCGACGATCCAGGGCCGCTCGGCGGTGTTCAACTCGGACTTCACTACGGCGGATTCGGAGACGATCCTGTCGTGGGAGGCCGGCGTGAAGGGCGCATTGCTCGACAATCGCGTGCGCTTCAATCTGAGCGGCTTCTATTACACGGTCGACGACATCCAGTTGAACGCCAATGACGTGAACGGCAACGGCGTGCTGCTCAATGCCGACAAGGCCAAGGCCTATGGTGTCGAGGCCGAGCTCGACGTGCATCCGGTGCAGAATCTCGCGCTCTCGCTGGGCGGCAGCTGGCTCCACACCGAGATCGACGATCAGGCCGCGCTCGCGCAGGTCTGTGTGCTCGGTGGGACGATCGTCTGCACCGTCGACGATCCGACCGTGGTCATCCCCGGCCGCGGCACCTTCGCCCGGATCGACGGCAATCGCCTGCCCAACGCGCCCGAATACAATCTCAACGTCGCGGCGCGCTACGACATCCCGACGGGCGATGACGGCAAGTTCTTCGTCTCGACCGACTGGAACCTGCAGGGCTTCACCAGCTTCGTGCTGTACGACACCAAAGAGTTCACTTCGGACGGCAACTTCGAAGGCGGTCTCAAGATCGGCTATGAAGGCGGCGACGGCGATTGGGAAATCGCTGCGTTCGCCCGCAACATCACCAACGAGAAGAACCTCAAGGGCGTGATCGAGAACTATATGGCCGCGGTGTTCAACGATCCGCGGATCATCGGCGTCTCGTTCAGCACGCGGATGCGTTGATCTGAAGAGCGCCCCTCCCTGCTCGCAGGGAGGGCCCGGGGTGGGTGCGCGCGTCTGCGCGCTCTGAGGACTCATCACCCGGCATTGAAGCGGCGAGCAGGGCATCGAGCCCCGCTCGCCGTAACCCACCCCCTAACCCCTCCCCGGTAGGGAGGGGAATGAAAGGCCCGGCCGCAATGCCGGGCCTTTTCTTTTGCCGACCGGGACGATCGGCTTCCCTTCGGCGCGCCGCCCCCCTACATGCCCACATCCCATGGCCCGTCCTCGCCCCGCCACCTTCGAGAAAGTGAAGACCGTCGCCGAGAACCGGCGCGCGCGGTACGAATATTTCATCGAGACGGTCTACGAGGCCGGGCTTGCCCTGACCGGCACCGAAGTGAAGTCGCTGCGCTTCGGCGAGGGCTCGATCGCCGAGGCCTATGCCGAAGTGAAGGAAAACGGGGTGTGGCTGGTCAACGCCAACATCCCCGAATTCAGCCATGGCAATCGCTATAATCACGAGCCCAAGCGCCCGCGTAAATTGCTCCTTCACGAGCGTGAAATAAACAAGCTGCACGGAGCCGTGGCGCGCGAGGGTATGACGCTCGTCCCGCTCTCGATCTATTTCAACGGGCGCGGGCGCGCCAAGGTCGAGCTGGCGCTCGCGAAGGGCAAGAAGACGCATGACAAGCGCGAGTCGATCAAGGAACGCGACTGGAAGCGCGAGCAAGGCCGGATCCTCCGCGACCGTGGCTGACGGGTTCGGCGCACGCTTCCGCGCCTGGGTCGATCGCAATTTGCCGACGCGCGAGAGCTTCGAATCGAACCGCTGGCTGCGCCCGATCGCGCACCGCATCCTGCATTCGTCGCTGTGGCGGATGACGCGGCGCTCGGTGCCGCGCGGCGTCGCGCTCGGCATGTTCACCGGCATCCTGATTCCGATGGGCCAGATCCCGGCATCGGCGGTGCTCGCGCTGCCGTTGCGCGCGAACGTGCCCGCGGCCGCCTTGACCACCTTCTTCACCAATCCGTTCACCACGCCGTTCCTGTTCATTCTCTACTACAAGCTCGGCAATTGGACGCTGCATCTGAGCGGCACCAGCGCGGCGCAGGCCAGGACCGCAGTCGCCGATGCCGGCTGGCTGCACTGGCTCGCGGCGGATGTCGGCCTGCCCACCGCAGTCGGCATGGCGATGTGCGCCGTCATCGGCGGCATTCTCGGCTATGTCGTGGCGGCGTTCGGCTGGCGTCTTTGGATCACGCGCAAATGGCGCAAGCGCTCAACCGAGCGCGCAGCGCGGCAGATTGACGCGGCGTAGCAGCGGCGTAAGACAGCGCCTTTCTCTTTTCGAAGGGCCGCTCCATGCGTCTTCCGCTTCTTGCCACTACCTTCCTCGCCGCGCCGGCGCTGCTCGCCGGCTGCACCCGCGCTGACACGCCGCCGCCCGAGGCTGTAGCCGCCCAGACCGCCACCGTGTCGCAGGCCGCTGTCGGCCCGGTCGCGCCCGCGACGGCGCCGCGCCCGCAGCTCGGCAATTACGGCTTCGACGAGGCCGGCATGGACAAGTCGATCGCCCCCGGCGACGATTTCTACGGCTATGCCAACGGCATCTGGGCGCGGACCACCCCGATCCCGTCGGACAAGTCGAATTTCGGCGCGTTCAACGTGATCGACGATCTGTCGAAGCAGCGCACGCAGGAAATCCTCGAAGCGGCCAAGGCCGATCCCAATTCGAAGATCGGCGTCGCCTATGCCACCTATCTCGACACTGCGGCGATCGACGCCAAGGGCCTTGCGCCGATTCAGCCCTGGCTCGACCAGATCAAGAGCGTGAAGGCCAAATCGGGCCTCGCTTCATTGTACGCGCAGGCCGATCGCAACGGCGTGCAGGGCCTGTTCGGCAGCTATATCGGCCAGGACGACAAGAATCCCGAGGTCTATGCGCTCAGCCTCGCGCAGGGCGGGCTCGGCATGCCCGACCGCGATTATTATCTCTCGAAGGACGCCAAGCTCGTCGAGACGCGGGGTGCCTATGAGAAGCATCTCGCCAACGTCCTGACCTTGGCGCACGAACCCAATGCCGCCGCGCGCGCCAAGGCGATCCTCGCGCTTGAGACGCGGATCGCGCAGGCGCACTGGACCCGCGTCGAGAGCCGCGATGCCAACAAGACCTACAACAAGATGACCGTCGCCCAGCTCGTGCGGAAGGCGCCGGGCTTCGATTTCAAGGGCTATTTCGCCGGCATCGGCGCGTCGGTCGACAGTGTGATCGTCGCGCAGCCCAGCGCCGTGACGGCGATCGCCAGGCAGGTCCAGGCCACGCCGCTCGCCGTTCTCAAGGATCAGTTGCTCGTCCGCAGCCTCGACAATTTCGCCGACGTGCTGCCGTCCGGCTTCGACAAGGAACAGTTCGCATTCTACGGCACCACGCTGTCGGGCACGCCCGAGCAGCAGGTCCGCTGGAAGCGCGCAGTCGAGTTCACCACCGGTGCCGTGTCGGACGAGGTCAGCCAGGCCTATGTCGCCAAATATTTCCCGCCGGCCACCAAGGCCGCGGCCGACGCATTGGTCAAGAACGTCATCGCCGCGATGGATCGCCGCATCGATCAGCTCGACTGGATGGCGCCCGAGACCAAGGTCAAGGCACATGCCAAGCTCGCCGCCTTCACCCCCAAGATCGGCTATCCCGATCGCTGGCACGATTATTCGAACCTGCAGATCACCGCCGGCGACGCGTACGGCAACAATGTCCGCGCCAATAATTGGGCGCATGACGACGAGGTCTCGAAGCTCGGTTCGCCGATCCGGCGCTGGGAATGGGGCATGACGCCGATGGAAGTGAATGCCTATGCCAATTTCGGCATGGTCGAGATCGTCTTCCCCGCGGCGATCCTGCAGCCGCCTTTCTTCGATCCCAACGCCGATCCCGCGGTCAATTATGGCGGCATCGGAGCGGTGATCGGCCACGAGCTAAGCCACCATTTCGATGATCAGGGCGCCAAGTACAATGCCGAGGGCCGCCTCACCGATTGGTGGACGCCGGCCGATGTCGCCGCATTCAAGGCGCGCACCGACGCGCTTTCCGCGCAATACGACCAGTACGAGCCGCTGCCGGGGATGCACGTGAAGGGCGCGCTCACGCTCGGCGAGAATGTCGCCGATCTGGCCGGCCTCACCGTGGCTTATGACGCCTACAAGCATTCGCTGGGCGGCGAGGGCGCGCCGGTGATCGACGGCACCTCGGGCGATCAGCGTTTCTATCTCGGCTGGGCACAGGTCTGGCGGCGCAACTACCGCGAGGCCAATCTGCGCCAACGTCTGCTCACCGATCCGCACAGCCCGTCGCAGCAGCGCGCCTGGGTCGTGCGCAACCTCGATCCCTGGTATTCGGCCTTCGCGCCGGCCCCGGGCAACAAATTGTTCCTGACCCCCGAGCAACGCGTCCGGATCTGGTGATTCCCGTCTTCCGCTCCCTTTGGGAGCGGGAAGGGCCCGCTCGCCAAGCGAGTGGGAAGGCTGAGGGCGGTTCAACCCTCAGCCTTCCGCCGCTTCGCGGCTCCCTCGCTCTCCCGACGGGAGAGGGAATACTTGACCCGCCCGGCCGCAGCGAACATCGCTAACCCGATGGCGACCTTGCCGACTCCTGCACCTGCTCCGCGCCGCCTGCTGCCGTTGGTCGCTGCGGTCGCTGCCGGTTTGACCGCGGCCGCGCTCATCCTGATCACGCTCAACGATCGCGTCGTCGCGATCGGCTTCGTCGCCGCGAGCCTGCTGGCGGCGGGCGTGTTGCTCGGTGCGCGCCGGATGCTCCATCGCGAGGCGCAGGTCGAGACTTACACCGACTGGTCGGTGGCGCAGGCGCTCGCCGCCGCATCGGAGGACGCGCTTGCCGTCACCGACCGCGCCGGCCGCATGGTCTGCGCCAATGCCCGCTACGAGATGCTGTTCGCCGGCTGGCCGACTCCGCCCAGCCTGCCGGTCAGCGACTCCGCGGTAGAGGCATTGGGCGTCGCCGCGCGCACGGCGTGGCGCGACGGCGAGGCGCATGTCGACAATATTCAGGTTTACGGCGCGCCCGTCTCCGCCCGGGTCGAGCGGGTCGGCGACGAATCGCTGGTGTGGCGCTTCGTCGGCGTGCAGGCGCTCGATCTCGCCACCCAGGTCGAAGCGCTGATTCATGGCCATACCGGCGATCGGCTCGCCGCGGCGGGGATCATGGCGGTGATGGTCACTCCCGAAGGCCGGGTCCGCTCGGCCAATCGGGTGTTCAAGGCGCGCGCGATGGGCGCGCCCGACGCGCCCGCCGAGGGCCGCGACTTCACCCGCTTCCTGATCACCGATTCCGCGGGGCTGGTCCGCTTCGAGCGCGAGGGGCTCGAGGGCAATCCGCTGCGGGTGCTCCAGATCCCGTTCCTCGACGGCGACGAGGCACCGATGCTGGTCGCTTTGCTCGACGAGGACAATATGGCACTGCCGGCGCCGGCGATCGGGGCGAGCGCCTCGGCGCATGTCCGCTCGCTGATCGCGATGCTGCCATCGGGGCTCGCTTTGGTCGATCGCGACG
Organism: Sphingomonas sp. DG1-23; assembly: GCF_030730875.1. GTDB lineage: Bacteria > Pseudomonadota > Alphaproteobacteria > Sphingomonadales > Sphingomonadaceae > Sphingomonas. The sequence goes on from NZ_JAVAMA010000002.1 coordinate 436,783, forward strand.
GCCGCTTCGTCAGCATGAACGACGCGTTCGTTCGCGCCGCGCGGATCAACGCCGCTGCGCCGCCGCTTTATCCGATCGATCTGGTGGTGCGCGAGGACAAGGCCGCACTTGCCGATGCCGTCCGCCGTTTCGCCGGCGGCGCCGCGCAATCTGCCGAGATGACGGTGCGCTTCAACGACGCGCCCGAGGAGCCGGTCGCGCTCACCATCGCCGGCGCGCGCGGGCTCGGCGACGCGGCAGTGCTGATCAGCCTCAAGGATTCGGGCGAGGAGGGCAAGCTCAAGCGGCAGATCGCCCAGGCCACCAAGATGCAGGCCGTCGGCCAGCTCGCGGGCGGCGTCGCGCACGACTTCAACAACATCCTCACCGCGATCATCGGCCATTGCGATCTGATGCTGATGCGCCATTCGCCCGGCGACAGCGACTATGACGACATCCAGCAGATCCGCGCCAATTCGAACCGCGCCGCCTCGCTGACCCGGCAATTGCTCGCATTCTCGCGTCAGCAGACTCTCCGACCGCAAGTGCTCCAGCTCCCCGACGTCATCTCGGAGGTGTCGAACCTGCTCAAGCGCCTGCTCGGCGAGACCGTCCGGCTCGAGGTCAAGCATGGCCGCAATCTCGGCCCGGTCCGCGCCGATCCGGGCCAGCTTGAGCAGGTCGTGGTCAATCTCGCGGTCAATGCCCGTGACGCGATGCTATCGGCCAACCCGAGCGGCGGCGGCACCCTGACCATCGCCACTGCCTGCGTCGCCGCGGCCGAGGTCCGGCAGATGGACGACGACGTTCTGCCGGTCGGCGACTATACCGCGCTGCGCATCACCGACACGGGGACGGGCATCCCGCCCGACATTCTCGGCAAGATCTGGGAGCCGTTCTTCACCACCAAGGAAGTCGGCAAGGGCACCGGGCTCGGCCTGTCGACCGTCTACGGCATCATCAAGCAATCGGGCGGGTTCATCTTCGCCGACAACATCCCCGATGGCGGCGCCGAATTCACCATCTATTTGCCGGTGCACAGTGCGCCCGAGGCCGTGGTCGCCAAGGTGCCGGCCAAGCCCAAGCAGATCGACCTGTGGGGTTCGGGGACGATCCTGCTGGTCGAGGACGAGGACATGGTCCGCGCCGTCGCCGAGCGTGCGCTCACCCGGCAGGGCTATACCGTCGTCACCGCCGAAAATGGCGAGGCGGCGCTCGAGACGCTCGAGACCATGGAGCGCCCCGATTTGCTGATCAGCGACGTGGTGATGCCGTCGATGGACGGCCCGACCATGGCGCGGCAGGTCCGCGCGCGCTATCCCGATCTGCCGATCCTGTTCATGTCGGGCTATGCCGAGGAGCAGCTGCGCAGGTCGATCGATCTCGGCAATGTCGCCTTCCTGCCCAAACCCTTTTCGGTTCAACAGCTTGCCGAAGCTACCCGCGACGTTCTCGCGCCGAAATAATCTCTTGGCGGCGCCGGAATTTCCTGCAAAGTGCCGAACATGCCAAGCTTGCGCCGTGTCCTCATCGTAGAGGATGAACCCTTGATCGCGATGATGCTCGAGGACTTTCTCGACGCGCTCGACCGGGAGCTCGCCGGAACGGCCGACGACGTCGCCGGTGCGCTGGCGCGGATCGAGGCGGGGGGAGTCGAGGCGGCGATCCTCGACGTCAATCTGCGCGGCGGCGAGCAGAGCTGGCCGATCGCCGCAAAGCTCGCCGAACTTGGCATCCCCTTCATCCTCGCCACCGGCGGGGCAGGCGATTCGATCGCCGAGCCGTGGCGCGATCGCCCGATCCTGTCCAAGCCCTTCACCATGGACGGGGTGGAAAAGGCGCTCGACGGGCTGGGCTGAGGGTTGCGATCAGGCGGCGTCGATGCGCCCCTTCGCGCCGGCCGATCGTTTTGTCCGAATCATGACAGGACGCTGCGTGCTGCTCCCGGCGGTCGTCGCTCATGGGAGCGATCTGCATCGGGAGATTGCGGATATTGTGCAGGTGATAAAGGATGCCGCCGTCAAGCCCGCCCGATGCGGGCCTATCGAAGGCGAGCGGCCGTGCCTGGACACCGACCGAAACGGAAAATCGAAGCGTCTCCTTCGGAGCCATCAAGCGAGGACGCGATTCGAGAACATGATCGGCATCACCAGCTTGTTGCGAAAGCGCATGAGACGGCAGTCCAGGCGGGCCAGGTCACGATCCGGAGCGCAGTCATCGTTAACGCGGGGGCGGCTGTTTCCGTCCTCGCTTTCATTGGCGGGTTGGTCGGGCAGGGGCGGCTCGGTATTAAGGAAATCACATCGATAGCAGATAGCCTGGTCTGGTTCGCGATTGGTATAGTTTGCGGTGTGGGTTCCTTGGGAGCGTCCTATCTGTCGCAATACGCTACCAGGAATAGTCTCGAGAAGAAGAAGTGTTCATTCCAGCCTCCATATGTGCATGCCTCGCGTGCCAGTGTTTTCTGGAGTAGATCTGCGAACGCCATGCGCACCATTGGGATATCGGTGGGGATCGCCTCTCTTTTGATGTTCGTGGCCGGGATGTGCGATGTGCATCATGCGATCACCAGCTTCCATTTGCTCGACGTTCAGCCTTCTGCTCCATCTCGCTGATCAGCGGGCAGTTGAACCGATCCGGTACTTCCGGGCCGCGAACTGGCGTCAGTCGACCACCCGCACCGGATCCCCCGCCCGGATCAGCCCCGGCCGCGCCGGCGTCGCATAGACGCCATAGGCATTGCCGAACTGCCGGGCGACCGTCCGCAATACCCCCACGTCCTTGGCGGCGGTGTCGGGATCGATGGTGATCAGCACGCAGCGCGGGATGGGATCGGCCATCTGCACGATCGCGCCATCCGCCTCGTTGCCGAAGGCGAGCCGCAGCCCCTGCCAATCATTCACCGGCAATTCGCTTTCGATCATCACATTGGCGCGGAAACGCTGCGGATCGAGTGCGCAGCCATGCGCCGCCTCGATCCGCGCGTGGCTCGCCGTGGTGACGACCGAGATCGGCATCGAATCATAGATGCCGCGCGCGACCTGGAGCAGCCCCACCGGCTCCCCCGCCGCCGCCTCGAGATGGGCGTGGAGCATCGGATCGTGCAGCGGTACCGCCGCGCCGTCGGGTGTCTCGACCAGCACCGCCGAGGTCTTGGGCGCGCCCGGATCGGCGAAGCTGGCGCGGTGGAGCGCCATCGCTGGCACCTCGCGCGCGGTCAGCCACGGAAAGCGCGTGCCATTGGCCTTGCGGACGAACGCATATTGGCGATCCCCCTCGATCCCCTGCCAGTCGACCTCGGCAATCCCCAGCCGCTCGCCCGCCATCGACTTGACGGGATAACGGTTGAGCGCCGCGACATGGCCGACGATGCGAGTCATGCCGGGCGCGCTATCGGGCAATGCCCGCCGCCGCAACCGCCAGCGTGACAGAAGCGGCGCGATCGGGCAGAGCGCGGCCATGATCCACCTGACCCGCGACGGCCCGGTCGCGTCTCTCGCGCTGGCGCGTCCCGAAGCCAGGAATGCGCTGCCGATCGCGGCATGGCAGGCGCTCGCCGCCGCCGCGCGCGAAGTCGGCGACGCCCGGGCGGTGATCCTCAGATCCGACGTTCCCGGCATCTTCTCGGCCGGCGCTGATGTCCGCGAGTTCGAGGCGCTCCAGCAGGATCCGGCGTTGCGCACGGCCTTCCGCACCGCCATGCGCGAAGCGATCGAGGCGCTCGCCGCCTTGCCGATGCCGGTGATCGCCGCGATCGACGGCGGCTGCTTCGGCGCCGCGGTGGCATTGATTCTCGCCGCCGATATCCGCGTCGCCGGCAACCACGCCGAGTTCGCCACCACGCCCGCGCGGCTCGGGCTCGGCTATCCCGAGCCGGACGTCGCCCGGCTGGTCGCGCAACTGGGCAAGGGCATGGCTTCGCTGATGCTGTTCACCGGCGACCGGCTGGCGCCGGACGAAGCCAAGCGCATCGGGCTTGTCGAGCTGCGTTCCAGAAAGGCGATCGACACCGCTTCGGAGCTCGCCGCCGCGATCGCCGGCAACGCGCCGCAAGCGGTCCGGCTGCTCAAGCGCGCGATCACGGGTGGGAAGGGGCTCGATCAGGCGTTCGACGACGCGTTTGGCGGGGCCGAGTTCGCCGAGGGCATCGCGGCCTTCCGCGAGCGCCGCAAGCCGCTGTATCGATGAGCGCGCCCGCCGAGATCATCGAAGGAAAGCAGCAGGATATCCTGCTGCTTTGCGATCATGCCTCAAACGCCGTGCCGGCCGATATCGACCTGCAGATAGCCGCTGAACTGCTCGATCTCCACATCGCCGTCGACATCGGCGCCGGGCCGCTGACCCGCAGCCTTGCTGCGCGTCTCGACGCGCCGGCGATCCTCGCCACGGTCTCGCGGCTGGTGGTCGATCTCCATCGCGAGCCCGACCATGTCGGCCTGATCCCCCATCGCAGCGACGGCCATCTGATCCCCGGAAACGACACGGTCGACCGCGCCGCACGGATCGCGCGTTTTCACGCGCCTTATCATCGTCTGCTCGCGCGCCGCGTGCGCAGCCAGCGGCCGAGGCTGATCCTGTCGATCCACAGTTTCACGCCGTGCCTCGAACATGGCGGCACCGATCGGCCATGGCAGGTCGGCATACTCTACAATCGCGATGCCCGCGCCGCGCGCCCCGCGATCGACTTCTTCCGAAGCCAAGGCCTGGTCACCGGCGACAACGAGCCCTATTCGGGCCGCCTGCTCAACGCCACGCTCAACCGTCATGCCGAGGCCAACGGCATCCCCTCGGTCGCGATCGAAATACGCAACGACCTTGTTCGCGACGCGGCAGGAGTGGAGCAATGGAGCCGGACTTTAGTCGGACTGGCAAATTCTTTGCGCAATAGTCTTGCGCAAAACGGGGCTACCGCGACATAGGCTTGCGCATCATGACCAACCGATTCGACAAATCCCGTCTGCCCAGCCGCCATGTTTCGGTCGGGCCCGAGCGCGCACCGCATCGCAGCTATTATTATGCGATGGGCATCCCCGAAGAGGATATCGCCAAGCCCTTCGTCGCGGTGGCCAGCGCCGGCAATGACAGCGCGCCGTGCAACACCACGCTCGATTTCCAGGCCGATGCCGCGCGCGAGGGCGTGATCGCCAATGGCGGCATGCCCCGGCGCTTCAATACGATCACCGTCACCGATGGCATCGCGATGGGGCATCAGGGGATGAAGTCCTCGCTGGTCAGTCGCGAAGTGATCGCCGATTCGGTCGAGCTCAGCGTCCGCGGCCATTGCTACGACGCGTTGGTCGGCTTCGCCGGTTGCGACAAGTCGCTTCCCGGCATGATGATGGCGATGCTTCGCCTCAACGTTCCCTCGATCTTCGTCTATGGCGGGTCGATCCTGCCCGGCCGGTTCCACGACAAGGACGTCACTGTCGTCGACGTGTTCGAAGCGGTGGGCAAGTTCGCCGCGGGCAATTGCCCGCTCCACGAGCTGACAGCGCTCGAAAAGGTCGCATGCCCCGGCCACGGCGCCTGCGGCGGCCAGTTCACTGCCAATACCATGGCCTGCGTCGGCGAGGCGATCGGCCTGTCGCTGCCCAATTCGAACATGGTGCCCGCGCCCTATCAGTCGCGCGAGCAGATCGCGGTCGCGGCGGGGCATCAGGTGATGAACCTGATCGAGATGAACCTGCGCCCGCGCGACATCTGCACCCGCGAGGCGTTTATCAACGCCGCCCGCGTCGTCGCGGCCACCGGCGGCTCGACCAACGCCGCGCTGCACCTCCCAGCCATGGCGAGCGAAGCCGGGATCGAGTTCGACCTCCACGACGTTGCAGAGGCTTTCAAATCAACACCTTACATCGCCGACCTCAAGCCCGGTGGTAAGTATGTCGCCAAGGACATGCACGAGGCCGGCGGCGTCTACATGCTGATGAAGACGATGCTCGCCGGCGGTTTCCTTGACGGCAATTGCAAGACGGTGACGGGCAAGACCTTGGGCGAGAACATCGACCAGGTCACATGGAACCCCGACCAGAAGGTCATCTATGACGTCAAGACGCCGCTTTCGCCCACCGGCGGCGTCGTCGGCCTGCGCGGCACGCTGGCGCCCGAGGGCGCGATCGTGAAGGTCGCGGGCATGCACCGGCTCCAGTTCACCGGCCCGGCTCGGGTGTTCGATTGCGAGGAGGATGCGTTCGAAGCGGTCGAGCATCGCAAGATCGAGGAGGGCGAAGTCGTCATCATCCGCTACGAAGGACCCAAGGGCGGCCCCGGCATGCGCGAGATGCTGTCGACCACCGCGGCGCTCTACGGTCTCGGCATGGGCGAGAAGGTCGCATTGATCACCGACGGACGCTTCTCGGGCGCCACCCGCGGCTTTTGCATCGGCCATGTCGGTCCCGAAGCGGCCGAGGGCGGCCCGATCGCACTGGTCGAGAATGGCGACACCATCCGCATCGACGCGGAGGCAGGGACAATCGACCTCGACGTTCCCGAGGACGTGCTCGCCGAACGCCGCGCAAAGTGGCAGCCGCGCGTCAACGATTACCAGGCGGGCGCGCTCTGGCGCTATTCCCGAACCGTCGGCCCTGCCTATAAGGGTGCGGTAACGCACCCGGGAGCCAGCGCCGAACGCCATGTCTACGCGGATATCTGATACTTTCCCCTCCCTGCAAGGGAGGGACAAGGATGTTCCCGCGTCGCGCAGATGCCGGTGGCTCTAGACCTGCCCCCGACCCCTCCCGCTCCGCGGAAGGGGCGCGATGAATTCGAGCGCGCGCCGCGATCGCTCCCTTCCCGTTTACGGGAGGGGCTGGGGGACGGGAGCGCCACGCGCACGCCTTTCCTTGCGGTAACCGGCGCTTGCTTCGCACTTCTCTCCTGCGGCGGGCCGCCCGCCGAGAAGCCGGCTGAACCAGCCCTCGAAGTCCCCAACCAATCGGCCGCGCGCGCGCCCGAAGAACCCAAAATCGCCTGCGCCGCTGCCGGCGCCACCGATCTCACCCCGGTCTGCACCCTCGACCGCACCGAAACCCCGAATGGCGTGATCCTCACCCTACGCCACCCCGACGGCGCCTTCCGCCGCCTCCAGATCATCCGCGACGGCCGCGGCGTGATCGCCGCCGACGGGGCCGAGCCGGCGAAAGTCACTCCGCTCGGACCCGCCCAGATCGAGGTTGCGCTCGGCGGCGCGCGCTATCGCCTGCCTGCGACGGTACGCCAGTGATCCCCGCCGGCGCGCCCGTCGTCACTGCCACGGAGATGCGCGCCGCCGAGCAGGCGGTGTTCGCCGGCGGCGTCTCGCAGGATTCGCTGATGGAGCGGGCAGGCGCCGCGGTCGCTCGGGAAGCCGCGCGCTTCGCGATGGGGCGCCCGATCCTCATTCTCGCCGGCCCCGGCAACAATGGCGGCGATGCCTATGTCGCCGCGCGCCTCCTTCGGAATTGGGGCCATGACGTCAGTCTCGTGGCCACCGGCACGCCTGCGCCCGGCGCCGCCGAGCGGATGCACGCATCGTGGCACGGCCCAACCTCGTCGCTTTACGCCGCGCGGCCGCGTCCCGTGCTCGTCGACGGGCTGTTCGGCACTGGCATGACCCGCCCGCTCGAGCGTGGCCTCGCCGCGGTGTTCGCCGATCTCGTCAAACAGGCCGAGTTCGTCCTGTCGATCGATCTGCCGTCGGGGATCGATGCCGACACCGGCGCCGATCTCGGCGCACCGCGCGGGATTGACGTCACGCTCGCGCTCGGGGCGTTCAAGCCGGGGCATCTGCTCGACGCCGGCCTCGAACGTTGCGGCAAGCTCCTGCTGGCCGACCTCGACATCCGGGTCGAGACTCGCTGGCGCACCGTCGCGCGCCCCGGGCTGGAGACACCCGGCGTGCACAGCCACAAATATAGCCGCGGCCTCGTCGCGGCGGTCGAAGGTGCGATGCCCGGCGCCGCGCGCCTCGCCGCGCGTGCCGCGATGGCGGGCGGCGCGGGCTATGTCGTGCTCGCCGGCGATCGGCCTTGGAGCGAGGGGCCCGATGCGCTCGTCCGCCGCGAAGTGCGCAGCGCCGAGGATCTCGCCGAATTCCTCGGCTGGGACCGGATCGACGCGGTGGTGCTCGGCCCCGGCCTCGGCCGCGACCGGCGCGCCGAGGCCTATCTCCGCGCCGCCTTCGCCGCGCCCAAACCCCTGATCCTCGACGGCGACGCGCTGACCCTGCTCGGCAGCGGCGCGGCGCGCTGGCTCGAAACCCGCGCCGCGCCGACCTGGCTCACGCCGCATTCGGGCGAGTTCGGCCGGATGTTCGCCGGCGAAGGCAGCAAGATCGAGCGCACGCTCGCGGCCGCCGCGGAGGCGCGCGCGACGATCGTCCACAAGGGTGCCGACACCGTGATCGCGTCGCCCAAAAGCGAGGTCCGAATCCTCGCCGGCGGATCGCCCTGGCTGTCGACCGCGGGCACCGGCGACGTGCTCGCCGGGCTGCTCGCCGCGCAGGTCGTGCAGGGCGGGAAGGGCATTGCCCCCGCCGAAGCCGCGACGTGGCTCCATGCCCGCGCCGCGCAGCTTGCCGGACCGGCGCTGATCGCCGATCAGCTGGTCGATCACATCCCCGAGGCAGTTTCAGAATGTCTGTGAACGATGACGAAGTCCTCCGCGTCGCCGCGCGCGGCGATGGCGTCACCGCCGATGGCCGCCACGCCGCTTTCGCCGCGCCGGGCGATCGGGTTACGCCCGAGGGGGCGATCCTCCCGGGGCCGCACCACCAGAACCCGCCCTGCAAGCATTTCTCCGAATGCGGCGGCTGCCAGCTCCAGCATCTCGACGACGTCAGCTGGACCCAATTCATCGCCGATCGCGTGGTCACTGCGCTGGCGGCGCATGGGCTCGAGACGTGGGTTCGTCCGCCTTTGCTCTCGCCCCCCAACACCCGCCGTCGCGCGACGCTCCACGCCGAGCGCCGCGGCCGCCAGATCCGGCTCGGCTTCACCCGGCAGAACAGCCACGAGCTGATCGATCTCGAGGAATGCTGGATCCTCGCGCCCGAATTGTTCGCGCTCGTCGCGCCGCTCCGCGGCATGCTCGCGGCGCTGATCCCCGGCACCCGCCGGATCAACGTCCATCTCGTCCAGACCGATCAGGGGCCGGACGTGCTGATCGACGGGCTCGAAGCCGAAGGCCTCGCCGCCGCCGAGGCGTTGAGCGCCTTTTCGCATCGCCATCATCTCGCCCGCCTGTCGATCGACGAGGGCTTCGGCGCGAGCGCCCGTTACGAGCCCGAGCCGGTCACCGTCACGCTGGGCGGCGTCCCCGTGCCGTTCCCGCCGGGCAATTTCCTTCAGGCCACGCCCGAGGGCGAGGCGGCTTTGGTCGCCGCGGTGCAGGAGATTGTCGGCGGTGCGAAAGCCGTCGCCGACCTGTTCGCCGGCCTCGGCACCTTCACCTTCGCCTTCCCCAAAGCCAAGGTCTACGCCGCCGAAGGCGCGCGCGATCCGATCACGGCGCTCAAGGCCGCGGCTGGGCTCGCACGCCGCCCGGTGTTCGCCGAGCATCGCGACCTGTTCCGCCGCCCGGTCACTGCGAAGGACCTTTCCAATTTCGACGCGATCGTCCTCGATCCGCCGCGCGCCGGGGCGCGCGAGCAGGTCGTCGAGATCGCCGCGTCTACCGCGCCGGTCCTTGCCTATGTATCGTGCAATCCCAGTACCTTCGCACGCGATGCAGAGACTCTGTCGCAATCCGGTTATCGCCTCGACTGGGTCCAGCCGGTCGGCCAGTTCCGCTGGTCGACCCATGTCGAGCTCGCCGCGAAGTTCAGCCGTCAGGGGTAATCCGCGCGCACGAAGAACAGCCCGTCGGGCGGCGCATTGAGCCCGAGCCGGGCGCGGTCGCGCGCTTCGAGCGCGTCGCACAGATCCTCGAGGCTCCACTTTCGCTGACCCACCAGCCCGAGACACCCGACCATCGAGCGTACCTGGTGGTGGAGGAACGACCGCGCCGAGGCGTGCACCAGCAGCCGGTCGCCCTGGCGAGTCACGTCGAGCCGGTCGAGCGTCTTGACCGGACTCGCCGACTGGCAATGCGCCGAGCGGAACGTCGTGAAATCGTGCCGCCCGACCAGAAATTGCGCCGCTTCGTGCATCGCCGCGGCATCGAGCGCGCCCGGGATCCGCCACGCCAGCCCCTTCTCCCAGGTCAGCGGCGCGCGCCGCTGGACGATGCGATATTCGTAGTGCCGCGCGATGCACGAGAAGCGCGCATGCCAGTCGTCGGGCACTGCGACGCATTCGAGCACCGCCACCGGATGCGGCCGCAGTCGCGCGTTGAGCGCCTCCATCAGCCGGAACGGCACGATTTCGCGGGCGATATCGAGATGCGCGCGCATGCCCAGCCCGTGCACGCCCGCATCGGTGCGCCCCGCCGCATGCACCACCGATGTCTCGCCGGTGACCGCGAACGCCGCTTCCTCGATTGCCTGCTGGACGCTCGGGCCATGGTCCTGTCGCTGCCAGCCCATGAACGGACGGCCGTCATACTCCACCGTCAGCGCGAACCGGGTCAAAGCCCGGTGCCCGCCGGGATCGCGAACCCGCGCAGCAGCTCGTCTGGCGTCATGACGCCGCGCCCGGCGCGCTGGACGAGGGTGGGGCGGATCGCGCCTTCGCCGCAGGCGATCGTCATCCGGTCGTCGAGCACGATCCCGGCCACGCCGCCCGCTGCCAGGATCTCGGCCGCATGCACCCGCACGCGCTCGCCCGCATATTCGAAGAACGCGCCCGGCGCCGGATTGAACGCGCGTATTTGTCGCTCGACTTCGACTGCGGACCGCGAAAAATCGAGCCGCGCCTCGGCCTTGTCGATCTTGGCGGCATAAGTGACGCCCTCCTCAGGCTGGGGCATTGCGGGATGGGCCGCGATATTATCGAGCACCTCGACCATCAACCGCGCGCCCATCGCGCTCAATTCGCCGGTCAATTCTCCCGCGGTCTTGCCGGCCACCGGCGTCCGCGCCTCGCGCCGCACCGGCCCGGTGTCGAGCCCGGCTTCCATCTGCATGATCCCGACGCCGGTCTCGGCATCGCCGGCGAGGATCGCGCGCTGGACCGGCGCCGCCCCGCGCCAGCGCGGCAACAGCGAGCCATGGACGTTGAGGCAGCCCAGCCGCGGCGCCTCCAGCACCGCGACCGGCAGGATCAGCCCATAGGCCGCGACCACCGCGACATCGGCGTCGAGCGCGGCGAATGCCTCGACCGCCCCGGGCTCCTTGCGGAAGGAAAGCGGGGTCCGCACCGCGATCCCCAGCATTTCGGCCCGCGCATGGACGGGCGAGGGGGCCACCTTGCCCCGGTTGCCGCGCCGCGGCGGCTGGCTGTACGCCGCCACGACGTCATGACCGGCATCGACCAGCGCATCGAGTGTCGGAACGGCGAATTCGGGGGTTCCCATGAAGATGATCCGCATGGCGGGCCTTTAGCCCCAACCGCCGTCCCGGCGAAAGCCGGGATCTCAGGCGATCGCGTCCGCCTGCGGCACGAGGTCCCGGCGTTCGCCGGATGACGATGATTGCTTTCAGGGGCAGCGCGGCTATCTCTCCCTCATGGCGTCCCCCGAAATCGAAGCACTCACCCAGGCGCTCTCCCGTCTGCCCGGACTCGGCCCGCGCTCGGCGCGGCGCGCGGTGCTCCATTTGCTCAAGAAGCGCGAGACTGCGCTCGATCCCTTGCTCTCGGCGCTTGCCGCGGTCAGCCGGCGGCTCAGCACCTGCGGGATCTGCGGCAATGTCGACACCAGCGATCCGTGCGCGGTCTGCGCCGATCCGCGCCGCGATGCGCGGTCGCTGTGCGTCGTCGAGGAAGTCGCCGATCTCTGGGCGCTCGATCGGTCGCGGCTGTTCCCCGGCAAGTTCCACGTCCTCGGCGGCCGCCTCTCCGCGCTCGAGGGCGTGCGGCCTGAGGATCTGCGAGTCGACAGCCTCGTCCGCCGCGTCGCCGCGGGCGGCGTTGACGAAGTCGTGCTCGCGATGAACGCCACGCTCGATGGCCAGACCACTGCGCACTACCTCGCGGAGCGCCTCGAATCCTATCCGATCCGCATCACCCAGCTTGCCCATGGCCTCCCCGTCGGCGGCGAGCTCGATTATCTCGACGAAGGCACGCTCGCCCAGGCCCTGCGTGCCCGCCGCCCGGTCGCCTGATTTTTTCACGCGAAGCCGCAGATTTGTTCGTGCAGAGGCGCGGAGGACGCAGAGACTGTTGGATTCGGCTGCGTGCGCAACTGCTCAAACCGCCCGCGATTGAATCGATAGCGCGCCGCGGCGCGCAACATCTCCGCGTCCTCTGCGCCTATGCGCGCTACGTTCTTCGTCTTCGCGTCTCCGTGCCTTCGCGTGAAAACCAAATCGTCCCCGACGCTTGCGACAAAAGCGCCACCGGACTATTTTACACCCATGGCCATTCTACCCATCGTCGAAGTCCCGGATCCGCGTCTCCGTTTGATCTCCACCCCCGTCGCGGAGGTGAATGACGAATTGCGCGACCTGATCGGCGACATGTTCGACACGATGTACGATGCCCCCGGCATCGGCCTCGCCGCGATTCAGGTCGGCGTGCCCAAGCGCGTCATCGTCATGGATCTGCAGGAAGAGGAAGACGAGGAGGGCAAGCCGATCCGCGCACCCCGCGTCTTCGTCAACCCCGAGATCCTCGATCCCGCCGACGAGCATTCGGTCTATACCGAAGGCTGCCTGTCGATCCCCGATCAGTTCGCCGATGTCGAGCGCCCCGCGCGGTGCCGGGTCAAGTGGCTCGACGAACAGGGCGCCGCGCATGACGAGATATTCGAAGGCCTGCTCGCCACCTGCATCCAGCACGAGATGGACCATCTCGAGGGCGTGGTGTTCATCGATCACCTCTCGCGCCTCAAGCGCGACATGATCCTCAAAAAGCTGTCCAAGGCGCGGAAAGCTGCGGCGTAAGCGCTGAACCGTGCTCCGGCCTCGTGCCGGGGTCCGACAAGCGGCTTGGCCAATCCATCGAGCCTCCTTCCTGTGCGTCGCGGCGCGGTGGATCCCGGAACAAGTCCGGGATGACTCGTATGTGGTTGCTACAGCTCCCCCCAACCGCTAGGTTCGCCTTCTGTTCCCGGAGGCGCACTTGGACTCGCTCGCTCTCATTCTGGTCGTCGCGGCATTGCTCGGCGGTTTCGGCATCGGCTGGTTCCTCGGCGGTCGCCCGGCGGCGCAGGCACGCGCCGATCTCGCGCGGCGCGAGGCTGACTTCAAGGCGGCAATCGCCGATCTCGTCGTCGCCGAGGAACGCGCGGGCCATGTCCCTGCGCTCCGCGACGAACTCGCGGCAATGCGCGACGACCGCGACGATGCGCGCCTCCAGCTCACCGAGCTCCGCGCGCGGGCCGAAGCCTTCGAGGAACGCCTCGCCGAGTTCAAGGGCGCGCGCGAGGCGATGGCGGGGCAGTTCCGCGAGCTCGCGGGGACGATGCTGGGCGAGACGCAAAAGGCCTTTCTCGAACGCGCCGAGGCCCGCTTCACCCAGTCCGGCGAGGCGAATGAAGCGAAGATGAAGGCCTTGCTCCAGCCGGTCGAGTCGACGCTCAAGCGCTACGAGGAAGGGCTGCAACGCGTCGAGAAGGAGCGCAACGACAGCTATGGCGTGCTGCGCGAGGCGATCACCGAAGTGAAGGCGCAACTCGGCGAGACCCGCACCGAGACCGCCAAACTGGTCAACGCGCTCCGCGCCGCGCCCAAGACCCGCGGTCGCTGGGGCGAGCAGCAATTCCGCAATCTGATCGAGATCGCGGGTCTGTCGGGTCATGTCGACTTCGCCGCCGAAGTCTCGGTCGCCACCGAGGACGGCGCGCTACGCCCCGACTTCATCATCCGCCTGCCGGGCGATCAGCAGCTCATAGTGGATGTGAAGTGTGTGCTCGATGCCTATCTGACTGCAGCGGAAGCCACCTCCCCGGAAGAGCGGCAAGCAGCCTTGGCGTCGCATGCCCGGGCGGTGCGCAACCATGCGGATGCGCTGTCGCGAAAGGCCTATTGGGCGCAATTCGAAAAGGCGCCCGACTTCGTCATCATGTACATTCCCGGCGACAATTTCCTGTCGAGCGCGCTGGAGATCGACATGGAACTGTGGGAGCGCGCCGCGCGCAACCGGGTGATCATCGCCGGACCTTCGGCTTTCCTGCCGCTCGCGCGCACCGTCGCATCGATGTGGCGGCAGCAGAGGCTCACAGAGGACGCACGCGAAGTCGGCAAGCTCGGCAAGGAGATGTACGAACGCCTCGCCACTGCCGCGACGCATCTCAAGCGGGTCGGCGGCGGGCTCAACAGCGCGGTCGACAATTACAACAAGTTCGTCGCGAGCTTCGAAGGCCGGGTCATGGTCTCGGCGCGGCGCTTTCAGGCGCTCAACGTCGATACCGGCAATGCGACGCTCGACAGCATCGACAGCGTCGACGTGGTGGCCAAGGCGCCGGCCGTCGAATTGCTGCCGTCGAACGAGGACTCTGAAGCGAAGGCGGCGGAGTAGCGGTCAGCGACCCGTCATCCCGGCTCTCGCCGGGACGACGCACGCGGCATTCTGTGGAACGCTCGTGGACGAACTCAGCGCTGCCGGACAGGCGCCAGTACCAGCCGCTCGCTTTGCGCGCTGGTCAGCACCAGCTTGCCGTTCGGGTTACGGCTCACGCTCAGCGGCTTGGCGAGGATGCGCAGCACATTGCTCTCCTGGACATTCTGCGCGCGCGCGCCGCACGCCATCTTGGTCGAGCGGAGCGGGCCCGCGGTCAGCCGGCCGCGCTGGAAGCGGAAGCTGCCGTTGAAATTGTTGCAGCTGGCATTGCCGCTGATCCGCTGCCCGTTGAACGTCACCCGCGGAGTCGTGCGCGGCGCCACCAGCCGGCGGTTGATCGATTCGATCCGCCAATCGCCTTCGAGCAGCGACGTCTGTTCCGGCGTTTCGGAAAGCACGGCGCCGCCGCAGCCGCGCAGCGTGCGTCCGCGTAGCGTCACCGTAACCGTGTCGTGAAAGGTGCGGTCGCTCATCCCGTCGCTGCATTCGACATGGGTGATGTCCACCGTCATGCCGCGCGCCTGATAGCGTTCGCCGTTGAAACCGACGATCGGTCGCGGTCTGGCGACGCTCGTCACGCGACCGCCGGCGGGTTCGTAACGGATCGTGCGGCCGTCGATGGTCAGCGACCAGAACGGCTCGGTCCCGAGTGCGCGATAAGGCTCGGCATTCGACTGGGCGAAAGCGGGCAGGGCGATCAGCATCAGGGCGCCGGCGGCGGCAAGCTTCATCACAACGGGTCTCCTTTGTCACGGTTGGTTGCCGCGCCGCGGCTGAACCGCGCATGGCCGTAACGATCGGCCGCCGTTCAGGATGCTGGCAAAATAGGATTTCGCGTGCCAGCCTTGCTCAGGCTCTTTGACATCGTGGTTCGATCGGCAAGCAATTGCGACATAATCTTGCGTTTTGACGCAACAGAATTGCCGAATTGGCGTGAAAACCGTGAAATTAGCCGCCCCGAACCCTATTCAGCACCTCATAGGCCATCACCGCCGTCGCCACTGCCGCGTTGAGGCTGTCGGCCTTGCCGAGCATCGGGATCTTGACCAGCAAGTCGCATTGCTCGGCCATGAAATCGGGCATGCCCTGCGCTTCGTTGCCGGTGAGCAGAAAGACCGGGGCCGTATACAGCGCCGCTTTGTAATCGTGCTCGGTGTCGAGGCTGAGACCGACCAATTGCCCGGGGCCCGCGCGGAGCCAGGGGAGGAAGGCGTCCCAGCCGGCTCTGGCCACCGGAACGGTGAACAAGGCGCCCATGCTCGCCCGCACGGCTTCGAGCGAGAAGGGATCGACGCAATCGTCGATCAGGATCAGCCCGCCCGCGCCGACCGCGTCGCCGGTGCGCAATATGGTGCCGAGATTGCCCGGGTCGCGCAGCCGCTCGGCGACCAGCCAGATCGACGCCTGGCTGCGGTCGAGCTGGTCGAGGGTCAGTGCGAATTCGGGATAGACCCCGACAACGGCGCCGGGATTGTCTTTGCCCGAAAGCTTGGAGAGGATGTCGGCATTGGTCTCGATCGCTTCGCCGCCGGCCGCTTCGGTGGCGTCGACCAGCGCGCGGACGAGGGGATGGCCCGCCATGTCCCGCGCGAAGAACAGATATTCGGGCAGCCGCCCGGCCTCGCGCGCTTCGGTCAGGATGCGCAGCCCCTCGGCGAGGAACAGCCCTTCCTCGCGCCGATGGCGCTTGTCGCGCAGGTTGCGGACCCGCTTGATCAGCGGGTTCGAGAAAGCGGTGATTTCGCGCGGCATATCGGGTGCCTAGCCGCTTCCGTGCTGCTGCGAAAGCAGGAGCCCAGGGTGACGGCGGACTTCGCTTGTGGCTCGGGGCTCCTGCTTTCGCAGGAGCACCGGCGCAACGAGTCTAATCCTCGCCGAACCGCGCCTCGACCAACGCCGCCAGCGCCTCGACCGCGGCATGGGCGCCGTCGCCCTCGGCGCTGATCGTGATGCTGTCGCCCTTGGCGGCGCCGAGCATCATCAGGTCGAGGATCGACGTGCCCGAGGCGCTCGCCCCGTCCTTCTCGACGGTGAGCTCGACCGGCTGGTTGGTCGCAAGGGTGACGAACGCCATGCTCGCGCGTGCGTGCAGGCCCCGGCGGTTCTCGATCTGGACGGTACGCGTCGTCCGACTCACGCGGCGGCCTCTCCCAATACTTCGGATGCGACGGTGATGTATTTGCGTCCGGCGTCGCGGGCGGCGGCGACCGCCTCGGTCACCTTCATCGTCTTGCGCGCGCTGCCCAGCCGGATCAGCATCGGCAGGTTGATCCCGGCGATGACTTCGATCCGCCCCGCTTCCATCAGCGAGATAGCGAGGTTCGAGGGCGTGCCGCCGAACAGGTCGCTCAGCACGATCACGCCGCGGCCTTCGTCGACATTCTTGATCGCCTCGGCGATGTCGGCGCGGCGGCTCTCCATATCGTCGTCGGGGCCGATGCAGATCGATTCGATCCGCTCCTGCTGACCCACCACATGCTCCATCGCGACGACGAACTCTTCGGCGAGTCGCCCGTGCGTCACGAGTACCAAACCAATCATTTCAAACTCCGCCCCCTGATATGGTCACCGGGGCCCCCTCCAGCGAGTCCTGCGGCGCGGTCTGCAAATCGCGGTGCGTCACCGTGGGCGAAAATCCCTCTTCACGCAACCGCCGGGCCATCCGTTCGGCAACGTGGACCGAGCGGTGGCGGCCCCCCGTACACCCGAATGCGGCGGTGACATATGCCTTTCCTTCGGCCTGATAACGCGGCAGGAGGAGGAGCAGCAGCGCCTCGATCTGCGCCATCGCCGCGGCATAAGCGGGATCGTCGGCGATATAATCCGACACCTCGGCGTCCTGCCCCGTCCCGGGACGCAGCGCTTCCACCCAATGCGGATTGCGGAGGAAGCGCATGTCGAACACCAGATCGGCATCGCGCGGCAATCCGCGCGCAAAGCCGAACGAGGTGATCGTCAACACGGTCCGGCCGAGCCCCTCGCCCGAAAAGCTCGCGCGGATCTGCTGCTGCAATTCGTTCGAGGCGAGGTTGGTCGTGTCGATGAGTCGGTTGGACCAGCGCCGCAGCGGCATCAGCAGTTCGCGCTCGCGGGCGATCCCGTCGCTCGCCGGCCGGTCCTGCGCCAGCGGATGGCGCCGCCGGGTCTCCGAATAACGGCGTTCGAGTTCCGCCCCGGCGCATTCGAGAAACAGGGTGCCGACCTGGTGGCCTTCCTGCTCACCCAGTTTCTTGACGCGCTGGACGATGCTCTCGGCGTCGAACCCGCGGGTCTGGGTGCCGATCCCGAGCGCCAGCGGCCGATCGTCGTCGCCGTCCGCGCCCTCGCCCGGAGGCGTATCGAGCAGCCGGTGGAGCAGGAGCAAAGGCAAATTGTCGACGGTCTCCCAGCCGAGATCCTCGAGCGTCCGCAGCGCCGTCGACTTGCCGGCGCCCGACATGCCGGTCACCAGCAATATCTGTTTGGGGCGCCTCCGGCTCACTGCATCGCCCGTTTGAGCGCGAGTTCGACCTTGATCGGCGCCGACGGCTCCAGCGCGGCCAGCGCGAGCACCGGCACGTCCACCCCGGCGATCCGCCGGGCGCGGGGATCCTCGGGAAAGCGGGGCGGGGTATCGAGAATGACGATCAGCAGGTCCACCGGAACGCGCTCCACGCTGGGCATCTCGACAATGCCCAGCCCGCGTACTTCGATCCGTCCGGCAAGATGCGCGGGTGCGCAGGCGATCAGCGCGCCGTCCTGCCGCTGGCAGATCACCTGGCCGTCGGCGACGAGCGCCGCGCCGCGATCGATCAGCCGCAGCGCGAGATCGGATTTGCCCTCGCCCGAGCGGCCCTCGATCAGCACCGCCCGGCCGCCGATCGCGACGCAGGCGCCATGCACCGTCTCCGAGGAGACCTCTGGAAGCCGGATTTCGGGCATCAGTTCTGCTCCGCCAGGGGCAGCCGCACCACGAACCGGGCTCCGCGCAATCGATCCTCGCGTGTTTCCACTGAAATGCTCCCCTGATGGCCTTCGACGATGGTGCGTGCGATGGCAAGGCCTAGTCCCGAATGCTGACCAAAGGCTTCACTTTCGGGACGCACCGAATGGAATCGGCGGAAGATCGCGTCGCGTGCCGCCTCGGGAACGCCAGGTCCCTCATCCTCGACCCGGACGATCAGCATTTCCCTGTCGCGCACCGCGGAGATCGTGATGAGCCCGCCTTCCGGGGAGAAGGACAGCGCGTTCTCGATCAGATTTTCGAACACCCGCTCCAGCCGTGCGCCTTCGCCGAGCACCGTGAGCGGCTGATCCGGGCGACGATCGAACAGGATGCGGATGCCGTTCGGCAGCCCGCGGGTCGCGCGCTGATCGAGCAAGGCGGCGATCATCATCCCGACATCGACCGGTTCGAACGTCGCGCGGCTGAGCTGCGCATCGAGCCGCGACGCGTCCGAGATGTCGGTGATCAGCCGGTCGAGCCGATGGACGTCGTCGCGCACGATCGCGAGCAACTGCTCCTGGAGCTGCGAATCCTTGACCTTGGACAAGCCCTCCACCGCCGAACGCAGCGAAGCGAGCGGGTTCTTGAGCTCGTGCGTCACATCGGCGGCGAAGCTCTCGGTTGCGTCGATCCGCGCGCGCAACGCCTGACTCATATCCGAGATCGCCCGCGCGAGCATGCCGATCTCGTCGCTGCGCTCGGGCAGCCGGGGAACGACGACTTCGCGCGCACGCCCCAGCCGGACCCGCACCGCCGCGCGGGCGAGCCGGCGCAGCGGCCGCACGATCGTCCGCGCGAGGAACAAAGAGAGCAGGATCGACAGCAAGCTGACGATCGCCAGCACCACGCTCAGGCGGAAGCGCTCGATGCGCACCGTCTGGGTGATGTCGCGCGCATTGACCGTGGTCATCACCACGCCGAGCTGGGTGATCGGCGCCGCGGCGGTGATCACCGGGGTACGATCGGGCGCGCGCCACACGGTCGCGGGTGTGCCATGCGTCTCGCGTGCGATCCGCACGTCGGGCCAGTCGAGGCCGCGGTCGCGCCGGCGCTCGCGATAGAGCGGTGCGCGGTCGGCTCCGGCGACGGTGTCGATGACCGCGTCGAGGAAGCGGGCGGTGGATTGGTTGAACGGGTCCTTGTCGGGATCGCGCAGCAGGAGATTGCGCAATCCGAGATCGTGGCTGTCGGTGATCAGCTTGCCGGTCTCGTCGTAGAGCCGGATGCGGGTGCCGGTGTCGCGGGCGAGGCTGAGCACGAGCAGGTCGCGCCGCTCGGGCGTGGCGGAGGCGACTGCCTGCGCGATCAGCCGTACTTCGCCGCGCGCCTGCGCCACCCGGCTGTCGACGATCCGGCTGCGATAGGAATCGAGATAGAAGAAGCCGCTGCCGAGCAAGGCCAGCGCAAAGATGTTGACCGCGAGAATCCTCGGCGTGAGGCTGACGCGGTTCGACCATTTGAGCGCGAGTTCGCGCTCGCTATTCGTCCGAGAAGCGATAACCGGCGCCATAGAGCGTTTCGATAGCATCGAACTCGGGATCGACCTGGCGGAATTTGCGCCGCACGCGCTTGATGTGGCTGTCTATCGTCCGGTCGTCGACATAGATGTCGTCCTGATAGGCGGCGTCCATCAGCTGGTTGCGGGTCTTCACGATCCCCGGGCGCTGCGCCAGCGTCTCGAGGATCAGGAACTCGGTGACCGTCAGCGTGACGTTGGTGCCGCCCCAGGTGACGCGGTGCCGCGCCGGGTCCATCGTCAGCCGCCCGCGCTCGAGGATTTCCGCCGGCTCCTGCACGCCGCCGTCGGCGCTCGGCTGGGCCGCTTCGGTGCGCCGCAGGATCGCCCGGATCCGCGCGATCAGCAGCCGCTGGCTGAACGGCTTGGCGATATAATCGTCGGCGCCCATGGCGAGCCCCAGCGCCTCGTCGAGCTCGTCATCCTTGCTGGTGAGGAAGATGACGGGAATCGCGCTCTTCTCGCGCAACCGCCGGAGCAATTCGAGCCCGTCCATCTTGGGCATCTTGATGTCGAGCACCGCAAGGTCGGGCGGGTTCTCGATCAGCGCCTTCAACGCGCTCTCGCCGTCCGAATAGACGCGGGTGAGGAATCCCTCGGTCTGAAGCGCGATCGAAACCGAGGTCAGGATGTTGCGGTCGTCATCGACCAGCGCGATCGTCGCGGTCATGCCGGGCAGCGTGCGTGGCTTTGAAGCATCAGTCACGGGTTAAAGCAAAGTCGCGGCCGGCTCAATCGGTTGACAACGCTTACCCGCATTGACGCCCTTCGCGCGCGCTGCCTAAGGCCATGTCATTGATAACGCGGCCCCGCTTTCGGGAAGGGGCTTTGCGACCTTGGAGGTTTGGATGTCGACCATGCGCATCGCGCGCCATGGTCTCGATGCGCAGGGCATCGAGACCATGGCCGAGCTATTCTGGAATCTCGAAACCGCGCCGCTGGTGGAGCACGCGCTGCGCCGTGGCGAAGGCAGGCTGGCCAAGGATGGGCCGCTGGTGGTGACCACCGGCAAGCATACAGGCCGATCGGCCAACGACAAGTTCATCGTGCGCGACGCCGGGACCGAGGCGAGTGTGTGGTGGGGCAAGTCCAACAAGGCGATGAGCCCCGACCATTTCGTCGCGCTCAAGGCCGATTTCCTCGCCGAGCTGGCGCAGCGCGATAGTTTGTTCGTCCAGGACCTGCATGGCGGCTCGCAGCCCGAGCACCGCGTCAACGTGCGGGTGATCAACGAGCTCGCATGGCACAGTCTGTTCATCCGCACGATGCTGGTCCGCCCCGCAGCGGAAGAACTCGCCGGCTTCGTCCCCGAATATACGATCATCGATTTGCCGAGCTTTCGCGCCGATCCCGCGCGCCACGGCACGCGCAGCGAAACGGTGATCGCCGTGAGCCTTTCGGAGAAGCTGATCCTGATCGGCGGCACCGCTTATGCCGGCGAAATGAAGAAGAGCGTATTCGGCCTGCTCAACTATCTGCTTCCGCCCAAAGGCGTGATGCCGATGCACTGCTCGGCCAATATCGGCCCCGATGGCGACACCGCGGTGTTCTTCGGCCTGTCGGGTACCGGCAAGACCACACTCTCGGCCGATGCCAGCCGCACGTTGATCGGCGACGACGAGCACGGCTGGTCGGATACTGCGGTCTTCAACTTCGAAGGCGGTTGCTACGCCAAGATGATCCGGCTCTCGGCGGAAGCCGAGCCCGAGATCTTCGCGACGACGAAGCGCTTTGGCACGGTGCTCGAGAATGTCGTGATGGAGCCCGGGACGCGCGCGCTCGATCTCGACGATGCCAGCCTCGCCGAAAATAGCCGCGGGGCCTATCCGATCGACTTCATTCCCAATGCCTCGGCGCACAATCTCGGCCCGGTGCCGAAGAACATCATCTTCCTCACCGCCGATGCCTTCGGGATCATGCCGCCGATCGCGAAGCTCACCCCCGAACAGGCGATGTATCATTTCCTCTCGGGCTATACCGCCAAGGTGGCGGGCACCGAGATCGGCGTCACCGAGCCGGAGGCGACCTTCTCGACCTGCTTCGGCGCCGCCTTCATGCCGCGCCACCCTTCCGAATACGGCAATCTGCTCAAGGCGCGGATCGCGAAAGGGGGCGTCGATTGCTGGCTGGTCAATACCGGCTGGGCAGGGGGCATGGCCACCGATCCCGGTATCAAGCGGATGCCGATCAAGCTGACCCGCGCGCTGCTGGGCGCCGCGCTCGACGGCAGCCTTAAGCACGCCGAATTCCGCGTCGATCCCAATTTCGGGTTCAAGGTTCCGGTGCAGGTCGCCGGGGTGGATCCGTCGGTGCTCGATCCACGGGCCTGCTGGGCGAACAAGGTGCAATATGACGCCACCGCCGCGAAACTCGTAGACCTGTTCAATGCGAATTTCGCCCAGTTCGCCGACCATGTCGAGGAAGGGGTGCGACAATCGGCGCCCCGCGCCGCGCAACCCGCCTAGAGGCTCAGGAACTTCGCTGTGCTCCCGCGAAAGCAGGAGCCCAGGGCCGCGAGGGAATCGCCAACGACTCTGGGCTCCTGCTCGCGCAGGATCATGAGAACGATACGACCATATCGATGACAGACCATCCACCGCGCTTGTTCACCGCCGACGCCGAGATCATCCGTCTCGGCGAGGGCCTGCTCGCGTGCAATCTGCGTAAGGAAGTCTGGACGCACGAGGCGCATCTCGCCGCCTGCCTCTATCTGCTGAGCGAACGCCCCGACATAAATGTGGACGCCGAGATCGCCGGGATCATCTCGCGCTTCAACGAAAGCGTCGGCGGCGTGAACGACGACGCGAGCGGCTATCACGATACCATCACTCGTGCCTATATCGCCGGCGTGCGACTGTTCCTCGGCGTGCAGCTCAAAGGCGGGCTTGCCGAACGGGTCAATGCGCTTTTGCTCTCGCCGATGGGCCGGCGCGATTGGCCGCTGGGTTTCTACAGCCGCGAACTGCTGTTCTCGGTACCCGCGCGGCGCGGTTTCGTGCCTCCCGACCGTGCGCCGCTGCCCGAAGCGTGCTAGCCTTCACGGACAGTTCGACAACGCGTTGGAGGCGATTATGAGCATTCTCGACGGCATTCTCGGTCGAGTCACTCAGAACGTGGACATCGCCAATCTCGCCAACAAGGTCGGCCTGTCGCCCGAGCATGTCGAATCGGCGGTGCAGGCGCTGGCCAAATTCCATCCGATGGAAGGCGACACCGCCGAAGGCGCCGCGTCTGCGACGGGGCTTCCGGTCGACAAGATCCGCGAGATCATCGGTCATATCGGCGGAGAAGGCTCGCTCGGCCATTTCGCGCAACTGCTCGAGGGCGAAGGCGCGCTCGGCAAATTGGGCGGGCTCGCGTCCGGGTTGTTCGGCAAGAGCTGAACCGCGCCGCGCGGCACATTATCGCAACGATCGGCGCCCGCGCGGGTGGGTTCGGCCTATAAGGCAAGGACCATCACCGCGAGGAACGTTAGTGAAGTTCATTTCCTTGAAGGCGATCAATGGCGAGCCGATCCTCGTCAACGTCACCGCCGTCCGCACCGTATCGTCGATCGACCTCGCCGGGGTCGAGATGGGCGTGATCGGCTTCGACAAGACGCACGAAGTCGTGGTCGGCTCGACCGTCGCCGAAGTCACCGAAGCGATCACCGCCGCCACCGAAGCCTGAGCCCCTGACTCTCTTCCTGCAAGGAAGGAACTCTCGGCCTAAGGTGCCTTCCCGCCGGCGACCACCGCGTGATGCTCGACGTGCATCGGCCGCTCGAGCAGATAGTCGTCGTCTTCGGGATAATAGCGCGCAAGGGCGATATCGGCGCCAGCGAAACCGCGTATCGCGTCGAGGTTCTCCCACCAGCTCAGGGTCGTGACTTCGGTAGTCCCGTCGCCCAGATCGCGGAACAGCATCTGGAAGCCAAGATTGCCCGGCGTCGACCCGTAGTCGGTGCCGCCGGTGGCGGCGATATAGTCGCGATAGGCGTCTCGCGCATCCGTGCGGATCACGCCGCGCCAGCGCCGGAGGATCATGTTTTCCGCGCCGCGACGTGACGATCGACGACGTGGCCGAGCACCGTCATCGGCACGTTGCCGCCGAGCACCAATGCGTCGTTGAACGCCTTGAAATCGTAGCGCGGACCGAGCGCCGCTTTGGCACGGTCGCGCAGCCGGTTGATCTCGCTATGGCCGACCTTGTAGCCGCATGCCTGTCCCGGCCATGCGCAATAACGGTCGACTTCGCCGGCGACTTCCTCTTCCGACGAGCCGTTGGCGGTGACGAACCAGTCGATCGCCTGCTTGCGCGTCCAGCGCTTGGCGTGGAGTCCGGTGTCGACCACGAGCCGGCAGGCGCGGAAGCCGAGCGACTGGAGATAGCCGAGTTTCTCCGCCGGATTGTCAGCATAGACTCCCAATTCCTCGGCGAGCTGCTCGGCATAGAGCGCCCAGCCTTCCGAATAGGCGTTGAACTGGAGCAGGCTGCGGATCAGCGGCAACTTGAAGGTATATTCGCCCTGCCAGACATGGCCGGGGATCGCTTCGTGATAGGCGAGGTCGGGCAGGCTGAAGCGCGTGTGCAGGCTGGTGCTGCGCAGATTGATCCAGAACTTGCCGGGGATCGTTCCGTCGATCGAGCCGGGCCCGCCATAGGCGCCGGGGGCACCGGGTTCCTCTTCGGGCGGCAGGCGGCGAACCTCGACATTGCCCTTGACCAGCGTGTTGAACGCCTGCGGCATGCGTCCGCGGATGTCGGTGATGCGGGCATTGAGGAACTTGAGGATTTCGGCGCGGCCGGGATCGCCTTCGGGGAAAGTGAAACGCGGATCCTTGGCCAAAGCCTCCATCCGCGCGCCGACGCTACCCTGGCTATAGCCTTCCTTTTTCAGAATCGTGTCCATCTCGGCCTGGATCGCGCGAAGCTGGTCGAGGCCCATCTGGTGGACCTCCTCGGGAGTCATGGTCGTCGTGGTCCCGGCTCGCAGCGCCCAGGCGTAATAGGCCTCACCGTCCTTGAACTTCCACACGCCGGCGTCGGCGGTGGCATGCTTGCGGTGGCGTTCGAGCTCGGCGATCTGGCGGTCCAGCGCCGGGGCGATCCGGTCGTTCGCCAGCATCCAGGCGCGCTGGCCGAAATCGCCTTCCATCCCCGCCGTGCGATTGGCGAGCGAGGTGACCAGCCCCCAGCCGGCGGTGTTGCCGCTGCGTGCCAGCCTGATCGCCTTCAGATTCTTGTCGAGCAGGAAGTCCGGCGCGATCACCCCGTTCGCGGCGGCGGCCTTGAGCCGCTCGGTCTCGCCGTCGAGCTGCTCGGCATAGGATTCGAGCCGGTCGAGATAGGCCTCGGCATCCTCGCGGGTCTTCACCTGATGATCGGTGTCGAGCATCCGCGGCACGTCGATCCACGCGCCGACATTCTGCGCCACCGCATAGGGCGTGTTGCGCCAGCTGCCGACCGCGACGTCGCCATAGGGGAAAGCAAAGCCCTCGAGCGCATTGCCGTACGACGCCTGCACCACCTCGACATTGGTCCGCATCACCGGGCTGAGCGCCGCGGCGTCGAGCTTGCCGATCTCGGCGAGCGTCTGGCGCAGATGCGCGGCGATCTTGGCCACCCCTCCCGGGGTGCGATCGGCGAGCTGATGCTTGAGCTGAGCGCGCTTGTCCTTGTCGATGCCGAGCGACGTCGCAGTCTCGGGATAGAGCGTGAGGAAAGTCTCGGCGGTGCGCGCGAGCAGCGCCTCGGCAGGCGCGTCCTTATCGGCGAACAGCGCGCTCGCCTGACGCGGCAGCGCTACGGTCGCAAGGGTTCCGGCGGTGCCGAGCAACAGCTGGCGGCGAGTGGTACGCATGGTCATTCCTCGAAAATCAGGCAGTCACGGGTTCGACATTGAGCGCGGTTCCCGTCGCCCCGGTGATCCGGACATGGGCGCCGACCGGCGTGTCCGGGCCGCAGGCGAGCCATTCGCCGTCGCCTACGCGGACCTTGCCCTTGCCCGCGGCGATCGGCTCGACCACCGTCACCACTTCGCCGATCAGCCGAGCGACGCGGTCGTTGAGCAACGGATCGGCGCTCGGCACCGGATTGGCAAGATACCAGCGCCGCCCGAGCGCCACCGCCGCTGACGACGCAACGATGAACACCATAACCTGAAACGGCAGAGCGAAACCGGGGATGATCAGGGTCACCACGCCGGTCACCGCCGCGCCCGCCGCGACGAAGACCAGGAAGATGCCCGGTACCAGCAACTCGGTGATCGCGAGCAATGCCGCGAGGATCAGCCAAGAGAGCCCGGGCGTGGCGAGCAGCGCACTCATGCCTCAGCCCTCCTGCGAACCGAACGGCGTCGGCCGTGCGCGCGTCGGCGGGGCAGGGGGCGCCGGCGGCTGCGGTCCGCGGCCGAGCGCTTCCTTGGCGAGCTCGCCGATCCCGCCCAAGGTGCCGATCAGCTGGGTCGCCTCGACGGGAAACAGGATCGTCTTGGCGTTGGGCGAGGTCGCGAACTTGCTCACTGCCTCGACATATTTCTGCGCGACGAAATAGTTGATCGCCTGGCTCGATCCCTTGGCGATCGCGTCGGAGACGAGTTCGGTCGCCTTGGCCTCGGCCTCGGCCGAGCGTTCGCGCGCCTCGGCATCGCGGAACGCCGCCTCGCGCCGGCCTTCGGCTTCGAGGATCTTCGACTGCTTCTGGCCCTCGGCGCGGAGGATCTCCGAAGCCCGCGTGCCTTCGGCTTCGAGGATGTTGGCGCGCTTCTCGCGCTCGGCCTTCATCTGGCGGCCCATGGCGTTGACGATGTCGGCAGGCGGGCGGATGTCCTTGATCTCGACGCGGGTGATCTTGACTCCCCATGGCGTGGTCGCATGATCGACCACCGACAGCAGCCGCGCGTTGATCTCGTCGCGCTTCGACAGGGTCTCGTCGAGATCCATCGATCCCATCACGGTGCGCAGATTGGTCGTGGTCAGCTGGAGCAGCGCGACATAAAGGTCGGACACCTCATAGGCGGCCTTGGCGGCGTCGAGGACCTGGAAGAACACGACCCCGTCGGTCGAGATCATCGCATTGTCCTTGGTGATGATTTCCTGCCCCGGAATGTCGATCACCTGCTCCATCATGTTCACCTTGCGGCCGACGCGATAGAAGAATGCAGGGTAGAAATTGAGGCCCGGGGAGGCGACCGCAGTGAAGCGCCCGAAATATTCTATCGTATATTGATAGCCTTGGGTGACGATTTTCACACTGGAAAAGAGGTAGAGCAGCACCACTGCCACCACCACCACCAGAAATACGTTCAGCACGTCCATTCCCCGACTCCCCTCGCATTTCTCCCGCCTTGCTAGCATAGAGTCGGGCCATGACCACAGCCCGACTGGCGCCCCGCACCGCGTTGTTCCTTCCCGCCTCCAATCCGCGCGCGATCGCCAAAGCGCGCGGGCTCGACGCCGATATGGTGATCCTCGACCTCGAGGACGCGGTGCGCGACGACGCCAAGGCCGAAGCGCGGGCGGCGGCAGTGGCGGCGGTTGCCGAAGGATTCGGGCATCGCCTGTGCGCGATCCGCATCAACGGCGTGGAGTCGGGCGAGCACGCCGCCGATCTCGACGCGGTGGCAGCATCGATCTGCGACTTCGTCGTGGTGCCCAAGGTCGAGACCGTTGCGGATGCAGCCGTCATCGCCGACGCCACGGCCAAGCCATTGCTCGCGATGATCGAGACTCCGCTCGGCGTGCTTTCCGCCGCCGATATCGCCGCGGTGTCAGGGGTCGGTGGCCTCATCGCCGGGGTGAACGATCTGCGTGCAACGCTCGGGATTGCCGCCGGTGCCGGTCGCGAGGGGCTTTCGCTGTCGCTCCAGACGATCGTGCTGGCGGCGCGGGCGAGCGCGGTCTGGGCGATCGACGGCGTGTTCAACGCGCTCGACGACATCGAAGGACTGGCGGCCGAGTGCCGCCATGGCCGCGCGCTAGGTTTCGACGGCAAGTCGCTGATCCATCCGAACCAGATCGAACCCGCCGCGCGCGCGTTCGGACCGAGCGACCGGGAACTCGCCGACGCGCAGGCATTGATCGAGGCCGCGACCGGCGGCGCGGAGCGTTTCGGCGACCGGATGATCGAGGCGATGCATGTCGCGCAGGCGCGCGCGCTGATCGAGCGCAACCGCCGCTAAGCTCCGGAGTTTCCCTGCGATGTCGCCGGCTGCCGCCGCGGCTATGCGCCGCCGCCAACACGGCTCTGCAGGGTGAGACCATGTCCGAACTCCACGATCTGCATGCGCAGCTGCTGCAGATGCTGAACGAACTCGAGGAACTGACTGCACAACCGGCGCCCGACGAGGCGGAGCTGGCGAGCCTGCGCTATCGTCTGACGCGTACCAGCAGCGCGCGGCGCAAGCACGTCGACCTCATCTGCAGCGAACTCAAGCCGACGCTTGCGGGTAGTGACGCCGCCGCGCTCGACGCGCTGCACGACAGCAACACTGCCGCCATGACGGCATCGTCCGAGCATATCAGCACCTGGAGCCTGCGCGAGGTGGTGAAGAACTGGCCGGGCTATTGCCAGGCATCTCAGGCACTGCGCCGTTCGATGCGCGCGCAAATCGAAGCCGAGAAGGCAGCGCTATATTCGCATCTGCAGGACGGCAGCTAACGTACGCCCGGGCACTAGCGGTTTGCGCTGAGCGCGGTTACATGGGCCGCCAACCTCCGACTCAGGACATTGGCGCACCCCATGGATATCCCCCTCGGCCTAACCTTCGACGACGTCCTCCTGTATCCGGGCGAGTCCGAAGTCCTGCCGAGCATGGCCGACACCCGCACCCATGTGACGCGCGGCCTCGCGCTCAACATTCCGATTCTATCCTCGGCGATGGACACCGTCACCGAGGCCGACATGGCGATCGTCATGGCGCAATTGGGCGGAATCGGTGTCCTCCATCGCAATCTCGACGTGGAGGAGCAGGTCGAGGCGGTGCGCGCGGTCAAGCGCTATGAGAGCGGGATGGTGGTCAATCCGATCACTATGGCTCCCGACGGCACGCTTGCCGAAGCGCGCGCGCTGATGGAACGGCACCGGATCAGTGGCATCCCGGTGGTCGAGGCGGGCGGCAAACTGGTCGGCATCCTCACCAATCGCGACGTCCGTTTCGCCGAGAATCCGAACCAGCCCGTCTCCGAATTGATGACCCGCGACAATCTCGCCACCGTCGCCGCCGGCGTCGGCAAGGACGAGGCCCGCCGGCTGCTCCACCAGCGCCGCATCGAGAAATTGCTCGTGGTCGACAACGACTATCGCTGCGTCGGGCTGATCACGGTCAAGGACATCGAGAAAGCCGTCAATTTCCCCAACGCCACCAAGGATCCGAGCGGCCGCCTCTGTGTCGCCGCGGCGACCACGGTCGGCGACAAGGGTTTTTCCCGCACCGAGGCCTTGGTCGACGCAGAAGTCGATCTCGTCGTCATCGATACCGCGCACGGGCACAACAAGGATGTCGCCCGCGCGGTCGAGCGGGTGAAGAAGCTCTCCAACCGCGTGCAGGTCATCGCGGGCAACATCGCTACCGCCGAGGCGGCCAAAGCGCTGATCGATGCCGGCGCGGACGGCCTCAAGGTCGGCATCGGCCCGGGCTCGATCTGCACCACCCGCGTCGTCGCGGGCGTCGGCGTACCCCAGCTGACCGCGATCATGGACGCGGCAGGCGAGGCCGCGAAATCGGGCGTGCCGGTGATCGCCGATGGCGGCCTGCGCACTTCGGGCGATCTCGCCAAGGCGCTCGCCGCCGGCGCCTCGACCTGCATGGTCGGCTCGCTGCTCGCCGGCACCGAGGAAGCGCCCGGGGAGACCTTCCTCTACCAGGGGCGCGCCTACAAATCCTATCGCGGCATGGGCTCGGTCGGCGCGATGGCGCGCGGCTCGGCCGATCGCTATTTCCAGCAGGACATCAAGGATCAGCTCAAGCTGGTTCCCGAAGGCATCGAAGGGCAGGTGCCGTACAAGGGCACCGCGCGCGACGTCGTCCATCAATTGGTCGGCGGGGTGAAGGCGGCAATGGGCTATGTCGGCGCGCCGACCATCCCCGAATTCCAGAAAAAGGCCCGGTTCGTCCGGATCACCGGCGCGGGCCTCAAGGAAAGCCACGTCCATGACGTGACGATCACCCGAGAGGCACCCAATTATCCGACACGTTGAGCCATGAATCCCGCTGCCCGCACGCAGGCGGCGATCGACCTGCTCGACCGGATCATCGAAGCGGCGCGCGATCAGGGCGCCGCGGCCGACACGCTGATCGCCCGCTGGTTCGCCGAACGTCGCTATGCCGGTTCGAAAGACCGGCGCGCGGTACGCGAACTGGTCTATGACGCCATCCGTCTATGCGGCGAGCGCCCGGACAGCGGGCGTTCGGCGATGTTGGCGCTGGTCAAGCAACGGCCTGAAATCGCAGAGACGTTCGATGGATCGTCGTACGGCCCCGCGCCGATCGTCCCCGAGGAACCAGCCGCGATTGCGGGGCATGCCCCGGGTTGGTTGATCAAGCGGCTCCGGGCATCGGATGTGGGCATTGAGGAACAGGCGGCTTTGCTCGGCCGCGCGCCGCTCGACATCCGTGTCAACCGGCTCAAGGCGACCCCGGAACAGGTCGCGGCTGATCTGCCGGGGGCCGAGCCGCTGGCCTTCGCACCCGATGCGCTGCGCCTGCCGCCCGACACGAGAGTCGATCGGCTTCCGGCTTATGCCGCCGGGCAGCTCGAAGTGCAGGACGCCGGCAGTCAGCTCGTCACCCTCGCCGCAGGTGCCCGACCCGGACAACATGTCGTCGATCTCTGTGCGGGCGGCGGCGGCAAGACGCTGGCGCTGGCCGCGGTGATGGCAAATCAGGGCAGCATCCTCGCATGCGACGTCGATCGCGGCCGGCTTCAGCGGCTTCCCGAGCGCGCGGAGCGCGCGGGCGTGACGATCGCCGGGACGCGGCTGCTCAACCCCAATCGCGAGGCCGAGCAATTGGGCGATCAGGAGGCGCGCGCCGACCTGGTCTTCGTCGACGCGCCTTGCTCGGGGACCGGGACATGGCGGCGCAATCCCGAGGCGCGCTGGCGGCTGACGCATCAGCGGCTCGACAAATTGGTTGCGACCCAGCGCCACATCATGGGGCTCGCCGCCGATCTGGTGCGGCCTGGCGGGGCGTTGGTCTATGTCGTCTGCTCGGTGCTCGACGACGAAGGGGCGGGGCAGGTCGGCGCCTTCCTCCAGGCCTTTCCCGGCTGGACCGCCGAGACCTTGGCGCCGGGTGCGGGCAGGCCGCGCGGCGCCGGACTTCGGCTCACCCCGCTGGCGGATTCGACCGATGGCTTTTTTGTCGCGAAGATGGTGCGGCCATGGTAGCGCTACGCGCCTCAGTTTCGGAGACTTTCATGCGGATCACTGCGATTTCGGCTGCCGCGGCGCTGATGGTGCTTTCGGTTTCGACCTCGCTGATGGCGCAGCGCCCCGACGACCAGATCGACCCGAAGTCGCTCGCCTTGCTGCAGGAAGGCCGCACGGCCAGGGCTGCCGGCAATCTCGACGGGGCGCAGGATGCGCTGGAGAGCGCGCTGGCGGTCGATCCGCGCAATCGCGAGGCTTTCCTCGTTCTCGCCGACATCGCCCGCGTCCGCGGGCTGCCGGGCAAGGCGATCCGCTTTTATTCCGAGGCGCTGGCGCTCGAGCCGAACGACCTGACGGCGTTGCGCGGGCAGGGCGAGGCGCTGGTCGCCAAGGGCGCGACCGCCAAGGCCAAGGAGAATCTCGCCAAGATCAAGACTGCGTGCGGCGGCGAGTGCAACGACGCGACCTTGCTCGCCGCGTCGATCGCCAAGGGCCCGCCGGTGACGGCGACCGCGCAGATCGAACCGGCCAAGCCGGCGCCCGCCAAGCCCTAGCTGAGCGCGCGGGCCAGCGCGACATATTCCGCTACCGTCACCGTCTCGGCGCGGCGGCTCGAATCGATCGCCAGAGCGTCCATCGCCTCGATCGCGCCGGGAACGGCCTTGAGGCTCTGGCGGAGCATCTTGCGGCGCTGCCCGAACGCCGCGGCAGTCAGCTTTTCGAGCGTCTTGAGCTGCACGCCCTCGGGCTCCGACGCGGCGACGATGTGCACCACGGCGGACATCACCTTGGGCGGCGGGGTAAAGGCCGAGCGATGGACCGTCATCGCGATCCGCGGGGTCGAGCGCCATTGCGCCAGCACCGCCAGCCGGCCATAGGCGTCGGACCCCGCCGGCGCGACGATGCGCTCGGCGACTTCCTTCTGGAACATCAAGGTCAGGCTCGCCCACCACGGCTCCCAGTGCGCGGAAAGCCAGCCCACCAGCAAGGCCGTGCCGACATTGTAGGGCAGATTGGCGACGACATGCGGCTTGCCTGCGAACAGTGCCGGCGCGTCGATTTCGAGCGCGTCGCCCTCGATCACCCGGAGCCGGTCGGGGAAATGGCCACCTAGCTCTTCAAGCGCAGGGATGCAGCGCCGGTCGCGCTCGACGGCGGTCACTTTGGCGCCAGCCTCGAGTAGTGCCCGGGTCAGCCCGCCCGGGCCGGGGCCGACTTCGAACACCTCGGCGCCGTCGAGCGTGCCGGGGACCCGGGCGATCCGGGCAAGGAGCTGCTGGTCGAACAGGAAATTCTGCCCCAGCGCCTTGCTCGCGCTGAGCCCGTATTTCTTGATGATCTCGCGGAGCGGCGGAAGCGCAGTCACTGGGCGAGCGCGACCTCTGCCCGCCGCTCGGCCTGCGCCGCCGCCATGCGGATCGCCGCGATCATCGCGCCGGGATTGGCCTCGTCGCGACCGGCGATGCCGAACGCAGTGCCGTGATCGGGCGAAGTGCGGACGATCGGCAGCCCGAGCGTGGTATTGACGCCGTCGTCGAAGTGCAGCGTCTTGATCGGGATCAGCGCCTGATCGTGATAGAGGCACAATGCCGCGTCATAGCCGGCGCGGGCACGCGCGTGGAACATGGTGTCCGCCGCGAACGGTCCCACCGCGTCCACGCCCTCGGCGCGAAGCTGCTCGATCGCGGGGGCGAGAATATCGATTTCCTCCCGCCCGATCGCGCCGCTCTCGCCGGCATGTGGATTGAGGCCGGCAAAGGCGAGGCGCGGCTTCCCGATCCCGAAATTGCGATAGAGGCCGCGCGCCGTGACCCGTGCCTTGGCGACGATCAGTTCCTGCGTGATCAGGGCGGGAACCTGGGCGAGCGCGACATGCACCGTGATCGGCACCACCCGCAGCGTCGGCCCCGCGAGCATCATCACGGTGTTCTCGCTGGCCACGCCGCAGCGTTCGGCGACGAACTCGGTCTGTCCCGGATAATTGAAGCCGATGCGATAGAGTTGCGCCTTGGAGACCGGGCCGGTGACGAGCGCGGCGGCCGCGCCCGAACGGGTCAGCCCCGCCGCCAGCTCGAGCGATTGCAAGGCGCAGCGCGCGCTCTCCACGTCGGGCGCGCCGGGCACGATTTCGGCATTGTCGCCCACCGTGATCACCGGAAGCGCATCGGCGAAGACGCCAGGCGTCTCGGCCGGATCGCTTATCCGAGCGACCGGACCGTCCCATACCTTCTCGACTGCGCGGGGATCGCCGACCGCGAAGAAGGGCGCCAGCGAATGCAGCACGCGCGCGGCCCATGCCTTGGCGGCGATCTCGGGCCCGATCCCGGCAGGGTCGCCCATCGCGATGGCGAGCGGCGTCGACATCCGCTCGCCGCGCACCTCAGCGATATTCGACCAGCGCGTCGCGGCGCAGATCGCGCAGCATGCGTTGGGCGCGCAGATTGGTGCGCTCCTCCTCGAGCTTTTCCTGAACCTGCTCGACCGAAGGCTCGTACGCCTCCTTGGGATCGTCGCGGCCGCACAATACGAGCACGCGGACGCCGTCCTCGACCGAACCGAACGGCTGAGTCACCTGACCCACCTGAAGCGGCAGGATCATGTTCTGGAGCGCGGGCGGGAGCTCCTTGATCGTGATTCCGTCACGATCGACGACCTGGGCGCTTTGCGCCTGCGCCACGTTGGCGACGTCGCCGCAGCCCTTGATCGCGCGGGTGGCCGAGGCGAATTCGCCGGCGCGGGCGCTCGCCTGCGCTTCGGTGGTGCCCTTGGCGAAGCTGATCGCGACCTGGCGCAGGCTCAATTTGGCGTCGCGCGGGTCGGCGGTCAGCACCTTGCGCTTCTCGGCGAGGTACAGGATCGAGAAGCCGGTCGGCAGCTGGATCGGGCCGGCGACCTGCCCGGGCTGCATCTCCTGCGCGGCCTGCGCGAGCGGATCGGGCAGCATCGACGGACGGACCCAGCCGAGATCGCCGCCGACCGATTTGGTCGAGGCTTCCGAATAGGTCTTGGCGAGATAGTCGAACGGCGCGCCTTCGCGCATCTGCTGGATCATGCGCTGCATGCCGGCATTGACTTCCTGCGCGCGATCGGGAGTCGCGTTCATGTAGATTTCGTAGACGTGATATTCGTCGCTGCCCTTGGCGGCCTTCATGCGATCGATCATCGCCTTCACTTCGGCCTCGCCCACATTGATGTTGACGCGGCGGCGCAGCAGGCGGCTCCATGCAATGTCCGCCTCGATCTGTCGACGGATCGTGCGCTCGGAAGCGCCGACTTCCTTCAGCCAGCCGCGCATCTGATCGGGCGTCCGCTGGAAGTTCTTCGAGACACGCGCGAAGCTCTGCTCGATTTCCTTGGGGTCGACGGTGATCTCGTTGGCCTTGGCCTCCTGAATCTGGAGCGCCTCGTCGATCAGCTGGCGCAGCATCTGCACCTTCAGCTGATCCCGCTCTTCGGGCTTGAGGTTGAGCTTGCTGATCGCGACGACCATGGCGACGCGCTGATCGACATCGGTTCCGGTGATCACCGTGTCGTTGACGATAGCGGTAGGCTTGCGGATGTTGGGATCGCCCTTGCCGAAGAGCTGAAAGTTGGCGGGGAGATCAAGGCCGGTGTTCGGCACCTGCTGCTGATCGGGTACCGTCTGCGCGAGCGCGATCGACGCGACGCCGGCAAGGCCGAACGCCAGAATAGTCTTGCGGCCGAAGCGAGCCGCCTTTGCAACACCCATGTTCACGTGGAGCCGTACCCTCATCCATCCCGGGGGAGATCGTGGCGCATACTCGCCAATTGTGCCTGAACCAAGGCTTGACGGGATTCGGTTACGCCCCGCCAGAGGCTACGCTAGCGCCCCAGATTCTTGAACGCCAGCGACAAAAGATACGAGTTGCCGCGCCGCGCGTCGCCTGTGGTCTCGTAATAACGCTTCCAGGTGAGGCCGAGCCGCAGGCAATCGTCCTCATAGGTCACGCCCAGTCGGTGGCGGACCGGCTCGAATCCGTCGGACAGCGACAGCACGTCCTCGTCGCGGTTGGTCAGATCGACGAGCGTCGCGCCCGAGACCGACCAGAAGCGCGCGATCTGCACGCGGGCGCCGATCCGCGCCTCCTCGCGATCCTGCAGATCCTCGAGCGAGGGGCCGATGTTGCGGTTGAGGCGGAGATAGCCGAGCTGCACATAGGTGCTGCGCGATCCGACGGTCGCGTCGATCTCGTTGCGGCGGAAGGCGAGGCCGTCTTTGTCGAGGCGGTAGCGGTGGGTGAAGCTGACGAAGTCGCGGAAACGGACCACGGTGCGGCCGACGATGTCGGAAACCCGGTCGGTGAGGCCGGTGCCGTCCGGAAAGATCGTCGGCCGCGAGGTCAGGCGATAGCTCTGGCCGACATTGGCGTCGATGCTGAAGCCCGGCAAATACAGCGAATAGTCGACGCCCCAGGTGAAGCGGGTGGAATCCTCGAAACGATCATAGCCGGGGAAGCGATTCAGCGCGAACAGGTTCGAATCCTCGAGGTCGACGGCGCGGGCGTCCTCGTTGGGAACGGCGAGGTTCTCGAGCTTGGGCGCGGCGACGATCTGGACGCGCGGCGTGATCCGCTGCGAGCCGCCGAACAATTCGCCGACCAGCGGCCATTTGACGTCGACCGCCGCCGCAGCGATGCCGCGGAACTGGAAGCCCTCGTCGCCGCGATAGCTGACGACGCTGGTGGAGAGCGTGTCGTCGGTATTGTAGGCATCCGCCCGGCCATAAGCCGTGAAGGTGACTTCCTGGCCCCAATTGGTCAGCTTGCGCAGATCCCAGCGCGCGCTGGCGAAGGCGCGCTGCGAATCCTGTCCGGTCGAGCGGCCGAGCGCGAGCGTGTTGAGCTGGAGCTCGAAGCGCCCGCCGAGCAGGCCGTCGTCCATCCGCCGGCGATAATCGAGCTCGGGAAGCACGAAGGGCTGCAGGCCCTGGCGCTCGCCTGCGCGCAAGGTCTGCACTGCCCAGGCATTGATCGAGAAATAGCTGTCCGCGTCGATCCGCTCGACCCGGAGATTGTTGCGCAGCCGATCGTCTCGCGAGATGTCGTAACGGCGCAGGAAAGTGCGGTCGGTGGCGAGCCGGAACGAGGCGCTCGCGCTCCATTCGGGCGAGAGCTGGAAGCGGCCGACGGCGTCGAGATAGCCGCGGAAATCGTTGCTCGAGGTCGCCGGAGTGACCGGCACGGTCAGATCGTCGGCGCGGCGGCTATAGGTGCCATAGGCTGTGACGCGATAGGCGCCGAAGCTCTCGAGAGCACGATACTCGCCCTGCAGCATCGGCAGAGTATCGGTGAACACCCGCGGCGTGACAGTCAGGTCGCGGTTCGGCGCGAAGCTGAAGAAATAGGGCAAGGCGATCTGGAAGCCGTTGGTGCGGTCGTAACGCAGATCGGGGGTGAGGAAGCCGTCGTCGCTGGTGTTGCCCGCGGGATGCGAGAAAGCGGGCAGCGGAATCGAGGCGAAGCCGAACACCGAGATCCGCGCGCCGGTATAGCGGATGCGCTTCTTGTTCGGATCATAGACCACGCGCCGCGCGGTGATCTTCCACGACGGCTCTTTCGGACAGCCGTCCGAACCGGTGACCGCGCACGGCGTGTAGGCGGCGTTCTCGACCGTGATGACGCCGTCGTCGCGGCGGCCGCGCTGGGCGGCGATTCGCCCGCCGGCTTCGAGCACGACGAGCATGTTCTCGACCGCGCCGTCCTTCAGCGTATCGGTCAGTTCGATGCGATCGCCATAGGCGGCGTCGCCCTCGGGATTGACGATGACGATATTGCCTTCCGCCACGACCTTGCCGGTGGTGCGGTTCCAGACGATCCGGTCGGCGCGCAGGCGATCGCTGCGCCGGTTGAGGCGCACGTCGCCGGCCGCGGTGACAACGTCGTTCTCATAGTCGTAGTCGAGCTGGTCGGCGGTGAACTGAACCTCGTCGGGATCGGCTGATGCCGCTTCGATCGAAGGCGGCGGCGGAGGCGTGCCGACGCGATCCTGCAGCTCAGCGCTCGGCACCTGCACCGGCCGGGACAAGTCCGGCTGGCGCGTCGGCGCCTCGCGCGGATCGGCAGTCTCCTGCGCCCGCGCCTGCGCCGCGAGGCACAGGCCGAGCGCGGCCGACAGCAGCAACACCTTGCGCGTAACGACGATTCCCACCTTTGACTTCACTCCCGGGCACGCGGCACCGTCCGCCCTATCGCAGCGGTTGCGGCATCGCAACGTCACGTGCGTTGGCCCGAACGCACGGAACCGCTAACAGGAGCCATGCAAGTCGACTTCTATCATCTCACGCAAGTCCCGCTCGAACGCGCATTGCCGCAGATCGCCGACAAGGTGCTCGTCACCGGCGGGCGGCTGGTGATCGTCGCGAACGACGCGGCGCAGCGGGCCAAGCTCGACCAATTGCTCTGGAGCTGGGCGCCCGAGAGCTTCCTGCCCCATGGCCAGGCCGGTGGCGAGGACGATGCGCGCCAGCCGGTCCTGATCGCCGCGACGCCCGATGCGGCGAACGGCGCCCGGCACATCGCGCTGGTCGACGGCGTCTGGCGCGACGAGGCTTTGGGGTTCGATCGGGCGTTTCATTTCTTCGATGAGGACGCGATCGGTGCGGCGCGAGCGGCGTGGAAAGGCCTCGCCGATCGCGAAGGCATCATCCGCAACTATTGGAAACAGAACGACGCCGGTCGCTGGGAGAAAGCGGCCTGACCTGCAGAAGGTTCGGCCATTGACCGCGCTCGCAGATCGCTCAGCGCTTTCTCGAAGGGAAGAGGGTCGAGAATGAAACTGCATACGATGCTGACGGGCCTGGCGCTTGCGATCGCGACGCCGGGCATAGCCAATGCACAAGAGGGCTGGGCGCAAGAGCGGAAGGTGGTCTCGCTCTATCCCCACGCCAATGGATTCACTTTCGTGCTGAGCGGCGCGCGCGTGAATGTCGGCAGTCCCTGCGAGGACAATCGCATGATCCTTCCCCTTTCGGCCCAGAATTACGATGCGATCGTCAGTTCGATCATGACGGCATTCACGTCCGGCTATGTGATCGACGCGGCATACGACACCTCCAGCATCACGAGCTGCGACACGGTCGTAAATCGCGTCGTCGTATACAGGCGCGGCTGAACCGCACTCAATCGTGTCTGCGTCCGTGGATGGCCGTTCGATGCCTCGCGCGACCAGCCGCGCTTGCATCCACGGCGCCCCGGGACTAGGGAGCCGCGACTTTCCACAACACAATAACAGGAGCCGCACGGCCATGGCCGCGACCCGGACCTTTTCGATCATCAAGCCCGATGCCACCCGCCGCAACCTGACCGGCGCAGTCACCAAGATGCTCGAGGATGGCGGCCTGCGCGTCGTCGCTTCGAAGCGCATCCAGATGACCCGCGAGCAGGCCGAAGGCTTCTACGCGGTGCACAAGGAGCGTCCCTTCTTCAACGATCTGGTCGAGTTCATGATCTCGGGCCCGGTGGTCGTGCAGGTGCTCGAAGGCGAGAACGCGATGCAGCGCAACCGCGACATCATGGGTGCGACCAATCCGGCGAACGCCGATGCCGGCACGATCCGCAAAGAACTGGCCGAATCGATCGAGGCGAACTCGGTGCACGGTTCGGATTCGGACGAGAATGCAGCGATCGAGATCGCCTATTTCTTCAAGCCGGAAGAAATCGTCGGCTGATCGTCGATCGATCGCTGAGAGACAAGCGCCGGCAGGACCCTGTCCTGTCGGCGCTTTTTCGTTCGCGGAACAGGAATCGTATTGATCTGGATTGAGTGCCGCAACCAACTGAAATGCAGCGCATTTCAACCTCCTATGCCGCATTATTTCTTCAGCCTGAAAACCCGCAATGCGACCCCGCACACCGAGCGTAGCGGCGACTTCCCCGATTTGCGCACGGCCTTGGCCGCAGCCAACGCCGCCGCCCGGTCGATGCTCCATACGCGGCCGCATCGCATCCCGCTGGACGTGCATGGCAGCCTCGACGTCGAGGACGAGCGGCGACGGCCGGTGGCGCGGATCATGCTGGCCGACGTCGCGCGCCAGATCTTTTGAACCGTCTTAGCCGCGCGGCAGGCTGATCGTCGCCGTGAGGCCGCCGCCTTCGCGATTCGCGAGGGCGATGTCGCCGCCGGCGTCGTTGACGATCGCGCGGGCCAGCGCGAGGCCGAGGCCGATCCCGCCGGTCTCGCGGTTGCGCGAGGTTTCGAGGCGCGTGAACGGCGCGAACACTGCAGCGAGCTTATCG
This sequence comes from Sphingomonas sp. DG1-23, assembly GCF_030730875.1. GTDB lineage: Bacteria > Pseudomonadota > Alphaproteobacteria > Sphingomonadales > Sphingomonadaceae > Sphingomonas. Next base: position 476,446 of record NZ_JAVAMA010000002.1, read on the forward strand.
GACGGGATGCCGGGGCCGCGATCGGCGACCTCGATCGCCACGGTCCGCTCGCCGGGAAGCAAGCGGACCTGCGCCCCGCCGCCATATTTGACGGCGTTCTCGAGCAGATTGCGGATCGCGCGGCGCATCAGTGACGGCCGCAGATGCATCTTGAGGCGCGGGGCTTCCTCGAAATCGACTTCGTGATCGAGCTCGCGGAAATCGTCGACCACCGCATCGATCAACGCCGACAGGTCGACATCGGTCGGCGGTTCGCTGGGACGGCCAAGCCGGGCGAGCGAAAGGATGTCGTCGAGGGTACGGTTCATCTCGTCGATCGTGTCGGCCATGCGATTGCGGTCGTCGTCCTCCTCGACCGATTCTATCCGAACCCGGAGCGCGGCCAGCGGGGTGCGCAGATCATGGCCGATCGCCCCTAGCATGCGGTCCTTTTCGTCGAGCATCGCATTCACGCGCAGGCTGAGCGCGTTGTATGCGGCGATCACCGCGCGGACGTCGCTGGGGCCGCGTTCCTCGAGCGGCGTGGCGCCGTCGCCCGGCTGGAAATCCCGGGCGGCGCCGGCGAGCGAGCGCAGCGGCTTCGAGATGCGCCGGACGATCCACATCACCGGCAACAGGATGACGACGTAGAGGATAAGAGTTTGGAAGACGAGCGCCGCGACCAGCTTGCGATCGGCGCGGATCCACGGAGCGTTGATCGTCAGCCAGCCATTTCCGGGCTGCTCGATTGCAATGACCAGCACGCTGCCGGGACGGCGGCGGCCGCGATTCTCGTCGTCGCTGGTCGCGCGGATGCCCGTGTCGATCCGGCCGACACGGATGCCGAGCTCGTTGAGCTGCCCGCGCAGCTCCTCGGCGACTTCGTTGCGGCGTTCGAGCCCGGGCGGGATCGGATTCACGGCGACGCGGCGTACCCGTCCGCGATCGGGGGCGAGCGGACGACCGCCGGCACGCTCGCGTTCGAGCGCGTCTACGATACGGGTGATCGCCGGGCGAGTCGCCTGGGCGAGGCGATATTGCGCGCGGTCGCGTATCGCGATGGCGAAATTGAGCGCCTGCGCAGCGAAGAGCGCGATGGCGATGAGCAGCGCCATTTGTCCCGCGAGCGAGCGGGGGAGGAGGCGTCTGGTCATCGGCATGAAGGGGGTCGAACTCCCCTCCCTGCGAGCAGGAGGAGAGCGCGAAGGGCCCCCATCACAGCCGGGTCACTTCGGCGGCGAGCGTGTAGCCGCCGCCCCAGACGGTCTTGATCAGCGACGGGTTCTTGGCGTCGGGTTCGATCTTCTTGCGCAGCCGGCTGACCTGATTGTCGATCGCGCGATCGAACGCGGCCGCCTCGCGGCCCTGGGTCAGATCGAGCAACTGATCGCGGGTGAGGACCTGACGCGGGCGCGTGACGAGAGCGTGGAGCAGGTTATATTCGCCGGTCGACAGCGGCACCGACACGCCTTCGCGGTCGACGAGTGCACGTTCGCCGGTCTTGAGCACCCAGCCGGCAAAGGCGAAGCTGCCGGTCTCGGGCGCGTGCTGTTTGGCGCCTCCGGCGGCCATGCGGCGGAGCACGACCTTGATGCGCGCGGCGAGTTCGCGCGGGCTGAACGGTTTCACGACATAATCGTCGGCGCCCATTTCGAGCCCGACGATGCGGTCGGTCTCCTCGCTGCGCGCCGTGAGCAGGATCACCGGCGTGTCGCTGGTCTCGCGGATATGGCGGCACAGGCTGAGCCCGTCCTCGCCGGGCATCATGATGTCGAGGATGACGAGATCGATCGCATAGGCGGCCATCCGCGCGCGGGCGCCCTCGGCATCGCCGGCCTGGGTGACGCGGAATCCCTGTTTGGTGAGATATTGCGCAAGCGGCTCGCGGATCGAGCGCTCGTCGTCGACGAGGAGGAGATGGGGGAGATCGGACATGCTGCGACCGTAACAACTCCGTGGACGAAAAGAAGTGCCGGGCAGCGAGAGGAGGGAAGCCGCCCGGCGAGGCAGGTCAGTTGGCGTCGCGGCGTTCCATAGCCCCGCGCATCCGCTCGCGCGCGGCGGCGCCTTCGACCTTGTCGATCTTGCCGTCGCCGTTGGTGTCGAGGCGCGCGAAGCGGCGATCGGCCTGCGCATGCTGTTCGTCGAGCGAGATCGCGCCGTCATTGTTGGTGTCGATGCGATTCATCATCCGGCCGCGGCGTTCGCCGTCGCCGGGGCGCTCTTCCTTGCTGATCTTGCCGTCCTTGTTGGCGTCGAGCTTGGCGAAGCGCGCGTCGACATCGGCGAGAAATTCCGCCTTGGTCACCGTGCCGTCATTGTCGGCATCGGCTCTGGCGAGGGGATCGCGATCCTGCGGCGCAGCAACGGCACTGCCCGCGACGAGCGTGGCGCCGAGCAAGGCGGCGGCAAGGGTCTTCTTCATGGCACGAACTCCAGCATCAAGGCGGCGCGTGCCGCGACTGGGATGCGTTTTGACGGCCGGCTGTCGCAAGGGTTTGTCAGGCCCGGGAGAAGTTGTCGCAAATTGTCGCCGGGATGCCGAACTATCCGAAAATGGCGACGCCCTGCATCGCTTCGGCAACCGGCTCCCCCGCGGCGTTCCACACCGTCATGCGCTGGCTGCTATAGCCGTGACGGGCGATGTCGGCCTCGGCATGGAGCAGCCACCAGCCGTCGGTGGTGGCGGGTTGGGGCGTGAGGAGGTTGATCTGCCAATTGAGCGAGCTGAGCGGGGTCTGGCGCTCGGCGGCGAGCTTGAACGCGCCCGGAGGCAGCGCGTCGCCGATCGCCATCAGCTCGACCATCGGGTGGAGCCCGCCCCGCGCGCGCAGCCGCGCCCAGCGCAGCCATTCGGTCGGGCCGAGATCGCGCTTCGAGTCCCAGAAATTGAAGTTGCCGGTGAAGAAGCTCTCGGGGCCGGTATAGAGCTCGGCGTCGGGCGCGGGCGGCACGATCGGCGCGCGGCGCGCCTGGTCATGCTCGACCGTAGAGGCGAGTTCAGCCATGAATACGAAGGTCGCGCGCAGACCGAGACCCGCCCCGGAACCGACGTCAGACTGGAGAAAGGCGGCGTTGCGGCCCCGCCGGAGTTTGGCGGCGCTGACCGTGACCTCGCCGGCGAGCGGGCCGATGAACGCGATCTGCGCCGAGCGCAGCGGCGGCAAATCGGGTTCGAGATCGAGCGCGGCCTGCAACGCCAGCGCGGCGGAGAGACCGCCGAACGCAGTGCGGCCCTGCATCCAGTTGGCGGGGATTTTGGTGCTGAAGCCGCTTTCGTCACGCGTCGCGGCGGCAAGGATATCGGCAATCGGAGTCATGCGTAGCGCTCGCGCAGCTCACGCTTGAGCACCTTGCCGATCGCGCTGCGCGGGAGTTCGTCGATGCGGCGGAGATCCGCGAGGCGCTGGGTCTTGCCGAGCCTGGCATTGGTCCAGGCAAGGATTTCGGCGGGGTCGCCGGCGCCGACATAAAAGCCGATCGGGGTCTCGCCCCATCGATCGGACGGCACCCCGACGACGCTGCACTCGGTGACTTGCGGATGCTGGACGAGCACTGCCTCGAGGTCGGTCGGGTAGACGTTGAAGCCGCCCGAGATGATCAGATCCTTCTTGCGATCGAGCAGGGTGAGGAAGCCGTCTTCGTCGAACCGGCCGACATCGCCGTGGCGGATGAAGCGGTTGCCGGCTTTATCGTACCACGTGGCGTCGTCGGTAGCGTCGCTGCGGCCGTGATAGCCGGTCATCATCGCGCTCGAGCGGCCGACGACTTCGCCCATCTCTCCCTGCGGGACTTCGCTGCCGCGATCGTCGATCAGCCGGATATCGTGGCCCTCGATCGGCTTGCCGACGGTGTGAAGCTTGTCGGGATGGGCGTTGCAGATGAGGATCGTCGTGCCGCCGCCTTCGGTCATCCCGTAATATTCGACGAGCAGTCCCGGCCAGCGCGCGAGCACATCGGCCTTGAGCGCCGCGGGGAAGGGCGCGCTGGTGCAGGTCTTGAGGGTGAAGCTCGAAAGATCGAAGCGATCGAATTCGGGATCGGCCATGATCCGCCGATACTGAATCGGGACGAGCATGGTGACGCTGCCGCGATGTTTCTCGGCGAGGACCAGAAAGTCGCGCGCGTCGAATTTGGCCATCAGCACTACCGTGCCGCCCCAGCCGAGGGTGGGCAGGAAGCTGACGAGGGTGGTGTTCGAGTAAAGCGGGGTCGCGACCATCGTCACCGCCTCGCCGAACCCGGCGGGGGCGCGGCCGATATGGACCCAGCGCATCGCGTGTGGCTGGACGATGCCCTTGGGCGTGCCGGTGGTGCCCGAGGAATAGATGATGTTGAACGGATCGTCGGAAGCGACCGAGACCGGTGCGGGAATGCCCTCGCCGAGCCAGTCGCCGAGATTTTCGAGCGCTACCTTCCGCACCGGCACGTCGATGTCGTGCGCGGCGTCGTGGAACAGGATCGGTGCGGCGCAATCCGCGACCATCGCGGCGAGTTGTTCGGGCGTAGCGGAAGGGGCGAGCGGCGCGGCGGCGCAGCCGGCGCGCAGCGCGCCGAGGAAGACGAGTGCGTAATCGAGCGACGAGGGGCCGAGGATCGCGATCGCGTCGCCCTGCTTCGCGCCGCCGCGCTGGAGCGAGAAAGCGATGCGGTCCATCGCGCGGTCGAGTTCGGCATAGGTCATCGTCCGATCGCCGAAGACGATCGCAGGCTTGTCGCTGCGTTCCTGCGCATGCGCGCGGATGAGATCGGGCAGCGTCGCGAAGTCGCTAGCCAGCATCGCCTCGGCAGTCACGGTCTTGCCCCCATGCGCCGACCTTTAGCGAGCGCGGCGGCGAACGCCATACGCATTTTTCGAAAACCCTGCGTCGAGACGCCGCGATTGCAATCGACAGTGATGCCGCGCGTTCGCTATGATGCGACCCGGACGATCGAGGGAAGCGTTCGATGTCGACAAGTTGCCGAAGCTCGGGCCGGCGCCGTTTCGTGGTGACGCTGCTACCATTATTATGGGCGCCGCTGCTCGCATCCTGTTCGGTGTCGCTGATCGCGCCCTATGACAGCCGCACCGAGGAGATGGTGACCCAGATCCAGAGCGAGCTCTCGGCATTTCATCAGGAACTGATCTACGACAGCAAGGCGCCGGCATGCGTCTATTCGAAGCATATGGGCTTCTATCGGACGACCCACGCCGACATCGCCAATCTGCGCGTGCGGGTGGGGGCGATCGCGAAGAACGCCCAGACCGCCGATCAGGTCGAGGCGTTGGAAAAGGGGGTGGGCGATCTCGAGCTGATCCACCGCAACCGCGAGAACCAGCCGCCGGGCGACACCCAATGCATGGGAATCAAGGCGATGGAGAACAGCTTCGGCGGGCTCGAAGGGATCATCCGGGCGATCCTGCAACTCGAGATGGTCAAGCAGCGCACGCTCTGACGGAGAACGAGGATGGATCTGGATTTCGGGGCGCTGGGCGGGCAGATCGGCGATCGGATCGTCAGCGTGCTCGCCGGACACGGCAAGGCGGCCGGCGGCTTTGCCCGGACCGAGGGCGAGAAGATCGCGCTGGCGATCCGGCACATCGCCGAGATGGTGCGCGACGGCGAGATCCTGCCCGAGGAAGCGCCGCTCTATCTCGACATCCAGATGCAACATTCGCGCGCGGTGTTGCGGACGGTGGAAGGGATCGGATTGGTCGCGGCCGAGCAGGCGATCAACGGCGCCCTCGATCTGATCAAGGGCGCCGTCACCACGGCGCTCGGCTTTCCGCTGGTCCGATAGCTCAGGCCTTGGCGGTGCTCGTCGCCGTCTGGCCGAACAGCACCTTACGCTCTTCGTCGGTCATCGGGGTGGCATAGGAACGGACCTCGCCGCCTTTCTCGTACGCGCGGATCGTTGCGGGGCGCGCGGCGATGCGCTCGAACCACGCCTTGACGTTGGGGAAGTCGTTGAGGTCCTGCTTGTGCGCCTCGTGGGGGACGATCCACGGATAGATCGCCATGTCGGCGATCGAATAGCCGCTGCCGGCGACGAACTCGCGGCCGGCCAGCCGCCGGTCGAGCACGCCGTAGAGGCGATTGGTCTCGGCGACGTAGCGGTTGATGGCATAGGGCACCTGCTCGGGCGCATAGACGTTGAAATGGCCGTTCTGTCCGGCCATCGGGCCGAGCCCGCCCATCTGCCACATCAGCCATTGGAGGATGTCGGTGCGTTCGCGCGGGGTCTCGCCGTAGAATTTGCCCGATTTGAGCGCGAGGTAGATCAGGATCGCGCCGCTCTCGAACACCGTCACCGGCTCGCCGCCATCGGCGGGGGCGCGGTCGATGATCGCCGGCATGCGGTTGTTCGGGCTGAATTTGAGGAATTCGGGGTCGAACTGGTCGCCCTTGCCGATATTGACCGGGTGGATCTCGTAATCGAGCCCCGATTCCTCGAGGAAGAGGGTGATCTTGTGGCCGTTCGGGGTGGGCCAATAATAGAGCTCGATCATGTTGGTCTCCGGTGCCTGAGCGCGGGAGATGGTGCGCGGTTTTCGTTACGCAAGCGGCGCCTTCGCCACGCGCGGCACCACGCGTAAAATCACGATCAGCAAGGCCGCCAGCGCCAGTCCGGCGGCGAAGACGAAATTGCCGGCGGGGAAGCCGCGCTCGGCGCCGAAGGCCAGGGCCTGGCTGAGCATCAAGGGCGCGAGGATCAAGGCGACGCTGTTGAGGCTGGCCATGCCGCCTTGCAGCGCGCCCTGGTGCCGTTCGTCGGTCATCCGCGAGAGCAAGGCGTTGATAGACGGATAAGCGAGCGCCTGAAATGCGCTCAACGGGATGAGCGCATAGACCATCCAGCCTTCGCGCACGAAGATGTAGCCGAAGAATACCGCGCCGCCGGCGAGGATGCCGAACACCACGGTGCGCTCCTCGCCCCAGCGCTTGATCGCGCGGCCGGTGACCAGCGTCTGGACCAGCGCCATCGCCACGCCCGACGCGGCGAGCGACCAGCCGATCGCCTCTTCGTCCCAGCCCAATGCGATCTCGGACCAGAACGCCCAGGTCGCGGGATAGACCATGTGCGCGAACTGCCAGAGAAAGGCGGCAATCAGCAGCCAGCCGGCATTGCCGGCATGGAGCAAGGGCTTGAACGCGGCGAAGACATGGGCGTTGCCCCAGCGAAAGGCGCGGCGGCGCTCGGGGAGCATCGTCTCGGGGAGCGCGATCACGATCCACAGCGCGTTTAGCCCGGCGAGGACGGCGGCGGCGATGAACGGGGCGCGGGTGCCGAAGCCGGCGAGCAGCCCGCCCATCGCCGGCCCGAGGATGAAGCCGATGCCGAACGCGGCCCCCATCAGACCGAAGGTGGCGCCGCGCTTCTCGGGCGGAGTGACGTCGGCGAGAACGGCGTTGGCCGGGCCGTAGGAAGCGCCGGCGATCCCGGCGATCATCCGGCCGACGAACAGCCAGGCGATGCTCGGCGCGGCGGCCATGAAGGCGTAGTCCGCGGCGAAAGCGAACATCGAGAAGAGCAAAACCGGCCGGCGGCCGAAGCTGTCGCCGAGGGTGCCGAGGATCGGCCCGGCGAAGAATTGGGTCACCGCATAGGCTGCGAGCATATAGCCGCCGATCCGTGCGGCATCCTCGAGGCTGACATGCGCCAGCTCGACGATCAGCCGCGGCAGCACCGGCATGACGATGCCGAAGCCGATCGAATCGATCAGGATCGCGGACAGCACGATCGGCACCGCGCGGTGGTGGAATTGCATGTCGGGCCCCTTTTCGGGCGAGCTTCTAGCCCGGGCGTCACCCCGGCGAAAGCGGGGATCTCAGGCTGCGCATCGGTTCGCTCGCGGCGCGAGGTCCCGGCTTTCGCCGGGATCACGGGAGAATGCTTGACGCCAAGCGCTCCATACCGCATTTTCGAATCGGGCCGAACACGGCATGGAGAGGATGATGGCGACCGCAGAAATCGACGCGCCAACGGACCCGCTCGAGGGTTTCCGCGCGCATGCCCGAGAATGGCTGGCGGCGCATTTCCCGCCCGCGCTGAAGGGCAAGGACAATGCCATGTCGGCGGTCGAGGGACCGCACGAGAATTCGCCCGAGGAGGATGCCTGGCAGCAGGCGATGGGCGAGAAGGGCTGGGGTGTCCCGACCTGGCCGAAGGAATATGGCGGCGGCGGGCTGAGCCGTGCCGAGGCGCGGGTGTTGCAGGAGGAAATGGCGCGGATCGGTGCATGGAACCCGATCGGCGGGATGGGCGTGATGATGTTCGGCCCGACCCTGCTCGAATATGGCAGCGAGGAGCAGAAACGCGAGCATATCCCGGCAATCGCGAGAGGGACGGTGCGCTGGTGCCAGGGCTATTCGGAACCGGGCGCAGGATCGGACCTCGCCTCGCTCCAGTGCTTTGCCGAGGACAAGGGCGACCATTATCTGGTCAACGGCCAGAAGACCTGGACCAGCGGCGGGCAATGGGCGGACAAATGCTTCATGCTCGTCCGTACGGACAAGACGAAGAAGCACGAAGGCATCACCTTCCTGCTCTGCGACATGGACACGCCGGGGGTCGAGGTGAAGCCGATCCGGCTGATCTCGGGCTCCTCGCCGTTCTGCGAAACCTTCTTCACCGATGTGAAAGTGCCCAAGGCCAACCGCGTCGGCGAGGAGGGGCAGGGCTGGACGATCGGCAAGCGCCTGCTCCAGCACGAGCGCAGCAGCCTGTCGGGCGGCGGATCGACTGCCGGACGGATGTTCGCCGGAGCCCCGCTGGGGCAATTGGCGAAGAAATATGTCGGGATCGACGAGGCGGGCCGGATCGCCGACGCCGATCTTCGGACACGGATCGTCCGCCACGAAATGGATCTGCGCGCCTTCATGCTGACCCTGCGCCGGGCTTCGCTTGAGGCCAAATCCAATCAGGGGCCGTCGGCAGCCACTTCGATCATGAAGAATGTCGGCGCGCGGATCATGCAGGAGCGCTCCGAGCTGCTGATCGAGATCCGCGGCCTCGCCGGGCTCGGCTGGGAAGGCGAGGGGTTCGAGGCGGACGCGCTCAAGGACGTGCGGTCGTGGCTCTTCGGCAAGGCGGTGTCGATCTATGGCGGGTCGAGCGAGATCCAGAACAATGTGATCGCCAAGCGCATCCTCGGGATGCTCGATCATCAGTGATTAGAAAAGCCCTCTCCCGCAAGCGGGCGAGGGAGAAGGGAGTTGATATGGCAGTCCTGACCGAAGAGCAGACGATGCTGCGCGATATGGCGCGCGAATGGGCGGACAATGAATCGCCGGTGACCGCATTTCGGAAGGTGCGCGATGGGGCTCCGGCGGGTTTCTACGATGCCGCGGCGTGGCAGGCGCAGGCCGAGATGGGCTGGGCCGGGATCCTGATCCCCGAGGCGCAGGGCGGGGCCGGGATGGGCTATCTCTCGCTGGGGCTGGTGCTCGAACAATTGGGGCGCAACCTCGCCGCGACCCCGCTGGCCGGAACCGCGGCGGCGGCGAGCGCGCTGATCCTCGGCGGCTCCGAAGCGCAGCAGGCCGCATGGTTGCCGCGCATCGCCGCCGGCGAAGTCGTTGCGGCGCTCGCGGTCGATGAAGGACCGCGCTTTGCGCCGGATCGGATCGCGACGCGGGCCGAGGGTGGCCGGCTCAGCGGAACCAAGGAATTCGTCGCCGAGGGCGACAGCGCGCAATTGTTCGTCGTGGCCGCGGCCGACGGGCTCTATCTGGTGTCGGGCGACGAGGGCGTGACCCGGTCGCCGCGGAAACTGACCGATTCGCGCAGTCATGCGCAGGTCCGCTTCGATAGCGCGCCCGCCGACAGGCTCGAAAGCGGGGACGATCTGCTGACGCAGGTGACCGATCGCGCCGCGGCGGCACTGTGCGCCGAGATGCTCGGCATGGCCGAATCCGCCTTCGCCCAGACTAATGATTATCTGAAGACTCGCGTCCAGTTCGGGCAGGTGCTCGCCTCGTTCCAGGCGCTGCAGCACCGCATGGCCAGGATGTTCACCGAGCTCGAGCTGATGCGATCGGTGGTCGAGGGCGCGCTCGAGGCAGTCGATTCGGGCCGTGCCAATGTCAGCCAGGAGGTCAGCCTCGCCAAGGCGGTAGCCGGGGAGACGCTCCATCTGGTCAGCCGCGAGATGGTCCAGCTGTTCGGCGGGATCGGCATGACCGACGAGCATGACGCCGGCCTCTATCTGAAGCGCGCACGGGTGCTCGAGGCGATGTGGGGCAATGCCGCGTGGCACCGCGAGCGCTTCGCGCGGCTCAACGGGTATTAGGGTTCACGACCGAGGGCTCTGCGAGCTTCGCTCCCCTCCCGCTTGCGGGAGGGGAACGTTTGCGGCGCTTCCTGCGCGCTTCTTTGACTGGTGCAATCGGGCAACACCTCAGGGACAGTCCCGCTTTGCAACCTTTGCTATGCTTGACGGCCCCTAGGGAAAACGCTGTTATTCGAGGGTAGGGTATGGAACCGCAAAGCGTTCCGGCCCGTGGTGGGAGAGAGATGATGATGCGGTTACGCCTTTTGTCGGCCTGTGCGGCTCCGGCGGTGATCATGGCGCTCGCAGCGCCCGCTTACGCGCAGGAGACGCCGGCCGAGCCCGCCACACAGGAGACGGACTCCTACGATCCCAACGACATCGTCGTGACTGCGCAGGGCCGCGCACAGGTGCTCGCCGATGTGCCGCTCGCAGTCTCCGCGATCAGTGCCGAGACCCTCCAGCAATCGGGCGCGAACGACATTCGCCAGCTCAACCAGGTCGCGCCGTCGCTCCTTGTCTCCTCGACCGGCAGCGAGGCCAACGGCTCGGCGCGTATCCGCGGCATCGGCACGGTCGGCGACAATCCCGGCCTCGAAAGCTCGGTCGCGGTGTTCATCGACGGCGTCTATCGCTCGCGTTCGGGCATCGGCCTCAACGAACTCGGCGAGATCGACCGCATCGAGGTGTTGCGCGGACCGCAGGGCACGCTCGGCGGGCGCAACGCATCGGCCGGCATGATCAACATCGTCAGCAAGGCGCCGTCGCCGACCTATGGCGCGGGGGCCGAGTTCACCTATGGCAATTACGATCAGATCCGCGCATCGGGTTTCATCAATATGCCGCTCGGCGATAGCCTCGCCGCGCGCATCGACAGCGTGTTCTCGCGGCGCGACGGCTTCTATCACGACCTGACCAACGATCGCGACATCAACAACCGCAACCGCTATTTCGTCCGCGGGCAATTGCTGTTCGAGCCGTCGAGCGACCTTACCGTCCGGCTGATCGGCGACTATACCAAGCGCAAGGAGGAATGCTGCGCGGCGACCTATGTCAGCCGCGGCATGAACGAGTATATCGGCGGGCTCAACGATCCCGCGCAGAACAACATCGTCCGGGTGCTGCAGGCGCTGGGTCAGCCCGCTGCGGCGTTCACCGAGGGCTATAGCCGCGACATCTATGTGTCTCCGGGGCGCAGCTATTATGGCGAGACCGAGGATTGGGGAGCGTCGCTGCAGGTCGATTGGGATTTCGGCGGTGCGAAGCTGACCTCGATCACCGGCTATCGCGATTATACCAGCGATCAGGGCTCGGACACCGATTATAGCCGCGTCGACATCCTCTATCGCGCCGCCGACGGCAATTCGGCACGCAGCTTCAAGACCTTCAGCCAGGAATTGCGGCTTCAGGGCACGGCGTTCGGCGACAAGCTCGACTGGCTGATCGGCGGCTATTACGCCAACGAGGATCTCGAGGTCACCGACAATCTGCGCTTCGGCAACCAATATGGCCGGTTCGCAACTTGCCGCCTGATCACGGGCGGCGGGCTCGCGGGCCTCTATTCGCCGACCTCGGCGGGGTGCCTTGCGGCCCGACCGGCATTGTTCGGTGCGGCGACGCCGCTGATCTACGCCGCGATCGACCGGCTCGACGGGATCAACGATCGCGGCAGCACGCTCGACGTCTACAATCAGAACAGCCGCAACTGGGCGCTTTTCACGCACAATATCGTGCACGTCGCCAAGGGTCTCGATGTCACCCTCGGGCTCCGCTACACCAACGAGCGCAAGCGCTTCGACGCGACCTTCGGCAACGACAATGTCGCCTGCGTGCAGAACCAGGCGTCGCTGCTGCCGCTGCGCGCCGTGGCTTCGCTGACCGCGGTGGTCGACGGCATTCTCGGGCTCTCATGCCAAGGCAATTCGACCGCCGAGCTCAACGGCGTGTCGATCGACGACGAGCGCAAGGAAGACGAGTTCACCGGCACCGCGATCGTCTCGTACAAGCCGACCGACGACCTGATGGTCTATGGCAGCTATTCGCGCGGCTACAAGGCGGGCGGATTCAACCTCGATCGCTCGGCGCTCAAGGTGCCGATCCTGCCGTTCGGCGGGCAGCCGGGGACGCAGGCTCTGGTCGGCAACCTCCAGTTCGATCCGGAAACGGTCAACGCCTTCGAAATCGGCCTCAAATATTCGACCGGCCCGTTCAGCCTGAACATCGCCGGCTTCCGCCAGGAGTTCAAAAACTTCCAGCTCAACACCTTCAACGGCACGGTCTTCCTCGTCCAGAACGTCAATGGCTGCAGCGCCAATCTCAACGGCGGCGATCGCGACCAGAGCAAATTCCCCGCGGCGACCGCGAACTACAATCCGGCAGCGGCGACTACCGGAGCGTGCGCGGCGGACAATGTAACCTATGGCGTGCTCTCGCAGGGCGTCGAGCTCGAGGCGTCGCTGGTGCCGCATCGCGACATCCGCGTCGGGCTCGGTCTGACCTATACCGAGACCAAATATCGCGACCAGCTGGTCGGCAATTCCGCGGGCGCGCCGCTCGATCAGGCGCTGCGCAAGCTGCCGGGCGATAATCTGTCCAACGCGCCCGAAATCGTCGCGACCGCTTCCTTCGCATGGACGCCGGACATCGGCAGCTCGGGTCTCAGCGGGCTGGTCTATTTCGACACTCGCCTGACCGACGATTACAACACCGGCTCCGACCTGTTCCCGCAAAAGGAGCAGGACAGCTATGCGATCTTCAACGCGCGCGTCGGCATTCGCGGACGCGATCAGCGCTGGTCGATCGAATTTTGGGGTCAGAACATCTTCAACGAGAATTACAGCCAGGTCGCGTTCAACTCGCCGTTCCAGGAAGGCGCGGCGAGCGCGCCCTTCACCGACCCGCAATATCCGGGCGGCCGCCAGCTCTTCTCGGCCTATCTCGCCGAGCCGCGCACTTATGGCGTGACCTTGCGCACGCGTTATTGAACCTGACGGGGAGCGGGCCTGCTCCGCTCCCCCTTTTTTCAAAGAGGGCCGGCATGGCTGATCCAGCCGCGGGCGACGCGCTCGCGATCCGGCGCCGCACGCTCACTCTGGCGCTGCTGACGCTGACCTATTTCTTCAGTTATATGGATCGGCAGATCCTCGCGATCCTGCAGGAGCTGATCAAGAAAGACTTGCAGCTCAGCGACACGCAATTGGGCCTCCTCTCGGGACTGGCGTTCGCGATCTTTTACGCGACGCTCGGCATCCCGGTCGCGCGGCTCGCCGATCGCGGCAACCGCAAAAAGATCATCGCGGTGAGTCTCGCGATCTGGAGCGCGATGACCGCAGCCGGCGGGTTCGCGCAAAATTTCGTCCAGTTGCTGGTCGCCCGGATCGGCGTGGGCGTGGGCGAGGCAGGATCTTCGCCGCCGAGCCATTCGATCATCGCCGATCTCTACCCGCCCGAGAAACGTGCCGGCGCGATGGGAATCTATTCGCTCGGGGTGGTGCTCGGCGCGGCTCTGGGAACTTTTATCGGCGGGCTGGTGGCGAGCGCTTATGGCTGGCGCACCGCGATGGTGGTGATCGGTCTGCCGGGGATCGTGCTGGCGGTGATCGTCTGGCTGGTCGTGGTCGAGCCGCGGCGCGGGCTGTCCGAGGCGCAGCCACAGGCGACGCACGCGGCAATGCCGTCGCTGGGACAGGGCTTCGCGTCGATCCTCGCGAACGGTCCGGCGCTGCATCTGGTAATGGCGGTCACGCTGACCTCGATGATCGGCTATGGGCTGACCGCCTGGGGGCCGAGCTTCATGGTGCGCTCGCTCGGTTTCTCGGTGCGCGAGATCTCGCTCTATGTCGCGCTGCCGGCGGGAACGGCGGGGGCGGCATCGGCGGTGTTCGGCGGGCGGCTGGCCGACCGGCTGGCGCGCTCGCACGGCCTGCATGCGCAGGCGCTGATGGTCGCATTGCTCAAGACCCTGGCGCTGCCCTTCACGCTCGGCTTCTTCCTGCTCGGCAGCCCGGCCGCTGCGATCGCTAGCTATCTGGCCTATGTGCTGCTCGCCAACAGCTATCTCGGGCCGACCTTCGCTCTGATCCAGGGACTGGCGCCGGTGCGGCTGCGGGCATTGTGGGCGGCGATCACCCTGCTGGTGATCAATCTGATCGGGCTCGGGCTGGGGCCGACCTTGGTCGGGGTGATCAGCGACCTGCTCGAGCCATCGCTCGGCGCGCAATCCTTGCGCTGGGCAATGTTCGTCTTCGCCGCTGTGACGCCTTGGGCGATCTTCCACTATTGGCGGGCCGGCGTCCTGCTCAAGCGACGGACGCCGGGCTGAGCCATCAATGCAGCGCGGCGGCGTAATTGCTCGCGCGAACCGGTGCCGGGCGCCGCTGACCCGCGGAGACCGTGAAGCGAGCGGCCTGCTCGGCGAGCCCGGCGACCTCGTTGGTGAGATTGCGCGCGGCGGCCGAGGTTTCCTCGACCATCGCGGCGTTCTGCTGGGTCGACTGGTCCATCGTCATGATCGCGGTGCTGATCTCCGAGATCGCCGTCGACTGGACCTGATTGTCCGACGCCATCTGGCCGAGGAGCTGGTGCACTTCGGCGACGTCGCTCGAGATGTTCATCAGCGCGCCGTCGACCTTCTGGACCATCTCGACCGCGGCGACGACTTCCGTCTGGGTGGTGGTGAGCTGGTCGCGGGCGCGACCGGCTTCTTCCTCGGCGCGCATCGCCAGCGCCGAGACCAGATCGGCGACCACCGCAAAGCCACGCCCGGCCTCGCCGGCGCGACCCGCCTCGACCGCCGCGTTCATCGCGAGCACGCGGGTCTGGAAGGCGATCTTGTCGAGACCTTCGATCACGCTGTCGATGCCCTTGGCGCTCTCCGAAACGCGAGTCATCGCCTGGACGGCAGCATCGGTGATCGTGCGGCCGTCCGACACGGTCGAGATGGCGCCGTCGGCGCGCGCGACCGTCCGGCCGGCCGATTCGGCAGTGGCCTTCAGGCGCTGGTTCATCTGCGCGACCGCGGCCGAGGTCTGCTCGAGGCTGGCGGCATTGGCTTCGGTGCGGCGCGCCAGATTTTCCGAGGCCTGGGCGATCTCGCCCGATCCGGTACGGATCGTCGAGGCGCTTTCGTTGACGGTGCCGATCAGCGCGCGGAGCGAGCCGAGCGCGGCGTTGAAATTGGTGCGCAGCTCGGCATAGTCACCGGGATAATCCTCGGTGATCTCGGCGGTCAGGTCGCCATCGGCGAGGCGGCTGAGATTGGCGGTCATCCCGCGCACGATATTGGCGTGCCGGCGTGCCTCGGCGTTGAGCGTGAGTTCCTTCTTCGCGGCGTCGCGGAAGCTCAGCATCGCCTTGGTCATCCGCCCGACGCAATCCTTATATTCGGTGAACTGGATCGCGCTCTCCAGATCGCAGGCGGCGAGCTCCTCCATCCGGACGACGGTGGTGACGTAGGGCGTGGCGATCGCGCTGCGAAACCAGGCGGCGCAGACGATCCCCGCGAGGGTCGCGAACGCTCCGACGATCAATGCGTAATCAGGCGCGACCAGCGCGGCGAACGTGGTGAGCGCCGTCAGACCGCACAGCGTCCCGAAGGCGATCAGCAGCTTGAGCCGGATGGGGGCGTCTTTGATGAACCAGAGCATGGAGGATCCCGCAGCGAAACAGGCGCAGGCAATCCGCGCCATTCTCAATATAGCGGAATATCAGCAGCTTATCGGTGCCTGACGTAAGGGAAATTACCCATACATAAGTTAAGTTGCCGGCTTCAGGCGTTGAGCACGCGATCGTCGAACAATCCGAACGCCAAGGTCGAGGCATAGAAAGCGACGGCCTTTTCGCGCGGCATCGTGCTTGCCCATTTTCGCATGTCGAAGGCGGCATTCTGGAGCGCCATCAGCGCCTGCGACGCGACCAGCGGATCGATCGGGCGGATCGGACCCTCGGCGATGCCGTCCGACAGCATGCCGGCGAAACGACGGGCGATGCGATTGGAGCGGTCGATCATCGTGGTGCGCACGCGCGGAGGAAGCCCCGATAGCGCAGTGGTGCGGAGCAGCGGGCCGCGCTCGGAGAATTGATAGTCGAGCAAGGTCGCGACCGTGCTCTCCAGCCGCTCCCAATGGCTGCCTTCATGGCTCTCGGCAAGGCGCTGGGCGTCGGCGATAATGTCGAAGCTGCGCTTGTAGCAGGCGATCACCAGCTCGTCCTTGGCGTCGAGATGGTGGTAGAAGCTGCCCTTGGTGACGTTGAGTTCGGAGGCGATGCGTTGGACCGAGGCGCCGCGATAGCCGAGTTCGTTGATCAGTCGCGTCGCCGCGAGCAGGAAGGCCTCGCGGCCCGGCTCGGGCTCGTCATGCTCGAGATCGAGCAGTTCGGGTGCCCAGACCTGTCCCGGCGCGGCGATGCCGGAGCGGAACACGTCCATCAGCCGCGCCTCGACCCGGGGATATTCGTCGACTTCATAGCGCGGCAGCCACGCGGTGAGCCAGAAAGTGTTCTCCAGCAGCACGTGGGCGCGCGCGCCATGGAGGTCGGTCTCGGCGCGGCTCGCGCCGGCGCCCCACAGGCTGCGGGTCTTGCGGAAGATGTTGCGCCAGCCGGCGAGGAGCTGGCCCTTCATGGGGTCCTCCATCGCGCGCAGGTCCGACAGGATCGCGAAGTCGCGCTCCTCGCCGCGACGGATGCGCGCGAGCCGCTCCATGTTGATGTTGAGATAGCGCGCGACCCGCGCCTCGGGCGTGGGCTCCTCGAGCGCGGCATCGAGCATCGCGTCGAGCCGCTCGAGCGTCTGCTCGAACGCGGCGGCGGCAAGATCCTCCTTGCGCTTGAAATAATAAGTCACCGACGTGGTGTTGAGCCCGACGCGCCGCGCCACGTCCGCGAAGGTCATGCCCTTCGCGCTTTGTTCGTTGATCGCGTCGGCCGCCGCGGCGAGGATCGCGTCGCGCTTCGCCTGGAAGCGCTTGGTGCCGCCGCCGCTCTCGATGTTTCCGGGTGCATTCATTGCAATCCAGTCTAGCGATTTCGCGGCGCAGCCAAAGCATTTTTTGAAGGTCCGTGTCCTGATTTTTCTCTACGCTCGGCCCCTTTACCGAATATGCGGTACGCTCTAGGCAGGAACGGATAACCGAATTGGAGGGTGCTGCGATGGACTTCACGCTGGGCGAGCGGGAAACCTGGTTTCGCGATCGGGTGAAGGCGTTCATCGACGGGGAGATCCGCCCGCGCGACGGTGACTATCGCGCGCAGCAAAAGGAGGGCGATCGCTGGAAGGTGCTCCCGGTGATCGAGGAGATGAAGGCGAAGGCCAGGGCGGCGGGGCTGTGGAACTTCTTCATGCCCCCGCATTCGGGTCAGAGCCATGTCGACGACAGCTTCGCCTTCGAGGGCACCCAGCTCAGCAATCTCGAATATGCGCTGTGCGCCGAGGAGATGGGGCGGCTCGGCTGGGCCTCGGAATGCTTCAATTGTTCGGCGCCCGACACCGGCAATATGGAAGTGCTCCACCGCTACGGCACGCGCGACCAGAAGGACGCGTGGCTCAAGCCGCTGATGCATGGCGACATCCGCTCGGCCTTCCTGATGACCGAGCCCGCGGTCGCTTCGTCCGACGCCACCAATATCGAGACGCGGATGGAGCGGGACGGCGACCATTATGTGATCAACGGGCGGAAATGGTGGTCTTCGGGCGTGGGCGATCCGCGCTGCAAGATCGCGATCGTCATGGGCAAGACCAGTCCCGAGGCCTCGCGCCACGCCCAGCAAAGCCAGATTCTGGTGCCGCTCGATGCTCCCGGCGTGAAGATCGAACGGATGCTTTCGGTTTTCGGGTATGATCATGCGCCGCACGGGCATGGCGAAGTCGTGCTCGAAAATGTCCGCGTGCCGGTCGAGAATGTCCTGCTCGGCGAAGGCCGCGGGTTCGAGATTGCGCAGGGCCGGCTCGGGCCGGGGCGAATCCATCATTGCATGCGGACGATCGGTGTCGCCGAGGAAGCGATCGTGGCAATGGCGAAGCGGCTGGTCAGCCGAGTGGCGTTCGGCAAAAGGCTGTCCGATCATAGCGTATGGGAGCAGCGCATCGCCCGCGCCCGAATCGACATCGAGATGACTCGCCTGCTCTGCCTCAAGGCGGCGGACATGATGGACAAGGCCGGCAACAAGGCCGCCCAGCTCGAGATCGCGATGATCAAGGTGCAGGCGCCGACCATGGCGTTGCAGATCATCGACGATGCGATCCAGGCGCATGGCGGCGCAGGCGTGTCCGGCGATTTCGGGCTGGCGCACGATTGGGCGGGGATCCGCACCCTGCGGCTCGCCGACGGCCCCGACGAGGTCCATAATCGCGCGATCGCGCGGGCCGAGTTCGGGAAGTACGGGGACTTCAAGGCCGATCGGGTTTCGTCGGGGGAGGTGGGGGTGAGCCGTTGATCCGTGCTCTTGCGAAAGCAGGAGCCCAGGATGATCGCGCGACGGCCTTTGTAACTCTGGGTTCCTGCTTTCGCAGGAACACGGGAAGGGGATGAAGTGAAAGCAGCCGTACTTTTCGAAGCCGGGAAGCCGCTCCAGATCGAGGACGTCGCAGTCTCGAAGCCCGGTCCGCGCGAGGTGCTGATCCGCACCGTGGCGTGCGGCGTCTGCCGCTCGGACCTGCATTTCGTCGACGGCGCCTTTCCGCATCCGGTGCCGACGGTGCCGGGGCACGAAGCCGCCGGCGTGATCGAGGCGGTCGGCAGCGACGTCGCGCATCTGAGGCCCGGGGATCACGTCATCACTTTTTTCACCGTCTTCTGCGGCTCGTGCGAGATGTGCGTCTCCGGCCGACCATCGCTGTGCATCGATCCCTCGACCCGGCGCCCCGCCGATGCCGAGCCGCGCCTGAAGCTTGCCGGCGGCACGCCGCTGGCGCCGTTCCTCAACCTCTCCGCCTTTGCCGAGATGATGCTGGTGCACGAAAACGCCTGCGTCGCGATCAGCAAGGAGATGCCGCTCGATCGTGCCGCGCTGCTGGGCTGCGCAGTGATCACCGGGGCGGGGGCGATCTTCAACGACAGCCGGGTGCGCCCCGGCGAGAGCGTCGCGGTGATCGGCGCGGGCGGGATCGGGCTCGCCGCGATCAACGCCGCGAGGATCGCCGGAGCGGGCCAGATCCTCGCGATCGATCCGATGCCCGAGAAGCGCGAACTGGCGATGAAGCTCGGCGCCACCGGCACGCTCGATCCCAATTCGGAGACGATCGTCAAGGACGTGCTCAAGCGCACCAATGGCGGCGTCCATTATGCGATCGAGGCAGTCGGCCGGCCCAATACCGCCGAGCTCGCATGGAATATCCTCCGCCGCGGCGGCACCGCGACGATCCTCGGGATGATCGCGCCGGGGGGCAATGTCAGCCTGGCCGGGCCGACCTTTCTGACCGGCAAGAAGATTCAGGGATCGCTGCTGGGCAGCACGCGCTTCCCGATCGACATGCCGCGGCTGGTCCAGATGTATCTCGACGGACTGCTCGATCTCGACACGATGGTCGCCGAGCGGATCAAGCTGAGCGATGTGAACGACGCGCTCGAAAAACTGCGCGACGGCCACAGCGTGCGCTCGGTGATCGAGTTCGCATGAGCGATCTCGACGAAGCGCGCCTCGGCGCATGGCTGGACGCAAACGTCGCGGGCTTCGCCGGGCCGTTCGCGGTCGAGAAGTTCGCAGGCGGGCAGAGCAACCCGACCTATCGCATTGATGCGGCAAGCGGATCCTATGTGCTGCGCCGCAAGCCATTCGGGCCGATCCTGCCCTCTGCACATGCCGTCGAGCGCGAGCATCAGCTGATTGCGGCGCTGCATCCCACCGGCTTCCCGGTCGCACGGCCCTATGGCCTTTGCGAGGACGCGCAAGTGATCGGCGCGCCTTTCTACATCATGGAAATGGTCGAAGGGCGGACCTTCTGGGACGGCGCGCTGCCCGATATGGCCTCGGGCGAGCGCACCGTGATCTATGAGGTGATCGTCGATACGCTCGCGGCGCTGCATTCGATCGATTACGAAGCGGTCGGGCTCGGCGAATATGGCAAACCGGGCAATTATTTCGAGCGGCAGGTGGCGCGCTGGTCGAAGCAATACCGGATGAGCCAGACCGACGACATGCCCGAGGTCGAGCGGCTGATCGAGTGGCTGCCTCGCACCGTGCCGGCGCAGACCCGCACGTCGATCGTCCATGGCGATTTCCGCATCGACAACATGATCTTCGCAGCTGCCGAGCCCCGGGTGCTGGCGGTGCTGGACTGGGAGCTCTCGACGCTCGGCGATCCGCTGGCCGATTTCTCCTATTTCCTGATGAGCTGGGTGACCGCGCCCGAGGGGCGGTCTGGGGTGCAGGGGCTGACCGGGCCCGAGACCGGCATCCCGACGCTGGAGGCGATGGTGCAACGCTATTGCGCGGCGACCGGGCGCGATGGCGTGCCCGACCTCAACTGGTATTTCGCGTATAATCTCTTCCGGCTCACCGGGATCGTTCAGGGGATCAAGAAAAGGATCATCGACGGCAATGCGTCGAGCGACCAGGCGGCGAAGACCGTCGAGCGGCTGCCCGGGCTCGCGGCATCGGCCTGGCATTTCGCGCGCGAGGCGGGGGCCTAGCTTTCGCAGTCTCCCTGCGTCACCCCGGCCTTGTGCCGGGGGCCACCGGGAGGCGAGAGAAGAAGCAAGAGGCTGGAGGTCAGCTGGCGCGCATAGTGGACCCCGGCACAAGGCCGGGGTGATGATTTGGTGGGTGAGATGAGCGGATTGTTCGACCTGACCGGCAAAATAGCGATCGTCACCGGATCGACCCGCGGGATCGGCCGCGCATCAGCCGAGGCGCTCGCGGCCCACGGCGCGAAGGTGGTGATCTCCAGCCGCAAGCAGGACGCCTGCGACGAAGTCGCCGCGGAGATCGACGCGCGCTTCGGCGAAGGCACCGCGCTGGCGGTGGCGGCAAGCATCTCGGACAAGGCGGCGCTGGCGCATCTCGTCAGCGAAACGCGGCGCGTGTTCGGGCGGGTCGACATTCTCGTCTGCAACGCCGCGTCGAATCCCTATTACGGCCCGCTCGAAGGCATCGCCGACGATCAGTTCCGTAAGACCCTCGACAACAACATTCTCTCCAATCACTGGCTGATCCAGATGGTCGCGCCCGAGATGCGGGCGCGCAAAGCCGGATCTATCGTCATCGTTTCGTCGATTGGCGGCCTGCGCGGATCGCCGGTGATCGGCGCGTACAACGTCTCCAAGGCCGCCGACTTCCAGCTCGCGCGCAACTATGCGGTGGAGTTCGGGCCGGACAATGTGCGGGTCAATTGCATCGCGCCGGGGCTGATCAAGACCGACTTCGCCCGCGCCTTGTGGGAGGATCCCGAGCGGATCAAGGCGAGCAATGCGACCACGCCGCTCCGCCGCATTGGCGAGCCGGAGGACATCGCCGGCGCGGTCGTCTATCTGGCGAGCGACGCGAGCGCGTTCATGACCGGGCAGGCGCTGGTGATCGACGGCGGCGTGACGATCTAATTCCCCTCCCGCTTGCGCGAGGGGCACGGAAAAAAGAGGGTTTATGCGCTTCAACGACAAGGTCGTCATCGTCACCGGGGCGGGATCGGGGATCGGCCGCGCCACTGCGCGCCTGTTCGCCGAAGAGGGCGCGCGGGTCGTCGCCGCCGATCTGAGCGAAGCGGTGCACGACACGGTCGCCGGCCTGGGCGGCGCGCTCGCCTTGGAGGTCGACGCGGGCGACGAAGGCGATGTCGAGCGGCTGGTCGCCACGGCGTGCGATCGCTTCGGCGGGCTGGACGTGTTCTTCGCCAATGCCGGGATCTCGGGCGGCGCTTCGGGCATCTTCGACTCGACCGTCGAGCTCTGGACCGAAGTGCTGCGGGTGAACCTGATCGGCCCGGCGCTGGCGATCAAGCATGCCGGCCCGAAGATCGTCGAGCGGGCCAAGGTGACCGGTGGCGGGGCGATACTGTGCACCGCGAGCGTGGCGGGGCTGCGTTCGGGCGCGGGCGGGCCGGCTTATTCGGCGAGCAAGGCAGGGGTGATCAACCTCGTCCACACCGCGGCGCAGCAACTTGCGACTTCGAACGTTCGAGTCAATGCGATCTGCCCCGGTCTGATCGAGACCGGGATGACCGCGCGCGCGTTCGAATATGCCCGCGAGGTCGGCAAGGAGGACAAGCTCGGCCGGCTCAATCCGCTGCGCCGCGCCGGCGTGCCCGAGGAAATCGCGCGCGTGGCGCTGTTCCTCGCCAGCGATGCGGCGAGCTATGTCAACGGCCAGGCCTGGGTGGTCGATGGCGGATTGTCGTCGAGCCACCCGGTGACGCGGCAGGAATTCGGCAAGCCCGCTTTCTAGAGCAGAGCCTCGCCGCGCAGCACGGGGACGCATCGTCCGCCGACGCTGGCGCGGATGCCTTCCGCGGTGCGCCACGCGCGGAGGTGCAAATTGCTGGGTCGGCCCATCTCCACGCCCTGGATGACGTCGAAACGGGCTTCGTCGCCGCCGTGGATCGACAGCAGCAGGGCGGCGAGGGCCGCATTGGCGCTGCCAGTCGCCGGATCCTCCCATGTGCCCGACAGCGGCGAAAACATGCGCGCACGGATATGACGGCCGTCGCGGGCATAGAGGAAGATCGAGAGGCGGTCGCCGGCGCCGAGATGCGCCTCGGCGACGCTGCGATACGTGGCGATGTCCGGGAGCGCGAGGGACAGCGCCTCTGCGGTGACTTCGACCAGCGTGAAATCGACGCCGACGCTGGCGCGAGTGGGTAGGTGCGAATTGGCCACGAGGTCGGCAGCGGCGAGGCCGATGCACGACGCGATCGCCTCGGCCGGCAACGTGCCGAGGATCTGGAGCGGCTGTGGCGCGTCGATCTCGGCGCCGGTGGGACGGCCCTCGGTATCGCGTTCGATGCGGATCTCGACGAGGCCGGCAATCTCCTCGAAGCGGAGCACGTCGCCGGCCTCCGGGCGCAGGCCGGCGAGGACATAGCCGGTGCCGACATTGGGATGCCCGGCGAAGGGCATCTCGGCGGTGCGATGGAAGATGCGCACGCGGGCGGTGTTGGCCGGGTCGGCCGGCGGCAGGACGAAGGTCGTCTCGCTGTAATTCATCTCGGCGGCGAGTGCCTGCATCTCGACGTCGCTCAGCCCTTCGGCGGTGGTGAACACCGCGAGCGGATTGCCGCCGAATCGGGTGTCGGTGAACACATCGAGCGTGACATAGGGGAAGCGGCGCGTCGTCATGCGCCACTCTTTAGCAGCTATTCGCGGTCGTTACGCAAGCGGATCAGCCCTTCCTGCGCGACGCTCGCCACCAGCCGGCCGTCGCGCGCATAGATCTTGCCGCGGTTGAAGCCCCGCGCATGGCCGGCCCACGGGCTGTCGGTGGTGTAGAGCAGCCATTCATCGAAGCGGAACGGCTCGTGCAGCCAGATTGCGTGGTCGAGGCTCGCGGTCTGGACCTCGCCGGTCATCCAGCTGACTCCATGGGGGAGCAGGCAGGTGCCGAGCAGAGTCATGTCGCTGGCATAAGCGAGCATCGCGCGGTGGAGCGCGAGATCGTCGGGGAGCGGCGCGACGACGCGGAACCAGCTGTGCTGCACGGGTTCGATCTCGTCGGGCGCGAACCAGTTGCGCGGATTGACCGGGCGGATCTCGATCGGGCGGGCGCGCAGGAAGAAACGGCGGAATTTCTCGGGAACCTGATCGCGGATCTGCTCGCGCAATTCGCGCTCCGAACGGAGCGCATCGGGATCGGGAACGTCGGGCATCGCGTCCTGATGGTGGAGCCCTTCGGCGGGCAGCTGGAACGAGGCCGCCATGTTGAGGATCGGCCGGCCCTTCTGCATCGCGATGATCCGGCGGGTGGCGAAGCTGCGGCCCTCGAAATCGCGGACGATGCGATAGATGATCGGGTGGTTCTCGTCGCCGGGACGCATGAAATAGGCGTGGAGCGAGTGCGCGATCTTGTCGCCGCCCTCGGCGCCGCTCACCGAGCGCTGTGCGGCCTGGAGCGCCTGCGCGATGACCTGCCCGCCGAAGACGCGGCCGACACCGCCGGGAAGCCGGGGACCGCGATAGAGATCGGTATCGATCTCCTCGACGTCGAGCAAGGTGGTGAGCTGGGCGACGAGCTCTGTGGGCGTGGGTTCAGCCATGCATTCTACCTTCCGTCATCCCGGCGAACGCCGGGACCGCGTGCCTCAGGCATGGTGCGCACGGCCTGAGGCCCCGGCGTTCGCCGGGGTGACGCGGCGCGCATCAATATCCTGCCCCCTGCGCCAGCGCATCGGCGTGAAAATTGCTGTCGCCGAACAATTCGGCGAGGACTCGTGCGCGCTTCATGTAGAAGCCGATATCATATTCGTCGGTCATGCCGATGCCGCCGTGCATCTGGATGCCCTCCTGCACCGCCAGCGTGGCGGCGAGTCCGGTCATCGCCTTGGCGACCGAAACTGCGTTCGAAGCATCCTCGCCGGCGTCGAGCAATTGCTGCGCCTTGAGCACTGCGGCACGGGCGACTTCCATCTCGCTATAGAGGTGCGCGGCGCGGTGCTGGAGCGCCTGGAAGCTGCCGATAAGCTGGCCGAACTGCTTGCGCTCCTTGAGATAGGCGACGGTCCTGTCCATCGCGCCGCCGCCGACCCCGAGCAATTCGGCCGAAGCGCCGGTGCGGCCGGCCGAGAGCAAGCGGGCGAGGGGGCCATCGCCCTGATCGACTTCACCGACCACTGCGTCGGCATCCACCTCGACGCCGTCGAAGGTCAGGCGCGCCGCGAGGCTGGCATCGGCGAGGCGCTGCGGATCGGCGGTGAGCCCTTTGGCGTCGGTGGGGACGGCGAACAAGGTGGTGCCGTGATCGGTCGCCGCGGCGACGAGGAGCAGGTCGGCGACATGGCCGTGCGCGACGAACTGCTTGGCGCCGGTGAGGCGGAAGCCATTGCCCGAACGCTCGGCCTGCATCGCGATCTTGCCGTCATGCTTGGCGTGCTCGTCGATCGCGATCGCGGCGACGGTGTCGCCGGCGAGGATGCCGGGGAACCAGCACGCGGCATGCGGGGTGCCCTTGAGCGCCTCGACCGCGGCGACGGCGGTGATGAGGAACGGCGAGGGCGAGAGGTTGCGGCCGATCTCCTCGAGCACCACCCCCGCCTCGACCTGGCCGAGCCCGAGGCCGTTTTCGCTCTCCGGGATCAGGATCCCGGTCAGGCCGAGCTCGGCGAAGGACTTCCACAGGTCGCGGCTGAAGCCGGTGGCGTCGTTCGCATCGCGCAAGGCCCGCATATGGCTGACCGGCGCGTGCTCGGCGACGAAGTCTTTCGCGGTGTCGCGGAGCATTTGCTGTTCGTCGGTGAGGTAGAGGGGCATGGGCTTCTTTCTTTCTCTCTCTCCGCTTGCGGGGAGAGGGTCGGGGAGAGGGGGCTATCGAGAAGGCACTGCACTTGCCCCTCTCCTCGGCCCTCTTCCCTGAAGGGGAGAGGGAGTTAGCTCGGCAAATCCAATATCCGCTTGGCGATGATGTTGAGCTGGATCTCGCTGGTGCCGCCTTCGATCGAATTGGCCTTGGTGCGCAGCCAAGCGCGCGGCGCGGCGCCGTGGTTCGAGGCCTCGCTCTCCCATTCGAGCGCGTCGCTGCCGCCCGTGGCCATCTGCAATTCGTGGCGCGCCTTGTTCAGCTCGGTACCGTAATATTTCATCATCGAGGGCTGGGCGGGGTGCGCCTTGCCGGCCTTGAGCTCGTCGATGAACCGCTCGGACATCGCCTTGAACGCCTGCGAGCGGACCTGGAACAACGCGATCTGCGCGCGCAGGATCGGGTCGACGCCCTTGCGCGCCGCTTCGATCAAGGGGTCTTCGCCGCGGCTGGCGAGCCCCATTCCCGAGATCATCTCGCGCTCGTGCCCGAGCAGATATTTGGCGACGTCCCAGCCCTTGTTCTCGTCATGAACGCGATTGGCCTTGGGGACTTTCACATTGTCGAAAAACGTCTCGCAGAACGGCGAATATCCGCTGATCAGCAGGATCGGCCTGGTCGACACGCCTTCGCTGGCCATGTCGAACAGAACGAAGCTGATCCCGCCCTGCTTGCTGGTCTTGTCGGTGCGGACGAGGCAGAAGATCCAGTCGGCCTGATCGGCATAGCTGGTCCACACCTTCTGGCCGTTGACGACATAATGGTCGCCGGCATCGTCGGCGGAGGTGGCGAGCCCGGCAAGGTCGGAGCCGGCATTGGGCTCGCTATAGCCTTGGCACCAGCGGATCTCGCCGCGCGCGATCTTCGGCAGATGCTCGAGTTTCTGCGCTTCGGTGCCGTATTTCAGCAGCGCCGGCCCGAGCATCGAGATGCCGAAGCTGTTGAGCGGGTTGCGGCATTTGAGCCGCGCCATTTCCTCGCGAAGGATCTTGGTCTCGGCCGGGCCGAGCCCGCCGCCGCCATATTCGCTCGGCCAGTCGGGCACCGTCCAGCCGCGTGCGCCCATCCGGTCCATCCAGAGCTTCTGGTCGGGGTGGGCGTAGACGGGGTTGCGGCCGCCCCAGGTCGCGTCCTTCTCGCCGCGCATCGGGGTGCGCATCGTCTCCGGGCAATTGGCTTCGAGCCATGCCCGGGTCTCGGCGCGGAATTGATCGAGGTTGGTTTCAGACATCTCAGATCCTCCCACCGCCATGCCGAATTTATTCCGGCATCCACTGTGCCGCGAGCGCCCGTCCGGATGTTCCAGACCGGTGCCCGGCGGCGCGGTGGACCCCGGAACAAGTCCGGGGTGACGCAATGATTTGTGCGGGCGTTTCGCCCGTCACTTGTTGAACTTCTCGCCCTTTTCCGCCTTCTCGCGGAGCAGAGGGGCGACTTCGAAGCCGTATTTCTCCAGCCCCTCGACGATCTTCTTGAGGCCCTCGGTATCGGCCCAGAACATCGGCCCGCCGCGATACGGGGGCCAGCCATAGCCATAGACCCACACCACATCGATATCGGACGCGCGCTGGGCCATGCCCTCGGCGAGGATCAGCGCGCCTTCGTTGACCATGGTGTAGAGCGTACGGACGACGATCTCCTCCTCGGTGATCTCGTGGCTCGGCACGTTCAGCTTGCCACGCCATTCCTCGATCAGTTCGGCGACGCGCGGGCTGTTCGACGGGGTGCGCTTCTCGTCATAATCGTAGAAGCCGGCGCTCTTCTTCTGGCCCCAGCGGCCTTCGGCGGCGAGCGCGTCGCGGATATTCTCGATGCGGTTGGGGTCGCGATGCCAGCCGATGTCGACCCCGGCGAGGTCGGCCATCTGGAACGGACCCATCGGCATGCCGAAGGCGACATGGACCTTGTCGATCTGCTCGGGCGTGGCGCCTTCGAGCAGCATCTTGTTGGCCTCGACCTGGCGCGGCATCAGCATGCGGTTTCCGATGAAACCGTAGCAGACGCCGGCGATCACCGCGACTTTCCTGATCTTCTTCGAGACCGCCATAGCCGTTGCGAGCACGTCGTCGGCGGTCTTCGCGCCGCGGACGATCTCGAGCAGCTTCATCACGTTCGCGGGCGAGAAGAAGTGCAGGCCGAGCACGTCCTGCGGACGGCTGGTCACCGCGGCGATCTCGTCGATATTGAGATAGGAGGTGTTGGAGGCGAGGATCGCGCCCGGCCTGGCGATCTTGTCGAGCTTGGCGAAGATGTCCTTCTTGACGTCCATATTCTCATAGACCGCCTCGATGATCAGGTCGCACTCGGCGAGATCGTCGAGGTCGAGGCTCGGTTTGAGCAGCCCCATCGCACCTTCGACCTGCTCGGCGGTCATCCGGCCCTTGGCGGCGGTCGCTTCATAGTTCTTGCGGATCACGCCGGTGCCGCGGTCGAGCGCGTCCTGCGCCATCTCGACGATGGTCACGGGCACGCCCGCAGTGAGGAAGTTCATCGAGATGCCGCCGCCCATCGTGCCGGCGCCGATCACGCCGACGCGCTTGATGTCGCGGAGCTGCAAATCCTCGGCGATGCCGTCGATCTTGGCGGCTTTGCGCTCGGCGAAGAAGATGTGGCGCAGCGCCGCCGACTGGGTGCCCATGATGAGCTTCATGAAGCCCATCCGCTCGGCCTGGACACCCTCGGCGTAGGGCTTGCCCGCGGTCTGCTCGATCAGGTCGATGATCGTCGCGGGGGCGTCGAGCCCGCGGAAGCGCTTGGCGTTGGTCTTGCGGAAGGTTTCGAACACCGTCGGATCGACGGCGACCGGGCGCTCGGACGAACGAGACACCGGCTTGCCGATGACTTCCTGGGCGAAGGCGACCGCGTCGGCGAGGAGATTGCCCTCGGTCGCGATACGATCGACGAGGCCGACGGCCTTGGCCTGTTCGGCCGAGATCGGATCGCCCTTGGTGGCGAGTTCGAGCGCGGTTTCGACGCCCGCGACGCGCGGCATGCGCTGGGTCCCGCCGGCGCCGGGCAGGATGCCGAGCTTGACTTCGGGCAGCCCGAACTTCGCGCTGGGGACGGCGATGCGATAGTGGGAGGCCAATGCGACTTCGCAACCGCCGCCCAGCGCCGTGCCGTGGACCGCGGCGATCACCGGCTTGTCGAGCGCCTCGATCTGGTCGACCAGCACCGGCAGCGAGGGCTCCTGCATCGCCTTGCCGAATTCGGTGATGTCGGCGCCGGCGAAGAAGGTCTTGCCCGCAGCGATGATCACCACCGCCTTGATGCTCTCGTCGCGCTTCGCTTCCTCGATCCCGGCCTGCAGCCCCTGGCGGACCGCGGCGCCGAGCGCGTTCACCGGCGGATTGTCCGAGGTGAGGATCAGGACGTCGCCCTGGCGGCTGGTGATGATGGGGGAAGTCATTTCGGGCTCCATTTATGATTCGCGCGAAGGCGCGAAGAAGGAAGATCTGGTTCGCGCAACGCCGCGACGAGCGGTGGCTGCGAGGGAAGGTATGGCCGCGTCAGCGGCTCCGATTTCCGGCTGAGAGTGAAGATTCCGCTGACGCGGCCGTACACCCTCGTTGCGTCGTCGCGGCGTTGCGCGAACAACTTCTTCACGCCTTCGCGTGGATCAAGGAAGGCCCAGGCCATCAGGTCAGCGCCGAATAGATCAGGGTCTTGAGCTCGCGGCGGATCGGGTAGCGCATCGACGGGGTGAACTGGGTCATGAACACCATGTGGATGCGTTCGACCGGATCGACGAAGAACGCCGTCGAGAACATCCCGCCCCAATAATATTCGCCCACCGATCCGGGAACCAGCGTCCGCGCGACATCGGTGGTCACCGCGAAGCCGAGCCCGAAACCGGTGCCGGCATTGGTCGCCTCGCTGAACAGCGAACGCGACATCGTCGCGAGGTCCGAACTGCCGGGCAGATGGTTCGTCGTCATCAGTGCGATCGTCTTGGGACTGACCAGCCGGACGCCGTCGAGCACGCCGCCATTGAGGCACATCGTGCAGAAGCGATGATAGTCGAGCGCCGTCGAGACGAGGCCGCCGCCGCCCGAGACCAGCCTCGGGAAACGCGACCAGGCCGAGGCATCGCCGCGATCGTAGAGCATCCGCTTGCCGGTCTTCTCGTCGAGCGCCCAGCAATCGGCAAGGCGGTCGATCTTCTCCGCTGGCACCGCGAAGAAAGTGTCGTTCATCCCCAGCGGACCGAAAATGCGCTCGACGAAGAAGCGATCGAGCTGCATCCCCGAGACCCGCTCGACCACCGCGCCGAGCACGTCGGTCGACACCGAATAATTCCATTCGGCGCCCGGCGAGAATTCGAGCGGCAATCTGCCCAGCGCCGCGACGAATTCGTCGAGCGTCAGATTGCCGTGCCAATTCTCCATCTTCGACTCGCGATAGGCGGCGTCGACATTGGTGCGGTTCTGGAAGCTGTAGGTCAGCCCCGAGGTGTGGCGGAGCAGATCGACCATCCGCATCGGCTCGGTCGTCGCCCTGGTCAGGAACGGCACGCCGCCGCCACCGCCGGCATAGACGCCGAGACCCTTGAACTCGGGCAGGACGTGATGGACCGGCGTATCGAGCGCGACTCTCGCTTCCTCGACGAGCATCATGAAAGCGAGGCTGGTGATCGGCTTGGTCATCGAGGCGATGCGGAACAAGGTGCCCTCGTCGACCGGCGCGCCAGCTTCGCGCGCGGCGCCCTGATGCGAGAAATGCGCAATCTCGCCGTCACGGGCGAGGAGCAATTGCGCATGGGGGAGCTTGCCCGAGTCGAGATAGCGCTCCTTGAGGAACGCATCGATTCGCGCGAGCCGCGCGGCGTCGAATCCGTAGCGTCCGGGCCGGGTCATGTGCATCTGGAACGGCATACCTCTCGTTCGAAATCATCCGATTGCAGCGCATCGGCGACCGGCATCTCCTATTGCCTTGAGCGCGACGCGAATCAACACTAACGTTGCTTTCGGTTGGTCAGCGATGCCCAAACCCAATGTTCAGAAACATATGGAGAGACAAGGCTTGGCCCCCGATCCGATCGTTCCGCTCGACCCCGCCTGGCCCAAAATGTCGCTGGAGCAGGCCCGGGCATTGCTCACCGCGCCGGGCGCGAAGTTCGAGATGGAGACCGTGGACATCCGCGGCGTGCCGACGCGGGTGTGGAAGAACGCGCCGCCTTCGCTCCGGCTGCTCGCCCAGATGGTGCGGGCTTATGGCGCGCGCGAGTTCACCGTCTACGAGGACGAACGCGTCACCTTCGAGGCGAATTACCGGGCGACTGCGCATATCGCGCACAAGTTGGTCGAGATGGGGGTGGGGAAGGGCGATCGCGTCGCGCTGGCGATGCGCAACCTGCCCGAATGGCCGGCGATCTTTTTCGCGGCGGTGAGCATCGGCGCGATCATGGTGCCGCTCAATGCATGGTGGACCGGCGGCGAGCTCGAATATGCGATGAAGGATTCGGGCGCGAAGCTTCTGTTCGTCGATGGCGAGCGGCACGAACGGCTCAAGCATTGCTACAAGGACATGCCCGATCTCGATCAGGTGATCGTCAGCCGGGCCAAGGGCGATCTCGAGGCGCCGGCAATCGGACTCGAATCGCTGATCGGGCCGGCGCGCGATTGGGGCACGCTCGACGATGTCGGCTTTCCCGATGCCGAGGTGGCCCCGGACGACGATGCGACGATCTTCTACACCAGCGGCACCACCGGCAGCCCCAAGGGCGCGCTCGGCACCCATCGCAACTTCGTCACCAACATCATGTCGAGCGCCTATGTCGCGGCGCGCACGATCCTGCGCCGCGGCGAGACTCCCCCGGCGATGCCCGAGCCCAAAGTGATGCTGCTCGTCATCCCGCTGTTTCACGTCACTGCCTGTTCGGCGGCGATGATGGGGGCGGTCGCTTCCGGCTCGACGCTGGTGTTCATGCGCAAATGGGATCCCGAACTGGCGATGGGAATCATCCAGCGCGAGAAGGTCAACGCCACCGGCGGGGTGCCGACGATCGCATGGCAATTGCTCGAGCATCCGGCGCGGGCCGAGTACGATCTGTCGAGCCTCGAGGCGATCGCTTATGGCGGCGCACCTTCGGCGCCCGAACTGGTCAAGCGGATCTACGAGGAGTTCGGCGCGCTGCCCGGCAATGGCTGGGGGATGACCGAGACCACCGCGACGGTGACGACGCATTCGGGCGAGGATTATCTGACGCGGCCGACCAGCGCCGGCCCCCCGGTCGCTGCGGCGGACCTCAAGATCCGGTCGGTCGAAGGCGATCGCGAGCTTCCGGTCGGTGAGGTCGGCGAACTCTGGGCGCGCGGGCCGATGATCGTGAAGGGCTATTGGAACAAGCCCGAGGCAACCGCCGAGACTTTCGTCGACGGATGGGTGCGCACCGGCGATCTCGCGCGGCTCGATGCGGAGGGGTTCCTCTACATCGTGGACCGAGCCAAGGACATCATCATCCGCGGCGGCGAGAACATCTATTCGAGTGAAGTCGAGGACGTGCTCTACGCGCATCCGGCGGTGACCGATTGCGCATTGGTCGGGGTGCCGCACCGCTCGTTGGGCGAGGAGCCCGCCGCGGTGGTGCATCTCGCGCCGGGCAAATCGGCCAGCGAGGCCGAACTGCAGGATTGGGTACGCGCGCGGCTGGCGGGGTTCAAGGTGCCGGTGCAGGTCCGCTTCGTGAAGGACGTGCTGCCGCGCAACGCCAACGGCAAGATATTGAAGACCGAGCTCCGGGCATTGTTCGCGGGAGAGGCGGCGGCCTAGCGTCCCGCGCGCCATCGCTCCACGGCCAAAACGATCAGCCCGCCCGTGGCATAAGCGACGAAATCCTTCAGCTCGAAGCCGTAGCCGAGAACCGTGCGCGCGATCCGGTGGTCGGCGAGTCCGAGCAGGTCGAGCACGCGGAACAATTGCCCGAACTCGATCGCGGCCGCGACGAGAAAGGCAGTCGCGGCTGCGGGAATCACATCGAGGCGAAATGTCGCCCGAAGTGCCGCATAGACGAGGATCACCGCGATAACGTCGCCCAGATAGGGGCGGACGAATCGGTCGCGCACGAACAAGGCGATGGCGATTTCGATGAGAAGCAGCGCGAGCGCGACCAGCGCGTAACCGGGGTGGAACCGCATCTTCGGACGGTCAGCGAACGACGCGCTCGACGGCGGCGCTCCAGCCGGCCAGCCGCAGCGCACGCGCATCCGCGGCCAGTTTCGGCTCGAACGTCCTGCCTGCGCTCCGCATGCCCGCGGCCTCGTCCAGCCCGCCGAACAACCCGCAGCCGACCCCCGCCAGCATCGCTGCGCCCAGCGCCGTGGTCTCGGCAAAATCGGGCCGGTCGACCGGAATGCCGAGAATGTCGGCAAGATCCTGCGCCATCCAGTCGTTGGTCACCATGCCGCCATCGACGCGCAGCCGCGCCCAGTCGGCGCCGTCCGCGGCGAAGGCGGTCTTGAGGTCGTGGCTCTGGTGCGCCATAGCCTCGAGCGCGGCGCGGACGACGTGCGCACGGGTGCTCGAGAAGCTGAGACCGGAGAGCGCAGCGCGGGCGTCGGGCTCCCACCACGGCGCGCCGAGCCCGCTCAACGCCGGGACGAGGTAGACGCCGCCATTGTCGGGCACCGATCGCGCCAGCGCCTCGGTCTCGGGCGCGGTCTCGATCAGCCCGATCGAATCGCGCAGCCACTGGATCAGGCTGCCGGCGACGAACACCGAGCCCTCGATCGCATAGGTGCGCCGCCCGCCCAATTGCCACAGCACGGTGGCGAGCAGGCGGTTCTTCGAGGCGGGCGGGGCATTCCCCGCATTGGTCAGCACGAAAGCGCCGGTGCCGTAGGTCGCCTTGGTGTCGCCCTTGGCGAAGCAGGCCTGGCCGATCGTCGCGGCCTGCTGGTCGCCGGCGAGCCCGCAGATCGGGATTTCGCCGCCGAACAAATTGGTGGTGCCGAAGCGCCCGGCGCAATCGACGATCTCGGGAAGGGCATCGCGCGGCGCGGAGAACATGGCGAGCAGCCCGTCGCTCCACCCGCCCGAGCCGAGCCCCATCAGCAGGGTGCGCGAGGCGTTGGTCGCGTCGGTGACGTGCAGCCCGCCCCGATTTTCGTTGGCGGTGAGCTTCCACACCAGCCAGCTCTCGATCGTGCCGATCGCCAGCCGGTCGCCGGCCTCCTTGAGCTGCGGCCAGTTCGCCATCGCCCAGGCGATCTTGGTCCCCGAGAAATAGGGGTCGAGCAGCAGCCCGGTACGCGCCTGCACCCCCGGTTCCTCGCCGGCCTCGCGCCATGTGCGGCACAATGCCGCGCTGCGCCGGTCCTGCCAGACGATCGCCGGGGCGAGCGGTTCGCCGGTCTTCCTGTCCCAGAACACGATCGTCTCGCGCTGGTTGGTGATGCCGATCGCGGCGATCCGGTCGGCACCGCCGGCCTTGTCGACCATCGCCTGCGCGCAGGCGCGGCTGCGCTCCCAGATCTCCGCCGCGTCATGTTCGACCAGCCCCGGCGCGGGATAATGCTGGGTGAGCTCGGAGGCCTGGCTGCCGAGGCATTCGCCCGACGGCGCGAACAGAATTGCGCGGGTGGAGGTGGTGCCCTCGTCGAGGACCAGCAGGAGTTCGCCCATCGCGCCAACCTAGCCTGCATTGCAGGCCGCGCAACCGCCCCCTATCAGTGGAGCGAAGGAGAACGAAGGGTGGACGAGCAGCCGCGGGCCATGGGCGGAGGCAGCGAGCGCGACGGGGGCATTCCCCCGGCCGCGCCGCGCGCGCCCATTCTCTCGCCCGACCCGCTGGAGAATATCGGCGACGGGCTCAAGCGCGACCGGCTGATGGCGGCATTGGCCCTGATGATCGGCGTGGGGCTGTTGTTCGCGATTCCCTTCGCATTGCGCGAGGGCTCGCCATTCTTCCTGCCGCTCACCGCCGCTTTGGTGATCGCGATCGCGCTGGTGCCGCTGCTCGAATGGCTCGAGCGGCACCGCATGCCGGCGCCACTGGCTGCGTTCGTCTGCGTGCTGCTGTTCCTCGCCGCCGCCAATATCGCGCTGGCGTCGAT
The DNA here is from genome assembly GCF_030730875.1 of Sphingomonas sp. DG1-23. Lineage (GTDB taxonomy): Bacteria > Pseudomonadota > Alphaproteobacteria > Sphingomonadales > Sphingomonadaceae > Sphingomonas. The sequence continues at coordinate 511,165 of NZ_JAVAMA010000002.1, forward strand.
CGTGGTGCCGGCATGGCAATGGATGCAGCGGCTCCCCGAGAGCATTCCCAAGATCCAGCACAATCTCGAGCCCCTGATCCGCTTCTATTCGCGGCTCGAGCGATTCGTCGACAAGACGCTGACCAATTTCGCCTCGGCGCCGGTGCGCCAGCCCGAAACGATCGCAGTGCCGCCGCCGCGTTCCTTGCTCGATCTGTTCACCACCTCGGCGCCGTCGGCGCTGATCGAGATGTTCTTCGCGATTCTGGTGATCTATTTCTTCCTGTCGGGCTGGACCCGGCTGCGGCGCAACGCGATCACCCGCCGCGCGAGCTTCGGCGGCGCAATGGCGACGGCGCGGGTGATCCAGGACGTGGTCGACGACACTTCGGCCTATTTGGGCACGATCACCTTGATCAACGTGACGCTCGGGCTGATCGTCGCGGGCGCGCTGTGGGCGATCGGCATGCCGACGCCGCTGATGTGGGGCGGCATCGTCGCGTTGCTCAACTACATCCCCTATATCGGCCCGGTGATGGCGGCGATGCTGCTCGGGCTCGGCGGGCTGATGAGCTTTGCCGATCTCTGGTGGGCGCTGCTGCCCGCGGTGATGATGATCGGCGCGCATCTGATCGAGGCCAATGTCGTGACGCCGCTGATCGTCGGGCACCGGCTGACGATCAGCCCGATCCTGATCCTCGTCTCGCTGAGCTTCTGGGGCTGGGTGTGGGGCACGCCGGGAGCGCTGCTCGCAGTGCCGCTGCTGATCATCATCCAGACCGTGCTCAATGCCGCCGGCAAGCCCGACATCGCCGGATTCCTGTTCGAGCACGGCACGCTGATCCGCGATCCCGGCGACACGCGCACGCAGCGGCGAGAAAGTCGTGACCAATCCGGTTGACACCCCCCGAAGCCGGGGTTAGTGGCCGCCTCCTCGCTTAGAGAGCGGGTGTAGCTCAGTTGGTTAGAGCGCCGGCCTGTCACGCCGGAGGTCGCGGGTTCGAGCCCCGTCACTCGCGCCACGCGGGATCCCCAAAAGGGTTTCCTCGTGGTCATTCGAAGCGGTTTCCATATCGCGGCATGCGTCGCCCCGCCTGGATCAAGCGGGTGTAGCTCAGTTGGTTAGAGCGCCGGCCTGTCACGCCGGAGGTCGCGGGTTCGAGCCCCGTCACTCGCGCC